>NZ_JAANYY010000002.1 GCF_012274265.1 Sphingopyxis microcysteis
TCGGAAAATAGGGCTGAAGGCGGGCCATTTGCTCGTCCGTCAGCCAGAATAAATCGCTCAAATTCAGGCTCCTTCACGGTCGCCTGAATCATAATCGCTACCGCAAATCAATGGGTCCTGACCCTAGCTCGTGGCCGAACGTCCGCTCTCTCATTTTGGTCGCCAAAAGCTGCCTGTCTTAAATCGGCCACCGCCAGCCTCTGAGCCGGTGGCTTCAGGGCTCAAGAACGCCAAGTATTGCGGCAAGCGCAAGGATACTGGCCGCCGCAACCGCCTCGAGCGCAATGCTGCTGCGAATTGCGGCCCGCGACGGCTCGCCATCGGCGGCGGCCAACGCCGGGGTCAACCGCCAGCGGTTGAGGGCGGCCAATGCGAGCATGCCGCCAAAAAGCAGCAGCTTTGCGATGAGCAAATGGCCGTAGGTAGAACCCAGCATGTTGCCGACGTGTTTTAGCCCCACGATAAATTTGAAGTTGATCAGCCCGGTCGCGGTGATTGCAAGGACGCAGATGGTGCCGACTTGGGCAAAGCGCTCAAGACTTTGCGTGGCCATAGGAAATCTCGGCTGTTCGACGTCATCGGTCGCCGGGCGGAGGAGGATTAGGAAAGCGGCAATGGCGCCGATCCAGATCGCTGCCGCGATCATGTGGAGCGCGTCGGCGGCGCGGTGGATCGTTCCGGCGAAATTGTCGCTGGCGGCGGCATGCCCCGACCAGATGAGGGTCGTGAGCGCAGTCGCCGCCGCGAGGGACAAAATGATGTCCGCCCCGGCTCCGCGTTTGCCGAGTTGCCGCGAGGCGATGATCGCCAGGCCAAGCGTCAGCATTCTAACGATCCATGCCTTGCCGACATCGGTTTCGGTGGCCATCGATAGCAGCATTCTCGGCGTGACCGCGACGATGTCGATACCATGCATGCTGGCGATGAGGGCGAACATGCCGACGAGAGAGACGATGAGGCCGATCCCGCAGAGCCAAGGTTGTACGGCGGCAATATCGGCGGCGGCGCAAGCCTTTGCGGAATGTGGGCCACGAAGCGCGTAGAGCGGAAAGACCGCCAGGCCCAGGATCAGCATCAGGTCCGCGAATAGCAGGAACCTGATGCTGGTCATAAGCGCGTCGGCCATGTCGCTATTTGACGATGAAGCTGAATTCGCTGCCCATGCGGTGGGTGTCTGCGCCCGCGGCCGACCATTTGACCTTGTACGTGCCCGGGACGAGCACCCGTTTCGGGGTCAGCGTCATCGACTTGCCGTCCTTGCCCATGGCGGAGGCGATGGCGATCTTCATCGGCGGATGGTCGGTCATGCCCGGCATCGCGGTCATCACCAGTTCGGCGCGGACCGTCGAAGCGATCAGCTTTTCGCTGAATTTCAGCTGGATCGAGGCGACTTTGGCGACCTTGCTGTTGGCGGCGGGGGTCGATGCGACGAGCTTGGCATGCGCGAGCGCCGCGGCGGGCGAAAGAGTCAGCGCCGCGGCGGCAATGGCGGCGAGGGGGGAGAGGGCAAGCTTGATCATATTAGGCTCCACTGCGATGATTCTGCTGCTAATACGCAGCAGGCGTTCGCGGCCCTCGCACAAATCGACGGTGACGCGTCATGGGAAAATGAGGGGATGCGCCCGCGCATGCGTATAATGCGCTGAAAGGACCGGTGAGCAGGTGATGGAAGAAGAGTTTCGGAAACTGAACGCGGCGGCGCTGCCGTCGACGCTCGATGCGCTCGACGACCGCGTGCTGGCCGCGCTCGCCGTCCGCAAGTCCGAAGCATCGGCGACGCGCCGCATGATGGCGGTGGCGGCGTTCTTCTCGCTCAGCGGCGGAATGGTGGCGGGCAGCGCATTAATGCCCAGCGCGGTGGCGGCAAGCCCGCTGACGCCGCTGATTTCGGCCAGTCCGCTCGCGCCCTCCAGCCTGTTGGATGCCCGCTGATGAACGCGACGCGCCGGGTGGCGATCCTTGGCTTCATCGCGTTTGTGGCGGCGGTCGTGGGTGTTTTCGTCGGCCGCATGCTCGTCGACGCGCCGAAGCCGAATGAGACCGAACTGCACGCGCTGCTGCACAGCGAACTGACGCTGTCCGATGCGCAGGAAAAGCGGCTGCAGGCGATTGAGGGACGGTTCGCGGGGCGGCGCGAGGCGCTTGAGCTGGAAATGCGCGCGGCGAACATCCGCCTTGCGCAGGCGATCGAGGCCGAACATGGCTATGGCCCCCGCGTCACCAAGGCGATCGACGAGACGCACGAGGTGATGGGCGAATTGCAGAAGGAAACGCTGCGCCACCTGTTCGCGATGCGCAGCGTGCTCGACCGCGATCAGGCCGCGATGTTCGACAAGGTTGTGGTCAAGGCGCTGACCGCCGATGCGAGGTGACGGCGGACCTGTCGCAACTTGGCGACCGCGAGCTCGCGGCGCTCGCCCTTGTCGGCCGGCAGGAGGCGTATCGTGAGTTCCTCGCCCGCTACAAGGCACCGGTGTTTCGCCTGATCCGCAGCAATATCGGTGACGAAGGTGAGGCGATGGACCTGACGCAGGAAAGCTTCGTTGCGGGCTTTGCCGCGCTCGCGCGCTACGATGGCGAACGGCCTTTCCGCGTCTGGATTTCGCGGATTGCGCTCAACAAATGCCGCGACTGGGCGCGTCGCCGCGCGGTTCGCGCCTTTTTCACTCGCGCGCTGCCACTCGAGAGCGCCTATGACGTCGCCGGCGACAGCCCGGCGATCGACGTCGAAGCGAGCGACCGTGCCGAGCTGGCGCGGGTGCAAAAGGCGATTGTCGACCTTCCCGCCAAGCTGCGCGAAGTGATCGTGCTGCGCGGGGTTGAAGAACTGAGCCAGTCCGAAACCGCAGCGATGCTGGGAGTCAGCGAGAAGACGGTCGAAACGCGCCTGTACCGTGCGCGCGCCAAATTGCGTTCGATGCTGGACGCATGAGGGATGCGGGCGGGACGCGCGTATGAATTGCAGTTTGTGGAGGAATTTTAATTATCATGCAGATCGATCGGCGGCGTTTTATCGGTGGAGCAGCGGGGGGCGGAGCCGCCGCCGCGCTGGCGGCTTGGTTCCCCGCCTGGGCGCAACCCGTCTCGCCGGGGCTTGCCGCCCAGCTGCCGACCGTATCGGGCGAAGACATCACGCTGCGCATCGCGCGTCAGACGCTGCGCGTCGATGGCAAGGTCAGCCGCGCGATCGGCATCAACGGGACGATCCCGGGGCCGCTCGTCCGCCTGAAGGAAGGGCAGCAAGCGCGGCTGACGGTGGTCAACGACCTCGACGAGGAAAGCTCGATTCACTGGCACGGGCTGATCCTGCCCTTTCACATGGATGGCGTCCCTGGGGTCAGCTTTCCGGGGATCAAGGCCCGTTCGACCTTCGTCTATGAATTCCCCGTCGTGCAGGCAGGGACTTATTGGTATCACAGCCATTCGGGGCTGCAGGAACAGCTTGGCCATTATGGCCCGATCGTGATCGATCCGAAGGATGCCGATCCGATCGGCTATGACCGCGAGCATGTGATCGTGCTGTCGGACCACAGTCGCCTGTCGCCCGAGGCGATTTTTCGCAAGCTCAAGGTCAATCCCGGCCATTTCAACATGCAGCGCCAGACGCTCGGCGGCCTCCTCGCGGGCGAGGATCAGCCGCTGAAGGATCGCATTGCATGGGGCGCGATGCGGATGGACCCGACCGACGTCGCCGACGTCAACGGATCGACGTATCAATTCCTCGTCAACGGCCACGGGCCGCGCGACAATTGGACTGCGCTGTTTGCGCCCGGCGAGCGCGTGCGGCTGCGCATCGTCAACGCATCGGCGATGTCGATCTTCAACGTCCGCATTCCGGGGCTGGGCATGATGATCGTCCAGGCCGACGGACTTAACGTCGTGCCGCTGCCGGTCGACGAGTTCCAGATCGGGGTTGCCGAAACCTATGACGTGATCGTCACTCCCGCCGCCGATCGCGCCTACAGCTTCATCGCCGAGGTCAACGACCGGTCGGGCATGGCGCGCGCGACGCTGGCGCCGCGTGCGGGCATGGCTGCCGAAGTGCCGCCGCTGCGGGGGCGTCCGCTCGCGACGATGCAGGATATGGGCATGGGCGCGATGGGCGCCGGCGATGCGGCTTGCACCCCCGAACATGCGGCGATGGGGCATTGCACCCCCGCCGCCGATGCGGGCGCCGACCATGCCGCGATGGGGCATGGCGCGGGCGGAATGGATCATAGCATGCGCGACTTTTCGGTCGCGCCGCAGGTGAAGCGCGACCCCAGCGTCCAGTCGATCTCTCCCATGCCCGTCGACCGCATGGGCGAGCCGGGGCAGGGGCTGGAGGACGTCGGTCACAAGGTGCTGACCTACCGCGACCTTGTCGCGCTCGACCGCAACCCGGACGTGCGGGCACCGAGCCGCTCGCTCGACATCCATCTGACGGGCAATATGGAACGCTTCATGTGGTCGTTCGACGGCGTCAAGATGTCCGACCATCACGAACCCATCCCGTTCATCGAGGGCGAGCGTGTGCGCGTGAACCTGATCAACGATTCGATGATGGTCCACCCCATCCACCTGCACGGCCATTTTTTCGAGCTGGTGACGGGGAAGGGCGACCGCGCGCCGCGCAAGCATACGGTGATCGTCCAGCCCGGCGGTATCGCGACGTTCGATTTCACCGCCGACGCGCTCGGCGACTGGGCCTTCCACTGCCACCTTCTCTATCACATGCACGCCGGAATGATGCGCGTCGTGAGCGTCCGTCCGAAGGAGGAGGCGGCATGATGCGCGCCTCACTCTTGCTCGCCGGGCTTTCGGGCCTTGCCTTCGCGGTTCCCGCGGCGGCCCAGTCAGGTCATGGCGGGCATCACGGCGCGCCGCCCGCGGCGCCTGAGGCGCCGTCCTCGACGGGTGCGATGGATCGTGGATCGCACGCCGGCCATGGCGAAGCCGCGCCCGCAACCGCCGACGCGAGCTGCCCGCCCGAGCATGCCGCAATGGGGCATTGCACCCCCGACGAAGCGGCCATGGTGCCGCACGACGCACCGACCGATCCCGCCTGCCCGCCTGAGCATGCGGCGATGGGACATTGCACGCCCAAAGCCGCGGCGCCGACGCCGCAGCCCCCGGTCGCGCCGCCAAGCGATCCCGCCTGCTCGCCCGAACATGCCGCGATGGGGCATTGCACGCCCCGGGTGGCGTCGCCTGCCGCGCCTTCGGGGCTGGTCGGCACCGATCTCCCCGCAGGGGATGCGCCCGCGCCACCGCCGCCGTCCGACTGGTACGCCGACCGCCTGTTCCCCAAAGGCGAAATGGAGCATTCGCGTCACGCGATGATGCTCGAAAACGGCGCACAGACCACCGCCTTCCTCAGCTTCAACCTCGCCGAATATCAGGCGCGGAAAGGGCGCGACGGCTATCGCTGGGACGCCGAGGGCTGGTACGGCGGCGACATCAACCGCGTCATCGTCAAGAGCGAGGGCGAGGGTAATTTCGGCGAAGCGATCGAAAGCGCCGAAACGCAATTGCTCTACAGCCGCGCGGTCGATGCCTATTTCAACCTGCAGGCAGGTATTCGTCAGGATCTGGGGCATGGCCCCGACCGCACCTATGCGACCGTCGGCTTCGAAGGGCTCGCCCCCTATTGGTTCGAGGTCGAGGGTGCGCTCTTCCTGTCGAACAAGGGCGACGTCAGCGCCCGGATCGAGGGCTATTATGACCAGCGCATCACGCAAAAACTGGTCCTGCAACCGATGGCCGAACTCAATTTTGCGGCGCAGGATGTTCCCGAAAGCGGCGTCGGGTCGGGCCTTTCCGACATGGAACTCGGCCTCCGCCTCCGCTACGAAATCGTCAAGGAATTCGCGCCCTATGTCGGGGTCGAATGGGCGCGGAAATTCGGCGACACGGCACGCTTCGCCCGCGCGGCGGGGGAGGGCGCCAGCGCCACCAGCCTGGTGATCGGCGTGCGCGCCTGGTTCTAGCCTGGATACAGATTTTGCGGATCAGCGGCCGCGTCTCGACCATCGAGGCGCGGCCGTTTCGATTCGGGCGACTCGGACCCTCGCCAGCCCCAGTGGCGCTGCATAGCTCGCCTCGCGGTGCGCGACCTTCGCAAGAAAATTTCAAAAGCGACCCGTTGGACAGAAAATTCGTCCCGCGATGAGGGGTGGAGCAATGCGATGCGTATTCCTTACGCCAATATGTCCAATCAGAAACGATTTAAGATATTGAAAAATCAAGAAAATAATTCTTGACCTGTATATACAATCAATGCTCCCTGACGGGACGCAAAGCCAAAACAAGGGGGGTTCGCCATGACGATCAGGACTACATTGCTGGCAGGCGCCGCCGCCGTCGCCTGTTTCTCCACACCCGTTTTCGCCCAGACCGATGCCGCGCCGGACGCGGGGTCCGACGCCAGCGCTGACAGCGCCGCTTCGGCAAGCGACATCGTCGTGACCGGTTCGCGCATCCGGCGTCAGGACTTGGCGGGGGTCGGCCCCGCGACGGTCGTTTCGGCCGAGCAGATCGAAAACACCGGCGTCGTGAACATCGAAACCGTGCTTCAGCGCCTGCCCGCCAATGCCGGCTTCGCGGGCAACCAGACCTCGGCCTATTGGACGAACAACGGTTATGGCACCGCGCAGGTCAACCTTCGCGGGCTCGGCATCAAGCGCACCCTCGTCCTGCTCAATGGCCGTCGCCTCGTCGCGGGCGGCACCGGCGCTAACTCGTCGCCGGACCTTAACATGATCCCCGTCGCCGCGCTGGCGCGGACCGACGTGCTGAAAGATGGCGCATCGGCCATTTACGGCGCCGACGCGATGGCGGGCGTGGTCAATCTGGTCACCCGCACCGATTATGAAGGGCTGGGCCTCAGCGTCCGGCAGGGCATCACCGAAAAGGGCGACGGGTCCGATTTCACCGCCGACCTGCTCTGGGGGATCCGCAACGATCGCGGCGGCTTCATGGCTGCGGTGACCTATCAAAAGACCAAGGCCGTCAACATGGCGACGCGGGCGCCCTGCTCGCTGGCCGAAACGACCCCGGGCCAATTGTCGTGCGTCAACAGCGCCTCGACGATCGGTGGCCGCGCGGTGTTGCCGAACGGGCAGCAGATCAACTTCAATCAGGTGCCCGGCGGCAACGGCAATTTCTTTGAACCGTACAGCGCCGCCAAGCATAATTTCAACTCGAACCCGTTCCTCAACGCGGTCAGTCCGGTCGAGCGTGTCAGTACTGCCTTCTTCGCCGATTATGACCTGACCGACGGTATCGAGGCGTTCGGCGAGTTCCTTTACACCTTCCGCAAGTCGAACCAGATCGCGTCGCCGGGAACGCTGCGCAACCTGTCGATCGCGGCGAGCAATCCGACGAACCCGACGGGCCAGAATATCGTCCTCGTCCAGCGCCGCCTTGCCGAGCCGGGGCCGCGCCAGTTCTTCCAGGAAACCAACACCTGGCAGGGGACGTTCGGCCTGCGCGGCAAGCTGTCCAACAATTGGGCTTGGGAAGTCGCCGGCGCTTTCGGCCGCAATACTGCGGTCGATGGATCGACGAACATTGCGAACCTGGAACGCGTCCGCAACACACTCGACACGACGAGTTGCAGTCTTGCGGCGGGCGCCGCGATTCCGTGCGCCGACTATCTGGGTTTCGGCGACCTGACGCCGCAGGTGCTGGACTATATCCTGTTCACCTCGCGCGATCGCGGCGGCAACGAACTTGCTACCGTTACGGCGGACCTCAACGGCGATCTGTTCAAGCTGCCCGCGGGGCCGGTGTCGTTCGCGGCGGGCGTCGTGTATCGCAAGGAAAAAGGCTGGCGCGATCCCGACCCGCTGACCGTGCTCGGCATCGCGAACACCAACCAGCAAAGCCCGATCGCGGGCAAGAGCGTGGCGAAGGAAGCCTATCTTGAGCTGTCGGTGCCGATCCTCGCCGACACGCCCTTCTTTCAGGCGCTCACCGCGGGCGGTGCGGTCCGCTATTCGGACTATGATTTGTTCGGCAGCGACTGGAATTACAAGGCGACGCTCGACTGGGTCGTCAATGACAGCATTCGGCTGCGCGGTACCTATGGCACCGGCTTTCGTATCCCCAACGTCCCCGAATTGTTCGGCGGCGTGTCGGAGGGCAATCTGACGACGACCGATCCCTGCTCGCGCTATTCGACCAGCGGCAATGCGACGCTGATCGCCAATTGCCAGGCGTCGGGCGTACCGGCGGGTTATGTCCAGCTTGGCACGACGATCCTGACCACCGTCGGCGGAAACCAGAATCTGAAGCCCGAAAGCTCGACGACCTGGACTCTCGGCGCCGTGGTTTCGCCCAAGGGGCTGGTCCCCGGTCTGTCGCTGACCGCCGACTGGTTCGACATCAAGATCAAGGATGCGATCCGCGCGATCCCGGGGTCGACCAAACTGTCGGTCTGCTACGCCAGCCAAAATCTGTCGCATCCCTTCTGCGACGATTTCACCCGCAGCGCGCTCACCGGGGAGGTCACCTATCTGTCGGCGCAGCCGATCAACACCGGGCGCGAGGAAATGAACGGCCTCGACCTCGGGCTGGTCTATGCCGGCGGCATCGGGTCGGTGAACCTGTCGCTCGACATGAACGTCACCTACCTCAACAAATATGTCGTCAGCCCCTTCCCGGGCGGCGCGCCGATCCTTTTCGACGGCTTCATCGGCGGCGGCAACGGCGGCTACCCGAAATGGCGCGGCTATGGTGTTCTGACCGCCGAAAAGGACGGGATCAGTGCGACCTGGTCGACGCAATGGATCGGCAAGGCGACCGATTTCAACGCGGCCCCGGCCCAGATCGGATACCGGACGCCGAACGTCTTCTACCACAATCTCCAGCTCGCCTACGAGATTGACGACAAGACGCGGTTCCAGCTGGGCGTCGACAATCTGTTCGATCGCAAGGCGCCCTATATTCGCAGCTTTACCGATGCGAATACCGACACGATGACCTATGACCTGCTCGGCCGCCGCTTCTATGTCGGCTTCCGCACCGCATTCTAGGGCGATCGACGATGGCAATCCGCTGGCCGCTGCTTGTTCGGCGAACGCATAAATGGCTGGCCCTCGTGGTCGGTGTCCAGGCGCTGCTCTGGGCACTGACCGGGATGTATATGGTCGCCGTCCATATCGACATCATCCACGGCGACCACCTCGTCCGCTCCCCGGTGGACAAGCCGTTCGATCTGTCGCAGCTCGCACAGCCGTCGCGGGTGGTCGAAGCGGCGCCCGGCGCGTCCGAAATCCGCTTGCAGCGGTATTTCGGCGCGCCGGTCTGGCGCGCGGAAACGCCTGACGGCCCGGTGCTGTTCGAAGGTGCGACGGCGCAGCCACTCGCGAAACCGACCGAGGCGCAGGTCCGAGCGCTGGCCCGCCAAATCTATACTGGGGACGGCCAGATCGTCTCGGTCAAATTGCTGACCGATGCGCCGCAGGAAATGCAGGCGCGCAAACCGCCGTATTGGCAGATCGAGTTCGAAGGCTGGAACCGCCCGACGCTCTATCTGTCGCCCGCGACGGGCGAGCTGATCTCGCGGCGGCACGCGCTGTGGCGCGTCTTCGATTTCGCCTGGATGCTGCACATCATGGATTATGACGAGCGCACCGACGTCAACAATCTGCTGCTGCGCATCGCGACGTGGACCGGCTTTGCCATGGCGCTGGTCGGCGCGTGGCTGCTGATCTGGTCCTTCCCGCGCCGCAAGAGGAAAAAGGCATGAAAAGGATCCGCCTGACGCCGCTCTTCTTTCGGCGCATCCACAAATGGGTCGGCCTGATTCTGGGCCTCCAGTTCCTGCTCTGGGCGCTCAGCGGCTCGGTCATGGCATTGCTCGACAAGGACAAGGTCGGCGGCCACGGCGGTGGCATGTCGCATGCGCACCCGCTACCCGCCGGCGATTATGCTGCGCTGGCAAAGCTTCCGAATGGTGAGCCGATCCATGGGCTGGTGCTCCGCGACCTCGGTGCACGCCCCGTCTATGAAGTCCACAGTCCGAAGGGCGTCCAGCTGGTCGATGCAACGAGCGGCGAACAGATTCGCGTCGACCAAAATATGGCGCGCGAGATCGCTTCGATGATGAACGAGGCACCCATCCGTTCGGTCAGCGTTCTGTCCAAACCGAACCTGGAGGCGCGCGACTTTACGGGGCCGATGTGGCGCGTCGACTTCGCCGACGACGAGAACAGCAGCGCCTATGTCTCGCTCGATACCGCGCGTTTCCTCATTATGCGCGGCGACACATGGCGAACCTGGGACTTCTTCTGGATGCTCCACAATATGGACTATGTGAACCGCAAGAGTTTCAATCATCCGCTGATCATCTTCGTCGCGTTCGGTACCCTATGGCTGTCGGGAACAGGCTTCTACCTCCTGTTCAAAAGCTTCAGCCGCGCCGATTTTCGCTGGCTGCGCCGTCGCCGCAAACCCGTCGTCGTAACGCGCGCCGCCTGACCGCGTCAGTCGTCGATCGAAAAAGCGGCCGACAGCTCGAACCGGGTGCCGGGGTGCGTCAGCCAGGCATGGCTGACCAGCCGCGACCGGCTCCACGTCCGCCGCGTCATGCGCAGCACGGGCTCACCCTCTTCCAGCCCCAGCATTGTGCGCGTCCGCTCGTCGGGCATCAGCGCACAGACGCGGTGCTCGACACGTTCGAGCGGCGCGATGCGGGTCAGATACTCGTTCGGGGTGGTCTTGGTGAAATCCATGTCGCCGTAATGCGGGGCGACCGACGCCAGCACGACCCGTTCCTCAAGCTGAATCGGAAATTCGGCTTCATGATGGACGATGATCGAATGAAATAATTTCGTTCCCATGGGAACCTGAAGGAGCGGAGCGGTCTCGGTGCTCGCCCGCTCGGCAACATTCTGGATGACCCGCGCCCGGTAGATATGTCCCCGCTCGCGAATTTCGTCGGCGATGTTGCGGATCTCGATCATTTGTCCGATCGGTCGCGGTTCGGCGATGAACGACCCGATACCCGCTCTTCGGACGATGATGCCCGCGGCCTGAAGCTCACGGAGGGCTCGGTTTGCTGTCATGCGCGACACATTGAATTGGTCGACGAGTTCGGCTTCGGACGGCACACGATCGCCCGATCTCAACCGGCCTTCGCGGACGGCGTCGAAAACCCACTGCTTGATGGCGGCATAGCGGGGCGAGACATGATCGGCCTTACGAGCGTTAACTTCTGCAATTCTGCCGGATTTCGGAGCCGTTTGTCCGAGCGCGCTACGCGGCACAAATAAAGAGGAACTCATCAGTCGTATATACAGGCCCGAACTGACGAAATCCAACCCACTTCAACGGCTTTTCTGCTGCGATCTCTGGAATAGCCAAGCAGGTCGTCATGTATCGAATGTCTGCTTCTTCGCTTTGGGCACCACGAGCTGACTGTCCACAACCGGCCAAGAACTGCCATAGACCACGTTTCGTATGTAGCCGATGCGTCAATCGCCGACAAAATCCTTGCGCATGGCCTTGTTCCTGCGGAACTCCTCAAGCGTCTTGCCTTGGCGTGATGCGCCTTCGGCGTATGAGCGGTCCGTAAGCCTGCGCTTGTGCCGCTCGGGAAGGCTGTCGTTGAGCAGATCGAACATGCGCTGCTCGAAGTGCCACTCCTCCAGATACTGCGCCTTGAGCCGGTCGTCACGGCACCGACGATATTTGCCCGCAAAATAGGTGACGCTTTCCTGCGCGTCGCCCATGCGCGCGAACCGGTGATCCCAGAACTCCTTCTCCTGCTCGTCGGCAGGACCTTCGATATCAACGGTCCCCTTGCGAAGGTTGAGGATGACGTGGTCGGGATGCGGTACAGGATCTGGCTCGTCGATGTTGAACTGCCGCCGGCGTTTCAGTTCGGCAGTCCACCGCTTCTTGTACTCGATCATGGTGTCGAGAAGCTGCAACTGGCCTTCGTGTCGCTTCGCTTCGATGGCGCGCACCATGTCGGCGAGCTGCTTCTGGGCGAGCCGACTTCCTTTCATCGCCGATATGGCCAGCGCGCGCGTCGATGCCTGGATCGCCGGCAATTCGATCATCCGATCGCCCTCGCGGATGGATACCAGCCGATACGCTTCCTCCAGCACAAGGCCATCGGTCGGCTGGTGGGACGGATTGAAAGAAGGCTTGGACTGGCGGGACTTCTTCGGCCGACCTCTCGGATTGCCGGACTGCCCCTTCTGGAACCGGTGTTCGACCGGTGGCTGGCAATAACCCACAGTGGCATGAACAAGAGCAGTGGAAGGGGCCTTGCTGTCCCGGTCCTCGCTGCTCATTCTGCAGCCTCCACCGCTCCGAGCGGACGTGCGTAAGCGACTTCCTCGAAGCAGGCCCCGCTCGCCGCCAGCGTTGCTCGTTTCCCGGTAAGCTGCTCCCAGCGCCGGACGATGGTGTCGCAGTAGATGGGGTCGTACTCGACAAGGCGAGCGCTGCGCCCGGTCTTCTCGGCCGCGATCAGCGTTGACCCTGAGCCCCCGAAAGCGTCGAGAATGATCTCACCGCGCCGCGAGCAATCGCGGATCGCGTCGGCAATAAGCGCGACCGGCTTGACCGTGGGATGCATGGCGAGCTCGTCCCCGCGGTTCGCGCCGATGCTGCTGATGCCGGCATAGTCCCATACGTTGGTCCGATAGCGACCGGTCTCGCCAAGGCCGAAGCTGTTCGTGTGCTCGGCGCTGCCCTGCTTGAACACGAAGATCAGCTCGTGCTTCGAGCGATAGAAGGCGCCCATCCCGCCATTGGTCTTGTTCCACACGACGAGGTTCTTGAGTTCGGTGAACGCCGACCGTCCCGCCGCGAGCAGTTCGCCCATATGGCGCCAGTCCATGCACACGAAAGCGATAGCGCCATCGCGCATCACGCTGCTTATGTTGCCCAGCGTCTCGGTCAGGAAGCGCACGAACTGGTCTTCGCTCATCTCGCCGGTCGCCATCGCAAACTCGCGATGCTTGACCGATCCCAAGCCGCAGACATTGCCGTCGATCTTCACATTGTAGGGAGGATCGGTGAATACCATGTCGGCGCGCTCATTCTGCATCAGCAGCGCCAGGTCATCTGATCGACGCGCATCGCCGCACAGCAGTCGGTGGCGACCGAGCAGCCAGACGTCACCCATCAAGCTTACAGGCGTTCCCGATATCTCGGGAACATGATCTTCGGGTGCATCCAACCCATCGGGGTCGCTGTCCCCCGCCTCGTCCAGGACAAGATCGACCTCAGCCAAGCTGAACCCGGTCAGCTCGACGTCGAAGTCGAGGTCGATCAAGCCCTGCAGTTCGATCGCCAGCATCTCCTTGTCCCAGCCGGCATTGAGCGCGAGCTTGTTGTCGGCGAGCACATACGCCCGGCGCTCGGCATCGCTCAGATGGGACAGCGCGAGCGTCGGAACCTTGCGTAGGCCGAGAAGCTTCGCCGCCTCGACCCTTCCGTGCCCGGCGATGATCTCGCCGTTGTCCGACACCAGCACCGGGTTGGTAAAGCCGAAGCGTTCGATCGACGCCGCGATCTGTTTGACCTGCTTTTTCGAATGGGTGCGCGCATTGCGCGCATAAGGTTGCAGCGAAGCGATGTCGCGTTCGACGAGCTGTGATGATATCTGGATCATGATGCCCCTGTCCCGTTGATTTGCCCAGATCGGACATGGGAACAAAAAGGGGCATTAGAAGGACATTAAAAGGAACAATATCGCTCGAAATGCACGGCCTGCCGCAATTTTGTGGTTGCCGGCTCCGATCCCCGGCAGGATGCTCGCAGGACCCTGCCGCGAGCGTCCACGAACTGCCGCGCTGCGCTGGTCCCCGGCTCCGTCCAGAAACAGCCATCCCTGATATGCCTTCGCCAATCGCTGTTATTGCGCGGCACGTTCCCTGTTCGACGGAATTATCTTCCCTGTTATCGGGAGAAGAATTCCCTGTTATTTTTTAGGGAATTTGCGGCGCGGGCGGCTTGAAAACCACGCGTTTCCAAGAGTTCGCGGCGGCGAAGCGGTACACACGGGCGTCCGAAAATTGATGATTTCCCTGTTAATTCCCTGAGAACAGGGAATTTCAGGCGGAGCCGGGTTCGCTTCAGACTGGGTGGCGCACCATCTCCCTTTCGTGGCTCAGCCTGCGCACCCTGATTGCCGCCGTTCCTGCGCGCTAGGGACCACGCGCGGGAACGACGGCTTGCGGCGATCGGCCGTCAGGGCTTCTCGCCGGGAAACAGCAGCAGCCAGTCGGCCTCGGCCTGGACCCGGGCAAAATAGCTCCAGCTGTCGACGTTGATCGACCGCTGGAGCCAAGGTTTCGCCTTTTCGGCCTCGCCCATCAGGATGTAATAGTTGGCGAGGCTGTAGGCGGTCGATGCGGCGACGCCATCGGCAGTGGCAAAGGCGCGGCCGGTGTCTTCGGCGCTGAAGAAGGATTTGGGCGACCGGTTGCCCTTGAACAGCTGGATTCCGTCGAAATAGGTGTCGGGGCTGCCGTCGGGCTGCACTTCGAACAGCGTCAGGTCATACTCGTCGAGCACCTTCTGCGCCGCGCGCAGATTGCCGCCGCGCGCGAGCGACAGATATTCCCAATAGCTATTCGCGGTGCGCGCTTCGACATCATGGTTGAACGCGGCGGCTTCGGCCGACTTGGCGAACCATTTGGCGGCATTGTCATAGTCATGCTTGGCGAAATAGGCCTGGCCGAGGTGGTAATAGAGATAATATTGCACGACATCGGGCGAGCCGGGGAAATAGTCGGGGCCGGGCTTTTCGCGTTCGAGCGGCTGGCCCTCGTAGATCTTCGCGGCTTTCAGCCCGACTTCGACCGACTTGTCGAACTGGCGCAGCGAGAAATGGCGGTGCGCGAGGTGGCGCATCAGCTTGCCCGAATTGGGGAAGCGTTTCAGCGCGGTTTCGTAAACCGCCGCGGATTCCCTGACATAGCCCTGATAGAAGAGGATGCGGCCGTACCAGGTCGCGGTGTCGACCGTCATGTTGCTTTCATAGGCCGCCTTGGCGTCCTTGGCGGCGCGTTCGAGCGTCGCGACCGCGGCGACACCGACATTGCGGTCGGGGGTGGTCACCATCGGCTGGCCGAGCAGCGAGGTTCCCTGGAAGCTGCCTTCCTGCGCGGTCGCGAGCGACGGGGTAGCCAGCATCAGCAGGCTGGCCGACGCCAGGAATTTCAGGGTGCGGGGGATCATATTCACTCTCCTTGGATTTGTTTCTTGTGCGTCTGTTTCACGGATCGATGTCGAGGTCGAACTTGACCCCCTGCGCGAGCGGCAGCGATGCCGAATAATTCACCGTCGCGGTGGCGCGGCGCATATAGTTTTTCCAGCTGTCCGAGCCCGACACGCGGCCGCCGCCGGTCACCTTTTCGCCGCCAAAGGCGCCGCCGATTTCGGCGCCGCTGGTCCCGATGTTGACGTTGACGATGCCGCAGTCGCTGCCCTCGGCCGACTGGAAGCGCTCGGCCTCGCGGACGTCACTGGTAAAGATGCTCGACGACAGGCCTTGCGCGACACCGTTCTGCAGCGCGATCGCTTCGTCCAGCGTGTCATAGCCCATGACATAGAGGATCGGGGCGAAGGTTTCCTCGCGCACGATCGCGCTCTGTCCGGGCATTTCGGCGATCGCCGGACGAACATAATAGCCGTCCGCAGCGCCCGCGATGTCGACCCGCTCGCCGCCATGGACGGTGCCGCCCTCGGCCCGCGCCTGTTCGAGCGCGCGCTGCATGCCGTCGAACGCCATCCGGTCGATCAGCGGTCCGACATGCGTGGCGTCGTCGAGCGGCGATCCGATGCGCAGCGTGGCGAAGGTCGCGATCAGCCGCTGGACGAAGGCGTCGCGGATGCTGTTGTGGACGATCAGGCGGCGCAGCGTGGTGCAGCGCTGGCCGCAGGTGCCGGTCGCCGCGAACACCGCGCCGCGCAGCGCGAGGTCGAGGTCGGCGCTGGGCGCGATGATCGCCGCATTGTTGCCGCCGAGTTCGAGCACCGGGCGGGCAAAGCGCCGCGCGAGGCGCACCGCGACATCCTGCCCCATTCGCACGCTGCCCGTCGCGCTGACAATCGCGACGTCGGGATGGTCGGCAATCGCGGTACCGCAGCGCGCGTCGCCGATGACGACCTGCACCAGATGGTCGGGCGCCAGATCATAGTCGTTGGCGGCCTTTTCGAGCAACCCGGCAAAAGCGAGCGCAGTGAGCGGGGTCTTTTCAGACGGTTTCCAGATCGCGCTGTCGCCGCACACCAGCGCGACGGTCGTCCCCCACGCCCAGACCGCGGCGGGGAAATTGAATGCCGAGATCAACCCGAGCACCCCCATCGGGTGCCAATATTCGGTCAGCCGATGTTCGGGGCGTTCGGACGCGATGGTCAGCCCGAACAGCTGGCGCGACAGGCCGACGGCATATTCGCAGATGTCGATGACTTCCTGCACCTCGCCGCGCGCTTCGGTCAGGATCTTGCCATTCTCGATCGACAGTAGGAGCGACAGCGCTTCCTTATGCTCGCGGACGAGGGCGCCATAGCGGCGGACCAGTTCGCCGCGGTGCGGCGCCGGGACCAGCTTCCACGCGGCAAAGGCGGTACGGGCATTGGCGACCACCGCGTCGATGTCGTCGGGGGTGTCCATGCGCAGCGTCGCCAGTCCGGATCCGTCGATCGGCGAAAAGACGGGCAGGTCGGCCCCGAGCCGATCGCCCAGCGACAGGCCGAGCTGGTTGAAGGTCGCGGCGGCCTGCTCTGCCAGCGGGGAGGCGGCGTGCGCGGTCGAGGGGATTTTGGCGATATTTTCAGGAGCGTTCATAAAATTCTTTTCTGTCATATCTTCGGTGGTTTGGGGTGTTCATTCGTCAATCGGGATGCCGGGCGACAATCTGGCCGTTCTTGATCACGACCGCGACTCTCTCCAGCACGGTGATGTCGCGATAAGGATCGCCCGCAACCGCGATCATGTCGGCATATTTGCCCGGCGCGATCGTGCCGATATTGTCAGACTGGCCGAGCAGCGCGGCGGCATCGACCGTCGCCGCACGGAGTGCCGCCATCGGGGTCATCGGGCCCTGTTCGACCATCTTGCGAAACTGCCGCGCATTTTCGCCGTGCGGGGACACGCCGGCGTCGGTGCCAAAGGCGATGTTGACCCCATGGCGCACCGCGAGGCGGATATTGTCGCCCGAAACCTTGCGTGCTTCGGCCATCTTGGCCGCCACCGCGGGGGTGATGCGCGCGGTATCGGCACTGTCGTGCGAATCGAGCAGGCCGAGCGTCGGCACCAGCCAGGTGCCACGCGCCGCCATCATCTTGGCGGTTTCGGCGTCGAGATAGGTGCCGTGCTCGATCGAATCGACCCCGGCGCGCACCGATGCGGTGACCCCCTGCGCGCCGTGCGCGTGCGCCGCGACCTTCAGCCCCAGGCTGTGCGCGGTGGTGACGATGGCGTTCAGCTCCTCGTCGCTGAGATGCTGGCCCAGCCCGCGCGCCTGCTGCGACATGATGCCGCCGGTGGAGGTGATCTTGATCAGGTCGGCGCCATATTTCGCGGCCTCGCGTACGCGCAGCGCGCATTGGGTCGCGCCGGTACAGGCGCCGGTATAGTCATAAGGAAACAGCGCTTCGGTCGTCTTGCGGTTGAGCCCCGACATGTCGCCATGGCCGCCGACGATCGACAGCGAGGTGCCCGACAGGAAGATGCGCGGGCCGGTGACGATACCCTCGTTGATCGCATCGCGCAGGGCGTGGATCGCATAACCGTCCGACCCGACATCGCGAACCGTCGTGAAGCCCGCCTCCAGGGTCTTTTTCGCATTGGAAAAGGAAAAGAGCGCGACGTCTTCGGGCGTGTCGATCGCCGCCGACCATAGCCGTGTCGCGGGCGAGAAGCTGAAATGGACATGGGTATCGATCAGCCCGGGCAGTACCGTCCGGTCCTTGAGGTCGATCACCGTCGCGCCGCCGCCATCGACATGGCCCGGCAGGATCTGAGCTATCCGCTCATTGCGCACGACGATCGTCGTCGGGCCGAGTGGGCGCTCGCCGGGCACCGCGATCACCGATCCCGCATGGATAACAACATCTTGCGTGGCCGGGTCCGGCTGGGTCGCTCCCGCGGCGCCTGCCAGCAGCGCGGCAAATACCGTTACCGACACGGCGCCGAGGCGGCTGAGCGACCGGACACGCGCGGACGGGTTGGCGATGTCGGTCACGTCTTGAAGCTCCCCGTCGATCGGGCCGACGCAGATCGGCGCCGCCCTTGCACCGCCACATAGGAATATTTTGCTGGCTAGGCAATAAAATTTATGATAGGAAAAATTTCAAGAATATGACGAAGCCCGGAAATTTGGGGTTTCCAGGGTCGATAATGGGTTACCAAGGAGGGAAATAATGTCGAAGTTCGTTTCACGTCTGCTGTTGTCGTCGGCGCTCGCGTTCGCGATGGCGCCGGTTGCCCAGGCGCAGACGCCGCCGCCCGAAGCCGAAGGTGCTGACACCGATGAGGGCGGCAGCGACATTGTCGTCATTGGGACGCGCCGCAAGGACCGCTCGATCACCGACAGCTCGGTCGCGATCGACGTCATTGCCCCCGAAAGCATCACCGCGACCGGCTATACCGACGTGAACGACGCGCTGCGCACGCTCGTCCCGGCGTTCAACGCACAGCGTCTGCAGGGCAATGACGGTTCGTCGTTCGTCCGCCCGATCACGCTGCGCGGTTCGCCCGCCGACCATGTCCTGCTGCTGATGAACGGCAAGCGCCGCCACCGCGCATCGATCGTCCAGATCGGCACCGGTCACTCGTCGACCTCGGGTTCGCAGGGTCAGGACTTCAACGTCATTCCGCCGATCGCGCTGTCGAGCGTCGAGGTGCTGCGTGACGGCGCGTCGGCGCAATATGGCTCCGACGCGATCGCCGGGGTGATCAACATGGAGCTGAAAAAGCAGAAAAGCGGCGGCTCGATCATCGGGCAGGTCGGCGAATATTTCAGCAGCGGCGGCCGCACCTATGACATCCAGGGCCATATCGCCGTGCCGGTCGGCGACAACGCCTATTTCAACCTGGCGGCCCAATATACCGATCAGGCCAAGGCCTATGCGCGCAAGGCCAGCCATGCGGGCGCCGTCGCGCTGCGCGCGGCGGGTATCCCGGGCGTGCCCGAGCATCCCGAAGGCAACCTCGACCCGCGGTATATGGCGTTCAAGTCGGTATGGAACGCCGGTATCGAGCTGAGCGATTCGCTCGAACTCTATACCTTCGGCAACTATATGACCGGCAAGAGCTCGGTGACCTTTGGCCTCCGCCAGCCGATCACCGCGGGCGGGCTGAACCGGCACGGCACCTATGCCAATTCGGCCTTCGACCTGTCGCCCGCGCACCCGCAGCTGTTCGACCTGACGCGCGTCTATCCGGGCGGCTTCACCCCCGAATTCGGCGGCCACCTCGAAGATTTCAGCGCCCTTGTTGGCCTGCGCGATCAGGACGGCCCGCTGACCTGGGATCTGTCGGCGCGCTACGGCACCAACACGGTCGATTATTCGATCACCGGAACGATCAACGCGTCGATGGGGGTCAATTCGCCGACGTCGTTCAAGCCGGGTTCGCTGACCCAGCGTGAAATCCAGTTCGACGGCGAAATTTCCTATGAGCTGAACGACCAGATCCTGCTGTTCGCGGGCGCCAGCCATCGCAAGGAAACCTATGTCATCGGCGAGGGCGACCTTGCCAGCTATCTGACCGGGCCGCTGCGCGATCTGCCCGCCGGATCGAACGGCTTCCAGGGCTTCTCACCGGAATTTGCGGGCAGCTTTGACTCGAACAGCTATGCGGTGTTCGCCGAAGTCGACGCCGATATCACCCCGTGGTGGAACCTGTCGGTCGCCGGTCGTTACGAGGATTACGACCAGTTCGGCACCAACTTCAGCTACAAGGCGGCAACCCGCTTCGAGCTGAGCGACGCCTTCGCCCTGCGCGGGTCGGTGAGCACCGGCTTCCGCGCTCCCGCCGCCGGTCAGGTGTTCGGGACCAGCCTGACCTCGCAGCTCGACGGGGTTGGCGGCTTCATCCTCGACGCCGTGCTGGTACCGGGTTCGCCCGCGGCGCAGGTGTTCGGGTCGGAGGCGCTGACGCCTGAAACATCGTTCAACATGTCGGCCGGCGTGGTGTTCACCGGGCTGGACGGCTTCCTGACCACGCTCGATTTCTATCAGATCGACGTGGACGATCGCCTGTTGCTGACGCCGTCGCGCAACACGACCGCCGCCGAGCGCGCCGCGCTGGCCGCGATCAATTTCCCGAACGGGGCGGATATTCAGCAGGTGCGTTATTTCCAGAACGAAATGGACACGCGCGTGCGCGGTTTCGACCTGGTCAGCACCTATCGCCACAGCTGGTCGGACAATGCGTCGACCGACTTCAGCCTGGCGGTGAACTATAATGAACAGCATCTGCGCGGCGCACCGCCTCCGGGCTTCAGCCCGGCGATCGTGACCGAATTCGAACGCGGAACGCCGCGCTGGCGCGGCAATTTCTCGACGACAACCAAGGTTGGCGATTTCGGGTTCATGGCGCGCGCCGTCCATTATGGCTCGTGGCGCCGCCTCGACGGTGCGACCTTCCTGCCGCGCAAGGCGGTGACCTTGTTCGACGCCGAAATCTCCTACACCGGGATCCAGGATGTCGAGCTCAGCGTCGGGGCGCGCAACATCTTCAACATCTTCCCGCCCGATCGCGGTGCAGCCCGCGCGCGCGCTGGTCTGATCTACGACAACCACAGCGTGTTCGGGGTTGCCGGCGGCTTCTATTATCTGAACGCCAAATATAAATTCTGATCCTCGCGTTCCGCGAGACACAGATTGTTTCCGGTGGGCCTATGCGGCGCTGACATGGGCGAAATGTCAGCGCCGTAGCCTATCGGAAATTTGTGCATTATAGGATCGGGACGCGGACGGGGCTGCTGATTGTCGATAGTCACCCCGGATTCGTCGATCTTGCACTGTTTGGCCAAGGTAAGGACCGCCGATAATGCCCCCCAGAACAGCAGATGAACCCGAAATTCTGGGCGCCGTTCGTCAGTCGAAACGGCCGCGAACCGAAGGGTTTCATCTGGGACGGCGCCTGCACCAGCTTCGCCGCGAGCGCGGGATGACGCTGGAGGATGCCGGGCGGTTGACGTCGCTCGCCGCATCGACGCTGTCGAAGATCGAAAATGACCAGATGTCGCCGACCTTTGACGTCGTGCAGAAACTGGCGCTGGGGTTCGACATCGACATTACCGACCTGTTCGCGAGCAATAGCGGACAGGATGCGGCGGGGCGGCGCAGCATCACGTTGGCCGGGGCGGGGCGCCCGATGGAGACCCCCGTGTATAACCATCGGCTGATTGCGGTCGAGCTGAAGCACAAGAAGATCCTGCCCTTCGTGACCACGATCAAGGCGCGCAGCCTGGAGGATTTCAAGGCCTGGTCGCAGCACAGCGGCGAAGAGTTTCTCTACGTGCTGGAGGGGGAGATCTGTTTCCAGACCGAACATTATGAACCCGCGATCCTGGGGGTCGGCGACAGCGTCTATATCGACAGCAGCATGCAGCACGCCGCCTATTCGACCAGCGAACAGGACGCGGTGGTGCTGTGGGTGAACACCGGCTGATTTCCCAGACCGCGCGGCGGGATTTTGCGTCTCTTGCAATAATTTTCTTATCGGCTATAAATTTCCAATAGAAAATATTGGGAGTCGGTAGGATGGGCAGGGCGATGGATAGACGGCAATTTGTGCTTTCGGGGGCGGCGCTATCGGCCGCCGTGGCGATGTCCCCGACTTTGGCCGCGAAGACGACCGCGCGCCCGCTGACCTTCGATGCGATGGGCGAGGTCCGGTTCGAATATGACGCGGCGCTGGTCGGTCAGATGCGCGATAGCGGGCTCGACGCGATCACCGTCACCTTGTGCGATCCCAAGACCTATGAGGCGCACGCCTATGACGATGCGATCCAGGCGGTGATCGACCATGACGCGCATATCGCCGCCAATCCGGCGCTGTTCCTGAAGGCGACGCGCACCAGCGACATCGATGTCGCGCGCCGCAACGGCCAGATCGCGATCTATTATCTGTTCCAGAATTCGACCCAGTTCGGGCGCGATCTCGACAATATCGACCTGTTCTACAAGCTGGGCGTCCGATCGTCGCAGATCACTTACAACGACCAGAATTGGGCGGGCGCGGGGTGCAAGGAATTGGGCGCCAACGGGCTGACCCACTGGGGCCGCGCGGTGACCGAGCGGATGAACAGGCTTGGCATGCTGATCGACCTGTCGCACGCCAATATGCAGACGATGGCCGACACGATCAACGCATCGGCCGATCCGGTGATCATTTCGCACACCGCGTGCATGGCGCTGCACAAAAATGTCCGTAACACGACCGACGACAATCTGCGGCTGCTCGCCAGCAAGGGCGGGGTGGTCGGCATCTGCCAGATGCGGCCGTTCCTGACCACGAAGCGCCAGGGCGCGCTCGCCGATTATTTCCGCCATATCGACCATGCGGTAAAGCTGATCGGTGCCGAGCATGTCGCAATCGGCAGCGACCGCGACCACCGCGTCGTCGAGATGACCGACGCCTATATCGCCGAGTTGAAGCGCGAAGAGGGCGCCAATTTCAACGCCGACGACTGGCCGCTGTTCATCGACGAACTCAACGGCCCGCGCCGGATGGAAGTGGTGTGGGACGGCGTGCGCAAGCTGGGCTATGTATCGAGCGACGTCGAAAAGATCATGGGAACCAACGTCCGCCGCATCTATCAGGATGTGGTCGGATGATCGTGCGCGCATCGATGGCCGCGCTGGCGCTGTTGGGCGCCGCGGTTCCGGCGTTTGCGCAGTCCGCGGCGACCAGTGCCGGGCAATGCACGACCAGCCTGATCGGCACGCCGCTGAGCTTGCCGAAATTTTCGGAGGCGACGCAGAAGCGGCTCGATCAGGATATCGAGATCGCGCGCGCGGCGCTGCGCATCGCGCCCGACCGGGAAGATTCACACATCTGGCTCGGTCGGCGCCTCGACTATTCGGGGCGGATCTGCGATGCGGTCGACGCGTTCACCGACGGGCTGAAGGTCTTTCCGAACAGCTACAAGCTCTATCGTTTTCGCGCCCGCGACCTGACGCGCGCGCGGCAATTCGATGCGGCTCTGGCCGATTACAGCAAGGCGCTCGAACTGATGGGTGACACGCCCGACAGCTTCGAACCTGACGGGCTGCCCAATCCGATCGGACTGACGATCAGCACTTATCGCGGCAATATCGTTTATTATCATGCGCAGACCAGCTTCGCGACCGGTGACTATCCGACCGTCGTGGACGGGATGGCGAAATCGCTGGCACTTTCGGCTGATTTTGCGCGCGACGATATGCGCGTGCCGACCGCCTACTGGACCTATATCGCCTATCGCAAGATGGGCGAGCACGCGAAAGCGCGCGCCGCGATCGACGCGATCGAGCCGGGGCTGAAACTGATCGAGAACGACATCTATTATCAGGCGGTGCAGATCATGCAGGGGCGGCTGAAACCTGCCGACGTCGGCGCGACCAAGGACAGCACGATCAAGTTCGCGATCGCGATGGAGCGCCGCTTTGCGGGCGACGAAGCGGGTGCGAAGGCGCTGCTGGCCGAAATCATCGCCGAAAATGCGCAGGGGCACTGGCCTTCGGAGGCGGAGCTGGCGGCGCCGGATCGGGCGCCGCGCAGCTAGGGCGCCCTGCCACGCCAATCAGCTAGACCCCGCAGGTCGGATCCCGCATGATGTTTGCGGGAGATCTGACGTGACATATGACATCGCTGCCCTCGACTTGCCGCTGCGCGACGAGCAACAAATGCTGCGCGACAGCGTGCAGCGTTATCTGGCTGACAATGCGCGGCCCGGTTGGCGCGATCTGGTGGAATCGCTGGGGCTGGCCGGGGTCGCTGTCCCCGAACCGCACGGCGGTTTTGGCGGCGACATGGTCGACATTGCGGTGGTCATGGCGGAGCTCGGACCGGCACTGGCGGGTGCCGACTGGCTGTCGCACAGCGCCGCCACGATGCTGCTCGCGCGCGCCGCGCCGGAGCATGCGGTGCTAGCCAGTCTGGCGCAGGGCGACCGGCGCGCGGCGGTGATCTGCGCTGCCTCGAGTGCGACGATGCCGATCGTCGATGCGGACGGGGCGGTGCGCGGCACGGCGACGCTGGTCGCGGGCGGCGCCGAGGCCGATATGTTCGTGCTAGCCGATGACGATAGCGTGCTGCTGATCGCCGCGGACCGCGACAAGGTCGAGCAACGCCACCGCATCATGCACGACGGCAGCGTGACCGCCGACCTCAACTTCACAGTGAAGGCAGGCGAAAGCAATCGTCTGGCGACCGGCGCCGCTGCGCGTGCGATGGCCGAATGGGTCAATGACGTCATCCTGGCGGGGCGCTGCGCCGAGGCGGTGGGTTTGATGCAGCATATGATCGCCGCCAGCACGCTTTACCTGGGCCAGCGCCAGCAGTTCGGGCGCGCGATCGGCAGTTTTCAGGCGCTCCGCCACCGCGCTGCGGACATGCAGCTGGCGGCGATGAAGGCCGCGGCGCTGATCGAGGCGGCAATATTGTCCGTCGATCAGGATCGTGCGGACCGCGCGGCGTTGGTGAGCGCGGCCTGCGTCGAGGTCGCCGACGCGGTGCGCGTTGTCGGCGAAGGCGCGGTGCAGATCCATGGCGCGATGGGGCTGACCGAGGAGCTGAGCCTTGGCGCGCATTTCAAACGCGCACTGGCGATCGCATCGGCGATAGGACCGCGCGCCGATCATCTGGCGCGGTTTTCGGAAGCGGCGGCCTAGAGCGTTGTCAGGATCGCGTCGCGTTTACGTCACACCGTAGCCCTGAGCCTGTCGAAGGGCGCTTCTCGGCTAGGCGCCCTTCGACAGGCTCAGGGCTACGGTGTCTTGTCGCCTAGCCCAGCATCAGCCGTGCGATCAGGTCGCGCTGGATCTCGTTCGACCCGGCATAGATGCTCGCTGCGCGGTCGTTGAGGTAGCGTGGCACTGCGACCGCCAGCTCGGCGGGCGCCTGTCCGTCGGCGTCCGCCCA
Source organism: Sphingopyxis microcysteis (assembly GCF_012274265.1). Lineage (GTDB taxonomy): Bacteria > Pseudomonadota > Alphaproteobacteria > Sphingomonadales > Sphingomonadaceae > Sphingopyxis > Sphingopyxis microcysteis. The sequence continues at coordinate 25,091 of NZ_JAANYY010000002.1, forward strand.
TGCTGCGTACCCCGCGGCTTCGCAGGCCAGCGTATCGATGCGCTGGGCGCTTTCGGTGCCGAGGATCTTGAGCGCTGACGCATAGAGCGCCGGGCTACCGCCGACGCCGCGCATCGCTTTCAGCTCAAGCGCCTGCAACGCCTGCAAGGCGATGGCCTCGCGGTCGAGCTGCGCGCGCAGCACCGGATCGGCGATCGATTGCGCGCGCAAACGGGTCAGGCGCGCCATCAGCCCGGGGGCATATTTGCCCCCGCGTTCAAAGGTCAGCAAATGCTTGGCGACCGACCAGCCTTCGTTTTCGCCGCCCAGCCGGTTTGCCTGCGGCACCCGCACATCATCGAAGAAGACCTGATTGAACTCATGGTCGCCCGCCAGCGTGCGGATCGGTTCGATCGCGATCCCCGGGGTCGCCATGTCGAGCAGCAGGAAGCTGATCCCCGCCTGCGGCTTGCCCTCACTCGAGGTGCGGACCAGCGCGAACATGCGGTTGGCGAAATGGGCGTGGGTGGTCCAGATCTTCGACCCGTTCAGCACATAATCGCTGCCGTCGGGGACGGCGCGCAACTGCAACGCCGCAAGGTCGGATCCCGCCCCGGGCTCCGAAAAGCCCTGACACCAATAATCCTCGCCCGACAGGATGCGCGGCAGATAATGGGCGCGCTGCTCGGCGCTGCCATAATGCATGATCACCGGCGCAACCATCTTCAGTCCCATCGGGGCGAGGTTCGGCGTCCCGGCGCGGGCGCATTCGGCGGCGAAGATATAGCGTTCGATTTCACTCCAGCCCGGGCCGCCGAACTCGGCGGGCCAGTCGGGCGCGGCCCAGCCGCGCGCGTGCAGGATGCGCTGCCAGGGCAGCGAGACGGCGGGATCGTGAAAGACGCTGGTGGCGCGGCTCGCGGCGCGGCGCAGGTCATCCGGCAACGCCTCGGCAAGAAAGGCGCGAACTTCGTCGCGAAAGGCCTCGAGCGCGGGTTCGTTCAGCATGTCCATGGCCTCGCCTTGTACGCCGCGGGATCGGCAGGCCAAGCTGGCACCTGCATCAGGCGGCCCGCGCGCCGACGAAGCCGAGCCCGGCGGCGATCTGGATCGACTGCGCGCGCCCGGTCGCGCCCAGCTTGGCTGCGGCGTTGCGCAGGTGAAAGCGCACGGTCGATACCGACAGCGACAGGATGATGCCGATCTCGCCATCGGTCTTGCCCGCCGCCGCCCAGCGCAGGCACTGCACCTCGCGCCGCGTCAGCGTTTGCGGGACGGTCGCGTTGCGCGGCCGCCCGCGGGCCTCATTGTGGGTCGCGACCAGCTTGAGCGCGAGATTGTGCAGATCGCCCGCATGCTGGTCGAACAGCGCCGCGACCCCGACCGGTTCGCGCGAGCACCAGAAGACCGCGCCGACCAGACCCCGCGGCAGATGCACCGGCGCGATGATCGCCTCGCCGAAATTCGGCGTGTTCTTTGCCTGCTCGCAATCGACCGCGGCGAGCAACTGCGTCGGACGCCAGGTCCGCAACTGGCCGTCGCTGTAGTAAAAAGGTTCGGCGGTCAGCCGCGCTGCGGTCAGGAAGGCGATCTGCAGCGCGAGCTTGCGATCGCGCCAATATTGGTGCGCGGGATCGATCCAGCGAAAGCTGGTTTCGGCATAGGGTCGCCCGTCGGCGTCGGCCATCGGTTCGGGGTCGCCAAGGTCGGCCTGCGCCGCGATATAGGGCAGCCCGATCGCATCCCCGGCGGCCTGCACGGCGCGAACCAGCGACGGCATTTGCGCCCAGCCTGTCGATCGATCATCGGTCACTCGGCCCCGTCTCCATCCATCCTGCCACGGATGCCAGCTTGTGACTGACCCCGCGATTTCGTCTTTGGCCAGCGTCCGGCTGTCCGCACGCTCGCACAAAGACGAGCCTCGCGACAAGTCGTTTGAGGGAGGATGAGTGATGAAGGCATTTCGTATCGTTCTGGCGGCCAGCGCCGCGACCGGCATTGCGCTGTCCGTGCCAGCGGTCGCCGCAGAGGAAACCGCAGCGGACGCCGTTGCGGCAGAAGGCGAGATCATCGTCACCGCGCAGCGCCGCGCCGAATCGATGAACGATGTCGGCATGGCGATCCAGGCAGTCGATGGCGCGACGCTGGAAAATCTGCGCGTCACCGACCTCCGCGACCTGACGAGCGTTGCACCCAGCTTCACAGTATCGCAAAGCTATCAGGGGGTGCCGACCTATACGCTGCGCGGTATCGGCTTCAACACGATCAACCTGTCCGCAACCTCGACCGTCGGCACTTATGTCGACGAGGTCGCCTATGCCTATCCGATCATGAACACCGGGCCGGTGATGGATCTGGAGCGGGTCGAGGTGCTGAAAGGGCCGCAGGGGACGCTGTACGGCCGCAACACCACTGCGGGGCTAATCAATTTTATCACCGCCAAGCCGACCGACAGCTTTGACGCCAGCATCAGGGCCGATCTGGGGAACTACCAGACCTACAATATCGGCGGTCATATCTCTGGCCCGCTCGGCGAGGGGATCGCGGCGCGCGTGTCGTTCCGCAGCGAGAATAGCGACAAGGGCTGGCAGGTCAGCAACACGCGCGGCGAACGGCTGGGCGAGGTCAAGAAATATGGGGTGCGCGGGGCGCTGGCAATCGATCCCGCGCCGGGGACGCATTTCGACCTGTCGGTGACCTGGTGGCGCAACAAATCGGACACCGTCGCGGGGCAGGGCATCGGCTTCACGCCCGCGACCAATCCGGCGACCGGCACCAGCAATTCGCGCTTCTTCAACGCGCCGGGGCTTGCCAATTACATCGCGGGCAATTTCCCGACCAACGCCAGCCAGGCCGACTGGGCGCCCGAAGCCAGCCGTTCGGCAGACATCGGCACGGGGCTCGGCCTCGATGGGCCGCTGGCCGAGAATAATCGTTTTTGGGGACTGAAGCTGCGCTGGGACCAGGATCTGGGCGACACGATGAAGCTTGTTTCGCTGACCAGCTATAATGATTTCAAGCGCGATGCGCTGTCCGACTGGAGCGGCGCGCCCTATGAAATTCTGCTCCAGAATACCGTCGGGCGGATCAAGAGCTTCGCGCAGGAACTGCATGTCGAGGGGGAGGCGGGAGCAGCCAACTGGCTAGTCGGTGCCTATTACGCCAACGACCGGATCATCGATTCGAACCGCACCTTGCTGGGCCAGAATGCCAATGTCGGGCTGATCCGCGCCGCCGGGGCGCCGCTGCTCGCCAGCCCGCTCTTCAACTCGGCAGGTTACACGCCGCTCCAGCTGAGCCAGGCATTTCGAACCTATGAGGATTTCGGCCGCATCCGCACCAAGACGTGGAGCGTGTTTGCCAACGCCGATGCCGAGCTGACCGACCAGCTCAAGCTGACCGCAGGCATCCGCTACACCGAGGACAAGCAGCGCTACAACGGCTGCTCGCGCGACTTCAACGGCAATATGCTGCCGAACGTCAATGTCGTGAACCGCGCGCTATACCTGCAAACCTATGGCGTCCTCGCGCCGCAGATCAGCCAGGGGCAGTGCAACACCTTTGACCCGGCAACCGGCACCTTTGGCGAGGTGCGGTCGCTGCTGAAGGAAAATAATGTCGCGTGGCGTGTCGCGCTCGACTGGTCGCCAGACGATGACACGCTGATCTATGCGTCGGTGTCGCGCGGCTATAAATCGGGGACGACGCCGATCAATGCGGCGAACCTGGCGCGCCAGAATGCACCGGTGACGCAGGAAAAGCTGACCGCGTATGAACTGGGGATCAAGGCGACGCTCGCCGATCGGCTGGTGCAGGCGAACCTGTCGGCTTTCTATTATGATTACCGCGACAAGCAGATCAGCACCTATTTCGCCGATCCGATCTACACCGCGCTGTCGCGGCTCGACAACGTACCCGACAGCGAAGCCTATGGTGTCGAGGGCGAGCTGACGATCCGTCCGGCGACGGGGCTGACGATCGCCGCCAACGCACTCTATCTCAAGACGCGGATCAACGGTTACAATGGGACCAACGCCGCGGGTCAGCCCGAAAATTTCGATGGCGCCGAATTTATCTACAGCCCCAAATTCCAGGGCAGCCTGACGTTCGCCTATGACACGCCGGTCAGCGATACGCTGAATCTGACCGGGGCGGTGAACGCGCGCTATCAGAGCCGGTCGAACACGATTTTCGAGGATATCGACATCTACAAGGTCGATTCCTATGGCACGGTCAGCGCCAGTCTGGGGTTGAAAAGCGAGAGCGGCTGGTCGGTGTCGTTGTGGGCGAAAAATCTGTTCGACAAGTATTATTGGTCGGCGGTCGCCAGCAATGCCAATGTCGTGGTGCGATTTGCCAACCCGCCGCGGACCTATGGCCTGACCGTCGGGTTCGATTTCTAGCGGGAGCGATGGCGATGACGCTGGCGATGCAGGACAATTATCTGGGGACGGCGATCGATTTCGCGGGGCCGCCGAGTGAGCCCGCCTTGCTGGCGCCCGATAGCATCCAGTGGCGGGTGTACAAGAACCCGATCGCGCTGGGGATCGGCGGCATTGCGGCGGTACTGCTGGAATTTGCCGAACCGCGCATCCGGTCGGGGGTGTGGGATCATTCGACGTACAAGGTCGATCCGATCGGCCGGTCGCGCCGCACGGGTCTGGTCGCAATGCTCGCCTGCTATGGACCCGCAAGCAGTGCCAAGGATGTGATCGGCAAGGTCAACCGGATGCACGGCAAGGTGAAGGGGGCAACCCCCGCGGGGCAGACCTATCGCGCGCTCGACCCGGTGCTGCTCGATTGGGTCGCGGCGACGGCGTCATACGGTTTTCTGATGGCCTATGACCGCTTCGTCCACCCGCTGAGCGATGCTGACAAGGATCGCTTCATGCGCGACGGCGATGCGATCGGGCGTGAATTCGGGGCGCTGCACACGCCGCCAACGGTCGGTGCCTTCATGGCGATGCTGGACCGGCTCGAACCGTCGTTCGAACCGCATCCGATCCTGTTCGAATTTCTGGACATCATCCAGTCGGGCAGGGCGGCGCCGGGGGTGCCGCGCTTCCTGCACCGCGCCATCGCGCGCGCGTCGGTTTCGCTGCTTCCGGCGCACATCCGGCAGCGGCTGGAGCTGGGTTCGGCGTTCGACCTGACGCGGCTCGACCGGATGCTGCTCGGCACCGCGGGGCGCCTCGCCGACCGCCGCGTCGATCGCAAATCGCCACCAAGTCTCGCCAGCGTGCGGCTGGGCCTGCCGCATGACTTTCTGTATCGATCGCGGGGCGAGCAACAGCGGCTGCTGGCGGCGCGCGGGCAACCCCGACACGCGGTGCAAAGCCGGCTCGCGCCGAATTAGACGATCAGTTTGTCACCTCGGCGCGTATCGTCGGGCGTCCATTGGCGTCGCGCGCCCATAGCCGCGCGCCGCCTCCCTCGCGCGCCAGGCAGAGGTCGAACGGGATGCCGTCGATCAAGGGGGCTTCGGCGCGGAAGCTGAAGCGGGTCGGCGTCAGGCCGGGCATTTCGCGCCGGGCATGGTCGATCAGCAAGGTCGCGATGAGCGGGCCGTGCACGACCAGCCCGGGGTAGCCCTCGACGTCGCGGGCGTATTCGCGGTCGTAGTGAATGCGGTGCGCGTTGAAGGTGAGCGCCGAATAACGGAACAGCAGGACGGGATCGGGCATTACGCGGCGCACTGCGTCGGCGGGTTCGGGCTCGGCCGACGGCGCGGCTGCGGGTGGCGGCGAGGCCGTCGCGGTGGTGGCTGCGGCGCGATAGACCAAATCCTGCTCCTCGCGAATCGCCGGGACGCCGTCGGCGGCGATGTCGTGCTGCAACGTCACGAACAGCAGGTCGCCGCTGGCGCCGCGCTTGGCGCGGATCGCGGCGATCGTGGTGACGCGGGTCAGCGCGGCGCCGACCGCGATCGGGGCGAGGAATTCGACGCGCCCTCCCGCCCACATCCGGCGCGGGAGCGGGACAGGCGGCAGCAAGCCGCCATCGTCGCGGCGCGGGTGGCCGTCCTCGCCGATCGCCGACTGGCGTGCGTCGGGCAGGAAATAGAGCCAGTGGCCGAGCGGCGGCACGATCGCGGGCACCGCGGGATCATGGTCGAGCAAGGCGGCAAGACCGACGAGCGGCGCCGCGGTTGCCATATCGTGCCGCGTTTCGCTGCGCCCGATCCAGTCCGAATAATCGTCCATCGCGGTCCTCAGAAACTTTTGGGCAGGCCAAGCGCGTGCGTCGCGACATGGCTCAAGATCAGGTTCGTGCTGATCGGTGCTACCTGATACAGCCGCGTTTCGCGGAACTTGCGCTCGATGTCATATTCCTCGGCAAAACCGAAGCCGCCGTGCGTCTGCACGCACATGTCGGCGGCGAACCAGCTCGCTTCGGACGCCAGCATCTTCGCCATATTCGCCTCGGTCCCGCCATCCTGTCCGGCGTCGAACAGCCGCGCCGCCTTGTCGACCATCTCGGCGGCGGCGGCGAGCTGGACATAGGCGCGCGCGATCGGAAACTGGACGCCCTGATTTTCGCCGATCGCCCGTCCGAACACCTCGCGCTGTTTCGCATAGGCGGCGGCGCGGTCGATAAAGAAGCGGCCGTCGCCGATACATTCGGACGCAATCAGGATGCGTTCGGCATTCATTCCCGACAGGATATAGCGAAAACCCTTGCCTTCCTCGCCGATCAGGTTGGCGGCGGGCACTTTGAGGTCGTCGAAGAACAGCTCGGTCGTCGCGTGGTTGAGCATCGTGCGGACCGGGCGGACGGTCAGCCCGTTACCCACCGCCTCACGCATGTCGACCAGCAGCACGCTCATCCCGTCCGACGATTTGGCGCAGTCCTCGCGCGGGGTGGTGCGGCACAGCAGGATCATCAGGTCCGAATGTTCGGCGCGGCTGATCCAGATTTTCTGGCCGTTGACGACATAATCGTCGCCGACCCGCCGCGCGAAGGTGCGAATGCGGGTGGTGTCGGTGCCTGCCGTCGGCTCGGTCACCCCGAACGCCTGAAGACGCAGCGCGCCGCTGGCGATCGCGGGCAGATAGGCGGCCTTTTGCGCCGCCGAACCATGTTTCAGCAGCGTCCCCATCGTGTACATCTGCGCATGGCAAGCGCCGCCATTGCAGCCCGAGCGATGAATTTCCTCGAGCACCGCGGTCGCCGCGCCGAGCCCCAGTCCCGACCCGCCAAATTCTTCGGGGATCAGCACCGACAGAAAACCGGCCTCGGTCAGCGTTTGCACAAATTCGGTTGGATAGATGCGGTCGCGGTCGAGCCTCTGCCAATATTCGCCGGGAAATCCTGCGCACAGGCGGCGCACCGCGTCGCGAATTTCGGGATAGCTTTGCGGCTGGGCTTCGGACATCGGCACTCGCTCTCCCTGATCGTCCGCTCAGCCTTAGGCCGACGTCATGCGGCGCGCCAAGATGAATCGATAGCGGCGGCCCTCTTTAAACGCACTGTATAATCGGGCTATGACACCGCCGCCGAGTCAGGAGGTCGCCATGTCCGAGGTCCAGTCATTCCTATCCGATCGCCGCGGCGCTTTTGGTCGGTATCTGGTGGCGCATCGCAAGCGCGACGGCCGTTCGCAGCTGGCCCTCGCGCTCGACGCCGACGTGTCGTGCCGCCATCTGGGGTTCCTCGAAACCGGCCGCGCCAAGCCCAGCGCTGCCATGGTGGCCCGGTTGGCCGCAGCGCTCCGCCTGTCGGGCATGGAACAGGATCGGTTGTTGCTCGCGGCAGGACTGGCGCCGCGTTTTGCGGACCGGGTTCGCGACACCGGGACGCTGGAGATGCGTGCCTTCGACGCGGTGTTCGCGCTGGCTGGATCGACGTCGGCGGCGCGGTCGACCGCGATTGCGGCCGAATTTTTCGGTGGGATCGGAATCGATCATTTCATCACCGGCACGCTGCGCGGTTCGCGCGCTGGTTGGGACATCCGCCGCGATGCGGGTGGCCGCCCGGCGGTCGAATGGCTCCAGCACAATGTCACGAACCGCTATCGCAACGTCGATTATCTGGTCCGCGCGACCGCGGCGCGCGACCGCGGATTTTTCTGGAGCGACATTCCGCCCGCGCTCATGAACGACGCCCAGCGCCGCATCCTGGCCGAAGCGCGCGATTTTCGGATCAACGACGGTTTTGTCCTGCCGATCCCGGTCGGCGACGGGTCGGTTCGCGCCTTTTCGTCGTGGGGCGAACGCATCGACGTCGCTACCGAGACCCGCACGGCGGCGTCGCTGGTGGCGCGGGCGCTGGTGGAAAATCTGGATGACCTCAGCCGCCTACCTGCGGGGTAGTGGCGCGGCGCATGAACCGCTGACATCGTGCGGCTCCACCGTCGAGGGGCAGATGATGAACAGGCGTGAGGTTTTTGCAGGGACGCTGGCGGGCGGCGCCGCGCTGGCGCTGGCGGTAACCGCGACGCACGCGGCACCGCGCGCGGGATCGACGAGTCCAGCGTGGGTCACGGCGCCCGACGGGACGCGCCTGTATGTCCGCAGCTGGGGAACCGGCGCGCCGATCCTCTTCCTGTCGGGTTGGGCGCTGTCGTCGGACATGTGGGCATATCAGATGGCCACGCTGTCCGAACGCGGGTTCCGCTGCATCGCTTTCGACCGGCGCGGCCATGGTCGGTCGGACGATCCGGGGCGCGGCTATGATTATGCGACGCTGGCGGGCGATGTCGACGCGGTGCTGACCGCGCTCGACGTCAGGGGCGCGACGGTGGTCGCCCATTCGATGAGCGGCGGCGAAATATTGCGCTATTTGCACGGCAAGCCGGCGGCGGGCCGGGTCGCGCGCGTGCTGTTCCTGGCGACGACGCTGCCGTGCCTCGCGGCCAAGCCCGACAATCCGGCGGGGGTTCCCGCCGCTGCCTTCGACCAGATGCGCCAGCAATTTTATCGCGATTTTCCGCAATGGATCGACAGCAACAGCGATCCGTTCGTGGTTCCCGAGACCAGCCCGCTGATGCGCCAATGGACCAAGAATATCATGCTCGGCACGTCGCTGCGCGCAGTCATCGACCTCAACCGGGCGATGACCGCAGCGGATTTCCGCGCCGACCTTCGCGCCATCGACATCCCGGCCCTGTTCATCCATGGCGACAAGGACGCCTCCGCGCCGCTTGCGCTCACCGGGCTGCCGGCATCGCAGCTGGTGAAATCGGCGCGGCTGGTCGTTTATGAAGGCGCCCCGCATGGGCTGTTCGTGACCCACATCGACCGCCTCAACGCCGATATCGAGGCGTTCGCGAAGGCCTGACTACCGTCGACCCGACGATCTTGAACGCTGACTGCGGAAACGCGCCGACGACGCTCGCGCGCAAAGACCGGCTATCTGTCCGCCATCCACACGCTCGCCGACAAAAATGCCATTGCGATCCAAGGTGATGCTACCGGGGGAGCCCGACACCCCGCCTTGCGTTATATCCAAAATCGAATATCAGACGATATACAATCTATTATATAGATATACAAACACCGGTAACGTCCAATCTGCAAATCAAACGGGCCGAACCTGGTGCTTTCCCTCTACAAGCTTGGGGCGCGGGCGGTCGTTGGGGGAGACGGACAATGAAATCAACACGGACCATGCGCGGGGCGCTTCTTGTAACGGCGGCGGCTTTTGCGGTACCGGGCCTCGCTCATGCCCAAGCGGCGACTGACGGCGCGGTCGAGGCGTCGGCGAACGACGAAATCGTCGTCACCGCTCGCAAGCGCGAGGAAAGCCTGCAGGACGTGCCGATTTCGGTTCAGGCGTTCAGCGGCGCCGCGCTGGAGCAGGCGGGGATCAAGGATTTTTCCGAAATCGCGTACCGCGTTCCCGGTCTGAAGCTGAGCGCCGAACGCGCGGTCGATACCGAATTGTTCATTCGCGGCATCGGGTCGGACATCCAGGGCGCGGGCGCCGACGGCGCGGTCGGGATTTTCGTCGATGGCGCCTATCTGTCGCGCGGTACCGGATCGCTGCTCGATCTGTATGATCTGGAGCGCGTCGAGGTGCTGAAGGGGCCGCAGGCGCTGCGCTTTGGCAAAAGCGTCGTCGGCGGCCTGATCAACTATGTGACCAAAAAGCCGGGCGATCAGTTCGAGGGGCGTGTCGAGGCGACCTATGGCAATTACGACAAGCTCGACGTCGCGGCCTCGGTACGTGGGCCGGTGTCCGACACGGTGGGCATCGGTCTGGTCGTCAGTTCGCGCAGCCATGACGGCTATGCGATCAATACGCGCGGCGGCGACGAGGAGGATCAGAATGTCCAGTCGGTGCGCGCCCAGTTGCGCTGGCAGCCGTCGGCGACGGTCGATATCAATTTGTCCGCCGATTATACGCGGCACCGCGACGGGGCGCGGTGGGTCGACGTGATCGTTCCCGGCGACAGCAATGAAGTCACGTACAACAGCTTCTTCGCGCCGCCGATTGCCAGCCTGCCCGGCTTTGTCCTGCCCGACCGCAACGCCCCGTTCAAAAATGCCAATCCCCGCAAGGGCGCGCATAATTTCACCGGCTTTCAGAACTCGGACATGTATGGGGTCAGCGGCTCGATCGACTGGGAAGCGAATGACAATTTGAGCATCGCGTCGCAGACCGCCTATCGCGATTCCTCGCTGGCGGCGCGCGAAGACGGGTCGGGGCTGTTTTTCAACTTCCCGATCGACCCGGCGACCAACGCGCCCGACGTCACCTCGGCGATGGTCGCGGGGCTCGATGTCTATCTGGCAACCGTCCCCGACAGCTATTTCGACAGCGGGAAGGCCGAAGACGTCAAACAATTCTCGCAGGAACTGCGGCTGCGCTGGGATGACGGCGGCCCGTTGCGGCTGGAAGGCGGGGTCTATTATCTCCGCGAAAATATCCGCCGCGCCGAGGATGTGAACTTCCTGTTCCCCGATTTCCAGGCGATCACCGAATTCGCCTTTTCGATGGCCTTTGGCGGCACGCCGGCGTCGCCCTTTCCAGGGTCGAACCATACGGTCACGACGTCCAAGAACGACAATATCGGCGTGTTCGGCGAGGTCAGCTACAGCCTGACCGACCAGCTGACCTTCGATGCCGGGCTGCGCTATGCCTATGACCGCAAACGCTATTCGAACAACCGGTCGGGGGAATCGTTCGAGGGCGCCCCGGTGAACTTTACCGTGACCGACAAACGCAGCTGGGACGCCTGGCTGCCCAGCGCAACGCTGCGTTTTGAACCGAACAACGACGTCACCCTCTATGCCCGCTATGCCAAGGGGTACAAGCCGGGTGGCTGGACCGGCGAGGATGCCAACACCCCCGCCGAAGCCTTGGTGTCGTTCGAGCCCGAAACCGCCGACAGTTTTGAATTGGGGGCGAAGCTGGCGCTTGCGGACCGGCGCGTGTTCGTCAACGCCGCAGCCTATTACACGCTGTACGACAATCTTCAGACCAACCAGTTCCTGTCGCCCGGCCCGGGTCTGCCGCCCGACAATTTCGTGTTCAACGCGGCGAACGGCACGCGCGCTTACGGGCTGGAGCTCGACATCCAGGCGCGACTGACCGACAGCTTCAGCGTGTCGGGCAACTATGCCTATTCGCGGTGCAATTTTACCGGCCAATTGATCATCGACGACGACGGCACCGACCTCGACGGCAACAGCTGTCGCCGCACCCCCAAGCATGCGTTCGGCATTTCGGCCAATCTGGACCAGCCGGTCAGCGACAAGATTGTTCTGATCGCGGGGAGCGATTTCCAGTATACCGGCGCCAATTTCTTCGACAATCCGAACTCGCCGCTGCTCAAATTCGACAGCGAAATCCTGCTGAACGCGCGGATCGGGGTGCGCGATGTGGACAGCAAATGGGAATTGACCGCCTGGGCCAAGAACCTGACCAACGAGCTGAATTATACCAGCAAGCTCGCGCTGTTCGGGACGATCTACGGCACCTATATTCCGCCGCGCACCTATGGCGTGACGGCCCGGTTCCGTTTCTGACGGCGCGCCGGGACCATGTTTGCCGGGATTGACGAGACGGGAGGCCGCCGATGAAACGCGCGAACAGGATCATCGGCGGCGCCGCGGCGGTCGTTGCGGGGCTGCTCTATGCCACCGCGCTGACCGCGGCGAGCGGCGAGGGCGGGCACCCGACCGGCCCCGTCAACATCGTCGATCCCTATCTGAAGGCATGGCATCAGGCGACGCCGGAGAACCCGCCAGCGCCGCCCAAGCCCGACGTCGATTATGGCATGGACCCGGCGACCGGCGCGTTCCGTCACCCGGTCGCCACCCCGCTGACCACCAATGCGCCCAATTTTTCGGGGCAACTCGATCATTGGGATCAGAACAGCTACGCCAACAATGTCGAAGTGATCGGTTTCTACCCCGGCGTGACCTCGCCCTGGCATGCGTGGGCCAGCGTCGTCGATTTCGGCGGCAAGCGGTACCTTTACACCCATGATCGCGACTATCTGCGGATCATGGACGTGACCGATCCGCGCAAGGCCAAGGTGGTGTGGTCGCAGGGCGGCGTGTGGAACAGCAAAGGGTCCAGCGAAGATTGGGACGCGTCGAAGGTCACCGACTATTTCGGCGGCGTCACCATTGCGTGGAACAAGAAACTGCGGCGCAATGTGCTCGTCGCATCCTATGAGATCGGGCGTTTCGGCCTGATGGACGACAAGCTGCGCCAGCCGGACAAGGTCGCGGCGCAGCGCAATTACAATTCGCTGAAGGGCTTTAAGGTGTTCGTGATGAACGGCCCGACCCCGGACGAATGGGACCTGATCGCGACGCGCACCACCGACTATCGGCATCCCGACGCACCGATCGGCCAGCAGCAAGGATCGGGCGCGCTCGATGCGGCGACCTGGTGGGGTGGCAGATATATGCTGCTGTCGGCGGCGCCCGACGACAGCTATGCGCTGACCGAATATCCCGACTATCTTTATTCGCCCGGCTATCAGGTCTGGGACATGGACGATCCCGCCAACCCCAAATTCGTGTCGCAGATCAGCGTGCCGGGGCAGCGGCTGGGCGACAGGGACAGCGAAGCGGCGTACCGCGCCAATCCGCGCGCGGGCAACCGCACCAGCTGGATGGGGTCGCGCAACCCGATCGTGCTGACCAAGCCGATTGAGGCCGGCGGCCAGATCGGCTTCGGCGGCATGGGCGGGCTCGGCTTTTACACCTTTGACCTTGCCGATCCCGCCAACCCGAAGACGCTCGGCCACCTCAACGTGCCGCCGAGCTATGCGGGGACCGAGTTCGACAATGTCGATGTCAGCCAATATGACCGCACCGGCTTCGTGTTCTCGAACGGCTATCCGATGAACGAGAATTGTTACGAGCCGTACAAGGATATTTTCTCGATCGACGTGCGCGATCCGGCAAGGCCCAGAGTGGCGGCGAAATTCCCGCGCCCTGTGCCGCCGCCGGGCGCCGCCTTCACCGATTTTTGCCAGCGGCGCGGCAGCTTCGGGCCGAAGCGGTCGGGCGGGCTGGGCCAACCCGAGGGCGGGCGCCAGGGGCTTGCCATTTATGCGTTCTACAACGCCGGGATCCAGATTTTCGACGTGAAAGACCCGGCGAAACCGAGCATCGCGGGCTATTTTGTCCCGCGCTTCCCGACCAAGGAGGAACTGCCCGAATATACGTTCGGCAATTCGACCTTCGCGGTCTTTACCGAATATGACCGCAACATCATCTGGGCCTTTTCGGTCAACGGGGTTTACGCGCTGTCGAGCCCGCTGCTCGGCAAGCCGCGGCTTGGTGCGCCAAGGAAAATCTGGCCGGAACGCAGTTAGAAGAACCGAAGTAAACCTCAGACGGTCACCCCGGCCTCCGCCGGGATGACGAAAAAAGGAAATCGACAATGCGCGCATGTCATGTGGCGCTGGCGGGAGCATTGCTTCTCGCCGGATGCTCGAACGCACCCGCCGAAAAGGCGGGGGAGAAACCTGCCGAGCCCGCGGGCAACAACATCCTCCACATCAGCTGGGGCGGCATCGCCGAGGCCGAGGTCGGCGAGGCGAAGCGGCATTGGTCGACCTATACGATCAACCTGGTCGACGGTGGTCCTGCCTATGGCTGGCTGTCGGACAAGAATATCCGCTTTCCGCACACGTTGAATTTTGAACTGGCGGGCAATGGCAAGATCGACGCGGTCGTGATCGACAGCCGGTTCGAGCCGGTGGTCCGCGAAGACGGGTCGATGTCGCAGACCGCCGAAGGGTCGCCGGTGCGGCGCTTTGCGTTGCTGGGGTCGACGACCGGCCCCGACGGGCCGTTCGAACTGCTGGTCGATGGCGAGGCGAAGGCCGATGCCCGGACCTTGGTCGAATTGCCCAAGCAGGGCCGTGCACGCTGGCTGCGGCTGCGCATCGACAGCAATTGGGCCGGGAGCGGCGCGACGCGCCTGTCCGATGTCGCGATCATCGGCGACGTCGAACAACGTGGCGCCGCGGCGGTGGCGGATGTCAGCGGGGTATATAGCCACGAATATGGCCCCATCATGCTGCGCCAGCGCGGCGATGAGATTCTGGGGTGCTATAATAATGGCCTCGGCACATTGCGCGGCACGATCTTTGGCCGGATCATGCGGCTCGCCTGGTTCTCGAACGAAGAGGGCAGCATCGGCGCGGCGACGCTGGTCGCGGCGAACGACAAGCTCTACGGCTTTTGGTATCGCCCCGAGGATCAGATGGGCAGCCCGTGGAACGCCGACAAGCAAAGCGGTCTCGACGGGGCCGATCTGGGCAAGTGCCGCGCGATCCTCTATCCGCCGGGCTGAACAGCAAAGGGTCCCGCATGAACACCGTCTTTTCGATCGATAACCCGTCCGCCGAAATTGCCGGGAGCGATCGTCGGTTTCCGATCCGGCGCATCTTCTGCGTCGGCAAGAATTATGCCGATCATGCCCGCGAAATGGGCGGTGATCCCGATCGCGAACCGCCCTTTTTCTTTTCCAAACCCGCTGATGCGATTGTCGCGGCGGGCGCAGATATTGTGATGCCGCCGCGCACCACCAACCTGCATCACGAGATTGAGCTGGTCGTGGCGCTGGGTGGCGGTGGCGCCAATATCGGCGAGGACGACGCACTGGCGGCGGTGTTCGGCTATGCCGTCGGCAATGATTTGACGCGCCGCGACCTGCAGGCCGATGCCAAGGCCGGGGGGCGACCGTGGGACATGGCAAAGGGTTTCGACGATAGCGCGGTGCTGTCGCCGATCCGCCCGGCGGTCGAGGTTGGCCATCCCGCCGCGGCGCGCATCTGGCTGTCGGTCAACGAAGAACTGCGCCAGGACGGGGACATCGCCGACATGATCTGGCCAGTGGCCGACATCATCGCCGAACTGTCGACTTATGTCGAACTGAAGGCGGGCGATCTGATCTATACCGGCACCCCGGCGGGTGTCGGCCGCATCGTTGCAGGCGACCGGGTTGCGGGCGGGATCGACGGCATCGGCACGATCGCCAATCGCTTCGTCTGATCGGACTATATAACCTCAGGCATATATCGAAGCGGTCATTCGGTATTATTTGTTTATGACAGGGCGGCCTAGGCCGCTTGCAGAGACAGGCTCTGTTTGAAGGATCGCGCATGAAATCGACCAATGTGGCCCGCAATGTCGTTGCGGCGCTCCGCGATATGGGGGTGCGCCATGTCTTTGGCGTGCCGAGCGGCGGCTGGGTCGATTATATGGAGGCGATCCGCACCACCGACGGCATCGACTTCGTCCTTGCCAGTCATGAGGGCGGCGCGGGTTTCATGGCCGACGTGTGCGGGCGGCTCACCGGGGTACCCGGTGTCTGTTTCGGCACCTTTGGCCCCGGCGCGACGAACCTTGCCACCGGCGTCGGCGGGGCGACGCTCGACCGGTCGCCGATGATCGCGCTGACCGACGAAATGCCCGCGCCTTGGCGCAGCCGTACGATCCAGATGGGGATCGACCATCAGGCGCTGTTCGCGCCGCTCACCAAGGCGACGATGCGGATCGAGGCCGACACCGCGGTCGATACGCTGGCCGAAGCGGCGCGAATCGCATTGTCGGGCCGCCCCGGCGCGGTGCATGTCGGGCTGCCGCAGGGAATGAGCGCGGTCGCTGTGGACGAGGCGCAGATTGGACCGGTCGCCGCCGATCCGGTGCCTGCTGCTGCCGCCGATGATGTCGCCGCGTTGGTCGCGGCTTTCACCGCGGCGCGCAAGCCGGTGCTCGCGATCGGGCTGGGCGCCGTCCACGCGCGCGTGCAGGACCGCATCGTGGCGCTGGCCGAACGCTTCGGGGTGCCGGTGCTGCTCACGCCGATGGCCAAGGGCATGGTCGCGGAAAGCCATCCCAACTATGCCGGGATATTGTTCCACGCGCTTTCCGACATGGTCGGACTGACCCATGCCGACGCCGATCTGGTCGTCGCGGTCGGGTATGACCCGATCGAGTTCAATTATGAAAACTGGATGCGCGACGGGCTGGCGCTTGCCAGCATCGATATCGCGCCGGCGGACATCGATGCTGCGCTGCACCCGGTGGTTGCCGATGTGGTCGGAGCGATCGCGCCGACGCTCGATGCCCTGCTGGCGCTGCCTGCCGATGGCAAGGGTTGGGACCTGACCGCGCTGGCCGCGCGCAAGGACGCGATGTTCGCCAAGCTTGCCGGGCGAGACGGCGCCTTTGGGCCGTGCGCGGCGCTCGACGTCCTGCGCGACGTGCTGCCCGATGACGGCATTATGACCTGCGACGTCGGCGCGCATACGCATCTGATCGGCCAGCATTGGCGTACCCCGGCGCCGGGCACCCAGATCATGACCAACGGCTGGTCGGCGATGGGTTTCGGATTGCCCGCCGCCATAGCCGCCAAGCTCTGCCGTCCGGATACGCCGGTGTGCTGCGTGCTGGGCGACGGCGGTTTCCTGATGACCGTCGGCGAACTCGCGACGGCGGTGCGCGAAAAATTGCCGATCGTCATCATCGTCTTTACCGACAATGACCTCGCGCTGATCCGTATCAAGCAGGAAAAGAAGTCGAACCCGATCTACGGCACCCCGGTGCGCGCCGAGGGAACGATCGGCGGTCCGTCGCTGTTCGGGGTTCCGGTCACCGTCGCGCGCGATCCGGCCGAGTTCCGCGCCGCGCTGGAGGCGGGCTTTGCCGCTGGTGGCCCGGTGATCGTCGAGGCATTGCTCGACAGCCGCGAATATGACGGCCTGGTGCTGCGCAAGGACAAGCCATGATGCATGTCGCGTTCGACAGCGGCCGATCGCTGTTGATCGACGGCCGCTGGGAGGCGGCAGCGGCGACGATGGCAGTGGTCAATCCCTGGTCGGGCGCGGCGCTGGCCGAGGTCGCCTGCGCCGATATAGGCCATGTCGAGCGCGCGGTGGCGAGCGCGGTTGAAGGGGCAGAGGCAATGCGCGCGCTGTCGACCGGCGCCCGCGCGCGCATCCTTCACGATACCGCGTTGGCGCTGGAAGGCGATGCAGCGCGCTTTGCTGCGGCAATCACGGCCGAGACGGGCAAGCCGATCCGCAGCGCGGCGCGCGAGGTCGCGCGTGCGGTCAACACGCTGCGTCTTTCAGCCGAAGAGGCGACGCGGCTGGCCGGCGAAACGATCGCCTTCGACAGCTTTCCGGGCGGCGAAGCGCGGTCGGGCCATTATATCCTCGAACCGTTGGGCGTCATCGCCGCGATCACCCCATTCAACGATCCGCTCAACCTGATCTGCCACAAGCTGGGTCCGGCGCTGGGCGCTGGCAACGCGGTCGTGCTGAAACCGGCGGAGCAGGCGCCGCTTGTGGCGATGATGCTCGCGCGGTTGCTGCTCGCCGCGGGGCTGCCCGGCGGGGCGCTGCAACTGCTGACCGGGCGCGGGCGCGATTTTGGCGACGCGCTGACCGGGCATCCCGACGTCGCGATGGTCAGCTTCACCGGCGGCGTCGGCGTTGGTCAGGCGATTACGCGCGCCGCGGGGATCAAGCGGCTGGCGATGGAGCTTGGCGGCAATGGCCCGGTCATCGTCATGGATGACGCCGATATTGCGAGGGCCGCCGATGCCTGCGCGGCGGGCGCCTTTGGCGCTGCTGGGCAGAATTGCATCGGCGTGCAGCGCATCTATGTCCATGACGCAGCATATGACGCTTTTCGCGATGCGCTGGTCGCACGCATGGGTCGCCTGCGCGTCGGCGATCCGACCGATCCAGCCACCGACGTCGGACCGATGATCTCGGCCGCGCAGGCCGAACGGATCGTCGCCTGGACCGCCGAGGCGGTGGCGCAGGGCGCGACGGTGCTGGCGGGCGGTGAGCGTGCCGGGACGCTGGTGCGCCCGACCCTGCTGGCGGGCGTCGCCGACGATGCGCGCATTGCTTGTGACGAGGCCTTTGGACCGGTCGCCAGCCTGTTTCGGTTTACCGACCTTGATGCCGCCATCGACGCGGCGAACCGCGCTGATTATGCCATCCACGCTGCGATCTTCACCGAATCGATCCGTCACGCGCGCCACGCGGCGCGGCGCTTGCGGGTCGCCGGAGTGATGATCAATGATTCGACCGACTATCGGCTCGACGCGATGCCATTCGGCGGCGCCGGGCGGGGCAATATGGGACGTGAAGGCGCGCGCTTTGCGATGCGCGAAATGTCCCAGACAAAGGTGATATGTTTCCATGACGCTTGATCTCGCCACAATGGCAATTCCCGAAACGCCCGACCGCGCGTGGTGCGAGGCGATGGACCGCGCCGATCCGCTGGCGCCGATGCGCGGTGAGTTCGTCCTGCCCGACGGCATCATCTATCTCGACGGCAATTCGCTGGGGGCGATGCCAAGGGCGGCGAGCGCGCGGGCGCAGGCGGTGGTGACCCACGAATGGGGTACCGACCTGATCAAGAGCTGGAACAGCGCCGGTTGGTTCGACCTGCCCGAACGGCTGGGCGACAAGCTGGCACCGCTGATCGGCGCTGACGCCGGGGAGACCCTGATCTGCGATTCGACCAGCCAGAATCTGTTCAAGGTGTTGTCGGCGGCGGTCGCGATGCGGCCCGACCGCAGCGTGCTGATCCTTGAGGGCAGCAATTTCCCGACCAATAATTATATCGCCGAAGGCGTCGCCGCGGCGACCGGCGGGCGGGTGACGGTGCGCCTGTGCGAAAAGGACGAGATTGCGGACGCGATCGACGAAAACACCGTCGCGGTCGCGATCACCCATGTCCATTACAAGAGCGGGCATGTCCACGACATGGCGGCGATCACCGCGCGCGCCCATGCCGCGGGGGCGCTCGCGATCTGGGATCTGTGCCACAGCGCCGGGGCGATGCCGGTCGACCTGAACGGTGCGGGCGCCGATTTCGCGGTCGGCTGCACCTATAAATATCTGAACGGCGGCCCCGGTTCGCCAGCCTTCCTGTTCGCGGCGAAGCGGCATCAGGGGCAGGCGTTGCAGCCGGTGACCGGCTGGTGGGGCCATGCCGCGCCCTTCGCGTTCGAACCGGGTTACCGTCCGGAGCCCGGACTGCGGCAGTTTCTGATCGGTACCCAGCCGATCCTGTCGATGGCGCTCGTCGAAACCGGGCTCGACATTCATTTGCAGGCCGACATGGCGGCGATCCGCACCAAGTCGATGGCGCTGACCGAACTGTTCATCCGCCTGGTCGAGCGTCGATGCGCGGGGCACGGATTTACCTTGGCCTCGCCGCGCGAGGCGGCCCAGCGCGGCAGCCAGGTGTCGTTCGCGCATGCCGACGGTTATCCGATCATGCGCGCGCTCATCGCCGCCGGGGTGATCGGCGATTTCCGCGCGCCCGATACGGTGCGCTTTGGCTTTACGCCGCTCTACGTCGGCTATGCCGATGTCTGGGATGCGGTCGACCGGCTGGTGACGATCATGGATCGGGGCATCTGGAAACAACCCGAACATCAGGCGCGCGACGCCGTCACATGATCAAGAATTAGGGGGAATGGCGATGGACGAACAGTCCTGTGTGGACCGCGAGGCGGGGCTCGAACGCGGGCTGACCAAGGCGCAGATCATCATGATCGGGCTGGGCGGCGCGATCGGCACCGGGCTGTTCATGGGGTCGGGCATCGCGATCGGCTACGCCGGTCCCGCGGTGCTGGTGAGCTATGCGAT
This sequence comes from Sphingopyxis microcysteis, assembly GCF_012274265.1. Lineage (GTDB taxonomy): Bacteria > Pseudomonadota > Alphaproteobacteria > Sphingomonadales > Sphingomonadaceae > Sphingopyxis > Sphingopyxis microcysteis. The sequence goes on from NZ_JAANYY010000002.1 coordinate 45,165, forward strand.
CGCGGCGCTGATCGCGGTGATCATGGTGTTCAGCCTGTCCGAAATGGCGGTGGTCCATCCGACGGCGGGATCGTTCGGTACCTATGCCGAAATCTATCTCGGCCCGATGATGGGGTTCATCGTCCGCTATACCTATTGGATCCAGCAGGTCTTGCTGATCGGCAGCGAAGCCGTCGCGGTCGGCATCTACATGACCTGGTGGTATCCCGACACGCCGGTGTGGATGTGGGCGATCGGCAGCGCCGCGGTGGTCGTGTGGGTGAACACCCGCGCGGTGCATAATTTCGGGTCGGTCGAATATTGGCTGACGGTCATCAAGGTGTCGGCGATCGTCGGCTTCATCATGGTCGGCCTGTCGCGCATCTTCGGGATCGTCGGCGACCCGGTGGGCCTGCACAATGTCACCGGGCTGGCCGGCGGCTTCTTTCCCAACGGCTTTTCAGGCGTGTGGATGGCAGTGCTGATGGCGCTGTTTTCCTTCATGGGGCTGGAGTTCGTCGTCGGTACCGCCAGCGAGGCGAAGGATCCGAAAACCGCAATTCCGGCGGCACTGCGTACGATGGCGGCGCGGTTGTTCCTGTTCTACATCCTCGCGCTGTTCATCATCGTCGCCTTCCTGCCGTGGACCGAATCGGGGGCGAAGGTCGTCACCGAAAGCCCCTTCGTGAAGATGTTCGCCAGCGCGGGAATTCCCTATGCCGCGGGGGTGATGAACTTCGTCGTCGCCTCGGCGGCGCTGTCGGCGATGAACACCAGCATCTATATGGGGTCGCGGATGCTGTTCTCGCTGGCGCGTGGCGGCTATGCCCCGCGCGCGCTGGGCGAATTGAACGCGCAGAAAGTGCCGATGCGCGCGACGCTGCTGACAGGTGTCTGCATCCTCGCCGCGGCGTCGGTGTCGATCCTGACCCCGCTCGCCTATAATTATCTGTTCGGGATCACGCTGTTCGGCGGGCTGTTGGTGTGGAGCACGATCCTGGTCAGCCACCTGCGGTTCCGGCGCCAGCACCGCGCCGCCGATCTGCCGGTGCAGATGCCCTTCTTCCCCTATGCGCAGCTGTTGGGGCTGGCGCTGCTTGGCGCGATCGCGGTGACGATGGCACTCGATACCGACTTTTGGCAGACCGCGGTGATTGCCGGGGTGCCGTGGCTGGTGATCGTGGCGTCGGCCTATTTTGTCTGGCGGCGGCTCTCGCCCGGACCGTTCGCGACGTCCTGATCCTGCCCCAGCTCGGCGCGGATCTCGGCGGCGACCTCGTGGACGACCGCCATGAAATAGCGCGCCGCCGCCGACAGCTCGCCATGCGCATGGGTCGTCGCGCCGATGCGCGAATTTGCCCCCTCCAATATGACGGGCAGCGCGGTCAGCCCCGCCTGACCGATGCCGACCTGATGCGGCATCGTTGCCAGCATGTCGGTGTTCATCAGCAGCGCGTGATTGGTGAGGATCGACACCGATTCGATGACGTCTTGCGGCGGCTCCAGCCCCTCGTGGCGAAAGGCGTGATCGACCTGGCGGCGGAGTGACGTCTGCGGCGGCGGCATCACCCACGCCTGGTCGACCAGATCGGCCAGCGTCAGGTCACGGCGTTGGGTCAGCGGGTGTCCTTCGCGGACCATGATCGACACGGTGTCGAGATAGAGCACCTCCTGGCGCAGTCCCTCGCGCTCGCGATATTCGGGCAGGCGGCCCAGCACGACGTCAATATCGCCGGTGCGCAGGCCCGGCATCAGGCGGTCGATCGTGCCTTCGTCAACGGTGACCGCGATCCCCGGGCGTCGTTCGCGCAGCCGCGCCAGCGCGCGCGGTAGCAGCGAGGTCGATGCGGCGAGCAATGTGCCGACATGCACGCGGCCCGACAGGCCTTCCTCCAGCGATTGCAGTTCCTCGCCCGCGTGGCGCAGCTGGGTCAGGATCAGCTTGGCATGTTTGATCATGACTTGGCCAAAGTCGGTCGGCGTCACCCCGCGCGACGACCGGTCGAACAGCTGGACGCCCAGCGCATCCTCCAGCTCCTTGATGCTCTTGGTCGCGGCGGGCTGGGCGATGTTCAGCGCCTGCGACCCTTTCAGCACCGTGCCCTCGTCGGCGATCGCGGTGAGTAGGCGCAGCTGGCGCAATTTCAGCCGACTCAGCAGAAAATTTTCGTGGAACTTTGGCATCTTGGCCCCCGGACAGCGGATTCCGATAGTTATATCCATTTTATAATAGCGAGGGCAAGTCTCGGGATTATTGTTGATAGCGAAGCCCCGTTACCCACGGTCATGGCCTGCGCCCGATCCGGCGAGCAGGCACGACGGCGAACGGGGATGCGGCAATAGTCATGACCAAAGAGGCTTCACAAAAAATGGCGGTCATCGACATGCACAGCCATTTCTTTCCCTTGATGGATGCGGATTATCGCGCCTGGGCGGAAACCGAGGGGCTGCCGTGGCTGCACGATGCCGGCGGCGGCGAGGGTTTCATCATGCAGGGGGCAAGCGAGTTTCGCCCCGTCGATGACATTTTGTGGGATCCCGCGCGGCGGGTCGAGGCGCTCGATGCGCAGGGCATCGATTTGCAGGTCATCTGCGCCACCCCGATCATGTTCGGCTATAGCCGCCCGGCGGCGAAGGCGCTGGAATGTGCGCAGCGCTTCAACGACGAGGCGCTGATCTTCTGCAACTATGCGCCCGATCGCATGAAGGCCTTGGCGCAGGTGCCACTCCAGGACATCGACCTGTCGTGCGCCGAAGTCAGCCGCGCGATGGCGACCGGCCATCTGGGGGTCCAGATCGGCAATCATATGGGGCTGCGCAACCTCGACGATGCGGGAATTCAGACCTTTCTGACCCATTGCGCCGATGTCGGCGCCGCCGTGCTGATCCATCCATGGGACATGATGGCGCGCGAGCGGATGCCCAAATATATGCTGCCTTGGCTGGTCGCGATGCCCGCGGAGACGCAGCTGTCGATCCTGTCGTTGATCCTGTCGGGCGCGTTCGAGCGACTGCCGAGGAACCTGCGCATCTGTTTTGGCCACGGCGGCGGCAGTTTTGCCTTCCTGCTCGGCCGCGTCGAAAATGCCTGGACCCACCGCGACATCGTGCGCGTTGATTGCCCCAATCCGCCGTCGAGCTACGTCGATCGCTTCTTTGTCGATTCCGCAGTGTTCGATCCGCGCGCGCTCAGCCTGCTGATCGATGTGATGGGCGAGGATCGGGTGCTTCTGGGATCCGACCATCCGTTCCCGCTCGGCGAGCAGGACATCGGATCGTTGGTGATGGGGCATGACGGATTGAGCACCGCGCAGAAGGGAAAGATCATGAGCGGTAACGCGAAGGCGTTCTTGGGTTTGTAGCGCACACCAGTCATTTCGTCATTGCGAGCGAAGCGAAGCAGTCCAGGGTGGCGTTAAACCGCTCTGGATTGCTTCGCTTCGCTCGCAATGACGATGTAAACTACACATGCGGACATCAAAAAGGGCGACCGGAGCGATACTCCGGCCGCCTTCCTTTGTTGCGTGCTCATGCGGCGCTGCGTTCAATCTGCTTTGGGCGCACCCTGAAAACTCTCGGTCCCCGCCCAGCCGCGTTCGGACACGTCGACCATGACATTTTCGGGGCCGGTCATTTTATATTCGGCATTGTCCTTGGCAGGGTTCTTGCCCAGCCCCTGCGCCAGATTGACGTCGTGGCGCGGCGCGTAGCCCGAGTTTTCGAACCGCTCGACGACCGCGGCGATGTCGTCGCACTGAAAACCGATGTGGTGCAGCCCGGTATAGCCTTCGGGGAATTCCATCCCCGCTGCGGGCCGGTTCTTGAAGCACAGGAGCGCGATGTTGATGTGGCCGTCGGTGACATAATAGCCGCGCGCGTTGCGGCTATCGATCTTGCCGGCCAGCGTCCAGCCGAGCACGTCGGTGAAGAAGCCGACCGAATTGTCGGGGTCGGCGGATGCGATCGCCACATGGCGCAGGCGGGTGGTCATGATTGGGCCTTTCTAGGTTCCGATACGGATGGGGCTGACGAGATCATTGAGCGCCGCGACGATACTCTGCGCGGTGATCCGGCCGGTGCCGGGGTTCTCGTCGGTGGGAATATTCTCGATGATCAGTTCAAAGCGCGCGCTGTCGGAATCGACGATGATGCGGTGGGTGTTGCGCTCGAGCGCCGGGTCGGCCCAGATTTCGAGCCGGGTCAGCGCCGGGCCGATCCCCGCCATGCCGAGCGCCGCGGCGACGTTGACGTTGGCGGGAAAGGCCATCGCCCCTTCGAGCGCGCTGCCCGCGAAGATTTTCAGCGGCTCGGTAAGCTCCGAAAGGTCGATGCGGTTGCGTACGACATGTTCGGCCTTGATCAGCGACTTTACCGGCTTGCGCGTGACCATCGTCACCGAGTGGATGGTACCGAGGGCGGCGGCGCGGACGGCGTCGAGCCCGAGCAGCGCACCCGTCGCCAGGATGATGCGCCCGCCATGCGCGCGGGCGATCTCGATCGCTTCGGGCCATTGCATCAGCGCCGCGCCACTGACCGTCACCAGCGTTTTACCCGCGCCGAGCGTCGCGGTGGCAATGTCCCGAAAGGCGGCCGTGGGGGCGCTGTCGACGATGACGTCCGATACAGCGACGAGCTCGGTAGTGTCGACGATCGGAACCGGCGAGCGCAGCTGCGCCATCGCCGTGGCGGCGCGTACCGGGTCGCCCGCCGATACCGCGGCGAGTTCCAGCGGCAGCGCGCTTGCTTCGATATGGCGCGCCACGACGCGCCCGATGGTGCCGAACCCGGCGATGCCAATCTTCATCATGGCATCGGCGCTACGGGGTCTTTGCTATATGCGATAATATCCAATCGCCGCACTGCTATCCCTGAAAATATATAGAATGCTCGACCGCGATTGTTATATATTTTTCGTTATATATGAGCTCATTTTCTATCTTTGACTGAATATCAGGCAATCCGCACAAGCAGGATCGAACTTGCGGGGGAGCCGATGCATTCGCTTTTGAATCCTGATCTGCTGACGCTGGCGGCGATGATGCTGCTGACCGGAGCGGTCGGCGGCGTAATTGCCGGACTGCTGGGCGTCGGCGGCGGGATCGTCATCGTCCCGGTGCTCGACCTGGTGCTCGCGGCGCTCGATGTCGACAGCGCGGTGCGGATGCATGTCGCGGTCGCCACCTCGCTTGCGACGATCGTGCCGACCGCCATCTCGTCGTCGCGCGCGCATCATGCCAAGGGCGCGGTCGATCGCGATCAGTTGCGCCGCTGGGGCATCGCCATCTTTCTGGGCGCGATTGCCGGCGTCCTGCTCGCGTCGCGGGTGAGCGGCGACATGTTGTCGGCGGTGTTCGGGATTGTTGCGCTGATCGTCGCGATCAAGATGTTGTTGCCGCTGGAGGGCAAGCATATCGCCGACGCCGTCCCCGGCGGACCGCTGGGGCAGGCCATCCCTTTTGGCATCGGCGGCATTTCCAGCATGATGGGGATTGGCGGCGGGACGCTCAGCGTGCCGGTGATGACCCTGTTCAATGTCCCGATCCACCGCGCGGTCGGGACCGCGGCGCTGTTCGGCCTGTTGATCAGCGTTCCCGCGACCGCGGCGTTCGTCGTCACCGGCTGGAATGTCGAGGACCTGCCGCCCGGCAGCCTCGGCTATGTCAATCTGATCGGCTTCGCGATCATCGCGCCGGTGTCCTACCTGACCGCGCCGTGGGGTGCGCGCATCGCGCATGCGCTGTCAAAGCGGCAGCTGAGCCTGATGTTCGGCTTGTTCCTGACCGTCGTCGCGGTGCGGATGCTGATCCGGGCGTTCGGATAGATGCGATGCCTCGCCCCCCTCACAATTTTGACCCGCCCGCTGCGCCACGCCGTTTCGATCGCCGCACGGCGCTTGTGCAGATCGGGAGCGCCGCGCTCGCCTGCGCCGCGCCCGCGCTTGCCCGTCCCCCTCGAAAGAAAGATCACCGCATGACCTGGTTCGCCCTTGCCACCCGCGCCGGAGCCGAAGGCCCGCGCCCCGTAATCCAGGTCGGCGACGCCTTTCACGACCTTCATGATGCTGCCGGCGCGCACGGCTTTGCCGCGGTCGCGGCTGATGTATCGACGATCATCCGCGATTGGGACGCCCGGCGTGATGCGCTGTTCGCGCTCGCCCGGGCGCTCGACAATGTTTCGGGCGGCATGGCGGCGCCCCAGCTCGCCGCCCCGTTCGAACCGCGCCGTATCTTTGCCGCCGCATCGAATTTCATCGAACATGCCGAGGAAATGCAGACGAAGCTGGCGGCCAAGACCGACAGCGAACCCTATATTTTCCTCAAGACGGTCGAAAGCATTGTCGGCCCCGGGGCGACGGTCGTCGTCCCGCCGCAGGTGTCACGCCCTGACTGGGAAGTCGAGCTGGGGGTCGTGCTGGGGCGACCCGGCAAGAATATCGCGGTGGCCGACGCGCACGCGATGATCGCAGGTTATACGATCGTCAACGACGTCTCGGCGCGCGACCGCACGCGGCGCAGCGACTTCCCTTTTTCGCACGACTGGTTCCGCGGCAAGAGCTTTGACAGCTTCACCCCGCTCGGCCCGGTGTTCGTGCCGCGCGATTGCCTGGGCGATCCGCACGACATTCGCTTGGGGCTGAAGGTCAACGGCGAGACGATGCAGGACGGCAATACGTCCGAGATGATCTTCAACATCTATGAGCAGATCGCCTATCTCTCGACCATCCTCGAACTGCGCGCGGGCGACCTGATCGCGTCGGGTACGCCCGCCGGGGTCGGCATGGGGCGCGGGGTGTTCCTGAAGGATGGCGATGTGATGACCGCGTGGGTCGACGGCATTGGCGAACTCGCCAATCCGGTTGCGGCGCCGCACCTGCCGAAAGGAGCATGATCATGGCCGCCTTGTCCCGCCGTTCGCTGTTGGTCCCGATCCTGATCGTCGCGGGAATCGCGGCGCTGACATTGTGGAGCGCCTTTGGCGGCAGCGCATCCAAGGCGGTGTCGCAAGCCGACACGCGCAACGTCCGCTTCAACATGGCCTGGCTGCCGCAGGGCAGCATGGCCGGTGTCTTTGTCGCGCAGGACAAGGGATATTTCGCCGAGGCCGGGCTGAATGTCGAAACCGTGCGGGGATTTGGCGGCATCCGGACCGCGAACGAGCTCGATCAGGGCATGTTCGAATTTGCCTATATCGACCCGCTGTCGGTGGCGCTCAACCGGTCGAAAGGCGGCGCGGCGAAGATGATCGGCGGCATCAATATGCGGCTGCCCGCGGGTGCCTGCTTCGTCAAGGAACGCCACCAGATCGCCAAGCCCGCCGACCTCGCCGGCCTGCGCTTCGGCGCCGGGCAAAGCTCGGCTATCCAGGCGCTGCTCCCCGCGTGGCTGAAGGATAATGGCGTCGATCCGGCGCGCGTCGAACAGATCCAGCTTGATCCGGCGATCGTCGTGTCGTCGCTTGTCGAAGGGCGCATCGACGCCGCCGAATGCTGGCTGGGCAATTCGATGGCGCTGTTCGACAAGGCGGCGAAGGTAAAGGGCGTGACGATCGGGCGCATCGCCTACGCCGATTTCGGGCTCGACGTGTACGGCAGCGGCTTCGCGACGCGCGATGCGCTGATCGACAAGGAGCCCGAACTGGTCCGCGCCTTCCTGACGGCGGCCTATCGCGGCTATGCCGACGCAGCGCGCGATCCGAAGGGCGCGCTCGCGATCCTGCGCAAGCATCATCCGCTGCTCGACGAAGCGGTGACCGAACGGCAGATCCGCGAAACCGCCACGCTGATGGCGGCCGAAGGAGGATCGCACCGCCTGAACCCCGAAAAGATCGCGCGAACCGTGACCTATCTGCAGGCGAGCGGCCAGTTGCAGGGCTTTGATGCGACCGCGGCGCTGTTCACCAATGCCTTCGTGCCGACGGGGACGCGGTGATGACCGATCCCGCCGCCTATCGCCCGCGACCAACACGGCTTGGCCATCTGGTGCTGAAGGTACGCGACATCGATCGTTCGCTCGCTTTCTACACCGAGGTGATGGGCCTCGAGGTGTCCGACTGGATCGACCATCAGATGGTGTTTTTGCGCGCCGGTGAGGACCATCATGATCTGGCGCTGCTGCAACTCCCGCCCGGTCACACGGCGACGCCCGAGGGACATTTTCCGGCGGTCGAGCATTTTTCCTATCGCCTCGAAAGCATGGACGAGATGGAAAAGGTCGCGGCGATGCTGATCGCGCGCGGTATCACCATCGACCGCGGTATCGGCAAGCATGGCCCGGGGGCGAACAGTTTTCTGGTGTTCCGTGACCCCGACGGCAACAATGTCGAATTCTACACCGACATGACGCGGATCGACGCCGACCATCCCTACACCCCGTCGGTTTGGGACGGCAAACGGCTGGAAACATTCGACCGCTGGCAGCTGGAGCATTTTCTGGTGCCGCCACCGGCGCGTATTCAGTCACTGGTCGACGAGGAGGGAGGGCAATGAGCGCATCGCCCATCACTCGCGATCGTCTGATCAGCATAGGCTTTTTCCTCCTTCTCGGCCTTGGCTGGGAGTTCGGTGTGCGCTGGTCGGGGGTGCAATCCTATCTGTTGCCGCCGCCGAGCGCGATTCTCGCCGAACTGTGGCAATCGCGCGCGCCGATCCTGGCGCAAAGCCTGGTCACGCTGACCGAGGTGTTCTGGGGCTTCATCATCGCGGTGGCGCTGGGGGTGCCGATCGCGGCGCTGATCTTTTTCTCTCGCACCGCGAAGCGCACTGTCTATCCCCTGTTCGTCGCGTTGCAGAGCATTCCCAAGATCGGGCTGGCGCCGCTGATCGTCGTCTGGTTCGGCTATGGGCTGACGTCGAAACTGATCATGGCGTTCCTGTTCGCCTTTTTCCCGATCATCATCTCGACGCTGGGCGGGCTGGCCAGCACGCCCGCCCATCTTGAAGAGCATTTCCGCGCCCTGCGCGCGTCGCCGATGCAGAGTTTCTGGCGGCTGCGCGTTCCCGCAGCGCTGCCGAGCATCCTCGACGGGTGCAAGGTCGCGATGCCGCTCGCCGTCATCGGTGCGGTGGTCGGCGAATTTGTCGGATCGAACGACGGGCTGGGCAATCTGATCCTGACCGCATCGGGTTCAGGGCACACGAAGCTGACCTTTGCGGCATTGATCGCAGTGACGTTGATGTCGCTCATTCTTTTCTACAGCGTGGCCTATTGGGAACGCTTCATCTGGTGGCGGGCAGCATGAGTGCGGTGATTTCGATGGCGAGCGTCGGCAAGACGTTCGGCGACCTGCGCGTGCTGGGCGATGTCAGCGCCGAAATTGGTGCCGCGGAGTTTGTTTCGGTCCTAGGCCCGTCGGGCTGCGGAAAAAGCACATTGCTACGTCTGATCGCCGGGCTGACGTCGTTCGAGGATGGCAGCATCTGCTTCAATGGTGCCGAGGTGACGACGCCCGCGCCCGAAATGGGGTTCGTGTTCCAGACATCAAACCTGCTGCCCTGGCTTACCGTGCGCGACAATCTGCTGCTCGGCGTCGACCTCGATGCCGCGATGCAGCGGCCCAGCGACGCGGCGTTCGCCGAGCTTGTCGAAACGCTGGGGCTGACCGGGTTCGAGGCGAGCCATCCGCACCAGCTGTCGGGCGGGATGCGGCACCGCGTCGCCATCGGACAGGCGCTCGCCCGCAACCCCCAGGTGTTGTTGATGGACGAACCCTTTGGCGCGCTCGACGCCTTGACCCGCGACCGACTCAACATGGAGTTGCTGCGGATCTGGCAACGCGATCGAAAGACCGTGGTCCTGGTCACGCACAGCATTTCCGAAGCGGTGCTGCTGTCCGACCGGGTGCTGGTGATGTCCGAACGGCCGGGAACGATCGTCGAGGATGTCCGCATTGACCTGCCGCGCCCGCGCGACCCCAGCGTCACGCGCGAGGATCCGGCGTTCGGCGACTATGTCGTACGGCTCAGCAAATTGATGGGAGTATCGTGATGGACAGCGGCCTATTGGCGACCGCGGGCGCCGAAATCTATTGGCAGGCGCATGGACAGGGGCCGGCGGTGGTGCTGGCGCACGGCATCGGCGGCAATCATGCGATCTGGTATCGCCAGCTCGACGCGCTGGCGCGGTCGAACCGCGTCATCCTTTTCGATCATCGCGGCTTCGGACTGTCGCGCGACCTGGATGGGCGCGGGCGCGATGGCTTCGTCGATGACCTTGCGGCGCTGCTCGACCATCTGGGCGAGGCGAAGGTCGCGCTGGCCGGTCAGTCGATGGGAGCGGGCACCTGCATCGGTTTTGCCCACCGCGTGCCCGAACGGGTCGCGGCGCTGGCAATCTGCGACAGCCTGCATGGGATCGCCGAAACGGGCGAGGTCAAGGCGATCATGGACGCAGCGCGGGCGAAGACCGCCGCGATGGGGCAGATCGAGCGCGTGCTGGGTGCCGCCGCGCCGCGCGAGCTGGCAGCGCTCTATGCCCAGATCGCCAGCTTCAACGCCGCCGATCGCCACAGCCTGACCGGGCGGTTCGACGCGCAGCCCGCGGCGGCGCTGAGCGGCAAGGGATTTCCGGTCCTGTTCCTGTGCGGGACCGACGACAGGCTGTTCCCGGTCGAGGCGGTGCGGATGGTGCAGGCCGAGGTCGCGGGATCGTTTCTGGTCGAGATCAACGACGCGGGCCACTCGGCGTTTCTGGAACAGCCTGTGCAGTTCAACGACACGCTCCTGTCGCTGCTCCAGATGGCGGGGCATCTCGGGAAAGGCGGTGCGGCGCATAGCAACACCGCAGGCTATGCGCGCGTCGGAGGGCAGGCATGACCGATACGGCTTATCCCTTCGCGAACCGCGCGATCCAGAACTATGTCGACGGCGCGTTTGTCGCGACCGATGCGCGATTCGATAATGTGAACCCCGTCACGGGCGAGGTCGCAACCCGCGTGTCGCTGGCCGACCAGCCGCTCGTCGACCGCGCCGTTGTCGCCGCGCGGCGGGCGCTGAAGGGGCCGTGGGGCAAGATGTCGCAGGCCGAACGGTGCAAGCTGCTCATCCGCGTCGCCGAAGGGATCGAGGCGCGCTTCGACGAATTTGCGGCGGCCGAAATCGCCGACACCGGCAAGTCGCTGCATCAGGCGCGCACGATCGACATCCCGCGCGGCGCCGCCAATTTCCGTGCCTTCGCCGGGCTCGCCGAGGCGCGCGCGATGCCGAGTTTCCGCACCGACCTTCCCGACGGGCGCAGCGCGATCAACTATGCGATCGCGCGGCCGCTGGGTGTCGTCGCGATCATTTCGCCGTGGAACCTGCCGCTGCTGCTGATGACGTGGAAGGTCGCCCCGGCGCTCGCCTGCGGCAATGTCGTTGTCGTGAAGCCGAGCGAGGAAACGCCATCGACCGCAACGCTGCTGGCCGAGGTGATGGATGCGGCGGGGGTACCGCCGGGGGTGTTCAACCTGGTCCATGGCTTTGGCGCTGCATCCACCGGCGAGTGGCTGACTGCGCATCCCGACATCGACGCGATCACCTTTACCGGGGAATCGGCGACGGGCGGTGCGATCATGCGCGTCGCGGCGGCGGGGGTGAAGCCGGTGTCGTTCGAGCTTGGCGGCAAGAACGCCGCGCTGGTCTTTGCCGATTGCGATTTCGACGAGGCGGTGGCGGGGACGGTGCGGTCGGTGTTTTCCAACTGCGGCCAGGTGTGCCTGTGCACCGAGCGCGTCTATGTCGAGCGGCCGATTTTCGACCGCTTCGTCAAGGCGCTGGCCGAGCGCGCCGCGGCGCTGACCATCGGCGATCCCTGGTCGGGCGCCGACATGGGGCCGCTGATCTCGCACAGCCATCGCGACAAGGTGCTCGGCTATTACCAGCTCGCGCGCGACGAGGGGGCGACGGTGGTGACGGGCGGCGGAGTGCCCGCGTTCGGGAGCGCGCTCGACGATGGGGCGTTCGTTCAGCCGACGATCCTGACCGGACTCGGCCCCGATGCCCGCTGCGTGCGCGAGGAGATTTTCGGCCCGGTCTGCCATATCGCGCCCTTTGACCGCGAGGACGAGGCGATCGAACTGGCGAACGACAGCGCTTATGGGCTGGCGGCGGCGATCTGGACCCGCGACGTCGGACGCGCGCACCGTGTCGCCGCCCAGATGGAAACGGGGATCGTTTGGGTCAATGAATGGTTCCTGCGCGACCTGCGCACGCCGTTCGGCGGGATGAAATTGTCGGGCATCGGGCGCGAGGGCGGCGAACATTCGCTGGGCTTTTATTCCGAGCCGACCAATATCTGTGTGAAGCTGTAAGAGGATCCTATGGCCGACATTGCTGCCATTGCCGCAAGGCTCGACGCCGCCGCCCGTGAGGCAAGGGCGATCGCGCAAATCACCGGGCAGGAGGGCGAATTGTCGCTCGCCGACGCCTATGCGATCCAGCGCGCCGCGATCGCCCACCGGCTGGCGCGCGGCGCGGCGCTGGTCGGGGTCAAGATGGGGTTCACCAGCGAGGCCAAGATGGTCCAGATGGGGCTGACCGACCAGATCTGGGGGCGGCTGACGTCGGACATGGTGGTCGCGAACGGCGCCGCGATCGACCGCGCGCGCTTCATCCATCCGCGCGTCGAGCCCGAGGTCGCGGTGCGGCTGAAAGCGCCGCTGGCGGGCGAGGTGACGCGGGAGGAAGCGCTGGCGGCGGTCGATGCGGTCGCGGCGGCGCTGGAGATTATCGACAGCCGCTACGAAAATTTTCGTTTCGCGCTGGGCGATGTGGTCGCCGACAATGCCTCGTCATCGGCCTTTGTCGTGGGGCCGTGGCTGTCCGCCACCACCGACGTCGCCGATGTCGCGATGGCGATGCGGGTCGACGATGTCGTCGTCGAGACCGGGTCGAGCGCGGCGATCCTGGGCGACCCGATCCGCTCGCTCGTCGCCGCGGCGCGGTTGGCGGGGGCGGCGGGGCTGACGTTGCAGCCGGGCTGGACGATCATGCTGGGCGGCGCGACCGCGGCGGCGGCGATCGGGTCAGCGCGCGCGGTGTCGCTCGACGCCGCGCATCTCGGCCGCGTCGGCTTCACGATCGCGGGAGAGGCGGCATGAGCGGCGCGCGCGCCAAAAATGGAGGGGGCCGGGTCATTCCCGGCAAGGCGCGGCCGCGCGGGCGCTTTCCGCATTATCGCCGCGCGGGCGATTTCGTCTTCGTATCGGGCACCAGCTCGCGGCGGCCCGACAATAGTTTTGCGGGTGCGTCGGCGGACGAATATGGCACCGTCAGCCTCGATATTCGCGAGCAGACACGCACGGTGATCGAGAATATTGCGGCGATCCTGACCGATGCGGGCGGATCGCTGGCCGATGTCGTCGATGTGACGAGCTTCCTCGTCAACATGAATGATTTCGGCGGCTATAACGCAGTTTACGCCGAGTTTTTCGATGAAGCGGGTCCGGCGCGTACGACGGTCGCCGTCCACCAGCTTCCCCACCCGCACCTGCTGATCGAGATCAAGGCGACCGCCTTCGTCCCGCGCGCACCCACGAAAGGATAGCGACATGCTGACCTATGGATTGCCCTTCAACTTCCGCCAGTGGATCGAGGATCACCGCGATGTCCTGAAGCCGCCGGTCGGCAATGCGCAAATCTGGGAGGATGCCGATTTCATCGTGACGGTCGTCGGCGGCCCGAACCAGCGCACCGATTATCATGTCGATCCGCTGGAGGAATTCTTCTTCCAGCTGGAAGGCGACATGAACCTGCGTCTGTGGACCGACGAGGGTCCGAAGGATATGCCGATCCGCGAGGGCGACATCTTTCTGTTGCCGCCGGGCGTGCCGCATTCGCCGCAGCGCCCGGTGCCGGGCAGCGTCGGGCTGGTGATCGAACGCAAGCGGCCCGACGGGATGATCGACGCCTTTCAATGGTATTGCGACGATTGCGGTCACATCGTCCACCGCGTCGAGGTGCAACTGAAAAGCATCGTCCGCGACCTGCCGCCGCTGTTTGCCGCCTTTTACGCTAGCGAGGAGCTGCGCACCTGCGGTCATTGCGGCGCGGTGCACCCCGGCAAGCATGCGCCGGAGGCCGCGGGATGACCGATGGGCTCAACCATGCCGCACGGCGGCTGCGCGATGCCTATTCGGGCAGGGCGATTGCGCCGCTGCGCGATGTGCTGGCGCCGACCGACGCCGACGGCGCTTACGCGGTGCAGACGATCAACACGCGCTTCTGGGAAGCGCAGGGGCGGCGGATCGTTGGGCGCAAGGCGGGGCTGACGGCAAAGGCGGTGCAGGTCCAGCTGGGCGTCGACCAGCCCGATTTCGGGGTGCTGTTTGCCGATATGCAGATTGCCGATGGCGGCTCGCTCGATCCGGCGCGCACGATCCAGCCGAAGGCCGAGGCGGAGATTGCGTTCGTGCTCGGCGCCGACCTTCCCGCCGCCGATACGAGCGTGGAAGAGGTCGCGGCGGCGGTCGCGAGCGTCCACGCGGCGATCGAGATTGTCGACAGCCGCATCGCCGACTGGAAAATCACCTTTGCCGACACGGTGGCGGACAATGGCTCATCGGCCTTTTTCGTGATTTCCGAAGCGGGGCTGCCGCTCGCGGGCCTCGACCTCGAAGGCGCGGCGATGGAAATGGATGTCGGCGGCAAGACCGCCTCCACCGGGTTGGGCGCCGCGGCGCTCGGCAACCCGATGAACGCTGCGGCGTGGCTGGCGCAAACATTGGCGGCGCGCGGCGAACCGCTCAAGGCAGGCGACATCCTGCTCGCCGGGGCGCTGGGGCCGATGGTGGCGCTTACCCCCGGCGATCATGTCGAGGCGCGGATCGCCGGGATCGGCTCGTGCAGCTTCACCTATGGGCCGGTGCGATGAGCAAGGCCAAGGTAGCGATCATCGGATCGGGCAACATCGGCACCGACCTGATGATCAAGATCATGCGCCTGTCGGATGTGCTCGAGATGGGCGTCTTCGTCGGCATCGATCCCGAGAGCGACGGGCTGAAGCGCGCCGAGGGGCTGGGGGTGCCGATCACCGCCGACGGGCTCGATGGGCTGGTCGCCATGCCGGGCTTTGCCGACATCGCGATCGTGTTCGACGCGACCTCGGCGGGTGCGCATCAGCGGCACAGCGAGGTGCTGATCGCGCACGGCAAGCGCGTCATCGACCTGACCCCGGCGGCGATCGGTCCCTATACGATCCCGCCGGTGAATGGCGATGCACATCTCGATGCGGCAAACGTCAATATGGTGACGTGCGGCGGGCAGGCGACGATCCCGATCGTCGCGGCGGTGAACCGTGTCGCTAAAGTGCATTATGGCGAGATCGTCGCCTCGATCGCTTCGAAAAGCGCGGGGCCGGGGACGCGGGCCAATATCGACGAGTTCACCGAAACGACCAGCCGGGCGATCGTCGAGGTCGGCGGCGCAACGCGCGGCAAGGCGATTATCGTGCTCAACCCCGCCGAGCCGCCGCTGATCATGCGCGATACCGTCTATTGCCTGTGCGATGACGGCGATCGTGACGAAATCGCCCAGAGCATCGCGGCAATGGTCGCCGAGGTGCAGGCCTATGTACCCGGCTACCGGCTCAAACAGGCGGTGCAGTTCGAAAGCATCGGCAGCAATGCGTCGCTGCGCATCCCCGAAATGGGCGGCAGCTTTACGGGGCTGAAGGTCAGCGTGTTCCTCGAGGTCGAGGGCGCGGCGCATTATTTGCCTGCCTATGCCGGCAACCTCGACATCATGACATCGGCGGCACTGAAGACCGCCGAGAAGATGGCGCAAAGGCTGGCCGCATGACCTTGGATCCCATGACCACCAAACTCTATATCCAAGACGTCACGCTGCGCGACGGGATGCACGCGATCCGCCACCAGTACGGCCTCGATCATGTCCGCGCGATCGCAAAAGCGCTCGACCGGGCGAAGGTCGACGCGATCGAGGTCGCGCATGGCGACGGGTTGCAGGGGTCGAGCTTCAACTACGGCTTTGGCGCGCATACCGACTGGGAGTGGATCGGCGCGGTGGCCGAAGTGCTCGAGCATAGCGTGCTCACGACCCTGCTGCTGCCCGGCATCGGCACCATTCACGATCTGAAACATGCCCATGACATGGGCGTGCGCTCGGTGCGGATTGCGACCCACTGCACCGAGGCCGATGTCGCGAAGCAACATATCGAGTTTGCGCGCGGCATCGGCATGGACGTGTCGGGCTTCCTGATGATGAGCCACATGTCCGAACCCGACGCGCTCGCGCAGCAGGCGCTTCTCATGGAAACCTATGGCGCGCACTGCGTCTATGTCACCGACAGCGGCGGTGCGATGACGATGGACCAATATGCGGCGCGCTTGCAGGCCTATGATCGGGTGCTGAAGCCCGAAACGCAGCGCGGCGTGCACGCCCACCACAACCTCAGCCTGGGCGTCGCGAACAGCATCGTCGCGGTGCAAAATGGCGCGGTGCGCGTCGATGCCAGCCTGGCGGGCATGGGGGCGGGAGCGGGCAACGCGCCGCTGGAGGTATTCATCGCGGCGGCCGACGTCCATGGGTGGAACCATGGATGCGATCTTTACGCGCTGATGGACGCGGCGGAGGATCTGGTGCGGCCATTGCAGGACCGTCCGGTGCGTGTCGACCGCGAGACGCTCACCCTCGGCTATGCCGGGGTGTATTCGAGCTTCCTGCGCCACGCCGAAAAAGCAGCCGCCGACCACGGCCTCGACACCCGCGCGATCCTCGTCGAACTTGGTCGCCGCAAGATGGTCGGCGGGCAGGAGGACATGATCGTCGACGTCGCGCTCGACATGCTCTCGGCGGGCAAGCTCGCAGGGTAAACCGGCATTCGGCGCGAAGCGCGCGACGTCAAATCGTCGCTCGGCGAAAAATATCGCCGGTGCGCGCCGCCGGACGCGCCCGCTCGCCCAGATAGCGCTCCATCGCCGCGAGGCCGCGTGCGGTCAGCGCGACATGGATGACGCGATTGTCGCGCGCCGATCGTTCGCGCGCGACGAGCCCGCAGTCGTCGAGCTTGCCGATCCAGCGCAGTGCCGTGGTCGCGGGGACTGCCGCGGCGATGCACAGACTATGGATGCTGACCGGCCGCCCGCGATGATGTTGCACAAACAGGTCGAGCAGCATGTCCCATGCGGGTTCGGCGAAGATGTTGGCGGCGAAGCAATGCTCGCGGCTGCGGCGGCTCGCATATTCCTGTTGCGCCAGCAGCACCAACGTCTCGGTATCGATATCGACGTCGCGGATCGCCGCGCGCGCTTCCATGGTGCCGCTCATAGCAGCCCCCTTTCGCGCATACTGACGATCGTACGGCCGCTGACGATCAGATGATCGAGCAGGCGAATGTCGACCGCGCGCGCCAGACGCTCGATCTTCTTTGTCATCGTGATATCGGCGGCGCTGGGCTCCGCCGATCCCGACGGATGATTATGCGCGAGAATGATGCCGTGCGCGCCCACATCAAAGGCCCGGGCGAGGAGGCGCCGGAGCGGCCCCTCGACCTGCGCGATCGTCCCTTGCGCGATAGTCTCGTCGGCCAGATAGCCCCAATCCTGCGTGACAAAGGTGACGTGCAGGCATTCGGTCGCCGACTTGCCGATCACCAGCCGCAAATAGGCCTGAAAGCGCGGATCGGTGGTGGTTACCGTGGTGCGCGATACCTCTTCGCGAAGCCCCGCTTCGATCAGCGTCCGCGCCGCGACGATGGACTCGGCAAGCTTGCGGTCGCCTTCCAGCGCGTTGGCGAGTTGATCGCGGCTGGCGGTCAGCGCCCGCCCGATACTTCCGAAATGCCGGATCAGCCGTTCGGCTGCGGTGTCGGCAAGCGTTCCGGCAAAGGGCTGGAGGAGGTCCGCCAGGACCGGTAGCGCCCGTAGCGCCGGACCCGTGTCCGATGCCGCCAGATCCCCGCCGCCAGGATTATCAGGATGATGGAATAGGGGCCGTAGCTCATGATCCCATAAGCCAGCTTCGGAAAGATTTCGGTCACTTCGCGTACGAAGTGAGAAATCACGGACACGAGTTGGAAGGCGGCGAGCCATAGCGGATAAATCCTGTTCGCCCAGAGCGCGACGCCCAAAAAGGTGGCGGCGAGCCCAAGGTCGATGAGCAAGTGACCCGTATCGACCGATCCATAGATCGTGCTGCGCCCCACCAGCAGGTGGTAGAGCGGGTCGGCGAGGGTCACGAAAAAGAGCACCGCCGCGCAGATCCTTTCGGGGGCCGCGCCCCAACGCAGCGCAGCTGCCCCGAGGAGCGTCACCAACAGGATGTTGATCATCTGGATATTTTCCATGATCAAATCCTGACCCGCGGGGGCGGCGGCGTCAATCGTCAGGCGGCTTGCTGGCGCCCGGGGTCGTCGTCGGCTTCAAAGGCCCAAGTGTCTTCGTGCGTCGGGCCGCCCGTAATTTGCGTCTTTGCGTCGACCAGAGCGTTGTGCGAGCGGAAGACGTCGTTGGCCGACGCGATATCCGACTGGATCGCGCGTCCGAGCCGGACGATCGCGTCTTGGCCGACATGCGGCGCGGGCATGTCCTCGGTCTGGCGCGCGCGCAGGATCGCCTGCATCACGTCGAGCTTGGCGAGCAGGCTTTCGTCCGCCTTGGCTTCGGCGGTCCGGATGTGGTTGCGGATACGCCTCATATAGGCGGGTACAGCTATCGTCATCGTCTTCCCCCTCGGCGCCGATGCTCGTTCGCGGCGCGCGCAGTGGTCCGGACGGGGCGGCTAGCTCACCACATCCGCGAGCGCCCTGGCGGCGGCGATGCCGACGACCAGGCTGGCGAGAATGGCAAACAGGATGATGCCGATCGCCGCGCCGCGGGTGAGGAGGGCGTTGTCGCCGTCGAGCACCCCGGGGACGACCGATGGCTCGGCTGGCTTGCTCCAGGGCGCTTCGATCGAAATCGCAAGCTGGTCCCTCATCGCTTCGCCGGCGGGCACCATGTCGTCCCGGGGGCTGACATCGCTCGGCGGCGCGGTTGCGGCCAGCGGGAGAATCTGCATCTCATTTTCTTCACATGCCCTGTCGGCCGAAAGATCGCCATTTTGTGCCGACCATTCGCGATACTGCCGCGCCAGTTCGTGTCGCGTGACCCCGCCCAACCGCGATCGGAGCACTTCGATGCGGCGATTCACCGCGGCTTCCGAAATGCCGAGCTGATGCGCGATTTCCTTGCTCGTGCGGCTGTTGGCGAGCAGGTCGAGTACCGCGCGCTGCCGCGGCGTAGCAAAAGCGAAATCGTTGATGATCGATGTCATCGGTGTGCGACCCTTCCCGGCGCGCTTTTAATCACGACCGATGCATCGATTCAACACAAAGCACGGCTATCCGCCCGCTTCGCAGTCGAGGATGGTGATTTGATGCGGTCGATCGCGCTCGCCAGTCGGCGCCAAACCCGTCGCCGTTCCGAGCTGGGCTCAGCGTCGCAGGCGTGATGATGACGAAGAAGAAATGGCTCCCCGGGTAGGATTCGAACCTACGACCGATCGATTAACAGTCGATTGCTCTACCGCTGAGCTACCGAGGAACACCCCGCTGATGCGGGCAAGGCGGCCCCTTTGCCGCGTGCCGCCAACTTTATCAAGGGGGTTTTGGCGCGAATTGTCTCGCTCAGACGATAAATTGTTCCATTGCGATGCGTTCGTCCAATCCCTGGTCGGGGTCGAACAGCAAAGTCAGCGGTCGGCTGCGGTCGGTGGTGACCAGCACGGTCTTTACGTCGCGGATTTCGCGCTGGTCGGCGACCGCGCTGACCGGGCGCTTCGCCGCTTCGCGGACGTTGAAGCGGATGCTGGTCGATTCGGGGACCAGCGCGCCGCGCCAGCGCCGCGGGCGGAAGGGGCTGATCGGGGTCAGCGCCAGCATTTCCGATTCGAGCGGCAGGATCGGGCCATTGGCGCTGAGATTGTAGGCGGTCGATCCCGCGGGGGTCGCGACGAGCACGCCGTCGCACGCCAGTTCCTCGAGCATCGTCTTTTCGTTGATCATCACCTCGAGCTTCGCCGCCTGACGCGTTTCGCGGAGCAGCGAAATCTCGTTGATTGCGGGCAGGATATGCCGCTCGCCGCTGATCGTCGTGATGTCGCCCGACAGCGGATGGATGAGGAAGGGGCGCGCCGCTGCGATCCGGTCGAGCAGCCCCTCGACGCGAAACTCGTTCATCAGAAAGCCGATCGTGCCGCGGTTCATCCCGAACACCGGCAGGCTGCGGCGCTGGTCGAGCAATTGGTGCAGCATGTGGAGCAGGAAGCCGTCGCCGCCGAGCGCGATCAGCAAATCGGCTTCGTTCAGATCAACAAAGTCGTAGAGCGGGCGCAATTCGGCTTCGGCTTCCATGGCCGCGGGCGCGTTCGATGCGACGAGCGCGATCTTGCGTTGCATTAAGCTTCCCCCAGAAGGCGCAGTGTCAGCCGCCCGTTGCACTCATATGACGCGCGACCGCCGGTGTGGACTTTCGTTCGATATGAAAGTCATGCGCGCGGGGTTTGCCAGCCAATGCGGCATCAATCAAGCCGTCGACATCGCCGCGCTCGCGCAGCGCCGCGCGCAGGTCGATATGGTCTTCCTGCCCAAGGCACATATAGATGCGTCCTTCGACGGTCAGGCGGATCCGGTTGCACGTCGTGCAGAAATTGTCGCTGAGCGGGGTGATCAGGCCCAATGGCACGGGGCTGCCTTCGACCGCGAAATAGCGCGCGGGGCCGCCGGTGCGCTTGTCGACCGGATAGATGGCGGAGACCTCGCGGAGCGGAGCGATGAACTGGTGGAGCGGGATATAATGGTCGCTGCGATCCTCGGCGACCTCGCCCAGCGGCATCGTTTCGATGAGCGTGAGGTCGCAGCCGGTCTCGGCGCAATAATCGAGCATGGGGAGCAGCTGGTCTTCGTTGAGCCCGGCCAGCGCGACCATGTTGATCTTGACCGCGATCCCTGCCGCGCGCGCCGCGGCAATTCCGCCGAGCGCGACATTGACGTCGCCGACGCGCGTGATGTGCCGGAACGCGCCGGGGTCGAGCGTGTCGAGGCTGACGTTGATCCGGCGGACGCCCGCCGCCGCTAGCATCGGCGCATGTTCGGCGAGCCGCATGCCGTTGGTCGTGAGGGTAAGTTCATCGAGCCCGTGCCCGATCATCGCGCCCAGCCGCGCCGCGAGCGTATCGATCCCGCGCCGCACCAGCGGCTCGCCGCCGGTCAGGCGGATCCGGCGAATCCCGCGCGCGACGAAGCGTTCGGCCAGCTCGCCCATTTCCTCGATGCTCAGCACCGCCGATTTGGGCAGGAACACCATGTCCTCGGCCATGCAATAACGGCAGCGCAGGTCGCAGCGGTCAGTGACCGACAGGCGTAAGTAATTGATCCGCCGACCATGGCCGTCGATCAAAGGCGCCGTCGATCCGGCAGGTTGGGAAAATGTGACAGCCACAGGCACCTTGTGATGCAAAAGGCAGGAACTTGGCAAGCAAAGCCTGCTACGGAGACGCCATGAATCGCTTGTCCGAAACCCTTTCCGCGTGCGTCCGTAAACTCGAAGGTCTGCATAACCGCCACGACGCCGATGCCGGTGTCATTCTGGTCCAGATCGACCAGATGGCCCGGATCAACAGCAGCGCGGGGACCGCGACGGGCGATGCGGTGCTCGATGAAATCGGGCGGCGGCTGGAAAATTTCGCCAGCGACGAATTCGGGCCGGGATCGTGCGTCGATCGACTCGACGGCCCGCGCTTCCTGATCGTGCCATCGACGCCCATGTCGCTGGGGGCGCTACGCGCGCAGGAACGCGCGCTGCACGTCGCGCTGGCCGAACCGATCGTCGGCGATCCGAACGGCCGCCTGTCGATCCGCATTGCGGCGGCGTTGATCACCCGCGACGAATCGGTGGCCGAGCAGCTGCGCAATGCGGGGGAACAGCTGTCGCGCCCGGCATCGGCGCGCGATGGTGTGATGGTCCATGCGGCGCTTTCGGGCGACGAGGTGCTGATCCATTATCAGCCGCAATATGATGTCGGCACCGGCGAGATGGTTGGGGTCGAGGCGCTGCTGCGCTGGCAGCATCCCGAGCTCGGCCTGCTCGGCGCGGGGCCGCTGGTCACCGCGGCACGCGCCGCGCGGCTGGAATGCGAGCTCACCGAACATGCGCACCGCGTCGCGCTCGCCGAAATGGCGAAATGGCCGCGCGCGCTGGCGAAACTGCGCGTGTCGCTCAACATCACCGCCGCCGATCTCGGCGATCCCGAATTTGCAGGTCGGTTCGCCGCGATGGCGAAAGCGGCGCAGGTCGATCCCGACCGGCTGACGCTGGAACTGACCGAACAGGCGATGCTGAGCGACCCGGCGAGCGCCGCCGAGCAATTGGCGCAAATCCGCGCGCTGGGCTGTGCGATCGCGATCGACGATTTCGGGACGGGCTATTCCAGCCTGTCGCTGCTCGCGCGGCTGCCGATCGATTATCTGAAGATCGACAGCGGCTTCACCCGTACCATCGACGGCAGCGACCGCGACCGTATCGTCGTGCGCGCGATCGTCGACCTCGCGCGCGCGCTGGGGCTGTTGGTGGTGGCCGAGGGGATCGAGAACGAGCGCCAG
This sequence comes from Sphingopyxis microcysteis, assembly GCF_012274265.1. Classification (GTDB taxonomy): domain Bacteria; phylum Pseudomonadota; class Alphaproteobacteria; order Sphingomonadales; family Sphingomonadaceae; genus Sphingopyxis; species Sphingopyxis microcysteis. The sequence goes on from NZ_JAANYY010000002.1 coordinate 67,715, forward strand.
CTGGAACGGCTGCGTGAGCTGGGGGTCGCGACCTGGCAGGGGTTTTTGAAGTCGGGACCGGTGCCGGGGGATCAGCTGCCGGGGTTGATGGGATAAACGTCGCCCCCGCGCAGGCGGGGGCCGCTGTCGGCCTAGCGCAAGGCTGCCTGCGCCCCCCGCCTGCGCGGGGGCGACGGCTAGTTTACCTGTCGCGCCAGCTTCCCCAAACCCTTCGACAATTGCAGCGCGCCGTTCAAACGCGCCCCGGTGCTCATCCAGTCGCCGCTGACGGACAGCTTGTTGTCGGGGCGGATGCGCGCGCGGCCTTTCAGCCGCTCCACATAGGCGATCAGCCCGGGCACGTTTGCGAATTGGTCGCCGTGGAAGCTGACCAGCGCCCCCTTCGTCCCCACGTCGAGCTTGGCGATGCCCGCCAGCTTTGCGTTAGCCTTGATCTCCATCAGCTGGACAAGGTTCGCGGTTTCGGGCGGCAGCGGGCCGAAGCGGTCGATCATCTCGGCGGCGAAGGCGTCGAGCGCGGCGCGGTCCCCGGCATCGTTGAGGCGGCGATAGAGCGCCATGCGCAGCGGCAGGTCGGGGACATAATCCTCGGGGATCAGGATCGGCGCATCGATGGTGATGACCGGTGACAAAGCCTCGCGCGGCGGCAGCTTGCCCGCACCTTCGGCCTTGGCGACCAGGATCGCTTCTTCGAGCATCGACTGATAGAGTTCGAAGCCGACTTCGCGAATATGCCCGGACTGCTCGTCGCCGACGAGGTTGCCCGCGCCGCGAATGTCGAGGTCGTGGCTCGCCAGCTGGAACCCGGCGCCCAGCGTGTCCAGATCTCCGAGCAGCTTCAGCCTTTTTTCGGCGGTGTCGGTGATCGCGCCATGGTCGGGCGTGGTGAGATAGGCATAGGCGCGCGTCTTGCCGCGCCCGACCCGGCCGCGCAGCTGGTACAGCTGGGCAAGGCCGAAACGGTCGGCGCGGTGGATGATGAGTGTGTTGGCGCTCGGGATGTCGAGGCCCGATTCGACGATCGTCGTCGATAACAGCACGTCATATTTGCGGTCGTAAAAGGCGCTCATCCGGTCCTCGACCTCGGTCGGGGTCATCTGGCCATGCGCGACGACATATTTGACCTCGGGCACTCGGTTGCGCAAAAATTCCTCGATATCGGGCAGATCCTTGATCCGCGGGACGACAAAGAAGCTCTGCCCGCCGCGATCATGCTCGCGCAGCAACGCTTCACGCAGGACGACGGCATCCCACGGCGCCACATAGGTCCGCACCGCGAGTCGGTCGACCGGCGGCGTCTGGATCACGCTGAGCTCGCGCAGTCCCGACATCGCCATTTGCAAGGTGCGCGGGATGGGGGTCGCGGTGAGCGTCAGGACATGGACGTCGGTCTTGAGCTGTTTCAGGCGCTCCTTATGGACAACGCCGAACCTTTGTTCCTCGTCGACGATGACCAAGCCGAGGTTTTTGAACTCGACCGATTTGGCGATCACCGCATGGGTGCCGACGACGATGTCGATCTGACCGCTCGCGAGGCCGTCGCGGGTCTTTTGCGCTTCGCCCGCCGGGACGAGACGCGACAGGCGTCCGATGTTGACCGGGAAGCCTTTGAAACGCTCGACGAAATTGGTGAAATGCTGGCGCGCGAGCAGGGTGGTCGGCACGACGACCGCGACCTGCACCCCCGCCATTGCAGCAACAAAGGCGGCGCGGAGCGCAACCTCGGTCTTGCCGAAGCCGACGTCGCCGCAGACCAGCCGATCCATCGGCCTGCCCGACGCCATGTCGGCCAGCACGTCGCCGATCGCGCGGTCCTGATCGTCGGTTTCCTGATATGGGAAGCGGTCGGCGAAGGCGGGATAGGCCGCGTCCTGCGCCAGCAGGTCGCCCGAGCGCAGCGCGCGTTGCGCCGCGGTCGCGAGCAATTCGCCGGCGATCTCGCGGATGCGTTCCTTCATCCGCGCCTTGCGGCGCTGCCATGCCTCGCCGCCCAGCCGGTCGAGCGCAACCCCGTCGCTCTCGCCGCCATAGCGCGACAGCACGTCGAGATTTTCGACCGGGACGTACAGCTTGTCGCCGCCCGCATAGGTCAACGCGACGCAATCGTGCGGGCTGCTCCCGACCGGGATCGAGGTCAGCCCTTCATAGCGCCCGATGCCATGATCGAGATGGACCACGAGATCGCCGACGCTGAGCGTCGCGAGCTCGGCGAGGAAGGCATCGGCGCTTTTGCGACGTTTCTGGCGGCGGACCAGCCGTTCACCGAGAATATCCTGTTCGGTGAGCAGGCTGATCGCGTTGCTGGCGAAGCCGTGGTCGAGGGGGAGGACGACCATCGCGGTCGCCCCCCCGCTCTCGGTGGACGCGGTACCCAGCGCTTCCTGCCAACTATCGGCGGGGGCTAGCGAGGTCACCCCATGCTCGCGCAGCAGCCCCGACAGGCGATCCCGCGCCCCTTCCGAATAGCTGGCGATGATCGTCTTGCGGCCCTTGCGGCGCTCGTCCGACAGATGATCGGCGACCTTGTCATAGACATTCAGGTCGGCGGCGCGTTCGGGCGTGAAATCGCGCGCGGCAAAGGTTTCCAGATCGACGATGTGCGCGGCTGGCGGAACGTCGAACGGCGTGACGATGTGGATCGGGCGCTGCGCCGCCAACCCAGCCCATTCGGCTTCGCTCAGATACAGCGTCTCGGGCGCCAGCGGCCGATAGCTGCCCGGCGATTCGCGTTCAGCGGCGACGCGGTTGGCGTGATAATCCGCGATTGCGGCAAAGCGCGTTTCGGCGGTCGCCTCGCTGCGGTGGCCGCGCAGCACCGGCGTCGCAGGGTCGATATGATCGAATAGCGTCGCCAGCCGTTCCTCGAACAGCGGCAGCCAATGGTCCATGCCCGCCTGCCGCCGCCCGTCGCTGACTGCCTGATACAGCGGATCGCCGGTCGCCTGCGCGCCGAACAGCTCGCGGTAGCTCGAGCGGAAGCGCTTGATCGTGTCCTGATCGAGCAGCGTCTCGGCGGCTGGAAGCAGTTGCAGCGCCTTGGCAGGGCCAAGGCTGCGCTGGTCGGCGGGGTCGAAGCGGCGGATGCTTTCGATCTCGTCACCGAAAAAGTCTACGCGCAGACCGGTTTCCTCGCCTGCGGGAAACAGGTCGAGGATGCCGCCGCGCACCGCAAACTCGCCCTGATCGGCGACCGTGTCGACGCGGCTGAACCCATTGGCGACCAGCAATTCGGCGAGCGCGTCGCGGTCGATCCGCTGCCCCGGCGCGAGCGTCGTCGCGAGCTGGCGGATGCGGAAAGGCGTGAGCGTGCGCTGGGTGATCGCGGCGACGGTGGTCAGAATCAGCTCCCCGCGCTTCGGCGGCGCCTGCAAGGCCGACAGCGTCGCCAGCCGGTCGGCGCTGACCCGCATCGAGGGCCCGGCGCGGTCATAGGGCAGGCAGTCCCATGCCGGGAAGCGATAGATGGTGAGATCGGGCGCGAAAAAGGGCGTGGCGTCGGCGATCGCCTGCATCGCCGCATCATCGGTCGCGACATAGACCAGCCTCTTGTCGCTGGCGCGCGCCAGATCGGCGAGCAGCAGCGGCAAAAACCCGTCGGCGGCGCGCGCCAGCGTCAGCGGCGCCGCTGCCGATCCGATCGCGGCAAAAATGTCGGCGGCGGGAATCGTCATGGCAGCGGGATATAGTCCAGACGGCGCATCGCGGCGATCAGGTCGGGTCGGTCCAGATGCGCGGGCGGATCACCCGTACCGAGCGCCCACGCCATGATGTCAACGTCATCCTCTTCGACGACCATTTCGAACCAGCCGATCTGTTCCTCGCTCCAGGTCGCGGCATAGCGATCGAAAAAGCCGCCAATCATATAATCGGCCTCGCGCGTGCCGCGGTGCCAGGCGCGGAATTTCAGGCGTTTGAGGCGGTCGGTCATGGCGGGCCTTTTAGAGCGGTTGCACGATGTATCAAGAGAAGCGCCTTGCCCAATTTCGTCATCCCGGCGAAGGCCGGGATCTCACCCTATCGTTCTCACTCACCGGCGAGATCCCGGCCTTCGCCGGGATGACGAGCCAGGGGGATAGCGCTTCGGAAGCTGGACCAAGTCTCGCTGTCCTCTCCCGCAAGGGGAGAGGGGAGGTGCAAGTTGGCAAAGCTCGCGCTACACAAACGTCACCCATGCGACCCGAAATCCTCAATCCGCTCTTTGCCGCGCTCACCGACCTGAAAGGCGTCGGCCCGCAGCTGGCCAAGCCGCTGACGCGGCTGGGGCTGGAACGCGTCGTCGACGTGCTGTTCCACCTGCCGACCGGGCTCATCTCGCGTTTTCCGGTCGACCGGCTCGACGAAGCGCAGGCGGGGCAGACGATCATCGTCGACCTGACCGCGCAGGATTATCGTTCGGGCCGCTCGCCCCGCGCGCCCTTTGGAGTCGAGGCGTTCGACAGTGCGGGCGACCATGTCCGGCTTGTCTATTTCGGGCGCACATCGGGGCTGGCGCGCAAGCTGTTCCCGCTCGGAGAGAAGCGCCGCGTATCGGGGCGGCTCGACCTCTATGGCGAGATGCGCCAGATCGTCCATCCCGATCAGGTCGTCGAGCCGGGCGATGACGCGGGGATCGCGATCCACGAACCCGTCTATCCGCTGACCGAAGGACTGACCAACGCGCGGCTGTCGCAGCTGGTCGAAATCGCGCTCGAACGGCGACCCGAACTTGCCGAATGGATCGACGGCCCGCTGCTGACCAGCCGCGGCTGGCCTGCGTGGCGCGAGGCACTGACGCGCGCGCACGCCAGTCCGCAGGATGCGGCGGCGCGCGACCGGCTGGCCTATGACGAGATTTTCGCCAGCCAGGTCGCGCTGATGCTGATCCGCGAGGGGCTGCGCAAGCGCAAGGGGCGCGCGGTGGTCGGCGACGGGCGGCTGGTGGGTGCGCTGCGGCTGCCGTTCGGATTGACCGGGGCGCAGGAGCGGGTGGGACGCGAGATTGCCGCCGACATGGGCCGCGAAACCCCGATGCTGCGGATGCTGCAGGGCGATGTCGGGTCGGGCAAGACGCTCGTCGCGCTGTGCGCGATGCTGGCGGCGGTCGAGGCAGGGACGCAGGCTGCGCTGCTCGCGCCGACCGAGATTCTGGCGCGCCAGCATTTTGCGACCTTGCAGGCGATGCTCGCCGGGCTGCCGGTGAACATCGCGATCCTGACCGGGCGCGACAAGGGGCGGGTGCGCGAATCGACGCTGATGGGGCTCGCCGACGGCAGCATCGACATATTGGTCGGCACCCATGCCATCTTTCAGGATGCCGTGGCGTATCGCGACCTGGCGCTGGTCGTCGTCGACGAGCAGCACCGCTTCGGCGTCGCGCAGCGGTTGATGCTCACGCAGAAGGCGGCGCGGCCGCCGCACCTGCTGGTGATGACCGCGACCCCGATCCCGCGCACGCTGCAACTGGCCAACCATGGCGAGATGGACGTGTCGCGGATCGACGAGATGCCGCCGGGGCGGACCCCGGTCGACACACGCGTCGTATCGGTCGACCGGCTTGATGAGGTGGTCGGCGGGTTGGAGCGTCATCTGGCGACGGGGGCGCAAGCCTATTGGGTTTGCCCGCTGGTCGCCGAAAGCGAGACGAGCGAACTTGCCGCGGCCGAGGATCGCGCCGCGCTGCTGCGCGAGCGGCTCGGCGCCGACCGCGTCGGGCTGGTGCATGGGCGGATGAAAGGGCCGGACAAGGATGACGTCATGGCACGGTTCCAAGCCGGCGACATCGGCGTACTGGTCGCGACGACGGTGATCGAGGTCGGGGTCGATGTTCCCGCTGCCAGCCTGATGATTGTCGAACATGCCGAAAATTTCGGCCTCGCGCAGCTGCATCAGCTGCGCGGGCGGGTCGGGCGCGGCGCCGCCAAATCGGTGTGCCTGTTGCTACGCTCGCAGAACCTCTCCGAAACCGCGCGCGAGCGGCTGGCGCTGATGCGCGAAACCAATGACGGGTTCGTGATTGCCGAGAAGGATCTGGAGCTCCGCGGCGGCGGCGAATTGCTCGGGCTCAAGCAGTCGGGCGACGCGGACTATGGCCTAGCGAGTGCGGAGCAGCTCGTCCGGCTATTGCCTGTGGCACACGATGATGCTCGTTTGTTCGTCGAACGCGACGGCGGGATGGACGGGGCGCGCGGCGAAGCAGTGCGGCACTGCCTGTATCTGTTCGAGCGTGACGCGGCGGTGCCGCTGCTCAGGAGTGGTTGATTGTCCCCCTCCCGCTTGCGGGAGGGGCTAGGGGAGGGCTTGTCCCTAGCTTCCAGTGTTTAGTTGACGTCCGCCCGCGCTCCCATGGCGCGGATCATCGGCAGATAATCTTCGACCGCGATCGACTTGTCGAACTGGACACCGGTCTTGCCACCGAGCGACCAGACGACTTTCGCCGCGGTGCGACCGATGATCGGCATTCGGAATACCACAAGGTCGCCAATCTCCAAGCCGCGCTCGAAACGCATCAGCATACCGTCGGCGCTAATGTTGACGCAGGTACACATTTCCTGCCGGCCGTCGGGCATGACGAAGGGCAGGCGAACATAGACGTCGCTACGCGGAGCGATCCGCTGGTCGAGCCCGACATAATGGGCTTTGCTGGTGTCGATCTTGCGCATTTTTGTGGACCTTGTTGATTTGGGCATGACGATCCATCGGAATGCTGAAAATTGGGTAAACGGGTTTTGCGCCTTATCGCGTTACAAGACCATGCTTTTTCGCGCCCAGGCTCAGCGGCACCGGGTCGTCGGCGCCGAGGATGCGATACTGCGGGTTGCGAATGACGACGCCGTCGACCTTGACGGCGCCTTCGTCGAGCTTGCGCCGCGCTTCCTTGTTCGACGCGGCAAAGCCGAGTTCGCGCAGCGCATCGACGATGTTGATCCCTCCGGCGGGCGCGGCAACCTGCGGCAGGTCGCCGCCAATCTGTCCTTTTTCAAAGGTTTGCGCGGCGGTCTCGGCGGCGGCCTTGGCCGCATCGGCGCCGCGGCACAGCGCGGTGGCTTGGTTGGCGAGGATCTTCTTTGCCTCGTTGATCTCGGCGCCGCCCAGCGCTTCGAGCCGCGCGATCTCGTCGAGCGGCAGGTCGGTGAACAGCTTGAGGAAGCGTCCGACATCGCGGTCGTCGCAGTTGCGCCAGAACTGCCAATAGTCAAAATGGGACAGTTGAGCGGGATTAAGCCACACCGCACCCGCGGCGGTTTTGCCCATTTTGGCGCCCGCCGCGGTGGTGAGCAGCGGAGTCGTGAGACCATAGAGGTCGGCGCCGTCCATGCGGCGGCCGAGCTCCATGCCGTTGACGATATTGCCCCACTGGTCCGATCCGCCCATCTGGAGCCGCACCCCCATGTCCTTCGACAAATGGCGGAAATCATAGCCCTGCAGGATCATGTAATTGAATTCGAGGAAGGTCATCGGCTGTTCGCGCTCGAGCCGCAGCTTGACCGAATCGAAGGTCATCATGCGGTTGATCGTGAAATGGGTGCCAACTTCCTGCAGCAATTCGATGTAACCGAGCTTGCCCAGCCAATCCTGATTATTGACCATCACCGCGTCGGTCGGGCCGTCGCCAAAGGTCAGGAACTGCTGAAAGATGCTGAAGATCGACGCGATATTGTCGGCGATCGTTTCGTCCGACAGCATCCTGCGGCTTTCGTCGCGCCCCGTCGGGTCGCCGATCCGCGTCGTCCCGCCGCCCATCAGCACGATCGGCTTGTGCCCCGTCTGTTGCAGGCGGCGCAGCATCATGATCTGGACCAGGCTGCCGACGTGCAGGCTGGGCGCGGTTGCGTCGAAACCGATATATCCGGGGACGACCTGTTTCCACGCGAGCGCATCGAGCCCTTCCGCGTCGGTCATCTGGTGGATATAGCCTCGATCATCGAGGACGCGCAGCAGGTCGGATTTGTGGTTCGTCATAGCGGGCGGGCGCTTAGCATGGGGTTGGGGTTTTGGATAGCATTCGCAAGTCGCTGGTCTGCCACCCCGATACCCCGGCGCGAACGGTCCGGTCGGTCACGGTCGAGATCGCGCTGTCGTTCGACGAGGGCTTTGCGCTGCACTATATTGTCGAGGGCGGCGTGGGAGACATCATCCTGCCGCCCGGCGACGGGCAACTGGTCATTGCCGACAGCGCAACCGACGGGTTGTGGCAGAGTACCTGTTTCGAGGCGTTCCTGACCGAGGAGGGGCAGCCCGACTATACCGAATTCAACTATGCCCCCGACGGCCGCTGGGCCTGTTACCAGTTCGACGATTATCGCTCGCTGCTGCGTTCGGACGAGCTCGCGCCATGGGAGATGACGGTCGAGCGCAGCGACGTGCGCTATATATTGCGCGTCGAACCGGGGATTTTTCCCGATGCCGGATCGAAACTTGGGCTGTCAGCGGTGATCGAGGAGCTGGACGGCACCAAAAGCTATTGGGCGCTCGCGCACCCCGCCGGCAAACCCGACTTCCATCATCCCGATTGCTTTGCGCTCACGCTTGAGGCACCCGGGCGCGCATGACAGTCCAGTTTGGCATCGACCGCCTGCTCGCCGACCCCGCGCTCCTCAAACCGCTTCAGGGCCAGCGCGTTGCGCTGCTCGCGCACCCGGCCTCGGTTACCGACGACCTCACGCACAGCCTCGACGCGCTCGTCGCGGCGGGGGTCAATGTCACCGCGGTGTTCGGGCCGCAGCATGGCGTGCGCGGCGACCTGCAGGACAATATGATGGAGTCGCCTGACTTCACCGATCCGACCCATGGCATGCCGGTGTTCAGCCTCTACGGCGAAGTGCGCCGCCCGTCGGGGCAGTCGATGCATACTTTCGACGTGATGCTCGTCGATCTGCAGGATCTCGGCTGCCGCATCTACACCTATGTCACGACTTTGCTCTATGTGCTCGAGGCCGCGGCGGAGCATGGCAAGGCGGTGTGGGTGCTCGACCGCCCGAACCCCGCGGGGCGCCCGGTCGAAGGGACACGGCTGCGCGAAGGGTGGGAAAGCTTCGTCGGCGCGGGGCCGATGGTGATGCGCCACGGGCTGACGATGGGCGAGATGGGGCATTGGTTCATCCGCCACTTCGGGCTCGATGTCGATTACCGGGTGATCGAGATGGCGGGGTGGGAGCCCGATGGCCCGGGCTTCGGCTGGCCGACGACACGCGTCTGGATCAACCCCAGCCCGAACGCCGCGAACCTCAACATGGCGCGCGCCTATGCCGGCACGGTGATGGTCGAGGGCGCGACGTTGAGCGAGGGCCGCGGCACGACGCGCCCGCTCGAACTCTTCGGCGCGCCTGACATCGATGCAAAGGCCGTGATTGCCGAAATGCAGCGGCTCGCGCCCGAATGGCTGGGCGGATGCAAGCTGCGCGACATCTGGTTCGAACCGACCTTCCACAAGCATATGAAACAGCTCAACAGCGGCATCCATATCCATGCCGAAGGCGGCTGGTACGACCATGCGGCGTTCCGTCCCTGGCGCGTGCAAGCGCTGGGGTTCAAGGCGATCCGTTCGCTCTATCCCGACTATCCGATCTGGCGCGGCACTGATTTCAAATATGAATATACCGACGATGTGCTCGCGATCGACGTGATCAACGGCGGCCCCGACCTGCGGCTGTGGGTTGATGATGCGGGCTCGGTGGCAGGTGATCTCGACGCATTGGCGCAGCCCGACGAGGCGGCGTGGCGCGATGAGATTTCAGATTTGCTGCTTTACTGATGCGGATTTTCTGCTCCCGTTCGTCCTGAGCTTGTCGAGAGGCGGTTCTTCCCACCAGCGCGAGATGAAAAGAACAGCGCTTCGACAAGTGCAGGGCGAACGGGTTAAAGGTTGGCGCCAGAGCGCGCGGGGAGAGTGAAATGATCCAACGCAGGCAATTTCTTGGCACCGCGGCGCTAGGCGGACTCGCGGCGACACTGCCGCTCTCGGCATGGGCCGCCGATACTGCCGGACTCCCCAATCTGGCCGCCAAGGCGGTTCCGATCGGCAAGGCGGAGCGCGTGGCGCGGCTCGCCAAGGCGACGCATCTGCTGCGCGCGAACGACATGGATGCGCTGCTGATCGAGCCGGGATCGAGCCTGATCTATTTCACCGGGGTGCGTTGGTCGCGCAGCGAGCGGCTGACCGCGGCGGTGCTGACGCGCGAGGGCGAGCTGGCGGTCGTCACGCCCTTTTTCGAAGAACCGTCGGTGCGCGAAAGCTTGGCGGTTGCGGCCGACGTGCTGACTTGGAACGAGGATGACAATCCGCTCGCCGCGGTCGCCACCTGGCTGGGCAAACGCGGGCTGACCAAAGGCAAGATCGGCGTCGAGGAAACGGTGCGCTATTTCGCGGTCGACGGGTTGGAAAAGGCGATGCCGAACGCGACCGTCGTCAACGGCGCGCCCGTCGTGCGCGGGTGTCGCATGCACAAATCGCCCGCCGAAATCGCGCTGATGCAGATCGCGAGCGACATCACACTCGCCGCCTATCGTCACACCGCGCCGCGGATCGAGGCGGGAATGACCCCCGACCAGATCGGCGCAATCATGGCCGCGGCGACGACCGCGCTCGGCGGACGCAGCGAATTCGAACTGATCCTGCTCGGCGAGGCGAGCGCCTATCCGCACGGGTCGGGCAAGCCGCAGGCGGTGAAGGAGGGCGAGGTCGTGCTGATGGATTGCGGCGCGACGGTGCACGGCTATCAGTCCGACATCTCGCGCAGCTTCGTTTACGGCAAGGCGACGCCGCGCCAGCGGCAGGTCTGGGACCAGATGCGCAAGGGGCAGGACGTTGCCTTTGCCGCGGCAAAGCTCGGCACCCCCGCGGGCAAGGTCGATGATGCGGTGCGCGCCTATTATGAAAGCCTCGGCTGGGGGCCGGATTACAAGCTGCCCGGCACGTCGCACCGCACCGGCCACGGCATCGGGCTCGATGGGCATGAGCCGGTCAATCTGGTGCGCGGCGAAACGACGAAGCTCGCACCCGGCATGTGTTTCTCGAACGAACCCGGCATCTATATTCCGGGCGAATTCGGCATCCGGCTCGAGGATTGTTTCCACATGACCGAGAGCGGTCCCAAATGGTTCAGCGAACCGCCGCCATCAATCGACCGGCCGTTCGGCTGAGCGGCCTTCTTGTTGCCAGACAATGAAAGTGGAGTTGTCGGTGGATGCCATCGCGGCGATCATTTCGGCATGATCGAAGCCGGGTAGCTTCATGATCCGGTCGAGGACGGCGTCTTCGCCCGTCGCACCTTGCGGGAATGTCAGGTTCAGTCGGCCATTGGGCCCAAAGAACATCCACCATACGTCGCTGCCCCAAGGCCCGCTGTCATTGGTTTCGACGGCGATTCCGGTGACATCGGATAGCGGACATGCGCTTCTTTCGCCCTGGCCGTCGGTCATGGTCAGCACATCATCGTCGATCGCCACGATCCAGCGAGCTTCGGGATGCAGCGTGGGTGTGCTTTTTTTGTCGGTGGGATCCGGCGCCTTCGGCCGCTGTACCAGACTGACCAGCACGAACGAGATGATCATCAGCAGATACCAGCTGCCGAGCTTCTCCAGCCCCACCATGTGCCAACCATCGTCCTGACTGGGGTACGTCCATGCGCGCGCGAACGTCCCGATATTCTCCGCAAACCAGATAAAGAGCGCGACCAGCCCCCAGCCGACGAGTAGCGGCATCCGGCGGTGGACGTGCAACGGCCGGAACCACACCTGACAGCGCCAGAACAGCAAAGCCGTCGCCGCAAACAGGGACCAGCGGACGTCATAGGTCCAGTGGCGCGCAAAGAAATTGACGTAGATCGCCGCCGCGAGCGCATAGCTCGTCCAGACCGGCGGATAGCCCGTGTAGCGAAAGTCGAAGATACGCCACACGCGCGCAATATAGCTCCCCACCGCGGCATACATAAAGCCCGAGAAGAGCGGGACCGCGCCGATGTGGAGCAGGCTCGCCTCGGGATATTGCCATGATCCCGCGGCGGTCTTGAACAGCTCCATCACCGTGCCGACGATATGGAAGATCAGGATGACGAGCGCTTCCTTCGGTGTTTCCAATCGGAACGCGAGCATCCCGAGCTGGATCAGCACCGCGCCGATCGTGATCGCGTCATAGCGATGCAGCGGCGCATCGTTGGGCCAGAACAGGTGCGTGCCGAGCAGCAGCGCGAGCATCAGCCCGCCGAACAGGCACGCCCAGCCTTGTTTGAAGCCGAAGACGAGAAATTCGAGGAACCAGCCGCGCGGCCCCGGCGTAACCGCCATCGCTTCCAGCCGCGACCGGACGGCAAGAAAGCGACTGTGGCCGCGCGCGCGATCAGACATAAACGGCGACCCATGCGATCAGCGCCGCGGCGGGCAGCAGCAGCGCCTGCGCGAGCACCGTCCCGGCGAGGCGGCTTAGCGAGATGAGCGTGATCGCGCGGCGAAAGTCGGCCTCGTCGACCTTCCCCTCGACGGCATCGTCGGTCATCACCGACAATTGCGGGTCGATAAAGGCAAACAACAATATCGTCGCAAAGCCGTTGATCAGCGCCGAGAGCTGCGACGCGGTGACGCGAAACTCGGGCGCGAGATAGCCGGCGTAGAGCGACGCCACCACGCCCACGGCGAGCAAGGATTGCGCGAGGCAGTTGGCGATCAGCACGCCCCAGCCGATACCCTTCGGCATCCGCCAGTTCCTGAGGTGCGACAGGCTGGGAAAGGTCAGCGACCGGCCCAATGTCCTGAGGCCGCTCGGGCTTGCAGCCTTCAGCGCGAGCTTCGTCGTCGACCGATTGTCCTGATACCAGCCGATCGCGGCCGCGAACATGCGTTGGCCGGTCGGGACCAGTAATATGCCGATCAGCGTCGCAACGCTCGCCGCCGCCAGCACCAGCTGCATGTCGAGGAACAGATGCCCGCCGCTGCCGTCGTGGATGCGCGTCTCGATCCGCTTGGCGAGGAAGGGGCCAAGGAAGCTGTTCGAGGTACGCGAAAAGAGCACGAGGATGTTGAACAATGCGAAGGACATCGCGATGCGCCGCGTGCGGACCCCGGCGATGCGCGCGGCATAAGCGAGCGCGCCGATCAGGTTGATGAAGCCGGTGAGCAGCAGGATGGTGACGAGGGGGAGGTCGAACATGGCAAGCCTAGCGGAACTTTTGAAATCCGTTCGTGTCGAGCGAAGCCGAGACACCCCTAAGGCGCGCGCAACCGACGGGTGTCTCGACTTCGCTCGACACGAACGGGATTAGGGGATCGGTTCAAGATTGCTACCGTAGAAATCGTCATCCCGGCGAAGGCCGGGATCTCGCCAGTGCGAAGGGATGCGAGGTTGAGATCCCGGCCTTCGCCGGGATGACGGTAAGTTAGACTCAATGCTTGCGCGTCAGTTCGCGCATCGCATCGTCGAGCCCGGCGAGGGTCAGCGGATACATGCGGTCGTTCATCAGCTGTTTGATCAGCTTGACCGACTGGGTGTAGCCCCAATGCGCTTCGGGCACCGGATTGAGCCACACCGCTGCCGGATAGACATGCGTGATCCGCTGGAGCCAGACCGCGCCCGACTCCTCGTTGAAATGTTCGACGCTGCCGCCCGGATGGGTGATTTCATAGGCGCTCATCGACGCGTCGCCGACGAAGATCACTTTGTAATCATGGCCATATTTGTGCAGGATGTCCCACATCTGGTGGCGCTCGGACCAGCGGCGCTTGTTGTCCTTCCACACGCCTTCGTACGGGCAATTGTGGAAATAGAAGAATTCGAGATTCTTGAACTCGGTCGTCGCGGCGCTGAACAATTCTTCGCACAGCTTGATGAACGGGTCCATCGATCCGCCGACGTCGAGAAACAGCAGCAGCTTGACCGCATTGCGCCGCTCGGGGCGCATCTTGATGTCGAGCCAGCCCTGCCGCGCGGTGCCGTCGATCGTGCCTGGAATGTCGAGCTCGTCCGCCGCGCCCTCGCGCGCGAATTTGCGCAGGCGGCGGAGCGCGATCTTGATGTTGCGGGTGCCGAGCTCCTTGGTGTTGTCGAGATTCTGGAACTCGCGCTTTTCCCAGACTTTCAGTGCACGCTTGTGCTTGCTCTCGCCGCCGATGCGCACGCCTTCAGGATTATAGCCCGAATTGCCGAAGGGGCTCGTGCCGCCGGTGCCAATCCACTTGCTGCCGCCCTCGTGGCGCTTCTGCTGTTCCTCGAGCCGCTCCTTCAGCGTCTCCATGATTTTGTCCCAGTCGCCAAGCGATTCGATCGCCGCCATTTCCTCGGGCGTCAGGAATTTCTCGGCGACGGCCTTCAGCCAGTCGGCGGGAACATCGACCGGGTTCTGGCCATAGTCCGAGATGATGCCCTTGAAGACCTTGTTGAACACCTGGTCGAAACGGTCGAGCTGCCCCTCATCCTTCACATAGATTGCGCGGCTAAGGTAATAGAATTGCTCGGGACTGCGGTCGATCACCTCGCGGTCGAGCGCTTCCAGCAGCATCAGATGCTCTTTCAGGCTGGCGGGAATGCCCGCGACGCGAAGCTCGTCGAGAAAGCCGAAAAACATGCCCGCAGGCGTATCGCGTTCGCGCGCCGCGCGCAATCACTTTACGTTTACGGAAAGTGTAGGCGGTCGCTGCGAAAATGGGGCCGCAGCGACCGCGCACCACTATCGCTGTGTCGCGCCCGTCGGCTCACTGCGCGCGCTTGTCCGGTCGGGCCTTTTTTGCGCGATCATCGCGAATTTCTGACCGCCGTGATAGGTGACGATGCCGCACATCCGTTTCCCGTCGGGGGTGAGCGAACCGTCGAAGCGCACATCGCCCTCACGCGATGCAACAACCATCGCCACGGTCCGGCCGTCGCTCGTCAGGCTGCGGACTACCACGACGCCGGGGGTCAGCGCCAGCGATCCGCCGAGCTCCGAACCCGTCATTCCGACCGAGAGGAGGCCGAAGCTTGGAGTGCCGCCCACATCCAAGAGCGCATCCCACAAGCCCGCGAGCTCGGGCGGTTGGGTGGGCATCGACGTCGCCGCCGGACATGCGAAACGCATGTCGACTGCCTCGCTTGCCGCCGCCGGGACAGCTGCCGATGCCAATACCAAACCAGCGATAATCCGTTTCATTACCTTCTCCCTGCCAATATTCCTGCGCTTGCGCCGGAGCGTTGACGGGGCTTGACGCGGAGCGGCAATGGGGGGAGTCGTGAATGATGGCCGCAATTTCCTGAACGGTAGACCGATGCAGTTGGCGATGCGTGAATGGCGGATACCGGGAAAGTGGCGCGGGCTGCTGAGTGCGGTCGCTTTTGGTGCGGTGCTGGGTGTGATGGGGCCGTTCGGATCGCAATCCGCCCTAAGTCCCGCCGTGCGCTATCTATTCTGGATGATTGTTGCGCTCGCCGGCTTTGGAACTGCGGCCGTCACGCAGCGCGCTCTTTTGTCCGCCTGGACGGACGGGAGCGGTGCAAAAAGGATTTTCGCGGGCGCCGCTGCTTCGGCAATACCCATGACCTTCTTCGTGGCTTGGGCTTTCGGGGTGGTCCAGCCCGGCAGGATATTCAGTCCCGCTCAACTCCTCGCGCTGTTTCCCTATGTGGCGCTGGTCCAGCTGCTGATTGCGGGCGTCATGTCGCCTGCGGATCCGGTCGCGGTGGTCGCGGCGGTCGAACAGTCGGCGGTGGATCCCGAATATCCGCCCGATTTCATGTCGAAGCTTCCACCCGCATTGCGCCGGGATATTGTCGCACTCGAAGCCCAAGATCATTATCTGCGCGTTCACACGCTGTACGGTTCGGCCTTGATCCTGATGCGGCTGGCGGACGCGGCGGCGATTATTGATCCCCGGCTGGGGCTCCGCGTGCACCGCAGCTGGTGGGTGGCGAAGGACAGCGTCCGCGGGATTGAAAGACGATCCGGGCGAGCAATTGCCCGGCTTGCCAATGACACCGTCGTTCCGATCAGCCGAACATATTTTCCGGCGGCGCGCCTCGCCTTGGAAAACTAGTCCGATCGACCTGGCGTGATTCGGCAGGCTGAACCCGCTTGTCGCGGATTTGCCGCTATGCGCGGAGTTCGGCGTCCCTCGCGAGGGTCGCGGCGGTCGGAGTCCGGGTTGTTGACGCCCCGTTAACCATTATCCGGCATGACCCGTCGATGGTTTTTGGGTGGGTGCGCGCATGAAATATGATCCGATCAATCCAGCGGGGCCGGTGCTCGACCAGTCGGTCGCCAGCGACTGCGGCGAACTGGCCGTGGGGTGCAGCGAAGCGGCGGGGCGCATCAAGCGTGCGACGGGGCAGATGGACCGCCAGATCGACGAGCTCGGGCGGCTCGAGGATTTTGTCGTCAGCCTGGAATCCGACCAGCGCCAGATTGCCGATTCGACCGACGAGGCAAAATTGCTGTCGGCGCGTGCGTGCGAACAGCTTGATGCCGGTGCCGAGCGCGTCAACGGCGCGGTCACCGAATTTCGCGCGGTCATCGACCTCGTTGCGCGGCTCGGTACCCATGTCACCAATTTTGCCGCGGTGATGGAACAGGTGCAGCAGGTCAGCCAGTCGATCGAGCAAATTGCCAAGACCACCAACATGCTGGCGCTGAACGCCGCGATCGAGGCCGAGCGCGCGGGCGATGCCGGGCGCACCTTTGCCGTCGTCGCCGCCGAGGTCAAAAAGCTGGCGCAGAACACGCGCGGCGCGACCGACGAAATCCGCCGCAGCATCGGCAGCCTCGCCGCCGAGGCCGGCGGGCTGGTCACCGAAATCCAGGCCGGGGTCGAACAATCGAGCCGTGCCGAAGCACAGTTCGAAACGATCACCGATGCGTTGCACGACGCGACGCACCTCGTCGCGCTGCTCGACGACCAAAGCGACCGCATCGCGCAATCGAGCGCGATGGTCCACGCCAATGGTGCCAAGGTGCGTGAGGCGGTCGATCGTGTCGTCGGGTCGGTGCGCGACAATCGCGCGACGCTGGAGGACACGCGCACCTCGATCCTGTCGATGGAGCATGTGTCGAACCGGATGTTCAACGCGGTGATCTCAGCCGGGGTCAGCCCGCAGGATTCGGCGGTCGTCGAACTCGCCGCCAAGGTGCGCGACAAATTTGTTGCGATCGCCGAACGCGCGCTGGCCAATGGCGAACTCACGATGGAGCAATTGTTCGACACCAATTATGTCCGCGTCCCGGGTTCGAACCCCGAACGCTTCCGTACCACGCTTTGCGACTGGGCCGATGCGAACTGGCGGCCGTTGTTCGACGACGTCGTCGCGAACAATCCCAATGTAAAGATGTCGTCGGGCGCCGATATGAACGGCTTTCTGCCGACCCACATCAGCGAATGTTCGCGCGCGCCCACCGGCGATGTCGCGCATGACACCGCTTATTGCCGCAACGGCCGTATCCTGTTCGACGAAACCGACAAGGCGGCCAAACGCAGCAACGCGCCGTTCTTCATGGCGGTCTATCGGCAGGAGGGCGACGGCACCAACTATGTCACGGTGCGCAATTGCTATACGCCTGTGGTGATCAACGGCCGCCGCTGGGGCGACGTCGAGGTGGCATACCAGCTTTAACGCGTCGTGCCCGGCGCGGGCGGTTGGCCCGGAATATGTTCGATGGCCGGATCGATCGTCGCTCCCGCTGGCGCTTCGCTGGTCCAGATGGCAACGCTCGGCGTCAGCCCATGATCGTCGAGCAGGCCTAACCGGACAGCGCGCATTTCCGGCCGTGCCGACGATGCGCCATAGAGCTGGGTGCCGCAGGCCGGGCAAAAGGCCCAGGTCAGTTCATTGCCGCTCGCCGCGATGCGGTGGTTTGATGCGATGTTCCCCGACCAGCCAATGTCGGCGGTCTGGAAAATTGCATTATAGGTCGGTCCGCCCGATGCGAGTTTCTGACACTGGCGACACCAGCACTGACGCACCGCCAACGGCTGTCCGTCAATTCGGACCGTCACCGCGCCGCAGGCACAGCTGCCGTTATACGCCATCGCCGCGATCAGCTCCCCTGGCGCCGCGCTATGAACGCCAGCTTTTCGAACAGCATCACGTCCTGTTCATTCTTGAGCAGCGCGCCGTGGAGCGGCGGGATCGCCTTGCCGACGTCGCGGTTCTGGAGCACTTCGAGCGGCATGTCCTCGTTGAGCAGCAGCTTCAGCCAGTCGATGAGCTCGCTGGTCGACGGCTTTTTCTTCAAGCCGGGAACTTCGCGCACTTCGTAGAAGATGTCCATCGCGCGGCTGACCAGCGTTTTCTGGATGCCGGGGAAATGCACGTCGACGATCGCCGCCATCGTGTCGCGATCGGGGAATTTGATATAGTGGAAGAAACAGCGGCGCAGAAAGGCGTCGGGCAGTTCCTTTTCGTTGTTCGAGGTGATGACGACGATCGGGCGTTCCTTTGCGGTGATCGTCTCGTCGGTCTCGTAAACATGGAACGCCATGCGATCGAGTTCCTGCAGCAGGTCGTTCGGAAACTCGATGTCGGCCTTGTCGATCTCGTCGATCAGCAGGACGGGCAGCTTTTCGGACGTGAACGCCTCCCACAATTTGCCCTTGCGGATGTAATTGCGGATGTCGTGGACGCGCTCTTCGCCCAGCTGGCCGTCGCGCAGCCGCGCCACGGCGTCATATTCGTACAGGCCTTGCTGCGCCTTGGTCGTCGATTTGATGTTCCAGGTGATCAACGGGGCGTCGAACGCTTTGGCGATTTCCTCGGCCAGCACAGTCTTGCCGGTGCCGGGTTCGCCCTTCACCAGCAAGGGGCGGCGCAGCAGCGTCGCGGCGTTGACCGCGACCCTCAGGTCGTCGGTGGCGATATAGGCGCTGGTGCCATCAAAGCGCATCGGCTCATCTTTCCCTTAACGTGAACGTCAAGCAGGCATAGCGGGGGTGGGAGGAGGGTGCAAGCCGAAGGCGTCGCCCCCGCGAAGGTGGGGGCCGCTGGCGAAATAGAATTGTCTGTCGATGTTGGGGCGATAACGGCCCCCGCCTTCGCGGGGGCGACGCACTAGATTGCCCGGCTTGCCGCGCGCGCCGCCATCAGATCCCACAGCCCGTTGTGCTGCGCGATCAGCTGCTGGGCGCCGAACACCATCGCGCGTTCGATCGCCGGACTGTCGGCGACCGTCCCGGCCAACCGGGCCGTGTCGCGCAGATCGGGCAGGGCGCAGGTCGGCGGGGTCATGTCAAGCCGCTGGGCGCTGATGTCGAGCAGGACGCGGATCGTCCGCCAGTCGAGCGTCAGCGCGATCGCGGCGCCAACGGCGCAGCCGTGGCGATCCGATTCGGACAGCATGTCGATCGCCTTGCGCTGCGCGGCGACTGCGGCCTCGCATTGCGCCTGCCCCTGCGTGCTTGGCACCGGGCCGACTGCCGAGGCGATCTTGGTCAGAAAGGCGCGTTCCTGAACAAACGCATCGGCGGCCTGGTCCATCCATTGGCGCGATGCGGGGTCGACGGCCTTGCGCGCCGCATTGTCGATGACCCCGGGATGGCGGCCGTGAAGAAGGCACAGGAAATGGACGGCGTCGGCCAGGTTGCGCATCGCATCCGGCCCGCTCGACAATGCCCCGGCGCGGACGTGCGAATGCGCGCCGGTGCCATTGCTGGCGACCAGCGAATCGAGCATTTCGGCGACGCCGCGCGGCTGCAGCAGGGGCTGGGTCGACTGGCTCAACGCATGTTCCTCGCCTGTGGCGCGGGCCGCAGGGGCCGGGCCGGTGAAATTCAACGCCCGGTCATAAGGCAACGTCGTAAACGTCGCGTTTATGGCCAGCGCTTGATTTGTACCGGTGCTGTTTCAGTCAGGGACAGACGCAAAGGGACCGGCAAGCCCCGGGGGAAGCTTGCCGGTCCCATCGATGGCGCCCGGGGGGACGCCAACAGCGCGAAAAGGCCGGATCCGGGGAGAGGGAGTGTCCGGCCGATTCGGCTCAAGCTGCGAGGGCGAACTCCTCGGCTTTCGGGCTCGGCTGTTCAGCGGCTTCGACCGCGGCCAGCGCCGGGGTTGCGGGCGCACCCGACTTGGCGGGGAACAGCAGGCGCGAGGCCAGCACGACGCCGCCAAGCGCGAAATAGCCGATGAAGGTCTGCACCGGGAAGAAGAACAGCGGCGCCACAAAGGCGAGGCGCAGCCACAGCGGGTTGAAGCCAAAATCCTGGCCGACAGCTTCGCAGATGCCGAAAAACGTATCGCGGCGGTTGAAAAGGTTGGAGGTTTCGTTTGCCATCTTCTTGTCTTTCCCTTGGGCTGCGAGCACTGCCCCGCGCCGATGCACCATGCATCGCAAAGGCCGTGCCAGTTTCAGCAATCTCCCGAAAATCCGAGCTTTATGGCGTCGACCATGATCGGTCGCCTGCCCTGGATCGTGAATCGATTCCCATTGGTTGGGAATGATTGCCATTTGATGGGCGGCGCCTGAACCGTTGATGAAGTGCTCCGCATCGCGTGACGACGGCTATCTGGCGTTCAAATGTGAAGATTTAAAGAGCATCGGGCGAAATATTTGTGCGGTGCAGCAAATGGGTGTGGGGGTGCGGCGATGCAGTGATTGGAATAGATCGAT
The DNA here is from genome assembly GCF_012274265.1 of Sphingopyxis microcysteis. Taxonomy (GTDB): domain Bacteria; phylum Pseudomonadota; class Alphaproteobacteria; order Sphingomonadales; family Sphingomonadaceae; genus Sphingopyxis; species Sphingopyxis microcysteis. The sequence goes on from NZ_JAANYY010000002.1 coordinate 88,249, forward strand.
TGCGGACGTAGCGAAGAGCCAGCCCCTCCCCTTCAGGGGAGGGGCAACGAAGACTTGGCAGCTTGCTGCCTAGTCGTAGTGGGGTGGGGGCCGTCGGCCTTGCGCAAGGCCGCTGGCCCCCACCCGCTGCGACTAACGAACAAGTTCGTAAGTCTCGCTGCCCTCCCCTGAAGGGGAGGGCGTGATCATGTCTATTAGTCCGCTCACACCCAATAGCGCACAACAAAAGGGCGGCCCGTTGCCGGACCGCCCTCGATATCTCTGCTCGCAACCCCCGCTTACTGGTCGAGGAACGACCGCATTTTGCGGCTGCGGCTCGGGTGCTTCAGCTTGCGGAGCGCCTTCGCCTCGATCTGGCGGATGCGTTCGCGGGTCACGCTGAACTGCTGGCCGACTTCTTCCAGCGTGTGGTCGGTGTTCATGCCGATGCCGAAGCGCATGCGCAGCACGCGCTCCTCGCGCGGGGTCAGCGACGCCAGAACGCGCGTCACCGTTTCCTTGAGGTTCGACTGCACTGCGGCGTCGACCGGGATGACCGCATTCTTGTCCTCGATAAAATCGCCCAGATGCGAATCTTCCTCGTCGCCGATCGGCGTTTCGAGGCTGATCGGCTCCTTGGCGATCTTCATCACCTTGCGGACCTTTTCGAGCGGCATCGACAGCCGTTCGGCCATTTCCTCCGGCGTCGGCTCGCGGCCGCTCTCGTGAAGGAACTGGCGGCTGCAGCGCACCAGCTTGTTGATCGTCTCGATCATATGGACCGGGATGCGGATCGTGCGCGCCTGGTCGGCGATCGAGCGGGTGATCGCCTGCCGGATCCACCAGGTCGCATAGGTCGAGAACTTGTAACCGCGGCGATACTCGAACTTGTCGACCGCCTTCATCAGGCCGATATTGCCTTCCTGGATAAGGTCGAGGAACTGCAGGCCGCGGTTGGTATATTTCTTCGCGATCGAGATCACGAGGCGGAGGTTCGCCTCGACCATTTCCTTCTTGGCGATACGCGCTTCGCGCTCGCCCTTCTGGACCATGTTCACGACACGGCGGAATTCGGTGAGGCTCATGCCCGCGGCCTGCGCAATTTCCGAAATTTCGATGCGGATGCGGTCGACGGCGCCGGCTTCATTCTCGGCGAAGGCGGCCCATTTCTTGTCGATGCCGCTGACGCTCTCGATCCAATTTTCTTCGAGCTCGCGCCCGATATAATTGTCGAGGAACGCCTTGCGCGGCACCTTGTGGCGCTCGGCGAGGCGCAGCATCTGGCCGCCGAGCGCGGTCAGGCGGCGGTTATAGCTGTACAGCTGGTCGACCAGATATTCGATCTTGGTGTTGTGGAACTGCACGCTTTCGACCTGCGCGGTCAGCTCCTCGCGCAGCTTGTGATATTTCTTTTCCGACGCCGCGGGGAATTCGTCGCCCGATGACAAGGCTTCGAGGCGCGTTTCCTGCAGCTTCGAAAACGCCTTGAAGCTCTTGGTGATGTTCGCGAATTTCTCGAGCGCGTCGGGCTTGAGCAATTCCTCCATCGCCGCAAGGCTCAGCGTATTGTCTTCCTCGTCCTCTTCAAAGCTTTCGCGCTTGCCCGACGATCCCTCGCCGTCCTCGTCATCGCTTTCGGCGGCGGGTTCTTCCTCGACCTCATCCTCGTCCTTGAACGAGACGCCAGCAGTCTTCTCGCTGATTTCGCCGTCGTCCTCGGCGCCTTCGTCGTCCAGATTTTCGGGCGCCGGATCCTTCGACAGCATCGCTTCCAGGTCGACGATTTCGCGCAGCTGCATGTCGCCATTGTTGAGCGCGGTCGACCAGTCGATGATCGCGTTGAAGGTCAGCGGGCTTTCGCACAGCCCCAGGATCATCGTGTCGCGGCCCGCCTCGATGCGCTTGGCGATCGCGATTTCGCCCTCGCGGCTGAGCAACTCGACCGCGCCCATTTCGCGCAGGTACATGCGCACGGGGTCGTCGGTGCGATCGACCGTTTCCTTCTTCTTTTCGATGGCAGGGTTCGAAACCGACCCGGTGCCGGCCGAAATATCGACTTCGTCGTCGGCCTCCTGATCGGCCTCTTCCTGCACATCTTCATCGCTTTCGACGATGTTGATGCCCATGTCGGAAATCGCCGACATGATGTCCTCGATCTGCTCCGACGACATCTCGTCCTGCGGCAGCGCCGCATTCAGTTCGTCATAGGTCAGGTAACCGCGCTTCTTGCCGCGCGCGATCAGCTTTTTGACGTCGGCCTCGTTCAGGTCGATCAGCGGGCTGTCGGTGTCGGCTTCGGTTTCGGCGGTGTTCTTGGTGGCCATATTTGTTCCTGCCAATGGGGCAATCAGTGGGTCAGCCTGGGCTGCTGTCGGACAGCGCGGCCAGGCGGCGGGTCAATTCCTCATCCATCGCACGCAGCTTCTGCTGCCGCGCATGGCCTTCGTCGTCCATCGAGCGCATGTAATCCGCAGTGGCTTCGGCGAGCCGGGAGCGGATTTCAGGCTGGGTGACCAGCACGCCGATATATTCATCCAGGTCGCGAAGCGCAGTTTCCCGCGCTGCATCAACCTCTTCGCCGTCAAGCCTGCGATTGAACGAGAAGTGCATTCCGTCGGCTCTGAGCAATGTCGTCGCCCTATTATACACTTTCATTGGCTCCAATATGGCAAGCAACCCCTCGCAATCAAGCCCTTCTTGGCCGTCCGCGCTGTCAAGCATTACGCGCAGCAGTTCGGCGTCGCCGGAATCGGGGATGGCAAGCCGCGTCAGCGCCTCTTCGTGGCGCCGGATCGCCGCTGGATAGCGCAGCAGCCCGGCGATCAACGAAGCGGCATAATGACCGCCGATGCCGATCTGGCCGATCGATCGCGCCTCGTCGACGGGTGGCTGGAGGCGCGGGTCGGGAGCGAAGCGACGTCCGCCTCCGCCGCGTGACGGCTGCGGCGCCCATGGCACGCGCGACCCGCGCTCGGGGCGCCCCCGCGCGAACAGCGCGTCGAGCCGCTCGCGGAACGCCTCGCGATAATGATGGCGGACATCGGCATCCTCGATCGCGTCGGCGTGGGCGAGCAGGCGCGTCTTCAGCGCCGCACGTTCCTCGGGGGTCGTGAGCGGCCCTGCCGCAACTTCGTGCGCCCACAGCCGCTCGACCAGCGGCTGCGCTTCGTCCACGATCGCGGCAAAGCCTTCGGCGCCGCGCGCCCGGACCAGGTCGTCGGGATCCTGCCCCGCGGGCAGGGTGGCAAAGGCAAGGCTGAAGCCGGGGCGGAGCAACGGCAGCGCGCGCATCGCGGCGCGCATTGCGGCCTTCTGTCCCGCGCTGTCGCCGTCGAAGCACAGTACAGGCACGGGCACCATCCGCCAGAGCATGCCGAGCTGGTTCTCGGTCAGCGCAGTACCCAGCGGCGCGACCGCGTCGGCGATCCCTGCCTCGGCGAGCGCGATGACGTCCATATAGCCTTCGACGACGATGATCCGGTTCGTTTGCCGCGATGCGGGCGAGGCCTTGTCGAGATTGTAGAGCGTGCGCCCCTTGTCAAAGAGCGGCGTGTCGGGCGAGTTCAGATATTTGGGCTCGCCATCGCCTAATATGCGTCCGCCAAATGCGATCACCCGCCCGCGCGCGTCGCGGATCGGGATCATCAACCGCCCGCGGAACCGGTCGTACGGCTCCTTATCGTCGACCGCGATCAGCATGCCGGACTCAACAAGCATCGCGGTCGGGAATTTCTTGAGCGCCTCTTTGAGCGCGCTGCGACTCTCGGGCGCGAGGCCGAAGCCGAACGCCTTGCGCGTCGCCTCCGAAATCCCGCGCTTCGCCAGATATTCGCGCGCCGGGGCGCCGTTGCTGCTGGCGAGCTGCTGCGCGAACCAGTCCGCAGCGGCCTGTGTCACATCGCGCAGGCTCGCCTGCTCCTCGGCCTTTTTGGCGGCGCGCGGGTCGGGGGCAGGGACGTCCATCCCCGCTTCGGCGGCGAGCTCCTTGACCGCGTCCATGAACGACAGCCCGCGCTGGTCAGTCATCCAGCGGATCGCATCGCCGTGGGCGCTGCAACCGAAGCAGTGGTAAAAGCCCTTTTCGTCGTTGATCGTGAAGCTGGGCGTCTTTTCGTTATGGAAGGGGCAGCACGCCTTATACTCGCGGCCGGCACGGATGACTTTCACCGTGCGACCGATCAGCGTCGAGAGGGTGATCCGCGAGCGGAGTTCGTCCAGCCATTGGGGGGTGAGGGTCACTTAACTTTCCTCCCGTCCCCGCGCGGGGAGGCCATACACCCACCTCCGTTTGTGTCGAGCGAAGTCGAGACACGTTTGCGCTCGGCCTCACGTCCCTCGACTTCGCTCGGGACGAACGGAGGGGAGGTGTGCTGCTCAGAAGACACTGTGAGGTCCGGGCGTTCGTGGGGTGGCTTGGCAAAATGGCTGACCATTTCCCAGTCGCCACGGATCAGCGCTTCCTTTTTCGCGCGCGACCATGGTTTGATCCGGCGCTCAGCTTCCAATGCCTCAACCCGCGTTCCGAAATGCTGCGACCAGACCAAAATCACCGGCCTCCGGCGCGAAGTGAAATCGCAAAATCCGCCATGTTGGTGCTGGGCGATACGGCGTTCCAAATCGTCGGTGTGTCCGGTGTAGTAGCGGCTGTCAGAACAGAGCAGGATGTAGGTCCAGAACGCCATTCTTCCCCATACCCGTTCGTGTCGAGCGAAGTCGAGACACGTTGGCGTAGCGCGAGGTCCAACGTCCCTCGACTTCGCTCGGGACGAACGGAGACGATAGACCGTGTGTGCGGATTTAGCTTAACGCCGCCTTCACCCATCCGCTCGCCTTGCTCATATCAAGCTGCGAACCCAGCCGGTCCTTCACCGCGGCCATCACCTTGCCCATGTCCTTCGGGTTGGTCGCGCCGAGTTCATCGACGATCGCCTTGATCGCCGCGGTCGCGTCGGCTTCGGAAAGCTGCGCGGGCAGGAAATCCTCGATCACCGCCACTTCCGCGGCCTCGATGTCGGCGAGTTCCTGGCGGCCGCCCTGTTCGTACATCGTGATCGATTCGCGGCGCTGCTTGACCATTTTCTGGAGGACGTCGGTAACGAGCACATCGTCGTCGGCGGGTGCGGTGCCCGTGCGCAGTTCGATGTCCTTGTCCTTGATCTTGGCCAGCATCAGCCGGATGGTGCCCAGACGCGCCTTGTCGCCGGCTTTCATCGCGGCAACCTGCGCAGCCTTGATGTCGTCACGAATCATGCGTGTCCCCATGGCTCTGAAATTTCGGAAAGACCCTCTCTAGCGGGAAGATTCCAAATCCGATAGCTTGTGAATCACTTTTTTGCCGCCTACTTGGTCGGCCGTTTAGCCCCCGTCCGGAGCATGTTGAATGGCACCTGCCAACCCCTCTGCCGCGCCTGCGGTCCAGCCCTCGGGCGCCACCGGCGTCCTTGTCCTTGCCGATGGCACGATCCTGTGGGGCGTCGGCTATGGCGCGAGCGGCTCTGCTGTGGGCGAGATTTGTTTCAATACGTCGATGACGGGTTATCAGGAAATCCTGACCGACCCGAGCTATGCGGGGCAGGTCGTCACCTTCACCTTCCCGCACATCGGCAATGTCGGCGCGAACCCCGAGGATATGGAACGCGGCGTGCATGGCGCGCTCGGCGCAATCACGCGCGAGCTGCCGACGGCGCCCAGCAATTTCCGCAGCGTTCAGACGCTGCCCGAGTGGATGGCCGAACAGGGCGTGATCGGGCTCGCGGGCATCGACACGCGCGCGCTGACGCGCCGCATTCGCGACGCTGGCGCGCCGAACGGCGTGATCGCGCACAGCGCCGACGGCAAGTTCGACGTGGACGCGCTGCTCGCCATGGCGCGCGGCTGGGCGGGGCTCGAGGGTATGGATCTGGCGAAGGACGTCAGCCGCACCGACACCGGCGACTGGACCGGCGGCGCGTGGGCGCTGGGGCATGGCTATGCGACCGAGGATGGCGGCGAGCGCCCGCATGTCGTTGCGATCGATTATGGCGCGAAGGACAATATCTTCCGCAACCTCGTAAAGGCCGGCGCGCGCGTCACCGTGGTCCCCGCGACCGCGAGCCTCGACGAAGTGCTGGGGCATAATCCCGAGGGCGTGTTCTTGTCGAATGGCCCCGGCGACCCCGCGGCGACGGGCGAATATGCGGTGCCGGTGATCCAGGGGCTGCTCGACCGCGATGTGCCGATCTTCGGCATCTGCCTCGGCCACCAGATGCTCGGCCTCGCAGCGGGCGCGAAGACGGTAAAGATGCACCAAGGCCACCGCGGCGCGAACCATCCGGTGCAGCGCGTCGGCGGCGAGTTCGCCGATGGCGTGGTCGAGATCACCAGCATGAACCACGGCTTCGCGGTCGATGCGGCGACGCTGCCCGCGGGCGTGGTCGAGACGCACAAGAGCCTGTTCGACGGGTCGAACTGCGGCATCGCGATCACGGGGAAGAATGCTTTTAGCGTGCAGTACCACCCCGAGGCGAGCCCGGGGCCGCAGGACAGTTTCTATCTGTTCGAGAAGTTTGTGGGTGGGCTGAAGTGAGTTCGCGGGCGCTTCTGGCTCTGGCGATGCTTCCGGCCTTGATCGGTTGTTCTTCGAGCGGCGCTGATTCTGCGACCGAACGAAAAAAGGCGGCATTGGTCGGCATCGAGAAGATGTGCCGTGTCGCGCCCGGCACCTTGGAGCTGGGTGAAGGCAACCAACTCGCGATTCAGCCCTCACCGCATGAGAAATATGACAACGTCGAATGCGTCGTTCGAGAATTGAGGAAGAGCGAATTCGCGGCGGATATGAAACTCGGCTTCGTCGGCAACGAAATGCACCCAAGAGAAGAACAGAAATAATGCCCAAAAGAACCGACATCCAATCCATCCTCGTCATCGGCGCCGGCCCGATCGTTATCGGTCAGGCGTGCGAGTTTGATTATTCGGGGACGCAGGCGATCAAGGCGCTTAAGGAGGAGGGCTATCGCATCGTCCTCGTCAACTCCAACCCGGCGACGATCATGACCGATCCCGACCTCGCCGACGCGACGTACGTGGAGCCGATCACGCCCGAGATCGTCGCGAAGATCATCGCCAAGGAACGTCCCGACGCGGTGCTGCCGACGATGGGCGGGCAGACCGCGCTCAACACCGCGCTCGCGCTGTTCAACGACGGCACGTTGACCAAATATGGCGTCGAGATGATCGGCGCCGACGCCGAGGCGATCGACAAGGCCGAGGACCGGCAGAAGTTCCGCGATGCGATGGACAAGATCGGCCTCGAAAGCGCGCGCAGCGGCGTCGCGCACACGCTCGACGAGGCGTTCGCGGTGCTCGAACGCACCGGGCTGCCCTCGATCATCCGTCCCAGCTTCACGCTCGGCGGCACCGGCGGCGGCATCGCCTACAACCGTGAGGAATTCGAGCATATCGTCCGCGGCGGCCTGATCGCCTCGCCGACCACCGAGGTCCTGATCGAGGAATCGCTCCTCGGCTGGAAAGAATATGAGATGGAGGTGGTGCGCGACCGCAAGGACAATTGCATCATCATCTGCTCGATCGAGAATGTCGATCCGATGGGCGTGCATACCGGCGACAGCATCACCGTCGCGCCCGCGCTGACGCTGACCGACAAGGAATATCAGATCATGCGCAACGCGAGCATCGCGGTGCTGCGCGAGATCGGGGTCGAAACGGGCGGGTCGAACGTCCAGTTCGCGGTCAATCCCAAGGACGGCCGGCTGATCGTGATCGAGATGAACCCGCGCGTCAGCCGCTCGTCGGCGCTCGCGTCGAAGGCGACGGGTTTCCCGATCGCCAAGGTCGCGGCGAAGCTGGCGGTCGGCTACACGCTCGACGAGATCATGAACGACATCACCGGGGTGACCCCGGCGTCGTTCGAGCCGACGATCGACTATGTCGTCACCAAGATCCCGCGCTTCGCCTTCGAAAAGTTCAAGGGCGCCGAGGCAACGCTGTCAACCGCGATGAAGTCGGTCGGCGAGGTGATGGCGATCGGCCGCACCATCCATGAATCGATGCAAAAGGCGCTGCGCGGGCTGGAAACCGGCCTTTCGGGCTTCAACTTCGTCGACCGCCTGAAAGGCGCGAGCCACGACCAGCTGCGCAACGAACTCGCGCAGCGCACCCCCGACCGGCTGCTCAACACCGCGCAGGCGATCCGCGAAGGCCTGCCGCTCGCCGAGATCAACCGCGTCGCGGGTTACGACATGTGGTTCCTCGAACGCATCGCCGAAATCGTCGCCGCCGAGCAGGAGGTGTGCGAAAACGGCCTGCCGCGCGACGCCGAGGGGCTGCGCAAGCTCAAAGCCATGGGCTTCTCCGACAAGCGCCTCGCCTATCTGGCGCTCCAGTCGGCGAACCTGCGCCCCGGATCGAAGCGTGCGACCGCGCGCGGTTCGGGCCTGATCCACGAAGCGGTGAAGGCGATGACCGGCGGCGTCACCGAAGCCGAAGTGCGCGACCTGCGGCACAAGCTCGGCGTGCGGCCGGTGTTCAAGACGATCGACACCTGCGCGGCCGAATTCGCGGCCAAGACGCCCTATCTCTATTCGACCTACGAAGCGCCGACCTTTGGCGAGCCCGAGAATGAGGCGAACCCGAGCGACCGCAAAAAGGTCGTCATCCTCGGCGGCGGCCCGAACCGGATCGGGCAGGGGATCGAGTTCGACTATTGCTGCTGCCACGCCTGCTTCGCACTCGAAGAGGCGGGCTATGAAACGATCATGGTCAACTGCAACCCCGAGACGGTGTCGACCGACTATGACACGTCCGACCGCCTCTATTTCGAGCCGCTGACCGCCGAGGATGTGCTGGAAATCCTGCACGTCGAAATGTCGAAGGGCACGCTGGTCGGCGTGATCGTGCAGTTCGGGGGGCAGACGCCGCTCAAGCTCGCGCAGGCGCTGGCCGAAGCGGGGATCCCGATCCTCGGCACCTCGCCCGACGCGATCGACCTCGCCGAAGACCGCGAACGGTTCGCGGCGCTCGTCAACAAGCTCGGGCTCAAGCAGCCCGAGAATGGCATCGCGCGCAGCCGCGAGGAAGCCGTCGCGGTCGCGGCACGCATCGGTTATCCGGTGCTGACGCGCCCCTCCTATGTGCTCGGCGGCCGCGCGATGGAGATCGTCGACGATCAGGCGCAGCTCGAAAATTACATCGAGACCGCGGTGCAGGTGTCGGGCGATTCGCCGGTGCTGATCGACCGCTATCTGCGCGATGCGATCGAGGTCGATGTCGATGCGCTCTGCGACGGGACCGATGTCGTCGTCGCGGGCGTGCTTCAGCATATCGAGGAAGCCGGGGTCCATTCGGGCGACAGCGCCTGTTCGATCCCGCCGTACAGCCTGTCGGATGCGATCGTCGCCGAAATCGAGCGCCAGGCGGACGCGTTGGCGCGCGCGCTCAATGTTCGCGGCCTCATGAATATCCAGTTCGCGGTCAAGGGCGACGAAGTCTATCTGATCGAGGTCAACCCGCGCGCATCGCGCACCGTGCCTTTCGTCGCAAAGGCCGTCGGTTCGCCGATCGCCAAGATCGCGGCGCGCGTGATGGCCGGCGAAAAGCTCGCCAACCTGCCCAAGATCAATCGCGACATCGACCATGTCGCGGTGAAGGAAGCGGTCTTCCCGTTCGCGCGCTTCCCCGGCACCGATCCGGTGCTGTCGCCCGAAATGAAGTCCACCGGTGAAGTCATGGGGATCGACCGCGATTTCAACCTCGCTTTTGCCAAGGCACAGCTCGGCGCGGGCGACCGCCTGCCGACCGACGGCCGCGTGTTCGTGTCGGTCAAGGACAGCGACAAGCCGCGCATCCTGGAACCCGTCCGCCGCCTGACCGGCTGGGGCTGGAAAGTGATCGCGACCGGCGGCACCGCCGACTATCTGGCGGCGCAGGGGATCGAGGTCGAGCGCGTGAACAAGGTCGCCGAGGGCCGCCCGCACATCGTCGACCGGATCAAGGACGGCGACGTCCAGCTGATCTTCAACACCACCGAGGGGTGGCAAAGCTTGCAGGATTCGCAATCGATCCGCGCGTCGGCGCTGGCGGGCGACGTCGCCTATTACACGACCGCGGCGGGCAGCGATGCCGCGACCCACGCGATCGGGGCGCTGCGCGCGCACAGTCTTGAAGTAAAGCCGCTTCAGGACTATTATTGAGGGACCGCTCCACCTCCCCGACATTACGGAACAGCGGCGCAGCCGCCCCGGCGAAGTTTCGCTGGCGGCGGATTATTGACGAAGGACAAGATGATAATGGCAAGCGTTGAAAAGGTACCGATGCTGGCAGAAGGCTATGACAAGCTGAGCGCCCAGCTCAGCGCGCTCAAAGCCGAGCGACCGCTGATCGTCGATGCGATCGAGGAAGCGCGCGCCCACGGCGACCTTTCGGAAAATGCCGAATATCATGCCGCGAAGGAACGCCAGGGCCAGGTCGAAGCGACGATCGGCGACCTGGAAGACAAGCTTTCGCGCGCGCAGGTCATCGACCCGACGACGCTGTCGGGCGACCGCATCGTGTTCGGCGCGACGGTGACCCTCGCCGACGAGGACGACAAGCCGGTGCGCTACCAGATCGTGGGTCAGGCCGAGGCCGACGCCAAGGACGGCAAGATCAGCTACAGCTCGCCGCTCGGCCGCGCGCTGATCGGCCGCCGCGTCGATGACGAGGTCGAGGTCACCGTGCCGTCGGGCGACAAATATTATCTGGTGACCAAGATCGAATTCATCTGACGGGCGGACGGACGCTATGAACCCGCAGCAGGCGCCGCTGGTCACCGGCTACGCGCTCGTCTGTGTCATCGTCCATGTCCTGCTGTCGATCACCGGGTTGCATGTCGACGCGATCATCCGCGCCGGCTTTATTCCAGCGCGGTTCGCATCCGAACTGATCGTCCCGCCGGGGACGATGGTGCCGTTCCTGCTCACCCCGCTGACCTCTGCCTTTCTGCATGGCGGGGTGCTGCACCTCGTCTTTAACATCATCATCCTGTTGTTCGTCGGCCGCCAGCTCGAGGCGCCGCTGGGCGCCAAGGCGATGGCGGTGCTGCTCGTCGCCGGTGCTTATGCCGGGGCGCTCGCGCAATTTCTGTCCGATCCGCAATCGGCGGTGCCGATGATCGGCGCCAGCGGCGCCATCTCGGCGGTCATCGCCGTATTTGCCTTGATCTTCAGCCGCAGTCAGGCGCCCGCGATCGGCCCGGTCCCGGCGCATTGGGTCCGCGCGCTGTGGCTCGCGGCGGCATGGATCGGGCTGCAACTGCTGATCGGCTTTGCCGGTGGCGGTGAATTTGGCGCGATCGCCATCTGGGCGCATGTTGGTGGCTTTCTTGCGGGATTGCTGCTGGCGCGACCGTTGCTTCGGTGGCGGTTCGGGGGGCGGTAAGCGCGGTCATTGTCGTCAGGCGTTTTCGGCCCGGCTCCTGATTTGCGGGGCCGATCGTCCAAAGTTCAGGAAAAGTCAGCCCATTGGCGTCGCGTTTTGACGCTGATGATGGCCCGGTCGCGTTGATCGCGCGCACGAATCGTGCGTGTAGGCCGACAGGCTGCCGCATGCGAATGGGCAGCAACCAAGGCTGGCACAGTGGGAAATAGTAGGAAAGAGCTATTTGCGGGTGGGAGCCGCTTTGGGGTGGATTCCCGACGGTCCCTTATTTGTCATCCCGGTCTTCGCCGGGATGACGATGCTACAGATCCTCCCTGTGGCGAAGCCATGGGGAGGGGGACCGTTCGCGAAGCGAATGGTGGAGGGGCGGCGACGGTGGCGCCAAAGCCCCTCCGTCAGCGCTTCGCGCTGCCACCTCCCCATGGCTTCGCCACAGGGAGGATCGATGCTTGCGCTCGAAACCGGCCGTCACCCGAGCAACCCGCCCGCCAGCAGCATCGCCACCCGCACGTCGATTCCGCATCCCTCGGCGCGTTTCGCCGCGATGAATTGCTCGATCCCGTCCAGCGGCACGCGGTGAACGACAATATCCTCGCCCGCGACCCCGCCGCCATCGCCAACCTTGTCCAGACCCGTCGCCACCAGCAACGTAAAGCTTTCGCTGACCATTCCCGGCGAGCTGTAGAATTCGCCCACCGTCCGCCAATGCGCGGCGCGATAGCCGGTTTCCTCTTCCAGCTCGCGCGCTGCCGCGACCTCGGCTGCCTCACCTGCGCGGTCGTCGCCGACCAGCCCCGCAGGCAGTTCGAGGCAATTGACCTTCAGCGGCACGCGATATTGCTCGACCAATATGACATGGCGCCCGTCCGCCGCGTCGTCGATCGCCAGGATCACCGCGGCATGGATGCCGCGCGAACGTGAGACATATTCCCATGTCCCCTGCTGGCGCACCGTGATGAACTTACCCTCCCAGCGGGTTACGACGGGGGTGTCGGGGGTAGGGCGGGTCACCGGCGAGATACCTAAATCTCGATCAAGCGATCGGGCAGCTCGTTCGGATTCTCGCTACCGCGCGGGAAATGTTCTGCCAGCACCGCGCCCATCTGCGTCACCGCGGCCGCCATCCCGGCGCCCGGCTGTCCGGCGCGAACCTGCTCGATCAGCGCCGCCATGGCATCGCCCCACACGTCGGGCGACACTTTCGCCGCGATCGCCTCGTCGGCGACGATGTCGGCGCGATGCTCGTTGAGGCTGAGGTAAAGCAGCACCCCGGTGCGGCCAAGGGTCTTGGCCTCGGTTCCCACCTTGAACAGGTCGACCGCGCGCGCCCGCACCCGCGCAGCCTTGATCGCACGCGGGGTGAGCGCCAGCCGCAGCGGTCGCCACAGCAGAATCAACCACATACCGATCCACTTGACGACGCCGATTGCAATCACTGTCCCAAGCCATTGATTGGCGGTCAGCTCATATCCCCAGCCGCCGGTCAGCCGGTCGTACAGGCCGCGATAAAATTCGGGGAGCAGCGCGATGAGCGACATTGCGATGAAGGCGACGACACTGGCCCACACCAGCGCGACATCGTCATAATCGTTCGACTGCGCCGCGACGACGGTGACGATCTCCCCGCTCGTGTGCGCCTCCGCCGCGGCGACCGCGACGGTCACGACATCATGGTCAGCGGCGCTGACATGGCTGACTTTTGTTGGCATCGCTCGAACCCCTTACCAGCCGCCCGAGGCGCCGCCGCCCCCGAACGAGCCGCCGCCGCCGGAAAAGCCGCCAAAGCCGCCGCCCCCGCCGCCGCTCCAGCCGCCCCATGAAGAGCCGCCACCGCCGCCCCAGCCGCCCCAATCATCGTCGTCACCGCCCCAGATGATGATCGGCGCGTCCCACGGCCGCCCCTTGCGCCGTTTCTTGCCGCGCCGCCCGAGCCGCGCCAGCATCGGCAGGACGAAGAAGATCAGAATGATGAATCCGACGAAAAAGAGCCCGGCCATGTTGCCGTCATCGGCGCGGTCGCGTTCGTTCGCTGCGGCGGCCTGCGCGCGCGCCGCGGCTTCCTCGGGCGGCAGCTGGATCTGCTGGGCGATCGCATTCACCCCCGATTGAATGCCACCGGGCATGTCGCCCGCTTTGAATTTCGGCGTCACGACGTCGCGGATGATCCGGCCCGAGAGCGCGTCGGTCAGCACCGGTTCAAGGCCGAGCCCCACCGCGATGTGCATCCGCCGCTCGTTGGGCGCGATCAGAAAGACGACGCCGTCGTCCTTTTCGGCGTCGCCGATCCCCCACTCGCGGCCCAGCCGATAGCCATAATCGGCAACATCGCGGCCTTCGAGATCGTTTACCGTCGCAACCACCAGCTGGTGACCGGTGGTTTTTTCGAGCTCCAGCAACTGCGCGTTGAGCGCCGCTTCTTCGCCCGCCGGGATGATATCGGCCTGATCGACGACGGGATTGCCCGCGAGCTTCGGGAAAGTTTGCGCGGCGGCGGGCATCGCGAGCGCTGCGGCGATGGCCACCACCCACACCGCCAAGGCAGCAGGTCTATTCTTGCGCCGCAAAACTCCGTTCGTGCCGAGCCCGTCGAAGCACCGTTCTTCCTCTTTCTGTGGTCGAAAGAAAGAACGGCCCTTCGACAAGCTCAGGGCGAACGGAAAAGAGATCATCTTGGTCGCCTTAGCTGCCGAAATCGACCTTCGTCGCCTGATTGGCGTTCGGCGTAATCGCCTTGTACGGGGTCATCGGCTTGGCGCCATGGACGATCTTGGCGCCGATGATGTCGGGGAAGGTGCGGATCGTCGTGTTATAATCCTGCACCGCGCCATTATAGTCCTGCACCGACACGTTGATGCGGTTTTCGGTACCTTCGAGCTGGGTCATCAGGTCGGCAAAACGCTGCTGGCTCGCGAGCGTCGGATAGGATTCGACCGTCGCGAGCAGGCGGCTGAGCGTGCTGGTAACCTGGCCCTGCGCCTGCTGGAACGCCTGAACCTTCGCGGGGTCGTCAAGATCGTCGGTGCTGAGCTTGACCTGCGTCGCTGACGCGCGCGCCTGAATGACGCCTTCCAGCGTCGATTGTTCGATCTGCGCGGCGCCCTTGGCGGTTTCGACAAGGTTGGGGATCAGGTCGGCGCGGCGCTGGTACGCGGCCTCGACATTCGCCCATTTCGCCTTGGCGGCTTCTTCCTTGGTGGGGACGCTGTTGATGCCGCACGCGGACAGCGACACGGCTGCGACGGGGATAATCATCCAGCGGGCAGAACGGAAAGTCATGGGTCAAACACTCCCTCCGCGCGGCACGGCGCCGCGCCAACTGCCTTAATATAGTAAGACGCCCCGCCGCCCGCAATCATTGACGGCGATATTCGTGTCATGCACTCTGCGCATTCAAGGCGTAGCGGCCAGCAAGGGGTGAACACATGATCAAGGATTTCAAGGCATTCCTCAATCAGGGCAATGTGATGGGGCTGGCCGTCGGCGTCATCATCGGCGCGGCATTCGGGACGATCGTCAAATCGCTGACCGATGACGTGCTGATGCCCTTTATCAGCTTTATCACCGGCGGCGGGGTCGATTTCACCAACAAATATCTGGTCCTGTCGGGCGGCGAAAAAGTGACCGCGGACATGACGCTTGCCGCCGCGAAGGCGACCGGCGCCAATGTCATGGCGTTGGGCAGCTTCGTCACTGCGATCATCAATTTCATCCTGCTGGCGTTCGTCGTCTTCCTGCTGGTGCGGCAGGCGAGCAAGTTCATCGCGATGCCCGAGGCCGGGCCGACGCAGGTCGACCTGCTCACCGAAATCCGCGACGAATTGCGGAAGAAATAGCCCAAATCCGTTCGTGTCGAGCGAAGTCGAGACACCCCGCGCGGGTGTTCGGCCTCACGGCATCTCGACTTCGCTCGATGCGAACGGTCAAGGAAGTGTTGCGTACCCTTTCATTCGGTGCGCACCCACCCTATATAGTCCCTGTCGGTTTCGGCCGACTATGAGGATAAATGGTGTCGTGGAATAGACACAGCGGACCCGGGGGCAGTACCCGGCGGCTCCACCACAAACCCGTGGTTGCGACAGCGGCGCGGGCTTCTGACGGGGCCGAACCAGGATCGACGTGTGTTCAAAGACGATATTTTCTTCCGGGCTGAGTAACCCGTTCAAGGCTCAAAACCAATAGGTGCTAACGATAACGAAGCACTCGCTCTGGCTGCCTAACCGATAAGCCTCACGGCCTAAGGTTAGACAAATAGAACGCGGTTCGGACCGAACCGGGCAACAGAATCGGATACCAGCGGCTGGGGACGAGCCGGGCAACAGAATCGTCCCACCTTATTCCTAAATGTCCCATCCCCTTCGTCATTCCCGCCAAGCCGCGAACCCGGTTGCGGCTTGCAAATCGATCGTCATTGCGAGGAGCGAAGCGACGCGGCAATCCAGAGTAGGCGTAAACCGCCCTGGATTGCTTCGCTTCGCTCGCAATGACGAGAAATAGAGGCGTTCAGTGCGCACTCTTGCAGTGGCGATGATCGCCCAGCGCTTCGATCACCCGGCAATCCGCCGCGACACCGCCGCGGCAGCGCCCGACGATGCGCGTCAGCTCGTCGCGGAGCCGCGTCAGCTGCGCGATCTTGTCCTCGACCTGCTCCAGATGACGGCTCGCGATGCGGTCGGCCTCGCTGCAATCGCGTCCGGGATCGTCCGACAAGTCGAGCAGCGAGCGGATTTCATCGATGGTAAAACCAAGGTCGCGCGAGTGGCGCACAAAGGTCAGCCGCGCACGGTGGGGTTCGCAATAGCTACGGTAATTGGCCGCGGTGCGATGCGGCGCGGGGAGCAGGCCGATGCGCTCATAATAGCGGATGGTTTCGATATTCGTCCCGGTTGCCCGCGACAGCTCGCCGATTTTCATGGCTTGACCCCGTAGTTGCTACAGGGTGCATATAGGGTGCCGACTCGAAGATCAAAGGAGGCCATCGCTTGTCCGATCATTGCTGTGCCGGTGCCAGCGGCAAGACCGCGCTCAACGACCCGCGCTGGCGGCGCATCCTGTGGGCCGCGCTGCTGATCAACGCCGCGATGTTCGGGGTCGAGATTGTCGCCGGGGTCGCGGCGGATTCGCGCGCGCTGCAGGCCGACGCGCTCGATTTCCTGGGCGACGCGGCGAATTACGCGATCAGCCTGGGGGTGGCCGGCATGGCGCTTGCGTGGCGGGCGCGCGCGGCCCAGGTCAAGGCGGTGACGATGCTCGCCTTTGGCCTGTGGGTGCTGGGTTCGGCGGTATGGGGGTTCATCGACGGGTCGGCGCCGCACGCCGAAACCATGGGGCTGATCGGCGCGCTGGCGCTGGCCGCCAATGTCGCGGTTGCGCTGATGCTCTATCGCTATCGCACCGGCGACGCGAACATGCGATCGGTGTGGATCTGCTCGCGCAACGACGCGATCGGCAATGTCGCGGTGATGGGCGCTGCGCTGGGCGTGTTCGGCACCGGGCAAAGCTGGCCCGATCTGGCGGTGGCGGCGATCATGGCGACGCTCGCCATCTGGGGCAGCATTGAAGTCTTTCGTCAGGCGCGCGGGGAACTTGCCGCGGTTCCGGCGGGTTCATCTGGTGGCTGACCGATCGGTATGTTAATCTGATTCCCGAATCCGAAAGCTTCTGCGCCGACGCGGCAAATCATAAGAATCGCGCGGCATCGACTGCCTGACCTTCCCGTGGGCGACCCCGCCCATCGGTAACCAGAAACAGAATCGGGGACGCGCGATGCGAACGCCTGGCGATATAGACTTTTCACGGCGCGGTGTACTCGCCGGGGGCGCTTCGGTAGCGGCGGTGACCGCCCTGCCGACGCGGGCCGCGGCGGCGCCTGGAGAGACGGCGGCCGCGGCGCCGCCGACCGCTGCGGTCGCTTTCAAGGTGAACGGCACGGCGCATAAGCTCGAGCTCGATACGCGCACGTCGCTGCTCGACGCGCTGCGCGAGCATCTGCACCTGACCGGCACCAAAAAGGGCTGCGATCATGGCCAGTGCGGCGCGTGCACCGTCCTTGTCGACGGGCGGCGGATCAATAGCTGCCTGACACTGGCGGTGATGCATGATGGTGAGAATATCACCACGATCGAGGGGCTGGGGACGCCGGACAAGATGCATCCGATGCAGGACGCTTTTGTCGAACGCGACGGCTATCAATGCGGTTATTGTACGCCGGGGCAGATTTGTTCGGCGGTCGCGGTGCTCGAAGAGATCAAGGCGGGCATTCCGAGCCACGTCACGGCCGACCTGACCGCGACACCGAAAGTCACCGCAAGCGAGCTGCGCGAGCGGATGAGCGGCAATATCTGCCGCTGCGGCGCCTATTCGAACATCATCGACGCGATCACCGATGTGGCGGGAGGGAAGGCATGAAAAGCTTCACCTACGAACGCGTCGAAACGCCCGCCGCGGCGACCGCTGCCTTTGCGAAAGTGAAAGGCGCACGCTTCATCGCGGGCGGCACCAATCTGCTCGACCTGATGAAGCTGGAGATCGAAACACCGGCGCATCTGATCGATGTCAGTCGGCTGGCGCTCGACAAGATCGAACCCACGACGGATGGCGGACTGCGCATCGGGGCGATGGTCCGCAACACCGATCTGGCGTCGGACCCCCGCGTGCGGCGCGACTATGGCCTGTTGTCGCGCGCGCTGGTCGCGGGCGCGTCGGGCCAGCTTCGCAACAAGGCGACGACGGCCGGCAACCTGCTCCAGCGCACGCGCTGCCCCTATTTTTACGACACCAACATGCCGTGCAACAAACGCAAGCCGGGCAGCGGATGCGCGGCGATCGGCGGGTTCAGCCGACTGCACGCGATCGTCGGTGCGAGCGATGCGTGCATTGCGACGCACCCCAGCGATATGGCGGTCGCGATGCGCGCGCTCGACGCACGCGTCGAAACCGTCGATGCGGCGGGCAAGGAACGGAGCGTTGCCGTGGCCGATTTCTACCGCGCGCCCGGTACCACCCCGCATCTCGACACCGTGCTGGTGCCGGGCGAGCTGATCACCGCGGTGACGCTGCCCAAGCCCGTCGGCGGCACGCATATCTATCAAAAGGTTCGCGACCGCGCCTCTTATGCCTTTGCGCTGATTTCGGTCGCGGCGATCGTGCAGAAGGACGGGTCGGGGCGGGTCGCGCTCGGCGGGGTCGGCCACAAGCCCTGGCGGGTGGAGGCGGCCGACGCCGAACTGCCACGCGGGGCGAAGGCGGTCACCGCCACGCTGCTCGCCGATGCCAAGCCGAGCCATGAAAATGCCTACAAGCTGCCGCTGGTCGAGCGCACGCTCGCCGGGGTGCTGGCGCAAGCAAGGGGCTGAGCCATGAAGTTCGATACCCCCGCCACGACCAACCCGATCGACCAGCTGAAAGTGGTCGGCAAACCCACCAACCGCATCGATGGTCCGCTCAAGACGACGGGGCTCGCGCCCTATGCCTATGAACGGCACGATGTCGCGGCGAACCAGGCCTATGGCTATGTCGTCGGGTCGGCGATCGCCAAGGGGCGGATTGCGTCGATGAAGCTCGACGAAGCGCGTGCCGCGCCCGGGGTGCTGGCGATCGTGACCGCCGACAATGCGGGCAAGCTGGGCAAGGGCAATTTCAACACCGCAAAGCTGCTCGGCGGTCCGGAGGTCGACCATTATCATCAGGCGATCGCGCTGGTGGTCGCCGAGACATTCGAACAGGCGCGCGCCGCAGCGGCGCTGGTGCGGGTCGAATATGCGCGCGGCAAGGGAGCGTTCGAGCTGGCTGCCGCGCTGGGCAGCGCGGTCAAGCCGCCGCCGTCCTTCGGGACCGAGGCGGACAGCAGCGTCGGCGATTTTGCGGGCGCCTTTGCCGCGGCGCCGGTGCAACTCGACACCCGCTACACCACCCCCGACCATGCCCATGCGATGATGGAGCCGCACGCGTCGATCGCCGCCTGGAGCGGCGACAAGCTGACGCTGTGGACGTCGAACCAGATGATCGCCTGGTCGGTGGGCGACATGGCGAAAACGCTGGGCATCCCGAGGGAGAATATCCGTCTCGATTCGCCCTATGTCGGCGGCGGATTCGGCGGCAAGCTGTTCATTCGCGCCGATGCGCTGCTCGCGGCGCTCGGCGCCAAGGCGGCGGCGCGGCCGGTCAAGGTCGCGCTGCCGCGCGCCTTCATGTTCAACAATACGCCGCACCGCCCGGCGACAATCCAGCGAATCCGGATCGGCGCGACCGCCGATGGCAAGATCACCGCGATCGGTCACGAAAGCTGGTCGGGCGATTTGCCCGGCGGCGGCCCCGAAACCGCGGTCGGGCAAACGCGCCTGCTGTACGCGGGCGCGAACCGGATGACCGCGATGCGGCTCGCGGTGCTCGATTTGCCGGAAGGCAATGCGATGCGCGCGCCGGGCGAAGCACCCGGGATGATGGCGCTCGAAGTCGCGGTCGACGAGATGGCGGAAAAATTGGGTCTCGATCCGATCCGGTTCCGCATCATCAACGACACCCAGGTCGATCCCGAAAAAGCCGAGCCGTCCCTTTTCGCAGCGCCAGCTCAACGAATGCATGACAATCGGTGCCGACAAATTCGGCTGGGCCAAGCGCAGCACGACACCGGGGGCGAGCCGCGATGGCCAATGGCTGGTCGGCATGGGGGTCGCCGCGGCGTTCCGCAACAACCTCAACGGCCCGTCGGCGGCGCGCGTGCGGCTCGACAGATCGGGCGTGGTGACGGTCGAAACCGACATGACCGATATCGGCACCGGCACCTACACGATCATCGCCCAGACCGCCGCCGAAATGATGGGCCTGCCGCTCGACAAGGTGGTCGTGAAGCTTGGCGATTCGGCGTTCCCGGTGTCGGCCGGATCGGGCGGCCAGTGGGGTGCGAACAGCTCGACCGCCGGCGTCTATGCCGCGTGCGTCAAGCTGCGCGAGGCGGTGGCGCAAAAGCTCGGCATGAACCCGGTCGATGCGGTGTTCGCCGACGGCAAGGTCAAGGCGGGACGGCAGAGCGTGGCGCTGGGCGACGCGGCCAAGGACGGCGAAATCGTCGCCGAGGACAAGATGGATTATGGCGATCTTGCCGAAAAATATCAGCAATCGACCTTTGGTGCGCATTTTGTCGAGGTCGGGGTTCATGCCGCGACCGGCGAAATCCGCATCCGCCGTATGCTTGCGGTGTGCGCCGCGGGGCGCATCCTCAACCCAAAGGCGGCGCGCAGCCAGGTGATCGGCGCGATGACGATGGGGGCGGGGTCGGCGCTGATGGAGGAACTTGCGGTCGACAAGCGCTTCGGCTTTTTCGTCAATCACGACCTCGCCGGGTACGAAGTACCGGTCCATGCCGACATCCCGCATCAGGAGGTGATCTTCCTCGACGAAACCGATCCGACAACGTCGCCGATGAAGGCAAAGGGCGTCGGCGAACTCGGCATCTGCGGGGTCGGGGCGGCGGTCGCCAACGCGGTTTACAACGCCACAGGCATCCGCACCCGCAACTATCCGATCACCCTCGACAAGCTGCTCGACAAGCTGCCCGCGGCCGCGTGACTGGCTGAACCGAAAAGGGCTCCGCCGCATAACGGCGGAGCCCTTCCAGGCCGCACACGATGATGAGGACCCTCGCCCTGCCGTTCGGGGTCGCGTCGAACGACAGGAATTTTTTGGGCCCGACCCCTTCGACGCATCGCGGGTCGTCCGGAACGAATCCAGCGCGATGCGGCCGAAGGGATGGCCCCCCTTAGTCCTTGCAAATGGACCCTTATTTCGGCGGTATGATGCGATCATCCCCCTGTTGGGGGATGGTCAACTTAAGATCGGCGCCAGCAGCCGCATCAATGCCGCTTCGCTGTCGACGCCGCATTTCAGATAGATTTGCTTGATCTGCCCGCGCAGCGTTTCGGCCGTCACGCCGCGTTCCGCCGCGATCCGGGCACGCGGTTTGCCTTCGAACAGGCGCACCGCGATATCGGCTTCGGCGGGGCTCAGACGGTAGATCGCGCTCAGATACTGGGTCACCCCGGCGCGATCGCGCCGTGGGCCGTTGGCGATCAGGATCGCATGCGGCAATTTGCCGAGCGACCATTCGCGTTCGGGCAGACGAAAGCCTTCGATCATCAGCGGCGGGCGGTTCTCGGCGGTGATGATTTGCGTCCGCATATGGTCGAGGCCGCCGTCCGCGGTCAGCGCCTGGACGGTCTGGCGCAGGGTGAAGGGGGCGCCCGGCGCATCGATCGACCGCCCCGCCACCCGGACGTCGCCCGCCGCCAGCATGGCGTCGGCGCCGATGCTGTGGGCGAGCAACTGACCGCGCACGTCGATGATGAAAGCGCTGACCTGGATCGCGTCGAAGGCGCCGGCCAGCAGCTTGGCCTGCTCGCCCTCCAGCTTTTCCTGCAAGCGCACGGCGCGCCGCGCCGCCTTGGCGCCGCTGGCAAAAATCTTGCGCTGCGCGGCGGTCGTCCGCCCGTCCTTGCGATCGCGCAAGGTCGCGAGGCCGACGATCCCGAAATTGTCGATCACCAAATTGGTCTGGCATCCAAAGGGAATGCCGATTTCTTCGCACCAGTCGAGATAGTCGGACGAGGCAAGCTGCGGGATGACCTGATCGTAATGTTCTTCGAACAGGACCGGATCGTAAAAACCGCGCTCGATGTGGCGGTTGGAAGCGGCGACGCGGAAGTTGTGGGTTTCGGCACCCCAGCCGCTGACGGCGAAATGATCGATCAGATCGGTGCTGAAGTTGGTGACGATGTTGAACGGAATCTCGCGCGCGCCGCCGACGCCGATCAGCTGGCCGTGTCCCGAACCTGTCTGGCTGGCGAGCGCGTCGAGCGCGCCCAGCCACATGTCAGGCTGCAACGCCGCCTGCATGAATATTTCGTCCCAATCCGGGTCCGCCCGCTGCCCCATTGCGTCTGTCGCTTGCCCAATCGTGCCCCAATTTCACGTGGTGTCGCCCAAGTTTATGACAAAAGCCAATGTATTAACTTTAAAAAAGTTGAATTCGGCCTTGCTTGGGCCGCGTCGGCGCGGGCGGGAGCGATAGGCGCTATCCGTTCATATGGAACAGGCGGGCGATGCGCGCAGTGCCACAACTGCTTGTGGTGCCGGCTACAGGATTCGAACCCGTGGCCCCCTGATTACAAATCAGGTGCTCTACCAACTGAGCTAAGCCGGCGCTCGCGTTCCCCTAAGCATTTTTTCGGTGGATGGAAACAGCGGACATCGCACCGATGCCGAGGGCGACAAATCGTCAGACGATGCCAAAGGTCCAGCCCTCGGTCCTGGCGAGCGCTTCGGTGAGCGGCGCGGGCGACCAGCACGCACCTTCGCCCGCGACGGCGCGCAGCCAGGCGGCGGTCATCAGGGCGTCGCTGGGATGATCGCTGATCGGCCCGGTCACCCCGACCGGGGGCGAGCCCAGCGCCGCCAAGGCCGCGTCGAGCGCGGCGCCGTCGCGGATCTTGCTGCGGCCC
This sequence comes from Sphingopyxis microcysteis, assembly GCF_012274265.1. Classification (GTDB taxonomy): domain Bacteria; phylum Pseudomonadota; class Alphaproteobacteria; order Sphingomonadales; family Sphingomonadaceae; genus Sphingopyxis; species Sphingopyxis microcysteis. The sequence continues at coordinate 111,132 of NZ_JAANYY010000002.1, forward strand.
GCCGCGATCCCGGCTGCGCGCGCCGCGACGCCGGTGTAGATTTCGACGAGCAATGGACCGCTGCCGGGTACAGGATCGAGGGGCCACAGCGGCAGGGCGGGGTGCAAGCGGTGAAGCAGCCGCATCCCCGCAAGGCTTGCCTTGCCGACCTGCGCCGCGCCGACCAGGTTGAAATTGCTGACGCTCGCCGCCTGCCGGGTCGCGCGCTGATGCTGCTCGACGACGCGCAGCCGTCCCGCGCCCGGGGCGAACAGGTCGCCGACGTCGCCGCGCGCGTGGCGGAAATGTCGGCGGGCGTCGCGGTGGCTCAGGAATCCGTCGATCTGATAATGCAGGTCGGACCGCGTCAGCCGCTCAACGAGTGCCCACAACGCGGGCAGGTTGTTCGGGCTCAAGTCCCACTGCGGAAAATAGGCGTCGCAATCGGCAAAGGCGAATGCCGCCGAAAAGTCGAAACCGATCAGCATGTCGGCGCGCGATGCGGCGACATGCTGCAACCATGCCAGGATTTCGGCGCGCGACCAGATATGGCCGGGACGCACCAGTTGGGGCGCGCCGGTGCCGCTCGCCACCGCCAGCGCGATCCCGCGCTGCCGGGGTCCGCGCGCGCCCGACCAGTCGAGGGCTGCAAAGTGGGCGAAGCGGCGCATGCGCTACGTTTAGCGCGGCCAATCGGCTTGCACAAAGCGCGATGGCGTCCCACATGCACCCCATGCTGATCGAAACCGAATCGACGCCCAATCCCGCGACGCTCAAATTCTTGCCCGGCCAGGCGGTGATGACATCGGGAACCCGTGACTTTGCCAGCCCCGAAGAGGCCGAGGCGTCGCCGCTGGCGAGCGCGCTGTTTTCGCTGGGCGATGTGACCGGCGTATTCTTTGGCAGCGATTTCGTGTCGGTCACCGCGGCGCCGGACGTTGGCTGGAGCGACCTGAAGCCCGATGTGCTAGGCATTTTGATGGATCATTTCCTTGCCGGTGTGCCGCTGTTCAACGTCGTCAGCGCCGACTTTGCCGTGCCGCCCGAGGATGGCGCCGACTTTGCCGACGATCCCGCCGATGCCGACATCATCGAACAGATCAAGGAACTGATCGAAACGCGCGTGCGTCCCGCGGTCGCCAACGACGGCGGCGACATCGTCTATCGGGGTTTTGACAAGGGCAATGTGTATCTGAAGCTGCAGGGCGCCTGCGCCGGTTGCCCCTCCTCGTCGGCGACGCTCAAGAACGGCATCGAATCGCTCTTGAAACATTATGTTCCCGAGGTAACGGCGGTTCACGCCGTCTGACCCATTTTCCACCGAGGAGTTAGCCCATGAGCGAGCCGCTATCCGACAGCGCCCTCGACCAGCTGTTTCGTACCGCGCGCACCTATAACGGCTATCTCGACCGGCCCGTTTCCGACGCGCAGTTGCACGCGATCTGGGATCTGATGAAATTTGGTCCGACCAGCGCCAATTGCCTGCCGGCGCGGATCATCTGGTGCACGTCGGACGCCGCGAAGCAAAAGCTTGCCGCGCTGGCGATGCCCGCCAATGCGGAAAAGATCCTCGCCGCGCCGGTCACCGCGATCATCGGCATGGACCTTGAATTCTACGAGAATCTGCCCGAACTTTTCCCGCACACCGATGCCCGCAGCTGGTTCGTCGGCAATGACGAGCTGGCGAAAGCGACGGCGTTTCGCAATTCCAGCCTCCAAGGCGCCTACTTCATTCTGGCTGCGCGCGCGCTGGGTCTCGACACCGGCGCGATGTCGGGTTTCAACAATGCCGCGGTCGATGAAGCCTTTTTTGCCGATCAGCCGAGCGTGAAGAGCAACTTCATCTCGACGCTTGGCTATGGCGATCCGGCGACGATCTTCGAGCGCAGCCCGCGTCCGGATTTCGATCGCTTCAATCGTATCGCCTGAGCCGGAATTTCCGGGCCATATGCGCCAGTTGGTGATCGATTCGGCTAGCGAGGCCTGTTCGGTGGCGCTGATCGAGGGCACGGATATTGTCGATTTTCGCCACGCCGTGATCGGCCGCGGCCACGCCGAGCGGCTGGTACCGCTGATCGCCGAGCTCGTCGTTGGCGGCAAGGCCGACGCGATCGCCGTCGGCTGCGGGCCGGGCAGCTTTGCCGGGGTGCGCATCGGCGTGGCCGCGGCGCGTGGGCTGGCCCTGGGCTGGCAGGTTCCGGTGCAAGGCTTTTCGACGCTGGCGCTGGTGGCCGCGGCCGCGGCTGACGCGATCGCCGCAGCGGGTGGTGCGCTCGTCGTGATGGAGGGCGGGCACGGGCAATGGTTCGTCCAGCCGTTTGCCGCCGACCTGTCGCCGCGCGCCGATCTTCGCTCGCTGCTGCCGGGCGCCGCCGCGGCGCTCGCCGACGAACTGATCGTGGGCAACCGCGCCGAACAATTTGTCGCGCTTCGGGGCAGCGGCCGCGCGCTCGCGACGCTGCCCGATGCGCGCGCTTTCGTGCACCTGCCACGCGCGGCGCTGCTCGATCAGCCCAGCCCGATCTATGGCCGCGCGCCCGACGCCAAGCCGATGGCGACGGCATGACCGGCGACATCTGCCTCGCCACCGCCCGCGTGGCGGATCTGGCCGCGGTGATGCGGGTGATGGATGCCGCTTTCGAGCCGGCCTATGGCGAAGCGTGGAGCGGCGCGCAGTTGCTCACCTTGTTCGCCTTGCCGTCGGCGCGCGTTTGCCTTGCGTGGGACGGCGACCAGCCCTGCGGCTTTTCGGCGGCGCGGATCGCCGGACCCGAAAGCGAGCTGCTGCTGCTCGCGGTCGACCCGGCCTGGCGCGGCCGCGGGATCGGCAGATTGTTGATGCAGGACTGGCAGGCCTGGGCCGCGGCGCAAGGCGCCGATGACTATTTTCTGGAAATGCGCGCCGATAATGACGCGGTGCATTTATATTCGCGCAGCGGATTTTCGGAAGTCGGTCGGCGGGCCGCTTATTATCGCGGTCAAGACGGCAAGATGCGCGATGCGATTACGATGCGGCGAACATCGCCGGTAACCGGTAGCAACTGATCGGTTGTTGCGCGATCGTGCGCAAAGTGGCAACATTGTAATTGGCGCAACAGGAATTCCAATGTTCGCTGTCCAGCTTCTGGGTCAAAACAATAAGGAATAGTCTCATGTCCGACCAAAATGATACCAGCGAAATGCTCGTTACACTGACAGCCGACATCGTCGCCGCGCATGTCAGCAACAACAGCGTCGCGATTTCCGATCTTTCTTTGCTGATCAATAATGTCCACGCCGCGTTGACCGGTCTTGGCTCGACGCCGGTCGTCGAGGAAAAGTTGGTCCCCGCCGTATCGGTCCGCGCTTCGGTAAAACCCGACTTCATCATTTGCCTGGAAGACGGCAAGAAATTGAAGATGCTGCGCCGCCACCTGATGACGCATTATGGCATGACCCCGGACGATTATCGCACGAAATGGGGACTGCCCGCCGACTATCCGATGGTCGCGCCGAACTATGCCGAACGGCGCCGCGCGCTGGCGAAGGAAATCGGCCTTGGCACCAAGGGCCGTGGCGGCGGACGCAAGCGCAAGGTCAAAGCCTGACCCTTTGGGCATCGACTGATCGCGAGGAGAGGGGCGGTGCCGCGGGGTGCCGCCCTTGTCCTATCGCGGGGTCGCCCCTATACAGTCTGAATATAAAAGACGCGGCTGCATCTTGCAGGAAAGGCCAGCATGTCCGGTACCATCGACCTTGAAGCCCTGTGCCACGAAAAGGGGCTGCGCATTACCGAGCAGCGTCGCATCATCGCGCGCGTGATCTCGGATTCCGAAGATCATCCCGACGTCGAAACGCTGTACGAGCGCGCGTCGAAGATCGACAGCGGCATCTCGATCGCCACCGTCTATCGCACCGTGCGCCTGTTCGAAGAGGCGGGAATTCTCGACCGCCACGATTTCGGCGACGGCCGTTCGCGCTACGAAGCCGCGCCCGAAGCGCATCACGATCACCTGATCGATGTCGAAACGGGCAAGGTCATCGAATTCGTCGATCCCGAACTCGAAGCCTTGCAAAAGGTCATCGCCGAACGGCTGGGCTTCCGCCTCGTCGACCACCGCATGGAGCTTTATGGTGTCGCCATCGATCGCAAGCGCGACTGATCGCGCTGCGATCACCTGGCGAACCGTCGCCCGCCTGACCCTGATGGTGCTGGCGCTGCTGTTCCTGATCGTCCCGCACCTGCTTTACCGTGCCGTGGGCCGGCCTTCGCCGATGGTCATGGCGTTCCTCAATGCGGTCGGCTGGATCGCCGGGCTGCGCATCCGGACCACCGGCACCCGGCTTCGCCGCGACGTCCTGTTCGTATCCAACCATGTCAGCTGGCTCGATATATTGGCGCTCGGCGGCGCCGCGCGCTCGGCCTTCGTGTCGAAAGCCGAGGTGAAAACGACCCCGCTCGTCGGCTGGCTCGCCGACCAGAACAGCACCATCTATGTCCAGCGCGAAGCGAAACGCGACATACACAGCCAGGCGAACAGCCTGCGCGACGCCCTCGCGCGCGGACGCCCGGTGACGCTGTTTCCCGAGGGTACGACCGGACCCGGCGACGGGCTGCTGCCCTTCCGCGCCTCGCTGTTCCAGGCGATCATCCCGACGCCGCCCAATTTGCAGGTCCAGCCGGTGTTCCTCGATTATGGTTCGCAGGCAAACGACATCGCCTGGCTCGACCCCGAATCGGGGCTCGATAATTTCAAGCGGCTGCTGGCGCGCAAGCGGCCGATTCCGCTGACGATCCATTATCTTGACCCGTTGCCCGACGAGGCCGAGCGCGACCGCAAGGCGATCAACGAGGCCGCACGCGCGGCGATAGCGGCCCGAATCGCGGCGACTTCCGCCGCGCCGCGGCATCGCCTATAGCGCGCCGATGAAATCCGACTCCCCCACCACCGCCAAGACCTTTCACGTCAAATCCTTCGGTTGCCAGATGAACGTCTATGACGGCGAACGCATGGCCGAGATGCTGGGCGCCGAAGGCTATGTCGCCGCTGCCGACGGTGCCGACGCCGACCTGGTCGTGCTCAACACCTGCCACATCCGCGAAAAGGCGGCGGAGAAAGTCTATTCGGACATTGGCCGGTTGAAGCGCGCCGATGGCAGCACGCCGACGATCGCCGTCGCGGGCTGCGTCGCGCAGGCCGAAGGCGCCGAAATCGCGCGCCGCGCCCCGAGCGTCGATGTCGTCGTCGGCCCACAAGCCTATCACCGCCTGCCCGATCTGATCGCGCGCGCCGCGCGCGGCGAGAAGGCGGTCGATCTCGACATGCCGGCGATGAGCAAGTTCGGCGCGCTGCCGGCGCGCGCCGACGGACAGCGCCCGACCGCCTTCCTGACGGTGCAGGAAGGCTGCGACAAATTCTGCACCTATTGCGTGGTGCCCTATACGCGCGGCGCCGAGATCAGCCGACCCTTCGCCGATCTGATCGCTGAGGCCCGCGCGCTGATCGCAGGCGGCGCGCGCGAGATCACGCTGCTCGGCCAGAACGTCAATGCGTGGGACGGCGAGGATGAACGGGGCAGGGCGATCGGCCTCGACGGGCTGATCCGCGAACTGGCGCGCGAGGATGGGCTGGAACGCATCCGCTACACGACCAGCCACCCCAATGACATGACCGACGGGCTGATCGCCGCGCATGGCGAGGTCGACAAGCTTATGCCCTTTCTCCACCTGCCGGTGCAGGCGGGCAGCGACCGTATCCTCGCCGCGATGAATCGCAGCCATAGCAGCGAAAGCTATTTGCGCGTCATCGAACGCGTCCGCGCGGCGCGCCCCGACATCGCGATTTCGGGCGATTTCATCGTCGGCTTCCCCGGCGAGAGCGAGGGAGATTTCCAGGCGACGCTCGATCTCATTCACGAGACGCGTTACGCCATGGCGTACAGCTTCAAATATTCGCGTCGTCCCGGAACGCCCGCGGCGACGATGGCGGACCAGATCGCCGAAGAGGTGATGAACGATCGCCTCCAGCGGTTGCAGGCGCTGCTCAATGAACAGCAGCAGGCGTTCAACGAGGCGACCGTCGGACGCACGACGCGCCTGCTCCTCGAACGCAAGGGCAAGCTCGATGGCCAGCTGATCGGCAAGACGCCGTGGCTCCAGTCGGCGCATGTCACCGCACCGGGCCTGGCGATTGGCGACATGATCGATGTGCGGATCGTGTCGGCGGGCGCCAACAGCGTGGCGGCCGAAGCCCTTATGGAGCCGGTCGCCTAGTGCGGCTGGCGGAAGCTGTCTCCCCGAAGACACACTCCAACGGCTTCTGTCGAATTCCGAAACTATCGGTGATGGACTCCCGCCTTCGCGGGAGTACACAGGATCAATCTTAGCTTAGGTGACTTGCCCATATGTCCAAACGCCCGCTGACTGCCTCGACCCCCGCCGAACCCGGCGACCGCGTCCGATTGACCGCGGAGTTCGAGCGAACGCAGCTGTTGGGCATTCTGTTCGGCGAGTTCGACCGCAACCTGGTCAGCATCGAAAACCGCCTCGGCGTTTATATCTCGGCGCGCGGGAACCGGGTCCAGATCGAGGGCGAGGCCGAAGCGGCGGCGCGCGCACGCGACGTCCTCACCGACCTGTATGACCGCATCGAAAAGGGGCAGGAGGTCGATGCAGGCATGGTCGACGGGGTGATCGCGATGTCGGCGCAGCCGACGCTCGACGGCATCATCCGCCACGACAAGGATGAAGCGCCGACGGTGATGATCCGCACGCGCAAAAAGACGATCGTCCCGCGCGCCCCGTCGCAGGTTCCCTATATGAAGGCGCTGGCACGCGACGACGTGATCTTTGCGCTCGGCCCGGCAGGGACGGGCAAGACCTATCTCGCGGTGGCGCAGGCGGTGGCGCAGCTCATCACCGGCAGCGTCCAGCGCCTGATCCTCTCGCGCCCCGCGGTCGAGGCGGGGGAGAAGCTCGGCTTCCTGCCCGGCGACATGAAGGAAAAGGTCGATCCGTACCTGCGGCCGCTCTACGATGCCTTGCACGACTGCCTACCCGCCGAACAGGTCGAACGCCGGATCGCAAGCGGAGAGATCGAGATCGCGCCGCTCGCCTTCATGCGCGGGCGCACCCTGGCCGACGCCTTCATCATCCTCGACGAGGCGCAGAACACGACGATCCCGCAGATGAAGATGTTCCTGACCCGCTTCGGCATGAATAGCCGGATGGTGATCTGTGGCGACCCCAAACAGGTCGACCTGCCGATCCCCGCGACCTCGGGCCTCGCCGACGCGGTCGCGCGGCTCGAGGGGCTCGAAGGGATCAACGTCAGCCGCTTCACGAGCGCCGACGTCGTCCGCCACCCGATCGTCGGGCGGATCGTCGAGGCTTATGAGGGACCGGGGAGCTAAGGCGGCCCGTTAGGCGTGGGGAGCTGACGTTGCCGATCCTCCCCGGAACGGGGAGGGGGACCAGCGAAGCTGGTGGAGGGGCACCATCGGTTTGCCTTGCCGCCGAAGTCGTGCTCCACCGCTCGCACGTCTAAAAAGTGCAGCGCATCCGGTTGAGCGCCGCGCAAACCTCGCGTGCCCCTCCACCACCCTTCGGGTGGTCCCCCTCCCCCGTCGGGGGAGGATCGGCGACGTCTTCTTCGACCGAACGCCGCCACCAACCCCGCTCACATTGGCTATTTCTTCATCCCCTCGACGCTCCAGATCCCTGCGCCGCGCGTCGCGATGAACAGGAATATGAAGCAGTAGAGCGCGATCGTTTCGCCGCCATTGGCGATCGGGAAGGGGCTTTGCAGCCCGTGTGCGACCCAATAGCCAACCGCCGACATGCCGCTGGCGATGAAAGCCGCGGGGCGGGTGAACAGGCCGATCGCGATCAGCGCCCCGGCGATCAGTTCGATCGCGCCGGCAGCGTACAGCATCGGATTGAGCGGATAGGGAAAATCAGCCGGGAAGTTGAAGAATTTCTGCACCCCATGCGCCATGAACAACAGACCCGCGATGATGCGCAGCAGCGCATAGGCCTGTTCGCCGAAACCATCGAGAAACTTCATGATTGGACCCCTCCTCCTCATTGTCGAGGTGAGCAGGCTATCGGATTTTTGCCTCCGCGCGAAATATTTTCGTCTGTCATGTCACAGCCGCCGGTCGTGCCGCGTCAAGCCGGTACTTCGCAACCAAAGGAGACACGTCATGACCGTCGTAACCGATCCCTTCGCCGCCGCCCCGCAGCTGATGAAACAGTGGATGGGCCTGTCGCTCGCGGCACAGGACAGCCTTGAAAAAAGCCTGATCGAGCTGGTCAAGCTCCGCGCGTCGATCGTCAACGGCTGCGCCAATTGCATCAACATGCACAGCATCGAGGCGCGCGCCGCGGGCGAAACCGAACAACGGCTCCATCTGCTCGCCGCGTGGCCGGAGGCGCCGGTCTATACGCCCCGCGAACGCGCCGCGCTGGCGTGGACCGACGCCTTGACCCGCCTGTCCGCCGGTCACACACAGCAGGCCGCGAAAGAAGGACTCGAAGCGCATTTCACGGCGGAGGAACAGGTGAACCTTACCCTGATGATCAACGTCATCAATGGCTGGAACCGCCTCGCGGTGGGTTTCGACCTTTGGTACGACATGCCGGCGACCAAGGCGGCCTGATGACCGCGCAGGGCTCGCAGGATGCAGCGGACGCGGCGGTCAGTTTCGACCCGCTGCGCCCGCTCCTCACCCGCGTTGCGTACCGTATGCTTGGCTCGGTCGCCGATGCCGAGGATGTCGTGCAGGATGCCTTCCTCCGCTGGCTCGGTACCGATCGCAGCGTCGTGCGCGAGCCCGCCGCGTTCCTTCGCCGCACCGTGACGCGGCTTTGCCTCGACCAGCTCAAATCGGCGCGGAGCAGGCGCGAGACCTATATCGGTCCGTGGCTGCCCGATCCGCTGGTCGAGGAGGAGGAGGAAGACGATGTCACGCTTCCGCTGATGCTCGCGCTCGAACGGCTCTCCCCCCTCGAGCGCGCCGCCTTCCTCCTCCACGATGTTTTCGGGGTCGGTTTCGACGAGGTGGCGAAAACGATCAACCGCGATCCCGGTGCGACGCGCCAGCTTGCAGCGCGCGCCCGCGCGCACGTCCGCGACGCGCGCCCGCGCTACAAGCTGGAGAAGCAGCGCGGGCTGGAAATCGCCAACGCCTTTTTCGAGGCGTCGCGCAGCGGCGATATGGCGGCACTCGGCGCGATGCTCGCTGCCGATGTCGGAATGTGGGCCGACGGCGGCGGCAAGCGCCCCGCCGCGGCGATCCCGATCCTTGGCAAGGCGCTGGTGATGAAGGTGCATCGCAGCGTCGCGGTGCTGCTGCGCAAATATGGCTCGACGCTGGTCCACACCGGCACGATCAACGGCCTGCCCGGTTTCGTCACGCGCGAGGCCGACGGCGAGCTCCAGACGACCGCGCTCGAGATCGAGGACGGCAAGGTCACCGGCATTTATGTGATGCGAAATCCCGACAAGCTCAAACATATGCACTGACGCCGTTTGCCAAGGTGGCGGTGATGCCGACAGCTTTGGAAAAATTTGATACTTTTCGTTTTGCACGTTGCGGCTGCCCGAAGCGATATTAGGATCGCGATCAGAACGAGTTGCTCGGGGGGGACGGCGATGATCGGACGGATATTCCTTGCATTGGGGCTAGCAGGTGCGGCGGCTGTAGTGCTGGCGCAGGTCGATACCGGCGCGGAGTTCGATCTCGATACACTGCGCGATGTGACAATCGACAAGTATCCAGTTAATGTAGTTGCAAATGGGGAGTGGTCACTTGGGGGCCGATATAAAATTGGCTTCGATCCCTCGCCACAGCTCCTCTACGTGTCATTTGACGCGCCCGAAGGGATTTCATCACAGCCCGTCGATGTCCGCTATACTTTCTCGCTGGATGGAAGGTATGGTTGTGATGATGGCTATGCCTTTTTAAGGGCGCTGGCCCGCAAATATGGTTTCGAAATCGCTTCGCTGCCGCAACCTGTTTGCAAGCCAGCTCGAGGTGGCGGCGTGACAAGCGAAGGGCGGATGACCATCGGGAAGGCGAGCGCGCCGCAGGTCATGGCCCAACAATGCAAATCCGACGCCTATATCGGTGCGTGGCAACGCAAGGGTGAGGGCGCACAGAAACCGCAGGTGCAGATCGTCTTCGCTGCCGAACGCGGCGCCAGCGCGCCGGTCGGATCGACGCGCGGTTTTGCGTCGGCGCCTTACGGCGACGGCACGGTCGTCGTGTCGCGGATTCGGCAGGTTGGCGACAGCTGCACCTTTGACGCGCAATGCGGGTCGAACCTGTCGTCGGCGAACGCGTGCAAGCTGGTGATCGACCCCGCGAAAAATACGCTGAAGGTCGAGGGCGGGTCGCAGATGTTCATCTCCGATCGCGTCTGGACGCGCTCGGCGCCGATGGCGGCCGAGGCGATGTGCAGCCGCGAGGATGTCGAGGGCGACTGGCGGCGCAGCGACGGCGCGAACGTGCCGATTGTCGGAGTTCATGTCTTCAAGAACGGCCCCGGCGGCAACGCGCTGCTGTTCAACCATCCCGAGGGCTGGTGGCCCAAGGGGCAGACCAAATTTACCGGCATCTATCGCGAGGGCGGCGACCGCAGCTGCAAGCTCAAGGCGACCTGCGCGACCTACGACCGCACGGCAAGCGGCACTGTGGTCCGCCGCGAACGCGCCTGCACGCTGACGATCGACCCGGTGAAAAAGCGCATGACCGAAAGCGGGTCCAGCCTGTTCTACACGCGTGAAGGGGCAGCGAAGGCGCCAGTTGCCAAGCCCGATACCGCGGTAACTGCGGCCTCGAAAGCACCATCGGCCGAGGAGCAGGCCGCGACCAGCGCGCTCAATGCGCAGCAGGCGGAAACCGCGAAGCGGGAGATCGCCGAATATGAAGCGCAGAAAAAGCGGATTGCCGACGAGCAAGCGGCGAAGGAGGCTGCGTATCGCAAGGCGCTGGCCGACCGCGAGGCGCTGATCGCCGAAAATGAGCGCAAGGCCAGGGAGGCCTATAGGAAATGGGAGGCCGCCGCCGCCGCGTGCCGCGCGGGCGACCAAAGCCAATGCGCGCCGCAGCCGAAGCCCTGATCGCTCAAAAAACGCTGTTCCTGCCCATCGTAACCGGGTAGCCGACCGCGATGATGCCGATTGTCGAAACTGCGGGGCCATTCCTGCCCGCAACCGTGGGGTCGCACGCGGGGCGGTGTTACCGAATGCTGCGAACCGACAGGATCGGGCCGTGCTAGTCGTCGAGACCCATGAGGCGACGCCTTGGCCCGATCCGCTCGATTGGGAAACGCGCGCCGCGGAAGCGGTGACCGCGGCACTGGCGCTGACGCCGTACGCAGCGCTGGCCAATGCGGCCCCGCTGGTCGAGGTCGCGGTGCGGCTTTCCGACGATGCCGAAGTCCAGACGCTGAACCGCGATTTTCGCGGCAAGGACAAGCCGACCAACGTGCTGTCCTTTCCGCAGGTCCAGGCCGACCTGCTCGAAGGTTTGGCGAACAGCGACGACGGCGAAATCCTGCTCGGCGACATCGTGCTCGCTCGCGAAACCTGCGCGCGCGAGGCCGAAGAAAAGGGGATTTCGACCGGCGATCATGCGACGCATCTGATCGTCCACGGGACCCTGCATCTGCTCGGCTATGATCATGGCGATGATGCGAGCGCCGGGGCAATGGAGGCCTTGGAAGTGAAAGCGCTTGCATCGCTGGGCATCGCCAATCCATATGCGGATCAGGATTAACAGAGGAACCGCGACCTATATGCCCGACGACCAGGGATCTTCCAGCCGATCGGAAGAGGACAGTAGATCCGGCCTGTGGGCCGGGCTGCGGACATTGCTGTTCGGCGGCGACAAGGAACCGTCGCTGCGCGAACAGATCGAAGAGGTCATCGACGAGGCCGAGGAAGAGGGGCACGACCGGCGCGGCAGCAATATCGTCGGCGATATGTCACCGATCGAGCGCAAGATGCTGCGCAACCTGCTCCATTTTGGCGAACAGACGGTCGACGATGTCGCGGTCCCGCGCGCCGACATCATCGCGATCCCCGAAAGCGCCAGCTTTGCCGAAATCGTCGCGCAATTTGCCGAGGCGGGGCATAGCCGCCTGCCGGTGTACCGCGAAAATCTGGACGAGGTCGTCGGGATGATCCACGTCAAGGATGTGTTCGCAGTGCTCGCCGAGGGACGCCCGCCGCCGCCGCTGCTCGACCTGATCCGCCAGCCGCTCTATGTTCCGCAATCGATGGGCGTACTCGACCTGCTCGCCGAAATGCGCGCAAAACGCACCCATCTGGCGATCGTCATCGACGAATATTCGGGGACCGAAGGCCTGCTCACGATCGAGGATCTGGTCGAGGAAATCGTCGGTGAGATCGAGGATGAGCATGACGACGAACCGACCGCGCTGTTCGTCCCGGGCGACGACGGCTGCTGGGACGCCGATGCGCGCGCCGAGCTTGACGACGTCGGCGAAGCGATCGACCCCCGGCTTGCCGAGATAGAGGAAGATGTTGATACGCTCGGCGGTCTTGCCGCGGTGCTCGCCGGCCATGTTCCCGAGGTCGGAGAAATGCTCGTCCATCCGAGCGGCTGGCGCATCGAGGTGACCGAGGCCGACGAACGGCGTGTCCATCGCCTGCGGCTGCACCCGCCGGTCGAGGTCGATCTGGAAGCGCCGTTGGAACGCGGCGACGAGTTCTGACGGAATTGCCTTTGCCGGACTAAAGGATTAGGCGAGGCCGGATGGAAGTTTCCGACCTTCGCATCGCGCTGTTCAGCGGCAATTACAATATGACCGTCGATGGTGCGAACAAGGCGCTGAACCGCCTTGTCGGCTATCTGCTTGCGCAGGGCGCGGCGGTGCGCGTCTATTCGCCGACCGTCGCCAACCCCGATTTCGCGCCGACCGGCGATCTGGTCAGCGTGCCGTCCTTTGCGATTCCGGGGCGCAGCGAATATCGCATTCCGGTGACCTTTTCGTCGCGCGTCCGGCAAGACATCGCCGAATTTGCACCCAATATCCTCCATATCTCCAGCCCCGACCGCGTTTCGCGGCAGGCCGCGGCGTGGGCGCGCCGCCGCAAGCTGCCCGTCGCCTGTTCGGTTCACACGCGCTTTGAAACCTATTTCCGATACTATAATCTGTCGTTCCTCGAACCCGTGATCGTCGCCTGGCTGCGCAAGCTCTACCGCAAATGCGATGCGCTGATCGCACCGTCGGAAAGCTTTGCGCAGGTGCTGCGCGACCAGCGGATGAATTACGACATCGGTATCTGGACCCGCGGGGTCGAACAGGATGTGTTCAATCCCATGCGCCGCGACATGGAATGGCGCCGCGGGCTTGGCATCGACGATGATGTCCCGGTGATCGCTTTCCTTGGCCGACTGGTGATGGAAAAAGGGCTCGACGTGTTTGCCGACAGCATCGACGTGCTGGCGCGGCGCGGGGTGCCGCACAAGGTCGTCGTAATCGGCGAGGGACCGGCGGGCGAATGGTTCGAATCGCGACTGCCGAACGCCAGCTTCGTCGGCTTTCAGGGCGGCGAGAATCTCGCGCAGGCGCTGGCTTCGTGCGACATTTTCTTCAATCCGTCGGTCACCGAAACCTTTGGTAATGTGACGCTCGAGGCAATGGCGTGCGGGCTTCCCGTCGTCGCCGCGCGCGCCACGGGCAGCGCCAGCATCGTCAAGCATGGCCAGACGGGCTACCTCGTCGCGCCGGGGTCGATCACCGGCTTTGCCGATCATCTCCAGCGCTATTGCGCCGATCCCCGGCTGCGCGCCGACCATGGCGCGGCGGCGGTGAGCGAAAGCGGTGCCTATCAATGGGACGCAATCAACCGCGCGGTGGCCGACACCTATCTGCGGCTGATCCGCCAGAAACAGCGGCGCGGAGGCTGAGCGTCCGATGGCCGGAGATTTGTTCGGCGGCGAGACACCGGCCCGGCGCGACGAGAGCGCGGTCGGGCCGGTGCCGCTCGCCGAGCGGTTGCGCCCGCGCACGCTGGGCGACGTTGTCGGGCAGGAACATCTGACCGGACCCGAGGGCACGATCGGCCGCATGGTCGCGGCCGGACAATTGTCGTCGATCATCCTGTGGGGGCCGCCGGGCACCGGCAAGACGACGATCGCGCGATTGCTGGCCGAGGCGGTGGGGATGCGCTTTGCGGCGCTGTCGGCGGTTTTTTCGGGGGTCGCCGACCTTCGGACCGCCTTTGCCGATGCCGAAAAAATGGCCGCCGCGGGCAAGCGGACCCTGCTCTTCGTCGACGAAATTCACCGGTTCAATCGCGCGCAGCAGGACGGGTTCCTGCCCTATGTCGAACGCGGTACGGTGGTGCTCGTCGGCGCGACGACCGAGAACCCCAGCTTTGCCTTGAACGCCGCGCTGCTGTCGCGCGCGCAGGTGCTGGTGCTGAACCGGCTGGGCGAAGATGCGCTTGGCTTGCTGGTCGCGCGCGCGGAGGCCGACGTCGGGCGCGCACTGCCGGTTGCCGACGAGGCGAAGGCTGCGCTGGTCGCGAGCGCCGACGGCGACGGACGCTTCCTGCTCAACCAGGTCGAGACTTTGTTCGCCGCCGCGATCCCCGAGCCGCTGGGGCCAAGCGAGCTGGCGCAGTTTCTGCATCGCCGCATGCCGGTTTACGACAAAGACCGCGACGGCCACTACAATCTGATCTCGGCGCTGCACAAGGCGCTGCGCGGTTCCGACCCGCAGGCGTCGCTATACTATCTGGCGCGGATGCTGGTGGCGGGCGAGGAGCCGCTCTATGTGCTGCGGCGGCTGGTGCGCTTCGCGAGCGAGGACGTCGGCCTCGCCGATCCGCAGGCGCTGGTGCAATGCCTTGCCGCAAAGGACGCCTTTCAGTTTCTCGGCTCGCCCGAGGGCGAACTCGCGATCGTGCAAGCCTGCCTCTATCTCGCTACCGCGCCCAAATCGAACGCCGCCTATGCGGCGCAAAAGGCGGCCTTTGCGTCGGCGCGCGATACCGGATCGCTCGCGCCGCCCGCAAATATCCTCAACGCCCCGACCAAGCTGATGAAGGATCTCGGCTATGGCGCGGGCTATGCCTATGACCATGACGCTCCCGACGGCTTTTCAGGCGCCGATTACTGGCCCGAGGGCATGGGCGCGCAAACCTATTACCAGCCGACCGATCGCGGGTTTGAAAAGCGGATCGCGGAGCGCATCGCCTGGTGGGACGAACAGCGCCGAACACGAAGCGAGGGGTGATGCGGTCGGGCGCGCAAGTCCGCCATAGCTGCGCCGATGATGCGTGCTGAGGATGCGCGCTGACCTTTATTCGAACGGCGGATAACGCTCGAAAGCGGGCAGGCTGTCCAGCTTTTCCATCCAGCCGATGCGTTCGGCGGTCTGGATCTGCACCTGCGCCGGGATCAGGCCGGGATCGTCGAGCGTCGCCGTCTGGACGTCGATCTGGCCCGGGAAAATCGCCTCGCTGGTGTAGAACAGCCCGGTGCCGCATTCGCCGCAGAAATGGCGGCGCCCATGTTCGGACGACGCATAGATTTTGGGCGTCCCGCTGATCTCGATCTCGTCCTGCCCGACCAGCGCCCATCCGACCATCGGCGCCCCCGCGTGACGGCGGCAATCGCTGCAATGGCACAGCGCGTGATGCTGGACGGTGGTGGTCATCGAATAACGGATCGCACCGCAATGGCATTGGCCGGTGGCGCGGGGGCTCGAATCGCTCATTATCGTCTCCCTGACTTAGTTGGGAGAACATAACATAAACATCGCCAGTGGCGCAATTACCTCGCGCGTCAATCCCCCAGATCGACCTGATGCGCTTCGGCCCATGCCTGATACTGGCCGCGCGGGTTGGATGAGGGTTGAGCCAGGATCGCCGGCATGTCGGCGCGGAGCGCGGCGAGGTCGAGCGAGCGGATCATCGCCTTGACCGGGCCGACCCCGGCGGGGGTGATCGACAGGCGTTCGATACCGACGCCGAGCAGCGCCATGGCTTCGAGCGGGCGTCCGCCCATCTCGCCGCACACGCCAAGCGCGACCTTCGATCCCGATACCGTGCGGACGACGCGCGCCAGATAGCGCATGACGATCGGCGACAACCAGTCGTAACGCTCGGCGAGGCGCGGGTGCGCGCGGTCGGCGGCGAACAGGAACTGGGTGAGGTCGTTCGTCCCGACCGACAGGAAATCGAGGTGCGGCAGCATCAGGTCGAGCGTTTCGAGCAGTCCCGGCACCTCGAGCATCGCGCCATAGCGGATCGCGACCGGAAGTTTCTTGTTGTGCTGCGCCAGCCACGCCCGCTGCCCGACGAACAGGTTGCGCGCGGCTTCATATTCCCACGGTTCGGACACCATGGGGAACATGACGTTCAGCGTGCGTCCGGCGGCCGCCTCCATGAGCGCCCGCGCCTGAACCTTGAGCAGCCCTTCGCGTTCGAGTGCGAGGCGCAGCGCGCGCCAGCCCATCGCCGGATTTTCCTCGAGCGCGCCGTCGCCCACATTCATGTAAGGCAGCGCCTTGTCGCCGCCGATATCGACGGTGCGAAAGATCACCGGACGGTCGCCCGCGGCGTCCAGCACGTCGCGATAGAGGCGCTGCTGGCGGTCGCGCGAGGGCAGGGTCGCCGACACCAGGAACTGGAATTCGGTGCGAAACAGCCCGATACCGCGCGCGCCGGTCAGGTCGAGCGCGGCGACATCTTCGCGCAGGCCCGCATTGATCATCAATTCGATTGCGACCCCGTCCTTGGTGACGGCCGGCAGGTCGCGCAGCGAGGCAAGGTTGGCGCGGCGCTTCTGCGAAATTACCAGCTTGGCGTCGAAGGCATCCTGGACCGCCTGTGTCGGACGGACGTGCAGCGCGCCCGCCGCGGCATCGAGCAGCAACAAATCGCCCTCACGGATCGAGGCGCGCACGTCGCTGACGCGGCCGATGACGGGAACGCCCATCGCGCGCGCCACGATGATGACGTGGGCGGTCAACGAGCCTTCTTCGAGTACCACGCCTTTCAGGCGGCGGCGGTCATATTCGAGCAATTCGGCGGGACCAAGGTTGCGCGCGATCAGGATCGAATCCTGGCGCAGGCCCATTTGCGCGGCGGTACCCATCTGCCCCGACACGATGCGGATCAGCCGGTTCGACAGATCCTCCAGGTCGTGCATCCGGTCGCGCAGCAGCGGATCGTCGATCTGGCGCATCCGCATCCGGGTGCGTTGCTGGACGCGCTCGATCGCGGCTTCGGCGGTCAGGCCGCTGTCGATCGCTTCGTTGATGCGCCGTGACCAGCCTTCGTCATAAGCGAACATCTTGTAGGTCTCGATGACCTCTTCATGCTCGCCGCCGACCCCGAAATCGGCCTGGCTCGCCATGCGGTCGATCTGTTCGCGCATCTTGTCGAACGCGGCATAGACGCGGTGGCGCTCGGCCTCGGTATCTTCGGCGACGGTATGTTCGATCGTGATCCGCGGCTGATGGAACACCGCGACCCCGGCGCCCATGCCGTCGACCAATTTTTGGCCGTTGAGCCGCTGCGCCGACTGGTCAGCGGCAGCGGCGTCGATGCGCGCGGCGGTGTCAACAAGGTCGGCGTTGGTGATCAGTTCGGACAGCACCATCGCCACCGTCTGCAACGTCTCGATCTCGATATCGGCATAGCGGCGCGGGTCGGCGTGCTGGACGCAGAGGACGCCGACCGCGCGTTCGCGGCGGATGATCGGCACCCCGGCAAAGCTGTGGAACAATTCTTCGCCGGTTTCGGGACGGTACGAAAAGTCGGGATGCGCCGCGGCCTCGTCCAGGTTCAGCGTTTCGATCTGCTCGGCGATCGTACCGACGAGCCCTTCGCCGAGCCCCAGCCGGGTGACGTGCACCGCTTCCTGTTTCAGGCCGCGGGTGGCGTAAAGTTCGAGCGCGCCGTCGCGCAGCAGATAGATCGAGCAAACCTCGCTATCGAGGCATTCGCCGATGATCCCGACGACCTGGTTGAGCTTGCCCTGCGCGTTGGCGCGCGATGCCATGACCTCGTGCAGCCGCGTCAGGATGGTGCGGGCCGACTGGGCAGCGGACGAAGGCGGAGGCGGGGCGTTGGTCATTCGCCCCCTGCTAACAGATGGATGCGCCGAGCGCCATGACCCCCGCGCGCCGACGCGGCAAAACTATTCTTGGCGTCTGCCAAGCCTGCGTCAGTTGGTGCCGGTCGATGCAGGCCGCGGCGTAGCGGTCCCGACCGGCGTCATCGTCGTCGTCGAGCCGACGGGCGTCAGCGGTGCCGGGGCGCTCATGATCGGCGGCGGCGGCGCATATTTGGCGTCCCACGCCGCGACGTCCGACTGGTAACGCGCATAGGCCTCGTAAAAGTCATGGAATGGCTGATCGAGCCGCACCAGATGCGCCGGCGACTGTTCGATCACCTGCGCGGTCGGGGTCGACGAAACCAGCTGTGCGATTTCATTGGCGCGGGCGCAGAATGCGCGCTGTGCGGGGGGCTGGGCAAAATAGTTGAACAGCTGCGTCGACAGCCGATCGCGCGCGGCGGTGCCGTTGGTTTTGGTTTCTTTGCCGAGCTGGGTGATCACATTTTTTTCGCTCGAGCGGATGATCTTGCCATGCGTCTTGATGATGTTGTTATAGGCCGACACCAGCGTCGTTTCCTCGAGGCCGCGGCAACCGATGGCGGCGACGTTCAGCCCGATCTTAAGCTGCCAGAAGGCGCGGTCGCCGGTGACATTGCTGTTTGCCGTGACAAACCTGCCGTCGATGCCGCGACCGGGGAGAATCTGGGTCACCGACGCATTGCCCGGCGGCAGCGGCCGCGGCGGAACCACCACGACCACTGGCGGCGGGGGCGGCGGCGGGGGCGGCGGAGGCGGCGCTTTCGTACAAGCAGCAACGCTCGCGAGCAAAGCTGCGACGATAATCTTCCGCGACATATTCATGTTCCACTCCCCAACCGCGATACCATGCGGCGTCAACCCCGGGCGTGCAACGCGGCTTCGGCCTGTTGCACCAGAGATGCGACGATTTCCGCCACACTCTCTTCTTGGGATACCATACCGACAGATTGCCCTGCCATTAACGAACCATTTTCGACATCGCCGTCGATCACCGCGCGGCGCAGCGCGCCCGCCCAATAATGCTCGATTTCCAGTTGCGCCTGCATCATGTCGACTTCGCCCGCGTCCAGCTTGTTGGCGACCTCGCGCTGCTTGGCGGTGAAGGCTTCCGTGCCGGCGTTTTTCAGCGCGCGGACCGGGATGACGGGCAGGCGCGGATCGATCTGGACGCTCGCGACCGCTTCGCGCGCCGATGCGCGGATAAACGCCTTCTTGAAATTGGGATGGGCAATGCTCTCGGTCGCGCACACGAAGCGGGTGCCGAGCTGGACGCCCGAGGCGCCCATTTCCAGATAGGCGGCGATCGCTTCGCCGCGGCCGATGCCCCCGGCGACAAAGATCGGCACCTCGTCCGCCAGCGTCGGCAGGATTTCCTGTGCCAGCACGCTGGTCGACACCGGGCCGATATGGCCGCCGGCCTCCATGCCCTCGATCACCAGCGCGTCGACGCCCGATCGGACCAGCTTCTTGGCGAGCGCCAATGTCGGCGCAAAGCAGATGACCTTGGCGCCCGACGCCTTGATCGCCTCCAGGCTGCCCTTGGGCGGCAGGCCGCCCGCCAGCACGACATGGCCGACGCCATGCTTGGCGCAAACGTCGATCAGGTCGAACAATTGCGGGTGCATGGTGATCAGGTTGACGCCGAAGTTCCGCGTTGCCAGCGCCTTGGTTGCGGCGATTTCGGTGTCGAGCAGTTCGGGCGTCATCGCGCCGCACGCAATCACCCCAAAGCCGCCCGCGTTGCTGATGGCGCTGACCAGATGGCGTTCGGAAACCCAGCTCATCGCGCCGCAGAGGATGGCATAATCGCTGCCGAGCAGGTCGATCCCGCGCGCCATCAGTTCGTTCATTTTGCTCATTGAGGTTGCCTTTGCCAGCACTGGGACTCGCGCGCAATCCCTAGCGGCCACGGGGCAATCGGCCCGTCGTGTGCTGGAATCCGTTTGGCGCAGCAACCGAACCTTTCGGCGCAGAAAGCAAATCAATCATTGTCAACTAAAACACTTGGCATATGCTTGGGCGGCGAATCCATCAGGGAAAGGATTATTCATGCGTTCATCCACGGAGACCGACAAAGACGGATCCGAACAGACGCCTCGCGCGGTGCAGACCGTGCTCGATGCGCTTCAGAAACTGAAATTTGGTGCCATCCAGCTGACCGTTCACGAAGGTCGTCTGGTGCAGGTCGATGTGACCGAACGGCACCGCTACCCCAACTGAACTTTCAAAATCTCCCAAGGGGGCTCTCCCCTCATCCTGCCGCAGACCGGACCACCGGATGTGGCAATTTCTTTGCAACAGGAAATTGTCATGACCGCAAAATACCCGTCCGCCCGCCGCCGCGCGCAGGCCTCGTCGCTCACCATATCGCTTCTTCTGGCCATCGGCGCCACGCCCGCCGCGGCTGAGGAGGTGTCCGCAGCCAATGGCGCGGAAGAGGGCGCGCCGGCCACCGCGCAGATCGACGATGACGTCAGCCGCGGCGACATCATCATCGTCACAGCGCGCCGCCGTCAGGAAACCGCGCAGGAAGTGCCGGTCGCGATTTCGGTCATTCGCGGCGATTCGATCGAGGCGACGGGCAACTTCAACGTCGTGAAGCTGCAACAGCTCGCCCCGACGCTTCAGGTTTATACCACCAACCCGCGCAACACGTCGGTCAATATTCGCGGCATCGGCGTGCCGTACGGCCTCACCAGCGACGGGTTCGAACAGGGCGTCGGCATCTATGTCGACGACGTCTATAATTCGCGCGTTGCCGCCGCGACTTTCGACTTTCTCGATGTTGATCAGGTCGAGGTGCTGCGCGGGCCGCAGGGGACGCTCTATGGCAAGAATACCACCGCGGGCGCGATCAACATCACGACCAACCAGCCGACCTTCGATTTTGAGGGGCGCGCGGAGGTCAGCGTCGGCAATCTCAACTACCGGCAGGCAAAAGCCGCCGTGTCGGGGCCGCTGACCGACACGATCGCCGCGCGCATCGCGATCGCCGCGACCAGCCGCCGCGGCACTTTGTTCAACACGCGCACCGATCGCTGGATCAACGAACAGGACAATCTGGGCCTGCGCGGCCAGCTGCTGTTCCAGCCGAACGACGATTTGTCGATCACGCTGGCTGCCGATTACAGCAAGCAGGATCCCGAATGCTGCGGCACCGCCTTCGTCCGCGTCGGGCCGACGCAGCGGGCGCTGAACCGGCAGTATGACGCGATCATCGCGCGGCTCCAGGCCCCCAACCCCGGCTATAATTACACGGTTCCCAGCCGCAATGTGTACGACCGGCTGACCGACATCGATGCCAGCCTGAATGCCGGCAACAAGATTGGCGGCGCGTCGCTGCGCGTCAAATGGGACGTCGGGCCGGGGACGTTGACGTCGATCACGGCGTGGCGCTTCTGGGACTGGTTACCGGAGAATGACCGCGATTTCACCGGCGCTTCGGTCGTGGCGCGGTCGCAAAATCCGTCGCAGCAAGACCAGTACAGCCAGGAATTCCGCTACAATTACGAGGGCGACCGGGTCGATTTCGTCGTCGGTCTGTTCGGGTTCAAGCAGCGTATCGATACGCAGGGCACCGAGCAGCAGGGTATCGACGCGACACGTTACAGCCTCGCGCCGTCGACCGACCCCAACAATATCTATAACCGGCCCGAGGTGCTGAACGGCCTGACCGCCAGCAACACCCAGTTTTTGAAAGCCGACAGCGCGGCCCTCTATGGGCAGGTGAGTTACAAACTGACCCCCGAACTGACGATCCAGCCGGGCATCCGCATCAATTATGACAAGAAGCAGGGCTTTTATCAGCGCGTGGTGACCACGGGTGCGGGGCAGGTGATTGCCAGTTGCGCGCCTGCGGCGACGGCGGGCAATGCGGTGCTCACCGCACAGTGCGGGGTTTACCAGCCGCAGCTGACCGAGCCGTCGGTCAGCGACTGGAATTTCAGCTATGACCTCAACATAAACTACAAGCTCGCGCCCGACGTGCTGGCCTACGCCACTTACGCCAAAAGCTTCAAGACCGTCGGGATCAACCAGAATGGCTTGCCGCTCGATACAAACAACCAGCCGGTGCTGAGTGCCAGCACTGTGAAGCCGGAATCGGTCAATCATTTCGAAATCGGGCTCAAGACGCAGTTCCTGAACCGTCTCGCGACCTTCAACCTCACCGCCTTCCGCACCGAGATCAAGAATTTCCAGGCGACCGTGAACGGCGGTCAGTTCGGGACGGTGCGCGGCTATCTGGCGAACGCCGAAAAAGTGGTGTCGCAGGGTATCGAGGCAGACTTCAAGATCCGTACCAGCGACCGGTTCACGGCCTATGCGAATGGCGCCTATACCGATGCGAAATACAAATCGTTCACCAACGCGCCGTGCCCGCCCGAACTGTCCGGCGGGACGTTCCAGCCTGCCAATGCGGCGCCCGATTATTCGCAGCCAGGGATCCCCGGCGCGCTCAGCCCGCGCCAGTGCGACATTTCGGGCGCCGACCTGCCCGGCGTATCCAAATGGGCGTTTTCCTATGGCGCGGAAACCAACATCCCCGCCACGCTGCTCGCGAAGGACGGTCAGCTCTATCTCGGCGTCGACGGCAATTATCGCTCGCGCTGGAATTCGAACGCGTCGCCGTCGATCTACACGGACGTAAAGGGCTATGCGCTGACCAATTTCCGCGTCGGGTTTCGCGCTGACGGGTTCGATATTTTCGGTTGGGTCCGCAACGCCTTTGACGTCGATTATATCGAAACGCTGCAGGTGGCGCCGGGCAATGTCGGACTGATTGCGGGCCAGCCGGGCGATCCGCGGACCTGGGGCGGAACGGTCAAGTTCAATTTCTGACCCGGCCCATTCGCCGGACACAGAGAAGGGGGCGTTCCGCGAGGAGCGCCCCCTTTTCGTGCGGGCTGATCGATCAGCGCTGCTGCTGGTTGCCGCGGTCCTGATCGGAACGCTGGCCGCCTTGCTGGCGATCCTGGCCGCCATCCTGCTGTTGCTGCTGCTTGCGGCGTTGTTCTTCGTCGCGTTGCTGCTGCTCGTTGGGGTTTTGGTTGGCCACTTTCTCTCTCCATTTCGTCACACCATGATGCGGGTGACATCATGCCAACCCGCTGTTCCTGCGTAATGTTGCGCGACCTCGGCGCGCTTACGTCGGGGCGTGGCAGCAGCGCGACCAAGTCATTTCATTGCCGCAACCCGCCGCTCTGTAATCGGTTCGTTCAATGACTGAATTCAGCTTATTCGGTTATGTCGATGGAAGAGGCCGTCCTATCCTTTCCATCCAAAGGCGAAAGGACGACCCAATCGACTCGCGATCAGCCAGCATCGATGCGCCTGCGGTGACCCCCCGGTCGCCCGCGCGTCATGCGCCGGTCATCCTGCCGCGCCACCCTTATCCAACGAGAACCCCCAAAGGAGAGACTGTATGAACGACCAGACCCCCATCAGCGGCGGATGCCCGGTTCACCAACCCGGCGGCGTACGTTCGCTGCTCGGTCGCACCAACAAGGACTGGCGGCCCGACATGCTGGCGACCGAAGTCCTGACCCCGAACGGCGCGTCGAACCCGATGGGCGACGATTTCGATTATTCGAAGGCGTTCGCGCTGCTCGACTATGACGCGTTGAAGGCCGACCTGACCGCGCTGATGACCGACAGCCAGCCGTGGTGGCCCGCCGACTATGGTCATTATGGTCCCTTCTTCATCCGCATGGCGTGGCACGCCGCGGGCACCTATCGCACCGCCGACGGTCGTGGCGGCGCCAACAGCGGGCAGCAGCGTTTCGCGCCGCTCGACAGCTGGCCCGACAATGGCAATCTCGACAAGGCGCGCCGTCTGCTTTGGCCGATCAAGCAGAAATATGGCAACAAGATCAGCTGGGCCGATCTGTTCATCCTGACCGGCAACGTCGCGATCGAGAGCATGGGCGGGCCGGTGTTCGGCTTCGGCGGCGGCCGTGCCGACGTGTTCGAGCCCGAACGCGACATCTATTGGGGCAGCGAAGACAAGTGGGTCAACGAGGGCGTCCAGACGCGCATCGACCCCGACAAGGGCATGGACGCGATCGAAGGGCCGCTGGCCGCGATCCAGATGGGCCTGATCTACGTCAACCCCGAAGGCCCGGGCGGCAATCCTGATCCCTTGCTGTCGGCGCGCGACATGAAGGAAACCTTCGAGCGCATGGCGATGAACCATGAGGAAACCGTCGCGCTGACCGCGGGCGGCCACACCTTTGGCAAGGCGCATGGCAATGGCGACGCGTCGCTGCTCGGCGCTGCCCCTGCGGGCGGCGACTTGGCGGCGCAGGGCTTCGGCTGGGTCAGCAGCCATGAGAGCGGCGGCATCGGCGAGCATGCGGTGACGAGCGGCATCGAAGGGTCGTGGGTCAATACTCCCACCGAATGGTCGGAAAATTATTTCCGCCTGCTGCTCGATTATGACTATGAGCTCGTCCACTCGCCCGCGGGTGCGCAGCAGTGGCAGCCGATCAACCAGAAGCCGGAGGATATGGCCCCGGCCGCCTGGGATCCCAACGTCAAGGTTCCGACGATGATGACGACCGCCGACATGGCGCTCAAGATGGATCCGGAATTCCGCGTAATCAGCGAGAAGTTCCGGAGCGACCATGAAGCGTTCAAGGATGCTTTCGCGCGCGCCTGGTTCAAACTGTGCCACCGCGACATGGGTCCCAAGGTCCGCTACCTTGGCCCCGAAGTTCCCGCCGAAGACCTGATCTGGCAGGATCCGATCCCCGCCGGCACGATGCCGTCGGACGCCGAAGTGGCGGCGGTGAAGGAAAAGATCGCCGCGAGCGGCCTGACCGTCAGCGAGCTGATCAAGACGGCCTGGGCCTCGGCCAGCACCTATCGCAAGTCCGACCATCGCGGCGGCGCCAATGGCGCGCGCGTGCGCCTCGCGCCGCAAAAGGACTGGGAAGTCAACGAACCCGCGCTGCTGGCCAAGGTGCTGAGCACGCTCGACGGGCTGCGCGGCAATCTGTCGATCGCCGACGCGATCGTGCTGGGCGGCGTCGTCGGGCTGGAAAAGGCGATCAAGGATGCCGGCTTCAACGTCGCGGTGCCGTTCACCGGCGGGCGCGGCGATGCGACCGCGGAACAGACCGATGCGGCCAGCTTCGACGTGATGGAGCCCGAAGCCGACGCCTTCCGCAACTATCTGGGCAAGAAGAAGCTCGCGGTGAAGACCGAGGAAATGATGCTGGACCGCGCGTCGCTGCTCGGCCTGTCGGTCCCCGAAATGACCGTCCTGATCGGGGGCCTGCGCGTGCTGGGCGCCAATCATGGCGAGCGTGGACACGGCCACTTCACCAAGCGGTCGGGACAGCTCACCAACGACTTCTTCGTCAACCTGCTCGACATGACCAACGTCTGGAAGGCGGTCGACGGGTCGGATGACCAGGAATTTGTCGCCACCGACCGCAAGGGCGGCGGCGAAACCTGGCGCGCGACGCGGGCCGACCTGGTGTTCGGCTCGAATTCAGAGCTGCGCGCGGTCGCCGAGGTTTATGCGCAGTCCGACAATGGCGAAAAGTTCGTCAAGGACTTCGTCAAGGCGTGGACGAAGGTGATGAACGCCGACCGGTTCGACCTCGCCTGATCGGCACCAGCCGCACAGACGACGGGTCGCGGACCCGCCCCCGGGGACATGGGCCTGGGGGCGGGTCTTTTCTTTGGTGTGGCAACAGGGCTTGCGTGCTGGCGTCGGCGGGCGTCAGAGCCCCGGCAGCGCGTTCCTTACCGATAGATCAGATAGGCCGCGACAATCGCCGCGAGCAAAAAGCCGCGCAGGATCAAGCCATTGCGGAGCGAATGGCCTTCAAGATGGGATTGCAGGTCCGCCGGTATCGGCATCGGCCGGGTGGCGGATACGTCGGCGCCGCCGGTGTTGCCGACGGGCACCCAACCCGCGAGGTGAAAGGGGCCCGCGCCGATCAACCGGACAAGCTGACCGCGCGCCTCTTTCGCGTCCGACCGTTTCAGGGCAAGCCGCAACATATGATAATGCGTTCGGATATGGGTCACATACCAGCGCTGGCCCAGGATATGGGCGCGTTCCAGATGCCGGGCAGCGAGGGCAAAGTCGCCTGCCGCTTCGGCTGATCGGGCGGACGCCATTTCGCTGGCAAAGGCTGCTTTGACCGCCGATTTCATAACGAACACCTCCAAAGTGGGTGCTTGGGGCTACCACAGAAATTGGGTTTCGATCGAGAACCTAATCATACCGGTACATGGCGTGCCGCCCATGTTAACAGCGTAAATTTATACTTGACCGCATCGGTCTCGTCGATCAATGTTTACGGCGAAAACATTTGATTCGCGACAAGAGGATGCGGCATGCGAACTTTGCTCTACGCGATCGGCCCGATGCTCTTCGATTCGCTGGGTGTCATCCTTTTTGCGGTGCTGCTGGCGACCGGGGCGGGGATCCTGGTTGCGACGGTGGCCGGCACGGCGGTTGCGCTGGCGGTCGTCGGCTATGAACTGGTGCGCGGGCGCAAGGTTGCGGCGCTGCAATGGATCAGCCTGGCATCGGTACTCTTCGCTGCGGCCGCGACGCTCTTTACCGGCGACCCGCGCTTTGTGATGGCGAAGCCGACGATCGTCTATCTGATCGTCGGCAGCGTGATGCTGCGCAAAGGCTGGCTCAATCGCTACATCCCGCCCGAGCAACTGGCGTTGGTCGGCGATGTGATGGAGCGGTTCGGCATGATCTGGTCGGCGATGATGTTTGCGAGCGCAGGGTTAAACCTGATCATCGCGATTTTCTTCACCGCCTGGTGGCCGCTGTTCATCGGCGTTTTTCCGCTGGCATCGAAATTCGGGCTGTTCGCGATCCATGTCGCGGTGGTGCATTTTGTAATGAAGGCCCGGCTGCGGCGAGTGGACGGCGAGTCTGCGCCCGCTGGGATATGATCTTCCTCGACCTCATCGTCATCCCGGCGAAGGCCGGGATCTCGCCAGTGCGGCAATCCGATAGGGTGAGATCCCGGCCTTCGCCGGGATGACGGAAAAGGGTTTTCGACGCTGAGAACTGGCTCGCCGCGAGAAGGGGTCAGTCAGCATCCAGCCCATAGGCCGTGTGCAGCACGCGCACCGCAAGCTCCGTTTCATCCTCGTCGATCAGCACGCTGACCTTGATCTCGCTGGTCGAGATCGCCTGGATGTTGATCCCTCTATCCGCAAGCGCGCGGAACATCGTGCTCGCGACCCCCGCGTGGCTCTTCATGCCGACGCCGACGACGCTGATCTTGGCGACCTTGTCGTCGCTGATGATGCGGTTGAAACCGATCTTTTCCTTCGCGCCCTCGAGCAAGTCGATCGAGCGCAGCAAGTCAGTGGCGGGAACGGTGAAGGTCACGTCGGTCTCGCCCTTGTCGCGGCCGACGTTCTGGATGATCATATCGACGTTGATCCCGGCCGCGGCGAGCGGACCAAAGATGTTGGCCACCGCGCCCGGCTTGTCGGGGACGCGCGTGACAATGATCTTCGCTTCATTCTTGTCGTGGGCGATGCCGGTGATCAGCTGCCGTTCCATCTGATGTTCCTCTATTTCCTCGTCGCTGACGATCATCGTGCCTTTTTTGGGAGCCTCGTCGCCTTCGACGAAACTCGAGAGCACCTGCACGCGCACGCCCTCTTTCATCGCCAGCCCGACCGAGCGGGTTTGCAGCACCTTGGCACCGACGCTCGCGAGTTCGAGCATTTCTTCATAGGTCACATAATCGAGCTTGCGCGCGCGCGCGACGATGCGCGGGTCGGTGGTATAGACGCCGTCGACATCGGTGTAGATGTCGCAGCGGTCGGCCTTCAGCGCCGCCGCAACCGCCACGGCACTCGTGTCCGATCCGCCGCGGCCGAGCGTCGAAACGCGGCCGTCGTCCATCAGCCCCTGAAAGCCCGGAATCACTGCGACCTCACCGCGCGCCATCGCGGCGCCGAGCGCGCCGGTGTCGATGTCGGCGATGCGCGCGCGCGCGTGCGCTTCCTCGGTGCGGATCGGGAGCTGCCAGCCGAGCCAGCTGCGCGCGGGGGTGCCCATCGCCTGCAAGGTCAGCGCGAGCAGGCCCGAGGTGATCTGCTCGCCCGCCGCGACGACGACGTCATATTCGGCGGGGTCGTAGCGCGGATTGGCCTCGCGGCAGAAATTGACGAGCCGGTCGGTTTCGCCTGCCATGGCCGAGACGACGACCGCGACCTGGTTACCGTTCGCTACTTCGCGCGCGACGAGTTTCGCCACGGTGCGAATCCGCTCGGTGCCCGCCATCGACGTGCCCCCGAATTTCATCACGATCCGCGCCATCTCGCCCCGCTTTCCTGAACCGGTTTCAACCGCGACTTTTCCAAGCATTTCCGCGGCGCTCGCGTCGTTACGGAAGGGGAGGTGCAATGGCAAGCATGAGAACCTATGCGCGCGATAGAATTTCTTGCGCCGCGGAAGGCGGAGTGCCACATCGCGAGGCATGAGCGCCGCGACGATCAATCCGAATGAAGCCGCCCATTTCGGCGCGCTTGCCGCCGACTGGTGGGACCCGCACGGTTCGTCGGCGATGCTGCACAAGCTCAATCCGGTCCGCCTCGCCTATATCCGCGACCAGATCGATGCGCATTGGCACGTCGATGCGCGTGAACGTCACCCGCTTGCGGGGCGCAGCGCGCTCGACGTCGGTTGCGGCGCGGGACTCCTCGCCGAACCGCTCGCGCGGATGGGCGCGCAGGTGACGGGCGTCGATGCGGCGCCCGAGAATATCGCCGCGGCGCGGGGTCATGCGGCGGGGCAGGGGCTGGCGATCAGCTATTTTGCCGGCGAACTCGCCGCGCTGCCGCCCGCGACTTTCGACCTCGTCACCTCGATGGAGGTCGTCGAGCATGTCACCGATCCCGCCGCCTTCATCGG
Source organism: Sphingopyxis microcysteis (assembly GCF_012274265.1). Lineage (GTDB taxonomy): Bacteria > Pseudomonadota > Alphaproteobacteria > Sphingomonadales > Sphingomonadaceae > Sphingopyxis > Sphingopyxis microcysteis. The sequence continues at coordinate 140,149 of NZ_JAANYY010000002.1, forward strand.
CGAACTTGCGGGTCGGCTCGGACCCGGCGGGCTGATGATCCTGTCGACCCCGAATCGCACGATGCTGTCGAAACTGCTGCTCGTCGAGGCGGCCGAGCGCGTCGGTGCGGTGCCGCGCGGGACGCACGACTGGGACCAGTTTCTGAAGCCCGAGGAACTGACCAACCTGCTCGAAAGCGCGGGGCTTGAGGTGATCGACCGCACCGGCCTGTCGCCGTCAGCAGCCAAGGGCTTCAAGCTCGGCGGCAGCGAGGCGCTCAACTATCTGGTCGCGGCAAGGTGGCCGGCGTAAGCCGCGACCCCCGCGTCGACGCCTATATCGCGAAGGCGCAACCCTTTGCGCAGCCGATCCTGACCCATTTGCGCGAACTGTTACATAGCCATGCGCCGGGCGTGGAAGAGACGCTCAAATGGGGCGTCCCGCATTTTGTGCTGAACGGACAGAATCTGGCCGGCATGGCGGCGTTCAAGGAACATGCGACCTTTGGTTTCTGGCGCGACGAGGATGTCACCGGCTCGCCGCGTGACACCGGGGCGATAGGCAGCATGGGGCGGCTCGCGTCGCTGGCCGACCTGCCGGGCGACGAGGCGATGGCCGACTATATCCGGAAGGCCGCGGCGCTGTGCGCCGAGGGCAAGCCCAAACGCGCGGCGCCGAAACGAAAGGCGGCGCTCGACCTGCCCGACGATCTAGGCGCTGCGCTCAAGGTCAATCCCACGGCACAAGGGCATTGGGACGCCTTCTCGCCCGGCAAGCGCCGCGACTATATCGAATGGGTGCTCGAGGCGAAGCGCGAGGAAACGCGGGTCAAACGCATCGAAACGATCGTCGCACAGGTCGCCGAGGGCAAGGATCGGAACTGGAAATACAAAAGCTGCTGAGCCCCAGCCGAAGCAACATCGTCATCCCGGCGAAGGCCGGGATCTCACCCTCTCGTCCTGCCGCACCGGCGAGATCCCGGCCTTCGCCGGGATGACGGACAGAGCGGGAGATGCCGAAGCGTCGCCCCCGCGAAGGCGGGGGCCGTTGGCAACCTAAAGCAGCGACGTAGTGACAAGCCGACTGCGGCCCCCGCCTTCGCGGGGGCGACGTTTAAAAGTCGACATCCTCATAATATTTCGGCGGCGTCACGATCTCCATCCGCTCGGCCAGCAGCGGGCGGAAGCTCGGGCGCGATTTCAGCCCTGAATACCAGCCCTTGGTTTGCTCGTGTCCGGTCCAGTCGATCCCGCCGAGATAGTCGGCGACCGAGATATGCGCCGCCGCGGTCAGGTCGGCGAGGCTCATCGTTGCGCCCGCCAGCCAAGTGCGGTGATCGATCAGATAGTCGACATAGTCGAGATGGTTGTTCGCCGCCTTCATCGCCTCGCGCAGCGCGCCGCCATCGGGAGGCTGGCGGTGGACGATGCGCTTTTGCATCCGTTCGAACAGCAAGGGGCCGGTGACTTCATAATAGAAGTCATGGTCGAACCATGCGGTCAGCCGGCGGATCTCGGCGCGGTTCGCCGCGGTGCCGTTGATCATCGCCTTGCCTTCGACAGTTTCCTCGAAATATTCGGCGATCGCCATGCTGTCGATCAGTACCTGGCCGCGCGCCTGATCCACCATAACCGGGGTGCGCCCCGCCGGATTGAGGTCGATGAATTCGTCGCGGCGTTCCCACGGCGATTCGCGCACCAATTCATAACCGACGCCCTTTTCGCCCAGTAGCAGGCGAACCTTGCGCGAAAAGGGACAGAGCGGGAATTGATAGAGTTGCCACATGGTTTCGGCATAGCGGCAGCGGGGCGCCGCGCGCAACGCCCGATGCGGGACTTATCCGTAGTTTCGTCATCCCGGCGAAGGCCGGGGTCTCTCGCTCTCGTCGGAACGCACCGGCGAGATCCCGGCCTTCGCCGGGATGACGAAAAAGGAGACGTTAACGGCGCGCCGCTTCGCGTTCGCGTTCCCACTGCGCGGCCATATCGCGCGCCATATCCTTGAGCACGGGGGCGTAAACCGCCAGCGCCGCGGCGGCCTGTCCCGCCATCCGGGTCGTGGCGCGCACATCGGCGCCCATCCGGTCGGCATAATCGGGGTCGCGGCCCGCGACCTCGCCCAGCGTCGCGTCGCGCGGGATATAGGCGGCGTCGGAATCGGGATCGACGCGCGCGACCGCCTCAGCGAGTGGGCCGACGGGTATCTGCATCAGCGCGCCGACGATCGCGGTGATCGTGTCGGCCATCCGGTCCTGCGTAGCGGGGTCGTTCAGCGTCGCAACGGCATCGCGCATTTGGCCATCGGCAGCGGCAGCGGCAGCGGGCAGCGGCGCGGCGAGCGCGAGGAGGGGAAGGGCGATCAGGGCGAGGCGGGGCATGATTCCATCCTTTCGAAGGACGTATGGTTCATCGAAGCGGCGTCCGTAGCGGATCGACGCTTTCGCCCCGGTGAACGCGAGTGAGGCTTGCGATGAACCGCGGCAACGACGCGGTAAACGATCCTCCCTGTGGCGCAGCCATGGGGAGGTGGCAGCGCGAAGCGCTGACGGAGGGGCCATGGCGCTGCCGGTGCGGCCCCTCCACCACCCGCTTCGCGGGCGGTCCCCCTCCCCATCGCTACGCGACAGGGAGGAATTACTCTGCCGCAACCACCTCGGCCTCAGCATCACTCAGCGGATGCGCAAGACGCGACAGCATCTCCTTTGGACACACCTGCCAGAACTGGCCCTTCCAGCGGTCCCAGTCGGCGAGGATCTCGCTCGACCATTTGCTGCCGGTGGCCTGCGCATGATCTTCGACCAGTTCGCGGACCAAGGCCTCCCAATGCGCGCTGCCGATGCGTTGCCAGACGATCGACTCGTCGTTGGCGCGGCTCTCGAACCGGCCATCGGTGTCGAGGATGAACGCCATGCCGCCGGTCATCCCGGCGCCAAAGTTCGACCCGACGGGGCCGAGGATCACCGCGGTGCCGCCGGTCATATATTCGCAGCCATTCGCGCCGCAGCCCTCGACGACGACCTTCGCGCCCGAATTGCGGACCGCGAAACGCTCGCCCGCCTGACCCGCGGCGAGCAGCGTGCCCGAGGTCGCGCCATAAAGGACGGTGTTGCCGACGATGCTGTTATGCTGGCTGACCAGCGGGCTCGACACCGTCGGGCGCACGACGATGCGGCCGCCCGACAGACCCTTGCCGACATAATCATTGGCGTCGCCGAAGACTTCGAGCGTGATGCCGCTGCACAGGAAGGCGCCCAAGGACTGGCCCGCGGTGCCGCGGAGGCGGACCTGGACATGATTGTCAGCAAGCCCGTTCATCCCGAAGCGGGCGGTCACCTCGGCCGACAGGCGCGTACCGACCGCGCGGTGGGTGTTGCGGACATTATAGGTCAGCTGCATCCGCTCGCCGCGCTCGAACAAGGGCTTCGCGTCGTTCAAAATCTGTGCGTCGAGGCTGTCGGGCACCGGATTGCGGAAGCTTGGTCCTTGCGAGCGGCGCTGATCGTCGGGCGCGTCGACCTTGGCGAGGATCGGGTTCAAATCGAGGTCATCGAGATGCTCGGCGCCGCGGCTGACCTGTCGCAGCAATTCGGTCCGCCCGATCACCTCGTCGAGGCTGCGGCAGCCGAGCTTGGCGAGGATTTCGCGCACCTCTTCGGCGATGAAGGTCATCAGGTTGATGACCTTTTCCGGCGACCCCGTGAACTTCTGGCGCAGCTTTTCGTCCTGCGTGCAGACGCCAACGGGGCAGGTGTTCGAATGGCACTGGCGCACCATGATGCACCCCATCGCGACGAGACTCAGCGTGCCGATGCCATATTCCTCGGCGCCCAAAATGGCAGCGATCACGATGTCGCGCCCGGTCTTGAGCCCGCCGTCGGTGCGGAGGCGGATGCGGTGGCGCAGACCGTTGAGCGTCAGCACCTGATTGACTTCGCTGAGCCCCATTTCCCACGGGGTGCCGGCATATTTGACGCTGGTTTGCGGGCTGGCGCCGGTGCCGCCGGTATTGCCAGCGACAAGGATGACGTCGGCATGGGCTTTGGCAACGCCCGCAGCCACCGTGCCGATGCCCGCCGAGCTGACGAGCTTGACGCACACACGCGCCTTCGGGTTGATCTGCTTGAGGTCATAGATGAGCTGCGCCAGATCCTCGATCGAATAGATGTCGTGGTGCGGCGGCGGGCTGATCAGTGTCACGCCGGGCGTTGCATGGCGCAGCCGCGCGATGAACTCGGTGACCTTGAAGCCCGGAAGCTGGCCGCCCTCGCCGGGCTTGGCGCCCTGCGCGACCTTGATCTCGATCTCGTCGCAGGCGCCGAGATATTCGGCGGTGACGCCGAAACGGCCGCTCGCGATCTGCTTGATGTTGCTGTTGGCATTGTCGCCATTGGCATAGGGCTGATAGCGTTCGCTCGCTTCGCCGCCTTCGCCCGACACGGCTTTCGCGCCGATGCGGTTCATCGCGATCGCCAGCGTCTCGTGGGCTTCGGGGGAAAGCGCGCCGAGCGACATGCCGGGGGTAACGAAGCGTTTGCGGATTTCGGTGATCGCCTCGACGCTGTCGAGCGCAACGCCCTGCGCCGGATAGTTGAACTCCATCAGGTCGCGCAGATAGACGGGCGGCAGGTCGGCGACGCCGCGCGAAAATTGCAGATAGGTCGAGTAACTGTCGGTCGCGACCGCGGTTTGCAGCAGATGCATCAGCTGCGCCGAATAGGCGTGCGTCTCGCCGCCCGCGCGCTGGCGGTAGAAACCGCCGATGGGCAGCGTGGTGACGCGCTTGTCGAACGCGGCCTCATGCTTCTCGGTCGCGTTGATGAACAGCGATTGATAGCCTTCGCCCGAAATCTTCGCGGGCATGCCGGGGAAGAGGTCGTTGACCAGCGCGCGGGAGAGGCCCACCGCTTCGAAATTATAGCCGCCGCGATAGGAGGAGATTACCGCGATCCCCATCTTGGCGAGGATCTTCAAGAGCCCGTCGTCGATCGCCTTGCGGAAACGCAGGTGACAGTCGTTCAGCGACAGCTCCTTGCCGAACAGCCCGCGCGCATGGCGGTCGGCGATCGCGGCTTCGGCCAGATAGGCGTGGACCGTCGTCGCGCCCACCCCGACGAGCACGGCAAAGGCGTGCGTGTCGAGCACTTCGGCCGAGCGCACGTTGATCGACGCATAGCTGCGCAGTCCCTTGCGGACGAGATGCGTGTGCACCGCGGCGGCGGCGAGCACCATCGCGACGCCGACGCGTCCTTCGCCGATATTCTGGTCGCTGAGGAACAATTCGCTGCGTCCTGCACGCACCGCTTCCTCGGCCTCGCGGCGGACGCGGGCGATCGCTTCGCGCAGCGTCGACGCGTCGCCGCCCGCCGCGAAAGTACAATCGATGTCGGCGACCGCATCGCCGAAATAGGCGCGCAGCCGATCCCAGTCGTCGCCGACCAGCACGGGGGAATCGATCACAAGGACGTGGTCGCTCTGCCCCTTTTCGTCGAGGATGTTCGCGAGGTTCGCAAAGCGCGTCTTGAGGCTCATCACATGCCGCTCGCGCAGACTGTCGATCGGCGGGTTGGTGACCTGGCTGAAATTCTGGCGGAAGAATTGCGCGACGTGGCGCGGCTTGTCCGAAATGACCGCCAGCGGCGTGTCGTCACCCATCGATCCGATGGCTTCCTTGGCATCCTCGACCATTGGCGACAGGATCAGTTCCATATCCTCCATGGTCAGCCCCGCGGCGACCTGGCGGCGCAGCAGTTCGGGACGGTCCCAAACGGACAGGCTCGCCTTGCCGCCTTTTGGCAGGTCGGCCATCGTGCGGAAACCGCGCACGCGCGAGGCATAATCGGCGGCGCCCGCGATCTTGTCCTTGATCGCGCGGTCCTCGTAGAGCGTGCCTTCGTCGAGATCGACCGCGATCATCTGACCCGGGCCAAGGCGGCCCTTCTTGCGGATGCTCGCCTCGGGCAGCAACACCATGCCGCTTTCGGAGCCGACGACGAGCAGATTGTCGGCGGTGAGCGTGTAGCGGAGCGGGCGGAGCGCGTTGCGGTCCATCCCCGCGACCGCCCAGCGGCCATCGGTCATCGCCAGCGCGGCGGGTCCGTCCCACGGCTCCATGACGCTGGCGAGATAATTGTACATTGCCTTGTGCGCGTCGGGCATCTCGGGCTCGTTGACCCACGCCTCGGGGACCAGGATCAGCTTCGCGGTCGGCGCGTCGCGGCCGGCGCGGCACAGGGTTTCGAACACCGCGTCGAGCGCCGCGGTGTCCGATGCACCCGCCGGGATCACCGGCTTGATGTCTTCCGAATGCTCGCCGAAGGCGAGGCTCGCCATCTTGATCTCGTGGCTTTTCATCCAGTTCTTGTTGCCGCGGATCGTGTTGATTTCGCCATTGTGCGCGAGGCAGCGGAACGGTTGTGCCAGCCACCACTGCGGAAAGGTGTTGGTCGAATAACGCTGGTGGAAAATCGCGACGCGGCTTTCGAACAGCTTGCTCGTCAGGTCGGGATAGAAATCGGCGAGGCTCTCGGCGAGGAACAGCCCCTTGTAGATGATCGAGCGGCACGACAGGCTGCACACGTAGAAGTCGGCGATCTGCGCCGCGATCACCTTTTTCTCAATCCGGCGGCGGACGAGGTAGAGCTGCTTTTCGAACTCGGCGAGCGAGGCTTCGTCGGGCAGCGGCCCGGCGATCATGATCTGTTCAATTTCGGGGCGGGTGCGCTGTGCCTTGTCGCCGATCACCGACACATCGACCGGCACCTGGCGCCAGCCATAGATGGTGAAACCCGCGTCGATGATCTCGGCCTCGACGATCGTGCGGCATTCCTCCTGCGCGCCAAGGTCGGTGCGCGGCAGGAATACCATCCCGACGGCCAGCCGGTTCGGGCGCACCTTGTGCCCCGACGCCGCGATCGCGTCGTCAAAGAAGCGCACCGGCAGGTCGACATGAAGGCCCGCCCCATCTCCGGTCTTGCCGTCGGCATCGACCGCGCCGCGGTGCCAGACCGCCCGCAAGGCTTCGATCGCCGCCTCGACGACGCGGCGCGACGGCTTGCCGTCGGTCGCCGCGACCATGCCGACGCCGCAGGCATCGGATTCCAGGTCGGGACGATACATGCCTTCGGCTTCGAGCCGCGCGTGATCGGGGGTGGGGTAATGGGTCATGATGTTCGTCCTGTGGCCTATTCGGCGGAAGGGGGCAGGCGCTTGCGCGCATTGGCGACGGCGGTTTCTTCGGCCTCGACCGCTTTGTACGACGCAACCTCGATCGCGGCTTCGGCGTCCTCGACGCGCTTTCGGTCGGCGTCCGACCAGTTGCTGCGGTCAAATGCGGGGTCGACGGCGGCCTCCGCTGCGGCTTCTGCTGCATCTGCCGCCGCGTCGGCTGCATCCGCTGCGGCTTCGACAGCATAGTCGTCGGTCATCGCCACGTCCTCGACCGCCTCTGTCTTCCACAGGTCGCGCTGGTCTTTCAGCACCTGCACATCGACCTTCATCAGCTTGGCCAGCGACGCGAGTTCCTTGTCGCTGAAGTCCGCCAGCTGCTTTTCCTTGGGCAGCTCCTTCATGTCCTTCTCGATCTGCGGGCCGCGATCCATGAATTTGGTGATCAGCGGCGGCAGCGCTTTCATTACCGCGACCATCACTTCGGGATCGGCCTGCAACGCCATCCATTCGCTGGCATAGATATTGCCCGTGGGGGTCGCGAGAAAGGTATTGAGGTCGGCCAGCTGCGGCGCGCTGAACTTGCGGGCGTAGGCTTTGGCCATGCCGTCGCGCATCGGCCGTTCCATGTCGGCCAGCGCTTCGCTGATCAGCGGGCGCAGCACCCGCATGATCTGGTCCTCGCGTTCTTTGCGATGCGGATCGAAGAGGTCGGCAATCTTCGCCCTGGTCGGCTCGTCGAGCTTCGCGATCTGTTCGCTTTCGACCCCGGTCTTGATCGACAGCATCAGGTCGGACTGGCTGCCGAGCTCACCCAGGACCGTCTTGAGCATCTTGCCATACATGTTGTCGATCATCTTTTCGAGGCTGCCGACCGGGATCAGCGCCCCCATCGTCTGCTGCGCCAGCGTCAGCCGGGCCGGATCGATCGGCGGCAGGCTGCTGGTGTCGAACATCTTTTCGACCAGCGCGATCGCCTGATCCATTTCCTTCTGCATCTTTGTCTTGGCGTCGGCGGCATAGGCTTCGCTGCTGGCGTCGCCTTGCTCATCGGCGGCAACAACCTCGGCGACCGGCGCTTCCTGCGCGGCAGTGGTCAGCGGCGCCAGCGCGAACGTCCCGGCGAGCAGCATGGCTTTGAACTTCGACATCATGAATTTCCTTCCCCTGTTGGTCATGCTGCCTTCTTTTCGCTTTTCGCCTTCGCCTTCAACCACTTTGCCATCTGGTCGCTGACATCGCGCCCGTCGCGGATGCCCCACACCACCAGGCTGGCGCCGCGAACGATGTCGCCCGCGGCGAACACGCCCGGCAGGCTGGTCATCATCGTCTGGTGATCGACGCGCAGCGTGCCCCAGCGCGTGACGCTCAGGTCGGGCGCGCCGAACAGGTTGGGCAGTTCCTCGGGGTCAAAGCCGAGCGCCTTGATCACCATGTCGGCGGGTACGTCGAAGGTGCGCCCCGGGTCGGCCTCGGGGCTGCGGCGGCCGCTGGCGTCGGGCGCGCCAAGGCGCATTCCCGCGACGGCGACTTCCTTCACGCGGCTGTCGGCAGTAAAGCTGGCAGGGGCCGACAGCCAGACGAATTCGACGCCTTCTTCCTCGGCATTCGATACCTCGCGCAGCGAGCCCGGCATATTTTCGCGGTCGCGGCGATAGAGGCATTTGACCGACTTCGCGCCCTGGCGCACCGCGGTGCGAACGCAGTCCATCGCGGTGTCGCCGCCGCCGATGACGACAACATGCTTGCCCGCGGCGTTGAGGCGACCGTCGTCGAAGGCGGGCACCGCATCGCCAAAGCCCTTGCGGTTCGACGCGACCAGATAGTCGAGTGCGGCAATGACGCCTTCTGCTTCATTGCCCGGGACATTGATCTCGCGCGCCTTGTAAACGCCGGTCGCGATCAGCAGCGCGTCATGCTTCTGGCGCAGTTGGTCGAGTGTGGCGTCAGCGCCAACCTCAAAACCCAGATGGAGCTGGATGCCGCCAGCGGCCAGCCGATCGATGCGCCGCATCACGACATCCTTTTCCAGCTTGAAGCCGGGGATGCCATAGGTCAGCAGGCCGCCGGCGCGGTCGTGGCGGTCATAGACATGCACCTCGTGCCCCTGGGCGCGCAGATATTCCGCCGCCGTCAGCCCTGCGGGACCGGCGCCGATGATGCCGACCGACTGGCCGGTTGCGGCGCCGGGTTGCAGCGGTTCGACCCAGCCCTCGGCCCAGGCGGTGTCGGTGATATATTTCTCGACGCTGCCGATCGTCACCGCGCCATGGCCCGAAAATTCGATGACGCAATTGCCTTCGCAGAGGCGATCCTGCGGGCAGATGCGACCGCAGATCTCGGGCATCGTCGAGGTTGCGTTGCTGAGCTCATAAGCTTCGCGCAGCCGGCCTTCCGCCGTCAGCCGCAGCCAGTCGGGGATATGGTTGTGGAGCGGGCAATGCACCGAGCAATAGGGAACGCCGCACTGCGAACAGCGCGCCGCCTGCGCGTCGGCGTCGGGTGCCGCATAGCGCTCGGCGATTTCGCGGAAATCCTGCGCACGATCCTCGGCGGACCTTTTGTCGGGATAGGATTGTTCACGCTCCACAAACCGGAGCATGCGATCGGCAGCCATGCAAATTCCCCTTCTGAGCGGGGCAGATGCATGGCGGGATCGGCGCTGTCACGAAGGAAATCGCAGTTAGGGAAGCAAAGCTGACCTAAAATCACACCTCTGTTGGCTTCGCAATCCGGCGGGCGCAATTATGTTTCGCAAATAGTGCCGTATCGGACCTATCTGAGTGCCAACCAGATCAATGCGACGCTGCCCAGCGCGATTCGATACCAGGCAAAGGGCGCGAAACCGAAGCGGCCGACGATCGCCACCAGCGCCTTGACCACCGCCAGCGCGACGACAAAGGCGACGCCCAGTCCGATCGCGATCGCGGTCAGATCGTCGACAACCAGCACATCGCGGTCCTTCCACAGCGAATAGACGGTTGCGCCCAGCATCGTCGGAACCGCGAGGAAGAAACTGAACTCGGCGGCGGTCTTGCGTTCGACCCCCATCAACAACGCCCCCATGATCGTCGCGCCCGACCGGCTGACCCCGGGGATCATGGCGATACACTGGATCGCGCCGATCGCGATCGCGGTACCCAGCGGCATTGCCTCGACGCTTTCGACCTTCATCACCTTGACCATGCGCTCAATCGCCAGGATCACGACGCCGCCGACGATCAGCGCGACGGCGACGGTCGTTGGCGACTGGAGCAGCGCGCGGATCGCCTCATAGGCGACCGCGCCGATCAGCATTGCGGGCAGAAAGCCGATCAGGATGTTGCGCGTGAACCGGATGGAATCGCGGTCCTGTCGCAGCAAACCCATGCCGACATTCCAGAAGCGCTGGCGATAGGCGACGAGTACCGCCAGGATCGCGCCGAGCTGGATCGAAATCTTGAACGCCGCCGATCCCTCGCCGGTAAAGCCGAGCAGTTCGGCGGCCAGGATCAGGTGGCCGGTCGACGACACCGGCAAAAACTCGGTCAGCCCTTCGATGATGCCGAGCAGGATGATGGTCGCAAGGTCGTGCATGAAATGTCCTGGGGTTGTTCACCCCAGCGACCAAGGCGATCGGGCGGGGGCAGGCCGTGGCCTGAGGCGTGGATATTATGCGGGCTTCTCGACCGCAAAGCGGCCGTTGCGGCGATATTGCACCAGCCAGTCGTCGGCAACCGCGGCCAGCGAGGTCGACTGGACGCCAAGCTCCGCCAGCCCCGCCGCGCCCGGCGCAACGACATTGTCTGTCTGCAGCATCAGCCACTGATCCTTGGTGATCGGCGCGCCGGGTGCCCAGCCGAATCCCGACGCGAGCGCTCCCGCGACGGCATCGGGCACATCGACGAACAGCGGCGCGCGGCCGGTCGCATCGGCGATCCAGCGTTGCAATTCGCCCATCGTCAGTACCTGCGGCCCGCCCAGCTCAAAGGTCTGGCCTGCCGCGGCGCTATCGAGCGCGGCGACGACCGCATCGGCGACATCGCCGACATAGACCGGCTGGAATTTGGCGTTTGGCGCCACGACGGGGATCACCGGCGACATACGGATCATCGCCGCAAAGCGATTGATGAACTGGTCCTCGCGGCCAAAGACGATCGAGGGGCGCAGGATCGCCGCGGCCGGGAAGGCGGCGCGCACCGCGGCTTCGCCGTGGCCCTTGCTGCGGCCATAGGCCGACGGGCTGTCGCGGTCGGCGCCGATCGCCGACACATGGACCAGCGCGCGGACGTCGGCCGCTTTCGCGGCGGCGGCGACATGCCGCGCCCCGTCGGCCTGCACCGCCTGCATGTCGGCAAAGGCGCCGACCAGATTGATCACCGCGTCGCTACCCTGCACCGCGCGCGCGATGCTGGCGGGATCGCGGACGTCGGCGGCGACGAACTGGGTCTGGCCGAGCCCGCCCAGTGGCTTCAGGTACGTCGCGGCGCGCGGGGTGCGCTGCGCGACGCGGACGCGCGCGCCGCGCGCGAGCAGCCGCTGTACGACATAGCGCCCGACAAAGCCGCCGCCGCCCAGCACCGTGATCAATTGCCCGTCGAATTTCTGCATGGGATCCGCCTGTGATCGATTCTTTATGAGGGGCGCCGCGCGCGCCCGACGGCATCCCCATGCCGCGAAGCGGGGGAGGGGGCAAGGGGCGACGACAGCCAGATCGCGCGAAACCGGCAGCTTTGCGATAAAATATGCCGCGACGCGCGCAGCGCAGTTGACAAGCCGCCAGCCCCGCCGCTAAGCGCCCGCTCCTACCCCGTGCCCAGATGGCGGAATTGGTAGACGCACCAGCTTCAGGTGCTGGCGATCGCAAGGTCGTGGAGGTTCGAGTCCTCTTCTGGGCACCATTTGTTCTTCTCGGAACATCCCAAAAAGTGTATTAAACCCGCAGAAATCCAAGGGAATTGGCCCTTGGATCGTGCCGGATCGTCCCGCCTTTTCTCGGGGGTTCCGCACATTTTTGCGGGCCTTTTGCGGGCCTTTGCGAAAACCACATCGGGAAAAGGCCCGCACATGCCGCTGACCGAGACTCGGCTTCGAGCACTCAAACCAAAGGACAAGCCTTACAAGGTTGCTGACGACCGCGGATTGTACATTGAGGTCTCCCCAGCCGGCGGCAAACTCTGGCGATTCCGCTACCGGATCGGCCCGGTCGAAAAGAAGCTCTCGATCGGTGCCTACCCCGAGATCAGCCTCAAGCAGGCAAGGCAGACAGCCTATGAGGCGCGGCACAAGATCGCGTCCGGCGGCGACCCGGCGATGGAGAAGCGCAAGCAGAAGATTCGCGCCGAATTCCTCTCAGCCCAGACCTTCGAGGCAGTGGCGCGGGAGTACATCGATCAGATGATGGTGCAGAGTGGCAGGGCAGATGCCACCATCGTGAAGGCCAACTTCTTCCTCGAGCAGCTGGCGGACGCGATTGGCAGCCGACCGATCGACGAGATCGAGCCGTTTGAAGTGCTCGCTCCTCTCAAGCGGCTCGAGGCCAAGGGTAAGCACGAGACCGCGAAGAAGACCCGGTCGTTTGCGAGCCGCGTATTCCGGTATGGCGTTGCCACCACGCGCTGCAAAGGCGACCCCACGTCAATGCTTCGCGGGGCACTGATCACGCCAAAGGCAAAGCACTACGCCGCGATTCTCGAACCCAAGGAGCTTGGCGGGCTGCTACGAGCGATCCAGGACTACACAGGCAACTTCATCACTAGGTACGCTCTTCTCATCGCCCCTCACGTCTTTGTGCGGCCTGGCGAACTACGGCATGCCGAATGGAAGGAAATCGACCTCGAAGAAGGTGTCTGGCGCATCCCTGAAGGCAAGATGAAGTCACGGCGCCCTCATGCCGTTCCGCTCTCGAAGCAGGTGATTGGCTACCTGAAAGAGCTCGCCGAGATGGTCGGAACCGAAGGTTATGTGTTCCCCTCGGCCCGTGCCTCTGTTCGCCCAATGAGCGAGAACACCTTGAATGCCGCCTTCCGCCGGATGGGATTCACCAAGGACGAGGTGACCGCTCATGGCCTGCGGGCAACCGCTTCCACTATGCTGAACGAAAGCGGCCTTTGGAACCCGGACGCGATCGAACGAGGATTGGCCCATGGCGACAGCAATGCCGTTCGCGGCGTCTATCACCGCGGTAAGCACTGGGAGGAACGGGTTCGCATGGCCCAGTGGTGGAGCGATTATCTCGATACAATCCGAGAGGGTGGAAAAGTCATCAAGGGCGCGTTTGCGGGAAGAGGCTGACGAGACTTTTGAACGTCTAGGGGTTGCCGCTGGGCCGACCCTAGCGTGCAGGACAATCGGACACGATCTACATGGCTAGGTTCGGAGGAGGCATTGAATGGCAAGATCACGTATTCACGGGAGTAGCAAGAAACCCCCAGTGCCTGCACCCGAACTGCTCGAGACAATTCTCGATGATGTGATGGCGACCGCGACCATGCCGTACGATGACTGGCACAGGCTCTGGCCCGATCCGTTCACCGCAATGGCCATCCCGGTCGGAGGCGGTCGTCAGTATCAGTGCACGCGGACCGCGATCGACGCAGCGCACACGCTGACCCAGCAGAGTTGGGATGCGCACGCCGATCTCCGCCAGACAATCGCTCGAAAGGTCTTCGACAAACTGTCGTTTACTGCGATCGGCGATGCGATCGCCGCCTGTCCAAGACACCTGCCGCAAGGCCAGACGACCGGCGCCGTTGACGATAGCTTCTACCAGATGATGGCAGCCGACTATGAAGCCAATCTGCAGGCGGGATCGGCCAGGGCCCGGCCTGATCTGGATCGCCACATCCCATGTCACCTGTTCGACACCAGCCAGAATGTGCTGGCCTTCAACGTTGGACCGGTTGCCTTCCGGCCGCGTGCCGACTGGATCGCAGTCTATGTCACCGATCCAGCGGTCCTGCATCATGTCCAGCAGGTCGAAAACGGCATGGTCACCTTCGACGACTTCACCCGGCAGGCGCTCGCCCAAGGCAGCGCCGCGGACGAACTTCAGGCGTGGGAAGTGCTCAGTTCGCTTCGCGGCTATGGCTGGGTGGCGACGGTCCGCATGCAGGGCCATGAACCGGCACGGTCGCACGAGAAGGCATCTGTAATCGTCGGGCTCGCCATCGATGTCATCGGACTGCGATTTCATCTCGAGGACGCACGACTGCTTACCAAGTCGGGACGCCAGCATCTATTCAGCGAGGCGTGGCTGGCGACGACGATGACAGGTCAGTTTCTCAAGGGCTCGTCCTCGTCGCGCGCTGGCCTAGGCGGCCCTCCGGGAGCGCTGGCCGCGAAGATGCTGGCCGAGCAGCCCTTTCTCAACGATGCCGGGCGGGTGCTTGACGCGTATGTCAGCGCCAGAAACACCAGCAAGGCGCCTCACCTGGTCGAGCGCTGGGCGAACGCGCTCTACTGGTTCGGGGAGGCACGCCGCGAGGCGTCGGATTTCATGGCGGTGGTGGACTATGGCTGCGCAGCAGACGGGCTGTCAGGGGCAGGCGGTGATGCCAAGGCGATGACCGAATTTGCCGAAGCAGCGCTTAATCCGAAAGCCGCACCCACGGGCGCGGGCTCAATCAGTGTCAGCGACGCTGTCTCGAAGATTTATCGCGAAGGTCGCAACAAGCTAGCGCATGGCGAGGAGTCCGGGCTGTTCGAGGACCAAAGCGACACACGCGCGATCGGCGACAATCTGCTCAGCCTGCTGATGAACGAATTGACGCCAGAGATCGCCGAAATCATCGCAAACCGGCCGCAGATCCTGACCGTTCCCGAAGACCATGCCTATAGGGCGTTAATCACGCGCTTGAAGAGCCGTTCCTGACGCAGATAGACCCGACGTTTCCCGGTGCTGAAGTGAACGGCGAATTGTGGTCGGATCCTGCCGATCGATACCGCAACAACCGTTGACGGTCAGTGATATTGCCACTGTCAGCACCACGGCTGCCGGCGCCCGGTCCAAGTGCGGGCGAGACCTTCGCTCACGAGCTGGTCCCCAAGCGATTGACCACCCCGAACGACGACCCGAAGTTTGCGTCCA
This sequence comes from Sphingopyxis microcysteis, assembly GCF_012274265.1. Lineage (GTDB taxonomy): Bacteria > Pseudomonadota > Alphaproteobacteria > Sphingomonadales > Sphingomonadaceae > Sphingopyxis > Sphingopyxis microcysteis. Next base: position 155,360 of record NZ_JAANYY010000002.1, read on the forward strand.
AACCGGTCTTCATCACGATTTCCGATTGGTCGAACCTCGAACGCGCCTTCGTTCAATAGGTCACGAAGCCGATGAGTGGCTTTCATGCCGAGCTGATACTCGGCATCACACTTGGGGTCGCTGATCTCAGGCGTGTCGATGTCAGCGATCCTGATCTTCTCACCCTCGAGCCAGAAGGTGTCGCCATCCACGACGCAGGTGCGACGTGTCATTCCGCATAGCTCAAATCGTGGCGAAGAAGTCTCCGCCATCAGCGAAAACCTCGGTGTGAGCTCTGAAGAGGTGAATAAGGCCTGGTTCAACGTGGGCCAGTTCAATGCCAGCATTCCACCCGCGAATACGATCGAAAAAGCCCCCAGTCCCAAGACCCACTCCTTGCGCCGCCGATTGCCGCGCTGCTTCTTCAATTCGTCCCGGAAATCGAAGCGAATGACATTGCCATCCTCGGTGCCTCGATCTCGTTTCGGAGCCATCAAACTCAGCCTTCCCCGCTCAAGCAATCCGTTCTTCGCCACTGCTATACAAACACGCTTCAGATGCGCGAGCTAATTGCTTGCCATCTGTCCAGAACGCTGCGGACATAGCTTGGCGTTTCGTTGTTTCGGGGAATGCCGCCGGCACGGATAACCGCTCCAGGCCCTGCGTTGTAGGCCGCAAGCGCGAGGTGAATTTGCCCGAACTTGTCGAGCATCTCTCTGAGGTAACGTGCCCCGCCATCGATGCTCGCGACGGGATCATGCCGATTCGCAACGCCGAGATAACGAGCAGTGCCCGGCATCAGCTGTGCTAACCCCGCCGCGCCAGCGGGGCTGATCGCCATCGGGTTGAACCGCGATTCCGTCCAGATCAGTGCCTGCAATAAGCCTGTAGGAAGACCGTATCGGAGCTCTGCCTCTCGGACATTCGCCACGTAGATTGCCTCGCGGAACGAGGGCGCTGCCTTGCTTGCCCCCCAATCTATTTCACTCTGTGCCGCGAAGGAGGATTGGGCAGGCTCGGCGGCTGTCGCTGAGGGGCGATGTTCGAAAATCGCAAAGGATGGCGCTTCGACCTGGGCCAAGGCCTGCACCGCTGGAACGGCCGCCAAGAGCATCCCGATCATTCCATATTTGATCATCTTACATCTCGTCGCATTGCTTCGAATCAGCAAAGAACGTATGGTGAACAAAAGGGTGTAGGAAAGTGTTTTGCGCACGCGACTGGGAGGAGAGGTCGCTCGCAAAGGGGCGGTATTTTGAGCCTGAGGAGCCCCACATGTCCCCCGTGTTATCCAGCGCTACCAACTCGTCCCTTGCTTCAGTGGCAAAGCAGCTTTGCGAGGAGCTCGGTGGACATTGGTCCGGCGCCAAAGGCATGGCGCGATGCCCGGCCCATGATGATCGAACGCCCTCGCTTGGCGTAACTTTGGGCCGACGCGCCATCCTCTTCCACTGTTTCGCGGGCTGCAGCCAGGATCAGGTCCTGACGGCGCTCGCCGGACGAGGTGTTTCGCCGGCGAGCATGTTCTCAGGGAACGCCGAAGGCGATGCATGCGCCAATGCCGACAAGCCCGCCCATCGCGCGTTTGCAGAGCGGATCTGGCGCGAAGCGACGCCAATCGGTGACACCCCCGCAAAGTCGTATCTTGAGGCCCGCGGCATTCGCGCTGCCTCTCGTGCCCTCAGATTTCACCCTCGCACTCCGCTCGGCCCGAAGGGGAACACGCAGTACTTGCCTGCTTTGATCGCCGCAGTGACCATGGATCATCGACAGGTGGCGATTCACCGCACGTTTCTCAATCCGACAAGGCCGGCGGTGCCCCCTTTCGACTATCCAAAGCGTGCGCTCGGGAGTCTGGCATCGGGCGCTGTTCGTCTCTTCGATCCCGTCGAAGGACGGCTCGGCCTTGCGGAGGGTATCGAGAGCGCGCTTGCTGCCAAGGCCCTGACCCAGATCCCTTGCTGGGCCTCGCTCGGCAATGAACGTTTTGGTCTCGTATCGATCCCAGAGAGCGTGCGCGAATTGCACCTGTTCGTCGACCATGATGCAGGCGGCGAACTCGCCGAAGAACGCGCGCTCAGTGCCTATACCTGTGAAAGCCGGACGATCATCACGCGTCGCCCGCGCGCTGAAGGCGCAGACTGGAATGACGCCTTGCAGGCGTGGCTGCAATCCAAGTCCTAACGAAGAAAGAGGGGAGAAGGCCTTTGGCCTGATGAGGCCCAGCAAATGAACTGGGCTACGTCAGGAGGCTCCAAATGCTCAGCTCTGCTCCCGTTCTCTTGCTCCCCCCACCATCTGAACCTCCGGTCTTGCTGGTCGCTCGCACCATCGCCGCAAGCATGGCATCCGGTGAACCGATCACGCGTCGGCAGGTGCATAGGCTTCTGACCAATCATTTCGGAGGCACCGACGCTGAAGGCCGCTGGTCGGTGCGCGATGCGCATCTCGCGCTGGAATTGGCTCAGGCCGAGTACCTGCATGCCAGCGCCCGGATCGATCTTGCCGCTTCGGCCGCCGACGCCGGCCGCGTATTTGAAACGCTGGAAGCCCAGCTTCCGACTCAAGCCAACCGCAGTGACGAACAGATCGAGTGGCAGCAGTTCGCGACGCCGCCGCGCCTTGCCTGGCTTGCCGCCCGTGCTTGCGCCTTAGTAGCAGACGAGCTCGTCCTGGAACCCTCTGCCGGAACAGGGATGCTCGCGGTGTGGGCAGCCAAGGCTGGCTTGCGCCTTGCCCTCAACGAAATCTCGCCGCTGCGCCGCGACTGCCTGACTGCCTTGTTCCCGGCTGCCCGAGTGACCGGCCATGACGCCGAACTGATCGACGAATTGCTCGATGCCGCCATCAGCCCGAGCGTCGTGCTGATGAATCCACCCTATTCGCACGGCATCGAGCGAGGGCACGATAATCGCACCGGCTCGCGCCACTTGCGGTCGGCCTGGAATCGTCTGGCGTCGGGCGGTCGGCTTGTCGCGATCATGCCCGAATGGTTCGATTGCGCTAGGTTTATGGTGGGGCTGAAGGGGCCAGTCTCGCTGCGACTCAATGCCGCGGTCGAACGTGCTTTCGTGAAGCACGGCACTGGGATCACCACACGACTACTGGTCTTGGACAAGGTGGAAGACGCCAACGAGCCCGTCGCTATTCGCACGAACGCGTTCCGCCAGCTGGCCGATCTCGTCGATGCCTTGCCGGCTCGCGCCAGCCTGGGGGTTGCTCCCCAAAAGTCGAGCCTTCCAGCTCGTGCTCCGTTCCTTCTGGTTACCGCGCCGCGCAGGCCGCTGCCGACACCAGAAAGGATCACGCCTGTAGCCTCCGCCATTAAGCCGCTCACCTACGTGTCGCTCGAAACCCCTGCGCCGCTTGCCCCTCAGGTCGGCCACTATCTTCCCTATCGTCCGAGCAGGATCGTCATTGATGGCGCGTCAGGGCATCCGACGCCCCTCGTCGAGTCCGTCGCCATGGGGTCGATTTCGGCACCCAAGCCCGAAGCTGTGCCGCAGCTACCCGAAGGGTTGCTCGCCAAGGGCCTGTTGTCTGCTGCCCAGGCAGAGACGCTCATCTACGCGTCAAGCGCCCATGCGCGCGATCTTCCCGGCCGGTTCGAACCAGAGGACAAGGGTTGTTCGCTCAAGGCATCCGCGGAAGGTCACGTCTACCGGCAGGGCTATTTCCTCGGGGACGGCACCGGCGCTGGTAAAGGCCGCCAAGTCGCGAGTGTCATTCTCGATCGCTGGGTGCGCGGGGAACGCCGCCACATCTGGATATCGAAGAACGAGGCGCTGCTGGAAGATGCTCGCCGCGACTGGACCGCCCTTGGCGGTCTCCCGATCGACATCCAGCCGCTGGCGTCCTGGAAGCTGGGCTCCCCCATCGCGATGCGCGACGGCATTCTCTTCGTCACCTATCCGACCCTGCGTTCGGGCCGGAGCGACGCAACGCGGCTGGATCAGATCATCGCCTGGGCCGGTGAAGATTTCGACGGCGTGATCGTGTTCGACGAAGCGCACGCCATGGCCAACGCCGCTGGCGGCGAAGGATCGCGGGGCAAGGTCAAAGGATCGGAGCAGGGCATTGCCGGGGTGCGCCTGCAGAACCTCCTGCCCCGGGCAAGGGTGCTCTACGCCTCGGCCACCGGCGCATCCGACGTCAACAATCTGGCCTATGCCACGCGCCTCGGGCTCTGGGGTCCGGAGACCGCCTTTGCCAATCGCGAGGCCTTCGTTGCCGAAATTCGCAACGGCGGCATCGCAGCTATGGAACTGGTCGCACGGGATCTCAAATCGCTCGGCCTCTACACAGCCCGGGCGCTTTCGTTCGCCGGTGTCGAGTATGAGATCCTCGAGCATTGCCTGACCGAGGATCAGATCGCGGTCTACGATGCCTATGCCGAAGCTTGGGCAATCATCCACGCTAACCTGCGCGAAGCGCTGGAAGCCACGCGGATCGTCGACAGCGAGACCGGCGGGACGCTCAACTCCGGGGCCAAGTCCGCAGCGCTGTCGATCTTTGAGGGGACCAAGCAGCGCTTCTTCGCGCACCTGCTTTTGTCGATGAAGCTCCCAAGCCTGCTGCCCACGATCGACAGGGTGATTGCCGATGGTCATGCTGTTGTCGTGCAACTCGTTTCGACGGCCGAGGCCATGCTAGACCGTCGGCTTGCCGACCTGCCTGACGAAGAGCGGGAAGCTCTCGAGATCGACTTGTCTCCGCGGGAATACGTGATCGACTATCTCGCCAAGAGCTTCCCCGTCCGCCTGATGGCCGTGTTCACCGACGAAAACGGCAATCCTCGCTCCGAGCCGATGAGTGACGAGCATGGCGCTCCTGTGCTGTGCCGCTCTGCGCTTGCATCGCGCGACCGGATGATCGAACAGCTCTGCGCCTTGCCGCCGATTGCCACCGCGCTTGATGCCATCATCGAACGCTTCGGCGTCGATAAGGTGGCGGAAGTCACCGGTCGTACACGCCGGCTCATCGTCGGCCGCGACGGTCGTCAGAAGCTCCAATCGCGGTCGCCGCGCGCCAACGTGTCTGAGACCCAGGCGTTCATGGACGGCGCCAAGCGTATCCTGGTCTTCTCTGACGCCGGGGGAACGGGCCGCAGCTACCACGCTGATCTTACCGCGAGGAACCAGGCCCGCCGTGTCCACTTCCTGCTCGAGCCGGGCTGGCGGGCGGACGCAGCAATCCAAGGGCTTGGCCGGACCAATCGCACCAACCAGGCATCGGCTCCGCTGTTCAGGCCCGTGACCACCGATGTGCGCGGCGAGCGCCGCTTCATCTCGACGATCGCGCGGCGTCTGGACAGCCTGGGTGCTCTGACGCGCGGGCAGCGACAGACCGGCGGTCAGAACCTTTTTGATCCAGCCGACAATCTCGAAAGCATCTACGCGAAGGAGGCACTCCATCGCTGGTTCGGCCTGTTGTTCACCGGCAAACTCGAAGCGGTCAGCCTCGGGCGCTTTCAGGAGTTGACGGGCCTCAGGATCGAAGGGCCTGACGGGTCGATGGTCGATGACCTGCCATCGATCCAGCGCTGGCTCAATCGTATCCTGGCGCTACCCATTGCCCTGCAGAACGCGATCTTCGATGAGTTCATGGGTCTGGTCGAAGCGCGCATTGATGCCGCCCGTCAGGCCGGTACACTGGACCTCGGTCTCGAGACCATCGCAGTCGAGGACTTCACGGTCCTGTCGGACACGCTGCTACGCACCGATCCCGCCTCGGGCGCGACGACCCATCTGCTGGAACTGGAAATCGCCAGAGCCCTGAAGCCGCTGACGCTGAAGCGGCTCGAGGAGCTTCACGGCCTCGCTGGGCAGCGGCAACGGCCGGTTCGAAATGCCCGCTCAGGCCGGGTTGCCTTGCTCGTGCCTGCCCGCAGCATTCTTGCTGATGACGGCACCCGCGTTTCCCGCTTCGAACTGCTGCGCCCGTTGAAGCGCAGTCATATCACCGAGGATCAGCTCGCTCAGAGCAGCTGGGAGGTAATTTCCGTCGACGCTTTCCACGAGGCCTGGGCAGCCGAGGTTGAGGAAGCGCGGACCAGCCACAAGCGCGAGCGCCTCTATCTTGCGACGGGCCTCCTGCTTCCGGTCTGGGACAAGCTCCCTTCGGATTTCGTGAGGGTGAGCCGCATCTCGGCGGCGGATGGCCGTTCGCTCCTCGGTCGGGAGGTTCCGGTCCATTGTGTTACGGACCTGTGCCGAGCCCTGGGTCTCGAGCGCGAACAGACGCTTTCCGCTGATGATATTGTCCAGTCCGTCCTGGCGACGGGCAGAACCATGGAATTCGCGGGCCGCGAGAAGCTCATGGTCAAGCGCAGCTTGGTCAATGGCTCACATCGAATTGAGCTTACCGGTTGGAGCGTAGCCCGCCTCGACTGGTACAAGGCCCAAGGCTGCTTTACCGAGATCATCCGTTACCAGGCCCGGCTCTTTGTGCCGATCGTAGGTGCAGCGAGCGTGATGGCTAGACTGGCATCATCGGCATAGCCTCTTGCCAAATGGCATTAATCAAGTTATATGATGCCATATGGAGAAATGCCATGCTGGCTCTGCAACCCGTTGATACTGCCGTTACCGCCTTCCGTCCCGATCCGATTACTCAGGACGAGGCGGCGGCCATGTTCCGAGCAGTCCTCAATCTTTTCGGCAAATGGGAACTGACCGACGAGCAGGCGGCAACCCTGCTCGACATGCCGGTTCGATCTTATCGGCGCTGGAAGGCGGAAGGGCCGGGACGCGTCTCGCGCGATGGGCGTGCTCGTCTCTCCAACCTCATGGGTATTCACAAGGCGCTCCGGATCATCTTCTCGGAGGCGACCCGTGGTTATGCCTGGATGAGGGCGGCCAACGATGCGTTCGGTGGAGTGAGTGGCCTTGACGTGATGCTCGGAGGTGAGCTCACCGACATCATGCGGGTGCGTCGCTACCTCGACGCCGAGCGTGGTGGCTGGTGAGCGGAGCGGCGGATATCCGCGTTTCTAGAGTCCAGTGGAAGGACGCTGCTCGGATCATCCGCAGCGCCTTTCCGCCGATCGATCTGTTCGAAGACATCGCTGATCCCGCCGACTGGCCACTGCTGATCTCGGCAGAGCAGAAGACCAATCCTCGCATCATGGCGACTATTGGTAACCTCGACCTCGTTCCGGTTGACCGGCGCGTCGGCGGCAACGGGGCCTCTTACCTCATGGCGCCATTCACCCACGTCAGCACTGACCGGCCGAGCCGCTTCACCGATGGCAGCTACGGCGTGCTCTACGTTGGCGACCGGTTCGAAACTGCACTGTTCGAGACGATCCACCACCATGCCCGCTTCATGGCGCGAACCAAGGAATCGCCTGGCTGGACCTCGCAGTTCCGGGAAATCGTCATGTCAGTCGATGCAGACTTGCATGATCTCCGAACTCTGGCGGGGGAGCCGGTCCCGGAGCTCGATCCTGACAGCTACGCCGCATCTCAAACGGTCGCGCGGCAGCTCAGGGGCGCGGGATCGAACGGGATTGCCTACCCGAGCATCCGGCATCCTGGTGGGGAATGCGTCGCGCTCTTCTACCCAGACTGCGCGTCGAACCCCCTACAGGGGCGGCACCTCGACTATCACTGGGATGGCGCGCGGGTTGACCTCGTGCGTGATGGCGGATCGGGAGCGGTTTTCCGTATCGTCGATTTGCCGCCCGATCCCGTCTGACAGCATGAGTCGGGCTTCCGGCCGAGTGCTGTAGGTTCTCCGAGCACAGTGTCCGGCCAGCAAACTCAAGTCTGCGAACCAGCCTTCACGAGTTCATGAAGGGCTTTGTCCGGCGAAACCGGGCCCTTGTACAGCGGGCTACACGGTTTCTCCGCTAGCTTGGCGGAAATCGCCAGGAGGTCATCATTATCGCCCTTTTTATAGGCATAGGCGGCCAGCCAGAACTCGGCCTGGCGAACAAACTCATTGAGGATGCCCACGACGCTCCGGTTCGCAGTCTTTGCGTACTGGACCTTGTCCATCTGCCAGACTTCCTGAGCGATGAATTCGGATGGCACTCGGTGCTCTTTGAGAACGAGGGCCAATTGTTTGGGAAATCGTCGAGAGAGCGTCGCAGCAGGCGACATCTGCATGAGCACTGGAAGCAGCGTGCGCTCGGAAATCAGCAATGCCACCTGCGGTTTCCAGAACATTACGGTGGCCCACCAGTTTCCATGGGCCGTATCGCTTTGCCCGGGCGCAGCGATATCCGGTTTGATTCGATCAAGCAGCTTCTTGGTGCAATGGAGGTGGAACATGCTGGCGAATGATAGTGTTCGCTGCTGAGCGAGTCCATTGACGCTACAGGACTCGCAGCTGGAATAGCAATCGCCGCCGACTTAGGAGTCGCAGAAAGGCCCTCTCTGTGCCTCTAATCGCTGCTCTCTGTTCAGAGCGACGCTGTGGCTATCGACTACAGTTATCGGATTCTCTGAAGGGAATTATCGCGATGTCCGCTCGAGAACGCGTCGCCTAGCTTCGGCCTTAGCACTGTTGATCGCTTCCTGGACTTCGGCAAGATTATGCAGGCTAATCTGGGCGCGAGCCGGCGGAAGATCGGTAAGGTCGAGGTTCATCCGTTTTATGAAGTAGAAGGCCATTGAGAGCCGAACTTCGATTTCCCGTCGCCCGCCGTCGAGTGCATAATCTCGTTGGATAGCGAGGCTCTGCTCTTCCGTCAGCCCGGGATGGGGGCGCAGATCAAGTTTTATGGTGTTGCTCCATTCCACGTCCTCGGCCGGATCGAAGTCAGCCGGGGGGCCGGGACGGATTTGATCGATGCGGGTGAGCACGAAGTCGCGGAAGTCCCCCCGATCGCAGGCCCATGCTCGCACGTGCCAACGATACCCGTCGAAAGCCAGAGCGTGCGGGGCGATTTGTCGTACACGGGAATTCGTCAGGGACTGGTAACGCACTTCCACGCAGTGCCGCTTCCGGATCGCCTCCAAGACCATCCTCAGGCAGTCCGCATCGACATGGCGGACGATGTCGGGCGTGATCCCTATAGCGGGTATGTCGCGAAACCACACCTCGCGGCGCGGCAGGGCACCGGAAAGGAATGCACGCAATTGGAGCAGCAGACGGTCGGCAGAAGCCTTCAGGAAGGAGAGCTTGATGTCGGGCGTGGGTCTGAACGACCTGTTGGTTGCATCGTACTCAATATTGCCTCCCGCCAGTTCACGGTAGCGCCGGAGGTCGACCGATGCCTGGGGAGTGGAAATCTCAAACGTGTCCTCCAAGTCACTGCGATTGAGCGCCCCCTCCCAAAAAAGCTTCCATTCGATGAACTCGAAACGGCGGTTCTGCGTCCACGGTCGCTTTTCGTCCACAGGCATGGGGTATAGTTCCTTGACGGGTATTGTTACGATACCCATATTGTTTTTAGCGGGTCGACTGACGAGTCGCGCATTTGACTGTCCCCGTCAAGGACGGAGGGCTTCCAGGAGACGAATCGATGAGCCGTGACCACGTCGGACATCGCGATATTGTGCGCTTTGCCGAGGAACGCGTGAACCTCCCGCAAGACAAGGCGAACGATTATCGCGCGCAGGCGCGTCGCTTGCGCGACAAACTTGCCAACTACGTGGACGAACATCCCGACTTCACGCTCCGCAAGATGATGTTGTCGGGTAGCCTGGCGAAGGGCACCGCGCTCCGTTCGCTTAACGATATTGACGTCGCCTGCTACATCAGCGGAACCGACGCGCCTACCTCGGTGGCCGCCCTGCTGACCTATCTCGCCGAGCGGCTACGCAAGGCCTTCCCGAATTTCGAGCCGGATCAGGTGAAGCCGCAGACTTACTCGGTGACCGTCTCGTTCCGTGGATCAGGACTCGACGTCGATGTAGTGCCGATCCTCTATGACGGCGATGCGAACTGGTATGGCAACCTGGTGAGTCAGGAGGACGGGTCGTTCCTCAAGACCAGCATCCCGCTACACCTCGACTTCGCGGGTAAGCGCAAGAATGCTCAGGAGAAGCATTTTGCGCAGGTCGTCCGCCTCGTGAAGTTCTGGGCCAAGAAGCAGAAGCAGGAACGGCACGACTTCCGCTTCAAGTCGTTCATGATCGAGTTGATCATGGCTAAGCTATGCGACGACGGGCTGGACCTGTCCGACTACCCGGAGGCCCTGCAGCACTTCTTCTCTTACGTGGCGCGCAGCGGACTGCGGGACCGGATCGCCTTCTCGGACTACTACCCCCTTTCGAGTATCGGCCAATTCAACGATCCCGTGCGGATCATCGATCCAGTGAATGCCGATAACAACGTGTCCAGGCTCTACACGAACGCAAACATCGACGACATCGTCGATGCCGCGCTTGATGCCGGCGACGCCATCGACGCCGCCCTGGCAGCACCTAACAAGCAACTGACCGTCGGCTACTGGCAAAAGGTCTTCGGCTCCACGTTCCAGGCTTGAGGTCCGCGATGTCCAGCTACACTTACACCGAGAGCACGACGTTCACGATAACCCACGCCCGCCACATAGCGGCAAAGATCGCGACTGACCTCAAGCGTATCCAGCGTCTCTACGGGCGGCCGTCGGATCGTGAAATCGCCGACTATGAAGCCGAAGCCATCGCAATGATGAAGGCCGGATACCTGTCATCGGTTACCTATGGCTTCAAGCGTGACGGCTCGTGGATCGAGCCGACGTTGAAGTACGCTGCCCGCGATCTCGCTGGCGGTGCAGCGAACGATGACGACCCTGGCAGGATCCGTCCCGGCAAGGACGTGTCCGGTGCATCGTTTACCAGCTTCATGACCTACACCGACGCCTTCTGGAATCTGTCGCCTGCCGAACGGGATAGCTTCAAGGGCAACCTCCCCTTCCAGAGAAGCAGTGGTACCGAACCCCCGATCAATGGCTATTTGCAATCGGACCGCACCTATTCTTCGGGCGGTCGTGCGCTCGATCGCTCGAGCGTGAGGAATTACTGATGCAGAACATGCCCGGCCTAGACGACCTTTTCGAACGTCGTCAGACCTACCCGGACTTTGAGCCGCAGGAACGTCTCGCGCGTCTCGTTGGTCTCGATGACCAGAAGTCCCGGCTCGCCAAGATCCTCGGTCTCCTCGTGAACCCGCAAGGGTTGGAGCGGTGGGCGACGAGCTTTCATGCAGCGGAAGCTCGGCCGCTGCTGGACGTTGTGCTACGGCGCCCGCCCCTAGTCGTGCTGGCCGGTGACGTTGGTTCCGGAAAGACGGAGTTGGCCGAGACGATCGGCGATGCGGTGGCTCGGCAGGAGGACATCGAAATCACGCTCTACCCGCTCAGCCTCGCGACGCGAGGCCATGGAAGGGTCGGCGAGATGACCCAGCTCCTGGCGGCCGCATTCGAGCACACAGTGCAAGCTGCTAGCCGGCTGAAGTCGGGGGATAGATCGAAGGGCGGCATCATCCTGCTGGTCGACGAGGCCGACGCGCTGGCGCAGTCGCGCGAGGCAGCACAGATGCACCACGAGGACCGTGCTGGCGTTAACGCCTTCATCAGGGGCATCGACCGGCTGGCCAACCTGCGGCTCCCCGCCGCGGTGATCATGTGCACCAACCGCCTCAACGCGCTTGATCCTGCCGTGCGACGCCGTGCGGCGGACATCATGTCCTTTATGCGCCCGAACGAAGTCCAACGCCGCCACATTCTGTCGCTACGCCTCAGTCCGCTCGGTGTGAGCCCCACTGAGATTGAGGCGCTCGTGGCGGCGACCGGCGCGCGCGACGACGCACCAGGTTTCACCTTTTCGGATCTTGCTCAGCGACTGCTACCCGCGATCGCACTGGATGCCTACCCGGATAGGCCGATCCGGGGCGAACGGGCGCTGGAGATTGCCGAAGCCATGACGGCGACGCCGAAGTTCCGCGACGAGGTCGGAGGGACTGTGCGATGAACTGGTCGATCCAGATCCTTCTCTCGGAGTTGCACGACGAGATCCAAGAAAAGCTCGGCCGTGCCCGCAGGTCCTTCGGGCATCCTGGAACAAAGGGCGATGCGAGCGAGCAGGTCTGGCTGGAATTGCTGAATACCTATTTGCCTCAGCGGTACCAGGCGACATCGGCTCACGTGGTCGACAGCGTGGGCTCGTTCAGCGATCAGATCGATGTGGTCGTGTTCGATCGCCAATATTCCCCCTTCATCTTCAAATTCCAAGGCCAGACTGTCATCCCGGCTGAAAGCGTCTACGCGGTCTTCGAGGCGAAGCAGTCGATCAACGCAGAGCAGGTTGCTTACGCGAGGCAGAAGGTAGCAAGCGTTCGAGCGCTGCACAGGACGAGCCTTCCCATTCCCCATGCAGGCGGAACCTATCCGGCCAAGCCTCTCCAGCACATAATTGGGGGGATGCTCACGCTCGAGAGCGATTGGAAGCCCGGCTTGGGTGATCCGCTTATCAAGGCCTTAGCGGAAGAGAACGTTGGCGGTCGGTTAGACCTGGGGTGTGTCGCTGCGCACGGCATCTTCTCTTGCGATGATGATGGATGCGGGATGTTCACGCTGATGAGTAAGCCGGCGACAGCTTTCCTCCTCGAGCTGATCGCGAGGCTCCAGGAGAAGGCCACCGTGCCGATGATCGACGTGAGGGCCTATGCCCGCTGGCTCGATGTCGACGTGGCCTAGTGGTGGCACTTGGAGCAGGGGGCGTTAATGCCGAAGACCATATTGATATTCTCGGACGGCACTGGTCAGATCGGCGGTCTTCGCCCCGATCAGCGATTGTCCAACGTCTATAAGATGTATCGGTCGATGCGACCGGGCCCGGACTCGCCGATAAGCCCCAAGGAACAGGTCGCGTTCTATGATCCCGGTCTGGGGGCAGGAGAGATCGGAGGCCTAACATTCAGACGAGTCCGCAACGTCCTCGCCGCCGCTGTTGGGACCGGCATCGATGAGAATGTGATCGACTGCTACGCGGCCGTGATCGCGAGATATGAGCTGGGCGATCGCATCTGCATCTTCGGCTTCAGCCGAGGGGCTTACACGGCGCGCTCGCTCGCCAACGTCCTGAACCTGTGCGGCGTGCCGACGCAAGACGCTGCCGGCGGCCCCGTCCCGCGCCACGGACCTGAGCTGCGGGCCATCGCCTCGGAGGGTGTGCGCAAGGTATACAATCACGGGGCCGGCGCAAAGCGCGAACGTTACGAGGCGGAGCGGGAGACGCTCGCCGCCCGCTTCCGTGCCAAATACGGTTCGGAGGCAACGGGTCAGGATGGCGAAGGTCAGGGGAACGTGCAGCCGGAATTCGTCGGGGTGTTTGACACGGTGGCCGCGCTCGGTAGCCGGGCCGCTACGACACTCGCCGCCATAGGCATGGCAGCGCTGATCGGCCTGACCTGGCTGGTCGCCGGCGTCGTGCCCTGGTGGGTGACGGCGCTCTTGGGCCTGCTGCCCGCCTCGGCTGCGTACTGGTTCGCCACGTCGCTCTGGTCACAGGTCAAGTTCTTCGCCAACGAAACGACCTTCAGGCGCAGCAAGTGGGATCCTAGAGGTTGGCTGTCATTGATTAGGCACATGCATGTCGCGTGGTGGAGTGGCCGACACTACGATCGCTATGTCGACAGGGAGATCCCCTATCTTAGGCATGCTCTCGCGATCGACGAGGACCGCGCGAAGTTTCCGCGGGTGGCTTGGGGGCGTCCCGCTGACGTTACGTGGAATGAGCAGAGGGGACGTCCCGATTGGCTGGTGCAGGCGTGGTTTGCGGGTAACCATTCCGACATCGGCGGCAGCTATCCGGAAGAGGAGTCCCGCCTGTCCGATATCGCGTTGCGGTGGATGGTTGAGGAGTTGAAGCATGCGATGGGCGACGCCATCACGGTGCTGGATGATCGCCTCGTGACTTCGCCGGATCCGCTCGGCCTCCAGCACAGCGAGCGGACGGCGATGCTGAACTCGCAACCGGCGCTGCTCCGGAAGCTAACCTTTAACCGGCTGGTCTGGAGCTTGGCGAAGCGTGAGATCCATCCTGAAGCCATGCTCCACCCCACAGTGCTTGAGCGACTGGAGGCTGTCCAGGTCCCCCAAATGGGTAAGGTGGCGCCTTATCGGCCGGAAAGCCTGCGCAAGCACACGCTCGCCAGCCACCTGTACGATGAAGGGTGATTGCGATGAGGACGATCTGGATGATCGCGACAATGGCGGCTGCTGTCCCTGCGGCGGCGAGCGCTAGGGACGCCGAGCTGCATACATTCCATTGTCTCCACGGTTGTCCGGTGGGAGCTCCCGGTACGAACGACGTCGTCGTACGCGAAATCTACACGCTCTCGTCGAACGATCTGACCAAAATGGCGGACTGGGTCGCCTATCGCGTTACCAAAGAATCGATCGGACAATCCGGTGACCGCGACTGGCGCGCTGACCCATGGCTGGACGATGATGAGACTTTGGCGCCTGCCGCGTATGACATGGCCAGCGGAAAGCTGCACATCGATCGCGGTCATCAGGCGCCTCTTGCTTCCTTCTCAGGAACGCCGTCGGCGGCCGACACCAATATCCTGTCGAACATTACGCCACAGAGTTCGGCCCTGAACCAGGGGCCTTGGGTGCGTCTTGAGGACCGGGAACGCGAGATGGCCAAACGCCTCGGGGTGCCCGTCTACGTCCTGACGGGCCCGCTGTATGAGCGGATGATGCGACCACTCCCGAACGGCGGCGATTACCAGCGGGTGCCATCCGGATACTGGAAGGTGGTAGCGCTCGGCGATGGACGTGCGACGGCGTTCGTCTTTGACCAAGCCGCCTCGCGTGGAGACGACGTCTGTGCGGCGAGAGTGTCCATCCGTCACGTCGAGTTGCGCAGCCGGCTCAGGCTTTTCCCGAACGCGACGAATGCACTGATGCCTCTCGATCTCGAACTCGGATGCAGCGAACAGGCGGTCATTGATCCAGCACCGTCGGTGATACCCGCCGAGAAGCGCTCCCTCCGGCGGCGCAGGGTCGAGGGGCCAGTTGACTAGGTTGGGATCAGCGGGGTCGCGACAATCGCTCGATTATGCGAGCGCAGCATAATCACGAGGGGCCGGCGACTGCGGCAACAAGCGTGGGATGGAGTGCCAGGCGGGTTTCTTGATCACCGTTAATGATCGCCGCGAGATACTGCCGCTTATAACCCGTGTCGAAAATGTACTTGGGCGCTGTTCCATCCAGTACCCCGACGCTCCCGTTCCACAGCATCACATCGATCAACTTGGCCAGATCGTCTGGATCATGGATCCGCTTCGCCGCGAGATAGCGCAACTTGGCAACGGTCAGATCTTCGCGCGCCTGCAATATCTCGAATAGCAGGGAGGCGCCATCCTTGACCAAATCGGAAATCTCGCGGTCGAGGTCTTCGAGCACCTGCCAGCCTAGTTCACGCAGCGCCACCCGATAGTCGCCTTCTTCGATCTGAAGGCGATTGAACGTGACGGCCCGGCGTCGAGCAGTTTCGAACAACCGGATCAGGTAACGCGGACGCATCATGCTACCGTCGATCAGGTAATCCATGACTGGAACCCCATCAACCATATCCACCGACGCACGCGCCCAAGTCTTGGTCCAGGCTTCCTCGAGATGCGGAACGCTGGCCTGCAGTCGCTGTTCGAACAAGACCTTGAGCAGTGCGCGATCGCCCCACTCGAGGCTTTGCACCGCAAGCTTGCCGTAATCGGCCATGCCGCGGATGAGAAACTCGTAAACATCCGAACGAACAAAGATGGCCCAGCGAAATTCGAGATTTTTCCTCCGGAACTTGCGGGCGATCTCCTGCATTGATTCGGCCAACCCTACGACGATCAACGCGTCATCGTCAGTAAACCCGCCCGGCGTCCAAAACCGATCGAGATTGTCGAACAGGAAGAACACGAAACCCTTCAGGCGCAAATAATCCATGACTCCGTCGCGCAGCTGGCGCAGGTCATGCCCGTAAATCGCCTCCAGCACCTTGGATGACGCCAGCTGACCGATCTCGCCTTCACCTAGCGTACTAGCCTTAAAGCGGTCGACGATATTCTCGGACAAGCGCCTGAGGCGCTCGGAAAAATCGCCCGTGCCAGTATCGACTCGCGCATCGAACAGCGCCTGCAGCGTCCGGTAACCAGGCAGTAGACGATCGTCGCGCAGCGAACGCTGTTCATCCTTTTCTAGCAGCTTGTAAGCAATTTCCAGCCACAGAACATATTCCCAAAAGGCGGCAACCACCTCCTTGCGGGTTCCGAAACTCAACTTATCGAGGATGAACTCCTTCATCTTAATCAGTTGGTGCCCGTCTGGTGTCAGATCGATGACGATGTTTTCCTTGTTGGCGCGGGTACGATCTCTAGCCTGGAGAAAGACTGCGGTCTTTCCGCTCCCCTTGCGCCCAACCAGCAAATTTGCGGTGCCTTCGAGAGTCCGTCGATACCCATCGGTTTGTAGGAAATGATCACCCAATGTGGCGGCTTCGTTCTCCGCGACCGGATCCCCACACGTCAACAACTCCAGTAGGCGCTCGTGGTGCGGTTTCACCACCACAAAGTCGTTCTGGGCGTCCGCAGCGCGATTCCGGAACTCCCCAATCATCTTGTCGAGGTCAGAAAGGTTGAAGAACCGGTCTGCTTGATCCTGGAGATCAAGCGGGAGCGCCATCGATTCGTGCGCGATCAGCAGCGCGGGAATGTTGCGTCCTCGGGCGACGCCGTAGATGAACGCCGCTCGTTGATTATTCCGCACCGATTGTTCGTCGGTGCCGTCCATCCAGAACGTTACCACTCCAAATGAGCACGCCGCATGTTCGTAAGCCTCACTCGCGTTGAGACGGCTGATCTCGCTCGGATTGAAATTGCGGAAGCGCACGCGCGCGATCTTCTTGATCGCGCTAACCACACGGCCATTGACATCGCCGGAACCAGGCCGTTGCAAGACAAATAGAGGTTGGTCTTTGTTACGCGGAACTTGTGTCCAGCTTGTTGTCTCGTTCTTGCGCGCAAGGATCTTAGCAAGGGCCGGCTGTTGGTCGTAGGCATCGTAGCCGAGCGTATCGAGCAACCCGACATTCTTCACGTCCTGAAAAGAACTATGCGAAGAGCGGATCAGCCTTACCGGCTTCCCGAGGCCAATCGCATACCCCAACTCGTAAGTCACATTGGCATTCACTTGAGAGATGTCGGCCACGAACGCGTCCGCGTTCTCGATCCAACTTTCGACCGATTGCGCAATCGGTGAACCGGACGTGTCCTGCTGGGACCATGCGGTGACAGTACGCGCAGCTGTAGAAGCTGCTTTGGCTGCCCCCTCAATGATCTGACTGTGGTAAGAGTTGCCCGAAGCGTAGGCGATGAAGACCGATGTCACCCTGCTCTCCTTCAGCGTCAGCCTAGTGAGAGCTTCACCCCTGAGCAACCGCCCGCAAATCATTTCTCCACATTGACTTAGCGGAGAACCTAATTGGCACAATGCGCTTCAGGAGCAGTCGATGCCATGAACGAGAAAGGTGACTTAGCCTTGCTAAAAAATCTTATTCCCGCGCGGGTTTTTCGAATAACGAACCAACCGCGGCTCGGGTCTGATGCGGGCCTAGGAGACTAATCGGTCATTCCACAACCATGGGCATTCGACACTGCCCTTCGCTATCGGGAGATGTGCTGCGAACGCACTAGAGGGGAGTGGGCTTTGCCCTGATTAAGCCATATGGGCGTCGATGGTCGACGCGCCGGGCTCACAATCAGGAGTGTGTCCCATGATCAAGTCGATCCCGCTGAACAAGCTCGTCCAGTCTCCCCGCAATGTCCGCCGTCACAGTGACCCCGCTGCCGATGCCGAGCTCAAGGCCAGCATCGCAGCCCATGGGCTGCTGCAGAACCTTATCGTCTGGCCGGCCGCGAAGGGTAAGTTCGAGGTCGAAGCCGGCGAACGCCGCCGCCGCGCGATGCTGGCGCTCGCTTACGACAAGATCCTCGCCCGCGATCACGAAGTCACGTGCCTCGTGCTCGAGGACAGCGCCGAAGTCGCGGTCGAGACCAGCCTCGCAGAAAACTTTCATCGCCTCGCCATGAACCCAGCCGATGAGGCCCAGGCCTTTGCCGCGCTCGTGGCAGGCGGTGCGACTGTTGAGGATGTTGCGCGCCGCTTCGGTCTGACCATTCGCTTCGTTGATGGCCGGCTGCGTCTCGCGAACCTTGCGCCTGTGGTGTTTGAGGCACTGGCATCCGGGGAAATCACCCTCGATATCGCCAAGGCCTTCGGCGCGACCTCGGACCAGGACATCCAGGCCCGGGTGTTCGAGCAGGTTTCCTCGGCCTACTACGCACCCAATCCTGACAGCATCCGGCGCATGGTCCTCTCGGGCACTGTCCGGGGCAGCGATCCGCGCGCCCGTCTCGTTGGCCGCGATGCCTACATTGCCGCGGGCGGCCGGATCGAGCGTGAGCTGTTCGACAACGACGACAGCGAATCCTGGGTCGATTTTGCGCTGCTCGAAAGCCTTGCCGCCGCGAAGATGGAAGAGCAGGCCAAAGCTCTCGCCGCCGAGCAGGGTTTTGCCTGGGTCAAGCCGACGCTCGATCCCTATGCCAGCCACGATCTGGTCGAAGGGCTGGTCCGGCTTCCTGCCGAACCGGCGCCATTGACCGACGCAGAATTGGCGAGGCTCGACGAACTCGATGCCTCCTATGACGAGCATGCGGCGATCCTCGAGGATGAGGACAGTGCCGAGGAGGCGGTGGCAGCCGCCGAAGCGGCGATCGAGGCGATAGAACGCGAATGCCAGGAAATCCGAGCTCGCCCGCCCGTCATCGCAGCTGACCTCAAGGCCGAAGCAGGTATGATCCTGGTGCTATCGCGCGATGGCACGCCGGTTCTCCAGCCGGTGTTCTATGGCGAGCGTCAGGCTGAACCCGCAGAACCCGATGACGGGATCGAAGTCGTTGCAGGCGAAGAAGGTTCGGACAGGCGTCGGACCACCTTGTCGAAACGTCTGGTTGACGAACTTGCGATGCAGCGCCGCGATGTTCTGGCACTTCACGTTGCATCCGATCCCGGGCTGGCGCTCGACATCATGATCTTCACCCTCGCCGATGCCGATACCCACGATTGGTGGGCGCGCCCTTCGACCACGCTACGCGCGCCAGTTCCGGCAGGCCCGATCATCGGCTTCGAAGCCAAGGATGCGCCGGCGAGCAGCGCGCTTGCTGAGTTCAGATCCGGCCTCGACGAAAGCTGGCGTGCCGGTTCCGAAGCGACGTCCCGCTTCGATCTCTTCCGTGCGCTGCCCGATGACAGCCGCGCGGCCTGGCTGGGCTATGTCGTCGCCCGTTCGCTCGAGGCAAGCCTCAACATGGCGGGAGAGCGTCAGCTGCCGTTCCAGGACCATCTCGGCAGCCTGATCGGTATCGACATGGCGCAGTGGTGGCGACCGACAGCAGTCAACTACTTCGACCGGGTATCGAAGCAGGTGATCCTCGACGCGCTGACCGATGTCGGCGGCATCGAGCTCTCCTCGCGCTTTGCCTCGGTCAAAAAAGGTGATCTCGCGATGAGCGCCGAGCGCGTATTCGCCGGCACCTACATCACCGAGGTCGAGGTTCGCGAGAAGGCCCTGGCCTGGGTGCCTGAGGTCATGCGCTTCGCTCGCCCTACGCCGGAGGCGGGCGAAGCCGAGATCGACGCAAGCGACGCTGAGCCTGGTGTCGACGGCGAAATTCATACCCCCCGCGAGCTGGCCGCCTGACCTCCTCCTGACAGGCTCGGCCACTCGTACCTCGAGAAGCGGTCCTTCGGCTTACGCCGGAGGGCCGCTTCCTTTTTGGAAGCAGAGCAGAGGGGGCCCGTGAACCTGTGGCACTGACCGGCGAACCCGTCGCCGACTGTCCGGATGCCTCAATCAGGAGACCCATCATGGCCTATCGCAAGGGGCAGAGCAGCGGCTTGTCGCCCGCCGCCCGTATCACCCAGGAAATCATCGCCCGTCTGGAAGCAGGCACGAAGCCATGGATCAAGCCGTGGCGCGGTGTCCCGGTCTCCCGGCCCTTGCGGGCCTGTGGGATTCCGTACCGGGGCATGAACGTGTTCTGGCTTTGGATGGTCGCCGACATGTGCGGCTACGCCTCGCCATTCTGGATGACCTACAATCAGGCAAAGTCGCTCGGGGCCCAGGTCCGCAAGGGCGAGAAGTCGACCATCGCGATCTTCTACAAGAGCTACACCAAAGAGGTCGAAGCGCCCGATACCGGCGAAAAGACCGATGAAGCCCGCCGGGTGCTGAAAGCCTATCCGGTCTTCAATGCCGATCAGGTCGAAGGGCTGCCTGAGCGCTTCCATCCTGCCGCGACGTTGGAACTGGTCGAGCCTGAAGGGCGCGCGTCCGAG
This sequence comes from Sphingopyxis microcysteis, assembly GCF_012274265.1. Classification (GTDB taxonomy): domain Bacteria; phylum Pseudomonadota; class Alphaproteobacteria; order Sphingomonadales; family Sphingomonadaceae; genus Sphingopyxis; species Sphingopyxis microcysteis. The sequence goes on from NZ_JAANYY010000002.1 coordinate 175,671, forward strand.
CTCGACGCCTTCTTTGCGGCCATCCCCGTCAATCTGCGTCACCAGGGCTGCGAAGCCTATTACGAGCCAAGTGCGGATCGCGTCACGATGCCGCCGGTCAGCCTGTTCAATGGCTTCGATCACTATTACGCCACGCTCGCGCACGAGCTGTCGCACTGGACCGGCCATGTCAGCCGCCTGGGACGCGATCTCAAGAACCGCTTCGGCACGGCGGCCTATGCCGCTGAGGAACTGGTCGCGGAACTCTCCAGCGCGATGCTGGGCGCCGAGCTGGGCTTGCCGGTCACGCACCTCGACAGCCACGCAAGCTATATCGAGCATTGGCTCAAGCTTCTGAAAGACGATGACCGCGCCATCCTGACCGCTGCAGCAAAGGCCGAAGAGTCATCGAGCCTGCTCCTGAAGCTCGGCGGGAGGGCGATGCCTGAACAGTTTGACGACGCGTCAGACGACGCGGCGCTTGCGGCCTGAGGGAGGATGCTATGGGCCGATCAGTCAGCTATCCCAGCGGCGCAATCGTCGCATTCACGGTTCTCGAGGTCGAAGCCGAGGACGACTGGGAATTCGAGTATGAATGGCTGCGTGACGATCTGTGCGAGCGGGCCGCCAAAGCCTTCCCGTCGCTCATCCCACATGACGGATGGCGCGGCCGGGAAGACCGGATCCTCATGCGCAATGCCTATGCCGATTTCGGCGTATCGGTCTACGGCTCACTTGTGGCTGTCTGGATCGTCGAACGCGATGACGGTGCCTATTGGGACGCCGATTGGCGCACGGCTCGCTCACCGCGGGCACGGCGCTGGCTATCCCAGATTGCATCCCGCTTCGATGCCATGTTTGGCGACTATGAATGCCTCGGGCACATGTCGAACGGCGAGGGGGTCTACACCAAGCGCGCAGCTTGAGGTCTGCAGCTTGGTAAGACGCAGCGGTTTGGATTGCCGTCCCTGACTGAGCTTTGCCGGCCGGTCTTGGTCTGTCGCCATGCGAGAGAGGCCCTGGGCCAGCCGCCAGCCTTGCGCAACCCGGCTTGGGCGGGCCCGTGTTGGCCTTCGCCCTTCAGGCTTAAGGCCTGCCCGCGCCAGCCCGCCAAGCCGGGTTTCCCCTGACGGGTGCGCAATCCTGCCTGAATGCTGGCCCTGACGGGCTCTCGCTGGCGCAGCCATGAATGGGTGCGTCGGCCTTACGCCAGTCAGGAGGATATCCCAATGCACACGTCATTTGCCGACCAACTCGCCGGGCTCGATCTTGCCGGTTTCTCGATCGGAACCGCTCCCGTATCGACAAGCGATTTCCCGGTCCGGGAGGCGGTTGTCCAAACCCTCGAAGCGGTCTGGTCCGATCTTTTCGCCATGGTGTCCGGGACCGCTCTTGAAGCCGACGCCGAAGATCTTGGCTGGGCCTTCGTCAACATCTTCCACCGCTCTGCCGAACGCAAATCAACGGCTCTCGACCGCGCGACCGACGAAGTCCGCGCGCTAATTGCTACGGCCGATGGATCCGAGGTTCACACATATGAACTCGAGACCCAGGTCGAGCGGGCACAGTGTGCCGAGGGCGCGATGCTGGCGCTTGAAGAGATGCGCGAGGTCGCCGCAGCCCTGTACCTCAACGAGTTCGGTTCCTCCTGGAAGCCGGTCTCCAGTTCTCGCTTCAATCACAGCGTCATGCTGACTTCCGCACTCGTCGAAGGGCGCGACTTCCTGCGCGCCCGTGCCGAGGCCAAGCGCCGTGCGGCAGTGCCCGAAGGAACCCCTGTCGTGTTCGCTGGCGGGCGCACCCGTCATGGATGCGAAGACGATGCGCTGACCTTCGGCAACAATGTCTGGGCCACCCTCGACAAGGTTCGTGACCGCGTGCCCGACATGGTGCTCATCCATGGCGGCGACACCAAGGGCGTCGACCGCCTGGCATCGAGCTGGGCCGAACGGCGCGGCATCCCGCAGGTCACGTTCTCGCTCGACATGCGGCTCGGCGCTCGTGCCGGCTTCAAGCGCAACGAGAGGATGCTCTCGCTTGATCCGCGCTACGTCATCGCCTTTCCGGGCAATGGCGTGCTCGAACGTCTGGTCATCGAAGCCAAGGCCCGGCGGATCACCGTTGTCGATCGCCGCGGGCCTCTCGGTACCAATCCGAAGAACACTTCGGCCAGGACCGACTAAGGCCCTGTCGGTCTTCGCGCCAGAGCCGGGTTGGCGCTGGCGTCGTCCGTCAGAGGAAAGGCGCGCGCCTGTCGTTTGGAGCCAGCGAATTGCCGTTGGCTTCAGTTACCAGGAGGCATTCCATGATCGATATCGAGGCTGTGATGGCCGACTTTGCTGTTCGCCAGGCCGAGCGGCAAGTGCAAGTGGCCGAAGAAATCCAGCAGCTCAAGGCAGCCATTCTTCCGCGCTTGCAGGACGCTGGGATTGCCCGCGTCGAGATCCGTTTCGACGGATGCGGCGACAGCGGTGCCGTTGAAGAATGTGCATGCCTCGATGCAGCCGGCGCGGCGATCCCGTGCCCAGAAGTCTCCCTCATGGAAAGCGAAGCAGACAACGTTGGTCGTGCTGGTCCCGAAGAGCTGCAATCAATCGGCCAGGCACTCGAACAGCTGACCTATCTGGCGCTCGAACGCCACCATCCGGGCTGGGAGATCAATGACGGTGCATGCGGCCAACTCGTGATCGATGTGGCTGAAGCGACTTTCGTGCTCGACTGCAGTCTGCGCTTCATCGCGACCAATGATCACTCGACCGAACTCTAGGACACCTGGCATGGCCCACTGCTACTACCACGCTCTCTCGTCGGTCCGGAAATGGGGCGGCACGGTCGATGACTATCTCCCGCTGCACCAGTGGTTCGACCAGTCAAAGGCAATCCTGGCAGACCCACGGCACCGCGCGCTCCGGCACCATGCCGAGGGGATATTCATGCTCGAAACCTTGTTCGGCGAGACCCTCGTCAATGCCGATGGCCGGGTCGTTCCGGTACGTCTGGTCGGCGAACAGCACGTACGTGAAGACCTGGGCTCGATCCCCTCCTTTGCTGATTGGGCGCGCTTGATCACGCCGCAGGCCTGGATGCTTCGAGGCAACCCTCTGGACGGCGCTGAAGGGGTGACGATCGACATGCCTCTTCCCGGCGAAGCAGTTTCGTCCAGGAATGAGCCACCGGTTGGAGGAGCGGTCAGTACGATGATCTAGGAAGGGATTCTCCGGTGGAAGGTCGGGCAGGGATGATCCAGCCAAGACCGGAGGGAAACGAGGCGGGGCAAACCTGTTCAAGGCATCCAGCTCCGCCCGGCTTCGATGCAAACCTGTCCCTGAATCACCCCCCGTCGAGACGCGCAACCCGGATCAGGTCCGGCCGAGTTGCCGGGCTGTGCCCGGCTGCCCGCACCACCCGAACCAGTTCCGGGTTCCCCTTCGGTGCGCTTCGCCATGGGGCGCTTCTGCTCGGGTTTGCAGCCGGGATGGCCCCGGAATGCTCGATCAGGAGAAAGCCCATGACCAATCTCGTTATTCTCGTTGGCCGCATCGCTCGCGACCCCGAAACCCGCACCACCCAAGGTGGAACCAGCATCACCTCAATCTCGGTCGTGACCGACCGTCCCGCCCGCAAGGATGGTAAGACCTACAAGGACGAAAACGGCTACACTGCCAAGGACAGCGAATTCCACCGGATCACCTGCTTCAACGGCCTGGGCCAGAACGTCGCCAAGTACTGCACCAAGGGCCAGCTCGTGACGGTCGAAGGGCGCATCCACTACACCCAGTGGGAAGATCAGAGCGGCGCCAAGCGCTACGGCTGCGAGATCATCGCCGACAAGGTCGACTTCCTCACCAAGGGCCGTTCGAGCAGCAACGAGGGAGCCCCCGACATCGACGAGGACTGAATGTCCTCACCTCACGACAAGGCCCCGGTGGCAGACGCCATCGGGGCCTTTTCTTTTGCTCTGGTCCCATGCGGCGGCGCGGGGCATCGAACCCCTTGCCGCCGCCGGGTTGGGCTTAAGCGGGAGCTATCCGCTTCAGCGTTTCCTCGATCCCGAGTGCCATTGCTCCTCGCACGATCTGACGCAGTTGCGCTGGTTCGATCGTCTCGGCGCCGCACTCGATCAGAATGTGGCCAAGGACGAGGGCAGCCTCGTCGCGGAGCTTTGCTTCCCTGGCCGCCAGTTCGTCGCGCTGTTCCCGGAGCCTCTTCAAGGCATCGACCGGATTGTTCTTGCGGGGCATGTCAGTCCTTTCCGCCCCCTTGGTTTGTGATCCCTCGAGAGCGCTTCTGCCACCGCGCGCCGGGTGTAGGAAAACGAGAAAAGCGGAGCCCGCCCACAACCGTCGGTGCAAACCGCGAGGGTAGAGGGGCTGGCTCACGGAATGCCCAGCATGATGTCCGTCCACATGCCGCCTCAAGGACGGCAGGGCCCCACCATTTTGTCGGAGAAGGGATGAATCCCTCCCCCGACAAAATCGTTTCCCCCACCGCCGCTGACGCGGCCGCGCGAGAGCGCGGTCCCTGACCCGACATGCGCACGAACATCGCACTTCCTCTTGTCGTTCGAGACAACCTCAGGAGGATCATCATGGCTTATTCTGCACCTTGCACCGCTTCATCCCGCAGCTACTTCGAGGCCCTGGAACTCGCCGAACGCCGGGCACTGCACAGCTACTTCGATCAGCACATCGTGGAAGACGAAGAGCTCGGATATATCGCCCTCGATGAAGGCGACTACTGCGCTCTGCCAGCACACCTGGCAGCACGTGTCGTCCACACCATTCACGGATCGATGCTGGATGAATTCTGACGCCGAAAAGGGTGGGAGCCGGGAACGGTTCCTGCCCTTTTATTTTGCTCGCCGTCGGTTCGTTTCGATTCATAAGCGGGCCCGATGAGCGGGGTGCGGGCATCGGCGCCCGCACGCGCTTTGGCTCCGCGCTATCGAGGCTCTTCATCCCCTCCTACATGTCCGGCGAAGTGACCGGATCACCCTCTCGCAGCTTGTAGACTGAGCACACCGTACGCAGTGACACTGCTGGATTTAAGGAAGGTATTTCAGCGTGATAGGCGAAATTTTAGGGCTGGTGTCAAACCAATTCAATCGTGAAGCATGCTTCAGATTGGCAATTTGCGGGCAAATTGAAGCCAGTCAAACCATTGATAGTATTCGCACATTTCGCGGTTGACGGGTTTATGTTCCTGATTTATTCTCATCCCTGTCTTCCGCAAGATCAAGCTAGGTTCGCAAGGGTCAATAGGACCCCCGAACATGGATCGGCATCTCAGTCTTCAGACCTACGTTCCCCGCCCACTTGCTGACTGGATAAAGGGCAAGGCCCGGGACCAGCAGGTCTCCGTCAGCATCGTCATTCGCGACCAGTTGATCGACGCATGGCAGCGTGAAAACGAAGCGCGAAAGCGGCCTGCGGCGCTCGACCCGGTGCGGCAGAACCTCTTCATCACGGTTGCCCTGGATGCGCTTCTGGCCAGCCATACCGATGGTTCGTTGAGGCAGCGCACGCACGAAGCCTACAATCGTCGTCTCGTCCGTCTCGGGCTCAGCGCCTCCACACCCGAAGGAGGCAGCGATGAAGCGTAATCTCCTCAATTTCACCCGCGGCAGCCAGCTCCTCGGACACTTCGGTTTCATGTTCGCAGCGGGGCTCAAAGGCCCCCTGCTGGTGACCTTCCTGGTCAGCGCCTGGCTTTGCTATCTTGAGGTGACGTCCACGCTCACCGATCACCAGGTCTATCTCGCCTGGATGCATGTCTATGCCTCCGGCTACGCGTTCATGGAGTTCGATCCCGGCAAGCTGGTGGAACTCAAATTGGCCGGTGGCGGAACTGTCCGCATCCCTTTCAATGTCGTGCGCGATTTTCCGCCCATGCGCGAAGCCTGGAGTGCACTCGGCGCCGCCATCCGGCGCGGTATCGGGCTTTCCGCGCTTGTCCTGATCCCGGCCTTTGCTGCCTTCTGGTGGTTCGCTGAGCGGTTCGGAGGCAAGTCCAAGGAGCGTAAGCACGAGCGCGGGGCGATACTCGTCACGCTGGACGAACTCGAAGCGGAGATCGACCGGCACAATCGCGCCGAACGTGCCCGCGAACTGCACGCAGCGCTAGGGTGGAAATGGCGTTTGGCAGGCGCAGCAGCGACCAAGGAAGCAGGCTTCTACAGTCCGGCACATCTCGCGGGCGTCTCCTGGCCGTGGCGTCTCGAGCAAAGCCATACCATGCTGATCGGCACGACTGGCACCGGCAAGACGGTTGCCCTCAGCCAACTCCTTGCCGAGTCCCGGGCACGCGGACAGCGCGCCGTTGTTTTCGATCTTACCGGAGCTTTCATCGAGACCTTCTACGATCCGACCCGCGACATCATTCTGAACCCGCTCGATGCCCGTTGCCCGAACTGGAGCGTATTCAACGATTGCACCAGCGAAGGCGAATTCCATGCCGCAGCCGAGGCGCTGGTTCCGCACGATGGCGGTGGTTCCGAGCAGTTCTGGGTGCTCGCAGCCCGCATGCTTTTCGTGGAAATGTGCCTGCATCTCCAGCGCACCGGTCAGGCCAGCAACCAGGCGCTTGCCACTCGCCTCATGACCGCCGACCTCGCGCAGGTGCACAAGCTTATGCGCGGCACCATGGCCGATCCGCTGACAGCGCCAGAAGCCGCGCGCATGGCAGAATCAATCCGCGCCGTGTTTAACGCCAACGCCAAGGCACTGAAGCTGCTACCCGCTAAAGGCCCCCGCTTTTCGGTACGGGACTGGATCCGCGGCAGCTCCCAATCGGGATCAATCCTGTTCCTCTCTGCGCGCTACGTCGACATGTCGATCTGTTCGCAGCTGCTCACCTTGTGGCTCGACACGGCCATGAACACGCTGATGACCATGGAGCGCACGCCCGATCTCAGGGTCTGGTTTCTGATCGACGAACTGGGCGCGTTGCACCGGCTGCCCGCACTGGAGAAAGGCCTGCAGACCGCACGCAATTTTGGCGGTGCGATCGTCACTGGCGTCCATGCCTTTGCCAAGCTCAAGGAGGTCTACGGCGAGAACATGGCGATGACCTTGTCATCGCTCGCGCGCAGCAAGCTGATCCTCGCCACTGCGGACCGGGAAACGGCCACCTGGTGTTCCGACTTCATCGGTCATCGCCAGGTCCGCGACATGGAGGAAGGGTACAGCTACGGTTATAACAATGCCCGCGACGCCGTCAGCCTGACGCCCCGTCGCCAGATTGAGCCGTTGCTGCTGCCCGATCAGTTCATGAACCTGCCGAGGCTTTCCGGTTACCTCAAGTTCCCCGACGGATTTCCTGCCGCTCCGGTCACGCTTGTCCCGCGCCGCTGGCCGCGGATGGCCGAGGGATTCATCGCGCGGGCACTCGGGCCTGCTCCCGGGGCACACGCGGCGGATGAGACCAATGTCGATCCCTCGGAATGGGCCTCCTTGCCTGCCGAAGCTGCCGACGGCGCCCCGGCCGCGAATGACGACGGCGCCGGCAAGCCGGTCGTTCCCGAGCAGTTGAAGTTGGACCTTCAGCGTGTTGTCAGGACGCCGGATGAGACAGGGAATGTGACTAAGCAGCGGTTCTCCAAAGCCCCTGCACAGGTCTTGCGGGTAGCGCCCGAACAAGGCCAGGTCGAAACATCGGCCGAAGCGCTCACGAGTTCTGGGCCGACTACAACCTTGCCTCCCGGGCCGCTTCTTTCCGGCAGAAGTGAAGCGACCGATGAGACGCAGCCATCCCCCGATGAAAAGGCGTCGGCGCGAGGAGACAAGCCAGCTTCAGGCGATCCGAAGCTAATCCCGGTCGCACGATCGCAGGACAGTCAGAGCCCCCGAGAACGGGCCGAACGAGACCTGCTCGAGGGCGGCGTCGAGAGCGGGGCGCAAGACTTCTACGAACCCGACCTTTGAGGGCACCACAGCAAGGGGGCACCTTGCTTGAAGGGCCATAAGCCATGCTCTCGGTTGCCAATGTCCGGTCCGCGTCCGGCGCAGCCAGCTACTTTGCTGCTGACAATTACTACGCAAGCGCAGACGCGGATCGCTCAGGCCAATGGGTTGGGTCAGGAGCCGATGCCCTTGGCCTTTCCGGAGCGGTCGATGCCACAGTCTTCGACAAGCTCCTCAAGGGCGAGCTTCCGGATGGCACCAGGGTCGGTCACGAAAACCAGCACCGAGCCGGCACCGACCTGACCTTTTCCCTGCCCAAGAGCTGGTCGGTCCTCGCCCTCGTCGGCGACGACAAGCGGATCATTGAGGCCTACCGCGAGGCCGTGGTGGAAACGCTCCAGTGGGCCGAGAAGAATGCGGCAGAAACGCGTCTCGTCGAAAACGGGAAGGTGCGGACCGTGCAGACCGGCAATCTCACCGTGGCGCTGTTCCAGCACGATACCAATCGCAACCAGGAGCCCAACCTCCATTTCCATGCCGTCATCGCCAACGTCACGAAAGGTGCTGATGGCAAATGGCGGACGCTGAAGAACGACCGGCTCTGGTCACTCAATACCCTTCTCAACAGCATGACGATGGCGCGCTTCCGTCTCTCGGTCGAGAAGCTCGGTTATGAAGTCGGTCCTGTCGGCAAGCACGGGAACTTCGAGGCGGCGGGCTTTTCTCGCGACCAGGTCATGGCTTTCTCCACAAGGCGACAGGAGGTTCTGGACGCACGCCGCGGCCCAGGCCTTGAAGCGGGCAAGATCGCTGCCCTCGATACCCGCAGCGCCAAACAAACCGTCGCCGATAGGGGCGCCCTGACGGCGGATTGGCAGGACCACGCCCGGGCAGCAGGGCTCAACTTGCAGGCCATGATTGAACGAGCACAGAGCCACTCGTATTCCTCGCAGCACGCACCCGCGGCTGGCACCAGCCTGATCGAGCGCGGCAGGGCCTGGCTCAGGGACTTTGCCGAGCGCATCAGGGGCAATCCTGCCGATCCACTGATCCCGGCTCACGTCCTTAAGCAAGACCGCGAGACCATCGCCGCAGCCCAGGCTACAGCGTCAGCGGTACGCCACCTCTCGCAGCGCGAAGCGGCCTTTCCGCGCGAGGCCCTGTTCAAATCGGCGCTGGATTTTGGTCTGCCGACAACCATGGGCGCCATTGAGCAGCGGGTCAGCTCGCTGGTCCGTTCGGGCGAACTCGTTCCAGGGTCAGGTGAACACAAGGGCTGGCTGACCTCGCGTGATGGGCTCGCGAGCGAGCATCGCATTCTCGCCGCGGTCGAAGCCGGGAGGGATGCCGTTGCTCCTCTTCTCGGGAGCAATGAGGCAGGCCCACGAGTCAAGGCCGTCGCTGCCATCAATCACGGCATCGACCTCAATGGTGGCCAAGAAGCGGCCGCCCGCGTGATCCTCAGCTCGTCCCACCGGACAATCGCCATCCAAGGTGTCGCCGGTGCGGGCAAGAGCAGTGTTATGAAGCCCGTGGCACAGATCCTCGGCGAGGAAGGCAAGGAGATCATCGGGCTCGCCGTTCAGAACACTCTGGTGCAGATGCTGGAGCGCGACACCGGTATTCGCTCGATGACTTTGGCTCGCCTGCTCAAGAGCTGGGCACCGCTGCTGGAGGATCCTGGCAATCCCGGTTTGATGGCCGAGGCGAAAGCCGCATTGGGCGACCGGGTCCTCGTCCTTGATGAGGCCTCGATGGTCTCGAACAGCGACAAGGAGCGTCTGGTCACGCTGGCCAATCTGGTTGGCGCGCGCAGGCTTGTGCTTGTTGGCGATGCCCGCCAACTCGGCGCGGTCGATGCCGGCAAACCGTTTGATCTCGTCCAGAAGGCTGGCATCGCGCGCGCCGAAATGACGACCAACCTGCGCGGCCGGGATCCGCAACTGCGTCTGGCCCAGGCTGCTGCGCAAACGGGTAACGTGGAAACCGCACTTGGTCATCTCAAGAACTCGACGATCGAGACATCGGGCGACAGCGCTTTTACGGCTGCCGAGCAATGGCTCCAGCTTGCGCCGCTCGAGCGCGAGCGGACCGCGATTTACGCCTCGGGGCGGGCCTTGCGAACCGCAGTCAACGAGGCTGTCCAGCGAGGGCTCAAAGCCAACGGTGAGCTCGGCAAAACCTCGCTCGACCTGACCGTACTGTCACGGGTCAATGCAACGCGTGAGGAGCTCCGCTATGTCTCGGCATACCGCCCGGGCATGGTCCTCGATGTTCGGAGCCCCGATAAACATCAGCGGCTCCCACGCGGCGAATACAAGGTCGACAGGATCGACGAGAAGACGCGCGAGGTGTTCCTCGTCGATGGCAAAGGTAAGGCACGAACCCTTCAGCCGAGCCGGATCCGTCCCGGTGCGAAGGACGATCGCCTTGCGCTCTTCGAGGAGAAGCGGCTGTCGATCCATGCCGGTGACCGGATCCGGTGGACCGAGAATGATCATCGCCGAGGACTATTCAATGCTGACCAGGCAAGGATCGAGGCCGTTGAAGGTTCTCGAGTGACTGTGGTCACCTCTACGGGCCTACGGCACGAGTTGGAGCGCTCTGACCCGATGCTCAGGCGGCTTGACCTCGCGTACGCGCTCAATGCCCATATGGCGCAAGGTTTGACTTCGGATCGAGGTATTGCTGTCATGGATAGCCGGGAGCGCAATCTGGCCAATCAGCAAACCTTTCTCGTGACCGTGACTCGGCTGCGGGACCACCTGACGCTCGTCGTCGACAGTGCGGACAAGCTTGGAAGGGCAGTATCGCAGAACACCGGTGAGAAGACCTCGGCGCTGGAAGTGACCGAGCGTCTGCGAGAGGCTGCAGCGAGAGGCCAGGCTGCCGGGTCACCAAGCAAGGAGGATCTTTCCAAAAAGCCGCCAGAACTGGTCAAGGAGCGTACCAAGCCATTCGAAATCGGTATTTAATCTCTGCGAGGTTGAGCCTGGACGGCCGGACATTCTCCAGGCAACCTGGCGCACATTGATTTTGGCTAGGGCGGAACTGTGAAGGGCGTTTTCGAGGTCAGCGGCAATTCGCGGTACGATGACGCGATCACCGAGCGGTATCACTTTCCGAGCAATTACCTTTCGGTTGCGCGAGAGCTTGAGAGCGACTGGATCGTCTACCGCGAGACGCGAGTTTCTGGCGGTCGCATGGCCTATTTCGCTGCGGCCTTCGTCGAGCGCATCGATGCCGACCCGAGCGATCCTAGCCACTTCTATGCGCGCGTGCGCGACTACCTCGAGTTCGATCAGCCCGTTCCCTACCGCGACGGCAGCGGTCGGTTTGCCGAGCGGTTCCTGCGCGAGATGGCACGGCCTGGCGATGCTGGACGAAGCCTCCGCGGCAAGTCGGTCCGCAGGCTGGAAAACGAGGATTTCGTGGCCATCGTCAATGCGGGTCTTGCCGAAACTCTCGATCCCGAAAACCGCATCAGACTGGAGCTCGATGCCCCCCGCATCGATCCGGAGACCAATCTGCTTCTGCACGATCAGTTCGCGGAGCGGCGGGTCGAGCAGATGCTCGTCAACCGCAAGATTCGTGACGCGAACTTCCGCAACCATGTCCTCGATGCGTACGAGAACACCTGCGCCGTGACCGGGCTTAGGATCGTCAATGGCGGCGGCAAGGCAGAAGCGCAGGCCGCGCACATCTGGTCGGTCGCCGATGGCGGTCCTGACATCATCCAGAACGGGGTCGCCTTGTCAGCAACAGCCCATTGGCTGTTTGATCGACATCTGATCACCTTCGACGACAACCTCTGTCTGCTCGTGTCACACAACAAGGTGCCGTCCGAGCTTCTTCAGCTGTTTCCGCCCGCGGGGCAGCAAATCCGGCTGCCGCGTGATCGCGCGCTGCATCCAAGGGCAGACTTCGTGGCCCGCCACCGGGAGCGATTTGCAGGGATCTGAAAGCGGCAGATCAGACAGAACGACCAAACCAGATGACCCGACCGACCACGTGGATCGACGCGCGCTCAACGTCAGTCCAGGTCGGGTAGGCGGCATTGTCGCTCGAGATGGTGATCTGCCGTCCGCCTGGCTGGATAGTCACACGTTTCACCACCAGCGCATCATCGACACGCAGCACGTAGATTCCGTCGCGCAGGCGCGAGCCCTGATCCGATGCGTCGACCAGGACCTCATCGCCGTCCCGCAGCGTCGGTTCCATCGACTCCCCATGGACGTGGATGATTGACAGGCTGGGGCCTTTCGCCCGGGTCAGCTTGCCCAGCCACCGCTCATCGAAACCGAACCGGGTGTGGGCCGTCTCGCTTTCCGCGATCGCACCAAAGCCAGCAGAAGCATCGACGTTCAGAATTGGTACTTCGACCAGGCCATCGCGCATAGGAAGCGCGGGCCCACCGAGCACCTGCTCATCCACCCCGAAGAACTGGGCAAGGATACGCCGATCCTCGTCATCCAGCTTGCGCGGCGAACCACGCTTGATGAATTGCTGGATATAAGCGGGGTTGCGATTGAGCAGCCGCGAAACCGCGGAATAACCCACGTTTCTCTGCCGGATCAGGCGATCCAGCTCTTCTCTGACATTCTCCATCGGCAGCGCCTTTCGAGGGGCGGTCCAGGTGAGGTGTAGGAATTCATCCTAGACTCGATAGGGTCCTCCTAATAAGAACATAACAAGAACACAAGTTGAATCTGATTCGAGGTAGACCATGAAGCTTCTGGACCGCATCGAGCGTCATCTCAAGGAGACCCACATGTCCGCGACCCGGTTCGGGAGACGGGCGGTCGGCGATCCGCGCTTTGTGCTGGACCTGCGGTTGGGACGGCGGCCCCGGCGACGGACGCTGGAGAAGGTCGAGGCGTACTTGGGAAGTTTTCTCGAATGATGCCGTAGATCTGTCCGAAAAAAAAGCAGCGCTCCAGGAATGAAAATTAGTGCTCATTCGGAATCAGACTCGTGATCTGGCCTGACCAAGAAACCCGGAGTGCTTTCTTTGCTCGGGTTGCGGCCACATGTAGAAGCGAACGATACTGATCAAGAATATCGACCCGGTCAGCTGCATCTACCGCTGATTTCAGAGCCACTGATGGCGGAAACGAGGCGTCAGCCATGAATGGAATGGCAACGGCAAAAAATTCAAGTCCCTTCGCCCGGTGCATCGTAGTGATCCTCACCCCAGGTACTGAACGGTCGTCCGCGCCAGACTGAAGTATAACGGTCTCGATACCAGCTTGCCGTAGTGCGCCTTGGACCCTGTCCGTGTCCGCTCGGCGGGCGCAGAGGACACCGATCTCAGCGAGCCGAATTTGATCGGTCGGGAGTGACCTGACCCAAGCCACCAACCCATCCAATTCTTCTGCCTCAGATCGACATCCGACCAGCTCCGGAGCAACCCCGCGCATGAGGCTGACGTAGCCGCGCAAGCTATCTTTACCCTCATCGAGGTCATCCACGTTGACCCCCTCAAGGATGGAGACGGCCCAAGCACGGATCTCCTGCGTCGTGCGGTAGTTGAGCCGAAGCCGCTTCGAACGTCCTCGGACGTTGATCCCGCATGCGGACATGGCGGCCCGCCGCCCGTAGATCCGCTGATGCGCATCCCCCACGATGAAAAGTGAGTTTTTGTCCCCGGACAGGTTCTCCGGAACGATCGCTCTGATCAATCTGAAAGCCTGTTCCCCCATGTCCTGTGCCTCGTCCACGATCACGGCCGAATAGGGAAGATTCGGCGCCTCGGCGGACAAGATCTCGGTTGCCTCCCGGTACGCGTCATCCGGCTCTGCGAGCCGCTCGCTGATCAGTCGGGCCCGATAATCGGCGAAGATATCCCACAGGGCAGCCCGCTTCTTCCGATCGAGTGGGGTGCCACGTCCGGCTCGGGACGCCTTCAGGTATGCCTTCTGGTCGACAAGCCCTTTCGCCTGAATGATCTGCGACCACTCCGCCCGCACAAATGCCTCGGATAGCCCCTCGGGCAGCTCATGATCGTCAAACACTTCTTGCCAGACTTGGTCGAGCCGATCTCGCGCCTCTCCGAAGAAGGCAACCTCGCGGGTGAAACTCTTTCGCTTTAGGTACTGGAAAACCCATCGATCGAGATTGATGACCTCGATCCGAGGTGGCCGTGCATCAAGATGGGCTGGACAGAGAGTCCGCAGGTTGGCCTCGATGTCATGGGCCAGGCTGGTGGTGAAGGTAGTTAAAAGGACTCTCTGGCCCACAAGGCTCAGGTTCCTTTCGATCTGGTCCGCCAGGTGCTTCGCCCTGTGCATCGCGACGACTGTTTTGCCGGTCCCAGCACCACCTCGGACTAAGGCCGGGCCATTATAGTCCCGGTAGGCGATCTTGCGCTGTTCCGGATGCAGGAAAATGCGCCATCCTTCGAGCCCTTCCTCGAAAACACGACGCAGCTCGGCTTCGCTGTCTGGGATGAAGATTGTCTGGCGGCTCTGCTCCGTCTCGATCATCTGACCGAATGTTAGCTCAGTCGCAGGCACTTGGGCTACTGCCTCAGTCTCTCCGCCGATCCCGGTCAGGGACCGGATTTCTTCGTCCTCATAGCCGGCAGCGACCGCGTAGAGGACTTGGTAGGTGAGCGGATCGAACCGGTCTTCAGCCGCCTCCAGATGATCGATTGTCGGGACGAGGTAAACCGCGGCGAGTTCTTCCTCAGGTACGCCGAGCGTCCGCAAACGCGCGTTAGGAACACCTTCGAAGAGACGTGGGGCGGCTACAGCCGGGGTTGCCACCAGCTCTGGCACTACCTCAACCTCTTCGATGATCCGAACGCGGTTTGTCTCCGGATCCAGCTTGACCCGGCGTCCAGCTGCCCATCGGTATGCTTTGTCGTGCTCGTTTACGTGCACAAACATGATGTCGCGGCCCACCTCAAAGGCGATTGCACGGTAACCCTGATCGACACGCAGTGACTTGATTGAGTTGTCCTTTGCACCTTCCACGGTTTCGAGGTTGAGCCCGTTCGCGGACGGGTCGGACATGTAGCGGGTCATCATGTCCATGAACTTGAGCGCCACCCGATCCGGCAGCTTCCGCAAGCTCTTCATGCAGCCGATGTCATAGGAGACCCGTTTGTTCATTGTGTCCGTCATTTCCGCGCCTCCTGAAGGGCTGTAATAACTCTCGAAACCGTCTCTCCGACTTGGTCCGTCTCTGGGTCAAACTGGATAAGGACCCAGCCAACCTCATCTACGGTCATCTCAGCGACAGCTACGCGCGCGTCCGCCCAGCCAAACTCCATCATCCCAATTACGCGGCCACCTGCTAGCAAGTCGTCCCCAATCCGGTCCGGCCCGGGTGTCTCTGCGGCTATCAGTGCATCGATCAGAGTATGGAATGCTTCGTCGCAGAGGGCGCGCGCCTCCTCCCACGCGGCGGCCCCAGCACCAAGTTCATCGTGCTCAACGGGGTCCAGCATGTCCGGCGGGGCAAGCGTGTCGAGCCCATCGAACTCAACATGAAGCCCTCGTGCGCCCTGGAACAGGTTTACCAGCCGCCAAAGCCCCCGCCATGCCTCGGTGTAAAGGGTTTTAGCAGCCGGGACCTCGCCTGGGTCGGGAAGGACAGCATGCAGCAGAAGCCGGATATCACTATCTGACTGGGCCCATTCGGTTGGCGAGATTTTCTTGCAAGCTAAATAGAGATCGAGCGCGCCGGTTCCCACATGTTCTGCAGCCTCAGATGATGCAAGGAACGAGCGACCTGTTTCGGACAGGGCAGCATGCCTTGGCAGCTGGTCGAGTGGCCGCCCCCCTTTCACAAGGCCCCGGACCAGAACCGAACGGATCGCTGTCTCGCTGTCGTCTTCGCCGTCTAGGAGGTGTTTCAGCGCATCGAGAGTGCTAACCGTCTGAAGGGCGCGCACCGCTTCCGCATGCGCAGAAAAAAGCGGGTTAGCGAGCGCGTGTCCGAGAGGCCCGGTCATTTGGGCACCGAGAGAGTTCTCCGAGAGCGGGTTCAAGTAGCCCTTATCTTCCGGGACGAGGTCTCGCCAGGATAGCGTCCAGACTCGTACCTGCCCGGACCGGATCATCAGCATCCGATCCAGGAGATCCTGGGCGACTGAGTTCGCATGATACTCGATCCCGTCCATTTCGATAACGACCGGCAGTCCCCCGCTTCGCCCCACGGGCGTGAGCAGAAAGTCTACCCGCTTGCGAGGCAGCCCCCGGTATCGGGCGTCGATCTGAACTTGTGGCTCGATCGTCCATAGACGCGGTGCATCCAAACGACCCGCGCGCAGCACGAAGCCGCGTCGGCCACCGGGAAGGACTTGCGGGGAGAGCGCCCCGTCACCGTAAAAGTCGCAGAGCGCCCTGAGAAGCCGCTTCTCGAGGACGCTTTCAACCAGCGCACCGCGAATTGACTCGTCGATCCCGGTTTCGGTCCGAGTCAGGCTGTCCCATTTTTCAAGGATCACCTCCATCATCTGCCGCGCCCGGTCCCGGTCCGGCTCGCCTGGTCCGAATTGAGAACGGTAAGGTTTAACGCAGCGAAAGCACCCGTTCCGGTCCGGCTCCTGGTTGCAAGAACAGTCTCGAAGAGCATCTGCTGCGCTCTTAATGACCTGGCGCATCGTATCCGGATGCTCGCCGATTTGGCGAAGATACCCTGATCCTCCAGGGACGGAATCATAGAGGTAAAGGCTGCGTACTTTCGTCATTCCGTTCAGCTGCGCCTGGAAGATGGTCGACCGGATATGGTCTACCTTCCCAGCGAAATGTCGCCTCATGCCGAGATTTATGGCTGCCACGAAGCTCTTGAGGTCGTCGTCATCTGCGTCCCCGACGACCGGGATCACTATGCGGATCGCCTCCGTGTCGAACTTGCGCATCAGGAAAACGCCAGTCTCCCATCGGTCCCGAGGCATATCCGTTTCGCGATTGACGATGCAGCTTGGCGGATGTGTACCCCGGTCTTCCTCTCCCCTGGGCGGTCCCTGAAGGGCCCCACAATGTTTGCAGATCAGGAACGGCTGTGACGGTCGTCTATCTCCAGCGATCTTCGGTCCCGGGAGAGTTGATTTCGAGCCGAAATTGAAATCTCGAAAAGTGCAGCTGGGAAGGAACTCGAATCCGAACGGGGCGCCAGTCTCTTTGCTTGTGAACCAGGATGTCGCGATGTCCTCCGGTCCGTGGAACGGCATGAGGACTCGATCGAACTGACGCTGATCCCGCTGATCGCCGTCCCGGATCGCTGCCTTTTCCTCGCTGTTTACCGAAATTACCGACTTGAGCTGGACAACGTCATGCTCAGATCCGCTATCCGACCACATCTCATCGCCGCATTGCGGGCAAGTGCGGCTCGCCGCTCCATCAATCCGGTTCGCTACATGGGAACAAGCCGGGCAGAAGGTCCAGCGATCCAGATCCTCTTTCCCGATCTCGATCCGGTCAATCTTCACCTGACGGCCGTTCGCGTAAAAGAACTGCCCTGGCGCGAATTCTGACAGGGCGGAACTGGCCGGGCGAGAGTATTCAACGTGCAAGAGCCCGTCCTCGTCGCGCGGGACCGCACCGTCGTTGCGTCGCGACAGGATCGATGTCAGCTTCACCCCCTCTTCTGGGAAGGCGTAGTTCGGCAGGACACCCTTGTCGGTGAGAAACTTGATCACCGGTACTTCGTCGATTCCGCTTCGGATCAGGCGGTTGATCTCGGACCTGTCGCGATTGATTTCTTGCTCTCGACGCAGGAACTCTTCCTCCGTGATTTCAGCACGCCGCTTCTGGAGGCGCTTGAGCTCCTTGCTCGCCTCTTCCCGCTTATCCGCCAGCCGGGCCCGCTCGGTTGCAACCGCATCAAACGCCTCACCGACACGCCACCCGATCGACTTTGTGTCGGTTCCGGTCAGATAAGATCGGATCCGGTTCACCAGATCTGTTCGGTCTCGAACCTGCTGCGGCAGTCCGGACAGGAACCGCTCCGCGAGTTCGGACCCGGTCTCCCGGACTTGATCGAGCCATTCAATCGGGAACCCCTCTGTGGCTCCGCTGCCCCGACGTTTCAGGACATCCCGGACCTTCCCGTAATCCCCGCTCTCCTTCGAGGCTGCCACGTAGGCATCAAGGGTGAACGCGGTCACCTGACGCAGCAACACCTCCTCAGCGGCAAGGAACACACCCGGCGGGCGCACCTGACCGGACAGCATCGGTGTAGGGTCCTCCCAGAACTGGAGGTCGTGGGCGCGTGCATTTGCGAGAACCATGTTAAGCGCGTTCCCATCGCGCCGTCCGCTACGCCCCATCCGTTGAACGTAATTGGCTTCCTCTGGGGGGACCGAGCTCAGGAGCAGGGTGGACAGGTCTCCGATATCGATCCCCATCTCCAGCGTCGGGGTGGCTGAGATGAGGTTCGGGGCCCAGCGGGTCTCTCCTTTGATGAAACCAGCTTCAACCCGCAGCCGCTCATTAGTTTCAAGGATCCCCGTGTGTTCGCGGGCGACCACGCGATGATTGCGGTCCGAAAGGAGCGCCCTGCGCAGGGCTGGCCGGTCTAGCTGGTCCGCCTCGACAAGGCTCCCATCGCAGCCGATACGGCTGCAGCGTGAACCGACCGCGACCGCGGCGTTCTTGGCCAATCCGGTTTCACGTCGTCCGCACCGGTCGCAAGTGAGCCCAATCGTAACGGTGGAGACGGTTACCCGCTCTGGTACAAGGAGCCATGCGTGCCGGTTCAGTCCCTCCGGTCCATTGACGCGGCGTACGATATCGTCCGCCTCCAGCCTGCGCATCAACATGGGGTAGATCGTGTCCGGATCAGTCCCATACCGTAAGTCAGCCGGAGCAATAGTTCGGAAGAGCCAGTCCCGGTACCAACTGCCATTCCCGGGCCGGGTGATCCGTTCAAACCCGTTCGGTGCTTGACCGAGCGTGACCGGGATTGGAGCAAGGCCTCGCCGACCGTCAGGGCTCGGGAGGGAGCTGGTCTTGCCGACCCCCATCTGGATCGCAGCCGCGTACCAGTTCAGACCGTAGCTGCCCTTGCCGGTTGCAATCGCACTCTCGAGATAGGGGTGGGCCACCGATCCCTGCCGACGCATCTGCTGTGTAACTCCGGCGAGGAGCCTAGTCAGAAGGACCGTATCGAACTCTGGCGCGCCCGGCAGTTCATTGCGCAATTCGCGTGAGAGCCGATCTGCCGAGAGGCGCAACAAGTCCACTGGGACCTCTGCTGCGACCATTCCGTTCAGCTCAAGCGTGTGGTTGAAATGTGACCGATAGCTCAGGTCGACAAAATACTCCCAGCCAAGCCGTAGACGGATGTGGTCGAGGAAGACTGGATCGGTAATTGACGTGTTGTTCTCGATCAGCTCGCGATACCGGTGCCGCCAGGTCTGTTCTTTTGGAATGAATTGCGCGGTGAAGCCGTCTGGTCCGAGCTCGGCCAGTTGCGTCCGGGGGACATCTTCGATCACCTCATGCAGGCTCATCTCGCCTGCCTCAGTGCCATGGAGGGCAGAGAAGAGGGCTTTCTGGTAGACCGAGAGGGCGTTCCGGGTCTCGGCGACTGCTGCCCGGTGGGCGGCGTCCTGAACTGAATCCGAGAACATCAGGAAACGCGGTTTCGCCTCCGGCAGCTCCTCGTTCTGCGCCGAGGTGTAAAGGGTCCCGGTGATTCCGGTCGTAAGGCGCGCTGCACGCATCCCGAAAAGGAGGAGCCCACGAGCCTGGCCGCAAGCAGGGCATGTCCTATCAATGCGCCCGTTTGCATCGGTCGGGTTATAGATCCAGACTGGGGAGGCAGGCCCAGGATCAAGCTGATTGTGATCAGCTGGTGTAAATTCGACCGTCTCTGCGTTCAGGAGGCCCTTCACAATCTGGCCCCCGGCGCCACTCGCCTGGACCAGCCGGTCGATTGATTCGTGGTAGATTAGCCGGATCCGGCCCGCCCCGTTTTCGTCGAAGAACTCCTGATAGAGCTGTTCGAGATCGGCATGGAGCGACTTCGATCGGGCGTCCTGCCGGCCCAGATGCGCCGTCGCTCCACACCTGTTGCAGTTAACGACCGGCAATGCCCTCCGGAGCATGTGACGATCCAGGTCGAGCGCATGGAAAAGGTCAAGCTGCGAGCGAACCCCGTCTGCTTCAAGTCGAGGCAGGGTCGTGACCATCCGGGACATCTCCCGGATCCAGAGCTGGAGCCTGACGTTGAAGAGGGGGCGTGGGCTCTCGACAACACCTGACCGCGCCCAAGCCACCAGTGCTACCACCAGCTCGGTAAGAGCACGCAAGTCCGCTTCCGGCCAGTCCCGGAGAACCCGGACCTGAGCAAGCCCAGCCGCCACTGTTTCAAGCGAGGCGGGCGCCTTGTTCTCAGCGATGATCTTCAGCGTCCGCTGACACAGATGATGCTGGACCAGCCGGTCCCCTAGCGCGATTCTCCAGCCCGGGTCTGCGGGATCACCCGCGTCTATGAAAGTGAGATCTGGGTCGTCACGCTCCGGAAAGAGGCAAACAGCCAATCGTCGTGCCGCATCCGGCTGATCCATCTCCGCAGCCTCATGCAGTGCACGATGAATTTCCGACGGGTCTGGCCGGTCCAAGTACTCCGGGTCAGCGAACACCTGGTTAGGCGTCTTCCGTGTTTCCCTGACCACCGCACCAGCATCGAACGGCTCACCGAAGATGGTCTCAGCGTAGCTGCGCAGCTCTTGTGCTGCTTCATCGCCAGAACCAAGCGTGGCCGACGAGCCGACGCATATCAGATGAACGTCCGGCGTGTTGAGGCGGTATTTCAGACGGCGCAGCAAAAGAGCGAGGTCCGCCCCTTGGGCCCCGTCAAACGTGTGCATCTCGTCGACCACCAAGAACCGTAAGGTTTCAGGGTCGTTCTGCGCCCAGAGCGTCTTGTCTCGACCCCGCAGCAGCAGATAGTCGAGCATCTTGTAGTTGGTGAGCAGGATGTCCGGTGGGTTCTTCCGCATCGTTTCGCGATGGGTGATTACGCTGTCCTTGGTCACCTCATATGTCGGATCCTTCGGCTCCGCGTCTGCATAAATGCCCGCTCGCACGCCATGCAGTGATGTTATTCCAGAAATGGCCGCCGCAATGCGGCGTGCCTGGTCGGTCGCAAGCGCGTTCATCGGGTAGATCAGGATCGCCTTGATCCCGGGCTTCCCCTTGTTTTTCCGACAATGCTCCAGGATCGGCCAGAGGTAGGATTCCGTTTTGCCTGACCCGGTCCCAGTCGCGACCAGTGTCGAACGCATCGCCTCGCCACTCAGCCGGGCGAAGGCGTCCGTCTGGTGCTGGTAGGGCGCGAACTTCAGCGGCACCTCAGGGAAAGGCTGCGCCCATGTCCCGTCCGCCGCGCCCTCGATCTGCCGAAACGGCATATCAACGGAGATCCACGGCCCCTTCATAAAGTTTTTCGGCTCAGCAATGAACCGGTCCACCATCCCCTCAAAGGCGGAACTGGTGCTGTTCAGCGTTGTGTGGACCAGCTCGCGCAGGCTGTCCTGGACATGACGGGCAAGGAGGATAGGGTTCATCTCAGGCGGCCTTTGCGGATTTCAGCCGCTCGAAATGGGCCCAGGCGCGACGGTAGTCTTCTATCCGATCGCACTGGGTAAATGGGCCAACGAAGTGGCGGGTAACGGTGCGAGGTCCGCCCGGCATTGTGTCGTCGATGGCGGTGCAGGTCAGCGCTGGCGGGTTGTCGACAATGTTCCGCTCCCAGGCGGCGCGGCCGGGACTCTTGCCGCGGTCGTCTAGCCAGCCAACACCGGGCAGGCCCTTAGAGCACGTCCAGACAATCCGGCCGTTCTGATCGTACCAAGTGCCCGCCTCGTTCTCCTGAAGGACCGGGAAGTAGATCCGGTAAATCTCGATTAACTGGTCGAGGGTCAGGCCGAGCGCCTGCGCGACCAGCACGTCAATTTCGACCAGCGCCATGCGGCGGGCGAATTCGGTCCGGAGGCCTGCGGTCCGGTCCCAGGCGGCCGGGCCTTCGACCGGGCCTTCGAGGTGGAGGCGGGGGTCTGGAGAGGACCAAGGGAGGACGTCGAGGGTTGGGGCTTGGCTGTTCCAGAGGTCTACGTAGGCTATCGTCAAACTGGCGAGGCGCAACGAACGACTTAGGGCAGTATCGTCTACAATGACCCAAGGCAGACTCTCAGCCATAAGGTTAAAATTTTGTTTCCCTGCGGCCTTGATTAGAAAGTCGATTGGTAGTGAGCACAGCAACGCGCTCGCGTTGATCAGATTCTCGTCTTGATGAAAGGCCATGCTCTCGACACCGTGAACATGTGCGACACCGGGCGAAATAATCGCAGAAATCAAGCTGCGCTCGGTATTCAAGTTAATCATACCACGGACAGCCACTCGATAGAAATCAGTGTGGACTTTTGTTGAGTCCCAACGACATCGTGTCAACCTTCTTTGATACTCCTCAAAATGTACTGCCGGCCCATAATTCGTGCGAGGCTGATAATCATCTGGGACACATGTAAGGTCGATTACATCATATGCTTTGTTCGAGTTACAAACGGCTCTCGGTGTTTTTGAAAGTGGGTTTCCGACATGGAACAACGGACCCTGTAAAACCATCTCACTTGATGAGCGAAATTTTGTCTCCCGGTAAATGGTGCCATCCTTTTGCGCACCAGTTTCATCCCACAAGCGATTTACTTGCCAACTTGGTCGCCCTTCAAAACCCTTTTGCGAAGTGCCGAGTCCTGTGATCGACTGGGAGAAATTTTTATGGTGCGAAAGTCTGCGGAAAACCTCCAAGATACCTGTCGAAAAAGGCTGAACGAACCGAGCTTCTTCGACCGGGCATTCACCCTCTTCAGTAAGAGCATGAATTACAGACAAGGCGTCACGATCAATGTGGATGACACGAGCCTTGTGGCCCTGAATGTTCCATTTCCCATCATCGCCCTTAATTCCTTTCGCCGACCCCACGCCGTCGTGCGCATAAGAGTCTTCGATTTGCGATGGCAGAAAGGCTTGAGAAAATTGATCGAACAAAACTAGTCCGTCCTCACCTCGATAGAGGTTTACAGAGAAGTTCGTCTCATTGTGAACTTCGGCAAACATCTTCCGCTTCATCTCATTTCGGAAGTGAAAATGCTTTGCGATCCGCGCATACCAGTGCCGCCGGAACGCCCCAGACTTCGGGTCCCCCAGATGTCCATCCTGATGGATCAGCGCCGCATAGCCTTGCGGTGCAACAAGCCGGAACGAAAGGTCGATGAAGCAGCGATAGAGGTTGTTTGACCCGCCCCCGGCGAAGGGGTTCATCACCTCGGACGAGGTCACCTCCATCGCCCCCCGGGTCGACACGAAGTCCTGAAGGAACGCCTCTAAAGCTGGAACGAGCCGCCCCTCCCGCCGCACGGGCGGCGCTTTCGGCAGCGCCTCACCCAGAACCTTCTTTGCGTCCGCCGCCGATAGCCCCGCATAAAGCGGGTCGATATCTGCCAGCACCAGCCCCTCGTTCCACGAGGGCTTGGCCCAGGGCGGGTTCCCCACGATCACGTCGAACCCTCCCCGCGCCTTCATCACGTCGGCGAAGATCAGATCAAAGTGGACGAAACGCTCGCGCTCGGCGACCTCGGCCGCGGTCTTTAGCCAGTCGAAGTTCTCGATCAGCGCCTCGACGTTCGTTTCCCGGAATAGACCCTCTTGCCGCTTGGCGGCTGCCTTGAACAGGTCACGCGCGGGCGCGTCCGGTTCCAGCAAGTCTAGGAAGTCAGGGGCCGGATCGGCGAATTCCGCTACGCTGGGGGCGGCCAGCGACCCGTCGGCGGTGAACCCTCCCTCAAGGATCATCGCCATTCCCTGAAGGAACTCTGCCCGGCCGGGCAGCATGTCTGCCTTGTCCAGCGGCCAGAGCCAGAGGGCGCACCACGCGTCCATCGCGGTTTTCAGCCGCTTGTAGGGAAGTGTGTTGGTGGCGTGATCGGCCCCGATCAGGTGGGCGTTCAGGCGGGCCTTCTCGTGAAAGTCCAGCCGCTTGTTCCCGGGCATGACCTTGTCCGGCCAGAGGGTGATCTCATCATTCGCGGCGGCTCGCGTCTTGGCGAGATCCTCGGCGACCTGATCGAACAGGGCCTCGGCGACCCGGCTGAGTTTCTGAACCAGCTTGACCTCGTGGGGTTCGAGCTTCTTGAAGAAGCCGTCCTTGCGCCACGCCTTGATCTGGTCCTGTGCGGATTTCGCGAAGGGGGCGATCGACTTTTCCTTGTCGAAGTTCGCCATGTCCTTGGCGGGCAGGAGCCATTGCCAGACGTACCCGTCCGGCAGGCGTTTGCGCCAGCCGATCTCATCTGGTTTCCCATTGAACCAGAGGTCGCCCTGCGCCTTGGCGCTGAGTAGCGCGGGGGCATAGGCGGCCCGGCGCGCGCCGATCAGGGAGTTCCCGGCATGAAGCTGGTCCCCGAACCAAGGCGAGAACTCACTGCCATGCAGGCTGTTCAGCCAGAGCGAGATTGCCCCCAGCTCGACCGCGATTGGATTCAGGTCGACCCCGAAGCAGTTCCGGTCCGCGATATAGGCCCGGACCCGCTGCTTCTCGAGGACGATATCCTCCTGCGGGATGGTTCGGCCTACCTCCTTCTGCTTGCGCTCGAGATAGAGATCGGCGAGCTGGTTCGTTGTCTCGACCAGGAAGGCGGCGGACCCCATCGCAGGCTCTAGGATTTTCAGATCAAGAAGCCCGTCGGCGGTGAGGTCCCGGCACCGCTCCATAAGTGCGTGCTTGACGAGCAGTCGGGCCAGAGGTTCCGGTGTGTAGTAGGACGCGGATTTCTCGCGGTCCCGGCCCGCCAGTCGGTAAATGAAGGTTCCTTTCGGATAGACGAGCGCCTCCGGCCCGTTAAACACGATCTCGTCCGGGGCAAACTCGTTGATGCGAGTGCGAGGGACGAACCAGCTAGGGGATAGTTTGTCCACCTTGTCACGGCGGAAGGCATCCTCCTGGTCAGGCTCGTCAGTGTCAAACAGCTCCTCCTCGACGTCTTCGTCCGCTTCGGATTCTTCGGCTTGACTCCCTTCCTCTGCGGCTTCGTTTGACCGCCCTTTGCGGGGCTTCAGTTCGATCAAGTCAGTCTTGGCGACAACTCCGGTGAAGGAGATCAGGGTCTCGTAGACCGCGCCTAACTGGCCAATCCCGAGCTTGGCATATGAGATCCGGCCAGTGCTTTTTCCGGTGGACCGGAGAGAGAGGAGCCGGATCACCTGCTGAACCGCCTCGTTGCGCAGCCGCAGTCCGTTCAAAAGTGGCGTGCTCTCCGGGTCAAGCAGGGCCACCTTGACCGCAGGGAGGCGAAGACCGGTTCCCCTTTCCTCGTCGGCGAGGTCAAGGCCCGTATAGAGCAAACTGAGGGTCCGCTGAAGGCTCTCCCAAAGGAAGCCTCCCTCACGGTCCGCCGTTGTTCGGAGTGGCACGGATTCGAGCTCGCGCAGCGCCTCGAGGGAGTAGCCGGTCGTGTAGATCGGATTGCGCATATCCAAGAGGTTAAGGCGCGGGTTAGCCTCCGCGTAGAACAGGAACAGCAGCCGGTACATGTAGCGCAGGCACTCACGCGACAACTCCGGCCCGTCGATCCAGACACCACGCCGTGACGGCTCTGGGAAAGTTGACGGATACTTTCCGCCTGTCACCGCAATGACCTCCTGCCCCAGCAGCTCAATCGCGTCCCTAACGGTCCGTTTCAGGGAAGTTGTAACCGCGTTCGCGTTTCGCTGCGCCTCCTCCTCGAGCCGATCTGAGATCGGCGCACCTTGTTCCGGGACGCGCGCTTCACGGGAGATCAGGCAGGCCATGACGGTCAGCGTGTCACGGTCAGCGCGGGTGAATATCTCTTGGAGATCAAACCGCAGGGCGGACCGCGCAGGCCACTTCCGTTTATCGATCAGGACGATCTGTGATAGGCCGAGGACCAGTACGTGACGCGGCCCATCGGACAGCTCAAAAACACCTTCCGCAAGGATGGACTCGATGGTCCGGTCAAGCAGGACCGCCTCGCGCAGATCCGGCGGAACTTGGTCCGCGATGAAGCAGGCGCCGAGCGGGTCGGATGCCTCGTCTTCCGGGGCCGGGATCGGCGCCTCGATAACCCAAAGCGCGTCTCGGCCGGACCCGTCTGCAGCGCGGGACACAAGCGGGATAACTGGTGCCCCGTCGAGCGCCGTAAAGGCACCTTCACGTCGCCAAGTATACCCAAGGGCAAGCAACACAGCATGACGTGCGTCACGGACCAGCTCAGCGCGCCGCAACGGGTCCGAATTGTTCCGGACCTGGCGCAGCGCCTCGACGGTAGGGCCAGCCACGCGAGCGAGCCGCTCAACCGGATGGGCCGTGCGGTCCAGGCCAGCCCATCGGACGGTTATGTCCTGGAGCTCTTCCTTCAGCACATCCGACAGGGTCCCAGACGGGAAGAACTCAGCCTCGTTATCGATCCCAATCAGGTCCATCAGGTCACCCTACAAATACGGCTTTGACGTCAACGTGCGGGTTCGGATCAGCCACCATCTTTCGGGTGCGCTCGAACCATTCCGTCCAGTCGTGGAATAGCTTGTCGATTTCCTGCTCACGCTTGCGGCGCATCGTCAGGCGTCTCTTCTCGGCTGAGGTTAACTCCTGCCCCCCCTCGGCAAGGCCCCCTAGATCAAGCGTCAGCTGGGCTCGGAACCGCTTCTCGAGGGCAGACAGCCGGCCAAGGACTGCGTCAAGGTCTCGTTGGATATCGGCTTCCCGGGCTTTCCGCAGCTCGACCAGATGCGTCTGGAACCGATCCACTGCGATCGGGATCGCCGCTTGAGCAGCCGACAGATCCTCCAGTATCCGGCTTGGGGTGTCCTCCGCCAGCCGGGTCCGCTCGAGGAACGTGCCCACATCCTCGATCCGGACCGTCCCCTCAGGAGAACAGATCACTGCGGCCCACTGATCCACTACCGGGGCCCCATTCTCGTTAGGAACCGCTCCATGCAGGATGACAGCAACCTCACCCTCAGGAAGACGTCCGATAAGCGGGGCTACTGGCGCGGAATGCTCCGGAAAGAAGGTGCTCGCCCGATCCGCAAACCATTCAAGGATCGGGTGCCCATCCCAAAGATACTGCACGGTCGGCCAAGCCCGTTCCTGAGCCTTCGCGTCGCTGATGGCCTGGCTGATCACACCAGACTGGTCGGTCAATTCAATCCGATCCCCGGGGCCGACAGCCTCCTCGGGCATAAACCGCCCGTCTACCGCCCCCTCGCTCGCGTAGCCAAACCCGTCTCGGGCTCGCATATCTGCTGGAATGGCGAGCTGGATCAGCCGGTCCGCCTCATGAATACGCGGAGCCTCCGGGAAGGCGTTCTCCTCAGGGCGGGACAGCCGCTCAATCATCGCACGTGCGTAGGCAAACGTGTCACGGTATAGACGGGGCGGTCCTTGATCTTTCGAGGTTAAAACCTCGGCGGGGGCAGGTGAGGCGTAATCGCCGAAGAGAGCAGCAAACTCGTCGTCAACCGACATGTGCGTCACCACCTCTGCGGCTCGCTCATCCATCTGGCGCTCGAATGCCTCCGCACCGATCCCGGCCGCGATGGCCTCGGCGACGATGACCTCCTCTGCATCCGCGTCTCCAGCGCCGAGAAAAACGGCCGGGTCTCCGACACCAGCTTGGGCCGCTTCATCCTTGGCAACCAGCTTCTCAAGAACCCACATCTGACGCACTTTCGGGTGCGAGCTCTCTCCAACGAAGTAACTGATTTGGGGCGGACGGTCCTGACCATATCGATCGATCCTCCCGTTCCGCTGCTGGAAACGCAAAAGGGACCAAGGCAAGTCGAAATGGATCAGACGGTGACACTGGAAGTGAAGGTTGAGGCCCTCGGACGCCATGTCAGAGGCGATTAGAATTCGGATTGGGGAACGCTCTTGGCCGAACGCCTCAATCACCTCCTGGGTTTTGACGTCTGCCTCGACGCTGCCCCCATCCACCCGCGCTACCTGCTCCGGTGAAAGATCAAGGTCCTCTCGCAGCCGCTCGGCCAACCACGAAACTGTCGCGATCCGTTCCGAGAAGATCACCAACCGGTCGCGGGGCGATTTTCCGGTCCACCGCAGCTCGCGAAGGAGCTTCAAGAGCTGCTGATACTTGCTGAAAGTGTCAGTATCGATTGCCGCAACCAGGTGAGCTAGAGCGCGCAGACGATTGAGGTCCGCGTCAGTGCCGCGCGAGGTGCCTTTCTCGATCCCGCGTATACGCCGCTCGAGCGTCTCATGGCACGCAACGGGACTGGAAAAGATCGCCTTGGCAATTGTAGTCCGAAACAAGTCAATCGCGCGCCCCCGCGTTTGCTCCTCGTCGAGATCGAGGTGCAAGTCGGCGATCGCTTGATAGGCGACTTCCTCCTCCGCGCTGAGCGGGAAGTGTCGTGGGAACAGTTCCCGCTTTGGCACCTCACAACCGATATCAGCGACGACTTCGGGCGATGACCTGAACCGGCGGACCACCAGATCCTCGATATCGGACCGATGCAGCCTGCTTGGGTCTGGAACCCGGGTCGGGTCTAGCATGCGGATCAGGCTCGCAAAGCTCTCCTGCGAACCATCATGCGGCGTTGCGGTCAGGAGGAGCAAGGAGTCGGTCCGGCGCGACAACAGCTGCGCTAGCTCTGCCCGTTGCGAGTTCGATCCGGCCGCCGACTTCCTTTGGGCAGCGTTATGGGCCTCGTCGATAATGATCAGATCCCAATAGGAATTTTTAATTGCATCCCGGATCTGTGTGTCCCGCTTCAGTGTATCGATCGAAACGATTGACCGATCGAACTGGTCGAAGACGTTGTAGTGGGCCGGGATCCGGTTCCGCATCCTTCTGATCGCGGCACTATCGAGCCGAGATAGTGGTATGGAAAACCTGGTCCAGAATTCCTTTTGGAACTGGGTTAGCATCGCGCGCGTCGTAACAACCAATATACGATTGGCTCGACCTCGCAGGGCGAGCTCCGAAGCAATGAGGCCCGCCTCTAGCGTCTTACCGAGACCGACGTCGTCCGCAATCAGAAGCCGTACCCGGTCCTGGGAGAGGGCCCGCTCTACCGGCAAGTGCTGGAAAGTGAGATCATCGATCGCTGCCCTTCCCAGTGCAAGCGGTACGCGGGTAGTCGTTGACGTGTGGCGAAATGCGGCCTCAAGATGAAGTTTCGTATCGATCAAACCAGCCGAGGTGTCCGGTACCAGCTGGATCGCGCTTGGGTTTAGGACGCGAGCATTCTTCTCAAGATCCCAAATGAACCTTGCCTCTTTATCTCGCACAATGCCTGAGACTCCACGGCAATGGATTTCTCGATAGCCCTGCTTGAGCGTCGAAGTGCCAAGCACTTTCCAAATTGCAGATCGGAGCTCAATTACCGAGCCGGGCTGTGGCGTCGAATACATTTAAAGGTCCCTGCTGTCCTAGCGCGCCAAATAGAAAAAATAATTTCTGTCAATATACTTACAGATCATGGCAGCGCAGCAAAATCAGAGCGCCTGTAGGGGTGGACCATGGCCGCAAGACCGCTCGGACTGATAACCTCAACGCTGTCGCCCCAAGCATAAAGGTGCCAGCTCATTTCAAGGTGGCCTGACGCCTTGAAGCGTACCAGCATGGCGCCGTCATCCAGATGCTCAATCTCTTGCCTCGGATGGAATTGGAACCTTGCGGCCCGATCCGCCGCTTCAGGCGAAAATCTCCAGACCACTTCCCCATACTCGGCCTCGTGGTGATATGATCCAAAGGCACGGGTGGCATATTCTCGAAGATCGAAATCGTCCGGATAGGCGAAGATCTTCGCCTGCACCTGCGCCTCCATGATGTCTTCGACCCGGTAGTGGCGATAGCGCCCGTCACGCTTGGCCGTATCGATGCCGACGAGATAGCGGCGAGAGCCCAAGAGCAGGCCAAGCGGTTCGATCGTTCGCCAGGTTGGCTTCGCATCCCCTCTGCCTTGGTAGTGAATTTTGAGCTCGAACGGCCCCTTGATTGCCTCCGAGATGGCGAGATCCACAGCCTCGTTCATCGACGGACGTGGGCCAGGTCTGGCAGCAAAGCCCATGGCTTCGAGCAGAGCTTCCTCATCAGTCGCCAGACGAAGGGTTCGATCGCTGGGAATTAGAGCCCTGACTTTGCGCTCAAGGCTGCGCAGCTGGATAGCCTCGCCGTTCATGTCGACCCGCTCGAGTTCGCTGATCGCGGACTTGAGGCTTACAAGTTCTTCTGCAGATGGGGTAAGAAGTGGCGCGACAGCCCGAGACGGCAGGCGCCAATAGTGTCGGCCGTCGTCACCCACATAGTGTTCGGTCGCAGGAAACGCCTCTTCGAGAGCCGCGATCATGCGCTGTGCCGTCCGCCGGACGCCGCCGAATTCTGCTTCCACATCACTGAGACAAACCCCCTGTCGGGACGTGGCCATCATTGCGAGGCGCAAGAGATCCACCGCCTTGGCAAATGACATAGAGGCTCCCCCATGACAGTTTCTGTCACCCCCGTGATTTAGACACAAATCATCATCAAGGGAAAGGACGATCAGATGTTTACGCACCACGCCGAAGCCCGCATGCAGCAGCGCGCGATTTCTCATCAGGCCGTCGATGCCCTGATGGCCTACGGAGAGTATCGTCGTCATCGTGGCGCCGAGGTTTGCTATCTCACCCGGCAAAGCCGGTCCCGCATGCTCAAGGACATGGGCAAATCGGCGTTTCTCAAGCTGGAAAAGGCGCTCGATGCTTACCTCGTGGTAGGCGATGACGGAGCAATCATTACTGCGGCACATCGCCATCATCGACTTAAATTCTGATGGTTTACTCCGCGGTCAGACTTGACCGCCAAGGTGCGCTTCGAACAAATTTGTGACTCGGAATTAGGGGGACGACTTTGCAACCTGGTACGCGCGTTCGGCTCAAAGGTGATCCGTCCTCGATTGGCGTGATCACGACGAAGCCGCCATTGGAGCGGGCCGGACGCACCTTCATCGAGATTGAACTGCCTGCGGGACGCAGAACTGTACCTCTTATCGAACTCGAGGAAGTTCCAGAAACAGCCAACGCATTGGCCGACTTCGCATCAGGCAAGCTCTCCGGCCCAGACGATTTGCGGCGGACCCTGACGCACATGCGCATGACCGGCAAGCTCGCTGACATCATCTACAGCATCGGCGCGACAAACACCGAATTTCATGCCTACCAGTTCAAGCCGGTCCTGAAGCTGCTCAATTCGCCGTCACGTGGCGTGCTGATCGCCGACGAGGTGGGTCTCGGTAAGACAATCGAGGCGGGCCTCATATGGACCGAGCTGGTTGCACGATTCGACAGCCGCAGATTGCTGATCGTCTGCCCCAAACCCCTGACAGAAAAGTGGCGCGAAGAGCTCCGCTCAAAGTTCAATGTCGATGCCCGCATCTGCGATGCAGCCGACCTCTTGGACCGAATCAAGGACGATCAGGTCAGGCGCGAGGGCTTTGCCGCGATCGCCTCGATCTCGGCAATCCGGCCGCCGAAGAACTGGAACAATCCCGATGAACCCGCCAAGGGGCCGCGAGCAGAGCTCGCACGCTACATGGCCGATGCTGAGGAAGAGCTGTTCGACCTCGCTGTGTTCGACGAGGCGCATCACCTCCGCAACACTGAAACGCTCAATCATAAGCTTGGGCAAATGGTGAGCGAGGCGTCCGACTATTCGGTTTTCCTCTCGGCGACACCAATCAATCTGCGGGCAAACGACCTTCGCGCGATCCTCAAGCTGATCGATCCCGAAAC
The DNA here is from genome assembly GCF_012274265.1 of Sphingopyxis microcysteis. GTDB lineage: Bacteria > Pseudomonadota > Alphaproteobacteria > Sphingomonadales > Sphingomonadaceae > Sphingopyxis > Sphingopyxis microcysteis. Next base: position 207,317 of record NZ_JAANYY010000002.1, read on the forward strand.
GTTCGAGCGCGAGTGGCTTTTCGACGTCTTGCAGGCTGAGAACGCTCCGATGATCGCGGCCTGGGAAGCCGCGCGCGATCCGCGGACATCGATGGGTGACCTCATCAAATTGGTGGATGAGCTGCCGGAAGGCCAGGTGCTCAAGACCGGGGGGCGCCTCAAGCGCCTGCGCCATGAACTCGCGCAGGGGATGGAGGATACGCCGGCCAATCGGGTGGCAGTGGCAGCCCGCATCGAGGAAATGTCGCTGCTGGGCTCGCTTATCAACCGCACGCGCCGGCGCGATGTCGCCGAGTTTCGCGTGGAGCGGCGTCCCCAGGCTCCGCGCTGGGAGATGTCCGATACCGAGCGAGACTTTTACGATGCCGCTACGCAACGGATCGAGGAGTACGCCTACACCCACGACATCAACGAGCGGTTCCTGCTTGCCCAAACCCAGCGCTTTCTCGCTTCGAGCTTGCCTTCAGCCTACCGTCACTGGGGCGAGCGCAGCGGCTCACTCGACCTCGATGAGGAAGAGGATGACCGCCCGCCGTCGAAAGTTCCTGGCCCCCTGATCCAGGCGCTCGGCGAGATTTGCGACGATCCCGCCATCCTCAAGGAGCTTGAAGCCTCCGACACCAAATTTGCGCGATTGGTCGAATGGCTCGGCCGTGTCCGTGAGGCAGACGGTGATCAACGCATCATCGTCTTCTCCAGCTTCCGCCGGACAATCTCGTACCTCGCTCGTCGCCTCAAAGCCGCTGGTTTTGGCGTGATGGAACTGCACGGCGGTATCAAGGACGATCGCCAGGCGACGATTGCGCGCTTTGCCGATTCACCCGGCGGGACCATCCTGCTGACTTCGGAAGTCGGCGGTGAAGGCCTCGACCTTCAGTTCTGCCGCATCCTTTTCAACTGGGATCTCCCCTGGAACCCGATGAAGGTCGAGCAGCGCATCGGTCGTATTGATCGTATCGGCCAGCGATCCCCGTCGATCGAGATCATCAATTTGATCGCCGCCGAAACAATCGAGGAGCAGGTGTACAATCGGCTCTACGAGCGCTTGGGCATCATTCGTGAAGCCCTCGGGGATTTCGAGCCGATCCTGGGCGACATCATCCGCGACATCGAACTGGTTCTCACCGATCCGGAGCTCAGCCCCGACCGGCGGGCTGCAGAGCTCGATCGTGCCACCCAGGCTGCTGAACAGCGTAAGCGCGAGAGCGACGAACTTGAACGCGAAGCACCGGGTCTGGTCGCCCATGGCGATAGCATCCTTCAGAAGATCAAGGATGCTCAGGCACCCTACAAGCGGCTGACCGGCGATGATTTGCGGGACTATGTGTCCGCTGTCTTGACGCACAGCTATCCCGGCACACGGATTGAGCCGATCGCGAACCTCGACATCGACGCCTACGACATCCGCTTGTCACCGAAAGGGCAGGCCGACTTCGAACGCTACCGTTCGCAACACATCCGCCGCTACCCCACGCGCTTCAGCCGTGACGCTGCGAGTGGGGTGAAAGTCATATTCGGGAGCAATCCCGAGCCCTTGCGCTATCGTGCGCTAGAAGCAGTTCCGATGACCCACCCGTTGGCGAGGTTTTGTGCGCGGATTCTTGATGATCGACAGGCAGGGATGGCTCCGCGCCCGGCTACTGCGTTCCATATTCCCAAGCCTGCCGGACTGAAACTCAAGGCGGGCACCTATGCTGTGGCTGTCCAGCGCTGGTCGATTGACGGGCTCTTGCCGATTGATCGTTTGACCTTTCTGGGCGTGAACCTGTCGACGCAGACCATTGTCCCGGAAGACGATGCAGAACGCCTTCTCATGGAGGCGCTCGCCGCCGCGCCGCGTTTGCATGGCCTCGATCCGGCCGAGCGCGATTCAGCCAGCGCGGTGATCTCGGATAGGCTTCTGCCGTCGCTCGAGGCCATGTGGGACGACTTTCAGCAGGCGACCGCCGCCGATCACTATGACCGCGTCGAGACGCAACGCGCGCTGATTGTCGAACATAAGGAGCGCAGGCGCCGCGAAGCCGAGAGCAGGATCCGGGATCTGCGGCTGACCGGCGGCGATGGACGCATGCGCATTGCCCTTCTTGAGCAAGGCAAGCTCAACAAGTTCCTCGCCCGAATGGACGTCAAGTTGGACGAGATCGCCGAGCGAGAAAGGCGACTGACGTTCGAGGAGCCCATCCTCGCAGGCATTGCGCTCATTAAAGTTGGGGGGCGGTGAGCATGGGAAAGAAGGGGCAGACATTCGGATCGTTTGCTGACGCAGCCGAGGCTTTGAAGAAACTCAAGGGCGCGCCCGGCGCTGCTCAGCACCGGCGGATCGACCCGCGAGCAAAGCCCAATCACTCCCATACAAACGGGTTTGCCGATGTCGAGGCAGCCATGAAGAGCAAGGCCGAAGGTCAGGTCGCAAGCGCGCCGCCGAAAGCCAAGCGTCAGGAGTTTGAGGTTCGGCCGACTGGCCGCGGACGATCCAAAGTCGTTCCGGTCGAGACGGCGGCGCCTCTCCCGCATCAAATCAAGGCCGGTTTGCTACCCAAGCGGCCTCTCGACGAACGCAAGAAGCCCGAACTTTCCTCGCCCATCGCCATGCAGGGGCCGCCCGCCGCTTCGCCCCCGCCAACGGTTGAAGCCGCCAATGGAAAGAAGGCTGGTAACGGGCAGGCTCGATTGCCACTCCTTCCTAATCTCATCGTCGCCAAGCCAAAACGGGTCCCGCATCCGGTCGAAAGCACACCCGCAGTCCCGGTAGCCCCTCCACCACCGCCGCCGCCAACGACCAAACAGCTCATTGAGCGAATTCGAGTGCTGTTCGGCGAGGCACCGCCTCCGATAGAGACGCGGCCGCAGCGCACTCTCCCCTGGGTTCGGACCGGCGTCGAAGAGTGCATTGCGCTCGGCTCCGAGCTCATTCGGGCAAAGCCGGAGCCTGACCACTCAGGGTACATCATAGGCTGCGACTTCGGGACGAGTTCAATCAAGCTTGCCGTTCGCCAGCCTTACCGGGCGGGCAATCCGACCGCCGCACGACCTGCACCCAATTTGCTGCAATCGAACCGGCATCCCTATTTGTGGCAGAGCGTGATCTGGTTTTCGCCAGATTCTGAGGAATTCTCCCTTCTGCCCGGCAAGGGCAAGGTGGCACTGGAAGGCTTCAAGGCAGGCATTCTCGCCGGTGGCGGCGGCAAGCGCATTCTGCCGGACTTGGCGGTCACGCGAAACGAAGCCGCGGCAGCGTTCCTGGCGCTGCAGCTGGCCCATTGCCTGGGATGGTACGAGAAGACCCAGCCGCTGGGGGGCGACGCAACCAGAAATTTCCTGGCCATCAACATCGGCATTCCCGTTGCCGCCCAGGATGATACCAAGACCTACCGGGATTTCAGGCACATTGTCAGCGCCGCGCGTGCCCTTATGCCGCACGCGACCTGCCTCACCCACAGCAAGGTTCGAGAATGCTATCAGGCCTCGACGCATGACTTGCCGGCGGGCTTTGACCTCGTACCCGAACTGACCGCGGCGATCTCAGGCTACGCCAACGAGCCGTTTGCCAGAGATGGCGCTCATATCCTCATCGACGTCGGAGCATCCACGCTCGACGTAGTAGCGTTTAACCTCGTCAATCGCGAGCGCGTCGCGGCCTTTGCCGCCGAGGTGAAGCTGCTCGGTGCCGCAGCACTTGAAGCTGCCCGAAGTGACGGATTTCCAGACGATTTGTTTCGGCGGGCATGCATCGAGCAGTACGATCAGGTCTTCAATTACGCGCGGCATCCCCGCGTTGCTCCGCGCAATTTCGATGCAACCCTGCGCCGCAATCCTGTGCAGCTCATGGCGATCGGTGGCGGTTGCAAGACCGCGGTGCACAAGGAATTTATTGCTCGGGTACACCCCACACTTGGCGATCTAAAGCTCATGCACCCAAGCCCTCCCGCGCAGATGACGAGCATTAAATGCGATACCTCCCGACTGCTCCTGGCCTATGGCCTTACCTCGGATATTCCCGAGCAGCTCGAACTGCGCCGACCGTCGGAGATACCGCTGATCAATGATCAGCAGAGCGCCCCGATCTCTTTCATCTCGAAGGATGATGTTTAACCCGGGGTGACAGATTTTGTCATCCAACAGTGCTAGAGTGCACGCTGGGCATTGGGAATGAGGGGGCATGACGTAGTTCAATGAGTTCTGGCAGCCGGAAGTTCGGCCTTTCCAAATCTAAGATCACCTCCTTCGAGCAGTGCCCGAAGCGATTGTGGCTGCAGACGCATCGGCCTGACCTTGCAGAGCTCGATGCAGGTGCTGAGGCGCGCTTCGCTGCTGGTCATGAAGTTGGGGACGCTGCCTGTTTACTGTGCTCCGGCGGCATTATGATCGAGGCCGAGCCGGACCTTGCCGCTGCGCTTCAGCGGACCCAGGAACTCACGTCCGCATCAGCTCAAGACCCGCTGTTCGAAGCTACCTTTGCCCACGATGGTGTGCTCGTTCGCGTCGATATCATGGAACCCGACGGGCTTGGGGGCTGGCACGTGGCCGAAGTGAAGAGTTCGACGAGCCGCAAGGATTATCATGTCGCCGACCTAGCGACCCAGCTCTGGGTGCTGCGTGAGGCCGGGGTCCAGGTGAGTTCGGCCGCCATCCGGCATCTCAACAACCAGTTCTTCCTGACGGAGGAAGGAAACTACCACGGCGCATTCGTGGATACGCCATCTCTGGAGGATGCCAAGCCGATCGCCCTCAAGCGCCCAAAGTTGGTCGCTGAAATCAGGTCTGTCCTTGATGGCGAAGAGCCCGCTCGCGATCCCGGCGGTCATTGCCATGATCCTTTCCCGTGCGAATTTGTGGCCTATTGCTCGCGCGATCTGGAAACGGCGCGATATCCGATCTCCTCGCTGCCCCGGACAGGCAAGCAGCTAGCGGCCAAGTGGGCCGAACATGGCATTGCCGAGCTCAAGGACGTGCCGGCTGGCAGCTTCACCAATGCCGTTCACGCGAGAATTCACGAGGCTGTCTTGTCCGGCGTCGCCTACCACGACGTCGACGGAGCGCGGCGGATCGTCGAAGATTGGACATTTCCTCGAACCTATCTCGATTTCGAGACGATCGCCTTTGCCTTGCCTCGCTGGCTCGGAACGAAACCCTGGGAACAAGTCCCCTTTCAATTTTCAGCCCACATCGAAGATTGCGAAGGGCAGGTCACTCATCGTGAGTTCTTAAGCCTGGATGGCAAAGATCCTCGTCGCGCCTGCGCCGAGGCACTGGTGGCCCAGATCCCCCAGGATGGGACCGTCATCGCGTATAATGCAGCCTTCGAGCGGACATGCATCCTCCGGCTGGCGGAGCGGTTTTCGGATCTCGCCGACGATCTCAAGGCGATCGCAGCGCGCATTGTTGATCTTCTGCCGGTTACCCGCGAGCACTGGTACCACCGCGATCAGGGCGGCAGTTGGTCTATCAAGGCTGTCCTGCCGACCATCAGCAATAGCGGCGACTATGCCATGCTGGACGTCTCGGATGGCTCCGCGGCACAGCTCGCCTATCTCGAAGCAATTGCACCAGCGACCTCCGAGGCCCGAGTAGCTGAGCTAGCGCAATCGCTTAGGACTTACTGTGCCAAAGACACATACGCCATGATCGAGGTGCTTTGGCATCTCATTGGCGCGAAATAGACAGCGCCCATTTCACCGATCCATTTAAAGATTTTTGAGAAAGCACAGATGCAAGAAGCCGAATTTCGAGAGTGGATCGCGAAGAAGGGAGGTTCCCCCTCCACGCAAAACACGCGAGTGCAAGACGCGAAGCGCGTAGAAGCGCATTATGGCGACCTTGACGAAGCCTTCGACGCTGATGGTCTCGAAGGCTTCAAGGCCGCACTTGCCTATTCTAAGGCCGACGAACGTGCCGGTCGGGAAAACCCGGCTCGCTTTCCGATCGATGGCAATCTTTATGCGAACCTCTCGCACTATCGCTCGACGCTTAACGATTACGCTCAGTTCCGCTCAGGGACTGCGGGTGACGCATTCGACAGTGTCGATGCCGAGAAGCGCATCGCACTCTTTGATGATTCCAGAACGGTTCACTGGCCCATTCGCCAAACCAACCGGCAGTCGGGGGTCAAAGCGTTCCGGATCATGGGCGCCTCGAACAAAACTGAAGATGCCATTGAAACCGACGATGTCTTGGCGGTGGCTCGGGCTCTGCTCAAGGAGCAGCGTCTGGTCCGGGTGCTGCGGTCCAACAACGGCCGGCGGCCCTATCTGGGATACGGCAAACAGAAACTGACTTCCTATGAAATCGACCCAGAGATTGCCCGAGCTCTGGGCATTCCCGCGAAGGGTTCAATTCACGGGAATGACCTGATCCTCGACGCCGCCGTGCTTGCGGACCTCAAGGCTCGTTTCCTGCGGACCTATCCCGATTTTGAACCGGAAGGATTTGCCGGTGCGACCTCGCAAGTTTTCAGCGATGTCATCAACTACAAGCGGGAGGCGATCGCCAAGGTTGCGGCGCTCCTGCAGTCAGAGCCGCCGCTGGCGCCCGAGGCGCTGGGCGGCGCCTTGTTCGACATCCTGACGGGTATCGATCTTCCCGGTTGGCGGACCAACAACCGTCTCGCCGCCATTCGCCAGCAGCATCCGAATGTTCTCGAACTGGCAGCAGCCCAATTGGCCCGCTCAAGCGATGACCCGCCGGCGGCGGCTAAACAAATGGTCGACGCGATCTGGCCCGTCCTTCTGGAGGGCCAAGAGAAGAGCAAGCCCTACTCGGAGAGCCGCAATATCCCGTCGATGTTCCTGGCGCTGGTCAGACCGCGCGATGCCCTGGGCATCAACACCGACCCGCTCTCGAGGGCCTATAAGGCTTTGGTTCACAAGCCGCTGTTCGGCTGGAGCCCGCTGTCAGCCGAAGAATATGCCGAAGTGCTCCGCTTCGCGCACAAGCTCTACGAGGAAATGGCCGGTTGGGGATGGCAGCCCCGAGACCTGTGGGACGTCCAGAGCTTCCTCTGGGTCGTGAGCCAGGAAGACCAAGCTGCCGATGCAACGCAAGAAATTTCAGAAATGAGGCCAGCCATGCCGACTGCAACCAACCTGATCCTTTACGGGCCTCCGGGAACGGGAAAGACCTATGCGACAGCCGCCGAGGCCGTGGAAATCTGCAACGGTCCAGGATCGGCGCAGCTTGGCCGCAAGGAACTGATGGATGTCTATCAGTCCCTGCATCGCAAGGGGCGCATCGGCTTTGTCACGTTTCACCAGTCCTTCTCCTACGAAGAGTTCGTCGAAGGACTGAGGCCCGTCACGGGCGAGGAGAGCGACGATGGTCCGGCCAGTGGAGGGTTCAGCCTGAAGCCCCACGACGGCATCTTCAAGCAGATTGCCAATCTTGCCTCTGAAAACCGCGGCCATGCAGTCGACGCCGAGAAGCCGCTGCTCGATCGAAGCCAGAAGATCTTCAAGATGTCGCTCGGGCGAAGCTGGGCAGCAGAAGATGACGCAATCTTTCAGGATGCAATCCGCGATGGGTACATTGTCCTGGGATATGGCGGCGACGTCGACTGGTCTGATCCCCGCTTCGACAAATGGGAAGCGATCAAGGAACGGTGGCGCGAGGATCACCCCGAGGCGACCGGTAACGATCCCAACATGTCCCAGATGTATGCCTTCCGAATCAACATGGAGGTTGGTTCCCTAGTCGTTGTGTCAGACGGCAACCGGAAGTTCCGGGCGATTGGCGAGGTCACCGGGGGCTATCGTTTCGTGCCCGGTCCCAACGGTGAGTACAATCATCGCCGATCGGTCAAATGGCTGTGGCACTCTGATGAGAGCCTCCCGCGCGAACGCATTTACGGGAAAATCTTCAGCCAGGTTTCCGTCTACCAGCTGAACAGCCGATACATCGACTGGGACGCGCTGGAACAGATCGTCACCTCAGGTGGCGACGCGGTGGCTACCACGGGGGTTCCCGAACCCTACGTGCTCATCATCGACGAGATCAACCGCGCGAATATTTCGAAGGTCTTCGGTGAGCTCATCACCTTGCTCGAGCCGGACAAGCGGATCGGCGAGGAAAACGAGCTTCGCGTGAAATTGCCCTACTCGGGCGAGATCTTCGGCGTTCCGTCGAACCTCCACATCATCGGCACGATGAACACGGCGGATCGCTCCATCGCCTTACTCGACACCGCTCTGCGCCGGCGCTTCACCTTCCGAGAGCTCATGCCGGACACCGAGGCGCTGCCTGAGGATGTCGATGGCATTGCGCTCAGAAAGCTCCTTGCCATTCTCAACGAGCGCATCGAGTATCTCTTCGACCGGGAACACCAGATCGGGCACGCCTACTTCATGGGGTGTGCGACCCGCTCCGACGTCGATGAATGCATGCGACACAAGGTAATCCCACTCCTCGCCGAGTACTTCTACGAGGACTGGTCCAAGGTCGCCGCCGTGCTTGGTGATACGACGGGCGAGCGCTTCTTGGAACGACGGGAACTGAAGGCCCCCAACGGCCTCGACTCCGATGGCGACGCTCCAGCTCGCTGGCGCTGGCAGGTCCGGCAGCCGTTTGCAGACGACGCCTACAAGGGCTTTGCGTGATCCGGCGATCGCTCCTCGAATGGCAATCGCTCGCTTATGGCGAGGGTGAGGAATGCATCCCTGAATGGGCAGCAGACAGGCTTGTCGCCGTTGCGCGCCGCTCTCCTTTGGCCGGCAAGAATGGCAAGGGAATCCTGGAGCATGGCCGGCATTCCCTTGGGGCGCGTCAGGTCGTGGGCGTGATTGTCGCTGATGGGTGTGCGCTGGAGATCCTGCCCAAGATCGATGCGAAGCCTTCAGCGAGCGATCCCGACAATCGCGGCTACTTACGGGATCGCCTGGTGCATATGCTGGCCGTCGCGCTCGATCTGGAAATCGACAGCGGGACGTTGACGGCGCTTGGCTCTCAACGCGACACATTGCTTGAAGTCCTGATCGGGCTGTTTTCCCGAAAGCTCGCCGACGCCCTGCGTCAGGGCATGCCGCGTCGCTACATGGCCTGCGAGGATGAATTGCCCGCGCTTCGCGGCCGACTTGATGTTGCGCGACAGTTTACGCGTCTCGCCGCTTCGCCGCAGCGTCTCGCTTGCCGTTTCGACGAGCTGTCGCCTGAAACTCCGCTCAATCAGATCATGAAAGCCGCTGTTTCCCGGTTGCTGCGCGTTTCGAACAATGCGGATAACCAGCGCAGGCTGGCCGAGCTGGGCTTCGCCTATGCCGACATTGCCGATGTTCCGGTAAGCGGGTTGCGCTGGGATGACGTGCATCTCGATCGCACCAACGCGCGCTGGAAAGAGCTGATCACCTTAGCCCGGCTTCTTCTCGGCGACCGGTTCCAGACGAGTTCGATGGGCCGGCAGGACGGCTTTTCCCTTCTTTTTGAAATGAATACTCTTTTCGAGGAGTATGTCGGGCGCCTGCTCAAGCGCGCGCTCTCGGGCACAGGATTTAGCGTCAGCCTTCAAGGTGGACGTCTCTTTTGTCTCGAGAATGAGACCGACGGCCGGCAGGTGTTTCAGACGAGGCCCGATATCCTGGTGAAGCGTGGCAACGAGGTCGTGCAGATTATAGACACCAAGTGGAAGCGGATTTCCTCCCGGATCGATGATCCCAAGCAGGGGGTCTCCCAGGCCGACGTCTATCAGATGATGGCCTATGGTCAGATCTACCACTGCAACTGCCTCAGTCTGCTCTATCCGCATCACTTCGCACTGGCTGACAGCCCTGGTGCTCTGGCTTCGCACCGGATCGGCGCGGATCAGGCCCGGCTCCACACGATGAGCGTCGAACTCGGCTCCCGGCAGGCCGTCATCCAACAATTACGGCAGCTCACGCTCGAGTTTGCCGAAGCTGAAGTGTGCTGAGTTTTCGGGGACTAAATCGTGCAAATTCAAAATGGAACGCCGCGCCTCAGCGCTACCGATCTGGTCGGATATCTGAACTGCCGGCACTTGACCCAGTTGGAACATGCGGCAGCGCGCGGTAAGCTTTCACGTCCGAAATTCTTCGATCCCGCGCTCGAGGCGCTCTGGGAGCGCGGCAAGCAGCACGAACTGGCCTATGTGGACCATCTGCGCGCCCAAGGCCTTTCATGCGTCGTGGTTGAAGGCGTGGACGTCAGCGACGAGGCCGTCGCTCAAACAATCGCCGCCATGCGGGCGGGCGTTGACGTGATCGTCCAGGGCGCGCTGCGAGGCGGATCCTGGGCAGGCCGTGCCGACATTCTGCAGCGCGTCGATACGCCAAGCGACCTTGGCGATTGGTCCTATGAAGCTGCCGACACCAAGCTCGCCCGGGAAACGAAGGGCGGCACCGTCCTTCAGCTCTGCCTTTACTCCGAGCTCATTGGCGAAGTGCAAGGCACCATGCCGATCTTCGCCAGCGTCATCCCGCCCTGGACCGACTTTGCACCGGAGCGGTATCGGCTTGCCGATTTCGCCGCCTATCATCGTCAGGTGAAGCAGGGATTGCTCGGAGCGATCGGAACCGACAAGCCCGCACAGACCTACCCGGAGCCGACGTCAAACTGTGACATCTGCAATTGGAGCACGCGCTGCGACAAGCAACGCCGGGATGACGATCACCTTTGCCTTGTGGCGGGCATCTCCTCAATGCAGATCGCAGAGCTCAAGGATCACGGCGTCACCACGGCAACGGCGCTGGCGGAACTGCCGGTGCCCCTGCAATGGAAGCCGGAGCGTGGCTCGAAAGAATCTCTGACCCGCGTCCGCGAGCAGGCTAGGATCCAGCTTGAAACCAGAGTCAGTGGCGAACTGCGCTACGAACTGCTGGCGCCGGTGGCAGGTTTCGGCCTCAATTGCCTACCTGAGCCTTGCGAGGGCGATATCTTTCTAGACTTCGAGGGGGATTCCTTCGTTGGCCAGCATGGGCTGGAATATCTCCTGGGCTTCCACTTCCGCGAGAAGGGTGAGCCACAGTACCGCGGGCTGTGGGCGCTTGACCGTGCCGGCGAGAAGGCAGCCTTCGAGACATTCATCGATTTCGTGCTCGAGCGGAAGAAGGTCTTCCCGCAGCTCCATGTCTATCACTACGGCGGATACGAGCCGGGCGCGCTGAAACGGCTGATGGGACGATATGGTACGCGCGAAGACGAACTGGATTCGCTGCTGCGTGGTCTCGTGTTCGTCGATTTGCTGAGCGTTGTCCGGCATTCGCTGCGTGCGGGCGTCGAGAGCTATTCCATCAAGAAGCTCGAGCCGCTTTACGGCTATGTTCGTGACGCAAGCCTTCCCGATGCGAACCTTGCGCTTAACCGGCTGCAGGTGAGCCTCGAACTGAACGACGCGGCGGGAATTCTGCCGGAGGATAAGCAAACCGTCGAAGCCTACAACCGCGACGACTGTGTCTCGACCGAGGCTCTGCGCGATTGGCTGGAGGCCGAACGCAGCAAGCTCATCGATCGAGGCATCGAGTTTACGAGACCGGAGCCAGGGGAAAGCGGACCGAGCGAAGGCCTTTCCGAATGGCTGGAGCGGATCACGCCGCTAATTGAGCAGCTGACTGTCGATGTCCCGGTCGATCCGGAAGAGCGCACCTCCGAGCAGCATGCGCGCTGGCTTCTTGCCAATCTTCTCGAGTGGCATCGCCGCGAGGAAAAGGCGACCTGGTGGGAATACTTCCGCCTCTGTGATCTGTCCGCGGAGGAGCTCCTCGATGAGCGGGCAGGTCTCGCTGGCCTCACCTACCTTGAAACGGTGGGGGGCACAGCCAAATGCCCCATCGACCGCTACAGCTTTCCGGTCCAGGAAGCCGATATTCGAGCAGGTAAAGGGCTCAGAGCGCAGGGCGGCCAGACCTTGGGGACCGTTGAGGATATCTCACGGGAACAGCGCACAATCGACATCAAGAAGAGTTCGGCAATGGCGGCGGAACACCCTGCTGCAGTCTTTGTCCACGAGCATGTCCCGTCAAAGCCGATGCAGGAGGCACTCGTCAGGCTCGCAACATACGTGTGTGAGAACGGCATGGCTGAGGGGAAAGCCTACCAGGCGGCACGAGACATGCTGATGCGGGTGGCTCCGCGCATTGCAGAGGGCAGCCCAGTTCGGCTTGAAAAAGAAAAGCCACTCGATGCCGGTGTGCGTATCGCCCCTCTGATCTCAGCAGGCGTATTGCCGATCCAAGGCCCCCCAGGCACCGGCAAGACCCACACGGGTGGGCACATGATTTGCGAGCTTGTCCGCCAAGGCAAGAAGGTCGGGATCGTGGCCAATGGTCACGAGGTGATCCGCAATCTCATGAACAAAGTCATTGATGTCGCTGAGGAGACCAATACCCCCCTGGTCTGTATCCAGAAGCCGAAGGCCGGGTCCAAAGAGGACGCAACCGAGCGGCTGCGGTTCGCGAAGAAGAGCAATGCGGAGGTCTTCGCCGCGCTCAAAGCGGATTGCAGCGTCGCAGGAGGAACAGCATGGCTGTGGTCGACAGAGGATGCCTTCGAAAGTCTCGACGTTCTCTTTGTCGACGAGGCCGCGCAGATGTCGCTGGCGAATGTGCTTGCCGTTTCGCAGGCGGCCAAAACGCTGGTTCTGCTTGGAGACCCTCAACAGCTTGACCAGCCCATGCAAGGCAGCCATCCGGACGGCACCGGCTGCTCTGCGCTCGACCACCTGCTCTCGGGCAAGCAAACCATCGCACCTGACGAAGGCCTGTTTCTGGACGTCACCTGGCGACTGCATCCGGAGATCTGTGCGTTCACATCCGAACTCTTTTACGAGGGCAAGCTCGGGGCAAAGGCAGAAGCAGCCGGGCAGCGGGTCAACGCGAACGGGATCGCCAATGGCACGGGTCTGAGGTTTCTACCCGTCGAGCATTCCGGCAATCAGAATTGCTCGTCCGAAGAGGCTGACGTTATCGCCGAACTGGTCTCCGACATACTGGCACAAGGTGCGACCTGGATCGATCGCGAGGGGAACGAAAAGCCGCTTGGGATCGCGGACATACTGATCATCGCCCCGTACAATGCGCAGGTGTTCGAGATCCAACGTCGCCTACCCCAGGCGCGGGTCGGGACGGTCGATAAGTTCCAGGGCCAGGAGGCGCCGATCTCGATCTATTCGCTCGCCAGCTCTTCGCATGCTGATGCGCCGCGCGGGATGGAATTCCTCTACAGTCTCAACCGCTTGAACGTTGCGACCTCACGCGCGAAATGCGTAACCATCCTCGTGGGATCGCCAAAAGTTTTTGAGGCCGAATGCCGGACGCCTCGTCAGATGCAGCTCGCGAATGCCTTCTGCCGGTATCTTGAACTGAGTTCATGAAATTGCAGCCGAACATCGCTTGGCACCCGGGATTTTGTGTGTCAGAATCGCTACATTAAGCCCGGAAATCTGGGATAATGTAGCGATTTTGAAGCAGTATTTCTTCTGAATGGGTGCCTCATGTTGAAGCCATCTGACGACCCTACTGCGACCGAGGACTGGAAGGGCCTCAGAGAGCTTGATCGAGCCATCGCAGAAGATCGTCTAACTGCCTACACGTGGAAGAAAACCTGGGCTGACCCTTGGGGGCGCATCAAGCTGATCGCCATCTTCGTCGGCCTCACTGCTTTTGCGGCATTCGTTGTCATCAACGATCTGATCCTCTGATCCTACCATTCTTTGACCTCGTCCGCGGCCTCCTCGCTTGCGCCCTTAGCTCCACGGGTGACAGCATCGAGGTTGCCTCTCGACTGATCGATCATCCCGCGGCCCCGCGCCTGTGCCGCGCGCACCTCTTGCCTGATCCCCGATGGATCGGGGGCAGCGCCAAGATTTCCTGATCCACCGCCTCCACTCGGTCCTCGGGCGCGGACGTCGCCTTGGCTCGCAACAGTGGGGCGGCTAACCGGCGCGAACTCAGGCAGCGTCAGCTCTCCTTCGATCTCATCGTGAAGTCGGTCAGCGTAGCTCTCCACAAACCGGGCCTGGAGCTGCTGTCCCTGCGCGCTCATCTGGAAATTGATGTCGTCGAACCGGACCGGGCCATAATAATCTCGGTTCGCCTCGATCTCTGCCATGCCCCATTCGCGGTAGGCCTGACTGAGGTTGAGCGAACCGGCAGCGTTGGCGCCTTCATACCAGGAGGCTTGGTTCTCGAGGCGGCTTGCTAGCTCTTCAGCGCGCCGTGCCTCGACCGAGTAGGTCTGCGCTTCGGTCAAAGAGCGGCTAAGGCCCGCCGCGCTGGTCGAAACCTGGGAGCTCGAGCTCGAGCTCGTCTGGCGCAGAAAGCCCTCACGCGTGCTGGACCAGTTCCGGGTGTCCGAAAGTTGCTCCAATGTCCCGGTAATCCGATTGCGGTCTTCGGAGGCAATGCCGACGTCACTGTCCGTCCAGCTTTGATTTCGCCCACCTTTGGCACCGATCGAGGCGCTGCCTACTCCCTTGTCTCCTCCCAAACTAAGCGAACCTTCACCGTTCAAGAACCACGAAACGGTAATGTCGTCAGCCGCACGACGCGATAGGCCGAACTGGCGCTGCAGGGTGGTGGAGGCGTTGTCGACCTCGCTGAAGGCGGTGCCGATGCTGTCGTTGCTGCCAGTGCCGCTGACCGTCTCCGAGGATCGGCCCTGGCTGTAGGCATTGCGGATCTCGTTGAACCGGGTGACAGCCGAGCTGGTCGATTGCTGGGCAAGGTTCGAATAGGTCTCGCTCTGACCGCGGCTCTGGCTTGCCATGGTCGATAGCCTGCTCGTGAAATCCTGCCCCAGCGTGGGTGTAAACGGGTACTGCGAACTTGGCACCGTCGCGAATTCCGCCCCGCTGAAGCTCGTCGTCTGGGTACCCACATCACTAAATCCGCGGGTCTGTGGAGCACCGTAGGAAATGCTCGGATTGAGCGCGCCTTGCGCAAACTGGCGGGAGAACACTGTCGAATTGTCGAGGTTGCTGTTGCCGAGCGAGACATTGCCGGTGCTGGCCTCTCGGGCCGCTTCCTCTGCCGCATTCTGCGACGGGTTGAGGTAGGAGGTCGCCTGTCCAGAGATCGCAAGCGCGCCCTTGGCGATACCGCCAGCAAGGAACGGAACCGAAGCGACGAGATAGCCAGCCAAAAGCCCGATATCGCGGTTCACGTCGGTCATGCCCGCAAAGGTCGCAAGCGACAGGCCCGTTCCGCTCCCAGCTGCCGCCACATCGCTCGCGCCCTTGAACATCAAGATCATGTGCAGGATCACGAAGAGCGGGCCCCAGGCCGCCAGGTAGAAGAACCCGGTCACATAGCCGCGCAGCGCAAT
This sequence comes from Sphingopyxis microcysteis, assembly GCF_012274265.1. Taxonomy (GTDB): domain Bacteria; phylum Pseudomonadota; class Alphaproteobacteria; order Sphingomonadales; family Sphingomonadaceae; genus Sphingopyxis; species Sphingopyxis microcysteis. The sequence continues at coordinate 222,578 of NZ_JAANYY010000002.1, forward strand.
CGGCCCGGTCTTGGGCATCAGGAAAAGCGGAAAGATCACCGGGAACATCGCGTAGAACACGACCGTCAGCACGACGTTGAGGATGGGGACCCACTTCATCGCGTTCTCGGCGATCGAGGCATAGGTCCGCTCGGTCTGAATGTCGGCACGGGTCTGGGCGAAGACATCGACGCTCGAGGTCCCGCTCGCGCCCGCAAACCCGTGCATCGCCTGATTCATCGCGTTGATCGTCAGGACCTGGCGGAAGATGTCGCTCGCGTTCTTCGAGACCCCCGAGAGATATTGGTAGGCCACCGGCAGATCAGCGAGCAGCTTGGTCTTGGCGAGCGCCGCCGTCTGGCGCGGATAGAGTTGCCGACCGGCGCTGAGCGCCATGGAATCGACCAGCCCCGCCCATTGGTTCGAAAGGCTGGTGTAGGCATCGCGGCAAGTCACGATCGACGCCGTTACGCTGTCATCGGCCTGCCGGGTCACAAACTTCTGCGCCCGCGCCGCGCTACCAGGGGCGATTGTCGTCCAGATATCATCGCTCTCTGCCAGCTGCTTCATCGAATAGCGGCCGAGCAGCAGATCATAGAACACGCATTGCCGGATGTGCTCGTCGAGATTGGCCGCAAACTCGGGGTCCGAGATGCGCAAGGAGCGCGTCGCTTCGATGAGCCGCGCGCCGTAGATCATGCCGTTCTTCGAGTAGTTGAGGTCGTCCGGCAGGCCGAAGACCAGCTCGGCCGAGCGCGTAAGATAATCGCCGACCTGGCTCGTGAAGCTGGCCATGAGCGCGAGACCCAAGGGCACGTTCGCGACGTTCGCCGGCGCAAGGCTCGGGTTGACCCGGTCGGTCACATGGACGTCCATGCGCGGCACCATCAGGCACATGTAGATGAGCGTCGCACCAAGGAACCAGTTGAGCCAGGCCCGCCAGTCCTGGTTGAAGGCGAGTACGATGACCGCAAGCGCCAGGCCCATGACCATGGTCACCTGGATCAGGCTTTTGTAGCCGCCGGCACCAGTCCAGCTGGCGACGGCATTCAGGACATTGACGATGTACTCGCCGCCGCCGACCGTGAAGATCTCGATCATGGATTGTCTCGCCTTTAAGGGACGATGGAACGGGACTGGAGCGCGCGCGACCAGTCGAGCGATGCCGCCATCGAGGGCGACATCGAGGCTGCCAGCATGTTCTCGATCATCGCTGTCTTTTCGATGATCTGCATGATGGCCGAGACCTTGGCTTGGCCCGTTGCCTGGCGCTGCGCGAGGCTTGAGCGGACGTCCGCGACCTGCGAACGCCAGATGGCGAGCTTGGCTTCGTCGGCTGCGATGAAGCTCGCCATCGAGCGGCCGGCCTCGGACACGATCCGGTCGAGCACCGCGTAGAGCAGATCGATGCTGGTGATCTCGGCGAGCGTGTCGCGGTCATCGGTCGCCATGCCCCGGCCATAGGCGGCCTGGACCGTCAGAATCTTGTAGAGCGGGACCGAGGCAACCTGGAGCAGTTCCTTCTCGGCATCGCCGATCGCCGTATCCGTGCGGATCGCAGCCACCATGCTGCCGATGAGCGCGGCCACCCTGGGTCGGATGGCCTTGGCTGAACTGAGGCTCATGTCCCGAAACGTGGGATTGAGGCACTGGTCCGGCTCGTCGCAGGCAAAGACCCTGACCGTCTGGCCCTGCGTGCCATCGAGCAGCGCGGTCACCAGCGTTGAGGAGGCATCGCCAGCAAAGGGCACGAACTTGCCCGGCTCGTCGTCCTTCGGCGGCACGTAGATCACCGTGCCGATCAGCGTCATCGCATATTCGGCAAGATCGCGGTCGAACGTGCCATTGGGCGAGAAGAAGGCCGACTTCTTGAGGACGTGCCAGGTGTAGTTGCGCGGCACAGCCGGGTTCACATCGGCATAGTTTGCCCCGGCCCCGGAGTTGGTCGAGCTCCTTTGACCGCGCGTCCCGCAGCCATGCTTGGCCGCCGCATAGTCTGTGAAGATGCCCTCGCTGTTACCAATTGCCTCGCAGATCGCCTTGTCGGCAAGGTCACCCTTGGGCCAGATCCCGCCGACCAGCCCTTGGGCCATTTCGCAGCTGTTGATCGACAGGTTGTTCATGAGCTGCGCCTTCTGCGCAAACTCCTGCATGATCTTCGAGCACTCGGGGCAGACCGTGTCGATCGCCAGGCTGAAGGCAAAGCCAACAGCATTGTTGGCGACTGCCTTCAGCAGCGCGACGATTTCGCTCGCGTTGATGAAGCTGAAGCTGCCGGCAAAAATGTCGATGCCGCCGCAGCCTGCCCGGGCCCGGGGCAGCTGGAGATTGGCGATGTTGGTCGTCTTTTGCGGGAAGCGCGTCCAGACATTGCCGAGGCTATAGTAGCCCGCCGACTGGCCCTGGAAGGCGCTCGGACCGGTGACATTCGCGGCTCCGCCCATGTCGTTCATGAAACGGTCCATGCTGTCGCCGACATTGGCCTGGAGCGGAGTTACAACGAGGCTCGTGGCGGCAAGAGCAAGCGCCGCCGTGCGCAGCTTAGAAATCATGGCCGGCTTCCTTCGAGGTCAGGAGAAAGATGCGGTCCTGCAGTTCATCGGCCGACAGGACGCCGTATCCGATCGGGATCGCGCGCGCCGCTTCGCTGTCCCACAGGACCAGGGCCGGCGTGATCTTGGGCTCAAGGCCCATGCGCGGGCGCTGCCCGCTCTCGACCGTGTAATTCGGGAAATGACGCGACGGCCCGCCGTCGGTCGAGATCGCTCTCACCGTGAGCTGCCACCGATCGGCGACCGCCTTGACGATCGGGCTCATCACCTCGCAGGCCCCACAGGTCTGGGCGAAGAAGTAGAACAGCCCGTAGCGATCGCCGAGATGCGCCATCACGCTATCGCGCTCGGCAGTCCGAGCATCCTGCCATTGCCGCTTGGCCACCGCTCCAACCGGGCGCTCGAGCGTGTAGTCGAGCCCCGGATCCTGCCAGATCGCCCGCTGCCAGACATCCGAGAACAACGAAGCCCGATCGAGTTGCTCGCGTTGGAAGCGGATATAGGCAGTCACGTTCTCAGGTGTAGGCTCGATGATCGCCCGAGCCTTGAGCTCACGCAGCGTCGCGGTGATCGCATCGAGGGCGGCCGTGGCGGTCGGTGCCTGGGACTTCGGCTCGGCGGTCTGCGACGGCGCGGGTTTCGGCCGCACGCAGTAGAACCAGTAGCCGAGCCGCCGCTCGCCGCAGTAGAAGGCGTCACCGGCCTCAGTGGCGGCAGCGCCGGGGAGCGTGGCCGCGTCCTGGGCAGCGCTCGGGACTGCTTGACCAAGCATGGCGGCCAGCATGATGGCCGTGCGGGTGCGACGGGCGCTCATTGGCTGCTCCTTTCGTAATAGTCGCGGATTTTCTGCTGGATGAGCTCGGAGGTCTGGAGCTCGTCGGGGAGCCGCGCCGCATCGGTGAACTCGGCATAGACCTCGGAGAAATCCATGCGGCTGAGATCAAGCCGGGCGAACTCGTCGAGGGTGAAGCCAAGACACTGCTCGGTCTTGGGCTTGCCCCAGGGCTTGGGAAGCTGCGCGCGGCCCTGTTCCTGCAGGATGCGGGTCAGCTTGGACTCAAAGCAGCAGTAGACCTTCTTCTTGGTCAGGCAGACGCCGAGGAAGCTCGAAGAGCAATAGGTCCCGACATAGGCGCAAAGCCCTTGCGCATCGCGCTGGTGGAGCAGGACCTCCTCCCGGCTGCAGCCCAGCATGACCAGGAACTGGATGCCAGGGATCAGCGGGAAGCCTTTGCCCTTGCAGCAGTTGAGCACCCCGAAGACCTTGGACGAGCAGGTCTCGCGCTCACCCTTGAAGAGGGTCATGGTCGCAGGGTCGAACTCGCGCCGCGCCTGGTCCATCGCGTTCAGGGCCACGACCGCATCCTTGAATTCGTCGTTGGCCTCGCGGGTGATCGTCTCGCACGAGCCGTCGATGCAGTAGACGTCGCCGTCGCAGACATATTGCTGGCCTGCGTTCTCGCCTGGAGGCACCGGGCACTCATAGACCCGCTCAGCCGTCGAGCAGGGGCTGTCGCCCGTCAGGCAATCCTCGCGCACGAAGCGGCAGCTGCCGTTTGCCTCCAGTTCGCCGCAGTCATTGCCGGGCATCTTGGCCGAGCAGGTATAGCTGCGCTGCCAGGCCCAGCATGGCTGGGTAACCGCGACGCCATCGACGATCCGGGTGACGGGGTCGCTATCGGTGCAGACTTCGGTGTCGAGTGTGCAGTTGGCATCGCCAGCCAGCGCGGAGCACTGGCTCTCGTTTCGTTCGGCGGTGACCACGGTTTCGGTGGTGGTCGTGTAAGGCGTGGCCCCTTCGACTGGCGCGGTGCAGCTCACGAGGTCGACGCGCAGGTCACCCGAGTTGCAGCCCCAGTAGATCCCGAAATAGGGATCGCAGAGGTTAATCGGCCAGGACTGCGTCACCGTGCACTGCGGCGCTGGATAGTGGTTGCAGGCATAAATCCCGGTCGGATCGACCCCGCTTCCCGCAACGCAGTAGTAGCCATAGACTTGGCGCGGCTCGGCGCGCACATCGAGGGGCACTTGGCACGTCGCCGTCTTCTGCTCGGCCGTATAGCCGGTGTTGCAAGTCGCCATGTAGGTGCCGACCGAGCCAGTTCCAGGCGGAAGCGGGACGCAATTGCCCTTCGAGCCGGAGACCGACATGCCGCTCGTGTAATCGAGCGGGGTCTCGCTGATTTCGCCCGAGCGGGCGAGAATGCTCTTGATCTCCTGGGGTGAAAACCGGGCGCGGTTATCCATGCTGTCCTCGATCGTCCGGATCGCGGTGTTGCCGGTTGCCGCGCTACGGGCGGCGCCCTCGATCCGATCGGGATGGTCGGCCAGGTCCTCAAGGCCTTGCGTGGCGGCAGGATTGAATCCGGGAACGCGCGAAGCATCTGGCGCCGTGGTAGCCGCGCCCTTGGCGCGATCGATTACGCTGTTGCCGAACGCTTTGCCGTCGGCTTTTGCATCGGCAGTCGTCTGAGCGGAGGCCGCCTGGGCCGTTCCTGCCAGAAGCAGCAGGGCGCCAAGTATCGAGCGAAGCCATGTCATGGGCGCTGCTCCTGTTCGAGGCGAGTAAGGTGCAGCCGGGCCAGCTGGGCGCCTGGGCCGTTGCCATCGCGGAAGGTCTCGAGGACCTGGCTCACCGTCACATTGCCGGTGAGCCGGTCATGCGGCGGAGGCGCGTCGCGGCAGTCAAAGCCATCACACGGCGCAAAGTCGCTGCCGACCATCACGAAGCTGGGGGCGGCCTCGATGCCGAAAGCCCGGAACAGGCGAGGATCGATCCCGAGCGCATGGGGGGCATCATCGCCCTGCCAGATCGCCGCCAGCGTTGCCTTGAACTTTGCAGAGTCCCCGGCCGGGAAGCCGCGCAGCACAGTCACGCCGCCTGCGCGCCCCATGTCCCGAACCAGCGCTTTGAGCGCCTCGGGCGGCATCGACAGGCTCGCAAAGGCTATGAAGCGCGGGCTTTGGGAGAGCGGCGCCTTCTCTGCCTCGGCGCGCTCGCGCACCATCGCGTCGAAGTCGAAGACCTCTGGACCTTTGGCCGACGCCGGGACAGTCTCGGCAAACCGCGTGGCCGCGGCCTGTGCGGCATTCTGGCTCTGCAATGCCTCGTCATGCACGACCTCCGCCCGGGTGCGGACCGTGGTTGCCAGCGCCTCGGCATCCTTAGCATGCTCAGCCGAGCGGGCACGGATGGCTTCGAGGTCGATACCTTCGGGCGCGCTTTGGGCCAGCGCCAGGCCTGCGAGAGAAATGCCCGCAGCGAGCGGGATCAGGAGAAGTTTCCGGTTCATAGCGCGCAGCAGTTCCGCTTGCGCCAGACGAGGTATCCCATGTCTTCACCGATCGCGGGGACGACCTGTCCAGCTGATTGAAAGGTGGTGGCGGCGCCAATCGGCGGGCACGCGTAGCGCCCCTTGGTCGCCGGGTTCGGGTTGGTGGCCTGGAACCGGTATTGCTGCTTGCGCATCACCGGCATCAGGTACTTGCCGCAAAGCCCTTTGCCGCCCATCGTGCCCCAGGCAACGAGTTCGCGGTGCAGCTTGTAGGCAAAGCGCGAGAGCACGAGCCGCGAAGCCTGGACATGGCCGATCGACGCCGAGACGTTGCCGTTCATCGGGTACATCGAGCCCTGGCAGCCAGCGCACCAGAACATCTCGTCGACCGGCAAATTGACCGTGGCTGAGACGCAGTCGGCCGCGCAGGCAGCTAGTGCCAGCGGGTTCGCAAAAAGCACCGCCTCAGGGTTGATGATCGCGGTAAGCTCGCTGTCCTGCCAGAGCGGATCGATCTCGGAAATGTAGAGGATATCGATCGAGCCGGACTCAAGGCACAGGAAATCAGCGATGATCTCCATCCAGTAGATCAAGGGGTAAGCGTACCAATGAACGTGCCAGCTCGAATAGTTCTGGCTGGCCCCGCCCACGGCCGAGGGCCCCTTGATCGAGCGGAAGCCGATGTCGAACCCAGGATCGAGCTTCATCCCGCCCAGATTGACGAAGCACCATGGCTTCATGCTGACGTCGGCAAGCCGGACCGGCTCCCAGAAGCCCATGGCTATCCCTGGCCGCAGGCCGCACAAACAGAGCGGCAGATCGGGGTTGTCAGGATCGGGCCGGTTCGAAGGCCAGATCTTGAGACCCCCGACCGAGATCGGAAACAGGCACGACCAACAGATATCCGTGATCGGGTTGACGAAGCTGCCGGTGCAGCGACCGGGCCCGGCATCGGCGCTGACCGGACTGGCCAACGCCAGCCCCAGGCCTGCGAGCAGGGTCGCGACGAGGCGACGAAGCGATTTCATGGGCGTGCTCCTTGTCGGGAAGCCAAGGCGACCTCGCTGACCTCGAGCACCCGGCCATTCTGGCGCACGCGAGCCGGCAGCGCCCTGATCCCGAAATGCGCGATCAACTTGCCACCCTGGTCGAAGTAAAAGCGCCGCTGCCGCGCCTTCATCAGCTCGAGCGGTGCGCCCTTGGTCAGGATGAGCTTGGCGCCCAGCGAAACCCTGAGCGCCCAGGCGAGCTGGTCAGGATCGTCACCATCGAAAAACAGGAGCTCGCTGCGCAGCGGCACGCTGTCGAGCGGGTTCACCCGGGTCCCGCGGGCATGGATGAGCTCGCCCTTGGCGCCCCGGATATCGGTCTCGAGTGTGATCGTCGGATCAAAGCTCCAGCGGCGAGCGGCGCTCGCCCGGACGAGGCCCGCGACCGGCTCGGGCCGGTTGACGCGCGCCGTCGTGCGCCGCCTCAGCTCTTGGTTGAGCCGCTTGGTCTCACCTGATTTTTCCATGGCAGTGAGCCGCGTGTGGATCTGTTCCAGGAGATCGCGTTCGATCACCGGGAACACGGCACCTTGCTGGCCATAGTCCCGCGCATCGGCCGGAACGGCGAGGACAAGCGCAAAGGTTACAAGCAGGGCGCGCTTCACAGCACCGCCCTCCCGCTGCCGAGAATTTGCCCGCGGCAGGCAAAGCCCACCTCGGCATAGCGGCTGTCGAACCCGCGCGGATGGTCGCTGCCGACATAGTAGCAGCCGCGCGGGATCACCCCTTCCGGCCCCGGACTGAGCCTGAGCCCAAGCCGGGTCTGTTCGAGACGCGTGCCAACAACCCGGCCATTCACCAGGACTTGGTCGCCCTCATGGCTTACAACATCGCCCGGCAGACCGAGGACGCGCTTGCCGAAGAGGTGCGGCCCTTCGCCGAAATGCCTATCAAGCAGCGGTGAGCTGGGCGGCTCGAAGAAGATCAGACTGCCACGCGCAATCGGCGCCGACTTGTCGAGCCAGAAGGCCCAGTTTGGCAGGCTCGGGCTCGAATTGATCAGGAAGGCATGGTCCTCGCTGAAGGCCGCAAGCGGCGCCCAGGCGAATGGCAAGGCAACAAGTCCCGTCAGGAGCAGCGGACGCCGGGCTCCGCGCAGCAGGTGGGCGATGCGGATCATGGCTTCGGCTCCCGGCCGAGCCGCGCGGCAATGCGCTGCTCCAGCTCAGCGGTCGCGTCGGGCACTTCACCCGCAAGGACCGCCTCGGCCACCAGCACCACGCGGCCATTCTTGCCCATGTCCTGGACCGCCGCTTCGGCCGCCTTGAGATAGGCGAGCGTGCGGGCCTGGCCGACTTCAGGGTCTCGGGCCGCGCGGGCTTCAGCATCGACGAACCGCGCGATGGTCTCAGCCAAGCGCACCGTGACGATCTGTTCACGGGGACGGGCCACTTCGCGGCTGACCCAGGCCCCCCACAGCAGAATGGAAACCGTGAGCAGAACCCCGCCAAGACGGAGCGCGAGCGGGCGATTAAAAGATTGCAATCGGCGAGCGTCAGCCATTGACAGTCTCCTTGGGACTGGCCGGAGCGAGGGCTGTTTCGAGGCGTTTCAGGAAGCGCGGGGTCCGCACCAACACCACGCCCAGCACGGCGGCGATGAAGGCACCCTGCAGGTCCTGGGAGAAAGCGATCCGGCGGATCGCGTCCGCCTCGCGGTAGTGATCGGCAAGGTTGCCGAGCTGGGCGAACAGGAGACCCATGTCCCAGCCCGCGAGGAACAGGAACGCAAACAGCGGGAGGCCCAGGACGATGAGCAGACTCGAGGCCGCAAAGCGCGATGCCTCGATGAGGACAAGGCAGGTGCCCTGCAGGAACGGGATGAACCGCATCGGCGGCGACCACACACCGATGTGGTCGAACGGGGTTTGATGGAAGGCCATCAGCGCTCTCCCGGAGCCAGGCCGGCGACCTTGCGGATCGCCTCGGCGAGCGGCATGCCCCGGGCTTCAAGCGCCTGGATGGCCGCATAGGTATTGGGATCGGACGAGAAGATCGTCGCCGAGAGCGGATCGAGCACGAGGCGGCCGATCGCTTCGGTCTCCGGACCCTTGATGAAGATCTCGGAATATTCCGCACCTGAGCGCTTCAGCGAACGGATCAGCGTCTCGGTCCGGTCGTCCATGTCGAGCCGGGCGCTCTGCCGGAAGTCCGAGATTGTCTCGGCCTTCTGCTGGAGGATCAGCATCCAGTCGCTGTTCTCAAGCGCGGCGCGCGCGCCGTCAGACTTGTAATAATCATTCAGGGACTGGGTCGCGGTTGCGAGCGCGCCCCCGTATTTGCGGGCGGTGCGGGCATAGGTCTCGACGAACTCGCCCATCGAGCCGCCCTTCAACATCGACCAGGCCTCGTCGATCAGCAGCAGCTTGCGGGTGGCTCTCGAGGTCCGCGTCATGGCCTGGCCGGTCATGAACATGATCGCCGAAAGAACGACGCTTCTGAGCTCCTCGCGGCTCGAAAGATCACTCATCTCGAAGACGGTGAAATCATCGTCGAGCGCGAAGCTGGCCTTTCCTGAGAAGAACCCGCCATAGCTGCCGCCCCGGCAATAGGGCGCAATCGCGGTCGCGAGATTGACGCCGAGCTCGCCGCCGCCTTGTTCGAGAGCGCCTGCGATATCGTCGATGCTGCCGCCGCTGCCGAGCGTGTCCCAGACAGTGGTGACCGCGCGGTCGATCAGCCCCCGCTCGGTGTCGCTGGGCTTGTCGTCGTGGCGGGCCATTTGTCCAATGATCGCCTTGATCATGGCAAAGCAGTCGAGGCGGTAATCCTCGTCGGCCTCAGCCCGGGCATCGTCGACCATCGAGAAGGGATTGAGCGAAAAGCCCGCAGCAAGCGTGAACTCGACGAAGCGCCCGCCCTGCAACTTGACCGAGTGCTCGAACGAGCGGCCATCGTCGATCACCACGACCTTTGCGCCTGCACCGCGCAGAGCCGCACAGAGCTCCTGGAGCAGGACCGACTTGCCCGAGCCGGACTTGCCGCAAATCGCGATGTTGTGGTTGCCAGCCCCGTTCTCGAACGGCGACCACCAGAACGGCTGGCCCCGCCGGCCGACAAGCAGGAGGTGGGGAACCGTGCGGCCCAGGTACTCGCCCTGCATTGGCGCAATATTGGCCGCAGTGGTCGAGAGCATGGTGCGCATGCGCTTCAGACGCAGCATGTCGTCCGCCAGCCCGTCGGCGAGGCTCAAGGGGAATGCGGCGACCAAACCCTGGAGCTGAAGGAACCGCTCATCGGTGAGGTCCCAGCCTGCCGCCTTGAAGATCGCCTTGATCACGCGCTCATGGGCATCACCCGAGCCCAGCGGCGAATAGCTGGTCAGCCCATAGAACAGCTTCACCAGCTTCTTTCCGGCCTGGAGCTCGTTCTGGACGTGACGCCACTCGGCCGACTGGTCGGCAAGCTTGGGGAGGAAGCGCGCACTCTTCGTCTGGGACAGGCTCGTCGTGCGCATGAACTTGTAGCCCGCGCGGGCTGAAGCTGCATCCTGGTCGGGATAGACGAGGCACAACATGGTGGCCGTCGGGCAGGGAAACCGCAGCTTGTCGGCAAACATGTCACCGATCAGCCGCGCGCACTCCCACGGCGCCCAGCGCTCGGGAAACGAACGCACGGCAAAGTGGCGTACGTCGAACGTATCGGGGAGGCACACCCCGACATCCGGGTTCCCAGCGCTGTCGCGGCCCATCTCACGAAACCGCTCGGTCCTCAGCACCATGCGGTCGTCCTCGACCTCAAGCTCGATATCGGAGCGGATCGCCTGGACATCGATCTGCTCGAGCGGATTCCAGGTCTGGCGCTCAGGCTCGCGCGCCGTGGTTGGCGAGGTCAGCTCGTCAACGAGGCCGATCAGTGCCGAAGGACGCAGCGGATGCGCATCGAGCCCCAGCGAATGGATGAGACCCAGCAGAGCCTCGCGGCATTCGGCAAGCTCGGCATCGGTGACGTTCGTGTGTTCCGGGACACCGAGCGAGACGATCAGGCGGCTGCTGCGCACATGGAAAGGGGCAAAGGCCGAGCCGCTTTCCCAGACCAGATCGTAGAACCGGGCAAGCCGCTCCCGCGCGATCGCTTCGTAGATGCCGCCTTGTTCATAGCGCGGCGCAAACCACGGGGAGACGATCTGCCCGATCCGCGGGCTCGCGAAATTGAGCACCTGCAGGCAGGCCCCTTGGGGCAGTCCTTCAGAGAAGAACTGACCCAGGATTTCGCCGGTGCGCTCGTCGGCGCCGATCAACGGGGTCACCTCGAGGATGAAACCCTTTGAACGAGCGTTGCGGTAGAGCCCGGCACTCTCGTCGAAGACCCGGTAAGGCAGCCAATCGGACAGCATGTCGAGACCGAAGCGCGCCCGCGGCTTCTCCGCTGACGCCGTATCGGCAAACAGCGCACCCATCAGGGCATCGCGGGCTTTGGCAAGGGAGAGGCTCACGGCACGTTTCCTTCCTGGGGAGCAGGCTCCCCTTGTCCAGCGATTGGTTGGGGGACCCGGGGCGGGAGGGAGGCAGTCCCGGATCCCCCGGCCGGCGCGTGCTGCAAGGGGGCAGTAAGCACGTCCGGCAAGGCGGAGTTGGCGGTGTCGGTGGTGTCAGCGACGGGCGGCGGCGCTTCGCCCTGCGGCTCGCGTGCCGTGGCGACGGCCCGCGCAAGCGCCCGCGCAACCTCGCGGCGGCTTGCCGGATTCTGGAAGTGCGCGCTTGCCGGCTCGGGCAGCGGCACTTCGACCACCCGCGCCGCATGGCTGCGGCCCTGCCCATCGCGATAGGCGGCCAGGACAATCTTAAGGCTGCCCGAAGTCGGAGCGGCGTCCCCCGGACGCTGCGCTAGGAGATCGTCGGCCTTTTCACCGACAGTCTCGGTCGCCCGGCCATCGATCACCGAGGTCGGCGCGCAGTCGCCCTCCGGTGCCCGGCAGGAGAAGTTGCCCTTGACGTTGCCGCCGAGCACCGCGCAGCCGCTGGTCGCCAGCAGAAGGCCGAGCAGCGCCGCGGAGCGAGGCACATGGCTGAAGCTACGCATCAGCGGCCTCCCTTGTTCGAAGCGAGACCAAGAAATTTGCGGATTTCAGCAGCCGGGCGATAACCCTGCAGCACGGCGCCATCGCTGGCGCGCACCACGACTGGCGTGCCCGAGAAACCCTGCGCCCGGGCAAACGCCTCATTCGCATCGAGGCCCTTGGCCTTGCAGCCCTTACGCTGCGGCACAGCCTCTCCTGCATAAGCCCGGTGCAGGGCCGCGACTGGATCGGTAGCGCACAGCACCGCTTCAGAAATCTCGCGGCTCTTGGCCCCGAAGATCGAAATCGGCCGCTCCTCGACCCGGACGCCTGCCTTGACCAGTTCGCCGGTCAGGCGCTGGCAGTAACCGCACTGGAAATCCGAAAAAACGACGACCTTGGGAGCATTCGCCGGTCCCCACTGGATCGCGCCTTCCGCCGGCAGACCGGTCAGGTCGACCTTGGTTGCCGTCGGTCGAGCTTCGGGCCCAGTCTCGTGCCGGGCATTGTCTGCGTCCGCGCGTGCGGCCCCTGCCGCCAGGAGATCCGGGTTGAGCTCGAGCAGCCGCGCTGCCGTGACATCGCGTCGCGTCTCCATGTCATAGAGGCGGCCGACCATGAGATATCGGGCAGTCTCATCGACGTAGAACAGCGTGTTTCCCGAGACCACTTCGCACAGCCCGCCAAAGCCTTCACAGGACAGGCCGGTGATCGGCGTCTTGGGCAGGCGGGCCATGAGCGCTGCGCGCACATCGCTCGCCATGCCCTCGGCCCGTGCCGGCTCAGCGGTGACCGCGGCGAGGCCGAGGCTGATCACGGTGAAGGCTGTGGTGACAGCGAGGGCCGCAGTCGCGGCGCGCGCCTTCAGTCCCGGCTGGAATTCCGAGTAATTCATTTCGTATTGCTCCTGACATGAACGCCGTCGAGGAAGACGATCTCGACCTCGATGCCGGTCGGCATCTCGACGACGGGTTGGTATTGTTCGGCGCGTTCGATGAGGTATTTGCTCACCGTGTCGGCAGCTTCGCCCGCGCCCTGGCCAAAGCCGCCCGCGACAATGTCGGTGGGCGAGAGCGCCTGGCGCTTGCCGTCAGCGCCGATCTGGCCCGTGAAGACGCCATTGGCGTTGGCGGAAAAGCCGCGACCAAAGCCGCCGACGATCCCGGCAAGCAGGGCCTGGCCCACGAGGCTGCCCTCGCGGCTGACGACGCGGCCGCGCACGCCCGACTTGCCGGCAAAGCTGATGAAGCCCTTGACCTCGCTCACCGCATAGCGCCCGCCGGGCTGCGCGCAGGTCATGCGGGCAAGCTTTACGTAGACCTTCTCGCTGCTGAGGTCGCCGCGCGCTGCGCCATTGACGAGACAGCCGGTGAGATCGGTCGTCAGCACCTTGCCGCGCCGCATGACCGAACGCGCTGGCCCGGTAATCCTGAGGACCACGGGCAATGGATCGGTCTGGCTGGCAACGCCGGTCGAGGCATCGACGCCAACGATCACGCGCGCCGGCGCATAGCTGTTGGGCGGCAGGTAATCCCGGCTGTCCTGCAAGACGAGAGGCGGGGCTGCATTGTCGGCGGCGGGCTTCTTCGGACCGGCAGCGCCGGTCTCGAAGCTCGTCAGGCTGACCTTGCCCTCTTCCGGCAACGGACCGCTCGCTGCCGTCCGGCCAGCGGCAGGCGCAGCGCCAGTGGCGACGCCAGGACCATAAGCCGGGGGCGGCGGAGCCGCGGCAGCTGAGGCGCGCGCAGCCTGGTCGAGCTGCGCCTTCAAGGCGGCATTCTCGGCCGAGATGGCGTCGATCGCGGTCTGGCCGTCGGTCCGCATCTGGCTGTTCTCGGCCTTGAGCGCGGCGAGCTGCTGCTCGAGCTCGGGCCGCGAAACCTGGCCCTCCTTGAGCGCCTTGATCTCCCGGTCCTGGGCATCGGCCCGGTTGCCGTAGGTCGCGACGAACTCGCGTTCGGACAGGTTGCGATTGACCAGCCCGCCCGTGTCGATGCTCACGGTATCGCCGGAGGCGCCCGCGTGTCTGTCGTCGTCGCCGCTGAACAGGAAGGCTGCCCCGCCGATCAGCGCAATAGCGCCGACGCCTGCGAGCAAGGCCTTCTGCCGCTGCGCGATCTGGTGGTTCAGATTCCGCCTGCCAACCTCACGCCGGCTTTCCGGAGTGGCGCTGGCATCAGCCGTCTCAGGGGTCTGGGGAACCGGATCGGTCGCCGGCTTGTCTGCGCTTGCCATTACTCCAGCCCTCCCTTGCGGAAGACGAGGAAGGCGCTGGTCACCTCGCTGGGGGCGAGGATGTCCCGGCCGTAGGCAAAGGCTATGGCGCCAGCGGGGCCTTCGCGATCCTGACCCAGCTCGAGCGGCACCTTGCCGAGATTGCGCAGGCGAAAGCGCTGACCGGTCAGCTCGGCGCCGGAGTATTCTGCAACCAGCTGGACCTCGATGGTGCCAGTCTTGCGCGGCAACCCGAGTTCGGTCCGTCCGGTAAAGCCCGGAAGCACCGCATCCCCTGCCATGGCCTCGATCAGCCGGATGGCCGCATCGTCAGGGCCGCTGGTCTGCTCCCATTCTTCGGCCTCGCGCACCTTGAGGGCCGGATTGGTGACGAAGACCTGGCTCGCTTCCTGGGAGACCGTCCGACACGCAAACTTGTAGACAAACCCGGCCTTGCTCGTGGCAAAGAAACTCACCCGGTCCGAGGCGAATTGCGGCGGCACCGAGATGTAGATGTCGCCGCGAACCGGCTCATGGGTGATCGTGAAATCGTTATAGGGATAGGCGCTCGCGATCTTCGAGACGTTGGCAAAGCCATCGTCGATGAGCGCAATGCGGGTCAGTTCACCGCGCGAGAGCGTGCAGTCGATCTTGGCATTGTCAGCCGCCTCGACGAACTGGTCGGCACGCGCTGGCGCCGCGCTGAACGCGAGGGCGCAAAGGGCGATGCCCAGCGCTTTCCAGCCCGTATCGATGCGGCGCGTCGCGCCTAGGGAAAGGCAGGCAACACCGGCGCCAAGCGCCGATGAAGCACAGGGTGTGAGAGCGCTCATGGCTGTGTTCAATCCTTCTGGCTGGGGTCGGGCAGCTGCTCGAAGCCGGTGAGCGCGAGGGAGAGGCCCCGCTTGCTCCAGCTCAGCCGGAAGCTGCGATCGTTGCTGGCGATCACCTGCGCGCCGACGAAGGTCTTGAGCGTGCCGGTGACAGTCGAAGTGAGGCCGCCTGGATCGACATCCATTCGGCGGATGACGAAGGCCTGGGAAATGTCGGAGCCGCGCTGCTCCTCGACGATCTTGACGAGCTCGGCCTTGAGCTGCCCATGAGCCGCTGGATCGGCGAGCTTCAGGATCTCGCCCATCCAGTAATCGAGGCCCTGCGGGCTGCGATTGAGCAGCATCAGCGCGGTGTCGCGGGTGACGAGCTCGAGATAGTGGGCGTCGGGTCCCGCGCTGGTGAGCGACAGCCGCTCGCTCGTCACGGGCACGAGGACAACCTCGCGGTCCCGTGTGGCAGCAGCCCCAAGCCCAAGCAGGCTCGCAAGCCCGAGCACCCCGGCTACCACCGCAAGGCGATTGCGCTGGCGCAGGTATTTCTGGGCCTCTTCGTAGGCGAATTCAGCGCGCATGGCGTCCTCCCTCAGCCGGCCAGGAGACGGCAGTGGGAGGGCGGCGTGGCCTTGAGCCCGAGGAAGCCCCCGGGCAGGTACCAGTAGGCAGCATGCACCAGCGCCGAGCCCGCGTTTCCGGATTTCGCCTTCCGCAAGACGAACCAGGCCGCAAAGGCGAGAGCGATCCCGATGAAGATGTGCTGCGCGAGGATCCCCCAGGCAAAGGGGATCAGCAGCCCCGCGAACTCGTCGATGGTCCAGAAGCCGATGAGCTCCGGATCGTCGAGCCGTTGGGGTACGAGGTACTTGTCAGCCATGATGCCGCCCTCCCGCCGTGACCGGATCCGCTGTTCAGATGACCGCGGTCACGACCGAGGTGACGATCGGAACGCCGGTGCCGACGCCGATGCCGACGCCCACGGGAACGGCGACCTGGCCGAGCGAGAAGCGCCCGGAGGCAAGGCCGATGAGGCCGCCTGCAAGGCTGAGGACGGTGATGATCTTGCCGCCCGAGCCTTCGAGGAAATCAGTGAACTTGGTGAGAGCCGGATCGAAGGTGGTGTCAGCGCCGGCATAGGCCGCACCGGCGCCGGCGAGCGCCACGAGAGTGGGCAGGATATAGTCCTTGAGCCGGGTACGGCGGGCAAGCGGAACAGGGGTATTCATGGGCAGGACCTTTCGAAGGTTGGTCAAACAGCAAGCGGCCACGCCGTTCGCTGTCTGTTCTTCGTGATCCCTCGATGTGCCTGTAGGAAATCCAGACCTACGCTCTCGCCACTTCGACCAAGCAAAAAGCGACGGGAAAGACCTGTCGGGCCGACCTTCGCGCCAGCTCGCTCGTCCTGAGCGCGAATTCAGCCGGAAACTGCGCGGACCATGCCGAAATGTGCGGGTACGCGTCGGATTTCTGCGCGAATCACTGAACGCGGGCGATTCGGGGCTTCCTCAATGTTCCGTTTATGTTCTTTTCGTTTTCCTACACCCTTCCTCTTCGCATAGCCGATGAGTCGGTCATTTCAGCCAGAGGAGAAACAGCAATGATCGACATGGGCGTACTTGGTGAAACCCAGACCCGACAGGAGCTCGCAAACCTGCTGCACACCGCCGTTGAACTGAGCGGTCGCAATCGCTGCGAAATCGCGCGCGAGGCCGATATTCATAAGGATGCGCTGCGCCGGACGCTGATGGGGGAGCGCAGCCCCAGTGTAGGAGAAGCGCTTCGGATTCTGGCGTCCTCCGGGATGGCCCCGCACGCCCACATGCTGTTGTTCCTCGGGGCTGGCGGCGATCAGGCGACCCGCTGGCTTCAGACCGACATCGCCAAGTTCTTCGAGGAACTCATCTGCGAATTGCCTGCCGCCCTCGAGCGCGTCCTTGGCAACCAGGTGCATGACGTGAAGCCGCGCTGGGCCAAGGGAACCGCGCACCGGGTGGCACGGCTGCTTGCCGATCATATCGACGAACTTGAGCGTAAGGATGCCCTGCTGGGAGATATCTTTGCCGCTACCGTTGGAGGCCGTCATGACTGAAGGTGCCGTGCCGCCGGCCGCAGAGCCGAAGCGCGTGACACGCCTCATCCGCTTCAAGGAAGTACAGCACCGCGTCGGGCTCGGCCGATCAACGATCTATCGCTGGATGGCCGAAGGGAAGTTTCCGAGGCCGGTCCAACTCGGTGGCTATGCAGTTGCTTGGGCGCAGGAGGACATCGACGCGTGGATCTGCAATAAGGGCCACAACTGATTACAAGGCTCTCCATGTCCCTGACGATATTTGAAGAATTTGTCCCCGTCCTCACCGGCCTGAGCGATGCGGAAATCGAAGATCCGCAAGCAGTTCAAAGATTGAGAATGGCCAGCGAACGCGTCGGCGCGAGGCATGTGGAGATGATCTACGCGCCATTCGATCACATCAACACATCAGCGCGCGTCGTCATTGTCGGCATGACCCCCGGCCGGTTCCAGGCAGCTAATGCGCTGCGCGCCGCGCGGAAGGCCTTGCTGGAAGGGCAAACGGTTGCGGAGGCCGCCGCTGCCGCGAAGACCTTTGCCAGCTTCTCGGGTGAACCCATGCGGACCAATCTCGTCCGCATGCTCGACCTAATCGGTGTCGGACAATGGTTGGGCTTGGCATCAACGGCTTCGCTGTGGTCCGACAAAGGCGACCTCGTGCATTTCACATCGGCGCTGCGGTATCCCGTGTTCGTCGATGGACAGAACTGGTCAGGGCAGCCCGATATGGTCAAGACGCCCGCTTTGCGAGGTTGGCTCGAGGCCTATACTGGCCAAGAGCTTCGTGCGCTGTGCGATGCGGTGATTGTCCCTCTGGGGCCGAAGGTCGCCGCGGCTATGCAAGTTCTTGCGGCCCAGGGACTGGTAGATGGTCGCCGCATATTGGAGGGGCTACCCCATCCCAGTGGGGCGAATGCTGAGCGGATCGCCTTTTTCCTTGGCGACAAAGCCGCCGAACGCTGTTCAACAAAGACCAACACCGCCGCACTTTCGAGGGCAAAGGCGGATCTGACGGCTCGCGTAGCCTCGCTCACAAAGCCCTGAATCTTCGAGGGCAAGGCCTCCAATCGTTCGTCAGGCCCGTGCGAGTTCGGCGTTGGCCTGACGTGTATGGCGGCATTCCGGAAACTGGTTGCAGCCAAAGAATGTCGTGTTGTTCCGCCCTTGGCGCTCGACCATCTGCCCGACATGGCAGCTTGGACACTGATCCAGTTCTTTGCCGTCGACCGTCTCGAAGCGGACGTCCTCCCCGGCAATTTCCCGAAGCTCGCGGATGTATCGCGAGGGCTTGCGGCGATTGCACAGGATGAAGGTCCCTCTGCTGGCGCGGGTCAGTGCCACATAGAAAAGACGGCGCTCCTCGGCGTAGGCATAGGTTTCCGGCCGCGGGATGACGAGGTTGAGAAGCTCGTCATCCTCGATTCGGCTCGGAACGCCGTAGTCGCCTTCGCTGACGTCGAGCAGGATCGTGTAGTCTGCTTCCAGGCCTTTGGACCGATGAAAGGACAGGCCCGTGACCTCGATGTTCGAGAAGTGCGGCATCTGTCCGCCGAACGGATCAAGCAGGTTATAACGCCACAGCACGAGGACCTTCAGCTTCTGCCCTTCGTGCTGGCGCCATTGGGAGGCAATGCTTTCCAGGAAAGTGTCGAGGCGCTCGAGCAGCTGGAAACATGCAGCCGGAAAACTCGGCTTACGCCATTCGACGGTGACAGGGATCACGCGAATTGAACGCGGGATGGCGGCACGCGTCGAGCGAACAGTTTTCGTGATCTGCGCGGGATTGCGCTGAACGAAGCGTGCGGCCGTATCAGCCAGGAGCTGGTTGCATCGGTAGGTTTGCTCGAGGCGTCCTTGCCAGCAGGCTCCAAAGTTGGCCTCGAACTGAGTGAAGATCGTGATATCGGATCCGGCAAAGCGATAAATCGACTGCCAATCGTCTCCGACGGCGAAGACCTTGGTGAATGGCTTTTGGTGCTTGAGCGCCTTGATCAGGTTGGCCCGCGGATCCGAGATGTCCTGGAATTCATCGACGAGAATGAGCGAATAGGGGCTCTGATAACGGCCCGTCTCAACGAGGCGCACCGCGTCGCCGATCATCGAATCGAAATCGATCCGCTTGGCCTCGTCGAGCTTGCGCGAGTAGGCTTGCGTGATCAGCCAGACCGCCCGCGCGAAATATTGGGCGCGAGGCTTGTCATGCAGGGTTTTTGCCCGCTCTAGCAGCATTTCCAAGGTCAGCTGACTGGCCCTGATGTGCTTGATGCAGACGCCGATCAGCTTCTGGTAGTGCGTAATCACCACCGGCTCGATCGCTTTCAGGATTTCCTCGGTGCTCTTCTCGGTCAGCGGGATATCCCGCTTGACCAGTTCGGCCTCGAGCCGCTGCAACAACGTCCCGTCTCGTGCCTGTGCCGAGGTCGTCTCGAAGAAATCCAGTTCTTCGCGTTGGTACCCTGCGCGTTTGCCCTTCATGTGTTCGACGTAATTGTCGAACGGTGAGGAGCCATCCGCGTTGATGGCGAAATGCTCATGGAATGTGTCGGTCAGAGGGTAGTGGAAGTCAGGCTGAACGAACCGCTCGCTTCCGTCCTCCTCCTCGAATGAGATCTGCTTCTCATACTCGAACTCGACCGAGTGGACCCACAGCCAGTTCGCGATCCGTTGCTCCTGAAGCGATCGAACATAAATTTCAGCAAGGGTGCCGATGGTGCTGCCACCTCGGTCGTTTCGATCCGCGATGTAGCGATTGTAGTCCGCTTCGGAGTCAAAGGCCTCAACGGGAATATCGGCTTTGGGCAGGATCGAAAGTAGGTCGATCCAGAGCCGCTTGAACTCGTCGTTCGTATTCATCAGCTCGCGAATGATCTTGTCGATCACGCGGGCTTCACCAGCCGGGTGCTCGACCCAGTTGGCCAGCTGCGGCGGCCGTCCCTCGGTCTCCTCGATTATTCCCCGACCCAAGGCGTGAAAGGTGGTTACCCGGCATTCCAAGGCGTCCTCGTCGATGCCGAGCTGCTTCGCGATCCGCTCCTTCAGCTCGTCGGCCGCACTCTTATTGAAGGCAAGAACGAGAATTTCGCCGGGCTGGTACAATCCTTTCTCCAGGACGTAGGCTACTTTCCCGACCATCGTCGCGGATTTGCCAGAGCCGGCTGACGCCACGAGGAGATTGTTGTCTTCAAGTCGGATGCAAGCCTCTCGCTGCTCCTGCGAGAGCGAGAATCCGCCAAGGTTGGAAAAGAACCCGTCGAACTTTTGCAGCTCGTGAACCACGAAGCTCTCGTTGTAGCGGCTGCGAACAGCCGGATCGGTGAGCATGGCAAACGAAGTGGGGAGATATTCTTTCAGCGAAGCCGGGATCAGATTGGCGTCAAACAGAGGGTGGGCCAGGGCAACCGAGGCGCTGCCGGGAACGCTGGCAATTGCCCGGCTCACATCAGCATGGGCCAGGTACTGCTGGTTGCTGTCCGTTATGGCGCGGATCTTGGTGTCCACCTCACGGAGACGTTCCTTGTCGGAATCGATCAGCTCCGCGAGATGCTGGTTCACGAAAGCCAGCAAATCCTGGCGTAATGTCTGAGCGGACTTGGCAGTCAGGCCTGACAACGCATCGACGCGGCCCTTCGACCGGATTTCGACTGTATGCCATAGCAGCGCCTTGGTCGATGATACGTCTGTGACATCGAGGCATAGGACCTCGTCGTCAGCCTTTAATTTCAGCCGAATGCGGTCCGACGTGGATGCGCTAAGGACCAGCTTCCAGTTTTCCGACAGGAAGATGCGTGCCCACAGGCTGGGCCGATATGTCCGGGATCTTCCAATCATCGCCAAGCTCGCTGCCACAGTACCCGCTCTTCGTCACCTGAGCGGCCGAAGCATTTTCTTTCCGATCTAGAGCAACTGTCCCTGCGCTCGGGAGGATTGCCGGTGGCGTCTTTGTCGTCTTTTGAAGCTCCACGGAGGCTCGGGGTTATCCATTTTCCATAGTCCACGCCCATTTTTTCGCGCATCTTCCTGCGCCTCGAAGTACTCGTCTTCCCGTTCGAAGCTGTATTGCTCGACAACCCATGCCCAGCCGTTCACGATCATTTCGACTTCGATGTTGCGGGTCACCGACCGAGGCCGCTTCACCAAACCGCTGCCGCATTTGCCCTGATGGTAATAGTCAATCCTGCCGGCTTCCATCTGCTCGGTCAGGAAGCCAACGCAGAGCAGGCGCTTGTAGGGATCGATTGGCATGTAGCCCGTCGATTCCTTGCCAACCGGATCAAGCCTAAGCTCCTTGCCTGCGATGAGCGCTGCAAGAAAATCCCTCGCTTCGGGACCACAGGGCTGTCCCATCTCTGGTGCATCGATGAATGCGAAGCGAAAGGGTATGCGCTCGACCCAAGTATCTCGGAAAGGATGCCATACGTTGGCAAGGAAGCCGTCGCCGTCGAATACCTTTAGCACTGAGGCCTTCAAGACCTCATCCTGACCTGGCGAGCCAGGATCGTCTGGCACGATAATCACGCAAGCCCAGCCTTTGTGACTCGGCCTTGTCCGCGCTCGCGAGACTCCCAGCGGCCCAGCAGCCAGGCGAACCTCTCGGGATCTTCAGCGACAAGATAGTCGCAAATCCGCTGCCGCTCTTGCAATGGCAATCGCACCAGCACAGATCGCAAATCTTGG
This sequence comes from Sphingopyxis microcysteis, assembly GCF_012274265.1. GTDB lineage: Bacteria > Pseudomonadota > Alphaproteobacteria > Sphingomonadales > Sphingomonadaceae > Sphingopyxis > Sphingopyxis microcysteis. The sequence continues at coordinate 244,214 of NZ_JAANYY010000002.1, forward strand.
TCAATGGCCTTCCGAGACGCGCCCAGCTGCTCGGCCTTGGCGTACCAATCATGCCCTCCCGCAAGGTCACCGCGCTCGAGCAACACAGCCCCCAGCAGCGTGCAGGGTCGGTAATCTGCCGGCGTCAGACTGTGGGCCTGTCGTCCAAGCGCTTCTGCTTCTTCAAGCCGCCGCAAATCGCGCATCGCCCCGCCGCGGGTCGTCGAGAGGGCAGATTGCAGCTTCGGCGAGAGGGAGGTTTGTACCAGCGCCTTTTCGGTCACGGATAGAGCTCGCTCGGCATCATTCGCCTTGCGCCAATGGCCACTGGCGTTGACTACGTTCCAGGCGTCACCAGTGCGTTCCCAGGCTTCGGTTAGTGCTTGGGCCTCCAAGCGATGCCACGCCTTCTGCAGTTCATCGGTCCAGCAGTATTCGGCCTCGACTCTGAGCCAAGCCACGTCCTCGGTGCGGAGGCGCTGCCCTTTCTCGACTTGCTTCAAAAGACCGATGACGCGCCCGTAATGTTCGTCATCGACGTAGCCCAATCCAAAGCGTCGGCGGAGATCTTTTGCCTCGCGCTTTCGACGAAGGACCGGGTCGTTCGCCATGGCGGCAAAGGTTGCTTTCACTGCGTCGGCTTTGGCGGCAGCAGTTTTAGCGGCTTCAACTTCTGCCTCGGCGGCCTTGATCGATGCTTGCTGGATTCGTGAATTGCGCTCCTTGGCGGCTTGAGCTTGAAACTCAGCCAGTGGCAGCTGTCCACTTGCCAATGCGTCAAGAGCGAGCAGACCCGTCGATGCAAGAAATTGCCGTGCAAGCGGCGTAATCTGAGCTCCGACATCGATCCTCTGGAGAATGCCGTGCAACCGGGCTCCGGGCTGGTGTGCACCAGGGAGGTCATCGACCAGGTAGCGCTGCGCCAATGCGGAATTGTGAGCGGGGTTCATGGGCTCCCTGGCAACATCTGTGGTCCTGCTCGCCGCAAGTTCTTTCACAGCGCAGCAGGTAAAGTCTTCAATCTGGCAGCCCGTTCTTAGAAATCTCTTAAGCATCAGTCATGTTCAACTGATTGGTTTCGCGCTCATGCGCCCGCCACCTGCTCAAAAGCGGTGATCTTCACCGTCGCGTTGCCTGCCGTAATGAACGGTGACAGCTGGCATAGCCAGAATAGCCATCCGTAATACGGGACGTGCTAAAGGATAATCGCCTGGCCTTACCGCTCGGTAAGATTTTCCGCGTAGGGCGATGACTTTGAAACCACTCTTCCCGCTCGGTAAGAAATGCCCTTGAAGTCTTATGATGGCTATGCGATCTTCCCGGTCGGTAAGAAACGTATGATCGAAAATGCAACCCAGTTCGGCGCAGCCGTCGCCTCTGCCCGCAAGGCCCTCGGCCTTACCCAGCGGGAGCTGGCGCTCGCCATCAACAGCGGCGAACGCTTCATCGTCGATCTGGAAGCAGGAAAGCCCACCGCGCAACTCGGCAAGGCGCTTGCTGCCGCCAAGGCGGTAGGCCTGAGGCTTACCGCTACCGGCATTTCGCAGACCTGACGGTGGAACTTCCGGTTCACTACGAAGACCGTCTGGTCGCCACGATCAGCGCCGACCCGCAGGCAACCCGCTTTGCCTATGCGGACGCCTGGCGTTCATCCCCTGACGGCTTCCCGGTCTCGTTGGCGATGCCGATCCGGCCAGAGCCCTATGAAGGAGAACAGGTCCTTCCCTGGCTGATGAACCTCCTGCCGGAGGGCGAACCGCTGCGCGCCATGACGCGGGCCCTCGGCGCTGCACCGGAAGATGCGCTCAGCCTGATCGCGCAGACGGGCAGCGATCTGGCAGGCGCGCTCACCATCGTGCGGCAGCAATCGCGCGGCGAGCCCGGCTATCGTCCAATCCCGGATGCCGGCGCACTGGAGCGGATCATCGAGGAACTGCCCGCACGGCCATTCCTGGTCGGCGAGGACGGCGTCTCGATGAGCCTCGCCGGCGCGCAGGAAAAACTGCCGGTGGCGATCATCGACGGTCAGGTCGCCGTGCCGATCAACGGCGCGCCGTCCACCCACATCCTCAAGCCCGATAATCCGCGTCTGCCCGGCAGCGTCCAGAATGAGATGCTGTGCATGGTCCTTGCCCGCCGCATCGGCCTCAATGTCGCGCCGGTTAAGGCTGGCGTTGCAGGGGAACGCAGCTACCTGCTCGTTGAGCGCTATGACCGGGTGGGCACCGGCAAGGATGTCCGTCGCTTGCATCAGGAGGATTTCTGCCAGGCTCTCCGCCGTCCGCCTGCTGCCAAGTACGAGTTCAACGGCACTGGCATGCGCGGCCCCTCAATCGCCGACATGTTCGCACTCGTCCGCCAGCATATGACCGCGCGCGACATCACGCGGCTGCTCGACGCCGTGATCTTCAACGTAGCCGTCGGGAACGTCGATTCCCACGCCAAGAATTACTCCATCCTGCTCGGACGGGGCGCTCCGCAGCTCGCACCACTCTACGACCTGATGTCCGGCCTCGCATGGCCCAACATAACTCAGAACCACGCACAGGCCCTCGGCGGCCAGCGCCGCGGCCGCCACATCTACGGTCGCCACTGGCGTCGCATGGCTGAAGGCGCAGGCCTCGCAGCACGAGGCACGATCCAACGCGTTGAACAACTGACGGCACGGTTGCTGCGAGAGCTACCTACTGCAGTCGAAGAGGTCGCCGCCATGGCTGCAGGTTCCGCCATGCTCGCCATTTTCGCGAAGGAGATTGAGGAACGGGCGAGCGAAGTCAGGACGCACGCCGGACAGGAAGGCGTGCCTGATCTCGCAGAAATGACCACCGACGATAGCCCGACCGTCGGTGCGAGCGCGTACTCTGCTAACGGGGAAGCTTGATCGGGATGGCCAAAGGCATCTTGGTCAGCCGCGGCCACTCGCTGATCTTCAACTGATTGGTTTCACGCCCATCGACATGTAGCCTGCTCGAAAGCGGCGATCGTCACCGTCGCGTTGTCTGAGAGAGCTGCGATGACGAAGACCAGACGCAAAAGGAAGGCTACGCCTAAGCCGGTTTATTCTCTCAGGGCCGAGATTCAGGCGGCCTGGCCCACCTATTACATCGTCGACGAGCCGGAGCGCCGCTTAGACGAGACATTCGTTCGGCTGAAGTGTGTGATCGTCGAGACCAGTGCAACGCTTGAGCAGCACAGGGGCGAGGAAATTGAAATACGGCTCGCCTGCGAGCGATTTCTGCCCGACGTCTCCCAATCGGCTCAGCGAGCGCAGCTATCTCTAATTCTTCGCAAGAACCTTCGTTCGATGGTGGCTTATTTGCCCCCGGACGCAATTTGGGCATTGCCAGGGAACATCGCGTCTAAGGCGATTACCCACGTCCAGGTGGATTGCGATGAACTCTACCGAGGCGTGGCCACTGGCTTGAGCATCTACCTCTCTACGCTTGCCGAAATGCACTCACTCGAGGCACGCTCGTAGAGGGGAGGCAGCAGGATGGACGACGAGGTAAGGGGGCGTTTCGGAGCCCGAATCAAAAGGCCCACTTTCTGCATTTGTTCCAACGCAAGAATGGCGGAATTCTGAGGCTTTGAAATTGCCAGAGTCCCTAAAAAGGCATCGAACCAATACCTTAGTTACGTGGCGCGGGCGAAATTGTGGGCCTTTCCGAAAACCACATCGCCTAAAATGCTGATTTAACGACAGAAAGGATGGTAGACGTGAGTCCTCTTCTGGGCACCATTTTTCCTTTGCGGGGATTCCGCAAAAGCCCAAAAAATGAACGCCCTCTGCGGGCGTTATTCAACGCCTTTTCCGGCCTGGGCGCTGCTCGATTGCGACGGTGCGTCGACGGCCGCGCACCGCGTTGGCCCCGTGTTGTCGGAGCCCGGGAATCGTCGCCCGGTTGGGACGCACAGGGCGTTTTGACGCCTCATATTCGGGCGGACAAAAGCGGTCTGAATCTATGCGGTTAAATCCCTCAACTTATATGAACTAGCACATTTCCCTTCCTAGTGATGCGGCGTCCCCGCTCCTAGGGTCCGCCGCGGGCGGTCTTGGTCATTTGATGGACCCCGTGGGGACGGAATATTATGAAACTGGCGGTTTTGCGCGTGGCGATGGCGCGGTGGATGGCGATTGCGGTGCTTGTCGCGTTTGGCGCGCTGTTGCCCGAAACTGCCGGCGCGCAGCATACGGCCACCCTGTGTCCCCCGCAAACGGCCACCGTTGCGTCCGGCGGAGCGGTGACGATTGATATCACCGCCTGTACCTCCGACATTGGCCTTGTCGGAACCGGCCCGGTCGACGGTGGAAGTTCTCCCGTCGGAGGACCGTATAATCTGCCTGACCACGGCTCCGCCGTCACGCGCCGTGTCGGTAACCAGTGGTTCCTCGACTACAGCCACAATGGTACGACCGGTATCGGCTCGACCGACGTGTTCGAGTTTACGGAGGCAACCTGGGCGAACGATCGTGACGTGCTGGTCACCATCACGATCACGGCGGCAGCATCGCCGTTGACCGTCTCGCCTGGCACATTGCCGACGTTAACCGCTGGTACGCCCTTTACGCAAACGCTGACGACTACCGGCGGTACGGCTCCATATACATATGCGCTGCAAGCCGGTGCGCTTCCTGCCGGGTTGTCGCTTTCTCCCAGCGGGATACTGAGCGGAACGCCGACCCAGCGTGGCGGCTATTCTTTCAGCGTGCGCGCGACGGATAGCACGACGCCAACGGCGCACACCGTGGACAAAGGCTACACCGGATCGGTCCAGAACCCCAGCCTGTCGCTGGCAACGCCGACGGTCACGCTGGTGTCGGAGCAGGCGGCGTCGGCGCAGCTGGCGACCAATGGCGGGGTGGCGCCCTATATTTATGCAACCGAGCCGCCGGGGACGCCCATGCCCTTCGGGCTCAGCCTGTCATCAGGCGGCCTTATTACGGGAACGCCCAGCAGCACCGGCACGGCCAACATCCTGCTGCGCGTTACCGACGCCAGCACCGGCCCCGGACAATATTTCGAAGCGGAGACGCTGACCATCAACGTCATTGCGGCGCCTACCGTCACCATTGCGGTCGCGCCTGCGTCGGTGTCCGAAGATGGCGCGACCAATCTGGTCTATACCGTCACGCGCAGCGCCGCGAGCGCCAGCGCGCTGACCGTCAACCTGACAACATCGGGAACGGCGACGTCAGGAACGGACTATAGCGGTAGCACGCCGTCGGTGACGATTCCGGCCAACGCCACCACCGCGACCGTCACGATCGATCCGACAGCCGATGGAACGGTGGAGGCGAACGAAACCGTCATCCTGACCGTCGCGGCAGGGGCTGGCTATGTGGTCGGCGCCCCGGCGTCGGCGACCGGCACCATCCTGAACGACGATGTTCCGACCGCTTCGATTTCGGTGGCCCCGGCCAGCGTGCTCGAAAACGGCGCCGACAATCTGATCTACACTATCGCGCTCAACGCGGCGTCGGCTTCGCCGATCACGATGAACCTGACCGTCGGTGGTACGGCGACGAACGGTGCCGACTACGCACCGGTCAATTCGCCGGTCACCATCCCCGCCGGGACCACCAGCCACGCCATCGTCGTCAATCCCAATTCCGACGGTACGATCGAGGCTGATGAAACGGTCATCATCACTCTCGCGGCGGGAGCGGGCTATACGGTCGGCGCGCCGAACAGCGCGACCGGGACGATCCTGAACGATGATTTCCCCAGCGTCGCCGTCAGCAGCGTCACGGCAAATGAAGGCAACAGCGGGACGACCAATATGGTCTTTACGGTCGACCTGTCGGCGCCCGCCGCGACCGGCGGCGTGACTTTCGATATCGCGACCTTCAATGGTACCGCCACGGCGGGTCAGGACTATGTCGCGAACAGTCAGACCGGCGTCGTGATCCCCGCCGGGGCGACGTCGGCGACGTTCACCGTCGTCGTCAACGGCGATATGCTGAACGAGGCGAACGAGACCTTCTTCGTCCGCATCGCCAATGTGACCGGCGCATTCGTCAACGGGTCGCAAGGCACCGGCACAATCACCAACGACGATGCACAGCCCACGCTGTCGATCAGCAGCCCGTCGATCGTCGAGGGTAATATCGGCACGCGGACGCTGAACTTCGTGATGACGCTCGACGCGCCGAGCGGGCTTGGCGTGACCGTCAATGTGGCGACCGCCAACGGCACCGCCACCGCGGGTAGCGACTATGTCGCGGCGAGCGGAGGATTCTCCTTCGCGCCCGGCGAAACCAGCAAGACGTTTCCGGTGACCGTCAACAGCGACACCACCCCGGAAGGCGACGAAAGTTTCACCGCCACCATGTCCGGCGTGACCAACGCGACGATCGGCACCAACCCCGGCACGGGCACGATCACCAACGACGATGTGCCGCTCGACATCCAGCCGGTCAATCTGCCTAGCGGGACCGTCGGCATCCTGTACAGCGCGATCCTGACCACCAGTGGCGGCGTCTCGCCCTACAGTTATGCCGTGACCGCGGGCACCATTCCCACCGGCCTGACCTTCGCGCCCGACGGACGTTTGTCCGGCACTCCCGTTGCCGCTGGCAATTTTAGCTTCACGATCACCGCGACCGACAGCAGCGGCGCACCCGGACCCTATACGGCCAGCCGCGCCTATACCGTGGCGATCGCGGCGCCGACGATCGTGCTCGATCCGGTGACGCTGCCGAACGCGACCTTTGGCGTGGCATATAGCCAGACGATTACCGCCGACGGATCGATCGCGCCGTACAGCTTTGCCGTGACGTCGGGATCGCTGCCGCCCGGCCTGACGCTGGCGCCCGGCGGAACGCTGTCGGGCACGCCGACCCTCAGCGGCAGTTGGGGCTTCACGATCACCGCCACCGACGCCACTGCGGCGCCCGGACCCTATGCCGGTGCGCGCGCCTATTCGATCACCGTTGCCCAGGTGCCGCTGGTCCTGCCGCCCACGACGCTGCCCGACGGCGCGACCGACGTCGCTTACTCGGCGCAGATCGCGTCCGCCAGCGGCGGCGTTGCCCCGTACAGCTATGTCGTGACGTCGGGCGAACTGCCTTACGGCCTGACGATGTCGGCTTCGGGTGCGATCACCGGAACCCCGACGACCGCAAATTTGTTCAGCTTTGTCGTCACGGCGACCGACAGTGATGGCGGCGTGGGGCCGCAGGTCGTCCAGCAAAGCTATTCGATCAACATCGTCAACACGCCGCCCGTCGTTGGAGCGGTCACGGCCAATGTGGCTTATGGCGCGGGGCTCACCCCGATCCCGCTCAGCATCACCGGCACCGCAAACTCGGTCGCGGTGGTCACGCCGCCGACGGGTGGGCGGGCAATCGTCGACCGGATGACGATCAGCTATATTCCCGACACCGGCTTTGCCGGGACCGACAGCTTCACCTATCTTGCCAGCAACAATGGCGCCAATTCGGCACCGGCCACCGTGACGATCAGCGTCGCCAACCCGGCGATCACGATCACCGCGGGCGGACCGCTGACGGCGACGGTCGGGGTGCCTTACGGGGAAACCTTTACCTTCAATGGCGGAACCCAGCCCTTCACCAATTATCAGGTCACCGGCCTGCCAGCCGGGGTGCAGGTCAGGAGCAGCGGTGCGAATACGGTTGCGATCATCGGAACGCCGACCAGCGCGGGCAGCTTCCCGATCACCGTATCGGCGACCGATGCCTCGACCGGGACGGGGCCGTTCAGCACGAGCCAGGTCTTTACGCTTGTCGTCGCAGCACCGACGCTGAACATGACCCCCGGGGCAGGGACCCTGACCGCCGCCTATAACACCCCCTTCACGCAGGCCTTTACCGCCAGCGGCGGGGTCGGGCCGTTCACTTATGCGCTCACCGGTGCGTTGCCCGCCGGGCTGACCTTCGCGGGCAACAGCCTCAGCGGCACTGCGACCGCGCCGGGCAGCTATTCGGTAACCGTCACCGCGACCGATACCGGATCGACCGGCACCGGATCGCCGTTCTCCATCGCGCAGAATTACATCATCAACGTCCCCGCGCCGACGATCATGATTTCGCCGGAAAGCCTGCCGAACGGCACCGTCGGTGCCAGCTACAGCCAGACGGCGAGCGCGTCGGGCGGCGTCGCGGGCTATGGTTACGCGGTAAGCGCGGGCGCGTTGCCGCCCGGGCTGAGCTTGTCGGCTGGCGGCGTCATCGCGGGTACCCCGACGGCGGGTGGCAGCTTCAATTTCACGCTGACCGCAACCGACGCCAATGCCCAGACGGGCAGCCGCGCTTATACCTTGACCATCGGCGCGGCGGTGGTGTCGCTGCCCCCGACGACGCTCGCGGGCGGGCAGGTCGGTTTTGCCTATAGCGCGCCGCTCAATCCCGCGAGCGGCGGCACCGCGCCGTACAGCTATGCCGTGACCGGCGGCGCATTGCCGGGCGGGTTGACCCTGTCGGCAGGCGGGACGCTGTCGGGTACGCCGACCGCCTTTGGCACCTTCAACTTTGCGGTGACCGCCACCGACAGCAGCACAGGCAGCGGGCCTTATGCGGCGACGCAGAATTATACGCTGCTGGTCGAACAACCGGCGCCGATTGCCAATCCGGTGTCGGCAACGGTCGCTTATGGCAGCACCGCCAACCCGATCGCGCTCAACCTGACCGGCGGCGCGGCGGCGAGCGTTGCGATCGTGACGCAGCCTGCAAACGGGACCGCGGTCGCCAGCGGCACCAGCATCACCTATACTCCGAACGCCGGTTATGCAGGCGGCGACAGCTTCACCTACACCGCGACCAACGCGGGCGGGACATCGGCACCGGCAACGGTCACGATTGCCGTCGCCAATCCGGCGATCGCGATCACCGCGGGCGGACCGCTGACCGCGACGGTGGGGACGGCCTACAGCCAGACCTTCACCTTCAGCGGCGGTGCACAGCCCTTCTCGGGTTATCAGGTCACGAACCTGCCGAGCGGGCTGGCGATCAGCGGCAGCAGCGCGAACAGCGTGACCATCGCGGGTACGCCGACGGCGGCGGGCAGCTTCGCGCTCGCGGTGTCGGGCACCGATGCGTCGACCGGCAGCGGGCCGTTCAGCACCAGCCAGACCTTCACCCTTGCTGTCAGCGCGCCGACGCTGGCGCTGACCCCCGCAACGGGCAGCTTCACCGCCACCTACGCGGCGGCGTACAGCCAGGCGCTCACCGCGACGGGCGGGGTCGGTCCCCATAGCTACAGCCTGACCGGCAATCTGCCGGCGGGTGTTACCCTCAATCCGTCGACCGGACTGCTTTCCGGGTCGCCGACGGCGTCGGGGAGCTTCAACTTCGCGGTGACCGCGACCGATACCGGATCGACCGGGGCAGGGGCGCCGTTCACCGTGCAGGGCAATTACAGCCTGACCGTCGCGGCGCCGCTGGTCGCGGTGACTCCGACCACCCTCCCGGTCGCAACCGCCGGCGCCGCGTACAGCGCGACGCTGACCGCTGCGGGCGGGGTCGGGCCATATCGCTTCGTGTTGAACGGCGGCACGCTGCCCGCTGGACTGGCGCTGTCGCCAGGCGGCATCGTGTCGGGAACGCCGACGGCGGCGGGCGCCTTTGCCTTCACGGTCAACGTCACCGACGCCAATGGCCAGACGGGCGCTGCCAGCCTGACGCTGAACGTCGCCAATTCCGCGATCACCGTCACCCCGGTCACGCTGCCGGGGGGCACGCAGGGGGTCGCCTATAGCCAGCGGATCACCGCAGCGGGCGGCATCGCGCCGTACAGCTTCGCGGTCAGCTCGGGCGCGCTGCCTGCGGGCCTTGCGATCAATGCGACCACGGGCGTTATCGCCGGGACGCCGACCGGATCGGGCGACGCGACCTTTGCGATCACCGTCACCGACAGCACCGGCGGCACGCCATCGACCGCGACGATCACTTACACGCTGCGCATCGTGGCACGGCCCAACCCGGCGAACGATCCCGAAGTGCGCGGACTGGTCCAGGCACAGGTCAATTCGGCCCGGCGTTTCGTCGATATCCAGATCGGCAATTTCAGTCGGCGGCTCGAAGGGATGCGCCGCGGCGGTGGCAGCGGCGGGTTCAGCAACTCGCTGCGGATCAGCGCGTCGGATCATTGCATCGACACGGTGACCGCATGGACCAATCCGATCTGCGCCAATAGCGGCGGCAACGCCATGGGCGGGGGTACCCGTCAACCGGGCGGCTTTGGCACCAACCCGCACGGCGGTCCGGTGACCGGCGGCACGATGGGCGGCGGGCTGCTCGGCGGCGGAGCGATCGGCGCGGCGACGACTGGCGACGGCAACGACGCGGCAGCCAACGCCAATGGGTCGGGGGGCAGTGCTCCATCGCCGCTCACCATCTGGGCGGGCGGCACGATCCGCTGGGGCGACCGTGACGAAAAGACCGGGCGCCCGTCCGAACGCTTTGAATCGGAAGGCGTGACCTTCGGCGCCGACTATCGCTTCAACCCGTCCTTTGCCGCCGGTATCGGCATCGGCCTCGGGCGTGAGACGACCGATGTCGGCCGCAACGGGTCGCAGAGCGAAGGCGAGGCGAAAACGCTGGCGATCTACGGCAGCCACCTGCTCGGCGGCGGGCTCTATCTCGACTGGCTCGCCGGTTATCAGTGGCTCGATTTCGACCTCCGTCGCTACGTCACGCTGTCGGGTGCGATGGTCAACTCGTCGCGCAGCGGTCGCCAATGGTTCGGCTCGGTTTCGGCGGGCGCCGACATCGAAAGCGGCAACTGGCGCTTTACGCCCTATGCGCGGATCGACGCGCAGCGCGGCACGCTGAACGGCTATACCGAAAACAGCGGTTCGGTGTTCGACCTCACCTATCGCGATCAGGACGTGGCCTTCACGTCGATCGGGGCCGGCGCCAAGTTCGATTATCGCATCGCGGTCGAAAACGGCTTCTTCCTGCCGCGGCTGCGGCTGGAATATCAGCGTGACATCGAACGCGACAGCGAGGCGTTGGTCGCCTATTTCGACCAGCTCTCGGGACCGTTCAACGCTGTGCCGCTGACCGGCTACGCCCGCAGCCGGTTCCTGATGGGGCTGGGGGTCGAAATGATGATCGGCGATCGGACCGCGGTCGATGTCGAATATTCACGGCGCGACAACAGCGGGGCGGGGGTCGATCAGGGCGTGTTGATCAACCTCAAGCAGGCGTTCTGATCCGCAGCCATGATGGCGCCACGGCGCCGCGATGATCTCGCGGCGCCGTTTCCCCGATCGCGGCAAGCCTGAAGCTGTGCAACTGCATCGAACCCGCCTGTCAGCGCTCGCAGCCATGCAGGGCACTTCTGGGAGGACCCCACCGCGCCGTCGCGGCAACATGTCATGGTGCATCGGAACGCTTGCGCCCGCCGCTCCCCCACCGGCACATTCGTTCGCTGCGGCCGGGCATCGCTTGGCGACTAAATCCAGAGACGGGTCGTAGATGCGATACGGGCAAATCGCCGCCGACATGGGTGCAGGTGTGCGGGGGCTGTTCCAGCGTGCGAACAGCACCCCGCTCGAAGACGCGCTGGAAGGTAAACAGTCGTGGATCCGCCTCGCGCTGCTGGTGCTGATTTCGACTTACGCCACCGTCGCCAGCATCATCGTGTCGCCCGATCACCGGGTCGAGCCTTGGGCGATCGCCGTGCTGGGCTATTTCGCGTGCTATACGCCGCTCGCGATCGGCCTGCTCTATGTCATCCGACGCTACCCCGGCCATTATCCGGCGCGCCGTCTGTTTTCGATGGCCAATGACTATGCCGGATTGGGGTTCGCGATCATCGTCGGATGCCAGGTGATGCTGCCAATCTATGCTATGATCATGTGGGTCACGGTCGGCAACGGCCTGCGTTTTGGTTCGCGCTACATGATCGTCGCGGCGGTCATGGCGCAGGTCACGCTGGCGATCATCACGATGCTGACCCCCTATTGGCAGGCCAATCCGCCGCTGGTCGTCACATTGTCGCTGACCACGCTGATCGTCCCGCTGTACATTCGGACCCTGCAGCGCAGCACCGAACAGGCGCGCCGCGACGCCGAAGAGGCCAACGCCGCCAAGTCGCGGTTCCTGGCGCAGGCCAGCCATGATTTGCGCCAACCCGTGCATGCGATCGGGTTGTTCCTCAACAGCCTGACCCAGACCGGGCTGGCCCCCGAACAACGCGGCATTGTCGATCGCATCGACCGCTCGCTGCAAGGCGTCGCCGAACTGTTCCGATCGCTGCTCGACATCTCGACCCTCGACAGCGGCGCGGTGACGCCGACGCTCGAGCCGGTTGCGATCCGCCAGCTGTTCCGGCTGCTCGATCAACAGAATCAGGCGAGCGCCGAATGGGCAGGCGTCGATCTGCGCTTCGTGCCGTCCGACCAGGTCGTTCTGGCTGACAAGACGCTTTTGCTGACGATGCTGCAAAATCTGGTATCGAACGCGATCAAATACGCGCCGCGCAGTCCGGTGCTGATCGGCTGCCGACGCCGCGGCGCTTCCATGTCGATCTGGGTCATCGACCGCGGCCCCGGCGTGGCGGCGGAACATCTGCCGCGGCTGTTTGACGAATTTTACCAGATTCGCAAACTCGGCGGTGCCGACACCCAAGGGGTCGGCTTGGGACTTTCGATCGTTCGGCGGCTAGGTGCGTTGATGGGACTGGCTGCGGAAATTCATTCGCGGCCCGGCTATGGTACGGCGGTGGCGATCCACGGGCTGACACCAACGTCCGTGGCGGTGCGCGAGACGGGCGGCGATAGCGGCTATGCGGCGCCGCTGCACGATTTGCGCGTCCTGCTGGTCGAGGACGATGTCGACGTGCTCGATGCCACCGCGCATCTGCTCCGTTCTTGGGGCGCGGCCGTGACGGCCTGGTCGACCGTCCCGCCGCAGGCTCAGCCGTGCGACCTGATCGTCACCGATTTCGATATCGGCGGCGGGCTGACCGGTGCCGATTGCATCGCGCTGCACCGGCACCAAATGCCGCGGCCGATGGCGATCGTGATGACCGGGCATGACGAAATGGCGATCGAGGAGATCATCGCCGACGCCGCGGTGCTGATCCTCAAAAAACCGGTGCAACCCGCCGCCTTGCGGTCGGCGATCGCAGCGTTACGCCGCCGTGCTGCGCGGGGTTAGAGTCTGCCCTGTTCAGGCTGATCCGTAGCCCTGAGCCTGTCGAAGGGCGCTTCTCGCTGATAAGCGCCCTTCGACAGGCTCAGGGCTACGGTGATATGATTCAGCCTGAGCAGGACAGACACTAGTGCAGCCCCAGCGCGCTCGCCTTTGCCGCGGCCTCGCTCCGCGTTTGGGCACCCAATATTCGCAGCAGCGCCGACACATGGATGCGCACGGTGAACGGCGATATGTCGAGCTGGCGACCGATTTCCTTGTTGGTTTTGCCCATCGCCAGTTGCGACAACACGTCGCGCTGGCGGGGTGTGAAATCCTGGCTGCGGCGCGGCGATGCGGGCTGCGGAACGATGGAGGCGGTCGTGGGCACGAGGACCAGCGTGTCGCCGCCGCGCACCGCTCTGATCGCCGACAGCATCGCGTCGGACGGCATCGCTTTGCCGATAAATGCGTCGGCGCCCTGCTGCATCACCCGCGCGATCGTTTCGGTGTCGTCGGTCATCGAAATGATGATCAGCGACGATGTGGGAAACTGGCCGCGCAGCGTGGCAATCGTCGTCTGTGGATCCATGCCGGGAAACAACAGGTCGAGGATGAACAGCGTTGGCGCCGCGCCGCCGCTGACCAGCGCCTGCATTTCATCGACGCTGCCCGCTTCGATGATCTCGGCTTGCGGAAAAGCACCGCCAACCAGACGGCACATCCCGTCGCGAAAAATGGGGTGGTCGTCGGCAACCAATATTCGTTCGGCGGTTGGCATCTGCATCGGGCGCTGAAACTCCGCTGCCATCACGATCACGGCGGCAGTGGTGGCTTGGTCGCGCAATGCGGACGCGGATGCCAGCCCGATAAGGTACCGGTTCGCCTTTTTCGCTGGAAAAGGAAGGGGCCTGCATCGCTGCAAGCCCCTTCGCCACCAAGCGACCCTTTGGCGGACTAGAGCTTCCGGTGTCGCCGCGCCTGCAAAGGATGCCAGGAGACGATGCGCAACAGCGCAGCGACAAACCGATGCGTGAGATTGCCGCGATCGGCGACGCCCGGCAACCGACGCGATGGGCTAGCACGTCATGGCGGCACGGGGCCGGGTCGCGGGGCGGCGTACCAGTGCATCGATCGATGTTGTCTTTGGGCGGCCAAAGGCGCTTGTCGGTGGGATGGCGATTTTGAACAGGATGGCCGCGAAACCGGCGCGCGCTGCGCTCGAGTGCTGCGCTTTCCTGATTGCCGCGTCGGCGACCGATCGCGCCCCCGCCGATCCGCCGACCGTCGCGATCGCCGGCGAGCAGGGTGAGCCGAGCATCGCGGCGTGGATCGCTGCGGGATCGAACCTCGAAGGATTGCGCGCGCTGCTCGATGCGGGGCGCGATCCGCTGCGCCCGGATCGCGACGGCGATACCGCGGTTCACGCTGCCGCGATGGCCCGCAACCCCGCCTATCTGGAATTGCTTCTCGCGCGCGGACTGAGTCCCAATGTTCGCAATGCGCGCAGCCAGCGCACCCCGATCATGTCGGCCATGATGGCAGATCGCGACCGGCAGTTCGCCATGCTCATCGCCGCAGGCGCCGATCTCGCTCAGGCCGATGCCACGGGCAACACGCCGCTGCACGTCGCGGCGCAGATCAACCAGCCGGATTATGTGTTGGCGCTGCTGCGCGCGGGCGGTCCCCCCGCAGCGCGAAATGCGCAGGAGCAGACGTTCCAGCGCTACCTGTTCATGACCCCCGGCCATCTTCTGACCGAGGAAAACTGGCGGTCGCGGCGCGCGGTCGCGGACTGGCTGCGGCGAAGCGGTATCGCGTTGGAGGTGCCGACGCCATGATCGGAAAAATGGGTCTGTCGTGTCTCGCCATGCTCGGCCTGCTGTTCACCGCGCCCGCGCACGCGACGCTGCCGCCGCCGACCCCGTCCGAATATGGCGCCTATGGCCCGCGTGTCGTTTGCGAAGGCGACCTGTCGATCGCGGTGCGCGCGGACGAGGCGGTGCATCTGGTCGGCCCGATTTTTCGGATCATCGGCGATGATCATCTGATCGCCGCCACCCCGATGCTGATGCCGCCTTCGGCGCTCTCGCTGTTCAATGGGCCGGTCAGGCACGGGGTTTTCGCGACCGGCGGTCTGCCGAACAATCCTGCGATCGCCTTTCGCTATTCGGGCGACTTGCCGCCTGCCGCGGCGCCCTATGCGATTTTCGCGCGCGATGGCTTCGGCAAAGACGCGGTGCGTTATGCGATCGAGACGCGCGTCGGCGCGGCATCATCCGCCGACATGCTGCCGATGCTGATCGTCGCGTCGCCTTCGTTCGACGGGTCCGACGCCGACAAGGCGATTCTGGCGCGATTTCAGCTGGGTGCCGCTGGCGTTGCCGACTGCGTTCGGCCCTCTGACCTCGACGCAGGCAAGGCCGATTATCGCGCCGCGGGTTTTGAACGATCGTTCGACAATCCCTATTACGCCGGGCTGTACCCCGCTCAGCCCGATGTCGGGCCGGGCTATCATTGCCGGGGGGGCATCGGTTTTGCGGTTGCGGCGGGGGAGCAATTGCGTCGTCCCTGGAAGTCGCAGCGCGCCGGGCAGTCCTATCTGATCAGTGGCGGCGTGACGGTGGCATTATGGGGTCCGGTCGCGCCGATGCGGCCGATCGATCCCGACGATCGACGCGAGCACCCCGCGGGGCAATTGCACCGCAGCGCGCTCACCTTTTACCCCAGCCGCGGTGTCGGGCCGCCTTATGCGGCGCCGGGGGTGCGCGAAGACGGCAGCTGGCTGGTCGAGCTGGGTCAGGACAGGAATAGCAGGCTGCAAATCCGCTTTCCGGCGGGCGACAAGGCGGCGCTGGGGTTTTCGCTGATCGAGCGGCTGGAATTTGTCGCCGACGATG
The DNA here is from genome assembly GCF_012274265.1 of Sphingopyxis microcysteis. Lineage (GTDB taxonomy): Bacteria > Pseudomonadota > Alphaproteobacteria > Sphingomonadales > Sphingomonadaceae > Sphingopyxis > Sphingopyxis microcysteis. The sequence continues at coordinate 260,192 of NZ_JAANYY010000002.1, forward strand.
ACCCGCGATGCGGAATTTCGCCGCGCTGATGCGAGCAGCGCGAAGGCGCCTCATGTACCGGTTCACGCGGTCGATTGGGTTCGCGGTTGCCCTCCGCTAGGGTGTGGACGTCGATAGATTTCCACAGGATTGCATCGATGCAGGGGCTGAAATTTCATCATCTTGCGCTCGGGCGAGCGCCGGATCCGGGCGATCATGGCCGACGTGCGGGCGCGCGCGGCCTATGCCGCCGCGCCGTCGGTGCGGTTCGTCACGGCCAAGCCCGCTGGCGGCTACGCGGCCAGGGTGGTGGGATATGTCAGCGCGGTACGCTCGGGTGTCAGCGACCGCCGCATCGCCCGGCGGCAGGGATAACCCAGAATGCGCAGGATATTCGAAACATGGTTGCGCACCGTGAAATGCGACAGCCCGAGCTTGCGGCCGATTTCCTTGTTCGACAGGCCGCGGAGCAGATAGTCCAGAATTTCGCGCTGGCGATCGGTGAGCGGGGAGGGCGGTGCCACGGGCCCGGGCGTCGTCGCCCCCGCGTTGCGATCGACGTAGAGCTGCGACAGGTTGATGATGTCCGAGTCGGGAAGCGCGGACTTTATCCTCGAAATGACGTCGTCGCCGCAGTGCCGCGATATGGTGACCAGCACGATGGTACGGTCTTCGGGGGCGAAGCTATCCGTCGCCGACAGCGGCGCGGGATAGACTGACGGATCGATAGGTTTCATGGCGCAGCGATGCTATCGCAGTGTCGGCGAACGATGAGGGGGGAAACCGGCGATTGGCTTATTGGGGGCAATGAACGGGTGGGGTTTTCTACCAATGGCTTGTCGGCGATGACCAGCGCTAAGGAGCGTCAGGCGGAATCGACGATTTTTCCGCAGAATGGCGCGCGCCCGCTCGCGTCATTGCCCTCCGCCGTGGTGCAGGAGCGCAAGGCGATTACGGTGACCACGGTCAAGCTGGCGGCGCTGTTCTGGTTCTGCGTTTTCATTACCGACAGTTTTCTATGGGGTCTGGCCGGCGTCGATCCCGTCAAATCGGCATTGGGCAAGTTCATCACGAACAGCTTTGGCGTCGGGTTGACGCTGATCGTCACCGCGCTGCTGTTCCTGCTGCGTCAGGCGTCGATCTTTGTCAAAGTGACCGTCATTTTCGTATTTTCGGTCATAGCGGCCGCCATCCTCAGCGGCATCGATATTCTGGTCTATATCTGGTTTGTGCGGCCCGCGAACTGGACGTTTGACCAGGTGGTGTTCGGGCATACGATGATTTCGAGCACCGGCATGTTTTTCGGCTGGTCGTGCCTGTACGTCGCATTGCTTTACAGCTTCGACGTGCGCGACCGCGAACGGAGCCTTGCCCTGGCGCGCGAAGAAGCGCTGTCGGCGCAAATGCGCGCGCTGCGGTACCAGATCAACCCGCATTTCCTGTTCAACACGCTCAATTCGGCCATGGGTCTGGTCGAGGAGGGGGCGACGGCGCGCGCGCAGCGCATGATGTTGTCGCTGTCGACCTTTCTGCGCCAGACGCTCGAACTCGATCCGCTGAAGGATGTGACGCTCGCCGCCGAACTCGAATTGCAGGAGGATTATCTCGAGATCGAACGCGAACGCTTTCCCGACCGCATGCGCTTCACGATCGACGTGGAGGCTGCGGCGTTGAAGGCGCTGGTCCCGAACCTGTTGCTCCAGCCGCTGGTCGAAAATGCGGTAAAGCACGGGATCGAACCATGCACGGGCGAAGTCGGCATCCGTATCACCGCGTGGCGCGATGGCGACCAGCTGTGCATCCGGGTCGAAAACGACCTTTGCTCGATCGATGAGGGCTCGCCGCGACCGGGGAGCCGGATCGGGCTGCGCAACGTCGCCGAACGGCTCGCGGCGCGTTTCGGAACGCGCAGTTCGTTCGAAACCAGATTGACCCCGGCGCTGTTTCGCGCCGAGATCAAGCTACCATGGTCGGTCTGATGCGGGAATTTGCGATCCTGGTCGTCGACGACGAACCCTTGGCGCGCCGCCGCGTGGTGCGGCTGGCGCAGCAACTGCCGTGGGTCGGCGACGTCGCGCAGGCGGGCAATGTCGCGCAGGCGGCCGAGTGGTTGGCCAGTGCCCCGTGTCACATCATCCTGCTCGATATCCGGATGCCCGGGGGCAGCGGCTTCGACCTGCTCCGCCATTTGCCCGACCCGGCTCCGGCGGTGATCTTTGTGACCGCGTTCAGCGATCAGGCACTGCGTGCCTTCGATGCGCAGGCGGTCGACTATGTCACCAAGCCGATCGAGGCGGGACGGTTCCAGACCGCGATGGAGCGCGCCCGCATGGCGGTCGAGCAAAAACACAGCGCCGACCGCATCCGCGAACTGGAAGAGGTCGTCGCGACGCTGCGCGCGGCAGAGCCTGAAACGCGCAATCACCTGGGCGAATTATGGGTTCGCGCGGGCGGCGAATATGTCCGGATCAAGCCCGAGAGCATCTCGCACATCAGCGCCGAGCGTGACTATGTCCGCGTGCATGTCGACGGGAACAGCTATTTATACAATGAAAATCTGGCAACGCTTGAACGACTGTTGCCGGCGTTCCAGTTTCAGCGCATCCACCGCAGCACGATGGTGCGTATCGATGCGGTCGATCGCGTCAAGGCCGGGCAGTTTCACTCGCTGATCGCGGTGCTGAACGATGGCACCGAATTGCGCGTCGGCCGCACCTATACCGCGGCGATCCGGGCCCGGCTCGCGCGCCGCGGCTGACGCCGCCATCGGTTCTGAGCCTCCGCAGCGCGAAGTTTTTCTTGCCCGCGTCGCAGGGCGAACCGCCTTGTTTCCGTTACGTCGCCGTGCAAGGGGACGCGCTTGAAAAGCGGGAGAGCGAGCGATGCATTTTGACGTGGTGATTGTCGGCGCTGGCCATGGCGGGGCGCAGGTCGCGATCATGCTGCGCACGCAGAAATTCACCGGCAGCATCGCGATTATCGGCGACGAGCCCGAGCTTCCCTATGAACGCCCGCCGCTCTCGAAGGAATATTTCGCGGGCGAGAAGGAATTCGAACGGATCCAGCTGCGCCCCGCCAAATATTGGGACGAGCGCGAGGTGACGATGCTGCTCGGCAAGCGCGTCGTCGCTGTCGATCCGGCAGCGCATGCGGTCACCACCGATGGCGGCGAGACGATCGGCTATGGCAAGCTCGTCTGGGCGACCGGCGGATCGCCCCGGATGCTCCCCATCCCGGGCGGTGACCTGCCCGGCGTACAGGGCGTACGGACCAAGGCCGATGCCGATGCGATGAAGGCTGCGTCGGAAACTGCAAATCAGATCGTCGTGATCGGCGGCGGTTATATCGGGCTGGAAGCCGCGGCGGTGCTGCGCAAGGCAGGCAAGAAGGTCGTCCTGCTCGAAGCGCTCGATCGGGTGTTGGCGCGCGTTGCCGGGACCGAACTGTCGCGCTTCTACGAACGCGAACATCGCGATCATGGCGTCGACCTCCGGCTCGGGGTCGCGGTCGAGGCGATCGAAGGCAGCGATCATGTGACCGGGGTGCGGCTGGCGGATGGCGAGGCCATCGCCGCCGACCTGGTCATTGTCGGCATCGGCATCATTCCCGCCGTCGAGCCGCTGATCGCCGCGGGAGCCAATGGCGGCAACGGTGTGCTGGTCGATCGCCTGTGCAAGACCAGCCTGCCCGATATCTATGCCATCGGCGACTGCGCCGCGCATGAAAATGACTATGCCGAAGGCGTCGTGATCCGCCTGGAATCGGTTCAGAACGCCAATGACCAGGCGAATGTCGTCGCGAAGGGTATCGTCGGCGACGAAGCGCCCTATCACGCGATTCCGTGGTTCTGGTCGAACCAATATGACCTCAAGCTTCAGACCGCAGGGCTGTCGACCGGCCACGACCGCGCCGTGATGCGCGGCGACCCGGCGACGCGCAGCTTTTCGGTGATCTATCTGAAGGCGGGCAAGGTGATCGCGATCGACTGCGTCAACGCCACCAAGGATTATGTCCAGGGCCGGATGATCGTCACCGCGGGAGTGGTGGCGACCGCCGAGCAGCTCGCCGACACCGAAACGCCGCTGAAGCAGTTGTTGCCGGGCGCCGCCTAGGGTTTGGCTCAGAGGTTTGTCCCGAATAGACGGCATCATTCGTCGCCATAGCCCTAAGCTTGTCGAAGGGCGCTTCTCGGATAAGCGCCCTTCGACGAGTTCTGGGCTATGATTCAGTTTGGCCGGAGTTGTCCCTAGGAGGGCGGTCCCCCGTCGGTTCGCGGAGCCTCATCGCCCAGCGCGCGCTTCAGCGTCGCCTTGATGTTGAGGAGCAGGCGGCGCAGCGCGATGATGACGACGACCGCGGCGACGGCCATCACGGCCGCGATCAGGATTGCGAGCGGAGGGAAGGCGATCGCCAGTGCGAGCAGGCCGCCGGTCGCGACATCCTCGCCGGTCGAGACCACCGCATTGCTGAAAGGTTCGGGGCTGGCATTGACGACGGCGCGCGTCGTCGCCTTGGCGCCGTGGCTCAGCAGGGCGCCGCCGCCGCCGAGCAGAAAGGCGATCACCTGCCAGGTCGGATCGGACGCGTCGACGAGCGCAAGCGCAAGCAAGGCGCCGCCGAGCGGGCGGATCACGCTGTGAACCATGTCCCACACCGAATCCACCCACGCGATCTTGTCGGCCAGGAATTCGGCGAGCGTCCCGATCGCCGCGACCCCCAGCACCCACGGGTTCGCCAGTACCTGCAACGCCGCGAGATGTTCGGGCAGCGGCAGCCAACCGAAATGCATCGCGGTGCCGGTGGCCAATATGGTCAGATAGAGCCGCCAACCGGCGAGCAGGCTCAGGCTACCGGCGACGCCCAAAATCTCGACGATTCCCAATGTCCTGCTCCCCTTTATCGGTCGGCGGACATCTTGCACCCGCATCGCGGCGGCCGCAATGCCGGGATGACAAGCGGCGATGGCCCGGTTATCGCTCGGTCGATGAGCAGCCCCGTCCCATCATCACCGACCTCCGAAAATTTGCCCGACGGCGCGATCCCTGCGGCCACGCTGGTCATCATGCGGCCGTCGGACGACGGCGGTCCCGACGAAATCCTGATGGTCAAGCGCTCGACGAACATGGCCTTTGCTGCCGGCGCGGTCGTTTTCCCCGGCGGGCGCGTCGATCCCGACGACTATCTCGTGGCGCGCCAGCACGCGCCCGATCTTGCCGAAGCCGACGGCGCGGCGCGGGTGGCGGCGCTGCGCGAAACGCTCGAGGAAACCGGGCTCGCGGTCGGCTGGCCGGGGCTGGCGGACCGTGACGTTCCCGACGTGCGCCGCGCCTTGCTCGCCGGCACGCTGCTGTCGGACATGCTGGCGGCGCGCGGCGATCGAATCGCCTTGGATTCATTGGTTCCCTTCGCGCGCTGGTGCCCGAACTTCAAGGAAGCGCGGACATTTGACACGCGATTCTATGCCGTTAACGCGCCGCCGCACAGCCACGAACTGACGGTCGAGGAGGCTGAGCACAGCCATATTTTCTGGGCCACCGCGACGAACACACTGGCGATGGCCGACAGCGGCGAGGTCTCGGTCATTTTTCCGACCCGCCGAAATCTCGAAAAATTGGCGCAGGCACCTGATTTTGCGAGATTTTCGGATCATGCGAGGCAGTTTCCGATCGATCTCGTGACACCATGGATCGAGGATCGCGAAGGGCAGGCGTTTTTGTGCATTCCGGGGCATTTGGGATACCCGGTGACAAGCGAATCTTTTGAGCGTGTTCGCCGGGGCTAGTGACCTTTTTGCAACAAGTTTCTCTCTATTTAGCAATTTGGTAAGAATTGCCGGACTAGGGCAAATCGTCGTTGCATTTGCTGAACGCTGTGCCTAAGACGGCCTCGCAGATGAGTGTTGGGGATTTCCCTGGTGCGATTCGACAAGACTAATCCAGTGGACGGAGAATATAATGAACCTGCTCAAAAAGGCTGCGATCTCTCTCGCAGCGACCTCGATGATTGCAGCCCCGGTTGCCGCGTCGGCCGCTCCCGCAGCCCGTGCAGCTTCGGCCGTTGACGGCCAGAGCGAGCTCGAAGGCGGCACCAGCTGGATCATCGCTATCGTCGCGCTGGCTGCCATCATCGGCGGCATCATCATCGCGTCGGACAACAACGACGACTCGCCGACCAGCCCGTAATTTTCGGCTGATCGCTAAAGATACCAAAAGGCTCCGAGCTGCGCTCGGGGCCTTTTGTGCGTCCGTAGTGGCTGTATCAGCGGCGCCGATGGATGTTTGCCGACCCTGACCACAATGGGTTCCGCAAGCGCGATTGCGCATCGCCTATAATGTGATGCCGCGCATCTCCCGGGAACGGTCCAGGGGAATCGCTTGCCGGGCGCGGTCCGTCGCAGCGCTGTCGATCGGCGCCGACACGATGCGATACCCGGCTTCACCCTCGACCGTGCCGCCATCCGCCAGCACCGCCCCCCACGGATCGACGATCAGGCTGTGGCCATAGGTCGCGCGGCCATCGTCATGAAGCCCGCTTTGTGCCGCTGCCAGGATATGGCACCCGGTTTCGATCGCCCGCGCGCGCATCAGCACATGCCAGTGTGCTTCGCCCGTCGACACCGTGAAAGCGGCGGGGATTGCGACCAGCGTCGCGCCCTGACCGACGAGCGCCCGGTAAAGTTCCGGAAACCGCAAATCATAACAGATGCTCAGGCCTAACCGGCCCAGCGGGGTATCGACGACCGTCAGTGTATCGCCCCCGGCATAGGCCGCCGATTCGGTCCAATTCTCACCCGATGGCAAGGTCACGTCGAACATGTGGATCTTGTCATAGCGCGCTCGGATGCTGCCATCGGCGGCGATCACATGGCTGCGGTTGACGCGCCGCTTTCCGTCGTCGGCAAGCAGGGGCATCGACCCCGAATGGAGCCACAGCCCATGCTTCTGCGCCATGTCCTGTAGTGCGGTGGGCCAGGGGCTATCGGCCTCGCGGACGATATGCGCGCCCGATCGCGCCCGATCGCGGTCGAGCAGCAGCGACATTTCGGGCAGGAAAGCCATCGCCGCGCCGCGCGCCGCCGCATCGGCCATCGCGCGATCGATCGTCGCCAGGTTGCGCTGTGGGTCGGTACCGCTCGTCATCTGGATGAGCGCGGCGATCGGCGGGGAGGGCGGTGAAGCGGTCATGATCACTGGCTAGGCCGCCGCCGCCGACAGGACAAGCACCGCGACAGTTCAGTGGCCAGCAAGGTTGGAACCGGTTAAGATGGCGCAATGTCCTATGCCCCCGCGCGCGCGTCGCTTCGTTTTTCTCGATCCTTTTTGTTCGTCGGCGTCGCTGCGCTGCTGCTGGCCCCGCTCGCGGCGGCCGCACAGGGCAGCGCGGCGCCGGCCACGGCGACCAGCCAGACGGCAAACAGCGACTGGCTCTATGCGGGCAGCGACATCCCGCGCGACACCGCTTGGCAGTTCGGCGTTCTCCCCAATGGCGTGCGCTACGCGGTGCGCAACAATGGCGTACCGCCCGGGCAGGTGTCGATCCGGGTGCGGATGGATGTCGGATCGATGTTCGAAACCGAACAGGAGCGCGGCTATGCGCATTTGCTCGAACATCTGACCTTTCGCGGTTCCGAACATATTCCCGACGGCGAAGCCAAACGTATCTGGCAGCGGTTCGGGGTGACCTTTGGCAGCGATTCCAACGCGCAAACCACTCCGACGCAGACCGTGTACCAACTCGACCTGCCCAGCGTGACACCCGCCAATCTCGACGAAAGCATGAAATTGCTGTCGGGGATGATCCGCGAACCGCGAATTTCGGAACTCGCGGTCGCCGCCGAGCGCGGCGTGGTGATGTCCGAACTGCGCGAATCGGACGGCCCGCAAAAACGGATTGCCGACGCGACCAACGCGCATCTGTTTGCGGGCCAGCTGCTTGGCGACCGCTCGCCGATCGGCACCACCGCATCGCTCGGCAAGGCGAGCGCGACGTCGGTCGCGGCGTTTCACAACCGCTGGTACCGCCCCGAACGTGCGGTGGTGGTCATCGTCGGCGATGCCGAACCCGCCGAACTGGCGCGGCTCGTCGCCAAATATTATGGTGACTGGCGCGCCGAGGGTCCGAACCCGGTCGATCCCGATTTCGGCAAGCCCGACCCGGCGGCGCCCGCCGCGCGCGAGATTGTCGAGCCGAACCAGCCGCTCGCGCTGACACTGGCGATGGTGCGGCCGTGGCAACGGCGCATCGATACGGTGGAAAATACCCGGCGGCTGTATCTGGAATTCATCGCCCAGGCGCTGGTTAACCGGCGGCTGGAAAACCGCGCGCGCAGCGGCGGCAGCTACCTGGTAGCCACCGTCGAACAGCAATATGTCAGCCGCAGCGCCGACGTCACCATGGCATCGATCGTCCCCTTGAGCGACTGGAAAGCCGCGCTGGCCGATGTGCGCGGGGTGATCGCCGATGCCGTCACCAACCCGCCATCGCAGGCCGACATCGACCGCGAAGCCAACGAAATCGAAGCGTTCCTGCAAAAGGAACTGGAAAATGCGCGCAACGAACCCGGCGCGCGGCTGGCCGATGACATGGTCCGCGCGGTCGACATTGCCGAAACGGTAACCAGCCCGCAGGGGCAGGTCGACATGTTCAAGGCGATCCGCGCCTCGGCGACGCCGCAGGTGATGCTCGACATCAGCAAGGCGATCTTTGCCGCGCCGGTCACCCGCGCGGTGCTGACCACCCCGACTGCGGCGGGGGGTGATGCTGCGGTGCTCGCGGCGCTGAAGGCGCCGGTGACCGCGCGCGACGACCGGCTGGCGGCGGTTCAGGCCGATTTTGAACAACTGCCCGCGTTCGGGACGCCGGGCACGATCACCTCGACCAACAGCCTGCTCGGGCTGCGCGCCGAACGGATCGAATTCGCCAATGGCGTCACCGCGCTGGTGTCGAACAACAAGGTCGAACCCGGCAAGGTGCGCGTCAACGTCCGCTTTGGCACCGGCAACCGCAGCGTCGCCGCCGACGCGCCGAACCTGCTGTGGACCGGCGATTATGCGCTGGTCGCCAGCGGCATCGGGCCGTGGGGCCAGAATGAGATCGACCAGCTGACCAATGGCCGCCAGATCCAGCTGAATTTCGCGATCGATGACGATGCGTTCGAATTGTCGGCGGAAAGCAAGCCCGCCGATCTCGCCGACCAGATGCGGCTGATCGCGGGCAAGCTGGCGTTACCGCGCTGGGATGCGGCGCCGGTCGAGCGTCTGCGCATCGGTTACCTCACCGGCTATGATCTCAACGACGCGACCCCCAATGCGGTGCTGGACCGCAATCTGCGCGGCTGGCTGACCGGCAATGACGCGCGCTGGGCGGCGCCCGACAAGGCTGCGATCGCGGCGCTGACCCCCGCCGCTTTCCGCGCCTTCTGGGAACCGCGGCTCGCCAGCGGCCCGATCGAGGTGCAGATTTTCGGCGATCTGGAAGCGGTCGATTATCGTCAGATTCTGGCGAATACGCTCGGTGCCTTGCCGCCGCGAAAGATACTGGCACCCACCGGCGGCCAGCGCGTCGATTTTGCCAAGCCCGCCAAAACGCCCGAGATCGCCTATCATCGCGGCGAGCAGGGGCAGGCGGCGGCAATGACCGCGTGGCAGACCGGCGGCGGCCTCGCCAATCCGCGCGACGCGCGCGGGCTGGAGGTGCTCGCCGCGGTGTTCAACGATCGGCTGTTCGACCGGCTGCGCGCCGAACAGGGCGCGAGCTACGGCCCCGTGGTGGACAGCCATTGGCCGACGGGGTTCGACAGCGGCGGCTACCTGCTCGTCGGCAGCCTGCTCGCGCCCAAGGACCTCGACCGTTTCTATGGCATCGCGCGCGACATTGCCGCCGATCTGGTTGCGACGCCGGTCAGCGCCGACGAGCTGACGCGTAACGCCGTCCCGATCCGCGAACAGGTCGCGCGCGCGTCGACCGGCAATGTCTACTGGATGTTCCTGCTCGAGGGCGCGACGCGCGATCCGCGTGTGACCGCCGCCGCACTGTCGATGCAGGACGATATTGCCGCGGTCACCGCCGCCGACGTCCAGCGGCTGGCGCGCCAATATCTGACCCCGCAGCGGCAATGGTCGCTGGCAATCCTGCCCAAGGGGATGACGCTGGCCGACGCATCGGCACTGGGCGCGGCGACCGCATCGCCATCGGCGGGCGGGCGTTAACATCGGACCCGTTCAAACGATCCGTAGCCCTGAGCTTGTCGAAGGGCGCCTATCCGAGAAGCGCCCTTCGACAAGCTCAGGGCTACGGATATGGGGAGGCGAAGTGCGTTAAGCCGCTTCCTCGCCCGTCGCCGGGCGGCGTACCTTGCGAATGCGCGGTTCGCGGTCCAGCTCGCCCTTGGTCATGATGTCGCGCCGCATCTTGGCGCGCACGTCGTGGATCGACGCGATCACCGGTCCCATCGCGACGCCGAGGTCGATCAGCACCGCTTCGGCGAGTTGCAACGAGCTTTCGAGCGTTTCGGGCACCGCGTCGCTTGCCCCCGCCTGATACAGCGCCGCGGCATGGTCGGCGTCGCGCGCGCGGCTGATGATCGGCAGCCCGGGAAATTTCTGCCGCAACTGCTTGGTCATCCGCAACTGCTGCACCGGATCGTCCATCGTCAGCACGATCGCGTCGGCGCTTTCGATCCCCAGCTTGTCGAGGCTGCCGGGCCGGGCGACGTCGGCAAAGCGCACCGAAAATCCTTCGCGCCGTGCCGCCGCCACCGTGTCGATGTCGGCGTCGACCGCGACATAGGGACGCCCATGTTCGCGCAGCAGTTCAGCGACGGTCCGGCCGACGCGCCCGAACCCGATGATCATCGTGCGCGCCGCGACCGTTTCTTCTTCGGGAAGTTCGCCGCTCCGCATCTCGATCCGCCGCGCGATGTCGTGGCCGATGCGCGCCAGCAACGGCGTGATCGTCAGGCCGATCGCCGTCACCAGTTGCCAGAAGCTGGCGGTTTCGGGGTCGATCAATCCGGCGGTCAGCGCCGCGGTCAGCACGATCAGCGTCGTTTCGGACGGGCTCGCCATCAACAGACCGACCTCGGCTGCCGTTCCGCGGCGCGCACCCGAAAAGCGCAGCAGCAGCGCGGTCACGGTCGCCTTGATGGCGACGACGCCGACCACGGCGGCGACCAGCATCGGCCATTGCTCGGCGATCGTCTTGAGGTTCAGCCCCATGCCGACGCTGATCAGAAACACCCCCAGCGCCAGTCCCTTGAACGGCGCGGTGATCGCCTCGACCTCGCCATGATATTCGGTTTCGGCGATCATCAGCCCGGCGAGCAGCGCCCCGACGATCGGCGACAGGCCGACGGCGGCGGTCGCCAGCGCGGCGACGATGACCACCAGCAGGCTGGCGGCAAGGAACAGCTCGGGATCCTTGGCGCGCGCCGCCTGCGCGAAAATGCGCGGGAGCAGGAACCAGCCAGCGACCGCGAGAACGGCAACGACCAGCGCTCCCTGCCACAGGGTGGTCAGCAGCAATTCGGTGCTGTCACCCGCCGGATTGGGGGCAAAGGCGCCGAGGATGAAGATGATCGGAACGATCGCCAGATCCTCGAACAGCAACATGGAAAATGACGCGCGGCCGACCGCCGATTTGGTGCCGACCATCGGCAGCACCAGCGCGGTCGACGACAGCGCCAGCGCGATGCCGAGGCCGAAAGCCGCGGGGGTCGAAAGCCCGCCGAGCAGCCACAGGCCGCCGCCCAATATCGCCCCACCGATCAGCAACTCCGCGGCGCCGACCCCGAACACGAGCTTGCGCAGCGACCACAGCCGCCGGAATGACAGTTCGAGCCCGATCGAGAACAACAGCAGGATGATGCCGAATTCGGCGAACAGCGCGATGTCGTCGGGCGAGCCGATCGTGACATGCTCCAGCCACGGGTAATCGCCCGCGAGCGCGCCCAGGCCCGACGGCCCGACAAGCAGTCCGACCAGGATAAAGCCGATGACGGGGGGCAGACGAAAGCGCGCGAACGCCGGGATGACGATGCCCGCGGCGCCGAGCACCACCAGCGCGTTGCCGATGGCTGAAGTTTCGGTTTCCGATACCATAGGGGCCGACCTTATGCAGGCCGGCCCCGGTTGGCTAGGTGGTTATAAGCCACATCTAAGCCGTCATCCCGGCGAAGGCCGGGGTCTCACCCTCGCGTGTTTACGCACCGGCGAGATCCCGGCCTTCGCCGGGATGACGAAATTAGGTCAGCTCCCCATCTTGGCGTCAAGATTCTCCACGATCGCCTCGAAGAAGCCCTCGGTGGTCAGCCAATTCTGGTCGGGGCCGATCAGCAGCGCCAGATCCTTGGTCATCTTGCCGCTTTCGACCGTCGCGACGCAGACCTTTTCCAGATCGTCGGCGAATTTGATCAGCGCGTCATTGCCATCGAGCTTGCCGCGGTGCTTCAGCCCGCCGGTCCAGGCAAAGATCGACGCGATCGGGTTGGTCGAGGTCGCCTTGCCCTGCTGGTGCATGCGGTAGTGGCGGGTGACGGTGCCGTGCGCGGCCTCGGATTCGACGGTCTGGCCGTCGGGGGTCATCAGCACGCTGGTCATCAGCCCGAGCGAGCCAAAGCCCTGCGCCACGGTGTCCGACTGGACGTCGCCGTCGTAATTCTTGCAGGCCCAGACGAACTTGCCCGACCATTTCAGCGCTGAGGCGACCATGTCGTCGATCAGGCGATGTTCGTAAACGATGCCGAGCGCGTCGAACTTCGCCTTGAATTCGGCGTTGAACACTTCCTCGAACAGGTCCTTGAACCGCCCGTCATAGGCTTTCAGGATCGTGTTCTTGGTCGACAGATACACCGGCCATTCGCGGGCGAGGCCATAGTTCAGGCTGGCGCGTGCGAAGTCGCGGATCGAATCGTCGAGGTTGTACATCCCCATCGCGACGCCCGAGGTCGGGAACTGGAACACTTCCTCGTCGATCACGGTGCCGTCCTCGCCCTCGAACACCAGGCGCAGCTTGCCGGGGCCGGGGACGCGGAAATCGGTCGCCTTATATTGGTCGCCGAACGCATGACGCCCGACGACGATCGGGTCGGTCCAGCCGGGGACGAGCCGCGGGACGTTGCGCATCACGATCGGTTCGCGGAACACCACGCCGCCCAGGATGTTGCGGATCGTGCCGTTCGGCGACTTCCACATTTTCTTCAGGCCAAATTCCTCGACGCGGGCTTCGTCGGGGGTGATCGTCGCGCATTTGACGCCGACGCCATATTTCTTGATCGCGTTCGCGGCTTCGACGGTGATCTTGTCGTCGGTGCGGTCGCGTTCCTCGATGCCGAGGTCGTAATAATGCAGGTCGATGTCGAGATAGGGCAGGATCAACCGCTCGCGGATCCATTGCCAGATGATCCGGGTCATTTCGTCGCCGTCGAGTTCGACGACCGGGTTGGCTACCTTGATCTTGCCCATGCGTTCAGCCTTTATCCTTGGGGAGTCGGAGTTGCAGCGGGCCTTAGGCAAAGCGGCGCCATTGATCAATGGGCGTGGTGGCGGCGGTCCGGAACCCGGGACGTGCCTTATCCATTGTCAGTATCAGGTGCGCCCCCTAGAAGAACGGCCATGTCCAATATCATCTCTTCCAACCGCCCCGGTGGCGGCATCAAGTGGCAATGGCCGTCGATCCATCCCGAAGGCCGCAAGTTCCTGCTCATCGCCGGTATCGTCACGCTGTGCTTCTGGCTGCTCGGCTGGGAAATTGTCGGCTGGCTGATGTTCGGGGTGACCTTGTGGGTCGGCGCCTTCTTCCGCGATCCGGTTCGCGTTACGCCGACCGGCAGCGACGTCGTCATCGCACCTGCCGACGGGTTGATCACCCAGATCGCCGAAGTCGCGCCGCCGCCCGAGATCGCGGGCGCCGACGGGATCGGCGACGCACCGATGCTGCGCGTGTCGATTTTCATGAGCGTGTTCGATGTCCACATCAACCGCACGCCGGTGGCAGGAACGCTGCGCAAGCTGGTGTATATTCCCGGAAAATTCCTCAACGCCGATCTCGACAAGGCGAGCGAGGAGAATGAACGCCAGCATTTCGTCGTCGAACGCGCCGACGGGGTGCGGATCGGCTTCACCCAGATTGCGGGACTGGTTGCGCGGCGGATCATGCCGTTCGTCACCATGGGCAACGATCTCGCCACCGGCCAGCGCGTCGGCCTCATTCGTTTCGGCAGCCGCGTCGACGTCTATCTGCCCGCCGGTACGACGCCGCAGGTGCTGCTCGGACAGCGGACGCTGGCGGGCGAAACCGTGATCGCGCGGATCGGCCAGGCGGTCATGATCGACGGCATCGGGCAATAGGGTGAGCGAAGACCAGCAGATCGCCCCCGACGCTGCCGGGCGCCGCATCGGCGGCATCAGCCTCCGCGCCTTCGCGCCCAATGCGATCACCGTGCTGGCGCTCTGTTTCGGCCTGACCGGGGTGCGCTTCGCGATTGGCGGGCAGTTCGAGCTGGCGATCGCCGCGGTGATCTTTGCCGGGGTGCTCGACGGGATGGACGGGCGCATCGCCCGGCTGCTGCGCGCGCAGAGCAAATTCGGCGCCGAGCTTGATTCGCTGTCGGACGTCATCGCCTTCGGCGTGGCGCCCGCGATGATCCTGTTCCTGTGGTCGCTTCAGGACGCGCCGAAATTCGGCTGGACCGCGGCGCTCGCGCTCGCGGTCTGTTGCGCGCTCCGCCTCGCGCGCTTCAACTCGCGCATGGATGCCGATTTTCAGCCACACAAGTCGGCGGGCTTCAACACCGGTATCCCCGCCCCGGCAGGCGCCGGCCTGTCCTTCGTCCCCGTCTATCTGTGGCTGACCACGGGCAATGAACTGTTCCGCGAATGGTATGTGGTGATGCCGTGGGCACTGGCCGTCGCGATGCTGATGATCTCGGCAATCCCGACTTACAGCTGGGCCTCGATCCGCCTGCGCCGGTCGTGGCGGCTGTTCGCGCTGGCGGGGGTCGGGTTGCTCGGTGCCGCGCTGGTGACGGCGCCTTGGCTGACCCTGCTGGCGGTCTGCGCAATCTATGCGGCGACGCTGCCGTTCGGGCTGGCCAGCTATGCGCGGGTCAGGCGGCGCGGCTGAACTGCGGACGAGCCGTCATGGCGACGGGCACCCGGCGCGGGACAGCGCGGCGCGCATTTGTCCGGTGGATCGGCAGCGCGGTGACCGCGGGGTCCGATTCGGGTGACGTGGCGACCGGGAAAGCGCCTTCGCCAAGCAGCGCCGACAGGATCGCGGCCTCATTCGATTTCAGCATCGCCAGGATCACCGTGATGCCGAGTCCGGCGGCGAGGGCAAAGAGGAGTGCGGCTGCGACCTGAACCATGATCTGTCCTTCCGGGTTTTCGTTAACGAAACCTTTCCGACCGGAATGACGGTTTCGCTTGGCTTTTAGTTGCATGTTCTTGATTTGTTCTCAACTGTTTTGCGACGAACCGAGTCAAATTGTCGCCGGATCGATCGGCGGGGTGCGCCCGCGGCTCGTCGCAAAGCCGCGCTCGACGCTTGCTTTTGACCGCCAAGGCCGCTAACGGGCCGCCCATTCCACATGGAAGGCGCACATAAACCGGTGCCGGGATCGTCGCTTGCGACCCCTGGTTCTTGCTTTCCAGAGGACCAACCGGAAGGAGAAAGACCATGGCGGCACCTGTCGTCACGATGCAGAATCTTATCGAGGCTGGCGCCCACTTCGGCCACCAGACCCACCGCTGGAACCCGCGCATGAAGCCGTATATCTTCGGCGCGCGCAACGGCATCCACATCCTCGACCTGTCGCAGACCGTGCCGCTTTTTGCGCGCGCGCTCGAATTCGTCGCCTCCTCGGCGGCGTCGGGCGGCAAGGTGCTGTTCGTCGGCACCAAGCGCCAGGCGCAGGGTCCGATCGCCGACGCCGCACGCGCTTCGGGTCAGCACTTCGTCAACCACCGCTGGCTGGGCGGCATGCTCACCAACTGGAAGACGATCTCGAACTCGATCAAGCGTCTCAAGACCCTCGAGGAACAGCTTTCGGGCGACACCTCGGGCCTGACCAAGAAGGAAGTGCTCAACAAGACGCGCGAACGCGACAAGCTCGAAATGAGCCTTGGCGGCATCCGCGACATGGGCGGCATTCCCGACGTGATGTTCGTGATCGACGCGAACAAGGAAGAGCTGGCGATCAAGGAAGCCAACGTCCTTGGCATTCCGGTCGTCGCGATCCTCGATTCGAACGTCTCGCCCGACGGCATCGCCTTCCCGGTTCCGGCGAACGATGACGCCGCCCGCGCGATCCGTCTCTACTGCGACGCGATCGCTCAGGCCGCGACGCGTGGCGGCCAGCAGGCGCGCGCCGATCGCGGCGAAGATCTGGGTGCGGCGGTCGAACCCGTTGCCGAACCCGTGCTCGTCGAAGCGGCTGTGACCGAAGATGAACAGGTTCCGGCCGAAGCGGCCGCCGAAACCGAACGCCAGAGCGACGCTTAATCCGCTTTGCGCATGACGGGACGGCGCGGCTCTGCCCGACGCTGTCCCGTCATCGTTTTTACTTGTCGTCCCGCCATGCGCGCGGACGTCCCGCGGGCCGAAACGGGCCCGCCCTTTTGGAAAGGAATATCCCATGGCTGAAATTACGGCCGCTCTCGTCAAGGAACTGCGCGACCGCACCGGCGCCGGCATGATGGACTGCAAAAAGGCGCTCGCCGAAAATGGCGGCGACATCGAAGCGTCGATCGACTGGCTGCGCACCAAGGGTCTCGCCGCCGCCGCCAAGAAGGCTGGCCGCGTCGCCGCCGAAGGTCTCGTCGGCGTTGCCACCGACGGCACGCGCGGTGCGATGGTCGAAGTGAACAGCGAAACCGACTTCGTCGCCAAGAACGAACAGTTCCAGGGCTTCGTCCGCGACGTCACCAATGTCGCGCTCGCCGGCAGCATCACCGACATCGAAGCGCTTGGCGCTGCCGCTTATCCGACCGGCGGTACCGTCGCCGAGGCGCTGACGCAGAATATCGCCACGATCGGTGAGAACCAGTCGCTCCGCCGCACTGCGATCGTGTCGGTCGGCTCGGGCGTCGTGACCGGCTATGTCCACAACGCTGCCGCGCCCGGCATGGGCAAGATCGGCGTGCTCGTCGCGCTCGAATCGACCGCGGGCGCCGACGTCCTCGAACCGCTCGGCAAGCAGCTCGCGATGCACGTCGCCGCCGCCAACCCGCTGGCGCTGAACGGCGACGACCTCGACGCCGACCTCGTCGCGCGCGAACGCGCGATCGCCGAGGAAAAGGCCGCGCAGTCGGGCAAGCCCGCCGACATCGTGTCGAAGATGGTCGATGGCGCGATCGCGAAATTCCGCAAGGAAAACGCGCTGCTGTCGCAGCTGTTCGTGATGGACGGCAAGACCCCGGTCGCCGAAGTCGTCGCCGCTGCCGGCAAGGACGTTGGCGCGACGATCACGCTCAAGGGCTTCACCCGCTTCCAGCTCGGCGAAGGCATCGAGAAGGAAGAAAGCGATTTCGCGGCGGAAGTCGCGGCGGTCGCCGGCGTTTAACAGAAGAATTGGGCTGCGGGCTTCGGTCAGCATTTTTTCCCAGCGTTCGTCATGCCGGACTTGATCCGGCATCCACTCCGGCCTCGCCGCATGGACCCCGGATCAAGTCCGGGGTGACGACTTGGGAAATGCTGTCCGCACAACGCCGCAGTCCGCTTGGCAATGGCGCGCGCCTTCACTAGGGTGCGCGCCATTCGCGTATCTAATTCCCAAAGAGGTTCCCCCCGACATGGCTCTACCCGGCATGAAACGCGTTTTGCTCAAGCTGTCGGGCGAGGCGTTAATGGGTTCGACCCCGTTCGGCATCGACCCCGAAACCGTCGCGAGCATGGCCGCCGAGGTCAAGGAAGCCAAGGATCGCGGGCTCGAAATCTGCCTCGTCATCGGCGGCGGCAACATCTTCCGCGGCATGGCGGGCGCTGCCAAGGGCATGGACCGGGCGCAGGCCGATTATATGGGCATGCTTGCGACCGTGATGAACGCGCTGGCGATGCAAAATGCGCTCGAACAGCTGGGCGTCCAGACGCGCGTCCAGTCGGCGATCGAGATGGACAAGGTATGCGAACCCGTCATCCGCCGCCGCGCCGAACGCCATCTGGAGAAGGGCCGCGTGGTGATCTTCGCCGCGGGCGTCGGCGCGCCTTATTTTACCACCGACAGCGGCGCCGCGCTCCGCGCCGCCGAAATGAAGTGCGACGCGCTCTTGAAGGGTACCAGTGTCGATGGTGTCTATAATGCCGACCCCAAAAAGGATAAGTCGGCGGTCCGTTACGACACGCTGAGCTACGACCGGGTGCTCGCCGACAATCTGAAGGTGATGGACGCGAGCGCGGTGGCGCTGTGCCGCGACAATCAGATCCCGATCGTCGTATTCAACATTCGCGAAGCCGGCAATCTGGCGCGCGTGCTGGCGGGCGAGGGGGTTTCGACCGTCGTCACCGATGCCGCCGCGACCGCCTGAGCCAAAGCATAAGAGAGGACAAGACGATGGCGAAATATGACAAGGCCGACCTCGAACGCCGCATGCACGGTGCGGTCGAATCGCTCAAAAGCGACCTTTCGGGCCTGCGCACCGGGCGCGCGCACACCGCGCTGCTCGATCCGGTGACGGTCGAGGTTTATGGCAGCCACATGCCGCTCAACCAGGTCGCGTCGGTCAGCGCGCCCGAACCGCGCATGCTGTCGGTGCAGGTGTGGGACAAGTCGAACGTCGGCCCGGTCGACAAGGCGATCCGCTCGGCCGGGCTCGGGCTCAACCCGATCGTCGACGGCCAGATGCTGCGCCTGCCGATCCCCGAAATGACGCAGGAGCGCCGCAAGGAGCTGTCGAAGCTCGCCGGCCAATATGCCGAAAAGGCGCGCGTTGCAGTGCGCAACGTCCGCCGCGACGGCATGGACAATCTGAAGGCCGACGAGAACAAGAAGGAAATCAGCGAGGACGAGCGCAAGCGCCACGAGACCGAGGTGCAAAAGCTGACCGACGCGACGATCGCCGAAATCGATGCCGCCGCGGCTGCCAAGGAAAAGGAAATCCTGGGCTAAGCCGATGCGCGACGGTGCCGCCATCGCGATCCTCCCCGGAACGGGGAGGGGGACCATGCGAAGCATGGTGGAGGGGCACCCTCTATCATACGCCGCGCGTGGCCTCGCGTGCCCCTCCACCACCTTCGGTGGTCCCGCTCCCCGTTCCGGGGAGGATCTATGAGTCACGGCGCACGCCATGTCGCCATCATCATGGACGGCAATGGCCGCTGGGCGAAAAAACGCCTGCTGCCCCGCGTCGCCGGTCACAAGGCCGGGGTCGAGGCGGTGCGGACGATCGTGCGCGCCGCGGGCGACCTCGGGATCGAGGCGATGACGCTCTACGCTTTCAGCTCCGAAAACTGGAAGCGGCCCGAGGAAGAGGTCAACGACCTGATGGGGCTGATGAAGCGCTTCATCCTCAGCGACCTCGACGAATTTGCGGCGAATGATGTCCGGCTCAAAGTGATCGGCAACTGGCGCGCGCTCGCGCCCGATGTCGTCGCGCTCATCGACAATGCGCTCGAACGCACCTCGGGCAACAAGCGCACGACGCTGGCGGTCGCGCTCAACTATGGCGCCCAGGACGAGCTGGTTCGCGCCGCCACCGCCGCCGCGGCGGAGGGTCCGATCACCGAGGAAACGCTTGCCGCGCACCTCGACACCGCCGACATGCCGCCGCTCGACCTCTTGATCCGCACCTCGGGCGAAGTGCGGCTGTCGAACTTCCTGCTCTGGCAATCGGCCTATGCCGAGCTCTATTTCACCGACAAGCTGTGGCCCGATTTCACGCCCGCCGATCTAAAGGCGGCGCTCGACCATTTCGCGCGGCGCGACCGTCGTTATGGGGGGCTGTGATGGTCTCGCGTGTCGGTTCGTCCCCGTTCCAACCCCTCTCCTTCAGGGGAGGGGCAGCGAGACTTGCGAACTTGTTCGCTAGTCGCAGCGGGGTGGGGCCCAACGGCCATGCGCAAGGTCGCGAGCCCCCACCCCCAACCCCTCCCCTGAAGGGGAGGGGCTTGAGAAAAGAGTTCGTGCAATGACAACCGCGACAAAATCGGACCTGTGGACCCGGATTGGGTCGGCGATCATCCTGTTCGCGATCGCGGGTGCCGCGCTGTGGTTCGGCGGGCTGGCGTTCGGCTTGCTCCTGCTCGTCGGCGGCGCCCTCGTGCTGGTCGAGTGGTTTCAGCTGGTCAAGCGGATGACGCTTGGCGGCGGCGCGAAGGCCGCGCTGAACGCGCTCGGCCCGATCCTCGTGCTCGGCGCGATGGCGGGGCTGTGGTTCATCCGCGACCGGCTCGGCATGACCGCGGCGCTGTGGGTATTCGGCATGGTGTGGGCGACCGACATCGGCGCTTATTTCGCTGGTCGCGCCTTCGGCGGCGCGCGCCTCGCGCCCAAAATCAGCCCGTCGAAGACCTGGTCGGGACTGATCGGCGGCATGGTCGCGGCGCTGATCGCCAGCGCCACCATCGGCGACCGCGCGGGCATCATCGGCGTGCCGCTGTGGATCGGCCTGTTCATGGGACTGCTCGCGCAAATGGGCGACCTCGCGCAAAGCTGGATGAAGCGCCGCGCGGGCGTCAAGGATTCGGGCAAGCTCATCCCCGGCCACGGCGGTCTGTTCGATCGCGTCGATGGCGTGCTGCCGGTGGCGTTGCTGCTCGGCGCGCTGGCGTATCTCGGGCAACTCAGCGTCGGGACGGCGGGCTGACATGACGCAGCGCCGCCTTTCGCTGTTCGGCGCCACCGGGTCGGTGGGGCAATCGACCCTCGACCTGGTGCGGCGCGACGGCGCGGCGTGGCGGGTCACCGTGCTCACCGCGAACAGCGACGTCGCCGAACTGGCAAGGCTCGCGCGGGAATTTCGTCCCGATGTCGCGGTGATCGCCGATGCGGCGCGGTTTGGCGAGCTTCGCGATGCGCTGGCCGACACCGACATCGACGTCGCGGCCGGAGCCGATGCCTTGGTCGAGGCCGCGCAGCGCCCGACCGATCTGGTCATGGCGGCGATCGTCGGCACCGCAGGCCTCGCCCCGACGATGGCGGCGCTGGCCGCCGGATATGATGTCGCGCTCGCCAACAAGGAGGCGCTGGTGTCGGCGGGCGAATTGATGACCGCCGTTGCGCGGACGTCGGGGGCCACCATCCTGCCGGTCGACAGCGAGCATAATGCGATCTTCCAATGTCTCGCTGGCGGCAAAATCGAACAGGTGCGCCGCATCATCCTGACCGCGAGCGGTGGCCCGTTCCGCACGATGAGCGCCGCCGACATGGCGGCGGTGACCCCCGCGCAGGCGGTCGCCCACCCCAACTGGTCGATGGGGGCCAAGATCAGCGTCGATTCGGCCACGATGATGAACAAGGGCCTCGAACTCATTGAGGCGCACCATCTGTTCCCCGTCGGCCTCGACCGGATCGAAATCCTCGTCCACCCGCAATCGGTGATCCACAGCCTAGTCGAATATATCGACTGCTCGACGCTCGCGCAGCTCGGCTCGCCCGACATGCGCATCCCGATTGCCAGCGCGCTCGCCTGGCCGCAACGGATGGCGACGCCGTGCGCGCCGCTCGACCTCGCGGCGATCGCGCGGCTCGATTTCGAGGCACCCGACGAAGTGCGTTTTCCCGCGACCGCGCTCTGCCGCGCCGCGATCGCCGCAGGCGGCGCGCGCCCGGCGCAGCTCAACGCCGCGAACGAGGTGGCGGTGGCCGCCTTCCTAGCGGGGCGCATCGCCTTTCCGGCGATCGTCGATACGGTGCGCCGCGTGATCGACGCCGATGCACCCGCCGCGCCGTCATCGCTTCAAGATATATTCAGCGTCGATGCCGCATCGCGTGCGGCTGCCCAACGCTTTGTGGACCAATATGAACATGCTTGACGTTCCGCTTTGGCTTTATCCGATCGCATTTCTGGCGGTGCTCGGCCCGCTCGTGTTCGTGCACGAATATGGCCATTACATCGTCGGACGCTGGTGCGGGGTGAAGGCTGATACCTTCTCGATCGGCTTCGGGCGTAAGATCGTCAGCTGGACCGACAAGCGCGGCACCGAATGGAAGATCGGTTGGCTGCCGCTCGGCGGCTACGTCCAGTTCGCCGGCGACCGCGATGCCGTCAGCCAGCCCGACGCCGAATGGCAGCATCTGCCCGCCGAACAGAAATCGCATACTTTTCCCGCGCAGCCGGTGTGGAAACGCGCGCTGATCGTCGCGGCGGGGCCCGTGACCAATTTCCTGTTCGCCATATTGATCCTCGCGGGCTTTGCCTGGGTGGGCGGAACGCTAGTGACGCCGCCCGTTGCGGGCGGGATCGAGGCGGGGTCGGCGGCGGACGCCGCTGGCCTGCGTCCGGGCGACCGGATCGTCGCGATCGATGGGCGCAGCATCGACGTATTCAGCGACATTCCGATGGCGGTCGCCCACCGTCCGGGCGAAACGATGCAGGTCCGCGTCGCCAGCGGTGGCAGCGAACGGACAATCGCGCTGACCCCTCGGCTGGTCAAAGACAAGGATCCCTTCGGCAAGGAATATGAACGGGCGATCATCGGGCTGGCGCCGCCGCCGGTTCAGATCCAGTCGGTCAGCTTGCTCGAGGCGCCTGCTGTAGGCCTGCGCCAGACCTGGCAGATCGTCCGCCAGACCGGCGAGGTGCTCGGCCAGTTCCTGACCGGGCGCCGGTCGATCAAGGACATGAACGGCCCCGTGAAGATTGCCGAAGTTTCGGGCCAGGCGGCCACGCTGGGGCTGGCGTCGCTAATATTCTTCATCGCGCTGATTTCCATCAATCTGGGGTTCATCAACCTCTTGCCATTGCCCATGCTTGATGGAGGCCATTTGCTTTTCTACGCCTATGAAGCTGTGCGGCGCCGCCCGGCGCCTGCGCAGGCACAGGAATGGGCGTTTCGATTCGGCTTTGCGGCGATCGTCACGCTGATGCTGGTCGTGACTTTCAACGATTTGGGCTCATTGGGCCTGTGGGACGGGATCGCGCGCTTGATTGGCTAGCGAGTCTGGGGCAGGGAGTTGCGCGCGAACCCGCGGTCAGGCGGGCTTGGCGCTTTTGAGTTATTTTTTCGGGATGAACAGCGTGGCTTCACACAAATTCTCGGCGCGGACACAGCTGTCGGCCCTCCTTTTGGCAGGAACGATGCTCGGAGCGCCGGTGATGGCGCAGGAGGTCGCGCCGCCAACCGTCCCAGCGCCCGCTCCCGAAGCGGCGCCCGCCGCGACCACGGTCCAGTCGATCACCATCGTCGGCAACCAGCGGCTCGAGGCGCAGACAATCCTGTCGTACCTTCGCCTGCGCGTCGGCCAGCGCTATGACCGATCGATCCTCGACCAGGCCTTGAAAGACCTTGCCGCGACCGAGCTGTTCAAGGATTTCCAGATCACCGACAACAATGGTGCGCTGACGATCGAGGTCACTGAAAACCCGGTGATCAACCGCGTCATCCTGGAAGGCAACAAGCGCCTGAAGGAAGACAAGATCCGCCCCGAGATCAAACTCGCGCCGCGTCAGATCTTCACCCGCTCAAAGGTCCGCGCCGACGTCGCGCGCATCATCGAACTCTACAAGCGGCAGGGCCGTTTTGCCGCGACCGTCGAGCCCAAGATGGTGTCGCTCGACCAGAACCGCGTCGACGTCGTTTTCGAAATCAACGAGGGGCCGAAGTCGAAGGTTCGCCAGATCAGCATCATCGGCAACGAAAAGTTCAGCGACGGTGACCTGAAGGACGAGATGGCGACCAAGGAATCGGGGCTGCTGACGATCCTGTCGTCGAACACCAGCTACGACCCCGATCGCCTCGCCTATGACCAGCAGAAGCTGCGTCTGTTCTACCTGCAGAACGGCTATGCCGATTTCCGCGTCATTTCGGCGGTCGCCGAGCTGACCAGCAACAAGCAGGACTTCATCATCACCTATGTGGTCGAGGAAGGCGAACGCTACAAATTCGGCGACGTCGATGTGAAGAGCGAATTGCGCGATTTCCAGCCCGAGATGCTGAAGACGCTGCTGCCGATGAAAACGGGCGACTGGTATGATGCCAAGCTGGTCGAGGACACGGTCGAAAGCCTGAGCGAAACCGCCGGCCTGTTCGGCTATGCCTTTGCTGACATCAACCCTGAATTCCGCCGCGACGCCGAAACGCGGACGATGCAGATCACCTTCAACGTCGCCGAAAGCCCGCGTACATACGTGGAGCGCATCGACGTCAACGGCAACACGCTGACCCACGACAAGGTCGTGCGCCGCGAATTCCGTCTGAACGAAGGCGACGCCTTCAACAGCTTCGGCATCAAGCGTACCGAAAACCGCATCAACAGTCTGGGTTATTTCCAGGAAAATCTCGAGATCGAGCGCAAGGAGGGCAGCGCCCCCGACCGCATCATCCTGGAAACCAATGTCGAGGAAAAACCGACCGGCGAATTGTCGCTGTCGGCGGGTTTCTCGTCGATCGAGAATTTCCTGCTCCAGGCGTCGATCCGCCAGCGCAACTTCCGCGGCCTCGGCCAGCAGTTGCAGGCGTCGGTCAACTATTCGAGCTATTCGAAGTCGGTCGAGCTCGGCTTTACCGAACCCTATCTGTTCGACCGCAATATCTCGGTCGGCGGCAGCATCTATCGCCGCGATCTGAACTCGTTCAACTTCATCAACAATGATCGCCAGACGACGTTCCAGCAGGTGACCACCGGGTTCCAGCTCAACGCCGGCGTGCCGCTCACCGAATTCATGTCCTTCTTCGGACGTTACAGCCTGAATTATGACGATGTGACGCTCGACCGCGGCATCTATTTCTTCGGCAACCAGTGCGACCCGCTCGTCGCCGGGCGCTATCTGTGCGATGCGATCGGCAAGCGCACGACGTCGCTGATCGGCTACACGCTGGCCTATGACGACCGCGACAATCGCCTGCGCCCGACGCGCGGCCAGTCGCTGTCCTTGAGCCAGGATTTCGCGGGTCTCGGCGGCAGCGTCAAATATGTCCGCACCCGCGCCAATGCGTCGAAGCACTTCAACCTGGGTAGCCGTTTCGTCCTCAACGTGTCGGCCGAGGGCGGCTATATCTATCCCTTCGGCAGCGCCCCGACCCCGGGCAGCGACAAGGTGCGCCTGACCGACCGCTTCTTCCTCGGCGAACCGCAGATGCGCGGTTTCGACATTCGCGGCGTCGGCCCGCGCGTGATCCGCTATTCGGTCGACAATACCGACCCCGCCAATCCGATCGTGATCACCGAGGGCGACCGCGACCGGGGTCAGATCGACGACGCGCTCGGCGGCCGCGCTTATTATCAGGGCCGCCTGGAACTCGACATCCCGCTCGGCACCGGGGCCAAGGAACTGGGGCTGCGGCCGTCGATCTTCCTCGACGTCGGTTCGGTGTTCAGCGTCAAGCGGCCGACGCTGACCACGCTCGCCAATTTCCGCGAAACCAATCCCGCCGCGCCGGGCTTTGGCCTGATCAAGTCGCTGTGCCGCAACGCGACGACGGGAACCAGCCAGTTCGCCGACGAAACGACGACGACGCCGCCGGGCGGCGTGCCGACGGGTACCGGCCAATATACCAGCTGTCCGACCGGCTTCTCGCGCCTCGATCCGTTCGAGGAACGCTTCTTTGGCGACAGCTGGATGCCGCGCGTTGCAGTCGGCGCCGGGGTCAACTGGAACTCCCCCTTCGGTCCCTTCCGGATCGACTTCGCTTACGCCCTTCGCAAAGAAGAGGGCGATGATACCAAACGCTTCTCATTCAACGTAGGAACCCAATTCTAATGAAGAAAATTCTTGTCGCCTCGGCGCTGGCCATCGCCACGCTGTCGGTTTCGCCGATCGTTTCCGCACCTGCGATCGCGCAGGCAAAGGGCGTCGGCGTCGCTGACGTTCGCGTTGCGGCCGCGCGCTCGAACGCCTTTACGGTCGCCTCGCAGCAGATCGAAACCACCTACAAGGCCCAGATCGATCAGCAGCAGTCGCGCGGCCAGACCCTGCAGGCCGAAATCAACGTCCTGATCGCCAAATATAATGAAGAGGCGAAAAAGACCCCGCAGAACCAGGCCGCGCTGCAAGCCGCCGGCAAGGCCGTTCAGGACAAGCGCCAGGCGGCGCAGGCGGAACTCGGGCAGATCGGCGCGCCGATCGAACTCGCGATCGCCTATGTCGAAGACCAGATCAGCGTTCGCATGAACGAAGCGATCCGCGCCGCAATGGTCGCGAAAAAGATCGACCTGCTGCTCAACCCCGATGCGGTGCTGGCGCGCGAAAACAATGTCGACATCACCGACGCCGTCGTGACCGAACTCAACCGCATCCTGCCGACCGTATCGACCGCGGTTCCCGCCGGTTACCAGCCGGGCCAGCTGGTCCAGCAGCGCAACCAGCAGCTGATGGACGCCGCTCGTGCGGCGCAGCCGGGCGCCACGCCCGCCGCACCGGCGCCGACCGGCACCGCGCCGACGACGCGTTAATATCGTGTCCGACGGGGATAAAGCAGCAGGGGCGATGGGAGCGGCGGACGTCCGCCGGATCCTGACGTTGCTGCCGCATCGTTATCCGATGCTGCTCGTCGACCGGGTGGTTTCGATCGTGCCCGACACGTCGATCCACGCGGTCAAGGCGGTGACGATGAACGAGCCCTTTTTCCAGGGCCATTTCCCCGGTCGGCCGATCATGCCCGGCGTCTTGATCGTCGAGGCGCTGGCGCAGGCCGCCGGTGTCCTCGCTATCGAATCGATGGGGCTCGCCGGGACCGGCAAGCTCGTCTATTTCATGGCGATCGACGGGGCGAAGTTCCGGAAGCCGGTCGAACCCGGCTGCCTGCTCGACCTGCACGCCACGATCATCCAGGCCAAGCGCAGCGTCTGCCGTTTCGAGGGCAAGGCGATGCTCGACGGCGTCCTGGCGGCGGAATGCCAGTTCACTGCGATGATTGCCGATCCGCCGAGCGACTAAGCCAACACGCCTTCTCGTCATCCTGGCGAAGGCCGGGATATCACCCGTGCATCCTTACGCCCCGGCGGGATCCCGGCCTTCGCCGGGATGACGGAAGGGCGACCCGCAAGCCCACTTGCGGAATCGGGATTTCGCCACTAAAGGCCGCACCTTCGCGTTTCCGGACGCACAGACTCACGCTGCTGGTCGGTAACCAGCGGCACAGGAGCTTAAGACATGAAAAAAGACATTCACCCCGACTATCACATGATCACGGTCAAGATGACCGATGGCACCGAATATCAGACGCGCTCGACCTGGGGCAAAGAGGGCGACACCATGACGCTCGAAATCGATCCCACCGCGCATCCGGCCTGGACCGGCGGCACCGGACGTCTGCTCGACGCGGGCGGCCAGGTTGCGAAGTTCAACAAGCGTTTCGGCGGTCTGTCGCTCAAGCGTTGATGGCCGTCGCCCCCGCGAAGGCGGGGGCCGCTATCGACATAGCGCAAGGCCGACTGCGGTCCCCGCCTTCGCGGGGACGCCGATCAGCCCAAAATCTTTGCAAGCGCGCTTTGCCACCCGGCAAGGCGCGTTTTGCGTTTTTCGGCATCCAGCGCGGGGGTGAAGCGCGTGGTGGTGCCGCGCATCGCTTTCGCCGCGCTCGCCAGATCGGGGTAGAGCCCCGCGCCCGTCGCCGCCAGCATCGCCGCGCCAAGCGCGGTGCTTTCGACAAAATCGGGGCGTTCGACGGTCAGGTCCAGCATGTCGGCCAGATCCTGCGCCATCCAGTCGTTTGCCGCCATGCCGCCGTCGATGCGCAGGTCCGCCCAGTCGACCCCGTCGGCGGCGAAGGCGGTTTTCAGGTCGTGCGCCTGATACGCCTGCGCCTCCAGCGCGGCGCGCGCGACATGCGCCTTGGTGCTGGCAAAGCTGAGGCCAGAGATCGCCGCGAGCGCATCGGGCCGCCAATGCGGCGCACCAAGCCCGGTGAGGGCAGGGACCAGATAGACCCCGCCATTATCGGCGACCGATCGCGCCAGCCCCTCGCTCTCACCCGCGCTCGCGAGCAGTCCCAGCCCGTCGCGCAGCCATTTGATCAGGCTGCCGGCGACGAACACCGATCCCTCCAATGCATAGGAGCGTACGTCGCCTTCCTGCACCAGCACCGTCGCGAGCAGGCGATTGGCCGAATGCGGGCGCGTCGTGCCGCTTGCCGACAGGATGAAGGCGCCGGTGCCAAAGGTCGCCTTGGTCTGCCCCGGCGACAGGCACGCCTGGCCGATCGTCGCCGCCTGCTGGTCGCCAGCCATGCCGCAGATCGGGATTGCGCCGCCGAACAGCGCGGGATCGGTCGTGCCGACGCTGGTCGTGCAGCCGGTGATTTCGGGCAGTAGCGACATCGGGACGTCAAGCAGGTCGCAAAGCCCCGCGTCCCAACCGCCCGCGCCATTGATGTTCATGAGCAAGGTGCGCGACGCGTTGCTCGCATCGCTCACATGCACCCCGCCGGTCAGGCGATAGACGAGATAGGATTCGATCGTACCGACCGCCAGCCGGTCGCCCGCCTCGCGCAGCTGTGGCCAATGCTTCAGCGCCCAGCCGATCTTGCTCCCCGAAAAATAGGGATCGAGCAGCAGCCCGGTCGCCTCCTGCACCGCGGCCTCATGCCCCGCACCCTTCAGTGCCGCGCAATCGTCGGCGGTGCGGCGGTCCTGCCACACGATCGCGGGCGCTAGCGGCTCGCCAGTGGCGCGGTCCCAGAACACCACCGTTTCGCGCTGATTGGTAATCCCGATTGCGGCGACCCGGTCGCCCCCCCCGGCCTTCTTGATCATCGCGCGGGTGCAGGCGAGCGTCGCCTCCCAGATTTCGGCGGCATCATGTTCGACCAGCCCGGGGCCGGGATAATGCTGCCGAAACTCGCGCTGCGCGCTGCCCAGGGGGGTGCCGTCGGCGGCGAACAACATCGTCCGGGTCGAGGTCGTCCCCTCGTCGATTACGATGATCTTGTCCGCCATGATGCTCTCCCGCTTTGGCCGTAACCTTGCCGCAGCGCCGCAGGCGACTCAAGAGCGGGGCGCGGGTCAGATCGTGTCGAGCGGGATGCGCAGATAGCGTCGCCCGTCGGGGTCGGGCGGCGGCAGTTCGCCGGCGCGGATGTTGACCTGCAACGATGGCAGGATCAGCTGCGGTGCGGCCAGCCCCTTGTCGCGCGCGCTGCGCATCGCGACGAAATCGGCTTCGCTGACCCCGTCATGGACATGGATGTTCGCCGCGCGCTGCTCGGCGACGGTCGATTCCCATTCGGG
This sequence comes from Sphingopyxis microcysteis, assembly GCF_012274265.1. Taxonomy (GTDB): domain Bacteria; phylum Pseudomonadota; class Alphaproteobacteria; order Sphingomonadales; family Sphingomonadaceae; genus Sphingopyxis; species Sphingopyxis microcysteis. The sequence continues at coordinate 289,491 of NZ_JAANYY010000002.1, forward strand.
TTCGCTGCGGTCCCCGGTCGGATAGTCGTGGCAGGTGAAAATGCGCGTTTCGGCGGGCAGCGCGAAAATCTTGCGGATCGACCGATAGAGCGTCGCCGCGTCGCCGCCCGGAAAATCGGCGCGCGCCGTACCATAGTCGGGCTGGAACAGCGTATCGCCGACGAAGGCTGCGTCGCCGATTCTATAGGTCACGCACGCCGGCGTATGCCCCGGCGTGTGGATCACTCCGATCGTCAGTTCGCCGAGCGGCAAGCTGTCGCCTTCGTCGACCAGCCGCGAAAAGGCGCTGCCGTCGGGAACGACGTCGCTGGCGGCGAACAGCGGCGCGAAGATGCGCTGGACGTCGCCGATATGGCGGCCGATGACGATCGGGGCGCCGGTGCGTTCGTGAATATGATGCGCCGCGGTCAGATGGTCGGCATGGGCGTGCGTTTCGAGGATCCATGCCAGGTGCAGCCCGCGCGCTTCGATCTCGGCCAGCAGGCGGTCGGCGGCGGCGGTCGAGGTGCGCCCGTCGCGCTGGCTGAAACCCAGCACCGGGTCGATGATCGCCGCAGTGCCGCTCTGCGGATCGGCGACGATATAGCTGATCGTATTCGTGTCCTCGTCGAAAAAGCCGGTGACGTCGGGGGCGGGGGTCATGGTGAGTCTCCTTTGCCAATATATTAGTGCTTGCTAAATTAGAATCAACTAATATATTGGCGCCATGTTCGACCTGACCCGTTTCGACCTCAGCCTCTTCGAAGCCAGCGCTGGCCGCGCCGCGACATTGCTGCGTCTGCTCGCCAACGAAAAAAGGCTGATGATCCTTTGCCAGCTCGCCGATGGCGAATTGGCCGTCGGCGATATCCAGTCGCGCGTCGGCCTGTCGCAATCGGCGCTGTCGCAGCACCTCGCGCTCCTTCGCGCCGAGGGCATCGTCGCAACGCGCCGCGAAGGGCAGGCGATTTTTTACCGGCTCGACGACCCCGCCGCGATGCGGGTGATCGAGACGCTCGCCGAACTTTTCTGCCCCCCTGAAATGAGGAAGTCCTAATGACCACCAAACTCACCGGCCTCACCCCGGCAGAGGTGCATGCGCGCATGGCGGGCGGGCGCGCCATTCTGGTCGATATCCGCGAGGCCGACGAATATGCGCGATCGCATATCGCAGGCGCGGTGTCGCAGCCGCTCTCCGGCTGGGAACAGGCGCATCTCGCGATCGAACCCGCCGCCGACGTCATCTTTACCTGCCGCTCGGGAATGCGGACCGCGGGCGCGTGCGACCGGCTCGCCGCGCGCGTCACCGGCGAGGCGTTCGTGCTTGCGGGCGGGATCGACGGCTGGCGGCGCGCAGGCCTTCCGGTGGCGACCGATCGCTCGGCGCCGCTCGAAATCATGCGCCAGGTCCAGATCGCCGCGGGCGCTTTGATCCTGATCGGTGCGTTGCTCGGCACCCTGGTCGCCCCCGTCTGGTTCGGCCTGTCGGCTTTTGTCGGTGCCGGGTTGCTGTTTGCCGGGCTCAGCGGCTTTTGCGGGATGGCCCAGCTGCTGATGCTCGCGCCGTGGAACCGGCACCGGGCGACCTGACATGCGCGCCGCCCGGACTTTCCTGACCGCGTTGGACCGCCGCCTGTGGCGCCCGCGCTGGCTGGCGCGCCGTGCCGAGGCCATTTTTCGCGGCGCGGTCAGCTTGATCTTCATCGTTGGCGGCCTCGGCCATTTTGTCGAGCTGGACCAGATGGTGCAGCGGATCGAGGAATCGCCCTGGCGTGATCAAGTCGCAATGATCGGCGATCCCGCGATACTGCTGTGGCTGAGCGGCGGTGTGTTCGTTCTGTTCGGACTGTTGCTGGCATTGGGGTTGCTTCAGCGTCTGTCGGCGCTGCTATTATTCGTGACGCTGGTTCCGATCACCCTTTCGATTCACCTCGCGCCGGGGCATGTCGGCCCCTTGCTCAAGAACGTCACCATTCTGGGCGCGCTGGTGCTCCTCTACGCGCAGCCGCGCCCGCAAAGCTGATGGAAGCGCTGCTGCTTGCGCTGCTCGGCGGCTTGCTCGTCGGGTTGCTGCTGACGCTGTTCGGCGGCGGCGGGTCGGTGCTGGCGACGCCGTGGCTGATCTATGTCGTCGGGGTTGCCGACACCCATGCCGCGATCGCGACGTCGGCGGCAGCCGTCGCCGTCAACGCCGCGACGGGGTTGTTGGCGCAAGCAAAGGCAGGCCGCGTCAAATGGCCCTGCGCGTCGGTGTTCGCCGTTGCCGGGCTGCTCGGATCGGTGCTGGGCGCGCGGCTCGCGATGACGATCGACGGCGATCAACTGATCCGCGCCTTTGGCGCCGCGATGATCGCGATCGCCCTGTCCATGCTGATCCCCCGCAAGAACGAAGGCAATCCGGGGGTGCGCCTGACGCCGGTCATGGTGTGGAAACTGGCGCCCGTGGGCCTGGTCGCGGGCCTCGCGGCGGGATTTTTCGGGATCGGCGGCGGCTTTCTGATCGCACCCGGGCTGATGGCCGCGACGGGCATGACGCTGGCCAACGCGTCGGCTTCATCGCTGGTGTCGGTGACCTTGTTCGGCAGCGCGACCAGTGCGACCTATGCCGTGCATGGCCAGCTCATATGGTCGCTGTTCGCCGCGCTCGTCGCCGGTGGCGCGCTTGGCACACTCGCCGCGATGCCGATCCTGCGCCGCATCGAAGCGCACGCGCGCATCCTTCGCCTTGCCTTCGCGCTGCTGGTGATCGCCGTCGGTCTGTTTATCATTTTTGGCTAGCATCTTGCCAATCGGGCTTTTTCATGCCATATATTGTGCAGCGCAGCATGGCGGACCTATCCGCCGCAACCACCGGCAGCGTGATTTCCCGCCCATTTTCAGGCGCGGGCGAGCCGGACCAGCGCTTTGTCCCCAGAGGCACCCTTTCACGCGGGTCGTTTCGAACCCGCGGCCCGTGCGCCGTCCGTTCGATGCGAACGGATGCGCCTGCGCGTCGCCCTATGTGAGTATTTTATGACGACTTTTAACGACTTTGGCCTGCACGCCGACATCAATCGCGCGCTTGCCGCCAAGGATTACAGCCAGCCGACCCCGATCCAGATGCAGGCGATCCCGCCGCTGATGAAGGGCCGCGACCTGTGTGGTATCGCGCAGACCGGCACCGGCAAGACCGCCGGCTTCTCGCTGCCCTCGATCCACCACCTGATCACCTATCCGCACAAGACCAACCCGCGCAGCTGCCGGATGCTTGTGCTCGCGCCGACGCGCGAACTCGCGGCGCAGATCGCGCAGAGCTGCCGGGACTATGGCCGCTTTACCAAGCTGCGCGTCTCGACCGTGTTCGGCGGCGTGCCCGTTGGCAAGCAGATCCGCGACCTTGCGCAGGGCGTCGAAATCCTCGTCGCTACGCCGGGCCGCCTGCTGGACCTCATCGACCAGCGCGCGCTGCGCCTCGATGATGTTGAAATCTTCGTTTTGGACGAAGCCGACCAGATGATGGACATGGGCTTCATCCATTCGCTGCGCCGCATCGCCAAGCTGCTGCCCTCGCGCCGCCAGAACCTCTTCTTCTCGGCGACGATGCCGAAGGAAATCGCGCATCTCGCCGAACAATTCCTCGAAGATCCCGTGACCGTGTCGGTGACCCCGCAGGCGACCACCGCCGAAAAGATCCGCCAGTTCTCGACCTTCGTCGAGCAGAAGGAAAAGCAGGCGCTGCTGCACCATGTCATCAAGACGTCGGACATCGACCGCGCGCTGATCTTCACGCGCACCAAGCATGGCGCCGACCGCGTCGTCCGCCACCTGAAGGGCGCGGGCATCGAAGCCTATGCGATCCACGGCAACAAGAGCCAGGCGCAGCGCACCACCGCGCTGCAGGCCTTCCGTTCGGGTCAGGTGCGCCTGCTCGTCGCGACCGACATCGCGGCGCGCGGCATCGACGTGTCGGGCGTGTCGCATGTCATCAACTTCGAGATTCCGAACGTCCCCGAACAATATGTTCACCGCATCGGCCGCACCGCGCGTGCCGGGGCAGAGGGCATCGCGATCAGCTTCGTCGCCCCCGATGAGCGCACCTATATGCGCGACATCGAGCGCGTGACGCGAACCAAGTCCGAACCGATGGCGCTGCCCGAAGGCTTCAACGAGCTCGTGCGCAACCTGCCCAAGCCCGCGGCGCCGCCGCGCGATACCGGCAGCAAGGGCCGCAATCCGCAGCGCCAACGCGACGAAGCGCTCGCCGGGCGCGGCGAGGGCGGTCGCGGCGGCAACCAGCCGCGCGGCGACCGCGGCCCGCGCCGCGACGGCGCCGCCGCCGATGGCCAGCCGCAGCGCAAGCGCCGCTTCCGCCCGCGCAACAAGAGCGTCGGCGCGCACAAGGGCGCGGTCAAGCGCGTCGGTTGAGGCGGTAAATTATTCTCTTTCTCCGTTTGTGCTGAGCTTGTCGAAGCACCGTTCTTTCCTTTAGCGTGGCTGAAAGAAGAACGGCCCTTCGACAGGCTCAGGGCGAACGGGGAAGAGAATGACCGAGCAAGTCGCTACGCCCATCGACACCCGCCAGAGCGAACGCAAGGTCATCCTCGCCTCTTCGCTCGGCACGGTGTTCGAATGGTATGATTTCTACCTCTACGGCCTGCTGGCGACGGTCATTTCGGCGCAATTCTTCTCGGGCGTCAACGAAACCACCGGCTTCATCTTCGCGCTCGGCGCCTTCGCGGCGGGCTTTGCTGTAAGACCCTTTGGGGCGATCGTATTGGGGCGGATCGGCGACCTCGTCGGGCGCAAGAACACCTTTCTCGTCACCATGGGCCTGATGGGCGTGTCGACCTTCCTCGTCGGCGTGCTGCCCAGCTACGCGTCGATCGGCGTCGCCGCGCCGATCCTGCTCGTGCTGCTCCGCCTCGTCCAGGGGCTTGCGCTTGGCGGCGAATATGGCGGCGCCGCGACCTATGTCGCCGAACATGCGCCCGAGGGCAAACGCGGCCTGTTCACCAGCTTCATTCAGACGACAGCGACGCTTGGCCTGTTCGCGGCGCTCGGCGTCGTCATCGTCATCCGCTCGGTGATGGGCGAAGCGGCGTTTGCCGACTGGGGCTGGCGAATACCTTTCCTGATCTCGGTGATCCTGCTCGGCGTGTCGCTGTGGATCCGCCTCCAGCTCGAGGAAAGCCCGGTCTTCAGGCAGATGAAGGAGGAAGGGACGACGTCAAAGGCGCCGCTCACCGAGGCGTTCGGGCGCTGGGCGAACCTCAAATGGGTGCTCGTCGCGCTGTTCGGCGCTGTCGCGGGGCAGGCGGTCGTCTGGTACTCGGGCCAATTCTACGCGCTCTTCTTCCTCGAAAAGACGCTGAAGGTTGATGGCGCAACCGCGAACATCCTGATCGCCATCGCGCTCGCGCTCGGCACCCCCTTCTTCATCTTCTTCGGCTGGCTCAGCGACAAGGTCGGGCGCAAGCCGATCATCCTCGCGGGCTGCGCGCTCGCGGCGCTCACTTACTTTCCGGCGTTCCAGATGCTGACCAGCGCCGCCAACCCCGCGATGGCGAAGGCGCAGCAAAATGCGGCGGTCATCATGGCGGCTGACCCCGGCGCCTGCTCGTTCCAATTCGACCCGATCGGGCGCAACAAGTTCGAGGGCAGCGGCTGCGACATCATCAAGTCGACGCTGGCGAAGGCGGGCGCGACCTACACGGCGTTCACGCGCGAGCGCATGACGGGCGATCCCGCGCGCGTCCGCATCGGATCGCGCGTCCTCGCCGCGCCCGACCCGTGGCGCCTTGCCGAAGAGGATCGCGCCGGAGCGATCGCGGCCTTCCGCTCGGACCTCGAACGCGCGCTGGCTGACGCCGGCTACCCTGCCAAGGCCGACCCGGCGGCCATCAACAAGCCGCTCGTGGTCGCGATCCTCTTCTACCTCGTGCTGCTGGTGACGATGGTTTACGGCCCGATCGCCGCGCTGCTGGTCGAGCTCTTCCCCAGCCGCATTCGCTACACCGCGATGTCGCTGCCCTATCATATCGGCAACGGCTGGTTCGGCGGCTTCCTGCCGACAACGGCGTTCGCGATGGTCGCCGCGACGGGCAATATCTATTACGGCCTGTGGTATCCGGTCGTCGTTGCCGCGCTGACCGTCGTCATCGGGCTGTTGTTCCTGCCCGAAACCTTTCGCCGTCCGATCCACGAATAGCGTGCATTGACGCGGCGCGTCGGCGCGCTAGGTTCGCCCCGCCTTGAGGGGGGCGTGACATGATGATCGACGACGACGAATTTGACCCGCCGCCGCCGCGGCGCCCGTTGTTCCGGCGCAAGCGGGTGCTCATCCCGCTCGGCCTGCTCGTCGCGATTCTCGCGCTTTTCTTCGCGCTGCGCACCTCCGATACCGACCGCGACGCGATGATCGCCAAATATGGCGGGCCGAACGCGACCTTTGCCGCGGGGCCCGCCGGCCAGCGCATCCATTACCGCGACCAGGGCAAACGCGACGGACCCGCGATCATCCTGCTCCACGGCTCGAACAGCAGCCTGCACACATGGGAACCGCTGGTGCAGCGGCTGGGCGGGGACTATCGCATCGTCACGCTCGACCTGCCCGGGCATGGGTTGACCGGCGGGACGCCTGACAAGGACTATGGCGCCGACGGCATGGCGGCGGCGGTCGATGTCGTCGCGGCCAAGCTGGGACTCGATCGCTTCATTCTCGGCGGCAATTCGATGGGCGGCTGGGTGTCGTGGCGTTATGCGCTGGCGCAACCGGAGCGGGTCGATGCGTTGCTGCTGCTCGACGCTGCGGGGATGCCGCTGCGCAAGGGCGAAAAGGCGCCCGAATCCAATATCGGCTTCCGCATCCTTAAATATCCCGCCGGACGCTGGCTCGCGACGCAGATCACGCCGCGCACGCTGGTCGAACAATCGCTGCGCGGTTCGGTCGCGAAGCAGGCGATCGTCGATGAAGCGATGATCGACCGCTATTGGGAACTGCTGCGCTTTCCGGGCAATCGCGAGGCGACGGTGCTGCGCGCGAGGCTGGACCGCGAGCCCGCGATGGCGGCGCAGGTCGGGCAGATCAAGGCGCCGACATTGATCCTGTTCGGTGACAAGGACCGCTTGATCAACCCCAGCGCCGCGCAGACCTTTCATGAGCGGATTGCGGGGTCGGAAGTCGTCCTGCTCAAGGACATCGGTCATTTGCCGATGGATGAAGACCCCGATGCGACCGCGGCGGCGATCGCCGATTTCCTTACGCGGCGGCTTGCCGCGCCGCCGCCGGCTGGTCCAGAAACGCGCTGATCCGCGCCGCGATGGCGGCGGCGTGGGTAAAGGGGAACAGGTGCGATCCCGGCACCACCTCCAGCACCGCGCCGTCGATCAGGCTGGCGAGCATCTGACCATAGCAGGCGGGCACGACGCTGTCGCGCTCGCCGGTCAGGACCAGCGTTGGCACCGTCTTCAGCCCCGGCAGAAACGCCGCGCTACTCCACCCCGCCATGGCGGCGGTCTGATACGCGATGCCGAGCGGCGTCGCTGTCTGGATTTTCAGCCCGCTCGCCAGCATGTCGTCGTCGAACAGTGCGGTCCAGCCGATACCCGGGGCGCCCATCACGGGCGTCGTCGCCATCAGCACCAGGCGGCGAACGCGCCCCGGAAACTGGATCGCAATCTGCTGCGCCAGCGCGCCGCCCCAGCTGAACCCGGCGATATCGAGCATTTTGTGACCCAGCCGCTCGGCGATTTCCATCACCACCGCGGCGATCGTCGATGCGCCATAGGGCAACAGCGCGTCGGGCGAGCCGCCGACGCCGGGCATGTCGAGCGTCCACACCTCGCGCCCGTGCATCTGCGCCAGCAGCGGCGCAGCGGCGGCGATGTCCGCGCCGATACCGTTCAGGAACAACAGCGGCGTGCCGCCGACATCGGCCCGCCAGCGCGCCACGCGCAGCGTCAGGCCATAGACATGTTCGGTGCTGATGGCCGGGCGGCCGCTGATCCTGCTCATGGCATCGGGCTTGGCATATCCCGATGACATCCGAAAGGCCGGAGGCGCTTATTCGGCCTGTTTTGCCTTTGCCGCCGCCTGTTCATAGCGCAGGCAGTCGAAAATCTTTGCGCCCGCCAGGAACACCGCGCCGCTGCACGCGACCAGCAACAGCTGGCCGCCGATCCCGGGATATTCATGGAGATAGGCGCTGCCGCGCGCCATGGCGCCCACTGCCAGCGCATAGATGATCAGGCACGCTTCAAAGCGGGTCTTGATGACGAACAGGCGTCCGATTTTTTTCAGCATCGCAGTTTACCGAGCAAGAGCCATGCCACTGGCGCAAAAGCGGGATTCGTCGCTCCGGGCTTATGGTAAACTGTAAGTTAATCCGACAGCGGAGGGAAGAGCGGACGTGGCGACGGGCGTCGACGATGGTGGGGGTGGGGGCGAGCGGAGCGGCAAAGACAAGCCCTCCCCTTCAGGGGAGGGCAGCGAGACTTGCGAACTTGTTCGTTAGTCGCAGCGGGTAGGGGCCAGCGGCCTTGCGCAAGGCCGACGGCCCCCACCCCACTACGACTAGGCAGCAAGCTGCCAAGTCTCCGTTGCCCCTCCCCTGAAGGGGAGGGGCTGCTTTTTGCTTACGTCCGCAACCGGTCGCTAACTGCCGTTCAAAGCGCAGCGTTTACCCTCCAAGCCACCCAGTAACCTCACCCGCCACCTTGTTCGCCGCGCGGGTCAGCGCTTCGCCGACCGGCTTCGCCTCGATCTCGCCGCCGATCGCCTCGCGCGCTTCGAAGCGGCGTTGGCTGACCGTCTTGCCGCCCGCCGACACCAGCATCGCCTGATAGACGACGACCGCTTCGCCGGTTCGCGCGTCGACGCCAAATTCCATAAGCTGCCCGGCGAGCTGCTCGCCCGGTGCGGTCAGATATTGCCCTTCGTCGAGTACGACGCGCGCGGTACCCGCGGCGACGGTTTCGGACACCAGCCGCTGGAACAGCCGCTGCGGCGCTTCGACCCATTGCGCGTCCTTGACGTACGTCACGCTGCTATTGTCCTGCTGTACCGGGATACGCGTCGTGCGCAGTTTCTGCGGCGCGGTCGGGATCAGGATGGTCAGCGTCGACGCGTCGGCGGCGGTGCGCGCCGCGCCTGCTGCGGGCGCCGCTGCGGCATCGAGTGTCAACAGAAAGGGCGGCGTCTTGCCGCTGAGGCCGATGCACGCCGACAGCGATACGGCGAGCGTGGCGGCGAGGAGCGGGGTGCGGAGGTGGCGGATCATGATCGTCCTCATTTCTTGTAATCGGGCAGCTTGCTGCCGCCCAGCACGGCGCCGGCGCCTTGCTGGTCCAGCTTGTCGGTCAGGCTGGACAGCGAGGCGGAAGTGCGGCGCAGGTCGCGGATCAGCGCATTGGCTTCGGGGATCGTCGTCTGGCTGAAGGTTTGCAGGCCGGGCCGCGCGTCGGCGATCGCGCCCTCCAGCGTCTTCATCGATTCATTCGCTGATGCCAGCGTATCGCGCAGGTTCCGCATCGCCGGGTCGACATTGCGGTCGATCGTTCCCTGGGTCGCGGCGGCCAAATTGCCGATCTGTTCGGCGGCGACCCCGGTCTGCTGGATCGCGATGCGCGTGTCGGCGAGCGCGCGTTCGATCGCGGGGCCATTGCGCGCGAGGATCGCGGTCGATGCTTCGACATTGTTCAGGATGCCGCGCATGCTCGCCTGATTTTCGTCGTCAGCCAGTTCGGCGAGGCGCTCGGTCAGCGTCGACAGCCGCTGCAGCAATTGCGGCGCGGTGTTGAGCAATTCGCCGAGGCCGCCGACGCGGGTCGGGATGACGGGCTTGCCCGCCGGCCCCTTGTCGGTGATCGCGGGCGCGCCCTTGACCGCGCCGTCGAGCGAAATTTGCGAGACGCCGGTGAAGCCGACCCCCTCGATCGCGGCGGTCGTGCCTTGCAGAACGGGGACGCCCTCGTCGACCTCGATCCGCACGCGGACAAATTGCGGATCCTCGGGCCACAGGGCGATTTCGCGGACCTGCCCCGATGGCACGCCCGAAAATTGCACCGCGGCTCCCTTGTTCAGCCCGTCGACCGACTGTTTGAAAAATATGTCATATTCGCGCTTCTCGCCGCCGGTGTCATTGGCCAGCCAAACGACGAAAAAGGCGAGGGCCGCCGTAAAGAACAGGACAAAGGCGCCGACCAGGACGTTGTTCGAGCGAGTTTCCATCAGCTTTTCCTATCGTGCCGTTCGGCGGCAATGTTGCAGCCGGCGGCTGCGCGGCCGCGGGGGCCGTTGAAATAATCCTGTATCCACGGATGCTCGGTGGCAAGCAGTTCGGTTATGGTGCCGACCGCGATCACCTTCTTTTCGGCAAGCACCGCGACGCGGTCGCACGTGGCATAGAGCGAGTCGAGATCGTGGGTGATCAGGAACACGGTCAGCCCCATCGTGTCGGCAAGCTCGCGGATCAGCTCGTCGAATTTGGCGGCCCCGATCGGGTCGAGCCCGGCAGTCGGTTCGTCGAGGAACAGCAGCGCGGGATCGAGCGCCAGGCTGCGCGCGAGGCCAGCGCGCTTGACCATCCCGCCCGACAGCTCGGCGGGATATTTCGGCCCGGCGTCCGGGGGCAGGCCAACCATCGCGACCTTGTAGGCCGCAATTTCGTCGAGCAGTTTCTGGTCGGTGCGCGGATAATATTCGCGCAGCGGCACCTGGATATTTTCGGCCACGCTGAGTGTAGAGAACAAAGCCCCGCCTTGGAACATCACGCCCCAGCGGCGGCGGAGGTCGCGCGATTCCTCTTCGTTGGCGATCGCGTCCAATGTCTTGCCATAAACCTCGATCTCGCCCGCCGCGGGGGCTTGCAGGCCGATGATCGAGCGCATCAGCACCGATTTGCCCGTGCCCGATCCGCCGACGACGCCCAAAATCTCGCCCGACCGCACGTCGAGGTCGAGCCCGTCATGGATCACCGCGTCGCCGAACTGGTTGACCAGGCCGCGGATACGGATCGCATAATCGAACGCATCGGGGCGCACCGCGTCGGCGGCGGCAAGCTCCTCAGCGACCTGTTCGTCGATTTCGTCGCTCATCAGTTCCACCCGATCGACGAAAAGAAGACCGCGAACATCGCGTCGAGGACGATGACGAGAAAGATTGCCGCAACCACGGCCGAGGTTGTGCGCTGCCCGACTTCCTCGGCATTCTGGCGCACCTGCATCCCTTCGTAGCAGCCGGTAACCCCGATCAGGATGCCGAACACCGGCGCCTTGATCAGCATCGCCCAGAAATCGGTCATCGGGATGATGTCGCGCAGCAGCTGGATATAAGTGAGCGGCGCGATGTCGAGCCCGATCCAGCAAAACACGCCGCCACCGATGATCGCGCAAATGCTGGCGTAGAAGCCGAGCAGCGGCATCAATATCGTCGCGGCGGCGACCCGCGGCAGCACGATCGCCTCCATCGGCGAGACGCCGATGGTGCGCATCGCGTCAATTTCTTCGGTGAGCTTCATCGTGCCGATTTGCGCCGCAAAGGCCGATCCCGACCGGCCCGCGACCATGATCGCGGTCATCAGCAGGCCGAGCTCGCGGATCGATGCGCGACCGACCAGGTTGATCGTGAACACCTCTAGCCCGAACTGGCGAAGCTGCACCGCGCCCTGCTGCGCGACGACGATCCCGATCAGGAACGTCATCAGGCCGATGATGGGCAGGGCATCGACGCCAACCGTCTGGAAGCGGGTGACGATGGCGTTCCACCGCAGCCGTCGCCGCGCGCGCAACTGGGTGCCGAGCGCCATGATCATCGCCCCGAAGAAACCGATGATCCCAATCAGCTCGTGCCACACCGACCGGCTGGCGATCCCGACCTGTTCCAGCATCCGGATCAGCGCGGGTCGGCGGTCGCGGTGGACGCGATATTCGCTCTTGTCACTCGCCAGCGCATCGAGCAGCCGCTGCGCCGCCGGGCTGGCGCCGGTGACCTTTGCGCCATGTTCCTTGACCGTACGGGTGACGATCCATGCGCCGACGGTGTCGATCCGTTCCAGCGCCGACAAATCGAGCGAAGCGATCGGTCCCAGCGCATCGAGTCGCGCCGGCAGATCGCCGAGCCGCGCCAGCGTCAGCCGACCGGTGAAGCGGATGTCGGCGCCGTCCGCGCCCTCGCTCTGTTCGAAATCCGCTTTGGCCACCATCGTGCGGAGGACATTGTATTATTTGCCCCATGACGGCAAGCGAATCCCGCCCCCTTGGCCGCCGCGCGGGGGCACACTATGCTGGTCCTATGGAAACCCCGCCGCTCGCTCCGCCACCCGACTACCCGCACCGCGTGGCGATGTACGACATGGACAGGACGATAACGCGTTCAGGGACTTACAGCGGGTTTCTGATGCATGTTGCACGGCGGCGGCAGCAATGGCGGCTATTGTTGCTACCGCTGGTCGGCCTGGCCGGGGCTGCCTATGCGCTGCGCCTGATCGACCGGTCGCGGCTGAAGGCGATCAACCTGCGCCTGCTGGTGGGACGGCGCTTTGCGCGCGCCGAAATTGCGCCGCTCGCCGCAAGCTATGCCGACAAGGTGGTGGCGCGCGGGCTGCATCCCGCGGCGCTCGAACAGATCGCCGCCGACCGCGCGGCGGGTTACCGGCTGCTGCTCGCGACCGCGTCTTTCCATCTTTACGTCGATGAAATCGCCAAGCGACTGGGCATTGAAGATGTGCTGGCGACGCGGCTCGATGAACCCGACGGCGCCGATCATATTCACGCCCGGCTATCGGGCGACAATTGCTATGGCGACGCCAAATTCGCGCGGATCGACGGCTGGATGGCGGCCAATGCGATCACGCGCGATGCCGTGCATATCCGCGCTTATTCGGACCATGTGTCTGACCACCCGATGCTGCGTTTTGCCGATGAAGCGGTCGCAACGACGCCATCGCGCGGGCTGAAGAAACTGGCGCCGCAAATGGGGTGGTCAGTGGTCGACTGGCGGGGGAAGCGCTGACTCTTAATCAGTTGCCGTTTCCCCGCGAAGGCGGGGATCCATCACCAGCCGGTCCAACCTTGCACCGATCGGCGATGGGCCCCTGCCTTCGCAGGGGCGCAATCCAAAACCGACCAAATATAGTCAAACCGCGTCCAGTGCCTGCGCGAAGTCGGCGATCAGATCGTCGGCGTCCTCGATCCCGATCGAGATGCGGACCAGATTGTCGGTGATCCCCAGCGCTGCCTTGCGCGCGTCGGGGACCGACAGGTGCGTCATTGCGGCGGGGTGGCTGGCCAGTGTTTCGGTGCCGCCCAGGCTCACCGCGAGCTTGGCGATCTTGAGCGCGTCGAGGAAGCGGAAGCTTTCTGCCTCGCCGCCCTTGATGAACAGCGAAAAGGTCGAGCCGGCGCCGGTGCAATGGCGCTCGAAAATATCCTTCTGCGACCCGTCGGGCAGGAAGCCGAGATAGCCCAGCCCCTCGACCTTGGGGTGATCGCGGAGGAAGGCGCAGACCTTTTCGGCATTTTCGCCCGCGCGGCTCATACGCAGTTCCACCGTTTCCAGACTGCGCAGCAGCATCCACGCGGTGTTGGGGTCGCAGATCGTGCCGATCGTGTTGCGCATCATCCGGATCGGACCGAGCCAATGCTTCGATCCCAGCACCCCGCCTGCGACCAGATCGCTGTGCCCGCCGGCATATTTGGTCAGGCTGTAAAGGACGATGTCGGCGCCATGCGCCAGCGGCTTCGACCACAAGGGGCCGAGGAAAGTATTGTCGATCGCGATCGGCGGCCGCGCATCGGCGGCAAAGGCGGCGTCGGTCGCGGCGCGCATCGCTTCGACGTCGACCAGCGCGTTGGTCGGATTGGCGGGGCTTTCCAGATAGACCATCGCGACCTTGCCGCCCTGATCGGCGGCCATCTGCTTGGCGCGGACGAGGATCGCGTCCATGTCCTCGCGCGACGCTTCGGCGGGGAAATCGACATAGGTGGCGCCGAAGCGCGACAGGATGCGCGCGATCAGCGTCTCGGTCGCGGCATAGAGCGGTCCCGAATGGACGATGACGTCGTTCATGCTGACATGCGCGAGCAGCAGCGTGGCGATCGCCGACATGCCGCTGGAGAACACCAGCGCATCCTCCGCCTTTTCCCAGACGCCGAGGCGGGCTTCCAGGATTTCCTGATTCGGCCCGTTGAAGCGCGAATAGACCAGGCCGTCGGCGCCGCCGGGACGCTTGCCGGTGATCCCCTCGAAATGGCGCTTCCCAGCCGCCGCGCTTTCAAAGGCGAAGGTTGATGTCAGGAACACCGGTGGCTTCAGCGATCCTTCGGACAGCATCGGGTCATAGCCATAACCCATCATCAACGTCGCCGGGGACAGCGGACGCCCGCCAATCTCGGTGACGTCCTGCTTGGGCTTGCGGCGCGGCGAGGTACCGGTGAGGTCGCTATTGTCGATCGGGGGCATGAAGATTTCCTTGGGGCCAGATTAGTTTCGCTTGCAACTAGCGCCCTTTGCCCCGCGCGTCACCCCGCGATCGCAAGTGCCGGTAGGAAGGGACCGTAGCCCTGAGCTTATCGAAGGGCGGCTATTCACGAGAAGCGCCCTTCGGCAAGCTCAGGGCTACGGTGATGCCCGCGACTGCGAGCTATGCGATCATAGCCATCGCCCAGATCACCCCGATGAGCAGCGGCACGCCGATGATGTCGAGCGTCAGTCCCGACTGTAACATGCGGGGCAAGGCGATATGGCCCGTCGCCCACGCCAGCGCGTTGGGTCCGGTCCCCGACGGCAGCATGAAGCCCCAGCTTGCCGCCATGGCGACGGGCAGGGCGAGCAGGACCGGATCGACCCCGGTCGCCGCAATCAGCGCCGCGAGCACCGGCATGATGCCGCTGGCGGTTGCGACATTGCTCGCAAATTCGGTGATCAAGATGGTCAGCGCGACGATGATCGCGGCGAGTGCGATCGTCGGGATGCTGCCGAGCGGCGCCAGCACGGCGCCGAGCCACGCCGCCAGTCCGCTGGCGGTGATGGCCGCGGCGAGCGCCAGCCCGCCGCCGAACATCATGATCACGCCCCACGGCGCGCGATCGGCCTCTTTCCAGACGAGCAGCGGCCGCCCGGTACCGTCGGGCAGGACGAACAGCAGCAGGCTGCCCGCGATGGCGATCGTGCCGTCGGTCAGTGCCCCCTTGGGCAGCAGGGGTTCGAGCCACGGCTGCGCCACCCAGGCGAGGAACACGAGCAGAAAGACGGGGACGACCCGGCGCTCGGCGATCGACCAGATCGCCTGCTTGCCGAGCGCGGCGGCGGCGCCCGGACCATCGAACGCATGCGCCGAAAGCCGCTGCACCCGCGCGATGATGAAAAGCGCCGCCGGGGTCGCGAGCAGCACGACGGGGACGCCGTAGAGCATCCAGTCGAGGAACGAGATGCGCAGCCCAAGTGTCTTTTCGATCAGCCCCGCCGCGATCGCATTGGTGGGGCTGCCGACCAGCGTGCCGAGCCCGCCGATCGACGCGGCAAAAGCGATCCCCATCATCACCGCCCCGGCAAAACCCTCGGTCTCGCCCTCGCGAATGCCACCGGCGCGGACGACGGCCAGCGCGATCGGAACCATGATCAGCGCGGTCGAGGTGTTCGAAATGAACATGCTGAGCAGCGCGGTTGCCGCCATGAAGGCGAACAGCAGCCCGGTCGCGGTCGGCGCGGCGCGCTTGAGCAACGCGAGCGCGAGGCGGCGATGCAGCCCGACGCGCTCGATCGCCAGCGCCAGAAAGGCGCCGCCGAGGATCAGGAACAGAATGGGCGAATAATATTCCTTGGCGATCGCATTGGCGTCCATCACCCCGAAGGCGGGCACGAGCAGGAAGGGCAGCAGCGCGGTGACGGTCAGCGGCATCGCCTCGGTCATCCACCAGATCGCCATCAGCACCGTCATCGCCGCGACGTGCCAGGCGGTCGTTTCCATGCCTGCGGGGGCGGGCAGGGCGAGCATGACGATGAAGCTCAGCAGGCCGCCGATCAGTCCAAACAGGCGCGTCCGTGTCATCCGTCCCCCATCGATCTACCACTTACCTGTCATCCCGGCGAAGGCCGATATCTCGTCGTCGCAACATGACGAACCGGTGAGATCCCGGCCTTCGCCGGGATGACGGGATAAGTGTGTCGCTACCTCAATCCGATCACCGACAACTGACGGCCATAGGAATTTTCCCCTTTGTGGCACGCGCGGCGATAGCTGAAATAATCGTGCTGCAAGGCATAGGTGTCCTGTCCGCCGATGGCAATTCGGGTGACCCCGGCGGCGGCAAGGCGCGCGGCGACATAGGCGGCGATGTCGAACATCGCATGACCGGGCTTGCCCGCGGCGAAGAAGCGCTCGTTCGCCGGATCGTCGGCGGTGAAGCGCTCCACAAATGCGTCATCGACTTCATAGGAGGTGCGTCCGATGCACGGGCCGATCGCGGCGGCCATGTTCGCGCGGTCCGCGCCAAGGCTTTCCATCGCGGCGAGCGTTGCGTCGGTGACCCCGGCCAGCGCGCCTTTCCAGCCCGCATGCGCGGCGCCGATGACACCGGCTTCGCGGTCGGCGAACAGCACCGGGACGCAATCGGCGGTCAGGATGCCCAGCACGATGCCCGGGTTGCGCGTCGCGAGCGCGTCGGCCTCGGGACGTGCGGAAAGGTCGCTCGTGGCATCGACGACGACGCAGCGATTGCCATGGACCTGATAAACGCCGGTCAGCGCCGCGCCGGGCAGCACAGCATCGGCGACGCGCCGCCGGTTTTCGGCGATCAGCGCCGGATCGTCGCCCGAGCCAAGGCCGCAATTGAGCGATGCGAGCTCGCCCGTTGAAATCCCGCCGCGGCGGCCGAAAAAGCCGTGTGCGATGCCGTCCAGCGGCGGCGCGGTGACAAATGGGGCGCTCACAGGTCGAGCCTGAAAAAACGGTCTTCGTCGATATGGTTGCCGACGCGGAACGCGTTGCGACCGACGTCGTAAAAACCATAGCGGCGGTAGAAGGCCTGCGCGCGAGCATTTTCGGTAAAGACCGAGAGGTAGAGCACCGACGCTCGTGCGCGCGCCCAGCCAATCCCCCAGTCGGTCAACCGCGCGGCCACCCCAGTGCCCTGCGCGGCTTTGCCGACATAGAGCTGATGGAGCTCGACGGCATCGTCGATGGGCTGATCGGCGGGCAGGTCGAAATCGAGCGGACCCATTTTGATATACCCCGCGATCGCGCCTGCCGCATCCTCTTCCACCGCAATGGCAAATTGCGGATCGGCAATCTGGGCGCGGACGCGCGGCACCGGATTCCACTCGGCCAGAAACGCGGTCAGGTCGGCGGGATCATAGATATGGCCAAAGGTTTCGATGAAGGTCGCCTCGGCAAAGGCGCTGATCGCGGCGGCGTCGTCTGCCGTGGCGCGTCGGGGGGCGGTCATGCCATATCTCCTGAAAATCCGGCGGGTGGCGGCCAGCCCGCCGCGCTAATCGCCATCACCTTGAACAAATCGCCCATCGCCTGCGGGTCAACCAGCCGGTCGCGCTGCCCCTGCAATTCGGCGGCGCGGGTCGGGGCCGCGGCGGCGAGCGATGCCAGCCGCGCGTCGATCCCCAGCCGCCGCAGCCAGTCGCCCTGCGTCGCCACCGCCCCGATCCGGACGCCCGGCACCGCCGCGGCGCCAGCGAGGGCGGCGAAGTCGACATGTGCGGTCAGGTCGGCCTCGCCCGGATCGGTGAAGGCGTCGGCGAAGCAATGCGCCTTGACCGCTTGCAACGTGTCGCCCGCAGCCGGGCCGACATAGCCATAATCGATCGCCAGCATTGCGCCGCCCTGCCGCGCGATGCGAAAGGCGCAGCGCTGCATGATCGCCGCGGCAACCGGGGCGGTTTCGACGATCGTGCCGACATTTTTGCTGCGCAGCATTTCGGGGATCGCGGCCGCCGCGTTGGCGTCGCCCGGCACCGCGGCAAACACGTCGCCGCGACGTTCGACCATCCGCTCGCGCCAGCCGCCTGCGGTGCGGACATATTGATGTATCGGCAGCGCGTCGAAAAATTCATTGGCGACGATCAGCAGCGGCAGATCGTCGGGCAGCGCGTCGACCTCGTCATGATGGGTCGCGGCGGGCAGGCGCGCCGTTTGCGCCGCGCGCAGCGTCGGGCTGGTTTCAACGAGATCGATCCCCGCGGGGATACAGCCGAAGCGCGCCATCGCACGAAGCGCATCGGCGGCCAGCGTCCCGCGCCCCGGGCCCAGCTCGACATAGCGAAACGCGGGGTTGCCCGCGCGCGCCCACAGGTCGGCGATCCACACGCCGACCATCTCGCCAAACATCTGGCTGATTTCGGGCGCGGTGGTGAAATCGCCCGCGGCGCCAAGCGGGTCGCGCGTTGCATAATAATGGCTGTTCGCGGCGGCCATATAGTCGGCGACGGTCGTCGCCCGCGCCGCCGCGAGGTCGCCGATCAGCTGTTCGGGGGTCGGCGGTCCGTCACGCAACGCTGTCGGGTCCGGCGACCGGCTCGACCCGCTGGCGGCGCTCCTTCGCGGTGGCAACGAGCCAGAAACCGATAACCAGCATCGGGATGGTCAGCGTCTGCCCCATCGTCAGTCCCCACGACAGGGTGCCGAGCTGGACATCGGGTTCGCGCACGAACTCGACCGCAAAGCGGCTGAGGCCATAGATGATCGCCGCCATGCCGAACAGGAATCCCGGCTTGTAGCGCGCATCGGTGCGCCAGAAGAGGAAGGTCAGGATCGCCATCATCAGCAGCCCTTCCAGGCCTGCTTCGTACAGCTGGCTGGGGTGGCGCGGGTCCATCGTGCCGCTGTCCGGAAAGATGATCGCCCAAGGCACGTCGGTGGCGCGGCCCCACAGCTCGCCGTTGACGAAATTGGCCATGCGGCCAAAGAACAGGCCGAACGGAATGACGCAGGCGACATAGTCGCAGAAGCGCAGAAAATTGAGCTTCTCTTTGTGCGTCACATACCAGATCGCGATCAGCACGCCGATGACGCCGCCATGGAGCGACATGCCGCCGTCCCACAGGCGGAACACGCCGAGCGGCTCCTCGATATATTCGCCGAGGTTATAGAAGAGTACATAGCCCAGCCGCCCGCCGATGATGATGCCGAGCATCGCGTAGAAGATCATGTCGTCGGCATGACGCCGTGCCATCGGGGCGCCGGGCTGTGCGATCAGCTTGAGCAGATACCAATAGCCGACGAAAATCCCGGCGAGATAGGCGAGCGCGTACCAGCGGATCGGCAGGCCGAAGATGCTGAAGGCAACTTCGCTATTCTCTCCCATTAGGTCATGGAAGTTCACATATTGCGTTGCTTCGGCTAGGGTTGCAAAAAGAAACATAAAGTCGCGCGGTCCTTCCCCAGGAGAGGCCTCCCCATAAGGGGTTAGGCCAGCGAGACCAAGAGGAGAGATACAAGATGCCATCTGCGCTCGATTTGCGCCTGGAAGCCGCCTATAATCTGATCACCGGTCCGGGCGGACCGATCCAGGTCGGGTCCGTCGAACGCTTCGGCCGACAGCTTCCCTTCATCACCAACGCGCCGACGAATCTGGCCGACTATGTCGCCTATTTCGCGATGCAGCACGGTGACGCGACCTTTCTGGTCGAAGGCGACGAACGCCTGTCGTTCAAACAGGTCTATATGGCGGCGCGGCAGGTAGCGGCGGGGCTGATCGAGGGCTATGGCGTCCAGCGCGGCGACCGCGTCGGGCTGGCGATGCGCAACGCCAACACCTGGTGCGTTTCGTACATCGGGATTTTGCTCGCGGGCGGCTGTGCGACGCTGCTCAATGGCTGGTGGCAGGGCGGCGAGCTGGCGGCGGCGATCGCGGACAGCGAAACCAAACTGGTCATCGCCGACGTCCAGCGCGCGGCGCGGCTCGAAGAGGTCGACCATGGCGCCAAGGTCGTCACGCTCGACATCGCGCAGCCGATCGATCAGGCGATTGCCCCGATCACCGGCGCGGGCGGCAATGCCGCAACCGCGCTGCCGAAGCTGACCGGGCAGGATCTGGCGACGATCCTGTTCACCTCGGGCTCGACCGGCCAGTCGAAAGGCGCATACTCGCGCCACGAAGCGGTGGTGCAGGCGATCTTCAACTATGTGACGCAAACCGCCAGCATCGTACATCTGCTGACCGAAGACGGGCTGATGTCTGACATCCAGCCCGCGACGCTGATCTGCACCCCGCTGTTCCACGTCACCGCCGAAATCCCGGTGTTCCTGCAAAGCTTCGCGCTCGGGCGTAAACTGGTGCTGATGCCGAAATGGAACGCCGAGGAAGCCATGCGGCTCATCCAGGACGAACAATGCAATTATTTCGTCGGCGTCCCGCTGATGAGCTATGAAATCCTGATCCACCCCAACCGTAAGAATTACGACCTGTCGACGTGCAAAAGCTACGCCGGCGGCGGCGCGCCGCGGCCGCCCGAGCATGTCAAACGCCTCGCGACCGAAATGGGCGAGGGCAAGCCGCTTCTCGGTTACGGGCTCACCGAAACCAATGCGGTCGGCTGCGGCATCATCAACGAAAACTACCTCGCCAAGCCGCTGTCGACCGGCCCCGCGTCGAAACCGCTGGTCGACCTCGCGATCCTCGACGACGATGGCAACGAGCTGGCGCAGGGGAAGGTCGGCGAGGTCTGCATCCGCTCGGTGTGCAATTTCGAAGGCTATTGGAACAACGAGGCGGCGTCGAAGGCGGCCTTTTTCGACAATGGCTATTTCCGCTCGGGCGACCTCGGCTATCTCGACGAAGACGGCTATTTGTTCATCGTCGACCGCAAGAAGGACATCATCATCCGCGGCGGTGAAAATATCAGCTGCCAAGAGGTCGAGGCGGCGATCTACGAACATGGCGACACCAACGAATGCGCGGTGTTCGGCCTGCCCGACGAGCGGCTGGGCGAGGTTGTCGGCGCGGTGATCTGGACCAAGCCGGGGAGCAGCGTCACCGCCGAGGATATGTGCTCGTTCCTCAGCCAGCGGCTGGCGCCGTACAAGGTGCCGTACAAGATCTGGATGGTCGCCGACGCGCTGCCGAAGCTCGGCAGCGAAAAGATCGACAAGGTCAGCTTGCGCAACAAATATCGCGACGAATATGCGGCGGAGGTCGCGTAACCTTTTTTTGGTGGCGAGCGAACTCAGATCATGGCCGATGTTGAAATTTCCGTCATCCCGGCGAAGGCCGGGATCTCGACCTGGCGGACGAGAGCACCGGCGGGATCCCGGCCTTCGCCGGGATGACGGTCGGATGGGAGTTGGAGAGCATATGAATGAAGCCACTCCAGCCCCCGTCCCACCACCGCCGCGCGTCTATCGCCACCGGCTGCCGACGCGCATCTGGCACTGGCTGAACGCTGGCACCCTGCTCATCATGCTGATGAGCGGGCTGATGATTTTCAATGCCCATCCACGGCTCTATTGGGGCGAATATGGCGCCAATTTCGACCGCGCCTGGCTGGTGATCGGCTCGACCGCGGACGAAGGCTATTTGCGGATCGGTGACTGGCGGGTCGAAACGACCGGGGTGCTCGGCCGCTGGACCAATGCCGAGGGGGTAGAAAAGACCTGGGCCTTTCCCGGCTGGGCGACGATCCCGACCAGCTACAGCCTTGCCGACGGGCGGCGCTGGCACCTGTTCTTTGCCTGGGTAATGGCGATCGGGCTGACGCTCTACATGCTGTGGACCGCGATCGGCGGGCATTTGAAAAAAGACCTGCACGTCCGCCGCGACGAATGGTCGCCGCGCCATATCTGGCATGACATCAAAGACCACGCGCGGCTGCGCTTTCCGCGCGGCGAAGCGGAGGCGCGGTACGGCATCCTCCAGAAGCTCAGCTACATCGGGGTCATCTTCATCCTGCTGCCGCTGATGATCGCGACCGGGCTCACCATGTCGCCGGGACTGAACGCCAGCGCGCCGTGGCTGCTCGACCTGTTCGGTGGTCGCCAATCGGCGCGGTCGATCCACTTCATCGCCGCCTGGGCACTGGTGGCGTTTTTCCTCGTCCATATCCTGATGGTGCTGCTCGCCGGGCCGGTGAACGAGGTGCGGTCGATGGTGACCGGCTGGTTCCGCCTGCCGCCGGAGAAGGATGCATGAGCGAGATCATTCTGCCGCGCCGCCAGCTGATCGCCCGCGCAGGGGGGCTTGCTGCAACATTGCCGCTGCTGTCGGCTTGCGACGCGATCAACGACGCGCCTGCGGTGCGCAAGATATTGTCGATGGGCGAGGAGATGAACCGCGCGAGCCAGCGCGCGCTCATCGATCGCAACGCCCTGGCGCGCGAATATAGCCGCGCCGACCTGTCGCCTTACTTCCGGCCCAATGGCACGCGGCTGCCCGCGGGCGCCGCCTATGCCGCGCATGCCGCGAGCGGCTTCGCCGACTGGCGCGTGGCGGTCACCGGACTGGTCGCGCGGCCGCTGTCGCTTTCGATGGCCGACATCCGCACGATGCCGCAGCGCACCCAGATCACCCGCCACGACTGCGTCGAAGGTTGGAGCGCAATCGGCCAATGGACCGGCGTCCAGCTGTCGCGCATCCTCGCCGCCGCCGGGGTCCGCGACAGCGCGCGCTATATCGTGTTCCGCTGCGCCGACCGGCTCGGCGACGCGCTCTATTATGAAAGCTGCGACATGGTCGACGCGCGCCATCCGCAGACGATCCTCGCTTGGGCGCTCAACGATGCGGTGCTGCCGATCGCCAACGGCGCTCCGCTGCGCCTCAGGATCGAGCGCCAGCTCGGCTACAAGCACGCCAAATATGTGAACGCGATCGAAGCGGTCGCCAGCCTCGATGGCATCGGCGCGGGCAAGGGCGGTTATTGGGAAGATCGCATCGATTACGAATGGTATGCGGGGATTTGAACCGCGCCGTCACCAGCCAGGACGGCAAAGTTCAGTAAAGTTCAGCCCAATGGCGATCCCCGCTTGGCGCGCTCAATCGGACGCTGCGATGGGCGCGACGCGACTCTTCCGTCAGCTTATTCCATGGCCAAATATTGTAGGAAAGCGCTATTTTCATCCGCAATGGGAAAGCCAATAATCCGAGCCGTTAAACTTCGTTACGCCGGATAGCGCTCGTTCATGACGTCCCAGCTCAGCACAACCAGCTTTTCGAGCACGTCCAAATCGACATCGGCGAGCTTGTTGACGTAAAGGCATGATTTTCCGACCTTATATTTGCCAAGCTGCGCAAACAGAAGGTCCGCCTCGGGCTGGCGGTCGCAGTAATGGCCCATCAGATACAGCGTCAGCGCCGCCTTGCGCGGGCTGAACCCGGCGCGGCACATCGTTCCCGAATGGCCGCTGTCATAGACATAGTCATAGCTGCCATAGCCGATGATCGACGGCCCCCACATCTTCGGCTCCAGCCCGGTGACGCGGCGGTGCATCGCGTCGATCACCGCCGCCTCCTCGCGCCGCCGCGCTTCGGGAACCGCGGCGATGAAGTCGGCGACCGACACCTCGGTCGCCTTGGTCTTGATCTCGGCTTTGCCCATGACGTGTCTCCCCCCGTGAGATTAGCGGCTTGGCGCGCAGAATCCAGTCACCGGTGGCGCGCCGCGATCTGCGCTGCCAACCCCGCGATGCGGCGGCGAAAGCTGGCGGGAGTGACAACCTCGACCTCGGCGCCGAGCGCGAGCATGTCGCGCGCGCCATGGTCGCTGTCTTCGACCATCATTTCCATCGCGCGCCAGCCGTCGGGGGCCGGGGCGTCAGCCGCGGCGACGGCGTCGGCGCCGCGCGGCGATTGCGCCGCCAGCCGTTTGCACCCGTCGGGGGAGGCGCGAACGGTGGCGCGCGTCGCGAACAATTCGGCCTCGAACCGCGCCTGTTCGGCATGCCACCAACGCGCGAGGTGGAAATCGGCCGGGCGCTCGAAGGATGTGGTGCCCACCGCCAGCCGGTCGATGTTTGCGATACGAAAGATGCGCGTCTTGCCGCCGCCGCGCGCCGCCAGATACCATATCCCGGCTTTCAGGACGACGCCGAGCGGATCGACCGTCCAGTCGCGCACCCCCAGCCAGCTGTCGTAGCGCATCGACAGGGTGCGCTGGTCGAGCGTGGCGCGGGCGATCGCGGGCAGGTGCGGCAAGTTTTCACCGCTGCGATACCAGTCGACCGCGTCGAGGTGGAAGCGCGTCGCCATCCGGTCGGCCAGCGCGCCGCCATCGCCCGGCAGCGCCGCGATCAGCTTGTTATGCGCAGCGCTCGTCGCCGCCCCGATCCCGAGTTCGCTCGCGGGACCGGGCAGCCCGATCATCGCCATCGCTTCGGCCTCCTCGGCTGACAGACCGGTGAGCTGGGTACGATAGCCGTCGAGCAACTGGAACCCGCCGCCGGGGCCGCGGTCGCCGTACACCGGGACGCCCGCCGCCGAGAGCGCGTCGATGTCGCGGTAGATGGTGCGTTCGGACACCTCGAATTCGGCGGCGAGATCCGCCGCGGTGAGCCGCCCCCGCAGTTGTAGAAGGATCAGGATCGAAAGGAGGCGGCTCGCACGCATTATTTACGGTAGCAGAAAATAACTGACAAAAAATGTCAGGATGATGGGTCTACCTATGGTGCTGGAGGAAAAGCCCGATGTCCGATTTTACCGTCGCCCCCGCGAAGGCGGGGGCCGCTGTCGGTCTTTGCAGCGCCGAAGGCGCGCCACTGCAGGCGGCCCCCGCCTTTGCGGAGGCGACGGTTGACCGGCGAACCCTGATCACTTTTGCAACAGGAGCCATTATGTCCAGCCTGATCCCCGCTGCCGCCGCCGTGATCAACCCGGCGCCTGTCGGCAAGCCCGGCGATTTCGATTTCCTGACCGGCGAATGGCGCATCCACAATAAATTCCGCGAAGGCGAAACCTGGATCGAATTTCCCGGCGAAGCGACCGTCGTCGCGATTCTGGGCGGCATAGCCAGCGTCGAGGAACTGCGCATCCCGGCGCGCGGCTTTTCGGGCATGGGATTGCGCCTGCTCGACGTTGAAAAGAAAATCTGGTCCGACCATTGGGTCAACGCCAAATCGGGGGTCGTGACGGTGCCGGGCCAGCTCGGCGTGTTCGAGGGCGGCGTCGGCACCTTCCTGTCGGAAGGCGAGGGCGCGAGCGGGCCCGAGCTTTATCGCGGCGTGTGGGACCGGATCACGCCGACCAGCTGCCGATGGTTTCAGGGGACGTCGCGCGACGGTGGCAAGACATGGGACGACAGCTGGTTCATGGACTGGACGCGCGTCGGCTGAGAGTTCGGGCTGACGCGGCAGGGCGGATTGGCCCCGGCCCCACCGCGTCGATCGTGCGATCAGCGCTTCGCGCGCTTGCCCGCGAGTTCGGCGACCAGCGCCGGGGCGGGCCAGATTTTCTCTAGCCCTTCCTGGATCGCCGCGGTCGACACCGCGACGGTGCGGTTCAGCGTGCCGTCATAGCCGAAGTTGCCGCCGAGCGAATGGATATTGCCGTCGAACGCGGTGCCGATCACGCTGCCGTCGCGGGCGATCACCGGCGAACCCGAATTGCCGCCGATGATGTCGTTGGTGGTGACGAAGTCATAGACGATATTCTTGTCGATCCGCGACTCGGCCTTCACGAACCCGTCGGCCAATTTGTAGGGCAGCTGACCCGTCGCGCGGTCGTATGTGCCGCCCATCACGGTGGTCGCGGGGACCGGCTTGCCGCGCTCGGTCCATCCCTTCACCTGGCCATAGGACAGGCGCAGCGTAAAGGTCGCGTCGGGATAGAGCTTGTCGCCATAGGCGGCGAAGCGCGCCTTTGCCAATCGTGCCTGCGCCGCGGTGACCGGCGCGTCATAGTCGCGGTCGAACGCCGTCTTGATCGCGCGGGCGCGTGGGTCGAGCTGGGCAAAGAAACGGATCATCGGGTCGTCCGACGCTGCGATCGCGGCCGCGCCGCCCTCCCACAGTTGCTTGCGATAGGCGGGGTCGGCGAGCTTCGTCCCTTCGACGAGCCGTTTGCCGAGCGCTTCGGGGCTTTCCTTGCCCAGCAGCATTTTGACGTCGGCATTGTCGGCGCCCAGATATTCGCGTGCCTTGCTCGCCCAGAAGCTGACGCCCAGTTCTTCCAGCCAGGGATAGGTCGGGACCGGATCGGTCAGCCGCTTTTCGGTCAGCGGCAGCGCCGAGTCGGTGAAACCGGGCAGGCGCTCGCTGTTCGGCTTGCCCCGTTCGGCGGCGGCGCGCACCAGCGTCATCGCGTACCCGGCCAGCGTCGAATAGCTGGCAGGGCCGCTCTGCAGGAACACGCTGTCGAGATAGGTGTTGCGGCGCTCGGCCATCGCCTTGTCGATTTCGGACCAGGGATCACCGATTTCGGCATTGCCTTTGACCCGTGCGCGCAGGTCGGCTTCTTCGGCGGCCATCTTGGCGGTAAAGGCCGGATCGTTGAGCGCGCGCAGCTGCCCCGACAGCGCCTTGAAGCTGTTTTCATATCCGAACAGCTCGTCGCCGCCTTCGCGCGTCTTGGTGGCATCGCCCTCCATATTGGCAATCAGGCGACCGCGAAATTCGGACAACAGGATGAGCGTCAGCGGCAGGCGTTCGGCGCGCTGGAATTCGCGCTGCGTTTCGGTCAGCAGGCGCTGGGTCGAACCGGGGTTGCCGACGACGAAGGTGATCTCGCCATCCTGCGGCGCGCGCGGATTCCATTTAAGGTGGGTGGGCGTCGCGACCGGCTTCTCATCCTCATAGGCGCGCAGGAAGGCGGCATCCATCGCGTAGCGCGGGAAGTTGAAATTGTCGGGGTCGCCGCCAAAGAAGGCCGCCTGAAACTCGGGCGCCCACGCGATGCGGACGTCGCTATACTTGCGATATTGATACAGCTTGTACTGGCCGCCGCCGAACAAGGTCACCACCTGGCAGCGCGTCTTGGCGCGGTCGGTGCAGCCGGCCGACTCGAGTTCGGCGATGCGCGCGTCGCGCGCCTTGACCAGCGCTTCGCCGGTCAGCGATCCGATCACGCCCTGAATATCGCCGGTGACGTCGGTGATCGACGTGACGACTTCCGCCTGCTGCCCCGGGCATTTGCGTTCGCGCGCGCGGTCGGCGGCGTTGAAGCCGCCCGCCACCAGGTCGCTGTCGGCGGTCGACAGATTCTGCAGGCAGCTGATGACGCAATGGTGGTTGGTCAGGATCAGCCCCTCGCCCGAAACGAACGACGCCGAGCAGCCACCGGTCAGCCGCACCGCCGACGCCTGCGTCCGGTCCAGCCATTGCTTGTTGGGCGCCCAGCCATAGGTGCCCCGAATCGCGTCGGTGGGAACGCCGTCGAACGTCCACATCCCTTCCTCGGCAGCAGCGGGGGTGGCGACGGCGAACGCCGCGGCGGCGGCAGAAGCGAAAGCAAGGGTCAGGCGCATCAAAAATCCTCGTCCGTGAGATATGGTATCATCTGATACTAGCGGTCGAGGTCCGCGCGGCCAAGGGGAATGTTGTGGTAGCGCATCGCGGTTGCGCGGGGGCGGGCAGGCTGCTAGCCGCGCCCGCGATATTCTCTCGCCAAAGGTACCGCCATGTCCGATTCCATCAAGCGCGTCGTCCTTGCCTATTCGGGCGGCCTCGATACCAGCGTCATCCTGAAGTGGCTGCAGGTCACCTATGGCTGCGAAGTGGTGACCTTCACCGCCGACCTGGGGCAGGGCGAGGAACTGGAGCCCGCGCGCGCCAAGGCCGAGCTGATGGGGATCAAGCCCGAGCATATCTATATCGATGACCTGCGCGAGGAATTTGTCCGCGACTTCGTCTTTCCGATGATGCGCGCCAATGCGCGCTACGAGGGCGATTATCTGCTCGGCACCTCGATCGCGCGCCCGCTGATTTCGAAACGGCTGGTCGAAATCGCGCGCGAAACCGGCGCCGACGCGGTCGCGCATGGCGCGACGGGCAAGGGCAATGACCAGGTCCGCTTCGAACTGTCGGCCTATGCGCTGAACCCCGACATCAAGGTCATCGCGCCGTGGCGCGAATGGGATCTGACCAGCCGCACCGCGCTGATCGCCTGGGCCGAACAGCACCAGATTCCGGTGCCGAAGGACAAGCGCGGCGAAAGCCCGTTCTCGACCGACGCGAACCTGCTGCACACCTCGTCGGAAGGCAAGGTGCTCGAAAACCCGTGGGACGAGACCCCCGACTATGTCTATTCGCGTACGGTCAATCCGGAGGATGCGCCCGACACCCCCGAATATATCACGATCGATTTCGAACGCGGCGACGGGGTGGCGCTGAACGGCGAAGCGATGTCGCCCGCAACGCTGCTCGCGGCGCTCAACGACCTGGGCCGCAAGCATGGCATCGGCCGCCTCGACCTCGTCGAGAACCGCTTCGTCGGCATGAAGTCGCGCGGCATGTACGAGACGCCGGGCGGCGAAATCTACGCCCGCGCGCATCGCGGCATCGAAAGCATCACGCTCGACCGCGGCGCCGCGCACCTCAAGGACGAGCTGATGCCGAAATATGCCGAGCTCATCTACAACGGCTTCTGGTTCGCGCCCGAGCGCGAGATGTTGCAGGCGGCGATCGACCACAGCCAGGAAAAGGTCAGCGGCACGGTGCGGCTCAAGCTCTACAAGGGCAACGCCAACGTCGTTGGCCGCAAGTCGCCGAACAGCCTGTACAGCGAACGCCATGTGACGTTCGAGGATGACGCCGGTGCTTATGACCAGAAGGATGCGGCGGGGTTCATCAAGCTCAACGCGCTGCGCCTGAAGCTGCTGGCGAAACGCGATCGTTGATCGGCAACGGCGTCGTTACAAGGAATGTTGGCCTGTTAATTAAACGCAACCATATCGAAGGAAATGAAGGGTTAGCATGACGCGCGGACCTGCGCTAAGGCGCGAATCGTGACAGCGACCCGCTTCTTTTCCGACAATGCGGCAACGGTGCATCCGGCCGTGATGGAAGCGCTCGCGGCCGCCAACCATGTCGACACCGCCTATGACGGCGATGCGCTGAGCATGTCGCTCGATGCGACATTTTCGGAGCTGTTCGAGACCGACTGCGAAGTCGTGTGGATTCCCACCGGCACCGCCGCGAACAGCATCATCCTCGCCCATTTCGTGCGGCCGTGGCAGGGCATCCTCTGTTACGAGGAAGCGCATATCGAGGTCGACGAATGCGGCGCCCCGACCTTTTATTCGGGCGGCGCCAAGCTGATGACGCTGCCGGGGCGCGGCGCCAAGATCGACGCCGAGGCGCTGAAGGCGCGGATCGCGGGGATCCGCAAGGATGTCCATCAGGTGCAGCCCGCGGCGATCAGCATCACCAACGCGACCGAATATGGCCTTGTCTGGCGCGCCGACGAGATTGGCGAGATCAGCCAGGTCGCGCGCGCCAATGGCATGAAGCTGCATATGGACGGCGCGCGCTTTGCCAATGCCGTCGCCCATCTGGACTGCGCTCCCGCCGATGTGACCTGGCGCGCCGGGGTCGACGCGCTGTCGTTCGGCTTCACCAAGAATGGCGCGATGATGGCCGAGGCGATCGTCTTCTTCGGCGGCAGCGGCGGGCCGGGGGTCCGCGAGCTGAAAAAACGCGGCGGCCATTTGCTCAGCAAGGGGCGGTTCGTGGCGGCGCAGATTCGCGCGATGCTGACCAACGACCTGTGGCTCGACAATGCGCGCGCGGCGAACGCCGGGGCGGCGACGCTGGCGGCGGCATGCGGCGACCGGTTGATGCACCCTGTCGAAGCGAATGAATTGTTCGTCCGGCTGACGCCTGCCGAGGCCGCCAAACTGCGCGGCGCCGGTTTTGATTTCTACGATTGGGGCGAAGGCGCGGCGCGGTTGGTGGCGAGCTGGGATCAGGATGCGCAGGCGGTCGCGCCGTTTGCAGCCGCGATCGCCGCGCTATGAGCGCGCCGCCCAGCCTGCTGGCCCCGCGCGTCCTATTCCCCTTCCTCTTCATCACCCTGATCTGGGGGTCGACGTGGATCGTGATTACCGGGCAACTCGGCGTCGTGCCCCCCAGCTGGTCGGTCGCTTACCGCTTTTTCGTCGGCGCTGCCGCGATGTTCGCCTATGCCGCCTGGCGTCGCGAACGATTGACGCTCTCGGGGTTCGGCTGGGGGTTTGCGGCGCTGCTCGGGCTCGCTCAGTTCGCGCTCAACTTCAATTTCGTCTATCGCGCCGAGCTCCACATCACCTCGGGACTGGTTGCGGTGCTGTTCGCGCTGCTGATTGTTCCGAATACCCTGCTCGGGCGCATCTTCCTGAAGACGAAAGTCGAGGGACGCTTCCTGCTCGGTGCCGGAATCGCGATCGTCGGAGTGGGGATGATGATCCTGCACGAATATCGCGCCGCCAACGTCGGGGCCGCCGAAGTGCTGATCGGCACCGCGCTCACCCTGTGCGGCGTGCTCAGCGCGTCGGCATCGAATGTGATGCAGGGATCGAGCGTGGCGCGCGAACAATCGATGGCGGTGATGATCGCGTGGGCGATGCTGTTTGGCGCCCTGGGCGATGCCGTCTTTGCGTGGGCGACCACCGGCCCGCCGGTGATCGAGGCGACACCGGCCTATCTGGGCGGCGTGCTGTATCTGGGGGTCGTCGCCAGCGCGGTGACCTTCCCGCTCTATTTCAACATCATCCGCGCGGTCGGACCGGGGCAGGCGGCATGGTCGAGCGTGCTGATCCCGATCATCGCGATGGGCTTTTCGACGCTGTTCGAGGGGTATCGCTGGGCGCCGCTGTCGATCGCGGGCGGTGCGGTGGCGCTGATCGGGTTGGTGATCGCGGTGGCGAAAAGGCCCGATCGCCCGTCGGTCAGCGGCAATATGGTCGCGGTTCCGGTGGAGCGCGACGCTTAGGTTCGCGACCCTTGGTTGTCACGGGTGTATTGTTTCGATAGGACGGCGACATGAAACGTCTTGCTACTCCGTTCGTCCTGCTCGCCGCCTGCCTGTCCGCACCGGCGCTCGCCCAGACTTCCTGCCAGCCCGGCACTTATGCCGCACCCGATGGCGATTTTGTTGTCCTCGTTCCCTTGCCGTCGATCCCGGCGCCGGGGCTGCGCTACCTGTTCCGCGACGGTCGCCGTGGCGCCACCACGGATGCGACGGCGCCGTTGGCGTGCAGCAACGACGGCGTGATGATCGGCGGGGCGACGTGGAAGCCGATCGTTTTTCGCGAAACGCCTGCGACATTCAACAGCGTGGGGACCAAGCTGTCGGGGGTGCTGATCGAGCCGCCAACCGCCGATCCCAAACGTCCGCTCGTGGTCATGGTCCATGGGTCGGAGCGCAATTCGCCGATCGGCGGGGTCTATGGCTATGCGATGGCGGCGCAGGGGATTTCGGTCTTCGTCTATGACAAGCGCGGCACGGGCGCATCGGAAGGCGAATATACGCAGAATTTCGAACTGCTCGCCGCCGATGCGGCGCAAGCGCTCGGTCAGGCGCGCAGCATGACGCCGGGCCGGGCCGGCCGCGCGGGATTTTTCGGCGGTAGTCAGGGCGGGTGGGTCGCGCCCCGCGCCGCGACGTTGACGAAGGCCGATTTTGTCGCGGTCGGTTTCGGCCTTGTCGCGTCGCCGATCGAGGAGGATCGCGAACAGCTGGTGTCGGAAGTGCGCGCCGCGGGGCAGGGGGATGAGGCGGTGCAGCTTGTGAACCGACTGTCGTCGGCGACCGGCAAATTGCTGCTGTCCAATTTTACCGCGGGTTATGACGAGCTCGACGCGGTGCGACGCGACATGGCCGGCAAAGCGTGGGCCGCGACGATCGCGGGCGAGCATAGCGGCGCGATGCTGCGCATGTCGAACGACGAGCTGCGCCGCGTGGGCCGTGCGCGTTTCGACAATCTGGAGCTGATCTGGGACTATGACGCGCTGGCGGCGCTGAAAAAGCTCGATGCGCCCTTGCTGTGGGTTCTGGCCGGAGAGGATCGCGAGGCACCGATCGAAACAACACGCGGCGCGCTGCTCGGTCTTGCCAAAGGCGGCAGGCCGGTCGACGTTTATCTGTTTCCCGACACCGACCATGGCATGTTCGAATTTCGAACCAATGCCGATGGGTCGCGGAGCGGAACGCGCATTACCGACGGCTATCTGAAGCTGCTCGGCGACTGGATCAAAGGCACAGCGCGCGGTCCCTATGGCCGCGCCGAGCATTTGACAAAAAGCGTCAGCCCGCGCTGATCCGCTCGATGTCGGCGCCGACCGCCTGGAGTTTTTCCTCCAGCCGTTCGTAACCGCGATCGAGGTGATAGACGCGGTTGACCTCGGTCTGGCCCTGCGCCGCGAGCCCGGCGATGATCAGGCTCATCGATGCGCGGAGGTCCGTCGCCATCACCGGCGCACCGACCAGATGATCGACCCCGCGTACCACCGCGCTGCGTCCGCGCACTTCGATGTCGCAGCCCATGCGAGCGAGTTCCGGAACATGCATGTAGCGGTTTTCGAAGATCGTTTCGGTGAACAGGCTGGCGCCCTTGCCGAGGGTCGCCATCGCCATGAACTGCGCCTGCATGTCGGTCGCAAAGCCCGGGTAGGGCGCGGTCGACAGGGTGACGGGTTCGGCGCGCCCCGACATCGCGACGCGGATGCCGGTCTTGCTCTCTTCGACCGCCGCACCGGCCTGGCGCAACGCCGAAAGCGTAGCTTCCATTTCGCTGGCTTTCGCGCCCACCAGTTCGACATCGCCCTCGGTGATGACCGCGGCGCAGGCATAGCTGCCCGCCTCGATACGGTCGGCCATCACCCGGTAGGTTGCGCCGTGCAGGCGGTCGACGCCCTCGATGGTCAGCGTTTCGGTGCCGATACCCTCGATATGCGCGCCCATCGCGACCAGGCAGTTGCACAGGTCGACGATCTCGGGCTCGCGTGCGGCGTTCTCAAGGACGCAGGTGCCCTTGGCGAGCACCGCCGCCATCAGCGCATTTTCGGTCGCGCCGACCGACACCACGGGGAAGGTAAATTTGCCGCCGGGCAGGCGTCCGCGGCCGGGTGCGCTCGCCTTGACATATCCCGAGGCGAGTTCGATCTCGGCGCCGAACGCCTCCAGCGCTTTTAGGTGCAGGTCGATCGGGCGGTTGCCGATCGCACAGCCGCCGGGGAGCGAGACGGTCGCTTCGCCCGCGCGCGCGAGCAGCGGGCCGAGCACGAGGATCGACGCGCGCATCTTGCGAACAATGTCATAGGGCGCGACGGTCGAGGTCAGCGTCGTTGTCCGCGCGGTCATCACGCGGCCGAAATCCTCGGGCCGCGATCCTTCGATCGTCGTCGAGCAGCCGAGCTGGTTGAGCAAATGACCAAAGCCATCGACGTCGGCGAGCCGCGGCAGATTGCGCAGCGTCAGCGGTTCGTCGGTGAGCAGCGCGCAGGGCAGCAGCGTGAGCGCCGCATTCTTGGCGCCGGAGATGGGGATACGGCCCTTGAGTCGCTGGCCGCCGCGAATGACGATCTGATCCATGGCCAGTCTTTAGCGCAAGGGCGCGGACGCGCAAGCGCGGGCACCTTTCGCCGTGGCTTTCCGGTCAGAAATGTGAAACTATTCTGGACGAGTTCGGATCGATCCGGGCAGGGCGAACCGAAGCGGCTTTCACGGGGGAGGGCGTCATGCGCAACAGGTTCGTCACGATCATCACATCTTCGGCGTTGATCGCCAGCCAGCTGGTCGTTCCGGCGATGCCGCAATCGACCTATCCCTATCCACCCCCCACGGCGGACCCGGCCTATAACGGTGGCTATGCGGGTACGCTGCGCTGCGAGTCGCGCAACAACAAGCTTCAGCGCTGCAATGTCCGCACCGACAATCGCGTGGACCTGATCCGGGTGATCGGGGGGCGTTGTTCGAAAGGCCGCGATTGGGGTTTCACTGCGAACCAGATTTGGGTGTCGGGCGGTTGCCGCGCCGAATTCGGCTATGGTTATGCCAACAATGGTGGCTATCCGACCCCTTTGCCGCAGCCGATCGATGATTATGCCGGGACGCTCCGCTGTGAATC
Source organism: Sphingopyxis microcysteis (assembly GCF_012274265.1). GTDB lineage: Bacteria > Pseudomonadota > Alphaproteobacteria > Sphingomonadales > Sphingomonadaceae > Sphingopyxis > Sphingopyxis microcysteis. The sequence goes on from NZ_JAANYY010000002.1 coordinate 323,425, forward strand.
GTGGAGCTATAAATATCAGCAGTGCAACGTCCCGACGAACAATCGCGTCGACCTGACCCGCAAGATCGCGGGCAAGTGCAACGCGGGGCGCCAATGGGGCTATACCGGCGATTATATCTGGGTCGACAAGGGCTGCCGCGCCGAATTCGCTTATGGTTACCGCGATGTCCAGCCGACCCGACCCGACAAGGACAAGGGGCCGAGCACGGGACTGATCATCGGCGGGGTCGTCGTTGCCGGCGGGCTGCTTGCGCTGCTGCTCAGCAAAAAGAAGAAGGCCGCGGACGGGACGACCGAGGAAAGCGCGACGACGCACCCGCCGCGCGGGCCCGCTACACTGAGCGCGAACCTCAGCGGCCTGCCGAGCGCGTCGCGGCCGTCGGTGCAAAATTGCATGACCGACGCGGCGCGCCAGATCGGGATAACCGGCGGGACAAAGCTGTCCTACGACAAGCTCGTCTCGCTCGAACAGGGCAATGGCGGCTGGCGGATCCGCGCCGCGATGACCGCGACCTATCCCGACGGCGCCAAATCCATCGAAATGTACTGCCGAGCGACGCCAAGCGACATCATCCAGCTCGATTTTTCGTAGCGAGGGTTTCGCGCCCTATTTCTCCGTCATCCCGGCGAAGGCCGGGATCTCCACGTTGCGTCATGTCGCGAAGGCGAGATCCCGGCCTTCGCCGGGATGACGATATCGGGAACTGGATTTAAGCCAGCAGAGCCTCCTCGACCTGTCCCAGCCGGTCCTTGCCGAAAAACATCGCCTCGCCGACGAAGAAGGTGGGAATGCCGAACACGCCGCGCGCGACCGCGTTTTCGGTGTTAGCGACCAGCTTGGCCTTGATCTCGGGCTCTTGCGTCCGCGCGAGCAGCGCCGGGCCGTCGAAGCCGTTCGCCGACAGGAAGGTCGCGATGACGTCGGGGTCGTCCATCTTCAGCCCTTCTTCCCACATCGCTCGATTCACCGCGTCGACATAATCGTCGAGCACGCCTTCGTCGGCCGCGACGATCGCGCCGCGCATGATCGTCAGTGTGTTGACCGGGAAGTGCGGGTTGAGGCGGAATTTGGTCAGGCCATGTTTTTCGATGAAGCGCCGCATCTCGAGATTTTCATAGGCAAGCTTGGCTGGCGCGTCGGCATATTGGATCATCGGCGCCTTGTTGCCCGTCGCCTTGAAAATGCCACCGAGCAGGCAGGGGGTGATGACGAGGTCGGCGCCGGTACGGTCGAGCAGTTCGGGCAGCGCCTTCATCGACAGATAGGCGTTGGGGCTGCCGAAATCGAAGATGAGTTCTAAGGTCCTTGTCACCATTTTTCTCCCCAGGGGCGAAGGTCGAGTTCGTGCGTCCAGGCGCTTTTCGGCTGCTTGTGGAGCATCACATAATTGGCGGCGATCGCGGCCGGATTGAGGATCAGATCCTGCGCCTTGGCATTGTCGAAATCGGGATGGCGACCCTTGATGAAGTCGGTGTCGATCGCGCCGTCGATGACGGTGTGCGCGACGTGGATGCCCTGCGGCCCCAATTCGCGCGCCATCGCCTGCGCAAGCATACGCAGCGCGCCCTTGGCGCCCGAAAAAGCGGCATAGCCCGACCCGCCGCGCAGGCTTGCGGTGGCGCCGGTAAAGATGATCGTGCCGCGGCCGCGCGGCGCCATGCGCTTCGCCGCCTCGCGCCCCATCAGGAAACCGCCGAGGCACGCCATTTCCCAGACCTTTGTGTAAACGCGCACCGTCGTCTCGGCGATCGGGAAGTTCACATTGGCGCCGATGTTGAACACGGCGACCTCGACCGGGCCGACCTCGGTTTCGACCTGATCGAACAGCGCGATCATCGCCGCTTCGTCGCGCGCGTCGGCAGGGAAGGCGCGGGCCTGACACCCGTCGTCGCGGATCGACTGCGCCAGCGTTTCCAGCTGATCGGCGTTGCGTTCGCGGCGGTTGACGCAGGCGGTCAGACCCTCGGCGGCGAACGCGCGGGCGATGGCGCCCCCTGTGGCGTCGCCGGCGCCAATGATGACGGCTGCAGGATTGGGCATAAGCGACTCTCCTCTTGCGGTTCATAGTAACTATGATAATCATAGTGACAAGAGGTTTTTGGGGACACCAAAGAGAGCTATTGAGATTGCGCGCAAGAATGTTGTCATTGCGAGCGAAGCGAAGCAATCCAGAGCGGATTACGCTCCCCTGGATTGCTTCGCTTCGCTCGCAATGACGGAAGGTAGATTAACCCGATGCCCAAACGCACCGATCTATCCGACACCTTCTGCCCCGTTGGCCGCTCGGCCGAATTGCTCGGCGACCGCGCGGTGCTGCTCATTCTCCGCGATCTGTTTTTCGGCAATCGGCGGTTTGAAGTCATCGCCGCGAATACCGGGCTCGGCCCGCAGCTCGTATCGGCGCGGCTCAAGCGGCTCGAGAGCGAGGGCGTGGTCGAGCGGCGCGCGTATCAGGAGCGCCCCGTCCGCCACGAATATTGGCTGACCGCCAAGGGCAAGGATCTGTTCGGCGTGCTTTATGCGATGCGCGGCTGGGCCGAACGCTGGGCGTATCGCGACGGCGAAACCGGCGGCGGATCGGCGATGCGCTATATCCACCGTGCCTGCGGGAGCGACGTGGGGACCGCGTTGGTGTGTCCGGGGTGCGGCGAAACGCTGGGCTATGGCGATTTGAAGGGCGAGCCGTCACCGGAGCTCAGGGCCGAGCAGGCGCGCCGGGGTCGATCGGAATCTGCTCGCCGGTAAAGCGGGCGGCTAATTTAATGGCAGGCGGGGGTGCGACCCGAAGAGCTCGGCGCAAACCGGTCCCCGCCTGCGGCTGAACCGCGGGTTCAGCCAGCGTCCCCCGCCGGTTTGCGATAGGGGACGAATTCGCCAAAAACGCAGGTCGGACCGCGAATGCCGCTCGACCGATCGACCAGATGAAAGAAATCGCCTTCGCAGGTCGAGGATCCGAACTGGCGGACGACCATGATATCGCTGTCGCGGGCGAGGCCAGGGCAACTGCTTTTGAGGTCGTTGCGATACACCAGATTGCCGCCCGACCGATAAAGAAGAATATTGTCCGACACGCGGATCGTGTCGTTGCTGCGATAATTGGGCAGGCACCGCATCGGTTCGCCCGGAATCTTTCCCGCCAGTTGTTTGTCGAGCCGCTCGGCCTGCTTGGGTGTCAGCGCCGCGGCGCCCGGTTCGGCGGTGCCCGCGGGCGCGCAGCTGGCGACCAGCGGCGCCGCTGCGATCAGCAGTACGGCGCGCATCGGGTTCAGCATGGCCATGGCATTGCTCCTTGAGATTGCTGAATATATTACTGACAGATGAACGGGCGCTGAAGCGGCAGCATCAGGCCGCGTCCTTCAGCGCGCGGATACGCCCGAGTTCGGTGGCGCTCGTCGCGCGCAAAAAGGGATTGGTCGCGCGTTCGGCGCCGATCGTCGTCGGCACCGTCGCTTCCCCCGCCGCGCGCGCCGCCTCGACCGCCGCCAGCCGCGCCGCCAGCGCTTCATTGTCGGGGTCGACAGTCACCGCAAAGCGCGCGTTCGACAGCGTATATTCGTGCGCGCAATAGACGCGCGTTGCATCGTCAAGCGAGCCGAGTTTCTGCATGTTCGCGAACATCTGGTCCGCGGTGCCTTCGAACAGGCGACCGCAGCCCATCGCGAACATCGTGTCACCGACAAAGATCGCGCCGTCGTCAGCGAAATGATAGGCGATGTGGCCTGCCGTGTGGGCGGGGACGTCCCACACACTCGCGATGTGATTGCCCAGTCGCACCGTGTCGCCGCCCTGTACCTGTACGTCGAGCGTCGGGATGCGAGCATATTCGGCGGCGGGACCGGTGATCGTGCAGCCGGTTGCTTCCTTCATCGCGGCGTTGCCGCCGGTGTGGTCGGGATGCCAATGGGTGTTCCAGATGTCGGTGATCGTCCAGCCGCGCTCGGCCGCGGCTTCTAGTACCGGATCGGCAACTGCGGGATCGACGACCATTGTCCCACCGCTAGCGGAATCGTGGACCAGCCAGACATAATTGTCGCTGAGCACCGGGATGCGGACGATTTCGAGTGCAGTCATGCGTCGCTCCTTTCGTTCACCGGCCTCATGCCTGCAAGACGGAGGCGCCGCGCCGCCGCCTTGGTCGCGCCGTCTTACCAGCTACCGACGTTCGGCATCGACGACCAGGGTTCCTGCGGCGGTAAGTGACCATTTTGGAGGAGTTCGACCGAAATGCCGTCGGGCGACCGGACGAATGCCATATGGCCGTCGCGCGGCGGGCGGTTGATCGTCACCCCGGCGTCCATCAGTCGCTGGCACGTCGCGTAGATATCTTCGACGCGGTACGCCAGATGGCCGAAATTGCGGCCGCCCGCATATTGTTCGGGCGCGCTGCCGTCTTCGGGCGGCCAATTATAGGTCAGTTCGACCTCGGCGACCCCATCCTGCCCCGGACAGGCGAGGAAGATCAGCGTGAAGCGCCCCTGCTCGCTGTCGAAGCGGCGGACTTCCTCGAGCCCGACAAGCTTGAAAAAGGCGACGGTCGCGTCGGGGTCGGTGACGCGGATCATGGTGTGGAGATATTGGGTCATCCGGCCATCCTACGCGCGCAGGCTCTGTCCTTCAAATGCTTCGAACAGATTTACGAATTCATCGGGCACTGGGGTCGGCGCGCCTTGCGCTTCGGCGACATGGACGCTGACCTCCAGTCCGGTCGCGCGCAGATCGTCTTGCCCCGCGCCGTGCAGTTCGAACAGGAAGGTCATCGAGCTTCGGCCCACGCGCGAACAGCGCACGCAAATGTCGATCTCTTCGTCGAGCAGGATCGGCACCTTGTAATCGACCTCGGCGCGCGCGACGTGAAATTCGGGGCTGTCGCGCTGCGGCCAGCGGTCATAGACCCCCACGGCGCGCCAATATTCGGTGATCCCGATGTCGAAATATTCGAGGTAGCGGCTGTTGAACACCACCGCCTGCGCGTCAATCTCGGCGTAGCGAACGCGCTTGGTGACGTGAAATTTGAAGTCGTTGCGGGCCATATTGTCCTCTGGATAGCCTCGTCTGTGTCCCCGCGAACGCGGGAACCCATCTCCGGCCCGTTCAAGGTTGCACCGGCCGGTGATGGACCCCCGCCTTCGCGGGGGAACAAGGTCTTTTCAATCAAACTTTAGTTTGCGGTTGCCAAGTGCGCCACCGTGTCGATGAGTAGCGCGATGTCGGTATCGCGCGACAGGCGGTGGTCGCCGCCCTTGACGAGCGTGACTTGCACATCGTCGCTGGCGAGCGCCGCGGCAAGGCGCAGGCTGATATCGGCTGGCACGTCGCCATCCTCTTGTCCGTGCAGCAAGCGCACCGGGCAGGCGAGGGGGATCTCGCCCTTCAGCAACCGGTTCGCCTCGCCCGACTGGAAAAACCCGCGCGTCGTCACATAGGGCTGGTCGCTATATGGGGTTTCCTCGACCAGCGCGCCCTCGGCAAGGATGATCGCTTTCTCCGCGTCGCTGAAACCCCAATCGGTGAAATCGGGCGCCGCGGCGATGCCGACCAGCCCCGCGACACGGCTCGGCCCGTCGCGCTGGACCAGCGCGAGCGCGGTCAGCAGCATCAACCAGCCGCCCATCGACGATCCGACAATAACGACCGGCCCATCGACCTTTGCATCGATGACGTCGAGTATATCACCGCGCCAGTCGAGCAAATCCTGCTCTGCAAACAACCCGTCCGACAATCCGCATCCGGCATAGTCGAGGAGCAAGCAGGCATGGCCTTCCGCGGCGGCCCAGTCGAACAGCGCGGTCGCCTTGCCGCCCGCCATGTCGGACATATAGCCGGGCAGGAAGATGATCGTCGGACCGGTGCCCGGCGTATGGCGATAAGCGAGCCGCGGGCGGCCCGCGCGGTCGAGATAGTCGGGGGCGGCGGGCGCGGTCATTCTCTAATCCCGCTCGACGCGAAAGGAAAATGGGGCGCGTGGACGAAGCGCACCGGGATCAGATGACCCAGTCGATCGTGCTCATCTGCATCACGGCCTGGCCCTTGGCGCGCCGCTGCTCGACCATGATATGGTTGAGCCGTTTGATCGTGTCGCTGCCCGTGGTGATGCACCAGCCGGGAACAACCGCGTGAACCAGCGCGCAGAGCCCGCCATAGATCATCGTCACCCCGAATTTCGACGCAACGCCGAAATGTTCGATATAATTTTCATCGACGCTCTTGGGATGATCGACGAACAGGCGCTTGAACACGGGCGGGACTCCTTCACGGCTGTCGCCGCCCTAGCGGGCGGTCGAGCGGCTCGCAAGGGCAGGGTGCCGGTGGGCGCTCATTGGGCGAGAAAAGCATCGATCGCGCGGGCAAAGGCCGCGGGTTGGTCGAGCATGATGAAATGGCGGCTGTCCGGTACCATGTGCGCAGAGAAACGGACGAGCCCCGTATATTGGAGCTCGAACGCGGCTTTTGCGCGCTCCGGCGTCATCAATGCATCGTCCTGCGCATAGAGCAAGGCGACCGGCGCCCCGACCGCTCCGATTTCGCCGCGCATATCGGTGGTCATGACATCGTAAAAGACTTGCGCGGTGACGCGCGGATCGGCCTGACGCATCCAACCGGCGACGGCGGTACGTCCGGCGGCGCTGTTCGACATGCTGGCGGCCATGCTGGCCGGGCCGGGATCGGTGACGGGGGTTGTCGGCACCGGCTGGCCATATTGCGCGCGCATCATCGCAGCCATCTGCTCGGCCTGCGGCTTCATGCTTTCTGCCGTCGCGGCAGGGTTGAACAGGGTACCGATGAAGGGCAGCGCGTCGACGATCATCAGACGACCGACTTCGCCCGGTGCGCGCGCCGCGATCATCAGCCCGGTAAGGCCGCCCATCGAATGGCCGATGATTGCGGGCGCGGCGCGGCCCCGATCGGTGATGCAGTCGTCGATATAGTCGGCAAGCTCGCGCATCATCGGGTCGAGCACCGGCCCATCGGCGTTGACCCCCGCCGCGTCGCCGAAACCGCGGATCTGGACGCGGTGCAGCCGGTGCGAGCTTTTCAGCCGGTCGGCGGTGGCGTCCCACACGCTGCGCGGGCTCGACAGACCGGGGATCAGTACGACGTCGGGGCCGTTGCCCTCGATCAGTATGGTGATCCGTTTGCCTTCGACCAGCCCCGTCGGGCAGGGCTCGGCGGCGTTGGTGGGACTCGCTATCAGGCCGACGAGAACGGCGAAAACGGCGGAAATGGCGATACGCTGTTTCATGTTCTTCAGTCTTTCAGAAAAATCTCTTCGATCGGCAGGCCGAACAGGTCGGCGATGCGAAAGGCGAGGGGGAGCGAGGGGTCATATTTGCCCGTTTCGATCGCGTTGACCGACTGGCGCGACACCTCCAGCCGCTCGGCCAGATCGCCCTGGCTCCAGTCGCGCTCGGCGCGGAGGACTTTCAGGCGGTTTTTCACGCGCACGGTCCCGCGTCGCCGATGGTGACCTTGTTGACCAGCGATCCGACCGCCAGCCCCAGGCACCAGACCGGGAATACATAGAATAGCGGCACCCTCGGCACGTTGGTGAACAGCTCCAAAATGCCCCAGCCGCTGGCGAGCGCCAGCGTGAGGCCGGTCGCAACCAGCATTTTGCGGATTTCCAGCATCCGAACATATTCGTCCTTCAGTTCCGCCACATAGCGCGCCATCGCCCAGATGAAGCCCGAGGTTGCCAGCGCGGGAACGAGTGCGATCGCCACCGTCAGCGGCGTGGCCGCCGCATCGTCGGGAATGAGCCAGCTCGCCAGCATCACCGTGGCGATATAGACGAGGGACAGCGGGATCATCCGGCGCATGTAGCGGCGCTGGGCGGGGTTGTGGGCCATGGTTCAGCGCTCCAGCGGGCGGCAGCGCCGCGAACCGGTGATTGTCGCCACCATCATCAGCGGCAGCACCGTCACCAGCGTGTTTGCCACGTCGGCGGGGATCAGGTCGGCCGCGCCGAGCAGGGCGATGGCGAAGATGGCGATTGCCCAAGGCAAGGCGCGCAACATCGGTGGCATTGGTCAAGCTCCCTTGTTAATCAGTAAAGGAACATTGACATCATGATTCGCGGCTGTCAAGTGTTATTGACTAGTTGACAAGCTCGCCAATCACGCAAACCCGTTGTTGCCCCGGTGCGCGCGCTGGTATCAGCGAAGATGCTCGCGAAAATTGTGGCGCCAGCGCCAGTTGAGCACATGCGCGGTGGCGAGCACCATCGCGCCCATCGACGTCAGTAACCGGTCGGCGGCTTCGGGGTCGGCCAGCGCCAGCCATCCCTCGTGCGCCGCCAGCCCTGCCGCCAACAGGCCAAGCCCCGCTCCGGCAAGCAGCACCGGCAGCGCCCGCCGGTGCCGCCGCCAACCATCCGTCATCGCAAAGGTCGCCGCGGGCAGCGCCAGCATCAGGATCGCGGCATGCACCCATTCGGGTATCGCGAACCAGGTGCCGAGCGCGGGCGCTAGCAGGACCAGCAGCGGCAGCGCGAGGCAATGGACGAGGCAGGTCAATGACAGCGTGATCCCCAGCAGGTCGGCAAGGCGCGGGCGCGCGGCGGGGATACACATGGCAGGAAACTTTCGCGGGAGGGGCTTGCGGTGCGAGATAGTGATACAATGTATCATTGCAAGCCCGATTGTGAATCCGCCCCTTGCCGCCCCCACCGCATGCTGGCAAAGGAACCCGGCAATTTTGCCCAGAAAGGCTGATTTTCCCGATGTCCCAGATGATCCGCGTCACCCTTCCCGATGGCTCTGCCCGAGAAGTCGTGCGCGGCACTACCCCGGCCGAGATTGCCGCCGCGATCGGACCCGGCCTCGCCAAGGCCGCGCTGGCTGCGAAGATCGATGGCGAACTGCGCGACATCATGCGTCCGCTGGAGGAAGACACGAACCTCGCGCTGGTGACGAGCCGCGACGAGGCCGATGCGCTCGAACTGGTGCGCCACGACTTTGCGCATGTGCTGGCGGAGGCGGTGCAGAAGCTGTTTCCCGGGACGCAGATCACTTTTGGTCCCTCGACCGGCGACGGCTTCTATTACGACTTCGCACCGACCGCCGAGCATGGCCCGTTCCGCGACGAGGAGCTGCCGCTGATCGAGGAAGAGATGCGGCGGATCATTGCCGCCGACCTGCCGCTGGCGCGCGAGGTTTGGGAGCGCGACAAGCTGATCGCCAAATGGCAGGCCGACGGCGAGACGTTCAAGGCCGAATGGGCCGCCGAACTGCCCGCGAACGAGGAACTGACCGTCTATCGTTCGGGAGACGGCTGGATGGACATGTGCCGCGGCCCGCACCTTGCCTCGACGGGCAAGCTCGACCCCGCCGCGTTCAAGCTGACGCGCGTGTCGGGCGCCTATTGGCGCGGCGACCAGAAAAACGCGCAGCTTTCGCGCATTTACGGCACCGGCTGGCTCAACAAGAAACAGCTCGCCGAACATCTCGTCCGGCTCGAGGAGGCCGCGAAGCGCGACCATCGCAAGCTGGGGCAGGAGATGGACCTGTTCCACCTGCAGGCCGAAGCGCATGGGTCGGTGTTCTGGCACCCCAAGGGCTATATGATCTGGCGCGAGCTGGAGGCCTATATGCGCCGCGCGATCGACGGCGCGGGGTACCGCGAGGTCAAGACGCCGCAGGTGATGGACGCGCGCCAGTGGGAACAATCGGGCCATTGGGGCAAATATCGCGAGAATATGTTCGTCATCCCCGACGAGGTTCCGAATGTCGAAGACGAAGGCCCGATCGTTTCGGACGACGCCGATTGGATGGCGCTGAAACCGATGAACTGCCCGGCGCATGTGCTCATTTTCCGCCAAGGCATGAAATCGTACCGCGACCTGCCGCTGCGCCTCTATGAAAATGGCTGCTGCCACCGCAACGAGCCGCATGGCGCGCTGCACGGGCTGATGCGCGTGCGCCAGTTTACCCAGGACGACGCGCATATCTTTTGCCGCGAGGACCAGATCGTCAGCGAGGTGCAGGCCTTTTGCGCGCTCGCCGATCGGATCTACAAGGAATTCGGCTTCACCTATTCTATCAAGCTCGCGCTCCGCCCCGAAAAGCGGTTCGGGACCGAGGAAATGTGGGACATGGCCGAAGCCGAGCTGCGCGCCGCCGTGGTGGCGGCGGGGCTCAACACCGCCGAATATGGCTGGGAAGAATTGCCGGGCGAGGGCGCCTTTTATGCGCCCAAGCTCGAATGGCATCTGACCGACGCGATCGGGCGGACGTGGCAGGTCGGGACGATCCAGTCCGACCGCGTGCTTCCCGATCGCCTCGATGCGTCGTACATCGCCGAGGATGGCGAGCGTCACCGCCCGGTGATGCTGCACCGCGCGATCTTTGGCAGCTACGAACGCTTCATCGGCATATTGATCGAGCATTTCGCGGGCAAGCTGCCGGTGTGGCTGGCGCCGGTGCAGGCGGTGGTCGCGACGATCGTCAGCGATGCCGACGATTATGCCCGCGATGTCACCGCGCAGCTGACCGCGGCGGGGGTGCGCGTCGAAACCGACCTGCGCAACGAAAAGATCAACTACAAGGTCCGTGAGCATAGCCTGGCCAAGGTCCCGCACCTGCTCGTCGTCGGCAAGCGCGAGGCCGACGAAGGCACGGTTGCGATCCGCACCCTCGGGCAGGAAGGCCAGCGCGTCATGCCGCTGGCTGAGGCGATTGCGCTGCTCAAGGGCGAAGCGACCCCGCCCGACCTGCGCCATTGATCGCCACGCCTGAACGTCGACCGCGCCGGTGGCGGCGCTGGCTGCTGCTGCTGGCGCTGTTCGGGGTGGCGCTCCTCGCCAAGGGCTATTGGAATGCGACGCGCGATCCCGTGATCCGCACCGCCTCGGTCGCGGTCGCCGATTGGCCCGCGGGGCAGCCGCCGCTGAAATTGCTGCTCCTGTCGGACATCCACGTCGCTGGTCCGGACATGCCCCCTGAACGGTTGACGCGCATCGTCGCCGAGCTCAACCGGTTGCGCCCCGATCTGGTGCTGATCGCGGGCGACCTGGTCAGCGAAAAGCGCAGCGCGACACATATCTATTCGGCGGCAGAGGTTGTTGCGCCGCTCGGCAAGCTGCGCGCGCCGCTGGGGGTGGTGGTCGCGCCGGGCAATCACGACCATTGGTTCAAACCCGACGCGCTACGCGGCGAACTGGAAAAGCACGGCCTGCGCGTGTTGCAGAATGACGCGGTGAAGCTTGGCCCGCTCATTGTCGGCGGGGTCGATGACGATTATTCGGGGCATGACGACGTTCCCGCGACGCTGGCGGCGATGGAGCGCGCGGGACCGGGCGTGCCGTTGCTCCTGACGCACAGCCCCGACATCATCCCCGACGTCGAGCGCCCGGTCGCCGCGATCTTCGCCGGGCATACCCACTGCGGCCAGATCCGCTTCCCCTTCATCGGCGCGCTGACCTATGTCTCGCGTTATGGCGACCGCTTCGCGTGCGGCGACATGACCGACAAGGGGCAGCGCGTGTTCGTCGGGGCAGGGCTCGGGACCAGCCTGTTGCCGCTCCGCTATCTGACGCCGCCCGATGCTTGGCTGGTGACGCTGGGTCCGCCGTCAATGGCTGCCGGGACAATGCCCAGATGAGCGGGATGGGCATCGGTGTGCACGCGGCCAACGAGTGCCTGCCGCGGCACCGCCACGCCGACGGCTATATCGCGGTCGTGCTCAGCGGCGGTTATCATGAGGCGGGCGATGAGGGACGGTTTGCTGCTCGTCCCGGAACTGTGGTCGTCCACGGTCGCTGGACCGCGCATTTCGACCATTTTGGCAATCGCGGCGCGCGGGTGCTCAACCTGCCCGCCATTCCTGGGCTGGCGCCGGGAGCGGGGACGATCGCTGACGTCGACATCGTGGCGCGGATCGCCGAACGCGATCCGGTTGCTGCTGCCGAGCATGTGCGCGCGCATTGCTACGCCGACGTCGGCCTATCCAATGACTGGCCCGACCTGCTCGCGGCAGTGCTCCGAGTCGACCCTGACACGCCGCTGGCGCCATGGGCGCGACATATGAAGCTCGATCCGGCCTCGGTTAGCCGCGGCTTTGCGCGCGCATACGGGGTCAGCCCGAAGCGCTTCCGGCTCGAAGCGCGGACGCGGCGCGCGATCGCTGCGCTCGCCGATTGGCACGGGAGCCTTGTCGACCTCGCTGCCGATCAGGGCTTTGCCGATCAGGCGCATTTCACCCGGTCGGTTGGCGCGATGACCGGGGTGCCGCCCGTCGTCATACGGGCAAAGTCCGTTCAAGCGCGGGGCAAACAGACCGGTTAATCCGGCTGGATGGATCGCCGATTCTTCCTCGCCGCATCGCTCGGCAGCTTCGCCATTCCCTCGCTTGCCTATGCACAGCGTCCACCGATGCGCACGCGCTGGAAAGTCCGGGCTTCCGAGGGGTTCGACGCGCTGGCCTTTCTTGGTCCGCTGGCGGGCGGCGAGCTTTATCTGCCCTATTACAAAGCCGACGTGGACGTCTTTGCGCCGCGCCTTGCCGCCGCAGTCCGCGCCGATGTCCCGGCATTGGCGCAAGAGGCCGAACGCAGCGGCTTCGGGTTGCTCGGACCCAATTTGTCGGTGCTGTTTTCGAACGGGGCGGACGGCGATCTGGCGAGTCTGATTGCGAATATGTCCGCGCCCCAGGCACGGCTGCTGCCGGCCTACCGCGCCAGCCCCTATTGGAACGAGAAGGACTGGCGCTGGTTCATGGCGGCTGGTCCCCGGCTGCGCACGGTGTTCGAAGCAATGCAGGCCGCCGGCTTTGCTGCCTTTCGCGACGAGCGGGCCGGGGGTATCGCACGACGTATCGCCGAACTCGACCGCGATCTTGCTGACTATGACGTCATTCGCTGGCACGAAAAGCTCACCGGGCGCGTTTTCGATCCGCTGATTGAAGTGGTGTTGCTGCAGTTCTGCAAACCGCATGGGATCAAGGTGCAGGGGCAGACCTTTCTGCAGGCAGCGGACTGGAACACGCCGACCACGGTGCGCAACGCCGCCCATGAAATGCTCCATCCGCCGGTACCGATGGATGGTGCCGCGGCGCAGGCTGCGCTGGCGGTGCTGGCTCGCGACCCGTTGATCCCGCGCATAGTCGCCGACCACGACCCGAAATGGGGCTACACCACGCTTGAAGGCCTGCTCAACGAGGATATTGCTCAGGCGCTCGATCAGCTGATTGCCGAGGCGCTGGGCGTCGCGCGTAATCCCGCGGACCGCTGGCGCAAGGCCGACGATGGCATCCACGTCCTTGCGGGTGCCATCTATGGCATGTTGCGCCGCGACCGGTGGATCGACACTGGCGGGTCGATCGAAGATTGGCTGGCCGACGCGGTGCGCGGCGGACGATTTGCCCCGGGCCACCTGCACGCCGTCGCCGCGCAGGTGCTCGAGCGCCCGGTGACGGGGCTGTGGCCGCTGGCCTGAACCGATCGCCAGGGGCTAGGCGGCATCGCTTTGATGCCCTATCGGCCAACGCAGCCCGTTCGGGCGCGCGGAGGACTCCACTGCCTAATTGCTCTATCCCGTACGGCGCGGCCGCAGCCCGATGAATGATCTGCAAAGTCTGACGGGGATTGCGCCGCTCACGCTGGTTGGCGCGGCGGCGATGACCTTTGGCGCCGCCTATGTGCGCGGGCTCACCGGCTTCGGCATGGCGATCATCCTCGTGCCGTTGCTGGGGCTGATCATCGCACCGGGGGAGGCGGTGGTGCTTGGCATCCTGCTGCAACTGCTGATCGGGCCGGTCGGGCTGAAGGTGATCCTTGCCGACGCCGACCGGTCGACCGCGGTGCCGATCGCGCTGATCGCGATGGTGACCACCCCGATCGGGATGATCGCGCTCGATGCGACAACGCCCGATGTCGCGCGGCTGTTGATCACGTTGGTGGCCGTGGGCGCCTTTGTCGCGGTGCTGCTTCCCAAGCAGCCGGAAGGGCATCGACCGGGCCGCGTAGCGGTTGGCGGTACCGGGATCGCATCGGGCATATTGACCGGCTTTGCCGCAATGCCGGGACCGCCGGTCGTTCCCTTTTATCTCCGCCGCTCGCTGCCCCCCAGCGTCGCGCGGGCATCGATGATGCTGATCTTCTTTGCGACCGCGATCGCCGGGACTCTCGCCGCGCTGTGGGTCGGGATCGCCTCCGGACGCCTGTTCATCCTGTCGCTGCTGCTGTTCGCGCCGATGTGGCTCGGCAACCGCATCGGCGGACGCCATTTCGGCAGCGTCGCGCCGCATGTCTGGCAGGCGATGGTCGCGGTTGTGCTGGGCGTCGCGGCGGTCGCAGCGGTGGTGCGGATCCTGAATTAAAGGCTCCGCAGCGCCTGCGCCGGTTTCGCCGACAACAGCGGCCAGCTGCCCGCAATCCCGATCAGGAACGACAATCCAGCGCCGCCGACCAGCGTCGCGCCGACGATCAGCGGGTCGGGGGCGAAGGTGAAATCGAACAGGCTGACGACGACATAGCGTGCCGCGATCAGCCCCAGCCCGAGCGCGAGCACCGCCAGCACTGCCGCGAGCACCGCATATTCCATCGCCTGCGCCCCCAATATCTGGCGGCGCGTCGCGCCGAGCAGTTTCAGGATCACGCTGTCGTACACGCGCCGTTCGCGGCTGGCGGCGATCGCGCCGATCAGCACTGCAATGCCCGCGAGAATTGCGATGCTCGCCGCCGCGGCGATCGCCTGGCTCATCTGGGTCAGCAAAATCGTCACCTGCGACACCACATCGCGTACCGCGATCAGCGACGCCGAGGGGAAAGCGCGCGGGATGCTGCGCGCTAGCTCGGTTTCGGCCCTGTCGTCGACCGCCACCGTCGCGACCATATTGTGCGGCGCCGCGTCGAAGGTGCCGGGCGAAAAGACCATCACATAATTCAGCCCGAAATTGTCCCAATTGACGGTGCGGAACGACGCGACCTTCGCCTGCACGTCGACGCCCAACACATTCACGCTCAGCGTATCGCCGATCTTGAGGTCCAGCGAGGTCGCAACCTCCTGCTCGACGCTGACCAGCGGCGGTCCCTTATAGTCGGCGGCCCACCATTTGCCGCCCACCAGCTCGCTGCCATTCGGCGGCGCGGCGCTATAGGTCAGCCCGCGATCGCCGCGCAGCACCCACGCACCTTCCGGCAGTTCGGCGAGCTCGTCGACGCGTACCCCTCGAAATTCGGTGACGCTGCCGCGCAGCGCCGGGATCATGTTAATCTGCGCGTCGGGGGCGGCGTTGGTGACCATCGATCGGAACTGCGCGGCGCCTTCGCGCGGCACGTCGAGCACGAAAAAGCTCGGCGCGCGCTGCGGCACGGTGCGCGCGATCTCGTTGGTGATGCTGGTCTGGATCGCGGCGAGAGTGACGAACAGGGTCAGCCCCAGCCCGAGCGCGACGACCAGCGCGCCGGTCGATGCGCCCGGACGGTGCAGATTGGCCAAGGCGAGCCGTAGCAACGGGCGGCGCGGACGCGGCAGGCGGCTTGCGGTTCGGCGCACCACCCAGCCTAGCGTAACGAGGATCAGCAGCAAGGCAATCGCCGCACCGATAAAGCCGAGCGCGAACAGCGGCTCGCGCGCGGTACCGACAGCAAGCGCGACGATGGCGAGCAGCGCGACCGCGACAGCGATCAGCGCGGGGCGGTCGATCCGCGCCGCCTTGTCGACCGTCGCCCGGTACAGCCCTGCCGCCGGGATATGCTTCGTCGCCGCGAGCGGGGGCAGCGCGAAGGCGATCGCGATCAGCAGACCATAGGCGGCGCTGACGCCAAGCGGCAGCGGATAGAGCGCCAAGCCGGGGCGCACAGGCAGGACATCGCCCGCAATCGCCCCGATCGCGAAGGGCGCCAGCGCGCCGACGACCAGACCCGCAAAGATCGACACCGCCGCAACCGCCAAAATCTGCAAGCCATAGATGCGCAGAACGGTCGCGCTGTCGGCGCCCAATACTTTCAGCGTCGCCAGGCCGGGGCGTTTGCCCGCCAGATAACTTGCCACCCCATTGCCGACGCCGATCCCGGCGATGACCAGCGCGGCGAGGCCGACGAGCGACAGGAATTGCCCCATGCGTTCGATGAAGCGCCGGGTCCCGGGGGCGCCGTTGCTGCTGTCGGTGATGTCCCAGCCGGCGCCGGGGAATTGCGCGGTCAGCGCCTCGCCGACCGCTTGCGCGTTGGCGCTGGCGGGCAGGCGGACACGATATTTGCTTTCGAACAGGCTGCCCGGCTGGATCAGCTGCGTCGCGGGCAGGTCGCCCATACCGATGATCGCGACGGGGCCAAGGGTGAAGCCTTCGCCCAGCCGGTCGGGTTCGTCGGCGATGACGCCATCGATCAGGAACGCTTTTTCGCCAAACTTTACGCGCGATCCGACTTTCAGGTCGAGCCGCGACGCAAGATCTTGACCGATCCAGATGCTGCCCGCGGGGGGTGGGCCGCGGCGCGCGCCGCTTTCCAGCCGCAAGGTTCCATAGAGCGGATAGGCGTCATCGACCGCCTTGAGTTCGGACAATAGCGCGTCGCCCTCTGGCGCGTTGGCCATCGCGCGCATGCGCACGGTGGACGATGTCGTTCCTGCCTTGCGGAATGCCGCCATTTCTTCGGCGGTCGCTTCGCGTTGCGGGATACCGAATTCGATGTCGCCGCCCAGGATCGTCTGTCCGCGCACTTCCAGCTCGGACGTGATGCCGCGCGTCAGGCTGCCGATTGCGGCCAGAGTTGCGACGCCGAGGAACAGGCAGACGGCGAGCAGGCGCAGCCCGCGGATGCGGGTCGCGAGGTCGCGGCGCGCGATCCGCCAGAGGGAGGCGAGGGGGAGCATCAGCTGATCCTCCCTGTCGCGAAGCGATGGGGAGGGGGACCGTCTGCGAAGCAGATGGTGGAGGGGCCGCGACGATTGCGGCAAAGCCCCTCCGTCAGCGGCTCCGCCGCTGCCACCTCCCCATGGCTACGCCACAGGGAGGATTTGGTGAGCCTCGACTTCACGCCGCCCGTTCCTCGATCCGCCCATCGTGCATCACGACAACACGGTCGCAATGCTCGGCGAGTTCGGGGTCATGGGTGATGATGAGCAGGGTGGCACCGAGCGCCTCGCGGCGCGCGAAGATCAAGTCGATGATCGCATGGCCCGTCGCGGTGTCGAGGTTGCCGGTGGGCTCATCGGCAAAGATGATTGCGGGTTCGCTCGCCATCGCGCGCGCGATCGCGACGCGCTGCTGCTCGCCGCCCGACAGCTGCGCCGGATAATGGGTCAGGCGGTGGCCAAGCCCGACGGCCTCGAGTTCGGCGGCGGCGCGCCCGAACGGGTCGGTGATCCCCGCCAGTTCGAGCGGCACCGCGACATTTTCCAGCGCCGTCATCGTCGGCAGCAGGTGGAACGCCTGGAGCACGATGCCGATCCGCCCGCGCCGCGCGCGCGCCAGCTCGTCTTCGTCCATCGTGGCAAAATCGAGCCCGGCAACGCGGATGCTGCCGCCATTGGCGCGCTCCAGCCCCGCGAGCACCGCCATCAGCGAGCTTTTGCCCGAACCAGACGGCCCGAGCAGCGCGACCGACGCCCCTGCCGGTACTTCCAGATCGACGCCGCGCAAAATTTCCACCGGGGACTTGTCGGTGCCAAGGGTCAGCGTCACATTATGGGCGGCGATCGCCATATCAGGCGCCACGGCCTGCGGGGGTCGAGTGTCGGGCAAGGAGAGAACCCTTTGGAAAAACGAACGGCCGGATGGCGCTCTTACGCCATATATGGTTGCGCGCTGGCGCTTTGCCAACCGCTTGCCGCGTGCGGATCGGCGGAAACCCCGGCGGCTTCGACCAACGACAAGGTTGCGGCCCAGGCAACGGCGGCAATCCCTGCCGACGCTCCGCTCGTGATCGCGTTCGGCGACAGCCTTTACGCGGGCTACCAGCTTGGGCCGAAGGAGGGCTTGGCGCCGCAATTGCAGGCGGCGCTGGCCGCAGACAGCGTTGTCGCGCGGGTACAAAACGCCGGGGTGTCGGGCGACACGACCGCGGCGGGACGCCAGCGGCTGACCTATGTCCTTGACAATGCGAAGGTGAAACCGGCGCTGGTGCTGCTGGGCCTGGGCGGCAACGACATGCTGCGCGGCATCGGCCCCGACCAGACGCGCGCCAACCTCGACGCGATGCTCGCCGAGCTCAAAAAGCGCGAGATTCCGGTGCTGCTGACGGGGATGATGGCGGCGCCCAATCTGGGCAGCGATTATGCGAAAAAATTCAATCCGATCTATTCGGAACTTGCCGCCAAATATGATGCCAGCTTCTATCCTTTCATCCTCGACAATGTCGTCACCGACAAAACGCTGATGCTGGGCGACAATCTGCACCCCAATGCGAAAGGGGTGACGGTGGTGGCGGAAGCGCTAGCGCCGCTGGTCGAGCAGGCGCTGCCGGATGCGGGGTAGGCCTATCCTCCCTGTGGCGAAGCCATGGGGATGGTGGAGGGGCCGCGACGGTAGCGCCAAAGCCCCTCCGTCAGCGCTCCGCGCTGCCACCTCCCCATGGCTTCGCCGCAGGGAGGAACAAGGGCTCAACCGCCCCGCGGCCCGAACAGGATGATCGCCGCGCCGCCCAGGCACACCGCGGCGCCGATCAGGTCCCATCGGTCGGGCTTGGCGCCCTCGACCGCCCATAGCCATAGCAGCGCCGCGACAATGTAAACCCCGCCATAGGCGGCGTACGTGCGCCCCGCATGCTCGGCATCGACCAAAGTCAGCAGATAAGCGAATAGCGCCAGCGACACCATTCCGGGAACCAGCCACCAAATTGGCTTGTCGAGCCTGAGCCATGCCCAGAAGGCGAAGCAGCCGGCGATTTCGGCGAGCGCGGCGGCGATATAGGCAAAGGCGGTCATCGGTCGATCGTGCCGGGTTGCCTGTGGAAAGGGAAGGGGATTGTTTGGGGAGGGCGCGCGCGGTTGTCGGCTTTGGGGCTGTGAGCGGATATACCCAAACCGTCGCCCCCGCGAAGGCGGGGGCCGCCGTCGGCCTTTTCCCGCGTCGCTGCGCAAACCGACAGCGGCCCCCGCCTTCGCGGGGGCGACGTCTTACTTCGGTTATTGCCACACCATCGTCATCCCGGCGAAGGGTGTTCAGAGGCACGTGACTCTGAAACACGATCTCACCCTATCGGTTTACCGCACCGGCGAGATCCCGGCCTTCGCCGGGATGACGATATAATGAAGGTCTGCTTCCGGTCGCGCCCCAATCGCGCTCCCCCCAAAAAAAAGGGGCGACCCGCAGGCCGCCCCTTCCTGTTTCATCGCTGTCCGAAGGATCAGAAAGCGAAGCCGACGCCTGCGACGAAGGTGTCGAAGTCACCGAAATTGTCGATGAACTGGTGGCGATATTCGGCCTTGGCATACAGGTTCTGGCCCAGCTTGTGCTGGTAACCGGCGCCGACATAGGGATCGTCGATGTCGCTGAAGGTGTAACCACCGGTGACATAGGCCTTACCGTTCGCGCCAACCTTGGCGCCGACGCGGCCGCCGGCCGAGAACTGGACGTCCGCACCGTCGATCAACACCTTGTCGCCCGCAACTTCGGCGCCGACAAACGCGGCCGAGCCAAGGTCGAAGTCATAACCGGCGGCGAGGCCGATGGTGCCTTCGTCGATGCCGTTGCCGGTGATCAGGCCACCGCGCAGTTCGACGCGGCCTTCGCCGCCTTCGGCTGCCATGGTGGGGGTTGCAACGATGGCCGTCAGGAGAGCGGCTGCAACTGCGAATTTCTTCATTTTGTTTTCCTTCTGCTTTTACATGGCCACGCCCTTTGGGTCGCGGTCCACCGCCTAAATGGCGTTCGCAGCTGTCGCTTCAATGAACGGATCGTTCAGAATGTGACAATTTTCTTACCTGTGTTATTTTTACCACACGGTATAGAATGGACGTGCAAAAGCGCGGCCAAAAACATGGCGGAAAAGCTCGGATTTTCGTGATGTTCGCTTGGCGCCGCGAAGGGCGATCAGCCCAACGCCGCCTGTTTCTCTTCCGCAATCCGGTCGAGTTCGGCGCGCGTCGGCTTGGTTGCGGCGCTTTTCAGCTGGCCGCACGCCGCCATGATATCGCGCCCGCGCGGGGTGCGGATCGGGGCCGAAATCCCGGCCTTGAAAATCAGGTTGCTGAACGCCTTGACCCGCTCGGGCGATGAACATTCATAGATCGCTCCGGGCCAGGGGTTGAACGGGATCAGGTTGACCTTGGCATGCAGGCCATATTCGCGGATCAGCCGAACAAGCTCGCGCGCATCGTCGTCGCTGTCATTCTTGTCCTTCAGCATCACATATTCAAAGGTAATGCGCCGCGAATTGCCCGCGCCGGGATAGTCGGCGCAGGCTTTCAGCAATTCGTCGATGCCATATTTGCGGTTGAGCGGCACGATCTCGTCGCGGATTTCCTTTGACACCGCGTGCAAGGATACCGCCAGATTGACGCCAATCTCTTCGCCCGCGCGTGCCATCATCGGCACCACGCCGCTGGTCGACAGGGTGATGCGGCGGCGCGACAGCGCCAGCCCGTCGCCGTCCATGACGATCTTCAGCGCGCCCTTGACCTCGTCGAAATTATACAGCGGCTCGCCCATGCCCATCATCACGATGTTGGTCAGGATGCGGCCGTCGGCGGTGTAGTGGCCGCCCTCTTCGTCGTCTTCATCCTCGGGGTCGGGGCCGAAGCCCGCCATCGTGCCCTTGGGCCATTCGCCAAGCTCGTCGCGCGCCAGCATCACCTGCCCAACGATCTCGCCCGCGGCGAGGTTGCGGACGAGGCGCATCGTGCCGGTGTGGCAGAAACGGCAATTTAGCGTACAGCCGACCTGGCTCGACACGCACAGGGTTCCCCGATCGGCGTCGGGGATGAAGACCATTTCATATTCCTGCCCGTCGGCAGCGGCGAGCAGCCATTTGCGCGTGCCGTCGCTCGACACCTGCGCCTCGCGCACCGTCGGACGGCCGATGATGAACCGGTCGGTCAGCCAAGGGCGCATCGCCTTGGCGATGTCGGTCATCGCCTCGAAATCGGTGACCCCGCGGTGGTACATCCAGTGCCAGATCTGCTTGGCGCGCAGCTTGGCGGCCTTTGCGTCCAGCCCCGCTTCGATCAGCACGCCGCCGATCGCGTCGCGGCTCAGCCCGACCAGGTCGATGCGGTTGCCCCCGCGCAAGGGGACGGTGCCCGTCGTGACGGGGTCGATATGGCCGGGAATCTGCATGATGCGCGGCCATATAGGGGGGAAGGGGCCAATGTGCAATCTGCTGAACCGGTACATGATTGCGGGTGCCGACGACACGCCGCTCTCCCTAGAATATCGGCAGACATTGAAAAGGTTATGCCATGCGCCGCGCGCTTTCCCTTGCCGCCCTGCCATTCGCGATCGCACTCTGTCCGACCGCGTCGGCGGAGACGGGACAGAAAATCTGCACCCGCCATTCGACGATCGTGCTGGAACCCGGCGAAAAGGCCGAGGTCAATGGCGCGGGGGCGAGCGGGGTCGAACTGCTGATCTCCGGCCCCGCGGGGCAGTGGATTTTTGTCGATTACAACGGGCTGCCCGCTCCCGGCGCGGGCGACGTGGCGGTTGCGTCGACCAGGACGCAGACGGTCGTCCGCCGCGGCCACACGCCGCAAATCTATGCCATCTATTCGAAGGCGTCGCGGCTGATCGAGGGCAAACAGCTTACCGCGTTCATCAGCGGCCTGTACATCGACCGGCGACCGCTGGCCCAGCCGCGGATCAAGGGCACCGACGCCGACAAGACGGTGTGGAGCCGCGTTCTGTTGGGACAGACGAGCGGTTGCGACTTGCGCTGGGTGCCGGGGCAGGGGTTGATGAAATAGCGCGGGCGTCGCACCGCCGCCGCTAAAGGGACGGCGGCGCAACGCCCGATATGCAATCACGCCGCTGTGACGCCTTATTTCCGGATCGACGAGACCCGGATCATCTGCGGGCGGGTCGCGTCGGCGATCACCTGTTCGGCCTGTGCCGAGGCAAACTGCCGCGTGTCGGCGCGGCACTGGCGGACGTCATTCTTGCCTTGAAGGTCATAGTCGGGCGCGGTGCCGCACACTTCGACGACGGCGCGCCAGATGCGGCGATCGAGGCTCTTGGCCCCGGCCTCGGTGCTGAGGTCAAGGTCGCTATGCTGGACCGTGACGCTCGGGTTCGCGAGCGGCGCCGGTTGGGCGAGGGCAGGCTGGACCGCCGACGTGGCAGCCAGCGCGGCGAGGATCAGAAGCTTTTGCATCTTGTATCTCCTTCGGCCGGCTGAAGAGGAGGGGAGGAAGCCGGTATCGGAGAGATAAGCGATCGGGCGGGGCGGCAGGAGCAACGATGTTGCGCGATCATTCTGCAAAATTGCAGAATGCCGCGACGGCGCTTATGACGCACAAGACGCCATGTATGATTGGAACGACCTCAAAGCCTTTCTGGCGGTGGCCGAAACGGGCAGCACCCTGTCCGCGGCGCAGGCGCTGCGCGTGAGCCAGACGACGGTCGCGCGGCGGATCGCGGCGCTGGAGGCCGCGACCGGGCTCAACCTGTTCGAACGGCGGCAGGCGGGTTACGCGCTGACCCCGGTGGGCGAGGCGATGCTGGGCAGCGCGGCGGCGGTGCGCGACGCGGCGGACCGGTTCGGCGAAGCGGCCAGCGCGTCGTCGCGCGAAGTCGGCGGCACCGTCAGCCTGACGACGATGGAGATTTTTGCGGTCACCATCCTGCCACCGATCCTGCGCGATTTGCGCGCCGCACATCCCGGCATCCATATCCAACTCGACACCTCCGACGAAACGCGCGATCTGGCGAGCGGCGCCGCCGACATCGCGATCCGCAGCAGCAAGCAGCCGACCGGCGCGGGACTGGTCGGGCGCCGCATCGCCGACAATCCGTGGACGGTCTATTGCAGCCGCGATTATGCCGACCGCCACGGCATCCCGCACAGTCGTGAGCAATTGGCGGCGCATCCGTTCATCGGCGGCGGCGGCGGGGTGTGGGAACCCTATCTGGCGTGGCTCCGGCAATATGGGCTCGAGGAGGCGGTGGTGATGAAATATGACAGCGCCACCGGCCTGCTCGCCGGGGTGCGATCGGGCATGGGGCTCACCGTCCTGCCCGCCTTCATTGCCGACCGGGAACCCGATCTGATCCGCTGCATCCCGCCCAAGCAGGAAGACACGACGGGGCTATGGTTGCTCACCCATGAGCGGCTCCGCCACGTACCCCGGGTGCGGCTGGTGCTCGATTTTCTCGCGGTCGAGCTGACCAAACTGGCGCGCGCCTAGGCATCGCCACCCGTCTCGCGATCAACGGATCTTGGCGCACCCCAATGCCGCGGCGTCGATCGCCGTCGCCGCGCCGCGCAGCCGATAGGTATCGGCGATCGCACCGCCGGTCGCCGTGCTGCTCGTGACGCTCATGCTGGGGGCCGATCGCATCGCGGCGATGATCGCGGCGTCCATCCGCGCGTCGCTGGCCCAGCCATGCGCGCCGTTGCCGGTCAGGATGAAGCGGCGGCTACCGATCGTCAGGCGCAGGTCGCGCCCCGGCGCGCGCGCCTTTGACAGGCGGATATAAAATTGCCCGCGGATCCGCGATTTCGGCCAGTATCCGACGCTGGCATAGCCCTTGACCGTCGGCGTCCCGATCGTTGCCGAGGGTGCGGCCAGCGCGTAGCAGCGCGGCGTGGCGGGGTCGCGGAAGGCGCCCCAGCCGTCAAAAATGCCGAGCGCGGTCGGGGTGGCGGCAAGCGTCGTCGCCGGTAGCGCCGCCAATGTCGCGATAAGGAAAAGCCGGAGCCGCATCGCGCCTTCGTTCGCGCGATTGGGGATGCTTTGCAAGCATGGCTTGCACGTGCTGATGCGTGCGTTAAGGAAGGTGGGCATTTTCAGGGGCCGGGAATCGGGGCAGCGAATCGCCGCCGACGCCTTGTCCCTCAGGGACTTTTCCCGCGGAACACAGGGATGGCGGATTAGAATGAAAGCGACGATCGAACGCGCGGTGTTGTTGAAGAGCCTTGGCCACGTCCAGTCGGTGGTCGAACGGCGCAATACCATTCCCATCCTGTCGAACGTCCTGATCGAAGCCGACAGCACCGGCCAGCTGAAACTGATGGCGACCGACCTCGACCTGCAGGTTGTCGAAACGATCGCGGCCAAGGTCGAAACCGCGGGCACGACCACCGTGTCGGCGCATACTTTATTCGAAATCGCGCGCAAGCTGCCCGAGGGTGCCGAGGTCAGCCTGGCCGCCGCCGAGGGCAAGATGCAGGTCAAGGCGGGCCGGTCGAACTTCAACCTGCCGACGCTGCCGCGCGACGATTTCCCGGTGATCGCCGAGGGCGACCTGCCGACCAATTTCGAGCTGCCGGTCGCCGAGCTGATCCAGATCATCGACAAGACGCGCTTTGCGATTTCGACCGAGGAAACGCGCTACTATCTGAACGGCATCTTCCTGCACGTCGCCGAGGATGCGTCCGGTCCGGTGCTGAAGGCCGCGGCGACCGACGGCCATCGCCTTGCGCGCTACACCGTCACGCGCCCCGATGGCGCGGCGTCGATGCCCGACGTCATCGTACCGCGCAAATGCGTCACCGAAATCCGCAAGCTGCTCGACGAAGCCGAAGGCAATGTCGAAATCAGCCTGTCGGCGTCGAAGGTGCGCTTCCAGCTTGGCAATGCGATCCTGACCTCGAAGCTGATCGACGGGACCTTCCCCGATTACAGCCGCGTCATTCCGACTGCGAACGACAAGTTGCTCAAGGTCGATCCGAAGAGTCTCTATCAGGGCGTCGACCGCGTCTCGACGATCGCCAGCGAAAAGACGCGCGCGGTCAAGGTCGGACTCGACAAGGATCGCATCACGCTGTCGGTGACCAGCCCCGAAAACGGCACCGCGGCTGAAGAGGTCGCCGCCGCCTATGACAGCGACATGATGGAGATCGGCTTCAACGCCCGTTACCTCAGCGACATCCTGGGCCAGGTCGATGGCGACAGCGTCGAACTGCACCTCGCCGATGCGAACGCCCCGACGCTGATCCGCGAGAGCGAGAAGAGCCCGGCGCTTTATGTGCTGATGCCGATGCGGGTGTAATCTGGCGTCGCCCCCGCGAAGGCGGGGGCCGTTATCGATGTAGCACGAGGCTTCCAGCGGCCCCCGCCTTCGCGGGGACGACGGTCGCCTACCCCGCCTTCGCGACCCGCCAGATCACCCCGCCGGTGTCGTCGGCGACCAGCGCGCTGCCGTCCTTCGCGACCTTGACGTCGGCCGGACGACCGCGGGTGGTTTTGCCATCTTGGCCGAGAAACTGGTCGAGCAGGGTAACGGGCAGCGCATCGACGGGCTTGCCGTTGGCGCCGAATTTCACGAACACGACGCTGTAACCCGCGACCGGCTCGCGGTTCCATGACCCGTGCAGCGCGATCAGCGCGCCATTGGCCCAGCGCTCGCCGAGGTCGAGTCCTTCGGTAAAGGTCATGCCCAGCGGCGCGGTGTGCGCGCCGAGCCCATATTCGGGGCGCTTCACATATTGGCGGCGATCCTCGGCCTCGGGTTCGACGCGCGGGTCGACGAACCCGCCCCAATAATACCAGGGCCAGCCATAGAAATCGCCTTCGGTGACGTCGGTCAGATAGTCGGGGACGAGGTCGCTGCCGAGCATATCGCGTTCGTTGACGACCGCCCACAGCCGCTCGCTGCCCGGATAGAAACCGAGCCCGACGGGATTTCGGATGCCCCCGGCAAAGGTGCGGACATATTTCTGTTCGGGCCGGACTTCGAGCACGCTGGCGCGGCGGAATTCGCGGTTCATGCCCGCCTCGCCGATATTGCTGTCAGCGCCGACGCCGACATAGAGCCAACCGTTGGGGGCGGCGACAAGGCTCTTTGTCCAGTGACGATTGGTGCCCTTGGCGGGCAGGTCGACGATCTTCGTGGGCTTCCCGCTCATCTTCGTTTCCCCCGCAACATAAGGGAAGGCGAGCAGCGCGTCGGTGTTGGCGACGTAGAGCGTCGTCCCAACCAGCGCCATGCCATAGGGCGAGTTGAGCCCGGTCAGATAGGCAGTCCGGACCTCGGCCTTGCCGTCGCCGTCGGCATCGCGGAGCAGGGTGATGCGGTTCGCCGACGGACGGCGGCTGGTGCCGCCCTTGGTCATCAGGCGGTTCATGATCTTGCCTTCGATCCCCGACGTGTCGCGCGGCGGGCTCTGCGATTCCGCGACGAGCACGTCGCCATTGGGCAGCACGAGCATCGTGCGCGGATGGTCGAGCCCTTCGGCAAAACGGGCGACCGCCAGCCCCTGCGCGGCGCGCGGCGCCTGCCCTGCGGGCCAGCTCGTCGCTTCGGGGACGTTGATCGTCGGGAATGTCTCGGTCTTTTGCGACGCCATCACCGGCACCCGGCCGCTGAGTTCGGCGGTCGAGAAGCGCGCCACGTCGGGCCGCGACATGATGTACAGCGTCACGCCGCCGACGATGATCAGCAGCAGCAGGGCGAGGGCGACATATTTCAGGATCTTGCGCATCGCGCTTATCTACACGGCTGATGCGCGGCGGCAAAGGGTTGAAACATCGGCGGCGCGGCGACGAACGCGGTTAACAGCGGAGCGATCGCGATTAACCTTACCCGAATCTTCATCATGGTTGGGAACGGCGCGGTGAGGGGCGCGGTTTAGGAGGGGCGCTCCAAGGCAACGGACGGGGACTCCATGCATCTGCCTGCACCATTTCTGTCCGATCGCGCCGCGGTCGAGGACGCCCATGCGCTGATCCGCATGCACGGCGAAGAGGCCGGCTTCGCCGCCGCCGCGCGTGCCGAGCAATATCGCGTGCTGGGCAATCACGTCCATTTCGCGCGCTGGCGGCAGATCGAACGGCTGATCACCTATCTGGCAGCC
The DNA here is from genome assembly GCF_012274265.1 of Sphingopyxis microcysteis. Lineage (GTDB taxonomy): Bacteria > Pseudomonadota > Alphaproteobacteria > Sphingomonadales > Sphingomonadaceae > Sphingopyxis > Sphingopyxis microcysteis. The sequence continues at coordinate 350,319 of NZ_JAANYY010000002.1, forward strand.
GAGGATGTTCTCGACACGGTGCATTGAGCGCGTGATCGTCTGAGTTAACCAGCACCATCTTTGACCAGTACCGTCATCCCGGCGAAGGCCGGGATCCCGCCCTTGCACCGTCACGCACGGGTGAGATCCCGGCCTTCGCCGGGATGACGCGTTGGGTTAAATCCGCAGGCCCGCCGTCTCCGGCAGCCCCGCCATGATGTTGAGATTCTGGACACAGGCGCCGCTCGCGCCCTTGCCCAGATTGTCGAGCCGCGCGACGAGGCGCGCCTGAGTGGCGTCGGCGTTGCCGAACACGAACAGCGCGATCCGGTCGTCGCCCGCGTCGGAGGCGCGGAGCAGCATCTCGCCGTCGGTCGGCGCTTCACCCATGACGACCACCGGGCTCGCTCCGTAAAATTCGGCGAGCGCCGTGCGCAAGGCGTCGGGCGACGCGGCACCGGGCATCACGCCGAGCGGCAGCGGAACCTCGACCACCATCCCGCGATGCGCGGGGATCACTGCGGGCGAAAAGAGCGGGCCGATCGCGAGTCCGCACTGCGCCTGCATCTCGGGCACATGCTTGTGGCCGAGCGTCAGCGCATATCCGCGCCAAGCGATGTCGCTGTCCGCTTCGAAGCGTTCGATCAGCGCCTTGCCGCCGCCCGAATAGCCGCTGACCGCGTGGCAGATATAGGGCCAGTCGGCAGGGAGCAGGCCCGCGCGCACGAGCGGTGCGACGAGCGCAATGAAACCGGTCGAATAACAGCCGGGGTTCGACACGCGCGCGGCGTCGGCGACCGCGTCATGTCCGCTGACCTCGGGAAAGCCATAGACCCAGCCGGGCGCGACCCGGTGCGCGGTCGACGCGTCGATGACGCGGGTGCGATCATTGGCGATCATCGCCACGGCTTCGCGCGCCGCATCGTCGGGAAGGCAGAGGATGACGAAATCGGCGTCGTTCAACGCTTCGCGCCGAGCATCGGCATCCTTGCGGCGCGCCTCGTCCAGCGTCAGCAACGAAAATTCGCTCCGTCCGCCAAGCCGCTCAGCGATTTCGAGGCCCGTCGTTCCCGCCGCGCCGTCGATGAAAACCGTCTTTGTCATATCTTATCGCAGTCGTTTATATCCGCTCACCGGCGGATCATGATCCTTGGCAGCCGATCGCGCGATGACGTCGGCCAGCGGTTCCGCTTTCACCGCCATCCATCGTCGGCTGGCATGGATGATGTTGCGCTCGTCGGCCATGATGCCGACATGGCCGGGGAAAAAGACGAGGTCGCCGCGCGCGAGCGCCGCCGGGTCGACATCCTTGTCCGCGCCGAGCGATGCGAGCTGCAGGTCGCTGTCGCGCGGCAACTGGACTCCCGCGGCAGCCCAGCTCAGCTGGACGAGGCCCGAACAGTCGATGCCCTTCGACGTGCGGCCGCCCCACAGATAGGGCGTGCCGATCAGTTCCTCGGCGCGTCCGGCGGGGTCGCGGTCTTCGGCGCCAACCTCGACCAGCGCGGCCAGCGGCAAATAACCGTGCGCGGTCGCCAGCCATTCGCCCTCGATCTCGCCCATCACCAGCGCGCCGCGCGGCAGGACGGCGGGGCCGCCGCTCGCAGCATCGGGAGCGCTGTGCAGGATCGCCTCGATCATCTCGACGCGGTGCGTCGGCGCGATCGGCGCGGCAAGCGCGTCGGCCGACAGATAGCCGACATAATGGTCGGCAAGGCAATATCCCCACGCCCAGCCGCCGGTGAGGTCGAGCAGCGCAAAACCTTCGCCGAACAGCAGCTCGCTCGTCTGGTCGGCACCCAGCGACGGCGATCCGCGCAGCACCGCGGCGGGCAGCACGCCGCTGCGCATCATCGGCGCGGCATAATGCGGGGCGAAATGCTGGCCCGCGACCGCGATGTCGGCGAGGTCGGGGCGGATCGCGACGATGCGCGGGTCATAGGCCTGCGATGTGCCGGTCAGGCCAAAGCGATCGCGACCTGCGCCCACGGCGCCGGGGCGCCCCATGCGGACGCGATTTGCCGCTGAATTGTCGCCGCTTTGACCTGTCACTTGCCGTCCTGTTGTCATCCGACGTCCGCCGGGCGCGGACAGTCGCGCGCCATTAGACCAGCCGGGGTCCGCATATCAAGAATGTTCAACCCCTGCCGCGCCGGTCGTATCGCGCCTGCAGCATGGCCCATGCGGCGCGCAGCCCCAGCGCGGCGCCGCCCTTGGGTCGTCCGGGCTTGGCCGACGGGCGCCAGGCAAAGGTGTCGAGATGCGCCCATAGCGCGCCTTCGGGAACAAAGCGTTTGAGGAACAGCGCCGCGGTGATCGTTCCCGCAAAGGCCGAGCTGCCGGCATTGCCAAGGTCGGCGACGTCGGTTTCGAGGAGCTCGGCATAGCCGTCCCATAGCGGCATCCGCCACAACGGGTCGTCGCGGTCGGTACCGGCGGCCAGCATCGCCTCGGCCAGCGCGTCATCATTGGCGAACAGCGGCGGGAGGTCCGGGCCGAGCGCGACGCGCGCGGCCCCGGTCAGCGTCGCGAAATCGATGATCAGCTCGGGCTTGTCCTCGCCCGCCTTCGCCAGCGCGTCGCCCAGCACCAATCGGCCCTCGGCATCGGTGTTGCCGATCTCGACCGTCAGGCCAAGACGGCTCTTCAGCACGTCACCGGGACGGAAGGCGTCGGCGGAGATCGCATTTTCTGCCGCGGCGACCAGACAGTGCAGCCGCACGGGCAGCCCGCTCGCCATCACCAGCTCGGCGAGCGCCAGCACATGTGCGGCGCCGCCCATGTCCTTTTTCATCAGCCGCATGCCCGACGCCGGTTTGATGTCGAGCCCGCCGCTGTCGAAACTGATCCCCTTGCCGACCAACGCGATGCGCGGGTCGCCGTCCTTGCCCCATTCGATCTCGATCAGCCGCGGAGCATGGTGCTTGGCGGCCGCGCGTCCGACCGCGTGGATCATCGGATAGCCCTGTTCCAGCGCCTCGCCCTTGGTGACGGTCAGCTTGCCGCCATGCGCCTTGGCGATCCGTTCGGCGGCCTTTTCGATCGCGGCGGGCCCCATATCGGCGGCGGGGGTGTTCACCATGTCGCGAACCAGCGCGACCGCCCGCATTTCGGCCACCATCGGTGCGATCGCGCCGACATCGCTGGTCAGCAGCACGCGCGGCCCCTTGCTCTCGACCTTCGTGCGATAGGTGTCGAAACGATATTGCGCGCTCATCCACCCGAACAGCGCCTTGCCGGGTTGCTGATCTTCGAGCCGATAGCGCCCGGCGGGCAGGATCTGGCCCAGTTTGGCAAGGCACCACGCCGACAGGCTGTCGACCTTGGCGACGGTGGTGACGACCGCCCAATTGTCGGGGTCGTCACCCGGCAGGATCGCGTGGACATAGGGGTCGGGCTTGAAGCCGACTGCGGCAAGGTGCGCGCGTTCGCGGGCGCTGCGGCTCTTGAGCCATTCGTCATAGCGCTTTTTGTCGACAAGATGGATCGTGCGCGCGTCCTGCCCCTTGTCGGGCTGGATCAGGTCGGAATAGTCGGTCATGCCGACGGTGCTAGGCCGCTGGGGATATTTTGTCGATTCCCGGCGTTATGCTGTCATGACGACAGAAATTCGGCCCCGTTCCGCCCTGCTGCTCCTGACCGGTGCGGCGCTGCTTGCCGCCTGTGCCGAGGATCCGCCGACGCCCGCCGAGCAGGCGGCCGCGGCTGCGGTTCCCGGCGCGCCGCCTGACGGGGTCGCTGACGTGGAGGCGAAAAACGCGGCAGCGTCGAACGTGAGGGAAAGCAATGACCTGATCGAGTTTGCTTATGCCTATCCGCGCGAGGCCGCGACGATTCCGGGTCTCGCCTTGTGGCTGGACAATGACCGCGCGACGAGGCGCGATGCGCTGATCGCGGCGGCGGGGCGCGACAAGGCCGCGGCGGAGAAAGCCGGCTTTCCCTATCGCAAGCATAGCCATTTGCAAACATGGCAACGTGTGTCGAACACACCGCGCTTCCTGAGCCTGTCGGCGGAAATCCAGACCTATACCGGCGGCGCCCATGGCATGACCAGCTTTGCGACGTTGCTGTGGGATCGCAATCGCGCCAAGCGGCTGCAACCGCTCGACCTGTTCACCAGCGGCGAGGCGTTCGATGCCGCGATCCGCGAGCCTTTCTGCGCAGCGATCAAACGCGCCAAGGCAGCGAAGGGCATCGTCCGCGAAGAGGCGCCCGACAGCCCGTTCGCGGGCTGCCCCCCGGCATCGGCGCAGACGGTGTGGATCGGATCGTCCGACGGACGTTATCTCGACCGCATGACGATCGCGATCGCCCCCTATGAAATCGGTCCCTTTGCCGAGGGCAGTTACCGGGTCAACGTGCCAATGACCGGCGCGGTGGTCGCGGCGGCGAAGGACGAGTTCAAGCGCGACCTGCTCCCCATCAACTGAGGCGGCCGCACGCCCCGCGCTGCATCGCCAAACGCTATTCGGCGGCTTCGAGTTCGTTCGCAGCGGCTGCCGCTTCGCGCGCGTTGGCAAAGGTCAGCACGCCGTCGTCGATCGCTCCGCTGCGCATGTCGATCCGGTCCTGCACATAATTTTGGCTGAGCCGCCAGGGCAGCGCCACCGTGCTCTTGGGCATGATGTGCAGCGAACGCTGGATATAGCCCGACGAGAAGTCGAAGACATTCTCTTCCTCCAGGCTCGCCGGATCGGCGAGCGCGGGGGTTGCGACCGTCGTCCCGGTGGCCTGCATATGGTTGAGCACGCGGCAGACATATTCCGACACGATGTCGGCGCGCAGCGTCCAGCTGGCGTTGAGATAGCCGAACACCGCCGAGAAGTTCGGCACGTTCGAAAACATGCACGCCTTGTAATAGAAATGATCGTGCCAGTTGACGGTTTCACCGTCGACGCGCACCGGAATCTTGCCCGCGACGGCCAGCTTCAGCCCCGTCGCGGTGACGATGATGTCGGCGTCCAGATGCTTGCCCGATTTCAGCTGGATGCCCGTCGCGTCAAAGCGTTCGATGTGGTCGGTGACGACCGACGCCTTGTCGGCCTTCATCGCCTCAAAGAAATCGGCATCGGGGACGAGGCACAGCCGTTGATCCCACGGGTTATAGGGCGGGGTAAACGCCTTGGCATCATAGCGGTCGCCGAGGCTCGCCTTCAGCTTGTTGGTCAGGAATTCCTTGACCTTTTCGGGCTTTTCTCGCGCACGCCGAAAGGCGATGTCCTGCAGGCGGACATTCTTGAAGCGGGTGATCTTGTACGCCAGCTCCTCGGGCAGGAATTTACGCAGGAAATTTGCAAGCCCGTCCTTTGCCGGGCGAATGAAATACCAGGTCGGGGTGCGTTGCAGCATCGTCACATGCGCGGCCTTGTCGGCCATCGACGGGACGATCGTGACCGCGGTCGCGCCCGATCCGATCACCACCACCTTCTTGCCCGCATAGTCCAGATTTTCGGGCCAGAACTGCGGATGGATGATCTGCCCCTGGAAATCCTCGCGCCCGGTGAAATTGGCGTCGAACGGTTCGTCATAGTCGTAATAGCCCGCGCCGAGGTACAGCCAGCGCGCGGTGGTGGTCGATGTCCCGCCCGCGGCGTCCTCCAGCGTCACCGTCCAGCGCGCGGCCGTGCTGTCCCAATCGGCCCCGACGACCTTGCGGTCGAAACGGATGCGCTCGCGGATATGGCGTTCGTCGACGATGCGGTTCAGATATTCCAGGATCGACGGACCGTCGGCGATCGATTTTTCATGCTTCCAGGGTTCAAACACGAACCCCAGCGTATGCATGTCGCTGTCCGACCGGATGCCGGGATAGCGGAACAGGTCCCAGGTGCCGCCCAGATTGGCGCGACGCTCGACCAGGGCAAAGCTGCGATCGGGGCAATGCATCTGCAAATGCACCGCCATGCCGATGCCCGAGATGCCCGCGCCGACGATCAGCACATCCTGATCGACCGGTGCAGCGTTCGCGTTCGCGGGGCGTTCCATCGTCGCCGTGCCTGCCATCATCCTGTCTCCCGACTATGTTTGAAGGCAGATTACGCACCGCGTTGCATTTTGCAATCGAATTGACGTTTACGGAAAGCAGCGAGGCGGTGAAGCCCGCTTGTCGCTGTCACAATATTGTCATAGGGGCGTAACGATTTTGTCACCTTGGGCCGCCGCGCCCGACCTTGCAGGAAAGGATAGAGCCCGTGCGTCAGATCGCTGTCCTTCCCTATCGCTTCAGCGGCGCGGCGCACGATGGCCCGACCGAAATCCTGTTGATCACGTCGCGCGAGACCAAGCGCTGGGTGGTGCCAAAGGGCAACCCGTTGACCGGAATGACGCGCCATGCCGCGGCGGCGATCGAGGCGGAGGAGGAAGCGGGCGTAACCGGTTCCGTCTGCCCGACCCCGATCGGCAGTTATGAATATCGCAAGCGCCGCGCGAACGGCGCTGCGATCATGTACAATGTCGAAGTCTTTCCGCTGGCCGTTACCAACGAGCTCGCCGAGTGGAAGGAAATGGACGAACGCGAACGCAAATGGTTCTCGTTCCGCGATGCCGCTTCGGCGGTCGAGGAACCCGATTTGCAGGCGTTGATCCGCTCGTTCGGCGATGGCGGTTTTCGCGCCGTCGCCGCGCCGCGCAGTGTTGTCCTGGATGTAGCCGAAAAAGCAGGGGTAAGCCGAATGTTCGCATGGTTTCAGCGATTGCTGCCGCGACAGGGAAATTTCTTTGAATTGTTCGAAAGCCATGCCGCGACGCTGGTCGCCGGCGCCAACGCGCTGTCGCGCATGTTGCAGGGCGGCGAGGGGATGGCCGACCATGTCCAGGAAATCATCGAGCGCGAACACGACGCCGACGCGATTACGCGCGAGGTGTTGCAGACGGTGCGCCGTACTTTCCTGACCCCGTTCGACCGCAGCGCGATCACCGACCTGATCGCATCGATGGACGATGCGATCGACGAGATGCAAAAGACCGCGGGCGCTGTCGATCTGTACGATGTCACCGAATTCGAACCCGAAATGCGCGATATCGGCGGCATCATCGTCGACGCGGCGCGGCTGACCGCCGAGGCGCTGCCGCTGCTCCGCAATATCTCCGCCAACGCCACGCGCCTGCACGAGCTGACCGAGCGACTGGTCCGCATGGAAGGCCATGCCGACGAAATCCACGCCGCGGGGCTCAAGCGCCTGTTCAAGGAACATGGGCAATCGAACAGCGCCCGCTTCCTGATCGGGCGCGAACTCTATCGTCATCTGGAGCGCGTCACCGACAGCTTCGAGGATGTCGCGAACGAGATCGACGGCCTGGTCATCGACCACGCATAAGCGGACAATTGCAAATGTGCTCCCACCAGTCCGTTCGCATCGAGCGAAGTCGAGATGCCCATCCACATGGCGCTGCCCCGACGGGTGTCTCGACTTCGCTCGACACGAACGGGCTTTTGAGTTCGGGAATATAGGTCGATGCACGAACTCGCTTTCCCGCTCCTCGTCGGCCTGATCATCCTGGCGCTGGCGTTCGATTTCCTGAACGGGCTGCACGACGCCGCGAACAGTATCGCGACCGTCGTCGCGACGCGCCTGTTGCGTCCGGTGCAGGCAGTGGTCTTTGCCGCTTTCTTCAATTTCGCCGCCTATTTCCTGTCGATCATCTTTCCCGAACTGCACAAGGTTGCCGAGACGATCGGCAAGGGGATCATCGACAAGGATCTGGTGACCCCGGCGGTGGTGTTCGGGGCGCTGGTCGGCGCGATGTTCTGGAACATCGTCACCTGGCTGAAGGGCATTCCGTCGTCGTCGAGCCACGCGCTGGTCGGCGGCATCGTCGGTGCGGGGGTCGCGCATGCGGGATTCGAGGGGATCGAATGGACGGGCCTGAACAAGACCGTCATCGCGATCTTCCTCTCGCCGATGCTCGGCATGTTGCTGGCGATGCTGGTGATGCTGGTCAGCAGCTGGGCGCTGCACCGCGCCACCGCCAAATTCGCCGAAAAAACCTTTCGCCGCCTCCACCTGCTGTCGTCGGCCGCCTATTCGGTCAGCCACGGGCTGAACGACGCGCAAAAGACGATGGGGATCATCGCGGTGCTGCTCTATTCGACCGGCTATCTGCAGGGCGAGTTTCATGTTCCCCACTGGGTGGCGTTCAGCTGCTATGTCGCGATCGCGCTCGGCACCCTGTCGGGCGGGTGGAAGATCATCGAGACGATGGGCGGGCGGATCACCAAGCTGTCGCACCATCAGGGTTTCGCCGCCTCGACCGGCGGGTCGATCATGGTGTTCACCGCCAGCCTGCTCGGCATCCCGGTGTCGACGACGCACACGATCACCGGCAGCATCATCGGCGCGGGCGTCGCCCGCCGGGCTAGTGCGGTGCGCTGGGGCGTGGCAAGCAACGTCGTCGCGGCGTGGTTCATCACGATCCCCGCGAGCGCGGTCGTTGCGGCAGCGTTCTACGCGATCACCCGGCTGTTCTGATCAGCGCGCCGGGCGGTAGTCGACCCGCGCGCCGCCGACCATGCGCACTGGCAGATACAGCCCGTTGCCATAGGCCTTGATCGCGCCGATTTCGAACCCGTCGATCTGGGTACGAATGACAAAGGCGCCTTCGCGGCGCTGGTCGACCGCGCGCTTGATCTTGCCCTGCAGTTCGCCAAGGTCGCGGGTGAAATTCTGGGTCAGGGCGTCGGCGATCAACGGCGCAAAGCCGGGATTCTGTCCGAGCGCGATGAGCACGTCGCCGCCGACACCGTCGGTATCGCCGGTGATCAGCAGGTCGGTAAAGCGCACCTCGGCCGACCCCGGGTTGTTGACCGGTACCGCAGTCATCCAAATGCGCCCATGGGTCGGTTCGCCGCTGCGACTGGCGAGCCGCATCGCGACATCGACGCCCAGCGCGACGCGCCCGTCGGGTGCGCCATAGATCGTCGACGGCCCGAACTTGACCATCATCGGTCCGACCTTGGGCAGGTCGAACGGCCGCGCCGACCGTTTCTTGAGCGCGCGATCGACGACGGGCTGCAACTGCGCATAGTCGGCGAGTACCGGCACCCGCACATCAAAGTGCGGCGTCGGTTTTTCGCGAACCATGGTCGGCAAGGGCGTCGGCGCGGGATCGGCGGGTCGGCCCGAGACAAAGGTTTCGGTGATCGCCTCCAGCCCCAGGTTGAGCCGCATCTGCTGCCCCTCCATCCGATACCCGCCATACAGGATGCGCTGCGGCGTCACGCGCATCCACACCGGCGGGTTTTCGCGATTGAGCTCGAGCGCGGTGAAGCTCTGTCGCCACACGTCGGACGCCTGTTTGCGGATGTCGATCCGCGCGATCTCCCGATTAACCTCGCGCTCGACGTCGCGGACGACGGGCTTCAGCTTCGCATCGGCCTCGTCGGTGAAGGTGATGCGCTTGCCGAGGAAATCGATCCCCGGCGCCTTGGTCCAGCCATAGCTGATGCGCGCCGTGCCGCGCGTACGCCAGTCGGGGGTGACATCGATCCTGACGCGCGCATGCGCCATCGCGGCGCCGGTTGCGGTCTCGCCCTTCAGCACCCCGCCGACGTCGCGCGCCGCGATCGTGGCATTGAGCGGCACATCGACGATAATTTCGTCACCCACCCCACGCAGCCGCAACGCCCCGCGCGTGACGCGGCCGACGATGGTGCAGGCGATCGGCGGCGTCACCTTGACCTTCTTGCCGAACACCTTGACCCGCTGCGGCTTGACGCACGCCCGCTCGCGCCGGTTGATCGTCCACAGCGTCCTGGGCACCGCGCGTTCCAGCGCCCGCTTGAGCGCGCTGGTATCGGCGTTGATCGGCACCGCGATCAGCGATTTTTGCGACGGGGAAGGGGCTTTGTCGGTCGATCGCGGCGGCGGTTCGACATCGACCTTGCGGTCGCACGCCGTGAGCATGCTTCCCGACGCAATGGCCATGGCCAACAAGTTGATCGCCCGCATGTCTCAGCCCCCGATTGATGCCCTCATGGTAACACCAGTCGGTAAAGGTTGTTCCAACAAATGCGCGGTTCAGGCGCGGACGACCCCGAACAGGTCATGCTCGTCGGCGTCCTCGATCTCGACATCGACGATGTCGCCCGCCTTCAGCGTCGCGGCGACGTCGCGGAGGTAGACGTGGCCGTCGATCTCGGGCGCGTCGGCCTGTGACCGGCCTGTCGCGCCGATGCTGCCCTCTTCGTCCGCCTCGCCAACCTCGTCGATGATCACGGGCAGCGTGCGGCCGATCTTGGCTTCGAGCTTCGCGGCGCTGATCGCGGCCGTTTTCGCCATGATCCGCTGGAAGCGCTCTTCCTTGACCTCTTCAGGCACCGGATCGGGCAGGGCGTTTGCCTGCGCACCCGCGACGGGTTCGAAACGGAAGGCGCCGACGCGGTCGAGCTGCGCCTCGTCGAGCCAGTCGAGGAGATATTGGAAATCTTCTTCGGTCTCGCCGGGGAAGCCGACGACGAAGCTCGAGCGGATTGCGATGTCGGGCGCGATCGCGCGCCAGCTTTTCAGCCGCTCGAGCACCTTCGCCTCGTTCGCGGGGCGCTTCATGCGCTTGAGGACGCTTGGGCTTGCGTGCTGGAAGGGGATGTCGAGGTACGGCGTCAGCAACCCTTCGGCCATCAGCGGGATCACCGCGTCGACATGCGGATAGGGATAGACATAGTGGAGGCGCACCCATGGGGCGCGGCCTTCGCTGGTGCGCAGCTGGCCGAGTTCGCGCGCGAGGTCGGTCATATGCGCGCGGACTTCGCGGCCATGCCACTGGCGCGGATCATGCCTGATATCGACGCCGTAAGCCGAGGTGTCCTGGCTGATCACCAGCAGCTCCTTGGTCCCCGCGGCGACGAGCTTTTCGGCCTCGCGCAGCACCGCATCGATGCGGCGGCTGACGAGTTTGCCGCGCAGATCGGGGATGATGCAGAAGGAGCAGCTGTGGTTGCAGCCTTCGGAAATCTTCAGATAGCTGTAGTGGCGCGGCGTAAGCTTGAGTCCGCCCTCGGGGACGAGGTCGATGAAGGGGCCTTGGGTGGGCGGCGCGGCGTCGTGGACTGCGTCGACGACCTGCTCATACTGATGTGCGCCGGTTACCGCGAGGACGTTCGGGAAGCGGGCGCGGATGACTTCGGCCTCATTGCCCATGCAGCCGGTGACGATGACGCGGCCATTCTCGGCCATTGCTTCGCCGATCGCTTCGAGGCTTTCCTCCTTCGCCGAGTCGAGGAAGCCGCAGGTGTTGACCAGCACGACGTCGGCGCCCGCATAATCGGGCGACAGACCGTAACCGTCGGCGCGCAGCTTGGTCAGAATCCGTTCGCTATCGACCAATGCCTTGGGGCAGCCGAGCGAAACCATGCCGACCTTCGGCTGGGTGGGGAGCGTTTTGACTGTCATGATTGCGGGCGCGCATAAGCGATTTTTTGCACTTTGTCACGCGATGCTGTCGCAGGTGCGGCGCGAAGCGTTCGGATCCAGCCACAACCGCTCCTATCGCTCCGCTCCCCCCGAACCCTCACCCCAAACTGGGCAGGTCGAGCCCCTTTTCGCGCGCGCAGTCGATCGCGATGTCATAGCCCGCGTCGGCGTGGCGCATCACGCCGGTGCCGGGGTCGTTCCACAGCACGCGCTCCAGCCGCTTCGCCGCTTCGGGCGTGCCGTCGGCGACGATCACCATGCCGCTGTGCTGCGAATAGCCCATGCCGACGCCGCCGCCATGGTGGAGCGACACCCAGGTCGCGCCCGACGCGGTGTTGAGCAGGGCGTTAAGCAAAGGCCAGTCCGAAACCGCGTCCGATCCGTCGCGCATCGCTTCGGTTTCGCGGTTGGGCGAGGCGACCGAGCCCGAATCGAGATGGTCGCGCCCGATGACGACCGGTGCCTTGAGTTCGCCGTTCGCGACCATCTCGTTGAAGGCAAGGCCGAGCCGGTGGCGGTCGCCGAGCCCGACCCAGCAGATGCGCGCGGGCAGGCCCTGGAACTGGATCTTCTCGCGCGCCATGTCGAGCCAGTTGTGGAGATGCTTGTTGTCGGGGAGCAGCTCCTTCACCTTGGCGTCGGTCTTGTAGATGTCCTCGGGATCGCCCGACAGCGCCGCCCAGCGGAACGGGCCGATGCCGCGGCAGAAAAGCGGGCGGACATAGGCGGGGACGAAGCCGGGGAAGTCGAACGCGTTCTCGACGCCTTCGTCCTTCGCCATCTGGCGGATGTTGTTGCCATAATCGGTTGTCGGCACGCCTGCTGCCTGCAGATCGAGCATCGCCTGCACATGGACGGCCATCGACGCCTTGGCGGCCTTGGCGACAGATGCCGGATCGCTCTCGCGCTTCGAAAACCACTCGTCGAGCGTCCAGCCCGCGGGGAGATAGCCGTTGACGGGGTCGTGCGCCGACGTCTGATCGGTCAAGAGGTCGGGGCGGATGCCGCGGCGCACCATCTCGGGCAGGATCTCCGCAGCGTTGCCGAGCAGGCCGACCGAGACGGGCTTGCCCTCGGCATGGCTGGCCTCGATCATCGCGATCGCCTCGTCGATGCTCGATGCCTGCTTGTCGAGATAGCCGGTGCGCAGGCGCATTTCGATGCGGCTCGGCTGGCATTCGATCGCAAGGCAGCTCGCGCCCGCCATCACTGCCGCGAGCGGCTGCGCGCCGCCCATGCCGCCGAGGCCGGCGGTGAGCAGCCACTTGCCCGCGAGGCTGCCGCCATAATGCTGGCGGCCCATTTCGACGAAGGTTTCGTAGGTGCCCTGCACGATGCCCTGGCTGCCGATGTAGATCCAGCTGCCCGCGGTCATCTGGCCGTACATCATCAGCCCCTTTTTATCGAGCTCGTGGAAATGTTCCCAATTCGCCCATTCGGGGACGAGGTTCGAATTGGCGAGCAGAACGCGCGGCGCATTCTCGTGGGTGCGGAAAACGCCGACGGGCTTGCCCGACTGGATGAGGAGGGTCTCGTCGCCTTCGAGCCGTTTCAGCGTCTCGACGATCCGGTCGTAGCTTTCCCAGTCGCGCGCAGCGCGGCCGATGCCGCCATAGACGACGAGCTCATGCGGCGCCTCGGCGACGTCGGGATGCAGGTTGTTCATCAGCATCCGCATCGGCGCTTCGGTAAGCCAGCTTTTTGCCGTGATGTCCGGGCCGGTTGCCGGGCGGATCACGCGGCTGTTGTCGAGACGGGTCATGCTTGTCCTTTCGCAAAATCGAGGGTCGCGGCGATGACCTGTTCAAGGGCAGGCCGGATCGCGGGATCGGGATCGATGGGGCTGGGCCAGTTGGCGTGGGTGATCGTGTCGGGTTCAGCCATGTAGCCGCGCTGCGCGAGCTCCATCTGGACCGCGTGCACGCCGCTTTCGGGGCGGCCATAATGGCGCGTCGTCCAGCCGCCCTTGAAGCGGCCGTTGACCACATGGCTGCGTCCGCTGGCGGCGCAGATATTGGCGACGATGGTTTCCAGCTCAGGCGCACATGTCGCGCCGCCGTTGGTGCCGATGTTGTACTGCGGCAGCTCGCCGTCGAACAGGCGCGGGACGTGGCTGCGGATCGAATGGGCGTCGTACAGGACGACGCGGTCGTGCGCGGCTTTCAGTCGGCCCAGTTCTTCGCTCAGCGCGTCGTGATAGGGGCGGTGATAGAGATTCAGCCGCGCACTGATCTCGGCCTCGTCGGGTTCGCCAAAGCGATAGAGCGGTTCGCCGTCAAAGGTCGTCGTCGGGCAGAGCTCGGTCGTTGCCTGTCCGGGATAGAGCGACGCACCCGACGGATCGCGGTTCATGTCGATCACGCTGCGCGAAATATCGGTCGCGACCAAGGTCGCGCCGAGATCGGCGGCGAAGGCGTAGAGGTCCGCAATCCACCAGTCGGTGTCGATCTGCGCATGCCAGGGCGAAACGAACTGCGCGTCCAGACCCGCAAGGTCGGTGCCGCCATGCGGGAAGGCGATGACGAGCGGCGCGTCGCCGCGATGGACGCGCATCCAGTCCATTAGCCGAGACCCGGCAGGTCGGCGGGAACCGTCGCGACCAGGCTGCCGTCGCGGATCAGCGCGGTCGCCGCTTCCATATCGGGATAGAAATGGCGGTCGTCCTCGAGCGTCGGAACCGCGGCGCGCAAATGCCGGCGCGCCGCTTCCAGCGCATCGCTCGATACGAGCGGCGCGTGGAAATCGACCCCCTGACAGGCCGCGAGCAATTCGATGCCGAGCACCGCGCTGACATTGTCGGCCATGTCGAGCAGGCGGCGCGCGCCGTGTGCCGCCATCGACACATGATCCTCCTGATTGGCCGAGGTCGGGATCGAATCGACGCTGGCAGGATAAGCGCGCTGCTTGTTCTCGCTGACGAGTGCGGCGGCGGTCACCTGCGGGATCATGAAGCCCGAGTTGAGGCCGGGGCGCGGGGTTAGGAAGGCGGGCAGGCCCGACAAGGCCGGATCCACGAGCATCGCGATCCGGCGCTCCGCAATCGACCCGATTTCGCACAGCGCCATGGCGATCATGTCGGCGGCGAATGCCACGGGTTCGGCGTGGAAGTTACCCCCTGAGAGCGCCTCGTCGGTGTCGGCAAAGATGAGCGGATTGTCCGAGACGCCATTGGCTTCGACGCCGAGCGTTGTCGCGGCTTGGCGGAGCAGGTCGAGCACCGCGCCCATCACCTGCGGCTGACAGCGGAGGCAATAGGGATCCTGCACACGCGGATCGTCGACCGCGTGCGAGGCGCGGATCGCCGATCCCGCCATCAGCCCGCGCAGTGCGTCACCCACCTCTCGCTGCCCGGCATGGCCGCGCAGCGCGTGGATGCGCGGGTCGAACGGCGCGTCGGAGCCTTTGGCGGCTTCGGTCGAGAGCGCGCCGGTGATCAGCGCCGAACGGAAGGCGGTTTCGGCGCGGAACAATCCCGCGAGCGCATTCGCGGTCGAAAATTGGGTGCCGTTGAGGAGGGCCAACCCTTCCTTCGGGCCGAGTTCGAGCGGCGCCAGGCCCGCCTGTGCCAGCGCCTCGGCCGCGGGCTTCGTTTCGCCGCCAACCTCGATGTCGCCGACGCCGATCATCGCGGCGGCCATATGCGACAGCGGCGCCAGGTCGCCGCTCGCCCCGACCGATCCCTGCGACGGAACGACAGGGGTCAAGCCCTGGCCCAGCATCGTTTCGAGCATCGCGACGGTTTCGCGTCGGACCCCCGATGCGCCGACGCCGAAGCTCGCGAGCTTGAGCGCCATCATCAGGCGGACGACGGGGGTGGGTGAGGGCGCGCCGGTCCCCGCCGCGTGGCTGAGCACGATATTGCGCTGGAGCGTCGCCAGATCGTCGCTCGCGATCCGCACGCTGGCCAGCTTTCCGAAACCGGTGTTGATGCCATAGACGGGGTCGCCCTTGGCAACGATTCGCGCCACCGCGGCGGCGCTTGCGTCGATCGCATTCCATGCCGCCGCATCGAGCGCGGCGCCCGCGCCGTCATAAATGGCGCGCCAGTCGGTCAGCGTCATTGCGCCGGGGATGATCGTCACAAATGTCATTGGCCGTCCTTGATGCGTTGGTGAAGCGGGTTGAAACCGATGCGATAGACCAGCTCGGCGGGGTCGCTGACGTTCCAGATCGCAAGGTCGCAGGCCTTGCCGGGCTCGAGCGTGCCGATCTCGGTGCCAAGCCCCAGCGCCGCGGCGGCGTTGACGGTGACCCCGCGCAGCGCCTCGACGACGGTCAGTCCGAACAGCGTCGCACCCATGTTGAGCATCAGCAGCAGCGACGTCGTTGGCGAGGTGCCGGGATTACAGTCGGTGGCCAGCGCAATCCGCGTGCCGTGGCGGCGCATCGCGGCGATCGGCGGCAATTTCGTCTCGCGCATGAAATAATAGGCGCCGGGCAGCAGCACCGCGACCGTCCCGGCCTCCGCCATCGCGCGGACATCGTCGTCGGTCGCATGCTCCAGATGATCGGCCGATAGCGCCCCATGCTTTGCCGCTAGCGCACTGCCGTGCAGCGCCGACAATTGTTCGGCGTGGAGCTTCACCGCGAGGCCATGCGCTTTCGCCGCCTCAATCACGCGCTCGCACTGCGCGGGCGAAAAGCCGATGCCCTCGCAAAAGGCGTCGACCGCGGTCGCGAGCGGCGCCGCGGCCGGGATCATCGCGTCGACGACAAGGTCGATATAGGCGTCGCTATCGCCCTTATATTCGGGGGGAAGCGCGTGGGCGCCCAGAAAGGTCGGCGCGACCCGGACCCGCCGCTGCTCGCCAAGCGCGCGCGCTGCGCGCAGCATCTTGGTCTCGTCTTCCGTCGACAGGCCATAGCCCGACTTGATCTCGATCGTCGTGACACCTTCGGCGAGCAGCGCGTCGAGGCGCGGCAGTGCGCTATCGATGAGCTCGGCCTCGCTCGCGTTGCGCGTCGCGCGCATCGTCGACACGATCCCGCCGCCCGCACGCGCAATATCTTCATAGCTCGCACCGTCGAGCCGCATCGCCCATTCGTTTGCGCGATTGCCGCCGTGGACGAGGTGCGTGTGGCAGTCGATCAGCCCGGGGGTGATCAACCGGCCGCCGCAATCAGTGCTCGGCGCCGTCTGCGCCGGCGCGCCATCGGCGGGTCCGGCATAAACGATGCGCCCGTCCTCGGCCGTGACGACGCCATCGTCGATCAGCCCCAGCCCGTCATCGATCATCGTCGCGAGTCGCGCGTTGGTCCAGCTATGCTCCATCTGGACAACATCTCCCGAATGGGTCATTATGTCTAGACATAATATGAGGGCTCCCGATGATGGCTTACTGGTTTCAGCGCGCGTGGATCGACAACAGCTGGCAGCATGATGTGCGGCTGACCGTCGAAGATGGGCGGATTGCTGCGCTTGAAACCGGGGTCGAAGCGGCGCAGGACGACGAGCACCACGCGGCGGCGCTGCCCGGGTTGTGCAATGTCCACAGCCATGGGTTCCAGCGCGGCATGGCCGGGCTTTCGGAGCGCCGCAGCCGCCCCGACGATAATTTCTGGAGCTGGCGCGAGATCATGTACCGCTTCCTCGACCGGCTAACGCCCGAGGATGTCGCGGCGATCACCGCGCAGGCCTATGTCGAAATGCTCGAGGGTGGGTTCACCCGCGTCGGCGAATTCCACTATCTCCACCATGACCCGGCGGGCGCGACCTACGCCGACCCAGCCGAAATCGCGGGCGCGATCGTCGAGGCCAGCGCGGCGACCGGGATCGGCCTGACCCTGCTACCCGTATTCTATGCGCATGGGAATTTCGGCGGCGCTGCGCCCAGCCCCGGCCAGCGCCGCTTCCTCTGCGACATCGACGGTTTTGCGCGGCTGCTCGACGGCGCGCGCGCCAAGCTGGCTGGCGACGCCAATATCGGCATTGCACCGCACTCGCTGCGTGCCGTCGGACCCGACGAGTTGGCCGCACTCCTCGCCATGTCGCCCACCGGCCCGGTCCATGTCCACGCCGCTGAACAGGTGAAAGAGGTCGAGGATTGCGTCGCGTGGAGCGGGGCGCGGCCGGTCGAATGGCTGCTCGACAATGCCGGGGTCAACGAACGCTGGTGCCTCATCCATTCGACGCATGTCGATGCGCGCGAGACCTCGCGGCTCGCCACAGTGGGGGCGGTCGCCGGGCTTTGTCCGATTACCGAGGCGAACCTTGGCGACGGCATCTTTCCGGCGATCGACTATCTCGCGGCGGGCGGCGCTTTCGGCATCGGTACCGACAGCAATATCCTGATCGATGCAGCGGGCGAGCTGCGCGCGCTCGAATATTCGCAGCGGCTCGCACACCGTGCGCGGGCCTTGCTGGCTGGCGAGGCGTCGCCGTTCGTCGGCGCCAACCTCTATGCCCGGGCGCTCGCTGGCGGTGCACAGGCGCTGGGGGTCGAAGCCGGCTTCAGGGTCGGCCAGCCCGCCGACATCGTCTCGCTCGACCTCGATCACCCGAGCTTTGCAGGGACCGACGATGCGACGCTGCTTGATCGCTGGATTTTTGCGGGCGGGGCAGGGGCGATCGATTGCGTCTGGCGCGCCGGGGTGAAGCGCGTCGTGCAGGGGCGCCACGTCGATCGCGCCGCCATCGCCGCCGCGTATCGCAAAAGCGTCGAGCGGATCGTCGCGTGACGCGCGCGGCGCCGAACCCTGCGCGCCGGATCCGCGAGGATATTGAGGGCCGCATCCACTCGGGCGAATGGAAACCCGGCACGCGCATCCCGATCGAACAGGAGCTCGCGGCACGCTACGGCTGCGCGCGCGCAACGGTCAGCAAGGCGCTGGCCGAACTCGTCGCGGCGGGACTGGTCGAACGGCGCCGCAAGGCCGGGTCGTTCGTCGCGCATCCGCCGGTGCATTCGGCGGTGATGACCGTACCCGACCTTGCCGAGCTGATCGCCGCGCGCGGTGAATCCTATCGCTGGGAAGCGCGCGCGATCCTGCGCCGCAAAAATGCAGGCGGCGCCGACACGCTCCAGATCGACGGCATTCACTTTGCCGCCGACGAACCCTTTGCGCTCGAGAATCGCACGATCGAACTCGCCGAAGTGCCCGCCGCAGCCGAAGCGAACTTCGCCGCCGAGGCGCCCGGAACCTGGCTGCTCGCGCATATCCCCTGGACCTCGGCCCGCCATGTCGTGCGCGCCGTCGCCGCCACTCGCGCCGAAGCCGCGGCGCTGGCGACCGGCAGCGGCGCCGCCTGCCTCCAGCTCGAACGCGATACCTGGCGCGGCGACCGTCCGGTCACCCATGTCCGCCAGCTCTTCCGCGGCGACCGCTTCGATCTGGTGGCGGAATTTCAGGCGGGGACGGGCAAGCGCGAGGGCAATTGAGCCCAGGGTCGCAACACCGCTTGTTTTCGTCCCGACACGCTGTTAGAGGCGCGCCTCGTTGCCGCTTTAGCTCAGTTGGTAGAGCACATCATTCGTAATGATGGGGTCACAGGTTCGAGTCCTGTAAGCGGCACCACCCTCCCGTTCATTCGCGCGCAATCGGCGGGTTGCGATAGCTGGCAGGCCGCATAAGCCATTTGCTTATGCTGTATTGCGATTGTAATACGGCGAGTGAGCATGACGTGGTTTCGTAAATCCCAAACGCCCGAACCAGCGCCCGCTGCGCCATCGTTCGCGATGCCGGACACCCCCGGTTTCGACGCGCCGCCGCCGGTTGTTCCGGAAAGCCGCCGCCGCAAATGGCTGCGCCGCATATCGCGCGGCTTTGCGATCTTCTGCATCCTCTTCATCCTGCTCGTCGGCTGGCTGGCGCTCACCGCGCCGCTGTCGAAATCGCTCGAACCAATTGCTCCGCCGCAGGTTACGCTGCTCGCGTCGGACGGCACCCCGATCGCGCGGTCGGGCGCGATCGTCGATGCGCCGGTAAAGGCCGCCGACCTGCCGAAACATGTCACCGGCGCCTTCCTCGCGATCGAGGACCGGCGCTTTTACAGTCATTGGGGGGTCGATCCGCGCAGCATCGCGCGCGCGGTGTGGAGCAATGTCACGGGCGGGCGGACGCAGGGCGGCAGCACGATCACCCAGCAGCTGGCGAAATTCACCTTCCTGACCCCGAAACGCACCCTCGGCCGCAAGGCGCGCGAAGCGTTGATCGCCTTCTGGCTCGAAGCTTGGCTGACCAAGGACGAGATCCTCGAACGCTATCTGTCGAACGCCTATTTTGGTGACAATACCTATGGTCTGCGCGCCGCGTCGCTGCATTATTTCTATCGCCAGCCCGAAAAACTCACCCCGGCGCAGGCGGCGATGCTGGCGGGACTGGTGCAGGCGCCGTCGCGTCTCGCGCCGACCAAGAATCCCGATCTCGCCGAAAAGCGCATGAAACTGGTGCTGAACGCGATGGTCGACACCGGCACCATGACCGCCGCCGAAGCCAGGGCGATCCGCACCCCGCGCATCGACGTGCGCACCCGCAACACGCTGCCGACCGGGACCTATTTCGCCGACTGGGCGCTCCCCGAGGCGCGCAAATTGAGCGACGTCGGCTATTCGCGCCAGACGATCACGACGACGCTCGACGCGCGGCTCCAGTCGATCGCGCGCCGCGTCACCGGTCGCGCGGGGCTGGGCAAGGCGCAGGTCGCGCTCGTCGCGATGCGCCCGAACGGCGAAGTCGTCGCGATGATCGGCGGCAAGGATTATTCGGCGTCGCCCTTCAACCGCGCGACGCAGGCGAAGCGCCAGCCGGGATCGACCTTCAAACTGTTCGTCTATCTCGCCGCGCTGAAGGACGGTTGGGACCCCGACGACATGATCAGCAACGAAGCGATCGTGACCGGCGCGTATCAGCCGAAAAATTCGGGCGGCACATACTCGAAGGAAATCAGCCTCGAGGACGCCTTTGCGACGTCGAGCAACGTCGCCGCGGTGCGGCTGCTGCGCGAGGTCGGCGATGACAAGGTGATCGACATGGCGCGCGACCTGGGGGTCACCGCGCCGATGACCAAGGGCGATCCCAGCCTCGCGCTCGGCACGTCGAGCATGACCCTGCTCGAACTCACCGCTGCTTATGCCGCGGTCGCGGCGAACAGCTATCCGGTCGTTCCGCACGCGTTCAAGGGCGAGGAAAAGGGGTGGTTCGAAAATCTGATCTCGGGACCCAGCCGCTTTGGGTCGGGCGTGCATGACGACATCGAACAAATGCTGCGCGCCGCGGTCAATCGCGGCACCGGTCGCGCCGCGCGACTGCCGCAGGCCAATTTCGGCAAGACCGGAACGAGCCAGGACAATCGCGACGCGCTGTTTGTGGGCTATGCCAATGGCTTGGTGGTCGGGGTGTGGATTGGCAACGATGACAATTCGCCCCTTCGCGGCATTTCGGGCGGCGGGCTGCCGGCCCGGATCTGGCGCGACTTCATGATGCAGGCGTCGGGGCAAAAAGCGGCGCCGCGGCGCGAGACGAACCCGCGCGGGCCCGTCGAGCCGCAGGATATTCCCGACGTCGGCGCGATTCCGGTGGGCGAAAATACCAGCGTCGGCATCGAAAGCGGCGACGCGGTGATCTCGACCGAAATCAACGGCAGCCGGATCGACCTGCGGTTGCCGCTGCCGAAAGATACGCCTGCGGAGCCGGTCCCGCCGCCGCCGTAAGGGGAGGGTGCGGAGCGTCGGCGAAAGTTTCAATCGCCATTTAGTAGCGCCGTGCTCCCGCGAAGGCGGGAGCCCATCACCGGCCTGCGCAAGTTTGAGCCGATCGGTGATGGATCCCCGCCTTCGCGGGGAAACACGAATTTTCTTGGGCCTTGGTCAATCCGCCAACAACTCGAACCCGCTAGCCCCCACCGTCTGCCCATTGACGATCAGTTCAACAGTATGCCGCCCGGGATGATGCCGCCGCGTAGTGAAATCGCGGATCGTCTGGTTGATGCGCAGTGCGACAGCCTCGCCCCCCGCGAGGTCGAACGTCTTCCACTTGAACACCTTGGCCGCGCTTTTGCCCCCCGCCCGCGCATAATGGACCCGATAATCGACCACCAGCGGCTGGTTTTCGGCAGCGGTGGATGTAATTTCCGCGTCAATCGCGATCCGATCGCCCAGTCGCACCACCGCTGGCTCGACGACGAAATTGCGCACCGTCACCGCCGCCCCATGTCCGACCCCGATCAGCGCGAGCGCGCGCGGCTCGCCTTGCTTAATCAGGGTGCGCAGCGCGTGACGGATGATCCACGCCGTGTGCGGATCGACCTGCGGCCAGTCCGCCAACCGGTCGAGCAACCAGTCGGGCCGGTCCTTGGCGATGTCGTTCAAATGATTGGCGACCGATTTGCGGACATAAAGCGCGGGATCCGCCTTCAGCGCCTCGAGGATATCCGCCGCGCGGGTCGGGTCGGCCTTGAGCGCGGGGACGCGCGCGGCCCACGGCAGTCGCGGCCTGCCGCCCTCGCTCGCGAGGCGGCGGACATGCTCGTCGTCGCTGCTGGTCCACCCGGCCATCGTCGCGAGCGCCCGGTCGGCGTCGAGCGCCAGAAACGGCCGGATCGCGAATTCGGCGGTGCCGAAGCGCGTCAGCGCCGCGAGCGCATCCATCGAGCGATCAAAATCGTCGAGGCCGTATCGCGCGACATATTCGGTCACCGCGACCGCCTGAAACCCGTGCGTCAGTCGCGGCGCCATAACGGTAATCACGTCCAGCGCCGCATCGTAATCGGCGGGCAGCGCGGGGCGCAACGCATCGGCGATATGGCGTACCCGCTCCATGATCGACAGCGCCTCGAGCCCGCCAGTCGCGGCAGCAAGGAACGCTGCCCGGTCAAAGCGCGGCGAAGCAGCGGCGCCCGCGTCGGCGATCGTCGCCAGCGCTTGCGGACCCAATATGTCCTTCAGCAGGGCAGGGCTGGCGCTATCCGAAATCGGTCTGGTCCTTTACCTCCGCTCGACCAGCCCGCCGCCGAGCGCCACATAGAGCGTGACCAGATTATCGACCTGCGCGCGGCGGATTTCCACCAGCGCCTGTTCGGCCGCGAACAGATTGCGTTCGGCGTCGAGCACTTCGAGGTATGTCGACACGCCCTCGCGGTACCGCTTGCGCGCCAGATCGGCGATGCGCCGCTGCGCCAGCGTGCCGCGTTCCTGCGCCTCGACCTGTTCGGCAAGGTAGCGGCGCCCGGCGAGCGCGTCGGCGACTTCGCGGAACGCGCCCTGCACTGTGCGCTCATAGGTGGCGACCGCGATATTCTCGCGTGCTTCGGCGACGGTCAGATTGCCCTTGTTGCGCCCGAAATCGAAAATGGGCAGGCTGATCGTCGGGCCGAAACTCCACCCGAAACCATCGTTGCTGAACAGATTGTCGAGCGATCCCGACGCAAAGCCCAGGTTGCCGGTCAGCGAAATCGACGGGAAAAACGCCGCCCGCGCCGCGCCGACATTGGCCCGCGCGGCGCGCAGCCGTTCCTCGGCGGCGAGAATGTCGGGCCGTGCGACGAGCAGGTCCGATGGTAGCCCCGCGGTCAGCGTCGGCGACTGGCCTTGCGCAACGAGCGGTAACGGCGCGGGCAGGGGACCGGACACCGGTCCGCCGGTCAGCACGGCCAAGAAATTGTCGGCCTGCGCCTTGCCCAGCTTCAGGCTCGCCAGCTGCGTCTCGGCCTGCGTCAGCAGCGTTTCCGACTGGCGATAATCGAGCGCCGAGGTCACCCCCGCGTCGAGGCGCCGCTTGGCGATCCGTAGCCCTTGCTTGCGGCTGGTCACCGTCGCTTCGGCGAGCGCGATCTGCTCCTCGGCGCCGCGTGAGGCGAAATAGGTTGATGCGACGTCGCGCACCAGCGCCAGCCGGAACGCGCGCTCGGCCTGTTCGGTCGCCAGATACTGGCTGCGCGCGGCTTCGGACAGATTCTTGACCCGCCCCCAGAAGTCGAGCTCGAACGACGTCACCCCGACCCCGACCGAATAGCGGCTGGTCGTGTCGGTCCCGGCGCCGGTCAGCGACGGCCCGCGGGTGCGTGCCGCATCGGCGCTCGCGCCGACCGTCGGCAGCCGGTCGGCGTCCTGGATGCGGTAGAGTCCGCGCGCTTCCTCGATCTGCGCCACCGCCACCGCAAGGTCGCGGTTGCGTTCGATTGCTTGCGCGATCAGCACTTCCAATTGCGGGTCGGCGAAGAAATCCTGCCACGCGACGTCGGTGGCGCGCTGGCCCAGCGTCACATCGCCCGCAAAGGCCTGCGGATAGTCGGGCGCGGTCGGCAGCGCCGGGCGCTCGTGCCGCGGCGCCATATTGACGCAGCCGGCGAGCATCGTGGCGGCGAGCAGGACGATCAGCTTACGCATGGGTCGGCTCCTCGCCATGATGGCCCTTTTCGGCAGGCGACGGCGGGCGTTTGCGGCTGAGCCATTTGCGCACCGACAGATAGAAGAGCGGAATGAAAAAGATGCCGAGCAAGGTCGCGGCGATCATTCCGCCCATCACCCCCGACCCGACCGCGATGCGGCTCGCCGCGCCCGCGCCGCTCGCGATGACGAGCGGCACCATGCCGAGGATGAAGGCGAGGCTGGTCATGATGATCGGCCGCAGGCGGAGCTTTACCGCCTCCATCACCGCATCGAGCGTCGATTTGCCTTCGGCCTCCTGCTCGATCGCAAATTCGACGATCAGGATCGCGTTCTTCGCCGCTAGCCCGATGATCGTGATCAGCCCGACGTTGAAATAAATGTCGGCGGAAAGCCCGCGGAACATCGAGAACAGGACCGCGCCGAGTACGCCGAGCGGCACCACCAGCAGCACCGACACCGGCACCGACCAGCTTTCGTAGAGCGCCGCGAGCAGCAGGAAGACGACGACCAGCGACAGCCCGAGCAACAGCCCGATCTGCCCCGCCGACTGCTTCTCTTCATAGGAGATGCCGGTCCATTCGAACGCAAAGCCCGGCGGCAATTGCTCGGCCAGCCGTTCCATTTCGGCCATCGCCTCGCCGGTCGATTGCCCCGGCGCGGGTTCGCCCGAAATCGTCATCGCCGGATAGCCGTTATAGCGTTGCAACTGCGGCGCTTCGGCCGACCAAGCCGCCTTGCTGAACGATCCGAACGGCACCATGTCGCCATTGGCGCTGCGCACGCGCAGGTCGAGCACGTCCTGCGGCGTCATCCGGCTTGCGGCATCGGCCTGCAGCAACACGCGCAGCACGCGCCCTTCGCGGGTAAAGTCATTGGCATAGGCACTGCCGAAACTGATCGCCAGCGTCGCATTGACCTCGCCGATCGACAGCCCAAGCGCGCGCGCCTGAATGCGGTCGATGTCGACCTTCAGCACCGGGGCATCTTCCTGCCCCTCGGGGCGGACGTTGGCGAGCAGCTTGCTCTGCATCGCGCCGCCCAGCATCTGGTTGCGCGCCGCGACCAGCGCCTCGCGCCCGTTGGCGCCGCGGTCCTGCAGCTTGAAGGTAAAGCCGCTCGACGTGCCCAGTTCGGGGATCGAAGGCGGGCTCAGCGAAAAGGCGAACGCCTCCTTGATCCCCATCAACGTCCCCATCGCCTTGCCCGCGATCGCATCGGCGCTGTCGCCATCGCCGGTGCGTTCGTCCCAGGGTTTCAGCGGCGTGAACATGATCGCGTTCGCCTGACCCTGCCCGAAAAAGCTGAAGCCATTGACCAGCACGATGTTCGCGACCTGCGGCTGTTCGGCGAAGAAGGCCTTGACCTGCTTGGTCGCCTCGGCGGTCCGCTGCGACGTTGCGCCCGGCGGCGCCTGCACCACGGTGATCAGATAGCCCTGATCCTCTTGCGGCAGGAAGGATCCGGGCAGGCGCGTGAACAGCAGGCCGGTCACCAGCACCATCGCCGCGAACACGCCGAGCCAGCGCAGCGGCGCTGCCAATATCTTGCCGACGCTGCCCTGATATCGATCGGTCGTCCGCCCGAACCAGCTGTTGAAGCGGGCAAAGAAGCGGTCGAAGAAGGCGCCGATCTTGCCCTTGCGCGCCGTATCGTCGTGCGGCTTGAGCAGCGTTGCGCATAGCGCCGGAGTGAGCGTCAGCGCGAGCAGCGCCGAGAAGGCGATCGAGATCGCCAGCGTCATTGAAAACTGGCGATAGATGCCGCCGGTCGATCCGGGGAAAAACGCCATCGGAATGAACACCGCGATCAGCACCAGCGTGATGCCGATGATCGCGCTGGTGATCTGCCCCATTGCCTTCACCGTCGCATCATAGGGCGACAGATGCTCCTCGTTCATGATCCGCTCGACATTTTCGATCACGACGATCGCGTCATCGACGAGGATGCCGATCGCCAGCACCATGCCGAACAGCGTCAGCACGTTGATCGAAAAACCGAACATCCAGAGGCCGAGGCACGCGCCCGCCAGCGCGATCGGGACGACCACGGTCGGAATCACCGTCGCGCGCCAGTTCTGCAGGAACAGGAACATGACGAGGAAGACGAGCACCATCGCCTCGACGAGGGTGATCACCACTTCTTCGATCGACAGCTGGATGAACGGCGTCGTGTCATAGGGGATCGACCAGGTGATGTCGGGCGGAAAGCCCTTCGCCAGTTCGGCCATTTGCGCGCGTACGCCTTCCGCCGTCGCCAACGCATTGGCGCCGGGGGTCAGCTGAACCGCCAGCCCCGCCATCGGCTTGCCGTTGAGTTCGGAGGAGAAGAGATAGCTCGCCGATCCCAGCTCGACGCGGCCGACGTCGCGGAGCGTGACCGCCGACCCGTCGGGGTTGGCGCGCAGGATGATGCTCTCGAACTGCTCGGGCTTGGTAAAGCGGCCCTGCGTCGTGATCACCGCGTTGAGCTGCGCACCCTTGGCGATCGGCTGGTCACCCAGCTGGCCGCCCGGGGTTTGGCTATTCTGTTCCTGCACCGCGCCGAGCGCTTCGGCGGCGGACAGATTGTACGAAGCCAGCTTTTGCGGATCGAGCCAGATGCGCATGGCATATTCGGGGGCGAAAGCCTGCACATTGCCGACGCCGTTCACCCGCCGCAGCTCGTCGAGGACGCGCGTGTTGGCGAAGTTGTTGACCTCCATCGGATCGGTGTTGCCGCTCTTTGAGGTGATCGCGACGATCAGCAGAAAGCCCGAATTGGCTTCGGTCACCGAAATGCCCTGACGCCGGACATCTTCGGGCAGCCGCTGTTCGACGCGGCGCAGGCGGTTTTGCACCTCCATCTGCGCATTGTCGATGTCGGTCCCGGCCTCGAAGGTCAGGTTGATCGACGCGGTGCCGTTCGATTCGCTGGTCGAGGCCATGTAGAGGAAGCCCTCGACCCCGTTCAGCTCTTGCTCGATGACCTGCGTGACATTCTGTTCCAGCGTCTTGGCGTCGGCACCCGGATAGGTGACGCCGATCGACAGCGATGGCGGTGCGACCGACGGATATTGTTCGACGGGCAGGCCGCGCAGCGCGATGATCCCGGCAAGCAGGATGCCGATGGCGATGACCCAGGAAAAAATGGGTCGGTCGATGAAAAAGCGCGGGGTCATCGATCAGCGCTTTGCCGCAGGCGTCGATGCCGTTCCCTTGGGCGGCGCGATGCGCACCGGTTGGCCCGGCTGGACCTTTTGCAGGCCATCGACGATCACCCGGTCGCCGGGTTTCAGGCCGTCGAGAACCGCCCACTGGCCCGCGACCATGGCACCCAGCTTGATCGGGCGCGGCGTCGCGACGTTCTTGGCATCCAGAACCATCACCGTCGCGGCGTCCGCCGCCAGCCTGACTGCGCGCTGCGGGATCAGCATCCCGTCGGCGCGATTTCCGGCAAAGATACGCGCGCGCACGAACTGACCGGGCAGCAGCGCTGCATTGGGGTTCGGGAATTCCGCACGCAGCGCCGCGGTGCCGGTCGCCTCGTCGATCGACAGGTCGAGAAAGTCGAGGTGCCCGACCACGGGGTAAGCGCTGCCATCTTCCAGGATCAGCTGGACCTCGACACGTTCGAGCTGCGGGGCGCTGACCTGGCCCGAACTCATGTCGCGGCGCGTGGCGAGCAGGTCCGAACTCGACTGGCCGAAATTGACGTAAACGCGGTCGATCTGCTCGATCGTCGTCAGCAGGGTGCCTTGCCCGGCGCTGACCAGCGCGCCTTCGGTGACTTCGGCGCGGCGGGCGCGGCCCGAAATCGGCGCGGTCACCGACGCATAGCCAAGGTTCAGGCGCGCCGATTCCAGGTTCGCCTGCGCCGCCTGCACATCGGCTTCGGCGGTGCGCTGCGCGGCGACCGCCGCGTCATATTCCTGGCGGCCGATCGCCTGGTCGGCGAGCAGCGGCTGGTAGCGCGCGACGACCTGCCGCGCGTTGGCGGCGGTGGCTTGCGCCCGCGACAGCTGCGCGCGCGCCGCATTGGCGTTGGCGGTCAGCTGACGCGGGTCGATCCGGAACAGCGCGGTTCCGGCACGCACAAAACTGCCCTCGTTGAACAGTCGCCGTTCGACGATCCCGTCGACGCGGGCGCGGACTTCGGAGGTGCGGACCGCCTGAACCCGGCCGGGCAGCTCGATGACGTTCGGGACCGCCTGCGACCGGACCGTCACGATAGTGACTTCGGGCGGCGGCGGGGCCGGGGGCGCTTCGGGCGAACAGGCGGTGAGCAACAGGGCCAACGCGGCGGCGCTGACGCTGGCAAAGGAACGAGCGCGACTCATGAGAACCCCTGAATAATGCTGTATTATGACGCGTGGATGGCGCAGAAAACGCCTTGCACTTATCTATGTGTAATTTAGATTACAGAAAAGCACAAGGGAGAGAATCGCGGATGACACAGTCCGACTTGCTGGAATGCGTCGCAGAGCCGATGTCGCTGCGCGAACGCCGCCGCGACGCGATCCTCGACGCCGCCGAGGCGCTGTTTCTGGAACAGGGCTATGACCGCACCAGCCTCGCCGAAATCGTCAAACGGTCGGGCGGGTCGCTCGCGACGCTCTATGACCTGTTCGGCAACAAACAGGGGTTGCTCCACGCCATCGCCTCGCGCTGGGGCAACGAAGCGCGGTGCCAGCCGGCCGAGTGCCTCGCGATGGCGGACCTGTCGAACGTCGAACTGCTCCGCGGCTATGCGCACCGGCAATGCGACCGGATGCGGTCGCCGCGCGCCGTCGCCTTGATGCGGATGCTGATTTCGGAAAGCCTGCGCGACCGCGACTTCGCCCTGCAAATCTACCGCGATCTTCACATCCCGGCGATCGAGGAACTGGCGACGCTGTTCGCCGAATGGGCCGCGACGGGCGAGGCTGAAATCGACGACCCCGAAGCCGCGGCAAAACTGCTGCTCAGCATCGTCATCGGCGATTCGATGCTCCACACGCTGGCCGGGCTCGAGGATGAATGGCTCGACAATGACCAGCTCGACTGGCGCCTCCAGCCGTTTCTGTCGCATTTCAAAATTGGTTAGCCAGAGCGCGTTGCGGTGCGTCTCGACCAATCACCGTAGCCCTGAGCCTGTCGAAGGGCGCTTCGCGGCGAGGCGCCCTTCGACAGGCTCAGGGCTACGGTGAAGGACGATCGAGCTGAACGGAATAGGATTCGACAAGCTCGGAGCAAATGGCCCGGCTATTCTGTGATGGTCGACACCCCGACCTGTTGACATGGCTGTCAATAACTGAAAGCCTGCGCGCCTCGGCATCGGGAGCATCGCATCGTGGCCAATACTGCCCCCGAACCAGTCGAGACATTGCGACCGCGCACCGTCGCCGCTTATGCCGCGACCGCCGGGCCGACGGTCATCCTCGGCCTGCCGTTCAGCGTTTATCTGCCGCCCTATATTGCCGAGGGCGGGGTGATTTCGGTGGCGCTGGTCGGGCTGCTCTTTTCGCTCACCACGATCTGGGACGGCGTCGTCGATCCGCTGATCGGGACGATGGTCGATCGCGTGCGCACCGGGCTTGGCGCGCATCGCCGCTGGATGCTGCTGGCGCTCGTGCCGCTCGCGTCGCTGTTGCTGGCACTCGTCACGATCGGGGATCGATTGCCCTTCGCCGCGCTGTTCCTGATGATGGTGCTCTTCTATTCCAGCTACAGCCTGTACGAGGTCGCGCAGCTCTCCTGGGGGTCGGCGCTGGTCCGCACCCCGCGTGACAGCGCCTTGCTCTATGGGATGCGCGACTGGTTCGCGAAGATCGCGCTGATCCTGGCGTTCGCGGCCCCCGCCGCCGCGCAGCTGCTGGTCCCCGGGGTCAGCCTGCAGGGGCGGATCATGGCCTATGCCAGCCTGTTCATGCTGATGGTGCCGATTGCGCTCTACGCAATCCGCCAGGTTCCGCTGCGCGCGGTCGTCGCCGAACCCGGTATCGGGTGGCGCAGCGAGCTGCGGGCCTCGCTGTCTTTCCCGCCGCTCATGCTGCTGCTCGGGGTACAGTTTCTCAACAGCTTCGCCTTTGGCTCGCTGACCTCGCTGTTCGTCTTCTTTGCAGCGGCGGTCCTTGATCTGGATGCGCAAAGCGCATTGTTGCTGTTCGCCAGCTTCATCGGCGGCGCCATTGCTTCGCCGATCTGGACCATGGCGGCGCGCCGTTTTGGGAAGCCTCCGATGATGATGGCGATGGGGTTGCTGATCTCCAGCCTGCTGGTCGCGACCTTGCTTCAGCAACCGCAGGGGATTGTGCAGGCGACCGGCTTTTCGCTGATGCTGGGAACGGGGTTCGTCGGCTTGCTGTTCACCTATTCGATGCTGGCCGACATCATCCCGCGCGATGCCGCGCGCTGCGGGCGCAATCGTTCGGCCTTCCTGTTTGCGCTGCTCAACCTGATGCAGAAATTCGGCGTCGCCGCTGCCATTGCAGTCAGCTATTTGCTGCTCGACCTTGTCGGCTTCGATCCGAAAAACGGTGCCGCGGCGGCGCGCGAACTGCATCTTGTGTTCGCGCTCCAGCCGACGACGAGCTGGATCGTGATGATCGGCTTGCTGATTTTGATGCGCCGGGCGCTCGCCCGCGATGCCGACCCCGCACTTGCAATCGCCGCAGCGCGCCAGTAAAGGGCGCTTTCATTCGGACAGATGCGCCGTTTTCTTTCCGCCTTTCGCCGACATCGTCGGGGAGGGTGGGCGGACTATTGCCCAAAGCGCGCTTGACGCGCGGGGCACGGCAACCCATCTGGCCCGAAGCATTAGTTTGTAGGACAGGACGATCGACATGGCGAAAACCAGCCCGGCTGAGTTCATCAATCAGGTGCGCGCCGAAGCCAAGAAGATCGTCTGGCCCACGGGGCGCGAGACGGTGCAGACGACGATCATGGTTCTGATCATGACGACGATCCTGGCACTGTTCTTTTTCGGCGTCGACACGGTTTTCAACGCGATCGTCAGCTGGCTGACGTCGCTCGCGCGCTAAACGCCGCGGCTTTCAGGGACAGGATACGGGATAGACATGGCGCGCTGGTACATCATTCACGCCTATTCGGGTTTCGAGAACAAGGTACGCGATTCGGTGCTCGCCGAAGCCGAGCGCATGGGGCTCACCGATTTTGTCGAAGCGGTCGAGGTGCCGGTGGAAACCGTCACCGAGGTCAAGCGTGGCAAGAAGGTGCAGGCCGAACGCAAATTCTTCCCCGGCTATGTCCTCGCCAAGCTGACGATGACCGATGACATCTATCACCTGGTCAAGAACACGCCGAAGGTCACCGGCTTCCTGGGGTCGATGGGCAAGCCGCAGGCGATCAGCGAAGCCGAAGCCGCGCGCATCCTGAAC
This sequence comes from Sphingopyxis microcysteis, assembly GCF_012274265.1. GTDB lineage: Bacteria > Pseudomonadota > Alphaproteobacteria > Sphingomonadales > Sphingomonadaceae > Sphingopyxis > Sphingopyxis microcysteis. The sequence continues at coordinate 381,386 of NZ_JAANYY010000002.1, forward strand.
AGCAAGGAAGACGCCGCGGCGCGTCCGAAACAGGAAATCCGCGTCGATTACGAAATCGGCGATCAGGTCAAGGTGCTCGACGGTCCGTTTGCCAGCTTCAACGGGCTGGTCGAGGAACTCGATTTCGAAAAGGCGCGCGTAAAGGTGTCGGTGTCGATCTTCGGTCGCGCCACCCCGGTCGAGCTCGATTTCGAACAGGTCGAACGCATGAAATAATCGGCGTCGCCCCCGCGCAGGCGGGGGCCGCTGGCGGCATTGCCTGGCAGTGCTGCATCAACCGATGGCGGCCCCTGCCTGCGCGGGGGCGACGGATAGGGGCTGGCCCGTCTTATGAGTTCGCTCACTCCCGCCGAGATTCAGGCCCGCATCGATCGCGCACGGCACATCCAGTCGACCTCCTCGCCCGAAAAAGTCGTCGGCGCGGTCACCCGGCTGTTCGATCTGGTCCCTGCCGAGGAACCCGACGAGTTTACCTTTCCCGCCTTCGACAAGCCGACGCGCGACCGCATTTTCGGCGGACAGGTGATTGCGCAGGCGCTGGTCGCCGCGGCGCGCACCGTCGATCCGGGCAAGTCGGCGCATTCGCTGCACGCCTATTTCCTGCGCGGCGGCGACGAAGCCAAGCCGCTGCACTTCCGCGTTCACCGCGATTTCGACGGGCGCAGCTTCGCCAACCGCCGCGTCGTCGTGCGGCAGGACGGCAAGGTGATCTTCAACCTCACCGCCTCCTTCCACGCCCCCGAACCCGGCGCCGCGCATCAGGTGCCGATGCCCGACCTGTTGCCGCCCGACCAATGCGTCGAATTTACCGAGAACCTTGCCGCCGACCCCAATGTCAGCGACGCCCAGCTCGACCGCATGGCGCGCCTCCGCCCGTTCGAGATGCGCAGTTTCCGGCCGCCCTCGACCGAAAAGGCGTCGGCGCATTATCAATGGTACCGCCTCGCGGCACCGATCGGTGACGACCCGCTGCTCCACCGCGCGTTTCTTGCCTACGCCTCCGATATGGGGCTGCTATCCTCGTCCCTGCTCCCGCACGGCTTTACCTGGTCGACGCCGGGACTGTTTTCGACCAGCCTCGATCATGCGATGTGGTTCCACGATGACATCCGCGTTGATGAGTGGTTCGCCTATGTCATGGACAGCGACTGGACCGGCGGCGCACGCGGGATCAACCGCGGGCTCGTCTATCGCCAGGACGGCACGCTGATCGCTTCGGTGATGCAGGAAGGTCTGCTGCGCGTGGTGACGCAAGGCTGACCAAGGCCGATATGGCGAGATCCCGGCCTTCGCCGGGATGACACCCATCATTTCGTCATCCCGGCGAAGGCCGGGATCTCGCCGTTTCGGGATCGGGCAACGCTTGCAATTCCGGCCCGTTCCCGCTAACGGCGCCGCTTCGCGTCAGATACGGGCGTGATTCCGCGCGGGAGGAAGGGGTGATGCCCTTCTGCTTGACCGCTTATTTTGAGTCACTTTCAACCGGCTTGTCCTGAGCCTGTCGAAGGGGGCGACAGAAAGAAAGGAGGCCATCATGGCCAAGAAGATTAGCGGCTACATCAAGCTGCAAGTTCCGGCAGGGACCGCAAACCCCTCGCCGCCGCTCGGGCCGGCCCTCGGCCAGCGCGGCGTAAACATCATGGAATTCTGCAAGGCGTTCAACGCCGCGACCGACGGCATGGAAAAGGGCACGCCGACCCCGACCATCATCACCGTCTTCGCCGACAAGAGCTTTTCGTTCGTCACGAAAACGCCGCCCGCGACCTACCTCATCAAGAAGGCCGCGAACCTCAAGTCGGGTTCGAAGGAACCCGGCAAGATCAGCGGCGGCAAGATCGCCCGGTCGAAGCTGACCGAAATCGCCGAGATCAAGATGAAGGATCTCAACGCGAACGATCTGGAACAGGCAACGAAGATCATCGAGGGCAGCGCGCGCTCGATGGGCCTCGAAGTGACGGAGGGCTGAACCGATGGCCAAGCTGACCAAGAAGCAGAAGGCGCTCGAGGGCAAGGTTGACAGCCTCAAGCTGCACACCGTCGACGAAGCGCTGAAGACCGTCCGCGAACTCGCCTCGGCGAAGTTCGACGAAACGCTCGAAATCGCGATGAACCTGGGTGTCGATCCGCGCCACGCCGACCAGATGGTCCGCGGCGTCGTCACGCTGCCCGCCGGCACCGGCAAGGACGTCAAGGTCGCCGTGTTCGCGCGCGGCGACAATGCCGACAAGGCGCTGGCCGCCGGCGCCGACAAGGTCGGTGCCGAAGACCTGATGGAAGACATGCTCGCGGGCAACCTCGACTATGGCCGCGTCATCGCGACGCCGGACATGATGGGGATCGTCGGCCGCCTCGGTAAGACGCTGGGTCCGAAGGGCCTGATGCCGAACCCGAAGCTGGGCACCGTGACCCCGAACGTCGCCGAAGCCGTGAAGGCCGCCAAGGGCGGTCAGATCGAATTCCGCGTCGAAAAGGTCGGCATCGTCCACGCCGGCCTCGGCAAGCTGTCGTTCGGCGAGGAAAAGCTGCGCCAGAACTTCGACGCCTTCGTCGACGCGATCGTCAAGGCCAAGCCGGCCGGCGCAAAGGGCAAATATGTCCGCAAGATCGCGCTGTCGTCGTCTATGGGTCCGGGGATCAAGGTCGACACCGCCGACGTCACCGGCGCCTGATTTCAGGCATAATGATTTAGGGAAGGGCCGGGGGAAACTCCGGCCCTTTTCTTATGGAAGAAACTGGGAGGTAGCAGCTGGCCAGTCTACCGGTTTTGCGGTTGTATCCGACCGTTTTTCGATTTCAGGTACATGCGAGTTCGATCACCAATGACGAGAGTGAGTCCGATACCAACGAAGGCCATCAGAACGCCGTCACCAAACCATCCTGATACACCGCGTGCCGCAATGACGGTTATGCAAATCAGCGTTGACTCGCGGTGCCAATTCATTGATTATGCTCCACCTGTTGCGATCGGAGAATGACCCGATTTATCCGCTTCCGCAACCTTCTGCATCCATCGAAAACAGCCACCCTCCATTTCCGTTCGTGTCGAGCGAAGTCGAGACACGCGAAGGCTGGCGCTTCCCAAGCGTGTCTCGACTTCGCTCGACACTAACGGGGACAGGGGATTACTCCCTAAGCCCCCGCATCGCCGCCCCCGCGGCAAACGGCCCGATCATCGTCAGCAGCAAGCTTGTCGCCGCCAGCAACTTCATCGCCCCGCGCCCTGATGGGTCGAGCATCCCGGCGCCGAAGATCAGCAGCGGCACCGCCAGCGGCAGCACCAGCAGCCCGCCGATCGCACTCCCGCTCTTCAGCCCCGCGGTCAGCGCCGCGCTCAGCACCGCGAGCGAGGCGAGCGCCGGGACCGCGATCGCAATGCCGACCGCCAGCAACTCCACCCGCGCCGCATCTTGCGCCAGCAACGCCGCCGCCGGGAACAGCGCAATCATCAGCGGCAATCCGAACGCGATCGCGTGGGCCAGAATCTTCACCGCCGCGATCACCTCGTCGGCGATCCCGCGCACCGCCAGCTGATCGAGCACCCCCGCATCGCGGTCGGGTCGCACCAGCCGGTCGATTGGCAGCAAGGCGGCAAGCAACGCCGCGACCCACACCATTCCGCCGCCTGCGCGCCGGAGCAACGGGGTATCGGGGCCGACCGCAAAGGGAAAGGCGGTCGCGACGAGCAGGAAGAACAGCACCGGCAGCCACAGCGCCCCGCTGCCCCACGCGCGGCGCAGGTCGCGCCAGAACAGGGCGAGGAGGGTGGTCATGGCTGCATTTTCCCACGTCCACTACCCAAAATCCGTTTGTGCTGAGCTTGTCGAAGCACCGTTCTTCTTTGCGGCGTCGAAAGAAAGAACGGCCCTTCGACAAGCTCAGGGCGAACGGATTGAGACGGAGGCGGTTTCACGCCACCACCCCCATATCCAGCTCGGCCAAGTCAGGCACCCCCAGCGCAAAATGCGACGCCAGCAACACCGCGCCGCCATTCGCGCGGTGCGCCGCGATCGCCGCGACCAGCCGCGCCTGCGCCGCGTCGTCCATGCCGTTGGCGGGCTCGTCGAGCAGCCAGATCGGCGCCCCGCTTGCGATCACGCGGACCATCGCGGCGCGTTTGCGCTGCCCGGTCGACAGCATCGCCACCGGCACCTCGCTCAGCGGTTCCAGCGCCATCGCCGCCATCGCGCGGTCGACCGCATGCCCATCGACGGTATCGACGCGCGCCCAGAAATCGAGCGCGTGGCGGAGCGGCAGTTCGGCGTCGAGCGCCGCCGCCTCGTCGATCAGCGCGATACGCCCGCGGCGCTCGACCGCACCCGCGGCGCGACGCAGCAGCCCGGCCGCCAGCCGGATCAGGCTCGACTTGCCCGCGCCATTCGGTCCGCGCAGCCACAGCGCCTCGCCGGGTGCCAGCGCCAGCGACAGATTTTCAAACAGCAGCCGGTCGCCGCGAATGCACGCCACCCCATCAAGCTGCAAAAGCGCACTCACGCCATATCTTCCAGCGCGTGCATATCGTCGTCCGAAAAGCCGAAATGATGCCCGATCTCGTGGATCAGCACATGGCGAACCAGCCACTCGAGCCTCTCGCCCGTTTCGATCCACTCGACCAATATCGGGACCCGGTACAGCGTCACGCGGTCGGGCATGCCGCCGCTTTCGCTGACGCTGCGCTCGGTCAGCGGGCGGCCTTCGTACAGGCCGGTCAGGCCATAGGGATGCTCGATGTCGAGCGACCTAAGCACCTCGTCGTCGGCAAACTCCTCGATCGCGATGACGACGCCCTGAATATGCGGCAGGAACACCGCGGGCATCGTCGCCAGCGCCGCCTCGGCCATCGCGAACATCGCGTCGGCGTCCGGCGCGACGCCAGTCCAGCCGGCTGGCAAATCGGGAAGGGCGGTCTTGTCGCTCATCGCGCCCTTCCTTATGGCGGCGGCACGGCCTTTACCAGCGGGAGAAACCAGATGGTCCAGAAACTCGACGACGACGCCCGCACCGCCTTGCTCGCCCGCTTCCCCGACTGGACGCACGAACCGGTGCGCGATGCGATCACCCGCCGCTTCACCTTCGACGATTTCGCCCAAGCGTTCGGGTTCATGGCCAGCGTCGCGATCATCGCCGAAAAAATGGATCATCACCCCGAATGGTCGAACGTCTATAACCGCGTGGACATCCTGCTGACGACGCACGACGCCGACGGCCTGTCGGAGCGCGACGCGAGGCTCGCCGAAGCGATCGAAGGTTTGCTCTGAGCCGATGCTCCGTTTCGACCCCTCGCACCAATTGCTCGCGGTCGGGGTGGCGATCCTTGCGGGGTTCGTCGATGCGATCGGGTTCGTCGAATCGGCTGGCTTTTTCGTTTCCTTCATGACCGGCAATTCGACCCGGCTCGCGGTCGGGCTGGCCGAGGGGCAACATGCCGCGCTGGTCGCCGCGATCATCATCGCGACGTTCGTTTTCGGCGTGGTCGCGGGGTCGCTGGTCGGCGCGCAGGCCGGGCGGCGGCGCTCGCTTGCGGTGCTGCTCGGCGTCACCATCCTGCTGGCGATCGCCACGCTGCTGCGGCTCGAGGGCGAGGGATGGAGCGCGATCCTGTCGCTCGCGCTCGCAATGGGAGTCGCCAATGCTGCCGTTGCGGGGCGCGACGGGTCGGTGATCGGCGTCACCTATATGACCGGGACGCTGGTCCAGATGGGGCAAAAGATCGCCAACGCCTTGCGCGGGGAGGGGGATCGCCGCTGGCTGCATCATCTGGGCCTGTGGGCGGCGCTCGTCGGCGGCGCGCTGCTCGGCGCGGGCGTCGTCATCTGGTCGGCGCCGCTCGCCTATGGCTTTGCCGTGATGATGGCGGCGCTGCTCGCCGCCCGCGCGGGCTGGATCGTCCGCGACGCCGGATAGCGGACGCCCGATAATGGCCGTAAAACGATGCGCTTGCCGAGCCAGGCGGGTCGGCGACAGCAATTCGGACGGCGCATCTTGCGCTCGTGCCACACCGGTCTAAAAGGCAGGAAAAATTTTTCCTTTAGGAGAGGGGTCCGCATGTCTGGCAGCCTGCTGCGTCGCAAACCGATCGTCCCGGAACAGCAGGAGGGGCAGCACGCGCTCGCGCGCACGCTCGGCTGGCCGCACCTCATCGCACTCGGTGTCGGGGCGATCGTCGGCACCGGCATCCTGACGCTGATCGGCGTCGGCGCCGACAAGGCCGGTCCCGCGGTCATCCTGTCCTTTGCCATCGCCGGGCTCATCTGTGCCTGCGCCGCGCTCGCCTATGCCGAAATGGCGACGATGATTCCGGCGTCGGGCAGCGCTTACACCTATTCCTATGTCGTGATCGGCGAACTCATCGCCTGGGTCGTCGGGTGGAGCCTGATCCTGGAATATTCGCTGGTGGTGAGCGCGGTCGCGGTCGGCTGGTCGGGCTACGCCGCGCCGCTGCTTGAAGCTTGGGCGGGGGTGCCGATGGCGTTGATGCAGGGGCCGGAGCTGGACGGCATTGTCAACCTGCCCGCGATCGCGATCATCGCGGTCGTCGCCGGATTGCTGCTCGTCGGCACGCGCGAAAGCGCGACGCTCAATGCCATCCTCGTGCTGGTCAAGGTGCTGGCGCTGGTGATCTTTGTCGCCGTCGCGCTCCCCGCGTTCAATGCCGCCAATCTCGAACCGTTCAGCCCCTATGGCTTCACCAAGCATATGGGCCCCGACGGCGTCGAGCGCGGGATCATGGCCGCCGCCGCGATCATCTTTTTCGCCTTCTACGGCTTCGACGCGATCGCCACGGCGGCGGAGGAAACGCGTAACCCCGACCGCGATCTCAAGATCGGGATCGTCGGATCGATGTTCGTGTGCGTCGTCATCTATATCGCGGTCGCGGTCGCCGCGGTCGGCGCGATCGCCTACACCCGCTTCGCCAACAGCCCCGAACCGCTGGCGCTGATCCTGCGCGAACTCGGCAGTCCGCTCGCGGCGCAATATCTCGCGGTGTCGGCGATCATCGCGCTGCCCACCGTGATCCTCGCCTTCTTCTATGGGCAGAGCCGCATCTTCTTCACCATGGCGCGCGACGGCCTGCTCCCCGCCAGCCTGGCCAGACTGTCGTCGCGCGGCACGCCGGTGCGGATCACGATCTTCACCGCGATCGTCGTCGCGGTGCTCGCGGGCTTCATCCCGCTCGGTGAGCTGGCGGCGCTCGCCAACGCCGGCACGCTCGCAGCGTTCACCGCGGTCGCCATCTGCATGCTGATCATGCGCGTCCGCGCCCCCGACGCCCCGCGCACCTTCCGCGCCCCGATGCCATGGGTGATCGGGCTCGGCGCGATCGTCGGCTGTATCTATCTGTTCTTCAGCCTGCCAATGCAGACGCAGCTGTGGTTCCTGGTGTGGAACGTCGCCGGGCTGGGGGTTTATTTCCTCTATGCCCGAAGGCATGCCGTGGTGGCGTGATCAACAGGCGTCGCCCCCGCGAAGGCGGGGGCCGCTAGCCGCCTTGTCCTGCGCTGCTGAGTGGACCGACAGCGGCCCCCGCCTTCGCGGGGGCGACGGCCTTTAGTCGAACAATTCGCTCAGGAAGCTCTTCTTGTAATTCTTCTTGTACGGCTTGCCGCCATAATAGCGGTCGTCATGGCCATGCTCGCGATATTGCGGCGGCTGCTGATAGGACGGCTGGGGCGGCGGCGGGGCCGACGCGCGCGGGGCAGGGGCGGCGGCTTCGCTGCGCTCGATAATCTTGTCGAGCTCGCCGCGGTCCAGCCACACGCCGCGGCATTGCGGGCAATAATCGATCTCGATTCCCTGGCGCTCGGACATCGTCAGATTCACGCGGCAGGTCGGGCACAGCAGCCCTTGGGCATCGGTCACAGATTTTCCTTTCGTCGGTTGCGAAAAAGGCGGCGCAGATCCGCTGCCTCGTTCAACGCACGATCGCAGATTCGCGTTCCGCTTCCAAGACGAAGAAACCCCGCTCCGACCGGGGGCGGAGCGGGGTCAAGGGTCTGGCTGGCGGCGCGGTCAGCGGTCGGTTTCGAACGCCAACAGGTCGCCCGGCTGGCATTCCAGCTCGGTACAGATCGCCTCCAGGGTCGAAAAGCGCATCGCCTTTGCCTTGCCGGTTTTCAGGATCGACAGATTGGCCAGGGTGATTCCGATCCGCTCGGACAGGTCGGTCAGCGTCATCCGCTTGGCGTGCAGCAGGTCATCCAGTTTCACCACGATCGCCATCACACCGTTCCTTCCAGCTCGCCGCGCATCGCGGCGCCCTGTTCGAATACCGCCGCCAGGACAAAGGCGAGCAGGATCGACAGCAGGCTGCCAATCGAAAGGCCGCCCATCTGGCTGAATTCGCTCCCGGCCCTGGCGATGTTGGCCGCGGTCCAGTGGACGGGCAGGGCCAGCACCTGGATTGTCACCAGCGACCAGCCGATCCGCCGCAGCCGCGCCGCATTGTCGACGATGAAGGGATCGCGCGACGCACTGGTCACCAGCGCCTGCAACTGGCGCAGGATATAGGCGGCAACGCCCAGCACCGCGATCAGCAACAGCATCAGGATGCCCAGCGGAAAGCGGATTGTCGCGACGTCGACAAATTCGGGCATGGTGCGAATTTCGGCCATCACGTCGGGCCAGGCGACGACCAGCGCGATGGCGACGCCGGCGACGATCAGCGCGGCGGCGACGACCAGCGTCAGCATCAGCCAGAGCAGGCCGTGCGTGGCGCGGAACAGGGTGGGATTGGTCGTAGGCATATCGTTCTCCAATAGGGTGGTTATCGAAGAACGATATATTGCGATTCGGATTTATCGTCAATCAATAATATTGAAAAACGATATGATGGGATACTGGTATGCGGTCGGCCCGGTTTTCCCGTCACCTCAGGCTTGCCGGGGGTCTGGCTCTCGCGACCACATACCTGCTCCCCGGCGAAAGCCGGGGCCCAGGGCGTCCGAATGCAACGCCTGTGTGGGAACGCCCTGGACCCCGGCTTTCGCCGGGGAGCAGCCCATCACTTGCGTCAGGGGATGAGTGTCGACGTTCAGCCCGGGATGACAATAGGGAAGGGTTCAAGCCCCCCGCCAGTCGAACGGCAGCGGCGCCTCGCGGAACGCGAAGCGGTCGAGGTGGCGTGCGACGGCGCCTTTCAATCCTTCAAGCTGCCCCTCGACACTCGCGTCGATGCGGACCGAAAGCGTGTCCGGTCCCGCGTCGAAAGTCACCAGGCCGTCGCCCGGCCAGTCGGCTCCGCGCGTATCCTTGGGAAAGGTCACCGTCCCGTGCTCGGCGGTGAAGGTGACCGCCAGATTATGCTGCCAATGCTTGCACAGCTGTTGCAGATATTTGCTTGCATGCGCGGTCGGTACCGCTGCGGTGGCGCTGACGGTCATCACAGCCGCTCGATCTTTTGCGCGGCTTCGTCGATCAGCGCGACGATGTCGTGCAGGGCGGCCTTGTCGAGGTCGCGGTCGCTCAGCCGGTCCATCAGCACCTGGCGCAAATTGCCCATCGCGCGGCGGACCGACGTCGAATCGGTGCGCTGCGTTTCTTCGCCGACCGCGGTCAGGCGGGCGATCGCCGCGGCGACAACGTCGGCATGGGTTTCCAGTTCGGTACGCCCGGCGTCGGTGATTGCGAACAGCTTTTTCGCGCCCTCGCTCTGCTGCGCCGCGATCTGGCCCATGTCGTCGAGCAGGGTCAGCGTCGGATAGATCACCCCCGGACTGGGCGCATAGGCGCCGCCGGTCAGCTCCTCGATCTGGCGGATCAGGTCATATCCGTGGCGCGGTTCGTCGGCGATCAGCTTCAAGAGCACCAGCCGCAGTTCGCCGCTGTCGAACATGCGCTGTCGGCCGCCGCGCTCACCCCGGCCACCGCCGCCGCGTCGCCCGCCAAAGCCATGCCCGAAACCATGGCCAAACCCGCGTCCGCCGCCGCGGTGCATCGCGTGCCGCCCGCCGCAGCCGCGGCCCGCGATCTTTGCATAAAACATCATCATTTTTCCTTTGTGTGATTCTTGATGTGTCTAAGATATATCTTAATGCGAATTTTGCAAGCTTGCGACGGCACGCTGTGCGACACTTTCGTCAACTTCCGCCCGCCGCCTTGACTTCCGGCGGTTTCCGGCTATTAGCGCCCCCGTGTTGTTGCAGGTCCGCCTGCGGCAATTCCGTCCGAGACAGTTGGTGCAGGGGATTTGCCCTGCTTAATTTCCAGCCGAGACGGGGAACAGTCTTTATCGGTCGCCCGCCTGCATGTTCAGGCGACGCGTCTTGACCGACCCCTTCGGACATCGTTGCGCATGGACGGGTGAGCCTTGGCTCGTGACCGGCTTTGCGTGTGTTAGCCGCCCGGCGGCGCGTGCGTTTCGGCGCCCGCGTATCCGGGCACAGAGTGGAGTATAGGCATGGATCGTACGGAAAAGGCCGAAGCCGTATCCTCGCTGAACGCTACGCTGTTGTCAGCTGCCGCGGTTGTGGTCGTCCGCAACCTTGGCATGACCGTCGCCCAGTCGACGGTGCTGCGTCAGCAGATGCGCGATGCAGGAGCCGATTTTCGCGTCACGAAGAACCGTCTTGCCAAAATCGCGCTCGACGGCACGTCCTATGGCGGGATCGGCGAACTGCTGACCGGCCCCACCGCGCTTGCAACCTCGACCGACCCGGTCGCGGCGGCGAAGATCGCGGTGGAATTTGCCAAGACCAACGACAAGCTTGAAATCGTTGGCGGCGGCATGGGCGACGTGGTGCTCGACGTGGATGGCGTGAAGGCGCTGGCTTCGCTTCCCTCGCTCGACGAGCTGCGCGCCAAGATCATTGGTCTGGTGCAGGCTCCGGCCACCAAGGTTGCGCAGATCGCCGCAGCCCCGGCTGGCCAGCTGGCGCGGGTTTTTGGCGCATATGCCGCCAAAGAAGCAGCGTGATTTCGAACTATTATTGAAACTTAATGCCGGGTGCGTCCCGGTTCTGATGGAGAATGAACATGGCTGATCTCGCAAAGATCGTTGAAGAACTGTCGTCGCTGACCGTCCTCGAAGCGGCTGACCTGTCGAAGATGCTCGAAGAAAAGTGGGGCGTTTCGGCTGCTGCTGCTGTTGCTGCCGCTCCGGCTGCTGCCGCTGCTGGCCCGGCTGCTGAAGAGCAGACCGAATTCGACGTCATCCTGACGGGTGACGGCGGCAACAAGATCAACGTGATTAAGGAAGTCCGTGCGATCACCGGCCTGGGTCTTGGCGAAGCCAAGGCGCTGGTCGAAAGCGCACCGAAGGCGCTCAAGGAAGGCGTGAGCAAGGCTGAAGCTGAAGAGCTGAAGGCCAAGATCGTTGCCGCCGGCGGCACCGTCGAACTGAAGTAATCGGTTGGCGGATCCGGTCGGATATTCCGGCCGGTGACGGACAAAAATAAAGGGCGGCGCCGCGAGGCACCGCCCTTTTTTGTGCGGTGAGGGATTACCGCAGGAGGCTGGCTCAGCCGTTCGAATAACCCGGACGGAACGTCGTGGTCGTGCGCGGACGCGGAGCTTCCGGACGGCGGACGTCCTGCTGCTGCATCGCGGGTTCGGGGCGCTGGGCGATCTCCCAGGCGCTGACCGGCTTGCGCGTCATATCCTTCTGCGCGCCGAGCGTTTCATTATAGGCCAGGCGTTCCTGACGATCGAGGAAACGCGCCCGCTTCAGCCGCTTCGACAGCGTCACGAACGGATTTTCGGGGGTGGGACCGGCCATCGCCATCGCTTCATGGCGCCCCATGCTGCCACTCGGCGCGGCGGCAAAGGCGGGCGTCGTGCGCGGCGCATAGGCCGGGCTTACCCATTGCTGGCCTTCGCCCGCAATCGGCGCGGTCGCAGCGGTCCGCTCGATGGGTGCGTCGCGGACGACCTCGGCATAAGCCATGTCGTCGGCGGGGTGACGACGGCGGCGCGCGAATGCCAGCCCGGCGCCGCCGATCACCAGCAGGGCGGCGGCCCCGCCGACGATTTCCCACGGAAATTCTCCGCTCGCGGCGGGTGCGGGTTCGGCGGGCGCCGACGTCGGTTCGATCACCGCTTCGGCGGGCGCGGCCATCGGCGTGGCGACCGGCGCCAGTTCGGCAGTCGGCGCGGTGTCCGCTACGGGCGTCGCGACCGGTTCAGCAGCCACCGGTGCGGCAGCGACCGAGCGAGCGCGCTGTGCGGGGCGCGCAGGGGCGGGCGCTTCTGCCCGTTCGGCGGCGCGCGGCGCGGGGGTGGTTTCGGCAGGTTCGATTTCAAGCGGTACGCGAATGACCGGCGCCGGGGCCACGGGCTGCGCGGCCTGCGGTGCCGCGACCGGTGCGGGCGCGCTCGGTTCAGCGACCGTCGGCGGGGTTTGCGGCGTCGGCGCGGTCGGCGCGGTGACCGGCGGGGTCATCGTGATGGTCGGCGCTTCCTGTGCGAAAGCGGCGGGGGTGGACAGGACCAGGAACGCGGCAATCGCGCTCGTGGCGGGGCGGGAGAGGGCGATATTCTTCATCATAGTGAAGGAGGAACGAACCGCGCTCGAAAAGCGCTGCGCCAAAGCGCGGATTTCCGCGACGAGCCGTGGCGGTCGGGCGGCGCGGCGAAGATTTTGGGCCGATTGATCGTGGGTAACGACCGGCTTTGCGGTCAGCCGCACTGCGCTGAAAGATTAGTACGACGAAGCATAATTCACTGATTTTCCGTGCCTTGTCGGCGAGTGTGACACTGTTTTTGCATTTCGCGGTCATCAATCGTCACCAATTCGTCATCACCGCGCAACCCCGGCGTGGTCAGGCGCGCCCATGAAAACGACCGACCTTGCGCCCACCCGGCTGCCCGATCGCCTGCGCGAAACACAGCGCCTGTTGTTCATCGCCAAGCACGCCCGCTGGACCGGCGGACTGCACGCCGACGACGGCAATCATGCGCTGTATCACCGCGAAATGCGCGAGACGCTGGAGGGTCTGGGCGTCGAATTGCTGATCGCCGACAGCTATGCCGCGCTGTTCGATCGGCCCGCGGCTGATTTCGTCTTTCCACTGCTCAATCGCGGCGGCTTCTTCAATTCCGAAATGTTGTTGCCCCTGCTCTGCAACCAGCATGGCCTGCCCTATCTCGGCGCCTCGCCGATCGTGCGCGGGCTGTCCGACGACAAGCATCTGACCAAGCTGGAGGCGGCGGCGCGCGGCGTACCGACGGCGCCATGGGCTTTGTTTCGTCGCGGCGCGCCGGTCGATGTCGCGCGGTGTCCGCCCGCGCGGCGCTGGGTGATCAAGCCCAACAACAGCTCGGCGTCATGGGGCGTCCGCGATGCCCACGACCGCGCCGAACTCGCGCGCTCGATCACCGAAATCCACGCGCTCGACCATGACGCGCTCGTCGAGCCCTTTATCGACGGCAGCGACATCGAAGTGCCGGTGATCACTCTGGATGGCGAACCGGCGATGCTGCCGATGATGATTTTCGAGCAGGCCGACCCGGCGCAGCTGCGCACCTATCAGGAAAAGCGCGATCTGGTCGGGCAGGTGGGATATTGCATCAAACGCTTCGACGATCCGCTGATCAGTCGGCAGGTGGCCGAATATACCCGCCGCATGGCCGACGTGTTTCGCCCGTTCGATTATGGCCGGTTCGAATTTCGCGTCGATCAGGCGACCGGCGACGTCCGACTGCTCGAGGTCAATCTCAACTGCAACCTGTGGTCGGAAAAGCTGTTCGCGCGTTCGGCGGCGATTGCGGGGTTCACCCATGCGGCGCTGGTCGAAACGATCGTTGCCGAAAGCATGATCCGCCAGATCGGGCCCGCGATGGCGCGGCGCGACGCGGCATGACGGGGGCGGTCCTGATCCTTGCGGGGCGCCGACCGGGCGCGCCCGATCCGCTGGCCGTCGCGCATGGCGTCGCCGACAAGTGCCTTGTCCCGGTGGCGGGGCGGCCGATGATCGCGCATGTGCTGAGCGCCGCCGCGGCGAGCGATGCGCGGCAGATTTTCGTGTCGACACATCATGTGAATTTGCTGTCCGATCTCGACGATCCGGTCGTCGCATCGTTGGGCAAGCGCCTGATCATCGTCCCGGCGGCGAACAATCTGGCGGACTCGGTGCTTGCGGTCGCGGGCGTCGCGGCCTTTCCGTTGCTGGTCACGACCGCCGACAATTGCCTGCTGACCCCCGAAACGATCGCCGAGATTGCCGCCGAAGCCGCGCGGCTCGACATCGAGGCAGGGGTGGCGCTGGCGCGGCGTGACGATGTGCTGGCGGTACATCCCGAAGGCCAGCGGCGCTTTTACGAGTTTGCCGACGTCGCGGTATCGAACTGCAACGCCTATTGGATTGCCCATCCGGGCGCGCTCAGGGCCACCGAGGCGTTTCGTGGCGGCGGTCAGTTTGTCAAAAGGCCGTTGCGGGTGATGCAGGCGTTCGGGCTCATCAACCTGCTCCGCTTTCGTTTCGGGCTGGGGCCGATCCACCATATTTTCGCGCGCATTTCGCGTCACATGAACGTCGAAATCGCCCCGCTGCTGGTCAGCAACGGGGCGACGGCGATCGATGTCGACAATGAACGCTCGCTCGGCGTGACCGAAGCGCTGTTGGCACGTCGCGGCGGGGTCAGTCCGCCACCCAATTGCCGTGAAAGCCCGGCGGAACTCGGTGCGGCAGATGAACGACGGCTTGCGGTGACCCGGTAAAATCATCGGCGTTCAGGATGACGAGCGCGGTCGTTTCGTCTCTCATGTCGACGACCAAGCCGATCAGCCACCCGTCATCCTCGGCGCCGTTGCTGCCGCGCGGAACGAAAACGAACTCGCCGGGGTGGCGGCCGGGGCCGAAATCGTGGATCGCGGTGGTGCCGCTTTGCAGGTCGTGGCGGAACAGGCGGGTATCGGCGATCTCCATTTCGGTCGTCGCGTGGTCGGGCAGCGCGACCGAATAAATATATCGGTAGGGCTGCGTCGTCAGTCGCTCGTCGTAACGCGGAAATTCCTGCGGGTGGTCGTAAATGATCGCGCGGGTGGTCGTGCCTGCTGCCGGATCGATCGTCCAGCGCTCCATCCGCGACCGCTCGCTGTCCGGGCCGCGTTTCGAGCTCGCGAACATCGTGTCATGCGCCACCACATCGACAATCACCTTGCCGTCGGCGGTCTCATAGGCGTTGGCGGGGTGAAAGACATAGCAGGGTTCGACCGGCACCCAGATGATGCTGTCGCCGCTGCCATTGCGGGGAAGCAGGCCGACGCGCGCCGGATGCGCTTCGTTCCAGGCGTAGGGAAAGCGATAGCCCGCGAGCAGCATCTTCATCGAAAAGGTGACGGGCAGGTCGAATACCAGGGCATAATTGCGGGTGATCGCGCAGTCGTGGATCGACGGACCGTCGCTGACCGCGATCGCTTCCTCGCGGATAACCTGGGCATTCTTGTCGAGCACGACGTGCCAGACCTTGTTCGGTTCGTCGCCGCGATAGGTGATCGCATGGACCTCGTCGGTGACCGGGTCGTGGTGCGGGTGCGCGGTGTACGCGCCGACGAGCGTCCCGTCGAACGGGTTGTGCGTGATCGTATTGAGCTCATAGCCGAGCTCGACCGGCTTGCCGCCGGCTTCGACGATCGCGAAGGTGCGGCCCGCCAGCCCAACGACGTTGGTGTTCGGGGCGTCGTTGCGATCGGCGCGCGGGCCGGGGGGCAGTTCTTCGCCCAGCGCTTCGCAAGCTTCGCTGCCGCGCACCCAGCGGTTGCGGTACCAGTCGGCCTTGCCGCCTTCGATGCGGATGCCATGGACCATCCCGGCGCCGGTGAACCAGTGATAGCTGGCGGGGTCGGGCGCGATCGCGGGGTTCGGACCGTTACGCAGATAGCGGCCGGTGAGGGCGGCGGGGATATCGCCTTCGACGCGCAGTTCCTCCAGCGTCAGCTCCTCGGTCATCGGTTTGTGGATGCCGGTGAGATAGGGATGCGCGTCGGTGGGGCGGGGCAGGCGCTTGCGGTTGAAATCGGCGACTTTGCCAATCCCTTTGACGACGGCGCCGCGGATCAGGGTTTCGACGTTGCTTGCCATGATATTGCTCCTTACGGATGTTGGCGAAAGTGCCGTACGGCGTGGAGGGGATTGCGCCGGCGACTCGGAATGTTTACGGTGACAACATGATCGATCAAGATAACAGTGTCAACATAAAAAGCGACGGCGCGAAGGCGGCGGGCGCTTATCATCATGGCGACTTGCGCGCGGCGGTGATCGCGGCGGGGCTCAAACGACTGGAAGCGGGCGACGACGGCGAGCTGGGCCTGCGGGCGCTTGCGCGCGACGTTGGGGTCAGCGCAACCGCGCTTTACCGCCATTTTCCGGACAAAGAGGCGTTACTCGACGCGCTCGCCGACGAAGGGCTGCGGCGGCTGGGTGCGCGGCAGGCGCAGGCGTGGCTGAAAGCTGGCGGCGGGCGCAATGGGTTCAAGGCGACGGGGACGACCTATGTGCGCTTTGCCCACGACGAGCCCGCATTGTTCCGCCTGAGCTTCACGCGGCAGATGTCGGCGCGCCATGCCAATGTTGGCGGCGACGGCGGCGAAGTTGCCTATAACCTGCTGCGGGCGGGCGTCGGCGAAGCGTTGCCGGGGGTCGAAAACCCCGATAGAGCGGCGTTGCACGCTTGGGCGCTGGTCCATGGGCTGGCGATGCTGATCCTCGACCGGCGGCTGGAGTGGGACGAAGCCATGGTCGAAGAAGTGGTCGGTTTGACTTTTGGCGGGATAGCGTGAGCGCCGACGCGACCTGATCGCGCGACAAAAGGGGAGGCAAGCGGCAACATGTTAGCGGTTTCTTTCCCTCTTTTCGGTTAGTTGGGGCGATGACCCGGCCCCTGTCCCCCCGAGTTGAGGCGGTCTTCTGGTTCCTCCTGACCGCGACGGGCTATTTTCTGCTCGCCAGCCTGGCGCTTCATGCGACCAAGGGCGCGGACAATATCGCCGCCGTCTGGCCGCCCAGCGGCTATTTCCTCGCGCTGTTGTTGCTGATGCCGAATCAGGCGCGCATCCCTGCCTTTCTGGCGATGGCCGCGGCCAGCGTCGGCGCCAATATGGTCGAGGGGATCCGGGCCGGGGCCGCCGCGGCCTACACGGTCGCCAACGCCGCCGAGGCGACGATCGCGCTGTGGCTGATCCGGCGGCACGAACGCGGCGAGATGTCGTTCATGGTCCCCCGCGCGGTCGGACGTTTTTGCGCTGCCGCCTTTGCCGCCAGCGCCGCCAGCGCCGGAATCGCGATGCTGTTGACGGGCAATGGCTTCAACTTCTTTCTGTCGTGGATGACGACCGTCGCACTCGGGATGCTGATCGTCACCCCGCCGATCGTCATGCTGGCGCGCATGATCGCGTCGAACGCGGTGAACAAGGTGCCGACCGCGATGAAGGTCGAAGCGATCGCGCTGCTGACCGTCGCGGCATTTGTGACCGGCGCATCTTTTTCGCAGTCCGACTTTCCCGTGACCTTCCTGCCGTGCGTCGCGTTGATCATCGCCGCCTATCGCCTCGGGCCGTTCGGCGCCGCAGCGGGGATGCTGATCGTCGCGCTCATCGCGTCGCTGCTGACCGGGCAGGGACATGGCCCGATCGCGGCGATGAACGAAAGCCAGAAAGTCGAGGTGCTGTTCCTGCAATTCTATCTGGTGACGATGCTGTTCATCGCGTTGCCGCTCGCGGCGCTGCTGGTCGTCCAGCGGCGGCTGGCGAAGCGGCTGGAGCAGAGCAATCGCTGGCTACTCCAGGCCGAAGCGGCGGCGCTCGTTGGGCATTGGCGCGTCGACCTGACGGAATGGACGATCCAATGGTCGGACCAGACGTACCGTGTCCATGGGCTGGAACCCGGCACCGCGGTCGATGTCGAATATAGCGTCGCGCAATATCTGCCCGAGGACCGGGTGGCGGTGCAAAAGATTTTGGCCGAAGCGGTCCGGTCGGGCGAGCCGTTCGTGTTTCAGGGCCGGATCATGCGGACCGACGGCGAAATCCGGCATGTCAAATCGCACGGGTCGATCGAAATGGGTCGCGGCGGCAAGGCGATCGGCATTTTCGGGACCGTGCAGGACGTCACCGACACGGTCGAAAATGCGCGCATCCTGGAATCGGCGCGCAGCGCGGCGGAGCGGGTGGCCAACACCGACATGCTGACCGGGCTGCCCAACCGGCGCCGCACGCTGAGCTTCCTCGATCAGGCGCTGCGGCGGGCAGAACAGGATGGCGCGCCGCTGGCGGTCGCGATCTTTGACATCGACCATTTCAAGGCGATCAACGACGTGCACGGCCATGCCGCCGGCGACGAAGTGATCCGCCGCGTCGGCCAGCGCGCCAAGGCGTCGCTGCGCGACAACGATATGGTCGGGCGCTATGGCGGCGAGGAATTTGTCTGCGTGCTGCAAGGCCGCAGCGCGCTGTCGGCCGAACTGGTCGCCGAACGGGTGCGCAAGGCGGTCCACGCCGACGCCGAAGGCGCGGTGGCGGGCCTGCCCAAGGTGACGGTCAGCATCGGGCTGGCGGTCTATGCGGGCGAGGCGAGCATCGAAGACCTGCTCCAGCGCGCCGACAAGGCGCTGTACACCGCAAAGCGCGAGGGACGGAACCGGCTACGCATGGCGGCTTGAGGGTTACGCAGGCGGTGGTTGCCGTTCGCGGAGTGCGGGTGGTGGCGGTGGAGTGGAAGCGATCGAAGCACGAAATTTATGTCATCGTCATCCCGGCGAAGGCCGGGATCTCACCCTATCGTCGAACCGCACCGGCGAGATCGTGTTTCAGAGTCAGGTGCCTCTGAACACCCTTCGCCGGGATGACGGAAGAGAAGAGGTCGGGAACGACCGAAGTCGACCGATTGCGGACGCAGCGAAGAGACAGCCCCTCCCCTTCAGGGGAGGGGCAACGAAGACTTGGCAGCTTGCTGCCTAGTCGTAGTGGGGTGGGGGCCAGCGGCCATGGGCAAGGCCGCTGGCCCCCACCCGCTGCGACTAACGAACAAGTTCGTAAGTCTCGCTGCCCTCCCCTGAAGGGGAGGGCGTGATATTATCCCAACGTCCGCTCCCCACCCCAAAGGCGCCATTCGCCACCAGACCCTGCTGAACACCGCTCACCCTATGGCGGCGGCCTGTTTGCTGTTAGGGTTGCCCCGAACCACAAACAGGGGAGCCGCGCGATGGAGTCGAACGATGTGATGATCGCACGGCGGCGGCTGCTTGCGGGTGCGGTCGGGATGGCGGCGTTGGCGCAGGCGCCATGGGCGCTGGCGAAATTGCCGAGCAGCGGGGTCAAGGGGCTGATTGGCGGCGCATCCGATGGCGCGCTCGACAAATTGGCGCAGCCCGGCGCCTTCTATCGCGACACCGCGGTGCGCATTTTGTTGCCGGGCGCGGGCGGCAAGCTGGCGTCGAAGCTGTTCGGCGTCGGCGACAAGCTGGGGCTGACCACCAATTTGACCAAGAGCCTGAACGATGCCGGCGGCAAGGCGGCGGGCGAGGCCAAGCCGATCTTTCGGTCGGCGATCGACAATCTGCGCTGGTCCGACGCGCCTGCGCTGGTGAGCAAGCAGGACGGCGCCACGCGCTATCTGCAGACGAGTGCGGGCGATACTTTGTTTGGCAAGGTGTCGCCGCTGGTCGGATCGGCGCTGGAAAATGTCGGCGCCTATCGCCAGCTCGACCAGCTGGCGAAGGGCAATTCGCTGATGGCTTCGGCGGGGCTGACGCGCGACGGGTTGACGCGATCGGTGACCGAACAGGCGCTGAAAGGGATATTCCACTATATGGCGAACGAAGAGGCGGCGTTGCGGCGCAATCCCGGGCGGCTGCTGAAAGGGATTTTTTGAGCTGGACGGGGCCGTAAGCGGGCGAGGTAAGCCGTCGATCCTCCCTGTCGCGCAGCGATGGGGAGGTGGCAGCGCGAAGCGCTGACGGAGGGGCTTTGGAACTACCGTCGTGGCCCCTCCACCCCTTGCTTCGCGAGCGGTCGCCCTCCCAATGGCTTCGCCACAGGGAGGATTTTTCCTCATCGTCATCCCGGACTTGATCCGGGATCTATAGCTGCACTGTCGTCGCGGATCCCGGATCAAGTCCGGGATGACGAAGCTGGCACCGCCCATTTCGGACGTTGCCGCCGATCCAGAACGAATGACCGGAAGCGAGCGATTGCGGACGTAACGAGGAGCAAGCCCCTCCCCTTCAGGGGAGGGGCAACGAAGACTTGGCAGCTTGCTGCCTAGTCGTAGCGGGGTGGGGGCCAGCGGCGTAGCGCTAGGCCGCTGGCCCCCACCCGCTGCGACTAACGAACAAGTTCGTAAGTCTCGCTGCCCTCCCCTGAAGGGGAGGGCGTGTCTTTGCCGTTACATCCGCTCCCCACCCCAAACCACCCCTCCTCACAATCGCTCGTCATCGCCTTTCATTCGCGCTATACTCGCCGCTGCCAGAGGGTCGGGCGATCGCCGCCGGTGGGGTATCCTGCCGGGGGAGGAAAGTCCGGGCTCCACGGAAATCACGGTGCCGGATAACGTCCGGCGGACCGGTCCGAAGGACTGGTTCAGGGAAAGTGCCACAGAGAGCAAACCGCCACGGCTTTGGCCCGGCGAAAGGTGAAAGGGTGCGGTAAGAGCGCACCGCGCGGACGGTAACGGACGCGGCACGGCAAACCCCACCGGGAGCAAGGTCGAATAGGGATGGCACGGGAGCAATTCCAGGGCTGGTTCCGGCCCCGCCGTCCGGGTTGACTGCTTGAGCGTATGGGTAACCATTCGCCTAGAGGAATGATCGCCCATCCCCGGAAACGGGGTGGACAGAACCCGGCTTACAGACCCTCTGGCAACATTCTCCCCAACGCGGTGCGCGGAACGCCCGTGCGCCGCCCGCGTTCTATGTCGGACCAGTTGAAAGGGAAACGCATCATGAAAGTCGTCGATGACCATGTCGAAGTGACCGAGACCGAAGCCAGCGGCGGGGTCAAAGGCCATAATGTTCGCTATGTGCTGGGCTTTTCGCTGATCGCGGTGGTGATCGTCCTGTCGGCGATCTGGATCGTCCCGGCGCTGCTGCAACCCTGATCAGCCGCGACTTTCCGCTTTCCTACATTGTCTGCGTCACTTACCATCGGTGACATGGGTGCGCGAAAGCGGCAATTGACGCGATTTTCAGAGTAAAGTTGCGCAGATTTCCGCCACTTTTCATGCGGGCGCAAGCCGGGGCGGATAGGGGCAAGGATGGCGATTCAGGCACGTTTGGCGGCGGTGTTGGCGGCGCTGTTTGTGGCGATTGCGACCACGCCGATCGCTGCCGCCCAGCCTTCCGCCTGCGGCACCGCGCCGCTCGCGGGCGATCGCGTCGCGCTGCTCATCGGCAACAGCGCCTATAATGACTGGGAATGGCCGTCGCTGAAAAATGCGGTCAACGACATCGATTATGTCTGCGACGCTTTTGCCAAGGCGGGGATTTCGCCGCGTATCGTCCGCAACGCCGATATGGCAACGCTCGACACCGCGCTGACGCGCTTTGCCGCAGAGGCAGCGGGGGCGAAATCGGTGATCATCTATTATGCCGGGCACGGCTTTGAATATGGCGGGCGCAACTGGCTGGTCCCGATGGAGGCGCCGCCCGCGGCGCGGCGTGCCGATGTCGAAAAGCGCTACCTGTCGATCGAGGCTGCGGTGAAGCGGGTCGTGCCGACGGGCGCCTTTACCCTGCTGTTCGTCGATGCCTGCCGCACCGCCGAGCCGGTGGTGCGGATCGAGGACGTCAATGTCGCCGCGGGCGAAGCGGCCTCGGCACCGCTGGGGCTGCTCGATATTGGCCAAGGCGCGGTTTTCTATTCGACCGCGAAGGGGCGGCCAGCGCTGGATTTTGCGCCGGTCGGATCGCCGGTCAGCCCGTTTGCCGCGGCGGTGGTCAAGGAACTGGCCATTCCCGGGCTCGAAATCTCCGATTATTTCAAGATCGTATCGCGCGAAGTTTACAAGCGCACACATGGCATGGAGCTGGGGCCGCAGCAGCCGTTTCATTATGGCAGCTGGTTCGACGATTATTATCTGGTCGCGCCGCCCGAGGTTCCGGCGGCTGCGCCCGCCCGCCCGACGTCGGCGGTGGCGGTCGTTCCGCTCCCGGCGAAGGGAGAGGCGGCCACCGCCGCGCGCAGCGCCGCGACCGACCCGCTCGCCGACATTTCGCTCGACCGGCTGGCGATCGAGGACGAGCCGGTGCTGATCGCCGACGTGCTGTCGCGCCATCCGGCCGCCGAGCTGGTCCGGTTGGCCGACGGCGGGCATCCGCTGGCGCAGCAGCTGGTGGGATATATGTTCTCGCTGGGGGTCGGGGTGAAGCGCGACCTGCCGCGCGCGCGGACGTATCTGGAGGCATCGGCGGCGCAGGGGTTTCCGGCGGGGCAGCAGGAACTCGCCTATCTGCTGCTGGAAAATGATCCGTCGGCGGCCGACGTCAAGCGCGCCTATGATCTGTATGTCGCGGCGTCGAACGCGGGCTTTTCGAAAGCAAAGACGCATCTGGCGTATCGGCTGGCGGCGGGAACCTTTGGCCCCGCCGATTTCGCACGGTCGCAGTCTCTTTATGCCGAGGCGGCAGCGAAGGGGCATCCGGCGGCTATTTTTGCGCTGACCTATTTCGCCGACACCCGCGACGCCAATCTCGCGCGGCTGCGGACGATTGCGGCGGCGGGCAATCCCGAGGGCAATCACTGGCTGTGCGAGGCGCATTTTGCCGCCAAGACGCTGGCCGGGGCGATCGAGGATTGCAGCGTTGCGGCGCGCGCCGGTTTTGCGGGGTCGCGGGCGATCCTGGCCGATGCCTATGCCAAGGGGGTCGGCGTTACGGCCGATGCGAAGGAGGCGGCGCATTGGGCGAAGCTGGCGCGCGCGCTGCCCGAACTGCGCAAGGATCAGCGGGCGTTGATTGCGGGGATCGGGGAGTAGCACTTTGCCGGCTATGCCGGCCGCTGCCGCGAGGACGAACGTCAGGAGGGATAACGGATCGCCATCACCTCCCACTCCTTCGGCCCTGACGGAAGCTGGACCACGCGCAGATCGCCGACCGCGGCGCCGCGCAGCGCGCGGGCGAGGGGGCTGTTCCAGCCGATCCGGCCGTCGCCCGCCTCGGCCTCGTCGTCGCCGACCAGCGTGACGGTGCGTCGCGCATCGTCGTCGTCGGCAAGTTCGATAGTGGCGCCGAACCAGATGCGGCTCTTGTCGGGCTGCTCGGCGGGATCGACGACGCGCGCCGCCTTCATCCGGCGCGCAAGGAACGAGAGCCGCCGGTCGATTTCGCGGAGGCGCTTGCGGCCATAGATATAGTCGCCATTTTCGCTGCGGTCGCCATTGCCCGCCGCCCAGCTGATCACGTCGACCAGCTTTGGCCGCTCGTCGCCGAGCAGCGCGTCATATTCGGCGCGCAGCGCGGCAAAGCCTGCCGGGCTGATGATGTTGCTGCGTTCCCCCGCCACGCGGCCTTATCCCGGCGTGCGTTTGCCGAGGTAGAAGCTGAGCGGCGCCTGCGGCATCGTCTTGCCGGGTTGCAGCGTGTCGTAAACGACCGCATTTTCCAGCACGCGCTGCACGTAATTTTTGGTCTCGAAGATCGGAATCGCCTCGATCCAGTCGAGCATCTCGATCGATCCGGTGCGCGGATCGCCATTGGCGCGCAGCCACTTGTTCACATTGCCGGGACCGGCGTTGTAGGCGGCGACCGCGAGCGGATAGCTGCCGCCATAATAGCGCAGCATCTGCTGGAAATAGGTCGATCCCAGCGTCATGTTGTAATTGGTGTCGGTGGTGAGCAGGTCGCGGGTATAGGAAAGACCGAGCTTGCCCGCGACTTCGTTCGCGGTGCCGGGCATCAGCTGCATCATGCCGCGCGCCCCGGCATGGCTGATCGCCTGCCGGTCGAACTGGCTTTCCTGCCGGGTGATCGCGTGGATGAAGGTCCAGTTGCCTTCGTGCCCTGCGGGCACGCGGACGGTCGGGAAGCCCGCGACCTCGACCGCATCGAGGCTGTTCGCCTGCGCGCTGCGGCCGATCATGACGCCGAGGTCGGGGCGACCGATCTGCGAGGCCAGTTGCCCGGCGAGGACATGGTCGGCGGGCGAGGTAGCCTTTTGCGACAGCGCGCGCAGGAACAGCGTCTGCTCACGCCACGCGCCAATTTCGCCGAGAGCGCGCGCGGCGCGGACGAGCCGGTCGTCGGCAAAGGCGCGCTTTTCATCATCGCTGACGCGACTCGTGGGATTGGGTGTCGGCTTGGGCTGCGGACGGCCCAGCCGTTCGAGCGCGAGCTGGCCATAAAATTGGTCGTAATGCTGCGCGGCGTCGGCAAAATGCGCGTCCGCGGTCGATCGGTCCCCGGCGGCAAGCGCGGCGCGGCCGGCCCAGTAGAAACCCTTGGTGCGCGTCTGCGCCGATCGTGCGGCTTCGCCATAGGCGCGGTACAGGCGCACCGCGTCGGCTGGGCGGCGCAGATCCTTGTACGCCAGCTGCCCGGCGAGCCACGCCAGCGACGTATAATCGTCGCGGACGGCGAGCGGGGTTTCGCGGATCACCGTTCCCGGCGGGAACGCGTCGTCGATCTGCCGTGCGATATTATAGGCGGTCAGCTTGTCGCCGCCGCTGTCGGCCTGCCGCGCGTTGGTGAGCAGCGTTTCGATCCATTCCTCGGGATCGGTCGGCGCTTTGGCCAGCGAGCGGGGTGCAGCGAGCAGCGCGCGCGCTTCGCCGACGCGGCCGGTCTGGCGCAGCCAGGTCGCCTTGTCGGTGATGTACCCGGCGTCCGTGCGGACCAGCGACGGGTTGGCGCTTTCGACGGCCGACGCCTGGAACGCCGCGTCGACCGCGCTGCTGCGCATCGCGAGGCGCGCGGCAAAGACGCTACGCCGTTCGGGCGAGGTATAGGCGAGCTGGCGGCTCGCCGCGCCAGTGGCGCCCGACCACAGCAGCCGGTCCATCCGCGCGTCATGGTCGGCTACCGACAGCGCGCCCGGAAACAGACTGAGCGCGCGGCTGACCTCATATTCGTCGAGCGCTCCGCCGGTCCAGGCGCGGCGCACCGCGGCGTTGGCGTCGTCGCGGCGGCCCGATGCGTTCAGTGCCATCGCATGGCGCAGATGCCCGCTGGGCGTCTGCGGGGGATAGGCCTGAAAATAGGCGAGGGTGCGCGCGGGGTCGAAGCTGTCGATCGCGATCGCCTTTTCGGCGCGAACGCGCATCTTGTCGGCGTCGGGCCAGCCCTTGTTCGCCATCAGGAAGCGCGACAGCTGATCGAACGAGGCGCCGGTATTGGCGGTCAGGCGGCGCCATTCCATCACCGCATCGCCGACCGAACTGGTCGCTGGCGGCGGTCCCGATGTCGAGGCGAGACCCATTTGCGCGCGATACCACTGCATCTGTTCGGGGGTCAGCTCGCTTGCCTGAGCGGTCGCCGGGACGAGCAGCGCAAAGGCCAGGGCCAGACGAGAAATTCGGGGCAGCGTAATCATGGCGGCCATGTTAGTGGCAAACTCCTTGCGGGGCGCTGAATAGGCGTCCATTAGCGGCGCGCCGTCGGGACTCTACCGGCTGGCCCGTGTTTTTGTAAAGGAGCGGGGCATGTTTTCGGGGTCTATTCCCGCCTTGGTGACGCCATTTCGCGATGGGGCGTTCGACGCGCCCGCCTTCGCGCGCCTTGTCGATTGGCAGATCAAAGAAGGAACCAGCGCGCTGGTTCCGTGCGGGACAACCGGCGAAAGCCCGACATTGGGGTTCGACGAACATTATCAGGTGATCGACAGCTGCATCCAGGCGGCGGCAGGGCGCGTGCCGGTGATCGCGGGTTGCGGATCGAACGACACCGCGACCGCGGTTCGCCACATGCGCTACGCGCAAGCCGCCGGGGCGGCGGCGGCGCTGATCGTCGCGCCTTATTACAACCGGCCGAGCCAGGCCGGGATGATCGCGCATTTTCAGGCGCTGGCCGACGCCAGCGACCTGCCGATCGTCGTCTACAACGTCCCCGGTCGCACCGTCGCCGACATCAGCGCCGACACGCTGTGCAAGCTTGCCGAAATCCCCTCGGTCGTCGCGATCAAGGATGCCAGCGGCGATCTGGCGCGGGTGACGATGCATCGCGCGGGCGCCGGGCCCGATTTCTGCCAACTCAGCGGCAACGACGACCTGTGGCTGCCGCACGCGGTGTTGGGCGGCGTCGGCTGTATCTCGGTCACCGCCAATGTCGCGCCGCGCCTGTGCGCCGATTTTGCCGCGGCGTGCGCCGCCGCCGACTGGGCGTGCGCACTGACGCTGCACGACCGGCTGTTCGACCTGCATCAGGCGATGTTCTCCGACACCTCGCCGGGGCCGGTCAAATATGCGCTGTCGCGCGTCCACGACTGGTTTTCGCCCGAAGTGCGCCTACCTATCATTCCGGCGAACGACGCATCGCGCGCCGCCGTCGATGCCGCATTGTCCGCGGCAGGAGTGATTTAGGTTTCGTCATGGCCCGTCCGCAGTCCGCCGCCGAATTCGACAAGAAAAAGATCGTCGCCGAAAACCGGCGCGCGCGCTTTGACTTTGCCATCGAACAGGTGTTCGAGGCGGGGATCGCGCTGCAGGGGACCGAGGTCAAATCGCTGCGTTTCGGCGAAGGCACGATCGCCGAGAGCTATGCCGAGGTGAAGGGCAGCGAGGTGTGGCTGATCAACAGCAACATCCCCGAATTCAGTCACGGCAACCGCCACAATCACGAACCCAAGCGCCCGCGAAAGCTGCTGCTCAGCGGCCGTGAGATCAACAAGATGTACGCCGCCGTCGCGCGGCAGGGCATGACGCTGGTCCCACTGAGCGTCTATTTCAACAGCCGCGGCCGCGCCAAGGTCGAACTCGCGCTCGCCAAGGGCAAGAAGGCACATGACAAGCGGGAGTCGATCAAGGAACGCGACTGGAAGCGCGACAAGCAGCGTCTGATGAAAGAGCGCGGGTGAGCGGCGGCAAGCCCAAGGACAAGGCGGCGGTGATGAACTGGATCCGCCGCAACTCGCCGACGCGCGAGGAGCTGCTCGCCAGCCGCTTCGTCAAGCCGTTTGCGCACCGCGTTGCGCACAGCCATTTGTGGCGCTTTACCCGTACCTCGGTGCCGCGCGGTACCGCGCTGGGGCTGTTCGTCGGGATATTCTTTCTGATCCCGGGTATCCAGATATTGGGCGTTGCGCTGTTGGCGCTGCCCGTCCGCGCCAATATTCCGATCGGTGCCGCAATGACGTTCCTGTCGAACCCGGTCACGACGCCGTTCATCATCCTGGCGTCGGTGTGGCTCGGCGACTGGCTGTTTGGCCTGCAAGCCAACAGCGCCACCTTTTCGGCGATGATCGAGCATGGCGCGTCGGCGGGCGAATGGGCGCGCTGGGCCTTTTCGGACGCGGCTCCGGCGATGCTGGGCGGGCTGCTGGTCATTTCGCTGGTGTCGGCAGCGCTGGGCTATGTTCTGGCGTCGGTGTTCTGGGACAATTGGATTCGCCTGCGCTGGCGGCGCAAATTGCAGCGGGCACGCGACCAACGACATGAGGCATCGACCAGCGACACCCCCGCCGGTTGAACGGCGCGCGCGCCGTCGTATAGCTGTCCCATTGCGATGCTGTGCCCCGCCGATGCGCCGCACATCATCGCGTCATTTTGAGAACTGGGGACTATCATGATGTTTTCGCATGTTTCGTCGCGCCTGATGGCGACCGCCGCGCTTGGCGCGATGCTGATTTCGGCACTTCCCGCCGCCGCCAAGGAAAAGGCCGCCCCGGCGCCCGCCGCCGAAAGCGCGGCCAAGCCCGAACTCGGCACCTTTGGCTTCGACACCGCGGGCATGGACACGTCGGTGCAGCCCGGCGACGATTTCTATGCCTATGCCAACGGCACCTGGGCCAAGAACACCGCGATTCCCGCCGACAAGTCGAACTATGGCATGTTCACCGCGCTCGGCGATCTGTCGCAGGTGCGTACCCGCGAAATCCTGGACGCCGCGAAGGGCGATCCGAACAGCATGATCGGTCGCAACTATGCCGCCTATCTGGATGGCGCCGCCGTCGAAGCCAAGGGGCTGGCACCGATCCAGCCGTGGCTTGCCAAGATCCGCGCCGTCGACAAGGCGGGGCTTGCGGCGCTGCTGGCCGAAGCCGACCGCAACGGCGTCCAGCATTTCTTTGGCGGCTTCGTCGGGCAGGACGACAAGAATCCCGAAGTGTACATCTACACGATGTTTCAGGGCGGCATCGGCATGCCCGACCGCGATTTCTATCTGAAGGACAATGAGCGCAACGCGAAGCTGCAAGCCGCGTACCTCAAGCATCTGGAAAATGTCCTGACGCTGGCGGGCGAGGCCAATGCCGCGGCGCGCGCCAAGGCGATCTATGATTTCGAAAAGCAGATCGCGACCGTCCATTGGGACAAGAACGACAGCAGCGACGCGACCAAAGTCTATAACAAGATGACGATCGCCGAGCTCGCCGCCGCGGCGCCGGGTTTTGACTGGGCGACCTTCATTCGCGGCATCGGCGTCAAGGAAGATGCACTGCTGGTGTCGCAGCCGAGCGCCTTCACCGGCGAGGCAAAATTGCTCGCCGATGCGCCGATCGCGGTGCTGCGCGACATGCTGATGATCCGCAGCCTCGACGGCTTTTCGGGCGTGCTGCCCGACAAGTTCGCGCAGGAGGCCTTCTCCTTCTATGGCACCGCGCTGTCGGGCACGCCGCAGATGCAGGAACGCTGGAAGCGCGCGGTCGATTTCACAACGGGCAACCTCGGCGAAGCGGTCGGGCAGGATTATGTCGCGAAATATTTCCCGCCCGAAACCAAGGCGGAAATGGACAAGCTGGTCAAGAATGTCCTCGCCGCAATGGGGCGCCGCATCGACGGTCTCGCGTGGATGCAGCCGCAGACGAAGGTGAAGGCGAAGCAGAAGCTGGCCAATTTCACCACCAAGATCGGCTATCCCGACCGGTGGAAGGATTACAGCAAGCTGGAGATCAAGGCCGACGACCTGTTCGGTAACGCGCTGCGCTCAAACCAGTTCGCGCATGACGACAATATCAGCCGCCTGGGCGGCCCGATCCGCCGCTGGGAATGGGGGATGACCCCGATGACCGTCAACGCCTATGCCAATTTCGGCATGAACGAGATCGTCTTCCCCGCCGCGATCCTGCAACCGCCCTTCTTTGATCCGCACGCCGACCCGGCGATCAACTATGGCGGCATCGGCGCAGTGATCGGCCACGAGATCAGCCATCATTTCGACGACCAGGGCGCGAAATATGACGAAACCGGCAAGCTTGCCGACTGGTGGACCCCCGCCGACGTCGCGGCGTTCGAGGCCGCGGGCAAGGCACTGATCGCGCAATATGACGCCTATGAAGTGCTGCCCGGCGAAAAGCTCGACGGGACGTTCACGCTGGGCGAGAATATCGGCGATCTCGCGGGCCTCACCGTCGCCTATGACGCGTACAAGGCGTCGCTCGGCGGCAAGGAAGCGCCGGTGCTGGGCGGGCTGACCGGCGACCAGCGCTTCTTCCTTGGCTGGGCGCAGGTGTGGCGGCGCAACTACCGCGACCAGAATCTGTCGCAGCGCATCACGACCGATCCGCATTCGCCCTCGATCCAGCGGACTTGGGTCTCGCGCAACCTTGACCCGTGGTATAAGGCGTATCAGATCAAGGAAGGCCAGAAGCTGTATCTGGCGCCCAAAGACCGCGTCCGCATCTGGTGATGCACCGATAAGAAAGACAGTCATTGACCGCGACGAGCCTGCCTTCCGCTGATTCCGATATCGGCAGGGGGGTGGGCTCCGCTGGTCCGCTGTCGGTGCCGCCGGGGCTGTCGCGCGTCGATATGGCCATACTCGGCGGGCTGGCGCTGCTGTCGACTTTGCTCCTGTTCTGGGCGACACGCGACGCGGTGATTGCTGCCGGTTTCGTCGCCGGGCTCGCGGTTGCGGTCGGCGGCGTGTTGCTCGCGCGGCGCCTTTTTCCTGCCACCGTCGCCGGTGAGGCGGTAGCGCCCGACTGGACGATGCTGCGTCAGGCGGTCAATCACGACGATGTTGCGATCGCGGTCACCGACCGGGCCGGGCGGATGGTGTGCGCCAACGACCTGTTCGGTACCTGGATGGGCGGCTTCGTGACCCCGCCGGGGCTGCCGCTCGAAGGACGCGGCGCCGAGCTGCTCAAAAATGCCGGGCGCATCGCGTGGCGCGATGGCGAGGGGCGCGCCGACGATCTGGCGATCGGCCATCTGCAACTGCGCGCGCAGGTGACACGCACCGGTCAGGCGGAGGATTATCTGGTGTGGCGCTTTTCGGCGCTCGAACGGCTCGATCTCGCCTCTGAAATCACCCGCCATCTCGATGGCCCCGCGGGCCGGACCTTGAGCCACGCCGGGGTGATGGCGGCGCTGGTCAATGCCGAGGGGCGGTTGCGCGTCGCCAATCAGGCGTTCTTGCTCCGCGCGCTGGGTGAGGATGACGCCGGCCATTATGCCGGGCGCGATGTTGCCCCGATGCTGCGCATCGACGACGGCGGGGCGCTCTATTTCGCGCGCGAGGGCGACCGCGCGACCCCGGTGCGGATGCTGCAAATCCCGCTGGCCCCGGCCGACAGCAATACGCCGGTGCTGCTCGCGATGCTCGACGAGGAAATGGGTCCGACCGATCGCGGCACCGCGCAGACCTATGTCGAAACCCTGCTGTCGCTGCTTCCCTTCGGGCTAGCGATGGTCGATCGCGACGGACGCTTTCTGTACATGAACCGCGCCTTTGTGCGCGCCGCCAATCTGGGCGAGGGCAAGATGCCGCGCTATCCCGGCGACATTGTCGTGGGCGAAGACAAGGGACCGCTCGCCGACATGATCCGCCGCCACAGCAGCGGGCAGCAGGTCGGCGGCGACCTGTCGATCCGGCTGGCGGGGCAAAGCGGCGAGCCCGTGTCGATGCGCGTCGTCGGGGTGCGCGGGCTCGGTGAGGCGGCGGTGCTGCTGAGCCTGAAGGATTCGAGCGAGGAATCGCGGCTGAAGCGTCAGGTCGCACAGGCGTCGAAGATGCAGGCGGTCGGCCAGCTCGCGGGCGGCGTCGCGCATGACTTCAACAATATACTGACCGCGGTGCTCGGCGCCTGCGACCTGATGCTGATGCGCCATACCCCGGGCGACAGCGACTATGACGATATCCAGCAGATTCGCAGCAACGCCAACCGCGCCGCCAGCCTGACGCGGCAATTGCTCGCCTTTTCGCGGCAGCAGACGTTGCGGCCGCAGATCCTGCAGCTGCCCGACGTGATTTCAGAGGTCTCGCACCTCTTGAAGCGGCTGATCGGCGAGACGGTGCAGCTGGCGGTGCATCATGGCCGCGGGCTGGGCGCGGTGCGCGCTGATCCGGGACAGCTGGAACAGGTGATCATCAACCTGGCGGTCAACGCGCGCGACGCGATGCCGGGCGGCGGCACGCTGACCATCGAAACCTATCCCGTGTCGGCGGCGGACGTGCGCCAGATGGGGAATGAATTCATGCCCCCCGCCGATTATTGCGCGCTCAAGGTCAGCGATACCGGCACCGGCATCGCGCCCGATGTGCTGCCCAAGATTTTCGAACCCTTTTTCACCACCAAGGATGTCGGCAAGGGAACGGGGCTGGGCCTGTCGACCGTATATGGGATCATCAAGCAGTCGGCGGGCTTCATCTTTGCCGACAGCAAGCCGGGGCAGGGGACCAGCTTTACCATCTACCTGCCGATCCATCGCAGCGGGAGCGAGACGCCGAGCGCGGCCGCGCCGCCGCCGAAGCCCAAGAAAAGCCAGTGGGGCAGCGGCACGATCCTGCTCGTCGAGGACGAGGATATGGTGCGTGCGGTGGCCGAACGCGCGTTGACCCGCGCGGGCTATACCGTCGTCACCGCGTCGCAGGGTGAGGAAGGTCTCGAGCGCTTTGCGCAAATGGCCGAGGTCGATCTGATCATCAGCGATGTCGTGATGCCGACGATGGATGGCCCCGCGATGGTCCGCGCGCTGCGCGCCAAGCGCCCCGACCTGCCCGTGCTGTTCATGTCGGGCTATGCCGAGGAACAGCTGCGTCAGTCGATCAACATCGACGATGTCGCCTTCCTGCCCAAACCCTTTTCGGTCGCGCAGCTCGCCGAGGCGACTTCGGCGGCGCTGGATGACGCCGCGCACAGGATGAAAAATGGCTGATAATCCGCGCATTCTGCTGGTCGAGGACGATGTGCTGATCGGGATGATGCTCGCCGACATGTTCGACGCGCTCGGGCTTCCCGAACCGGCGCAGGCATCGAGCAAGGACGAGGCGTTGGCGATCATCGCTGCCGAGCCGCTGGATGGCGCGCTCGTCGATATCAACCTCGGCGACGACAAGGGGTGGCCGGTCGCCGACGCGCTGGCCGATCGCGGCATTCCCTTCGCTTTCACCTCGGGCGGCGGCGACATATTGCCGCCCGCCCACGCGCATCGCCGCCTGGTCGGCAAGCCGTTCCGGATCAGCGATATCGAAGCGGCGTTGGCGGAGTTTCGCGGGTAGCCGCCACGTCGCCCCCGCGCAGGCGGGGGCCGCGATCGTCCTTTTTCTTGCATCGCTGCATAAACCGACCGCGGCCCCCGCCTGCGCGGGGCGACGTGGCAAATAAAATTTGTTCCTCTCTTGTTCTTTGAGAACAAATGACGTACATGGTTCCGGCGTTGCGGTGGTTCAGCCTTCGCTTTAGAGCAGGAAAGGACGGCATATGGCCGGTCAATTGTCACTCGTCGAATCGGGGAAATCAGTGAACAACACGGACAGGCAAAAGGCGCTGGACGCCGCGCTCGCGCAGATCGACCGCGCCTTTGGTAAGGGCTCGGTGATGAAATTGGGCTCGAAGGAGGCGATGCAGGTCGAGGCGATCTCGACCGGGTCGCTCGGCCTCGACATCGCGCTCGGCGTCGGCGGCCTGCCGCGCGGTCGCGTCATCGAAATCTACGGCCCCGAAAGCTCGGGCAAGACCACGCTGGCGCTGCACACGCTGGCGGAAGCGCAAAAAACCGGCGGCACCGTCGCCTTCGTCGACGCCGAACATGCGCTCGACCCCGTCTATGCGCGCAAGCTTGGCGTCAACATCGACGAGCTGATCGTGTCGCAGCCCGACACCGGCGAACAGGCGCTCGAAATCGTCGACACGCTGGTGCGCTCGAACGCGATCGACGTACTCGTCGTCGACTCGGTCGCCGCGCTCGTCCCGCGCGCCGAAATCGAGGGCGAGATGGGCGACAGCCATGTCGGCCTGCAAGCGCGCTTGATGTCGCAGTCGCTGCGTAAGCTCACCGGTTCGATCAGCCGCTCGCGCTGCATGGTGATCTTCATCAACCAGCTGCGCATGAAAATCGGTGTGATGTACGGCAACCCCGAAACGACGACCGGCGGCAATGCGCTCAAATTCTATGCCTCGGTCCGCCTCGACATCCGTCGCACCGGCCAGATCAAGAATGGCGACGAAATCGTCGGCAACACGACCAAGGTCAAGGTCGTGAAGAACAAGGTCGCACCGCCGTTCAAGCAGGTCGAATTCGACATCATGTACGGGCAGGGCATTTCCAAGATCGGCGAGATCCTCGACATCGGCGTCAAGGCCGGGCTGGTCGAAAAATCGGGTGCCTGGTTCAGCTATGATTCGATCCGCATCGGCCAGGGCCGCGAGAATGCGAAGAATTTCCTGACCGAGAATCCCGAACTACGCGAACGGCTCGAAGCCGCGATCCGCGGCCGCACCGACGCGGTTGCCGAAGAAATGATGATCGGCTCCGACGAGGACGGCGACGACGATAATTGATCCCGGTCCGGTCGGCCCGCACTGGCGGACCGACCGGGAAACGGCGGCGGGTCTTCAGCCCCCCTTGTAACTACGGGCACCTGCACTCCCCTCTCCCCGCAGGTGGACCCGCCGGCCGTTGATTTTTTTGCCGACCGCTTTCCGAGCGTTGCCGGAGATAGCCGCTTTGGGGTGGGAAGCGGAAGTCAGGTTTGATAGACCTCGAGAATGTCTTCGCCCCGCGTTACAGATAGTGATCGGCCCACCGACGAAGAGGTGGAAGCCGCCGCACGGCAACTGCATTTATCTGGAGAGGAACACGGCTGGTGGCCGGAAAGCGTCTCTAACTACGATTCGCTCGATCCGATCGGCAAGGACGAGTTTGACGCTATCGTTGAACGCATCTTGATGGCGGCTGCTGCGGCTAAACGCGAAATTGCGAGCGGCTCCGCATAGATCGGATTGTCCGAAATCGGTCGCTTGCCGACCTTCTTCATTCCGAATCAAGTCCGGGATGACGATGTAATGCGGCCTGCTTCCGGTCGTTATCCGGCACGTCTATTTCCGTTCGTGTCGAGCGAAGTCGAGACACCCATCGGACATGCTGGGTTCTGCCGGGTATCACGACTTCGCTCGATGCAAACGCAGGTAGGACGGGTGGCCGCCGACCGGACCCGATTCTCCTCTACGCCGCGCCTCCTGTCTCTCCAGCGCAATCCTCGCTGCCGCGCCTTGCGCGCGCCCGACCACCAGCTACAAGCGAGCCATGCCTGCGATCCGTCTCTTTGGCTTGCCCACCGACATCAACAGCAGCTTCGAACGCGGTGCTGCCACCGGACCCGCGGCAATCCGGGCGGCGCTGTTCAGCGACCGCGGCAATATGGCGAGCGAGCTTGGCCCGGAGATCGGCATCGACATCGCCTTCACCGATGATGGCGACCTGCCGCTGACCGAAAACACTGCGCAGGACGATGCCGCGATCCGGCGGCATGTCGTGATGCTGCACGAGGATGGCGAGGTGCCGCTGGCGCTCGGCGGCGACCATGCGGTAACCTTTCCGCTCGTCGAGGCCGCAGCGACCTGCTTTGGGCCGGTGAGCATCCTCCATTTCGACGCTCACCCCGACCTCTATGATGATTTTGCGGGCAACCCGCGCAGCCATGCCTCGCCCTTCGCGCGTATTTGCGAGGCGGGCCATGCCAAGCGACTGGTGCAAGTCGGCATCCGCACCCTCAACACCCATTGCCGCGAACAGGCTGCGCGCTTCGGGGTCGAGATCATTCCGATGGCGGATTTCACCCCCGATCGCGTCCCCGTTCTGGACGGCCCGCTCTATATCTCGATCGACCTCGACGGCATCGATCCGTCGGCGGCGCCCGGGGTAGCGCATCCCGAGCCGGGCGGGCTGACGGTGCGCGAAGTGTTGGCGGTGCTGCACAAGCAGACCGCGCCGATCGTCGGCGCCGACATCGTCGAGCATCATCCCGGCCGCGACATTGGCGATGTCACCGCGATCCTCGGTGCCAAATTGGTCCGCGAGCTCGCGGCGCTGATCGACCGCAATGGACGCTACAAGAATTGACCCTTTGAGGAGAGAAGTATGACCCTGATCGTCCACCATCTGAATAACAGCCGCTCGCAGCGCATATTGTGGCTGCTCGAGGAAATCGGCGCGCCGTACGAAATCAAATATTATGACCGCGACGCGACCACCAATCTGGCGCCGCCCGAGCTGGTCGCAGTGCATCCGCTCGGCAAGTCGCCGGTGATTTCGGACGGCGACCGCGTCATCATCGAATCGGGCGCGATCACCGAATATCTGTGCGAACGTCACGGCGGCGGCCATCTCGTGCCCGAGCGCGGCACCGACGATCATGTCAGCCATCTCGAATGGCTGCATTTTGCCGAAGGGTCGGCGATGACCCCGATCCTGCTGCGGATCTACACCGCGCGGCTCGGCGAAGCGGCAGCGCCGCTCGAACCGCGGATCAACCAGCAGCTCGACGCGCATTTCGCCTATATGGAGAGCCGCGTCGGCGACAGCGGCCATTTCATCGGCGACGACCTGTCGGCGGCCGACATCATGCTGAGCTTCCCGGCCGAAATCGCGATCATGCAGGGCATGGCGCCGCGCTACCCCAAGCTCGCGGCGTTCGTGAACGCCTGCCATGCGCGCCCCGCCTGGCAGCGCGCGCGCGAAAAGGGCGGCGCCTATTATGGCTATTGACCGGCGGCGCTGGCTGCCGCTCGCCGCGCTGGGGCTGATCGCCAGCGCCGCTGCGGCGCAGGCGCCGCCGCTTGGGCCGGAGGTCGAGCGCGTCGCGACGGGCGCCGACGGCGCGGCGTTCGTCGTGGCGGCGGCCGACGAGAGCGCGGCAATGGGCCGCTTCGCCGCTTACACGATGGCGCTGGCGAAGCGCGATTATGCCAGCGCCTATGCCATGCTGCGCCTGTCGTTCCAGGCGGCGAACCCGCGGCTCGAATGGGAAATGAACCTTCGCAAGCGGCCGGTGCTGTGGGCCGATGGCACGCTTCGCGTGCTGCGTGTCAGCTGGTACGCCGACCCCGCGGGCCAGCCGCCGGGGCTGTACGCCGCGTTCGATTTTCGCGGCGATCGGTCCGACCGGACGATGGATTGCGGCTATGTCGTCGTCCACCGCACCGCACCGGGCGCCGAATGGACCGTCGTGCGCACCGACACGTCGGAGGTGCCGCCCGACCTGATCGAGGACGGCGTGCCAAAGGCCGACGTGCTGCGCCAGCTGCCCTGTTATCTGGGCAAGGGTATCGCGACAAACTTCTGATATTGCCGCAAAACCCCCTTGCAACGCGCAAGCCTTGTCCGCAGGATGGGTGCGTACCGCGAAGGAAGCTTCGGCCTTTGCGGCGCGGGGTCGCGATTCGAAGGAATCGTTGGGGGTTTTTGAGACATGACAGCCATTATTCTGGCGGCGCTGATGGCGTCCGCCCAGCCATTGCCGCCGATCAAGGTAGAGGCCGTTCCGGGCAAGGGTTTTGCGGCAACGGTCGCCACGATCGACGCGGACCAATATGACCCGGTCGTCGATCGCATCAAGATCTTGGCCGAGCAGCGCTGCGGCGCCAAGAAAGTGCGGTTCGGGCGCTATTTCTTTGACAATCACATCGATGTCGAACGCGGCGTCACGGTCATCAAGGATTTCCGTCAGGCGTTCAGTTGCTTCGATCCGGCGACCGATCCCTACAAACCCGTTCCCGCCGACTGGAAGCCGAGCGCCGCCGAAACCACCGCCGCCACACGCTTTGCGCAGCGCTTTGTCGACAATCTCGACGCCGGTAACACGGTGCTGCTCGCCAAGATGATGGACCCCGCGCTTGAGACGAACCCGACCGAAATGAAGCGGTTCAGCGACGAAGCGAAGATGTACCAGACGGGGCCGGGCGAATTCACGCTGCGGCTCGACGGTTGGATGACCAATCCGCCCGACGCCATTTATCCGGGGGCTTACGCTTATTTTGCGGTGCTGAGTTCGCATCCCGGGATCGCCGGAACCTGCGGCGGGATCCTGCTCTATCGGCTGCGCGATGGCGAGTATCAAATCTCGCAATATGACGTGCGCTATATCTCGCAGCGGCTGATCGACGAAGAGGGGTTCAGCGACGAGGAACTCAATCGCCTTTGCAAGCGATAGGTTTCCGTTGCGAGGCTGGGGCTGCGGCGCGTATCTTGCTTGAGAAACGCGCCGCGGCGCACTAGATCGCGCGCATGACATCGACCAACGACATTCGCCGCTCGTTCCTCGACTATTTCGCGGGGACCGGCCACCATATCGAACCGTCGGCGCCGCTGGTGCCGTACAACGACCCGACGCTGATGTTCGTCAACGCCGGGATGGTGCCGTTCAAGAATGTCTTCACGGGCCTCGAAAAGCGCCCGTACAGCACTGCGGCCTCGTCACAGAAATGCGTGCGCGCCGGGGGCAAGCATAACGACCTCGACAATGTCGGCTTTACCGCGCGGCATCATACTTTCTTTGAAATGCTCGGGAATTTCTCGTTCGGCGACTATTTCAAGGAGCAGGCGATCCATCATGCGTGGACGCTGATCACGAAGACCTGGGGGCTGGCACCCGAAAAGCTGACCGCGACCGTCTATCACACCGATGACGAAGCCTATGACCTGTGGCGCAAGATTGCGGGGCTTCCCGAGGAGCGGATCATCCGCATCGCGACCAACGACAATTTCTGGTCGATGGGCGACACCGGGCCGTGCGGGCCGTGCAGCGAGATTTTTTACGACCATGGCGACCATATCTGGGGCGGCCCCCCGGGCTCTCCGGAGGAAGACGGCGACCGCTTCGTCGAAATCTGGAACCTGGTGTTCATGCAATATGAACAGCGCGCGCCGGGCGACCGCGTCGACCTGCCGCGGCCCAGCATCGATACGGGCATGGGGCTGGAGCGTGTCGCGGCGGTGCTGCAGGGCGTCACCGACAATTATGACACCGACACGTTCAAGGCGCTGATCGCGGCGTCGGTCGAGCTGACCGGGGTGCCGGCCGAGGGCGCCACGCAGGCCAGCCACCGCGTGATCGCCGACCATCTGCGCGCGTCGAGCTTCCTCGTTGCCGACGGCGTGCTGCCGTCGAACGAGGGGCGCGGTTATGTGCTGCGCCGGATCATGCGCCGCGCGATGCGTCATGCGCATCTGCTGGGCGCCAAGGATCCCTTGATGTACCGGCTGCTGCCATCGCTGACCGCCGAGATGGGCGCCGCTTACCCCGAGTTGATCCGCGCCCAGCCGCTGATCGCCGAGACGCTGGAGCGCGAGGAGACCAAATTCCGCCAGACGCTCGACAAGGGGCTGCGCCTGCTCGACGAGGCCACCGTCGGCATGGGCAAGGGCGATACGCTGCCCGGCGAGGTCGCGTTCAAGCTTTATGACACTTATGGCTTCCCTTACGACCTGACCGAGGACGCGCTGCGCACGCAGGACATATCGGTCGACCGCGCGGGCTTCGACGCGGCGATGGCGCAGCAAAAGGCGGCGGCGCGCGCAGCGTGGAAGGGCAGCGGGCAGAAGGCTTCGGAAGAAATCTGGTTCGACCTTGCCGAAACGAACGGCAGCACCGAATTCACCGGCTATGGCGCGACCGTGGGCGAGGGCGAGGTGATCGCGTTGGTCAAGGACGGCGTGCAGGTCGATGTTGCCCAAGCAGGCGACGAGCTGGTCGTACTGACCAACCAGACGCCCTTCTATGGCGAGAGCGGGGGCCAGATGGGCGATAGCGGCACGATCGCGACGCTGGGCGGCGCAAAGGCGTCGGTCAGCGACACCAGCAAGCCGCTCGGGCGGCTGCACGCGCATCAGGCGAAGCTCGAAGCGGGGACGCTGAAGGTCGGCGACACGGTGCAGCTGACCGTCGACGCCGAGCGTCGCGACCGCATCCGCGCCAACCACAGCGCGACGCACTTGCTGCACGCGGCGCTGCGCGGCCGTCTGGGCGAGCATGTGACGCAAAAGGGCAGCCTGGTCGCCGAAGACCGCTTCCGCTTCGACTTCTCGCACCCCAAGGCACTCACCGCCGAAGAGATTGCCGACATCGAAGCCGAAGTGAATGCGCAGATCCGCGGCAATGAGGTGGTGACGACGCGGCTGATGACCCCCGACGACGCCGTCGCGGCGGGCGCGCTGGCGCTGTTCGGCGAGAAATATGGCGACGAGGTGCGCGTGCTCAGCATGGGCGCGGCCGATGACCATCATTATTCGGTCGAGCTGTGCGGCGGGACGCATGTCCGCGCGCTGGGCGACATCGCGCTGCTCAAGATCATCGGCGAAAGCGCCGTGTCGTCGGGCGTGCGGCGCATCGAGGCGCTGACCGGCGACGCCGCGCGCGTCTGGCTGAACGGTCGCGACGAGGCGCTGAAGGCGGCGGCGGCGGCGCTCAAGACTTCGCCCGACGATGTCCCCGCGCGCGTCGCGGCGCTCGCCGAGCAGCTCAAGAAGGCCGAGCGTGAGCTCGCCGATGCGAAGAAGGCGCTGGCACTCGGCGGTTCGGGCGGCGGCGGCGCGGCGGCAGGTCCGGCGGTCGAACAGGTCGGCGACACCGCGTTCATCGCGCAGGTCGTCGATGGGCTCGACCCGAAAGAACTGCGCGGCACGGTCGACGGGCTGAAGAAGCAGGTCGGCAGCGGCGTCGCGATGCTGGTCGCGGTCAACGACGGGCGCGCTTCGGTGGCGGTCGGGGTGACCGAAGGCGCCCCCCATAATGCGGTCGATCTCGTCAAGCTCGCGGTTGCGGCGCTGGGCGGGCAGGGCGGCGGCGGCCGGCCCGACATGGCACAGGGCGGCGGTCCCGACGGCAGCGCGGCGATGGACGCGGTCGCCGCGGTGCGCTCGGCGCTCGCTTGAAACCCACCAAGAAAACGCGGCGCACCGATCATGCCGAACGGCTGATCGCGGCGCCGCTGGTCGACGTCTTTTCGGCATTCACCAGCGAAGCGAAACTCGCGCGCTGGTTGCCGCCCGAGGGGGCGACGGGCGAATTCGAGCATGTCGATTTGCGTGCGGGCGGCGGCTTTCTGATGCGGCTGACGTTCGAGGATGCCGATGTCGAGACCAAGAGCGACGACGATAGCGATGTCGTCGAGGTCTATATTCCGACGCTCGACGACGGCCGTCTGATCGTGTGGGAGGTCGAGTTCGTGTCAGACGATCCGCGCTTTTCGGGGACGATGGCGATGCACTGGTATCTGTCGCGGCAAGGTGGGGGGACGCTGGTGACGATCGACGCGCATCATGTGCCGCCGGGGATTTCGGCGAAGGATCACCTGGAGGGGTTGAATTCGTCGCTCGCGAATTTGGCAAGGGTTGTGGAGTAGCCGTCGTCCCCGCGAAGGCGGGGACCGCTGCCGGCCTTGATTTGCTTCGTTGCGCATGCCTCCAGCGGCCCCCGCCTTCGCGGGGGCGACGATTTGAGCTTTAGGCCTCCACCCCCTTCGCCTTCCCCCACGCCCGCGCCGCCGTGTACCCCAGATACCCCGTGCCAAAGAGCGCGTAGAGGGGCTCGGGAATCCCCGCGAGATAGGCGTTCATCCCCCGCGCGATACCCTCCGCCATCTCGGGCCGCGCCGCGGCGATCAGGCCCATCGGAATCGCCCACAGCAACAGCGCGTACATCACATAGAGGAAGCTTGGCCGCGCGCGGCTCGTCCAGGGGTCGGCGCTGTTCGCCTCGGCGACGATTGCGGTCATCCGGGTGCGGATCGCCTCCATTTCCTGGCTGCCCTCCAGCTTGAGCAGTTCCAGTTTGGCGCGGTCGCGGGCTTCGGGGTCGGGGATGATCTTGTCGATCAGCTTGGCGATCGGGCCGATCAGGCCTTCGATGATGCTCATTTCGATGCTCCTGTATGTTCAAAGTTCAGGAAAGTTCAGCCCAATGGCGCGCCGAACGGCGTCACTGCGGCCCGATCCGGTTGGCGAGCCAGCCGTAGAGAAACGCCTCCTGGCTGGGGCGGCGTTCGGCGAGCGCGATGTAGCGTTCGCCCTGCAACGCTTCCATCGCGCGCAACAGCACGGTCTCGCCGCCTTTGCCGCGCGCCTTCAGAAAGCCGTCGAGCGCCGACAGGGTGCGCGGGCCGATGTCGCGATCGACGGCGATGTCGGGATAGTCGCGCGCGGCGCGGTTGAGCGCGTTGAGCGCGCGTTGCAGGAAACCCGCGGCGACGGCGGTGCCCATATTGACGCCGGTGTCGAACAGTTCGGCGGCGATTTTCGGCGCGCGCAACGCCACGCGATCGAAACCGGGACGCAGCCAATAGATGCGACGATAGATCGCCGCGGCCTCGGTGCGCGGCAGGTCGCGCATCGCGCCGCTATAGCCCTGCGCGCGCGCCACCGCTTCGGTGATTCCCCAGCAGGTCGGGCCGCCGCGATCGGCGGGGTGGTTTACATATCGACCTTCGCGGTCGATGACGGCATCGATCAGCGCGTCGGCGTCGACGGGCGGGCATTCGGTTCTGGACATGATTCGCTCCTGTGGTTTGTTAGAACTAAACAAACGAACCATATTGGCAAATTGTAGGAAAGGCTTTTCTTGATGCGGGCTTTGCAGGTGCGCGAATTGTTGCCCGACCACGCGGGGACGGCGCTCGCCGACCTGCCGCTTCCGCAGCCTGGCCCGGGCGAGGTGCGGGTGCGCGTGCGCGCGGCGGCGGTAAATTTCCCCGACCTGTTGATGACGCGCGGCGATTATCAGTTGAAGCCCGAGCTGCCGTTCGTGGCGGGAATGGAATTTGCCGGCGAAATCGATGCGCTGGGCGACGGGGTCGCTGGCTGGGGGATTGGCGATGCGGTGGTCGGCGGCAACCGGTTCGGCGCGATGGCCGAATATTGTACCGTACCCGCGGCGGCCCTGCGCACGAAGCCCGAAGGGCTGACATGGGAGGAAGCGGCGGCCTATCCGGTCGCGTATCTGACCGCCTATGTCGCGCTGGTCCGCTGTGCGCGGATCGAGGCGGGAGAGTGGCTGCTGGTGCATGGCGCGGCGGGTGGCGTCGGGCTGGCGGCGGTCGATCTGGCGAGGGCGCTGGGTGCGCGGGTGATCGCGGCGGCGAGCAGCGCCGACAAGCGCGACGCGATTGCGCGGCTTTGTGCGACCGACGCGGTGATCGACGGCGCGCCGGGGTTTCGCGAACGGGTGAAGGAACTGACAGGCGGGGTGGGGGCCGATGTGATCTTCGATCCGGTCGGCGGCGATGTCTTCCACGAATCGACGCGCTGCATCGCGTTCGGTGGGCGCCTGTTGGTGATCGGCTTTGCGTCGGGACGGATTCCGGAGGTGTCGGTCAACATGCCGCTGATCAAGGGCTTCTCGGTCGTCGGGGTGCGCGCGGGCGAATATGGCCGCCGCTTCCCGGCGCGCGGG
The DNA here is from genome assembly GCF_012274265.1 of Sphingopyxis microcysteis. Taxonomy (GTDB): domain Bacteria; phylum Pseudomonadota; class Alphaproteobacteria; order Sphingomonadales; family Sphingomonadaceae; genus Sphingopyxis; species Sphingopyxis microcysteis. Next base: position 424,064 of record NZ_JAANYY010000002.1, read on the forward strand.
GCCGAGAATGTTGCGGCGGTCGATGCGCTGGCCGCGGCGGGCAAAATCCGCCCGCACGTCCACGCCGCACTGGACCTTGCCGACTGGCGCGAGGGCTTTGCGATGCTGGAACGGCGCGAGGTGGTGGGCAAGGTCGTGCTGAAACCGTGACGAACCGAGTCCGGCTGCCATAGTTTTGCGACGTCGAAGCTGCCATGTCGGCGCGGGGTATCCCGGCGACTTTGCCGACCATCACCAAAGGATAGAATATGAAGACATTGACGATGACTGCCGCTGTGCTCGCGATGGCATTCCCGGCGCTTGCCAGCGCGCAGCCGAAGCCGGACGACGGCCGTATCTTTGCGATGATCGACGCCAACGGCGACGGCAAGCTGGACAAGGCCGAAGTGACCCGGATGGCCGAAATGCGCGCGCAGCGTCAGGGCGACCCGACGCTGGCGTCGCCCGAAAAAGTCGATGCGTTCATCAAGCATGTCGACGCCAACAAGGATGGCGTGATCGACAAGGCCGAAATCGCCGCAATGCGCGATGCGCGCGCATCGGCACCGCCGGCCGAAGCGCCGACGGCTGCGAACTGAGCCTGCGCGCGGGTGGCGGCTGTGTCCGCCGCCCGCCGCTTACCAAGATTTGCTGGTTTGAAAATTGGTCGGGACGAGAGGATTCGAACCTCCGACCCCCACACCCCCAGTGTGATGCGCTACCAGGCTGCGCTACGTCCCGACCGGCCCTGTTGGGCAGGCGAGGCCACTAGCGCGGGTTGTCGGGGGATGCAAGGCTTCCCTGCGCAAAGTCGTTCGGCAGGTTGATTGCAGCGGGTGTGCGGCATCGTGCCCTTGACCTGATCGCGATCCTCCCCATTTCGGCGGCGCTTGCCAAGGGGGAGGGCGCAGCGACCGGTTGCGCGCGCCGCCCCTGCGTGATAGGCGCCGCGCCATTATATGCGCGCCGGTTCCCCACGGAACGGGCTGCGTTTTCAAACGGAAAGTTTTTCATCCATGTCGACGCAATTGCTTCTGACCCAGGCGGCCGGATCGGGCGGCGGGGCCGCCGGTTTCCTGATGCTGGTCCCCTATCTGCTGATCTTTGTCGTGTTCTGGTTCTTCCTGATCCGCCCGCAGCAGGTGCGGGCCAAGGAACATCGCGCCAAGATCGCCGCGGTGAAGCCGCGCGACCAGGTGGTGACCGGCGGCGGCATCGTCGGCAAGGTCACGCGCGTCGACGATGACTTCGCCGACGTCGAAATCGCGCAGGGCGTCAAGATCAAGGTCGTCAAGTCGACCTTGGCCGACGTGATGCAGCCCGGCGCCAAGCCCGCCAACGACTGACGCCGCAGGGGCGGTGTTATGCCGCCCCGCGCATGTTATCGGACCATCAGACCATGCTCGATTTCCCGCGCTGGAAAACCATCAGCATCAGCATCATCCTGGTGCTGGGCATCCTCTTTTCCATCCCCAGCTTCCTGCCCGAAAAGACGCGCGAGAGCCTGCCGGCGTTCATGCAGGCAAAGGTCAATCTGGGGCTCGATCTGGCGGGCGGCAGCCATTTGCTGCTGGAGGCCGACGTCGCCGACCTGCGCAAGACGCAGCTCACCAACATGGAAAAGACGGTGCGCGCCGCAATGCGCGGCGAGCGCGGTCCCGACGACGACATCGCCATCGGCGAACTGTCCACCGAGGGCGGCAGGATCAGCTTCCTGATCCGCGATCAGGCGCAGCTTGACGATGCGCGCGACCGGTTGTTCAGCCAGACGCAGGGCGCGGCGCTGACCGGACAGCGCGACTGGAACATCGACATCGTCGATACCACCCGCATCGTGATGACCCCGACCAACGCGGGCCAGCAGCAGGCGGTGGCCGATGCGATGGATTCGGCGCGCGACATTATCGACAAGCGCGTCAACGACCTTGGGACCCGCGAACCGACGATCATCCGCGAAGGCAATGACCGCGTCGTCGTGCAGGTGCCGGGGCTTCAGGATCCGGCGGCACTGAAGGAATTGATCGGCAAGACCGCGCGGCTGGAATTCCGCATGGTCGATCCCAATGCCGATCCTGCGGAGGCCGCTGCGGGCCGCGTGCCGGTGGGCAGCGAGATCGTCCCCTATGCCGAAGGCGAAGGCAATGGCGCGACGTTCGAAGTGCTTCGCCGCCAGGTGATGATCAGCGGCGAACAGCTGATCAACGCCAAGCAGAGTTTCGACCCGCAGTCGAACGAACCCGTCGTGTCGATCAGTTTCGATTCGGGCGGATCGAGCACCTTTGCCAAGGTGACCGCACAGAATGTCGGCAAGCGGTTCGCGATGGTGCTGGACGGCAAGGTGCTGTCGGCGCCGTCGATCAACGAACCGATCCTGGGCGGCAGCGCCCAGATTTCGGGCAGCTTTTCGGTGGCGAGCGCCAATGCGTTGGCGATCTCGCTGCGATCGGGCGCGCTGCCGGTGAAGATGGAGGTCGTCGAGGAACGCACCGTCACGCCCGAGCTCGGCGCCGATTCGATCCGCAAGGGCGTGATCGCGGGCATCATCGCGACGGTCGCGGTGCTGGTGTTGATGATGGTCGTCTATGGCCGGTTCGGCATCTACGCCAATATCGCGCTGTTCTTTAACGTGTTCCTGATCATCGCGATCATGGCGGCGTTCAACGCGACGCTGACCTTGCCGGGGATCGCGGGCTTCGTGTTGACGATTGGCGCCGCGGTCGACGCCAACGTGCTGATCAATGAACGAATACGCGAGGAGTTGAAACGCGGGCGCAAGGTGTTCCAGGCGATCGACCTTGGCTATTCGGAAGCCAGCCGCGCGATTTTCGACGCCAACGTCACCAACGTCATCGCCGCGGTGCTGATGTTCTGGTTCGGCTCCGGCCCGATCAAGGGCTTTGCCGTGGTGCTGACCATCGGCATCGTCACCAGCGTTTTCACCGCCGTTACCGTCACGCGCATGTTCGTCGCCCATTGGCTGCGGACCAAGCGTCCGACGACGATCAATATTTGAGGAAGGCGATATCATGCGCTTGCTGAAACTCGTCCCCGACGACACCAACATCGACTTTCTGCGCTGGCGGAAGCTCGCGTCGTTCATGAGCTTTTTCCTGGTCGCGGTGTCGATCGCGCTGGTCGCGGTCAAGGGCTTGAACCTGGGCGTCGATTTCGTCGGCGGCCAGTCGGTGCGCGTCGAATTCGCGCAGGAAATGCCGCCGATCGATGAAATTCGCGAAAAGGTCGGTCAGATCGGCCTCGGCGAAGCGACGATCCAGCAGTTCGGGTCGGACAAGGCGGTGTCGATCCGCACCGCGCTGCCCGAAGGCGACAAGGCGGCTGCCGAGCGCGCTGGACAGCAACTGGTCGCAGGCATCCAGAAAGCGTTCCCGACGGCAAAGGCGGGGTCGGTGGAGACGGTGTCGGGCAAGGTGTCGGGCGAATTGATCCGCACCGGCGCGATCAGCCTGGGCCTCGCGATCATCGGCATTTCGATCTACATCTGGATCCGGTTCGAATGGCAGTTCGGGGTCGGGGCGCTGGGGCGCCTGTTCCACGAAGTGTCGCTGACCTTTGGCCTGTTCGCGGTGACGCAGATGCAGTTCGACCTGAACAGTGTCGCGGCGTTGCTGACGATCGTCGGCTATTCGCTGAACGACACGATCGTGGTGTATGACCGCATCCGTGAAAATCTGAAAAAATATCGCAAGATGGACATCATTCCGCTGCTCAATCTCAGCATCAACGAAACGCTGTCGCGTACCGTGATGACCACCGTGGCGATGGTGCTCGCGCTCGGCGTGTTGCTGCTCTTTGGCCCCGACGTGATCTTCGGCTTTACCGCGGCGATGCTGTTCGGCGTGTTCATCGGGGGCTATTCGTCAGTGCTGATGTCGACGCCGGTGCTGGTGTGGCTGAAGGTCGGTCCCGACAGCTTTATCCCGCGCACGAGCGCGGGCATCGCCGGCGGCGAGCGGATCGAGCGCAAGGATGACGGCGCGGTCGTCTGACCGGGCCGACAGTATAGAAATTACCGTAGCCCTGAGCCTGTCGACGGGCGCTTCTCCGAGAGGCGCCCTTCGACAGGCTCAGGGCTACGGTTCTTTTTGGGCTGGCGGATTTACACAGCGGCGCAGATGCGCGGCGAGCTCGCGGCCGTTGCGGTTCCAGTCGAAGCGGCCCGCCAAGGTGGCGGCAACGTCCGACGCCGCGGGCGGCTTGGCGAGGATCGCTTGTACCGCCTGCGCAATGGCTTTGGGCGACCGCGCGGCAATCCGGCCCGCGACGGGCGAGGTGACCAGTTCGGCGGCGCCGCCCGCGTCGCTGATCACGATCGGGGTGCCGCAGGCGATCGCCTCGACCCACGCATTGGCCAGCCCTTCGCTGACCGACGGCATCACCACCGCGTCGGCGGCGCGGTAGAGCAGCGGCAGGTCGGCGTTCGCGACCGGACCCATGAATTGCACGCGGTCGGCGACGCCGAGCCGCTGGGCCAGCGCGCGATAGCGCCCTTCGGCTTCGCCGGCACCTGCGAGATAATAGTGGACGCCGGGAAGCGCGGCGAGCGCCTCGATCACCAGTTCCTGCCCCTTGCGCGGGATGAGGGCGCCGACGGTCAGGATCGTCGGCGCGTCGTCGATACCGAGCGCCGCGCGCGCCGCGGCGCGGTCGCCGGGGGCAAAGCGCGCGCGGTCGATGCCGGTGTAATGGACCGCGATCTTGGCCGGATCGATGCCGATCGCCGCCATGTCGCGGCGCATCGCTTCGGAGACCGCGAGCAGGCCCGCGGCCTTGTCGGCGGCGGCGATCAGTTGCGGTGCGGTCGCTGGGTCATGGCCGAAATGGCTGATGTCAGCGCCGCGCGCTTTGACCGAAAAGGGCAGGGCAAGGGCATCGGCGACGCGCATCGCGGCGGGGCCGTCGGGGTAGAAAAATTGCGCGTCGAGGACGTCGAAGGTCTGGCCGCGCACCGCCGCCAGCACCGCGCGCGACACCATCGCCGGGTTCAGGCGAGCGCCGACGCGCGGGATGAGCGTGAAGCGCGGGCGATGGACGGTGAGGCTGTGCCAGCTTTCGGTTCGCGGCAGGCCGCGGAGCTTGCGGTAGCGCGGGTGGAGCGAGAGCGGGAAGGGCGGCAGGCCGACCGGCGCGACGATGGTGAGCTCGATCCCCGGCTGCGCGGCGAGTGCGCTGAGGCTGCGTTCGACGAACAGCCCGAAGTTCGGGCGCGCGGCGTCGGGGAAGAGGGTGGCGATGCTGAGGACGCGGAGGGGCGTCATGTCCGCCCTCTCAACCGTTTGTGCTGAGCTTGTCGAAGCACCGTTTTTCCTTGGCGTCGGTGAAAGAAAGGTCGGCCCTTCGACAAGCTCAGGGCAAACGGGGTGAATTAGAGCGATCGAATCAGCCGCACCGCGACCGCCGCCCATGGGGGATTGCTGACCACCTGTTGCCGCGCGCCGGTACCGAGCGGCAGCAGGTGCAGTTTCTCACCATCGACGTTGAGCAGGCGCGCGAAGAAGAAGCGCCCGGCGGGGCGGGGAACGAGCAGGTCGCGGTTGAGCGCGCTGGCCCAGTCGCCGGTGATCCGGCGACACCAGATTTCATCGCCGGCACGATAGTCGCCGATCGATGAGGTAACGCGGACCGCGACCATATCCTCCCCCGGTCGCGCGGTCAGCGCCTGTTCGACGCGCGTCGGCGCCTGCGCGCCATCGGCACCAAGGTGCGCGGTGATGGTGAGCTGGGTATCCTGCGGCAACTGCACCAGCTCGGCGGCATCGACCCCCAGCGCGGCGGCGATGCGGTTCATCCAGGTGAGCGACAGGTTGCGCGTGCCGGTTTCCAGGCGGCCGATCGTCTGCGCGGTGGTCGGCGGATCGCAGCGCGCGCCGACCTCCTCCAGCGTCAGTCCCTTGGCGCGGCGCACGGCGCGGATGCTGTTGATCATTGCAAGATCCTCGAATAACCAAATCGGTTTCTTCTTTCCTACAAAATATTCCAGTGTCAAGACCTGTCTTCGAATCAAGGAGATTGCCATGACCGCACGCCAGCTTGCCACCCGCCTGCATCCCGACGACCGCATCGATCCCGATAAAAGCGGTCCGCAGATGATGCGGCAGGTGACGGTGAATATCGCCGAGAGTCCGATCGCCTGGTTGGCGGCGCGCGGGCATCTGACGCCGGCGCAACTCAATGCGGGCGAACGGCTGCGCGCCGATTACGAGCGCGCGGGGCTCGCGGCGCGGGTGACGATGCGCTGGGATGCGGCGCCGCCCGCGAAGAGCCGTGGCGGCGCGCGCGCGGCGGATGCGTCGCTGGCGCGGATCGATGCCCACCGGCGCTTTCATGCGGCGCTCGACGCCGCGGGGCCGGGGTTGGCCGACATCTGCTGGCGCGTGATTTGCGCGGGCGAGGGGATTGCCGGAGCGGAGAAGGGGCTGGGCTGGCCAGCGCGGTCGGGGAAGCTGGTGCTGGGGCTGGCGCTGGACCGGCTAGCGCGGTTTTATGGGACGGGGTGAGAGAGTGCGCGGCCACAAATGACCGGTTACGGACGTAGCCGATCCTCCCCCAACGGGGGAGGGGGACCACCCGAAGGGTGGTGGAGGGGCACAGGAGGTTACCGCAGCGCCGGGCTGGAAGAGCCAAGCGTTCCGGGAACGTCGCAATGGATCACGACTTCGGCGGCAAGGCAAACCGACGGTGCCCCTCCACCAGCTTCGCTGGTCCCCCTCCCCGTTCCGGGGAGGATCGCTACGTCCGCTTCCCACCCCAAAGTGGACGCGGCGTGCCAATATTACCCCAGCGCCTCGACCGCTTCGGCGAGCTCGAGCCAGCGATCTTCGGCTGCCGCCTTTTCCTCACGTAACTTTTCCAGCTTGCTCGTCAGCGCCGTGAATTTTGCATGGTCGCGCGTGAACAAAGTGCCGTCCGACAGCTCGACTTCTGCCGCTGCCATCTCCGCCTCGATTTCCTCGATCCGGCCCGGCAGCAAATCATAGTCGCGCTGATCCTTGTAGCTCAGCTTCTTGCGCGCGGTGGGCGGCGGCGGGGCGGCGGTTGGTGCCGCCTTTTCCTTGGCGGTGTTCGGCTTGACCCGCTTGGCTTCCCAGTCGGCATAGCCGCCCGCGACGATGTCGACCTTGCCCGACCCGTCGAGGCCGAGCGTCACGGTGACGGTGCGGTCGAGAAAGTCGCGGTCGTGGCTGACCAGCAGCACGGTGCCGGCATAGTCGGCGATGACTTCCTGCAACAGGTCGAGCGTTTCGAGGTCGAGGTCGTTGGTCGGCTCGTCGAGCACGAGCAGGTTCGATTCGCGGGCAAATTCGCGCGCGAGCAGTAGCCGCGAGCGTTCGCCGCCCGACAGCGCGCCGACGCTGGCCTCGACGACGCCGGGGTTGAAGAGGAACTCCTTCAAATAGCCCTGGATGTGCTTCTTCACCCCGCGCACCTCGACCCAGTCGCCGCCGTCGGCGAGGATGTCGCGGACGGTCTTGTCGGGCGAGAGCAGGCTGCGCTGCTGGTCGATGACGATGCCGTCGAGCGTCGGGGCGAGGGTGATGGTGCCGCTGTCGGGCGTAATTTCGCCGGTGAGCAGTTTGAGCAGGGTCGATTTGCCCGCGCCATTGGCGCCGACGATGCCGATGCGGTCGCCGCGCTGGACGCGGAAATCGAAATTCTTGATGATCGTGCGGTCGCCAAAGCTTTTCGAGATGTTCTCCGCCACAATGACGGATTTCGAGCGCACATCGTCGTTGGCGAGGCCCAATTTGGCGACGCCGGGGCCGCCGATCATCGCGGCGCGGGTCGCGCGCATTTCCTTCAGCTTCTCGAGCCGGCCCTGGTTGCGCTTGCGCCGCGCGGTGACGCCGCGTTCGAGCCAGTGTGCCTCGAGCCGCAGTTTGGAATCGAGGCGCTGCGCGGCGCGGACTTCTTCGGCGGTGACGGCGTCGCTCCATTCCTCGAAGCCGCCGAAGCCGATTTCCTTGCGGCGAATGCTGCCGCGGTCGAGCCACAAGGTCTGGCGCGTCAGGCGGGTGAGGAAAGTGCGGTCGTGGCTGATCGCCACAAACGCCCCGGTGTAACGCGCGAGCCAGCTTTCGAGCCAGTCGATCGCGGCGAGGTCGAGATGGTTGGTCGGCTCGTCGAGCAGCAGCACGTCGGGGTTTTGCGCGAGGGCGCGGGCGAGCGCAGCGCGGCGGCGCTCGCCGCCCGAGGCGCTGGCGGCGGTGCGGCTCATGTCGATGCCGAGCTGGTCGGCGATCGCGGCGACTTCAAATTCTTCCGGCGCATTCGGAGCGGCGACGGCAAAGTCCATCAACGTCGCGAAACCCGAAAAATCGGGTTCCTGTTCGAGCATCACGACATGGGTGCCGGGGACGATGACGCGCTTGCCCTTGTCGGGCTCGATCCGGCCCGCGAGCAATTTGAGCAAGGTCGTCTTGCCCGCGCCGTTGCGCCCGATCAGCGCCAGCCGGTCGCGTTCGCCGACATAGATGTCGAGATCCTGGAACAGCCAGCCGCTGCCCTGCACAAGGCCAAGGCCTTCGTAAGATAAAATCGGTGCTGCCATGATGAACGGCTCGCTACTGGCGCGTTCAGCATCATGCAAGCGCCGAGCGCACAAAGGCCGGAACGGGTCTGCTCCGTCAGCGTTACGGAACCGGATTTCACAACTGGCCGGGGGTCCGGCCGACAGGAGAATGAAATGACGAAGCAATTGTTCGCCGTTATGGCAACCGGACTGGCGCTGATGGCGGCGACGCCCGCGCTGGCGCAGCAAGGAGGTTCGACGGTGACGGCAGCAACGGTGCAGGGTCCGATCCTGAGCTTCAGCGTCAATGAAGAGGTGCGTTCGCGTCCCGATCAGGCGACCGTCGGCGCCGGCGTGACGACGACCGCGCCGACCGCGGTCGAAGCGATGCGCGCCAATGCCGCGGCGATGGACAAGCTGATCGCCGCCGCCAAGGCGCGCGGGATCAAGCCCGAGGACATCCAGACGAGCGGCATCAACCTGTCGCCGCAATATGATTACAGCAATCAGGGCAATGGCCAGCCGCCGCGCTTCATCGGCTATCATGTCAGCAACACCGTGCGCGCGACGACGGGGAAGATCGACGACATCGGCCCGCTGCTCGACGCGCTGGTGGCCGCGGGCGGTACCAATATCGAGGGTCCGTGGTTCGGCATGAAGGACGCCGATGCCCAGCTGGTCGGCGCGCGCGGCGCAGCGATCAAGGCCGCCGAGGCGAAGGCGGCGGACTATGCGCGGCTCGCGGGCTATCGCGGCGCCGAGCTGGTGTCGATCAGCGAAGGCGGCAGCTTTGGCGGGCCGCAACCGCCGATGCCCTATGGGCGCGGACTGATGGCCGCCGAGGCGAAGGCAACGCCGGTCGAACCGGGGCAGGTCGCGAACACGCTGACGCTGAATTTTCAGTATCGGTTGGTGAAGTAAGCGGATCGGGGAGTTGGTTTTGGCCGACTCCCCTATTCCGTTCGTGTCGAGCGAAGTCGAGACACACGAGGCCAAGCACGAACGCAGCGTGTCTCGACTTCGCTCGACACGAACGGGGTTCTGAGCAGGTTTACCCCAGCTCCCCCTCCGCCCATGGCCACGGCCGTTCGCGGAACCATTTGGTGATGATATATTTGCGCCCCTTGCGCACCTTCATCCCGTGATGGAGCGTGTCGGGGTTCGTCGTGCCATCGGGCCGCACATTGTTCCACGCGAGCAGCTTGCCGACCTCGGGCTGGTGCAGCTTTCCGGTCGCCAGAAAGCGCGTCGCGCCGCCCGCTGCGGGCTCGTTGAGATAGATCATCAGCGTCCAGCTGCGCTGGCCCGGAACCGCGCAATAGGTTTCCCAGTCGGCCCCATGCGGGTCGAAATAATCGGTGTGCGCCTTGAATTCCTGGCCGACATCGTAACGCTGCCCCTGCATCGGCTCGCCAAATTCGAGCGGGATGCCGGTGAGGTCGTGGAGGCGATTGTTGAGCGCGATCACCAGCGGGTCGCGGTGGTCGAGATCGCATGTCGTGCTGGTGCGAAAGGCGTCGTCGCCATTGGGATCGGCGATCGTCGACGGGCGCACATCGCGGTCGATCTGGGCGATCAGCGCGGCGCAGGCTTCGGGGTCGAGAAAGCGCGAAAGCATGAACTGTTCAAGCTTTGGCGTCGGCGCGCGGCGGATGCCGGGGATCGCGGCGAGCCGCGCCGCGGTGCGATCGGCGCCCGAAGTCGTCATATCGACATGTTCATTCGCAGCCATGGCGCGCTTTTTAGCAGGGAAGCGCGTGCGAACAATGCTTGACGAAGGGCCACCCCCGCGCCTATTCGCCGCGCGCTGTCGAGGTCGCATTTCGCGTCCCCGTCCTGTGTGGCGACCATAGCTCAGTTGGTTAGAGCGCCGGTTTGTGGTACCGGAGGTCGCGGGTTCGAGCCCCGTTGGTCGCCCCATCTTTTCCCGAGACTTTCGAGGCAATCGTTCGGACCGCGTTTCGACGTGACTCTGCGCTCGCGTCTGATTATTACGCCTTGACGTAATTTTTTAACGCAAGGATCGAATCCATGTCCGCAGTCTGGGATTTCGCCGATTTTGACGATCATGAGCATGTTCACATGTTCCGCGATCGGGCCAGCGGGCTAACGGCGGTCATTGCGGTTCATTCGACGCATCTTGGCCCGGGCGCGGGCGGCGTACGCTACTGGCACTATCCGCAGCGCGCCGCGGCGATCACCGACGCGCTGCGCCTGTCGCGCGGCATGAGCTATAAAAATGCCATGGCCGGCCTGCCGATGGGCGGCGGCAAGGGCGTGATTCTGGCCGATGAGGGCGCGGCGAAGACCCCCGAACTGCTCGCGGCGTTCGGGCGCGCGGTCGAGTCGCTGGGCGGCGCCTATGTGACGGCCGAAGATGTCGGCATGTCCGACGCCGACATGGTCGCGATTTCGAAGCATACCAAGCATGTCAGCGGGCTGCCCGTCGCGAGCGGCGAAGCGGGCGGCGATCCCGGCCCGCTGACCGCGCTCGGCGTCTATCTGGGCATCAAGGCGGCAATCAAGCAGGGGCTGGGGACCGACAGCGCCAAGGACGTGCGGATCGCGATCCAGGGCGTCGGGAGCGTCGGCGGCGGCGTCGCGCGGCGGCTGGCTGCCGAGGGCGCCAAGCTGACGCTGGCCGACGTCAACCTGACGCGCGCCAAGGAACTCGCCGAAGAACTGGGCGCCGAGCTCGCCGATTCGGCGGCGATCATGGAGATCGAGGCCGATGTGCTGAGCCCGAATGCGCTGGGCGCGATCCTGACCGAACGCAGCATCGAAAAGCTGCGCGTACCGATCGTTGCGGGCGGCGCGAACAACCAGCTGGCGACCGCCGCCGACGGTCAGCGCATTCACGATCGCGGCATCACCTATGCCCCCGACTATGTCATCAACGCGGGCGGCATCATCAATGTCGCGCTGGAATATCTGGGGCAGGGCAGCCGCGAAGAGGTCGAGAGCCGCATCCACCTGATCCCCGGCCGCCTCGCCGAGATCTGGGCCGAGAGCAAGGCGAGCGGTACGCCGGCGTCGGCGGTGGCCGACCGGATGGCGCAGAAGCTGATCGGGCGGGGATAGGAAAAACGTCGTCCCCGCGCAGGCGGGGGCCGCTAGCCGCCTATTCCCGCGCTGCTGCGTAAACCGACTGCGGCCCCCGTCTGCGCGGGGGCGACGGGAAGTGGGCTGGCGTCGATTGTGAAATCCGCTAAGCCACCCCGCAATGAAGCGGCATTTGTATCTGGTCGGCGGCTGGGCGTCGCTGGCGATCGGCGCGGTGGGCGCTTTTTTGCCGTTGCTGCCGACGGTGCCGCTGGTAATTCTGGCGGCCTTCTGTTTCGCGCGATCGTCGCCGCGGCTCGAGGCGTGGCTGCTGGGCCATCCCGCCTTTGGGCATCATATTGTCGCATGGCGTGAAAAGGGCGCGATCAGCCGCAAGGGGAAGATTGCGGCGACACTGGCTTTTGCGTTCAGCATCGTGCTGGCATTGTTGTTCGCCCCCTGGCCGTGGATGATGGCGCCGATCATCGCGGCGGCGGTGGGGGGCAGCTGGATCTGGACGCGGCCGGAGGGTTAGCGCGGGGTTTGGCCGGGTTGGGGTGAGGAGCTGCCGTTCTAATAGACCGTCGCCCCCGCGCAGGCGGGGGCCGCTACCGGCCTTGTCCTGTGTCGCAGCGTAAACCGACAGCGGCCCCCGCCTGCGCGGGGGCGACGTCTTGCTTCGGCCTTAAGCAGCCGTTTGCGCGCGCCGCACAGGCGACACCGCGCCGCCGGGTCGCATCGGGCAAATTGCTGGACCCCTACGCCGGGCTCCCCTAAGGACGCGAACCGATGCACGCTTATGCGAATCCGACCCGTTTTCTGGCGATCGCCAGGCCGCTGACGCCATGGTTGCTCGGTGTTGGCCTTTTGCTCGTGCTGGCGGGCGCGTGGGCCGGGCTGACGCAGGTGCCGGGCGACTATAAGCAGGGCGAAACGGCACGGATTCTTTATGTCCATGTCCCGGCGGCGTGGCTCGGGATGGGCGGCTGGACGTCGCTGGCTCTTGCGGGGTTGATCCAGCTGGTGTGGCGCCACCCGCTGTCGGGTATCGCCGCGCGCGCGATCGCGGTGCCGGGGATGCTGTTCACCGCGCTGTGCCTCGCCACCGGGTCGATCTGGGGCAAGCCGACGTGGGGAACCTGGTGGGAATGGGACGGGCGGATGACGTCAATGCTCGTCCTGCTGTTCCTTTATGCGGGCTTTATCGCGCTGACCAATGGCGACGAGGGGCAGCGGCAGGGCGGCTCGCTGTCGCGCGGCGCGGCGATCTATGCGCTGGTGGGCGCGATCAACATTCCGATCATCAACCGCAGCGTCGTGTGGTGGAACAGCCTGCACCAGGGGCCGAGCATCACCTTGCGCGGGTCGAGCATCGACAATGCGCTGCTGTGGCCGTTGGGCTTGACCTTGCTCGGTTTTTCGCTGTTATTCGGCGCGATCGTGCTGATGCGGATGCGGCGGATCATTGCCGACAACCGCGTTGCGGCGCGGCTACGGCGGCTCGCCGACGAGGAGGATTGACGGGTGACGGGGGTGATCAGCGGCAGCGGCCAATGGGCCTATGTGGCGGCAGCTTACGGACTGACGGTGCTGCTCACCGGCGCCGTGCTGTGGTCGAGCTGGCGCGCTATGGCGAAGGCCGAGCGGCGTAGCGATGCGCTGCGCCGGGACCGCACATGAAGGCGAAACATCAACGATTGGTGCTGGCGCTGGTCGCGCTGGTCGGCGTCGCCGGCGCTGGCGTGCTCGCGGCGAGCGCGCTGCGCGACGAGGCGGCCTATTTCCGCACGCCGGTTGAAGTGCAAGGCGGCAAGGCCGCGGTTGGCGAGGCGATGCGGCTGGGCGGCATGGTTGCCAAGGGCAGCATCAAGCGCCAGAGCGACGGGCTGACCATCCGTTTTGTCGCGACCGACGGCAAGGCGTCGGTGCCGGTCGAATATACCGGCATCGTCCCGGATCTGTTTGGCGAAGAAAGCGGGATGGTCGCCGACGGCCGGATGCGCGCCGACGGAACCTTTGTCGCCGACCGCATCCTGGCGAAGCATGACGAGCGCTATATGCCGCCGCAGATGGGTGAGATGCCGAAGAATATGAAGGCGGCGCCCAAAGTATGACAACTCACCACCTCGTCGTCACCCCGGCGAAGGCCGGGGTCTCGCCCTTAGCATTCGAACGCACCGGCGAGATCCCGGCCTCCGCCGGGATGACGAATGGTGGAGTGGTCGCCCAATGATCGCCGAACTCGGCCTCGCGCTGCTGTGGATCGCGGCCGCGCTGGCGTGCCTGTCGCTGGTCGCGGGGATATTGTTCCTGCGCGGCGGGCCGAAGGATCTGGGCGCGCTCGTGCGCCCCGCAAGCGTCGCGCAGGGCGTGCTTACCGCGGCGGCGTTCGGGCTTTTGATCGCGCTGTTCGTGCGGTCGGACATGTCGGTCGAACTTGTCGCGCGCAACAGCAACAGCCTGAAACCGATGATCTTCAAGGTCGCGGGAACGTGGGGCAATCACGAAGGGTCGATGCTGCTGTGGTTGATGATCCTGTCGCTGTCGGGCGGGCTGATCGCGATTTTCGAGAAGAGGCTGCGCGAGGATACGCTGATTGCCACGCTCGCCGCGCAGGCGGCACTGAGCATCGGCTTTTTCGCGTTCCTGCTCTTCTCGTCGAACCCGTTCAAGCGGCTGCCGGTTGCGCCGCCCGACGGGCAGGGGCTCAACCCGCTGCTCCAGGACATCGGTTTGGCCTTCCACCCGCCGACGCTTTACGTCGGCTATGTCGGGCTTTCGGTAGCGTTCAGCTTTGCCGTCGGCGCGCTGATCACGCGCGAGATCGGCCCGGCGTTCGCGCGCGCGATGCGGCCGTGGGTGCTCGGCAGCTGGATTTTCCTGACGCTGGGCATCACCGCGGGCAGCTATTGGGCCTATTATGAGCTTGGCTGGGGCGGCTGGTGGTTCTGGGATCCGGTCGAGAATGTTTCGCTCGTCCCCTGGCTCGCGGGCGCGGCCTTGCTCCATTCGGTCGCGGTGACCGCGACGCGCAATGCCTTGCGCGCGTGGACGGTGATGCTCGCGGTGATCGGTTTTTCGATGTCGATGGTCGGCACCTTCATCGTCCGGTCGGGGCTGCTTACCAGCGTCCATAGCTTTGCGGTCGACCCCGAGCGCGGCACTTTCCTGCTTGTGCTGATGGCGATCTATATCGGCGGCGCGCTCACCCTGTTTGCGCTGCGCGCCGGGGCGGTCGCCGAGGGCAAGAAATTCGCGCTGCTGAGCCGCGAGGGCTCGCTCGTCATCAACAATCTGCTGCTGACGACGATCCTTGCGCTCGTGCTGCTCGGCACGCTCTATCCGATCGTCGCCGAGGCGATGGGCGAGAAAATTTCGGTGGGACCGCCCTATTACAACCGCGTCGCGGGCCCGCTCGCGCTGATCCTCTGCCTTGTCATGGTCGCGGGACCGCTGCTGAGCTGGCGCAAGGATGACGGGAAGCGGCTTTGGTCGCGCCTGCCGCTCGCGATCTTCGCGGGCTCGGCGGTGCTGTTCGCCCTGATCCTGTTCGGCGGCAAGGTTGGAATATTGCCGCTGCTCGGCATGACCGTCGCGGGGATCGTCGCGGTGGCGAGCCTCGCGCCGCTGTGGGGACGCAACCTGCGCCGCACGCCGCTGCCGACATGGGGCATGGTGGTGGCGCATTTCGGCGTCGCGGTGTGCCTTGCCGGGATGGGCGCCGAAAGCGCCTTCATCAAGGAACGGCTGGTTGCGGCGGCGCCGGGCGACGACATCCGGATCGGCGATTTTTCGGTGAAATTCGTCGGCGTGAAACCGGTCGCCGGGCCGAACTATACCGCGATCGAGGGGACGCTGGTCGCGACGTCGTCGTCGGGGACGAGCTTTACGATGAAGCCCGAAGCGCGCACCTTTCCGGGGCTGATGGGTACCGCGCCGACCGAGACGAACGAGGCGGCATTGCTCACGCGGCCGGGCGGGCAGCTCTATGCGGTGCTTGGCCAGCCGGTGACGGGTGACGACGGGCGCGCCGATCGATACCAGATCCGCCTGTGGTGGAAGCCGCTGGTGTGGTGGATCTGGCTGGGCGGCGGGCTGATCGCTGTCGGTGCGGCGCTGTCGATGCTCGGTCGCGCGCAGCTTTTGGCAATCTGGCGCGCGCGGCGCGCGCGCAAGGCAGAGGAACGATTTGCGCCATGAAGAACCGCTGGGTCCTTTTTGTACCGCTGGCGATCATGGGGCTGCTGTTCGGCGCCTTCATCTACCGGCTGGTGACCCCTGCCGAGACGCTGATCCAGTCGCAGTGGATCGACAAGCCGATGCCGCTGTTCGACCTGCCGCCCGCGACCGCGGGGGTCGAGGGGCTGAAGAGCAGCCAGCTCGCCGACGGCAAACCGCGCCTCGTCAATGTGTTCGCAAGCTGGTGCATTCCGTGCCGCGCCGAGGCGCCGCAGCTCGAGGCGCTGAAGGCCGCGGGGGTGCCGATCGACGGCATCGCGATCCGCGACCGGCCCGAAGATGTCGCGATGTTCCTGAACGAATATGGCAATCCCTTCGACCGGATCGGCGCCGACATGCAGTCGAGCGTGCAGATTGCCTTGGGATCGTCGGGGGTTCCCGAAACCTTCCTGATCGACGGCAAGGGGATCATCCGCGAACAGATCCAGGGGGTTATCCTGGCCGATCAGGTGCCCGAGATCATCGCCAAGCTCGAGGCGATGAAGTGAGCAAGACATGCTCCACCTCGTCGCGCTCCCCCGCGAAAGCGGGGGTCCAGGGCGGCAAAGTGCGACGTGGGCGCAAGGTCGCCCTGGACCCCCGCTTTCGCGGGGGAGCATGGCTTTTGGCGGCGCTGCTGCTGGCCGCTACTGGTATGTTCTCGTCGTTATCGCTCGCACAGGACCGCTTGCCCCCCGCACCCTATGCCTATCAGCAGCTCAAAGACCCGGCGCAGGAAGCGCGCGCCAAGGCGCTGATGGAGGAATTGCGCTGCCTTGTCTGTCAGGGGCAGTCGATCGCCGATTCGGACGCGCCCTTGGCGGGCGATATGCGGCATGAGGTGCGCAGCAAGATCGCGGCGGGCGAAAGCCCCGGCGAAATCAAGACGTGGCTCGTCGCGCGCTATGGCAATTGGGTGAGCTATGATCCGCCGTTCGATGCGGCGACGGCGTTCCTGTGGCTCGGGCCTTTGCTGTTCCTCGCGATCGGCGGCTGGCTTGCCTTTGGCCGCTTCCGGCGCGGCGCGAGCGATGGAGAGGATGCGGCATGATCTGGCTCTGGGTATTGCTCGTCGCGGCGCTGACGGTCGGCGGCATCTTCTGGCTCGGCAAGCTGCCCGCGGCGGCGCGGCCGCTCGCGGGGGCGGCGGTGATGCTGGGGCTTGCAGGCTATGCGCTGCAGGGTAGTCCGTCGCTCGCGGGCAAGCCGGTCGCCGCGCCCGAGGAGCCCGAGGGGTTCGGCGAGGCGCTGACCGACCAGCGGCAGGGGATGGCGGACCGCTTTGGCCCTGCGGCGCAGTGGCTCGGCATGTCCGACGGCTTTGCGCGCACCGGCAAGACCGAGCTCGCGGCGCAGACGCTCGAAAAGGGGCTTCAGAAATATCCCGACAATGTCGATCTGTGGGTCGGGCTCGGTAACGCACTTGCGGCGCATGGCGGTGGCATGATGTCGCCCGCGGCGGCGCTCGCCTTCGACGAGGCGGCGAAGCGCGATCCCTCGCACCCCGCGCCGCCCTTTTTCGCGGGGCTCGCGCTCGCGCAGGGCGGCGACCTGAAGGGCGCCGAGGCGGTGTGGAGCGAGCTTCTGGTGCGCAGCCCCGCCGACGCGCCGTGGCGCGCCGACCTGGAAATGCGGCTGGGTCAGCTGCGGCAGGCGCTCGGGCCGCAGCTGCCGCCGCCACCGGCCGATGACGCTCCCGGAGCGGCGGCGGGCGTCCCGAATTGAAACCTATTCCAAAGGCGCTGGCTCGTCTAAAGGCGCGCGATGACTGCTGAGTCGCAACAGGGGGCCGCAGGCGCGCCAAGCGCCGCACCGGTCGCCGCCGATACCGGCCATCATGGCCACGGACATCAAGGCGATGGCAAGCTGAAGCTTGCCGTCGGCGCGGTCGGCGTCGTGTTCGGCGACATCGGCACCAGCCCGCTCTATGCGTTTCGCGAGACCTTTGCCGGGCATCACCCGATCGAACCCGATCGGCTGCACATCTATGGTGTGCTGAGCCTGGTGTTCTGGTCGATGATGCTGGTCGTCACCTTCAAATATGTGCTGACGATCATGAAGGCCGACAACAAGGGCGAGGGCGGCAGTCTCGCGCTGCTCGCGCTGATCAGCCGATCGTCGGGGGAAAAGCGCTGGACCTGGCCGATCATCCTGCTCGGCGTCTTCGCGACCGCGCTTTTCTATGGCGACAGCATGATCACCCCGGCGATGTCGGTGCTGTCGGCGACCGAGGGGCTGCGCTATATCAACCCCGGGTTTGCGCCCTATATCGTCCCGATCGCGCTGACGATCCTGATCGGTCTGTTCGCGATCCAGTCACGCGGCACGGCCAAGGTAGGCGCGCTGTTCGGGCCGATCATGCTGCTCTATTTCCTGACGCTGGCGGGGCTAGGCATCATGCACATTGCGGATAATCCCTGGATCATCGTCGAGACGATCAATCCGGTGAACGCGCTGCGCTTCTTTTACGTCGATGGGTTTACCGCGTTCATCGCCTTGGGCGCGGTGGTCCTCGCGGTGACGGGCGCCGAGGCGCTCTATGCCGACATGGGCCATTTCGGGCGCGGGCCGATCGGGATCAGTTGGCTGGCGTTCGTGCTGCCCGCGTTGATGCTCAACTATATGGGGCAGGGCGCAATGGTGCTGGCCGCCGAAGCCGGGCCGCGCGCCGACCTCATCTCCGATCCGTTTTTCCAGATGATGCCGCAATATCTGGAGGTGCCGGTCGTCATCCTCGCGCTGCTGGCGACGATCATCGCCAGCCAGGCGGTGATTTCGGGCGCCTTCTCGCTGACCCAGCAGGCGATCCAGCTCGGCTTCATCCCGCGCCTCCGCGTCGAACACACCAGCGCATCGGCGGCGGGGCAGATCTACATCCCCGTGGTCAACTGGTTCCTGATGATCATGGTGATCATCCTGGTGTTGTTCTTTGGTTCGTCGAGCAATCTCGCTGCCGCTTACGGCATCGCGGTCACCGGCGCGATGTTCATCGACACCTGCCTGCTGTCGGTCGTCCTCTTCACCTTGTGGAAATGGCCGGCGTGGAAGGCATTGCCGGTGCTGGCGGTGTTCTTCATCGTCGATATCGCCTATTTCGGCGCCAATCTGATCAAGGTGCCCGATGGCGGCTGGGTGCCGCTGGTGATCGGGCTGATCATCTTCACGATGCTCACCACCTGGTCGCGCGGGCGCAAGCTGATGCAGCAGGAAATGGCCGAAGGCGCGATGCCGATCCCGGTGTTTGTCAAATCGGCGGCGAACAGCGCGACGCGCGTACCGGGCACGGCGGTGTTCATGACATCGAGCAGCGACGGGGTACCCCATGCGCTGCTCCACAATTTGAAGCACAACAAGGTGCTGCATCAGCGGATCATCCTGCTGACGATCAAGGTCGCCGACGTGCCTTTCGTGCGCGAGGAAAATCATTGCGCGCTCGAGGATCTGGGGCAGGGGTTCCATCGGCTGATCCTGAACTATGGCTTTATGCAGCCGATCGACGTTCCCGACGCGCTCAAGCGCGTGACGAGCTGCGGCGGCGAGTTCAAGATGCTGGAGACGAGCTTTTTCCTGTCGCGCCAGACGCTGATCGCGGCGAGCAAGCCGGGGATGCCGATCTGGCGCGAAAAGCTGTTCGCGTGGATGCTGCGCAATTCGGAAAGCGCCATGGAATATTTCCGGCTGCCGACCAATCGCGTGGTCGAACTGGGCAGTCAGGTTGCAATCTGACGCGGCCGACCGGATTAACTCGCCGTCATCGGCAATTATGCGTTTGATCATTGCCGCCGGTCTTGCGATGCGGGCGCGAGGCGATGGAGGTTGGCCGGCGAGATGGGCGCGGGGAACACGGACGATCTGATCCTGCCGGTGCCGCCCGAACCTTTCGGGCTGATCGTCGGCGGGGCGATGCGGGGGCAGTCGGCGGACGCGCTGGAAACGGCGCTGCGCCATATGGGATTGCGGCCCGAACCGGTCGCGCTTGACGCTGCCGATGGTGGTCCGCCGCGCTTTCGCCTGCGTTTCGGGGCGGTCGCGGTGCTGGCTGGTCCCGCTACGGATCATGCGCTCGACGCCGCCGATCCCGACCATCCGTCGACCAGTTTGCTCGCCGCCAGCCTGCCGCGCGAGTGGCGCGGCGACGATCATTGCTGGATGTTCGTACCCGAACCGACCGACGAGCCCGCGTCGGCGACTGCGCAGCCGACGCAGATGCGCGAATTCTTCAAGATGTTGGTGCTGCTGATCGACCTGTTCGATGCCAGCCACCTTTTTTGGTCGCCCGCGCGGCTGTGGTCGGACGCGGCGCAGTTTCGCGCGGCGATCGCCGAAATGCTGGCGAGCGGCATGCCGCCGGTTCTGCACCTCGTCGCGTTTCGGCGCCGCGAGGATGCCGACGGTGCCAGCATGGGGACGCGCGGACTGGCACTGTTCGCCGGGCAGGAGTTGGAAGCGCGGATCCCCGAGGGGTGGACGGTCGCCGACATGGTGAAACGGCTGTCCCGACTGGCGCTCGATATGATGCTGAACGGTCCAGTACGACACGACCGCACGATGCGCGGGCTGGAGAGCGGCGAGTGGATCGACCTGTCGCCATCGCCCGCTACCGGCGGACCGCGATCGACCGTCGTCGTCGAGTTTGGCCGCGATCGCTGATGCCGGGCCGCGGTTGGCTGGGCGCACCGCCACCGCAACCGGGCTTCCAGCGCCATCACCTGATCCCGATCGCGCTGCTGCACAGGGCGCAAATGGCTGCGATGTTCGATCATTTGCAAACCGAGCGCTTTGTCCTCGCCGATTTCCATCGCAACGGCGTGATGCTGCCCGCCTGCGAGGGGACGGCGCTGTCGTCGGGCCACGCGCTGCACCGCGGACCGCATCAAGGCTATAGCGACGTCGTTGCCGCGCGGGTCGAGGGTATTCGCGCCCATTTCGCGCAGCACGCGGCGTCGGATCCGCGTGCTGCGCGGCGGACCGCGGTGATGCGGCTGCGACTGTTGCAGGACACGACGCGCCGTGCACTGACCGACCGGCACGGGGCCGGATTCTGGCCCAACCGCCGCGATCCAATGCGCTTGTTTGTGGATCGTCCCTATCTGGATGATGCGATCGAGCGGTTGTTTGGCGGCGTGAACCGGAGCGGCGGTTAACGACCGGAAGTTGCCATCGAGATCCTCCCCGCTTGCGGGGAGGGGGACCGCCGAAGGCGGTGGAGGGGGCTATCGACCTGATGCGCCGTTAAAGGACGCCACCCCCCTCCGTCAGCGCTTCGCGCTGCCACCTCCCCGCAAGCGGGGAGGATCCGAAAGGTCCGCTTCTCACTCCAAAGCAGACATCGCCTTCCCGGTTCGCAATCGTCATAGTCGTTGGCGTTACAGCCTCACCTTGGCCTCCAGCTCGCGCCGCGCTGCCAAATATTGCGCTTCGAGTTCGGCGACGAAGTCGGCGACGGGGCGGACCGCGGTCACCGGGCCGATGCCCTGGCCCGATCCCCAGATGTCTTTCCACGCCTTGGCCTTGGTGTTGCCACCCGAACCGAAGTTCATCGTCGACAGGTCGCCTTCGGGCAGATTGTCAGGGTCCATGCCCGCGGCGACGATCGACTGGCGGAGGTAATTGCCATGCACCCCGGTGAACAGGTTCGAATAGACGATGTCGGCGGCGCGGCCTTCGACGATGCCATCCTTATAGCCTTGGTCGGCGTTGGCTTCGGCGGTGGCGATGAAAGCGCTGCCGATATAGGCGAGGTCGGCGCCGCACGCCTGCGCGGCAAGGATCGAGCGGCCGTGGCCGATCGCGCCCGAAAGCGCGACGGGGCCATCGAACCATTCGCGGATTTCCTGCACCAGCGCGAAGGGCGATTGCCGTCCGGCATGACCGCCCGCGCCCGCGGCGACGGGGATAAGACCGTCGGCGCCCTTTTCGACCGCTTTCCGCGCAAAGCGGTCGTCGATGACGTCGTGCAGCGTGATGCCGCCCCAGCCATGTACCGCCTGGTTGAGCTCCTCGCGCGCGCCCAATGACGTGATGGTGATCGGCACCTTCCATTTTGCGCAGGTCGCGATGTCCTGTTCCAGCCGGTCGTTCGATTTATGGACGATCTGGTTGACGGCGTAAGGCGCCGACAGCCGGTCGGGATTGTCGCGGTCCCACGCGGCGAGTTCTTCGGTGATCTGGTGCA
This sequence comes from Sphingopyxis microcysteis, assembly GCF_012274265.1. Taxonomy (GTDB): domain Bacteria; phylum Pseudomonadota; class Alphaproteobacteria; order Sphingomonadales; family Sphingomonadaceae; genus Sphingopyxis; species Sphingopyxis microcysteis. The sequence continues at coordinate 446,005 of NZ_JAANYY010000002.1, forward strand.
GCCATTCGTCGAGCAACGTCTGGGGGCGTGCGTTCAGGGCCGGGAAGCTGCCCACGACGCCCGCCTTGCACTGCGCGATCACCAGTTCCGGCCCCGACACGATGAACAGGGGCGAGCCGATGACGGGCAGGCGCAGGCGGTCGAAAATGGGGGGCAGGGCCATGAATCACTCTCCGGTAGCAGTTTGAAACTGACCTTAACGTAAACGGAAGGTCGTGCAAGAGGGGTTGACGGCGACACAACGGACAAAGGCGGCCGAAGCCGCCTGTGCCAATAATCCCGTTGTGTTCAGACCGTGACGGTTCGGCGACGGGCCGCCTTGAACGCCAGATAGCCGAGCCCGACCATGGCAATCAACAGCGCGCCCTGGGCGATGGCGAAGGGCGGTTCGGTGCCATTGGGGGCCAGCGCGTTGAGCGCGGGAACTTTCAGGAAGCTCTGTACCACCAGCACGAACATGTTGAGATAGAGCGCGAGGGTGGCGGTGGTCGCATAGATGGTCGCGGCGCCGCCGACGAGCTTGCGACCGTACCAGGCCCAGAAGGTCGCGACGAGGATCAGCGTCGACAGGATGCCGAAACCAAGCGCCGGGGTGAAGGCGACGATCGGGAACAGGAAACCCGTCAGGCTGGTGAGTAGCGTCGTCCACAGGAAGATGCCGGTCGTGCGCGGCAGGATCCGGCCGCGAGCGAAAGCGGGAAGGGCGATCAGCCCCGCGGCGATTGCGATCAGGCTGATTGCGACGTGCAGCGCGGTGAACTGCGGGATGGTGAGACCAAGGATCATGGCACGCCTCCTTTACAGATAGCGTGGCGCGGGGCGCGCCAGCGACAGGTTGGGACGAAGCGCCGCGCGCGCCGCGATATAGGCGTCATAATCGGCCATGTCGGGCAGCGCGGGAATAGTGACGGTTTCGCCAGCATCGAAACCGGCGAGTGCGGCATCGACCATGTCGTTCACGTCCATCACGATTTCGGCGGGCAGGCTGGCCAGTTGCTCCTCGGTCCAGATCGGGGTGCGCGTGGCGCCCGGCAGCACTGCTTGGATCCGTACGCCCTTGGCGCCGAGTTCGACGTCCAATGCTTCGCTGAACGCCAGCACATAGGCCTTGCTGGCCGGGTAGGTGGCGGTGAAGCCGTCGGGGATCAGCGCGGTTACCGAGCTGATGTTGATGATCGCCCCGCTGCCCTTCGCGGCAAGCCGTGGGGCAAGCGCCGCGGCGAGCCGGGTGGCCGCCAGGATGTTGAGATTGATGAGCGCCGTCAGATGCGCCGGGTCGGCGTCGACAAAGCTGGTTTCGCCCGCGATCCCGGCATTGTTGATGAGGCCGGTGACCGCATCGTCATCGCGCAGGCGCGCTTCGACGCGGGCAAGGTCTGCGGGGCTGGCGAGATCGGCGGCGATGACGTCGACCGACACGCCGGTGTCTTGACGCAGCCGGTCGGCGAGCTCGGCCAGCTTGTCGGCACGGCGCGCGACGAGGATCAGATTGTGGCCGCGGCGGGCGAGGCGGTCGGCATAGACGGCGCCGATGCCGTCCGATGCGCCGGTGATGAGAAAGGTCTGTTTGGTCATGGTCTGTCTCCTTGATGCAGGAGGAGGCGCGGCCCTGCTGGACCGCGCCTCCGTGTATCAGCTGTTGATGAAATCCAGAAGGTCAGCGTTGAAGCGGTCCTGATGCGTGACCGTCAGGCCATGGTCGGCGCCTGCATAGATTTTCAGCACCGCCTGTTTGACGATCTTGACCGTGGCGCGGGCCGAGGCGTCGACGGGAACGATCTGGTCGTCGTCGCCGTGGAGGACGAGGGTCGGGATGTCGAACTTCTTGAGGTCGGCGTTGAAGTCGCTTTCCGAAAAGGCGCGGATGCTGTCGAGCTGGCCCTTGAGGCCGCCCATCATGCCCTGGCGCACGAAATCGTCGCGCACCGCTTCGCTGACCACCGCGCCGTCGCGATTATAGCCGTAGAAGGGGATGGTCAGATCCTTGAAGAACTGCGGCCGATTGTCGAAGGTACCTTTGCGGATGCCGTCGAACACGTCGATCGGCAGACCGCCGGGATTGGCTTCGGTCTTGAGCATCAGCGGCGGCACCGCGCCGATCAGTGCGATCTTGGCGACGCGCGCCGTGCCGTGGCGACCGATATAGCGGGTGACCTCGCCGCCGCCGGTCGAATGGCCGACGAGGATGATATCCTTAAGATCGAGCTGTTCGATCAGTTCGGCGAGATCGTCGGCATATTGATCCATATTGTTGTTTTCCCAGACCTGATCCGAGCGGCCATGGCTGCGGCGGTCGTGGGCGATGGTCCGGAAACCCTGGCCCGCAAAGAACACCATCTGGGCGTCCCAGGCGTCGGCGCTGAGCGGCCAGCCGTGCGAAAAGATGATCGGCTGGCCGGTCTTCGGACCCCAGTCCTTGTAGAAGATGTGCGTACCGTCCTTGGTGGTGATCGTGGTCATGGCGTGGTTCCTTTCGTTTCGAGGGGGGCGGGATGTCCGTCCCGATGAAGGAGAGATAGGCCAGAGCGGGCTTGCGCGGGATTGGCGGACCCGACATTATGCGGGCCGATTCCGACAAAAGGTTCGCCATGCCGAAAGTGAAGCTGCCCGATGCGCCGCAACCGCTCGTCGAGGTCGGGATGATGCTCTATCCCGACTGCCAGATCGGCATGGTCCACGGTATCACCGACCTGTTCGACATCGCGGGACGGTTCGCGGTGCAGCACGGCCGCGCGCCGATCCGCGCCAGCCATTGGCGATTGCAGGAGGGCGGGGGTTTTGCGCGCTGTTACGACAGCCATCCCGACGAGCCCGCAGGCAATTCGCCCGCGGTGCTGATCGCGCCGGGCAGCCTGCACAAGCTGCTCGAGCCCGGCGAGGTCGAACCCTATGCCCGCTGGCTGCTCGATCGCCATGCGCATGGCGCCGTGCTGGCGTCGAATTGCGGCGGCGCCTTTGCGCTGGCGGCGACCGGGCTGCTTGCCGGACGCCCCGCGACGACGCACTGGTTCTTTGCCGAACAGTTCCGCGAGCGTTTCCCCGACGTGCGGCTGGAGATCGACCGCATGGTGATCGACGATGGCGACATCGTCACAGCGGGCGGGCTGATGGCGTGGACAGACCTTGGCCTGCGCATCGTCGAGCGGCTGCTGGGGCCGACGGTGATGATGGAAACCGCGCGGTTCCTGCTGATCGACCCCGGCGGGCGCGAGCAGAAGAATTACGCCAGCTTCGCGCCGCGGCTGACGCATGGCGACGAGGCGATCCTGAAGGTGCAGCACTGGTTGCAGGGACGCGGCGCGGGGCCGGTCGCGGTCGCCGCGATGGCGGGTGAAGCGGGGATGGAAGAGCGGACGTTCCAGCGCCGGTTCAAGGCGGCGACGGGCATGACCCCGGTCGAATATGTCCAGCATCTGCGCGTCGGCAAGGCCCGCGAGCTGCTGGAGTTCACGCGGCGCACCGTCGACCAGGTCGCATGGAGCGTCGGATATGAGGATGCGGCGGCCTTCCGCAAATTGTTCCACCGCCTGACCGGCCTGTCGCCGCACGAGTATCGGCAGCGTTTTGCGACGCCGCAGTCGCTGGCCGAGGTCGCCTGAAAATTTTTTCGCAGCCTGTGTCGATTTGGCGCTGGCTCGTTCGTCATGTGGTCAGGCGCCGCTGTTGGCCCGACCAAAAGGAGATGAAGAATGCGCGTGATGGTTTTTGTGAAAGCGACCGAGGACAGCGAACAGGGGATGACGGCGTCGCCCGAGCTCGACCAGATGTTCGTCGACATGGGCAAGTTCAACGAGGAGCTGGTCAATGCCGGGGTGCTGGTCGCCGGTGACGGCCTGAAGCCATCGTCGTTCGGCAAGCGCGTCGCCTTCGATGGCCCCAGCCGCACCGTGATCGACGGGCCCTTTGCCGAGACGCGCGAACTGGTCGCCGGCTATTGGCTGTGGGAAGTCAAGGACATGGACGAAGCGGTCGAATGGGTGAAGCGCTGCCCCAACCCGATGTTCGGGCCGAGCGAGATCGAGATCCGCCCGCTGTACGAGATGGAAGACTTCGCCGACATCATCCCCGACGAAGCCGCCGCGATCCACGACGGCGTGGGCGAAAAGCTCGCGAAGGGCTGATCGCTTGCCTGCCCCGCCATGCGCCTCTAACCGTGGCGCATGGCGGCGGACCCCACCCATCGGACCATCGAGGCGGTTTTCCGGATCGAGCGGGCGCGGCTGATCGCCGGGCTGGCGCGGCTGACCCGCGACGTCGACCGCGCCGAGGAGCTGGCGCAGGATGCGCTGCTGGTCGCGCTGACCGAATGGCCCGCCCGCGGCGTCCCCGACAATCCCGGCGCCTGGTTGATGGCGGCGGCGAAGCGGCGGGCGATCGACGGCATCCGCCACGCCCAGATGCAAAGCCGCAAACATGCCGAAATCGCTCGTGAACTGGACGAGGAGCAGGACATGAGCGCCGCGGCGGTCGAGGCGGCGCTCGACGATCCGCTGGGCGACGAGCTGCTGGGGCTGATCTTTGCCGCGTGCCACCCGGTGATCGGCGCCGAGGCGCGCGCCGCGCTGACGCTGCGGCTGGTCGGCGGGCTGACGGTGGAGGAGATTGCACGGGCGTTCCTTTCCAACGAAGCGGCGATCGCGGCGCGGATCACCCGGGCCAAGAAAGCCATTGCCAAGGCCGGGGTCCAGTTCGAAGTCCCCCGCGGCGCCGAGCTGGCGGCGCGGCTGCCGTCGGTGCTCGAAATCGTCTATCTGATCTTCAACGAAGGCTATGCCGCGACCGCGGGGCCGTCGCTGGTCCGCCCGCCGCTCTGTGCCGAGGCGCAGCGGCTGGCGCGCATCCTGGCCGGGCTGATGCCCGAGCAGCCCGAGGTGCTGGGGCTGCTCGCGTTGGTCGAGATCCAGGCGTCGCGGCTGGCGGCGCGCGCCGGTCCTGACGGTCAGTTCGTGCCGCTGACCGAGCAGAACCGGGCGCGCTGGGACCAGCTGCTCATCCGCCGCGGCCTCAACGCGCTCGAGCGCGCCGAGGCGCTGGGCGGCGCCGACGGACCTTATGCGTTGCAGGCCGCGCTCGCCGCCTGCCACGCCCGCGCCCGCCGCGCCGAGGACACCGACTGGCGGCGCATCGCGGCGCTGTACGACCGGCTGGGGCAGGTGATGCCTTCGCCCGTGGTCGAGCTGAACCGCGCGGTCGCGCACAGCATGGCGTTCGGCCCCGACGCCGGACTGGCGCTGGTCGACCAGATCGCGGGCGACGCGGCGCTGCGCCACTATGCCCCGCTGCCCGCCGCGCGCGGCGACTTCCTGCTCCGCGCCGGTCGCCCCGCCGAGGCGAAGGCGGCGTTCGAGGCGGCGGCGGCGCTGGCGGGCAACGACCGTGAACGCGAATTCCTGCTCCGCCGCGCCGCGGGCTGCGCCGATTAGCCGCCGGTCAGCGGCTTGCCCATGCGGATCAGCGGCACCCGCGCGCCGCCCGGCCCGGGAGCCTCGATCCGCTCGATCGGCGCATAGCCGCAGGCGCGGTTCAGCGGCTCGCCCGCCAGCGTCGCCATCATTTCGGCGCGGCGAAAGCCCGCGGCGCGCGCCGCATCCTCGCACAGCGCCATGACCAGCCGCCCGACGCCGCGCCGCGCGAAATCGGGGTGGGTGTACATCGCGCGGATGCGCGCGGCGTCGACCGCGGGGTCGAGCGGCGCCGGGTCGCGCAGATCGGCGCTATGGTCGCCGCCATAGAGCGTCGCGCGGTGCGACCAGCCGCCGCAGCCCGCGATGCGCGCGCCGCCGTCCCCCGCCGCCGCCTCGACGATGAAATAGGTGCCGTCGGCGATCAGCTGGGTATCGAGCCCCATCACCGCGTGACTTGCGGCGATCTGGTCGGGGTCGAGAAAGCCGCGTTGCAGCTCGGCGATGGCGCGCGCCATCACGTCGCGCAGCGCGTCGAGGTCGGCGGGGGTGGCAAGGCGATGGGTGAACATGGGGCGGCCTTTATGGGACGGGGCGTGGGCGAGTCCATGTGCGATGTGCGCCGCGCTTTTGCCCCGAAGTCCGTTCCCCGGCGAAAGCCGGGGCCCAGGGCGCTCCACGACCGGCGTTGCTTCAGGACGCCCTGGACCCCGGCTTTCGCCGGGGAGCAGATGTCGTCCGGGATGGCGAAGGGGGGAGCGCGTCAGCCGCTGGCGCTTTTGCGCACGCTTCCGCCCTCCGCAACCTGATCGTTCGCCGGATCGAGCAAAGCGAAAAAGGCGCGGCGCGCGGCTTCGCCCGCGATCAGCAGCGGGGTGACCTCGGCCGCGCGCAGGTTTTCGTAAACTTCCAGCTCGTCGTCATCGAGCGCGCGGGCATAGGCGGGGTCGCCGAACTGCCCCTCCTCGTGCCCCCAGAAATCGGCGGGCGGCGGGAAATCGGTGCGCCAGTCGCCCGCATGGTCGTCGAACCACACGGTCATCGCCGCCGCTGCCTCTTCGGGGGTTTCGCTGCCATCGTCGCCATAGCCCGGATCGGCGGAAATCTGCGCAACTTGACGCGCGATTTCACTATCCCCGGCCAGTGCCGCGATCGGGTCGGTGCAGCGGTCGCGCGCCGCCAGCCAGACGGCGAGCGCGGCGATCAGGTCGCCCGGCGCGTCCTCTGCGCCCGCGTCGCCCGCGGCGCCCGGCGCCGCCGCGGCGTCGAACAGCGCCAGAAAGCCCGGCCAGTCGGCCGCGATCGACTGCGCCAGCATATCTTCGCCCGCCTCCGCGCGCGTTTCGACCATGCGGTCGAGCCGCGCGAGCATCGCGAGGCCAAGGCGGCTGTCGATGCGGCGACGCTTGATAAAGCTGCGGCCGTCCTCGCGTTGCAGCTCGGTGGTTTCGTCATGCCCCCAGATCGCGCGGTCGAGCAGTTCGTCGACGAGCCGCCCGCGCGCGATCAGCAGTGCCGCGCCGCAGCCGAGCCGGAACGCCGCGCCCGCGGGCCGCTGTTTCAGCTGATAGACGGCGGCGGGCGACATGCCGACCTTTGCCGCCGAAATTTTCACCGACCCGTTGGTGGCGAACGCCTCCAGAAATTCGCGCTGGAGCTGCGGCGTCCAGTGATAGCTAGCGGGGGCAGGGATTTGCGCGGGGTCATAGGGGTAGTCGTCCATCGATTCGTCCTTTCGGTTGGTTGAAACCGATAGAATGAACCATATGGGTGAAATGTAGGAAAGGGGGATTTTCTACCTTTTTAGCTATCTTGTTTGTCTCGCCAGACAAATCTATCTTGAGGAATATCTGGGAGGAAGCGATTGTTAAAGGTATCAAAAGTCGAGCTGACCAGCGGGGTATCGTTTCATCCTGCTGCTTTGACGGTGGTGATTGGTCCCAATAATGGCGGAAAAAGTCAATTTCTTAGAGATATTAAGGCTAAAATCTCGACGCCACGAGCGCACACACCTAGTGTACTTGATGCTGACATAGAGGCACTTCCAAGTTGGCGTGCCTTGTTAGACAAACTGGCCTCAAATCTGAAGAAGGATGAGAAGGGGAACCTTATATTTGACCGACTAGGGGTGGACTTGGTCAAATCTGATCATCTGAGGCATCACGAAAGTAACGTGCAGCCCTTTATGGTGAATGAATCTAGGCAACAGCACGTCGATCAGCAGAAAAGTGCGTTAGAGTTCTTTGGCCATTTCTATTTGGCTAATCTTGGAACCGAGACGAGGCTCAATCTGATTGCACGTCAGAAATCGGTGGAGGCACATATCGTCGGCCCGAGTTCGGTTGCTGGGGCTATGCACGCTGCCGATACCAAAGTCATCAACTGGATAAACGAGCAAGTTCGAGGAGCTTTCCAAAGCGATCTGATTGTCGATGATAGCGTGCTCTTTCAGATCGGAATTGTGCTTGGCGATGCCGAGGCTGTGCCGACGCATCATCAAGAGCGTAGAATCGCATTGGGAACGCTTCGTAAGGCAGAGGAGCAGGGCGATGGGGTACGTGCCTACTGTGGAGTCGTCGCGGCGGCGGCGACAACCGACCGGTCTATTGTCCTGATAGACGAGCCCGAAGCATTCTTACATCCGCCCCAGGCACTCTTGATGGGCAGAGCTTTGGCGCGCCTCAACGGCATGGGAGCGCAAGTCTTTGTTGCCACGCACAGCGCGGAAGTGTTGCGCGGCATTATAGGTGAAACGACCGACGTCCAAATTCTTCGTCTCACTGAAACTGATTCTGGATTTCGTTCTAGATTGATCGATTCAAAAGACCTCCGAGAAATATCGAGAGATCCTCTTCTATCTTCTGCTCGTGTCCTCGACGGGCTTTTCTATCGAGGAGTTGTCATAGCGGAGTCCGATTCAGATGTAGCAATTTACCGTCAGGTATTGGAGCAAGCAGACGGAAGCGGTTCTATCCACTTTTTAAACGCGTATGGGAAGTCGGCGGCGATTAAGATGACCGCTCCTTATCGGAATATGGGGACGGGTCATGCTGTTATCGTTGATTTCGATATCCTTCGCGATGGCCTCGAGTTTCAGCGTCTCGTTGAAGCTCTTGGCGGGTCTTGGGAGGATTTTCGCGACGATTATAGGATTCTGATGGATGAAATTGAGGCTGCTGATCGGCCTGAAGATAGGGTGGCGGCGGCCGAAGTCGCGATCCAAGACATGCTTGGGATAATCCGTTCTGACAAACTAGGTCGAGATCGTCTGGCGGCTCTACGCCACCCTATTCGATTGGTCAGAGATAAGGCTAGTGCGTGGTCTGAACTGAAAAAAAAGGGGCGTGAAGGCCTCTCGGAAGACGGGAGGGGACTTTTTGACAAGATCGAAGCGCAAAGCGCCTCGATCGGCCTGTTTATTGTCCCGTGTGGCGAGCGTGAATCTTGGCTGCCCGGAATAGTTGATTATTCGCGCAATAAATCTGCATGGACGGAAGATGCGTTGTCCGCCGTAGCAAGCGGGAATCTCCAAAATGACCACCCTCTTAGAGTTTTCATGGAACGAGTCCGCAAATTCGTACTGGCATAGCTTTCCTCCATCCCTTCGCGGTCAGCGGCGGATGAGCTAATTACGCCCCATTCGCCGCCGACAAAATCGCCCGCACACTCGCCGTCGCCACGTCGGTATCCAGCCCGCAGCCGAACAGGCTTTTCCCGTCCGCCGTGCGGCATTCGACGTAGGCCGCGGCCTGCACATTGCTGCCCTGGCCGATCGCGTGCTCGCTATAGTCGACGATGTCCATCACCGGGCCGCCGCTTTCGCTGAGCGCGGCGATGACGCTCGACATCAGGCCGTTGCCGCGGCCGCTGACGCTGCGGGGGGTGCCGTCGATGGTGAGCTTGCCGGCGAAGATGCGGTCGGCGCCGCTGTGCGTCTCGGACCAGTCGACGAGCTGGAAGCGCTTGCCCGATGTGGCGAGATACTGGCCCTCGAACGCTTGCCAGATGTCTTCGGCGCCGAGTTCGCGGCTGGTCTGGTCGGCGAGCGCTTGCACGACATGGCTGAAGCTGGCCTGCATTTTCTTGGGCAGTTTCAGCCCCTTGTCCTGTTCGAGCACCCAGGCGACACCGCCCTTACCCGACTGGCTGTTGACGCGGATCACCGCTTCATAGCTGCGGCCCAAATCGGCGGGGTCGATGGGGAGGTAGGGGACTTCCCAGCGCTCGTCATTCTGGCGTTCGCGCGCGGCGAAGCCTTTCTTGATCGCGTCCTGATGGCTACCCGAAAAGGCGGTGTACACCAGCTCGCCGCCATAGGGGTGGCGCGGGTGGACGGGCAAATTGTTGCAATATTCGACCGTCTGGATGACTTCGTCGATGTTCGAGAAGTCGAGCGCGGGGTCGACGCCCTGCGTGTACATGTTGAGCGCGATGGTGACGAGGCAGGTGTTGCCGGTGCGCTCGCCATTGCCGAACAAACAGCCCTCGATGCGGTCGGCGCCCGCGAGCAGGCCAAGCTCGGCCGCCGCGACGCCGGTGCCGCGGTCGTTGTGGGTGTGCAGCGAGATGATCGCGCGGTCGCGGTTCGGCAGGTTCTTGCAGAAATATTCGATCTGGTCGGCGTAGATGTTCGGCGTCGACGCCTCGACCGTCGCGGGCAGGTTGAGGATGATCGGCTTGTCGGCGGTGGGCTGGAGGATGTCCATCACCGCTTCACAGCATTCGATGCTGAAATCGAGCTCGGCGGTCGAAAAGGTTTCGGGGCTGTACTCGAAGCGCCAGTCGGTGCCGGGCAGGCGCGCGGCATTGTCGCGGAGCTGCTTCGCGCCCTCGACCGCGATGCCCTTGATCTCGTCCATCTCCATGCCGAAGACGATCTTGCGCCAGGCGGGGCTGACCGCGTTATAGACGTGAACGATCGCGGCCCGAGCGCCTTCGAGGCTGTCGAAGCTGGTGCGGATGAGGTCGGCGCGGCTCTGCGTCAGCACCTGCGGGGTGACGCCGTCCGGGATGCGGCCCGAGCGCACGAGGTTCTGGATATAGTCGAAGTCGGTCGCGCCGCTGGCGGGAAAGCCGACCTCGATCTCCTTGAACCCGATGCGGACGAGCAGGTCGAAGAAGCGGGTCTTTTTCTCGGCATCCATCGGGTCGATCAGCGACTGGTTGCCATCGCGGAGGTCAGTCGAGAGCCAGATCGGCGCCGCAGTGGTGACGCGGGCGGGCCATTCGCGGGTCGCGAGCGGAACCTGCGGGAAGGGGCTATATTTCGCGGACGGATCGCGGAGCATGGTCATGGTGAGCTAACTTCTTCTGGTGGTTGCGTCGGTGTCGGTCGGACCCTTGAGCGGGTGGCCGCGACTAACGCGCAGCCAGTGTCACGCCCAAGGGCGTGTAAGTCGCAGAAGAAGAAGGGCGTTGCCGCGCATGGCCGTGCCAATGATGCAAAATGTCGCGCTTGGCAAGGGGGGAGTGGGAAAATTGCGTGATAGCGCCGTGCCGCGTACCCACCCCGCTGCGACTAGCGCACCTGCGGTGCGGCAAGTCTCGCTCCCCTCCCGCAGGCGGGAGGGGTTGGGGGTGGGCCTGACTTCCGCGCTACCCTTTGACCCACTCCACCTTGGGATCATTGAAATCGACGACATCGGCGAGCTCGTACACATTGGGATAGCCATAGCCGACGAGGTTGATGAAGGTCTGGATATTGAGCGCGAGCGCGGCCGCCTTGACCGGCACCGGGGCGACATTGTTGCGGAAATTATTGTTGCAATAGATGAGGATGGGGCGGTCGGGGTTGGCGCCGATCACCGCGGCGAGGCTGTCCGCGGTGAAATCGGTCAGCGGCAGGTTGACCGCGCCCTTGATATGCCCGCGCCGGAAAGCGTCGCTGGAGCGCGCGTCGAGGAGCAGGGTGCCGGGCTTCGCGGCTTCGGCCTTGAACGCGTCGAAGGCGAGCAGGCGACTGGCCCGCGCGGGCGCGACGCCGGCGGTGAGCGTCTGAAAGGCGGGATAATCGATTTGCGGATTGGCTTGCGCAAGCGCGGGGGTGGCGGCGAATACGGCGGCGAGCAGCAGGATACGCATGATGGTCCTCCCTTGGTTGCGGGGAGGTTAGGCAGCGCGCGATGGATGGGGCATGAATGATCCTCCCTGTGCCGAAGGCATGGGGAGGTGGCAGCGCGACGCGCTGACGGAGGGGCTTTGACACTACCGTTGCGGCCCCTCCACCATCCCCGCTTTCGCGGGGACGGTCCCCCTCCCCACGGCTTCGCCGCAGGGAGGATTGGGACCGCGTTACTGCTTTTCGAACGCGGCGTGGATTTCGAGTTCGACTTCGTCGCTGACCGCGGGGATGCCGTAGGTGATGCCGAAATCGCTGCGGCGGATCGTGGTTTCGGCGTTGAAGCCGACGGTGGCCTTCTTGTTGTACGGATTGGTCCCGGCGCCGTGGAAATCGACGTCGAGGGTGACCGGCTTGGTGACGCCGTTGAGGGTCAGATTGCCGGTGACCTTCGCTTCGTCGCCGTCGTCGTCCAAGACGACGCGGGTCGACACGAATTTGGCGTCGGCGGGGGCGGGGCCGAAGAAGTCGGGCTTGCCGCCGTCCTTGCCCGCGCGGAGCAGATGGCCGGTGAGGCCGCTGCTGGCGGTTGTGACCTTGGCCACGGGGATCGTCACATCGACCCTGGACGCGCCGGGATTGGCGGGGTCGATGACGAGCGTGCCGGTGACGTCGCCGAAGATGCCGCTATAGTCGCTGAAACCGAAATGATCGACTTCCCAGACCACCATCGTGTGGCCCGCGTCGGCGGCATAGGTGCCCGCGGCGACGCGCGACTTGTCGGGGGCGCCCGGCATTCCGGGGCTTTGGGCGACGACGACGGGAACCGCGACGACGGCGGCGGCGAGAGCGGCGAGCGGGATGATGCGGCGCATGAACATGAACTCCTGTTGGGGGTGCGCGCAAGCTAGGCCGCGCGCGGCGTGGCGGTCAATCACGAGGCTGGAAACGCTGCGTTTCGCGATCGGGTTCCCGCTCAGCGGGCGCGGCGCGCCTCGAACCATTGGCGCAGCGCCAGCGCGGCGCAGCCGGTGTAGCCATAGCTGCCAACCGGCGAGCAGCTGTCGGGGCGCGTCTGGCGGGCGATATTGTCATAGCCCTCGACCTTCGACGCCCAGCTGCCGCCGCCGACCGGCGCATCGTCCTTCAGTTCCTCGCGCAGTTCCTTGGGCACCCGATAGCGTTCGGATTCGGGCTGCTGCGCGCAGACGACGATTTCATTGCCCTCGGGCTCGGGACAGGGCTCGTCGCCATAGGTGTAGAGCACCGAGGTGCGCTGCGGCGGCTGCGCCGATTGGGCGAGGCTGTCGTCCTGCGCCGCGGCGGGCATGGTGAGGGTGAGCGCGGCGAGAAGGGGGAGGAGAAGGCCGGTCTTGTTCATCGTTATTGATCGCCTTCCCGGTCGCCGTCGCGGACCCGCTGTCGCTGCCGTTTAGCATGAAGCGTGCAGATGAACCTAAGCCGAACCTGTCCGCGTAACCCTTTGCGCCCTGGCCGCGAATTGGGAGCGAAGGGCGGCGGCATCGGGCCGTTCGACCCGGATGGAGATCGATCGTGAAACACCAAGCCCTGTTCTTCCTGCTCGCGGCGGCGACGGCGCCGTTGTCGCTCGCGGCCTTTACCCCGCAGGCCTATGCCGCCCCGGTCTATGTCGGGGTCGAAGGCGGCAATGTCGCGGTCAGCGGCTATGACGCGGTGAGCTATTTCGACGGCGACGGGGTGCCGGTGAAGGGCGACGCCGATTTCGCGGTCGCGCATGACGGCGCGGTCTATCATTTCGCCAATGCCGCCAACGCTGCGCGCTTTGCCGCCAATCCCGAGGCGTTCCTGCCGCGTTATGGCGGGCATTGCGCGTGGGCGATGGCGCGCGGCTATCTCGCGCCCGGCGATCCGCGGGCTTATGCGGTGGTCGATGGGAAGCTGTACCTGAACTTCAATCAGGCGGTGAAGGCGACATGGGACAAGGACCGCGCGGGGCATATTGCGGCGGCGGAGAAGAATTGGGCGGTGGTGCCGGCGGATGCGAAGTTTGGGGGGTGAGGTCGATGTCTGCTAAGGGGTAGGAAGCGGACGTTGCGCTGATCGCCCAGCTCGGCCATAACGACGCCATGCGTGACTATCGAGATAGGTTCCGCGACGAGCGGCTAGGGAAGCTGGTGAAGCATAAGCCCGCGCCGAAAAAGCCGAAAGCGTGATGCCCCGCGACAAATGGCTCTTTGGCGTCGCGATGTTTTGGTTCGCCTATTCCGGCTATCGTTTCAGTGATGGCCGTGAGTTCTCGGAAAATTGGAGCGTGATGTTCCCGCTCTTCACCGGCATCGTTTTTTTATTTCTTGCCTATCGCCGCCCGCGTCGCGCGACGAAATAGGACGCACTAGAGCTTTCCTACTAAATCCCGGCCTGTCATGTTCGCCGCCAACATCCTGCCCCCATATCGTCATACCGGAGTTCTCTTCCGCCGGTAGCGAAGTTGAAGGGCGGGAATGGGGTGGGGAGCGGACCTTGCCTTATTCGTCATCCCGGCGAAGGCCGGGATCTCACCCTATCGGTTTTCCGCACCGGCGAGATCCCGGCCTTCGCCGGGATGACGATGTTATAGATCCTCCCTGTGGCGAAGCCATGGAGAGGGGACCGTTCGCGAAGCGAATGGTGGAGGGGCGGCGACGGTAGTGCCATGGCCCCTCCGTCAGCGCTCCGCGCTGCCACCTCCCCATCGCTGCGCGACAGGGAGGATCGATGGCAACTTCCGGTCGCTAGCTGCCATCTCTAAATCACCTCCAGCGACGCCCTGATCGCATCCCACACCTGCGCCAGTTCCTCCGCCGTGATGCAATAGGGCGGCATCACATACAGCGTGTTGCCGAGTGGGCGGAGGAGGATGCCGTGGTCGCGGTAGAAGGCGATCAGGCGCGGGGCGAGGTTGGACAGATAGCCGCCGTCGGGGACGACGATGTCGAGCGCTGCGATGGTGCCGAGGCGGCGGGGACCCGCGATGCGCGGGTCGTGGCCGAGGAGCGAGAGATGCGCGGCCTGTGCGTCGGCGAGCGCGTCGATGCGTCCCTGCACCGGTTCGTCGCGCCAGATTTCGAGATTGGCGACTGCGGCGGCGCAGGCGATCGGGTTCGCGGTGTAGCTCGACGAATGATAGAAGGTTTTGGCGCGGTCGGTCGAATAGTGCGCCGCGAAGATCGGCTCGATGCAGAGCGTGACCGCGAGCGGCAGGCTGCCGCCGGTGAGGCCTTTGGAGAGGCACATGATGTCGGGGATCACCCCCGCATGGTCGCAGGCGAAGCGGGTGCCGGTGCGCCCCCAGCCGGTCATCACCTCGTCGGCGATGAAGAGGACGCCGTGGCGCGCGCAGATGCTGCGCATTTCGGCGAGCACCCATGGCGGATAAATGAGCATGCCGCCCGCGCCGAGGATCAGCGGTTCGACGATGAAGGCCGCGGGTTTGGCTGCGCACGCCGCTTCGAGCGCGTCGAGCGTGGCTTGCTCAAGCCCCTCGTGCGGGAAGGGGATGGTGTCGACGTCGAACAGCAAGGGCTGCCAGGCGCGGTTGTACACGCCGCGCTCGCCGACCGACATCGTGCCGATCGTGTCGCCATGATAGCTGTGTTCGAGGACGAGGATGCGGCTGCGCGGTTCGCCGATGTTGTACCAGTAGCCGAGCGCCATTTTGAGCGCGACCTCGACGCTGGTCGAGCCCGAGTCCGAAAAGAAGACGCGGGTGAGCGGATCGGGCGTGATGCGGACCAGTTCGGCGGCAAGGCTTTCGGCGGGTTCGTGGGTCCAGCCCGCGAAGATGAGCTGGTCGAGCTTTTCGGACTGGGCGCGGATCGCGGCCATGATGAGCGGGTGCGCGTGACCGTGGGTGGTGACCCACCAGCTGGAGATGGCGTCGATCCAGTGGTTGCCGTCGGCGTCGTAAAGCCGCGCACCGTCGCCCCGGGCGATCAGCGGGATGGCGTCGCCGAGGCCGTGCTGGGTGAAGGGGTGCCAGATGGGGGAATGGTTGGTGGTCATGGCCTGAGCCTTACTCAATTCCGTCATCCCGGCGAAGGCCGGGATCTCACCCTGTCGGGAAAACGCACCGGCGAGATCCCGGCCTTCGCCGGGATGACGATTGTCTATTCGAAGTCCGTGAGATCGAAGCTCGCGTTAAACGCCGCCGCCAGATTTTCCGGCGTCAGCGGATCGACGAGCGGCAGGCGGCCCAGGCGGCGGACGCCCGAAATTTCGGAAATGATCGCCTCGCTGTCCTCCACAGCGTCGCCGAGGAAGGTGAGGCCGTGGATGGGGACGCCGCGCGCGCGCAGTGCCTCGATCGTCAGCAGGCTGTGATTGATCGTGCCGAGCGCGGTGCGCGCGCAGACGATGACGGGGATTTGCCAGCGCGCGAAGATGTCGGCGTAGAGGGTCGTGCGCGTCACCGGGACGAGCGCGCCGCCCGCGCCCTCGACGATCAGGTCGCCGGGGGGCGGGGTGAGCCGGTCGAGGTCGATCGTGACGCCGTCGATCTCGGCGGCGATGTGCGGCGAAGCGGGGGTGACGAGGCGATAGGCTTCGGGTCGAATGTATCCTCCCTGTTGCGCAGCAATGGGGAGGTGGCAGCCCGAAGGGCTGACGGAGGGGCCATGGCGCGAGGTTGCCGCCCCTCCACCATCCGCTTCGCGGACGGTCCCCCTCCCCACGCTTCGCGCAGGGAGGAGTTTAGCGACGATCTGGCTGTCGGTTTCTTCGTCCAGCCCTGCCTGGATCGGCTTCCAATATGGCGCGCCGGTGGCCCCCGCGAGCGCGGCGGCAAAGACCGTCTTGCCGATGCCCGTATCGGTGCCGGTGACGACGAAGCGCGTCATGCCGCGGCCATCGCCGCCGCCAGCGCGTCGGCCATGGCATCGACGTCGGCTTCGTCGACATTCAGCGTGATCGCGATGCGCAGCCGCGCGGTGCCGTGGGGAACGGTCGGCGGGCGGATGCCGCGGATGTCGAAACCCGCCTCGTGCAGCGCCCCCGCAATGCGCATCGTGCGCTGGTTGTCGCCGATGACGACGGGCAGGATTTGCGTGCCGCTGGCCGGGACGCCGAGCGGGACGAGACGTTCGGCAGCATGGCGAACGACGGCGTGCAGGCGCGCCTGCCGTTCGGGCTCGGTCGCGACGATCTCGATCGCCTGCCGCACCAGCCACGCCATGAGCGGCGAGGGGGCGGTCGAGAAGATGAAGGGGCGGCCGCGGTTGACGAGGAAGTCGCAGGCGATGGCGGCGGCGCAGAGCAGCGCCCCTTCGGCCCCCAGCGCCTTGCCGCAGGTGTGAAGGGTGATCAGATTGTCGCGGCGCGCCAAACCATGTGCGAGCCCGGCGCCGCCGGGACCGAAGACGCCGGTGGCGTGGGCTTCGTCGACGACGAGGATCGCGTCGTGGCGGTCGGCGACGGCGGCGAGCGCGGCGAGCGGGGCGCGGTCGCCGTCCATCGAATAGAGGCTTTCGACCGCGATCCACGGCGTCCCCGCACCGCCGCCGGCGCGCCAGCGGGTGATGATATCGTCGAACGCCTGTGCATCATTATGCGCGGCGGCGACGGTCCCGGCCCGGCCGAGCTTCATCCCGTCGTGCGCGCTGGCGTGGATCAACTCGTCGTGGACGACAAGGTCGCCGCGCTGCGGCAGCGCCGCGAACAGCGCGGCATTGGCGGCGAAGCCGGTGGGGAAGAACAGCGCCGCCTCGCTGCCATAATGGCGCGCGGCGTGCGCCTCGAGCGCTTCATGTTCGGGATGGTTGCCGCGCAGCAGGCGCGAGCCGCCCGAGCCGGTGGGAAGCCCGCGTTCGATCCCGGCGGCGAGCGCATGGCGCATCGCGTCGCTGTCGGCGAGCCCGAGATAATCGTTCGAGGCGAAGTCGCGGCCGGTGCGCGGCGCGAGGGCGCGGCGGCGGTTGTCGTGCGCGAGCGCCGCGAGGTCGGCGTGATGGGCGGCGAAGGGAGAGGGCGCCATGGTTTTCCTTCTCTGGTCACGCCCGCGATGGCGGGGATCCCGCTTTCGCCGCGACGACGAAATTTCCTAGTCTGTGCGGCCACTGCCGCGCAGCGCCTGCCGTTCTTCGGCGGTCAGGCGGCGGGGCGTGGCGATCGGCTCGAGGGTCTTGGGGTCGAAAAGCGGGCAGCGGCGGCGGTCGCCCGAGACGAGGTCGCGGAGCATGCGCGGGAAGAAGCGGCGCATCAGCTGGCCCATGCTCATTTTGGGGAGCGCGCTGGTGTCGCCGATGCCGTCGTCGGTGAAGAGATGGCCGCGCGGCGGGCCGACCAGCGAGTCCCGCGTTGCGGGATCGCAGGCGGCGAGCTGGGTGGTGATATAGGGCAGCTTGCCGTTCGCATAGGTGTTGAACAGCGGCATGCCGCAGCAGGCGGCGTACCAGCGCAGCGTCGGCTTGTCGGTGAGATGGACGCAGGCCAGCTGATCGCGGCCGGTGTCGAGCCGCACGCGCGCGCAGCGCGACTGGTAGAGCGCGCTGCCGCCATGCGCATCGAGCACATGCTCGGCATGGCCAAGGTGGCGCGTCAGATCCTGGCAGTCGGTGCAATGGCAGATGACATGGTCACCCTGATCCGGGCCGACGTCGAGCAGGGCGCCGGAGACGGCGCCGCATCGGCAGGCTAAGGGGAGGGGGGATGGCATGGTTGCCTCCTAGCGCCGGATGACATGCAATGGAAACGTCATTGCGAGCGAAGCGAAGCAATCCAGAGCGGCTTGTCACACTCTGGATTGCTTCGTTGCTACGCTCCTCGCAATGACGGGATCAGAGGGTGGTCCGATCAGTTGACCGCCTTGTCGACCAGCTTGTTCTTGGCGATCCACGGCATCATCGCGCGCAGTTCGGCGCCGGTCTTTTCGATCGGGTGCGCGGCGGCGGCCTTGCGGCTCGCTTTCAGTTCGGGCTGGCCGGCCTGGTTGTCGAGGACGAAGTCCTTGACGAAGCGGCCCGACTGGATGTCCTGGAGGACGCGCTTCATTTCGGCCTTGGTTTCGGCGGTGATGATGCGCGGGCCGGTCTTGATGTCGCCATATTCGGCGGTGTTCGAGATCGAATAGCGCATGTTCGCGATGCCGCCTTCATAGAGCAGGTCGACGATCAGCTTGGTTTCGTGGAGGCATTCGAAATAGGCCATTTCGGGGGCGTAGCCCGCCTCGACCAAAGTTTCGAAACCCGCCTGGATGAGGTGGGTGATGCCACCGCAGAGCACCGCCTGTTCGCCGAACAGGTCGGTTTCGCACTCTTCCTTGAAGGTGGTTTCGATGATGCCGCTGCGGCCGCCGCCGACGGCCGAGGCGTAGCTGAGCGCGAGCGCCTTGGCGTGGCCGTTGCCGCTGTTGCCATTCGCTTCCTGTGCGACCGCGATCAGGCAGGGGACGCCGCCGCCCTTCTGATATTCGCTGCGGACGGTGTGGCCTGGGCCTTTGGGGGCGACCATGAAGACGTCGATGTCGGGGCGCGCCTCGATGAGGCCGAAGTGAATGTTGAGGCCGTGCGCAAAGGCGAGCGCGGCGCCGGGCTTCATGTTCGGGCCGATGTCGTCGGCGTAGATCTTCGCCTGATGCTCGTCGGGGGCGGCGATCATGATCACGTCGGCCCATTCGGCGGCTTCCTTGTTGGAAAGCACCTTGAAGCCCGCGGCTTCGGCCTTCTTGGCGGTTGCCGAGCCGGGGCGGAGCGCGATCGCGACTTCGCGCACGCCGCTGTCGCGCATATTCTGCGCGTGCGCGTGACCCTGGCTGCCGTAGCCGACGACGGCGACCTTCTTGCCCTTGATCAGATCCTGGTCGGCGTCGCGATCGTAATAGACTTGCATTGGACTAAACCCCTTCGTGTATTTGCTTGGTCGTCATCCCGGCGGAGGCCGGGATACCGCCCTCGCGTCTATCTGCAACGGTGAGATCCCGG
This sequence comes from Sphingopyxis microcysteis, assembly GCF_012274265.1. Classification (GTDB taxonomy): domain Bacteria; phylum Pseudomonadota; class Alphaproteobacteria; order Sphingomonadales; family Sphingomonadaceae; genus Sphingopyxis; species Sphingopyxis microcysteis. The sequence goes on from NZ_JAANYY010000002.1 coordinate 465,399, forward strand.
CCTTCGCCGGGATGACGAAGTTAGTGGTAAACTCTAGAGCGCCTCCGACCCGCGGGCGATGGCAACGACGCCGGTGCGGCCGACCTCGACCAGCCCGCATTCGCGCATGAGCGCGATGAAGCGGTCGACCTTGTCGCTCGTCCCGGTGATTTCGAAGATGAAGCTGGTGAGCGTCGTGTCGACGACCTTGGCGCGGAAGACGTCGGCCATGCGCAGCGCCTCGATGCGCTTGTCGCCGGTCCCCGCGACCTTCACGAGCGCGATCTCGCGTTCGACATGCGCGCCGCCGTCGGCAAGGTCGGTGACCGAGTGGACGGGAACGAGCCGGTCGAGCTGCGCGATGATCTGGTCGATCACCGCGGGCGGGCCGCTGGTGACGATGGTGATCCGCGACAGCGCATGATCGGCGCTGATGTCGGCGACGGTCAGGCTTTCGATATTATAGCCGCGCGCCGAGAACAGCCCGGTGATCTTGGCCAGGATGCCGGCTTCGTTGTCGACGGTGACGGCGAGGACGTGACGCTCGCCCGCTTCGGTTTTGATTTTCATTATTCCTCCCCACTCGTGGGGAGGGGGACCACCGCGAAGCGGTGATGGAGGGGGCTCTCGGCCATACCCTTCGCCGCCGTGCAGGGACGCACCCCCCCTCCGTCAGCGCTTCGCGCTGCCACCTCCCCGCAAGCGGGGAGGATTTTGTTCCTGCTATCCATCATCACACCAGCGCTTTCGCTTCGTCGTCCATCGTGCCGGTGATGTCGTTCGGCTGGAGGATCATGTCGGTGTGCGCGGCGCCGCTCGGGATCATCGGGAAGCAGTTGGCGAGCTGCGCGACGCGGCAGTCGACGATCACTGGTCCGGGGGTGTCGATCATCCGCTGGATGCCGTCCGCGAGTTCGCCCAGATTGTCGATGCGGATGCCGGTCCAGCCATAGGCGTCGGCGAGCTTCACGAAATCGGGCAGGCTGTCCGAATAGCTGTTCGAATAGCGGCTTTCATAGGTGAGTTCCTGCCACTGGCGGACCATCCCCATCCACTGGTTGTTGAGGATGAAGATCTTCACCGGCAGGCGGTACTGGCTGACCGTGCCCATTTCCTGGATATTCATCTGGAGCGAGGCTTCGCCCGCGACGCAGATGACGAGGCGATCGGGGTGCGCGATCTGCGCGCCGACCGCCGCCGGGAAGCCATAGCCCATCGTGCCGAGCCCGCCGCTGGTCAGCCAGCGATTGGGGCTGTCGAAATGGAAATGCTGCGCCGCCCACATCTGGTGCTGGCCGACCTCGGTGGTGATGATCGGATCGCGGCCGCGGGTCGCGTCGAACAGCGCCTTGACCGCGCGCTGCGGCATGATTTCGGCGCCATCCTCTTTCTTTTCGGGAAAGTCGAGGCAGCGCGTCGCGCGCCAGCCGTCGATGCGGCGCCACCATTCGCCGAGGTCGCGCGCCTTATAACCCTTGTCGCCCCACGCCGCGATCAGCGCGTCGAGCGCGCGCCCGGCATCGCCGACGATCGCGAGGTCGACGGGGACGATCTTGTTGATCGAACTGCGGTCGATGTCGATGTGGATCTTCTTCGATTCCGGCGAGAAGGCGTCGAGGCGCCCAGTGACGCGGTCGTCGAAGCGCGCGCCGACCGCGATGATCAGGTCGGCGCGGTTCATCGCCATGTTCGATTCGTAGGTGCCGTGCATGCCGAGCATGCCGAGCCACTTGTCATCGTCCGCCGGGAAGGCGCCGAGGCCCATCAGCGTCGAGGTGACCGGCGCGCCGGTGAGCGCGACCAACTGGCGCAGCGCCGCGCTGGCATCGGGGCCGGCGTTGATCACCCCGCCGCCGGTGTAGAAGATCGGGCGCTCGGCGGCGGCGATCATCGCGGCGGCCTGGGTGATCGCGTCGGCGTCGGGATCGACCTGGGGGCGATAGCTTTTATGGTCGATCCGGTTGGGGATCGAATAGGTGCCGGTCGCGACCTGGACGTTTTTCGGAATGTCGATGACCACCGGGCCGGGGCGGCCATGGGTCGCGATATAAAAGGCCTCGTGCAGGATGGGGCCGAGGCGGTCGGGGTCCATGACGAGATAATTATGCTTGGTGCAGTGGCGCGTGATGCCGACGGTGTCGCATTCCTGGAACGCGTCGGTGCCGATCAGCGTCGTCGGCACCTGCCCGGTGAGCACGACCATCGGGATCGAGTCGAGCAGCGCGTCGGTGATGCCGGTGACGGCATTGGTCGCGCCGGGGCCCGAGGTGACGAGCACGACGCCGGGCTTGCCGGTCGAGCGCGCATAGCCCTCTGCCGCGTGGGTCGCGGCCTGTTCGTGGCGGACGAGGATGTGCTTGATCGTCGGGTGCTTGAAAAGCGCGTCGTAAATCGGAAGCACCGCGCCGCCCGGATAGCCGAACACCGTATCGACCCCAAGGTCGACCAGCGCCTGAACCACCATGTCGGCACCGCTCATTTCCGTCACGACGAAACTCCTTCTTGGCGCAAAAACGCAGCGCTTGTGCGCTGCAACAGGGTTGCGGGCAATAGGTGTATGATTCTATCCTGTCAACAGCCTTTGGCGTAATAAAATTGCTAATTCATCAATAGAATCGTAGTTTAGTGACTCGGTATGGCGTGGCCAGTCCGCCGGGGGCTGGTTGCGGAACCAGGTATATTGACGCTTGGCATATTGCCGCGTCGCGGCCTGGGTGAGGGTGAGCGCTTCGCTGCGGTCGATGGCGCCAGCCAGATATTGCGCGATCTGCGGGACGCCGATCGCGCGCATCGCGGGCAGATCGGGGTCGAGGTCGCGCGCGAGCAGCGCTTCGACCTCGGCGATCGCGCCATGATCGAACATCTGGATCAGTCGCTCGTCGCAGCGACCCCGCAGCCAGTCGCGCGGCGGCAGCAGGATCAGCGGGGCGAGGGTGATCGTGTCGCCGATGCCTCCGCTGTGCGCCGCGTGCCAATGGCCGAGCGGGTGGCCGGTCGAGCGGACGACCTCGAGCGCGCGGGTGATGCGAGTGGTGTCGGCGGGGTTGAGGCGCACGGCCGTATCGGGGTCTTCGCGGGTGAGCGCTGCATAGGCATCGGCGACGGGCAGGGCGCGGACGGCGGCGCGAACATCGGCATCGATGTCGGGGATCGGCGAAATCCCGTCGAGCAAGGTGCGGATATGCAGGCCGGTGCCGCCGACGAGGATCGGAATGTCGCCCGCGGTGTGCGCGGCGGCGATCGCGGCGCGCGCTTCATCGGCCCAGCGCGCGGCATTGTGCGGCTCGGCGGCGTCGACATGGCCGAACAGATGGTGCGGGATGCCCGCCATTTCTTCGTCGGTCGGGCGTGCTGACAGGATCCGTAGGTCGGCATAGACCTGGCTGGCGTCGGCGTTGATCACGACGCCGCGCCCGACGGTTTTTGCCAACCGTACCGCCAATGCACTCTTGCCGCTGGCGGTGGGGCCAGCGATAAGTGCGACAGGCGGCCGCGGGCCGCGAGAGGATGAAGGAGCCGCCATGTTCGTCGCGACGCTGATAGCAGCAGGAAAGCTGACCGACGAGGTGGTTCGCGAAGCGATCGACCGGCTCGACGCGACGGGGCATGATGTCGGGGCGCCGCACTGGCTGGACATCGGCGATGCCGCCGACATCGTCTTTCAGGGCAGCCTGGTCAGCGCGCGCGCCGAACTGGCCAAGATGGACCATGGCGCGCTCGACATCGTCGTCCAGCCGCAGGGCGACCGCACCAAGAAGATGATCATCGCCGACATGGATTCGACGATGATCACGGTCGAATGCATCGACGAACTCGCCGATTATGCGGGGCTGAAGCCCGAGATCGCGGCGATCACCGAGCGCGCGATGCGCGGCGAGCTGGATTTCCGCGCCGCGTTGATCGAGCGCGTCGGATTGCTGGCCGGGATGCCCGAATCGACTTTGGTCGAATGCCGGATGGAACGGGTGAAGCTGACCCGCGGCGCGCGGACTTTGGTGCAGACGATGAAGGCGCATGGTGCGTGGTCGGTGCTGGTATCGGGGGGCTTCATGCCGTTTGCGGGGCCGGTCGGCGAGGCGATCGGGTTCGACAAGGTGCTGGCGAACGAACTGGAGATACAGGGCGGCAAGCTGACCGGGCGGGTGATCGAACCGATCGTCGACAGCGCCGCAAAGCTGGAGACGCTGAAAGCCGAAGCCGCGAAGCACGGCCTGCCGCTCGCCGAGACGCTGGCGGTGGGTGACGGCGCGAATGATATTCCGATGATCACGTCGGCGGGGCTGGGGGTCGGATATTATCCGCACCCCGCGGCGGGCGAGGCCGCGGCGGCGGTGGTGCGGCATCATGACCTGACCGCGCTGCTGTGGGCGCAGGGCTATCCGCGGCGGAACTGGGTGCTGGGGTAGGGGGATAGGTAACGACCGGTTGTGGACGCTCCTAGCGGGCGCTCGACCAAATTACGCGGTCGGCCGCAGGGTCATATCGCGCAATGGCGGAATCCCTCTGATTTTCAGGAGTGAGAATGACTTCCTGGGAGGTAGCACGCCCTATTTGCGTGAGAAACCGTTCGAGCAATTCGCCGTCAGCAGCAGAACGAACCTCTCGTGGATCGAGATCCAATTCCACTTCGCCTGCTCCGAAGAAATGGCAATTCAGGCCGATTGTTCCCAGCCGATATGTTGCCAAAAATCCGTGGAATGGCCGGCGCTCGAAAATCTTTTGCAGATCGCTCGGAGGATCGGTTCGATCGCCATCGACCCAGAATTCCAGCAAATCGGGATCGGCTGTCAGCAATGACCAGACATCTTCCCACACTGGGAGCGATGCATTAAGAATGTAGATATCCCGTAATCCGCCGGCCGGCTCGAAATCCTGTGCGATACTTGACCATTCCATCGCCGCTGCATGCAACTTTCCAGTATCGGGTGCAATGTCCGCTTCCCACCCCAAAGCAGACAAGCTCCTCGTCATGCCGGACTTGATCCGGCATCCATGACTTCAGCGCCGCGGTGGATCCCGGATCAAGTCCGGGATGACGAAGGGGCGGGCGATGGTTATGGTGTCCCCCGTGGAGGCTCCGATGACCAAACACCGCATCTTTTCGATCAGCGTCGCGAGCGTCTATCCGCATTATATTGCCAAGGCGGAGAAGAAGGGGCGGACGAAGGCCGAGGTCGACGAGATTATTCGTTGGCTGACGGGGTATAGCCAGAAGGCGCTCGAGAGCGAACTGGCGAAGGGGACGAACTTCGAGGATTTCTTTGCGCGGGCGCCGCGGCTGAACCCGGCTCGAGAGCTAATCACCGGGGTGATCTGCGGGATCCGCGTCGAGACGATCGAGGATCCGCTGATGCGCGAGCTGCGCTATCTCGACAAGCTGGTCGACGAATTGGCGCGCGGGAAAGCGATGGAGAAAATCCTGCGCGGGTAGGCACTTTGACCTCTGCTGTTCCCGGTACCGGTACGCCGAAGCGGCAGCGCGAGCGGTGGCGGCGGGTTATGGCTGACGTGTCCGTCGTCGCCGGGAGGGCCAGCATGAAAATTCAAGGTTCAGGACACGCATTGCCGGGCCCGTCCAAGCCCGCGGCGATCGGCCAAGGCGAAGCCCGCTTCGACGCCGCGCTGGCGCAGGCCGGTCGGGGTGGGGACGCTTCGCGCGATGCCCCCTTGCGCGACTTTTCGAAAATGACGCGCGGCGACCTGTTCGGCTGGATGAACGAACGGATCCGCGCGGGCGAATTGTCGCTGGACGACAGTTCGGGGCTGCTGGCGCTGTCGGGTGGCGGCGCGGTCGGGGCGATCGGGTCGGGCTCGTCCGATGCGGTACCGCCAGCCGATCCGCAACACGTCGATTTCTTCCAGCTGGCGCAGGACCGTATCGCGGCGGCGCGGCATCGCCGCGAGCATGATGCCGAAGCCGCCTATCTGGTCGCGCTGGGCGTCATGCAGCGGTTTCAGGCGCCGTCCTAGCCTCCTCGTCCGCCGCGATTTCACCCGACAGCCACCCCCGGAACCGCGCCATCGCATCGCTTTCGGGGCGCGATATCAGGCGAGTGAGCCAATAGCGGCCCGCGTCGATGGTGGCGGCGAACGGCTGGACCAGAATCTCCGCCGCGAGCTCGCGGGTGAACATGGCGGGCGGGGCGAGCGCGACGCCCTGGCCGGCGGCGGCGGCGGTCGCCATCAGCGCGCTGCTGTCGAACATCGGGCCGCGCAGCAGCGGCGCGACTAGCCCGATGCTGGCAAACCAGCGCGCCCATTCGTCGCTGCGGTACGAACGCAGCAGGCGTTCGGGGATGAGGTCGGCGGGCGATTGCAGCCGCGCCGCGACGGCGGGGGCGCAGAGCGGTGCGAGTGGCGCGGCGAGCAGGGGCTCGGCGTGGGTGGCGTGCCACGCCCCATCGCCGAAGCGGATCGCGAAGTCGAGCGCTTCGCCCGCGAGATCGACGCGATTGTTGTTGGTCGCGATCCGCAGGTCGATCGACGGATGCGCGCGCGCGAAGGCATCGAGGCGCGGGAGCAGCCAGCCGGTGGCAAAGGTGCCGACGACCCCGACCTTCAGCACCTCGCGGAACCGCCCGTCGGCATATTGATCGAGCGTCGCGGCGACGCGATCGAAGGCATCGGCGACGACGGGGACGAGCGCCTGCCCCTCGTCGGTGAGCGCGAGGCCGCGTGGCAGGCGGTGGAACAGGCGGGTGCCGAGGCGGCGTTCGAGCTGCGCCACCTGATGGCTGACCGCGCCCTGGCTGACGCAAAGCTCGATCGCGGCGCGGGTGAAATTGAGGTGGCGCGCGGCGGCATCGAAGGCGCGCAGGGCGTTCAAGGGGAGCTGGGCGCGGTCCATAGCCTGCTATCAATTATTCTCATGGCTTTGTCGAGAATTCATGCTTTGTCGGGCGGGCGCCCGCTTGGCATCCTGACCGCGAAGGGAGACGATGATGTTCGAAGCAATCAGCCTGTTGGCCTGGCTCGCCGCGGCGAGCGGGGCGCCGGTTCCCGGGGTCGATCCGCTGACCCAGCCGATCGTCACGTCGCGCTCGGCAGAGTGGCTGGCGCCCGCGAGGCCGGAGAAAATTCTGGGGAACAGCTATCTGGTCGGGTTCGGCGGGATGAGCGTCGTGCTGATCGACACCGGCGCCGGGCTGGTGCTGGTCGATGGCGCGCTGCCGCAGGCGGCGCCCGCAATCCTGGCGAACGTCCGCGCGTTGGGGTTCGATCCCAAAGACATCAAATTTATTCTGAGCACCGAGCCGCATTTCGACCATGCGGGCGGGATCGCGGCGCTGGCGCGCGACACCGGCGCGACGGTGGTGGCGAGCGCGCGCGGCGCCGAGGGGTTGCGGTCGGGGCGGCACGCCGCCGACGATCCGCAGCTTGCCTATGGCGGCAGCTGGCCCGCGGTCACGACGCCGATGCGCGTGATGGCGGACGGCGAGGTGCTGCGGCTGGGCAAGACCGCGATCACCGCGCATGCGACCCCGGGGCATACGATGGGCAGCATGAGCTGGAGTTGGCAGGCGTGCGCCGATGAAGGTGGGGCGGAGGCGTGCAAGGCGATCGTCTTTGCGTCGAGCCTGAACCCGGTGTCGGCGGACGATTATAAATTCAGCAGCGCGGCGGGAGCGCCGTTTGTGGCGGCCTTTGCGCAAAGCTGGCGCACGGTCGAAGCGCTGAAATGCGACATATTGATCGCGGCGCATCCCGACAATGCGGGCGAGGGGCGGTATAACGCCAGTCCCGGCGCGTGTCGGAGCTATGCTGATCGGTCGCGTCAGGCGCTGACGAAGCGGTTGGCGGCGGAGAAGGGGGAGTAGATGGGTTTCAATCCTCCCTGTGGCGAAGCCATGGGGAGGTGGCAGCGCGAAGCGCTGACGGAGGGGCGATAGCGCTACCGTCGCAAAGCCCCTCCACCACTTGCTTCGCAAGCGGTCCCCCTCCCCATGGCTTCGCCACAGGGAGGATTTTGGCGTTACTTATCCACCACCAGACAGGCCTGTCCGCTCTTGCTGAGCGCGGCGCAGAAATTGTTGGCTTCACCCTTGTTGGCAAAGCCGCCGGTCTGGAGGCGGGTGACCTTGCCCGTCTTGAGGTAGATCGGCTGGCGCGCGGCGACGGCAGCGTGTTTCTTGCCGAGCGATGCCCAGAGGTTGCGGGCGTTGGCCTCGACACCAAAGGCGCCGAGCTGGGCGCGCCAGGGGCTGTTGCCGCCGGTGGGGCGCGCCGGGGTCGGGGTTTCGCGGACCGCGATGGGCGCGTTGTTTGCCGGTTTCGGCTTGGGCGCGGCGGCAGCGGGCGGTTGTTTTTCGCTCGTGGGCGGCGGGGCATAGGTCGTGCCGGGCTTGCTCTTGGCGGCGTCGGCGGCGGCGGTGGCTTCGACCGCGGCGATCGTGGCGGCCCGGGCGGCGGGGGTGGGCGGAGCCGGGGTCGCGATCACCGGCGGCGGCGTGTAGCTGGCGCCGGGAACCGAGGCGGGGAGGCTCGCGGTCTTGATCGGTGAGGGCGGCGCGGCGCTGGCCGCGGGCGCTGGCGTCGAAGCGGTCACCGCGGCGAGCCGCGCGCGCGCTTCACTTTTTTCGATCTCGGGCAGCATCGCGAGGCCGCGCTGGCGCTGTTCGAGCGGGATCAGGCTGTCGAGCTGCGCGAGCCGTGCCGAGGCGATGCCGAGCCCGGCGTCGCTGGCGCGCTTGGTCAGCGCATAGGCGCGGGCCAGATCGCGCGGGGCGAGGTCGCCGTTGAAATGGGCGGTGCCAAGGACATATTGGGCGCGCGGCTCGCCGCGCTCGGCCGAGCGGGTGATGAAGGGCATGGCTTCGTCGCGGCGGTTCGCGGTGAACAGGACGAGGCCGAGATTATCCTCGGCCTGCAAATGCCCCTGTTTGGCGGCGCGGCGATACCAGGCCTCGGCCTGCGCCAGATCGGTGGGGACGCCGCGGCCGAGCTTGTACGCCTGGCCGAGATTGAACTGCGCATCGGCATCGCCCGCAAGCGCGGCGGGGCGCCATTCGGCGACGGCACCCTGATAATCGCCGCGCTGCCACGCATCGACGCCGTCCTTGACATCGGCATGGGCGGGTGCGGCGAGCATCGACGCCGCGAGCAGCGGCAGCGCCAGCGAGACGGCGGTGCGGAAGTGAGGCATCTTGTTCTCCAATGACTTGCATTGCTGCAGTCCCCGACGGCTTTTTAGGGTGGAATGGCTAACAGCGCGTTAGCAACCCGCAGCTTGTGCCATATCTGGTCCATTTCGGGACAGGTTGATGTTGAACGCTTGTTAACCATGATCGCGAGCGGGCCGTTCACCTTCTTTTTATCATCGTTAACTCAATTTTAGCGCCCCGCATGGCATTCCACCGCCAATTACTGGTTTTTCAGGGGGACAGCTGTGCGCGTTTTGGCATTGGCTTCACAAAAAGGCGGGTCGGGAAAGACGACCCTGTCGGGGCATCTCGCGGTACAGGCGCAGCTGGCGGGCGCTGGCCCGGTTGTCCTGATCGACATCGATCCGCAGGGCTCGCTCGCCGACTGGTGGAACGAGCGCGAGACCGACCTTCCGGCCTTTGCGCAGACCACCGTCGCGCGGCTGGCATCCGACCTGGAAATCCTGCGTCAACAAGGGTTTAAACTCGCGGTCATCGATACGCCGCCCGCGATAACCATGGCGATCCAGAGCGTGATTTCGGTCGCTGAACTGATCGTCGTGCCGACGCGGCCCTCGCCGCACGACCTGCGCGCCGTCGGCGCCACCGTCGACCTTTGCGAACGCGCCGGCAAGCCGCTGGTGTTCGTCGTCAACGCCGCGACCCCGAAAGCGAAAATCACCAGCGAGGCCGCGGTCGCGCTGTCGCAGCATGGCACCGTGGCGCCGGTCACGCTGCACCACCGCACCGATTATGCGGCGTCGATGATCGACGGCCGCACGGTGATGGAGGTCGATCCCAATGGCCGCTCGGCCGAAGAGATCCGCCAGCTGTGGACCTATATGAACGATCGGCTGGAGAAGAATTTCCGCCGCACGGTGTTCGCGGCGCCGATCCCGACGCAGGGCAATTATGGCGCGGTGCGCCCGATGGGTGGTGGCTTTGGCCGCCGCATCGCTGGCCAGTGACGGGAGGGATCGGAACCATGGGCGAACCCAAACCTCTCGCATCGCTGAGCGCCGGATTGCTGGCCCGCAAGGGCGGCGCACGGCCCGCCATGCGCCGTCAGCCGCTCGGCAGCGGCCCCGCACCGGTCAACGCGGTCGGCTATGACGATCTTGGCTGGAACGACATGGGCTATGACGTCGATCCCGACCAGTCGGGCGAACCGGCGCGAATGCTCGACCTGAAGCCGCTGCTCACCGGGTCGGTGCTGGCGCATAATGCCGAAGCCGAACATGCGGTCGACGACAGCGTCGGCCACGAACTGACCGATGCGATCGCCGAGGATTATGCTGCGGCAGATCATGGTGCCGAGGCTTTCGAGCCGGAAGTGCATGAAGTGCCCGAAATCGTTCGCCAGCAGGAATCGCTGATCGACCGCGTCGCCGCCGTGGCGCGCAAGGTCGAGGCGCGGCCCGAGCCGAAAGCGAAGAAGGAAAAGGCGCCGCGCGCATTGCGGGCTCGCGAAAAGGCGGCGTTCACGCTGCGGCTCGATGCCGAACGGCATCTCAGGCTGCGGCTGGCGAGCGCGGTGACCAACCGGTCGTCGCAGGTGATCCTGACCGATCTGCTCGACGAATATCTGGCGTCGCTGCCCGAAATCGACGCGATGGCAAGCCGCCTGCCGGCGGCGCGCCCGACGCGCCAGACGATGCCGCGCTGAACCAATCAAGAGGGGACCGAGTCATGAACCGCAAGATGCTGATGAACCTCGCCATGTCGGGCTTTGTCCTGAGCGTTGCGACCGGATGCAGCGGGATGGGGGCGATGGCCGAAGCGCCGTCGCGCGCCGCGGGCAAGCCCGCGCTCGCCGCCAAATCGGCCGATCAGGCGCGCGCCGCACTGGAGGCCGGGAAGGTCAGCAAGGCGGTCGGCCTGGCCGAAGCCGCGGTGGCGGGAAGCCCGCGCGACGCAAGCTATCGTGCGCTGCTGGGGCAGGCCTATTTGAATGACGGTCGCTTCGCGTCGGCGACGGCGGCGCTCACCGAAGCGATGGAACTGGGCGCGACCGACAGCAATACGATCATCGCGCTGACGCTGGCGCATATCGCGCAGGGCAAGGGCGCCGAGGCGATCACGCTGCTCCAGGCGCATCGCGACACCGTCCCCGCATCGGACATCGGGCTGGCGCTGGCGCTGGCCGGGGATAGCGAAGGCGCGATCTATGTGCTGACCGACGCGGCGCGCGCGCCCGACGCGAGCGCGCGGACGCGCCAGAATCTGGCGCTGGCCTTTGCCCTGTCGGGGCGCTGGGCGCAGGCGCAGATTTTGGCATCGCAGGACCTGTCGCCCGCCAAGCTGGAAGCGCGGATGGCCGAATGGTCGAAGCTTGCCGAAACCCCGAACGCTCAGCTGCGCGTCGCGAGCCTGATCGGCACCAAGGCGCAGAGCGACACCGGGATGCCGGTTCGTCTGGCGCTGAGCAATTTTGCCGACACCCAGATGGCCGCCGCCGAGGCGCCTGTCGAACTGGCGAGCGCCGATCCGGCGCCGGTCGCCGCCTATGCGCCGCCGCCGCCGGTACTTGCGGACGCGAGCAGCGCGATCCGCAGCGTCGAATTGCCGATGCCCGAACGCACCGCCGATGGCGTGGTGCCGGTCACCGAATTGCCGCAGCCGAAGCCCGCGAGCGAAGTCATCATGGCCGATGCCGCCCCTTACCGCGCCGCGCCGCGCGTCGCGGGCGAGGGACGCATTCGCCCCGCGCAGCAACAGGCGCTGGAACTGGCGACCGTGCTGATCCCGAAGGCGATCGCGTTCAACGCGCAAAAGCCGTCGGGCTGGGCGGTGCAGCTGGGTGCCTATGACAGCCTGGGGATCGCCAAGGAAAAATGGGGCGGGCTGAAAAAGCGCAATGGCGTGCTGGCCAATTTCCCGGCATCGAGCCACGCGGCGACGGTGAACGGGCGCACCTTCTATCGCCTGACCGTCAACGGCCTGGCGACCCGCGCCGATGCGAACAATCTGTGCCGCGAGCTGAAGGCGAAGGGCCAGACCTGCTTCGTCCGCGCGATGGGCGGCAGCGAAAGCATCCAGTGGGCGGCGAAATCCAGCCCGATGCGGCTTGCTTCGCGATGATTTGAGTTTCCCAGCCTGTCGGCGGGATCGATGGAAAAGGGGCGGGGCCGAATGGCTGCGCCCCTTTTCTGTTGGGGCGGAAGGTCTTTTCCTCCCTGCGAAGGCGGGGATCTTGCTTGGGCTTAAATTCGAGAGGGTGAGATCCCGGCCTGCGCCGGGATGACGAGGGGGGTGGGGTCCTTGGCACCAAGCAGCAAGCCTGTCCGATCCTCCCTGTGGCGAAGCCATGGGGAGGTGGCAGCGCGAAGCGCTGACGGAGGGGCTTTGGCGCTACCGTCGCGGCCCCTCCACCACGCCCTACGGGCGCGGTCCCCCTCCCCATCGCTGCGCGACAGGGAGGATTGGCGCGGATTGCGTCGCGGTGCTGTGTTGCGCGGCCTTCGTCATTCCCCCGGACGCGGCTGCAGACCTAGTTGTAGATGCACCCGTCCAGCCCGTCGCGGCGGACCTGGCCGATCCGCCGCTGGATCGTGTTGCCGTAGCGGCGCGTAAAGCCCGATGGGCTGACCGCTTCGCGTTTCTTGGGGAGCGGGAGGATTGCGGCGATGCGGGCGGCTTCGGCGGGGGTCAGCTTGCTCGCGCCATGCTTGAAATAGCGCTGTGCGCCGGCTTCGACGCCATAGGTACCGATGCCGGTCTCGGCGACGTTCAGATAGACTTCCATGATCCGCCGCTTGCCCCAGATCGTTTCGATCAGGAAGGTGAACCATACTTCGGGCACCTTGCGGACATAGCGGGTCCAGCCGCTGCCCTGCCACAGGAAGACATTTTTCGCGGTCTGCTGGCTGATCGTCGATCCGCCGCGCATCCGCTTGCCCTTGGCGTTGCGTTCGATCGCCTGTTCGATCGCTTCGGTATCGAAGCCGTTGTGCGAGCAGAATTTGCCGTCCTCCGCGGCGATCACCGCGCGGACCATGTTGCGGTCGGTGGCGGACAGGCTGGTCCAGTCCTTGGTGATGCCGTTGCTGTCGGCGAGCATCGTGAAGGTCACCGGCGGCGGCACGACCGCATAGAGCAGCACCCACAGCACCGAAATCGCGATGAACCACAACAGCCATTTGAACGGTCGCAGGTACCAGGGGAGATTGCGGCGCTTCGGGCGTTTTTTGGCGGCGGTCGTCATGCCGTTTTCATAGCCGCTTGCCGATGGTCGGCAAGCGGCTGATTGACATGATGCCTTTTCAGGGCGCCTTGGGCCGCTCGCCGCGCTTGCCAATCGGCGCCGCGTCGAACGCGATCACCGCATTGGCGGGCGGCAGGCCGTCGATGGCCCGTGCGGCCACTGGTTGCCAGGCTTTTCGCTCGTTGAAGTCGGCGATGTCGGCGTAGCGTCCGACGATCCGCCCGGCGCCAAAGCGATAGGGCAGGCCTTCGCCGTCGAGCGGCGCGGCGCGGTCGGCGATATGCAAATGGAGATGCGGGCGGGTGACATGCCCCGACGATCCGACGCGTCCGATCACCTGTCCGCGCCGCACCCGCGTGCCGACCCTGATCCCGATGCCAGGCGCCAGATGCTGGTAAAAGGCAAAGCGGCCATCGGGCAGGCGCAGCACGATCATCGCCCCGGTTTCATCCTCGACGCTGGCGGGCGCGCCGGGGGCAGCCACCTCCTTGACCGTCACCACCTCGGCGTCAGCGACCGCGAGCACGTCGGCGCCCGATCCGTCGGCGGCGACGTCGGTGCCGGTCGAACGGGGATCAAAGCCCGCCGCGGGCATCCAGTCGATCGCGTGCCGTCCGGGCAGGCGCACGCGGCCGCTGACGGCATAGGGAAAGCGGCGATGGCCGTTGTCGACATCGGGCAGCGCGACCGCGGTCCATGGCCCGCCGCGCAGCGGGGCGCCCAGCGCCGCGGCAAAGGCGCGCGTCGGGGTGAATTCGCCGCCGGCGATCGTGACGCGGGCGCCCGGACCGCTGGCGCGGATCGGTGTCAGGCTGATCCGGTGAACGAGCGTCTTGGCATCGCCGCCCGCCCACGCGATCGACAGGTAAAAGATCGCGCGGCCGCCCGGCGCGATTTCGGTCGCGCCGCCCGGCTGCGCGCCGATCCGGCGCATCGGTCCGGCCGGGTCGATCCGGGCGACGCAGGCGCCATGCGCCGCCGGGCAAATGTCGATGGCGTCGATCGCGAGCGGCTGCGCGGCGAAATTGGTGGCGTGCAGCTCATAGACCAGCCGGTCCGCGCCATCGATCCGCGCGATCGACGGCACATAAGGAACCTCGAGATGGAGCGACTGAAAGGGACGCACCGCCGCAGGCTCGGCAATCGGTGCGGGGGTGGGGGCGGCAAGGGCGATCAGCAGGGCAAAGATCATCGGCAGGGCTCCAGTCAGGAAATTGGCCTGCGCTTTGGCGCCGAGAGGCACCCGCAATCGAGCGCCGATCTGTAGGCGGGATTATGGCACCGGTTCGGCGGGCGGCGATCGGGGCGCCAGCAGCATCGCCAGATTGGCGCGATAGCGGCGGCTCAGCCGCAACTCGGCGCCGCTCGTCAGCCGGACATGGGCATCGCCGCGCCCGATCGGCGCGATTTCGCGCACCCGGTCGATCCGGATCAGCGCGCCGCGATGGATGCGCGCAAACTGGCCGGCGGGCAGCCGCTCGGCCAGCGAGGTGAGCGACTGTTCGATCAGATGGGCGCCGTGCGCGCTGTGGATTTCGGCATAATCGCCCGCAGCGCCGATCCAGTCGATGCTGTCAAAGCGAAGGCGGTGGACGGTGCCGCGATTGCGGACGACCAGCGCATCGTCGTCGGTCGTCGGGGACGATGCGGCGCGCGCCGCCTGTCGCCGCGGCCAGCGCAGCCAGCCGATCGTCAGGCCGACGAGCGCCAGATAGAGGAGGCCGCTCGTATCGAGGTTGCGCACGAACATGACCGACGTCATCTCCCAACGCGTCGCGGCCGCTCCGCCGCGATAGACCGGCCAATAGATCAGCGCGAACAGCAGGACATGCGCGCCGACGACCACCGGCCACAGCGACAGATAGGCGATGATGCGGAGCGACAGGCGGCGTATGCGGCGCTCGATCGCGATCACCGCGCCGACGATCGGCCAGCTCAGCA
The DNA here is from genome assembly GCF_012274265.1 of Sphingopyxis microcysteis. Lineage (GTDB taxonomy): Bacteria > Pseudomonadota > Alphaproteobacteria > Sphingomonadales > Sphingomonadaceae > Sphingopyxis > Sphingopyxis microcysteis. Next base: position 480,663 of record NZ_JAANYY010000002.1, read on the forward strand.
GCGCCCAGATCGAATAGATCGCCGCCGTATAGCCGAAGGTCGGCCACCAGGGTTGGGGGGTGCCGCGATAGGCGGCGAGGAAATTGCCCTGCAACGCCTGCGCCAGCGCGACGAGCGCCCAGCCCGACAGGATGATCGCGCTCCACGCGCGCCGATTGTCGGACAGGAGCAGCCGCCGCGCCCGCGGCTCAGGCGCTGACGAGGCGCCGGTCACCGGCGAGCTTCAGCATCGCCTTTTGCAGCTTTTCGAACGCGCGCACCTCGATCTGGCGGACGCGTTCGCGGCTGACGTCGTAAACCTGGCTCAGATCCTCGAGCGTCTTGGGATCGTCGGTCAGGCGGCGCTCGGTCAGGATATGGCGTTCGCGCTCGTTCAGCGTTTCCAGCGCTTCGCTGAGCAGCGAATGGCGCAGGTCGCGTTCCTGTGCCTCGGCAACGCGCTCGTCCTGGAGCGGGCCTTCGTCGCCGAGCAGATCCTGCCACTGGCTGTCGCCATCTTCGCCCATCGGGACGTTCAGCGAGGTATCGCCGCCCATCGCCATGCGGCGGTTCATGCTGGTGACCTCTTCCTCGGTCACGCCAAGGTCGGTCGCAATCTTGGCCAGATGTTCGGGCGACAGGTCGCCATCCTCGAACGCCTCCAGATTGTTCTTCATCCGGCGGAGGTTGAAGAACAGCTTCTTCTGCGCCGCGGTGGTGCCCATTTTGACGAGGCTCCACGACCGCAGGATGAATTCCTGGATCGAGGCGCGAATCCACCACATCGCATAGGTGGCGAGGCGGAAGCCGCGCTCGGGGTCGAATTTCTTCACCCCCTGCATCAGTCCGATATTGCCTTCGCTGATCAGCTCGCTGACCGGCAGGCCATATCCGCGATAGCCCATCGCGATCTTGGCCACGAGGCGCAGATGGCTGGTGACGAGCTGCGCCGCAGCTTCGTTGTCGCCATGCTCCTGAAACCGCTTTGCGAGCATATATTCCTGCTCGGGGGTCAGCAGAGGGAATTTGCGAATTTCGGCCAGATAGCGGTTCAGGCTGGCTTCGCCGCCGAGCGCTGGCACCGTGGCCGGAACATTGCTTTTAGCCATTGGAGAGCTTCTTCCCTTTTATATCTTGAGTCAGAATATGCCGCGGTTGGCTCCAGCGGTCAAAATAGATTTTCATTCGAAACCTAAACGCGCAATTCATCGATCAGTTCCCGCATGTCCGCTGGGAGTTCGCTGTCGAGCGCGATCCTGTTACCGGTCACCGGATGAATAAAGCCCAAATGAGCCGCGTGCAATGCCTGCCGCGCGAAATTCCGTGCTTTGAGGACTTCCGACAGCGGCTTTTTGGCGCGTCCATAGACCGGGTCGCCGACCAGCGGATGGCCGATATGCATCATGTGGACGCGAACCTGATGGGTGCGCCCAGTTTCCAGCCGGCATTCGACCAGCGTCGCGCCCGCCAGCGGCTCGATCGTGCGATAATGGGTCACCGCGCGCTTGCCGCGCCCTTCGCCGACGACCGCCATTTTCTTGCGATTGGTGGACGAGCGGCCGAGTTCGGCGTCGACCGTGCCGTTCGCGGGCATCGGACGTCCTGTCGCGATCGCGATATAGCGGCGGTCGATGCTGTGCGCGGCGAACTGCTTCGCCAGCCCTTCGTGCGCGCGGTCATGCTTGGCCGCGACGATCAGCCCGCTGGTGTCCTTGTCGATGCGGTGGACGATGCCGGGCCGCGCGACCCCGCCGATCCCCGACAGCTGGCCCGCGCAATGATGAAGCAGCGCGTTGACCATCGTCCCGTCGAGATTGCCGGCCGCGGGATGGACGACCATGCCCGCGGGCTTGTCGACGACGATCAGATGCTCGTCCTCGAACGCAATCGCCAGCCCCATATCCTGCGCGACATTGTGCGCCGGGGCGGCGGCGGGGACGCGCACTTCGAGAGTGGCGGGAGCCGCGGCCTTTGCTGCGGGATCCCACAGGATCGTGCCGCTGTTGTTGGAGACGCGACCGCCCTTGATCAGGCTCTTGACCCGCTCGCGCGACAGGCTGGGCAGCGCTTCGGCGAGCGCGCGGTCGAGGCGCAGTCCTGCCGCACTGTCCGCCAGCGCCACGGTCAAAATATCATCATCCCCCTGCATTGGTCAGGATGTGGAAACTGGCGGCGCAATTTCAAGGGGAGGGGGCTTCGCTGCCACGTCAACGCACCATAACGTCATCCCGGCGCAGGCCGGGATCTCACCCTGGCGGAATGACGCACCGGCGAGATCCCGGCCTTCGCCGGGATGACAAACTATAGGGATCGTTCTTGCTCTGAACCGGCTCGGTGTCCTAGGGAGCATGCGCGCGCCGCTGATGTCTGGCTTGCGGGGAGTTAACCAATTCATGTCCGACGACCGCGTCGATTTTGCCTCCATGCTGGCCTCGCGCCTGTGCCACGACCTTTTGAGCCCGGTCGGTGCGTTCGCCAACGGGCTCGAACTGCTCGCCGACGAAAAAGATCCGGCGATGCGCGAACGCTGTTTCGAACTGCTCGAACAGAGCGCGCGGACGTCGGCGAACAAGCTGAAATTCTTTCGTCTCGCCTTTGGCTCGGCCGGCGGCTTTGGCGAACTCGTCCCCGCCGACGAGGCCAAATCGGCGATTCAGGGGATCATCGGCGACCGCGCGATCGACCTCAACTGGATGATCGGGACCGAGCCGCTGCCCAAACCGGCGGTGAAGATCATCCTCAACCTGTCGCTGCTCCTCGTCGACGCGCTGGTGCGCGGCGGCCGACTCGACGTCGGCTGCGAAAAGCAGGGGGAGGGCATCGAAATTGCCCTGCATGTCGAGGCCGAGCGCATCTTCCTCGACGCCGACGTCGAACGCATCCTGGCCGAAGGCGAGGGCGCAAGCCCGATGACCTCGCGCACCGCGCCCGCGGTGCTGGTGCAAGCGGTCGCGCGCCAGAGCGGCGGTACCGTCATGCTCGCCCGCGAAACGCCGACGTCGCTGCTGGTCGGCGCGGTGCTGCGCGGGCGCGGGTAACGGCTCTCTGCAAGACGGGTATTTGCCTGCCCGAAAAACTATGCCGCGATCAGGCTGCGAACGGCCAGTTCGGTGCCGTGCTCGCGAGCCTTTGCCAGTTCGTAGCGGGCCTGCATCCGCATCAGCGTTTCGGCCTTCACACCGAAGGCGTTTTCGAACCGGATCGCCATCTCGGCGGTCAGCGCATAGCGACCGTTGAGCAAGCCGCTGATCGCTTGGCGGCTGACCCCAAACGCCTCGGCCAGATCGTTGATCTTGACGCCGTGCGCCTCAACGATTTCCGTCTTCAGCCATGCCCCGGCGTGGATCGCAAACGACGGGTGAACCTTGATAGCCATCAGTGATAATCCTCTAAATCCAGATCGATGATCGCATCCTGATCATCGATCGCGAATGTCATGCGCCAGTTGCGCGTCACGGTCATCGCCCAGGTCCCGGCGCGGTCCCCGGTCAGGGGATGAAAGCCGTAGTTGGGCGGGGTCGCAAGTTCGTCCAGCGAGTCCGCGGCGATGAGGAAGTTCAGCATCTTGAACAACCGGTCGGTCAAATCACCCGGCAAGCCCTTCGGCTTTCCGGTTTCGACAAACCGACGGAGCGCCTTGTGCCGGATGCTCCCAATCTCCATGCGTAAAGCAATGCCTTACATTTCGTCATTCGTCAAGCGATAATGTAATGCGTCGCTTTACGTATGGCGGCGCCTGTCGCCGAGATTCGACCGGTCATCGCCGAAAGGCGGGAGAATATGCAAACCCTACATTAACCATTATCGGCCATGGTGCTGCTTCAGTTTCTGGGGCGCACCGGTACCGTGATAGACGATCTGCTGAACGACTTTTTGGCCGAAACGGCGGAAATCCTGTCCGAAGCGGGCGGGGCACTGGTGGCGTGGGAAGCCGATCCGGCCGACCGGGCGCAACTCGACGCCATTTTCCGGCTCGTCCACACGATCAAGGGCAGCTCGGGCTTTCTGTCGTTGCCGCGCGTCACCGCACTGTCGCACGCCGCCGAAGATGCGCTCGATCAGGTGCGGCGCGGCAAGCGCGAGGCCAATTCGGCGCTGGTCACCGGGGTCCTTGGCATCATCGACCGGCTGAACATCCTGTGCGCCGCCCTGGGCAAGGATGGCGTCGAACCGACCGGCGATGATAGCGATGTGATTGCGGCGCTCGGCGAGCAGGCGGCGCCGACCGAGACGCGGTACGAGGTTGCCGGCGTGCCGCTGCGCCGCGACGATGATTTTCAGGCCGAACTGCAAAGCTGGCGATCGATCCGGGTGCCGCTGCCGCTGCTCGACAGCGTGATGACGGGGGTCACCGACATCGTCCTCGCGCGCAACGAATTTGCCCGGATGCTGCGTGAATCGGGTGCCAGCGCGACGGTGATCGCGTCGTTCGACCGGCTGTCGGATTCGATCGCCGGGATGCGCCAGTCGGTCAGCCAGATGCGGATGCAGCGCATCGACAAGCTGTTTGCGCCGCTGCCGCGGATCGTGCGCGACCTGGCGCAGGATATGGGCAAGAAGATCGCGTTCCAGACCAGCGGCGGCGAAGTCGAGCTCGACCGCGAGATGATGGAAAATATCCGCGACCCGCTGATCCACATCGTCCGCAACGCGATCGACCATGGCATCGAAGCGCTGGAGGACCGCGTCGCGGCGGGCAAGGACATCACCGCGACCATATCGGTGTCGGCGCGTCAGTCGGGCAATCAGATCGAAATCGAAATCCGCGACGACGGCCGCGGCATGTCGCCCGACGCGCTGGTCGCCAAGGCGATCGCGTCGCGCGCGATCACCGCCGCCGAGGCGCGCGCGCTGTCGCCCAAGGACAAGCTGGAGCTGGTCTTTCGCCCCGGCTTTTCGACTGCGGCGAAGATTACCGAAGTTTCGGGGCGCGGCGTCGGCATGGACATCGTCAAGGCGAATGTCGAAAAGATCGGCGGCGTCGTCGAGCTGCGCAACGACGAAGGGCGCGGCCTTTCGATCCTGCTCCGCGTGCCGATGACGCTGACCATCATTTCGGGGCTGATGGTGCGCGCGGCGGGCCAATATTTCGCCATCCCGCGCGGCGCGGTCCGCGAAATCCTGCTCGAAAATGGCGACACGGTGCGGATCGACCGCGTCGGGGGCGGCGAACTGGCGATGGTGCGCGGCGAACAATATCCGCTGTTGCGGCTGGAAACGGTGCTGGGACGCGCGGCGAGCGACGATGATGACATCGACGACCGGGCGCTGGTGATTGTGCGGCCGGGACAGGGGCAAAGCTATGCGCTGAGCGTCGCGGCGATCCACGATCATGAGGAACTGGTGATCAAGCCCGCCGCGCCGATGATCATGGCGACCGGGCTTTATGCCGGGACGACGTTGCCCGACAACGGCCGCCCCGTGTTGCTGCTCGACGTGCAGGGGCTGGTGGCGGCCGCAGCGATCGATGCGACCGAAGCCGGCCGCAATCATGATCAGATCGTTGCCGCCGAAGCGCAGGCCAATGCGGCGCGCAACGCGGCGCAGCTGCTGCTGTTCCGCGACACCAATGGCCGGGTCCGCGGCGTCCGCTTGTCGGTGATCGAGCGGGTCGAGGACGTGCCCGCATCGGCGCTGTTCGAAAGTGCGGGACGGGTTCAGGCCCAGATCGGCGACGATATTTTCGCGGTTCATGCCGCAAAACTCCCCGAGACCGAGGGCTCGCTCAAGCTGCTCCGCCTCTACGACGGTCATTCGGTACTTTGTTATCCGATCGCCGAAGTCATCGACATTGTGCGCCTGCCCGATGCGGTTCAGCCGTCGGCGGCGCCGGGGCTGATCGCGGGCGTCGTGCTCGTCGGGGGCGATCCGGTCGAGCTGATCGATCCGTTCTGGCTGATGGCGCAATATGCGGCGGGCGCCGCCGCGCCGGTGCCGCACCAACCGCTTTGCCGCCTTGCCGACGACCATGACGGGTGGGGTGACAATTTCCTCGCGCCGATCCTGCGGAGCGCCGGGTATCGCGTGCTGTCGGGCAGCGAAGATGTCGACGAGGCGCCCGATGTGCTGCTGTGCCTGACCGAGGATGGCGCGTCCTGTACGCATAGCGGCGAGGAAATTCCGGTGATCCGCCTGCGCAGCGCGATTGCCGCGACCGGACCCGATGATGAAACCGTCTATCGCTACGACCGGCAGGCGTTGCTCGACGCCCTGGCGCGTCGCGTCGGGGGAGGCCGGGCATGATGGAAAAGCTGTATCTGATCGCGCGCATCGCCGACACGCGCGTCGCGCTGCGCAGCCGCGCCATCAATTCGGTGGTCACCGTCGGGACGCCGGTCGAGGTGCCGGGCGCGCCGCCGCATGTCGCGGGGCTGTTCGCGCTGCGCAGCCGCGTCTTTACGCTGATCGATCCGCATGTGGTGATCGGCCTGCCGCCGGTCCCCGTCGCACCCGGCCAGCGGGTGATCGTCGTCGATGTCGCCGATCATGGCTACGCCTTGCTCGCCGACGAGATCGAGGATGTCTGCTTCATCGACGCGCCCGAAACGCGGGTCGCGGGCAAGCTGCTGCCGGGTTGGGCGCGCGTGGCCGACGCGATGATCGAACATGAAGGCGCTTCGCTGCTGGTCGTCGATCCGTCGCATTTCATCACCCTGCCGGTGATGAAAGCCGCGTGAGTTAACGGGCTGGATACGCATTCACACTAGCATGACGTGAAATATGGGTGTTGCGGAGGAATGAATGTCTAAATCTTGCCTGGTTGTCGATGACAGTAAAGTCATTCGCAAGGTCGCGCGCCATATTCTTGAAAGCATGGCCTTTGCCGTGGAAGAAGCCGCCGACGGGCAGGAGGCGTTGACCTTTTGCCGCGCCAACCGTCCCGATGTGATCCTGCTCGACTGGAACATGCCGGTGATGAGCGGGATGGAGTTTCTGGGCGCGTTCAACGATCTGGATTATGGCCATGAGGAACGCCCCCGCGTCGTGTTCTGCACCACCGAAAACAGCATCGACCATATCCGCGCCGCGATCGAAGCAGGTGCCGACGAATATGTGATGAAGCCGTTCGATCGCGAAACGCTGGAAGGAAAATTGCAGCTCGTCGGCGTCGCGTAAGCCGATGTCGATGCCGCGTCCGGTCCCCCTGATTTCCGACCCGGAACCGTCGACGCGCACGGTCCGGGTCATGCTGGTCGATGACAGCCTGGTCGTCCGCAGCATCCTCGAACGCATCGTCGATCATCATCCCGGGCTGGAAATTTGCGCGTCGGTTGCCTCGGCGCACGACGCACTGGCCTATCTGGCGCGCGAGCCCGTCGATGTCGTCGTGCTCGACATCGAAATGCCGGGGATGAGCGGGATCGACGCGCTGCCGCATATCCTGACCCGCGCCGCGAAGGCGCGCGTGCTCATCCTCTCGTCCAACTGCGTCGAAGGCGGTCCGGCGGCGATCGAGGCGTTGGCGCTCGGCGCCAGCGACACGCTGGCGAAACCCGGTCGCGGCAGTTTTTCGGGGCGCTTCGCCGAAGTGCTCACCGATCGCATCATGTCGCTGGGGAACCAGCAGGATTTCCCGGCACCGGTCCCGGTCGCCGAACGCCGCGCGCCTGCGCCTGTGGCGCTGGCGATAGACAGCGACCAGGCAATCGACTGTATCGCGATCGCGGCATCGACGGGCGGCATCCCCGCCTTCACCAACTTCCTCGCCAACCTCGACCCGCGGATCACTGCGCCGATCCTGCTGACGCAGCATCTGCCCGATGCCTTCATGGAATTTTACGCCAAACAGATCGCGCTGATGACGACGCGCCAGGTGTGCGTGGCGCAGGCCGGGATGGTCGTCGAGCGCAACAATATCTATCTGGCGCCGGGCGATGCCCATCTGCTCGTCGTTGCCAATGGCCGCCGCCGCGAAATCGCGCTCGACCATCGCGTCGTCGACAACGGCTGCTGCCCCTCGGCCGACCCGATGCTCGATTCGGTGGCCGACGTATATGGCAAGGGCGGGGTCGCGATCATCCTGAGCGGCATGGGTCGCGACGGTGCGATCGGGGCGGCGCGCCTGAAAGCGGCGGGGGGAACGATTTTTGCCCAGGCGCCCGAAAGCTGCGTGATCTGGGGTATGCCCGGCGCGGTGGCCAAGGCGGGGCTTGCCGCGGCGACGCTCAACCCCGACGCGATCGCGCTGATGCTGCGGAGCTTCAGGCCGGGGCCGCACAAGCCATGATGGGGGCCAGCGCCAGCGAGTCAGCCTATCGGGTGCTGATGGGGGTGCTGGAATCGCGGACCGGACAGACGCTGTCGCCCAGCCGCATCTGGCGCATCGAAATGTCGCTGAAACCGGTGATGCAGCGCCATGGCATCGCCGACCTGGACGCGCTGGTCGCGGCGCTGGTGACCTCCAGCAGCCGTCAGCTGCTCGACGACACGGTCGATGCGATGCTGAACAATGAAACCTATTTCTACCGCGAATACAGCGTATTCGACGACATTGCTGTGAAAGTTCTCGAGCAGCTGCGCGAGATCAACAAGCTGAAGCGGCGGCTGACGATCTGGCATTGCGGCGTGTCGACCGGGCAGGAAGCCTATTCGCTGGCGATGCTGATCGCCGAACAGGGCGAAAAATGGGCGGGCTGGCAGGTCGATATCGTCGGCACCGACGTCAGCTATCATGCGATCAGTCGCGCCCGCGTTGGGTTGTACAGCCAGTTCGAGATCCAGCGCGGCCTGCCGATCCAGCGCATGGTGCGCTGGTTCGACCAGACCGAAGGCGGCTGGCTCGCCAAGGCCGATTTGCGCCGCCGGATCGATTTTTCGGTGCAGAATATGCTGACCGACCGGCCACCGCTCGCCAGCCCCGCCGACCTGATATTCTGCCGCAATCTGTTGCTCTATTTTTCGGCGCCGATGCGGCAAAAGGCATTTGCGAAACTGCGCGCGATGGCGGCGCCGCAAAGCTTCCTCGTCCTCGGAGCGGGCGAAACGGTGCTGGGGCAGACAGACCAATTCGTCGCGAGCCCGCGGCTGCGCGGACTCTACGAACCCGCCGACCAGCATGTGCGGCGCGCGGCGGCCGCCTGACCTTGCATTTTGTGCGCTAGTGGCGCAATCGACACACTGGCAAGCACAGGACGGGCCGCGAACCGCATGAGCGATTTTATCGAACGCTGGTCTCCCAATTTCGACGAGCGTGCGCTGCCCATCTCGATGGTCGTGCTGCATTATACCGGCATGAAGAGCGGCCCCGAAGCGATTGATTGGCTTGCCAATCCTGAATCGAAAGTGTCGGCGCACTATGTCGTCAGCGAGGACGGCCAGATCACCCATATGGTGCCCGAGGAAAAGCGCGCCTGGCACGCCGGAAAGTCGCACTGGCGCGGGATCAGCGACATTAATTCGGCCAGCGTCGGGATCGAGATCGTCAATCCGGGGCATGAATGGGGCTATGTCCCGTTCCCCGACCCGCAGGTCGCGTCGGTCGTCCGCCTCGTGCACCTGATCAAGGATCGCTACGCGATCACCCGCGGCAATGTCGTCGGCCATTCGGACATCGCGCCGACGCGCAAACAGGATCCGGGCGAGCTGTTTCCATGGGAAGAACTCGCCCGCCGCCGCCTGGCGCTGCCGCGCCCGCGCAAGAAGCTGACCGATCCGCTGTGGACCGATGCCGGGTTCCTGCTCGCGCTCGAACGCTTCGGCTATGACGTGACCGACGGCTTTGCCGCAACGGTGGCGTTCCAGCGGCGCTTCCGCCCCGAACTGATCGACGGCACGATCGACGGCGAATGCCGCGCGATCGTGCTCGCGCTGCTGCTGCCGCAGCCCGAGGGCAATTGATCTTCGGAGCGCGCGGCGCATTGCCGCGCCGGCCATTCAATGCGGATCGGATACCGCCCTAGCGCACCCGCATGCCGCCCTTCCACATCGCGGTCGCGCGGCCCTGGACGGGCATGCCGTCGAACGGGGTGTTGCCTGCATAGGCCGCCATTTTCTTGGCATCGACCTGCCACGGGGTGCCGTCGTCGATCAGGATGAGGTCGGCGTCCTTGCCCACCGCAAGGCGCCCGGCGTCGAGGCCGAGCAGGCAGGCGGGGGTCGCGGCGAGCATGTCGAACAGGCGGCCCGGCGACACATGGCCGTCGCGCACGAGGTTCAGGCCCAGCGCGAGCAAGGTTTCGGCGCCCGCCATGCCGGGGAGCGCCTCGGCAAAGGGCAGGCGCTTGTCCTCGGGGCCGCGCGGGTCGTGGCCCGACGACAGGACGTCGATGGTGCCGTCGGCGACCGCGGCGAGGCACGCCTGACGGTCGTCCTCGCTGCGCAGCGGCGGCGACAGACGGGCAAAGGTGCGGAAATCGCCGATCGCGGTGTCCGACAGGAACAGATGCGCGGGGGTGATGCCGCAGAGGACGGGCAGTCCCTTGGCCTTGGCGGCGCGGATCAGGTCGAGCCCGCGCGCCGTCGTGACCTGGCGGAAATGGACGGGGGCGCCGGTTTCCTCGACGAGCGCGAGGTCGCGGGCGATCGCCATCGCCTCGGCGATCGCGGGCGCAGAGGCGAGGCCGAGCCGCGTCGCCATTTCGCCGTCGGTGGCGACCGCGCCCGCGGTCAGCCCTTCATCCTCGGCATGGATCATCGTGACGAGGCCGAGCGCGGCGGCATAGGCGAGGACGCGGCGCATCACCCCGCTGTCGGCAATGCGGGTGCGACCCGTGGCGATGGCGCGGGCGCCGGCGCTTTTCATCAGGCCGATTTCGGCGAGCTCGCGGCCTGCGAGGCCTTTGGTGGCGGCGGCGAGCGGGTGAACCCACAGGTCGGGCTTGCCGCCCTTGGCAGCGCGCTCGACGAGGCCGGGGTCGTCGAGCGGCCCGGCGTCGGGCATCAGCGCGGCGCGGGTGATGCCGCCGAAGTGAAACGCGGGCTTGTCGGTCGCAAAGACGCCGAGGTCGATGATCCCGGGGGCAAGCCACTGGCCTTTGGCATCGACAATTTGGGTGCCCTCGGGCGTTTCCGTCGGGTCGAGCGCGGCGATCCGTCCGTCGATGACGAGCAGGCTGCCCGCACGCGGCGTTTCGGCGTCGACCAGCTGCGCGTTGACGATGTGGAGCGGTTTCAGTTCCATCCCGGCACTCCCCGCTTGCGGCGCGTCAGGATGTCGAGGCAGGCCATGCGCACGGCGACCCCCATTTCGACCTGTTCGGTGATCGTCGAGCGGGTGGGGTGGTCGGCGACATTGCTGTCGATCTCGACCCCGCGGTTCATCGGGCCGGGGTGCATGACGATCGCGTCGGGTTTGGCCTTTTCGAGCCGCTTCGGCGTCAAGCCATAGAGCGCGTGATATTCGCGCGCTGACGGCAGGTAGGCGCCGTCCATGCGCTCGTTCTGGAGGCGGAGCATCATCACGACGTCGGCGTCCTTCAATCCCTCGTCCATGTCGGTGAAGGTGGTGACGTGCATCCGGTCGACCGCGGGCGGGGTCAGCGTCGGCGGCGCGACGATCCGCACTTCGTTGCCGAGCAAGGTGAGCGCGAGAATGTTCGAGCGCGCGACGCGGCTGTGGAGGACGTCGCCGCAGATCGCGATGGTGAGGCCTTCGACCCGGCCCAGGCGGCGGCGGATAGTAAGCGCATCGAGCAGCGCCTGCGTCGGATGCTCGTGGCGGCCGTCGCCGGCGTTGAGGACCGGGCAGTCGACCTTGTCGGCGATGAGCTGCACCGCGCCCGACGACGCATGGCGGATCACCATCGCGTCGGCGCGCATCGCGTTCAGCGTCATCGCGGTGTCGATCAGCGTCTCGCCTTTCTTCACGCTCGACTGGGCCGCGTGCATGTTGACGACGTCGGCGCCGAGGCGCTTGCCCGCGATTTCGAAGGAGAGAAGCGTGCGCGTGGAGTTCTCGAAAAAGGCGTTGATGATGGTGAGGCCCGCGAGCCGGTCATCGTGCTTCGCGGCGCCGCTGCGGTTGAGTTCGACCCATTGTTCGGCGGCGTCGAGGACGTAGCTGATCTCCCACGGAGTCAGCTGGGCGATGCCGATCAGGTGGCGATGGCGAAAGGCATCGCCGCCGGGCGGATAGTCGCTGGCGGGTCGGGTGGTGGCGCTTGTCATTAAAGGGGAGCGTTTAGGAGGCGAGGGCGGGTCTGGCAAGCTATGATCCTCCCCGTGGCGAAGCCACGGGGAGGTGGCAGCGCGAAGCGCTGACGGAGGGGCTTTGGCACTACCGTCGCCGCCCCTCCACCATTCGCTTCGCGAACGGTCCCCCTCCCCATGGCTTCGCCACAGGGAGGATTATCTGGTCATCGCGTCGATCGCGCCTTGCAAAATGAAAGCCGCTGCCGCGCTGTCGACGCGTTCGGCACGTTTGGCGCGGCTGACGTCGGCGGCGATCATCGCGCGCTCGACCGCGGCGGTCGACCAGCGTTCGTCCCAGAGGAGGATGGGCAGGCCGAGGGGCAAAAGGTTGCGGGCGAAGGCGCGGGTACTTTGGGTGCGCGGGCTGTCGCTGCCGTCCATGTTGAGCGGCAGGCCGACGACAAGGCCAACGATATGGTGCTGCGCGAGGACCGCTTTCAGCGTTTCGAGATCGGCGGAGAATTTCTTGCGGATGATCGTCTTGTCGGGGGTCGCGAAGCTCCAGTTCACATCGCAGGTCGCGACGCCGATCGTCTTGGTGCCGACGTCGAGGCCCGCGAGGCGGCCGCCGCTGGGGAAGTTGGCGGCGAAGTCGGCGGCGGCGGTGGTGATCATCGCTTCCCCTCTACCCGTTCGTGTCGAGCGAAGTCGAGACACGTCGAAGGGTTGTGCGTGCCAAACGTGTCTCGACTTCGCTCGACACGAACGGATTTAGGTTTTCGGCGTTGCGGCTGCGGGCGGTGTTGCGATTGGCGCCGCCGCGGGCGGCACCGGCGACGGCTTGCCTTCATACACCGCCAGCCGCCGCAGCGCATCGGCGCGGACATTCGCCCAGAACAGGGTGATGTCATAGACGTGATAGTTGTTGCCCGGCAGGACATAGCCCGCGACGACGTAGTTTTTAGCGATTTCGGCATCGCCGATCATCAGCAGACCGCGCGTGTCGTCGCATGTCGCGCCGATCTTCCCGGCGATCAGCGCGCCGCTCTTGAACCCTTCGGTGGGTTTGAGGGTGCCGAGATTGGCATCGGGTGCCGCCGCTACATCGGGGGTGCCGGTCAGCGGATTGGTGCACAGCATCCGCGTCCCCGCGCGCGGGCGGCCGTCGAAGCCGATCGTGCCGTCATAGGCGCTGGTCACCATTTCGGGGTCGGCGGGGTCGGCAAAGGTCGCCCAGCTGAGGATGCAGCCCTTTTCTTCGGGGGTCTGGCACGCGGGCAGGCCGAGCGCGGCCATGTCGGTGTCGAGGCTGATCGGCCAGCCGACGACATGAGCGGCAACGATGCGTTTCGCGAGGGGTGTCCCCGCGACCTTGTTCTTGAGCAGGGTGGTGAGGTGGAGCGCGCCCTGGCTGTGACCCGCGAGGATGATCGGCTTGTCCGCGGGCTGCGCGGCGATGAAGGCGTCAAAGGCCTTTTCGACGTCGCGGTAGGCGGCATCGATCGCCTTGCCCGCGGTGACGCGATCTTCGGCGAGGAATGCGCCGAGCGTCGCCTGGCGGTACCGGGGCGCCCAGATTTCGCCCGCATCGGCAAAGGCGCTCGCCATGCCCTGGACGAAAAGGTTGGCGCGGTGGTCCGAATCGCGATCCTCGAGCGGGGCGTTCCAGCTGGAGCGGCTGTAATAGCTGGTCGGGTGGACGAAAAAGACTGCGGCATTGCCCTTTTCGATCGGCGGCGCGGCGGGTTCGGCAGCGCCTGCGGAGGGGATCAGCTGGTCGCGCGACTGTGCGCCGGCGCTGTCGGGCGACGCGGCGCCCGCTCCTGCGGCGGCGGGGCGCCATGCCGACGGGTCGTTCGCCATGCCGGGACGCGCAAACCACATTTTGGCATCGTCATAGGCGTTGGGTTCGACCGCCGCCTGTTGCTGAAATTCGGCGCTCGGCACGAAGGCGGTCCGCGCGACCCAGCCCGGAAACAGCTGGTACACGATGCCGGCGGCGAGGATCAGCAGGATGATCGCAGCGATGAAATAAAGAAACTTGCGGGCCAATGCGGGCTCCATGGGGGAGAGAGTGGGGGAGGACTGGTGCGCTGTTTGGCTTGCGCTTGGCAACGAAACAAGCCCAGATGTGGGGAATGACCGACGCGCCCGCAACCACGGCTCTCGCCGATTCGACCCGAGTCTCCGCCCGGTTGGACGACAATGACCCGCCCTGGCCGCTGCGCCCGTGGATCATGGCCGCGATCTGCGCGGCGGCGGGGCTCGCCTTCCACGCGCTGGTTGATCACAATTATGAGGACGGACTGGCGCAATGGCGCAGCGCGCTGGCGACGGCGGTCGCGGTGGCGGCGGTGGTGTTCGTGCTGGGGGTCGAGCTGCGCCGCTGGAGCTGGGCGCTGGGGTTTGCGTTGCTGTGGGGCGTCGTGCTCGGGCTGATCGCGTGGCAGACGGCGGCGTATAATCTGCAGGGCAGTCCGATCGAATGGCCGTTCTGGTCGGGCATGCTCGCGGTGTTGGTCGCGACGCCGTTGTTCCAGACACGGCGCGATGTCGCACCCGACTGGCGGTTCTGGAAACTATGGCAAATGCCCTACGAACGGCTGCACAGCCATGCGTGGACCGACGCGGTCATCGGCGCGGCGAGCCTGGCGTTCGTCGGCATCGCGTTCCTGCTGACCTTCCTGATTTCCGAGATGTTCCACCTGATCGGGATCGACCTGATCCGCGACCTGCTCAACGACGAATGGTTCGGCTGGATGCTCGCCGGTGCGGCGTTTGGCGGCGCCGTCGGGCTGCTGCGCGAACGCGACAAGCTGGTCGCGACGCTGCAACGGCTGGTGATGATCGTGCTGGCGGTGCTGGCGCCGGTACTGGCCGCAGCGCTGCTCATCTTCCTGCTGTCGCTGGCGGGGACGGGGCTCGCGAAGCTGTGGGCGTCGGGCTTTTCAACCGCCGCGCTGATGCTCGCGGCGGCGGCGTTCGCGGTGCTGCTCGCCAATGCCGTGATCGGCAACGGGACCGACGACCGCGCGACCAATCCGCTGTTGCGCTGGGCGGCGCCGGTGCTGGCGGTGGCGGTGCTGCCGCTGGCGGGGATCGCCTATTTTTCGATGCAGCTCAGGATCGGGCAATATGGCTGGACGCCCGAGCGCATTTGGGGGCTGATCGCGACGCTGATCGCACTGGCTTATGGCATCATCGGCCTGTGGGCGGTCGTGAAGGGGCGGCGCGATTTCGACGATGTGCTGCGCCCGTTGCAGCAAAAGCTGGCGATCGGGGTGGCGCTGCTGGCGCTGTTCCTGGCGCTGCCGATCCTGGATTTCGGCGCGATTTCGACGCGCGATCAGATGGCGCGGTTGAATTCGGGGGCGGTGAAGATCGAAAAATTCGATTGGGCCGCGCTTGCCTTTGACTTTGGTCCACGCGGGCGCGCGGCGCTGAATGATCTGGCCCGATCGCCGTACAAGGACCGCGCCGATGCAGCCAAGGCGGCGCTGGCGGCGGCGAATCGCTGGGATTTGACCGGACCCAAGGGGCCGGTGTTGCTCAAGCCGATTGCCGAGCGCCTGCGCATCATCCCCGCCGACCGCGCCCTGCCTGCCGAAGCGATCGAGCGCATCGCGGCAACCTATATGTGCAGCCGGGCAAGGGCATGCGTCGCGCTGTGGCTGGCCGATGACCGGATCGGGGTGCTGGGGCAGAATGAACCGGGCGAGGCGACGCAGTTCGATTTCGTGTCGCGTAATGCCGAAGGCCGCTGGGTGCAGGGCGATCTGCGCCGCAATACGCCGCAGCCGCAGATGATCGACGATCTGTCGAAGGCGACGATCACGGTCGAAACGGTTCCGCAGCGCCGGATCCAGATCGACGGCGTGCCGCAGACGGCGACCTTTGACTGACCGGATCCTCGCGGCGAAGAAGCCATCGGGAGGATCATAGTTGAAGCGATCGGGCGAGAATGCTAGCGGCGCTGCTTCTCCCGATAAGGCGAAATACATGGCAATCGATCAGGCAACGGTCAGGAAAATAGCGTCGCTGGCGCGCATCGCGATCAGCGATGCCGAAGCCGCCGCGATGGAAGGTGAATTGAACGGCATTTTGGGCTGGGTCGAGCAACTCGGCGAGGTCGATGTGACCGGGGTCGAACCGATGACCGCCGTGATCCCGAACAAATTGCGGCTGCGCGACGATGTGATCGACGCCGACCCGATGACCGGCGGCAACCGCCGCGACGATATTCTCGCCAATGCGCCCGCGCCGCAGCACGGCTTTTTCGGCGTTCCCAAGGTAATCGAATAATGACCGAACTTACGAACCTGACCGTCGCCGAGATCCGCGACGGGCACCGCGCGGGCGATTTCAGCGCCGTCGAGGTCGCCGAGGCGTTCAACGCCAATGTCGCGGGCGCGAAGGCATTGAATGCGTTCATCGTCGAGACGCCCGAGCATGCGATTGCGGCGGCGAAGCAGGCCGACGCCGACCGCGCGGCGGGGACGCTGAAGCCGCTGTCGGGCGTACCGATCGGGATGAAGGATCTGTTCGCGACCAACGGGGTGCAGACGACCGCCGCGAGCCATATGCTCGAAGGTTTCGTGCCGCGCTATGAATCGACCGTCTCGCAGAAATTGTGGGATGCGGGTTGCGGGATGCTCGGCAAGCTCAACCTCGACCAGTTCGCGATGGGGTCGTCGAACGAGACGAGCCATTTCGGCAATGTCATCAGCCCGTGGAAGCGCAACGACGGTAGCAATGCCGCGCTCGCGCCGGGCGGCTCGTCGGGCGGGTCGTCGTCGGCGATCGCGGCGCGGCTGTGCCCCGCGGCGACGGGGACCGACACCGGCGGCTCGATCCGCCAGCCCGCGGCCTTCACCGGCATTTCGGGGATCAAGCCGACCTATGGCCGCTGCTCGCGCTGGGGCATCGTGGCGTTCGCGAGCTCGCTCGATCAGGCGGGGCCGATGGCGCGCGACGTGCGCGACTGCGCGATCATGCTCGAAAATATGGCGGGCTTCGATCCGAAGGATGCGACGAGCCTCGACATGCCGGTGCCCAATTGGGAAGCGGCTTTGTCGAGTGATTTGAAGGGCAAGACGGTCGGTATTCCCAAGGAATATCGATTGGAAGGAATCGATCCCGAAATCGACGCGATGTGGGACGCCGGTATCGCGATGCTGAAGGATGCGGGGGCGGCGGTCGTCGAGATCAGCCTGCCGCACACCAAATATGCGCTGCCGACCTATTATATCATCGCGCCGGCGGAAGCGTCGTCGAACCTCGCGCGCTACGATGGCGTGCGCTACGGCCTGCGCGATCTGCCGCAGGGCGCTGGCTTGCAGGACATGTATGCCGCGACGCGCGCCGACGGTTTCGGACCCGAGGTCAAGCGCCGCATCATGATCGGCACCTACGTGCTGTCGGCGGGCTTCTATGACGCCTATTACACACAGGCGCAGAAGGTGCGGACGCTGATCGCGCGCGATTTCGAGGCGGCCTTTGCCAGCTGCGACGTGATCCTCGCGCCGACCGCGCCGTCGGCGGCGTTCGGGCTCGGCGAGAAGATGGCCGATCCGCTGGCGATGTATTTGAACGACGTGTTCGCGGTCCCCGCGAGCCTAGCGGGGCTGCCCGCGATGTCGGTCCCCGCGGCGCTGAACCGCGAAGGGCTGCCGCTGGGCTTGCAGATCATCGGCAAGGCGTTCGACGAGCAGGGCGTGCTCAACGCCGGGCTGGCGATTGAAGAGCGGGCGGGGTTCACGGCGCGCGCGGAGAAGTGGTGGTAGGTATTCCTTCCCCGTTTGCCCTGAGCTTGTCGAAGGGCCGTACTTTCTATCCGACGCTTGAAGAAGGACGGTCCTTCGACAAGCTCAGGACGAACGGAATTTAGGGTAATGAGCAATTACACGATCAAGGGCGAAACTGGCGAGTGGGAGGTCGTGATCGGCCTCGAGGTCCATGCGCAGGTCACCTCCAACGCCAAGCTGTTCTCGGGCGCTGCGACGGCATTCGGAGCCGAGCCGAACACGCAGGTGTCGCTGGTCGACGCCGCCATGCCGGGGATGCTGCCGGTGCCGAACCGCGAGTGCATCCGCCAGGCGGTGCGTACGGGGATGGCGATCGAGGCCGAGATCAACAAATGGTCGCGCTTCGACCGCAAGAATTATTTCTATGCCGATCTGCCACAGGGCTACCAGATTTCGCAGCTTTATCATCCGCTTGTCGGCGAAGGTTCGTTGACGATCGCCGCCGATGAGAAGGCGGGGATTCCGACCGACAAGGTGATCGGGATCGAGCGTATCCATGTCGAACAGGACGCCGGCAAGTTGATGCACGACCAGCATCCGACGATGTCCTATGTCGACCTCAACCGCAGCGGTGTCGCGCTGATGGAGATCGTGTCGCGTCCCGACATGCGCTCGCCCGCCGAAGCCGGCGCCTATGTCCGCAAACTGCGTTCGATCCTGCGCTATGTCGGGTCGTGCGACGGCAATATGGAAGAGGGCTCGATGCGCGCCGACGTCAACGTGTCGGTTCGCAAGCCCGGCGACGAATTCGGGACGCGCACCGAGACGAAGAACGTCAATTCGGTGCGCTTCGTAATGGCGGTGATCGAAGGCGAGGCGAAGCGCCAGGTTGGGCTGATCGAAAGCGGCGGCACGGTGGTGCAGGAAACGCGGCTCTACGATCCCGACCGCAACGAGACGCGCTCGATGCGATCGAAGGAAGATGCGCATGATTACCGCTACTTCCCCGATCCCGACCTGCTGCCGCTCGAACTCGACGATGCGTTTCTCGACGAGTGCCGCGCGAGCCTGCCCGAACTGCCCGACGCCAAGCGCGCGCGCTACCTGAGCGAGGGGATTTCGGCTTATAACGCCGATGTGCTGACCGCCGAGGTCGAGGCGGCGCGCTGGTTCGACGCGCTGCTCGAAGCGGGCGCGAAGCCGGTCGCGGCAGCGAACTGGGTGACGAGCGAGCTGTTCGGCGCGCTCAACCGCATGGGCCGCGACATTTCGGATTCGCCAGTCAGCCCGGCGCAGGCCGCCGAGCTTCTCGGCCTGGTCGCCGACGGCACGATTTCGGGGACGATCGCCAAGCAGGTGTTCGAAAAGATGCTCGAAACCGGCGACGGCGCCGCGGCGATCGTCGATCGCGAGGGGCTGAAGCAGACCAGCGACACCGGTGCGATCGAGGCCGAGATCGCCAAGGTGCTCGCCGCGAACGCCGACAAGGTCGAGCAATATAAGGGCGGCAAGGAAGCCTTGTTCGGTTTCTTCGTCGGCCAGACGATGAAGGCGATGCAGGGCAAGGCAAACCCGCAGGTGGTCAACGAGCTGCTCAAAAAGGCGCTCGGCTGATCCGTCCTTGTGATCGAGTTCACAGCAGATTCAACGACTTCTGCCGCATATAGGCGCAACTGCGACGCGGATATGCGAATGAAGGAGCGACGATGAGGCGAACGATGATTACGGTGGGCGGCGCCATGATGCTGGTGCTCGGCGGCACCGCAAGCGCGGCGCCCGCAGTGAACGACGGCTATGACTGGACGATGCGGGTCAACGAGGACCGGGTTTCCGATGCGATCCTCGCCTATGAAGTCGATGGCACCGACGACCAGCCGCTGAATTTCACCTGCGAGCAGGGCGGCAATCGTATCTTTGCCGGGATTTCGGGCGGATCGCCCGATCTGACCGCGATCGAGCTGGTGTCGGGCAGCGCCAAACTGCGCGTCACCGGCACCACCGAAATCGACGAAATGCCCTTCTTTCGGTCGCAGGAAATTGCCGGCGGGTCGCCGCTGATCCGCGCCTTTGCCACCAATGGCTGGCTGCGAATGACCGCCAAAGGCCGCGCGATCGACATGGCGGCGACCGCGACCGGCAAACAGGCGATCGCGCGCTTCGTGGCCTTTTGTACCGGGTGAAGCGGGGTTAGTCGGCAGCGCGCCAGACGCTGCGGCCCTCCTTGATCGTTTCGACAACCTTGATGGCCTTGATGGCGCCCACCGGCGTCGTCAGCGGGTTGTTGTCGAGGATGACGAAATCGGCGAGCAGGCCGGGCTTGATCCGGCCCTTGCGATCTTCCTCGAAAATTTGCCATGCGGGACCGGTGGTGAGCGCCTGAAGCGCCGCATAGGCATCGACGCGCTCGTCAGCGCCGCTGACGATGCCCGTAGGCGAAACGCGTGCCATCGACGTCCACAGCATGAAGCGCGTATCGAGCGGGGTGACGCTATAGTCGCTGTGGTTCGACGGGGTGAGGCCCGCGGCGCGTGCCGAGCGGAGCGGGCTGATGAAGTCGACGACTTCGGCCGGAAAATTGGTGCGGTGGACGTCGCCCCAATACCAGGCATGGTTCGAGAAATAGGCGGGGCCGACGCCGATGCGTTTATACTCGGCGAGCTGGTCGCGGCGCTGGAACTGCGAGTGGATGACGACCGGGCGGCGATTGTCCGCCGCCTTGATGCCGAGCGCGTCGAAGCCGCGGACCGCCATGTCGATCGCGGCGTCGCCGTTCGCATGGACGAACAGCTGCCAGCCGCGGTCATGCACCTTTTTGGCCTGCGCGATGAAGTCGACTTCGGACAGGATCGGTTCGCCGTGCCAGGGGTGATGCCCCTCGGGGCTGCCGCGCCGGTAATCGCGGGTGAAATAGCCGGTGCGCGCTTGCACCGATCCGTCGAGGACGAACTTGATCCCCTGCAGCTTCACATGGTCCTGATAGATGCCGAATTTGAGATCGGGATTGGCGAGCAGGCCGTCGAGGCCGGTCGAGAAGGGGAGCAGCGCGAGGTCGATCCTGAGCCGCTGGCGCGCCGCCGCGCTGGTCAGGAAGGCAATGTCGGGCGGCTGCGTCGCGCCGTCCTGCGCGTGGGTATAGCCTTCGGCGAAATAGGCATTCTGCGCGGCGTCGAGCGCGGCGAGCTTTTGTTCGGGCGTCGGCTGTGGCATTTTGGCGAGCAGCAGGAACATCGCCTTTTCGAGCAGCACGCCGTTGAGCTTGCCCGCCTCGTCGCGCAGCATCATGCCGCCCGGCGGCACCGGGGTCGCCTCATCGATCCCGGCAGCCTTCAGCGCGACGCTGTTCGCGACCGCGCCGTGAAGCGAAACATGGAGCACGACGACCGGATGGTCGGGGGCGATTGCGTCGAGTTCGGCGCGTGTGATGTAGCGCTTTTCGGCGAGATTTTCCTGATCGAATTGCCAGACCGTCGTCCAACCGCCAGCCGTCGGCCCACGGCGCTGCATATAATCGCGGATCTCGCGCTGGACGCCCCCGATGTCGGAGACCGGCTGGCGGGCGCCCGTGCGGAGGTCAAAACCGCCCGCGCTCATCGTCGCGACGGTGAAGTGCGAATGCGCGTCGATAAAACCGGGGAGCAGGGTTGCGCCGTTCAGGTTGCGAATGGCGGCATCATCGCCAGCGGCCTCGCGCGCCGCTTTTTCCGGACCGGCAAAGACGATGCGGCCATCGCGTGCCACAACGGCCTCGACCGTTTGCGGCGTGTCGCCGTCCATCGTGATGATCGGCCCGCCGTGGTAGAGCGTCGCACTATCCTGCGCGCTGGCTGGCGCGGTTATCACCAACAACGATGCGGCGATGGCGGCAATAATCGCTTTCATACAACTCTCCCCGCCGCGCACCGTGCGGAGCGGGCGGGAAGAGGTCAAGTCTCTCTATGCAAGTTATGTGGCAGGCCAGCGCCGCATGCCGATGGTCAGGCCTGCTGCGGCGGGACTTCGTCGGGGCCGCGGCCCGGTTCGTCGATGTCGCCGCCGCCCGGCCCGCCGGGGATTTCCTGCGGCTGACCCGCCGGGTCTTCCTGCGGGGTCGGTTGCACCGGATGCTCGGGCGGCGCCATCGGCTCGATGGTGTCGGGCTTGGGTTTGGGGAAGGGGTCGGTGGCGCGGACGTGCAGGCTGGATGCAAAGGTCATTGGGGCTCTCCTTGTCCCCAACAACGAACGGGCGTGACGCACGTTCCCGCCGCCGAATTGTCGGGCTTTCGGCGCTTGCCCTCGGCGCCGCGTCTGCTATAGCCCCGCGCGGCCCGCACGGGCGTGCGCGGCACAGCGCGCGGCTTTGTGCACCCGGCCGACAGCCTCTGCGGGCGTGGCGGAATTGGTAGACGCGCTGGTTTTAGGTACCAGTATCGCAAGATGTGGGGGTTCGAGTCCCTTCGCCCGCACCAGTTCCGACGATCTGACGGGGATGCAGCCGGGATAGGGGAACCCCGCCATGTGGCCGGGGTTCATCGATACGAGATTTTGAGCAAGGATAAGACCAAGGCAATGAAGACCGTCGAAACGCTGAACGAAGGCCTGAAGCGCGAATATCGCGTGACCATCACCGCCAAGGATATCGACGCGCGCGTCGACGACGAGGTGAAGAGCATCGCCCCGACCGTCCGCATGCCCGGTTTCCGTCCCGGCAAGGTTCCGCCGAACCTGATCCGCAAGATGCACGGCGCCGCGTTGTCGGCCGACGCGCTGAACAAGGCGATCGATCAGAGCGTCCGCGACCTGATGACCAAGGAAAAGCTGCGCCCGGCGCTGCAGCCGGCTGTGACGCTGGCAGACGGTTATGAAACCGGCAAGGACGCCGAACTGACCGTGGCGCTGGAAGTGCTTCCCGACATCGAAACCCCGTCGATCGACGGCCTGAAGCTCGAGCGGCTGACGGTCCCCGCCGACGACAAGGCGGTGATGGCCAAGATCGAAGAATTCGCGGCGCAGATGAAGCGCTTTGAAGAAGCGCCCAAGACCAAGAAGGCCGCCACCGGCGATCAGGTCATCATCGACTTCGCCGGCAGCGTCGACGGCGTCGCCTTCGACGGCGGCACCGGCGAAGATATGGCAGTCGAGATCGGTTCGGGCCAGCTGATCCCGGGCTTCGAAGACCAGCTGGTCGGCGCCAAGGTCGGTGACGAAAAGACCGTCAAGGTGACCTTCCCCGACGAATATCCGGTCGAGAATCTGAAAGGCGCCAAGGCCGAATTCGCCGTGACGGTGAAGGAAGTGAAGGTTCCGGCGGCGTCGAAGATCGACGACGAGTTTGCGAAATCGCTCGGCCTCGAAAGCCTCGACAAGCTGAAAGAGCTGATGAAGGATCAGGTCGAGCAGGAACTGAACGGCCTGACGCGCACCTATATGAAGCGCAAGCTGCTCGACCAGCTGGCGGCGAGCCACGATTTCGACGTGCCGCCGACGATGGTCGAAGCCGAATTCGGTCAGATCTGGCAGCAGCTGGAACAGGAAGTCGAGCGCGAGGACGATCCCGCTGCGGCAAAGGCCGAGCTCGAAGCCGACCGCGACGATTATCACGCGATCGCGGTCCGCCGCGTGCGCCTGGGCCTGCTCCTGTCGGAAATCGGCCAGGCGCATGGCGTGCAGGTCAGCAGCCAAGAAATGCAGCGACTGATCATGCAGGCGGCGCAGCAGTATCGCCCCGAAGATCGCGGCCGCTTCATGGAATATGTCCAGCAGGACGCGCTCGCCGCGGCCCAGCTCCGCGCCCCGCTCTATGAGGACAAGGTCGTCGACTTCCTGTTCGAAAAGGCCGAGATCAGCGACCGCGAAGTGACGCGCGAAGAGCTGGAAGCAGCGATCGAAGCCGACGACGACAGCGGCCATGTCCACGGCCCGGGTTGCGGCCACGACCACGACCACAAGCCGGCCAAGAAGGCGGCAGCGAAAAAGCCCGCGGCCAAGAAGGCCGAGGTGAAGGAAGAAGCCAAGGCCGAGGAAGCTCCCGCCAAGAAGGCTCCGGCGAAGAAGGCCGCCGCCAAGGCTGAAACCGAAGAGAAGCCCGCTGCGGCGAAAAAGGCTGCTCCGGCGAAGGCCGCAGCAGAAAAGCCCGCCGCCAAGGCTCCGGCGAAAAAGGCCGCGGCGAAGAAATAAGCTTCGGCTGACGGATCACCGAAAAGGCCGGATGGAGAGTGCTCCACCCGGCCTTTTTTGTTGAACCGTCGCCCCCGCGAAGGCGGGGGCCGCAGGAGGCCTAGCGCAAGAGTGCCAACGGCCCCCGCCTTCGCGGGGGCGACGGTATGCCTTCAAATCACCGCCATATTATAGCAATGCCAGCTGAAGATCGCGGCGGCACCGCGGTGCGGGCGCCAGGGTTCGGCGAGGTCGCGTGCCTGCTTCTCGCTCGGGCGCGCGCCGAGCTGGAGGATGCGGCCCACCGCTTCCTGTACCGCAAGGTCGCCCGCGGGCCAGATGTCCGGGCGTCCTTCGGCGAAGAGCAGGTAGATCTCCGCTGACCAGCGGCCGATGCCCTTGACCTTGGTGAGCAGTGCGATCGCTTCCTCGTCGTCGGCGGGAAGGGCGTCGAATTTGAGTTCGCCATCGAGGATCAGTTGCGCGAGGCTTTTGGCATAGCCCTGTTTTTGCCCCGACAGGCCGCAGGCGCGCAGCGTATCGAAATCGGCGGCGGCCACCACCTCGGCAGGACAGCCTGCGCCAAATTGTGCCTCCAGCTTGTTCCAGATCGAGGTCGCGGCGGCAACGCTGACCTGCTGGCCGACGATCGTGCGGAGAAGGGTGGTATAGCCCGGCGCGCGGATGCGCGGTTCGGGGTAGCCCGCATTGCCGAGCGCGCGGGCAAAATTGGCGTCGCGCGCCGCCAGTGCGTCGATTCCGGCGTTCAGCTGTTCTTGCGACAGACCCATATATATTCCCTTTTTGTTCCGCATGTCGTCACTAGCAGCGCTTGATTTGGCGCGCAACGCGCGACATAGCGCCAGCAACTTCGAAGATATGGGGACTAGCATGGCCAAGCTGATTGTCGTGACGCGTGACGGAACCGAACATGAGATCGAGGGCGACACCAGCCTGACGGTGATGGAAAATATCCGCGACGCCGGGTTTGACGAACTGCTGGCGCTGTGCGGCGGGTGCTGTTCGTGCGCGACCTGCCATGTCCATGTCGAGGCGGGCGCCGCCGATCAGCTGCCCGCGATGAGCGAGGACGAGAACGACCTGCTCGATTCGACCACCGACCGCGATGCGGGCTCGCGCCTGTCGTGCCAGCTGCCGTTTAGCGAGGCGCTCGACGGGTTGAAGGTGCGGATCGCGGCGGAGGACTAAAACCTCGCCCCCGCGAAGGCGGGGGCCGCGGCTAGAGGTTTATGCCGCGGCGAAGGACAAGGCCGACAACGGCCCCGCCTGCGCGGGGGCGACGGTTATTTACTCGCCGTCGCGACCGCGTAGAGCGCGATCGCCGCGGCGTTCGAGATGTTCAGGCTTTCCATGCGCGGCGAGATCGGCAGTTTGGCCAGCACGTCGCAATGTTCCATGACATTGTGGCGCATGCCGTCGCCCTCGGACCCCAGCACCAGCGCGACCTTGCTGCCGTCGAGCGTCGACCCCAACGTCGTTTCGGTGTCGCCCATCAACCCGATGCGCCAATATTGCGCCTCGGCGATTTCCTCCAGCGCGCGCGACAGGTTGACGACGCGTACCCATGGCACCGTTTCGAGCGCGCCCGACGCCGATCGCGCGATCACGCCGCTTTCGGGCGGGCTGTGCCGATCCTGCGTGATAATCGCCGCCGCGTCGAACGCCGCCGCTGACCGCAGCACCGCGCCGATATTATGCGGGTCGGTGACCTGGTCGAGGATGACGAGCGGACGTTTGCTTTCGGCATCCACCTCTTCCTGCAACAGGTCGCCAAGGTAGATGCCCTCCAGCGGATCGACCTCGATCACGAGTCCCTGATGCGGGGCGTCGCGCGCAACGAGTCGCGCGAGGTCGGTGACGTCGGCATAGGAGATCGGCACCACCGGCGGCAGATCGAGCTGGCCCAGCGCGTCGCGGGTGCCCCAGATGCGCTTGACGGTGCGCTCGGGGTTGGCGAGCGCCGCCAATACGGCGTGGCGACCCCAGAAGCGAATAGCCTGTCCGCGCTGGCTTTGCCCTGCGGGACGGCGATGGCGAGAAAATTGACGCATGATGGGGCGCCTTTCCCACGACTGCCATTGACAGGCAAGCATCGTTTCGCCATTGGACCGCTTCCCAAAGCGGACCCCATGGACAGGTGGCCGAGTGGTTAAAGGCAGCAGACTGTAAATCTGCCCGGGTTTCCGTACGCTGGTTCGAATCCAGCCCTGTCCACCACCCTCTTCGATCGATGCCAGAAATGGCCCGGAGCCCGAGAGGCTCCGGGGTGATCGCGCTATTTCTTCTCCGCCAGCTCGCGCAGCAGAAAGGCGTGGAGCATCGCGGCGCGGACTGCGTCTTCGGCGTGGTCGGCGCCGACCGAGTGGCCGCCCTCGATATATTCGTGGTAATAGACGCTGTTGCCGAGTTCCTTCAGTCGCGCCGCATATTTACGGGCGTGGCCCGGATGAACGCGGTCGTCCTTGGTCGACAGGTAGAGGAAGATCGGCGGATATTTCACGCCCTTGCGCAGCGCCTGATAGGGCGAATATTTCGACAGGAAGGCCCAATCTTCGGGAACGTCGGGATCGCCATATTCGGCGACCCATGATGCGCCCGCGAGCATCTTGTCATAGCGCCACATATCCTTGATCGGCGATCCGGAGATGACCGCGCCATAGAGGTCGGGGCGCTGCGTCATCGCGGCGCCGACCAGGACGCCGCCGTTCGAGCGACCCGAAATCGCGATCTTGCCTTTCGCGCTGATCCCGGCGGCGACCAGATCCTCGGCCACGGCGTGCAGGTCGTCGAAGCTGTTCTGGCGCTTTTCGCGCAGCGCCGACTGATGCCAGGCCGGACCATATTCGCCCCCGCCGCGGATGTTGGCGAGGACATAGGCATTGCCGCCCTCGACCCAGTACAGGCCGAGCGGACCGGCGCGATAGGGCTGGCCGGTCAAATAGCCCGGCGTTTGCGCGGCGCGGAAACCGCCATAGGCATGGACCAGCGCCGGGACGGGACCGGTCGCGCCCTTTTTGCGGGCGAGGAAATAGGGGATTTTCGTGCCGTCTTTCGACGTCGCAAAGCGTTTCTCGACGGTCATGTCCGCGGCGTCGAAGGTCGCGGGCAGGCTCTGTACCGCTTGCGGCGCCTTGTCTTCGGCCACTGCGTAGAGGGTTGGCGGGGTCAGCATCGTTTCGGCGGTAGCGAGCACAAGGTCGCGTTTGCCGACCGTCCCGGCGATCCCGACGGTGGCGTTGGCGGCCAGCGGCACCTCCTTCTGGCTCCATTGGCCGGTTGCGGGGTTGCGGCGCAGCGCGAACAATTTGCCTTCGACGTCGTCGAGCGCCTTGACCCACAGGATATTGTCGGTCGCCGACACCTCCTCGATTGCCTGCGCGCTGGTCGGCGTCATCGCCGTGACGATCGGCACCTGCCGGTCGGCGGCCATGTCGGCGAGCGACAGCGAGACGAGCGATCCCGCGGGGATGCCCGACCATGGCTGGTTGAGGAAGATGATGAGCTGTCCGCCAATCACGTCGCGGATGCTCGCGGTGTCGGGGACGATGGTGGAGATGTAGCGCGACGCGTCGCCGCTGCGCAGCTTGATGTCGGCGGTGTAGAATGTCTTGCCGCGGCTGATCATCGGCCAGCGCTTGTCGCCATCGGTCAGCGCAAAGACGTTCATCCCGACGTCTTCGGTTTCACCCTCTGCCACCGTTTCGGCGGCGGCCAGCGGTGTCCCGCGTTTCCAGCGCTTGACGATGCGGGGATAGCCCGACGCGGTCATGCTGCCCGCGCCATAATCGGTCGCCACCAGCAGCGTGTCGGCATCCTCCCACGTCACGCTGCTTTTCGCTTGCGGCACGGTGAAGCCGCCCTCGACAAAGCTTTTGGTCGTCCGGTCCCATTCGCGCACGACGTCGGCGTCGGTGCCGCCGGGGCTCAGCGAAACGAGGCAGCGGGTATAGGTGGGCGCCAGGCACTCGGCGCCGTGCCACACCCAGCTTTGCTTTTCGGCTTTGCCCAGTGCGTCGACGTCGATCAGCGTCGTCCACTCGGGCTTGCCAGCCAGCCAGGCATCGAGCGGGCTTTGCCGCCACAGCCCGCGCGGGTTGGCGGCGTCGCGCCAGAAATTGACGATCATGTCGCCCATCACGCCGCCGGGCATCGCGATCTGGCGATCATCGTCCAGAATGTCGCGGGCGCGCTTGCGATCGGCTTCGAAACCCGGGCGATTGACGACCAGCGCGTCGGTGGCGGCATTTTCCTGTTTGACCCAGCCGAGCGCCTTTTCGCCTTCGATGTCTTCCAGCCACAGATAGGGATCGGATTCCTGCGCGGCGGCGACCGCCCCGAACGAACAGCTGAGGGCAAGCGCGGCAAGGCTGGCGCGGATCATCAATATATCTCCCCTGGGGTATGGTGACGCTGTGCTAGCATCATCAGACACCCAAGGGGAAGGCTCTACACTGCGCTTCGTCATTGCGAGCGAAGCGACGCAATCCAGGGCGGTTTACGCACCCTTTGGATTGCCGCGTCGCCTTCGGCTCCTCGCAATGACGATAAAATTACTGGTCGATGATCATCGTCCCGGGGTGATGTTTGTCGAGGTGGCGCTTGATGATCTTGAGATTGCGGCTGTTCGAACGAAAGAACAGGTCGAACGCGTCGCCCACCAGCGGGATTGCGCCTAGCGCCGTATCGACGCCGACGTTCCCCGCCATGCGCCACAGCTTCCATTTCGGCATGCCCAGATTGCGCGCTTCCCAGATCAGATAGGCGCCCATCAGTCCGGCGATGACGTCGCCGACCACCGGTACTAGGCCGACGACGGCGTCGAGGCCGACCTGGCGATTGATGCCGGGAATGACGAAGCTGCGTTCGAGCAGGACTTCCAGCGTCTCGACGCGCTTGCGCAGCGCGGCAGGGTCGGTGCGGTTCGGGATTAGCGCGTCGAAAATGGCGTCGGGATTGGGCGGCGAAGGGGCCATGGGCGTGCTTTCATAAAGCGCCACGATTGGCGCCGTCATTTTAGTTGGGAGCGGCGATCACATGATTCAATGGGTGCTGCGCACGCGGGTTCGGGCGCAAGCCGGTCAGACGCTGCGCGGCGACCGACCAGCGGAGCGGGGTGGCGAGGGGGATGAAGGGGGTATAGCGCGCCAGCACGACCTCGGCCTCGGTCACCTGGGTCGACCGCTGGCCGACGTCGATGTTGCGCATCGCCTGTTCGATCAGATCCTGTGCCTCGCGATTGCACAACGTGTCGCGCCGGCACGACAGGCGGCGCAGCGCCCACAGCGGATCGTCATTGGGCGCCACCTCGTCGATCAGGCGCAGGTCGGCCGTCGATGCCATCGCCACCCGGCGGCTGGGGACGCCGATCGCGGTGAAATCGGCGGCGATATAAGCGAACAGGATGCGTCCGCCCGGCGAATCGGGGATGGCGATGCGGATCGGCTCGATCTCGCGGCCCGCCGCGCGCCACGCGTCAACGGCGCGTTTTGCCTGCGCCTGCCGCGACGCATCGTCGTAGTCGGCCCATGCCGGCTGCAACGGCGCAGGGCCGCCACTGCGAACATGGACCACGGGGCGCAAGGTCAGCTGCGCTTGCCATTCTTCAAGCCCGAACGCTTCGACCAGCCGCTCGCGCCGGATCGCGCGCGTCAACGCGTCGCGATTGGTGTCGGTCGCCAGAAACCCTTCGGCGCGGACAAACGACAGGCCGAACAGGCCGGGCGCGGGGTCGACGACCAGCCGCGATCGCGCGATGTTCGACGCGGCGAAATAGGGAAGGGTCGAAAATCGGCCACCGACCACCCCGTCGGCATAGCCGTTCTTGAACCGCGCCAACGCCTTGGCGGGCGAGGTGCCGACAAGCTCGATCGACGCGGCGGGATCATTGGCGGCGGCTTCGGCGGCGGCGGGGTCTTCCGCGAGCGGATCGGGCACCGGCGACAGCAGGATGGCGCGGCCGATGCTGCGCGCGCGCATCGGACCCCATCCCATGCCCTTGTTGACGATCGCCATCGACGGTTGCGCCAGCAGCTCGAGGATCGCGGGCTGCGGCACCGACAGCCGGATTTCGATCACGGTGTCGGTCATCGCCCGAATCGTCTCGATTTCCGGAAAGTCGCTTTTCAGCATGTGGCGGCTCGCCGGGGCCAGATAGGTGCGCAGGATCGCCGCGACATCCTGTGCCGTCACCTTGCGGCCATTGGTCCACTTCGCCTCGCGCAGCCGAAAGATATAGCTTCGCCCATCGGTGGTCACCGTCCAGCGATCGGCCAGTCCGGTATCGATCTGGCCCTCGCCATCATAGCTGACCAGCCCCTGCGAGGTCGCGTCGAGCAGCGCGGCGTTGGTCGCGGACAATTCGCCGTTCAGCGGGCTGGCGGCAGGGTTGATCGATCCCATCGCGGCGATCCGCACCGGGCCCGCCTCACCGAACAGGCCGCAGCTCGACACGGTCAGCGCAAGGCCTGCCGCCGCCGCCATCAGCATGGTGGTGCGCCGATATCTGCCTGCCGCCGTCATTCCTGGTCTGGTCCTTTTCGTCTGCGTAAGCCAATCATAACCAAAGGCTGCGAAACCGGAATAGGGCTATCGTCGCAAATGGTGAGAGAATGAACGGGCAGGGCGACCAACTACCGGGGCAATCGGTGGCGCTGCGCGTCGAGGTGGCCGGGCGCGCGATTGGGCATGTCCGGCGGCAATTGAGCGTGGTTCCGCACGGGCTGGACGCCGCCCTGGCAGGGCGCGCGGCCGTGCTGCCGCCAGCAGGGCGCGACGGCTGGCTGCTGCGGTCGCTGCCGGCGCAGCATCTGCCCGCGCTCCGCGCTCAACTCGGCGGCTGGCTGTTCGCCGTCCGCCAGCGTTATCCGCGCCACTATATTGCGATGCAGGGCGGCAGTTTCGACGATTGGTGGCAGGGGTTTTCGTCAAAGACCCGTTCGACGCTGTCGCGCAAGGCGCGGCGGCTGGGCGACCAGTTCGACGGTGGTTTCACCGTCCGCTCCTATCGCACTGCGGCGGAGGTGGCCGAATTCATGGCAATCGCGGGCGATCTGTCGCGCCGCACCTATCAGGCCCGATTGATGCAGGCCGGGCTCCCTTGCGACGCGGCGGACGTTGCGCAGGCGGTTGCCGCCGCCGCGGACGACAGGATCCGCGCCTTTCTGTTGTTCGCGGGTGGGCGGGCGATCGCCTATCTGTATCTGCCGGTCGAGCGCGACGTGCTGATCTATGCCTATCTTGGCTATGATCCCGACTGCGCCGATCTTTCGCCCGGCACGGTCCTGCACGTCGAAGCGATGCGCGCGCTGTACGGCGAAAACCGCTTTAGCGCCTTCGATTTCACCGAAGGCGATGGCGCGCACAAGGCGCAGTTCGGCCGCGCGACCATCGCCTGCGCCGACATACTCATACTCCGCCCGACGCTGCGCAATCGCCTGACGCTGGCGGCGATGCAGGGGATCGACAGCGCGGCGGCGCGTGGCAAGGCGGTGCTCGACCATCTGGGACTGCGCGCCAAAGTGAAGGCGCTTATCCGCCGCTGACGGGACTGGATTGCTGGTGCGGACGGCGGGACTTGAACCCGCATATCCAGAGGATGGCAGATTTTAAGTCTGCTGCGTCTACCGATTTCGCCACGTCCGCACGGGGCGGTGCCGGTCAAGCCGATGGGTCGATTGAGGTCAAGCAATGTTTGCCGCTTCACCCGGCGATGCTGCTCGGCTAGACCGCGAACATGACAGCAGTTCTTGAAATTTCCGGCCTCGGGAAAACCTATAAAAGCGGCCATGTCGCGCTCAGCGATGTCGATCTTTCGATCAACAAGGGCGAGATTTTCGCGCTGCTCGGGCCGAACGGCGCGGGCAAGACGACGCTGATCAGCATCGTTTGCGGCATCGTGACCGCCAGCGCGGGGAGGGTGACCGTCGCGGGGCATGACCATGCGCGCGATTATCGCGCGGCGCGGACGATGATCGGACTGGTGCCGCAGGAATTGCACACCGACGCGTTTGAAACGGTGCTGGCGACGGTCAGCTTCTCGCGCGGCTTGTTCGGCAAACCGCGCGATCCCGCGTTCATCGAACAATTGCTGCGCGACCTGTCGCTGTGGGACAAGCGCGGGTCCAAGATCATGGAATTGTCGGGCGGCATGAAGCGCCGGGTGATGATTGCCAAGGCGCTGAGCCACGAGCCCGAAATCCTGTTCCTCGACGAACCGACCGCAGGGGTCGATGTCGAGCTCCGCCGCGACATGTGGCAGATGGTCCACGGGCTGCGCGAGCGCGGGGTGACGATCATCCTGACCACCCATTATATCGAAGAGGCCGAGGAAATGGCCGATCGGGTCGGGGTGATCAGCAAGGGCCGGTTGATCCTGGTCGAAGAAAAGCACGCGTTGATCAAGAAATTGGGGCGCAAGACGCTGACCCTGAACCTTGCCGAACCGATCGCGGCGGTGCCCGCGGAACTGGCGGACTGGAAACTGGCACTTGCCGGTGACGGCCACGAACTCGTCTATGAATTCGACAGCCAGGCAGAGGCGACGGGGGTGCCGTCGCTGCTGCGGCGGATGACCGACATCGGGATCGCGTTCAAGGATCTGCATACGAAACAAAGCTCGCTCGAGGATATTTTCGTCGGGCTGGTGCATGAAACCAAGGGAGAGGCCGCATGACCGCGAACTGGCGCGGGGTGCGCGCGATTTATGCGTTCGAGCTGGCGCGCTTCGGGCGGACGGTCTGGACCAGTCTGGCGCTGCCGGTGATCACCACCGCGCTCTATTTCGTGGTGTTCGGATCGGCGATTGGCGGCCGGATGAGCGAAGTCGGCGGCGTGCCTTATGGCGCCTTCATCGTTCCCGGCCTGATGATGCTGACGATGTTCACCGAAAGCATCAGCAACGCGTCGTTCGGCATCTATATGCCGAAGTGGACGGGGACGATCTACGAGATGCTGTCGGCGCCGCTGTCGCCGCTGGAAACGGTCCTTGCCTATGTCGGGGCGGCGGCGACCAAGTCGGTGATCATCGGATCGATCATCTTTGCGACCGCGCATCTGTTCGTCGATGTCCAGGTCGCGCATCCGCTGTTGATGGTCGGTTTCATGCTGCTGATGGCGGTGACATTCTGCCTGTTCGGCTTCATCATCGGCATCTGGGCGCAGAGCTTTGAACAGTTGCAGGTTATCCCGATGCTGGTGATCTATCCGCTCACCTTCCTGGGCGGCGCCTTCTACTCGCTCGACATGCTGCCCGCCGCGTGGCGCGCGGTGACGCTGTTCAACCCGGTCGTCTATCTGATCAGCGGGTTCCGCTGGACCTTCTTCGGCAAGGGCGACGTCGGCATCGAGGTGAGCATGGCGGCGGTCGCCTTGTTCTTCGCGCTGTGCCTGGGCGTCATATTCTGGATGTTCCGTACCGGGTACCGGCTCAAGAACTGACCGTCGATCAGCGACTGAGGCGGCGCAGCGCCGCTTCGACCGCGACGATCTGATCGGCGCCCAACCCGGCGAGCGACTGCCGCGCCAAGGCGAAGCGGGCGTCGATCAACTCTTCGACCATCGCAAAGCCCTTGGGCGTCAATCGGGCGGACAGCTTGCGCCGATCCTGTGGGCTGGTGCCCCGCTCGATCAGTCCGGCGCCCTCCAGCCGCCGCAGACACGCGGTCATCGCGCCCGACGTCAGCAGCACATTGTGCTGAAGCCGGGATGGGACGCTTTCATAGGGCGGCCCCGCGCGCCGCAGCGTCGCGAGCACGTCGAAGTCGGAATAGCTCATGCCGTGCGCGCGCAATAACTGCGAAGCCGCCTGTTCATAGCCGCGGCCGAGCCGTATGATCCGGCCGACGACCTGCATCGCCTCGGCGTCCGACGCGGGCCGCTCGCGCCGCCAGTCGGCGACCAGATTGTCGATCAGATCGGGCGGTGTCGTCATATGTACCGGTGCTTTGTCCGAGGTCATTCGCTGCAATTAATCTTTATATGAAGATAAATTCATGTGGCAATATTCCGGCGTGGAGATTGATCGAGTGGCTAGCGTGAAGATGACCCGGTTCCAGCATGTGCTACTGTCGTGCGCAGCGTTAATGTCGATCGCCGCGCCCGTGGCGGCGCACACCAGCGCGGCGCCCACTCTCGTACCGGCCCCGCCGCCGCACGCCGATGTCGACAGCGCGAAATTGCAGGCGATGGATGCCTATATGCAAGTGCAGGTGCGGAACGATATGTTCAGTGGCACCGCGCTGGTCGCGCGCGATGGCGAGCCCATCTTCGTCAAAAGCTATGGCATGGCGAATTATGAATTGGGGGCGCCGAACACGGCCGACAATAGCTATTTGCTGGGATCGGTGGTGAAGCAGTTCACCGCGGCCGCGATCCTGCAATTGCAGGAGCAGGGGAAGCTGAAGGTCAGCGATCCGATCTGCTGGTACCTCGAAACCTGTCCGCAAAGCTGGCAGGAGATCACGCTGCACCATCTGCTGACCCACACATCGGGCATTCCCAATCTTACGAGCCTGCCCGGGTGGGACGAGAAACTGGCGATGCTCAGCTACACCCGTCCCGAGCTGGTCGCGCTGTTTCGCGACTTGCCGCTGGACTTCGCGCCGGGTGAAAAGTTCGACTATTCCAATTCGGGATACACGCTGCTCGGGGTGGTCATCGAACGCGTCTCGGGGCAGGGATATTATCAATATCTCGACGAAAAGCTGTTCAAACCCGCCGGGATGACGCGCACCTACAGGGGTGACACGCGCGCGCTCGTCCCCGGCCGGGTGACGGGATATTATTCGGTCGGAACCGATTTTATCAGCGCGCGGCTGGTTAGCCCGACCGTCGACCTTGGCTCCAGCGGTGTCTATGCGACGGTGGGTGATATGCTGCGGTGGGACAAGGCGCTGACCGACGACCGCCTGATCTCGCGCGCGTCGCGCGACGCAATGTTTACCGCGGGCAAGGGGGATTATGGCTATGGCTGGTTCATCGGCCAGCGGCATGGTCGGCCGATCCAGTTTCATTCGGGCAGCGACAACGGGTTTTCGACCAATATCGCGCGCTTTCCCGACGACCGGTTGACCGTAGTGGTGCTGAGCAACAGCGACCGCGCCAACGCCGGGCGGGTGAGCAGCGACCTCGCAGCAATCGCTTTGGGCGCGCCGTATAAAATGCCGGTCGAACGATTGGGCGACCTGCTGTGGAATGTCATGCGCGATCGCGGCGTGGCGGCGGCTCTGGCACGCCATGCCGAGCTGAAGCGGACGGCGCCGACGGCCTATGACTTCGGTGACGAAACGCTCGTGACGATGGGCTATGACCTGTTCGAAGTCCGGCGATTGGCCGAGGCGAAGGCGGTTTTCGAATATAATCTGCAGCAATATCCCAAATCGGCATACAGCTATGACGGGCTTGCCGATGTTGCCGATGCCGAAGGCGACAAGGCCCGCGCGATTGCGATGTTCGAAAAGTCGCTCGAGGTGGATCCCAAGAACCGGTATGCGGTCGAGGGACTGGCCCGGCTCCGCACCGGGGGCGCAAAGGCGCCCTGACCCTCGCCTGCATTATATCGAACGGGGCCGCTGGTGAACAATCTTCAGCGGCCCCGCGGTCATGCCAGCAACCGCCGGACGCAGACGCGGGCAGCCCGAAGCGCGCCGCGCTGCCAGTGCATGCTGTGCCGATTTCGCGGCTGGTTTCGGCCGGAAACCGGCCCAAACTTAACGTCTGTATTCGGGTTCGGTGCCGCTTCGATCGACGAGGTCAGTCGTTCAGGCGCTCGCGCATTTCCTTGCCGGGTTTGAAATAAGGGACGTTTTTCGCCTTCACATCGACCGACGCGCCGGTGCGCGGATTGCGGCCGGTGCGCGATTCGCGTGCACGGGTCGAAAAGGCACCAAAGCCGCGCAGCTCGACGCGGCCCCCCGCCGCTAGCTGCTCGACAATGGAATCAAAAAAAGTATCGACGATGCGTTCGACTTCTTCGACGCGCAAATCGCTGTTTTCGCTCGCGATCTTCTGAACCAGTTCTGACCGGATCATCTGCTTCCCCTATTATATAAGTCACGCGTTTCCCGCCAAAGCGGGCGTCCGGTCGTTGCCGGTCCATTCCTTGCGTGAGACCCCTCCCAACGCGCGCCGAAGGTATCACGAATCACTGTTTGGTCAAAATATATCACCAAAAGAAAAAGGCCCGCAGAGGGACACTCTGCGGACCTTTTTGTTCGTTTCGCTATGCAAGTTTGAAATTAATCTTTCTTGCCGGCTTTCAATGCTTCGCCAAGGATGTCGCCGAGCGAGGCGCCCGAGTCCGACGAACCATATTGTTCGACCGCCTGCTTCTCTTCGGCGATCTGCATCGCCTTGACCGAGAAGTTCGGCTTTTTCGAACGGTCGAAGCCGATGACCATCGCGTCGAACTTCTGGCCGACCTGATAACGCTCGGCGCGCTGTTCGTCGCGGTCGCGGCCAAGGTCGGCGCGCTTGATGAAGCCGGTGGCGCCATCGTCGCCGGCCTGAACTTCCAGGCCATTGTCGCGAACTTCGAGGACGGTGACGGTGACGATGTCGTTCTTCTTCACCGAACCAGCCGCCGCAGCGCCGCCGCCAACGGCCGGGGCGCCCTTTTCAAGCTGCTTGATGCCCAGGCTGATGCGTTCCTTCTCGACGTCGACGTCCAGAACGACGACCTGAACCTGCTCGCCCTTGCGGTGGAGGTGCAGCGCTTCTTCGCCCGAGATGCCCCATGCGATGTCCGACATGTGAACCATGCCGTCGACGTCGCCCGGCAGACCGACGAACAGGCCGAATTCGGTCGCATTCTTGACTTCGCCTTCGACGACCGACCCGACCGGGTGGGTGTCGGCGAATGCGCCCCAGGGGTTCGACTGAGCCTGCTTCAGGCCCAGCGAGATGCGGCGCTTGTCGCTGTCGACTTCGAGGACGATGACGTCGACTTCCTGGCTCGTCGAAACGATCTTGCCGGGGTGGACGTTCTTCTTGACCCACGACATTTCGCTGACGTGGACCAGGCCTTCGATGCCAGCTTCGAGTTCGACGAACGCGCCGTAATCGGTGATGTTCGTGACGGTACCCGACAGCTTCGCGCCGACGGGGTACTTGGCGGCGACGCCTTCCCACGGATCGCTTTCGAGCTGCTTCATGCCCAGGCTGATGCGCTGGGTGTCGCGGTTGATGCGGATGATCTGCACCTTGACGGTGTCACCGATGTTGATGACTTCGCTCGGGTGGTTGACGCGCTTGTAGCTCATGTCGGTGACATGGAGCAGGCCGTCGATGCCGCCGAGGTCGACGAACGCACCATAATCGGTGATGTTCTTGACCGCGCCTTCGATGATCTGGCCTTCTTCAAGGTTCAGGATCAGACCCGAACGCTGTTCGGCGCGCGTTTCTTCCAGGATGGCGCGGCGCGACACGACGATATTGCCGCGGCGGCGATCCATCTTGAGGATCTGGAACGGCTGCGGCAGGTCCATCAGCGGGCCAACGTCGCGCACGGGGCGGATGTCGACCTGGCTGCCGGGCAGGAACGCCACGGCGCCGCCGAGGTCGACGGTGAAGCCGCCCTTGACGCGGCCAAAGATGACGCCTTCGACGCGGGCTTCCTTGTTGAATTCTTCTTCCAGGCGGTCCCACGCGGCTTCGCGGCGAGCGCGGTCGCGCGACAGCATGGTTTCGCCATTGGCGTTTTCGACGCGGTCGACATAGACTTCGACTTCGTCGCCGACGTTGATGTCGGCCTTCTGGCCCGGCATGGCGAATTCGCGCAGCGGCACGCGGCCTTCGCTCTTCAAACCGATGTCGATGACTGCCAGGTCGTTTTCGATCGCGGTGACGGTGCCCTTGACGACGCGGCCTTCAAAGCCGCCATCAGCACCACCAAGCGATTCATTGAGCATCGCGGCGAAATCGTCGCGCGTCGGGAAAGCCGTAGTGGCCATAAAAACAGGTTCCTTACTTCATTGTTCCGGCCAAGCGGTTGGTTCCGCTGGTCTTGTGGCCGATATGTCCTGCGCGCCGGATGCGATGCAGAACATCCTTCGGACCACAGCGGACGGGGCAGGGGCAAAGCAAAAGGGGCGCGGCGGGACAGGCCCGTCGCGCCCGACGCCCGGTTTCGGGCGGCGGTTGTCCATGCCTCGACCGGCGCTATGGCCCGTCGGACCGCGCGCCTATAGCCCCCAAACCCCGCAAACGCAAGGTTGAAAGCCGGGTTCAGGCGGCGCCGCGCGCGCGCGCTTCGACAAAGGCGATGGCTGCGGCAATGGCGGCTTCGCGCGGCATGTCGCTGTTGTCGAGCAGCATCGCGTCGGGCGCGCGCAGCAAAGGCGCGTCGGCGCGCCCGGTGTCGCGCGCATCACGGGCGTGAACATCGGCAAGCACCGCGTCAAAGGTGACGTCGACCCCGCGCGACAGCATCTCTGCATGGCGGCGCCGCGCGCGCACGTCCGGGCTGGCGGTGACGAACAGCTTGGCATCGGCATGCGGCGCGATGACGGTGCCGATGTCGCGCCCGTCAAGGATCGCGCCGCCGGGTTGGTTGGCAAAATCGACCTGACGCTGAAACAGTGCTGCGCGCACTTGTGGATGCACCGATACCCGGCTGGCGAGCCCGCCGGTGGTTTCATAGCGGAGCGCCGGATCGTCGAGCAGGCTGTCGGGAAAATCGCAAGCTGCCAGCGCGTCAGCGGCATTGTCGGCATCGCCATGGTCGAGCTGCGTCTGATAGCCGACGGCGCGATAGAGCAGCCCGGTGTCGAGCACCGGCAATCCGAAATGATCGGCGAGCGCGCGCGCGATCGTGCCCTTGCCCGACGCGGTGGGGCCGTCGACGGCGACGATCATCAGTTACCCTGAAATGCGTCGATACGCACAAAGGTCAGCCGGTTATCGGGGCCGAACAGCAATTTGATCCAGCCATCGGGTTCGAACGAGCCGCCGCACGACGCGATGCCTTCGCCTTCGCCCGCCTGACCGGGTTCGAGGCAGTCGATCGCGATTTCAGGCAAAAAGGCGCGAACGCGCGCCATGACCTCGGGCCGCGTGCGGGCGGTGCCGATATTCAGCGCCGAAATGTCGCGGTTGCCGACTTCGGTCGCATTGATAATTTTGATCGCGACCACCTCGCCGAAAATGATGTGGCGGACGCCGGCGCCGTCCTGCCATTCGCAATCGATCGCGGTTTCGGTGCAATCCTTTTCGTTGACCAGTCGCCCGATCTTTTTCGGATCGACCGCGCGGTTCAGCGCGTGCGCCGAAAAGCTGGCGTCGGCGCGGGTCAAGGGATCGGCGATCGTGGCCCTTGCCTGCGCCTGCGGGCTCGCGGCCAACATCGCGGCGGCGGCGAGGGGCCATGCGATCGCGTTGCGACGTATGATCATGCCTGCAATTCTCCCAACAGCGTCTCGAAATTGGGAAAGCTTGTCGCGACCGGCGCCATGTCGTCAATCGTCACCGGTGACCTGGTGACAAGTCCCGCGACGGCAAAGCTCATGCAGATGCGGTGGTCGAGATGACCGGCGATGGTGGCACCGCCGGGCAGCGGATCGCCCCCGCTGCCGTCGATGACCAACCCGTCCTCGCTTTCCGTCACGCGCGCGCCAATGGCTTTCAGGCCGGTCGCCATCACCGCCAACCGATCGCTTTCCTTGACGCGCAATTCGTCGAGCCCTCTGGTCGTCGTGCGGCCCTGCGCCAGCGCCGCGGCCACGAACAGGATCGGGAATTCGTCGATCATGCTCGGCGCGAGCTCAGGATCGACGTCGATGCCGGTGAGCGCGCTGTGACGGACGCGCAGGTCGGCAACGGGCTCGCCGCCGACTTCGCGCGGATCGATCAGTTCGATGTCGCCGCCCATCTGGCGCAGCACCTCGATCAGCCCGGCGCGCGTCGGGTTCAGCCCGACATTGGTGATGCTGACGTCGGATCCGGGGACGATCAGCGCTGCGACGATGAAGAATGCCGCCGACGACGGGTCGCCGGGAACGACGATCGTCTGCGGTTTCAGCTCGGCCTCGCCCATGATGCAGATATGGCGCGTGCCGGTCGGATCGATTTCAACGCTGAGATTGGCGCCGAACCCGCGCAGCATTCGCTCGCTATGGTCGCGCGTCGGCACCGGTTCGATGACTTCGGTGACCCCTCCGGTGTTGAGGCCCGCGAGCAGGACTGCGCTTTTGACCTGCGCCGACGCGACGGGAAGGCGGTAGGACATCGGAATGGCCGGAGCGAGACCGCGCACCATCAACGGCAGGCGCCCCCCCGGCGAGGCGGTGATGTCGGCGCCCATCTGCGACAAGGGGGCGATGACGCGGCCCATCGGGCGGCCCGACAGGCTGGCGTCGCCCACAAAGGTGGCGGTGATCGGGTGGCTGGCGACGAGCCCCATCAGGAGCCGCGTCGAGGTGCCGCTGTTGCCCATGTCGAGCGCTTCGCGCGGTTGGAGCAGCCCGCCCACGCCGACGCCGTCGATTCGCCATTCGCCATCGGGGCGGCGTTCGATGCTGGCGCCCATCGCGCGCATCGCCGCGGCAGTGGCCAGCACGTCATGCCCTTCGAGCAGGCCGGTGACGCGGCTTGTTCCGACCGCCAGCGCCGAGAGCATCAGCGCGCGATGCGAAATGCTCTTGTCGCCGGGGATCGCGATCCTACCTTTGAGCGGAACGGATGCGGCAAAGCTGCGCGGGCTGGCAGGTTGATCGGTCATGGCGAGCGGCTTTTGACAGCGCCCTAACAATCTGGCAAGGCGCACGCCGATTTGACGGATAGCTATTCAGGCGCCGTTGCTTTCCGATATTTTTATCCTGTTTCCAGAAGGTTACGAGGCTTATATGATCAAGGCTGAATGGGGCACGAAGCGCAGCTGCCCGAAATGCGCCACCCGATTCTATGATTTGACCAAGGATGATCCGGTCAGCTGCATCAATTGCGGGTATAACTGGATTCCGGAATCGGTGCTGAAATCAAAGCAGTCGACCCCGTTCGAGGCTGAAAAGCCCGGCAAGACCGTCAAGGAAGATGTCGCGGTCGACGGGGATCTGGATCTGGACGTCGATGTCGACGAGGACAATGATTCGCCCGACAATGACGTCGACCTCGGCGGTGACGACGATCTGGGCGTCGCGACGGCGGATGACGACGACGTCGAAACCTGATTTATTTCGCCTTTGGTTTCAGGGGGCCAAAAAAGGCATCGCGAGATGCATTTGGCCCCTTGCATCAGCCGCCCGCACTGTTAAAGGCGGCAACCCGATCGCAGCAGCCTTGATGGCGAGGGTGGTCGAATGAAGATGTGGGGCCTTAGCTCAGCTGGGAGAGCGCCTGCATGGCATGCAGGAGGTCAGCGGTTCGATCCCGCTAGGCTCCACCACTTCTTCAAAAAATGGCCCGCGAAAGCGGGCCTTTTTTGTTGGACATGTCGGGTTCAAGTTGGCGTCGTCGATGCTGGGTTTGAGGGTGGGGAACTGGCGTTGATACAGCGTCGCCCCCGCGAAGGCGGGGGCCGCTAGCCGCCTGTTCCTTCGCCGCTGCGTAAACCGACGGCGGCCCCCGCCTTCGCGGGGGCGACGGCTGGTCGGTCGCTAACGACCGTGGCGCCCTTACCCCGCAACCTCATCAAACAGCGGTTCCAGCGCGATCGGATCGGCCAGCGTGATGCGGTCGAGAATCGACGCGGTGTCGTCGCGGACTTTCAGCATCAGGCTGCGCAACCGGCATTCGGATTCGGGCAGGCAATTCTTGCAATGCTCGTGCGCGTTGCGCGCCGCGCAGGGCACGAGCGCCAGCGAACCGCGGGTCAGGCGGACCAGGTCGCCATAGCTGATGTCGATTGGCGAGATCGCGAGCTGGTAACCGCCGTCGCGCCCGCGCTGTGAAATCAGCAGCCCTTCGCGCGCCATTTCGGACAGGATCACGGTCAGAAATTTGGGCGGGATATTCTGTGCCTCCGCAATATCCGCGAGCTGGACCTGCCCCTTGCCCCAATGATCGGCAAGATGCTGGAACGCACGGATCGTGTAGCGGGTCTTTTGCGAAAGCATGGCGGGCTTACTGTGACATATTCAGGCTTAATTCAACCTGTCGGGATGACATTTCGCCCGGAGTTGATGAAAATCACAGCGGGTGGCATGAACGCGGGCTATAAGCGCGGCCAGGACGCTGATGGTGGCGACGATTGGGGTGTAGCGGATGATGCGTAAATTCTGGGGTGCTCCGGCGATGCTGGCGGCTTGTATGCTCGCCGTTACCCCCGCGCAGGCACAATTTGGCGGGCTGCTGCGCAAGGTGACGACACCGGCGCCCAAGCCGAGCAGCGATGACAATGGCGGCTGTCCCAAGGGCAAGAAGGGCAACAGCATCGGCCGCAACATCCTGGGCAATGTGCTGAACGACGCGGTCGGCGATGCGGCGAGCAAGGCTGGCGTGTACAGCTATGTGCCGATTTCTGAGGTCAGCGGGACGCTGACCGACGCCATCGCGTGCCGCCTCGACCCCGGTGAGCAGGCGCAGGCGGCGGTCGCGACCGAAGAAGCGACGCGCAGCGAAGAGGTGGGGGCAACCGCCAATTGGACCAGCGCAACCCGCCCCGAAGTCAGTGGCTCGTCGACGGTGGCGTCGATCAATGAAGAGGGCGGCGGGCGCAAGTGCATGAACGTCAACGACTTCATCATCGTCGAAGGCGAAGAGACGCGCGTGACGAAGCGCATGTGCAAGGGACCGGGCGAGTCGCGTTATGTCCTGGCGGCGTAGGGCAGCGCGCTGCGGCATTGCGCTGCTGGCGTTCGGCAGCCTGAGCGCCGCTTCGGCGGTCGATCCGGTCAACCCGACCTGTCCGCTCAATCCCAACTGGTCGGCCCATCCGACGATGAAGCTGACCGTCGAAAAGCGCGGCGGGATGAAAGTCATGCTGGCCGAGGGGCGGATCGATGCCGGACTTCCCGACCGGCTGACCGCCGCGTTGAAGGCCAATCCCGATGTCAGCGAAATCTGGCTGCGCTCGCCCGGCGGCGATGCCCGCGCCGGCAATGCGGCGGGCCGGATCATTCGCTCCAACCTCGGGGTCACGACGCGCATCCCGGCGGGCTGGGCCTGTTTCAGCGCCTGCAATTTCGTGTTCATGGGCGGCGCGCCGCGCGTCATCGATCCCGGCGGGCTGTTTATCGTTCACATGTTCACGCGGACCGGCGACCGATCGGCGATCGACATGAGCGTTGCGTTGGGGACCGACGCGACGCGTGAACTGATCGGCGACATCGAACAGGATTCGGCGCTGCTGGCCAGCGAGGACAATGATTTCCTGATCCGCATGGGCATCTCGCGAAAATTGCTGACCGAGGTCATGTATCGCCAGCAAGCCGTGGCGACCGAGGAGAATAAGTCGACCCGCCGCTGCCTGACGCTCGACGAAGCGCTCAAATATGGGGTCACCTACGCGCCCGAAGAATGA
Source organism: Sphingopyxis microcysteis (assembly GCF_012274265.1). GTDB lineage: Bacteria > Pseudomonadota > Alphaproteobacteria > Sphingomonadales > Sphingomonadaceae > Sphingopyxis > Sphingopyxis microcysteis. The sequence goes on from NZ_JAANYY010000002.1 coordinate 524,060, forward strand.
TCGGGTCGCGTGTGGAGCGTTGCAAACTGAAACGAATGTCGTAGATTGGCCGCCAAAGAGGAGAGGCTGCCATGAACGAGATGACGCACGACCATGCGACTTTCCGGTCGATGATCGACGGGACGCAGGACGACTGGGACATTATCGCGCGCGAGCAAAAGGAATTCGCGCCGCAGAACGGCAAGCGCATCCTCGACCATCTGAAACTGCTGGGCGGCGATTATGGCGGTTTCCCCGTCGACCGGCTCGAACATTGCCTGCAGACCGCGACCAGAGCGCACAGGGATGGCCGCGACGAGGAATATGTGGTGATGGCGCTGCTCCACGACATCGGCGACACGCTCGGCGCGTTCAACCACCCCGACGTCGCGGCGGCGATCCTCAAACCCTTTCTGTCAGAAGAAAATCTGTGGATCGTCCAGCATCACGGCATTTTCCAGGGCCATTATTTCTTCCATTATATCGGCCTTGACCGCGACATGCGCGACCAGTTCAAGGATCACCCCCATTATGCGGCGTGCGCAGAATTCTGCGAAAAATATGACGCCCCGGCGTTCGACCCCGATTATGACAGCGAGCCGCTGGAGTTCTTCGAACCGATGGTGATGCGCATTTGCAGCTATCCGAAGAACAGCATCTACAAGAAGGTGATGGTCGAGGAAGCGGCGGAGTAGATTGACGTCGCCCCCGCCTTCGCAGGGGGCGACGTGCTGTTACCTCCCCTTGAACTCGGTCTTGCGCTTCTGCTGGAACGCCATGATCCCTTCCATCGCATCGGCGGTGCCGCCCGCGATGAACTGGCCTTTGGCTTCGGCGTCGAGCGTCGTTGCGAAATCCTGCGTCAGCCCGTCGCGCAGCACCTTGCGCATTGTTCCCAATGCGATCGTCGGTCCGTTTGCGAGCCGCGTCGCGAGCGCCTTCGCTTCGGTCATCAGCTCGGCATCCTCGACGCTCTTGTAGATCATGCCCCAATCGGCGGCCTGGTCGGCGGAGATTTTTTCGCCGAGCATCATCATCTGCAACGCGCGCGGTACGCCGACCAGCCGCGGCAGCAGCCACGACGATCCGCCGTCGGGGACGAGGCCGATGTTGACGAAGGCCTGGAGGAAATAGGCGCTTTTGCCCGCGATGGTGAAATCGCCCGACAGCGCAAAACTGCACCCGACCCCGGCCGCGGGGCCGTTGACCGCGACGACCACGGGAATGTCGAGGTTGGCGAGCGCGAGCAGCATCGGATTGTAATGCCCGCGCAGGGCGTTGCGGCTCCGCGCGCCGCCGCTGACCGCGCCGCCCGCCGAGCGATCGCCCGCCAGGTCGGCGCCCGAACAGAAACCGCGTCCCTCGCCGGTGATCAGCAGCGCGCGCGTGCCGAGACCCGGCAGATGATCCAGCGCTTCGCGAATATCGTCGGCCATCGCGGGCGGCATTGAATTGAGCCGGTCGGGGCGATTGAGCGTGATCGTCGCGACATTGTCGGCGCTGTCCAGCTTGATCGTGTCAAAGGTGGGGATGTCGGTCATGGGGAAGGATCCTCTCGCAGGCACTTTACCTTTACGTTCACGTAAAGATGTGACCCATTTGACGCGCGAGCGCAAGAGGGAAGGGGCGAGGGCGATGGAGCACCGGAGGGTGGAGCGATATGCAAAGCAGGCATCCGGGCAAAGCGAGATGATGTCGGAGCGATCCAGGGCTGGTTTGGGGTGGGGAGCAGACATATCGGCAAAGACACGCCCTCCCCTTCAGGGGAGGGCAGCGAGACTTACGAACTTGTTCGTTAGTCGCAGCGGGTGGGGGCCAGCGGCCTTGCGCAAGGCCGCTGGCCCCCACCCCACTACGACTAGGCAGCAAGCTGCCAAGTCTTCGTTGCCCCTCCCCTGAAGGAGAGGGGCTGGCTCGTCGTTACGGCAACCACCGCCCGTCACCCGCCAGCTAGGCCGACTTCGCGGCCTTCATCTGCTGCGCATAGCCCGCCTGCACCATGGCGCTCATGCGGTCGAACAGCGCGTCGGGGTCGCTGCGGCGCAGGTCCGCAATCGCGGCCTCGGCGCCCGCGGCGACCACCAGTTCGCGCGTGCCGGCATCGACCGCCGCCAATATCTGCGCGGCGGCGAAGTCGGGCGACAGGCCATTGTCGATCGCGGCGTCGCTCTCCCCGCGGACGCTGCCGTCGGCGTTGAGCGCGTTGCGGCTGACGTTGGTCTGCACCGAGCCCGGCGCGACGACCAGCACCTTCAATCCCAGATGCTCATTCTCGGCGCGGACGCTGTCGTGATAGCCGATCAGGCCGTGCTTGGCGGCGCAATAGGCGCTGCGCAGCGGCACCCCGGCGATGCCCGCGACGCTGGAGATCGCGACGATCTGGCCGCCGCCCGCCTCAACCATGCGCCGCAGCAGTTGCTGGGTCAGCGCAATCGGGGCGAGCAGGTCGACCGCGACAATCTGTTGATAGACGGCAAAGTCGGTGTCGATCGCCAGGCTGCGCTGCGAGATGCCGGCGTTGTTGACCAGCCCGTCGATGCGGCCCTGCCAGTTCCAGGCTTTCTCCGCGATGGCGGGAAGGGCAGCATAGTCGGTCGCCTCGAATGGCAGCACCAGCGTCTCGGTCGCGCAAGCCGCGGCGACCGCCTCCAGCGCGGCGAGATTGCGCCCCGACAGGATCAGCTTTGCACCGCGTGCCGCCAGCGCGCGGGCCAGCGCCGCACCGATTCCCGACGAGGCGCCCGTAATCCACCAGATCTGATCTTTCATACCCGCTCCCATTCTTGGCTTTCGTTTCAACCTGAAACGCGTTCGTGCAGCCGTCAAGGCGTCGCCCAGGCGCAATCCCGGGCGGGGGTGGCAATTTTGTTGCGAATCTGTTATAATAAATATCAACGCGCCGACATTCTGCCTCTTCCCGTCGCTGGGCTGGGGCGCTTTTCGGCGTTCCGATGGAGCCATATCCCTTGTCACTCTGACTGGCTAGCGCCGAGCGATCGTAGGTCCCCCTTGGCTAGAGGGCGGGAAGCGCCGCTGTTGTCGCAGTTTCAGATCGGGGTCAAGGCACAACAAAAGGAATTTGCATGTCCGTGAGCACGCTCTTGTTCGAAGTCGGCGATTATGTTGTTTATCCCAAGCATGGCGTGGGGCGCGTCATTGAATTGCAGCGGTCGGAAATCGCCGGCATGCAGCTCGAACTTTATGTCCTGCGCTTTGAAAAGGAAAAAATGACGCTTCGCGTGCCGACGAACAAGGCCGAAGGCGTGGGCATGCGCAAACTGTCGTCGGACAAGACGCTGAAGGAAGCGCTGCAGGTCCTGACCACCAAGCCGAAGGTAAAGCGCACCATGTGGTCGCGCCGGGCGCAGGAATATGAAGCGAAGATCAATTCGGGCGACTTGGTGTCGATCGCCGAAGTGACCCGCGACCTGTTCCGCGCCGACGACCAGCCCGAGCAGAGCTATTCGGAGCGCCAGATCTTCGAAGCGGCGTCGAGCCGCCTCGCGCGCGAACTTGGCGCGATGGAAGAAAGCGACGAAAAGACCGCGCAGGCGAAGATCCTGCAGATTTTGAATGAACATGCACCGCTGTATTACGCCGAAAAGGTGTAAGCGCCTCGCACAGCGATAGATAAGAGGGCGGTCCGCGAGGGCCGCCCTTTTTTATGTCGTCATTGCGAGGAGCGAAGCGACGCGGCAATCCAGAGTAGGCGTAAACCGCCCTGGATTGCTTCGCTTCGCTCGCAATGACGAGCTAAGGATAGCTCGCACCCACAAAATACAGCCCGTCGGGCGGCGCGTTGAGGCCCAACGCGTTACGATCCGCCGCATCGAGCGCCGCTTTGAGGTCACCCGCCGACCATTTGCCATAGCCGACCAGCGCGAGGCAGCCGACCATCGAGCGCACCTGATGGTGCAGAAAGCTGCGCGCCGCGGCTTCGACGATAATCTCTTCGCCGTGGCGGCTGACCGATAGCCTGTCGAGCGTCTTCACCGGACTTTGCGACTGGCAATGCGCCGAGCGGAAGGTCGTGAAATCATGAAGGCCAATGAGCTGCTGCGCCGCGGCGTGCATTGCATCGCTGTCGAGCGGGCGCGCGACCTGCCACGCCAGCCCCTTGTCCCACGTCAGCGGCGCGCGGCGGTTGACGATACGATATTCGTAAGCGCGCCCGGTGCAGGCGAAGCGCGCGTGCCAGTCGTCGGCGACGATCTCGCATCCGACGATCGCGATCGGCGCCGGGCGCAGCTGCGCGTTCAAGGCCTCGGTCAGCTTGAACGGGGTCAGCGGCTTTTCGATGTCGACATGCGCGCGCATCGCGATGGCATGTACCCCGGCGTCGGTGCGCCCCGCGCTCAGCACCTGTACGTCCTCTGCGGTGAAGCGGTGGATCGCCTCCTCGATCGCCTGCTGCACACTGGGGCCATGCGCCTGCCGCTGCCAGCCCATAAAGGGGCGGCCGTCATATTCGATGGTGAGGGCGAAGCGGGTCATACGGGCCCTTCTTTCCCATAATCGTCACCCCGGACTTGATCCGGGGGCCATGTCGTCAGCGCTGGAGTGGACCCCGGATCAAGTCCGGGGTGACGAGGGAGGAGTCGGCGTGTCATGCCAAGCGCGTACCTGCCGGGATCGCCCGTCCGCGCAGCAATTCGCCCGCCTCCATCGCGGGCTTGCCAGCGCGCTGGACGCGCGTGGCGCGGATCGCGCCGGGGTTGCAGGCGATAGTGAGCGCATCGTCGAGCGTGACGCCGGGCGCTGCGCCCGCGATCGTCTCCGCCGGGTGGACGATTTCGGCCGCCAATATCTTGTACCGCTCGCCCTCCAGCTCGAAAAAGGCGCCGGGCATCGGGTTGAACGCGCGAATCTGCCGTTCGACCTGCACCGCGCTGGGCAGGAAATCGAGCCGCGCCTCGCTCTTGTCGATCTTGGCGGCATAGGTGACGCCGTCGCCCGGCTGGGGTTCGGGCATGAAGGCGTGGAGGTCGCTCAGCACCTTGACCATCATCAGCGCGCCCATTTCGGCAAGCTCGTGGGTCAGCACGCCCGCGGTCTTGCGCCCGATCGGGGTTGCCTCGACCAGCCGCATCGCGCCGGTGTCGAGCCCGGCGTCCATCTGCATGATCGTCACGCCCGTTTCGGCATCGCCCGCCAGGATCGCGCGCTGCACCGGGGCCGCGCCGCGCCAGCGCGGCAGGATCGAGCCATGGACGTTGAGGCAGCCCTCGCGCGGGGCATCGAGCACCGCCTGCGGCAGGATCAGGCCGTAGGCCGCGACCACTGCGACATCGAGGTCGAGCGCGGCGAATTCGGCCTGTGCTTCTTCGCTTTTCAGGCTGCGCGGTGTGCGGACGGGCAGGCCATGTTCTTCGGCCCAGACCTGTACCGGGCTTTTCTGCAACTTCTTGCCGCGCTGCGCCGGGCGCGGCGGCTGGCTATAGACGGCCGCAATATCATGCCCCGCCGCGTGGAGCGCGGCGAGCGTCGGTACCGCAAAGGGCGGCGTTCCCATGAAGGCGATACGCATGGGTGCGGGCTTTGGCGGAGGCGGGCGCAGAGTTCAACCCTCTCCCATTTAGGGAGAGGGCAGCGAGACTTGCCAGCTTGCTGGCCTAGTCGCAGCGGGTGAGGGAGTCTGTGCCATCGATAGGGATGAACCCCTCACCCAGCTTCGCCTAGGCAGCGAGCTGCCAAGGCTGCGCAACCCTCTCCCTCAAGGGGAGAGGGGATTGGGGATATTGCGCGCGTCCTTGTCGCCCACTACCACCCCCGTCATGGCCTCCACCGAAATCGAAGCGCTCGTCCAGCAACTCGCCCGGCTCCCCGGCCTTGGCCCGCGGTCGGCGCGGCGCGCGGTGCTGCACCTGATGAAAAAGCGCGAGAGCGCGTTCGCACCGCTGCTCGCGGCGCTCCAGACAGTGTCCGAGCGGCTCGTCACCTGCGGCACCTGCGGCAATGTCGACACGAGCGACCCCTGCGCAATCTGCGCGGACCCGCGCCGCGATGCGCGCAGCCTGTGCGTCGTCGAGGAAGTTTCCGACCTCTGGGCGCTCGACAAGTCGCGGCTGTTCCCCGGCAAATATCATGTCCTCGGCGGGCGGCTGTCGGCGCTGGAGGGCGTGCGACCGCAGGATCTCAGCATCGACGCCCTCGTCGCGCGCGTCGCCGCGGGCGGGATTCACGAGGTGGTGCTGGCGATGAACGCCACGCTGGAGGGGCAAACGACCGCGCATTATCTCGCCGAGCGGCTGGAGGGTTATCCGGTGCGGCTCACGCAGCTGGCGCATGGTTTGCCGGTGGGCGGTGAGCTTGACTATCTCGACGAAGGGACGTTGGCGCAGGCGCTGCGGGCAAGGAGGCCGGTGGGCTAATTCGATAAATTGTTGATGACGTTCACGGTCGATGCGCTGATCGGCTGGCGGTCTTTGGGTTCCCAAGTCCAACCGCAATAAATGAGCCCGGCTTCGTTCGCCGCTTCAAATAGCGACGGGACGCGATGATTCAGCCACTGAAAATTTGGTGAGGATGTCTCCCACGCCTCAAGGCGATCGGCAGCAAAGTCGACGCCAAGAGTGGAAAAGTGATCTGAAACAGTCGCGTAAATTTCATCTCGGTCGACGTGTAAGATGTCGGTCGGTTCGCACTCATCGAAATGATGGCAAATCGGCTGTGCGCTCGCTGCTCTTTCCACGTCAGATTGGATTTCGGCCAAAGCAGCCTCGCCGGCTTTGAGATGCTCGGACAGCGTCCACCTAGGAATATCATCGTCGGTCATGCAGCGGAGATTTACTGATGAGAGGTTGAAGTCAAGCTTACCGACTGCCCCCTTGACCCCGCGCCCCTCCAACCATACCTGCACGCCATGGCCTTACTCCCTATCATCGAGACCCCGGACCCCCGGCTGCGCGTCATTTCGAAGCCCGTCGAGACCTTCGACGCCGAGCTGAAGCAGCTTGTCGCCGACATGTTCGAGACGATGTATGACGCGCCCGGCATCGGGCTCGCCGCGATCCAGGTCGGGGTGCCGAAGCGCATTCTGGTCATCGACCTGCAGGAAGCCGATCCCGAAGACCCCGAGGGCAAGAAGGTGATCCGGAGCCCGCGCGTCTTCATCAATCCCGTCTTTTCCGACGAGAGCGAGGAGCACAGCGTTTATCAGGAAGGCTGCCTGTCGGTCCCCGAACAATATGCCGATGTGACGCGCCCCGCCGAGGTCACGGTCGATTGGCAGGACGAAGACGGCAAGCATCATCAGGAACGGATGACCGGCCTGATGGCGACGTGCATCCAGCACGAGCATGACCATCTGGAAGGCATTCTCTTCATCGACCATCTGTCGCGGTTGAAGCGCGAGATGGTGCTGAAGAAGCTCGCGAAGCTGCGCAAGGCGGCGTGATTCTCCAGACCCTCTCCCATTTAGGGAGAGGGCAGCGAAACTTGCGAACTTGTTCGCTAGTTGCAGCGGGTAAGGGGGTTGCGCGCCATCGATAGGGCGCAACCCCTCACCCAGCGTCGCCTAGGCAACAAGTTGCCAAGGCTTCGCATCCCTCTCCCGCAAGGGGAGAGGGAGTTGACGGTCACCCCGCCTTCGCAACCCCCACCATTGCAGGGCGCAGCAGCCGATCCTTCAGCATATAACCTGCCTGCATTTCCTGCACGATCGTCCCCGGCGCCTTGTCGCTGGGGATTTCGAGCATCGCCTGATGCTGGTTCGGGTCGAGCGGCAGGCCGATTGCCGCGATGCGCGTGATGCCGTGGCGTTCGAAGACGCCGAGCAATTCGCGCTCGGTGGCTTCAAGCCCGGTGATCAGCGGCTTGATGCCCTCGTTGGCGCGCTGTTCGTCGGTCAGCGCCGCCAGCGCACGGCCGAGGTTGTCGGCAACCGACAAGATGTCGCGCGCGAATTTCGTCGCGGCATAGGCGTGCGCGTCGGCGATTTCCTTGTCCTTGCGGCGCGTGACATTCTGCGTCTCGGCGCGCGCATAGAGCAGGTCCTGCTGCAGCGCGGCGAGCTGTTCGGCGAGCTGCGCCGCCTCGTCATTGGTATCTTCGGCGGGCGCCGCCGCTTCGGCAGCTTCGGCTTCGGTGTTCGCGCCGTCGTCGACCGGCGTGTCGTTTTCTTGTGTCGTCATAAACCTATCGTATCAGTCTGGAGAGCGATTGTGCGGTGAAATCCACCATGGGTACGATGCGGGCATAGTTCAAGCGGGTGGGGCCAATCACCCCGACCACGCCGACCACGCGCCCGTCCGATCCGCGATAGGGCGCCGCTATCACGGAAGAGCCCGAAAGCGAGAATAATTTATTTTCCGATCCGATGAAAATCCGGGTTGCGCTGCCCTCGCGCGCGCTGTCGAGCAGCTGCGCAATGTCCTGTTTGGTTTCGAGCTCGTCGAGCAGCTGGCGCACGCGGTCGAGGTCGCCGACCGCATTCTCGTCGAGCAGGTTCGCCTGTCCGCGCACGATCAGCACCGGGCGGTCGGCGCCGTCCGACGACCAGATCGCGAGGCCGCGGCTCACGAGATCCTGCGCCGCGCGGTCGATCGCGATGCGTTCGGCCTCGATCTCGCGGCGTACCCGTGCCATCGCTTCGGTCAGCGTCAGCCCGCTGAGCATCGACGAGATATAATTGCCCGCCTCGACTAGCGACGACGGATTGAGCCCGGGCGGAATATCGATGACGCGATTCTCGACCGCGCCGTCGCCCGCCACCAGCACGACGAGCGACTGGTTCGCCGATAACGGCACGAAGGCGAGTTGTTTCAGCACGCGCTCGTGCTTCGGCACCAGCACCAGCCCCGCGCACGCCGAGAGACCCGACAGCGCCGAGGTCGCCTGCGCGAGCGCGCTCTCGATCGGGCCAGCGTCGGCAAGTGACGCTTCGATCTGCGCGCGGTCCTCGGCCGACGGTTCGGCGACCTGCATCATGCCGTCGACGAAGAGGCGCAGGCCTTGCTCTGTCGGCAGCCGCCCGGCGCTGGTATGCGGGCTGGCGAGCAGGCCGAATTCCTCCAGATCCTGCATGACGTTGCGGATCGACGCGGGCGAAAGGTTGAGGCTCGCGAGTTTTGACAGTGTGCGCGACCCGACCGGCTGCCCGGTTTCGAGATAGGCGTCGACCACGAGCCGGAACACGTCGCGCGCGCGCGTGGTCAGTTCGGTGATCGGCGGGGTCGTCATAGGGGGGATTTAGGGATGGGGACATTGGGTTGCAACAAGACCGTCGCCCCCGCGAAGGCGGGGGCCGCTGTCGGTTGACGCAGCGACGCAGGGACAGGCTGCTCGCGGCCCCCGCCTTCGCGGGGGCGACGATGATGGATTTGACAGGCTGGCCTGCGCCGCTAGCCTCTCCCCCGGGGGAGAACGCCATGACCACACGCCCGCTCGACCGCGACGACCCGCTCGACGATTTCGACCACCGCGACATCATCCTGCTCGGCCGCAAGCACCGCGTCTATACGATGGGCCGCGGCCCCGCGGTGGTCGTGATGACCGAAATGCCCGGCATCAGCCCGCATGTCGCGCGTTTCGCGCGCTGGGTCCGCGACGCGGGCTTCACCGTCTATATGCCGCACATCTTCGGGAAAGACGGCGCCGTGCCGCGTATGCCCGGGGCGCTGTTCACGATGCTCGGCGGGTGCATCAGCCGCCAGTTCCGCGCTTTTCAGGCGAACGAAAGCTCGCCGGCGACGCAGTGGCTGCGCGCGCTGGCGGCGCAGGCGCATCGCGAGTGCGGCGGCAAGGGCGTCGGCGCGGTCGGCATGTGCTTCACGGGCAATTTCGCGCTGTCGATGATGCTCGAACCCGCGGTGCTCGCGCCGGTGCTGGCGCAGCCGTCGCTGCCGCTCAACGATCCCGCCGGCATGCACATCGCCCCTGACGAACTCGCCGCGGTCAAGGCGCGGATGGAGGCCGAGGACCTGACCGTGCTCGCCTACCGTTTCGAGGGCGACAAATATTGCAAGGCGGCGCGCTTCGCGGCCTATGAAGATGCGCTCGGCGACCGCTTCATCGGCAAGGTGCTGCCCGATAGCGCCGCGAACCCCGACAGCCCGATGAAGAACCCGCACAGCGTCGTGACGATCCACCTGATCGACGAGGCCGGCCAGCCGACCGTACAGGCGCGTGACGAAATCCTCGATTTTTTCAGGATGCGGTTGAGCTGACGCCTTTTTCGCTGCGATATAGGCGCTTCGCGACTTCGGGTCGCAGCTCATATTTGTCGGGCAAGAAGGGTGAGAAGGGGGCGACCGCTGCATCGAGGCCTGCTGCGTTAGTTTTCTCGTTGGCAAGACAGGCAGCACTACCCAGTCGCCCTTCGCCGTACACCGACAGGGTTGCCATCCGGGGATCCGTTTTCGTGATCGCCAACAGCCGGTCAGGAAGCGAAAACGTCCTGCGTTCGCATCCAGTCGAATAGGTACTGCCTTGATATTCAGGCGCTTTCCATTCGATCTTCCACGACAGACGCTCCAGCCTGTTGATCAGCCGGTCAAGGTCTCCGGGGCTCAGCGCCAGCTCGATCCGCGCGACTTTCGGCTCGTCCCAGCGTTCTGCTTCGTCAAGGTCCGACCCAAAATCTATAGCTCGTACGCAGCCGTGGTGATCGGGCTGTTGGGCGTACCAGCTAATTCGCGTTTTGCCCGTGCGTTCGATGATGATCTCGCGCATAAGCGGGCAGTCGCCCAACAATGCCAACCGGCCGTGCTCGATGTTGCGGACGTAGATGATCTGCTCGAAACGGCTGATTCGGTTTGAGACGTCGCCGGACATCGTAGTGCCCAATGCGACGCCGATCGCTATCAATGTGGCCGTTATGACTGCTATCGCGACGCCGTTTCGCATGCGGCGAGACTAACGCGCATGACCGAGATTGCTATTTCCTTTTTCTGGTCATCGGGCCTCAGCGCGGCTAAGCGCCCCACACACATTATAGGAGAATCCCATGCGCCCCTCCGGCCGCGCGCCCGATCAGATGCGCCCCATCGCAATCGAGACCGAATTCACCATTCATGCCGAGGGCAGCGTCCTCGTCAGCTTTGGCAATACCAAGGTGCTGGTGACCGCCAGCGTCGATGAAAAAGTGCCGTCGTGGATGCGCGGTAAAGGGGCGGGCTGGGTCACCGCCGAATATGGCATGCTGCCCCGCGCGACGCACACCCGCGGCAGCCGCGAGGCGGCCAAGGGCAAGCAGTCGGGGCGGACGCAGGAAATCCAGCGGCTTATCGGGCGCAGCTTGCGCGCCGTCGTCGACATGAAGAAGCTCGGCGAGCGGCAGATCGTCATCGATTGCGACGTGATCCAGGCCGACGGCGGCACCCGCACCGCGTCGATTTCGGGCGCATGGGTCGCCATGCGGCTGGCGGTCGACAAGCTGCTTGCGGCGAAAACGATCGCCGAGGATCCGATCGCGGACAAGGTCGGCGCAATCTCGTGCGGCATCTACCAGGGAACGCCGGTGCTCGACCTCGACTATGACGAGGATTCGGTCGCCGAAGCCGATGGCAATTTCGTGCTGACGGGCAAGGGCCAGATCGTCGAGGTGCAGGCGAGCGCCGAGGGTGCGACCTATGACGAGGAAGGCCTGCTGCGCCTGCTGCGTCTGGCGCGCATCGGCTGCGGCGAGATATTTGCGGCGCAGGACAAGGCAACGGGTCGCTGAGGTAAAGAAGATTCGGTTCGCACAAAGACACAAAGACACGAAGATGGCAGTCTGGGCCGGCAGGCCCCTTCCTTCTCCAGCGTTGCGACCAGCCGCAACGCCAAAAGCGAAGGCCGCTTCACGGCAAACACGACCTCTTCGTGTCTTCGTGCCTTTGTGCGAAACTCTCTAAACTCAGGCTTTGCGACCTGATCCACGGGAAAATCAGCACATCATGGCCCACCGTAAGCTCTCCCCCGGCAAACTCGTCATCGCCAGCCATAATGCCGGCAAGGTGCGCGAGATTCGCGCGCTGCTCTTGCCGTTCGGGATCGAGCCGGTGTCGGCGGGCGACCTTGGCCTGCCCGAACCCGAGGAGACGGGGACGACGTTCCGCGAAAATGCGCTGCTGAAGGCGCATGCGAGCGCATCGGCGGCTGGGCTGCCCGCACTTGCCGACGACAGTGGGCTCGAGGTTGCGGCGCTGGGCGGTCGGCCGGGGGTCTATACCGCCGACTGGGCCGAGCGGCAGGCATTTGAAGGCCCGCCGGGTCGCGACTGGTATATGGCGATGGGCAAGGTCGAAGGGCTGCTCGCGGAGCGGGGGGGCGACGTCGATCGCAGCGCCTGTTTCGTCTGCACCCTCGCGCTCGCGTGGCCCGATGGCCATGCAGAAGTGTTTGAGGGGCGTGCCGAGGGCAGCCTGACCTGGCCACCGCGCGGGCTGCTGGGCTTTGGTTATGATCCGGTGTTCGTTCCGACGGGCAAGTCGCTGACTTATGCCGAAATCGACCCAGCCGAAAAGCATGCGATCAGCCACCGGGCGGATGCGTTTGCGAAGCTGGTGGCGGGAGTGTTCTGAATGTCCGTCGCCCCCGCGACGGCGGGGGCCGCCATCGGCCTGGTCCCGCCGCACGGCGTAAACCGTTAGCGGCCCCCGCCGTCGCGGGGGCGACGTGTTATCTTGCCGAATAGAGCCTATATCATTCTCCATGGCCGAACCACTCGCCCTTTATGTCCATTGGCCGTTCTGCGTCAGCAAATGTCCCTATTGCGACTTCAACAGTCATGTACGCGAAAGCGTCGATCAGCAGGTCTGGCGCGCGGCGTTGCTGGCGGATTTGCGGCATGAGGCCATGCTGCTGCCGGGGCGGGCCGTGTCGTCGATCTTTTTTGGGGGCGGCACGCCGAGCCTGATGCCGCCCGCGACGGTGGCGGCGGTGATCGCCGAGGCGGCGGCTTTGTGGGGACTGACCGACGATTGCGAAATCACGCTGGAAGCGAACCCCAATTCGGTCGAAGTCGCCGCTTTCGCCGATCTGGCGGCGGCGGGGGTTAATCGCGTATCGATCGGCGTCCAGAGCTTCGATCCGCAAGTGCTTGAATTTCTGGGCCGCGCGCACAGCGGTGACGAGGCGCGGCGCGCGATTGCGGCGGCGCAAACCTGTTTCCCGCGCGCGAGTTTCGACCTGATTTATGCGCGGCCGGGGCAGGGACTTGCCGATTGGGAAAAGGAACTGCGCGCCGCGCTGGCGTTCGGGACGGGGCATTTGTCGCTGTACCAGCTGACGATCGAGCCGGGGACGCGCTTTGCGACGCTGGCGGCGAAGGGCGAGCTCGTCATCCCCGATGGCGACGCCGCGGCGGACCTGTTCGACGCGACGCAGGCGCTGACCCGCGCCGCCGGGCTGCCGCGCTACGAGGTGTCGAACCACGCGCGGCCCGGCGAGGAGAGTCGGCATAATCTGACTTACTGGCGTTATGGAGATTATGCCGGGGTCGGGCCGGGGGCGCACGGACGGCGCACGGGCCAAGCGACCGAACGACACAAGAAGCCCGAGAATTTCGTCGCGGCGGTCGAGCGCAACGGCTACGGGATCAAGGGCGAGAGCGATCTGCCCGCGCACGAACGCGCGACCGAGGCGATGCTGATGGGGCTGCGGCTCAATGAAGGGATCGACCTTCGCCGTGTCGAGGCGCGGAGCGGGCTGGGGCGCGAGGCGTTCGTCGATGCAGGCGCGGTGGCGCGGCTTACGCATCAGGGGCTTATGCGCGCGGCGGGCGACCGGCTGGCGGTGACCGACGCGGGGATTTTGCTGCTCGACTCAATCCTTTCCGAGGTGGTGAAAACGCACTAGCCTGTTGGCACCGTTCGTCCCGAGCGAAGTCGAGGGACGTGCGGCACGGCGCAAACGTGTCTCGACTTCGCTCGACACGAACGGAATCAAGGGGCGGTCTTTGTCTTCTGGCATCATCCGCGACTGGGACGCCCATCTGGCGCACGAACGGCGCCGGTCGGAGCATACGCGCCGCGCCTATATCGCGACCGCGACGCGTTTCTGCGCCTTCCTGTCGCGCCATCAAGGCGGCGTGGTCGATGCGCGCATGCTCAAAAGCCTGACCCCGAATGATTTGCGTGCCTATCTCGCCGAACGCCGCGCCGAGGGGCTGGGCAATGCGTCGGCGGCGCGCGAGCTGTCGGCGCTGCGCACCTTCCTGCGCTTCGTCGGCGGATCGAACGCCAGCGTGCCGCAAATGCGCGGGCCGCGCGTCAAGAAGGGGCTGCCGCGTCCGGTTTCCCCCGCCGAAGCGTTAAAACTGGCAGAGGATGTCGCGGACAATGCGCGCGAGGGCTGGGTCGGCGCGCGCGATTTTGCGCTGCTGCTGCTGCTCTATGGCGCGGGGCTGCGCATCGGCGAAGCGCTGTCGCTGACCGGCGCGGCGCTGCCGCTGGGCGACACGCTGCGCGTCACCGGCAAGCGCAACAAGACGCGGATCGTACCGATCCTGCCCGCGGTTGCTGCGGCAGTGTCGCGCTATGTCGCGGCCTGCCCTTATCCGATCGCGAAGGAGACGCCGCTGTTCCTCGGCGCGCGCGGCGGCCCGCTCCAGCCCGGCGTGGTCCGCGCGAGCGTGCGCGCGGCGCGCCGCGCATTGGGGCTGCCCGAACGCACGACGCCGCACGCGCTGCGCCACAGTTTCGCCACGCATCTGCTGGCAGGAGGCGCTGATTTGCGCAGCCTGCAGGAACTGCTCGGCCACGCGAGCCTGGCCTCGACGCAGGTCTATACTGCGGTCGATGCCGCGCACCTGCTCGATATTTACCGCAGCGCGCACCCGCGGGCAGGTTAGTCCATTACCGTAGCCCTGAGCCTGTCGAAGGGCGCCTCACTGGGAAGCGCCCTTCGACAGGCTCAGGGCTACGGTGACATGGTCAGCGTTCGCGCGTTTTCGGCTTCCACGTAATCACGCGGTACACATAGAGCAGCACCAGCGATCCGATCGCCACCAGCGCCACCGGGCCGACGAAGGCATCCAGATTGGCGAACTGGCCGCCGAACCAGTTGCCCGCGCCGGCCAGCGCACTGATCCAGATCGTCGATCCGGCAGCGGTCCACGCCAGGAATTTCGCCTGGTTCATCTTCACCATGCCCGCGGGCAGCGACACCATCGTGCGCGCGACCGGCATGAAGCGTGCCACGAACACGATGCCGGGGCCATATTTCAGGAACCAGCTATGCAGTTTTTCCACCTCGTCCCAGTCGAGGGTCAGCCAGCGGCCGTGGCGGTCGATGAAGGGTTTGAGCCGTTTGTACCCGATCCAGCGCCCGACCCCGTACCACACCCAATTGCCCGCGGTCGTCCCGGCGACGGCGACCGCGACCAGGGTCCAGAAGTCGAAATGGCCCTTTGCCACCGCGATGCCGCCAAGGCCCATGATGACCTCCGACGGGATCGGCGGGAAGACATTTTCTAGGAACATGAGGATGAATATCCCGGCGTAGCCCCAGCTCTGGATCAGGTTCAGGATGAAATCGGTCATCGTTCAACAAGCCTTGTCATTGTGAGCGAAGCGAAGCAATCCAGAGGCGGCCTTACACCGCTCGGGATTGCTTCGTCGCTTCGCTCCTCGCAATGACGCATAACATTGGCTAACCGATCCTTCGTTTGATCGCGTCCCAGATCATGCCCGCCGTATCGCTGTTGTTGAACCGGTCGATCGCGACGATGCCGGTGGGCGAGGTGACGTTGATTTCGGTCAGCCATTCGCCGCCGATCACGTCGATCCCGACAAAGATCAGCCCGCGGTCCCTGAGCGCCGGGCCAAGCGCGGCGCAGATTTCCTGTTCGCGCGGGGTCAGCTCGGCCGCCTCGGCATAGCCGCCGACCGCGAGGTTCGAGCGAAATTCGCCCTCGCCGGGTTTGCGGTTGATCGCCCCCGCGACCTCGCCGTCGACGAGGACGATGCGCTTGTCGCCTTGCGCGACGCTGGGCAGGAATTGCTGGACCATGAAGGGTTCGGGCCACACCTGCCCGAACAGCTCGACCAGCGCGCCCAAATTGCTGCCGTCGGCGTCGATCTTGAACACCGCCTTGCCGCCATTGCCGTGGAGCGGCTTGATCACGACCGCGCCGTGGCGCGCCTGAAAATCCTTCACCGCGTCGAGGTCGCGGGTGACCATCGTCGGCGGCATATATTCGGCATAGTCGAGCACGAACACCTTTTCGGGGGCGTTGCGCACCGAGACCGGATCGTTGACGACCAAGGTTTCCCCGGCAATGCGTTCGAGCAGCCAGGTGCCGGTCAGGTAGCCGAGGTCGAAGGGCGGGTCCTGCCGCATCAGTACAACATCGACGTCGCGGCCCAGGTCGAGGGTGACTTCTTCGCCGAAGCGGTAATGATCGCCCGCCTCGCGCTTCACTTCGAGCACGCGGTGCGCCTTGGTCGTCAGCCGCCCGGCCTCCCATGTCAGTCCGCGCACGTCGTAATGATAGAGGGTGTACCCGCGTTCGAGCGCTTTCAGCATCAGGTGGAAACTGCTGTCGCCCCCGATGTTGATATTGTCCATCGGGTCCATTTGCACGGCTGCGCGCAGGGTCATTCTTGTCTCCAATCATTCTCTCCCTCCCCTTCAGGGGAGGGCAGCGAGACTTGGTTCGGCAAAGCCGGACCTAGTCGCAGCGGGTGGGGTCCATCGGCCTCGCGCTACTTCGCGAGACCCCACCCCAACCCCTCCCCTGAAGGAGAGGGGCTTTAAGCGTTTCAGCATCCTCACGGCTGCCAGACGTGGACCAGATGGCGTGGCAGGCGCCCCGGCGCAAGAAGCATCACGTCGATACGGATGTCGTCGTCTGGCCGGGCAAAGCGCGGGCTGAGCATTTCCGCCGCCGCCGCGACGCGGCGCAGGCGATATTGGTCGATCGCGAGGTCGAGGTCTTCGGGGCGTTCGCGCCATTTTACCTCGATGAAGGCGACGATGCGCCCGCGCCGCGCGACCAGATCGACTTCGCCCGCCGCGACGCGCAATCGTTCGCCCAGGATGCGCCAGCCGTGGAGGCGCAGCCACCATGCCGCGCGGCGCTCGGCCTTGCGGCCGCGCGCTTCGGCGGCGGCGCGCTTCAATCGGCATCCTTCAGCGCGAGCGCGCGGGCATAAACGTCGTGGCGATCGAGCCCGAAGCGTTTGGCGACCGCTTTCGCGGCCTGTGCGACCGGCTTGTCGGCCATCGCTTGGCGCAGCGCCGCGGCGAGTGTCGCGTCATCGGCCGCTTCGGGGGCCGCTTCGCCGGGCGGGGCGACGACGATGACGATCTCGCCCTTCGGCGGCGCGTCGGCATAACGCGCGGAAAGCTCGCGCAGCGTGCCGGTGACGCATTCCTCGTACAGCTTGCTGATTTCGCGCGCGACCGCCGCCTCGCGGTCGCCCAGTCCCTCGGCGAGCGCGGCGAGGGCGGCGGCGAGGCGCGGGCCGCTTTCGTAGAAGACGAGGCTGGCGCGCAGCCCCGCAAATTCGGCGATCGCGTCGGCGCGCGCCTTCGTCTTGTTGGGCAGGAAGCCCGCGAACAGGAAGCGGTCGCTCGGCAATCCCGACAGGGTGATCGCGGCGATCGCGGCGCAGGGGCCGGGCAGGGTGGTGACGTGCCGCCCGGCGGCGCGCGCATCGCGCACCAGCTTGTATCCGGGGTCCGAAATCAGCGGCGTTCCCGCATCCGACACCAGAACGACAATTTCGTCTGCCATACGGCCGATCAGCGCCGCGCGCGTCCGCTCGTCGCTATGGTCATGATAGGGGGTCATCGGCACGCGCAGGCCAAGATGTGAAAGCAGCTTTGCCGTGACGCGGGTATCCTCGGCGGCGATCAGGTCGGCGCGCCCCAGCACCGCCGCGGCGCGCGCGCTGATGTCGCCGAGGTTGCCGATGGGGGTCGCGACGATATAGAGACCGGGCAAGGGAGAATTTGAGATGGTCGAATCTGGCATGACGCCGAAAATGGCAGAAACTGCTGCCGAGCGCCAAGCATATGCATCGCCGCGGCGGCAGCTGCTGCGCGGACTCGGCGCGGTGGCGATGGCGGGGTTGCTCGCCGCGTGCCAGGTGGTGCCGAAAAGCAATGGCCCGGCGACGCCGCCGCCGCCCGAAACCCCGACCGACAATGTCGGGCCGGGCCTGCCGACCGACACCGATCGCCACCGCGTCGCGCTGCTGGTGCCGCAGACCGGCGCCAACGCCGACGTCGGCACCGCGATCGCCAACGCGACGACGCTGGCGCTGCTCGATTCGCGGACCGAGCGTGTGCGCATCACCACCTACGATACCGCGCTGGGCGCCGCCGCGGCGGCGCGGCAGGCGGTGGCCGATGGCAACAAGCTGATCCTCGGTCCGCTGCTCAGCGAAGATGTCGCCGCGGTCGCGCCGATCGCGCGCGACGCCAAGGTGCCGGTGCTGAGCTTCTCGAACGACAGCAGCGTCGCGGGCAATGGCGTGTTCATCATGGGCTTTGTCCCCGGCCAGTCGGTCGAGCGCGTCGTCGCTTTTGCGCGCGGCAAGGGGCATCAGCGCTTTGGCGCCTTGGTGCCGAAGAACGTCTATGGCGACCGTTCGGTCGCGGCCTTCCGCAGCGCGGTCGCCGCCGCGGGCGGGACGCTGGTCGCCGTCGAAAGCTATGACCGCAGCGCCACTGCGCTGACCGGCGCGGCGCGGCGGATCGCCAATGCCGGCGCGATCGATGCGGTGCTGATCGCCGACAGCGGCGGCAATGCGATCCGCGCGGTTCCGGTCATCAAGGGCAGCGGCCCGCGCCAGATCCTGGGGACCGAGCTGTGGAACACTGATGCGTCGCTCGGCAGCAGCCCGGTGATGCGCGGGTCGTGGTTCGCCAGCGTGTCCGACGGGCTCTATGGCCAGCTGGCGGGGAAATATCGCACGCGCTTCGGCAAGGCGCCGTACCGGCTCGCCAGCCTCGGTTATGACTCGGTGCTGCTGACCGTCCGGATTGCGCGCGACTGGAAACCCGGCACCAGCTTTCCGGTGAACCAGCTGCTCGCGGCCGACGGGTTCGGCGGCATCGACGGCATTTTCCGCTTCAACAACCGCGGCATTGCACAGCGCGCGCTGGAGGTCAGCGAGATCGGCGCTGGCGGCTTCCGCGTCGTCGATCCGGCGCCGACAAAATGGTGATCGGCGTGGCCTGACCGCCACAGTCGGCCCAAAAAGCGTCGCCTGAATGTCACGCGCGGCCTTTACGGCGCGTGCGCGTTCACTATATGAACATGGCGTGCGTGGATCGCGCTGATTCCGCGCGCCACCCGTCCACGATCAGGAGATACAGCTATACCACCGCCCATGACTCGCCGCCCGATGGCGCCGATGCCGCCGAAAAACGGCCCGCGATACAATGAATTCATCGCCTCGCCCAAGGTCCGCGTGATCGACGAGGAAGGCGAAAATCTGGGCGTGATGCTGACCGCCGAAGCGATCGAACAGGCCGCCTCCGTCGGGCTGGACCTGGTCGAAGTCTCCCCGAACGCCGATCCGCCGGTGTGCAAATTCCTCGATGTGGGCAAGTTCAAATACGAAGCCCAGAAAAAGGCGAACCTGGCGCGCAAGAGCCAGAAGACGCAGGAAATCAAAGAGATCAAGATGCGTCCGAACATCGACGATCATGATTTCGATGTGAAGATGCGCAAGGTTTTCGACTTCCTGGAGGAAGGCGACAAGGTCAAGATGACCATGCGCTTTCGCGGCCGCGAGATGAGCCACACCCAGCTTGGCCTGAACGTGCTCCAGCGCGTTGCCGAACTGACGTCGGAAATCGCGAAGGTCGAGGCGCATCCGCGCACCGAGGGCCGTCAGATGCTGATGGTGATCGCGCCGAAGTAAGCAATTCGATCCTCCCTGTCGCGCAGCGATGGGGAGGGGGACCGTCCCCGCGAAAGCGGGGATGGTGGAGGGGCCGCGTTATAGCCCCTCCGTCAGCGCTTCGCGCTGCCATCTCCCCATCGCTGCGCGACAGGGAGGATTAGGCGTCAATCCGAAATTCCAGGGCGGTCGTTCCGATGGGGCGGCCGCCCTTTTCGTATCGGCGCTCGATCATTTTCGCCGTGCCGTCCGCCGCCGCCACAACCAGCGTCGACGCGCGCGTGCCATAGACGTCGCCGCGCAGGAACAGCGCCGGGTCGCTTGTCGCGGTCAGCGTGTCGAGCAGGCCTTCGGGGTCTGCGCGCGCTTCGACCACCGCGGCCAATGCGGCGCGCAGGCGCTCGGCGCGCGGGCAGGGCGTGTCGACGGGCTCGTTGGCGAGCGCGTGGACACCAGCGCCGAGCGTGGCGATCTGCGGCAGCGGCCGATTGGTCAGCAAGCGTACCCGCTCGCCGTCGACAGCCAGCAGGTTGAAGGCGTTGAAACCGTCGAGGTCGGTTGCGGCCGGATCGGCAAACCGCCCGTCACCGCGCAGCATGTCGGTGACGAGCGCGCCGCGCGATTCCTTCGCCGGATCGGGCATCGCGCCGCGCACATTGGTGACCACGACCGCGCGGCCGCTCGGCGCATGAACGCCAAGCCACGTCCCGCCCGCCTGCAAATCGCGCCCGGCGACGATACCGCTGCCATCGTCCCATGGGTGAAGCGGCGCGGCGGCGCGCGCGTGAAATTCGTCGCGGTTGCCGATGAGGATGAGCGGCCAGTCGGGGTGGACGCGGTGGGCGAGGGCGACGACGCACATGGCGCGCCTATCGCGATCTCGGCGCGGCTTGCCAAGCGCCTTGGCAGGTCGCCGCGACATCTTTGTTTCGGTCACGCCGCCAGTGTGTTATATCATTAGCGCACCGACGTTGCCGAGGGGCGCGGCGGTCTGCGCGTTACAATCTTTCTGGGGAGGGAGATCATCATGACCGAAGCTGGAAAAACGCCGTGGCACTTGTGGGTCGTCGGGATCATATCATTGCTGTGGAACGCGTTCGGCGCGTTCGATTACGTCATGACAAAGCTGAAGAACCCCGATTACATGGCCGCCTTCACCGCGGAGCAACAGGCGTATTTCTATAGCTTCCCGCTATGGGCGAATGTCGGCTGGGCGCTGGGTGTTTGGGGGTCGGTGCTGGGGTCAATGCTGCTGCTCGCGCGCAGCCGGCATGCGGTGACGGCATTTCTGGTTTCGCTCGTCGGCCTGGCGATCAGCAGCGTCTATCAGTTCGGCATGCATTATGGCGATTTGCAGCGCATGTTCGGGACGTTCCCGATGATCTTTACCGCCGTAATCTGGGTGATCGTGATTGCGCTGTTCCTGTATGCCCGGGCGCAGGCGGCGAAGGGTGCGCTGCGGTAAGTTGCTTTTAAATCCTCCCTGTCGCGAAGCGATGGGGAGGTGGCAGCCCGCAGGGCTGACGGAGGGGCAAAGACGCAACGTCGCGGCCCCTCCACCGCCGTCTGCGGCGGCGGTCCCCCTCCCCATCGCTTCGCGACAGGGAGGATTATATGGCCGCAATTCGCCGCGGCTCCTACCGCGCCCGAATAAACGCGCGCACGTCCGCCGACAATTTGCTGCGGTCCTCGTCGCGGATATACATCATATGGCCCGCGCCATAGTAAGTGTAGGTGATCCGGTCCTGCGGGATGCCGGTGCGTGACAGCGCGTATTCGGCGGCGAAAAAGGGCGTCGCGAAATCATACCAGCCCTGTGCGACGAGCACCTTCAACCCCGAATTTTCGCGCAAGGCCTGCCCGATATAGGGTGCGACGTTGAGGTACGCGTTGCTGTCGCGGCCGCCGATGCGCCAGTCCCACTGGCCGCCGATGCCGCCGATCGACTGATATTCGCGGTCCGTCTTGAACCCCAGCCCGTCGCGGCTCCAGCTGTTGATCGCAGCGGTGTAGCTCGCGTCGATGCCATAGAAGCTCGGATCATTGTCCGGCCCTTCGCCCGCATTGTCATAATCCTTGCCCGTATAACGACTGTCGAGGCGGCCGACGGTGAGGCCTCGGTCGCGCAGCAATTCCTTGTAGAAGCGCTGCGGCGTCACGCGGAGGTCCGCCTGTTCGAGATAGGTCTCCGAAAGCCCCGTGAAGCGCGCGAGCTCGCGGCGGATCGCGGCGCGCTCCTCGCCCTGCAATTTCTGTCCCTTGAGCAGCGCGGTGGCATAGGGGCCGATCGCCCACTGGCGCGCTTCCTCGGCAAAGGCTTCGGGCGAAGTGCCGGTCGCCTTGCCGTGATAGAGCGCGGTCACCGCCATCGACGGCAGGTTGGTGATCGGCGACAGCTCGTTGCCCGGCGTGTCGGCGCCCGCCGCGAAATCGAGCACGGTTGAAATCAGGATCAGCCCGTTGAACGCGACGTCATTATAGGTCGCGTTCATCAGCTGGTGCGCGACCGCGGCGGTGCGCGTCGTGCCATAGCTTTCGCCGCCCAGATATTTGGGGCTGTTCCAGCGGCCATTGTCGGCGAGCCAGCGGCGGATCACCTCGGCCACCAGCTTGGCGTCCTGCGTCACCCCATAATAATCCTTGGGGTCGGCCTTGCCGATCAGGTGCGAAAAGCCCGTCCCCGGGGGGTCGATGAACACGACGTCGGTGACGTCCATCAGTGCGTCGGGATTGTCCACGATCGGATAGGGCGGGGCGCCGTCGTCGACCCCGGTGCCGGGGATCGCGGCGCGCTTCGGCCCGAACGCGCCCATCATCAACCAGACGGTTCCCGACCCGGGGCCGCCGTTGAACAGGAAGGTGACGGGGCGGTTCGGGTCGCGCGGTTCCTTGACGTAGGAGGTGGTGACGACGGCGACTTCGGGCACGCCGTCCTTGTTCTTGATGATCGTCTCGCCGATCGTCGCGGCGTAATTGATCCGCTGACCGCCGAAGGTGCCGCTGAGTTTCGTCGTGCGGACCTGCGGTTCGTAATCGGCGGGCTTTTCGGCCTTTGCCTTCGCGGCGCCAGCATCGTCGCGCTTGTCCTGCGCATGAAGCGCGGCGGGCGCGGCGACGGCGAGCGCCAGAGCGATAAGCGACAGACCCGATTTCATATTTTCCTCCCCGGTTGCGACGCGGACGCTAGGCCGCGCACGGGGAGGAGACAAGGTTACTTGTCGGTTACAAAGGGACTTTGGTCGAAGGGATATCGCGCGATCACCGCCGCAACAAGATCTGGTCCATCACCCATGCGGTGTGTGCGCCGCTTTCGCCCGTCGACGGATGCAAAGCCCGCCCGGCGAGGTGGTCGCGCATCGCTTCGACGTGGAAATATTGCACGGCTGGAGGGTTTTCGATGATGCGTTCGACCATTTCGTCGCCGCGGACCAGCCGCAGCGGTTCTTCGTCGAAGATCGAGAAGGTGATCCGGCCCGTGCAGCCCGTGATTTCGACGCGGTCCTGCCGGTCTGCGGCGCCGAAGTTCCAGCTGCCCGAACCGGTGACGCCGCCGCCGTGCAGCCAGCAACCCGTCACCGCGTCCGCCGCGCTGTAGCGGCCTTGCTGGTTGACCGCGAAACCCGCGACGTCGGTCACTTCGCCGAACAGCCAGCAGAAAAGGTCGAGGCCGTGGCTTGCGAGGTCGTCGAAATAGCCGCCGGGGGCGACTGCCGCGTCGACGCGCCAGTTGTCCCCGGCAAGGTCGGCGGGGCTGGCGGCCTTGGTCAGCGTCCAGTGGACGTGCCGCACCGCGCCGATTTCGCCGTCGTCGAGCCACGCGCGGATCTGCCGAAAGCGGGGGAGCGAGCGCCGATAATAGGCGATGAACAGCGGCACGTCCTGTGCGGCGAAGGCATCGCGGATGCGCACGCAGGCGGCGTGATCGGGCGCCATCGGCTTTTCGATACAGCACGGCTTGCCCGCGCGGGCGACGGCAAGCGCATAGGCTTCGTGGCTGTCGGGCGGCGTCGCGATATAGACGGCGTCGATTTCGGGCGAATGGATCAGCGCCTCGGCGCTCGCGAACACATGCGGCACGCCATGGCGCGCGGCATAATATTCCGCTTTCGCCAGCGTGCGGTTGAACACGCCGTGCAGCGCGAAACCCGCGACCTGCTGGTAGGCGGGGCCGCTCTTGCGCTCGGTCACGCTGCCGCAACCGATCATGCCCCAGCGGATCATCGTCATCGAGCGGTCACCGCCCCCACTTCGTCTTGCTTTGCTTGCCGAACCGCCCCTTGCGCGTCCCCGGCTTCCCCTCGTTCGAGCGCCCGACCCTTGGCGCGACCTGCTCATCCGGCGGCAGGCCCAGCTCGTCGGCCTCGAGCTTGCGGATCTCGTCGCGCAGGCGGCCGGCTTCCTCGAATTCGAGGTCGGCGGCGGCGTCGCGCATCCGCTTTTCCAGATCCTGGATGTAGGCGCGCAAATTATGCCCGACCATATGCGCGGGCTTGTCGTCGCCGATGTCGATCGTCACGCCGTCCTTCGACGCGACATGCGCGATGATGTCGCCGATGTTGCGCTTGATCGTCTGCGGCGTGATGCCATGTTCCTTGTTATAGGCTTCCTGCTTTTCGCGGCGGCGGTCGGTCTCGCGCATCGCGCGTTCCATGCTGCCGGTGATGCGGTCGGCGTAGAGGATAACGCGGCCGTCGACGTTACGCGCGGCGCGGCCGATCGTCTGGACGAGGCTGGTTTCGCTGCGCAAAAAGCCTTCCTTGTCGGCGTCGAGGATCGCGACGAGCCCGCATTCGGGGATGTCGAGCCCTTCGCGCAGCAGGTTGATGCCGACGAGCACGTCGAACACCCCGAGCCTCAAGTCACGGATGATCTCGATGCGCTCCAATGTCTCGACGTCCGAGTGCATGTAGCGGACCTTCAGTCCCGCCTCATGCAGGAATTCGGTCAAATCCTCGGCCATGCGCTTGGTCAGCGTGGTCACGAGGGTGCGGTAGCCTGCGGCAGCGGTTTTCTTCGCCTCGGCGATCAAATCGTCGACCTGTTCCTCGACCGGCTTGATCTCGACCGGCGGGTCGATCAGCCCGGTAGGGCGGATCACCTGTTCGGCGAAGACGCCCTGCGTGCGGTCCATCTCCCATGTCCCGGGGGTTGCCGACACGCTCACCGTCTGCGGGCGCATCAGATCCCATTCGGCGAAGCGCAGCGGCCGGTTGTCGATGCAGCTTGGCAGGCGGAAGCCATATTCGGCGAGCGTGATCTTGCGGCGATGGTCGCCCTTTGACATCGCGCCGATCTGCGGGATCGTCTGATGGCTTTCGTCGACGAAGAGCAGGGCGTTGTCGGGCAGATATTCGAACAGGGTCGGCGGCGGTTCACCGGGCAGGCGACCGGTCAGGAAGCGGCTGTAATTTTCGATCCCGGCGCAGCTCCCCGTCGCGGCGATCATTTCGAGGTCGAAATTGGTGCGCTGTTCGAGCCGCTGCGCCTCGAGCAGTCGGCCTTCGGCTTCGAGCTCCTTCAGGCGCTCGGCGAGTTCGTGGCGGATCGCCTCGGTCGCCTGCTTCAGCGTCGGGCCCGGGGTGACATAATGGCTGTTGGCATAGATGCGGACGCTGTTCAGGCTCGCGATCTTCTTGCCGGTGAGCGGGTCGAATTCGGTGATCTCCTCGATCTCGTCGCCGAAGAAGCTGACGCGCCACGCCATATCCTCATAGTGCGAGGGGAAGATTTCCAGGCTGTCGCCGCGAACGCGGAAATTGCCGCGCGCGAAGGCCTGGTCGTTGCGCTTGTACTGGAGCGCGACGAGCTTGCGGATGATCTCGCGATTGTCGGCGACCTGACCTTTTTTGAGGTCGAAGATCATCGCCGAGTAAGTCTCGACCGACCCGATGCCATAGAGGCACGACACCGACGCGACGATGATGACGTCGTCGCGTTCGAGCAAGGCGCGCGTCGCCGAGTGGCGCATGCGGTCGATCGCCTCGTTTACCGAGCTTTCCTTCTCGATGTACGTGTCGGACCGCGGCACATAGGCCTCGGGCTGGTAATAATCATAATAGCTGACGAAATATTCGACCGCATTGTTCGGGAAGAAGCTCTTGAATTCGCCATAGAGCTGCGCCGCGAGGATCTTGTTCGGCGCCAGGATGAGCGCAGGACGCTGCAGCTCGTCGATGACCTTTGCCATGGTGAAGGTCTTGCCCGATCCGGTGACGCCGAGCAGCACCTGATCGCGTTCGCCGGTCAGCGCGGTATCGACGAGTTCGCGGATCGCGGTGGGCTGGTCGCCGGCTGGTTCATAATCACTAACCAGTTCAAATCTTTTGCCCCCTTCGACCTTGTCGGGGCGCGCGGGGCGGTGCGGGACATAGCCCTCCGCCGTGTCGATTTCATCGAGCGATGTACGAATCTGAATTGCCATTGTCGCCAATATGGTATCGATGGGGCGGGTCCACAATCGCAATGAGTCCGCCACAGAGCAGGCAGCGGCAAGTCACAGGAGACAGGGTATGAAAAAGATTTTGACGATTGCAGCTCTCGGCGCGCTCCTGGCGGTCGCGGGCTGCGGCAAAAGCGAAAATGCCGGCGGCGCGGTGAAGCGCGAGGCGGGCAACTGGAAAACCGACATCAAGCTGGTGAAGTTCGAAGTTCCCGGCATGCCGCCCGAAATGAAAGAGGACATGGCCAAGATGATGGAAGGCGCCAGCGGCATGGACCAGTGCTTCACCCAGGAGCAGGTCGACAAGGAAGACATCGCCGCGGAACTGGCCAAGGGTCCGGGCAATGGCGGCGAATGCAAATGGTCCAAAAAGGACATTGCGGGCGGCAAGATCGACATCGCCGGAACCTGCACTGCCAATGGCCAGACCGTCGACATGGCGATGAACGGCACGATGGAAGCCAAGAAATCCGACGTGACGATCACGACCAAGGGCAAGGTGCCGACTGGCGGTGACATGGAAATGGTCATGCAGATGACCAGCACCCACACCGGACCGTGCAAGGCGCCGGCAACGACTTGATCTGCGAGGTAATTGCCAATCGATTGGGGCGTCAGCAGAGCTGACGCCCTTGTCATGTCCATATCGTGTCGATGCTGAAAAGGAGTCCGGGAATGCTGGGTTATGTGACGATGGGAACCGACGACATCGATCGCGCGCGCGACTTTTACGCCGCGCTGCTCGGGACGATCGGCGCCAGCGAATTGATGCGGATGTCGGATGAAGACAAGCTTTACGCTCTACGCGACGAGCTGGGGGCAGCCGGGGATCGCGGTGACGCGGCCCTATGATGGCCAGCCGATGCATGCGGGCAACGGACATATGGCGGCGATCGTCGTTGACGAGCGCGCCAAGGTCGATGCCCTCCACGCGAAGGCGTTGCAACTGGGCGGGACGTGCGAAGGGACCCCGGGGGTGCGCGGCGACGACGGCGATCAGGCCTTTTACGCTGCCTATTTCCGCGACCTTGACGGCAACAAGCTCTGTGCGTTTCGGATCGGGCCGGCCTGAGTTTGGCCGCATGGCTTGACCGCCGATCGGCACCGTTGTTGATCGGTTTGTTCGCGAAATCGCTACGGTCGCGCTCGCGGTCGGCGTGTTGGTGGGCGCCGATGTGGCCAAGCGCGCTGCGCTTATGCAAAGCCTGAGGCGCCGCCGCCGGTCCGGGATCGACTTGCCGGACGCGTGACAGGTGGGGCTGCCATGCATCCGGCGAAGTCTTGAACTGAGGCCGAAGGGGGTCTGAAGAACGCCAGGGACCAGCTCGCATTCTTCGCCTGTCAGCCTCAACATCGCGGCCCTGTAGGAAAGCCGCGACGTTGAAAGAATGACAGAATTGCGAAAGTGCGGCAGTTACAAGGGGTCACACGCGCTGATGTCGCCATTTGATAACCCTTTATTGACCCTGTTTCGAATTTCATCGTTCCAGATTGGCGGCTCATCGTTCTTCTGATATGGCGGCGGGCCTTCCTGTTACCGTTACGTGGAAGTAACAAGGACTGGTCGCGCGACTTGATTGGCGTATCACCCGCACCGCCCGTCAGGGGCAATCGAGGGTAGCATGGACCACGCGAAAGCGAACGATACTCAGGGTACCGGGGACACCGACCGGATTATCGCGGAAGAATTGGAGCGTTTGCTCGAATCCCCGATGTTCGTGCGGTCGCCGGTGTTGACGCGCTTGCTGCAGTTTCTGGTCGAGCATCGGCTGCGCGGCGGACGCAGTTCGCCCAAGGCCTATGCGATCGCGACCGAGGCGCTGGGGCGCAGCGAAGATTTCGACCCTGCGGTTGACAGCTATCCGCGCGTGATGGTCGGGCGCCTGCGCAGCCTGCTCGACCGCTACTATGCCGAAACCCCCTGGATCCATCGTTTGCGGGTGCCGCAGGGGAGCTACGAGGTCGTCGTCCAGTACCGCGTCGCGCCGCCCTCGCGTTCGATCGACGAGCCGGGGAGCGAGGATGACGTCAAGGCCGCCGCGCGCGCCGACGCGGCCGGGGCACCGCTTCCACCGGGCGCGCCCGGCCGTTCGCAGCCTGCCGACGGGCCGCGCTATGGCCGCTGGGTCGTCGCGCTCGTCCTGCTGGCGCTCGCGATATTTGCCTTGTGGTCGCTGCGCAGCGGGCCGGAGCGATTGTTCGTCAGCGATGCGCAGCCGATGCCGCTCCTCGATGTGAGCGAGCCCGTCGCGGGCAGCACCGCGCCATCGCGCGCCTTGGCGCGCGCGCTCGACGGCAAGCTGCGCGACGGTCTGCGGCGGTTCGATCTGGTCGATCTGCTGAGCTCGCAGGCGCCGGGCGGCGCCGCGCCGCGCACCGCCGACTATCGGCTCGACACATCGCTGGTCCGCGACCTTGATGGCAATGCGGAAGTGACGCTGGTGCTGAACCGCGTCGCCGATCAACGCGCCATATGGTCGCAGCGAATCCGCGTGGCCGACCCCGACACGCCGCAATTTGTGTCGATGGAGCCGCTGATCGCCCAGATTGCGGGCGATTATGGCGTCATCGTCCGCGATCAGATTCAGCGCCAGCCGGACAATTTTGCGCCCGGCTTTCCGTGTCTCGCGCAGTTCAACCGGTTGCGCCAGATGCGCAATCCGTCGGGCGCGAAGCAGGTCGATGTCTGCCTGCGCGCGACGCTGAAGCGGGACGACCGCGACCCGGTGGCGCTTGCCGCGCTGTCGCTGCTGCGCTTTGGCGACTGGCAGCCGCAAAGGGCAACCCCCGCCGGACGCACGGCGTTTGCCGAAGCGCGCGCGCTGGCGCTCAAGGCCTATGAAGCCAGTCCCAACTCGTCGGCGGGGCTTTTTGCCATGGCGCGGGCGAATTTCTATGTCGGCAATTGTTCGGGCGGCAACACGATGGGCGACGCCGCGCGGCGGCTCAACCCGTTCGACCCCGACATTTCGGGTTTTCTGGGGCTGTTCAAGATCACGTGCGGTCAGGCCGCCGAGGGCGAAATATTGCTCCGTCGGTCGCTGGCGCTCGACGACAGCTATCCGGGCGTTCCCGCGGTGACCCTGGCGTTCATCCTGTCGCAGCGCGGCGAACAGGCCGAAGCGCTGACCGTGCTCGACCAGATGCCATCGCCAAGCAATATGGAGCCGCAATATCTGATGGTCCGCGCGATCGTCACCGCGCGGCAAGGCGACGTCACGGCGGCGCAGGCGCATTGGCGCCGCTTGCTGGCCTACACCCGGCAACCCGAAGACGCCGCCCCCGAAGCGGTGCTCGGCCGCTTCATGATCACCCCGGTCGTGATCCAGCGTGCATCGGCGGCCTTGCGCGAATCCGGCGTCGTTCCTCTCCGGCCCGTGTCTTGACGCACTGAAAACCGCCAAGCACAACGGGCCGATGCTGCTCGCGTTTGCCTTGCTCGCCTCTGCGCCGTCGGCGCCTGCCGCGGTCGCGGTCGATTTTGACCGCGACGGAAGAATCGCGACGCGCGTCGTCGTCGGGCAGGCCGACCGCGCGAGCGGGCGTCCGCTGACCGCGGATGATCCGGTCCGCATCGCGTCGGTATCGAAACTGGTCGTTGCGCTCGGCGTGCTGCGTCTGGTCGAGCAAGGGCGCCTTGACCTCGATCGCGACGTTTCGGACTATCTGGGCTGGCGGCTGCGCCATCCCGCTTATCCCGACCAGCCGATTACGCTGATCCAGCTGCTCGGCCACCGGGCGGGGCTGGCCGACAATATCGACTATGCGCTGCCGCTGGGCGCCGATCTGGAACAGGCGTTGCAAGACCCGGCGGCGTGGGACGCACCGCGCCCGCCGGGCGGCGATTTCGTCTATGCCAACCTCAACTATCCCGTCGTCGCCGCCGCGATCGAAGGCGCGACGGGCGAGCGTTTTGACCGCGCGATGGCGCGGCTGGTGCTGCGCCCGCTCGGCATCGACGCCTGTTTCAACTGGCCGACGTGCAGCGACGCCGCGGTTGCGCGCGCCGTCGTGCTGTACGGCGCCGACGGTTCAGCCGTGCGCGACGACATGCAGGGCATCCGTCCCGCCTGTCCGGTCGTTCCGGCAAGCGACGGCAGCTGCGACCTTGAAACCTATCGGCTCGCGCGCCACGGCGCGGGGTTCAGCCCGCAGGGCGGGCTGCGCATATCGGCGAACGGATTGGCGCGGATCGGGGTCATGCTGCTGCGCCGCGGCGAGGATTTTCTGACCCCCGCGAGCCTCGCGCGCCTCGAAGCGATGGCACCGGTCCGCCCGGCGACGGGTGAGGGGACGGGCGGGTTTTTCTGCGAATATGGTGCGGCGATGCACAGTAACGGGACCGGTGCGGCGACCGGGGCGGGGTGCCGCGACGACCTGTTCGGCGACGGGCGGCGGCGGCTCGGCCATTCGGGCGACGCCTATGGATTGCGATCGGGGCTCTGGTACGATCTTGAAGCGGGCAATGGCACCGCCTATTTCGTGACGCAGGTGCCGAACGGACAGAAGGGGAGGCGTTCGGCCTATAGCGCGGCGGAGGAGGAACTGGTCGCTACCAGCCCTCTTGCCAGCCCCGCCGACGGACACTAGGGCAATTTCCAACATTCACGGCTTAGTCAGAAAAGGAATAGCGCATGAGCGATTCGGCCGAAAAGGTTAAGAAGATCGTCGTCGAACATCTGGGCGTCGAAGCCGACAAGGTCACCGAGGAAGCGAGCTTCATCGACGATCTGGGCGCCGACAGCCTCGACATCGTCGAACTGGTGATGGCATTTGAAGAAGAATTCGGCGTCGAAATTCCCGACGATGCGGCGGAAAAGATCGCCACCGTCAAGGATGCGATCGACTATATCGAAGCGAACAAGGGCTGATCCAGCCTGTCCGGCGTTGCCGGATGCGGCGGCGACGCCGTCCACGCAAACCCGGCTCCCCGGTCTCGAGCGCTCGTGCGCAGCGACCGGGGAGCTTTTTTTATGGATATAGCCCGGCACGGCGCTAAATCCGTCATCCCGGCGAACACCGGGATCTCGCGATTTCGGTAGCAGCAGGTCGAGAGGGCGAGAGCCCGGCCTTCGCCGAGGTGACTGGGATTAGGTAACGCGGGCGCCTGCGGGGGCAGGGGCCGACGAAAGGAATGATTATGCGCCGGGTTGTGGTGACGGGTTTGGGTTTGGTGACGCCGCTGGGCGGCGATGTCGAAACAAGCTGGAAAAATCTGATCGCGGGCAAATCGGGTGCGGGTCAGATCACCCACTTCGACACCGCCGACCAGAAATGCACGATCGCGTGCGAGGTCAAGGGACCGGACCATGAATATGGTTTCGACCCCGGCAAGCGCGTCGATCACAAGGTGCAGCGCCAGGTCGACCCGTTCATCATCTATGGCATCGACGCCGCCGGGCAGGCGATCGAGGACGCCGGGCTCGAGGATATGACCGACGCGATGAAGCTGCGTGCCGGTTGCTCGATCGGGTCGGGCATCGGCGGCCTGCCGGGCATCGAAAGCGAAAGCCTGCTGCTCGCCGAAAAAGGGCCGGGGCGGGTGTCACCGCACTTCGTTCACGGTCGCCTGATCAACCTGATCTCGGGGCAGGTCAGCATCAAATATGGCTTGCAGGGTCCGAACCATGCCGTCGTCACCGCCTGTTCGACCGGCGCGCATTCGATCGGCGACGCGGCGCGGATGATCCGCGACGACGACGCCGACATCATGCTCGCGGGCGGCGCCGAGGCGACGATCTGCCCGATCGGAATCGCGGGCTTCGCGCAAGCGCGCGCGCTCAACATGAGCTATAACGACCGCCCCGAGCAGGCGAGCCGTCCCTATGACAAGGACCGCGACGGGTTCGTGATGGGCGAAGGCGCGGGCGTCGTGGTGCTCGAGGAATATGAGCATGCCAAGGCGCGCGGCGCGAAGATTTACGCCGAGGTCGTCGGTTACGGTCTGTCGGGCGATGCCTATCACGTCACCGCGCCGCACCCCGAAGGATCGGGTGCCTATCGTTCGATGGAAATGGCGCTCAAAAAGGCCGGCATGACCCCGTCGGACATCGATTATATCAACGCGCATGGCACCTCGACGATGGCCGACACGATTGAGCTTGGCGCGGTCAAGCGGCTGTTCGGCAACGCGATCGGCGATGTGTCGATGAGCTCGACCAAATCGGCGATCGGCCATTTGCTCGGCGGCGCGGGCGCGGTCGAGACGATTTTCTGCATCCTCGCGATCCGCGACCAGATCGTCCCGCCGACGCTCAATCTCGACAACCCCGACGAAGGCACCGACGGCGTCGACCTCGTCCCGCACACCGCCAAAAAACGCCCGGTGAAGGCGGCGCTCAACAACAGCTTCGGCTTTGGCGGCACCAACGCGAGCGTGATCGTCAAAGCGGTGGATTGATCAACCGATCCTCCCTGCGGCGAAGCCGTGGGGAGGGGGACCGCTCGCGGAGCGAGTGGTGGAGGGGCGGCGACGGCAGCGCCATGGCCCTTCCGTCAGCGCTGCGCG
This sequence comes from Sphingopyxis microcysteis, assembly GCF_012274265.1. GTDB lineage: Bacteria > Pseudomonadota > Alphaproteobacteria > Sphingomonadales > Sphingomonadaceae > Sphingopyxis > Sphingopyxis microcysteis. The sequence goes on from NZ_JAANYY010000002.1 coordinate 556,767, forward strand.
CTGCCACCTCCCCATGGCTTCGCCACAGGGAGGAACAAAATCGCTTTCCTACATAATCCCGCCATGCTTTACCCTTGGCACGACCCGCCGGGGCACCGGCGTTAAGGCCACAAAGGACGCAAAAGGACGCTGCACCTGCGGGGCTTTTGTGGCTTTAAGCACTCTATGACCGACGGGAGAATGAAGTGCATCCGTTCCGCTGGCTGACGATCGCCATTTTGGCCCTCCTCCTCGCCGCCTGCTCGGGCGGCGCGCCGAAGGATGCCGAGGTTGTGATCCCGGCGGGCGCGAGCATCGCGAAGGCGGGGCAGATCCTCGAGGACGCAGGCATCGTCTCGGCGTCGAGCTTTCGCAACGAAGCGCGCTTCTTTGGCGGCGACGATCCGATCAAGCCCGGCGAATATAAAATCGAAAAGGGGATGGACGCGGGCGACATCCTGGAGCTGTTTCAGTCGGGCAAGACGATCCAGCGGCTGGTGATGATCCCCGAGGGCATGCCGTCGATCATGGTGTGGGAACGGCTGATGGCCGAAAAGCGGCTGAAGGGCGAAATCCCGGTGCCCGCCGAGGGCAGCATCTTGCCTGACAGCTATGCCTTTACCACCGGCGAAAGCCGCGCCGCGGTCGTCAAGCGCATGCAGGCGGCGATGGACAAGGCGTTCGCCGAGCTGTGGGCCAAACGGACGCCGCGCACCGCGGTCAAGAACCGCAACGAAGCGCTGACGCTCGCCTCGATCGTCGAGAAGGAAACCGGCGTTCCCGCCGAGCGCCGCACCGTCGCGGGGGTTTATACCAACCGGTTGGCGGTCGGCATGCGGCTGCAAGCCGATCCGACGATCATCTATCCGATCACCAAGGGAAAGCCGCTCGGTCGGCGGATATTGCGGTCCGAAATCCAGGCGGTGAACGGGTATAATACCTACAGCATGGCGGGGCTGCCGCAGGGGCCGATCGCCAACCCCGGCAAGGCGTCGATCGCGGCGGTGCTCGATCCCGAAGCGAACGATTATCTCTTCTTCGTTGCCAAGGGCGACGGCGGGCATATCTTTGCGCGCACGCTGTCCGAACATAATGCCAATGTGCAGAAATGGTATGCGCTCCGCCGCGAACGCGGGGAGATGGAGTAGGAGTCGGCCGTCGCCCCCGCGAAGGCGGGGGCCGCTAGCAAGCTTGTGATACACCGATAGCGGCCCCCGCCTTCGCGGGGGCGACGCGGGGGGAGAGATGCCGATGCGTCGATTGTTGGGATTGTCTGCCGTCACGTTGGCGCTCACTGCCTGCATGGCAGGCGGAGGCAGCGCAGCCGAGAAGGGCGCGACCGATGTCCGCATCGAACCGGGTCCGGGGCTCGGCGCGCCGCGCGCGACGCACCAGCTGGTCGCGGCGGGCGAGGGCAGGCTGCTCGCGATCGGCGGCTGCGTCAGGTCGGGCTGCGAAGCGGGGCCCGCGAGCGCGACGGTCGACATCATCGCCGCGCCGGACATGCGGGTAATCGCGACGGGGCGGCTGCTCGCGCCGCGCATCCAGCCTTCGGCGGCGGCGCTGCCGGATGGCAAGGTGCTGATCCTCGGCGGCTGGGTCAATGGGCGGGTGAGCGGGGCGACCGAGATATTCGACCCCGCGACGGGCAAGTCGGTGGCTGGACCGGCGATGGCGGGGCCGCGCAACGCGCCGACCGTCGTGACGCTCGCCGATGGCCGCATCCTGATCGCGGGGGGATATGACGGGCGCGATGTGCGCGCCGACGCCGAAATCTTCGACGCCGCGACAGGCCGGATGACCGCGACAGGGCCGCTCGCCGCCGCACGGAGCGGCGCGACGGGAACCTTGCTTGCCGACGGTCGGGTGCTCGTCGCCGGGGGCGGACGTCCCGACCGCGAACCGCGCCGCGCGCTCGCGAGCGCCGAGCTGTTCGATCCCGCCACCGGGCGCTTCACCCCCGCGGGAACGATGGCGCAGCAACGCTACAAGCATGGCGCGGTGCGGCTGGCGAACGGCGACGTGCTGATCGTCGGTGGATCGGACATTCGCGACTATGGCGGCAAGCTGCGCTCGGTCGAGCGGTTCGATGTCGCGGCGGGGCGCTTTGTCCCCGCCGGCAACCTCGCCGATCCGCGGTTCAAGATTGCCGACGGGCTGCTGCTGCTCCCCGGCAACCGCGTGCTCGTCGCGGCGGGCGACGCGGCGCCGGAGATTTTCGACGTCGCGCGCGGGGTCGGGACACGCCTCGACTATGACCTTGGCGGGCAGTGGAATTATATGACGCTGGTCCGCGCCGATGCGCGCACCGCGCTGCTCGCGGGCGGCTATCGCGAGGGACGGATCGAGCCGACCGACCAGAGCTGGATTGTCCATTTGCCGAAGGGGTGACCCGATGACGACTGCCAAGCTGTTCCTTCACGGTGTCCCCGACAGTCCCGCGATCTGGCGCCCGCTGCTCGCGGCGCTCGATCTGGGCGATACGCCGGTCGCGGTACCCGCGCTGCCCGGCTTCACCGCGCCGCTGCCCGCGGGTTTTCCTGCCACCAAGGAAGCCTATGCCGACTGGGCGGTGGGGCAGGCCGAGGCGCTGTACGCGGCGCACGGGCCGATCGACATCGTCGGGCATGACTGGGGCGCGCTCATCGCGCAGCGCGTGGCGATGCTGCGCCCCGACCTTCTCCGCAACTGGGCGTTGTCGAATGCGGTGATCGATCCCGACTATCGCGGTCACCGGATCGCGCGCATCTGGAACACGCCGATCCTTGGCGAGATCTTCATGGCGCTGAGCAAGGCCGACAAGCTCGCCGAGGGACTGGCCGCACAGGGCATGCCCGCCGACATCGCCGCCGAAGAGGCCGAACAGTGGCGGAGCAAGGACAAGCGCCGCGCGATCCTGAAGCTCTATCGATCGGCCAAAGGGCTGAGTTTCGAGCATGACTGGGCGCGTGACATCGGAAAATTGCCCGCAAACGGCGCACTGATCTGGGGCGCGGGCGACCCCTATGTCGAACTCGCGGTTGCGCAGCGTTACGCCGCGAACACCGGCACGCCGCTGACCGTCATCGAGGGGGCAGGGCATTGGGCGATCGCCGAACGACCCGCCGAGGTCGCCGCGGCGCTCCATCGCTTCTGGTCAACACTCTGATCGGTTGGGTCGATCAACGAAAGCGGCGCACTCGATTTGACCTGGGCGCGCCGGTCTGCTCTTGGTGCGCCGCACAAAAATCCCCACAGAAAGGATTCTCTCCCATGATCAATCAGCCCGTTCCCGCCGTGACCCTCAAGACGCGCGTCCGCGACGAGGCCGTCGACGGCCCGAACCCGTTCCGCTGGCAGGACGTCAACACCGGCGAAGCGTTCGGCACCGGCCGCCACATCCTGTTCGGCCTGCCCGGCGCCTACACCCCGACCTGCTCGAACGAGCAGTGCCCGGGCTTCGAGCGCCTCTATGGCGACTTCATCGCCGAAGGCGTCACCGACATCCATTGCATCAGCGTCAACGACGCATTCGTGATGTATAATTGGGGCAAGAGCCTGGGCGTCCAGAACGTCAAGATGGTTCCCGACGGCTCGGGCGCCTTCACGCGCCGCATGGGCATGCTGATCAACAAGGATCATGTCGGTTTCGGCATGCGCAGCTGGCGCTACACCGCGATCGTCGACGACGGCATCGTGGTCCAGATGTTTGTCGAACCCGGCATCAATGACGTTGGCACCGACAGCGACCCCTATGTCGAATCGACCCCTGAAAAGGCGCTCGAATGGGTGAAGGCGAACCCCTATCAGGGCAAGCTGTCGCAGGCGGCCTAACTGACGCTGGTATAAGCTTGAGCGGCCCGGCCATCCCCCCTCCCATCCGGGCCGCTGGCGCCGCACCCATCATCGTTACCGCGACGATGGGTGCGGCCGACCAGCGATATTTTGATCATCTGCGCGCGGCGCATTTTCCGCCCGAGCGCAACTATCTTGCCGCGCACATCACGCTGTTTCATCAGCTGCCGCCGTCGGCGTTGACGGAGCTTGACGGCCTGATCCGCCGGATTGCCGCCGACACCCCGCCACCCGCGGCGCGGCTGCGCGAGCTCTATTCGCTCGGCAAAGGCGTCGCCTATCGCATCGACAGCCCCGACCTGCTGGCGATCCGGGCGCGGATCGCCGATCATTTCACCGGCATGCTGACCGTGCAGGACCAGGGGACGCCGCGCCTCCACATCACCGTCCAGAACAAGGTCGCGCCCAGCGACGCGCGCGCGCTGCTGACCGAACTCGCCGCCGATTTCGTGCCGCGCCCGCTGGCGATCACCGGCCTCGCCGCGCACCATTATCGCGGCGGCCCCTGGGAAGCGGCTTTCGCACGGAATTTTCATGGGGCTCGCACATGATATTGACCCGCGGCAAAGGCCTGCCTATAGGCGCTGCTCGCCCGTCGCGGCGGCCCCTTGGGGCGGAGTAGCTCAGCTGGTTAGAGCAGCGGAATCATAATCCGCGTGTCGGGGGTTCGAGTCCCTCCTCCGCTACCATCGCGAATCACCTTCGAACCTCGCATTTCCGGCAGTTTTCTGCCGTTCATCGAGGCCCAAGCTATGCGAATTTTGGCAAGAATTTTTGTGATCTATCTGGACGAAGCCCACCAGTTTGTGACCAGATTAGACACAAGTTTCGCGAGAATTTTGGCGAGTTTTTTTTAGCCTCGATCAGTCCGAGGTTATCATGACCAAATGGGTATTTCTGATGCCCGCCCATATCGAGCGGCTGAACAGCAGCGCGTTGGCCGACCGGAGGTATCGGGCCTTTCCCTCATCGTCGCTCGCCCCGCCAATAAGCAGTGGCGCTTTAACCGCGTTGTCGCCGGTACAAGGAAAAACGTCGAAATAATCCTGGGTATCGGACCTGCATTTTTAATCGATGAGGCGCGTGAGTGGGCGACCCCCCTCAGCAAGGCAGGCCTGCGCGTCAGGATCAGCTGGGCGCTGACCCGGCTGATGCGCCGCTTTCCCGAGGACGGACCGTTGCAAATGGCCGAACCAGACTACATCGCCACCAGTCGCGCGGCGCAGACGAGCATCGCCGAAAATTATGTCGGCATACCCGTATAGGCTCAGCTCCAACCGTCCTGCATTTCGAGGCTGGCGGCCAGCTCGCCGATCACCCGGTAGCAGTCGAGGACCTGGCCAATCGAGCTTTTGGGCTCGCGCCCTTCCTTGATCGCGGCGACGAACTCGCGGTCCTGCAGCTCGATGCCGTTGTTCGACACTGCGACGGTGGACAGGTCGACCGGTTCTTCGCGCCCCGTGACAAGATCGTCGTACCGCGCAATGTAGGTACCCGTGTCGCCGATGTAGCGGAAGAAGGTGCCGAGCGGACCGTCGTTGTTGAACGAAAGCGCCAGCGTGAGGATTTGGCCTTTGTCAGATTTCATCTGGATCGACTGGTCCATCGCGATCCCCAGGTCAGGGTGCTTTGGCCCCTGCAGGATATTCGCGGCGACGACTTTGCCGCCGGTCATATATTGGAAGAGGTCGATCGTATGCGCCGCGTGGTGCCACAGCAGGTGGTCGGTCCAGCTGCGTGGTTCACCTTTTGCATTGGTGTTGGTGCGGCGGAAGAAGAAGGTTTCGACGTCCATCGCCTGAATGTTGAACTCGCCGGCATCGATCCGGCTCTTCACGAACCGGTGGCTCGGATTGAAACGGCGCGTGTGGCCGACCATGCAGATACGGCCGGTTTCCTGCTGCTTCGCCATTACGGCTTGCGCATCTGCCCAGCTGTCGGCGACCGGAATCTCGACTTCGACATGCTTGCCGGCGTCCATCGCCATGATAGCCTGGCGCGCGTGCATTTGCGTGGGCGTGGTTAGGATGACAGCATCGATGTCCTCTCGTGCGAGCGTCGCCTCGTAGCTGTCGGAGACGTCGGCGATGCCGTGCGGCGCGGCGAGCTTGCGCGATTCCTCTTTGGAAGCGCTGACGATGGTGACCACTTCGGCATCGGGCACGTTCTTGAGCCCGATGAGGTGTTTCTCGCCGAATGCGCCGGCGCCGACGAGGGCAATGCGAACCATGGAACTACTCCGTTTCGATTATTGAGTGAGCGAACGCGCCGCGGCGCTGTTGCCTTTGAGCGTGGGTGAGGGCGGGACGGTCCCGTCGATCGGCTCGAGGACGATATGGCCGAGCGCGGTGTTGCTGACGGGCACGTGGTAGTGGCGGTGGAGGCACTTCGTCTCGCGGCCGAGCGCGCCGCGCATGATCAGCCACATGACCATCTCGATACCCTCGCTGCCGGTCTCGCGCAGATATTCAATGTGGGGGATGTGGCGGAGATCCTGCGTGTCGCCGACGAGCTTGTCGAGAAACATGTTGTCCCACGCCTGGTTGATAAGCCCCGCGCGCGGACCCTGGAGCTGGTGGCTCATCCCACCGGTACCCCAGACATGGACTTCGAGGTCTTCGGGGAAGCTATTGACCGCGCGTGCGATCGCTTCGCCGAGCAGCCAGCAGCGGTTGCCCGAGGGGGGGGTAGGTGACGACGTTGACCGCCAGCGGGATGACCTTCGTCGGCCATTCGGCGCAGTCCTCTCCGTACATCATCGTCAGCGGCACGGTCAGGCCGTGGTCGACTTCCATTTCGTTGAAGACGGTCATGTCGAATTCGTCGAGGATCAGGCTCTGCGCGATATGCCAGGCGAGGTCGGGATGGCCGACGACGCCGGGTACCGGCCGGGGTCCATAGCCCTCGTCGCAGACCCTGAAACTCTCAGCGCAACCGATCGCGAAGGTCGGGATGATGTTCATGTCAAAGGCCGACGCGTGATCGTTATAGACCAGCACGACAACGTCGGGTTTGCCCTCGTTCGCAATCCACTCACGGGTCCAGTTGTAGCCATCGAAGGCTGGCTTGAAGATCGGCTCCTGCGTCTTGCCGTTGTCGGCTGCGAAGCCGAGTACGGGGATGTGACTCGAGGCGATACCGTAGGTGATCCGCGCCATCAGTTCTCGTCCTTGATCGACCGAAGTCCCTCGGGCGAGCGCCCGCCGCCGAGCATCATCGCCTGGTAATCCTCCACGCTCATGCCCGTCATCGTGCTGACCGCTTGGACGAAGCTCAGTCCGTCGCTGGCGAAGACTTTGGCCAGGAAGTAGATATTCCCGCCGAGGTCGAGTAGCCGGTTATAGTCGCGGTCGAGCACCGCCCGTTTCTGGTCCTCGCTCATCGGCCACTCGTCGAGGTAGGTGCGCTCACCCGCGTGGAAACGCGCGCGGTTCTCGGCTTTCATCAGGCTCATCGCGAACTGGTTGAGCTGGTATCCCTGCCGCGCGCGCTTGGCGGTATAGACGCGTGTCCCAGGGATGTCGTCGAATTCCGCGAGATATTCGTGGATGTCGGTCACAGGCCGCGACCCTTCAGCAGTGCATCGAGGCGCGGGAACACCCGCCTGGTGTTGGTCTCGAAGATCGCGTCACGTTGATCGTCGGTGATGTCGAGCGCATCGATGTAACGCTTGGTGTCGTCGAAATAGTGGCCGGTCTCCGGATCGATGCCGCGTACGGCCCCGACCATCTCGCTGCCGAACAGGATATTCTTCGTGTCGATCACTTCGGCCAGCAGGTTGATGCCGGGCTGGTGATAGACGCAGGTGTCGAAGAACAGGTTGTTCATCAGGTGCGTGTCGAGACTGGGTTGCTTGAGCATGTCGGCGAGGCCCCGATACCGGCCCCAGTGGTAAGGAACGCCCCCGCCACCGTGCGGAATGATGAAGCGCAAGGTCGGAAAGCGGGCGAAGAGATCGCCCTGCAACAGCTGCATGAAGGCAATCGTGTCCGCCGCGATGTAGAAGCCGCCGGTGGCGTGCATCGCGGGGTTGCAGCTGCCCGAAACGTGGATCATCGCCGGGACGTCGAGCCGGACCATCTCCTCGTAGACCGGAAACCAGAATTCATCGGTCAGCGGCGGGTGGTCGAAGTGACCGCCGCCCGGATCGGGATTGAGATTGCAGCCGATGAAACCGAGTTCTTCGACGCAGCGACGAAGCTCGGTGACGCTCTCGGAAAGATCGGCCTGCGGGCTCTGCGGCAACATGCAGACGCCGATGAAGGTTTCGGGGAACAACTGCGTCACGCGGAAGACGAGGTCATTGCACCGGCGCGCCCATTCGGCGCTGACGGCTTGGTCGCCCACATGGTGCGCCATCGCGGATGCGCGCGGGGAGAAGATCGTCAAATCTGCGCCGCGCTCCCTTACCAGCTTGAGCTGGTTTTCTTCGATTGTCCGGCGGATCTCCGCATCGGAGATGTCGGGGTAGGGCGGGGCGGGTTCTCCCGCGTTGAATGCAGCAATCTGCGCTTCGCGCCAGTCGTCGTGCGCCTTTGGCAGGACGGTGTAGTGGCCGTGGCAGTCGATGATCAGGCTCATGCGGCGTCCCTTGCGCGTCGGTGGCCGCGGGCAGCTTCGCGCTGGCGGCGAACGGTGCCGGAGGTCATGATGGGATCGACGCCAAGCGAACGGAGCGTCGTGACCGACTCTTCCATTTCTTCGGCGCGACGGATGCCGTGGGTCGCCATCCGCTCGAGGTTATATTCGGTCCGCTCGGCCCAAGGCCGTGGATGCTCGCTCGCATCGAGCGAGGCCAGGACTTCGACGGTTACCCCGGCCGCGTCGGCAGCTGCCATCATCTCGCCGGTCAACGCCTCGATACCCTTGACCATCACTGAGCGGATCATCTTGATTGCAGATGCCCGTCCGACCTCCTCGCCGACTATTCGCACATTTGTGAAGCCAAGCGAGGAGAGACCGATCAGTGCGTCCTTTGCAAAACTACCTGACAGCAGGATCGGCACGTCCAGTTTTGCCGGATCGACCGGAGCAAGCACCGCTGCATCGACGTACCTTCCGCCCGCTGACTCAATAATGGCGGCGGCCACGCGCTTGGTGTCCGGGGCGACCGAGTTCATGTCGATCCAAAGTGCGCCCTGTTCAATATAAGGCGCCCCCTGATCGGCCGCCGCTATCGCACTGCCCGCGGTTACGAGCGACAGGACCATGCGTGCCCCCGCGAGTGCAGACTCTGCGTTGGCGGCAGGCATCAAGCCCATTTTCGTCACCATCGACCGGCGCACGGGATCGATATCGAACGCGCTTGCCGCAGCGCCCCAGTCGGCCGCGCTAGCAAAGGTCGATCCCGCTTCGCCGAACCCGGTGATGGCAACTCGCTTTTCCATGACCTTTCGCTAAACGGCCCGGCGCAAGCCTCGCCAATGAATAGCACAGTCATGAAATTAGAATTTACGAATACCCGTTAGCCAGATTTTGTAGCGTTTCGACGAATGCGCGCTGCTGACGCGTTGGATGCCAGTCTCGCCTCGTGGTAATCCCGATGGTGCGCGAAACGGCTTTGGGCGGGGGGCCGTGCGCAACAGCCCGGCATCAATCTCGACCCGCAGCTGATCCGGAGAGAGAAGCGTCAGGTTGTCGGTCTGGAGCAGGATTTCCCGGATCGTCAGAACCGAGCCGCATTCGATCGACACATGCGGTGGATCGACATCGCCACCAAAAAGCTCGGTCCAAAAGCTTCGCAAGGGTGTCGACGCGGTCGGGAGCACCCATTCGAAGCGCTTCAGATCTTTCGGCGAGGGGATGCGCTTGCCGGCCAGCGGATGTGCGTGCCGCATGACGATCTTGGGATGGTCTTCAAAGGATTTCTGTTGCGCAAGATCGTCATCCGCCCCGTCGTGGCGCAAGGCGCCGAGCAGGATGTCGATCTCTCCGTTCCGGAGCGGACCCACCAGCTCGTCGTGGCTGCCTTCCACGACAACCACATCGGTTGCCGGAAATTGCTTGAGGTGACGGACGATCGCGGCCGGTAGCCATCGAGCACGCGAAAGCGGCATTGCGCCTACCACGATCTTGCCCTTTGCCTTGCCAAGCCATTCGGCGACTTCGGCATATCCGCTCCGCAGGTCTGCAAGCGCCAGCCGGAAGTTCAGGGCTCTGCGGGCTCCCTTCGTTGTGAGAGTGAGGTAACGGCCCCGCCGCTCGACCAGGCGTTCGCCAAGCTCGAGTGACAGGTCAGCCACCGCCCGGTGCAAGGAGGCTGGGGCCAAGCCGGTGCGGTCCGCCGCACCCGAGTAGCTGCCCGCACTGGAGACCGCGAGGAAAGCTCGGATCTGGGGTGCGGTAACCCGACGGGATCCTATTCGCTTGAGCGCGTCATGCACGCGCGGTGCCAGCAATTCGGCGGGCGCGGTGGGCCGCATTCCGCCCGGCAGGCGATCGAACATCCGGCATTCGAGCTCACCTTCTAGGCGCGCAATCGCCTGCGTCAGGGCGGACTGGGTGAGATACACCGCTTCCGCCGCGCGCGTCACCGATCCGTGCTCGACGACGGCAGCGAATGCACCGAGTTGCCGTATGTTGGGAATGGTTTCATCCACAAAGTAGGTTTAGCATTTTTTTATCCTGTCGCCAAACTTCGCATTGGAGTGGGGCGCGGCGGACGCGCAGAGCGATTTGCAGAGGAGAATGAGCGTGGGCGTCGTCGTACAGAATATCGAGCGGGCTGATCGAGCCATCATCGACGCGCTTGCCGAATGCGGCGTGGCGACGGTCCACGAGGCGCAGGACCGGACCGGATTGCTCGCGAGCTACATGCGGCCGATCTACGCCGGCGCGCGTATCGCGGGTAGTGCGGTGACGATCAGTGCGCCTCCGGGCGACAACTGGATGGTCCATGTCGCAATCGAGCAATTGCGGGAGAGCGACATTCTGCTGCTTGCCCCGACGAGCCCCTGCGAAGATGGCTATTTCGGCGACCTTCTCGCCACGAGTGCGATGGCCCGGGGCTGCCGCGGCTTGGTGATCGACGCAGGCGTGCGCGACGTCCGGGACTTGACCGCGATGGGCTTTCCGGTCTGGTCGAAAGCCGTCTTCGCGCAAGGCACCGTCAAGAACACGCTCGGCAGCGTCAATGTGCCGGTGGTGTGCGCCGGCGCTGCGATCGATCCGGGCGACGTGCTCGTCGCCGACGACGACGGCGTCTGTGTCGTCCGGCGCGCCGACGCCGCTGTGGTACTCGAGAAAGCGCGAGCCCGCGAAGCCAATGAAGCCGGAAAGCGCGAGAAGCTGGCGAGCGGCATACTCGGTCTCGATATGTACAAGATGCGCGAACGCCTTGCGGCCGAAGGACTGAAGTACGTCTGATGCAAATCAGCGCGCCAGTCATTTGGATGCGCGGCGGGACGTCGAAGGGAGGGTATTTCCTCGCCGACGACCTGCCCTTCGATCGCGGCGAGCGGGATGCGTTCCTCTTGCGGGTGATGGGCAGCCCTGACCTGCGCCAGATCGACGGGATGGGCGGCGCCGATCCGCTGACGAGCAAGGTTGCCGTCGTCCGCAAGTCGGTGCGTCAGGGGATCGATGTCGACTATCTGTTCCTGCAGGTGTTCGTCGATCAGGCGCTGGTTTCGGACCAGCAGAATTGCGGCAATATCCTGGCCGGGGTCGGTCCGTTTGCAATCGAGCGCGGCCTTGTTGTCCCGACGGGCGATGAAACCCCCGTGGCAATCTATATGGAAAATACGGGACAGGTTGCGATCGCGACGGTCCAGACGCCCGGTGGCGCGGTCAACTACGTCGGCGAGGCGGCGATCGATGGCGTCCCCGGCACGCACGCTCCGATCCCGCTCGAATTCCGCGATACCGCCGGATCGAGTTGCGGCGCGTTACTGCCGACGGGCAACCCGGTCGATATCATCGGGGGCGTCGCCTGCACGTTGATCGACAATGGGATGCCGTGCGTGCTGTTCAAGGCTGAAGATGTCGGCGCGACCGGCTACGAGACTCGCGAGGAACTGGAGAGCGAAGGGTTCGCGCCCATCCGGGAGCGGATCGAGGCGATCCGTCTCGCGGCGGGGCCGTTGATGAACCTTGGCGACGTCAGTGCCAAGTCCGTGCCCAAGATGACGCTCGTGGCGCCGCCGCGAAACGGGGGAGCGATCACGGCGCGGGTATTCATACCCCACCGCGCGCACGCTAGCATCGGCGTGCTTGGAGCCGTTACGGCAGCGACCGCTTGTCTCGTCAAAGGATCTCCCGCCGCCGAGGTCGCCGAAGTCCCGGAGGGTCGTCGCAAAACCTTGAGCGTTGAGCATCCTTCGGGCGAAATGAGCTGCGTGCTCGAAACCGACGGGCAGGGGCAGGTCATCAGCGCCGCTCTGCTGCGCACCGCCCGCAAGCTGATGGATGGCATCGTCTATGTCTGATCGCATCGTCTCATGGCATTCGAACCCATCGAAGCCGCGCTTCGTACCTCCACCCGGCGCGGTAGATGCGCATTGCCACATATTCGGTCCAATGGCTGAGTTCCCGTTCAGCCCAAAGGCGAAGTATCTGCCCGAAGACGCTGGGGCGGAGCAGCTGTTCGCCTTGCGCGACCATCTCGGTTTTTCCAGGAATGTGATCGTCCAGGCGAGCTGCCACGGGACGGATAATGCCGCCACGCTCGATGCGATCGCAAAATCGGAAGGGAAAGCACGGGGCGTCGCGGTTGTCGATCCGGCGATTTCCGACGTCGAGCTGGCCGCTTTGCACGATGGCGGCATTCGCGGCATCCGCTTCAACTTCTTGAAGCGCCTCGTCGATGACGCGCCGAAGGACAAATTTCTGGAAGTCAGCCGTCGGCTGCCGAAGGACTGGCACGTGGTGATCTACTTCGAGGCCGATATACTGGAAGAGCTTTGGTCGTTCATCGACGCAATCCCGGTACCGTTAGTAATCGATCACATGGGGCGACCGGACGTGACACAGGGATCCGACGGACCTGACATGCGCGCCTTCCGGCGACTGCTCGAAAGCCGCGAGGACATTTGGTTTAAGGCCACCTGCCCAGACCGTCTAGATCCTACCGGCGACCCGTGGAACATGTTCGCAGATGCCGTTGCGCCTCTGGTCGCCGACTATCCCGATCGCTGCCTCTGGGGCACCGACTGGCCGCATCCCAACATGCAGGACAACCTTGCCGACGACGGACACCTCGTCGACATGATCCCACGGCTCGCGCCGACGGCCGACCTTCAGCGCAGGCTGCTCGTCGATAATCCCGACCGCCTATACTGGGGGGACTGAAGGCTTAGTCGGCGGGTCGTGCTTGAAGCACCTTCATTGCGCATCGTATGGACATAGCAAATTTACCGTTGCCGCCGGACCGGGTTTCGCTGCCGCTCGTGACGCTTCCGCGCGACGGCCGATCGGACGGCCACAATCATGTCTCCGCCAGCGTGTCGGCCACGATCCGCCACACGCGCGGATTGATTCCCAAGCCCAGATGCGTGCTGTCGACTTTGATGTTACGGGCGTGCGCATTGTAGATGTCGACCGCGATGTCGGGGCTGACGATGCCGTCGCGGTCGGAGTAAATGACAGTCAGCGGCTGGGTCAGGCCTTTGAGGTTGCGCGCGTGGATTTCGCGTTCGATCGCGTCGAAATCGCGGCCGGCAAAGCGCTGCGCGAGCGCGGTATATTTGGGGCCGCCGATGATCGGGGTGCCCATGGTGATGATCGCGCGGACCAGGTGCGGGTAGCCGCGCGCGGTTTCGCGGGCGATGACGCCGCCAAGGCTCCAGCCGATCAGGGTGAGCGGGGCGCCGTCGGCCTTGACCCAATCGGCGGCCTGCGCGGCAAAGCGTTCGACGTCGGCGGCGACGCGGCCCTGGTTGCGCCCCATGCCCCAGTCGCGGACGTGGTAGCCAAGGTGACGGAGCCAGGCTTCGAGCGGTCGCATCGACAGCTCGCTGGCGCCGTAACCGGGGAGCAGCGCGATCGGGCGGCCGTCGCCGCGCGGCGCGCCGAACAGATGATAACCACCAAGGCCATAGCGCAGCATGTCGAACGGCAGTGCGAGTTCCCCCAACTGCGCGCGCCGGGTCGGGGGCTTTAATCCGGTGGGAAGCGGAACGTCGCGGGGCATCGCCTTCTCCCTTTCATATCGTTATAGTTTGTCGCCTCGGCACGGCATTGCAAGCCGGTAAGGGGAGGGGAATATGGCAAATCTGAACTGGATCGCGATCCTGGTCGCGGCGCTCGCGGGATTTCTCGTCGGCGGACTGTGGTACGGGCCGCTGTTCGGCAAGGCATGGATGCAGGAACGCGGGCTGACCGAAGCGGAATTGCAGCAGGGCAATATGGTGCAGATTTATGGCACCACCTTTCTGCTCAGCATCGTCTCCGCGGTGTTTCTTGGCCATTTGCTGGCGCATTTCGGTGATATGAGCGCGCGGTCGACGATGATGATTTCGGTCGGGATTGCGCTCGGCTTTATCGTCCCGGCGATCGGCACCAACTATCTGTTCAGTCGCGCGAGCATGAAGCTGTTCGGTATCGACGCCGGGTACTGGATCGCCTTTTACGCGGCGATGGGCGCGGTGTTCGTGTTCTTGGGCTAGCCGCCCGGTACGCTCGCTTCACATTCTTCGCAGCGGACGACCTCGACGATCAGGTCGCCGGCGGCGAGGCTTTGCGCTTCGGGTTCCCAAAAGCCGAAGGGCTTGCCGCCGCGATAGATACGCAGTCCGCGGCCTTCGCTGGCGAGCTGGTCGATGCTGCGGCCGATTTCGGCCGCCGCGACGGGGCGTTCGCGCAGCTGGACCCGCCCGCCGATGCTGGCAAGGTCGGCCATATAGTCGGCGACATGCGCGCCCTGCGCCGAGCCGGCGAGCAGCAGCCCGGTAAAGCTGACCGGATTGATGACATTGTTCGCGCCCGCCTGGCGCGCGAGCAATTCATTGTCCTGGGCGCGGATGACGACGCTGATCGGTACTTTCGGCGACAGGTGGCGGACGGTCAGGACCATCAGGATCGAGGTGTCGTCGCGCCCCGCCGACACCAGCACCGATTGGGCGCGCGCGATATGAACGTCGATCAGCGTGTCGTCGTTCGATGCGTCGCCCTGCAGCACGTTGCAGCCCATCGCTTCTGCCTCGGCAATGCGCGTCGGCGATTGGTCGATCACCACGATGCACGACGGATCGGTACCGCGCGCGATCAGTTCCTTCACCGCCTCGCTGCCGCTGACGCCGAAGCCGAGGACGACGATATGGTCGGTGAGCTTTGCCTGGATGCGGGCCATGCGCCATTTTTCCCATGTGCGTTTGAGGACGAAATTATAGGCGGTGCCGACAAAAATGAAGAGCACCGCGATCCGGATCGGGGTGACGATCACAGCCTCGATCAGCCGTGATCGGTCCGATACTGGATGGATGTCGCCGAACCCCGTCGTCGTCACCGAAATCATCGTGAAATAGACGACGTCGAGAAAGCTGATGTGGCCGTCGTGATTGTCTTTTAATCCCGCACGGTCGATCCAGTGCACCAGCACGACGATGCCAATCAGCGCAAAGGCCAGGCTGAGCCGCGCCAGAACGTCGGCCCACACTGGCCATTTGCTCGCACGTTTCAGCGGCTGAAACCGATGGTGCAGCTTCAGTTTCGACGGCCTGCGATCGCTCATCGGGGCGGCAATTGCTTCATCGGATCAACGGGTATGCGATTTTTGCGCAGCTGGAAATGGAGTTGCGACGTCTGGACCTGTCCGGTCGCCCCCGCGCGCCCGATGACGTCGCCGCTCCGCACCGCCTGACCGCGCTGGACGTCGATCCGCGCGGCATGGCCATAGGCGCTGACCCAACCGCCGCCATGGTTGATCAGGATGAGCCCGCCATAAACGCCGATCTGGTCGCCGGCATAGGCGACAACGCCGTCGGCGGCGGCACGGATCGGGGTACCCGCGGCGGCCGCGATGTTGATCCCGTCGCTGACCTTGCCCGGCGCGAGCGGGCCGAAGCGCGCCAGGATCGGACCGTTCAATGGCCATTCGAAGCGGCCAGCGAAGCGCGCCGGTGCGGCGATCGCGGTGGTAACCGGCTGGCGCGGCGCGGCGCTGCCGGTGGTCGGGCGCGCGGCCTCGGCCAGTGCGGGCTGGCTGCCGGTGACGATGTCGTCGATGTCGAGGGTGAAGGCGGCGGCGCGGGCGCCGACGTTGACCGGGCCGGGTGGGGCGGGGCGCGCGTCGGAGGGCAGACGCAGCCGCTGGCCGACGCGAAGGATATAGGGTTCGGCGAGCGCGTTGATCGTGATGATCTCGCCCCAGTCGGCGCCATAGGCGCGCGCGATGCCGATTCCGGTCTCCCCGGTGCCGACGCGGTGATAGAGGCCGGCGGGGATGCGCAGCAATTGCCCGGCGCGCAGCGTAAAGGGCGGGGTGAGGTCGTTTTCCAGCGCGATCGCTTCGGACCCCGCGCCGCTCATCTCGCCGATCGCCCGCAGCGTGTCGCCGGGGCGGACGGTGTAGCTGCCTGCGGCGACCTGGACCGCGTTGGTCGCGACGGGCTTCAGCGTCCAGGTCGGGCGGGCATCGCCGCCGACGACGTCGGTTAGCACGCGGCGCTCGAAGTCGAAGCTGTCCGGGAGCATTGTTGGGGCAGGCGCGGGGGGCGCGGGTCGCGGCGGCGGGGTAGGTGCAGCCGGAATGCAACCGGCGAGCGCCAGCGCGCCCAGAACTATCCCGCCATGATGCCTGATTTGCCCCACGCAAGGCTTTTGCCAAAGCTTTGGGACGGTGGCTAGAACTTCTGTTTCAGTCCGGCACGGGTTTCGTATTTTCATCATCCCGGCGCAGGCCGGGATCTCTCCCCTGCATTGGTCCGCGATGGCGAGATCCCGGCCTGCGCCGGGATGACGAAGTTAAGGGGTTTCGGTCCCATACGCCCCGCGCAGCGCCGCCAGCGACGCGTCATGCGTCAGGTCGAGCTGGAGCGGGGTGACCGAGATATAGCGGTCGTCGATCGCTTCCAGATCGCTGTCGTGGCCCGGCGAATGTTCGATGCCGTGCAGCCCGAACCAGTAATAGCGGTAACCGCGCGGGTCGGTGCCTTCGACAATCGAACCCCGTCCATAATCATGGAAACCCTGCCGCGTCACGCGGATGCCCTGCACATCGGCGGCGGGGATTGCGGGGAAGTTGATGTTGATCAGCGTGCGCGGCGCCATGTCGAGGTCGAGCAGCGGGCGTAGGACCTTGGCGCCCCATGTCTCGGCGGGTTCGAACGGCACCGTGTCGCCCATGCCTTCCTTCGCATAAACTTGGCTGAGCGCGATCGAGCGGATGCCCGCGAGCGCACCCTCGATCGCCGCCGAAACGGTGCCCGAATAGGTGACGTCGTCGCCGAGGTTGGCGCCGCGGTTGACGCCCGACAGGATCAGGTCGGGCTTTTGGGGCATCAGCTTGCTGATCGCCATCATCACCGAATCGGTCGGCGTGCCGCTGCACGACCAGCGCTGCGGTCCATGTTCGCGAATCCGCACCGGGCGTGACAGGGTCAGCGAATGGCCGGCGCCCGACTGTTCCTCGGCCGGGGCGCAGACCCAGATATCGTCGCTGAGCTGGCGGGCGATCGTTTCGAGCACGGCCATGCCGGGGGCGTGATAGCCATCGTCGTTGGTGAGGAGGATGCGCATAATTTTCTCTTTCTCGGTTCCGTTCGCATCCAGCAAAGTCGAGATGCCCATCGGCACGGTGCGAGCTGCCGGGTGTCTCGACTTCGCTCGACACGAACGGGAAAATGACGTCGGTATAATCTCGTCAACTTGAAGGCATCAGGCGGGTAATCCCGCCCATATAGGGCAGCAGTGCCGTTGGAACGATGACGCTCCCATCCGCCTGCTGATAATTCTCCAGCACCGCGACCAGCGTCCGACCGACTGCCAGACCCGAACCGTTCAGCGTATGAACGAACTCGTTACCTTTCGCGCCTTCGCGGCGGAAGCGCGTGTTCATCCGGCGCGCCTGGAAATCGCCGCAGTTCGAACAGCTCGAAATTTCGCGATAGGCGTTCTGGCCGGGCAGCCACACTTCGAGGTCATAGGTCTTGCGCGCCGCAAAACCCATGTCGCCGGCGCACAGCAGCATCTTGCGATATGGCAGTTCGAGCGCTTCGAGGATCGCCTCGGCGGCGCGCGTCTTGCGTTCCAGTTCGGCGTCGCTGTCTTCAGGGCGGGTGATCGACACCAGCTCGACCTTCCAGAATTGATGCTGGCGGATATAGCCGCGCGTGTCGCGCCCCGCCGATCCCGCTTCGGACCGGAAGCAAGGGGTGAGCGCGGTCATCCGGATCGGCAGCTCGGCCTCCGGCACAATCTCTCCGCGCACCGCGTTGGTCAGGCTCATTTCCGACGTCGAGATCAGCCAGCGACCGTCGGTGGTCTGGAACAGATCTTCGCGGAATTTGGGGAGCTGCGTCGTCCCGAACGCCGCCTCGTCGCGGACCATCAGCGGCGTCGCACATTCGGTATAGCCCGCGTCGATCGTCTGCCGGTCGATCATGAACTGGCCGAGCGCGCGTTCGAGGCGCGCCATCTGGCCCTTCAGAAACGCGAAGCGTGCGCCCGACATCTTGGCCGCGGTTTCGAAATCGAGGCCCAGGGCAGGGGCGAAATCGGCGTGCTCCTGCGGCGCGAAGTCGAACGACCGCGGGGTGCCCCAGCGGGCAATTTCGACATTGCCGTCTTCGTCTTCGCCGTCCGGCACGTCGGCAGCGGGGAGGTTGGGGAGCGCCGCCAGCCGGTCGTGGAGGGCAGCGAGCTGCTCGCGTTCGGCGTCTTCCTTCGCGGGGAGCACGGCCTTCAGCTCGGCAACCTCTGCCTTCAGCGCTTCGGCCTTGTCCTTGTCGCCCTGCGCCATCGCTTGGCCGATCAGCTTCGACGCTTCGTTGCGACGTGCGAGCGCGGCCTGGATTTCGGTCTGCAGCGCGCGCACCGACGCGTCCGCGGCCAGGATTTGAGCGGACAGGGGTTCGAGGCCGCGGCGTGCAAGGTCGGCGTCGAAAGCTTGCGGGTCGTCCCGGATCAGGCGGATATCGTGCATCGCCGCGCTATGGCGTTGCTGAGCGGGGGGTGCAAGCCCGTCCTTTCTTGATCCTCCCTGTCGCGCAGCGATGCGGCGGGGGACCGCTTGCGAAGCAGGGGGTGGCGGGGCGGCAAGGGTCGCGCCATCGCCCCTCCGTCAGCGCTGCGGGCTGTCACCGCCCCATGGCTGCGCTACAATGAGGATCATTATCGCGCCGGGCCGCGTAAGCGGGAGCGGCTCATAAAAAAGGGCCGCCCCGAAAGGCGACCCTTCAGTAGGTGGTCTGGGTAAAAGCCCCCCCGGACCGCCAGTGGATTGCTTAAGCCGCGTCGGCGTCCTTGTCATTGCGATTGGCGGCGCGGCGGCGCGCGACCAGCGCGGCGGCCGCAGCGCCGAACAGCAGCAGCATCGGCGGCGCCGGCACTGGGGTCGGGGTGCCCGACGAGGTGCTGGTGGTTCCGCCGCCCGAGCTGGACGACGAAGACGAGGATGACGACGAGCTGCTGCTCGACGACGAAGACGACGAGCTGGAGCTTCCCGTGCTCGTGCTGCCCGTCGAACCCCAGCTGCTGCTGCCGCCGGTCGCGCCCGACGAGGTCGCCCCGCTCGACGTGCTGCTGCTCGACGATGAGGAGGACGAGGAGCTCGACGATGAGCTGCTCGATCCGCCCGAACTGCTGCTGCTGGAACCGCCCGAGCTGCCGCTCGAGCCATTCGATCCGCCCGAACTACCGTGCGACGAGCTGCCCCAGCCCGAGCTGCCGTGCGACGAACCGCCCTTCGACGAGCTGCCGCCCGACGAGGACGAGCTGGACGAGGACGACGACGAGGAGGAGCTCGACGACGAACTGCTGCTCGACGACGAGGTGCTGACGTTGCCCGACGACGTCGAGACGTTACCCGACGATGTGCTGACATTGCCCGACGAGGTCGAAACGCCGCCGGTCGAGGTGCTGACCCCGCCGGTCGAAGTCGACACGCCACCCGTCGAGGTCGAAACCCCGCCGGTTGAGGTCGACACGCCGCTCGACGTGCTCACGCTGCCGGTCGAAGTCGACACGCCGCCAGTCGAGGTCGAGGTGCTGACGCCGCCCGTCGAGGTGGACACGCCGCCCGACGTGCTGCTGCTGGTCGTGCTGAGGCCGCCGGTGGTCGTCGAGGTGACCACCACGCTGCCGCCGCCGCCCGAGCTGCTGCCGCCAAAGAAGCCGCCGAAAAAGCCGCCGCCGAAACCGCCGCCGAAGCCGCCGCCGATAACGGTCACGCCGCCGCCGCTGCCGCCGCCTTCAAAACCGCCGCGCTGCGGGAAGGGCGCGTAAGGGATGGGGGGCAGGGGGATCGTCTGCGTCACGACCTGCGTTTGCGGGGTCGCGGTGCGGATGACGCGCTTCGTCGTGACGACGCGGCGGATCCGTTTCACCGGCTTGCGCGCTGCATGGCGCTTGCGAACGACCTTTTTGCCAACGCAGGGCGAACAGGATTTGGCCGTCTGCGCCCGCGCCTTGGGGACATCGGTAATCTGCATCGCGCCGGTGCCGATGAGCGCGCCGCCGCAGGTGCAGGCGCAAAGCTTGGCGAGGGCCATTCGGACAGACATAGGTTTCTCTTTCTTTCCCGTTGCAGGTGCGAAGCGCCATCGACCGACACCAATCCCACCTCGCTATACGCCAAAAGGTCAAAGCTTTGCGAACGCGGCAATTGCGTTAACCGCGTTTGCCTGTCCGACAGCGGGAAAAGAGCGTTGGAATCAACCCAAATCGCCGTTCTTGTCCCAAAATAGTACGGAAACTGCAATGATTCTATGCGATTGGTTAACCTTCGGCCCTAAACCGGGCTTCGGCGATCGATGCATTGGCGCGCGATCGGCCGCCCAGAATCACTCCGATCCTTGTGTCCGTTCAGCCGCGCTTCACGCCTCGACGCTATTGGCTGCTTCGGCGCTTGTATCGAAACCAGCGGCTGGTTATAGGCGCGCCACTCCCCGCGCCGCATGGCCGGTCGCGGGGTGACAGGAAAGGACGCGAGAGCCCCTCATGCCGACCAAGATTGCCGACGTTGGCGCTGACGCGCTTCGCGAAGCCAAATCAAATCTCGATACGGATTATGTTCCTGGCGACGACGAAGAGTTTATGAACGAGCGGCAGCAGGAGTATTTCCGCGGTCTGCTGCTCGCCTGGAAAAAGTCGATCCTGTCCGAATCCGAATCGACGCTGGCACATTTGCAAGACGGGCCGCTGCGCGAACCCGATCTCGCTGATCGCGCGTCGAGCGAGACCGATTGGGCGATCGAACTTCGTACCCGCGACCGTCAGCGCAAGCTGATCGCCAAGATCGATTCGGCGATCCGCCGTATCGATGAGGGCGAATATGGCTATTGCGCCGTCACCGGCGAGCCGATCTCGCTGGCCCGCCTGCAGGCGCGCCCGATTGCCACGATGACGCTGGAGGCGCAGGAGCGTCACGAGCGCAACGAACGGATTTCGCGCGAAGATTGACCCGCGCCGGGACAAAAGGCCCGATCTCCGGCGGCAATTTACATTTCGGCAATGGCTGCACTCTAGTTTCGCGACCCTGACAACAACGCGGGGAATAGGTCGCAATGGATTCGCGTGGGCCGGTATCGGTTGATGAAGAAGTCGCAGCGCTGTCGCGCGGCGCGGATCGGGACAGTCTGTTCCTGCAGGCCGGATTGATCCTGCCGGGTCGCACCGATCCGGTGATCGTCCGGGTGCGCAACCTTTCGCCGGGCGGCATGCTGGCCGAGGGCAAGGTCCGCGTCGAACAGGGCGCGGCGATCGAGGTCGATCTGAAAAATATCGGTCCGGTGCCGGGGCGCGTCGTATGGGCGGGCGAGGGCAAGTTCGGGATCGCCTTCGATCATCAGATCGATCCGCAGGCGGTGCGTCGTCAGGTGGTGTCGCAGTCCGATTTGCCACCGCATCTGCGGCGTTCGGGCCTCGAACGGGGGCCGCTGTACCGCCGACGCTGATGCATCCGGGTTAGGGCAGCATCAGCGGGGCGGTAACGACTGGCGATCGTCAGGCGATCGCGAGCATCTCTTCCTTCACTTTCAGCTTCTGCTTTTTCAGTTGCGCCAGCGCTGCCATGTCGGGCGCGGGGCGCCGCTCTTCATTCGCAATTTTCTCGTCGAGGTTCGCGTGGCGCGACTTCAGGGCGGAAAGATGCGACGTGCTCATGGGCCATTCTCCTTTTCGACTCGATTGGCAGGTCCGAGTAAATCACGAATCGGCACGAATGTCGTCGCGATTCGGTCAGCCGGTCCCCGTTGCGGACCAGTGGTGAACGTGGCAGGGAAGCGCGCGTGAGCACCGATGAAATTACCCAGCGCTTGGAACTGCTTCGCGTCGAGCATCGCGACCTCGACGCCGCAATCATTGCGCTCGGCGAGGCGGCGGTCCCCGACCAGTTGCAACTCGCGCGCCTGAAGCGACGCAAGCTCAGGCTGCGCGATGAAATCGCTTGGTGCGAGGATCAGCTGCTACCCGACATCATCGCCTGACTCAAAACGGGACGACGGCAGGCGGCGATTTCATGGTTACCGCCATTGCATTGCCGGACAGCCGTGGCATCCATCGGCAGATGGTGGCCCAGCATTCAGACATGATGGCAATCGCAGCGCCGGTGCAACGCGCCCAGGTCGAAAATCTCTATGTCGAAGCCATGGTGCTCGCGGACGAAGCGCACGCGGCCTTTGCCGCGCAGCGCGACCTGAGCAGCTCCCGGCGCGACGGTCTGATGCAGATCAGCCTTGCTTGCGAATCGCTGAAGACGACGACGCGGCTGATGCACGTCATCGCATGGCTGCTCCATCGCCGCGCGATGATGGCGGGCGATCCGGGCGCCGGTCCCAACGACAGCGCGGCGTGCATCGGCGATCCGATCGCCGCCGACTGGGGCATTTGCGACGGATTCGAAGGATCGGTGCAGCGCATCATCGCGGCGAGCGAACGTCTGTTCGAACGCATCGCGCAGATCGAAGCGGGCTGGAACGCGCCGCAGGCCGCGACCCCGGTGCAGCGGTTGCTGGCGCAGTTGGAGGCGCGGCTTTAGGCTTGGGGGTGTGCTGGCTTTGGGGGGAAAATGCCGTCATAAACTCCTCTCCCCTTGCGGGAGAGGATAGCGCAGCTTGCTCCGTCAGGAGCTAGCGAAGCTTGGAGAGGGGGGTGGGCGCCAGCGGGCGCAAACCCCCTCTCAACTGCGGCTAGACAGCAAGCTGCCAAGCCTTCGTATCTCTCCCGCAAGGGGAGAGAGAAAATAGCCTAAGTTCGCAATCGGCTACATCCAGCCCTTACCCCAACCACTCCACCCACGCGCCATGGGCGTGCGCATGCGCCAGTTTCACCGGCGCGCCGCCGCCCGGCCAATATCGCACCACCAGCTCGTGATGATGCACCGTCCGATTGGCCTCGAGCGCGATCCACACCAGCGGGCGCTCCGCGGTCGCGCGGGCGCCCGCAGCTTCCATTGCGGCGGTGACGCGGGCCTGCTGGTCGGCGGGGACATATTGCCAGACGATCGAGTGCATCAGCACCCGGGTCGTGCCTTCAGCCTGCGGGCGCACCAGTTCGGCCTCGACGAAGTCGGCGGCATTGGCGTGGATCAGCTGCGGCGGCGCATCGGTGGCCGCAGCGATCGCGGCCTCCATGCGCTGGAAGCGGACATGATGTTCGGGCCAGATATAGGCTTTCAGCCGCAGCGCCTGCGCCGGATCGGCCAGGTCGACCGGCGCGACGTCGCAGCCTTTGAGGCCCGCAAATTCAATGGCGTGCATCGGCGGATGGTTGCCGCGCCATTCGGGGGCGAACGCCATCGCACCCGGTGTCGGGCCGACATGCACCCCGGCGAGGTCGTAATGATAGCGGTCGATCATCAGATTGATCCCCGCGCTCGACCCGATTTCGAGGCAGTCGAAGCGCGGCGGCAATCCCTTGTCGGCAAGCCACAGCATTGCGGCGATGAAATTCGACGAGCGGCCCGCCTCGTTGGTCTGCGGCGGACCGTCGAGCCAGGGCAGCAGTGCTGCCTGATGCCGAGCGACGACCCCGGCGACGATCGCGGCATCGTTGATGTCGTCGGCATCGGCGTAGATCGGCGCCAATTCGTGCGCGGCTCCGGCAAGGTGCAGCGCGTGAAGTCCGCCCGCGGCGCGCAGCGGCAGCGCATCGGCGAGCGGCGCGCCCTTCCAGTCGGCGATGCGGCGGGCAAATTCGCTGGCGGGCTTGTCGAGCAACGCGGCCAGCGCCGCCACGATCCGCGCGGTCACCGGGGCGCCGTTCGCGCGGCAATAGGCGACCTGGTTGGCAAAGGCGGCACGCACCGCGCCGGGTCCGGTATCGCCCAGTTCGATCGGCTCATAACGCTCGCTCATTGCCCTTTGTCCCGTCGCCGCCTATGTGCGCGACGCTTATGCCCGAACCGATCATCTTTGCCATCCCCAAGGGACGCATCCTCGACGAGGCGCTGCCGCTGCTGGCGCGCGTCGGGATCGAACCCGCGGCAGACTTTTTCGACAAGAAAAGCCGCGCGTTGGTGTTCGGGACGAACCAGCCGCACATATCGCTGATCCGCGTCCGCGCGTTCGACGTCGCGACGTTCGTGGCGCACGGTGCGGCGCAGCTCGGCATCGTCGGGTCCGATGTGGTCGACGAGTTCGATTACAGCGAGCTGTACGCGCCGGTCGACCTTGGCATCGGCCATTGCCGCCTGTCGCTTGCGGGGCCGGAGGGCAGCGCGCCGCCGGGGCTGGGCGAAAGCCATATCCGCGTCGCGACCAAATATCCGGCGACGACGCGGCGCTGGTTCGCAGGCCAGGGCATCCAGGCTGAATGCATTAAGCTCAACGGCGCTATGGAAATTGCGCCGAAGCTCGGGCTCGCCTCGCACATCGTCGATCTGGTATCGACGGGGCGGACGCTGGTCGAAAATGCGCTCGCCGAGCAGAAAATCATCAGCGAGGTGTCGGCGCGGCTGATCGTCAATCGCGCCGCGTTCAAGCTGCGCTCGGCCGAAGTCCCGGCGCTCGTCGAACAATTCCGCCAGGCGGTGGGCGATGCGGCGGCTTGATGCTTCCGCACCCGGCTTTGCGGCCGAATTCGACGCGTTGGTCAATGATCGGCGCGAGAGCGATTCCGACGTGTCGAGCGACGTCGCGGCGATCATCGCTCGGGTGAAGGCAGACGGTGACGCGGCGCTCGCGGATTATACCGCGAAGTTCGACCGCTTCAACTTGGACGCGAGCGGGTGGAGTATCTCGAAGGCGGAATGCGCCGCGGCCTATGACGCGCTGGCACCCGAACTCCGCGACGCGCTCAATCTCGCTGCCGAGCGCATCCGGGCTTATCACGCCGCGCAGCTGCCCGAAGATCGCGACTATTGCGATGCGACGGGCGCGCGGCTCGGCGCGCGCTGGAACGCGGTCGATGCCGCGGGCGTCTATGTCCCCGGCGGACGCGCCGCCTATCCCTCATCGGTGCTGATGAACATCCTGCCTGCCAAGGTCGCGGGGGTGGGCCGGATCGTGATGATGACCCCGACGCCGGGCGGCGAGGTCAATCCGGTCGTGATGGCCGCTGCGCATATCGGCGGGGTCGACGAAATCTGGCGCGTCGGTGGGGCGCAGGCGGTGGCGGCGCTGGCCTATGGCACCGACCGCATTGCGCCGGTCGATGTTGTCACCGGCCCCGGCAACGCCTGGGTCGCCGAGGCAAAGCGGCAGGTTTATGGCGTCGTCGGCATCGACATGGTCGCGGGGCCGAGCGAGATTGTTGTGGTTGCCGACGCGCAGAACGAGGCGCGGATCATCGCCGCCGACCTGCTCAGCCAGGCCGAGCATGACCCGACCAGCCAGTCGATCCTGTTCACCGACGACAGCGACTTTGCCGACGCCGTCGCGGCGGCGGTCGCGCAGATCATCCCGACGCTGAGTACCGCGGCGACGATGCAGGCGAGCTGGGCCGGTAATGGCGCGGTGATCACCGTGCCGACGCTGGCCGACGCGATTCCGCTGTGCGACCGGCTCGCGCCCGAACATCTCGAACTCGCGGTCGATCCCGCCGAGGCCGACGCGCTGTTCGCCAAGGTCCGTCACGCGGGCTCGGTGTTCCTGGGCCGCCAGACGCCCGAGGCGATCGGCGATTATGTCGCGGGGCCGAACCACGTCCTTCCCACTGGCCGCCGCGCGCGCTTTTCGAGCGGCCTATCGGTCACGGATTTCATGAAGCGCACCAGCTTTCTGGCACTGGACGAAGCCAGTCTCGCTGCGATTGGCCCTGCGGCGGTTGCGCTCGCGGGTGCCGAAGGGCTGCCCGCCCACGCGCTTTCGGTCAGCCAGCGTCTTAAGTAGAAAAGAATTATGAACCAACGCGCCCAGTCTCGCTCCGCCGCCCGTCTCGCCGCCGTTCAGGCGCTCTATCAGCACGAGATGGAGGCGACCCCGGTGGCCAAGCTGATCCACGAGTTTCACCAGCACCGGATCGGCGCGACGATCGAGGACGCCGAATATGCCGATGCCGACGTCGCCTTCTTTGACGACATCGTGAAAGGCACGCTGGCGCGCGCCGACGAGATTGATGCGGCGATCGTCGCGCGGCTGGCCAGCGGTTGGTCGATGGAGCGACTCGACCGCACGATGAAAGCGATTTTGCGCGCCGGCGCCTATGAGCTGATTGCGCGTAGTGACGTGCCGGTCGGCGCGGTGGTCAGCGAATATGTCGATGTGGCCAAGGCGTTTTTCGATGCGCGCGAAGCGGGGTTTGCGAATGGCCTGCTCGACGCGATCGGCAAGGACGCGCGGAAGAATAGCTAAGCTCCTTTCGTGTCGAGCGAAGTCGAGATACGCAGACCGTAGCCCGTCCCAAGCGTGTCTCGACTTCGCTCGACACGAGCGGAATTAGGGCACATTGTTCTGGGTGAGAGGGTATCGCATGTCCGAAACCGATTTCATCGCCCGTCTGCGCGCCATCGCCGCTGACCCCGCCGCGCGCGGCCTGACCGACGATGCCGCCGAGTGGGAAGGGCTGGTCCTCACCCACGACATGATCGTCGAGGGCGTGCATTTCCTGCCCGACGACACGCCGCAGGATGTCGCGTGGAAGCTTGTCGCGGTGAACCTGTCGGATCTTGCCGCGAAAGGCGCCGCACCGGTTGGCGTGCTCGTTGGGTATAGCCTGGGCGACGCGGAATGGGACGTGGCGTTCGTGGAAGGGCTCGATCTGGCGCTTCGCCGCTTTGGCGTCATTCTGCTTGGCGGCGATACGGTGCGCGCGCCTGCGGGTGCGCCGCGCAGTTTCGGGCTGACCGCGATCGGCCGCGCGCCGCCGGGCGGGGCGCCGTCGCGATCGGGGGCGCGGCCCGGCGATCAGCTGTGGGTAACGGGTTCAATCGGCAATGCCGGGCTAGGCCTTGCGATGCGCCTCGGTCACGAGGAAGCAAACGAGACCTGCCTTGCCGCCTATCGCCGCCCGCAGCCGCAGCTGACCTTCGGGCAGGCGGTGGCGCCCCACGTTCATGCGATGATGGATGTTTCCGACGGGCTGCTGATCGACACCGAACGGATGGCGACCGCCAGCGGGTGTGAGCTAGTCCTGATGCTGGAGGCAGTGCCGCTGTCTGCGGCCTTGCTCGCAGTGCGCCCCGACGTCGTCGATACCCGGCTGGCGGCGGCGAGCGCCGGCGACGATTATCAATTGCTTTTCGCGGCCGATCCGGGATCGGCAGGCGCAATCCGCGAGATTGCGGCTGCGTTGAATATCGCGGCGACGCCGATCGGCCATGCCGGGGTGGGCGAGGGGCTGCTGCTGACGCACCGCGCCCAACGCATCGCGCTGCCCGAGCGTCTCGGTTTCATACATTGACGCGAAACCGTTACAAAAGTGCCGAAAAACCGGGCTTGCCCTAGGCTTTCTTTATTCCCATAACGCGGCGTCCAAATATTGGGGCGGTCGCATCAGGGGAGAGGGCGAACCGGCAATCATAAGTCGGACGTGCTCGACTGTTCACTGGGTCCGCCCCGTTCAATGGGGAAGGAAATTCATGATTGATCCGGTTATGATCGCGATAGCGTGCGGCCTTGTCGCCGTGCTCTATGGCTTCATTACCTCGCGGCAGGTGCTCAGCGCCTCGGCGGGTAACGAAAAGATGCAGGAAATTGCTGGCGCCATTCAGGAAGGCGCCAAAGCCTATCTGGGCCGCCAATATCGTACCATCGCCATCGTCGGCGTCGTCGTCGCCGTGCTCGTTGGAATGTTCCTCGGCGCGATTTCGGCGACGGGCTTTGTTATTGGCGCCGTCCTGTCGGGGGTTGCCGGATACATCGGCATGAATATTTCGGTCAAAGCGAACGTGCGCACTGCGGCCGCGGCGCAGACCGGATTGCAGGCGGGTCTAACCATGGCGTTCCGCGCCGGCGCAATCACCGGCCTGCTGGTGGCGGGCCTCGCGCTCCTCGCGATCTCGGTCTTCTTCTGGTATCTGATCGGCCCCGGCGGTTATACCGTTGGCGGTGAGGACCGCACTGTTGTCGACGCGCTCGTCGCGCTGGCTTTCGGCGCCTCGCTGATCTCGATCTTCGCGCGTCTGGGCGGCGGCATCTTTACCAAGGCCGCCGACGTCGGCGCCGACCTCGTCGGCAAGGTCGAGGCTGGGATCCCCGAGGATGATCCGCGCAACCCGGCGGTGATCGCCGATAACGTCGGCGACAATGTCGGCGACTGCGCCGGTATGGCCGCCGACCTGTTCGAAACCTATGTCGTCACCGTCGGCGCTACCATGGTGCTGATGGCGTTGCTGCTGAAGGGGGCGGGCGAGATGCTCGTGCCGCTGATGAGCCTGCCGCTGCTGATGGGCGGCGTCTGCATCATCACCTCGATCATCGGCACCTATTTCGTCCGTCTCGGTAACGGGACGAATGTCATGGGCGCGATGTACAAGGGCTTTCTCGTCACCGCGATCCTGTCGATCCCGGCGATCTGGTTCTCGACCCAATATGCGCTGGGCAGCATGGAAGCGCTGATCCCCGGGACCGATTTCAACGGTCGTTCGCTGTTCTATTGCTCGCTGCTCGGCCTGATCATCACCGGGCTGATCATCTGGATCACCGAATATTACACCGGCACCAACTATCGGCCTGTGCGCTCGATCGCCAAGGCTTCGGAAACCGGTCATGGCACCAACGTCATTCAAGGGCTGGCGATCAGCCTGGAATCGACCGCACTGCCCACGCTGGTGATCTGCGCTGGCATCATCATCGCCTATATGCTGGCGGGGCTGATCGGCATCGCCTTTGCCGCGACCGCGATGCTGGCGCTGGCCGGCATGGTCGTCGCGCTCGACGCCTATGGCCCGGTCACCGACAACGCCGGCGGCATTGCCGAAATGGCGGGCCTTGACGACAGCGTGCGTGAAAAGACCGACTTGCTCGACGCGGTGGGCAACACCACCAAGGCGGTGACCAAGGGCTATGCCATCGGTTCGGCGGGTCTTGCGGCGCTGGTGCTGTTCGGCACCTATACCGCCGACATCACCGAATATTCGGCGGCGCTGGGGCTGACCGAGCCGCTGACCTTCTCGCTGTCGTCGCCCTATGTCATCGTCGGGCTGCTGCTCGGCGCGCTGCTGCCGTACCTGTTCGGGGCGATGGGCATGACCGCGGTCGGCCGCGCTGCGGGTGAAGTCGTCAAGGATGTTCGCGACCAGTTCAAGAACAACCCCGGCATCATGACCTATGAAAGCAAGCCGAACTATGCGCGCACGGTCGATCTGGTGACCAAGGCGGCGATCAAGGAAATGATCATCCCGTCGTTGCTGCCGGTGCTGGCGCCGATCGTCGTGTTCTTCGTGATCCGTTCGGTCGCAGGACCGGCCGCGGCGCTCGAAGCGCTCGGTGCGCTCCTGCTTGGCGTGATCGTCGGCGGGCTGTTCGTCGCCATCTCGATGACCTCGGGCGGCGGCGCATGGGACAATGCCAAGAAATATATCGAAGACGGCAACCACGGCGGCAAGGGAAGCGAAGCCCATAAGGCCGCGGTGACCGGCGACACCGTCGGCGATCCGTACAAGGACACCGCGGGGCCGGCGGTCAACCCGATGATCAAGATCACCAATATCGTGGCGATCCTGCTCCTCGCGGCGCTGGCGCACGGCGCGGCGTAAGCCGGGCCGCCCTTGCGGGCAAAAAAATGGCCCCGTCGGTGCGATCCGGCGGGGCTTTTTTGGTGGTCACGCGATTCTCCTCCAGGACGCGGCAAGATTGCTGCATTGCACCAACCCCTTCCCACATTGCCGCGCCGCTGCTAGGCGCCCGCCATGTCCCAGAAGCATCCCGAACGCCGCACCTTTGCCATCATCTCGCACCCCGACGCGGGCAAGACGACGCTGACCGAAAAATTGCTCGTCGCAGGCGGGGCTATTCATATCGCGGGCGAGGTCAAGGCGCGCGGGCAAGCGCGGCGTGCGCGTTCCGACTGGATGAAGATCGAGCAGCAGCGCGGGATTTCGGTCACCTCGTCGGTGATGACCTTTGAACATGCCGGGCTGGTATTCAACCTGCTCGACACGCCGGGACACGAGGATTTCAGCGAGGATACCTATCGCACCCTGACCGCGGTTGACAGCGCGGTGATGGTGATCGACGCCGCCAAGGGCATCGAGCCGCAGACGCTGAAACTGTTCGAAGTCTGCCGCCTGCGTTCGGTGCCGATCATCACCTTCATCAACAAGGTCGACCGCGAAGGGCTGCCGCCGTTCGAATTGCTCGACGAGGTTGCCGACCGGCTGGCGCTCGACGTGACCCCGATGAACTGGCCCGCGGGGATGGGCGGGCAGTTCGAAGGAATCTACGATCTCGTGGATCCGGCGATCATGAAACCGGGCGCCGATGCGTCGCGGATGTATGAAGGGCACCGCGCCAAGGTGGCGGGGCTGGATGACCCGGCGCTGGCGGCCGAGATCAGCGCTGACGCGCTCGCGCACCTCAAGGAAGAAACCGAGCTGGCCTCGGCCTGCTATGCCGAGTTCGACGCGGCGGCGTATCGAAATGGCGATCTGACGCCGGTCTATTTCGGGTCCGCGCTCAAGGAATTCGGCGTCGTCGACCTGCTCGCGGCGCTCGCGAACCACGCCCCGGGGCCGCAGCCACAGCCCGCCGAACCGGCACCGGTCGAGCCGACAGACAGTGCGGTGACCGGCTTCGTGTTCAAGGTGCAGGCCAATATGAACCCCGCGCACCGCGACCGCATCGCCTTCATGCGCCTGTGTTCGGGCAAGTTCGAGCGCGGGATGCGGTTGATGCAGGGCGGCACGGGCAAGGCGATTGCGATCAGCCGCCCGATGCTGTTCCTGGCGCAGGACCGCGAAATGGCCGAGGAGGCCTTTCCCGGCGACATCATCGGCATTCCCAACCACGGCACGCTCCGCGTCGGCGATACGCTGTCCGAACGCACCGACATCACGATCACCGGGCTGCCCAATTTCGCCCCCGAATTGCTGCGCCGCGTCGCGCTGGTCGACCCGACGCAGACCAAGAAACTGCGCAAGGCGCTCGACGATATGGCGGAGGAGGGGATCATCCAGGTTTTCTACCCCGAGATCGGATCGAACATGATCGTCGGCGTGGTCGGCCAGTTGCAGCTCGAGGTGCTGATCAGCCGCCTCGACGTGGAATATAAAGTCGAGGCGAAACTGGAGCAGTCGCCTTGGGAAACCGCGCGCTGGATCGCCAGCGATGACGCCGCAAAGCTGAAGGCGTTCCAGTCCGAACATCGCGGCGCGAGCGCCACCGATCGCGACGGCGCGCCGGTGTTCATGGCGAAGGACGGGTGGGAAGTGGGCTATATCACCCAGCGCAATCCCGACATTCGCTTTACCGCGACCAAGGAACGGCGGCTGGGGGCGTTGGCTGAATAGAGTCCGTTGCCCCCGCGAAGGCGGGGGCGACGGTGTCGGTCAGATCAGACTCAACAGATCGGTCGGCCCCGCCGTCTCGGCCTCATCCTCATCATCTTCGCCCTCGAACTTGCTGAGCGTCAGCCCCAGCAAGCGTATGCCCTGTTCGGTCGGTAGCAGCGGCGCCAGGATCGCTTCGCCCGCCGCCAGCAACGCGGCGCCGTCCAATATCGGCGCCGCCACCGATTTCGCCCGAGTGATCGTCCGGAAATCGGCGTAGCGCAGCTTCAGCGTGACCGTCCGCCCGCGCGCCCCTTTCTTCGCGGCGCGGTCCCACACGACGGTGCAGACATGCGCGAGCGCCTCGCGAATTTCGGTATCGGTGATCAGGTCGTTGAAGAAGGTGCGTTCACCACCCAGCGACTTCAGCGGGCGGTTCGATTTGACCCGCCGATGGTCGATACCGCGCGCCAGGTTGAACAGCCATTCGGCGCTGTTGCCGAAATTCTCTGCCAGCCACAGCGGGTCTTTTGCCGCGAGATCGGCGCCTGAAAAAACCCCGAGCCCTTCCATCTTCGCCGCTGTCACCGGCCCGATGCCGTGAAAACGGCGGATCGACAATGTCTGGACGAACGCGGCGCCCTTGCCCGGCGGGATGACGGTCAATCCGTCGGGCTTGTTCTGGTCGGACGCCAGCTTGGCGATGAACTTGTTATAGGAAACGCCGGCAGACGCAGTCAGGCCGGTTTCCTCGCGGATTCGGCGGCGGATCAGCCTGGCGGTCGCGGTTGCGCTGCCCAATCCCATCTTGTCGGCGCTGACGTCGAGATAGGCCTCGTCGAGCGACAGCGGTTCGACCTCGTCGGCATAGTCGCGAAAGATCGCGCGGATCTGGTGCGAGATGTCGCGGTACACCTCGAACCGCGGCGGGACAAAGATCAGCGCCGGGCACTGGCGCTTCGCGGTGATGCTCGGCATCGCTGACCGCACCCCGAACTTGCGCGCCTCGTAACTTGCCGCCGCGACGACGCCGCGCCGCGACGATCCGCCGACCGCGACCGGCTGCCCGCGCAGCGCCGGATCGTCGCGCTGCTCGACCGACGCGTAAAAGGCGTCCATGTCGACATGGATGATCTTGCGAACAGGGGCGTCCGCGCCGTCACCGGGGTTGAGGTCCGCGTCGTCGTGCACGGCGCAGCTTTAGCATGTTGCCATGATGTTCTCAACGATGCGCACGACGCCGGGCTTGACGAAGATGGGGCAAACTGGCAATCGCCGCCGACCTTGGGTGAGCGGGTATAGCATAGTGGTAATGCTCTAGCCTTCCAAGCTAGCTAGGCGGGTTCGATTCCCGCTACCCGCTCCAACAATATTCGCCAGATTCACGCCAATTTGTCTGCCGATCGGGGCGCAGTGAGGGAGCGTTCACTGCAATCGGTCCCAAGCCGATGATCGATCATCCCGCGATCCGGCAGTCGCGATTTCAAACGGTTTCGGTCACCTTGCGCAGATGGCGCGGATTGTCGGGATCATATCCGCGCTGAACCGCCAGCGCGTTCACCGCGCGATAAAAGGTCTGGACTTGCAGGATGGGCTCCAGCACCGGATGTCCGGCGATCGTAGGCAGGCTGATGGTGCCGGGAACACCGCCGCCGACGACAAATACGCGGCCGCCGCGTTCGCCCACCTCGGCTGCCAGCCGGTCGATGCCTTGGGCACTTTCGTCGCTCTGGCGAAACACGAGGAGCGGGAAATCGGCGCCGACCAGCGCCAATGGCCCGTGGCGAACTTCGGCGGCGCTAAAGGCTTCGGCGTGCAGACCGCAAGTTTCCTTGAACTTGAGCGCCGCCTCCTGCGCGATTCCCAGGCCCGGCCCGCGTCCGATGACGTAGAGGCCGCGCGCCATCGTCAGGCCGTCGGCGAGCGGCGACCAATCGAGCTCCCAAGCTGCTGCCAGTTTGTCGGGTATCGCCAATAGCTGGTCGGCAAGCGTCCGGTCGCGGCTCCACCGCGCGACCAGGTTCGCCAATGCCGTCAGCGTTGCGATGTAGCTTTTGGTCGCCGCCACCGACCGTTCGGCGCCGGCGCCGATCGAGATCACCGTGTCGGCGATCTCCGCCAGTGGCGCGCCCGGGGCGTTGACGAGTGCGACGGTCTGCGCGCCCGATCGCGCTGCCGCTTGGGTAGCGGCGAGCAGGTCGGGGCTTTGTCCCGACTGCGAAATGGCGATCCACAGCGCGTCGCACAATTTCGGTGTGACCTGATAGACCGAGCTTATCGAGGGCGGCGCCGAGGTTACCGGGATCCCCAACCGGGTTTCGATCAGATATTTGGCAAAGGTGGCGGCGTGATCGGAACTGCCCCGTGCGCACGTCGCGACCATCTGCGGACTGTCCGCGCAAAGCCGCCGCGCTAGCGGTTCGATGCTGTCCGCCGCGCCGACAAGCTGCGCCGCGACGATTGCGGCGGCGCTGGCCGCTTCCGCGTGCATAAGCGTTTGTTCGGCGATCATTGGCTGTCGCCCTCCGCCGCGACAGCCGGACGCAGCCGCTTTCGCAGGTCGATCGTCTGGTTGCGTGTAAGCGGATCGGCCCAGAAACTGACGCTGAGAATGAAGCCAAGCAAAGCAAAGACGATAAGCAAGGCGGCTCTGAGCCCCATCCATTCGCCGACGATACCCACCAGAAGCGGGGCGATCGCGCCGCCCAATATCCCCGTGCACAATATTCCCGAAAACGCTCCATGGTCGCGCGATACCGAATTCAGCGCCAGGGCGAAGATGATGGAAAACATCACCGAAATGCACAGGCCTGCGGCGGGGAAGGCGATCAGCGACGCACTCCGCCCGCCGAACAGCGCCGCCGCGACGCAGGCGATTGCGGCGATCGCCGCGATACGCAGCACGATTTTGGAATCGATGAGCTTGAGCAGGACCAGTCCCAGCGCGCAGCCGATCACCATCCAGCCCCAGAACATCGCGACCGCGCGCGCACCTTCGGTTTCGGGCGCGACGCCGTGATAGGTTGCCAGAAATTGCGACATCCAGTTGGCAAGGCTCTGTTCGGTGCCGACATAAGCGGCGATGGCGAGAAAAAAGAACCGAACCTTGCGATCCGCAATGAGCTGGCGATAGGCAAGGGCGTTGCCCGCGCGCTCGTCGGCTTTCAGGACGATATGGGGAACGCGCATTGCGATCGTGCCGACGATCAGCACGGCAAAAATGGCGCCGAAAACCCAGTAGAGCGCGATCCACGCCGGGTCGGTCGCGGGCAAGCCAAATAGAGACGCGTTCCGCGTACCACGCGCCATCATGGCGGCAAAGACCAAGGGGCTGACGAAGGAAGCAAGGCCGAAAACAAGTTGGCCCATGACCGAAAAGAACGCGAAGTTCGCCTCGCCCCCGGCAGTGCGCATCAGCGGATTGATCACCACCTGCAACATCGCCATGCCCACGCCGATGACAAACAGGGCGCCAACGGCAACCGCATAACTTGGCAGCAATGCGAACAGCAGCGCTCCGGTCAGATTGAGGCAAAAAGCGGTCACGAGCGTCGTTTTTGGGCCGACCGTTTCAACCATGATGCCGGCGGGGATCGACACCACTCCGTAAGCGAGGAAGAATGAGAAGGGGAGGAAGCCGGCAAGCGTCAGGCTCAGACCGAAATCCCGGATAATTACCGGCATCAGTGGGCCGATAATGTTGGTTACGAACGAGATCGCGAACCACACGATCAATATGTAGCAAACCACCAGCGTCCGATTGGCCATTTTCCCTCTCCCGCGACCGATATAGTTTCTTGTGTCAGGACTCCGCCAGCGCGCGGTCGATCGCGAACTCGCCTTGCTCGATCGCTTGGCGCGGAAAGCGCGCGATCACCCGTGCGGCTGTTCGGCAACCCGCTCCCAGCGCGTCCGCCAGCGACGCGCCGCGCAGGCGTGCGTCGAGATAACCGGCGTTGAAGGAATCGCCGGCGCCGATCGTGTCGAACGGTTGCACGAGCGGCGCGGTACTGGCGACTCTGGTCCCGGCTTGGAGCCCTACGGCGCCTTTGGGGCCGGTTTTGGCGATCAGCGTCGCATTGGGGCGTAGCGCGGGTGCAAGCCGCTGCATCGCGCGGTCGAGGTCATCCTCTCCGGCGAGCGCGGTGATTTCGATTTCATTCAACAAAATATGATCGCAAGCGGCGACCCAGCCCAGCATTTCGCCGCGGGTCGCTTCGGTCCAGCCACCCGAAGGCCAACCTGTATCCAATGCGATCTGATAGCCGAGCTTGCGCAACGTGGCGATGATCGTGTCATAAACTGCGCGCATTCGCGGCAACAGGAACACGCCGGTCAAAAGCGCGATCGCTCCCGGGAAGGGGGCGGCGTGGATCTGTCGCTCGATATTCTGCCAGCACAGTTTTTCAAGATGCCCACGCGTCGTGAAGAAGGTGCGTTCCCCGCAATCATGAATGATCCCCGTCGAGATCGACGTTGCTGCGTCGCAGCCATGAAGGTCGGTGCTGACATCCGCAAATTGTTGGGCCAGCCACCCGCCGAAGGAATCATTTCCTACCTCCGAAAAGAGCAGGCATGGCGCACCGAGGTACCGCATGGCGAGCGCGGTGTTTCCCGCCGACCCGCCTGCGCGCATCTCGCTGCGCTCCATCAACGTCTCGGTGCCAATCGCCGGCCAGCCGTCGACGGTGCCCAGGATCAGGTCGATACAAATGTCGCCGATGATGGTGAGGCCGGGCGCGGCGGCGTCGTGTTGCGTCATGAACTGCTTCTGCTCGATCTGCTTTGGCGGATCGGATCACGGCACAGCGCTTGGCTGGCCTTGGTGTCCTCCCCTGATGACCCTACAGGCCGTTGCCCGGATAATGGTCGATCGGGAGGGTCGCTGTCAATTAATAAATCTATCGGATAGAAGAAATCAAAAGCTGGCCATGACCGCGCCGCTTTCGTAAGACCTGTCGGAATTGGGCTTGTGGAGTGCGAATATGACCAGCAGGGGAGCCACCCAGCAATCGAGCGCCCCCTATAATCGCCGGATCGTGCTCGACGTGATCCGGCGGCAAAAAGAGGTGGCGCGCAAGGACATCATCGACCTGGTTTCGCTCAGCCCGCAAACCGTTGCGAACATCACGCAGGACCTCGAATCGCTGGGTCTGATCGTATCGAAACGGATTACAGGCGCGAAATCGCGCGGCCAGCCGCCGATGGCTTACGCACTCAATCCGCGCGGCGGCGATTCGATCGGCATCAGCCTGGAGCCGCGCAGGGTGACGGCGGCGCTGGTCAATCTGGTGGGTGAAGTGCTCCATCGCGTCGAACAGGACATCGATGCGCGCGACCAGCGTGCCACGCTGGAGGCGGTCGTCGCGATCGTTCGCGATCTGTCGCGCCGGTCGTCGGATGCGCAGCGGATATGGGGGGTCGGCGTCGCGTTGCCCGGCCCCTTTGACGTTCCCGACCTCAGCTTTGTCGGTCCGACCGCGCTGGAAGGGTGGACCAATCTCTCGATTCTCGACCAGATCCGGCGGGCGACCGGCTTTCACGTCTTTCACAATATCGACAGCGTCGCGGGTGCGCTGGGCGAATCGCTTTTTGGCGTGGCGCAGAATCTTGACGGCTTTTTCTACCTGCATTTCGGCGTCGGCCTTGGCGGTACGCTCGTCATCAACAAAAGCGCCCATGGCGGCGCCAACGGCAATGCCACCGAGATCGGTCACATCCCGATCGTGCCGCATGGCAAGGCCTGTTATTGCGGCAATCATGGCTGCCTCGAACGCTATCTTTCGCTGCATTCGCTGTCCGAATTCATCCGTGGAACACCCGATGACGAGCTGAGCCAATCGGAAATCGGCGCCCTGCTGGCCGACGAAGATCCGCGCCTGATGGAATGGTGTACGCAGGCGGCGACGCATTTGCGCAGCGCGGTGTGCATTATCGAGAATATGCTCGACCCAGCGACGATCGTCATCGGTGGCTCGGCGCCCCGCGCGCTGGCCGAGCGCGTCGTGGCGCTAGCGATGCCGCTCCGCCACTCGGTACGCGCAGCCGTCGCCGGCGCGCCGCCGCGCATCGTCCTGTCCGAACATCAGGAGGATAGTTCGATCCTCGGCGCCGCAGTATTGCCGATCCACGAGATGCTCTCGCCGCGCTTCGACCTGCTTCTGCACGAGCGGCAGGACCGGCTGGACGTCAACAAAATCCTCGGCGAACCGCGACCTCAACGCATGCCGCGCTTTTGAGCCGCGGGTGGGGAGCGCGCCCCAAGCCCGTGCGGGCCAATAAATAAAAACATCCAATAGAAGTAATATTGACATGCTGTGATGGGAGCGCTTAAGCTGCGACAGAATCAGATGTCGTTTGCAGGCCGCATCAGCGGGCGCCGACGATCCTGTGATCGCACAACGGATGGCTGGCGATGAACGCCGGACACGATCCATCAAGGGGAGGTAGGCATGCGGAGCCGGCTTAAGAGGTCCAACGTCAATTTTCGTCGCCGTTTGTGGCTTGGGAGCGCATGCGCGGCGATCGGCTTTTCCGCCCAGCCGGGGATCGCTGTAGCGCAGGATGCATCCGCAACACCCGCTTCGGACGAAATCATCGTCACCGCGAACCGCGTCGAGCAAAATCTGCAGGACGTGTCGGGGGTCGTGCAGGCGTTCACAGCCGATCAGCTGCGTCTCGACGGCATTGCCGATCTGCGCAATTTGCAGGTCGCGGTACCCGGCCTCAACATCTCGAACGCCGAAGGCAATGTCGACATCTTCATCCGCGGGGTCGGGTCAGCCAACAATACCGAACTTGGCGACCCGGCAGCGGCACCGCACTTCAACGGCACCTACATCCCGCGTCCGCGCGGGTTGGGGGTGATGTTCTATGACCTCGAACGGGTTGAGGTGAGCAAGGGGCCGCAGGGCACGCTTTTCGGTCGCAACGCGCTGGCTGGCACGCTCAACATCATCTCCGCAAAGCCGAAGCTGGGCGAATTTGGCGGATATGCGCAGGCGGAGATATCCAATCGCTCGTCCTATGGTGCAGAGGGCGCACTGAATATCCCGCTTGGCGAGACCTTCGCCGCCAGGGTTGCCGGCATGTATGTCAACAAGGACTTCGGCTATCGCAACGCCTCGACCGGCGCCGAGGCGCGCGCGCTGAAGCCCGCGGGGCTCGAGGAAAATTATGCAGGCCGCGCGTCGCTGCTGTGGGAGCCGAGCGACGCGCTAAGCGTCTCGCTGATCGGCGATTATGGCAAGGAAACGGGGACGGGCTATCCGGGTTCGAGCATCTGGGGCGCGGTCACCGACAGCGGGCTCACTGCCGACCGGCTCAAGCTGAAAGATGTCGTCTATCGCGGTACCCAGGGCGACATGACCAACGAGCTTTGGGGCGTCCAGGGCAAGATCCTGTATGATTTCGGCACCTTCTCCGCCGAGGCGAGCGCCAGCTATCGGTCGGTCCATTTCGAGCAGAACAATGCCAGCAGTGACGGGATCGCCTATCCGCTGCGCGATCTTGACGCCATCCAGTACGACAATTTTTCGAACACCTTTTGGGAAACAAAATCGAAAAGCCAGGTCTATGAGCTGCGCCTGTTCGCCAATGCCGACCAGCGCTTCCGCTGGAATGCAGGCGCCTTCTATTTCCAGGAAGATCAGGAGGTTTTCTTCTTCTCGCTCGCTGACCGTGGCTATTGTTGCTATTCGGGTACCGAATATACGATGCCCGACGTCCAGGGTGAAAGCTTCGCCTTCTACGGTGACGGCACGTTCGACGTGACCGACCGTATCCGCATCTTTGGCGGCTTGCGCTACACCGACGAAAAGAAGTCGCGTTATGGCATCGGCGGTAACTGGGCATTGACGCTCGGCGGCGCGGATTTCGCATGCTGCTTTGCGACGCGCCTCGGAACCGAAGGTTTCGTCCCGTCAGGACTCAACCGGCCCAATTTCGATGTTCGCGATCTTGATACCCCGCAGGAGCGCGCCCGTTTCCTGATCGAAGGTATCAGCGCGCCCGGCCGCCGCGACACGTTGATCCAGCAGATCCAGGCGATCGCCAATGGCACCAATCCGCTCGGCACATGTCTCGATCGGCCCGACATCGACAATGGCTTTGTCGATTGCCCCGCCGATGGGGCACACACCTACGCCGACCTCACAATCCCGACGCAGCAGTTTGGCCGCTCCAAGTTCAACTATGTCGACTGGCGCGCGGGGTTCGAACTCGATGTTGGCGAAGACTCGATGCTCTATGCCAAGGTCTCGACCGGCCACAAGTCGGGTGGTTTCAACGACAGCTTCGATCCCGATCTGGTGCCAGAAACATACAAGCCCGAAGACGTCCTCGTCTATGAGGTCGGAACGCGCAATATCTTCGATGCCTTTGGCCGCCGCGCGACCTTCAACCTGACGGGTTTCTACTATGAGTATAATAACCAGGTCTTCCAGGATCTGACCTGCATCAACTTCGATCCGACCGCGACCCCGCCGTGCAACGGCTTCGCATTGGTCAATCGTAACGTGGGCGCCTCGCGGCTCTATGGCATCGAAGCGGAAACGGGTTTCCGCCTGCCCGGGAATTTCGGGCTCGACCTCAATTTTGTCTGGCTCGATACCAAGGTCACCGACGGTGTGGTCGCGGATTCGCGCGCGCAGGACTTTAGCGCAGGGGGCAATTCGCCGTTGATCAGCCTGAAGGGCAACGACCTGCCGCTGGCGTCGAAACTCAACATCACCGCGCGGCTGTCGCAACATTTCGATGCCGGTCCGGGCAAGTTCGATTGGCAGGCCTTGCTTGCTTATCGCTCATCCTATTATCTGTCGCAGTTCAACGAGAACGACATCGTTTTCCTTGATGGTACGCGTCTGACGGCACTGGAGGCGGGCTTTCCCGACAAGCAAAAGGGCTTTGCGACGCTCAACCTTGGGGCGGGTTATACGATCGGCAATTTCCGTTTCGAAGCGTGGGCGTCCAACCTGATGAACGAAGAGGCATCGACGAAGGCGCTGGTCGGATCTTCGCTCAATCTGCGCTTCCTTAACGATGCGCGAAGCTATGGCTTGCGCGCCCGGGTGACCTTCTGACGCGCGCGCCTGACAAGGACACGACGGGTAGGCGGGCCTGGGCTAGCGTATAGAGCGATAAGAGCATGGCGGCGCGGACAAGGGAGAGAGGGATGTCGGGGGTGAAACATTGTCTGGGGGCGGCGATCGCGATCGGCGCAGCGCTCGGTTGGGCGTCGCCCGCTTCGGCCGACAGCCTCAAGCTCCATGTCAACCAGGTCGCTTTGGAGCGGACCGGCAGCAAAACGGCGATCGTCGAATATGAGGGCTTGGCGGAAGCCGGCGGTTTCACCTTGCTGCGCGACGGCAAACCGGTTGCGACCGGCGCATTGGAAAGGCTTCCGGAATTTACTGAATGGGGCGTCGGCAAACGCTATTTCGCCGCCGATTTTTCCCATGTTCGGGAGCCCGCTGCCTATGCGATCGAAGTCTCGATAGGAAAGACAAGCGCCCGTTCGCCCGCTTTTGTGTTGGCTGACGGGGCGTTGTTCGGCGTCACCGGGCAGGCGCTGGTCGATTATTTTCGGCTCAGTCGTCACACCGACCCCGCCGATCGCAATATCCGCGTCCATGGCGGCAACCGCTTCGTCGACGTCTGGGGAGGGTGGAAGGACGCCGGGGGCGACAACGGCAAATATCTGTCGCACCTGTCCTACGCCAACTTCTTCAACCCGCAGCAGACGGGATTCGCGGCTTGGGCGCTGGCCAAAAGCTATGATCTGGCACCTGCCAAATTTCGCGAACATGGCGCCGAAGACGCGGTGATCGCCGAAGCGCTGTGGGGCGCCGATTTCCTGCACCGCCTGCTCGCGCCCGAGGGCTATTTCTACATGACCGTGTTCGACCGCTGGGGCACCCCGGGCGCCGAACGCGTGCTCACCGCGTATACGGGACGCGACGGGGTCTATTCGGACGATTATCCTGCGGCCTTTCGCGAAGGGGCGGGGGCGGCGATCGCCGCGCTGGCGCGGATCGCCCGGCTGTCCAGGGAAAAGGGCGTGAAAGGGGCTTTCACCGCCGATCAATATCTCGCCGACGCCGAACGCGCCTTTGCCCATCTTCAGGCGAACAACCTGCGCTATGCCGATGATGGCAAAGAAAATATCATCGACGATTATAGCGCGTTGCTGGCCGCCACCGAATTGTTCGAATCGACCGGCAAGCCGGTCTATCTCGATGCTGCCCGTGGCCGCGCGGCAGCGCTCAACGGGCGACTGACCGACCGGGGCTGGTTTCGCTCTGACGATAGCGACCGGCCCTTCTACCACGGCGCCGAGGCCGGACTGCCGGTTGTCGCGCTCGTCGCCTATCTCGCGATCGAAAACGACCCTGCTCGGGACGCAGCAGCGAAGGCGACGATCGCGCGCGTGCTGGCCGCCCAGCTCAAACTGGACGCCAGCGTCGCCAACCCCTTCGCCTATCCGCGCCAAAGTTTCCAACTCTATGACTTCAAGACGAAGCAACGCGATCCGCGCGTTCGCGAAGGTTTCTTCATGCCGCACGCCAATGAGACGGGCTATTGGTGGCAGGGAGAAAGCGCCCGTCTCGCATCGCTATCGGTCGCAGCGGTGCTAGGCGGGCGCGCCACCGCGCCGCAGCCGGGCAAGGCATTCGGCGTCGCCCCCGAACTCGCCGCCTTTGCACAGGCGCAAATCGACTGGACG
The DNA here is from genome assembly GCF_012274265.1 of Sphingopyxis microcysteis. Lineage (GTDB taxonomy): Bacteria > Pseudomonadota > Alphaproteobacteria > Sphingomonadales > Sphingomonadaceae > Sphingopyxis > Sphingopyxis microcysteis. Next base: position 599,264 of record NZ_JAANYY010000002.1, read on the forward strand.
CTGGGTCGTAATCCCTATGACCTCAGCATGGTTTATGGCTTCGGTGCAAAGAATCCGCCGCACGCCGAGAGCGCGGGCGCCATGGTGCGCGGCGGCGTCTCGAACGGCATCACGGGGTCGGATACGAGCGATGAAGGCCGGGGCATCACCTTTGCCCCGGGACCGGATTCCGAAAACTGGCGCTGGATCGAACAATGGATCCCGCACACCGCCTGGCTGCTCTTGCTCGCAAGCGCGACCGCGGGTGATCAGCCTAGGGCAAACTAGCCGACCCCGGTTCAGTGGCCAAGCCGTCTGAAGCCGCGCAAGCCGGTGCTTTATGAAGGATCCTGCACGCCGCGGATCAACGCTCGATCTTCAGCAACTCGACCGTGAACAGCAGGGTCGCGGCGCCCGGGATCGGGCCTTTTCCTTCGGGGCCATAGGCGAGCTGGTAGGGGATCGCGAGTTCAACCTTGTCGCCGACGCCCATCAGCCCCACGCCTTCTTGCCACCCTGGAATGACGCGATTGAGCGGAAAGCTGGTCGGCGTGCCGCGCTTGATCGAGCTGTCGAATTCCTGTCCGTCGGCGAGGGTGCCGACATAGTGCACCGTCACGACGTCGGTGGGGGCGGGGTGCGCGCCGCTGCCGTCGCCCGCGATGCGGCGCCAGCGCAGGCCGCTCGGGGTAACGTGCCAGCCGTCTGCGCCATTGCGTTCGGTCAGCGCGGCCATCTGGCGGTTGAGCCAGGCGGTCCCTTGCGTGGGCTCAGCGGCGATCGCGGCGGGCAGGAAAAGGCCCAGGCTGGCGGCGGTCAGCAGCAGGCGAAGGGGTAGCGATGCGGCCATAATATCTCCTGTTATCTTGACGCCGCATAAGCCCGGACGCGCGCGGCGAGCAACCCCTGATCGAACCCGCCGTGCGGCCGACGCCCCGCCGACCCGTCCGATTAACGCGACGAACGCCGCCCCAGCCGGGGATCAATCGGCGCGGCCGGGTCGTTGATCGTGCTCACCCCTTCTGATCAATCGATGGAGAATGAAATGCATATGGCCAAAAAGCTCGTCATCGCGCTGGCGGCATCGTCAGCCGTATTGGCGCCGGTCGCGGCATCCGCGGCGGTGGGTGCGCGGGCGCCATCGTCCGTTGCTGGCGAAAGCAATCTTGAAGGCGATTCGAGCTGGATCATCGGTCTGGTCGGTTTGCTCGCCGGGATCACCGCCATCGTCCTGATTTCCGACGATGACGAGGATTCGCCGGTTAGTCCGTAATCGACGCTGTTGCTGTTGGAACGGGTGCGTGCATCGGTGGTGCGCGCACCCTTGCATTTTTGCGCGCAAGGCTGTCGCGGTTGTCGCGAAAATGAACGGCGCCGCCAAACTGCGACAATTTGCGACAATTTTGCGTCGATCCGGCAAGTGGCTGGGACAAATGACGCCTAGAACGCCTTCATCGGGATCCGGTCATCCCCCGGATCGATCCCCTGAAGGAGTTCGTACCATGTGCAAGAAGATTTCGTTTCTGACGCTGGGCGCCGCGTTGATTGCCGCGCCCGTCCTCGCCGCTCCTGGCGGCGCCAAGGCCGACACCGACGGCAACGGGACGTTGACGCGCGCTGAAGCGCAGGCGCATGCCGCCGAGCGGTTTGCCAAGATGGATTACAACAAGGACGGCAAGATCGACGCTGCCGATCGGACGGCGAAGCGCGCCGAAATGCAGGCCAAGAAATTCGCCAGCCTCGACGCCGACGGCAACGGCAGCATCAGCCAGGCCGAATGGACCAACCAGAACGCCGAACGGGCTGCCAAGCGTGCAGAGCGCGTCGCCAAGCGCGCCGAGGCTGGCGAAGCCGGCGAAGGCAAACGTCATGGCATGCGCGGTCATGGCAAGCGTGGAGCGCGCCATGCCATGCACGGCGGCATGATGGCCAAGGCCGACACCAACGGCGACAAGGCGATCAGCCAGGCCGAGTTCCAGGTTGCTGCACTGGCTCGCTTCGATGCGGCTGACGCCAACAAGGATGGCCAGGTGACCGCCGATGAACGCAAGGCGCAGCGCAGCGAATGGCGCGCCAAGCGTGCGGCACCCGCCGTTCCCGCCAGCTAATTGGCATTTGGCAGGGATCGGCGGCGACGGGCAGGCTTTCTTCCCCCCTCCCGGCATTGCCTTTGCGGCTGGCCCCTGCCAGCTATCGCCCATCGGTCGTTCGACCGGTGGGCGAACTAGCGTTCCGACTTTGGCGTTTTCAGCGGATCGACAATGACCGACGACCACAACCCGCGCATCCTGTTGATCGACGACGAACCGTCGATCCGCGAGCCTCTCACCGAATATCTGACCGCCCAAGGCTTTGCGGTCACTGCCGCTGCGAGCGCCGCCGAGGCGCGATCGGTGCTGCGTGCCCAGTCGATCGACCTGGTCGTCAGCGACATCATGATGCCCGGCGAGGATGGTCTGTCGCTGACCCGCCACCTGCGCGAGAACAGCGCCATTCCCGTTATCCTGCTGACCGCGCGCGCCGAGGATACCGAGCGGATCATCGGGCTGGAGATCGGCGCCGACGATTATGTCGTCAAACCGTTCAACCCGCGCGAGTTGGTGGCGCGCATCCGCACCGTGCTGCGGCGGACGCAGCAGGGCGGGCGCGTGCTCGATCCCGGCGGAACCAGCTATGCCTTTGCCGACTGGGTGCTGCGCGAAGTGGAACGCGTACTGGTCGATAGCCAGGGCAATGAAGTGGCGCTGTCATCGGGCGAATATCATTTGCTCCACGCGCTGGTCCGCCATCCGCGGCAGGTGATGAGCCGCGACCGGTTGCTCGACCTGGTGCGCGGGCGCGAGGCCGAAATTTTTGACCGCGCGATCGACAATCTGGTCAGCCGCCTGCGCAAGAAGATCGAGGTGGACGCCGCGCACCCACAGATCGTCAAGACGGTGTGGGGCGGCGGCTATACGCTGGCCTGCGAAGTCAAGCGGATGGGACCGGCGGCGTGAAAATTCGGTTGTGGCCGCGCAGCCTGATCGGCCAGCTCGTCCTTGCTGTGGCGCTGATGCTGTTCGCCGCGCAAGCGATCAATTTTGCCCTGCTCGTGCGCGGCCAGAGCCAGCAGACGCTGGCGCATGGCGGCGGCATGGCGGTGGCGCGGATTATCGATGCGGTCGACCGCGCCCGGCGCGGGGAATTGCCGCCGCAACAGGATGCGCGGTCGGGGGAGCACGGACGTCCCAACCGCGCCCAGAAACTTGTGGTTTCGGACCGGCCGCTGCCGTTGCCGACGGGGGCCGTCCCGCTGCCCGATCTTGCCGATTATGTCGAAAAATTGCTTGGCGAGGCGGACGTCACCGCCGAGTCGGTCGATGCGTGGGCATTGCCACAGCGACCGCGGCTGCGAGCCAATATTCCCGGCAGGACCGTCATCGTGTCGGCCCAGATCGATGGCCGTTACATCGCGGTGCGCGGTCGTATTCCGACCAGCGGCAATCGCTTGCAGGGCTTTCTGGTCTGGCAGACGCTGTCGCTCTATCTGCTGCTGCTGATACCGATCATGGTCATCGCCTGGCGCGCTGCGGCGCCGCTGCGTGACCTGACCCGCGCGGCCCGATCCAATCCGGCGCTGCGCGACGCGACGCCGCTGGAAGAGGAGGGGCCGTCCGACGTCCGCGACCTGATCATCGCCTTCAACGCCTATCGCAGCCGGATCGCGACGATGCTGTCAGACAAGGACCGGATGCTCGGCGCAGTCGGCCATGACCTGCGAACCCCGCTCGCCAGCCTGCGGGTGCGGGTCGAGCAGGTCGAAGATGACGCGCTGCGCGACAAGATGATTGCGTCGATCGAGGAAATGGCGGCGATGCTGACCGACATATTGGCGCTGGCGCGGTCGGGCGCTGGGACCGAGGGGCGCGAGCCGGTGGCGCTGCGCGGACTGGTCGAAGAACTGGCCGCTGATTATCGCGAACGCGGCAAGGATGTGTCCGTGGCGGCGGCCGTCGACGCTGCGGTGCTTGCGCGTCCGTTGCTGCTGCGCCGCGCGCTTCGCAACCTGATCGACAATGCCGCGGCTTATGGGGTGCGTGCGCGCCTATCGGTCGAGCGCGCGCCGGGTGCGGTGCGGATCATTGTATCGGACGATGGCCCCGGCCTGTCCGACGATCAGATCCGGACGCTGGTCGAACCCTTCGCGCGCGGCGAGCAGTCGCGCAACCGGGCGACCGGCGGGTCGGGGCTGGGGCTGTCGATCGCGCGCGACATCGCCGAGGGCGAGGGCGGGGCGCTTACCTTGGTCAATCGCGCCGCCGGCGGGCTGGATGCGGTGGTCACGTTGCCAACAGCGTAGTTCGTCGCCCCCGCGAAAGCGGGGGCCCCTAGCGGTTTACTCGGAAGCGCTGAAATAGGGCGACAGGTGGGTCATGCGTAAATCGCGATCGCCTGACTGCCGCTCAGCACCGGCTCGCCGGCGCGGTTCCACAGCATCATGTCCTGTACCGACAGGCCGTGGCGGGCATAGCCGGTCTTCGCCGACAGCAGCCACCAGCCGTCGTCGGTCCGGGGGTCGGCGGTCAGCATGTTCACTGTCCAGTTCATCGAGCTGATCGGCCCGAACTCGCTGAACAGCGCCATCGCCGCCGGGGGCAGCGCGTCGCCCATCGCGAGCAGCGCGACGGCGGGATGACATACGGGTTCTTCGACAAAGCGGACCCAGGTCAGATATTCGCCGACCTCGCTTTTCCAGGCAAAGCGCGGGCCGGTGGTCGGACGCATGTCGAAATGGCGGGTAAAGGCGGGGCGCGCGTGATGTTCGGGGACGGGCTCCAGCGTTTCGGGCGCGGGTGCGTCGGGCATCGCCAGCCGATTATGGTCGAGATGACTTTCGCGGTCGGGCGAAAAGGCAAAAACCGCGGCGGTACCGAAACCTGCGTCGCTCGACACCCCCGCGTCGACAAACAGCGAGGATTTCGACTGGCGCAGCACGCGCGTGTTCACCGTGCAGTCGCCGCCGACCGGACCGACGAAGCTGATCTGCGCATAGCGCAGCGGCGTGTCGGTGGGGTGGAGTGCCATCGTGCCGGCGAGCGCGACCGCCGAGCTGATCCCGCCATAGGCAGTGCGCCCCTGCATCCAGCCGTCGTCGATATGTGCCTTTGCCACGCCGTTTTCGGTACGCAGCGTCGATAGCAGCGCGTCGAGCGCGCTGGGAGAGGTGGTCATTTTGCGGTTATTCCTCGATCTGGAAGGTCAGTCCGGCGTGCTCGGTCAGCCGCGCGATCAGCGCGTCGCCGAGCAGCGCACCGGGGGTCCACACGCCGCCCGCGCCCTTGTTCGCGAGCAGCGCCATGCCAGTCTCGGCGAGCATCTTCGACGTCGAGCCATAACCGGGGTCGCGGTCGCCCTGAACGCTGGCGCGAACCGTGGTGCCATCGGGATATTCGCCGATGAACAAGATGTCGTAGAAGCCGTTCTCGCGCTCTTCCTTGCTCGGTCCTTCGCCGGGTTTGAGCTTGGATTCGCCGAACGGGTTTGCCTTCGCCATTGCTTCCGCCATCGCCTTTCCGGCGTCGCCGATCGTCGTCATCACCATCTCGTCATACACCAGATCGGCGCCCCACGGATGACCGAGTAGGAAGTTGGTGCGGTGGACATTCTTGGTGTTGATCGGCGCCATGACGAACGGTGCGGTCCAGGTGCCGGTGGCGCTGTCATATTCGGGGAACAGGCCGGTCGGCTGCGACGGACCCTCGAACCCCGGGGTCAGCGCGAAGGAGGATTTGAGCAGCAGCGCGAGCGACGGCTTTTTCGCGACGGCCTTCAAGGTTTCGGTCAGGCTGGCGATGGTGCCGCCCGACGCGCCGCCCGCCATCTTGCGGACGCGGCCCTTAACGCGCGGCGCGGGCATGCAGTGGCGCTTCACGGCCTCGGCCTGCAGGAAATGGACGCCAAGGTCGAATGGGATCGAATCGAAGCCGCAGCTGAAGGTGATGCGCGCGCCCGATGCTTTCGCCACACCCTCGTGCGCGTCGATCATCTCGCGCATCCAGCCGGGTTCGCCGCACAGGTCGGCATAGGCGGTGCCCGCCTTCACACACGCCGCGACCAGGTCGCTGCCGTAAAGCTGATAGGGGCCGACCGTGGTGAGGACGACCTTGGTGCGCGCAGCCATCGCATCAAGGGTAGCGGGATCGCTGGCGTCAGCGACGACCAGCGGCGTATCAGCGGGGGCGCCGATGAGCTCGCGTACTTCGGCAAGCTTGTCGAGGCTACGCCCCGCCATCGCCCATTTCGGCGCGTCCGGTCTGCCCCCATAATGCTGCGTCAGATATTCAGCGACGAGCCGACCGGTGAAGCCGGTGGCGCCATAGACAATGATGTCAAATTCGCGGCTGGCCATAAATGCCTCCCTTTACGTAAACGTAAAGGGAGGCTAGCGCAGCGTGGCTTCGATGCCAAGCGCCAAGCGTCAGCGGCGCCAGAACGGTCGTTTTTGAATCACCACCGGCTCGCCGACCGCCGCCGCTTCGGCGCGGCCCTCGGCGCGTGCGGCGCGAACTTCGGCTTCGCTCGCGCGCAGCTGCGCATCGCGCGCCGCCAGTTCGTCGCGGCGGCGCTGGCGCAGCGCATCATAGCTCCAGCGCGTGTGACCATAACCGAACAGCGCGAGCAAGCCGCCCGCGATCGCCAGATTCTTCATCGCCGCCATCGCCTGCACCGGATCGGTAAATTCGCGGTGGAAGAACAGGATCGTCGCGAGGACAAAGCCTGCCAGCAAGATCGACCACAGACGAACCGCGATACCGAGCGCGATGCAAACACCCGCAATCAGCTCGAACAGCCCGGTCGGGATGGCGAGGCCCGCAGGCAGGCCCGCGGCGGTGATCATCGCATTGGTGTCGTTGACGTGGATCAGCTTGTTGATCCCCGACACGATGAAAATCACTGAAATGAAGAGACGGCCGATAAAGACAGCGATCATGGACATGCGTCGATCCTCCAAACGATGCCCCGTCCGCTTGTGCAAAGAGGACGCGCCGCAGCGTCGGAGGTTCCGCTTTACAGCTTGGGCAGCGTCACGCCCTTTTGCCCCATATATTTGCCCGCGCGGTCGGCGTAACTCGTCTCGCACGGCTCGTTGCCCTGGAGGAACAGGAACTGGCACGCGCCTTCGTTCGCGTAAATCTTGGCGGGCAGCGGGGTGGTGTTGGAAAATTCCAGCGTCACATGGCCTTCCCAGCCGGGTTCGAGCGGGGTGACGTTGACGATGATGCCGCAGCGCGCATAGGTCGATTTTCCGAGACAGATGACCAGCACGTCGCGCGGGATGCGGAAATATTCGACCGTGCGCGCGAGGGCGAAGCTGTTCGGGGGGATGATGCAGACGTCGGTTTCGCGGTCGACGAAATTCTTCGGATCGAAATCCTTGGGATCGACGATCGTCGAATCGACGTTGGTAAAAATTTTGAACTCGGGCGCGACGCGCGCGTCATAGCCGTAGGAGGACAGGCCGTAGCTGATGCAGCCATCGCGGCGCTGTGCCTCGACGAACGGCTCGATCATGCCCTGCGTTCGGGCGGCTTCGCGAATCCAGCGGTCGGAAAGAATGGCCATGCTGCTGTTTGTCGAGGGCCGCGCGATTGCGCAAGCCGATGTTTGGGGGGAGACTGGGCGGTCCTGATAATCACTTCAAGTTCGTCATCCCGGCGAAGGCCGGGATCTCACCCTTTCGCCACGGCGCACCGGCGAGATCCCGGCCTTCGCCGGGATGACGGAAGGATACAGCTAGATCAAACCCAGATCCTTCGGCCCGAAAGCCGCGGGAAGCAGTTCGCTGAGCCTGTACGTCTTGACCGCGCTGCCATCGCCCGATGCGCAATGGACAAGGATGTCGGCCTTCGACCGCTCGGCGGCTTCGTTCAAGATCTGGCGACACCGCCCGCACGGATTGACCGGTTCGGTTCCGAGCAGAGCGTCGCCGTCGGGGCGCCCGCCGATGATCGCGACCTCGGCGAGCTCGCCGATCCAGCCCTCATTCGCAATCTTCGCGACCGCGGCGGTCTCGGCGCACAGCGTCAGGCCATAGCTGGCGTTTTCGACATTGGCGCCGGTGACGACGTCGCCGTTCCGGAGCAGCAGCGCGGCGCCGACGTGAAAGCCCGAATAGGGCGCATAAGCGCGGCTCGCGGCGTCGCGGGCGGCGGCGATCAATTCGTCACGGGTTTCGGTCATGGTCCATTTCCTTCCGGGCGGACGACGTTCCACCCCACCGTACCATCGGCGCCCGACAGGCGGACATAGTCGTTCGCCTGCCACATCGCCCAGGGGTGGGCGCCATAATCGGGTTCGAAGAAATCGCGGCGCAGCCAGATCGTCCGCGCGATGCCCTGCGTCACCTTATAGTCGCTCTCGAACGCCGGACCGGGGGCGATCAGGCTGCGCTTGCCCATATGCGCCTCGATCTGCGCCAGAAAGGTCGCGAGTTCGGAGAGGAGCAGCGCGCGCGTCGGGCGGTCGGGGCAGCGATCGTCAAAGTCGAGCCACACCACGGCGGGCAGCGCGTCGGCGCGGCGCGGGACATGGCGGATAAAATTGGCGGCCTGATCGGTCGCGAGCTGGCACAGGCTATACCGATGGATCGCGCCAACCTGTACGCCGACTTCGCGCGCGCCCGCCATATTGCGGGCGAATTTGGCGTCGATGCCGCGGCTGCCGTCGGTTCCCATCACATAGGCGAAATCGGCGCCCGCCGCCTTGATCGATCCCCACTGAACATCGCCATTGTCGGCGTCGATCGTCACGCCCTGCGTTGGAAAGGCTGCACGGTCGGGGGTCCAGCGCGCCGCCCACCATAGCGAAAGGCCTGCCGCGAGGAGGATGAGCACGATCGCGGCGCCGATCCGCCGCAGCGTTCGTGCGACCGCTTCGCGCCAACCACCGCCTTTTCCGGCCCTATTGCTCTTGATCGCCCCCGTCGCCACGCCTCAGCCCTTGATGTGGAGGACGCAGATCAGCGTGAACAATCGCCGCGCGGTGTCGAAATCGACCGCGATCTTGCCGTCGAGCCGGTCCATCAGCATTTCGGCGGCTTCGTTATGCAACGCCCGGCGCGCCATATCGACGGTCTCGATCTGCTGCGCGGTCGAGGTCTTGATCGCCTGATAATAGCTGTCGCAAATCGCGAAATAATCGCGGATCGGACGGCGAAAACGCCCCAGCCCCAGGATGATCGCTTCGAGCGGCGAACCGTCCTCGCGGCTGATTTCAAAGATCAGCCGCCCGTCCTCGACGCGCAGCATCAGACGGTACGGGCCGGCATAGCCGTCGGGGTGGCCGCGCTGCGGGACGAATTTATTGTCCTCGATCAGGTCGAAGATCGCGACGCGGCGTTCCTGTTCGACATCGGGATTGCGCCACACGATCGAACCCTCGTCGAGTTCGACCGAAATGATCCGCTGTTTGGAAGGGTCTGCGTCAGCCATGCTGCCTGTGCTTCTACTTGCACCGGGCCGAAGGGCAAGGGGGGGACTTATTCACAGCAACCCACAGTTATGATAGCCTGCACGGCATCGCCTGTTGCGCCGCGCGAAGCGGCACCGCATGAGGGTCGCCATGCCAGAGCTAGCCCTGATTCCGACCCCGGCTACCGCCGGGGATGAGCGCCAATTACCCCGAAACATCGAGGCCGAGGCCGCGTTTCTCGGCGCGATCCTGATCGATAACCGAGTCGTCGAGGATCTTCCTGTCGCGCTGACACCCGATCATTTCTTCGAACCGCTGCATGGCCGTATCTTTCAGCAGGCGATGGCGCTGATCGAACGCAACAGCATCGCGACCCCCGTGACTTTGAAGCCCTATTTCGAGGTCGACGAAGCGATGAAGGCGGTCGGCGGCCCCGGCTATCTGGCGCAGCTGACCGGAAGCGGCGCGGGTCTCATCGGCGCGCGCGATTTTGCGCGGCAGATTTTCGATCTTGCGTTGCTGCGCGAACTGGTCGGGGTTGGCCGGGTGCTCGTCGACAATGCACTCGATACCAGCGAGCGCGTTGATCCGCAGGCGCAGATCGAGGAAGCCGAAACCGCGCTCTATCGCGTGGCGGGCGGCGAGGCCGAGATGGGGACGGTCAAAAGCTTCAGCCAGGCGTCCAAAATGGCGCTCGACGGGGCGGAGCGCGCGCTGAATTCGGGCGGCCATTTGTCGGGCGTCACCACGGGCCTTTCCAGCATGAACGCCAAGATCGGCGGCATGCACAATTCGGACTTGATGATCCTCGCGGGCCGTCCGGGCATGGGCAAGACTTCGCTTGCCACCAACATCGCCTATAATGCCGCCGAGCGGTACCGCCGCGACGAAGCGGACGGCATCCCGCCCGAAAAGAATATGGGCGCCAAGGTCGCCTTTTTCAGCCTCGAAATGTCGGCGGACCAGCTCGCGACGCGCGTGCTCGCCGAACAGTCGGAAGTGTCGGGCGAAGCGCTACGCATGGGCAAGATCAGCAAGGAACAGTTTCAAAAGCTCTCGCGCGCGGCGCAGCAGCTCCAGACGCTGCCGCTGTTCATCGACGATACGCCCGGCCTGACCATCGCGGGCCTGCGAACGCGCGCGCGGCGCCTTCAGCGCCGACACGGCATCGGGCTTATCATCGTCGATTACCTCCAGCTGCTTCAGGGCACGTCCAAAGGCGGCGACAATCGCGTGCAGGAAATCTCGGAAATCTCGCGTGGCTTGAAGACGCTGGCAAAGGAACTGCATGTCCCGGTGATGGCCTTGTCGCAGCTCAGTCGTGCGGTCGAACAGCGCGAGGACAAACGCCCGCTGCTTTCGGATTTGCGTGAATCGGGCTCGATCGAACAGGACGCCGATATGGTGATGTTCGTGTTCCGCGAGGACTATTACCTCGCCGCGCAGGAACCCGACCAGAATGATACGAAGCTGCAACAGGCCTATATGGACTGGCACGAGAAGATGGAGCGGGTCCATGGCACCGCCGAGCTGATCGTCGCGAAGCAGCGCCACGGGTCGACCGGGCGCATCCGGCTGCGCTTTGAATCGCACATCACAAAGTTCAGCGACCTTGCCGATAATGGCATGGCCTATGAGGATTATGAGTAGAGGTCGTCGGTCGGCCCGGTCCTTGCCGGGTTGATCGACTGTCAGAACGCCGGGTCGTTCGCCGGATCGTCGTCGATCGGCGACACAGCGTCATGGATGCCGCATTCGGTCTTGTCCCAGCCGCGCCAGCGGCCCGAGCGTGGGTCTTCGCCCGGGCGAACCTTCGACGTGCACGGCGAGCAACCGATCGACGGATAGCCCTGCGCTTCAAGCGGATGGCGCGGCAGGTCGTGCGCGTCGAAATAGGCGTCGAGATCCGCGCGCGTCCAGTTGGCGAGCGGGTTGAATTTCAGGCGGCCGGTGGTGCCGTCGAGCTCAAAGCGCGGCAGGCCGGTCCGCGTCGCCGCCTGGAAACCCTTGCGTCCCGTGATCGAGGTGTCGAATTCGGCTAGCGCCTTTTCGAGCGGCTTGACCTTGCGGATCTCGCAGCAGCCGTCGGGGTCGTATGACCAGCGCAGCTCGGTCGCATCCTTTTTCGCCAGATCGTTGGGATCGGGCGTCAGGTTGACGATATTGAGCCCGATGCGCGCCGCCAACTCGTCGCGGTACGCGAGCGTTTCGGGGAAATGCTTGCCGGTATCGAGAAACAGGACCGGCATGTCGGGCGCCACCTGCGCCACCAAATGCAGCAACACGGCGCTCTCGGCGCCAAAACTGGAAACGATCGCCGTCTCGCCGAGCAATCCGGCGCCGATCACGCTCGCGACGACTTCGGCGGCGTCCTGACCGCGGAAGAGGTTGTTCAGGCGGATGACGTCGGCCTGGGTGAAGCGTGGCGCGACGTCGATGCGGTCGCGGGTGCGGTCTTCGCTGGCTCTGGGGAGAGAGTGTTTCACGTCAGCCATGCCTCAGCTTCCAGATCGGCACCGCGCCGTCGGCGGCGGTCTGATAATGTTCGGGCCAACGGGTCAGCGCCGCCTCGACATCGGCGGGATTGAGCGACTTTTCGGGTGCGAAACTGTCGAAGCCGCAGCGCTTCATATAGGCGATCTGATCGACGAGGACGTCGCCTTGGGCGCGGAGTTCGCCCGTATAGCCCGCTTCACGAAGGATGCGTGCCGACGAATAGCCGCGACCGTCGCGGAATTTCGGGAAGGCGACCTCGATCAGCGCGAGTCGGCCCAAATGCGGGATCAGCGCGCGCGCATCTTCGTCGGGTTCGAGCCGCACCGCGGTCGCGTTCGACTGTTCGAGGAAAGCGTCGAGCGTGACGCAGGGTTCTTCGCCATCGGCTTGCAGATGCTCAACCATAGATCGCTTCCTTGAAGGGCGCCATGCCGACCCGGCGATAGGTGTCGACGAAGCGTTCGCCGTCGGTCCGTTCGGCGAGATATTTGTCGGTAACGCGCTCGATCGCGTCGACGATGCCGTCCTCGTCGAAGCCGGGGCCGGTGATCGTGCCGAGCGACACATCCTCAGCACCCGAGCCGCCGAGCAGCAGCTGGTAATTCTCGGTGCCCTTGCGGTCGACGCCGAGGATGCCGACGTGGCCAGCGTGGTGGTGCCCGCACGCGTTGATGCAGCCCGAAATCTTGAGCTTGAGCTCACCGAGTTCCTTCTGGCGGCCAAGGTCCGAAAAGCGCGTCGCGATCTTCTGCGCGACCGGGATCGATCGCGCGTTGGCGAGGCTGCAATAATCAAGCCCGGGGCAGGCGATGATGTCGCTGATCAGGTCGAGGTTCGGCGTCGCGAGCCCGGCACCGTCGAGCGCCTGCCAGATCGCGTAAAGGTCGGCCTTGCGGACGTGCGGCAGGACGATGTTCTGCGCGTGGGTGACACGCAGCTCGTCGTGGCTGTAGCGTTCGGCGAGGTCGGCCATCAGGTCGATCTGTGCCGAGCTGGCATCGCCGGGGATACCGCCGACGGGTTTCAGGCTGATGTTGACGATCGCGTGTCCCGGCACCTTGTGCGCCGCGACATTCTGGTCGACCCACACCGCGAAGTCGGGATCGCTGCGGTCGATCGTGTCTAAAGCTGACGCATCGAGCGGCGGCGGTGCGAATTGCGCCGCGATCCGGTCGAATTCGGCCTTCGGCGGGTCGATGCCCAGCGATTTCACATGGCCAAACTCTTCCTCGACCTGGCGGCGATATTCGTCGGCGCCGAGTTCGTGGATCAGGATCTTGATGCGCGCCTTGTAGATATTGTCGCGGCGGCCATAGCGGTTGTAGACGCGCAGGCACGCCTCGGCGTAGCTCAGCATGTCTTCGAGCGGCACGAAATCCTTGATCAGCGGTGCGATCATCGGGGTACGGCCCATGCCGCCGCCGACGTAGAAGGCGGCGCCATGCTGACCATCCTTCTCGACGATCTGGATGCCGATGTCGTGCAGGCGCATCGCCGCGCGGTCTTCGTCGGCGGCGATGACGGCGATCTTGAACTTGCGCGGCAGATAGCTGAATTCGGGGTGGAAGCTCGACCATTGGCGGAGCAATTCGGCCCAGGGCCGGGGATCGGTGATCTCGTCGGCGGCGGCACCGGCCCACTGGTCGGAGCTGATGTTGCGGATGCAATTGCCGCTGGTCTGGATCGCATGCATCTCGACCGACGCAAGGTCCTCAAGGATCGCGGGCGCGTCCTCCAGCTTGATCCAGTTATACTGGATATTCTGGCGCGTGGTGAAATGGCCGTAATCGCGGTCATATTTGCGCGCGATATGCGCGAGCATCCGCATCTGGCGGCTGTCGAGCGTCCCGTAGGGTACCGCGACGCGCAGCATATAGGCATGAAGCTGGAGATAGAGGCCATTCATCAGCCGCAGCGGCTTGAACTGGTCCTCGGTGATCTCGCCGGCGAGGCGGCGCTTCACCTGATCGCTGAACTCGGCAACGCGGGCGGCGACCATCGCATGGTCATATTCGTCATATTTATACATGCTGTTTCTCGCCAATAACTGCCGTTTGTCCTGAGGAGGGGCTGAGCGCAGACGAAGACCCGTCTCGAAGGAGACCGCGTGCGGATGCTTCGAGACGCCATTTCGACAAGCTCAATGGCTCCTCAGCACGAACGGAATGAAAGGAATTCATCAGATCACCCAGTCGCCTGCCGCGGGATCGGCGGGTTTCAGTGTCAGGTCGGGGCGCACGGTCGGGCCCAATGCGCGGATGCGGTCCTTGATATGCGCGGGGCGCGGCCCTTCGGCGGTCGCTTCGCCGGCGATGATGTAGGGCGCGTTGACGCGCCGCGCGGCTTCCTCGACCGCGAGGATCGCTTCGCCAGCTTCGCCGACATCGGCGGCGTCCTCGATGTGCAGCGACCAGTCGGTGCCGGTCCACCAGGTGACGAAGCCCGTTTTCAGGTCGTTGCCGGTCAACAGTTTCATGCAAAATTTCCCATAATTTCGGTGATGCCCGGGGCGCCCAGGCAATCCAGCGCATCGGCCCGCGCGGCGACCTTGCCGACGACGATCAGCGCCGGACTCGCGACCTTTTCGCGCACGACGAGGTCGCCAAGGTCGGTGAGCAAGGTGCGGAGTACGCGCGCATCCTTGGTGGTACCGCGCTCGATTACCGCGACGGGCAGGTCGGGCGACACGCCGTCGGCGATCAGCTTGTCGGCTATGGCGCTGGCGGTGGCGAGGCCCATGTAGATGACGAGGGTGCGGCCATGCCCCGCAAGCCCCGACCAGTCCTGGTCGGACAAATCCTTGCATTGGCCCGCGACGAAGCTCACGGCGCTCGCGTCTTCGCGGTGGGTGAGGGGGAGCCCGGCCTGCGCGGCACAGCCCGCAGCAGCGGTGATGCCGGGGACGACTTCGCAGGCGACACCAGCATTGCGCGCCGCATCGAGTTCCTCGCCGCCGCGCCCGAAGATGAACGGATCGCCGCCCTTGAGGCGCACGACCTGCTTCCCCGCCAGCGTCTCGCGGACGAGCAGTGCGTTGATCAGCTCCTGCTTCATCGTGTGGCGGCTGCGTTGCTTGGCGACGCTGATCCGCTCGACATGCGCCGGGATCAGCGCGAGTACGCCGTCGCCGACCAGCCCGTCATGGACGACGAGGTCGGCGCTTGCCAGCAGCCGCGCGGCGCGCAGCGTCAGCAGGTCTGGGTCACCCGGACCGGCGCCGACGAGCCAGAGTTTGCCAGCAGAGGGGAAAGTCTTTTCCATGCTGGCGAAGATGGTTCACGCGCCCGGAAAGCGCAAAGCAGGCTTTGTTGACGGGGGTGTAGGTAAAATTGCGCCGCTTCGTTTCACTCGTCATTGCGAGCGCAGCGAAGCAATCCAGGGCGGCTTACGCGTGCTCTGGATTGCTTCGCTGCGCTCGCAATGATGAATTGTTAGAGGTACTTCTTCGTCACCAGCTGCGACCCTTCAGGATCGCGCAATCCCACGCCGATCGATGCACGCATGGTATCGCTTTCGGACGACGCCACGGGATAGGCGCAATAGTCCGCTGCGTAGAAGGCGCTGGGGCGATGATTGCCCGACAGCCCGACGCCCCCAAAAGGCGCGGCGGACGAAGCGCCGTTGGTGGGACGGTTCCAGTTGATCACCCCGGCGCGCGCATTGGCCCAGAACTGGTCGTACAGCTGCGGCGTCCCGCCGATCAGCGAGGCCGAAAGGCCGAACGCGGTATTGTTCGCCTCGGCAATCGCCGCCTCGAAACTGTCGACGCGGATCACTTGCAGCAAAGGCCCGAACAGCTCGATGTCGGGGCGTTCGGGCATGCCCGTCACGTCGATGATGCCGGGGGTCAGGAACGGGCGCCCGGCAATCGGCCGCGTCATGTGGCGGATCACCTGGCCACCGTTCGACATCAGGATCAGGAAGCTTTCGGTCAGATGGTCGGCGGCCTCATTGTCGATCACCGGCCCCATATAGGGCGCAGGGTCGGCGTGCGGATGATCGACGATCAAGCGGCTCGCGAGTGTCTTGACCTCTTCGAGCAGCGCGTCGGCGAGACTGTCGCGTACGATTAGTCGCCGCGCGTTGCTGCACCGCTGCCCGGCGCTGAGGAAGGCCGACTGGACGACAAGGATCGCCGCCGTGCGGATGTCGGCGGTGTCCCACACGACGATCGGATTGTTGCCGCCCATTTCGAGCGCGAGCATCTTGCCCGGCTGGTCGGCGAACTGGCGGTTGAGCGCGAGTCCGGTGCGCGCCGAGCCGGTGAACAGCAGCCCGTCGATGCCTGCGTGTCCAGCGAGCGCCTTGCCCGTGTCGGGGCCGCCGACAATCAGCCGCAGCACCTCGGGCGGCACCCCGGCGCTGTGAAACAGCTCGACCAGCTTGGCGCCGACCGCCGGGGTCTTTTCCGACGGTTTGAACAGCACCGAATTGCCCGCGATCAGCGCCGGGACGATATGGCCGTTCGGCAGATGCGCGGGGAAATTATACGGGCCGAGCACTGCGAGCGCGCCGTGCGGTTTGTGACGCACGGCGTTGCGCAGCCCCATCGCGCCCTCGATCCGCCGATTGGGGGTGCGCTCGGCATAGGCGGTGACCGAGATATTGACCTTGTTCACCACCGATTCGACCTCGGTGCGCGCTTCCCAGAGCGGTTTGCCGGTCTCGCGCGCGATCAGGTCGGCGAGCGTCTCGCCTTCCGCCTTCACCCGGTCGGCGAAGCGGCGCAGCGTTTCGGTGCGGAAGGTGACGGGCTTGGCGGCCCATGCAGGCCAGGCCGCGCGCGCGATAGCCACTTCATCATCGACGTTGCTGACCGCGCCGCGCCAAAGTTCTTCACCGGTTGCGGGTTCGAAGGAAAGCAGGGCGTCGCTCATGGTCACCCCGCTCTTATCGGCGAAAGCGGGTGGCGGCAACCTGTGCGGCGCGATGGTACGACGGATCGCTTGCGCCGCGCGGTCTGGTTGGCGATAGACACGGACGACTCCCGCGGACGGAACGTCAGGGACATCAGTCAAGGGGACGAGCCATATTGGCCAAGCACGACGCAAAGCAGGACGGGCGCCGCGACTGGTCGGACCAATATTGGTGGTCGGGCGACGGCGTGCGGCTGCACGCGCGCATCTATGCCGGGCCCGAAGCGGCGAAAAGCGCGCCGCCGGTGTTGTGCCTGCCGGGACTGGCGCGGAATGCGCGGGATTTCGAAATGCTGGCGCCGTACCTCGCGCAGCACCGCAAGACGATCGTGATCGAATTTCGTGGGCGCGGCGAGAGCGCCTATGCCAAGGATCCGATGACCTATATCCCGCTCACCTATGTGCAGGATGTCGTCGCGCTGCTCGACGAACTGGGCATTGATCGGTTTGCAACGATCGGCACGTCGCTCGGCGGGCTGGTGTCGATGCTGATGGCGGCGACGCTGCCAGGGCGGCTGGTCGGCGCGGTGCTGAACGACGTCGGCCCCGAATTAGAGACGGCGGGGCTCGACCGGATTCGCGACTATATCGGCGCCGCGGGCAGCCAGCCGACATGGATGCACGCGGCGCGCGCCTTTGCCGAACTGAACGGCGCGATTTACCCGCATTATGGCGTGCACGACTGGTTGCGGCTGACCAAGCGCACCCACCGCCTGACCCCCGAAGGCCGCATCGTTACCGATTATGACAAGCAGATCGCGGCGCCGCTGCGCGCGCCTGGCGGGCAGGGCGCCTTCGACCTGTGGCCCGTGTACCGCGCGCTGGGCGACGTCCCGCTGTTGATCCTGCGCGGCGAACTGTCGGACATATTGGCGCGATCGGCGGGCGAAAAGATGGTCGCCGCGCTGCCGCAAGCGCGCTTTGTCGAGGTTCCGGGGGTCGGTCATGCGCCGACGATGGACGAACCCGAAGCTCTCGCGGCGATCGACGCTTGGCTGAGCGACTTGCCCGCCGCGTGACCGGCGCGAATACGCCTCTGCGCCTGTTGCACCTTCATTCCAGTTTTTCGCTGGGCGGAAAGGAGGCGCGGGCCGTCCGGTTGATGAACCTAATGGGGCCGCGCGCGCGGCACACGATCCTGTCGGCCGTTCCCGACGCGCTCGGCGCACGCGATGCGATCGATCCCGGCATCGATGTCGAATTTCCGGGCGATACGGCGCCGCCGCTGCATGGCAAGCCGGGGCTGGCGCGGTACCGCGACCTGGCGCGCTTCATGCAGCAATTCGACCTTGTGCTCAGCTATAATTGGGGATCGATGGACGGGGTGATGGCGCACCGGATTTTTGCGCCGTTTCGCGACCTGCCGCCGCTCATCCACCATGAGGATGGGTTCAACGAGGATGAAAGTATCCGGCGCAGCTGGAAACGCAACAGTTTCCGGCGCCTTGCGCTCCCGACCGCCGAGGCGTTGGTCGTGCCGTCCGAACTGTTGCAGCACATTGCCGCCGACGAATGGCGCGCGCGGCGGCGCACTGTGCTGATCCGCAACGGCATCGACGTCGCAGCCTATGCGGGCGCCCCCGCGATGCCGATACCGGGGCTCGACAAAGGCGAAGAAGAGGTGGTGATCGGTACCGTTGCGGGGCTCCGCAAGGTCAAGAATCTGACCCGGCTCGTCCAATTGACCGCGCATCTTCGCGATGACGCGCGGCTCGTGATCGTGGGCGAAGGGCCGGAACGCGCCGCGATTGCAGCCGAAGCCATGGCTTGCGGATGGGGCGGTGATCTAGTCCTCCCCGGCTTCATGCCCACACCGCATCGCTGGATCGGCCATTTCGACATCCTCGCGCTGACCTCGCTCAGCGAGCAGGCGCCGATCGCAGTCATCGAGGCGATGGCGGCCGGGCTTCCGGTGGCGAGCTTCGACGTCGGCGACGTACGCGCGATGGTGGCGCCGGAAAACCTGCCTTTCATCACGTCGGACGAGGCCGCGTTTCGCGAAGGGATCGAGCAGCTTGCGTCCGAGGCCGCGCTGCGCCGCCGGATCGGCGAGGCGAACCGGCGCGTTGCTGCCGAGCGTTTCGACGAATCAATCATGGTCGCTGCCTACGAAAAACTCTATGGTCGGGCGCTGGGCGGACGCCGCCTCTTTGGTGGCTGAACCACCGCGGAACCATTGACTTTCGCCGCGCGCTTCCGCTTACGGAACCGGCACGGGGACTGGCCCAAAACACGGCGGCCGGTGGAGAGAAAGAGATATAAAATGTTCAAAGGATTGAAGCCCATCCTTTACGGCGGACGCGAAGTCTGGCCGTTGGTCGAGGGCGGCAAGGGCGTGTCGGCGACCAACCATATGTCGAGCGGCGCGTGGGCTGCGGCGGGCGGCATCGGCACCGTGTCGGCGGTCAACGCCGACAGCTACGACGCCGAGGGCAAGATTGTGCCGCAGGTGTACAAGTCGCTCACCCGCAAGGAACGCCACGAGGAACTGATCCATTACGGCATCGAAGGCGCGGTCGCGCAGGTCGAACGCGCTTATGAAATCGCGGATGGCAAAGGCGCGATCAACATCAACGTGCTGTGGGAAATGGGCGGCGCACAGCAGATATTGGAAGGCGTGCTGGCCCGCACACCCGGGAAGATCGCCGGGGTCACCTGCGGCGCCGGGATGCCGTACAAGCTCAGCGAAATCGCCGAGCGCCACAATGTCATGTACCTGCCGATCATCAGCTCGGCGCGCGCTTTCCGCGCGCTGTGGAAGCGCGCCTATCACAAGGTGCCGCAGCTGCTCGGCGCGGTCGTTTACGAGGATCCGTGGCTCGCGGGCGGTCACAACGGCCTGTCGAATGCCGAAGATCCGCTGGTGCCGCAGGATCCCTATCCGCGCGTCAAGGCGCTGCGCGACGTCATGCGCGCCGAGGGAATTTCGGACGATGTGCCGATCGTGATGGCGGGCGGCGTCTGGTATCTGCGCGACTGGGAGAATTGGATCGACAACCCCGAACTCGGCCAGATCGCATTCCAATATGGCACCCGCCCGCTGCTGACCGAAGAAAGCCCGATCCCGCAAGCATGGAAAGATCGCCTCCGCACCCTCGACGACGGCGATGTGCTGCTCCATCGTTTCTCGCCGACCGGATTTTACTCGAGCGCGGTCCGCACGCCGTTCCTGCGCGATCTGGAAGCGCGGTCGGAGCGCCAGATTCCTTATTCGAAGCAGGAAGCGGGAGATCATATCGTCCAGCTCGACGTCGGGGTGAAGGGCAAGAATTTCTGGGTCACCCCGCACGACCGCGCCCGCGCGCGCGATTGGGCGGCAGAGGGCTATACCGAAGCGCTGAAGACCCCGGACAACACCGTGGTTTTCGTCACCGAAGCCGACAAGGCGGTGATCCGCAAGGACCAGACCGACTGCATGGGCTGCCTGTCGCATTGCGGCTTTTCGTCGTGGAAGGACCATGACGACTACACGACCGGCTACCTCGCCGATCCGCGCAGCTTCTGCATCCAGAAGACGCTGCAGGACATCGCGCACGGCGGCGATCCCGAACAAAATCTGATGTTCGCCGGCCATGCGGCGTTCAATTTCAAGACCGATCCCTTCTACTCGAACAACTTCACCCCGACGGTGAAGCAGCTGGTGGATCGGATTTTGACGGGGGATTAAAATCCGCCGTCATTGCGAGCGAAGCGAAGCAATCTAGGGGCGGCCATGCGCGAACGTCTGCCAGCGGTCTACATCGTCGCAAATCAGCGCAACGGTACGATTTACACCGGGGTGACTGCGCATCTGATGCAACGGATATGGCAGCACCGTGAAGGACTTGGCGGCTTTTCGACGCGCTATGGTTGCAAGCTTTTTGTTTGGTTTGAAATGCATGCCACGATGGAGTCCGCCATCGCGCGCGAAAAGCAAATCAAGGCGGGGAGCCGTGCAAAAAAGCTCGCGCTGATCGAAGCTGACAATCCGCACTGGATCGACCTGTGGCCGACGATATTGGACGGCAGCGAGTGACGCTCTGGATTGCTTCGCTACGCTCGCAATGACGATGCGTTATTGAGCCTCGTCATTACGAGGAGCGCTGCGACGAAGCAGACGAGAGAGGTCGTAGGGCCGCGCTCGCAGTGATATCCCTTAAGCCCACCCCTCTAGCACCTGATCCTGCGGGCGATGGCCGTCGCACCAGGCGCGGATGTTGGCGATGACTTTTTCACCCGATGCCTCGCGGCCCTCGATCGTTGCCGAGCCAAGGTGCGGGAGCAGCACGACATTGTCGAGCGCGAGCAGCGCCGGATCGACTGCGGGCTCATGGGTATACACATCGAGTCCGGCGCCAGCGATGCGCCCGGTCTGGAGCGCGGCGATCAGCGCCTTTTCGTCGACGATCTCGCCGCGCGCGGTGTTGATGAGGTAGGCGGTGGGCTTCATCGATCCGATGCGCGCGGCGCTCACCATCTCGTGCGTTTCGGCGGTGTGCGGGCAGTGCAGCGTCACAATGTCGCTGATGCGCAGGAGGGTATCGACGCTGGCGTGATAGCTTGCGCCCAATTCTTCCTCGATCGCTTCGGGGAGGCGGCGGCGATTGTGATAATGAATCGACAGGCCAAAGGCCCGGGCGCGGCGCGCCACGGCCAAGCCGATGCGGCCCATGCCGATGATGCCGAGCAGCTTGCCGCCGACGCGGTGGCCCAGCATCGCGCTGGGCGCCCAGCCGGCCCATTGGCCCGATCGCATCAGTTTCTCGCCCTCGGCCAGCCGCCGCGGCACCGACAGGATCAGCGCCATCGTCATGTCGGCAGTGTCTTCGGTGAAGACGCCGGGGGTGTTCGACACCATGATGCCCTTGGCGCGCGCCGCCGCGAGGTCGATATGATCGACCCCGGCGCCGAAGTTGGCGATCAGCTTGAGCCGCTCGCCCGCTGCGGCGATAACGTCGGCGTCGATCTCGTCGGTCACGGTCGGGACGAACACATCGCAGTCGGCGACCGCCGCCTTCAACTCGTCCTTGGTAAAGGCATGATCGTGCGCCGACAGCGCGACGTCGAACAATTCGGCCATGCGCGCCTCGACATGCGGCATCAGCTGGCGGGTGACGATGACGCGCGGGCGTTTCGGGCGGGATGAATCGGGCATGGGGGTCGATAGAGCGCGCCGCGGCGCCACGGTCAAGGGTGCGAACGCAGAGAGAAGCTTGAAAAGGCTGGGGATGAACGCAG
This sequence comes from Sphingopyxis microcysteis, assembly GCF_012274265.1. GTDB lineage: Bacteria > Pseudomonadota > Alphaproteobacteria > Sphingomonadales > Sphingomonadaceae > Sphingopyxis > Sphingopyxis microcysteis. The sequence goes on from NZ_JAANYY010000002.1 coordinate 621,322, forward strand.
CCTTTTGCGCGGCGAGCGGTTGAATATCGGGTCCGAGTTTGACAAGGCAGAATGATGACCAGCCGCCTGATATTCGCAACTGCCGCGCTGCTCGCCGTCGTAGGACCGGCCGCGGCGCAGTCCGATCCCGTATTGCCCTACTGGGCGTCGATCAGCGTCGACGAGGCGCGGATGCGCAAGGGGCCGTCGCCCGACGTTCCGGTGATCTGGGAGTATCGGCGCAAGGATTTGCCGGTCAAGGTCGTCGCGCGGCACGAAACCTGGCGCAAGATCGAAGACCCTGACGGAACGCAGGGCTGGATGGCGGCCCGGCTGCTCAGCCGCACACGGACCGCGATCGTGACCGGGGATATTCGCCCGATGCGTGAACAGGCCAGTGCCTCGGCCGCGATCGCCTATCGCGCCGAACCGGGTGTTGTCGGGCGGATCACCGAATGCAGCGCTGGCTGGTGCCTGTTCGACGTCAAAGGCCGCAAGGGCTGGATCCAGACCGACCATATCTGGGGCGATTGATCGCCTGTATGTAAAAGGGCCGGACGGTTTCCCGCCCGACCCTTCCTAGGTTGTCGGCTGACGCCGTTAGCGGTTAGCGCCACCGGAAATGGTTGCGGTAAACCTTGATCACCCGGCCGTTGCGCTCGTTGACGAGCAGCAGGTCATTATAATGACGCACATAGGTCAGGTTGCGACCGGCGCGCGGCACGCCCCAGCGGCTATCCCACGTCGGGCGATAGGCCGGTGCGTAGTAGTTCGGTCGGATCGTCGCACCGACCGCGAACTGCTGGTAACGGAAGGGCGCGCGATAATTCTGGTAGCGCGTGTCGCGGCGCCAGTCGCGCTTGCTGTCGCGCAGATCCTGACGGGCGTCGCGCAACTCGCGGCGTTCTTCGCGAATGTCGCCACGGTCGCCATAGCGCTGCGCCTGACGCAGCTCGCGCTGTTCTTCGCGCACGTCGCGGCGGTCTTCGCGGATTTCGCGGGTCTGCGCCTGCGCGGCGGCAGGTACCATCATGGCGGCGATCAGGCCGACGGTCAGAAACTTGGTCTTCATAGGTCTATCCTTTCAATCCGTCAGGGGGAGGGGACTGCCCGATGACAAGGATAGATTTACGCGAGTCGATTTGAATTGTTCCGGAACGGCGCGTTTATTTTCAGGACATTAGTGTCGCAATTTGTCGCGGTGATGCGATGGGGTGATGCGGTCGTGCGGCGTGTAGATGGAACTCTTCCGGAAAGCACTGCGCCCCTGCGAAGGCAGGGGCCCATTGCCCGAACTGTCGTCTTGCAAATCTCTGCGGCGTAAAAACGGAACGACAGGAGATGGGCCCCTGCCTTCGCAGGGGCACAGCCACATGGATGCGCTTTAAACCAGCTCGACCGCGACCGCGGTGGCTTCGCCGCCGCCGATGCACAGGCTGGCGATGCCGCGCGTCTTGCCGTGGCGCTGGAGCGCCGCAATCAGCGTCGTGATGATGCGCGTACCGCTGGCGCCGATCGGATGGCCGAGCGCGGTTGCGCCGCCATGGACGTTGATCTTTTCGTGCGGAATGCCGAGGTCGTGCATCGCGAACATCGCGACGCAGGCAAAGGCTTCGTTGACTTCGAACAGATCGACGTCGCCGATCGTCCAGCCCGCCTTCGCCAGCACCTTGTTGATCGCGCCGACGGGGGCGATGGTGAAATCCTTCGGTTCCTGCGCGTGCGCGGCGTGCGCGACGAGGCGCGCGACGGGCTTCGCGCCCTTGGCGTCCGCGATCGACTGGCGCGTAAGCACCACCGCGGCGGCGCCGTCCGAAATCGAGCTGCTGGTCGCCGCCGTGATCGTGCCGTCCTTGGCAAAGGCGGGCTTCAGAGTCGGGATCTTGTCGGGCATTGCCTTGCCGGGGGCTTCGTCGGTATCGACGATGGTGTCGCCCTTGCGGCCCGCGATCGTCACCGGCGCGATTTCGGCGGCGAAAGCGCCGTCGGTGATCGCGGCCTTGGCGCGGCTCAGCGAGGCGAGCGTGTAGTCGTCCTGCGCCTGGCGGCTGAGCTGGTAGGCGTCGGCGGTGTCCTGTGCGAACGTCCCCATCGCACGGCCTGCTTCATAAGCGTCTTCCAGCCCGTCGAGGAACATATGGTCATAGGCGGTGTCGTGGCCGATGCGCGCGCCGCCGCGATGCTTCTTGAGCAGATAGGGGGCGTTGGTCATCGATTCCATGCCGCCCGCGACGATCAGGTCGACGCTCCCCGCGGCGAGCGCTTCGGCGCCCATGATCACCGTCTGCATCCCCGAACCGCATACCTTGTTGACCGTCGTCGCCTGCACCGATTTGGGCAGGCCCGCCTTGATCGCGGCCTGGCGCGCGGGCGCCTGGCCAAGGCCAGCGGGCAGGACGCAGCCCATATAGATACGCTCGATATCGTCACCCGCGACGCCCGCGCGCTCGACCGCCGCCTTCACTGCGGTCGCGCCCAAGTCGGTAGCGGTCGCATCGGACAGGCTGCCCTGCATGCTGCCCATCGGGGTGCGGGCGTAGGACAGAAAGACGACGGGATCGGTGGCAGCCATGGGACAAGACTCCGTAAGGGAAAACAGGATCGGCGGCCCGATTAGCGGAAATGCTGCAACTGCGAAAGGGGGTGATATAGCGCACCGCTTTTGTCGGGACGGGGCGACCCACCCGCGCGGCGTGGGTTCAAAGTTCAGTAAAGTTCAGCCCAACGACGAGCCCTGCGGCCTAGCTACCCGCGGTGGAATCGCGTGTCTGGGCGGGCGTGTCGTCATTCCTCTGCCATGTTGAAGCATGGCGAAATATAATAGGAAAGCGGTTTCTTTGCCGCCGGGTGTCAAAGGCAAGGACGGTATTTCAACCGTCCAGCCAATCGCAATTAATCTCTCCCCTATGCCCCTCCGGCGCGAGCGCGCGCCGCATGGCTTCCAGCAGCGGCGGCAACGCCTGCGTGAAGGCATAGGGCGGGTTGACGATGAAAAGGCCCGCGCCATTATAGATGTCGGGCTGATCGCGATCGTACAGCCAATGCTCGACCACCAGAAACTTGGGGATTCCGAGATTTCGCAACTGCTGCTTCCACCGCCGATGCGTTTCGCGGTCCTTCAGCGGAAACCAGATCACCGTGACGCCATGCGCCCATTTGCGATGCGCGGCGGCGAGGGTCGATGTGATGCGCGCGCGTTCGTCGGTCTGCTCGTAGGGCGGATCGACCACCACCACGCCGCGCGGGGTGCGCGTCGGCAGCAGCGCCAGCCAAAGCTCGTAGGCGTCGCGCTGATGCACGGCGGCGGATGTGCCCCGCATCGCGCCGCGCAGGGTGTAAGCGTCATCGGGATGCTTTTCGTTGAGGACCAGAAAATCCTGCGGTCGCAGAAGCTGCGCCAGAACCTGCGGCGAGCCGGGGTAGAGGCGCGGCTCCGCCCCGGCATTCACCGCCCGCACGGCGGCGCGATAGTCGTCCAATAAGGGATTGTCGTCGGCAAAGGCGCGCAGCACGCCCTGCGCGGCCTCGCCGGTGCGCTGGGCCTCCTCGCTGCCAAGATCGTACAGGCCGCAACCGGCATGGGTGTCGATCAGGGTCAACGGCCCCTCTTTGAGTTGCAAGGCCCGCACGAGCGCGATCAGCAGGCCGTGCTTTACGACATCGGCGCTATTGCCGGCATGGAAGGAATGACGATAATTCATGGCAATTCAAAATCCCGTCGATTTGCCTTCATGCGGACGGCCGGGCGCAGCAGCCGAGCGCGAGGCGGTGAAAGCAATCAATCGGGTGCCCGTATAGCGTCGGGCGGGAAGCTTCAAAGCTTTCTGCGCAACGCTTGGCCCCACGATGACGATCGTCGCCAGAGGCGGAGATGTCGCGGACGCGGGTTTCAACTTGCAACGCACCGCGCGTCATGGTGAAGTCGCGCAAATCGAAACAGGGGAGACGGGTCATGGCCACCGCCATCAAGCAGGATATCACCGGCGAAACCGCACGGATGCACAAGATACTCGCGGCGCAGAAGGCGAGCTTTACCGCAGCGATGCCTGAAAGCCTGAGCGTCCGCACCGACCGTATCGACCGCGCGATCGCCTTGCTCGTCGACAATGCCGAGGATTTCGCCAAGGCGGTCAGCGAGGATTTCGGGCATCGCAGCCGCGAACAGACGCTGATGACCGACATCATGCCCTCGGTCAGCGCGCTCAAGCATGCGAAGAAGCATATGGCCGCCTGGTCGAAGGGCGAGAAACGGAAGCCCACCTTTCCGCTCGGCCTGCTCGGCGCGAAGGCGGAGGTCGTCTATCAGCCCAAGGGCGTCGTCGGCGTTGTCGCGCCGTGGAATTTTCCGGTCGGCATGGTGTTCGTGCCGATGGCGGGGATACTCGCGGCGGGCAATCGCGCGATGATCAAGCCGAGCGAGTTTACCGAGAATGTCTCGGCGCTGATCGCGCGGCTGGTGCCCGAATATTTCGATGAGACCGAAATGGCGGTGTTTACGGGCGATGCCGATGTCGGGGTCGCCTTTTCGAAGCTCGCGTTCGACCATCTGATCTTTACCGGCGCGACGAGCGTCGGGCGCCACATCATGCGCGCCGCGGCGGACAATCTGGTGCCGGTGACGCTGGAGCTGGGGGGCAAGTCGCCGACCTTTATCGGGCGCAGCGCGAACAAGGATCTGGTCGGGCAGCGCGTGGCGCTCGGCAAGATGATGAACGCAGGGCAGATCTGCCTTGCTCCCGATTATCTGTTGGTGGCGGAGGATCAGGAGGGCGAAGTCATCGACAGCGTCACCAAGGGCGCGACCGCGCTTTATCCGACGCTCCTCGCCAATGACGACTATACGTCGGTGGTGAACGGCCGCAATTATGATCGGCTGCAATCCTATCTGGCCGACGCGCGCGAAAAGGGCGCCGAAGTGATCGAGGTCAATCCGGCGGGCGAGGATTTCGCGAGTGCCAATGGCCACAAGATGCCGCTCCACATCGTCCGCAATCCGACCGACGACATGAAGGTGATGCAGGAGGAAATCTTTGGCCCGATCCTGCCGGTCAAGACCTACAAGACGATCGATGAGGCGATCGATTATGTGAACGCGAACGATCGCCCGCTCGGGCTCTATTATTTCGGGCAGGACAAGAGCGAGGAGGACCGCGTGCTGACGCGGACGATCTCGGGCGGGGTGACGGTCAACGACGTGCTGTTCCACAATGCGATGGAGGATCTGCCGTTCGGCGGGGTCGGTCCGTCGGGGATGGGCAATTATCACGGCGTCGACGGCTTCCGCACCTTCAGTCATGCGCGCGCGGTTTATCGCCAGCCGAAGCTCGACGTTGCCGGGCTGGCGGGTTTCAAGCCGCCCTATGGCAAGGCGACGGCGAAGACGTTGGCGAAGGAATTGAAGAAATAGGTAAACCACAGCGACAAAATCACCGTAGGCCTGAGCCTGTCGAAGGGCGCCTCTCGGATATGCGCCTTTCGACAGGCTCAGGGCTATGGTCTTTGTCTCAGCGGCGACCTCAATCCGCCCCGGCGATCTTGATATCCTTGCCCAGCAGCGTTTTCACATAGACCCGCTGCACCAGCACATAGACCACGACCGTCAGCGGCGCCGCGAGCAGCACGCCGAGGAAGCCGAACAAGACCCCCGCCGCGACCACCGCGAACAGCAGCACCGCGGGCGGCACGTCGACCGCCTGTTTCTGGATCATCGGTTGCAGGAAATTGCCCTGCAATTGCTGAATGACGAGGAACAGGACCAGCGTCCACAGCGCGGTCGCGGGTGATACGGTGAAGGCGAGCAACACCGCGGGGACGCCCGCGATGATCGGGCCGATCATCGGAATGACGTCGAGCAGGCCGGCGATCAGGCCGAGCCCGCCCGCTGCCGGAACGCCAAGCAGCGCCAGCCCTGCCCAGGTCAGCGCCGCGACGACCAGCGACGACACCGCTTGGCCGACCATCCAGCCCTTCAGCCCGCGCCCGGCATCGTCGAGCGCCAGCGCGGCGGTTTCTTCGGCCTTGGCGGGCATCAGCAGCAGCAGGCCGCGGCGGTAGGTGGCGGGATCGCTGGCGAGGAAGATCGCCGCGACCAGCACCAGCACGAAATCGGCGATGCCGCTGCCTGCGGCCAGCGCATAGCCGCCCGCTTGCGACACGAGCTGCGATATGTCGTTGCCGCCGACTTCGGCGAGTTCGCGTACGCGCTCGCCGAGGCCATAGCGGTCGAGGAAGGCTTCCACCCCTTGCAAGGCGCGCGGGACCTGCTGGCGGATCGTATCGACCTCGTTCGCGAGCTGCGATCCGAACAGCACGAAGGCGCCGACAAAGACGGCGATGATCCCCGCCACCGATCCGGCCAGCGCGAAACCGCGCTTCATGCCGGTCCGGCGCACCAGCCAGCTGGCGATGGCGTCGAAGATCGCGCCCAGCACGATCGCGGCGAACACCAGCATGAAAAAGCGGGTGAGGGTGATCGCCAGCCACGCGACCCCGATGATCGCAATGACGATCAGCGCCGTCATCGCGATCTTGCCGGGGCCGAACGCCGCGGCGGTGGCTGGCTGCGCGCGGGCGGGCTTGGCGGGGGCGCGGCGCGATGGCGATGCAGCGGGGGCTGGCTTGCTCTTGTCGGTCATGCCACCGTCTTATGCACGATGCCGCTTATCCACTAGACTAAAACCACCTTTCTGTGGCAACGGCACGTCCGCATCGGTCGTCCGGCGGGAATCAGTCCCGGCGCGGGCGCCGTCCACGGGCCCCTGTGGTGAAATTGGTAGACGCGCCGCACTCAAAATGCGGTTCCGCAAGGAGTGCTGGTTCGAGTCCGGCCAGGGGCACCATCATCTTTTCAGCCGCCTTTGCGAACAGAGAAAATGGCGGACCGCGTGGCGGCCCGCCAAGGTTTCGACCGGCGTGCTTGGGGTCATCGCCGGTCGCTCCGTTCGATTGCTTATTCGGCAGTTTCCTGCTGTTCCGCGGCCTTTTTCAGCTGGCCCTTGGTCATTCCCGTGACCAGTACATCGCCCGATCCGGCGAAGCTCGCGGCAGGCAGCGTCGCAACGCGGTTGCCGACTTCGACAGTCACCGCTTCGACCACGCCGCGACCCGTCTGGCGCAGTTCCTGGACATGGCCGATAACCTTGCCGCGCGCGTCGGTCACGGGCGTCCCCGGTTCCACCGCGAACATGCCGTTGCCGCTCGCCGCGCCGCTGCCTGCTGCGGCAAGCTGGCCGAGGCTGCCCTGGAAGCTGCCCGCGGCCGATCCGGCGCCGCTGGCGCTGCCTGAGACGTTCGACAGCGCGCCGCCGGTTCGATCGCGGACAGTCCCGACCGCACCCTGCGCGGTGCCGGTTACGGTCGAAGCCGTGCCGCGGGCAGTGCCGACAGCGCCGCGCGCGGTCTGCCCCCCAAAATCGGTTCCCACGGCCTGCGCATCGACGCTGCCGCTACCCGCGGCGCTGCCCGACCCATTGGCGTTGCCGCCGATGCTGTTGCCCAGCAGGTCGCCATTGCCGCCCGCCGAACCCCGGCCGTTCGCGTCGGCGCTGCCCTTGCCCTGCACGCGGCCCGAGCGGCGATCGACCTGCGCATCGCCGCGGCCCGAACCGGCGAGCTCGCCCGCCGAGCCCAGCGTGCCGCCGATCGGGCCCGTCGGATTACCGAGCGTCCCGCCCAGCGTGCCACCCAAACCGCCGGTCAGCCCGCCGTTGCCGCCAAGCAGCTGCGCCGACGCCGGGACCGAAAGGGTCATGGCCGACGCAGCGATAGCGAGGGCCGAGACGAAGATCTGTTTTGCCATTGCTCTTCTCCTGAATTTGCGGCCCGAAGGGGATGGGCCTGACAAGAGAACGATGGCGCTTGCGAATTTCTTCCGAAAAATTTCGGGTCGGGGTCAGCGGCCGCCGCAGCTGCCGCAGATCAGGCCGTGGCCATAGATTTTGTCGCGGCCCTTCTTGCCCAGATCGCGCGCTTCCAGCACCAGCGCGGTCACCGCGGCGGCGATCCGGTCCGTCGCGGGCGCGGCATAATGCTGCGCCAGTCGCCCGGCGACCAGCGGTGCGGCGAAGGATGTTCCGCGCAGCCGATCGCTGGTGGCGGCGCCGGTGGCGGCGTGGACATCGGCGCCGGGGGCGGCGAAATCGACGTGCAGCGCGCGGCCCGCCTCGGGCAGCGCGCGATCGCGGGCATCGACGCCGGTCACGGCAAATACGCCCTTGTACGAGGCCGGATAGGCGGGCGGCGCGGCGGGGCCGTCGTTGCCCACCGCCGCGACGATCAGCATTCCGCGCTGCTGCGCGCGCGATACCGCGATCGCGAGCAGCTTGTTGTCGGGACCGACAAGGCTGATCGTCGTGACGGCGACACCGCGCTCGGCAAGCCAGCCCAGCGCGCGGGCGATGGCGCTGGCATTGCCGCCTGCCGCGTCGCCGCCATAGACATCGGCCGCCGCGAGGCGGCGCCCCGGCGCAGCGCCGCGCACGGTGCCGGTCCCGATGAGCAGCGAGGCGACCGCGGTGCCGTGGCGGCTTGGTACGGGCGCGCCGCGCGCGAACCCGCGCTGCTCGACGCGCCCAGCGACCGACGGGTGCGCGGCGACGCCGCCGTCGATCAGCCCGAGCGGGGCGCCCGATGACGAAGCGCTGGCGGTCGCCAGCGCGACGCCGGGCAGCGCGCCGCCCGGGCCGCTCGTGAAATAGAGATGGTCGACGTCGATCGCTGCAGCGGGCAGGCGTTTGGCAAGCCGCTTTTGCGCGCGCGCCAGGCTTTGTCCCTCGGGAACCGCAAAGCGCGCGATGTCGAGATCGAGCCCGGCAATCTGCTCGCGGTCGATGAGAGCAAAGCCGCCTTCGCGGGCGCGGGCGACCATGGCGTCGTCGATGCCCGTGGCGATCAGCACCCCGCGCACTGCGGGTTGGCCATTGCGATCGGGCTCGATCCGGTCGCGGCGATCACGCAGCAGGTCGGCAATCCGTTCGATGCGCGCCTGCGCCAGCGTCTCGCCAACAGCGATCAGCGGCTCGCTGGCGATGTCGGGCAGCGATGGCAGCGTGCGCGCCGCATCGGGCAGCTGCAGGGACGGCACCGCGATCTGCGCATCGACGCGCTGTCCGCTTGCGCCCAGCAACAGGCTCAGCGTGGCTATCAGGGCTATCGATCGTCGCACGGTTTTTCCTTGTTTCCGCCCGGCGTGCCGCCGGCCCACGGGTTGCATCCAAAAAATTTAGCATGTCGCGGAAGAAACGATAGGGTGGCGTCGTTTCTTCCCCAGCGATCACGAAAAGGCGATTATGCGCTTCGAAGAGGAACTGGTGGCATTGTTACCCCGCTTGCGCCGTTTTGCGCGCGGTCTCGCGCGTCATCCGGCCGATGCCGATGATTTGTGTCAGGCCGCCATCGAACGCGCGCTGAAATCGCGCGATCAGTGGTACGAGGGAACGAGACTGGATAGCTGGATGTACCGCATCACCCGAAATCTGTGGATCGACGAACGCCGGGCCGTCGGTCGCCGGGGCGTTCATGATGCGATCGACGATGCCGCAACGCAGGTGGCTGGCGATGGCGCGGCCGAGGTCGAGGCCGGGGCGCTGCGCGGCGATGTCGACGGCGCAATGGCGCGGCTGCCCGACGAGCAGCGCGAGGTCGTGATGCTCGTTCTGGTCGAAGGCTATGCCTATCGCGAGGCGGCCGACATTTTGGACGTGCCGATCGGCACCGTCACTTCGCGGCTGGCGCGTGGGCGCGAGACGCTGATGCATTATCTGGGAGAGGCGGCATGAGCGTGGATCGGGACATTGTCGCGGCCTTTGTTGACGGCGAACTCGACGATCTGACCGCGCGGCGCATCGAACGCGAAGCGGCGGGGGATCCCGCGCTGGCGGCGGAAATCGCGCGCCACCGCGCACTGAAGGCGCAGCTGACCGCGCATTATGCGCCGATCGCCGATGAAGCCATACCCGAACGGCTGCGCGCCTTGCTCGTCGGGGCGGACAACGCGGACGGGGTCGATACCAGTTTGGCGGATCGCCGCGCGGCGAAGCGGGCGCGCTTTGAACCCCTGCATTGGGGGGCGCTCGCCGCGTCGCTGGTGCTCGGGCTGACAATCGGATTGCGGCCCTGGCTGCCTGCCGCCGATGTCGCGAGCGACAAGGGCGTGCTCGTGGCATCGGGTTCGCTGGCCGACGCGCTCGATACCCGGCTGGCGTCGAACCAGCCCGCCGACGCTGCGGTGCGGATCGGGCTCAGCTTTCGCGACGGTGCGGGGCGTTACTGCCGCAGTTTCGAAAGCGCCACGGTCGACGGGATCGGTTGCCGCGAGGGCGACCGCTGGCAACTGGAGCGGACACAGCGCGGACGGGCGCCCACCGACTATCGTCAGGCGGGCTCGGGCGAACTCGCCGCGATGGTGGCGACGATGATGGCAGGCGATCCGCTCGACGCGGACGCCGAGCGTGTCGCGCGCGATTCCGGGTGGCGAGCGCGATAACATCGTTGCCGCGCCAATGCTGCCATTTTGGCGCTTAATGCCGCCGCTATGGCACCGTTAAAGCATGAAAATAACGAAATTTATTCATGGTTAGCAATCAAACATGGCTAAGGATTTTGTGGCGTTAACCTAATTCATGTCAACACCGTCTGCATGGGCATTGAAAAATAATGAAAAATACGATATTCGAGCTGGAACATATTTGCGAATTTTGCAGCTTTTATCGCCGTTTGCCGACCCGATCTGACTTTGTGCCGACAAGGTGGACGCCATGAACCAACCTCGCCCCAACGCCGAGCAGGAATTTGCCGCCGCCAGCGATCGCCGAGGGGCGGATCGTTACCGCACCGTGTGGCGCATCGCGAAAATCATTCGCAACGGCGACGCGGGACTATGGCGCGTCCGCAACATATCCGACCGGGGCATGATGCTTGCCGCCGATGTGCCGATCAGCGTCGGCGAACAGCTTGAAATCGCCTTGTCCGATACGGTGCAGCTGCGCGGCAAGGTGGTGTGGTCAGAGGGCGGGCGCTGCGGCGTTGCGTTCGACCAGGAGGTCGACGTCGCCGATGTGCTCAAACAATTGGCCGCCGAACAGCGCGCCACCGGCTACCGCCAGCCGCGCCTGCCGGTGCATAGCCGCGCGCAGGCGGTCACCGATGAAGGGACGGGCAATATCGAACTCGTCGATCTGTCGCAGCATGGCGCGGGGTTTTTGCACGACGGGCATTTCGAGGTGGGCAAGGAGCTTGACCTGATCCTGCCTGGCGGGGTCAAGCGCCGCGCGATCGTGCGCTGGTCGCGCGCCGGGCGCGGCGGGTTGTGGCTGACCCAACCGCTCGATCGTGCCGACCTCGAAAGCATCCGCCGATTTGAAAGCTGACGGCGCTTTGCGGTGTCAGATATCCTCGACCAGCCGCCCGTAAAGCTGCGGGCGGCGGTCGCGGAAGAAGCCCATCCCCGCGCGGTGCTTCGCGGCGCGGTCCAGGTCGATCGTATCGATCAGCACGCCGGTCTCGCTGGCGCCGAATTCCTGCGTCAAATCGCCCCATTCGTTGCTGATGAAGCTGTGACCATAGAAATTGGCGTCGCCCTCGCTCCCGATGCGGTTCGCGGCGATCACCGGCATGCAGTTTGACACGCTGTGACCCTGCATCGCGCGCCGCCACATGCGGCTGGTGTCGAGATCGGCATCATAAGGCTCCGATCCGATCGCGGTGGGATAGAATAGCAGTTCGGCGCCCATCAGCGCCATCGCGCGCGCGCATTCGGGATACCATTGGTCCCAGCACACCCCAACGCCGATCCGCGCTCCGAACACGTCCCACACCTTGAAGCCGCTATTGCCCGGGCGGAAATAATATTTCTCTTCATAGCCGGGGCCGTCGGGGATGTGGCTCTTGCGGTATGTTCCCATGATCCCGCCATCGGGGCCGATCATCGCGAGCGTGTTGTAATAATGATGTCCCTCGCGCTCGAAGAAGCTGGTCGGGATCGCGACTTTGAGCTTCGCGGCGAGCGCCTGCATCGCGACGACGCTCGGGTGCTCGGCGGTCGGACGCGCCGACGCGAACAGCGCCTCCTCCTCGACCTGACAGAAATAGGGCCCCTCGAACAGCTCGGGCGGCAGGATGACCTGCGCGCCCTTCGCTGCCGCATCCTCGACCAACGCGGTCACGGCATCGATGTTAGGCTGAACAGGGCCGGGCAGGGGAAGCTGCAACGCAGCGACGGTGATGGTGCGGGTCATGGGTGCGCTATGCCGGAAGCTGCTGGCTCGAGCAATGGAAGCTGCCGCCGCCGGCGATGATGCCGCGCGCGGGGACGCCCACCGCGCGGCGGTCGGGAAACAGCGCCGCGAGGGCATCGACCGCCGCCTGATCGTTTCGGGCGCCATAGGTCGGCACGACGATGGTGCTGTTGCCGATATAAAAGTTCATATAGCTCGCCGCCGCGATCTCGCCGTCGATTTCCACGCGGCCGGGCGAGGGGAGGTCGACGATCTCGATCCCGCCGAACGCCGCCGTCCGCGCGCGCGCGTCGGCGTAGATAGCCGCGTTGGGATCGTCGTCGCCGTCCGCGACGGGCAGCGCCAGCCGCCCTTCGCCGACGAACCGCGCCAGATTGTCGACATGGCCGTCGGTGTGATCGCCGACCAGACCGTTGCCGAGCCACAGCAATCGGTCGATGCCGAGTGACTGGTGCAGCCGCACCGCAATATCCTCGCGCGTCAGCGTCGGGTTGCGGTTGGGGTTGAGCAGGCACTCCTCGGTGGTGACGCACAGGCCGGTGCCGTCGACGTCGATGCCGCCGCCTTCGAGTACCCAATCAAGGTGCTGCGTCGCCAGGTCCGCGTGCGCGGCGAGGATCGCCCCGATCTCCCGGTCGCCGGGCATCACGAACTTGTTGCCCCACCAGTTGAAGTCGAAATTGCGCGCCTCGCGCCGAGTGTCGGTGCCGACGATGATCGGCCCTGTGTCGCGCAGCCAGATATCGCCGAAGGGAGCGACGAAAAGCTGCACGCCCGCGTCGACGAGCGTCTCGGCAATGTCGGCATTGTCATGATCGCGAACGAGAAGATGGACCGTCTCGCCGCGCCCGCCGTCGTGGACGGCGTTGGCAAAGGCGGCGACATCGCGCCGCGCGGCGTCGATCTGGCCCGACCATTCGTCGGCCATATGCGGAAAGCCGATCCAGACGGCTTCGTGCGGCGCCCATTCGGCGGGCATGCGTAGGGTCATCTTGTTCAAATCCTAGTTCGTCATTGCGAGCGAAGCGAAGCAATCCAGAGCGGTTTTACGCCACTCTGGATTGCCGCGTCGCTTCGCTCCTCGCAATGACGAGGGTGCGGGATATTACTTGCCCGCGCGCGACTTGTCGCGGGCGGCGCGGAATTCGTCACCCTCGACCCAGTTCGGCCACGCCTCGGTCATCGCCAGCATGCGGCCCGCGGCATAGTAGAGGCGCAGGTCGGCCATCATGCCGCCCCAATTGGTGATCGCCTCATATTCGTCGCCCGGCGCGTGATAGCGGTTCTTTTCATAATCCTCGGACGCCTTCTGGCCCGCTTCGACGCCGCCCTCGACCAGATCGTCGCCGCTGCCGAAGTTGAACATCGGCACGCCGAGCTTGGCAAAGCTGAAGTGATCCGAGCGATAGTAGAAACCCTTTTCGGGGGTCGGTTCGGCCTTGACCGTGCGGCCCTCCATCTTGGCGAGCTTTTCGACATAGGCGTCGAGTTCGGACTTGCCGCCGCCAACGACCACGATGTCCTTCGCCGGGCCGACCGAGTTGAGCGCGTCCATATTGACCCCGCCGACCGTCTGCGACAGCGGAAACACCGGGTTCTCGGCATAATATTTCGACCCGAGGAGCCCCGATTCCTCAGCGGTCACCGCCAGGAACACGATGCTGCGGTCGGGCGCCCCGGCCTTGTTGAACGCCTGCGCCAGCGTAACCAGGCCCGCGATGCCGGTGGCATTATCGACCGCGCCATTGCAGATGTCGTCGCCCGCGACCGGCGTGCAGCGACCGAGATGGTCCCAGTGGCCGGTGTAGAGCACATATTCTTGCGGACGCTTGGCGCCCGGCAAGATGCCGATGACGTTGCGCGACATTTTCTTGGCGATGTCATTGTCAAAGCTGAAGTTGGCCTTCACGCCGGTCAGCGCGACGGGCTTGAAGCCCTTCTTCTTCGCCGCGTCGCGCAGCGCGTCGAAATCCTGCCCGGCGCTGGCGAACAATTCCTTCGCCTTGGGCAGCTGGATCCACCCGTTGGCGACGGTCTGGCTGGCGCCGCCGTCCTTGCTTTCGGCCAGATATTGCGTGCCGGTGTTGCTCGATTCGACGACATTCCAGCCATAGGCGGCGGGTTCGGTGTCGTGGACGATCAGCACCGCGGCGGCGCCCTGCCGCGCCGCTTCCTCATATTTGTACGACCAGCGGCCATAATAGGTCATCGCGCGGCCGTTGAACTCGCCCTTGGTTTCGGCGGTCTGCCAGTCGGGATCGTTGACGAGGACGACGACGGTCTTCTCCTTTACGTCGAGCCCGGCATAGTCGTTCCAGCCCTTTTCAGGGGCGACGATGCCATAGCCGACAAACACGACGTCGCTGTCCTTGACCGCGGTCGTCGGCTGGACGCGATAGCTGAACGCGACATAATCCTTCGCATATTGTGCGGTGACCGGCGTCTTGCCGCCGGTGAAGGTCAGCGGGGTCGCATTTTTCGCGGTGATTTCGACCAGCGGCACATCCTGCGTCCAGCTGCCGTTGTTGCCGGGCTTCAGTCCCGCTTCCTGATATTTCTTGATCAGGTAGGCGACGGTCTTTTCCTCGCCCGGCGTGCCGGGGGCGCGGCCTTCATAGGCGTCGAGCGACAATTCCTTCGTCACTTCCTGCAACGTCGCCAGCGACAGCTCGGGGATTTCGACATCGGGAATGGCGGTGGCAGTGGTCGCCGCCTTGTCGGACGCGTTGCACGCGGCGACGGTCAGCAGAACCGCGAAAGCCGCGGCAGATCGGGGGAAACGAAGCATGGGAATGTCCTTGGAAGGTTTCGTTTGCGGTTGGACGGGCTTGTGCCAGCCCGTCGGCGCGGGTGCAAGCGGTGGGGCTTGCGCATAAGGTCAAATCGCGGAAAGAACGTGGAAATGATCGCGCGGGGCGTGACAATATGAGTGGAGGGGAGCAGGTTTTAATGGCTCGATTTAAGGGTTTGCGTTCGACATCTTCGGCTTTTTCGGCGGCATTGGTCCTATTTTCAGCCGGATTGGGGCAAGCGCAAACGACCGTCTCTGATTCGGCGGCCCTGTTCGGCTCGGTCGGCTCGGTCGATGATATCAGTCTCTCGCCTGATGGCTCTGCGATCGCCTTTATCTCGCCATCGCCGACTGGCGGTAATGATCTGTTTGTTGTTGGTACCGCCGAAGGCGCCGTCCCCCGACGGATCATGCGCGCGAGTGGTGATCCGGAGTTTTTCTCGTGGTGCGGGTGGGAAAATGCAAAACGCTTGCTTTGCGAAATCGCCGGTCGCGAAAAAGGACAGGGACGCGACGTCAATTCTTTCCGGCGATTGATGGCGCTCGACCCCGACGGTAAGAACCTGAATGTCGTCGGGCCTGAAGGAAAATATGCGTTTGCAGGCAGCCATTTGATCGACTGGCTGCCCGCCGAAGACGATCGGATCATGCTGTGGCATCCCAGCAACCGCGTTGTCACGATTTCGACGCGCAACGAGGATGAAAAGACCGTCGAAGCGCCGCGCACATATGCCGTCAATTATTTGTCCGACGAAACCGGAAAACTGCGCGTTCTGGTCAGCAATGCATCCAGCGAGAGCGGGATGATCGATGGGAAGAACCGCTATTTTTCGAGGCCTGCTTCTGGCGGAAGCTGGCGAAATCTATCAGTATATGACATCTCAGCGCGCGACGGTTTTCGCCCGGTGGCGATCGAACACGGCGCCGACCGCGTGTTCGGTTTTGGCCGAGTGAATGGTCGCGTCGCATTGCAACGGATGGACCTGCAAGGGGCAGTTGATGCCGAGACGATCTTTTCGCATCCTGAGGTCGACGTGTCGGGCACTCTGCGGATCGGGCAATCGGGGCGGGTAGTTGGGGTCGCCTATTCGACCGATCGACCACATGCCCATTATTTCGACCCGCGTATTAAAGCGCTGGCAGCACAACTTGAAAAAGCCTTGGGTGCCCGCACGGTGCGGCTTATTGACGCAACGCGCGATGAGAAGACATTTCTTGTTTGGGCGGGTTCAGACACCGATCCCGGGCATTATTACCTGTTCGACACCGCACTCAAAAGCTTGCGGCCGTTGCTGGCTGACCGGCCGATGCTTGAAGGCGCAAAGCTGTCCGAGGTACGCCCGATTAAATATCCCGCGGCGGACGGCACTGAAATTCCTGCATATCTCACGCTTCCGCCCGGCAAAGTCAGTGCCGCTGGCCTGCCAGCAGTGGTTATGCCGCACGGCGGGCCATCTGCTCGCGATGAATGGGGCTTCGATTGGCTGGCGCAATTCCTCGCTCAGCGCGGTTTCGCGGTACTCCAGCCGAATTTCAGAGGTTCGACCGGCTACGGGGACGAATGGTACCAGCGCAACGGTTTTCAATCGTGGCGGACATCGGTTGGAGACGTGAGCGATGCTGGGCGTTGGCTGCTCAGCCAAGGTGTGCCAGCGGCCAAGCTCTCGATCGTCGGCTGGTCGTACGGTGGTTATGCGGCCTTGCAGTCCGGCGTAATTGCCCCCGACCTGTTCAAGTCGATCGTGGCGATCGCGCCAGTCACTGACCTTGCCCAGCTGCGACAAGAGGAAAGTCGGTACACGACGGCGCGGATCCAGCGCGACTTTATCGGGACCGGTCCGCATCTGCGCGAAGGTTCGCCTGCGCAAAACGCCGCGCAATTCAAGGCGCCCGTATTGCTGTTCCACGGGACGATCGATCAGAATGTCGAGCCGACGCAGTCAAAGACCATGGTCCGCGAACTGCAAAAAGCAGGACGCGCCGTAGAACTGATCGAATATCCCGGTTTGGCCCACGACCTCGGATCGTCGTCGGCGCGCATCGACATGCTCAAACGGATCGAGGCTTTTCTGCCGAAGTGACAAGGCAATAAAAAAGGGCGGTCCTTTCGGGCCGCCCTTTTGAATTCTTCCGATGGTAACCGATCAGCGCGAATAGAATTCGACGACCAGATTGGGCTCCATCTTCACCGGATAGGGCACTTCGTCGAGCGTCGGCACGCGAACGTACGTCGTCTTGGTGCCGTCGACCGCCAGATATTCGGGCAGGTCGCGCTCGGGCAGGCTCTGCGCTTCGGCAACCAGCGCCATTTCCTGCGCCTTCTTGCCGAGGGTGATTTCGTCGCCCGGCTTCACCAGGCGGCTGGCGACGTTGCACTTCACGCCGTTCACATAGACGTGGCCGTGGCTGACGAGCTGGCGCGCCGAGAAGATCGTCGGGGTGAATTTCGACCGATAGACGACGGCGTCGAGGCGGCGCTCGAGCAGGCCGATCAGGTTCTGACCGGTGTCGCCCTTCATACGCGACGCTTCGAAATAGTTCTTCTTGAACTGCTTCTCGGTGATGTCGCCGTAATAGCCCTTCAGCTTCTGCTTCGCGCGGAGCTGGATACCGAAGTCCGACACCTTGCCCTTGCGGCGCTGGCCGTGCTGGCCAGGGCCATATTCGCGGCGGTTGACCGGGCTCTTCGGGCGACCCCAGATGTTCTCGCCCATGCGGCGGTCGAGTTTATACTTGGCGCTCTGGCGCTTCGACATTGTCGTCTCCAATATGCTGTGTGCCGAAGGATTTCGGCGGGTTCCCGGGTCGCACCATAGGAGCTACGTCCTATGCGACCGCCGCTTCACCGGGGTGCGGGGTCCATTGCGAAGGCGCGCGGTTAGCCGGGGGGCGGGGCAAAGTCAAGCGTGCGGCGCTGTGTCCGTACTGGTGCCTCGACAGCCGGATAAATTCCGCTAAACGCTCGGCGCATGACTGACATCAAACTTCCCGAACAGTGCGAGACGATGATCGACGTGCGCGCCGGCGTCGATCAGATGGACCGCGAACTTGTCGCGCTGCTGGCGCGGCGCTTTGGCTATATGGACGCCGCGGCGCGGATCAAGACCGATCATGGCGCCGTGCGCAACGAAGCGCGCAAGGCGCAGGTGCTGGACAATGTGGCGCGCGAGGCCGAGCTGGCCGGGCTGCCACCCGAGCATTTCCGCGCGATATGGGACGTGCTGGTCGAGCAGTCGATCGCCTATGAAGCCACCGAGTGGCGCCGCATTCGTGCCGATCACTGACCCTGGTTAGCGGCGCCCCCCGTTAGGCGCCGCTGTTTCGGCGCGCGCCGCGTCGGGGGCAGGCTGCACCGGTTCGGCGACAACGCGGCAGACGCGCTTTGGTACCGTCCTGCCGGTCGTTTCGACCTTTTGGCAAATCTTCTTGGGCTTGGCGGGCTTTGTCGAACCTGCTGCGTCGGGGGTCGCAGGGGGTGCTGCCGTTGCCGCATCAGGCGCGGCGGACGACAGGGCGAGGGAGAGGAAAAGCGTCAGCATCGAATCAAACTCCTTGATCGGATCAAGGCCTAAATTCGCTTCGCTAAACGGCCAAGGTACCGGTGCACCATGGCTTGATAGTGACTGGCAAGGGGGTGAGGGGTGACGGGCGCCGGGTCAGGCACCCGCCGCCATCACTTGGCGCCCTTCAGCTGCTGGCTGGTCGTGTCGGCCTGACGATCCCAGCTTTCCTGCGTACGGCATTCGCGCTCGGGCAGGCGGCTGCCGGTGTTGGCGATCCGGCGGCAGATCAGCTTCGGCTTGACCTTTTCGGGCTTGGCCGCCGTCTCGGTCGTCGGCGATGCGGGCGGGGTTTCGGTGGTCGCAGCGGCAAGCGCCAGCGACATCATCAAGGTCAACATGAACGATCGAACTCCAAGGAGGGGAGGCGTCTGTTATCGCGCGCGCGGCGTCCTGCCAAGACTGGTTATGACCCCGTGCATCATCCTGATATCATTGTGCGACCAGCCGGTCTTGGTCAGCGCGGTACGCAACGTGCGCAGCGTCGCCTCGGTTCGTTCGGGCGGATTGAAATAGCCGCTGGCGTCGAGGTCGCGGACCAGGTGCTGGATCAATTCCTCCAGCTCGCCATGCGGCGCGACGGGATCGAGCGCCACGGTCGGCGGGCTGGCGAGCGCGACGCCGCCTTCACCTTCGCCCGGCGCATGCTTTGACCATTCATAGGCGAGCAGGATCACGGCCTGCGCCAGGTTCAGCGATGCGAAGGCGGGGTTGATCGGAACGGTCACGATCGCGTGGGCGAGGGCGACGTCGTCGGTTTCGAGCCCCGAACGCTCGGCGCCGAAAACATAGGCCGAACGTCCAGCCTCGGTATGCACGGCGCGCGCCGCGGCTTCCGGGGTCAGCACCGGCTTCATCACCCCCCGCTTGCGCACGGTGGTGGCATAGATGGTGGTGCAATCGGCGACGGCGTCGGCCAGGCTATCAAACACCCGCGCCTCGGCGAGCACGACGTCGGCGCCCGCCGCCACCGGACCTGCGTCGGGGTTGGGCCAACCGTCGCGCGGCGCGACGAGGCGCAACTCGGTCAGCCCGAAATTCAGCATCGCCCGCGCCGCCTTGCCGATATTTTCGCCAAGTTGCGGACGGACGAGGATGATGACGGGCGGTGGGGCTGCGGTCCTTCGAGACGCGCCTTCGCCGGGGCTCAGTCGCTCCTCAGGACGAACGGGGTTTGTTTGTGTCCGTTCGTCCTGAGGAGAGGCAGAGACTGAGCTTGGCGAAGGCTCTTCCTCGTCTCGAAGGATATTCGCACGGCTTGCGAGCCGACGGATCGCGGGCCAGTCGCCACGGATCAGGGCTTCCTTTTTGGCGCGCGACCATCCCTTGACCTGCCGTTCAGCTTCCAAGGCTTCGACCCGGGTGGAAAACTCGGCACTCCAGACAAGCTCTACAGGCCGTCGCGTCGCGGTATAACCCGAAACTTCTCCGGCCTGATGTTCCCCGAACCGATATTCGAGATGGTCTGTGTGCCCAATATAGTAGCTGCCATCCCTACAGCGCAGCATATAGGTCCAAAATGTCATGGGCTGCCTGCTTTCGCGTTTCTCGCTGCGCTCGAAATAGTCCCTCGTCTTCGCTCGCGAAAACGGAGAAAAAAGATCTAGCTCTTATGCGCCGCCTCGGTCACCGACGAGGCGAATTCCTCGAAATCCCGGGCTTCGGTGAACTCGCGATAGACGCTGGCGAAGCGGATATAGGCGACGCTGTCGAAACCCTTCAGCGCTTCCATCACCATCGCGCCGATTTGCGCGGCCTGCACTTCATTCTCACCCGATGTTTCCAGCTGGCGCTGGATGCCCGACACCAGCCGTTCGATGCGTGCGCCGTCGATCGGGCGCTTGCGGCACGCGATCTGGATGCTTCGCATCAGTTTCTCGCGGTCAAAGGGTTCGCGCCCGCCGCCCGCCTTGAGCACCGACACTTCGCGCAGCTGGATGCGCTCGAAGGTGGTAAAGCGCGCCCCGCAATCCTCGCACTGACGGCGGCGGCGAATCGCGGCGCCGTCCTCGGTCGGACGGCTGTCCTTCACCTGGCTGTCTTCATGGCCGCAATAGGGACAGCGCATGGTCTAGCGTTTCACCCGCGAATAAAGCGCGATCGCGGCGCCCGCGAACAGCCCGACGGGCCAGCTCACCACCGGCAGGATGGCGCCTGCGACCGCTCCAATTACGCCGCCGGTGAGGACCGGCTTGGTCGACGGATGCGCCAGTCCCTGCTTGCCCATCGCCTTGACCTCTTCGATCGTCAGCTCCGCCAGTGTCGGCTCTTCGGGATGTTGGCGCGCCAACGGTTTTAGCCCTGATAGATCGGAAAGCGTTCGCACAGCGCGCGAACGCGGCCGCGCACATTGGCTTCGACATCGGCATCGCCATGCTCGCCCTTGTCGCGCAGTGCTTCGAGCACGTCGGCGACCATGTCGCCGATTTCCTCGAACTCGGCGATGCCGAAGCCGCGCGTCGTGCCCGCGGGCGACCCGACGCGGATGCCGCTGGTCTTGATCGGCGGCAGCGGGTCAAAGGGAATGCCGTTCTTGTTGCAGGTGATCGCGCTGCGTTCGAGCGCCTCGTCGGCGTCGCGGCCGGTGACGCCGAGCGGACGCAGGTCGATGAGGGCGAGATGCGTGTCGGTGCCGCCCGCGACGACATCGGCGCCGCGCGCCTTGAGTCGACCGGCGAGTGCCTGCGCATTGGCGACGGTCGCTTTCGCATAATCCTTGAAATCGGGGCGCAGCGCTTCGCCGAACGCCACGGCCTTGGCAGCGATGACATGCATCAGCGGGCCGCCCTGCAGGCCGGGGAACACCGCGGAATTGATGCGCTTGGCGATCGCTTCGTCATTGGTCAGGATCATACCACCGCGCGGGCCGCGCAGCGTCTTGTGCGTGGTCGTGGTGACGACATGCGCGTGCGGCAGCGGTGAGGGATGAACGCCCCCCGCCACGAGTCCGGCGAAATGCGCCATATCGACCATCAGCAACGCGCCGACGTCATCGGCGATCTTGCGGAAGCGGGCAAAGTCCAGGGTGCGGGGATAGGCCGAGCCACCTGCGATGATCAGCGTCGGGCGGTGCTCCTTCGCCAGCGCCTCGACCTGATCGAAATCGACCAGATGATCGTCGGCGCGCACGCCATATTGCACGGCATTATACCATTTGCCCGACATCGCGGGCGGCGCGCCGTGGGTCAGGTGACCGCCGGCGTCGAGGCTCATGCCCAGGATCGTCGCGCCGGGTTTGGTCAGCGCCAGCATCACCGCGCCGTTGGCCTGCGCGCCCGAGTGCGGCTGGACATTGACATAACCGCAGTCGAACAGCTGCTTGGCGCGGTCGATCGCCAGCGTTTCGACCTCATCCGACGGCGCGCAGCCCTGATAATAGCGACGGCCGGGATAACCCTCGGCATATTTGTTGGTGAAGACGCTGCCCTGCGCTTCGAGGACAGCTTTCGAGACGATATTCTCGCTGGCGATCAGTTCGATCTGATATTGCTCGCGTTCCAGCTCATGCTTCATCGCCGCGGCGACGGCGGGATCGACGGTGCCGACGCCGTCGGTGAAATAGCCGGCCGATTTGATGGGCTTGTTAAGCGTGTCGGTGGTCATCGGCTGGTCTCCAGTTGCGGCGGGTTTGAAAGTTTGTCGACGCGGCGCGCATGGCGATCGCCGGCAAAGTCGGTGGTGAGGAAGGCGGTGAGGCACGCCTTGGCCATGTCGATGCCGGTCAGGCGCGCGCCCATCGCGATGACATTGGCGTCATTATGTTCGCGCGACAGTTTCGCCGACAGCGGTTCGGACACCAAGGCGCAGCGGGCCGCGGGATTGCGATTGACCGAGATCGAAATGCCGATCCCCGAACCGCACAGCGCGACGCCGCGCTCCGCACGGGCCTCGGCGATCGCTTCGCCCAGCGCATAGCCAAAATCGGGGTAATCGACGCTGTCGGGGCCGTTGGTGCCCAAATCCTCGACCATATGGCCTTCGGCGCGCAGCCAGTCGGCGAGGAGCGCTTTCAGCTCGTAGGCGGCGTGGTCAGAGGCAATGGCGATGCGCATCGGCGCGGCTCCCGCTGGGGTCAAGGGAATCGATGTCGGCCCTTTAGGCGACGGCGTGTGATTTGGCCATAAGCGAGGTGGCAAATTTGTGACGCGGCCGATAAAGCCGCGCCATGTCCGACACCATCATATCCGTGCTGATGCTCACCGGGGTCGTGCTGACCGGCGGGGCTGCCTATGTTTTCCGCCAGGGCGACAAGCGCCGCGCGCTGCTGATGCTGGTCGCGGCGCTGGTGATGTTCGCCAATGTCGCGGTGTGGCTGGTGCCAGTGAAATAGTGAAAATCCTCCCTGTCGCGAAGCGATGGGGAGGGGGACCGCGCCCGCAGGGCGTGGTGGAGGGGCCACGACGTCGGCGCCATTGCCCCTCCGTCAGCGCTTCGCGCTGCCACCTCCCCATGGCTGCGCCACAGGGAGGCTCAATGCTCAGCGGATCGGCGAATCGGGCGCGAGCCGCATATCCAGATAGTTATCGAGCGACTTCATCAGCTGGTCGAGCTCATGTTCGAAGAAATGGTTCGCGCGCGGGATCTCGTCATGATGGATGGTGATTCCCTTTTGCGTGCGCAGCTTGTCGACCAGCTTCTGCACGGCCGATGGCGGCACGATCTCGTCCTGGCCGCCCGCAACGATGATGCCCGACGATGGGCAGGGCGCCAGGAAGCTGAAATCATACATGTTCGCGGGCGGCGCGACCGACAGGAAGCCGCGGATTTCGGGGCGGCGCATCAGCAATTGCATGCCGATCCACGCACCGAAGCTGAAGCCCGCGATCCACGTCGTCTGCGCTTCGGGATGGATCGATTGGACCCAATCGAGCGCCGACGCCGCATCGCTGAGTTCGCCGATGCCATTATCGAACGTGCCCTGACTGCGGCCGACGCCGCGGAAGTTGAAGCGCAAGACTGCGAAACCGCGCGCGACGAAGCTCTTGTACATCGCCTGCGTGATGCGGTCGTTCATCGTGCCGCCGCCCTGCGGATGCGGGTGCAGGATCATCGCAACCGGCGCGCGCGGGCGCGGCGGGGGCGAGAAACGGCCTTCGATACGGCCCTCGGGGCCGGGGAAAATCACGTCGGGCATGGGAGCACCTCTTGTCTTTTGCGGCTGACCGCCGAATCGCCGGACTGGCAGGATGGCGGAGCGAAGTTGGCGCCTATATAGAAACAGCGTTGCAACATGCAACTTTTGCGAATCGCTCGCAATAAGGCGATTGGGGATACCGTCGCCCCCGCGAAGGCGGGGGCCGCTGTCGTTTTACCCAGCGACGCCGGAACAGGCCGACAGCGGCCCCCGCCTTCGCGGGGGCGACGGCTATGGATCGCTCGACACGAACGGGATAAGGGGGCAGATGCCGCGCATGATCTACCTTGATTACCAGGCCACGACACCGCTCGCCCCCGAAGCGCGCGCGTCGATGTTGCGCTGGCTGGACGGCGATGGCGACACGTTCGCCAACCCGTCGAGCACCCACAAAGCTGGCCGCGCCGCGGCGGCCGCGGTCGAAGTGGCGCGCGATCAGGTCGCAGCGCTGCTCCCCAAGGGCGGCCGCGTATTCTTCACCTCGGGCGCGACCGAGGCGCTCAACTGGGCGCTGCTGCGCGGCGCCGAGCTGATGCGGGGCGGGGTCGCAGGACTGAGCATCGAACATGCGGCATCGCTGCAATGTCTGGAGCGGTTGCACGCAACCGTGCTGCCTGTCGACGGCAACGGGGTCGCCCTGCCGCCTGACGCCGCGTTGATCCCCGAAAATGGCATCGTCGCTACGATGTTGGTCAATAACGAGGTCGGCACGGTCCAGCCGGTCGCCGACTTCGCCGCTGCCGCGCATGCAAAGAACAGCCTGCTGCTGTGCGACGCGGTGCAGGGCTATGGGCGCGTCGCGATTCCCGAGGGCGCCGACCTCATCGCCATCTCGGCGCACAAGATGCACGGGCCGAAAGGTATCGGCGCGCTGTGGATCCGCGATGGCGTCGATCTGCCGCCGCTGATGTTCGGCGGGGCGCAGGAACAGGGGATGCGATCGGGGACGGTCTCGCCCGCGCTGTGCGCCGGGTTCGGCGCCGCCGCCGCACTCGCCGCCGAGCGGGCGGACGCGGACGCCGCGCATGTCGAACGGCTGTGGTCGCTGGCGCGTGAGATGCTGCCCGAATGGAGCGTCAATGGCGCGGTCGATGCGCGCTACCACGGCAATCTCAACATCCGGCGCGAGGGCGTCAACGGCCTGCGCCTGATGTCCGACGCGCGCAATGTCGCCTTCTCGCTGGGCAGCGCGTGCGGCAGCGGGTCGGGCAAGGTCAGCCATGTGCTGCGCGCGATGGGGGTGAGCGAGGCCGACGCACGCGCGTCGATCCGCCTCGGCTGGGGACGCTACACCAGCGAACAGGAGCTCCGCGCCGGGCTGACAGCGATCAAGGACGCCGCGCGATTGCAGGGGGTCAATTGATGCGCGTCACCTTCATCCATGCCGACGGCAAGGAACGCACCGAGGCCGAAGCAGAACCGGGCAGCATCCTGCTCGACGTCGCGCAGGCGCATATGATGCCGCTGGAGGGGACGTGCGAGGGACAGATGGCCTGCTCGACCTGCCATGTCATCGTGGCGAAAGAGGATTTCGACCGCCTGCCGCGCGCGACCGAAATGGAAGAGGATATGCTCGACCTCGCCGCCGGAGTGCGGCGAACGAGCCGTCTGTCGTGTCAGATCGTACTGACCGAGGCGATGGACGGGCTGACGGTGCATATTCCGTCGGAAAGCCGCAATATGCAGGGGCCGCGTTGAGCGGTGAGGACCGGAAGTGGCCATTTTTGATATCGTCATCCCGGACTTGATCCGGGATCCATAGCTGCGCCGTCGTCATGGATCCCGGATCAAGTCCGGGATGACAATGTCAAGAAACGATCGGTTGCGGACGTTCAATCCAGTCCCCGTTCGTATCGAGCGAAGTCGAGATACGCGTGGCTTGGCGTGAGCCTTCGGCGTGTCTCGACTGCGCTCGACACGAACGGAGGTAGGAGATTGGTCGGGAATCCATCCCAAAGCGGATGTTAGCCTTCGAGGAGCGCCTTCGTTGCCGCCGTGACGTCATCCTGGCGCATCAGGCTTTCGCCGACGAGGAAGGTTTTGACGCCGCTCGCCGCGAGGCGCTGGCAGTCGGCGTGGGTGGCGATGCCGCTTTCGCCGACGAGCAGCGTGCCCGCGGGAACCAGTTTGGCGAGGCGTTCGGTGACGGCGAGGTCGGTTTCGAAGGTTCTGAGGTCGCGGTTGTTGACGCCGATCAGCCGCGATTTGAGCTTGCTCAGCGCGCGGTCGAGTTCGGCCTCGTCATGGACTTCGACGAGCACATCCATGCCGCGCTCGATCGCGGCGGCCTCGATCTCCTGCATCGCGCCGTCGTCGAGCGCGGCGACGATGATCAGGATTGCGTCGGCGCCGATCGCGCGCGCTTCGGCGACCTGCCAGGGGTCGATCATGAAATCCTTGCGCAGCGCGGGGAGGGGGCAGGCGGCGCGCGCGGCGACCAGATAATCTTCATGGCCCTGAAAATAGGGCGCGTCGGTCAGGACCGAGAGGCAGGCGGCGCCGCCCGCGGCATAGGCGCGGGCGTGATCTGCTGGACTGAAGTCGTTCCGGATCAATCCTTTGGAGGGCGAGGCTTTCTTGATCTCTGCGATGAGGGCGAAGCCGCCTGCGTCGATCTTTGCCTGCAAGGCGGCGTGGAAGCCGCGTACCGGGCCTGCGTCGATCGCGTCGAGGTCGGCGAGCGAGCGTAGCGCGCGGCGCGCGGTCACTTCTTCTGCCTTGGTGGCGAGGATCTGGGTGAGTTTGTTCATTGGGTGGGTCGCAAATTTTCCCGTAGCCCTGAGCTTGTCGAAGGGCGCTTCTCGGATAGGCGCCCTTCGACAGGCTCAGGGCTACGGTGATGGTCGTCGGGGATGCTCATTTATAGGCGATCCAGCAGTTGAGCAGCGCGTTGGCCAGCCCCTTGTCGATCGCTTCGGCGGCTTCCTCGACGCCATCGGTCAGCGTTTCGACCGCACCCGCGATGACGAGCGCTTCGGCGGTGTTGTAGAGCACCGCATCGCGGTACGCGCCGGGGGCGCCCTGTAGCAGCTCGCGCAGCGCCTTTGCGTTGTCCGCCGCGTCGCCGCCGCGGATCGCCGAAATCGGGTGGGTGGGGAGCCCCGCGTCGCTGGCGTGGCTGCGCTGCATGAACACGCCCTCGGCATTGACCACCGCAACCTCGTTACCGCCCGCGAGCGAGAGTTCGTCGATGCCTTCGTCGCCCGAGACGACGCGCGAATGGTCGGTACCGAGGCGGTGCAAGGCCTCGGCATAGACGGGGACATAGGCGGGGCGCGCGATGCCGATGAGCTGGCGGGTGACGCGCGCGGGATTGGCGAGCGGCCCCATCAGGTTGAAGATGGTGCGGCGGGCGAGCCGGGTGCGGATCGGCTGGATGCGCTTCATCGCTGGATGGTGGTTGGCGGCGAACAGGAAACAGATGCCGAGATCGGCGAGCGTCGCTTCGGCAAGCCGCCCGGCGCGTTCCATGTCGAGGCCGAGCACCTCTAGCGTGTCGGCGGCACCTGATTTCGATGAAGCGGCACGATTTCCGTGCTTTGCGACGGGGACTTCGCAGGCCGCGACAACAATCGCGACGGCGGTCGAGACGTTGAGCGTGTGATGGCCGTCGCCGCCGGTGCCGCAGACGTCGATCGCGCCCGCCGGGGCGTCGATGGGGATCAGCCGGTCGCGTAGCGCCTGTGCCGCCGCGGCAATCTCGACCATCGTCTCGCCGCGGTCGGACAGCGCGGAGAGGAATTCGGCGATTTCATCCTCGGTCGTACGCGCATCGAGGATGTCGGCGAAGGCCTGCGCGGCCTCGTCATGATCCAGCAGATGCGCGGGATCGGGTAAGGGGCCGAAGCGGCTCATGCGGCTTGCCGTTCGCGCACCGGCAGCCCGGCCAGCCCCATGAAGTTTGCCAGCATCGCATGGCCATGTTCGGTGGCGATGCTTTCGGGGTGGAATTGCACCCCGTGGATCGGCAGCTCGACGTGGCGGAAGCCCATCACCGCGCCGTCATCGCTGGTCGCGTTGATGATCAGGCTGGCGGGAATGTCGACGACTTCGAGGCTGTGGTAGCGCGTCGCCTGAAACGGCGAGGGCAGGCCTGCGTAAAGCCCGCTGCCGTCGTGGCAGACGGGCGAGGTCTTGCCGTGCATCAGATGGCCGCGCTGGACGGTGCCGCCGAAATGCTGGCCGATCGCCTGATGGCCGAGGCAGACGCCGAGCAACGGGCGGCGCGCGTCGGCGCAGGCGGCGACGAGGTCGAGGCTGATCCCGGCTTCGTTCGGGGTGCACGGGCCGGGCGAGATCAGGATCGCCTCGGCGCCGGTTGCGAGGGCTTCGGCTGCGGTCAGCGCGTCGTTGCGTTCGACGCGCACGTCGGCGCCCAGCTCGATCAGATAATGAACGAGGTTGAAGGTGAAGCTGTCGTAATTGTCGATGACGAGGATCATGGGGGTGGGCCGTAATGGGTGAAGGCGCGCGAGTGAAGCAATAAGTCCTTTTGTGCGGGCGAGGCGGGATTGGGCGTCGATGTTCCTCCCTGTTGCAAAGCGATGGGGAGGTGGCAGTGGCGTAGCCGCTGACGGAGGGGCTTTGGCGCTCCCGTTGCCGCCCCTCCGTCAGCGCTGCGCGCTGCCACCTCCCCATGGCTTCGCCACAGGGAGGATCGGTTATTCCGCCAGCAGTCTCGCCAGATCGTCCTTCCAGAATTTGGCCCAGGTGTGGGTGCTGTGGCCCTTGGTTTCGGGGCTGGCGGGGATCAGGATGAACTTTGTCGTTTTCATCCGCGCCGCCGCCTTTTCGGTGATGCCATAGGCGGGCGGGTTGATGAAATCGTCGGCGCTGTTGATCCATAGCGTCGGGACGTCGATCTTTTCGAGCAGCGGCCACGGGTTGTAGGTTCGCGAGCTATCGAGCTGATAAATCGTGTCATTCGCGTCGTTGCGACCGAACATACGGGCGAAGGCTTCGTCCTTGTATTTCTCCGCCGCCTCGCGCGTCGGATATTGCGCCTGCAGCGCATAGGGGTTGGCGCCCGCAATCATGCTGAGCGAGGCGGCGGTGCGCAGACCGGCGGCGGGTGGGGTGGTGTAATTGCCGTCCTGCCACAGCGGGTCGGCCTTGATCGCGTCGATCGTCAGCGTCCGCCACATGCGGTTCTGCCCCGCGATCTCGACCGGCAGGCAGGCGAAGGGCGCAAGCTTTTCGGCAAAGCCGGGGCGCTTGGTACCCCAGATGAAGGCGTGCATGCAGCCCATCGAGGTGCCGAGGATCAGCTTCAGCTTTTTGACGCCGAGCTTTTCGGTGAGCATCCGGTGCTGCGCGGTGACCATGTCGTCATAATCATATTTGGGGAACGTCATCCGCATCCCGTCGCTGGGCTTTGACGATCCGCCATGGCCGATATTGTCGGGCAGGATGATGTAATATTTCTGCGTGTCGAGCGGCTGGCCGGGGCCGAACAGCTCATTGGCGAATTGCGGCTGGAAGAATTGCTTGCCGGTGCCGCCCGTGCCGTGAAGGATCATCACCGCGTTGGTGATTTCGCCCCTTTTGTCGCGCTGCGGGGTGCCGAGCGTGGTGTAGTGGATTTTGAGTTCGGGCAGTTTCTCGCCCGTCGTGAAGGTGAAATTCTGGAGGATCGCGTCGCCCTCGACGGGGGGTGCGGGGGTTTGCGCGTGGGCGGGAAGGCTGGCGAACAGCAGGGCGAGCGGGGCGAGGAGTTTGCGCATGGCGGGAGGCTAGCGGGTTTTGAGAGCGGATTGAAGTGAGATGAATATCGTCGCCCCCGCGCAGGCGGGGGCCGCTTGCGACCTTGCTCGGCGGCGCGGCGTAAACCTCCAGCGGCCCCCGCCTGCGCGGGGGCGACGATTGGGCTATTGCCCGTAACCCGGCGTTCCCGCCAGTCGTACCGCCTCGCGCGCGGCCGCGAACAGCGCGCCCGCTTTCGCCTCGCACTCGCGCTGTTCATAGGCGGGGTCGCTGTCGGCGACGATGCCGGCGCCCGCCTGGACGTGCATTTCGCCGTCCTTGACGATCGCGGTCCGGAGCACGATGCAGCTGTCCATATTGCCGTCGGGGGCGAAATAGCCGACGCCGCCCGCGTAGGGCCCGCGCGCGTCGGCCTCCAATTCGGCGATGATCTGGCAGGCGCGCACTTTCGGGGCGCCGCTGACCGTGCCGGCGGGAAAGCCCGCGAACAGCGCGTCGATCGCGTCTTTGCCCGGCGCGATGCGGCCGATGACGTTCGATACGATGTGCATGACGTGGCTGTAAAATTCGACGGTGTAGCTGTCGGTGACCGTGACTGAGCCCCCTATGGCGGCGCGGCCGACGTCGTTGCGGCCAAGGTCGAGCAGCATCAGATGCTCGGCGCGTTCCTTGGGATCGGCGAGCAGGCTTTCGCGGTTTTCGACATCCTCGGCGCTGCTGCGCCCGCGCGGGCGGGTACCCGCGATCGGGCGGATCGTGATCTCGCCGTCGCGCACGCGGACCAGGATTTCGGGCGACGAACCGATCAGCGCGAAGCCGGGGAGGTCGAGGAAATAGAGGAAGGGCGACGGGTTGATGCGGCGAAGCGCGCGGTAGAGGTCGAAGGGCGGCAGGTCGAAGGGGGTCGAAAAGCGCTGCGACAGCACGACCTGGAAGATGTCGCCCGCGGCGATATAGTCCTTTGCCTTGGCGACCATCGACGCGAAGTGCGCGGGCGGGGTGGCGGGGGTGGCGGCGATGTCGGCGGGGAGCGCGTCGGTGATGGCGCGGTCGGCGGACAGGCTGGCCGTCGACAGGCGCGCGGCGACGCTGTCGAGGCGGTCCTGTGCGGTTTCGATCATCCGGTCGAGGGCGCCATCGGCATCGGGCCAGATCGGCGCGATCAGGAACAATTCGTCGGCGAGCCGGTCGAAGACGAGGATCGTCGTCGGGCGCACGAACACCATGTCAGGCAGGGCGAGCCCGGCGCCCGGCGCGCGCGGGATGCGTTCGACGAGGCCGATGGTTTCATAGGCGAAAAAGCCGACGAGCGTCGCCAGCGCCTTGGGCAAGCCTTCGGGCACGTCGAAGCGGCATTCGGCGACGAGATCGCGGAGTGCCTGCAATGCCGGGGTGGCGAGGGGCTGAAACGCCTCGCGGTCGTGGCGCCAGTCGCGGTTGATCCGCGCGCTGTCGCCGGTGACTTCAAACATCAGGTCGGGGTCGAGGCCAAGCAGGCTGTAACGCCCGCGCGTCTCGCCGCCTTCGACCGATTCGAGCACCCAGTCGCCGCGTCCCGGCTCGATCAGCTTGAGCGCCGCTGAAACCGGGGTTTCGATATCGGCGATCAGCCGCTGCCAGACGACCGCGCCGCGGCCGCCCGCCAGGGCTTCGAGCGCCGCGGCTTTGCCCTCCAGCGCCACCGGTCGGCTATTCGACGACCGGCGCGGTGCCGGTGAGTTCCTGGCGCAGCTGTTCGACCAGTTCCTTGTTGATCGTCACCCCGACGCGGCGCTTGGCTTCGGCGGCGAGCTGTTCGATCAGCTCGTTACCGAAGGCAGGGGCGAGCGGCTGGGCGATCGCGGCGACGCGCGCGGGCTCGATCGATTTGGGATCGGGGCGCTGCACATCGGCGAGCGCGATCACCATCCAGCCGCGGTTGCCCGGGATTTCGAGCGTCTTGACGCTGTTCTTCGCCATCGAGAACAGCAGTGCGAGTTCGGGCGGCACGGGCTGGCCGTTCTGGCCGAGTTCGCCCCGGCGTCCGCCGATCGTCTGAACGCTGCCGATATTCGGTCCGGCGGCGGCGACCGCGGCGGCGAGCGTCTGGCCCCCTTCGACTGCCTTGACGATCGCGCGGGCCTTGTCGCGGGCGACCTTTTGCCCTTGCGCAAAACGCCAGTCGGCGAGCAGGTCGGCGCGGATCTGGGCGAAGGGCGGCGGGGCGGCGGCGATGATCGATTTCACCGCATAGACGGCGAATTTCTGGTTCTCGACGAGCGTGGCGAGCTGGCCCTCGCCCTCCGAGCCGCCCTGGAACGCCTGGCTGACCAGCGGGGCGAGTTCGGGGGGCAGGGTGTAGCCGGGCTGGCCGGGGACGCGGCCGCTGGGGAGCAGCGCGGGGGTGGTCGCAAGGGTCAGCTTGCGGTCGGCGGCGATTTCTTCGATCGACGCGCCGCTGTTCACCGCGTCCTGGATTGCGTTGTAATAATCGACGATCGCCTCGTTCGCCTTGTTCTTGGCCAGTTCGGTGCGGATGTCGGCGCTGGCGTCGGCAAGGCTGCGCGCCGGACGCGCAGTGACGTTCTCGACGCGCGCGACATTCCAGCCAAGCCCGGTCTGGACCGGGCCGATCAGGTCGCCCTGCTTGGCGGCGAAGGCCGTCTTTGCCGCCGCGGCGGTGCTGGTCGCGGCATAGGCCGACTGGGTGAGGTCGCCGGTCGTCGAGGCCGACAGCCCAGCGGCCTGCGCCGCAGCGGCGAGCGACGTGCCGCCGCGCACCTTGGCGGCCAGCGCGTTGGCGGTTGCCTGATCCGGCGCGATCACCTGCGCAAAGCGGCGCGTTTCGCTGGCGGCATATTGCGCGGCATTGTCCTTATAGACTTTGGCGATTTCAGCGTCGGTGACCGCCGGAACCGGCACGGCGGCGGCGTCGAACACCGCATATTGGATGACGCGGCGTTCGGGCACGGTGAATTTCGCGGCATTCTGCGTGAGATGCGTCTTGAGCGCGGCGTCGCCGGGGTCGGCGGTCGGCGCAAAGGCGCTGGCCGGAATGAAGGTCGCCTGGCCGCGGCGCTGTTCGAGGAGCAGCGCGGCATAGGGCTGCGCCATGCCGGGCGCGAGGCGCGGCATGCCGGCAATCGGGGCGGCAATCTGTTCGATCAGCAATTGCTGGCGCAGGTCGCGGCGCAGCTGCGCCTCGGTCATGCCATTCTGGCGCAGAAAGGTTTCGAACGCGGTCTGGTCAAAGCTGCCCGACACACCGGCAAAGGCGGGGATGTCGGCGATGCGCCCGTCGATCAGTCGCTTGCTGACGCCAAAGCCCATCTCGGTCGCGAACTGGTCGAACGCCATGCCCTCGACCATCTGATTGAGCACCTGGTCGAGCCCGCCCGATTCGACGAATGCCGCCATCGTCATCCCGGGCTGGTCCTGACGCGCCTGATTATAGGCGAGGCGGACGCGATCGCGCAGCTCGCCGACGCCAATTTGTTCGCTGCCCACCTTGGCGACATTGGCACCGCCGATCCCGCCAAAGGTCGAGTTTCCGGTGACGTCGCTCAGCGCAAAGGCTACCCCGATAAAGGCGACGAAGCCCAGCGCGAGGATCTTGCCGAGCGTCGAGGAAAACATACGGCGGATGGCGGTAATCATGGGGCAGCTATTCTTTCGGCGGGGCGCGGGGATGCGCGGCTGGGCGATGCTTTAGAGAGGTGGCGGCACCGCATCAAGGCGCGAAAGGGGCTTTTCGCGGCGCCGCGACACCGCTTGCCTATCGCCCCCACCCGCCGCTAGGGCATCGACTTCGTTCGAACAGCGGGAGAGACGCGGCAATGGCACGGCGCAAATATGTGGTCGGCAACTGGAAAATGAACGGCACGACGGCGGCGCTGGCCGAAGCGCAGGCGATTTTCGCTGGGGCGGGCGATCATGCCGGAGTCGAGGTCGCGCTGTGCCCGCCGTTCACGCTGGTCGGCGCGATGGCTGCCGCGGTGCCGGGGGCGGCGGTTGGCGGGCAGGACTGCCATAGCGCCGCGTCAGGCGCCTTTACCGGATCCGTTGCGGCACCGATGCTGGCCGACGCCGGGGCGACGCTGGTGATCGTCGGGCATAGCGAACGGCGCGAAGGATGCGGTGAAAGCGACGCCGATGTGCGGGCGAAGGCCGAGGCTGCGCTGGCGGCGGGCCTGTCGGTGATCCTGTGCGTCGGCGAACCGCGCGAGGTGCGCGAATCGGGCGGGGCGATCGACTATGTGCTGGCGCAGATCGCCGGATCGGTGCCCGATGATTTTGCCGCCGACCGGCTGGCGATCGCTTACGAGCCGATCTGGGCGATCGGCACCGGACTGGTGCCGACGGTCGCCGATGTCGCGGCGATGCACGGAGCGATCCGCGGCGCGCTGGCGGCGCGCTTTGGCGGCAAGGCGGAGGAAATGCGGTTGCTGTACGGTGGGTCGGTCAATGGGGACAATGCCGCCGAATTGCTGGATGCGGGTGATGTCGACGGCGCGCTGGTTGGCGGTGCGAGCCTGACGGCGGCGAAATTTGTGCCGATTGTCGCGGCTGCTGCGGCGTTGGGGTGATTAGCGTGATCCTCCCTGTGGCGCAGCCATGGGGAGGGGGACCGCTCATCGCAGATGAGTGGTGGTGGGGCCGCAACCTCTGCGCAACGGCCCCTCCGTCAGCGCTTCGCGCTGCCATCTCCCCATCGCTACGCGACAGGGAGGATCGTTGCGAGCGACGATATGCTAGAAGCCAAGATGCTTGAAGCCCAGCCGCTTCGTCTCTATGTGCGCCGCGGGCGCGTTCGTTTGAGGGCGTGCAAGTTCAGGAAAATATGATGTCCAGCCTTTTCACCTTCATTCTAGTCCTGCAGGCGCTGGTTGCCGCGGCGATGATCGGTGTCATTCTGATGCAGAAGTCCGAAGGTGGCGGCCTGGGTGTCGGCGGCAGCCCCGGCGGGATGCTGTCGGCGCGCGGCGCGGCGGATTTCATGACCCGCGCGACGACGATCCTGGCATGCCTGTTCGTCGGCCTGTCGATCGTGCTGGCCGCGATGGCATCGGTCGGGCGTACCGGTTCGACGATCGACACCTCGCTGTCGAAATCGGCGCAGACCAGCGGCGCAGCGCCTACGTCGTCGCTGACCGGT
Organism: Sphingopyxis microcysteis; assembly: GCF_012274265.1. Lineage (GTDB taxonomy): Bacteria > Pseudomonadota > Alphaproteobacteria > Sphingomonadales > Sphingomonadaceae > Sphingopyxis > Sphingopyxis microcysteis. Next base: position 655,856 of record NZ_JAANYY010000002.1, read on the forward strand.
CCGGCGCAGCCCGTGCAGGCGGCCCCGGCCACGGCCGCGCCCGCCCCGGCGAGCGACGATCCGCTGGCCGCGGCAGCGGCGGCTGCGACGCAGGAAGCCGCTCCGGCTCCGGCTGAGGCGCCCGCCAAGAAATAATCCTCGACCCCGGTCGATACAGCAGCCCGCGCTGCGGAAATAAATTCCGCGGCAAGCGATTCGACGGCTTGCGCCGTCCCCCTCCCGTTGAGTAAGTCTTTCCTCCCATGGCGCGGTTCATTTTTATCACCGGCGGCGTGGTCTCCTCGCTTGGCAAAGGTTTGATGGCGGCTAGCCTCGCGGCCTTGTTGCAGGCGCGTGGCTATCGTGTCCGTATTCGCAAGTTCGATCCCTATCTGAACGTCGATCCGGGGACGATGTCGCCGTACCAGCATGGCGAGGTCTATGTGACCGACGACGGCGCGGAAACCGACCTCGACCTTGGTCATTATGAGCGCTTTACCGGCGTTGCGGCGCGGCAGAGCGACAATATCACCTCGGGCCGCATCTATCAGCAGATCATCACCAAGGAACGCCGCGGCGATTATCTGGGCGCCACCGTCCAGGTCGTCCCGCATGTGACCGACGCGATCAAGGCGTTCGCGCGCGCCGAACTCGACGACCTCGATTTCGTGCTGTGCGAAATCGGCGGCACCGTCGGCGACATCGAATCGCTGCCGTTCATCGAGGCGATCCGCCAGCTGCGCAACGAAGAAGGCCGCGACAAGACGTTGTCGGTCCACGTCACTTTGGTGCCGTACATCGCCGCGGCGGGCGAGCTGAAGACCAAGCCGACGCAGCATAGCGTGCGCGAGCTCGCGTCGCTGGGCGTCCAGCCCGAAATCCTGCTCTGCCGCTGCGAACGCCCGCTGCCCGATGGCGAGCGTGCGAAAATCGCGCAATTCTGCAACGTGCGCAAAGAGGCGGTGATCCCGGCGCTCGACGCCGACAGCATCTATGCCGTGCCGGTGCAATATCATGGCGAAGGGCTGGATAATGAAGTGCTGCGGCACTTCGGCATCCATGACGCGCCCGCGCCCGACCTGTCGCGCTGGTACGACATCATGGACCGCAAGCAGCATCCCGAGGGCGAGGTCACGATCGGCGTCGTCGGCAAATATGTGTCGCTGCCCGATGCCTATAAGTCACTCAACGAGGCGCTGGTCCATGGTGGCATGGCGCACCGGGTGAAGGTCAATATCCGCTGGCTCGATGCCGAAATGTTCGAGCGCGATGAAGATCTGGCGGCCAATCTCGAGCCGCTGCACGGCATATTGGTGCCCGGCGGGTTCGGCGAGCGTGGGTCGGAAGGCAAGATTTCGAGCGTACGGTTTGCGCGCGAGCGCGGGGTGCCCTTCTTCGGCATCTGTCTCGGGATGCAGATGGCGTGCATCGAGGCGGCGCGCAACACCAGCGGGATTGCGGACGCGTCAAGCACCGAATTCGGCAAGACCGACGAGCCGGTGGTCGGCATGATCACCGAATGGATGAGCGCCGAAGGGCTGCAAAAGCGCGGCGCCGACACTGACCTGGGCGGCACGATGCGGCTGGGTGCTTATGATGCGAAATTGTCGCCGAACAGCCATGTCGCGAGCGTCTATGGCGCGAACGAGATCAGCGAGCGCCACCGTCACCGCTATGAGGTCAACGGCGCGTATCGCGAGCGACTGGAAAAGGGCGGGCTGGTGTTTTCGGGCATGTCGCCCGACGGCATGTTGCCGGAAATCGTTGAGCGTCCCGACCATCCGTGGTTTATCGGGGTGCAGTTCCATCCGGAGCTGAAGTCAAAGCCGTTCGACCCGCATCCCTTGTTTGCGGGCTTTATCGAAGCGGCGGTGAAGCAGAGCCGGCTGGTCTAGAACAACGCAAAAGGGGTGTCAGGGGCTATGGATCACGCGAAACTCGCCGAGTTGCAAAGCCCCGACAGCATTTTTTCTGGCCTTTCGGCCGAAGACTGGGCCGAAATCACTAGCCGCGCGGTCCAGATCAATTTCGTCAAGGGCAAGGAGCTGCTGGTCCAGGGCGACCCCGGCGACATGATGCTGATCCTGACGCAAGGGACGGCGCGCGTGTCGATGCTGACCGGCGGCGGACGCGAGATCGTGCTGGCCTATGCCGAACCCGGCGCGGTGCTGGGCGAGATCGCGCTACTCGATGGCGGCGAACGCACCGCGTCGGTGACCGCGACGAGCGCGGGGAGCGCGCTCCAGCTCGGCCGTAACGCGCTCAAGGATTTCGCGGCGAGCCATCCCGAATTCACCTGGTCGCTGATGCAACAGCTGGCGCGCCGCCTGCGCACCGCCGACCAGACGATCGAGAGCGACCGCGCCTATGCGTCGGGGCCGCGGCTCGCCCGCTATCTGAAACGCCTGATCCGCAAGGATGTCGAGGCGTCGCAGCGCGTCGAGCTCAGCCAGACCGAGCTCGGCAATTTTGCCGGCATGAGCCGCGAGCATATCAACCGCCAGCTGAAAAGCTGGGAGGAATCGGGGGTGATCTCGCTGGAGCAGGGACGGGTGCGGGTGCTCGATGCCGATATGCTCGAGGATATTAGCGAGAGCGAGGGGTAGGCGGACAGGCAGCTAACGATCGGAGCTAGCCGTCGCCCCCGCGAAGGCGGGGGCCGCCTTCGGCTTACGCAGCGACGCAGGACAAAGCCTCCAGCGACCCCCGCCTTCGCGGGGGCGACGCTTCGCGTCGGAATCACAACGCCCGGGCCTCGCTTTGCAAGACCCGGGCGCGTGTGACGAACACTCGCCATCCCCTTTTGTTGCAGGCCCGGCGAAAGGCCTGCACTCCCTGGAACCGGGCCTTGGGGCCGCTTGATCCAGAAGTCATCGGGCTAGGCGCAAGGGGGCGGTTTGTCACCCTGTGCAAGCCGTTCGCCGCCGCTTTTGCCCCCCGCTGTGGCCGATGTGCAACATATTCTGCGATTCGATCGCAACAGATGGGCATGTTGGCGCCCATTGCCAGCGGCGAGGATGGCCCGTAAAGCCGCGGCATGCGTGTCATTTCCCATGCGCCGCAAAGGCCCATTGCCCCATGATCCTGCGTCCGTACGAGCGCACCATCTTCAAACGCTATATGCTTCCGCAGCGCGGCGAGGGTTTCATCTTTGTCGCCGCGGCGTTCAGCTTTGTCGCCGTCACACTTGGCGTTGCGGCGCTGGTGATCGTGATGAGCGTGATGAACGGCGTGCGCGCCGACCTGTTCGACAAGATCGTCGGGCTCAACGGCCACGCGGTGGTGCAGGGCTTTGGCGGGCGGCTTGACGACTGGCAGGGCGTGCTGAAACAGGCGAAGGCGACCCCCGAAGTCGTGTCGGCCACCCCGCTGATCGAACAGCCTTTGCTGGCGACCTTTAACGGCCGCGTCGAAGGCATCTTGGTGCGCGGCATGACGGTCCCCGACATTCGTAATAACCAGACGCTGGGCGGCAAGGTGTTGCAGGGCAATCTCAATACGCTGACCCCCAATGCGGGCAATGTTGCGATCGGCAGCGAGCTGGCGCGCAATATCGGCGCGACGGTCGGATCGAATGTGACGATCATCAATCCCGCGGGCCGCTCGACGCCATTCGGCACGGTGCCGCGCGAGATCAGTTATCGGGTGACGGCGGTGTTCGAGATCGGGGTGTATGACTTCGACAAAATGTACGTTGTGATGCCGATGGAGGATGCGCAATTGCTGCTGCTGACCGGCGATCAGGTCGGGATGATCGAGGTCAAGGTCACCGATCCCGACAAGGTGGGCGAGATACTGGCGCCGCTGAAGGAAAAGGTTGCCGCGCAGGCGGTGATTTCGGACTGGCGGCAGATGAACAGCAGCCTGTTCGAGGCGCTGTCGATCGAGCGGGTGGCGATGTTCGTCATCCTGTCGCTGATCGTGCTCGTTGCCGCGTTCAACATCGTGTCGTCGCTGATCATGCTGGTGCGCGCCAAGACGCGCGACATGGCGATCCTTCGCACGATGGGCGCGCCGCGCGATGCGGTGCTGCGCATCTTCATGGCGATCGGCCTGTCGATCGGCATCGCGGGGACGCTCATGGGCATGGCGCTCGGTTTCAGCCTGCTCTATTTCCGGCAGGGGGTGCTGCGCGGGGTCGAGTTTCTGACCGGCCAGCCGCTCTGGGATCCGTCGATCCGTTTTCTGACCGAATTGCCGTCGAAGCCCGATCCGTTCGAGATTGTCGGGATCGCGCTGATGGCCGTCGTTTTCAGCTTCCTCGCGACGCTCTATCCGGCGTTCAAGGCGGCGAATACCGATCCGGTGCAGGTGCTGCGTTATGAGTGATTTGGCGCTGGAACTCGTCGGGCTGAAGCGTAGCTTCACGCAGGGCGAGGTGACGATCGACGTGCTGCGCGGGGTCGATGCGCATCTGAAGCGCGGCGAGATCGTTGCGCTGCTCGGTCCGTCGGGGTCGGGCAAGTCGACGATGTTGCAGGCGGTCGGGCTGCTCGAAGGCGGCTTCGACGGGACGATCCGCATCGACGGCGCCGACGTGACGCAATATGAGCAGGGCGAGCGGACGAAGACGCGGCGCGAAAAGATCGGCTTCGTCTATCAATTCCACCATCTGCTGCCCGATTTCAACGCGATCGAGAATGTCGTGCTACCACAGCTGATCCGCGGCGCGGAACAAGCCGAGGCCGAGGAGCGCGCCGCCGACCTGCTGGGGCGGCTGGGGCTGGGCGAACGGCTGCATCACAAGCCGAGCAAGCTGTCGGGCGGCGAGCAGCAGCGCGTCGCGGTGGCGCGCGCGCTGGCGAACCGGCCGCTGCTGGTGCTCGCCGACGAGCCGACGGGCAACCTCGACGAGGCGACGGCGGACCGGGTGTTCGACCAGTTTGTGAAGCTGGTGCGCGATCATGGATCGGCAGCGCTGGTCGCGACGCATAACGAACGGCTGGCAGCAAGAATGGACCGGGTGCTGCGCTTGCACGACGGGCGGATCGAGGCGTAAGCTGCCCGCAACTTTGGGGGGCGAGCATGATGCAATACAGGCCATTGCTGCTGATCGCGCTGTCGCTGGCGGCGATGCTGCCGGTCGCGGGGGCGCAATCGCCGCCGCCACCGCCCCCTCCGGCGCCCGCTCCGCCGCCGCCACCGCCCCCGGTCGCCGTGCCGCCCGCGCCGCCGGCCTGCGCGACCGCCGATCATCGCGCCTTTGATTTCTGGGTCGGCGAATGGGACGTCTTTGCCAATGGCAGCGCGACGCAGGTCGCGACGAGCAGCATCGAGGCAATGTTCGCGGGCTGTGCGATCCGCGAGACATGGAAACCGCGGACGGGCGGGGGAGGCGGATCGTTCAGCCATTATGACGCCGAACGGCGCCACTGGCGGCAGGCATGGGTCGACAGCAGCGGCGCGCGCGTCGATTTCGACGGCGGCCCGGCGAACGGCAAGATGGTGCTGACGGGTCATTGGGCGAATGTCGTCGCGCGGGGAAAGGATGGCCTGATCCGCATGACCTATAGCAAGGAGGCGGGCGGGGCGGTGCGCCAGCACGGCGAGCAATCGACCGACCATGGGCTGACATGGACGACCAGCTTCGATTTTATCTACAAACCGCAGAAGGCGGGGGAGAAAAGACCATGAGCCTTTATGATTTTTCGGCGCCGCTGCCCGGTGGGGCAAGCCAGTCGATGGCGGACTATCGCGGCAAGGTGCTGCTGATCGTCAACACCGCGTCGAAGTGCGGGTTTACGCCGCAATATGAAGGGCTGGAGGAGTTGTACCGCGATTACAAGGATCGCGGGTTCGAGGTGCTGGCCTTTCCGTGCAACCAGTTCGGGGCGCAGGAACCGGGCGACGCGGCGGAGATCGCCAATTTCTGTTCGCTGACCTATGACGTCAGTTTTCCGGTGATGGCCAAGATCGAGGTCAATGGCGATGATGCCGACCCGATTTTCAAGCATTTGAAGAAGGAAAAGACCGGGCTGCTGGGCAGCGCGATCAAATGGAATTTCACCAAGTTCCTGGTCGATCGCGATGGCAAGGTGGTGTCGCGGCATGCGCCGACGACCAAACCTGAGCAGCTGCGGAAAGAGATTGAGGAATTGCTGGGGTAACCCTCAAACGCATCGTCATTGCGAGCGAAGCGAAGCAATCCAGAGTGTGCGTAGACAGCTCTGGATTGCTTCGCTTCGCTCGCAATGACGATTTTGTGAATGGGTTGTGGTCGAATCAATAGCGCCGCGTTAGCGTCACCGCCATGGCCTACAGCCCCTTCGTTCCCCTGCGCGTCTTTTCCAGCTTCACGATGCTCGAAGGGGCGATCGAGCCCAAGTCGATCGCCAAGGCCGCGCGCGAGCGGGGGTTTCCGGCGATCGCGATCTGCGACCGCAACGGGCTGTACGGCGCGATGGCGTTCGGCGAGGCGTGCAAGGCGGCGGGGGTGCAGCCGATCGTCGGTGCGATGCTCAGCGTCGCACGGCCGGGGCAGCGGCTGGCGAATGGGGCGCCGCTGATCGACTGGCTGGCGCTGTTTGCGCAGGACGAAGCGGGTTACAATAATCTGTGCGCGCTCGTGTCCGCGGCGCACCTTGGGCGTCCGGTCGAGCAGGAACCGCATGTCACGCTGTCCGACGTGGCGGGCAAGACCGACGGCCTCATCTGCCTGACCGGCGGCGGCGAAGGCGCACTCGCGCGCTTGCTGGCGGGCGAGCAGCAAAGCGCCGCCGAGGATTATGTCGAGCAGTTGGAAGCACTGTTCGGCGGGCGGCTCTACATCGAATTGTCGCGGCGGAACGATGCGACCGAGATGGCCGCCGAAAACGCGCTGATCGATCTCGCCTATGCGCGCGCGTTGCCGCTGGCCGCGACCAATCCGGCGAATTTCGTCGAGCCGCAGTTCCACGCCGCACACGACGCGATGCTGTGCATCGCGCAATCGGCCTATGTCGAAAGCGAAGACCGGCGGGTGTCGAGCCCCGAGGCGTGGCTGAAGCCCGCCGAGGCGATGGAAGATGCGTTTTCGGACCTGCCCGAGGCGATCCGCAACACGCTGGTGATCGCGCAACGCTGCGCCTTCATGGCGCCGAAGCGCGCGCCGATCTTGCCCAGCCTGGCGGGTGACCGCGAGGGCGAGGCCGCCCAGCTGGCGCAGGATGCGCGGGCGGGGCTGGAGGCGCGGCTGGCGCTTTATGACGATCTGACCGACGAGCAGCGGCAAGCCTATATCGAACGGCTCGATTTCGAGGTCGGGGTGATCGTCCAGATGGGCTTTCCCGGCTATTTCCTGATCGTTGCCGACTTCATCAAATGGGCGAAGGCGCACGATATTCCGGTGGGGCCGGGCCGCGGGTCGGGTGCGGGTAGCGTCGTTGCGTGGGCGCTGACCATTACCGACCTCGATCCCCTGAAGCTTGGTCTGCTGTTCGAACGCTTCCTCAACCCCGAGCGCGTGTCGATGCCCGACTTCGACATCGACTTTTGCGAAACGCGGCGCGGCGAAGTCATTCGTTACGTGCAGGAAAAATACGGCCGCGATACCGTCGCGCAGATCATCACCTTTGGTAAGCTGAAGGCGCGCGCGGTGCTGAAGGACACCGGGCGCGTGCTCCAGATGAGTTATGGGCAGGTCGACCGGCTGGCGAAGCTGGTACCGAACCATCCGACCGACCCCTGGACGCTCGAACGCGCGCTGAACGGCGTTTCCGAGCTGATGACCGAATATAAGCAGGACGACGGGGTGCGCCGCCTGTTCGACATGGCGCGCCAGCTGGAAGGCCTGCCGCGGCACAGTTCGACCCACGCCGCGGGGGTGGTGATCGGCGACCGTCCGCTCGACCAGCTCGTCCCGCTCTATCGCGACCCGCGCTCGGACATGCCGGTGACGCAGTTCGACATGAAATATGTCGAGAGCGCCGGGCTGGTGAAGTTCGACTTTCTGGGCCTGAAAACGCTGTCGGTGCTGAAAGAAGCGCGGCGACTGTTGGCGCTGCGCGGGATCGACGTCGATCTCGACACGCTCGGCTGGGACGATCCGGCGGTTTACGAGCTGCTCCAACGCGGCGAGACGGTCGGGGTGTTCCAGCTGGAATCCGAAGGCATGCGGCGCACGCTGTCGGCGGTGAAACCGACCAATTTCGGCGACATCATCGCGCTCGTCGCGCTCTATCGGCCCGGCCCGATGGACAATATCCCGCTGTTCGGCGCGCGCAAGAATGGGCGCGAGCCGATCGCCTATCCGCATCCGCTGCTCGAGGGCATCCTCGCCGAAACCTATGGCATCTTCGTCTATCAGGAACAGGTGATGCAGGCGGCGCAGATCCTCGCCGGCTACAGCCTCGGCGGCGCCGACCTTTTGCGCCGCGCGATGGGCAAGAAGGTGCAGGCGGAGATGGACGCGCAGCGCGACACCTTTGTCAAGGGGTGCGGCGAGCATAACCAGATCGATGCCAAGGCGGCGAACGAGCTGTTCGATTTGATCGACAAGTTCGCCGGCTATGGTTTCAACAAGAGCCATGCTGCGGCTTATGCGCTGCTGTCCTATCAGACGGCCTGGCTGAAGGCGCATTATCCGCACGAATTCTTTGCGGCCTCGATGTCGTTCGACAGCCACCAGACCGATAAATTGTCGATCTTCATCGACGACATGCGGCGGCTGGGGGTCGCGGTGGCACCGCCGTCGATCAACGACAGCGAAGCCGATTTCTCGGTCGGGCAAAGCGACGACGGGCTGGCGGTGCGGTACGCGCTCGGCGCGCTGAAGGGCGTCGGCGAACGCGCGATGGAGGCCTTGGTCGCCGAACGGCGCGCGCGCGGCGATTTTGCGAGCCTCGACGATTTCGCGAACCGGATCGATCCCAAGCTGCTCAACCGGCGCCAGATCGAGGCGCTGGCGGGGGCGGGGGCGTTCGACGGGATCGAGCCTAATCGCCCGCGCGCCTATGCCGGCGCCGAAAGCCTGCTCGCCTGCGCGAACAGTTCGGCGCATGAGCGCTCGACCGGGCAGGGCGGGCTATTCGGCGGCGACATCGACGTTGCGCCGGTGCTGCAACTGCCCGCTGCCGAACCATGGACGCTGGCAGAACGGATGACGCGCGAGAAGGAGGCGTTCGGCTTTTACTTCTCGTCGCACCCGGTCGAGCAATATGAGGCGATCGTCGCGGCGCGCGGGGCGCGAACCTATGGCGATATTTGCGCCAATGTCGAAATGACGCCGGGTACACGCCTGCCGATGGTGATGGCGGGCATGGTCGAAAACGCCAAGGCGCGGGTGTCGCAGCGCGGCAACCGCTTCCTGAACCTGACCTTGTCCGACCGCAGCGGGCAGTTCCAGTCGAGCTGTTTCGACGAGCAGACGTGCAAGCTCCTCGAAACGCTGGCGGTCGATGGCGGCTGTGCGATTCTGTCGGTCGAGCTCGACCTGCTGGAAGGCGAGGAGACGCCGCGCGTCACGGTGCGCGGGGCGCAGCCGCTGGCGGAAATTGCGGCGACCGCGGCGCTCGAGCTGACGTGCCGCGTGTCGATGCCCGAGGCGATTGCCGAGATGGCGCGGCTGCTCGAAAAACGCGACGATGCGCGCGGGCGCGTGATCGTGATGACCGAAGATCCGGCGACCGGCGACGACATCCGGATCAACCTCGGCCGCGGCTTTGCGCTTGGTCCCGATCTGGTCGCGCGGTTCGAGACGATCGCGGGGATCAGCGAAAGCACGCTGTCGCTGGTCACGCCGCGCGATTTCCGGATGCGCTAATCCCGGTTCACGCTTGCGTAAAGCGGCGTCCTCGCCTTATTCCTTGAGGAAACAAGAGAGGAATGCCGAGATGTACGGAATGCAGAGCCAGCCGCTGCTGGTCACCAGCCTGATCGACCATGCCGCGCGCGAACATGCGGGGCGCGAAATCGTGTCGCGTTGGGCCGACGGCAGCGTGACGCGATCGAACTGGGGCGAGGTGGGGGTCGACGCACGGCGCTTTGCCGCGGCGATGACCCGGCTGGGCATGAAGAAGGGTGACCGCATCGCAACGCTGGCGATGAACCATGGCCATCATCTGGTCAGCTGGTACGGCAGCGCGGGCATGGGCGGGGTGCTGCACACGGTCAACCCGCGGCTGTTCGACGAGCAGCTGGTCTATATCATCAACCATGCCGAGGACCGCGTGCTGCTGTTCGACGCGATGTTCCTCCCGATCGTCGAGCGGCTGCGCAGCCAGTTGCCGACGGTTGAACATTTCATCCTGTTCGATGCGCCCGCGCAGGGGGATTACAAATCGTACCGCGACCTGATCGACGCCGAGGACGGCAGCTTTCAGTGGGTGGCGCTCGACGAGCGCGATCCGGTCGGGCTGTGCTACACCAGCGGCACGACGGGCAACCCCAAGGGCGTCTTGTACGAGCATCGCTCGAACGTCATCCACGCGATCACCGAGATCCAGCCCGACGTGTTCGACATGTCGAACCGCAGCGTCATCCTGCCGATCGTCCCGATGTTCCATGCCAATAGCTGGGGCATTCCCTTTGCCGCGGCGACGGTGGGCGCCAAGCTAGTCTTTTCGGCGACCAACGATGCGGCGGTGCTGTGCGACCTGATGCACGGCGAGGGCGTGACGCACAGCGCCGGGGTGCCGACGGTGTGGATTGCGATGTTCGCGCATATGGACGCGACGGGGATCGATTATGGCAAGCTGCACCGCGTCATCATCGGCGGATCGGCGTGCCCGCGCGCGATGATCGAGCGCTTCATGAAGGCGGGGATCGACGTCGGTCATGCCTGGGGGATGACCGAAACAAGCCCGATCGGGACGATGGGCAAGCGCCCGTGGAACTGGGACGAGATGAGTTTCGACGAGCGCGTCGATGTCGTCGCGCGGCAGGGCTGTCCGCCGTTCGGGGTCGAGCTGCGCATCGTCGATGATGAAGACAATGAGCTGCCGCGTGACGGGGTGACGAGCGGGCGGCTGCAATGCCGCGGGCCGTGGATCATTCAGCGCTATTTCAAGGCCGATGCCGACGCCGCCGACGCCGACGGGTGGTTCGACACCGGCGACGTATCGGTGATCCACCCCGACGGCGTCATGCAGATCACCGACCGCGCGAAGGATGTCATCAAGTCGGGTGGCGAATGGATTTCGTCGATCGAACTGGAAAATGCCGCGATCGGCGCGCCGGGGGTGCAGGAGGCGGCGGCGGTCGGCGTCTATCATCCGAAGTGGGACGAGCGGCCGATCCTGCTGATCGTCAAAAAGCCGGGTGCCGAGACGAGCGAGGCGGCGATCGTCGATTACCTCAAGGACAAGGTCGCGAAATGGTGGCTGCCCGATGAGGTGGTGTTCGTCGACGAACTTCCGCATACGGCGACGGGCAAGATTTTGAAGCGGCAGATTCGGGACGATTACAAGGATTATAAGCTGAAGTCGCTGGCCGAGGCGTAATTCGCCTCACCCACAATCTTTCGTCATTGCGAGCGCAGCGAAGCAATCCAGAGCGGTTTACGCAGGCTCTGGATTGCTTCGCTGCGCTCGCAATGACGGACTGCCGATTGGGCGACGGTTTACTTCAGAACAACTCCATCTGCCCATCGCGCTCCGGTGGTCTGAACAGGTCGCTGCGTAGCGGCGGGAAGCGGCGGTCCAGGCCATGCTCGCGCGCGGCGCGTTTGACGCGGGTGCGGATGAGCTGCGCCCACACCCCTTGGCCCTTCATGCGGGTGAAGAACCCCGCGTCATTGTCGCGGCCGCCGCGGATGTCCTGCACCATGTGCATCACCTTGTCGGCGCGGTCGGGGTAGTGCGCGGCGAGCCAGGCGCGGAACAGCGGTGCGACTTCGTGCGGCAGGCGCATCAATATGTAGGAGGCGCGGATCGCGCCAGCTTCGGCGGCGGCGGCCATGATCGCCTCGATCTCGTGATCGGTGATCGCGGGGATGATCGGCGAGATGTTGACCTGTGTCGGTACCCCGGCGTCGATCAGTGCGCGGATCGCGGCGAGGCGGCGTTTGGGATGCGGCGCGCGGGGTTCGAGGGTGCGGGCGAGTACGGGATCGAGCGTCGTCACCGAAATCGCGACGCCGACCAGATTGTCGCGCGCCATGTCGGTGAGCAGGTCGATGTCGCGAAGCAGGCGGTCGGATTTGGTGGTGATGAGGAGCGGATGCTTGGTTTCGGCGAGCACCTCGATCACCGAACGGGTGATGCCCCATTCGCGCTCGATCGGCTGATAACCGTCGGTGTTGGTACCGATCGCGAGCGGGGTGGGCGTGTAGCCGCGCTTTGCCAGTTCGGCGCGCAGCAGTTTCGCTGCGTCGGGCTTGGCAAACAGGCGGCTTTCGAAATCGAGGCCGGGCGACAGGTCGTGAAAGGCGTGGGTCGGGCGCGCGTAGCAATAGATGCAGCCATGCTCGCAGCCGCGATAGGGGTTGATCGAGCGGTCGAAACCGATGTCGGGCGAGCTGTTGGGCGCGATGATCGTTTTGGGATGCTCGACGGTGACTGTGGTGCGCAGCGGCGGCGGCGCGCCATCGATCCGTTCGGCGGTGTCGAGCCAGTCGCCATCGGGCTCGCGATCGAGCGATCCGGTGCGTGTCGGGCGCGGGTTAGCGGGGGCGCCGCGGCCAGCGATCGGGGGGAGGGGTTTGGTGGGTTCCACTGACGCGCATTATCTGTTCAATGAGAACAAATAAAGAACATTCTGCTCTATGTCATCCCGGCGAAGGCAGGGGTCTCGACCTCGCAGAGTGACGCAACGGTGAGATCCCGGCCTTCGCCGGGATGACGAACGTAGAGGATTACTCGATCAGCCGCGGCATCAGGTCGACGAAGTTGCAGGGGCGGTTGCGGCTGTCGAGCTGGGTCGAGAGGATGCCTTCCCATGCGTCGGTGACCGCGCCGGTCGAGCCGGGGAGCGCGAAGATGTACGTGCCGCGGGCGACGATGGCGCAGGCGCGCGACTGGATCGTCGAGGTGCCGATCGTCTGGTAGCTGAGCCAGCGGAAGAGTTCGCCAAAGCCGGGAATGTCCTTGCCGTCGAGCCGGTGCAGCGCCTCCGGCGTCACGTCGCGACCGGTGAGTCCGGTGCCGCCGGTGGTGACGACGACATCGACCTGTGCGTCATCGATCCAATTGTGGAGGCGTGAGACGATCAGGTCGGCTTCGTCCTTGATGATCGCGCGCGCGGCGAGGATGTGTCCAGCGCCGGTGAGCAATTCCTCGAGCTTGTCGCCCGAGCGGTCTTCAGCGGCGCTGCGGCTGTCCGAAATCGTCAGCAGCGCGATCCGGACCGGTTTGAAGGTCAGGCTTTCGTCAATCGGCATTGGCCAGGCCGCCCGCCCAGGTCAGCCGGGTGCGATCCTTGCTGTCGGGGAAACGCGGCCATTTGCCCTGCGCCAGCGCGGCGCGGCTGACCGACGGTTTGCCCTGCTGCGCTTCGTACATCCAGTAATTGCGCAGCACGATGCCGACATAGCCGCGCGTTTCCCAATAGGGGATCGATTCCATATATAGCAGGGGGTCGCCATTATCGCGAATTTCGGACTGCCAGCGCGCGATCGGTGCGGGACCGGCGTTATACGCGGCGATCACCTTCGGCAGTTGCCCGCCCGTCGAGGCGTCGCGCGCGAGATATTGCAGATAGCTTTGCCCCATGTCCATGTTGACCGCGGGGATCGACAGGTCGCGCGTGTCGATGCTGTCGCCGCGCCAGCGCGCGACGTCGCGCGCGGTGCCCGGACGGACCTGCATCAGCCCCTTGGCGCCCGCCGGGCTGACCACGGCGCGCTGAAAACGCGATTCCTGCAGCGTGTGGGCAAAGACCAGCGCCGGATCGACCTTCCACCCGCCATTGGGTTCCCATTTGGGCTGCGGATAGCGCGCCTGTGCTGCCGGTTTGCGGCCCTGCGGGGTGTTGTGGGCGAGATAGAGCTGGGTTTCGGGCAGGCTGAGCGCCCCCGCCATGGCGAGCAGCTGGTCATGCTGGCGCGCGTCGCCGATCCGTGCCTGATGGCGCAGAATGGTGTCGGCATATTTATCCTCGCCGATTTCGGCGAGCGCCATCGCGACGCGGACATTGGGCAGGTTTTCGAGCGCGCGCCACGCGCTGCGGTCGGCGCGGACGAGTTCGCGCTGGTTGTTGGGGGCGATGCCGAGCGTTTCGACCGCGAGCATGCCGTAGAAGGTTTCTTCATTGGCGGCGGCGGCGCGCAGGCGCGATTGCACCGATGCGGGTTCGCCCGCCGCGATCGCCGCGCGCGCGGCCCAATAATAAGCGGCGGCGCGCAGCTCGCTGTCGGGCGCTTCGCGGGCGACCCGATCGAAGGCGGTTAGGGCCGTGCGATAGTCGTGGGTGCGCCACGCGGCGAGCCCCTGAACCCACGCCCCCTGCGTCGACCAGGCGCTGCGCCCGCCCGAACATTCCGCGGCGAGGCGGAGCGCGTTCGCATCGTCATTTTCGATATAATAGGACCAGGCAACTTTCTGGCGCCACTCGTCGCGGGCTTCGGGTGACAGCCGGTCGGCGACCGCATTGAGCAGGGCTTCGGCGCCTGCCGGATCGTCGTTCTTGATCCGGTCGGGAATGGTACGGGTCAGCGCGGCGGCGGCGGGGTCGTTGCTGACCGCGTCGGCGCCAAGACGGCGCGGCGCGCTACCGGCCCAGGCAAGGCGGGCCTGCAAGGGCAGCGCCGGCAGATCGGTGGCGCCGCGCTTGGTCGCCAGGCGGCCAAGCTGTTCGGCCTGTGGCAGGTGCGGCGAGCGCGACAGGATCGGCATGATGTCGGCGACTTCGGCGCGCGGGCTGTTCGCGGCGGTGAGCAGTTCGGCGCGCAGGAAGTCGGTGAGTGGGCCGTGCTCGGCACTATCGAGCAGTACCTTGGCGTCGGCCCAGCGCTGGCTGCGGATCGCGGTGAGCACCTGCGTGTAATGCTGCTTCTGCTTCGAAGTCAGAATGTCCGGCACGGTTTGCGGCGCCGCAACGACGTCGCGGCTGCTGGCATCGGCCGCCAGCGCGGGCGTTGCGGCAACGGCCGCGGCAAAAACCATGCTTGAGATCAAAGTTCTGGTCATCATTCTCATCTGTCAACGTCCCCGGTTGAACAGTTTCAGGCTGTCCCAGGCCGCTGCCTTTTGCGCGGGCCGGGCCAGGAGCATCGTCGGATGCGCCACCGCCACCGCCGCCACCTTGCCGCCGTCTTGGTTAATTTCGAGTAACTTGCCGCGCGTATCGGGCAATTCGCTAGCTGCCGCCATGCGGACGATGTCGCTGCCGATCAGCAGCAACCGTTCGGGCTTTGCCAGCCGCAGATGGTGCCATAGCAGCCGGTCGAGCTCTGCTGCGTCGCGGCTGTCGCAGCGCCCGCCCGCGGGACGGGTAACGGCAAGGCTGGCGACATAGGATTCGGCGCGCGTCGTACCGATCGCCGCGAGCATCGCGTCGAGCAGTTTTCCGGCCGCGCCGGAGAATAGCGCGCCGCTTTGCTGATCGTCGATTTCGGGCCAGGCGGTGAGCAGCATCAGCGCGGCGCCCGGCGCACCGATAGGCAGGACGCGGCGGGCGTCCCACTGACTGCCCGGCACATCGTCGCCGGTCGCCAGCCATTGCTGGAAATCGTCCCAGTCGTCCGGGAATATGACGGGCCCCTTGTTTTCAACGACTTCCGGAGCTTCGGGGCGCTGCAAAACTGCGGGTAGCGGGGGCAATTCGGGTTCAGCCGCGCGCAGCGCCTTTGGCTTGGCTGCCGCAGCGTCATTCGCCGGTGGCGCGACAAGCCAGCCTGCCGGTTCATCGCCGACAAGCGCATCGACGCCCGCCAGCGACCACCAGTCGCAAATGCTTTCCGCCAGCAACGCAGAGTTACGCCCACCCATGAAAATGTTTGAAACAGACAGTTGACGGGCGCGTCAATTGGCGGGCATCGCAATTCGTGACAGAATGAGCGCCCGACGCGATGAACGTCGGCGCGGGGACGGCAGAAAGGTATTTGCGGTGAGCGAACGGGAATCGATGCCCTATGACGTGGTCATCGTCGGCGCGGGGCCGGCGGGGCTTTCGGCGGCAATCCGCCTCAAGCAGCTTGCGAACGAAGCGGGCAGCGAATTGTCGGTCTGTATCCTGGAAAAAGGGTCCGAAGTCGGCGCGCACATCCTGTCGGGCGCGGTGATCGACCCCAAATCGCTCGACGAACTGTTGCCCGAATGGCGCGACATGGGCTGTCCGATGGCCGAGGTGCCGGTCAACGACAACCAGCATTGGGTGCTGACCAAGACCAAGAAGTTCAACCTGCCCGAGTTCATCTCGCCCGGCTTCATGCACAATCAGGGGACTTATACGGGCAGCCTGGGCAATCTTTGCCGCTGGCTGGCGGAGCAGGCCGAAGCGCTGGGGGTCGAAATCTTCCCTGGCTTTCCGGCCGCCGAGATCCTTTATAATGAGGATGGGTCGGTCAAGGGCGTCGCGACGGGCGACATGGGCATTGCGCGCGACGGCAGCCACAAGGGCGATTATGCGCCGGGGCTGGAGCTCCACGCCAAATATACCTTCTTTGGCGAAGGCGTGCGCGGCCACCTGACCAAGATGTTGAAGAAGCAATTCGCGCTCGACGCTGATTGCGAGCCGCAGGTCTATGGCCTGGGGGTCAAGGAATTGTGGGACATCGACCCCGAACTTCACGCGCCCGGGCGCGTGATCCACACGCAGGGCTGGCCGCTCGACGAAAATGCCAATGGCGGCGGTTTCCTCTATCATCAGGCGAACGGACAGGTCGCGCTGGGGTTCGTCACCTGGCTGAACTATCGCAACCCCCACATCTCGCCGTTCCAGGAAATGCAGAAGTGGAAGACGCATCCCGAGATCGCGAAAATCCTGAAGGGCGCCAAGCGCGTTTCTTATGGCGCGCGCGCGATCAGCGACGGCGGGTACCAGTCGGTGCCGAAGCTGGCGTTTCCGGGCGGCGCGCTGATCGGCGACAGCGCCGGCTTCCTCAACGTCCCGCGGATCAAGGGGACGCACACCGCGATGAAATCGGGGATGATGGCGGCCGACGCGGCGTTCGCCGCGGTGACCGCCGGACGCGGCAGCGATACGCTGGACGGCTATCAGGCCGCCTATGACGACAGCTGGGTCAAGAAAGAGCTGAGCGTCGTGCGAAACGTGTTGCCGCTGGTTGAAAAATGGGGCGACCTTGCCGGAACGATGTTGGCCGGGATCACGATGTGGCTCGAAACGCTGAAGATCAAAGTCCCATTCACGATGAAGCACCATCCGGATAACGAGAGCCTGTACCGCGCCGACATCATGCCGAAGCCGGATTATCCGAAGCCGGACGGCGTGCTGACCTTTGACCGCCTGTCGTCGGTGTTCATTTCGAACACCAATCATGAGGAGGACCAGCCGGTCCATTTGCAGTTGAAAGATCCGACGATCCCGGTGGCGTACAATTTGCCGCTGTATGACGAGCCCGCGCAGCGCTATTGCCCGGCGGGGGTCTATGAAATCGTCGGCGAGGAAGAGGGCGACCCGAAGTTCGTCATCAACGCGCAGAATTGCGTCCATTGCAAGACGTGCGACATCAAGGATCCGACCCAGAATATCAACTGGGTCACCCCCGAAGGCGGCGGAGGCCCAAATTACCCGAACATGTAAGATCGCGCGGGTTTTTCTGGCGGTCGGCGCGCTTGCCGCCGCGGCGCCTGCGCAGGCCGCCGACGAAGGCGGCGCGGCGCTGAACGCGCTGGTGCGGGCGAGGCTGGCCGAGGAGGGCGGCGAGCCCGCGGCGGCGCTGGCGGCGTTGACCGATGTCTCGAGCCTGGCGCCGGGCCTTCCCGGGGTGCGCGGGCGAATATTGGAACAGGCGATCGAAGCGGGCGACCTTGCCGCTGCCCGCACCGCAGCGTTGCAGCTGTGGACCGCGGGCGATCGCCGGTTCGATGCGCAGCTGGTGCTGCTGGTCGATGCGATGCGGCGGTCGGATTGGAAAGCTGCGCGCGATGCCATGGCGGGGCGCAGCGACAAGACGGGGGCCGATACGATCGCGCGGTTGATCCTGCCGACGGTCAACGCGTGGATCGATGTCGGCGCGCGCGAAAAACAGCCCGAACGGCATTTGCTGGACGTCAGCGGCCGATCGCGCCCCGAACCGGCGCTGACGTTGCAGGTCGCGCTGGTGCAGCTCGCAACCCGGCGCGCCGATGAAGCGGCGGCGCTGACCGACGAGATTGTCCTGACCGACCGGACGAGCCAGCTGGTTGGGTTGCGACTGGCCGCGACGCTCGACAAGGAGGGTGAGGGCGATGCCGCGCAGCGTTTGCGCGGACGGATCGCGCTGGCGGCGGGACAGCGCGAGGATCCGATGCTGTTGCTGCCCGATCAGGCGGTGACGACGCCGCGCGCCGGGGTGGCGCAGTGGCTGGGGCTGCTCGCCGACGGATTGGCGCGGGTTCCGAACGGCAACTCGAAACTGCCGTTGCTGTTCTCGCGCGCCGCCTTTTGGCTGAACGACGCCGATTGGGCGGTGCGCGCGACGCTGGTCGAGGCGCTCGATCGCAATGGGCAGCAGGGGGCAGCGGCGGCGCTGATCGATGGTGGGCGCGCGGACGTGCCGCCGGTGCTGGCAATGCGGCGCGCCGAATTGCTCGCCGATGGCGGCGACCTGACGGGGGCGGCCAAGCTGGCCGAAACGGCGGCGGCGGGTGATGCGCCGCGCAGCCTGCTGGTGCGGCTCGCGGATATTGCGCGGCGGTCGGAGGATCCGAAATCAGCAGCCCGCGCCTATGAACGGCTGGAGGCCGCGCTGGAGGATAGCGAAGGCGACCAGATATTGCGCGGCTCGTTGCTGATCGCGCGCGCCGAGCTGCATCTGCAGGCGGGTGAATGGGATGCCGCCGCGCCGCTGATGGAGCGCGCGGTCGCGCTGCGTCCGAATGATGCCGCGGTGCTCAATTTTGCGGGCTATTCGGCGCTTGAACGGCGCAAGGATGTCGAGCAATCGCTGGCGCGGATCGAGACAGCGTGGCGGCAGGAACCGCAGAACGCGAGCATCACCGACTCGCTCGGCTGGGCCTATTTCCTGACCGGGCGTACCGACGATGCGGTCGCGCTGCTCGAAAAGGCGCAAGCGGGCGAGCCCGCCAATGCGGTGATCGTCGAGCATCTGGGCGACGCTTACTGGCAGGCGGGGCGCAAGTTTCAGGCACGCTATACCTGGCGCGCGGCGGCTTTGCTCGCCGAGGCCGAGATGGCGACGCGGCTGGCCGCAAAACTGCGCGACGGGCTGACGCCGGCGACGACCGCGCCATGAGCGACATCATGATCGAAACCGGCTGGGCCAAGATCAACCTCGCGCTCCACGTCCGCGGGCGGCGGAGCGACGGCTATCATGACATCGAGACGCTGTTTGCCTTTGTCGATGGCGGCGACGCGATCGTTGCCGAGGTGGCGGACGCCGATCACCTGACGATCGAGGGCGAGTTTGCCGAGGGGCTTAGCGCGGGCGCCGACAATCTGGTGATGCAGGTGCTGGCGCTGCTGCGGGCGCGCCATGGTGCCGAGCGGGTCCCGTCGCTGGCAGTGACGCTGACCAAGAATTTGCCGGTCGCGGCGGGGATCGGCGGCGGCTCGGCCGATGCGGCGGCGATGGCGCGGCTGCTGCGGACGCATTTCCTGCCCGAACTGGGTGATGCGGCGCTGGCGCGGATCGTCAGCCCGCTCGGCGCCGACATTGCCGCCTGCGTCGCGAGTGCGACCTGTCTGGGCGTCGGCGTCGGCGAGGAATTGCGCGCGGTGCCTGAGCTGCGGTTGGGCGGCACGCCGGTGCTGCTGGTCAATCCGCGCCAGCCGGTCACGACCGGGCCGGTATTTGCGGCGTGGGACGGCATCGACCGCGGGGAATTGTTCGGCGATCCGGCGGGGCGGGCGCAGTTGCTGGCGGCGCGCAATGACTTGCAGCGTCCGGCGACCGCGCAATGTCCCGCGATTGCCGATGTGCTGCTCGAACTCGGCGCGTTGCGGCCCTGGCTTGCGCGGATGTCGGGATCGGGCGCGACCTGTTTTGCGCTGTTCGATGCACCGGCGGAACGCGATGCCGCAGCGGCGCGGCTTGCAGAGAGCCATCCGCACTGGTGGCAGCTGGCCGGGGCGCTGCGATGAGCGAGGCGTGGCGCCAGCTGGGAACACCGCGCGGCGGCGGCGTCCTGCTGATTGGCGATCATGCGTCGAACCATGTTCCCGATGACATCGACCTCGGCATCGATCCGGGACTGTTGAGCAATCATATCGCGATCGATATTGGAGTCGCCGAGGTGGCGGCCTTGCTGGTCGCGGGCGGCGCGGTCGATGCCGCAATCCTCGGCGGGGTGTCGCGGCTGGTGGTCGATTGCAACCGCGACGAGGAAGCCCCGGGGGTGCTGCCGATCGCGAGCGACGGGCATGCGGTGCCGGGCAATGCGCTCGACGATGCAGGCCGCGAGGCGCGGCTCGCGCGCTTTTTCCGGCCCTATCACGATCATATCGCGGCGACGATCGCGGCGCATCGACCGGCGATGATCCTGTCGCTGCACAGCTTTACGCCGGCCCTGTCGGCGCATCCCGATCAGGCGCGGCCATGGCATGTTGGGGTGCTCTACAACGAGGATGACCGGCTGGCGGGCGCGGCGATTGCGGCGCTGGAAGCGGAAGGGCTGATGGTTGGCGACCAGCTTCCCTATTCGGGCAAATTGCTCAATGCGACGATGAACCGTCATGCCGAGGGCAATGCCATTCCCTATGTCGGGATCGAGATGCGGCAGGATCTGGTCAGCGATGCGGCG
The DNA here is from genome assembly GCF_012274265.1 of Sphingopyxis microcysteis. Classification (GTDB taxonomy): domain Bacteria; phylum Pseudomonadota; class Alphaproteobacteria; order Sphingomonadales; family Sphingomonadaceae; genus Sphingopyxis; species Sphingopyxis microcysteis. The sequence continues at coordinate 676,612 of NZ_JAANYY010000002.1, forward strand.
GGGCAGGCGCTGTTTGCGCAGCGGCTTTCTCGCATGTGCAGCAAGCTTGCATTGTATCCGGGCGAATAGGCGTGTAGAGGCGCGTTTCTTCGCCAAATATTGAAATATAATTATCAGGACTGCTCAAAATGCCTTCATATCGTTCGCGCACCACGACCCACGGCCGCAACATGGCGGGCGCGCGCGGCCTGTGGCGCGCGACGGGGATGAAGGACAGCGATTTCGGCAAACCGATCATCGCGGTGGTCAACAGCTTCACCCAGTTCGTCCCCGGTCATGTCCATCTGAAAGACCTCGGCCAGATGGTCGCGCGCGAGATTGAGGCGGCGGGCGGGGTCGCCAAGGAATTCAATACGATCGCGGTCGATGACGGGATCGCGATGGGGCATGACGGGATGCTCTATTCGCTGCCCAGCCGCGACCTGATCGCCGACAGCGTCGAATATATGGTCAACGCGCATTGCGCCGACGCGATGGTGTGTATTTCGAACTGCGACAAGATCACCCCGGGCATGCTGATGGCGGCGCTGCGCATCAACATCCCCGTCGTTTTCGTATCGGGCGGGCCGATGGAGGCAGGCAAGGTCGTGCTGAAAGGCAAGGAGGTCGCGCTCGATCTGGTCGACGCGATGGTCGCCGCCGCCGACGAGAAATACAGCGATGCCGAGGTGGCCGAGATCGAAAAAGCGGCTTGTCCGACCTGCGGGTCGTGCTCGGGCATGTTCACCGCCAATTCGATGAACTGCCTGACCGAGGCGCTGGGGCTGTCGCTGCCCGGCAATGGCTCGACGCTTGCGACGCACGCCGACCGCAAGGAGCTGTTCCTGCGCGCCGGGCGGATCGTCGTCGAGATGTGTCGCCGCCATTATGAGGAAGACGACGACAGCGTTTTGCCGCGCAATATAGCGACGTTCGAGGCATTCGAAAATGCGATGAGTCTCGATATCGCGATGGGCGGATCGACCAATACCGTGCTCCACCTGCTCGCCGCAGCCTATGAGGCGGGGGTCGATTTCACGATGGCGGATATCGACCGGCTGTCGCGCCGCGTGCCGTGCCTGTCGAAGGTCGCACCCGCGAAGAGCGACGTCCATATGGAGGATGTCCACCGCGCCGGCGGGATCATGGCGATCCTGGGCCAGCTCGAGCGCGCGGGCTTGCTCCACGCGCATCTGCCGACGGTGCACAGCGCCACGATGGGCGATGCGCTGAACAAATGGGATATTTCGCGCACCAACGATCCCGCGGTGCAGAAATTCTTCATGGCGGCGCCGGGCGGGGTGCCGACGCAGACGGCGTTCAGTCAGGAACGGCGCTGGGACGCGCTCGACCTCGATCGCGAGGCCGGGGTGATCCGGTCGGCCGACCATGCTTTCAGTCAGGACGGCGGGCTCGCCGTGCTGTCGGGCAATCTGGCGGTCGACGGCTGTATCGTGAAGACCGCCGGGGTGGACGAGAGCATTCTGAAATTTTCAGGTCCAGCCAAGGTATTTGAAAGCCAGGACGCGGCAGTTGCGGGCATATTGACCGGGCAGGTGACGGCGGGCGACGTCGTCGTGATCCGTTACGAGGGGCCAAAGGGCGGACCGGGGATGCAGGAAATGCTCTATCCGACGAGTTACCTCAAATCGAAGGGGCTGGGCGCCGCGTGCGCGCTGGTCACCGATGGGCGCTTTTCGGGCGGCACATCGGGGCTGTCGATCGGCCATGCATCACCCGAAGCCGCCGAGGGCGGAACGATCGCACTGGTCGAGGACGGCGACCTGATCAACATCGACATCCCGTCGCGGACGATCACGCTGGCGGTAGCCGACAGCGTGCTGGCCGAACGGCGCGCGGCGATGGAAGCCAAGGGCGATGCCGCGTGGCAGCCCGCCAAACCGCGCCCGCGCAAGATTTCGGTCGCGCTTCAGGCCTATGCCGCGATGACCACCAGCGCCGCGCGCGGGGCGGTGCGCGACCTGTCGCAGCTGAAGGGCAGATAATGCGGATTGTTGGGGGCTTGACGGGGCTCTTGTTGCTGGCGGCGTGCGGCGGCGCCCCCGACAATGGCGATCTGGCCGAAGCCGAAGCGCGCGGGTCGCGCGAAGCGGCGGCGGAAGGGCGGATCGAATGCGCGCTGGAGGGCGCAAAGCTGTTCGATCGCACCTGTACCGTCGAAGAGATCAGTGGCGCGGACGGGACCGTACTGGTCGTCGGGCGGGCCAATGTCGGCTATCGCCGGTTGCAGATCGCTACCGATGGACGCGGCGTCGTGTCGGCGGACGGCGCCGAACCGGCGAAGGTGACGATCGTCGGCGACGGGGTGATCGAGGTGGCGATCGGCAGCGATCGGTACCGATTGCCCGCGAATACCGGCGGCGCGAAGTAGCCACAATCGTCATTGCGAGCGTAGCGAAGCAATCCAGGGTAGGCCTAATCCGCTCTGGATTGCTTCGCTGCGCTCGCAATGACGAATTGGGAGCGAGCGATTGCTTCCACCGAGACATTTTTGCTGGCCGTGATAATCTCCCCAACCATGTCCATCCCCGCCGACGCCCCGATCCTGACCAGCGCCGCGATGCGCGAGGCGGAGGCCGCCTGCGCAGTACAGGGGACGTCGCTCGCCGAACTGATGGAGCGCGCCGGGGCGGCGGTGGCCGACACCGCGTGGCGGATGGCAGCGGGCGCGCCGGTGCTGATCCTGTGCGGACCCGGCAATAATGGCGGTGACGGCTATGTGGCGGCGCGGTTGCTGGCGGCGCGCGGCGCGGCGGTGCGGGTTGCGGCCTTGACGGAGCCCGCGACGGATCTGGCAAAGGCGGCGCGCGGCGCGTGGAGCGGCCCGGTCGAACCGATCGATGGCAGGCTGGCGGCGGCGCCGGTGATTGTCGATGCGCTGTTCGGGGTCGGGCTGTCGCGGCCGCTGACCGACGATCTTGCGGCCGTGCTTCGCCGTTTCGCGGGGCAGCGTGTGCTGGCGGTCGATGTGCCGAGCGGCGTGGAGAGCGACGGAAACGCCGACTGGATGCCGCCGCTGCCCGCCGCCGTCACGCTGGCGCTGGGCGCGTTGAAGCCAGCCCATGTCCTCCTGCCCACGGCGCCCGCGTGCGGTCGGGTGCTGCTTGCACCGATCGGGATTTCCGCGCCGGCCGCGATGCGGACGCTGCCGAGGCCGAAGGTCGCACGCCCCGCTGCGGCGGCGCACAAGTTCGACCGGGGGATGGTGCTGGTTTTTGCGGGCCCGATGCCCGGCGCCGCCGGACTGGCGGCGGCGGCGGCGCTCCGCGCAGGGGCAGGCTATGTTGTGCTGGAGGGCAGCGAACGCGCGCCGTTCGCCGCGATCATCACCGAAAGCGACGCGCGGTTCGGCGAGCGGCTGAGCGATCCGCGCGTCGGGGCGGTCGTGATCGGACCGGGCTTTCCGGCGGGCGATGAACTGTTGTTCGATGTCGAAGCGGCACTCGATTCGGGCAAGCCGCTGGTGCTCGACGCGGCCGCGATCGCCGCGGCGTTGCCGCGCCTGTGCGAGACGCCGGGCAAAGCGATATTGACCCCGCACGAAGGCGAGTTTGCGCGTATCTTTCCCGAACTCTACGGCAGCAAGATCGACCGCGCGAAGGCCGCGGCGGTGCGCACGGGGGCGGTGGTCGTTTACAAGGGCGCCGATACGGTGATCGCGGCCCCCGATGGCCGGGTCGCTGCGGCGTGGCCGGGCAGCCCCTGGCTGGCGACAGCGGGGACCGGCGACGTCCTGGCGGGGGCGTGCGGGGCGATGCTGGCGAAAGGCGGCGACGCGTTTGACGCTGCGGTGGCGGCGGTGGGGTGGCATATCGCAAAGGCCGCGCGTATAGGCCGCGGCCTTGTCGCCGACGATCTGGTTAGGGAATGAAATGAGCAACAGCGCGCTGATCGAGCGCATCGCCGCGCGCGGCGATGGCGTGACCGGCGATGGCCGCCACGTTGCCGGTGCGGTGCCCGGCGACAGGGTACGCGACGACGGGATCATCATTCCGGGCCCGAACCGCGCCGAGCCGCCGTGCCGCCATTTCGGCAAATGCGGCGGGTGCGAGTTGCAACATGTTGCTGAAAGTGCGCTCGCCGATTTTGTGCACGACCGGGTGGTCGGGGCGCTGGCGGGGCAAGATGTGCCGGTTGGCGAGGTGTTGCCCGCGCAGCTGTCGGCGCCGCAGAGCCGCCGCCGCGCGGCGCTGACCGCGCTGCGCACCGGCAAGCAGGTCGCGATCGGGTTCAACGCGGCGCAGAGCAACCAGATCGTCGACATGCGCGAATGCCCGCTGCTGCTGCCCGAATTGTTCGCGCTGATCGCGCCGCTGCGCGACCTACTGGCGGACATAGCGCCGCCAAGGCGGCCGGTGAAGGTCAAGCTCCAGATGCTCGATCAGGGGGTCGAGTTGGTGCTGGAGGGCGTAAAGGCCGAGGGGCTGGACGCGGCGATGGCGCTGCAGGATTTTGCGGGCGCGCACGCGCTCGCGCGGCTGGCGGTCGATCAGGGATATGGGCTGGAAACGCTGTGGCAGCCCGAGCCGCCGACGGTTGTTTTCGGCGACGTGACGGTCGAAGTGCCGCCTTTCGCGTTTCTCCAGGCGACAACGGCCGGGCAGGCCGCGCTGGTCGACGCGGTGACGAGGGCGATTGGCGATGCCGGCGCGGTCGCCGATCTGTTCGCCGGGGTGGGGACATTCGCGCTCTCGATCCAGCAGGGCCGCAAAGTTTATGCCGCCGAGGGCGCGCGCGATGCGATTGCCGCGCTGATGGGCGCTGCCAACCGGGCGCGGGCGCTCGTCGCGACCGAGCATCGCGACCTGTTCCGTCGCCCGTTGATCCCGGCGGAATTGAACCGCTTTGGCGCGGTGATCCTCGACCCGCCGCGCGCGGGGGCGGAGGAGCAGGTGGTGCAGCTGGCGGCTGCGGACACGCCGGTGATCGCCTATGTCAGTTGTAACCCGGCGAGCTTCGCGCGCGACGCAAAGCTGCTGGTCGCGGACGGTTACACGCTCGATTGGGTGCAGCCGGTCGGGCAGTTCCGCTGGTCGACGCATGTCGAGCTGGCGGCGCGGTTTTCGAAGTAAACCGTCGCCCCCGCGGAGGCGGGGGCCGCCGTCGGCGTAGCGCAAGGCTGCCAGCGGCCCCCGCCTTCGCGGGGGCGACAGCCATCAACTCAATTCAGCACAAACCCCATAAACGCATGGACGCACAGCGCGAGCAGCGCGAGGCTGGCCAAGGCGAACACCAGGAAGCGCCACATCACGCGGTTGACCGTCACTTGGATCAGGCTGTGAACGATCCGCAAGACCACATAGGCCCAGGCGAGCTGGGCGTTGAGTCCGCCGCCCATGCCGCCGACCGCCAGCGCGATCGCGACCGCGTAGAACACCGTCGGCTGTTCCATCAGATGGTTGTAGTTGTGCGCCTTCCACTGCACTTCGGCAGGCAAGACATCGTCGAGCCCCCTGCCGGTCGTCCCCACCAGATTCTTCGCGTCGATCTTGGCGCGCTGCATGGCGGGAATGCGTGTCGCATACATCCACACCCACATGGTCATCGACCAAAGCGCGAGCGTGGCGACCGGCCCAAGAATGTCGTTCGTATCCATATATTGTCTCCCCTCAACCCAATGTGGCGATCACCGCCAGCAAAGCCAGCGCGATCAGACAGAAGGTCGCCAGCGCAAAGATCGCGAAGCGCACCGGGATCCGGTTGACCGTCGCCTGCCAGAGGCTGTGGACGATGCGCAGCACGACATAGGCCCATGCAAGCCCGCGCGTCAGATCGGTGCTGCCCCCCGACAGGTGCAGAAAGATGATCACGGCGTAGAACAGCGTCGGCTGTTCGAGCAGATGCGTATAATTGTGCGATTTCCAGTTGATCGTCGGCGGCAGCACATTTTCCAGGTCGACCCCGCGCCCGCCTGGCGGCGCGGCGCTGAGGTCGACGCCCGCTTTCGACATCGCCGAAAAACGGGTGACGGCGACCCAGCCGAGCATGATGAGTGTCCACAGCGCGAGGACCGCGCCGGGTGCCAGCAGATTTTCAGGCATTTTGTTCCCCCTCCCAGAATGGACGCGATGCTAGGGCGCGCGCGCCGCAATGCAATCGCCGAAATTCAGCCCTGCCGGGCGGCGAGTTCGGCGCGGATCGCGGCGCCATCGCCATCGACCTTTGGCGCAAGGCCGAGGTCGCGGGCGGGCGCGGCGCCATATTTCACCGGCGGCTGCATTTCGTGGAACGCGCCGACGTCGGGGTGGACGCGCGGCCGGAAAAAGCCGGTCGCGGAGAAATGCGGATCGTCCTTGATGTCCTGCAGGTCGCGCGCCGCCATCGCGGGGATGTCGTTTGCCGCGAACAGCGCCAGCCATTCGGCGGTTGTCTTGGCCGGGGTCTTGCGCGCGATCTCGCGGTAAACGATCGGCATATGCTGGCCCTTCGCCTTCGCCGCCTCGAACTCGGGCGTTTCGGTCAGCCCCGCGCTGCCGAGGATTGCCATCAGCCGCGCGGTCGATTCGGGGGTGTAGGGAACGATCGCAAGATAGCCGTCGCTCGTTGGAAAGGGCTGGCGCGTCGGATCGAGCTGGCGCGGATAGCCCGCGAGACCGAGCGGCGGGTCGAGCGCGGCGTCGCGCAGATGTTCGGTCAGCATGAACGATGCAAAACATTCGAACATCGGCACCTCGACTGCCTGTCCCTCGCCGGTGCGCAGCTTGTGGATCAGCGCCGCGAGAATGGCCTGCGTGCCGAACTGTCCCGCGATCTTGTCGGCGATCAGCGACGGGAAATAGCGCGGGCGCGGGTCGCCATCGACGCGCGGCAGCAGGCTGGTGGTGCCGGTCGCGGCCTGGATGACATCGTCATAGGCCTGGAGATCGGCATAGGGGCCGTCCTGCCCGAAGCCGGTGCCATGGACATAGATGATGTCGTCCTTGATCGCCTTGCAGCCGGCATAGTCGAACCCCAGCTTGGCGATCGCCTTGCCGCGGACATTGTGGAAAAACACGTCGGCGGTGGCGACGAGGTCGCGGAGCACCGCGGCATCGTCGGGTTTTTTGAGGTCGAGCGCGATCGAGCGCTTGCCGCGATTCACCGTCAGATGGATCGATCCCATCGTCGGATCGGGAACCCCGCTGCCCAGATAGCGCGAGATGTCCCCCGTTCCCGGCGTTTCGACCTTGATCACCTCGGCGCCAAGATCGGCGAGCATTTGCGTCGCATAGGGGCCAAAAATCACGGTGGTGAGGTCGACGATACGGATGCCGGACAGCATGGTCACGCGGTGGCCCCCAACTGGTTCGACTTCGATGCCATCCTATGCCTCTCCATTTCCCAACTCGGCCAGAATGGTTGCAGAAGGAAACCGAAAAGGCAATCGGTCGTCCCTATTGCTGGGCGGCATTCTCGTCGAGCGGCGCTCCCGCCGCATAGGCTGCGGAAATCTGGCGATAGGCTTGCGACCGGAACGCCGCGAGCGTCGCCAGCACGCCGAACAGGCCGGTGATCGTGAACACGATCGCAATGCCACGTTCGGCACCGCGCCCGTACCAGTCGCCGATCATCTCGGCCCCCGCGCCGCTGGTCATCAGCGGGACGAAGAGGAACTGGGTCAGCGGGGCGATGAGGAAAGCGGTCAGCGGCGAGGCCGCCTGTTCGACCGATTGGGCAAAGCCGAAGACGCGGCCCTGCCGCTCGAACGGCACCACCTTCTGCAACGTGGTCTGCTCGGCGGCTTCGGCATAGGGGCCGAGGAAAAGCCAGATGAAGCAACCGATCGTCAGCAGGATGATCGACGACTGGATCGTGAACACGGCCGCAACCGCCCATACGATCAGGTTGACAAGCAGCAGCGTGCGCACCGGATTGGCGCCAAGGCCGGTGCGCGCGATCACCATCCCCGCGAGAATGAAGGCGCAGGATACAAAGGCCCAGAGCAGCCCCCATTGCTCGACCTTCATCAACGACAGGCCATAAGCGTCCATCAGCGCCATAAAGACGCCGCCGAGCAGATTGTTAAACGCCGCGAACAGGATCAGCGCGAACAGCCCCGGAATGGCGCGCACGACGCGAAATGTGCCAGCGAGATCGATCCGGCGCGGCGCGTCATGTGCATCGGCTTCGCGCGGCTCGTCGACAGATACGAACAGGAGGTGGAGCGCGGCGACGAGCGAGAAGATGATAGCGACGGCGAGGGTCGCGACCATCCCGCCCCATGCGACGAGGAAACCGCTGATCGCTGAGGTTGTCAGGAAACCGATGCCGCTGACCATCCCGACCAGCCCGTTCGCCTTGTCGCGCCGATCGGCGGGCACGAGCAGGGTGACGAGCGTTGGCAGCGCGATCATGCGAATATTGCCGACGATGACGCCGAGCATCGTCAAGAGGACGAACAGCCATAGCGCGACGCTGTCGGTCGCGGCGACGCGAATAGCGGGATCGATCGCATAGGCGCCGAGCGCGGCGGCATATATCGCCAGCGACGCGATGCTGGAGACCAGCATCATGCTGCGCTTGCGATGATGATCGACCAGGCTGCCGAACCAGATGCCCAGCGCCCCGGTGAGCACCAGATAGATGCCCGCGATCATCCCCGTCGCGAACACCGACCGCGTTTCGAGGAAGATCCAGAACGTGATCGCAAACCACACCGTGAAGTTGGTGATGTTGGCGATCAGATTGTTGATGAGGAGGTGGTGAAAGGGACGCATGGGCCGACTGGCTTAGCGCCCCCGAGTTCCGGCGTCAGCAACATCTATTCGCGATCGACGGCGCCCCCGGCACCCGGGGCCGAAACCGCGGGGACAAGGACGCCGCCGACTGACGGAGATGTGGGTCGCAGAAACGCCGCCAGTGGAAGGATAAGACCCGATTCGGCGGCAAGCCGCATCCTCCATATGAAGGATGGGCGCGCGGATCAGCCGGGCGCGCTCGCGCCGATCCGCGCCAGCAGCGCCGCGAGATCGGCCTGCCGCGCGCAGCCCGTCTTTTCCAGTACGCGGCGAAGCTGGGTTCGCACCGTGCTGATTGCCACATCGCCTTCGGTCGCGAGCGCCTCGGGTGTTTCGCCCGCGGCGATGCCGCGCGCGACGCGCGCCTCGGCGGGCGTCAGGTCGAACAGCGATTTCATCAACGTCGCGCTCGGCGCCCGGTCGGCCGCGACGGGGATAAGCAGCAGGAGCGCAAAACTGTCGCCGAACACATCATGCGCGCCGCGCCGAACGGGAATGACGTGCGCGACGAGACGGGGCAGGCCATCGTCGCCGCGCACTGGAAAGGAGCGGACCATGTCGCCGGCATCCCGATCGAGCGCAGCGATGGCGTCGGTCAAAATCCGGTCGGCCTGGCCGTCGCGCAGACGCAGGCGTCCGTACGCGCCCTGTACGACATGGTCGCTGAGGTCGGCGGCTAGCGGGCTGATTTCCGCCACCTCTCCAGTCGCCTTGAGCAAAAAGGCGGGGAGCTGGAGCGCGGTCAGGGCTTCGCTCGCGCCCTGCGCGCGCTTGTGCTGGAGCCGCGCACTGACCAGCGCGCTGCGCGCCAGGTGGGGCCGGATCATGTTAAGCCGCGCGACGCTGTCCGGGTCGACCGGGTCATCGGTAAAGGGGCGTTCGACGCTGAACACGATATTGTCGCCCGTCGGCACCTGCAGCCCGGTCCCCGCCGACCAGCCGAGGCCACGCGGGCGAAAGAAATCTCGATACACGGGGTCGGCGTCGATTTCCGCGTCGCTCCAGAAATCATGTTCGACAAAGAAGGACGGCGCGTCCTGGCTCATCAGGCAGACGCGGCGGCTGCATTTTCCGAACCAGCCGTCGTTGACATATTCGGCAAACACATCGGCGACCCGATCCGACGCGGTCCAATTCAGCGCCTTGCGGGCCGAGAACAAGAGGCCGCCAACGGCCCCCGACAGCGCCGCGACATCGTCGAGCACCGCCGGCCACGCCTCGGGCACCACCGAGCATTCATAGATTCGGTCGATCAGATCGTCCTGCATTCCGCCCCCGTTGCTGCGACGTCGCGGCGACTTTCGAGTGCCGGAGCGTTTTTTGCAAGGGCGCCCCGGTGAAAATGTGCAAGCGCAGAGGCGTGATATATTTCGATGGAGATCGAAATATGAATTGACCGTCCTGTTTAATTCGATAATTCCGGAAATATAGAATCAAAGCGAGCGCGAAGGATGCACGTCCTGCGCGCAAAGGATTGGAAGGACGGAAAATGGTATCAATCGTGACGTCGCCCGCGCCGTGGCGCGGCGAGGCATTGCAAAACCGGCCCGAGCAGTGGCTCTACCTGCTCGATGAAGCCGAAATAGGGGCGGTCGTGACGGCGGCGCAATTGGCGGTTGCAGCGGGCGTGCCGCTGCGGGAGCTGGCGCGCCGCGATTACCCGCTGACCGGGCTTGAGGCGGCGCTGGATGATTGGCGCGCCCGGATCGATGGCGGCCATGGCATGGTGCTGATCCGCGGGCTTCCGGTGCGGCGCATCGGGCGCGAGGTCGCGGCGGCGGCCTATTGGCTGATCGGGCTGCATCTCGGCCAGCCGGCCGCGCAGAATCCGGCGGGCGAGATGCTGGTCGACATTCGCGACACCGGCGCACCGGCCAGCGATCACAATGTCCGCCTGTACAAAACGCGCGCCGAGCTGGCCTTTCACACCGATGGTGCCGACATCATCGGGCTGCTCTGCCTGCGCGGTGCGCGGGCAGGCGGGGTCAGTCGCATCTGCTCGTCGGTCGAGGTGTATAACCAGGTCGTCGCGCGGCGCCCGGAGCTCGCCCCGCTGATGGAGCGCGAATTCCACCATCATGCGCACGGACAATTGGGGCCCGATGGTCCCCAGACCTTCCGTTATCCAATCGTCAGCCGCGATGGCGGGATTTTCCGGATGATGCTGCTGACCTGGTATATCCGCAATGCCGCCGAGGATTTTCCCGAGATCGCGGCGCTGACCGACGATGAGCAGAGCCTGCTCGACCTGCTCGAATGGCTGCCCTTCGAGCCCGGCATGGCGCTCGACATGAATTTTCAGGAAGGCGACATGCAGTTCCTCAAAAACTCGGTCGTGCTGCATGCGCGCACCGATTATGAGGATTGGGACGCGCCCGACGAAAAGCGGCACCTGCTGCGGCTGTGGCTGAATGTGCCCAAATTTGCCGATGGCGACGACCGGTTGCGGCACGGCTTTGCCGCGCGGGCCACCGCATGAGCGACGTCGATTTTCTGGTGATCGGGGCCGGGCAGGCGGGTCTGGCAGCGGCGCGCCGCTTGCAGCGATCGTGCGCCGACTTCCTGCTGGTCGACGCCGCGCCTTCGGTCGGTGGATCGTGGCGGCACTATTATGACAGCCTCGAGCTGTTTTCGCCGGTGCGATATTCGTCGCTGCCCGACCTGGCGATGCCGGGGGAGCCTTATGCCTATCCACGGCGCGACGATGTCGTCGATTATCTGGAGCGCTATGCGGGGCATTTCGCCTTTCCCGTGCGGCTGGCAACGCGCGTCGCGGCGGTGACGCGCGATGCTGGCGGCTTTTCGGCCGACATCGGCGGCGGGCAGGCCATCCGCGCGCGGAAACTGGTCGTCGCATCGGGCGCGTTCGGGACACCGAACATGCCGACGCTGGCGGGGCAGGGCGATTTTCGCGGGCGTGTCCTGCATTCGTCGGATTATCGCAGCCCCGACGCCTTTCGCGGCCAGCGCGTGATCGTCGTCGGGGCCGGCAATTCGGCGGTACAGATCGCGGTCGAGCTCTCCGGGCATGCCGACGTCACGCTGGCAGTCCGCGACCGCATTCGCTTTCTGCCGCAACGGGTGCTCGGCCGCGACGTCCATTGGTGGTTCGACAGGCTGCGCCTGAACAGTCTCAACCTGTTTTCCGATCATGGCGTGCCGATCGTCGACGACGGGCGATACAAGGCTGCGTTGCGGGCCAATCGCCCCGCGACGCGGCCGATGTTCCGTGCCTTCAGTCCCGACGGCGTTCTGTGGCCCGACGGCACCGAGGAGCGGATCGACGCGGTCATTTTTGCCACCGGCTTTCGCCACGCGATGGATTTCCTCAGCCCGTCGGGCGCGCTCGACGCGCATGGCCAGCCGCTGCATCGCCGCGGCGTATCGACCGCCGTCCGCGGGCTCGGCTTTGTCGGGCTTTCGGGCCAAAACGGCTTTGCATCGGCGACGCTGCGCGGCGTCGGGCGCGACGCCGATTACGTCATCCCCCGCATCGCCGCGATGTGAACCGACCGCCGCGCGGCGGCGATCAGAACAGCTTGGTCACCGTCGCGCTGCGGCGTTCCTGTTCGACTTCGCCGGTGTAGAGGCTGGCCATCGGTTCGTCGCTGACGACATGGGTCTCGTCCGCGCCAAAGCCGTTGAACTTGGTCCGCATCGCGCAGCCATAGGCGCCGAGCATGCCGATTTCGATGAAATCGCCCGCCTTGATGTCTGCCGGCAAGAAGAACGGCCCCGCCATATGGTCGAGGTCGTCGCAGGTCGGGCCATAGAAGCTGAACGGCACCATCTCGGCATCGCTGCCGCCGTCGCGCAGCAGCGAGACCGGGAAACGCCAGCCGACATGCGCGGCATCGAACAGCGCGCCATAGGCACCGTCGTTGATATAGAGCTCGTCGCCGCGGCGCTTTTCGACGCGGACGATCAGCGAGCTGTACTCCGCCGACAGTGCGCGGCCCGGTTCGCACCACAGTTCGGCCGAATAGCTGATCGGCAGGCTTTCAAAGCTGCGGTGGATGGTATCGAAATAGGCGCCGAGCGGCGGCGGCTCCATGCCCGGATAGGACGACGGAAAGCCGCCCCCGACATCGATGATGTCGACGGTGACCGACGCTGCGACGATCGCGGCGCGGACGCGCTCCATCGCCTGCGCATAAGCATGCGGCGTCATCGCCTGGCTGCCGACGTGGAAGCAGATGCCGAGCGCGTCGGCGGCTTGACGGGTCGCCATCAGCAGCTCGACGACTTCATCGGCTTCGGCGCCGAACTTGGCCGCGAGGCTGAGCTTCGAATGGTCTGACGAGACGCGCAGGCGGACGAGCAGGTTGAGGTCGGTTGCGCCTTCGGTCGCGCGGACGATCTTTTCGAGTTCGTCCATCGTGTCGAGCGAGAAGGTGCGCACGCCATGCTTCCAATAGGCTTCGGAAATCGCTTCCTCGGCCTTAACCGGATGCATGAAGCAGAGCGTCGCTTCGGGGAGCGTGCGCGCGGCCAGCCGCACTTCGGCGATCGAGGCGACGTCATAATGGGTGACGCCCGAATCCCACAGGACGCGCAAAAGGTCGGGCGACGGATTCGCCTTGACCGCATAAAGGGTCGTGCCGGGAAAGCGGTCGATGAAGAAACGCGCTGCGCGCCGCGCGGCGTGCGGGCGGACAAGCGTGACAGGTTCGACCGGCGAAAGTGCCTGAATCAGCCCGTGGGCGCTATGATGCTGGTGCAATGCAAGGGACCCCCAAAAGTGTAACGGTAAACGACAAGGCTGCCTTGCGGTTATTGGAAGTCCCCCTGGGGCAGCGGAGGGCGATATATTGAGGGGGGTCCCCCCTGTAAAGACCCCATCGCGCAATTTTGTAATAGGCACGTAACGGTCGGGGCGAAACGGGGCAGCGGTGCGCCGAGCGGGGCAAAGACGCGACAAACAATCGCCTGTCAGCTAGGCTGAGTCCCGATTATGTTCGTCATCCCGGTGAAGTCCGGGATTTCGACGGTGCATAGGGACGCGACGTTGAGATCCCGGCCTTCGCCGGGTTGACGATGAAGGGATGCTGGCAGCTCATGGTTTCTCCCGCCGATGTGAATCACACGTTCAGCGACGCCGAGATCGACGAGCTGTGCGCCTTTGGCACCGTCAAGTCGCACAAGGCGGGCGACCTGCTGGTCGCCGAAGGGACGATGGCGCCCGATTGCATCATCACCCTGTCGGGCCACACCGACATCTTTGCCGCGACCGATGAGGGGCCAAAGCGCGTCGGCTGGATGGAGCGCGGGCAGTTCGCGGGCGATCTGTCGGTGCTGACCGGACAGCGCCACCTCTCGCGCGTCGAAATGGGCGCTGATGGCGAGATATTGCGCATCAAGCACGCCGATTTCCAGCGGTTGATCGCGGGCAATTCGCATTACTCCGACATCTTCGTCCGCGTGCTGTCGGCGCGGCGCGAATTCAGCAACCAGCGTGGTTTTGCCGCGACAATCGTGATCGGCGCGGCGCTCGACCGCAGCGTCTATGCGCTGCGCGACCTGCTCGCGAAGCATGGTGTCGCACATCGCTGGTTCGATCCCGCCGATGGACCCGTCCCCGCGCACCTGCTCGCCGAGCGCGACCTTGCCGAGGATCAGCTGCCGGTGGTGATCCTCGGCGCGTCGGATATGCTCGTCCAGCCGACACCCGAACAGCTCGCGGCGGCGCTGGGGCTCGATTTGCTGCCCGACGGCGCGACCGCCGACGTGCTGGTCGTGGGCAGTGGTCCGGGCGGTCTCGCGGCGGCGGTCTATGCGGCGTCCGAGGGGCTGACCGTGATCGCGCTCGATTCGCTGGCGCCGGGCGGACAGGCCGGCACATCGTCGAAGATCGAAAATTACCTCGGCTTTCCGACGGGCATTTCGGGGAACGAACTGGCACGCCGCGCGACGGTGCAGGCGCAGAAATTCGGTGCGCGGATCGCCGCCCCGGTGCGCGCGGCGTCGATCGCGCGCGACGCGGACGCCTATTGCCTGCACCTGGCCGACGGGCGGAGGCTGCGCAGCCGCGCGGTGGTGGTCGCATCGGGCGCGCAATATCAGCGGCTGCCGATCGACGGTATCGAGGCGTATGAAGGCCGCGGCATCTATTATGGCGCGACGCCAATGGAGGCGCAGCTCTGCGGCAATGCCGAGGTGACCGTCGTCGGATCGGGCAATTCGGCGGGGCAGGGGGCGATCTATCTCGCGAGCGTCGCAAAGAAGGTCTATGTCATCTTCCGCCGCAAGAGCCTGCGCGAAACGATGTCGGAATATCTGGTCAAGCGGCTGGAAGAACATCCGAATATCGAGATCATCGGATCGACCGACGTCGTTGCGCTACATGGCGAGGATCGGCTGGGTGGGCTGACCTATCGCGACCGCGAGAGTGGCGACGAAGGGCATTGCGACTGCGGCTTCCTGTTCCTGTTTCTCGGCGCGAGCCCAAATACCGGCTGGTTGCCGAAGGAAATGGTGTGCGACGAGCGCGGCTTCGTGAAGACGGGTGCCGACATTGCGCCGATGGAGCTGGTCAAGGCCGGCTGGTCGCTCGACCGGATGCCAAGCCGCTATGAGACCAGCTGGCCGCGCATCTATGCCATCGGCGACGTGCGCAAGGGATCGGTGAAACGCGTGGCGTCGTCGGTCGGCGAGGGTTCGGTGGTCGTGAGCGACATTCACGCGGCGCTGGCGGAGATTGCGGCAAGCTGATCCTCCCTGTCGCGCCGCGATGGGGAGGTGGCAGCGCGGAGCGCTGACGGAGGGGCTTTGGCGCCGAAGTCGCCGCCCCTCCACCACTCGCTGCGCGGGCGGTCCCCCTCCCCATCGCGGCGCGACAGGGAGGATCGACTCAACTCAACCGCGTTTTGAAGTCTTCATACCCAAATTCGCGGATCAGCCGGAGCTCGTCGGTTTCGCTGTCCCACAGCCAGATCGACGGCAGCGGGACGCCGTTGAAGGTGTTGGTCTTGACCATCGAATAATGCGCCTGGTCGAAGAAAGCGAAGCGCTGGCCGATGCGCGCGCCGCCGGGGAGGCGGTAATCGCCGATGACATCGCCCGCGAGGCAAGAGGGACCACCGAGCCGCGTCGGCATGCCCTCGCTGCCTTCGCCCAGCAGCGCGGGGCGATAGGGGGCTTCGATCACGTCGGGCATATGGCAGGTCGCCGAAATGTCGGTGATCCCGATCGGCATGCCATTGTCGAAGAGGTCGAGGATCTCGCCAACGAGGATTCCGGCGTCGAGCGCGATCGCTTCGCCGGGTTCGATCATCACGTCGCAGTCGGTCGCGGCGCGCACCTGTTTGAGAAAGGCGATCAGGTCGTCGACCTGATAATCGGCGCGCGTGACATGATGACCACCGCCGAAATTGATCCATTTGAGCTGGCCGAAAAAGGGCCGCAGCATCGGCTGGACGGCGTCCCAGGTGCGTTGCAGCGGCGGGAAATCCTGTTCGCACAGGCTGTGCATATGGACGCCATCGACGCCCTCCATATGTTCGGGGAGCAGCTGAGTGATCGGAAAGCCGAGGCGGCTGCACGGTGCCGCGGGGTCGTATTTCGCGACTTCACCCTCGCTGTGCATCGGATTGATGCGCAGGCCGATGTCGAAGGCCACGCCCTGCGCGCGAAGGTCGTCGAGCAAGGGGCGAAAGCGCGCGATCTGCCCCGGCGAGTTGAAGATCAGATGGTCCGAGAGCGCGGCGATTTCGGGCAGGTCGGCTTCCTTGTAGCCCGCGCAATAGGTTGCGACTTCGCCGCCATATTCGGCGCGGCCCAGCCTGGCTTCGTACAGGCCGGACGCGCAGACGCCATCGAGATATTCGGCAATCGTCGGCCCCAGCGACCACATCGAGAACGCCTTGAGCGCCGCAAGCACGCGCGCGCCCGATGCGTCGCCGATATGGCGCAGCACCGACAGGTTCGCGCGAACCTTTGCGGCATCGACGACAAATGCGGGCGAGGGGACACGGCTGAGGTCGAAGCTTGCGAAAGCTCCGGGATCGCCGGCACGGGTTTCCATGGCTTATCGGTTCCTATGCGACCGCAATCGGGCCTTTAAAGATGAAGAATGCCCCCGCCGCAATCAGGCCAAAGCCGACGAGATGGTTCACCGTCAGCTTCTCACCGAGCCAGAAGACCGCGAACCCGGCGAATATGACGAGGGTGATGACTTCCTGCAAGGTCTTGAGTTCGGCAGCGGTATAAACGGCATAACCGATGCGGTTGGCGGGGACCGCGAGGCAATATTCGAAGAAGGCTATCCCCCACGCGATCAGCACCGCCAGCCACAGCGGCCGCGACATATCGCCGAGGTGCCCATACCAGGCAAAGGTCATGAAGATATTCGAGATGATGAGCAGGCCGATGGGGGCGAGATAGGCGGTCATGGCTTATCCTTCGTCCGGCGGGAATCGCGGACGGAAGACCCATAGCCCGTTCGCCCTGAGCTTGTCGAAGGGCCGCTCTTTCTTGTGACGCTCAAAGAAAGAACGGTGCTTCGACAGGCTCAGCACGAACGGAATTGAGGGTTGCGGTCGGACTTAAAAGTTCAGCGGCCCGTCCAGTTCCTTCACCTGCCACGGCAGACCGTGTTCCATCAGCATGTCCATGAAGGGATCGGGGTCCATCTGTTCCATGTTGAACACGCCGTTGCCGCTCCACGCGCCGGTGACCATCATCGCAGCGCCGATCATCGCCGGGACACCGGTGGTGTAGCTCACCGCCTGATTGCCCGTTTCGGCATAGGCATCCTCATGGTCGCAGATATTGTAGAGATAGAGCGTCTTTTCCTTGCCGTCCTTGCCGAGACCGGTCGCGATGACGCCGATGTTGGTCTTACCCTTGGTCGTCTCGCCGAGGCTCGACGGTTCGGGGAGCACGGCTTTGAGGAATTGGAGCGGGATGATCTCGCGGCCCTCGTAGATCACCGGGTCGATCCGCGTCATGCCGACATTCTGCAGCACGGTGAGGTGCTGGATATAGGCGTCGCCAAAGGTCATCCAGAACCGGATACGCTGGATTTCGGGCAGGTGCGTCTTCAGGCTTTCGATCTCCTCATGATACATGAGGTACATATTTTTGGGGCCCACGGCCTCGAAATCGAACTGCTGCTTCACCGACATCGGCGGGGTTTCGACCCAGTCGCCATTTTCCCAGTGGCGCGCGACCGCGGTCACTTCGCGGATGTTGATCTCGGGATTGAAATTGGTCGCGAAATGCTGGCCATGGTCGCCGCCATTGCAGTCGAGAATGTCGAGCGTATCGATGCGGTCGAAATGATGTTTCTTGAGCCAGGTCGTGAACACGCTCGTCACGCCGGGGTCGAAGCCCGAGCCGAGCAGCGCCATCAGCCCCGCGTCCTTGAAGCGGTCGTGGTACGCCCATTGCCAATGATATTCGAACTTCGCCTCGTCGCGCGGCTCGTAATTGGCGGTGTCGAGATAATGCGCGCCGGTCGACAGGCACGCCTCCATGATGGTGAGGTCCTGATAGGGCAGCGCGAGGTTCACGACATGCGTCGCGCCGATGTCGCGGATCAGCGCCGCGGTCGCGTCGATATGGTCGGCGTCGACCTCGGCGGTCTTGATCGTGACGCCGGTGCGCGCCTTCACCGACTCGGCGATGGCATCGCATTTGAACTTGCGGCGGCTGGCCAGCGTGATGTCGGGAAAGATGTCGGGGTTCATCGCCATCTTGTGCACCGCGACTGAACCGACGCCGCCTGCGCCGATCACCAGAACCTTGCTCATCGAAAAATCTCCTGCGCCTACCTATGCGGCTTGTCTTGTATGCCCGGCCCTATAGGACGAAGCCATGACACAGCAAAGCCCCGATGCCCTTCTCCGTCCCGACCGTGCACCGACCCTTGCCGGGGTTGAACGCGCCGCTGCGAAAGTCGCTGCGTTGCTGCCGCAAACGCCGCTGCTGCCGATAGAAATCGATGGGCGGACGATCTGGTGCAAAGCCGAAAACCTGCAACCGGTCGGTGCGTTCAAGATTCGCGGCGCCTGGCACCGGCTGACCGACCTGACGCCCGAGCAGGCGGCGGCGGGCGTGGTCGGGGTGTCGAGCGGCAATCATGCGCAGGGCGTCGCCTGGGCGGCGAAACGGCTGGGCATCCAGGCGACGATCGTGATGCCGAGTAATGCGCCCAAGATGAAGCTGGCGGCGACGCGCGCGCTGGGTGCCGAGGTGGTGCTGTACGACCGCGTGACCGAATCGCGTGATGCCGTCGCGGCGAAACTGCTCGAAGCGAGCGGCGGGACATTGGTCCACGCCTATGGCGATCCGTGGATCATCGAGGGGCAGGGGAGCGCCGGAATCGAAGCGCAGGCGCAGCTGGCGGCGCGCGGGATCGCGGGACCCGACAAGGTGGTGGCGTGCTGCGGCGGCGGCGGACTGTCCGCCGGGCTGGCGTTGGCGTGTCCCGATGCCGAGATCATCGCGGTCGAGCCGGAGGGCTGGGACGATGTGACGCGCTCGCTGGCAGCAGGCGAAATCCTGTCGGTCGAGGACCTGGCCTATCCGACCGAATGCGACGCGCTACAAACGCCGCAGACCTGGCCGATCAATTTTGCGGTGCTGCAGGCGCGCGGCGTGCGCGGGGTCGCGGTGACCCGCGACGAGGTGCGGCACGCGATGCGGGTGGCGTTCGAGCGGCTGCACCTCGTCGTCGAACCGGGCGGCGCGGCGGCGCTGGCCGCGGTGCTGGCGGGCAAGGTGGAATTGGGTGAGGCAACGCTCGTCACCCTGTCGGGGGGCAATGTCGATCCCGGCCATTATGCGGAAATTCTTGCCGAATGACGGGATATTTGTTTCCTTTGCCGCGTTCGGACTGGGGAAGGAGACGCAAGATGCGAAAGCAAGGCCTGATTTTCGCCGGCGCAGCAGCGCTGGTTGTTCTGAGCGGATGCGAGAAGGCGGAAGCGCCCGCGCCGACCGATACGACGACGACCGAGGTTCCGGTCGAAACGGCCCCGCCCGATGGCGCGGAAGCGGCCGCTACACACCGCTATGCGGCGTGGGCGGGCAAATGGACCGGGGTCGAGGGCATGTATGTGACGATCACCCCCGGCGAACCCGGCAAGTACAAGCTGGAGATGCAGTCGGATCTCGACACCAAGGGTGCTTATGACGGCAGCGACAGCGACGGCGGAATTGCCTTCACGCGCGGTGCTGAAACGCTGACGCTCGCCGCATCGACCGGCGATGCGACCGGCCTCAAATATCTGGCGGGCAAGAAGGATTGCCTGAAGGTAAAGGACGGCGAAGGCTATTGCCGCGATTGATCACCTGACTTCCTCGTCATTGCGAGCGCAGCGAAGCAATCCAGAGCTTGCGTAAACCGCTCTGGATTGCTTCGCTACGCTCGCAATGACGATGGGGGGCGAATGGATCAGATCGACAAAGCAACGGTAGCAGACCAGCCCGCGCTCATCGAAACGCTGGCGCAGGCTTTCCAAACCGATCCGGCGCTGTCGTGGATTTTGCCCGATCCCAGCCAACGCGCTCGCGCGCTGCGTAGCCTTTTCCATACCCTGGTTCCCGCCGACATGCGCGCCGGGGTGGCGCTGCGGTCGGCGGGCGACGAAGCGGCGGCGCTGTGGCGCGCGCCGGGGCAGGCGCATGGCGGAACGCTGGAATTTCTGCGTACCGTCCTTCCGCTGATCGCGACCTTCGGCACCGCCTTGCCGCGCGGGTTGAAGGTGCAGGGCAGCATCGACGCGCATCGACCACAGGGCCGCTTCTGGTACCTTCATTATGTCGGCGTGCGCACTGAACATCAGGGCAAAGGACAGGGCGGGCGGATCATCCGCGCGCAAACTGCGGTTGCCGACGCTGACGGGCTGCCCTGCTGGCTGGAAACCGCGACGCCCGAAAATGTGCCGCTTTACGAGCGGCTGGGCTTTGTCACGCAGGTGGAATGGGATGTGCCGGGCGGCGGGCCGCATTTCTGGGGGATGATGCGGGCGCCTGGCGCTTGAATAATCCCGTGATCGCTCTACGACTTGGCGCGGTGAGCGACATGCAATGGCCATCGAGCGCGGACGAGGCGCGAATGCGACTGGCGGCGGCGCTTGCTGCGGTCGGGCGCGGCGATCAGGCGGCGCTGCGCCAAGTGTACGACCTGACCGCCGCGAAACTATTTGGAATATGCCTCCGTATCTGTGGCGAGAGGGCCAGTGCGGAGGATGTTTTGCAGACCGTCTATATCAAGGTGTGGGAACGCGCGGGGCAGTTCGATGCCACGCGCGCCAGCCCGATCACCTGGCTGGCGACGATCGCGCGCAACGGCGCGATCGACTGGCGGCGGTCGGTGGCTGGGCGGGCCGCCCGCGATAGCTTGCCCGAACAGGCGGCCTTTGCGGTGGCCGACGAGGCACCGCGCGCCGACCAGTCGCTGGTTGCGGCGGAAGAAGGGGAGCAGTTGCACCGCTGCCTGGACGAGCTGGAGGCGCGAACGCGCGCGTGCATCCGGTCGGCGTTTTTCGATGGTTCGACTTATGCCGAACTGGCGGAGCGTGAGAAGGTGCCGCTGGGAACGATGAAAAGCTGGATACGGCGCGGGCTCATGCGCCTGAAGGATTGTCTTGGCGATGGATGACCATCTGACGCCCGATCAGGAGCGCGACGCGCTCGCCGCCGAACTGGCGCTCGGCCTGCTTGAGGGACAAGCGCGCGCCGACGCGCTACGGCAGTCGCTCAGCGATCCCGCCTTTGCGGCACTGGTCGCGGCGTGGGAGGCGAAGCTGGCGCCGTTGCATGGCGAGTGGGCCGACGCCGAACCGGGCGCTGCGGTGTGGAACGCGATCGAACGGCGGCTAGCCGATGCGCCCGCCGACAAGGTTACGGCGATCGAGACGCGCTTGCGCCGCTGGCGCGCCGGGGCGCTGCTGTCGGGCGCCGTAGCGGCGGCGCTCGCCTTTGTGCTGATCACCCGGCCCGTGCCGTCACCCGTGCCGACCAGCCCCCAGCTGGCGGTCGCGCGGATCGAAAGCGACGCTGCGGGGCCGTTGGTGCTGGCGCGTTACAACCAGACCAGCGGGTTGATGCAGTTGCGCATCCACGGCTTCGAACCCGGCGCGCTGGCGCCCGAACTGTGGGTCATTCCCGAGGGTGGCGCGCCCGTCTCGCTCGGGCAGATCGGCCATGCGGGCGAGGCCGAAATGACGATGCCGCCACCGCACCGTCTGCTGATGACCGAAGGCGCGACGCTGGCGATCACGATGGAGCCGGTGTCGAAGACGCCGCACCCGGCGCCCAGCAGCGCCGCGGTCGCGTCCGGAAAAATTATCACGATCTGACTTTTCTGTGCATCCGGTGACGGGGTGCCGCCGTAGCTGCGCCGCATCCTGCATTTCCGGGGTGCCAGAAACCAGAGGATCGTATGATGAAACTTTCCAAACTCTCCGCGTCGCTTGCTGCTTTGGTCATGGTTGCCGGTGGCGGCATCGCGCTTGCCAACCCGATGGTCGGCGGCGCCGCGATGTACGAAAGCAAGAACATCGTCGAGAATGCCATTAATTCAAAGGATCACACCACGTTGGTCGCTGCGGTCAAGGCCGCCGGACTGGTCGATACGCTGGCCAGCCCCGGCCCGTTCACCGTCTTTGCGCCGACCAATGCCGCGTTCGGCAAGCTGCCCGCCGGGACCGTCGACACGCTGCTGAAGCCCGAAAGCAAGGGCACGCTGACCGCAGTGCTGACCTATCATGTCGTGCCCGGCACGCTGACCGCCGCCGATCTGGCCGCCAATGCGCAGGCGAACGGCGGCAAGGCGACGCTGACGACCGTTCAGGGCGCCAAGCTGACCGTCTGGGGCAAGGACGGCAAATGGTATGTCACCGACGCCAAGGGCGGCAAGGCCCAGATCACCATTGCCGACGTCAAGCAGTCGAACGGCGTGATCCACGTCGTCGATGGCGTGTTGCTGCCGGGCTGACCCCTTCGTCCGGCGCAGGTGCGGTCCGTCCATCCCTCCCGGGACGGGCCGCATTGCCGGCGGGTCGCTCATGCCAAGTATCAAATGAACTCGCGGGCGGCGTAGCCTACGGCCAAGCCGAAAATAATCGCGAAAACCGCAAGGCATCCGAACTGTAACCAGCGGTGTTGCTGCAAGCCTTGGTCGAGACGTTTTCCGAACAAAACCTCGATGACAGCTTGGACAGCGGCCGAGAGAATTTCCGAGATCAGTCGTCGAACCCCACGAACCGCGCCGCCGCTTCGACGCTCTTGCGGTTCGACACCACGGCGTTGGCGGGAAAGTCGTCGTCGGGCCAGCCCATCGCGACGCAGATCATGATGACTTGATCGTCGGGGATATGCGCATGCTCGCGCACCACCGGCGACTGCATGATGCCCTGACTGTTGATCACGCAGCCGAGCCCGCGCGACCAGGCGGCGTTGACCAGCGCGTTGGTCACTGCGCCGCAGTCGAAGGGCGCGATATCGCTGCCGAGCAGGACGCGGTCATAGGTCACGACGATGCTGACTGGCGCGTCGAACTGGCGAAAACCCCGCAGCACCCAATCCTGGCGCCCCGCCTTGTCGTCGCGGTCGATGCCCATCGCACCGAACAATTGTTTGGCGACCTCGACCTGGCGGCCGCGATGTTCGTCGGGGACGACATTGAAGGTCCGAAATTCGCGGCTGTCGGGCTTGCCCGCCAAGATGCCGTCGGTATTGCCGCGGCGGATCGCGTCGAGCGGCGCGCCGGTGACGACCGAGAAATTCCAGCACTGGTTGTTGTAGGACGAAGGCGCGCGCATGGCGACCTCGATGATCTCGGCGATCAGCGCCTTCGGGACGGGCTTGTCGAGGAAGCCGCGGATCGAGCGGCGTCCGACGACGATCTCGTCATAGGTCAGCGCGCCCGTCACGCGGCGTCGCGCCGATCGAGGCCCAGGATGGTTCGGCGAAGTTCCAGTATATGAGCAGGCAGCCGGTGCAGCATGGTGGCATCGAGTTGCACGAGGCGCCGCTTGCCGATGCGGGCGTCGGCGATGGCGAGCGACTGGATCAACGGATCTTCGTCGTTCAGCGCCTGTTCGATCGAGAGCTCATGCACGAATGCCCAGCAGGCCTGATAGGCATCCTGACGGCTCAGCTCGCCGAAATCGGCGAACTGGTGCCGGTACATGGCGTTTTGCTTAGCCGCTGAGGTGTCCATGCCGCTCGCGATGAAATGCGCGCGTGTACAAAAATTCGCGATAACGTCGCCGTCGAACGTCAGCCATGCGCGGCCGCAACTACAATTGCCATAAGCGGCGCTATGGATGTCGAGCCGTTTCCGCAGTTCGGGCGCGAACCGTTCGATCACTACTGCACGGAGACCGCTCCACCGCAAATTACGCGGCCTTGCGCAGTTCGAGCCGGTCCCAGATTTCGACGAGCGCCTGCGTCAGCTCGCGCATCATCGCTTCGTCGTGCGCCGGACCCGGGGTGAAGCGCAGGCGTTCGGTGCCGCGCGGCACGGTCGGGAAATTGATCGGCTGCACATAGACGCCATATTCGGCGAGCAAGATGTCGCTGATCTTCTTCGCGCGCACCGGGTCGCCGACCATCAGCGGCACGATGTGCGTCGTCGAATCCATCACCGGCAGGCCCGCGTCGCGGAAGCTCTGCTTCAGAAACGCTGCCGCGGCCTGCTGGGCGTCGCGTTCGACACTCGATTCTTTCAGGTGGCGGACGCTGGCGAGCACCCCGGCGACGAGCACCGGCGACAGGCTGGTCGTGAAGATGAAGCCCGGCGCATAGCTGCGGATCACGTCGATGATATTCTTGTCGGCGGCGATATAGCCGCCCATCACGCCGAACGCCTTGCCGAGCGTGCCCTCGATGATCGTCACGCGGCTCGCCGCTTCGTCGCGGTCGGTGATACCGCCGCCGCGCGGGCCGTACATGCCGACCGCATGGACTTCGTCGCAATAGGTCAGCGCATTATATTTGTCGGCAAGGTCGCAGATCGCGTGGATCGGGGCGACGTCGCCATCCATCGAATAGACGCTTTCGAACGCGATCAGCTTGGCCGCGTCGGGATCGTCCTGCGCCAGCAGTTCTTCGAGATGCGCGAGGTCGTTGTGGCGCCACACGCGCTTTTCGCAGCCCGAATTGCGGATGCCCGCGATCATCGAGGCGTGGTTCAATTCGTCCGAATAGATGATGCAATTGGGCAAGAGTTTGCCCAGCGTGCCAAGCGTCGCTTCGTTCGAGATATAGCCCGAGGTGAAGAGCAGCGCGCCTTCCTTGCCGTGGAGGTCGGCAAGCTCGGCTTCGAGGTCGATGTGATAATGGGTGTTGCCGCCGATGTTGCGCGTACCGCCCGACCCGGCGCCGACATCGTGCAACGCTTCTTCCATCGCGGCGACGACCTTGGGGTGCTGGCCCATGGCGAGATAGTCGTTCGAGCACCAGACGGTGATCGGCTTCGGACCATTATGGCCGGCAAAGCAGCGCGCATTGGGAAAGGCGCCCTTGTTGCGGAGGATGTCGATGAAGACGCGATAGCGTCCCTCTTCGTGCAGCCGGTCGATCGCGCGAGCGAAGATGTCGTTATAGTTCAAGGTCCGGCCCCGCAGTCAGGTTCCCGCGCCGCTCGTTCTGGGCGGCTATTAACAGGCGGGCCAATAACGGCGAATTGGGCCAAAATCCAGTGAGAACGATTCGCAAGTCATTGCGTCGATCACTGTGATCTATCGCACCGGTACATTGACGCCCGGCGGCTAAGGCGCGAACCGTAAGTGGCGCGAAGGAGCAAGATCATGATCCGTTTTCCGGTTGTTGTCATGGGGGCGGTTGCCGCCGTGATAGGGGTGTCCGCTCCCGCCCCGGCGTCGACGCCTGCGCCGTTCGACGGCGCATGGATGTCCTGCGAGACTTATCGGGGGGCGGAAATCTGCTCGTACAAATTGCTCGCGCAGCGCGGGAACCGCTTGTGCGGCGTCCAGCGCTATTTTGCGACGAACGCCTATTATGAACAGCGGCTGGTTGGCACGGTGACGGGCGGCGTGGCGCAGATCGACAAGATCTGCGGCGACCCGGGATCGGAGACGGACAGCTATTGTCCCGGTCGAGCGCCGCCAGATGCCGCCAAGGTGGGATGGGCTCCGTCGAAAGAACGACTGTTCCAGTGCCGCGGTCGATTGTTCAGCACGTCGAGCGATGCGCCGCCCAGTTGTCGGGGCGTGACGCCCAACATGGGCATCCCGCGCGTCCGCAGCCTGGGCGGACAAGGGCCGCAGCCGGAGGATCGCACCTGGCTCGCGGCGTGTGCGGCGGGGCGCGAGTGACGCGTCAGATCGTTTCGATCCGGTCGATGCCATAGGGCGCGAGCGTGGCGAGCGGCGGCGGTGGCCGGTCGATGCTGCGCGTGAAAACCGCGACCCCGGGCGTTGGGAAGGCGGGCCAGGGCTGGCCCTCCGTCAAAGCGGCGATCCGCCGCGCGATGCCATCGGCGCCGTCGATCAGGGTCACGGCGGGACCGGCCGCCGCCTGAAGCTCATCCGCGAGCAGCGGAAAATGGGTGCAGGCGAGCACGATCACGTCGATCGCATCGCCGCGCTCTTGATCGCGGAGCCCCGCAATGGCGCGCGCGATGACGGTCGGATCGACCGGTTCGCCGCGCAGCTTGGCCTCCGCGCCGGTGACCAGCCCGGGACTGCCGTGGCGCAGCACCGTTTTGCCGCCCGCAAAGCGCGCGCTGAGGTCATCGACATAGGGCTGGCGGACCGTCGCTTCGGTGCCGAGAACCCCGATGACCCCGGTCTTCGACAGGGCAGCCGCGGGCTTGATCGCCGGTACCGTTCCGACGATCGGCAGGTCGAGCGCGGCGCGGACATGGGCGAGCGCGATCGTCGATGCAGTGTTGCACGCGATCACCGCCAGCCGGGGCTGATAGCGTTCGACAAGCCGCCCGAGCAGCGCCGGGACGCGCGCCGCAAGTTCGGTCTCGCTTTTCTGGCCATAGGGCAGCCCGGCATAGTCGGCGGCATAGACGATCGGCGCGGTCGGCAGCAGCGCCCGCGTCGGGCCGAGGACGGTGAGGCCGCCAAGGCCGGAGTCGAAGAACAGGATCGGGGCGTCGGGGGCGGGGTTCATGCGCGGCGATTAGCAGGGGGGCGGTTGGGGCTCAATTGCCTAACCGTCGCCCCCGCGCAGGCGGGGGCCACCATCGGCCTTGCGGAAGGTCGCCAGCGGCCCCCGCCTGCGCGGGGGCGACGGTAATCGTCCATTCTGGCCGCATCGGTGTGCGAATCCGTTGCTTGCGTGCGCCAACTTCGCCACAACCCTCGCGAACGGAGCAAGGAACGCCATGACCAATTTGCTGCTGATCGTGATGGGCTATCTGCTCGGGTCGATCCCTTTCGGAGTCATCCTGACCCGTCTGTTCGGGGCAGGCGACCTGCGTCAGATCGGGTCGGGTAATATCGGGGCGACCAATGTGCTGCGCACCGGGCGCAAGGGGCTGGCGGCGGCGACTCTGATCCTCGATGGCACGAAGGGCGCGGTCGCGGTGCTGCTGGCACGGCATTTCGTGCCGGAGCTTGGCGATCAGGCCGCGATGATTGCGGGCGCGGCGGCGATGATCGGCCATTGCTATCCGGTGTGGCTGAAATTCCGCGGCGGCAAGGGGGTGGCGACATTGCTGGGCCTCGCGCTCGCGCTGGCTTGGCCGATCGGGCTTGTCTTTGCTGTGGTATGGATTGGCGCGGTCCTGTTGCTGCGCATCTCCTCGCTCGGCGGGATGCTCGGGGCGGTGGCTGCGCCGATTGCTGCGATCGCGCTGGGGTATCCGGTTTACGCGATCGGTCTGGCGGGACTCGCGGTCATCGTGTTGTGGCGGCACCGCGAGAATATTGCGCGGCTGCGCGCCGGGACCGAGCCCAGGATCGGCGCGAAGAAAGACGCTGCCGCGTGACCCCTGCGGAGCGGCTGGCGCGGTTGCGGCTGATCCGCACGCCGCATGTCGGCCCGGTCAGCTGGCACCAGTTGATGCAGCGGTTCGGATCGGGCGAGGCGGCGCTCGATGCGCTGCCCGAACTGGTCCTGCGCGGCGGGGCAGGAAAGGCGCGGATCGCGCCGATCGAGGTTGCCGAGCGTGAATTTGCGCGCGTCGCCGACCTCGGCGCGCGGCATATTTTCAGCGACGAGCCCGAATATTCATCGCTGCTGCGCGAAGTTGAGGGCGCGCCGCCGGTGATCGTCGTGCGCGGCGACACCGCGATGTTGCGGCGCCCATGCGTCGCGATCGTCGGCGCGCGCAACGCTTCGGCGATCGCGTGCCGCTTTGCCCGCCAGCTCGCCGCCGACCTGGTGGCGCGCGACGTGACGGTGGTCAGCGGGCTGGCGCGCGGGGTCGATACGGCGGCGCATGTCGGTGCGCTCGGTGGATCGACAGTCGGCGTGATCGCGAGCGGGATCGACATCGCCTTTCCGCCCGAAAATACCGCGCTGCAGGAAAAGATTGCGACCGATCAGTTGCTGATCGCGGAACAGCCGCCGGGCAGCGAGCCGTTGGCGCGCCATTTCCCATCGCGCAACCGCATCATCGCGGGGCTGGCGCATGGCACGGTGGTGATCGAGGCGGCGCCGCGCTCGGGATCGCTGATCACGGCGCGGCGGGCGGGGGATTATGGGCGCGAGGTGATGGCGGTGCCGGGGTCGCCGCTCGACCCGCGCGCGCAGGGCTGCAACCTGCTGATCCGCGAAGGTGCCACGCTGATCCAGACGGTCGAGGACGTGCTCGAGGCGATCGGGCCGATCGACAGGCGGATGGTGCGCGAACCGGCACCAGCGCCGGTCACGCCGCCGATGCACGTCGACGCCGCGGGATCGCTCCGCGACAACGACCGGTATAGCGTCGTCGACCTGCTCGGCCCGACGCCGGTCGCGGTGGACGAAATCATCCGCCTGTCGGGACGCCCCGCTCCGGCGGTGCAACTGGTCCTGCTCGAACTCGAACTGGCGGGACGGATCGAGCGCCATGCCGGCGCGCGGATCAGTACCGTCTGATCGACCTCTTCAGGGGACGAAGCGGCGTTCGCGGATCCAGCGCGATGCGACATATTTTGTCCCGCTGATGACGGGCATGCCGCAATGTTCCGATGCCGGGTCGACGGCACCGTCGGGCAGGGTGTTGCGGAACAACAGCAGGTCGCCTTTGCGCGCTTTGAACTTCAGCGTCGTCTTCACGAAATTGGTCTCGCCGCCCTTATAATCGTGATTGAGATAGATAAGCGCGGTCAGCACCCGCTGATTGTCGAGCTGCGGATTGAAATCGAAATGCGACCGATATTGCTGGCCCGGGCGATAACGCAGCAATTGCAGCGCCTCGCCGCAGTCCGCGTCGCTTTGGGCAACCGCCGCGATACGGCGGTTGATCGCATGGACCACCGGGTCTTCCAGCAACCATTGGATCGTGAATTCGTCGCTGTTGCGGATCGGGTCGAGTCGCGTGCCGCCGCGGCCGTCGTTGATCTGGGCCGGTCGATAGTTTTTGCCGCCGACGTCGAGCAGATAGGCGCATTCGGCCGCCGTGGCAAAACCGGGGTACCGCACGGCGTCAGGCGCTTCCGCCAACCGTTCGGGCTTACGGCAGACTTCGGGATCGCCCGACGCGGTCAGCGCCATTTTTTTCAGCAATTCGATCTGCAGCTTGCGGCGCGGATCGATCGCGACTTCGCCGGCCATGCGGGCAATCGCGGCGGGCCAGTCGCGCGGCCCCGCGATGCCGCTCGCCAGCAAATTTGTGCTGAGGATCCGCGCCGGGCCATGCCCGGCCTTCGCGGCTAGATCGAACTGAACGCGCGCCGCGACCGGGTCCGATGCTATGGCGCCGCCGCTCCACAGGTTGCGGGCAAGGACGAACAAGGCGTCGGGCTGGCCTTGCGCGGCCAGCTGGCGGATCAGCAGCATCGCCTCTTCCGCGCGCCCGGCATTGGCCAGCGCTTCGGCGCGCGCCATCATCGGATGTGGTTGGTGTGGATTGAACTGCGACGCCATGCGCCGCTCCTTAGCGCAGGGCGATGCGCGATGACAATGTGATCGCGGGCATAGTCGGTTCGGCGCAATTCACCCATGGTTCACCGCAGCGGTCGCAATCAAAGGGCGGGTTCGCATCAACCGTAGTGGCGAGGGCCGGGGAGCGTTCATGAAAAGCAAGTTTCTGACATCGGCGACATTGTTCGCGGTGCTGACGACGGGTGCAGGTCCGGTGCCGATAGCGGCGACCCAGGCGCGGGAAGCGCCGGGGCAGGGTTTCTGCCGCACCGCCGATCTGTTGCCGCGTCTCGATCCCGAGGTCCAGCCGCAGCAGCAGTCCAGCAACAGCGTCAAGACGAAGGGCGGGAGCAAGCGCGATCGTGCGGTCGTCACGGCGTCCGAACCGATGCCGCCGCCACCCCCGCCACCACCCCCTCCTCCGCCGCCGCCACTTATGGCACCGCCCGCGCCCTCCTATGTCGATGCCGGAGAGGTTTCGGAGGTCGTCGTCACCGGTTCGCGCGTAGCGTCGCCCGCGCTCGATTCGCCGAGCCCGGTGACGAGCATCGGCGCCGAAGAAATGAGCGCCGAACGATCGGCCGCTCCGCCGGTGGCGGGTTCGGTGGGCGACGCACGGATCGCCCTGCCGCATCCGCCGCGCCCCTATCCACGGCCGCAGCCGCAGGCGGGCATATTGACCGCGGGCGAGCATGACGATCTGCTCAACCCCGAACTCTACGCCGCCTATGTCGGCCGCAGCGGCGATCTGGGGCAAGAGGTGCAGAGCCTGCCGCGCGTCGACACGACGCGCGTGGTGACGGTGAAGGTCAACGACCGGAGCGGCCAGCCCATCCCCTTTGCCGATGTCATCGTGACGTGCAGCGACGGCAACAGCATCACCATGGCGACACAGGCCGACGGCAGCGCGGTGTTCTTTCCGGGCCTCGACCGGCTGAGCGAGCGGATCACCGTGACCGCGCGCAAGGCGGGGCGCACCATCGCCGACGCGCGGCCAGTGCTCGTCGCCAACGCGGCGGGCGGCCAGCTCGTCGGACTGACCGCCAACCAGGCGGCGGCCAAGGTGACCAAGCTCGACCTGATGCTGGTCGTCGACACGACGGGCAGCATGGGCGACGAGATCAATTATCTGCAGTCCGAACTGCGATCGATCATCAGTGCGATCACGGCCAAGCATCGCGATCTGGATATTCGCATCGGTTTTGTCTTCTACCGCGACCTGGGCGACGAATATGTCACGCGCACGGTCGTTTTCGACCGCGACGTCGGGCGGGTACAGGGCACCCTTGCGCGGCAGAATGCGAACGGTGGCGGCGATTATCCCGAAGCGATGGATCAGGCGCTGATCCGCGCGGTCGGACAGGAGTGGCGCGCCGACGCGGTCAAATCGCTGCTGCTCGTCGCCGATGCGCCGCCGCACGACCAGTTGTTCGGGCGGACGTGGCAGGCGGCGGAAGCCGCGCGCGCCAAGCGCATCCACATCACGCCGGTTGCCGCATCGGGCGTCGCCGACAAGGCCGAATATGCGATGCGCGCGATGGCCGCGGCGACCCAGTCGCGGTACCTGTTCCTCACCGACGATAGCGGCGTCGGCAATCCGCACGCGCCGCCGGCGATCGACTGCTATCTGGTGACCAGGCTCGACGCATTGGTGCGCCGCGTGATCGACAGCCAGATCAGCGGCCGCCGGGTCGAGCCCGAGGATCAAGAGATCATCCGCAGTGTCGGCAAATATGACGCGGGCAAATGTATCCTGCCCGCCGATTTCAAATGGCAGAACGGGTGACGGCGTGACGTCACAAGCTTGACATGCCCCCCGCATCTGGCCGATGCGGGGGCCGTGGGTTGCTTCGATAACTCCTTTTTCCGGTCGGGTGGGTCGACCGGCGGGGAGGGGAGTCGGAGGGGGAATACCCATGAGGAAGTTATTGGCGGGCATCGCCATGGCCGTACTGCTCGCGCAGCCCATCACCATTGCCGCAAAAGAAAAGGAACCGGTCAAGATTTCCGGCCCGTCGAACGCCAAGGGCGTGACGACGGTCGCGATCGGTGCGTTCAACGTCGGCTTCATCTTTGAATCGATCGACCGCACCGCGGCTTCGGGTGGATTGATGGGGGCGTTCGGGGGGACGACCAAGGCGAAGAGCGAGTTGGTCGGGGTTACGCCGGAAATGATGCAGGCGATCACCGACGCTGCCTATGCCGATTTCGTATCGCAGCTGACCGCGGGTGGCTATTCGGTTCAGGCGGCTGGCGATCTGTTTGCTCATCCGGCGCTCGCAAAGACCAAGTCGCAGGCGGCGCCGCTCGACATCAACCTGGCGCTGGAAAAGGGAAGCAAGGGCAAGGCGACCTATTTCAAACCGTCGGCGTTGCCGTCGCTGCTGATGATCCCCGGTGATTTCATGGGCAGCGGCATGAGCAGCATGGGGATCAACATGGCGGCGGGGCAGGCCGGTATGGCGCTGAACAATTATGCGCGCGAAAGCGGCGTCGGCGTGATCGACGTCGTCTATCTGATCGATTTTTCGCAGCAGAAGCGACCGGGCGCCTTCAGCTTCGGCGGGCTGCAGGTGAACAGCGCCTTGTCGGTCAGCGCCGATTATTCGCGCATGACGCTGATCACCCCTGCGGGCAAGCAGGCGGTCCTCACGGTGAAGGCGCCGGTCGCCGTCGAGGGCGAGTTCGTCGAAAAGAATGACGCGACGAGCGGCACCGACAAGGCGCTGCAGTCGGGGGCGAATGTCGCTGGCGGCCTTGCCGCCGTCGCGGGCTTTGGCGGGCTGCGCTTCGGCAAGACACGCAAATTCGAATTCACCGCCAAGCCGGGGAATTACGAGGAGGGGGCAGCGAAGGCGGCAAGCCTTGCCAGTCAAATGCTGATCGGTCGGCTCAGCGCGCTGCGTTGACCCCGCGGCGGGCGCTTCTTAAATCCGCTTGACGGAGGGCCGGAGCGCCCGCCACCCTCGCGCGTGTACGTGAGAGTAATCGGGGAACGAATTTTTCCATGCAATTGGTAATTGTGGAATCGCCCGCCAAGGCGAAGACGATCGAGAAATATCTGGGGCGCGATTTCAAGGTGCTGGCCAGCTATGGCCATGTGCGCGACCTGCCGCCCAAGGACGGATCGGTCGATCCCGACGACGGTTTTGCCATGCAGTGGCAACTTTATCCCGACAAGACGAAGCGGATGAAGGAAATTCAGGACGCGGCGAAGAGCGCCGACCGCCTGATCCTCGCGACCGACCCTGACCGCGAGGGCGAAGCGATCAGCTGGCATGTACAGGAATTGCTGCGCAGCAAAAAGGCGCTGCCGCAGGCGGTCGATCGCGTGACCTTCAACGCGATCACCAAGCAGGCCGTGACCGACGCGATGGCGCATCCGCGCGAGCTCGATACCGATCTGATCGACGCCTATCGCGCGCGCCGCGCGCTCGACTATCTTGTCGGCTTCACCCTGTCGCCAGTGCTGTGGCGCAAGCTGCCCGGCGCCAAGTCGGCGGGGCGCGTGCAGTCCGTCGCGCTGCGGCTGGTGGTCGAGCGCGAGCGCGAGATCGAGGCCTTTGTTGCGCAGCAATATTGGTCGGTCACCGGCCTGTTCGAAATGGGCGGCACGCCGTTCAAGGCGCGGCTGTCGCGGTGGAAGGGCGACAAGATCGAGCGACTGTCGATCACCAGCGAAGCCGATGCCCGCGCCGCCGAAGCCGATGTGAAGGCGGGGCATTTCACCGTCGATGCGGTCGAGACGAAACCGCTCACCCGCAACCCGCCGCCGCCTTTCACGACATCGACCCTGCAACAGGAAGCGGCGCGCAAGCTCGGTTTTTCGGCCAGCCATACGATGCGGATCGCGCAGGCGCTCTACGAGGATGGCGCGATCACCTATATGCGTACGGACGGCGTCCAGATGGACGGCAGCGCGATCAGCGCCGCGCGCAAGGCCATCGCGACGCGCTACGACGGCGGCTATGTCCCCGACCAGCCGCGGCAATATCAGACCAAGGCGAAGAATGCGCAGGAAGCGCATGAGGCGATCCGGCCGACCGACTTTTCGAAGGACAAGGCGGGCAGCGGCGACCATGCGCGGCTCTATGAACTGATCTGGAAACGCGCGATGGCGAGCCAGATGGCGTCGGCGCGGCTCGAACGCACGAGCGTCGACCTTTCCGACGGGACGGGCAAGACGGTGATGCGCGCGACCGGCCAGGTCGTGAAATTCCCTGGTTTCCTCGCGCTCTATGACGAAAGCCGCGACGATGCGGGTGACGATGACGACGCGCGCCTGCTGCCCGCGATGGCGAAGGGCGATGCGCCTGCGAAAACCGGGGTCGAGGTCGAGAGCCACGAGACGCAGCCGCCGCCGCGCTATTCCGAGGCGAGCCTCGTCAAGAAGATGGAGGAACTCGGCATCGGGCGCCCGTCGACCTATGCGTCGATCCTGCAGGTGCTGAAGGACCGCTCCTATGTGACGGTCGAGAAGAACCGCTTCATCCCCGAGGAAAGCGGACGGCTGCTGACGGCATTCCTCGAGCGCTTCTTCGAACGCTATGTCGGCTATGATTTCACCGCGGGGCTTGAGGAAGAGCTCGACGATGTCTCGGGTGGCCGCGCGCAGTGGCAGGCAGTGCTCGAACGCTTCTGGCGCGATTTCAAGCCGCGCACCGGCGAGGTGATGGAGCAGAAGCCGTCGGAGATCACCGCGGCGCTCGACGAATTCCTCGGCCCTTATCTCTTCCCCGACAAGGGCGATGGCAGCGACCCGCGGCTCTGCCCCAATTGCGGCACCGGCAAGCTTGCGCTGCGCGGCGGCCGTTTCGGCCCGTTCATTGCGTGCAGCAACTATCCCGACTGCAAATTCACGCGGAAGTTCGCGCAGCCTGGCGGCAGCGACGGCGCCGATACGGGGCCGGAGACGCTGGGCAATGATCCCGACAGCGGGCTGGAAGTGACGAAGCGCAGCGGGCGGTTCGGTCCCTATATCCAGCTCGGCGACGGCAAGGAGGCGAAGCGTTCGTCGATTCCAAAGGACATCCCGGGCGAGGATTTCGATCTCGATTATGCGCTGCGGCTTTTGAGCCTGCCGCGCGAGGTCGGGGTGCATCCCGAAAGCGGCAAGCCGATCATGGCGGGGTTGGGACGCTATGGCCCCTATCTGCTCCACGACGGCAAATATGCCAAGCTGACCGGCACCGCCGAAATCTTTGACATCGGGATGAACGCCGCGGTCGTCCGTATCGCCGAAGCCGCCGCGGGCGGCGGGCGCGGGCGAACGAAGGCCGAACCGCTCAACACCTTCGGCCCGCACCCGACGAGTGGCGGCGAGATGAAGCTGATGGAAGGGCGCTTCGGTCCTTATGTCACCGACGGCACGACCAATGCGACGCTACCCAAGACCGCCGACCCGGCGACGCTGACGCTCGAAGAGGCGATCGCGCTCATTGATGCACGCGCCGCGAAGGGACCGGCGAAGGGCAAGAAAAAGGCGGCGCCGAAGAAGAAGGCTGCCGCGAAGAAGCCCGCAGCGAAGAAGGCGCCGGCCAAGAAGAAGTCGGCTAAGGAATAGCCTTTATACGAACGTCATCCCGGCGAAGGTCGGGATCTCACCCTATCGCCAAGACGCATCGGTGAGATCCCGGCCTTCGCCGGGATGACGTTCATATTGAGCTATGTTAGGCTGGCGCATCGGGAGGTCTTTCGATGCGCCATTTGCTTGCCGCCTTATCCGCCCTTTTCGCTTTGCTCGCCGTGCCTGCCATCGCGCAGCAGCCCGGCACGCTCATCGCTGCCGAGCCGATGCCCGACACACCGCCCGGCACCCAAGCCTGGCGCGTGCAATATTGGACGACGAACGGTAGCGGCCAGCGTCTGGCGGTCACCGGCGTCGTCGCGGCGCCGATGGAGGCGATCCCACCGCGCCCGCGCCGCGTCATCGCGTGGACCCACGGTGCATGGGGCGTCGC
Organism: Sphingopyxis microcysteis; assembly: GCF_012274265.1. Classification (GTDB taxonomy): domain Bacteria; phylum Pseudomonadota; class Alphaproteobacteria; order Sphingomonadales; family Sphingomonadaceae; genus Sphingopyxis; species Sphingopyxis microcysteis. The sequence goes on from NZ_JAANYY010000002.1 coordinate 712,289, forward strand.
CGAAAGATGCGCGCCGTCGCTCAGCCCGAATTTCTTCGCCGCGACCGCCGGGATCGACGCCGTCCGCAGCGGTTATGTCGTCGTTGCGCCCGACTATATCGGGCTCGCCAGCCCGACGATGCACCCGTTCCTCGTCGGCCCCGATACGGCCCAGGCGGTGCTCGACGGGGTGCGGGCGGCGCGCGCAATTCCGGGTGCCGCGGCGGGCAGCGATTTTGCCGTGTGGGGAGAATCGCAAGGTGGTCATGCTGCGCTGTGGACGGCAACCGCGGCGCGCGCCTATGCGCCCGACCTGAACCTCATCGCGACCGCCGCCGCCGCGCCGCCCACCGACCTCGCCGCGAATCTGCGCGAGGCCAGCGACAAGAATGCGCGCGCGCTGCTGCTGTCGTTCGCGCTGCATAGCTGGTCGACGCTATATGGCTTCTCGATGGATGGCATCGCCAACCGGGCGAACCAGGGGATCATTAACCGTCTGGCGCAGAATAATTGCGTCAGCCTCAACGCGAAGCCGAAGCTCGGCACAATCCTTGGCCTCCTCACCGTCGCCCGCGCGACAAGGAACAAGGACATCGCGCGGATCGAACCCTTCGGCAGCTTCGCCCGCGCCAACAGCGTCGACGCCGCGCGCGTCCCCGGACCGCTACTGATCGCGCAGAGCAGCAAGGACACGATCGTCGCGCCGTCGGTGACGCGCAAATTCGCCAAGGCGGTTTGTCGGCGCGGGACCGGTATCCGCTGGATCGAGATGACGGGCGATCATGGCAGCAGCGCCAAAGACAGCGCGCAGGAAACGATCGGCTGGATCACCTCGCGCTTCGACGGCAATCCGGCGCCGAACGATTGTCGGCGGGTTTAGCTCCTCGTCATTGCGAGCGAAGCGAAGCAATCAAGAGCGGCTTGTCACGCCCTGGATTGCTGCGCTTCGCTCGCAATGACGGACGTGAAGGTTAAAGCTGCTCTTAATCCACCCAATCAAGCCCCATGTCGCGGTACACGCCGCGATCCTCGTCCCAGTTCGCCTTGACCTTCACATGCAGGAAAAGGTGGATCTTGCGACCCAGCAACTCGCTGAGCTCGGCGCGCGCCTTGCTGCCGATTTCCTTGATCCGTTCGCCCTTGTGGCCAAGGATGATCGCGCGCTGATTGTCGCGCGCGACGAGGATTTGCTGATGGATTTCCGCGCTGCCGTCGGCGCGCGTCGTGAATTTCTCGGTCTCGACCGTCGACTGGTACGGCAGTTCTTCGTGGAGCTGGCGATAGAGTTGTTCGCGGGTGATTTCGGCCGCCAGCATGCGTTCGGGGGCGTCGCTGACCTCGTCTTCGGGAAAGTGCCACGGTCCCTCCGGCATCAGCGCCGCAAGATGCGCCTTCAGTTCGGGAACCCCGTCGCCGCTGCTGGCCGAGATGAAGAAGGTTTCGTCGAAGGCGACGCGGCTGTTGAGATCGGTCGCGATCGTCAGCAATTTGTCCTTCCGCGTCAGATCGACCTTGTTCAGCACCAGATATTTCTTCTCGGGCCGGTTCGCGACGCCCTCAAGCACGCGCTCGACGCGGCCCGTCAGCTTGGCAGCGGCATCGACCATCACAAGGATCGCTTCGGCCTGCTCGAGGCTGCCCCACGCCGCGGCGACCATCGCGCGGTCGAGCCGCCGCGTCGGGGCAAAGATGCCCGGGGTGTCGATCAGCACGATCTGCGTGTCGCCGTCCATCGCGACGCCCATCAACCGCGTGCGCGTCGTCTGCGCCTTGGGGCTGACGATCGCCACCTTCTGGCCGACGAGCGCGTTGACGATCGTCGATTTGCCCGCGTTCGGCGCGCCGACGACGGCGACAAATCCGCAGCGGTGGGTCATTTTTCCTGTCCTTCGAGTTCGGCAAGCAAGATTGCCGCGGCGGCCTTTTCCGCCGCCTGTTTGCTGGCGCCTTCGGCCTCGGCGCGCGCGAGCTTGCCGATGCTGACGGCGACACGAAAGCGGGGGGCGTGGTCCGGGCCTTCGCGCGCGACGATTTCATATTCGGGCGGACGCCGTCGCCGGGCAAGCGCCCATTCCTGCAGCGCCGCCTTGGGATGCTTTGGCGCCGCCGCCTGCCCGTCGATCATCTCACCCCAATGGGCGATGACAAAGGCCCGCGCGGTATCGATGCCCTTGTCGAGATAAAGCGCGCCGATCAGCGCCTCGATCGCATCGGCGGCGATATTGTCGCTGTAGCGGCCGCCGTCGTTACGGGCCTGCGCGCCGAAACGGATCAGCGCGGTGAGGTTCAGCCGCTGCGCGATCGCGGCGCAGGTTGCACCCGACGCCAGCACATGCAGCCGCGACGACATTTCGCCCTCGCTAGCGTTCGGAATGCGACTGTAAAGTTCGGACGCGATGACCAGTCCGAGCACGCGGTCGCCCAGAAATTCGAGCCTTTGGTAATCGGCGCGCCCGGTGCTGCCATGGGTCAGCGCCAGTTCGTAGAGCGCCAGATCGTCCGGGGTGCTACCGAGGATTTCGGCCAGCGCCCCGCCATTCAGCGGGTCGTTCAAAAACCGTCCCCGATGCGGTCCCAGCGCGCGGCGGTGAACCAGCTGATCGGGTTGATCCAGCTCGCCGATCCGTCGGTCGAGAACATGCCGACCAGCGCCTTGCCGACCAGATTCTCCTCTGGCACCAGCCCGATGCCCTGGTTTTCCATCGCCGGAAAACGGCTGTCGGCGCTGCGGTCGCGGTTGTCGCCCATCATGAACAAATGACCTTCGGGGACAATGACCAGCGGCGTATTGTCTTCGGCGATCGGCGCGATGTCGAGGATCGCATAGCTTTTGCCGCTCGGCAGCGTTTCGCGAAACTGCTTGTACCGGCATTGGCGCTGACCGTCGGCCCCGACTTCCTCGAATTCCATCGAATAACAGGGCAGCGTGCCCATCGCGCGCGACGCCTCGATCATGTTAGCCGTCACCGGAATCACAAAATCGGGCATGGCTTCGCGCTTCAGCGGCTTGCCGTTGAGCCAGACAATGCTACCCTTTACCTGCACGCTGTCGCCGGGCAGGCCGATAACGCGCTTGATATAGTCATTCTGGGCGGTCGGCGGCGCCTTGAACACCGCCACGTCGCCGCGTTCGGGGGTGCGGGCGAAAACGCGGCCGGGGATCAGCGGCACGCTGAACGGCAGGCTGTATTTCGAATAGCCATAGGCCATTTTGTTGACGAGCAGATAATCGCCGATCAGCAGCCGCGGCTGCATCGATTCCGACGGAATATTGAACGGCGACAGGAAAAAGCTGCGGAAAATCAGCACCGCGATCGCGAGCAGGGCCAGGAAGCGAACGGTGTCGACCGCTTCCTCCTTGGCCGACACCGGTGCGGGAGGGGGCGAAGGGGTGGGCGCGGGCTCGGTCGGGGGCGTTACATCGGCGGTAAAGCTGGCATTGGTCATGTCGCGGCATTTGGCGGTGAATAGGTCTGCGTGCAAGCAAATATCGGCGGATCGTACTGGCGCGCGCGCGGCGGCGGACCTATGGAACGAGCCATTATTTTCCCGTTCGCATCGAGCGAAGTCGAGATGCCTATCGGCCTTGGGCGCCCTCGGTGTGTCTCGACTTCGCTTGACACGAACGGATGAGGGAGGATGTGGACGATGACAACCGCCGATCAAGCCTGGCAGGCACTCGCCGAATGGCAGCCGCAGAAACTGACCAGCCTGGTCGCGGCCGATCCCGATAGCCGGCTCCACGCGATGGTCCGCAGCGTCGCCAACATCCGGTTCGATTTCGCCAAGACGCATCTCGACGATGCTGCGGTCGCGATCCTGTCTGACCTTGCCGCGGCGCAGGATTTCGACGGCCGCCGCAAGACGCTGTTTTCCGGCGGCATCGCGAACCCGACCGAACGGCGCGCCGCCGAACATAGCGCCGAACGCGGCGACGGGGCGCCCGAATCCGTCCACCGCGCCCAGGCGCTGCACCAGCGGATGCGGATGATGATCGACGCGATCGAGGCGGGCGCGTTCGGCGAGATCCGTCATCTGCTCCACATCGGCATCGGCGGGTCGGCGCTTGGCCCCGATCTGCTGGTCGATGCGCTGGGGCGCCACAGCGACCGTTATGATGTCGCGGTGGTGTCGAACGTCGACGGGGCGGCGCTCGACGAAGCCTTCGCCAAATTCAGCCCCGAACATACGCTGGTCGCGGTCGCGTCGAAAACCTTCACGACGACCGAAACCTTGCTCAACGCCAATTCGGCGTTGCAATGGCTGGACGAGGCCGGGGTTGCCGACCCGCTCGGGCGCTTTATTGCGCTGACCGCGATGCCCGATCGCGCGATCGAATGGGGGATCGATGAAACGCGCATCCTGCCGTTCAGCGAGATGGTCGGCGGGCGCTATTCCTTATGGTCGTCGATCGGCTTCCCGGCGGCGCTCGCGCTCGGCTGGGATGCGTTCGAGGATCTGCTTGAGGGCTCGGCAGAGATGGACCGCCATTTCCGGCTTGCCGATGGCGCCGACAATGTCTGCCTGCTCGCCGCCTTCGTCGATCAGCTTTACGCCAATCGGCTGGGGTGCCAGACGCGCGCCGTGTTCGCCTATGACGAACGGTTGCGCCTGCTGCCCAGCTATCTGCAACAGCTGGAGATGGAATCGAACGGTAAGTCGGTGACGCTGGCGGGCGAGGCGCTGGGTCGGCACAGTGCACCGATCACCTGGGGCGGGGTCGGCACCGACGCGCAGCATGCGGTGTTCCAGCTCCTCCATCAGGGAACGAACCTCGTCCCGGTCGAATTCGTCGTCGCGCGCGAGCCTGACCATCTGCTCGACGAGGCGCATCACGAAACACTGGTCGCCAATTGCATCGCGCAGGGCGCCGCGCTGATGACGGGGCGGGCCAGCGCCGATGGCGCGCGCCACTATCCCGGCGACCGGCCCTCGACGACGATCCTGCTCGATCAGGTGACCCCGCGCGCGCTCGGCGCGCTGATCGCCTTTTACGAGCATCGTGTGTTCGCCAATGCGGTGTTGCTGGGGATCAACCCGTTCGACCAGTTCGGGGTCGAACTCGGCAAGGAAATGGCGAAGGGATTGGCCGAGGGGACCGTCGAATTCGACCCCGCGACCCAGGCGCTGATGGCCGCCGCGCTGGGCGAATGAGGTCGCGCCACTATCTGTGATGGCAAAAATCGATTGGCAATGGCGGCCCGCGTAACCACATAGGCGCGCGCTGCGAACGTCAGCCAAGCCAATTTTCGGGGATCTCCTTCATGAGCAATTTCGACTTCGACCTGTTTGTCATCGGCGCCGGGTCGGGCGGGGTTCGCGCCTCGCGCGTCGCCGCTTCGCATGGCGCGCGCGTTGCGGTGGCCGAAGAACATCGGGTCGGGGGCACTTGTGTGATCCGTGGCTGCGTGCCGAAAAAACTGCTCGTCTACGGCGCCCATTTTGCCGAGGATTTGAAGGACGCGCGCCACTTCGGCTGGGACGTTCCCGACTGCAAGTTCGATTGGGACCGGCTGCGCGACAATGTGTTGAACGAGGTGACGCGGCTTGAGGGGCTGTACGGCCAGACGCTCGACAATCACAAGGTCACCCTGTTCAAATCGCGGGCAACGATCGTCGGGCCGCAGAAAGTCTGCCTGAGCGACGGGCAGGAAATCAGCGCCGAACGCATATTGATCGCGACCGGCGGCTGGCCGTTCGTTCCCGAATTTCCGGGCAGCGAACATGCGATCACCTCGAACGAGGTCTTTCATCTGGAGAGCCTGCCCAAGCGCGTCGTGATCGCGGGCGGCGGCTATATCGCCAACGAGTTCGCTGGCATCTTCAACGAATTCGGCAGCAAGGTGACGATCGTCAACCGCGGCGACACGATCCTGCGCGGCTATGACGAGCAGATCCGCGACCGCCTGCTGCAAATTTCGATGACCAAGGGCATCGAATTCAAGTTCAACGCCCCGTTCGAGTCGATCGAGAAGAAGGCCGACGGCTCGCTGACGGTCCACCTGGGCAACAGCGACCCGATCGACGCCGACATCGTCCTGTTCGCGGCGGGGCGGGTGCCGAACACCAAGGGGCTGGGGCTAGAGGAGGCCGGCGTCGAACTCGACCAGGACGGCGCGATCAAGGTCGACGAAACGAACCAGTCGTCGGTACCCAGCATCTATGCGGTCGGCGACGTCACCAACCGCATCCAGCTGACCCCCGTGGCGATCCGCGAAGGGCAGGCCTTTGCCGACAGCGTGTTCGGCGGCAAGCCGACGACGGTCGACTATGCCAATGTGCCGAGCGCGGTGTTCAGCCACCCGCCGATCGGCGCGGTCGGGATGACCGAGGCCGAGGCGCGCAACAAGCTGGGTACGGTGCGCGTGTACACCAGCGATTTCCGTGCGATGAAGAATGTGCTGGCGGGGCGCAACGAACGCGCGCTGTACAAGATGGTGGTGAACGAGGCGACCGATCAGGTCGTCGGGCTGCACATGATCGGGCCGGATGCGCCGGAGATTTTGCAGGCGGCGGCGATCGCGGTCAAGGCGGGGCTGACCAAGGCCGATTTCGACGCGACGGTGGCACTGCACCCGAGCATGGCGGAAGAGTTGGTTTTGCTGAAGTAGGTTAGGGTAAGTCCTGAATTCCGTTCGTGTCGAGCGAAGTCGAGACACGTGAAGTCTGGCGCTAACTCCGCGTGCCTCGACTTCGCTCGACACGAACGGACTTTGGGTTGGTATTCCCGAAATCACCCAATCCGATACGGCACCACATCGCGCCGGTCCGGATCGACCAAGATCGGGCGATCGCTCGGCGGAAAGGCGCGCTGGTCGCAGTCGTCGCGCGGGCAGATGCGGCACGACGATCCGATGCGCGTCGCGGCCTGCGGCGCTGCGACATCGACCCCGTCGGCATAGATGAAGTCACCGGCATATTGCGCCTCGCACCCCAGCGCGACGGCGTAGCGGCGCGGGCTTCGCGCATAGCTGCCTGAGGGCTTCACCAGCCCCTTCGCCATCGAGACATAGCGGACGCCATCGGGGGTCTCGGCCAGCTGGAACAGGATGCGGTCGGGGATTGCTGCGGCCTCGTGAACGATCCACAGCGGGCAGGCGCCACCGAAGCGCGCGAATTGCAGCCGCGTGGCCGAGTGCCGCTTGGTGATGTTGCCCGCCATATCGACGCGGCAGAAGAACATCGGAATGCCGCGCGCGCTGGGGCGCTGGAGGGTCGAGAGGCGGTGGCATGCCTGTTCGAAGCTCACCCCATATTCCAGCCGCAGCCGGTCAATGTCGTGGCGCACCGCACGCGCGCTGGCGCGAAAGGGGGCGTAGGGCATGAGCACCGCGCCCGCGGCATAGTTGGCAAGGCCGACGTGGAGGAGCTGGCGCGCGGCGGCGGTGCGCAGCGGGCTGGCCTCGACCACCGCCGCGATCTCGCGTGCCAGCGCCAGCGCTGCAAGCTGGTGCGCGAGTTGAAAGCGTCGCGTTTCGGCGGGCTGCGACGGGTCGATCACCAGGTGCCGCATCGTCGCGTCGAAATCGCGCAGGCTTTGCGTCTGCGTATAGACGATCGAGATGCCGAGCGCGTCACGCAGTCGCCGCTCGATCGTCTCGATCGCGGGCGACGGGTCGCGGCCGCGCAATTGCCCCGCGAGCGCCTCGGCGGCGCGATCGATGCTGTCGACGTAATTGCCCGCGTCGTGGAACCAGTCGCGCACCTCTTCCCACGGCAGGCGGCTGCCCTCGGCGGTGCCGCCGGTCAGCGCCTCGTCGATGATCTGGAGCCGCTGCCCGGCGCGGCGATAGGCGGCGTGGAGCGCGACGAACTGGTCGGCGAATTGAGGTTGCTGGAGTGCGGCGCGTTCGAGCTGTTCGGGGGGGAGCGGCGACGCGGCGAACAGCGGATCGGCGGCGGCTTCGCGCAGCGCCCCGGCGCGGCGGTCGCCCGCGTCGGCGGCGACTTCTTCCCATTCGAGCGGGAAGAGTTTTTGCAGGCGGTCGAGGAGGGCGGGGGTCAGCGGGCGGTCGTCATGCTCGATCTGGCTGAGGTAGGAGGGGGAAATGGCGAGTGTTTCGGCGAACTCGGCTTGCTTGATTCCTCGTTCGACCCGCAGCGCCTTGAGACGATTTCCGGCAAAGATTCGTTGGCGCATCGACATCATCCCCAAATCCGTTCGCCCTGAGCTTGTCGAAGGGCCGCACTTTCTTGGCACGACGTCAAAGCAAAAACGGTGCTTCGAGAAGCTGAGCACGAACGGAACAAGGCGTAGCAATAGTTTGCAAAACTGGACTTTGCAACTTCGCAAATTCGCATTTGCATCGGAGCGCCGACGGAGGCAGACGACGCATTCGACACTATCGGAGAGCTGCATGTCCGCCAATATCGCCGAAATGGAACGCCGCCGCGCCGCCGCCCGACTGGGCGGGGGGCAGAAGCGCATCGATGCGCAGCATGCCAAGGGCAAGCTCACCGCGCGCGAACGGCTCGACGTGCTGCTCGACGAAGGATCGTTCGAGGAACTCGACGCCTATGTCGAACATGACTGCGTCGATTTCGGGATGCAGGACCAGAAGATTCCCGGTGACGGCGTTGTCACGGGATCGGGAACGATCAACGGCCGCCTCGTCTATGTGTTCAGCCAGGATTTCACCGTGTTTGGAGGATCGCTGTCGAAGCGTCATGCGGAAAAAATCTGCAAGGTGATGGACAAGGCGATGCTCGCGGGCGCGCCGGTCATCGGGCTGAACGACAGCGGCGGCGCGCGCATCCAGGAAGGCGTCGCGTCGCTTGGCGGCTATGCCGATGTGTTCCAGAAGAATGTGCTGGCGTCGGGCGTCGTGCCGCAGATCAGCCTGATCATGGGGCCGTGCGCGGGCGGCGCGGTTTACAGCCCGGCGATGACCGACTTCATCTTCATGGTGAAGGACAGCAGCTATATGTTCGTTACGGGTCCCGATGTTGTCAAAACGGTCACGAACGAGGTGGTGACGCAGGAGGAACTGGGCGGCGCGATCACGCACACGACCAAGAGCTCGGTCGCCGATCTGGCGTTCGAGAATGACATCGAGGCGCTGCTCGCGGCGCGTGATTTCTTCGATTACCTGCCCGAAAACAACCGCAGCGGCGTCCCGGCGCGCCCGACGAGCGACCCCTATGACCGCGAGGACAAGAGCCTCGACACGCTGATCCCGCCCAATGCGAACCAGCCGTACGACATGCACGAGCTGATCCGCAAAACGGTCGATGAGGGCGATTTCTTTGAGGTGCAGTCGGCGCATGCCGGGAACATCATCTGCGGTTTCGGGCGTATCGAGGGGCGCACGATCGGCATCGTCGCGAACCAGCCGTTGGTGCTCGCGGGCGTGCTCGACATCAATTCATCGAAGAAGGCGGCGCGCTTCGTGCGTTTCTGCGATGCGTTCGAAATTCCGATCGTCACCTTCGTCGACGTCCCCGGCTTCCTGCCCGGCACGGCGCAGGAATATAACGGCATCATCAAACATGGTGCGAAGCTGCTCTTTGCCTATGCCGAGGCGACGGTGCCGAAGATCACGGTGATCACGCGCAAGGCCTATGGCGGCGCGTATGACGTGATGGCGTCGAAGCATCTGCGCGGCGATTTAAACTATGCCTGGCCGACCGCTGAGATCGCGGTGATGGGCGCGAAAGGCGCGGTCGAGATCATCTTCCGCAGCGACATCGGCGACCCTGAAAAGATCGCCGAGCGCACAAAGGAATATGAGGACCGCTTCGCCAATCCGTTCGTCGCGGCGCAGCGCGGCTATATCGACGAGGTGATCTATCCGCACTCCACGCGGCGGCGGATTGCGCTGGGGTTAAGGAAGCTTCGGAACAAGAGCCTCGAGAACCCGTGGAAGAAGCACGATAATATTCCGCTATGAGCAGGGAAACGCGAGAGCGCCGGTTGAAGGCAGAGGAGAACTGGCCCGACCTTCGGCAGTTCCTTGAAAGCTATGTGCACGAAGATTGGGACCGTTTCGATGCGAGCCCGGAGGCGGCGATTGATCGGGCGATCGGCGATCACCCCGTCGAAATGCGGCAGACAATCGTGCGACAATGGTGGGACTGGAACAACGTCGAGTCTTCGCAATATGATCCTCGACCGGCGATAAACGATGGGCTGGGTGTCAACATTCATTTCGAGAGTCCCGAGGCCGGGCGTCACTTTATGAATATGGTCTACGACAAGCTCATCGTGTCGATCCGTAAGGAAGTGGAGCATTGGAAGCCATGAAACCAGGCCGTCCCAACCGAATCCTCCCAGGAACGGGGAGGGGGACCATGCGAAGCATGGTGGAGGGGGCTGTCGATTTTGAGCTGCGTCGCGTCAGGATGCCACCCCCCTCCGTCAGCGCTGCGCGCTGCCACCTCCCCGCGAGCGGGGAGGATTGAAGGACGTATTATGAAACTTGGAAGATTGAACCATATCGGCGTTGCGACGCCGTCGATTGCCGACAGCATCGTCTTTTACCGCGACGTCATGGGTGCCACGACGATCCACGACCCATTCGACCTGCCCGAGCAGGGGGTGAAGGTGTGCTTCGTCGATACGCCGGGCGCCGATGGCGCGCTGAACGGCACGCAGATCGAGTTGATCGAGCCGCTGCCGGGCAACACCTCGATTGCTGGGTTTCTGGAGAAGAATCCGGCGGGGGGGCAGCATCATGTCTGTTACGAGATGCCCGACATTCATGTCGCCAAGGCAGAGTTCGAGGCGCTGGGCAAGCGGGTGCTGGGGAAGCCGCGCATCGGGGCGCATGGGACGCTGATCTTCTTCCTCCATCCCAAGGATATGGGCGGGGTGCTGACCGAGATTATGGAGACGCCGAAAGCGGCGCATTGACCCTGTTTGCCGTTCGTGTCGAGCGAAGTCGAGACACGTGCAGAGCGACCACAACGTCTCTCGACTTCGCTCGAGACGAACGGAGAGTTTGAAGTGACCGACAAACCGACCCTCGACCAATGGGCTGAAGCCGCCGACAAGGAAGTGAAGGGCAAGGACCTGACCTGGCACACGCCCGAGGGGATTGACGTCAAGCCGCTCTACACGGCCGAGGACGTCACCACCGACCCCGGCCTGCCCGGTTTCGCGCCCTTCACGCGCGGGGTGCGGGCGTCGATGTATGCCGGGCGGCCGTGGACGATCCGGCAATATGCGGGCTTTTCGACCGCCGAGGAATCGAACGCTTTCTATCGCCGCAACCTTGCCGCGGGGCAGAAGGGGCTGTCGGTTGCCTTCGACCTTGCGACGCACCGCGGTTATGACAGCGACCATCCGCGCGTCGTCGGCGACGTCGGCAAGGCGGGGGTCGCGATCGACAGCGTCGAGGACATGAAGATTCTGTTCGACGGCATTCCGCTCGACCAGATGTCGGTCAGCATGACGATGAACGGTGCGGTGATCCCCATCCTCGCCTTTTTCATCGTCGCGGGCGAGGAGCAGGGGGTCGAGCGCAAATTGCTCGACGGGACCATCCAGAACGACATCCTGAAGGAGTTCATGGTCCGCAACACCTACATCTATCCGCCCGAGCCAAGCATGCGGATCATCTCGGACATTTTCGGCTATACCAGCCGCGAGATGCCCAAGTTCAACAGCATCTCGATCTCCGGCTATCATATGCAGGAAGCCGGCGCGACGCAGGTGCATGAGCTGGCCTTCACCATCGCCGATGGCGCCGAATATGTTCGCTACGGCGTCGCATCGGGGCTCGACATCGACAAGTTTGCGGGGCGCCTGTCCTTCTTCTTCGCGATCGGCATGAACTTCTTCATGGAGATTGCGAAGCTGCGCGCCGCGCGCGTTCTGTGGCACCGCGTGATGACCAACCTCGGCGCCAAGGACGAGCGCAGCAAGATGTTGCGGACGCATTGCCAGACGTCGGGGGTCTCACTGACCGAACAAGACCCCTACAACAATGTCATGCGCACGACGATCGAGGCGATGGCGGCGATGCTGGGCGGCACCCAGTCGCTGCACACCAACGCGCTCGACGAGGCGATCGCGCTGCCGACCGATTTCTCGGCGCGCATCGCGCGCAACACCCAGATCGTCATCCAGGAAGAGACCGGGATGACCAAGGTCGTCGATCCGCTCGGCGGCTCCTATTATGTTGAGGCGCTGACGCAGGAGCTGGTCGACAAGGCGTGGGAGATCATCGAGCGCGTCGAGAAGGAGGGCGGCATGGCGAAAGCCGTCGCCGCGGGTTGGCCCAAGGCGATGATCGAGGAAGCCGCCGCGGCGCGGCAGGCACGCGTCGATCGCGGCGAGGATGTCATCGTCGGGGTGAACAAATATCGTCTGAAGGACGAGGATCTGCTCGAAACGCTCGAGGTCGACAATACGAAGGTCCGCGAGGCGCAGGTCGCGCGGATCAATCGCGTGAAGGCGAGCCGCGACGAGGCGGCGTGCCAGGCGGCGCTGACCGCGCTGCGCCGGGGGGCTGCGGCACCGCAATCGATCGACAACAACCTGCTTGCGCTCGCCGTCGAGGCGGCGCGCGCGCGTGCGACGCTCGGCGAAATCTCGTCGGCGATGGAAACCAGCTTTCAACGCTATGCGACGCAGCCAACCCCGGTAAAGGGCGTCTATGCCGCGCCTTATGCGGGCGACGACCGCTGGCAACAGGTGCTCGACGGGGTGAAGGCGGTCGAACGCCGCATGGGGCGCAAGCCGAAGCTGCTCGTCGCCAAGATGGGGCAGGACGGGCACGACCGCGGCGCCAATGTGATCGCTTCGGCGTTCGGCGACATGGGCTTTGATGTCGTGTCGGGACCGCTGTTCCAGACCCCCGAGGAGACGGTGGTGCTGGCGCTCGACAGCGGGGTCGACGTCGTCGGCGCGTCGAGCCTTGCGGCGGGGCACAAGACACTTATCCCCGAACTTATCCACAAGCTGAAGGAAGCGGGGCGCGGCGACATCAAGGTGATCGCGGGCGGGGTGATTCCGCCGCAGGATTATCAGTTTTTGCGCGATGCCGGGGTGCAGGGAATTTATGGGCCGGGATCGAATGTTGTCGAATGCGCCGCCGATGTGTTGCGCTTGCTGGGGCATAATATGCCGCCGATTGGAGAAGCTGCGTGAGTAATACCAACCTTTCTATCCCGTTCGTGTCGAGCGAAGTCGAGACACCCTTCGACCGCACGCCGCGCCCGACGGGCATCTCGACTTCGCTCGATGCGAACGGGGAGGGGGATGTGCGCCGTGACTGGACCCGCGAGGAAATCGCCCAACTCTTCGACCTGCCGTTCGACGAACTGATGTGGGAGGCGCAGGGCGTCCATCGCCGCCATCATGCGCGTGGGCAAGTGCAGCTGTGCACGCTGCTCAGCATCAAGACCGGCGGCTGTGTCGAGGATTGCGGATATTGCTCGCAGTCGAAAAGCGCCGACAGCGGATTGAAGGCGACCAAGCTGATGGACGTGCGCGCGGTGCTGCAGGCTGCGGCGCAGGCGAAGGATTCGGGGTCAAAGCGTTTCTGCATGGGCGCCGCGTGGCGCAACCCCAAGGACCGCGACATGCCCGCGATCGTCGAGATGGTCGAGGGCGTGCGCGCGATGGGCATGGAAACCTGCATGACGCTGGGGATGCTCAGCAAGGAGCAGGCGCAGACGCTGGCGGTCGCGGGGCTCGACTATTACAACCACAACATCGACACGAGCCCCGAGAATTACGCGAATATCATCTCGACCCGCACTTTTCAGGACCGGCTCGACACGCTGGAGGAAGTGCGCAACGCGGGGATCAACGTCTGCTCGGGCGGGATCGTCGGGCTGGGCGAGACCCGGCAGGATCGCGTCGGCTTCATCCACGCGCTCGCGACGCTCGAACGCCATCCCGAAAGCGTGCCGGTCAACGCGCTGGTGCCGGTAAAGGGCACGGTGCTCGGCGACATGCTGGCGGACTCGCCGCTCGCAAAGATCGACGACATCGAATTCGTCCGCACGATCGCGGTGGCGCGCATCACCATGCCGAAATCGATGGTCCGCCTGTCGGCGGGGCGCGAGAGCATGTCGGAAGCGACGCAGGCGCTCTGCTTCATGGCGGGCGCGAACAGCATCTTTACCGGCGACAAGCTGCTGACGACGGCAAATGCGGGCGACAATGCCGACGCGGCGCTGTTCGCGAAGCTGGGGCTGCGGCCGATGGAGAGCGCGGAGCCGATGCGGGCAAACAATATTATGGAGGCGGCACAGTGAACAACGGTAAAGTACAGCGGGTTCACAATATCTATCACGACAGGTGCTCTCAGCACGCTTACGGGACCCTGAGTAACGTGATGAAATGGTCCGCAGGTCCGCAAATTCTGGCGTGGACCAACGGACTGTCGGCTGGGGAGTGACCAGTCTGTGCCTTCAGAGAACATCCAACAAGAAATTTCAAAATGGCTAGTGGCTTCCGCAAAGCGCGTCGAAATTCCATTCAAGCGCCAAAAATTCCGAAAATCTCTTGGAGAAGTTGCGATTGGCGTCGAAATTTACGTAATGCGATACAATCGTCAGCTGGCGTGTGTTGAATATACTTTCTACTGGCCAAAACTTGCTGAAAAATTCTTCGAATGGAAAAATGCCCCTGCAATGACGTGGCGCATGATGGACAAGTCATTAGAAAAGGAAAAGTCTAGGGGTGACGTTTATCTCTCGAAATATGCTGAAGATCGTATTGCAATGGAAAATGAAGTTGTTCTGCAAGGTGAGAATCTGTTTCACAACGTGAATTCGGTACGTTCTTTTCTTCAGTTGTTATCCGGGCAAATCAGGCAAGTTCCGGCAACCTCCCAGGAGTTAAAACATGATTGGCCGAATCTTTTAGATCAGATCAATGCCACTGGGCTGGCTGGAGTTTATTCGTAATGTTCAAGAAAATCCTGATCGCCAATCGCGGTGAAATCGCCTGCCGCGTCATCAAGACCGCGCGGCGCATGGGCATCGCGACCGTCGCGGTGTATTCGGACGCCGACGCGCGTGCGCCTTTCGTGCAGATGGCGGATGAAGCCGTGCATATCGGGCCGTCGCCCGCGTCCGAATCCTATCTGATTGCCGACAAGATCATCGCCGCGTGCAAGGCGACGGGCGCCGAGGCGGTGCATCCGGGCTATGGTTTCCTGTCGGAACGCACCAGCTTTGCCGAGGCGCTGGCCAAGGAAAATATCGCCTTCATCGGCCCGCCGGTGAACGCGATCGCCGCGATGGGCGACAAGATCGAGTCGAAGAAGCTCGCGAAGGAAGCGGGCGTCAACGTCGTCCCCGGCTTCGTCGGTGAGATCCGCGACACCGAGCATGCGGTCGAGATCAGCAACGAGATCGGCTATCCGGTGATGATGAAGGCGTCGGCGGGGGGCGGCGGCAAGGGCATGCGCCTCGCCTATGACGAAAAGGACGTCCGCGAAGGCTTCGAGAGCGTGAAGCGCGAGGGGTTGAACAGCTTTGGCGACGACCGCGTGTTTATCGAGAAGTTCATCCTCAACCCGCGGCATATCGAGATCCAGATCCTCGGCGACCAGCATGGCAACACACTGTACCTCAACGAGCGCGAGTGCAGCATCCAGCGCCGTCACCAGAAGGTCGTCGAGGAAGCGCCGTCGCCGTTCGTGACCGAAAAGATGCGCAAGGCGATGGGCGAGCAGTGCGTCGCGCTGGCGAAGGCGGTCGGTTACTATAGCGCGGGGACGGTCGAACTGATCGTGTCGGGCGCCGATCCGACGGGCGAGAGCTTCTACTTCCTCGAAATGAACACGCGGCTTCAGGTCGAGCATCCGGTGACCGAGGCGATCACCGGCATCGACCTGGTCGAGCAGATGATCCGCGTCGCGGCGGGCGAGAAGCTCGAAATGACTCAGGACGACGTGAAGATCGACGGCTGGTCGATCGAGAACCGCGTCTATGCCGAGGATCCGTATCGCGGCTTCCTGCCCTCGACGGGGCGCCTCACCCGCTACCAGCCACCGGTGGCGGGCTGGACCGACGATGGCGCGGCAAACGGCCGCCGCGGCGTCGATGGCGTGCGCGTCGACGACGGGGTCTATGACGGCGGCGAGGTGTCGATCTTTTACGACCCGATGATCGCGAAGCTGATCACCTGGGGCAAGACGCGCGACGAGGCGGCGGATTTGCAGGTCGCGGCGCTCGACCGCTTCGAACTCGAAGGGCTCGGCCACAATATCGACTTCCTGTCGGCGATCATGCAGCACCCGCGCTTCCGCTCGGGCGAGCTGACGACGGGCTTCATCGCCGAAGAATATCCGGAAGGCTTCCACGGCGCGCCGACCGACGAGAATGTGACGCGCGCGCTTGCCGCGATCGCGGGCTTCATGGCGTCCGCCGAAGCCGACCGCGCGCGGCGCACCGACGGCCAGCTCGGCGACCGGCTTGACCCGCCCGCGAAGTGGCAGGTGACGATCGGCGGCACGAGCCACAAGGTGAAGCTCGGCCATAAGCATATCAAGGTCGATGGCGACAAGGTCGACATCGCGCTTGAATATACGCCGGGCGACCGGCTGGTGGTGGCGGAGATCGACGACAGCGAGCTGGCGGTGAAAGTCGCCAAGACGCGCACCGGTTGGCGCATGACGACGCGCGGGGCGATCCACGATGTGCGCGTGCTGCCCTGGCATGTCGCGCCGCTCGCGAGCCACATGATCGAGAAGATCCCGCCCGACCTTTCGAAGTTCCTGATCTGCCCCATGCCGGGCCTGCTCGTCGCGCTGCATGTCGGCGAAGGCGACGCCGTCGAGGCGGGCCAGCCGCTAGCGACGGTCGAGGCGATGAAGATGGAAAATATCCTGCGCGCCGAAAAATCGGGGGTCGTGAAGAGCGTCAACGCGGCGCAGGGCGACAGCCTGGCGGTCGATGCGGTGATTTTGGAGATGGAATAAGCTCACACCCGTTCGTGCTGAGCTTGTCGAAGCACCGTCCTTCCTTCTACGGCGGTTGAAGAGAAGAATGGCCCTTCGACAAGCTCAGGGCGAACGGAGTTTGTTCCAATGCACGTCAATCACGACACCGACGCCGGTGCGGCGTCCGAAATCACCTTCGACGACTTCCTCCGCGTCGACATCCGCATCGGCACGATCGTCGCGGCCGAGCCCTTTCCCGAAGCGCGCAAACCGGCGTTCAAGCTGAAGATCGATTTCGGTGCGGCGATCGGGGTGAAGAAAAGCAGCGCGCAGATCGTCGATCGCTATGCGCTGGACGACCTGGTCGGTCGGCAGGTCGCCGCGGTGGTCAACTTCCCGCCGCGCCAGATCGGCAAATTCATGTCCGAAGTGCTGACCTTGGGGTTCGCCGATGAAAATGGCGCGGTGATCCTGTTCGCGCCCGATGTGCCGGTCCCCAACGGCTCGCGGCTATTCTGATCCCCGCGGCGCACTAGCTCATTTCGATCGCAGCGTTCCGTCGGCGGCGCGATTAGGTGGCGTCGGCAAAGCAACAATCAATGGGAGAGGGGCCGATGGTCCGGCGTGCAGCTATGGTCGTGGCGGCGATGGGTTTGGCGTTGGCGACGGGGGCAACCAGTAGCGCGAATGAAGCCGGGAAGCGCAGCTATGGCGTGATCGAGACGCGCGACGTCGTTTATGGCCGCGCGCCGGTCGGCGTATCGGTCGACGGCGCCAAGGCGCGCGATCTGCTGCTCGACGTCTATCGCCCGGTCGCCGCCGACGGCAAACCGCTGACGGGCCGCCCCGCGGTCGTCATGGCGTTCGGCGGCGCCTTTCATCGCGGCGACAAGGGCGATTTCAACTTCACCGTCGAGGGCGCGCAGGACAGCTCAATGGCGGATTATTGCCGCAGCTTTGCGCGCGCGGGCTACGCCTGTTTCTCGATCGAATATCGCTTCGTGCAGGAGCAGCCGGGGCTCGTCCGCCCGCTCGACGAAAAGCGCATCGTGCCGCGCACGGTCAACCTGTCGCCCGAAAAGCTCGAGCGGATCGCCGAAGTGCGCCACCAGATGAAGCTGCCGCCGTTCGACGAGACGACGCTGACGCATTATTGGCATGCGACCTTTGGCGCCGCCGACGACATGGCGATGGCGGTCGATTTTGTCCGCACGCGGGCAGGGGAATTCGGGGTCGACGGCGATCGGCTCGCAATCGGCGGCTTTTCGGCGGGGGCGATCACCGCGCTCAACACGGCTTATGGTCTGGGAGTTCCGGCAAAGGCCGTGGTGTCGCTGTCGGGCGGGATCAGCGGCTATAACCTCTATGAAACGGCGACGAACGGCATGCCGCCCGCGCTCTTGATCCTTGGTCAGAATGATTATGTGGGGGTGCTCAATGGCACGCGCCATACCGCCGCGGCGCTCGGCAACAAGGGCATCGCGAGCGAAACCGTGTGGGTGCCGGGTTTCGGGCACTTCTACCCGATGGGGGCAGTCGGGCTGGGCGACAAGGTCAGCCGCGCGCCCGTCGCGGCGCGGATCGTCGCCTTTCTCGACGCCAATTTGCAGAAGGAATAGCGCGCGCCGCGCGATTGGTCGTGCCAAGTCGCCGGTGACCGGCTAGGTTGCACCGGCATTCGGGGGAGATACGATCATGACATTACCGGTTACCGCTTTCGTCGGCGCCGTCTGCGCGCTGCTGCTGCTGTTCACCGCGATGCTGACGGTGCGCCGGCGGCTGCGCCTGAAAGCCGCGTTCGGCGATCAGGGCGACGCGAAACTGATCGCGGCGAGCCGCAGCCACGGCAATCTTGCCGAACATGCGCCGATCGTCGTCATCCTGCTGGGCCTGCTAGAGACCGCGCGCGCCAATCATATGGCGCTGATGATCATCGGCGCGCTGTTCCTGATTGGCCGCGTCGCACATATCGCCGGGCTGCATGCGCCGGTCGAACCCGGCAAGCCGCCGGTTACGCGCCAGATCGGGGTTGCCGCGACGTGGATCACCTTGCTGGCGCTCGGTGGGTGGACGTTGTGGATGCTCGTGACGGTGAATTTGTAGCTGAGCGTAACGGCGGTTTTGGGATGGGGAGCTGACATATCCGATCCTCCCCACTTGTGGGGAGGTGGCAGCCCGTAGGGCTGACGGAGGGGGTTCGCGTCCTTTCGCGGCGCGTCAGGCCGATAGCCCCCTCCACCACCGCCTGCGGCGGCGGTCCCCCTCCCCGTCCCGGGGAGGATCCTAACGTCCGCAATCGGTCGTTAGCCGCAGCTCCGAGATGCGGCGCACCATGTCCAAACCTCAATCCTCGACCAGCGCCACCGCGCGGATCCACCCCGCGCTCGCGCGCTCGATCTTCACCGGGAAGCAGCTGAAAGTGAACCCGGTTGCGGGGATCGTCGACAGGTTCGTCAGCTTTTCGATCTGGTAATAGGGCCGGATACGCCCCGCCTTATGCCCTTCCCAGATGATCGACGGGTCGCGCGTTTCGGCCCAGCGCTTAGCGGTATGGCTGAACGGCGCGTCCCAGCTCCATGCGTCGGTGCCGACGACCTGCACGCCGCGCTCCGTCAGGTACAGCGTCGCCTCGGCACCCATGCCGCAGCCCTGATCGGTGAAATTGTCGGTGCCATAGATGGCACCCGACTGGACAAGCACGATGTCGAGCGGCTGGAGGTCGTGGCCGATCCGCGCCAGTTCGGTCTCTACCTCGGCGGCGCTCACGACATGGCCGTGCGGGCGGTCGGAAAAGTCGAGTTTGACCCCGGGACGAAAGAACAGGTCGAGCGGGGCTTCGTCGATCGACGGCGCGGGCGTCGCGCCGCTGTCGGTGGTCGAGTGATAATGCCAGGGCGCGTCCATATGCGTGCCGTTGTGCGTGCTAAGCGACAGCATTTCGACCGCCCAGCCTTCGCCGTCAGGCAGGTCTTCGCGGGTCAGTCCCGGAAAGAACATCGCGATCTGCTCCCATGTATTTTCATGGGTCATATAGGTGATGTTGGGGCGCATCACCGGCGGGTCCGAAACGACGTCGTTGGTGATCGGGATGGACAGGTCGATGAACTGCATGATCGCAGTCTGACACGAACAATGGCCCACGCCAAGAAGGCTTGCGCCACGCGGCGGTGCAATTAGACGTAGCGTAACCGTTCGTGTCGAGCGAAGTCGAGACACGCCGCTTCGGCGATGCGCGCGAGGCATCTCGACTTCGCTCGATGCGAACGGAAAAGTGACAAGCCCGACGGGGTGGGGGAGCCAGAGATATATGACCGAAGCCAGTGCCGCGGGCGCCGTTTACGAACCGACGCAGAAAGAAATCCGCATGGTCATCGCCGCCTCGTCGGCAGGCACCGTGTTCGAATGGTATGATTTCTTCATCTACGGCACGCTCGCCGCGATCATCGGCAAGGCATTTTTCCCGAGCGACAATGCGACGCTGGAAACGCTGCTCGTTTGGGCGGGCTTTGCGGTCGGCTTCGGCTTTCGTCCGCTCGGCGCGGTGCTGTTCGGTTTCCTCGGCGATCGGCTGGGGCGTAAATATACATTCCTGGTCACCGTGACGCTGATGGGCGTGGCGACCGCGGGTGTCGGCATGATCCCGTCGGCGGCGACGATCGGGATCGCCGCGCCGATCATCGTCATCCTGCTCCGCGTGTTGCAAGGGCTGGCGCTCGGCGGCGAATATGGCGGTGCGGCGGTCTATGTCGCCGAACATTCGCCGCCCGGAAAGCGCGGCTTCTACACCAGTTTCATCCAGGCCAGCGTCGTCGGCGGATTTGTGCTCAGCCTGGTCGTGGTGCTGGGATGCAAGGCGTTGATGCCCGATGCGGTCTGGGAAAGCTGGGGCTGGCGGGTGCCGTTCCTGCTGTCGCTGATCCTGCTCGCGATCTCGCTGTGGATGCGCCTGAAACTGTCCGAAAGCCCGGTGTTCAAGGCGATGAAGGCGCAGGGCGAGCTGGCGAAGAATCCGCTGAAGGAAAGCTTCACCTATCCCGGCAACCCGCGCCGCATCTTCATCGCCCTGTTCGGGATCGCGGCGGGTCTGACGGTGATCTGGTACACCGCGATGTTTTCGGGCCTGTCGTTCCTGAAAGGACCGATGAAGGTCGAAGATACCGCCGCCGAGATCATCGTCGGCGTCGCGGCGGCGGTCGGCATGGGCTTTTTCATCTGGGCGGGGCATTTGTCGGACCGCATCGGGCGCAAAAAGCCGATCGTGTGGGGTTATGGCGTGACGCTGGTCCTGTTGTTCCCGCTGTTCTGGTGGATGGGCAGCGTTGGCAACCCCGCTTTATCGGCGGCGGCCGAGCGGGCGCCGGTCACCGTGACGGGATCGCAGTGCAGCTTTGATCCGTTTGCGCAGGTACAGGAAACCGCGTGCGGCAAGACGCTGGGTGAACTCACCAAGCTTGGCGTACCCTACAGCGTCGTGGCGACCGACAGCAAGTTCGACAGCGTCACCATCCGTATCGGTGAGCGCGAGGTGGCGAGCGAGGATCCCGCGCTGCTGAAACCCGCGCTGGAAGCGAGCGGCTATGATTTCGCCAAGCAGGTGCCGGGCTGGGGCGGCATCGCGATCATCTTTCTCGCGCTGCTCGGGCTCAGTGCCTTGTCGGGCTTTACCTATGGCCCGGTCGCGGCGCTGCTATCGGAGATGTTCCCGCCGCACGTCCGCTATTCGTCGCTGTCGATTCCCTATCATATCGGGACCGGCTATTTCGGAGGCTTCCTGCCGCTGATCGCCAGTTTCATCATCGCCAAGACCGGCAATGCCTATTCGGGGCTGTGGTACACCTGGGTCGTCGTGCTGGTGGCGTTTCTGGTCACCGCTTTCATGCTGAAGGACCCGGTGGAGGGCCAGTGGGACAAACAGCCATCCGGGGCGGCGGAGGCCTGATCGAACCCATTGGCGCAGCCCGCCAACCCGTATAGGGCACGCCGATGATCGCCGTGCCTTCGCCCCTCCGCCTGTGTCTCGACCGCGACGCGCTGGTTGCCAACTGGCGCTGGCTGGCGGCGCAAAGCGGCGGCGCCGCCGCGTGCGGTGCGGCGCTCAAGGCTGATGGCTACGGCCTTGGTGCGCGCGCCGTGATGCAGCATCTTGCCGCCGTGGGGTGCCGCGATTTTTTCGTTGCCACTTGGTCCGAAGCGGCGGCGCTGATGCCGCTGTCCGCGGGCGTGTCGCTGTCGGTCCTGCATGGGGTTGGAGCGAGCGACATGGTCGCCGCGCGTTTGCTCCCGGCGCGTCCGGTGCTGAACAGCGTCGAACAGGTGCGACGCTGGCGCGATGCCGGTGAAGCGCGACCGTGCGACGTCATGGTCGACACCGGCATGAACCGGCTCGGCCTGCGCGTCGAGGAAGCGCTGGGCGGTGCGCTCGATGGACTGGCGATCGACACGCTGATGAGTCATCTGGCGTCGGCGGACGAGGACAGCGCGCAGAATGCGCGGCAGCTCGCCGCGTTTCGGGCGCTGCGCGAGCGGATCGCGGCGCGGCGATACAGCCTCGCGAACAGCGCCGGGATTTGCCTGGGCGCCGAATATGCGTTCGACCTGACGCGTCCGGGGATCGCGCTTTATGGGGGCATCCCGCGCGGCGAGGCGGCGGGCCATATCGGTCAGGTGGCGTTTCCAGAAGCGCGCGTGCTGCAAGTGCGTCCGGTCCCCGCGGGCGAGACGGTCGGCTATGGCGCTTCGTGGACGGCGGCGCGCGACAGCCGCATCGCGGTGGTCAACCTCGGCTATGCCGACGGCTATCTTCGCTGTCATGCGGGCAGCGGGCGCGCGACGTGGCAGGGGCGGGCACTGCCGCTGGTCGGCCGTGTGTCGATGGACCTCACCGCGTTCGATGCCAGCGATACGGCGGGACTGGGTGAGGGCGAATGGCTGAGCCTCGCCTACGACCTGCCCGCCGTGTCGGCGCAGATCGGGCTGTCGCAATATGAGTTGCTCACCGGGCTCGGCCGCCGGTTCGAGCGCGTCTGGGGCTAAACCGGACGCATCCCCCAAGGGTCGAAGTCGTGGATGCGGATCCAGCGGGTACTGATCCATTTTTCGCCGCGAGTAACGGGTAGCCCGGCATGGCGGCTGCGCTCGTCGACTTGGCCGTCGGCGAGCGTGTTGGCGAACAGGATCATGTCGCCGGTTTGTCCGCGAAACTCGACGCCGACCGACGGAAACTGCGTCTCACCGCCGTCATAATCGTCGTTGAGATAGGCGATTGCCGTCATCATGCGCTGATTGCTTTCGCCGGGCAGGCAATCATGATGCAGCCGATATTGCTGACCGGGCGCATAGCGCAGCACGGTGAGCGGTTCGCCCTGCTCGGTGCGCGTGCGTGTCGCCGCTGCAATCCGCCGGTCGATCGCGTGGATGACCAGATCCTGCTGGATGGGGCCCAGCACCGTGCCCTCGGAGGTCCGGATCGGGTGCGGAATTTCACGGCCCGTGGTCGAATCAACGACGATCGACGGCACCAGCCTGGGCCCGGATAGCGCCATGATGTGCGCGCATTCGTCGGGCGTGAGCAGGCCGCGCACGACACCGAGCGTCGGCGACGTCGCCAGCGTTTCGATCGGCGATGCCGAGGCCGGATCGCCCGTCGGGGTCAGCGCCATCGCCGCGAGCAGCTCGCGCTGGCGCGCCGCGTCGGCATCATGCTTGGCCGCCTTGTCGAGCAGGTTCAGCGCCGCGCCCCAGTCCGCTGGGCCGCCCGCGCCGATGGCGACAAACACCGCATGGGTCAGCGCCCCGCCGCGATGCCCCGCCGCGCCGGCCTTTTCGAACAGCGCCCGCGCTGCGGCAAAGCTGCGCGGCACCGGGGTGCCATAGACGTGCCACAGCGCGAGCTCGTAAAGCGCGTCGCCATGCCCGCGTTTCGCCGCGTCGATGAGGAGGTCGACCGCTGCCTGCGCGCGCCCGGCATCCAGCAACGCATTGGCGCGTTCGACGATGTTCGACGGCTGCACGCGCTTCAATCCAGCGCTGGATTGGCAAAGAAGGTCGCAATTTCCTGACGCTCTCGGTCGCTAAGTTCGGGGCGCCAGATGTCGAAGATCAGCACGACGCGATCCTCGTGGCTGTTGTTCCACGCTTCATGCTCGATCGTGTCGTCAAAGATCAGCAGCTTGCCTTCTTCCCACTGCCGCACGTCATTACCGACGCGGAAGCCGCAATTCGGGGGCACGATAAGCGGCAGGTGGCAGATCAGCCGGGCGTTGTGCATCCCGTTGTGCGGGGCAATCCGCGCGCCGGGGCGGAGCAAGGAAAACATCACCGTCGGCGAGCTGGCGATCCAGGGCAGCGGAACGGCATTCACTGCCTCCCAGGTCTTGGGGCAGCGGGCGATGACATCGTCCGACAGCGCACCATTTTCGGCAAAGAACAAGGTGCTCCAGTCGCTATTGTCGAGCAATGGATTGGCGTCGGCGCGCGCCCGATCGACGTGCGACGTCATATAGGGCCGGAATCCGTCGCCCCCCGCCGCGAGCAGCGCCACAAGCTCGTCGCGGATGGCGCCGTTCGCAGCCTCTAGCGCCGGAGCCCAGGCGAACGCGGCAGGGTCGTAAAACTGGATCTGCGGCAGCTCGGGGACGTAATAGCCCGTGGGTTCCTGCACAAAGATGCGCTTGCGGCCCGCGAGAATGTCGAGCGACCGCTGGAAGCGGGGGCTGCGCGCATCGGGGGGCAGGCCGGCATCGATGAGTTTGTTTTCGCGCTGCTCGACAATGCGCGCTTTGAACGTCGCGACCCATGTTTCCGCGCGCTGCACTTCGCTGTGCAGGTCGGGCGGCAGGTCCTGACGCTGGGCCACAAGAAGGGCGATTTCATAGCGTTGCAACGCATTGCGATCATCGCCCGCATGGGAGCGGCAGTCACCCTTCATGATGTGCCCACGGACCGCTTGCGGTTCGAGGGCGAGCAATTGGTCGAGCGCGGCTTCTTCGGCAACGCGATCGCCATCCGACCGGCAGGCGACCGCGAGGAGCAGCCAAATCTGCGCATTGGCGCGGCCGCTCTGCGTGATTGTTTCGAAACGCGCGCGGGCGATGGCCGACTGCCCACGCTGGAGTGCATCGACGCCTTCTTTCGCGAGGCGTTCGGCATCGTGATTGCTCAACTGCAAAATCAGTCCTTTGGGCCAAAGAAAAGGGGCCGGAACAATGTCCCGACCCCCAATCTATTCCGATCGCGTTGCGATTAGAAGCGGGCGCGTGCGCCAGCGTAGAAGCTGCGACCGCGAATGTCATAGATCGCGCTGCCGGCACCCGTTGCGGTGCTGCCCAACGGCGGCTTCTTGTTGAACAGGTTATCGACACCAGCATAGAACTGGAAGCTCTTGCCGAAGCTACCCGAGCTGTCGATGTCGAACGTGAAACGCAGGTCGTGATAGAAGACGCTCGAGAATTTCTCGACGTCCGCATAGTCGAGGTTCACGGGCGGGCAACCGGCTGCGGTGCAGGCCGAGGGCAGCTCGTTGAAGTCCTCATAAGCGTTCACGTACATCGGACCGATGTAACGCAGGCGGTAGCCGAGCGTGAAGTTCTTGTACGACACGTCGGCATCGAGACGCAGTTCGTCCTTCGGATCGCCGAGCTCGCTGAGCAGGCGGTTTTCGAAGTCCGGCAACGACGGGTTCTCGAAGTTGCTTGACTGGAGGCCATGAACATAGATCAGGCTCGTGGCGAGCTTTACATCGCTGCCCAGCGTCGTGTTGTACGACGCGTTGAAGTCGATGCCGCGGCGAATACGCTTCGCGAAGTTCAGCGGCGACGACAGCAGCGAGTTTTCCAGGATCTGGCCAGGGACGAAGCCACCCGGGCTGTTGCCCGGACCGCGCCAGCGGGTGAACGCCTGGCACAGGATATTATCCAGCGAGGCCTGGTCGTAACAGCCGTTGGCGATCGCCTGACCGGTCAGCGACACGATCACGTTGCTCACCTTGATGTCGTAGTAATCGACGCTCAGCGAGAAGCCGGGCATGAAGCTCGGCTGCAACACGCCGCCGATGGTCAGCGACTTCGAGACTTCGGGGACCAACTGATCGTTGCTGCCGCTGACGATCGGCAGCGAGTAAGCGACGTTCGGCAGACCCGAGAGCAACGGACCCAGGTCGGCGGTGCAGTTCGCAAGCCGGTTGGGGTTGTTCGCGATGTTACCCGACGAACACGGGTCGGCGAAACCCGGCGCGAAGTTCGGAACGGGCGGGAAGCCGGTTTCCGAGACGTTCGGCGCACGAACTGCCTTACCATAGCCAATGCGGAAGCGGATGTCGTCGATCGGCGCATAGTCCGCACCGACATTATACGTCCACACGGTGCCCGCCGCACCCTTATAGTCAGAAACGCGCCCGGCGCCCGACACGCTGAGTTCATGCGCGAACGGCATGTCCTTGAGCAGCGGGATACGAAGTTCGGCAAAGGCTTCCTTCACTTCGAACGTCGGCGGGTCGAATTCGCCGATCACAACCGCGTTGGTGGCCCCGGTTTCGACATAGTCGTCGTCCTGGTAACGCGCACGCTCACGGCGGTATTCAGCGCCCAAGGCGAAGCTGACCGGGCCACCCGGCAGTTCGAACAGGCCGCTGAGGTCGCCGCTGACGAAGCCCGAGAAATTCAGCTGCTCAAGGCTCGCCTTGGTGCGTGCATTGTAGCTGAAGTAGTTGACCGACGCCGTGTTGTCGGTGCCGCCAAACGGATTGTAGGGGACGCACGCCGCGATGTCGTTCGCAAGCCGCGCCGCGCCGCCAGCGAAGGCGACCCGAGCTGCGGGGTCAAACTGCGAACGGCACTGGATCTGGCCGGTCAGCGGATTGACGCCAGCGTCAAGCGCGAGCACGAACTTCTGACGGTCGATGTAGCCGAACGTCGTCACATCCTGTTCGAACTTGCCGTAGTTGGCGGCAATTTCGTAGTTCCAGTCTTCGTTGAACGAGCCACGGGCACCGACCACGACGCGATAGGTGTCACGCTGGAACTTTTCATCGCGGATACCGACATCAAGCAGGCTGCGCGAGGTCACGAAGCGATAGGTTCCCGCGTTGATTGCCGCAATATCTGCTGCGTTCAGCGGGCCGCCGATGCCCTGTGAACCGTTGCCGTCCGTGCGCGTCGAGCGGGTAAACGACGATGCGACGCCGGTCACGTTACAGGCCGCGGTCAGGCTGGTGTTACAACCCGAAGCGATGATCGCATTGGCAAGCCGGGTGCGCGCCGTCGGGTCGTTCAGAACCAGGAACGGGTTGTCCAAACGGGTGCGTTCGCGCAAGTCGAACTGGCCGAACGTGCCTTGGATGAACGACGGGCCCGCGTTGTTGCCGAGCGCGTTGACGCGGTTCCACTTCGCTTCGATGAACGGTTCGAAACCTTCGCTGACTTCAAAATGCGCCAGCATGTTGAAGTTGTAGCGTTCGGTGAACGGGAATACCGAGAGCAGTCTGCCTTCGCGGCCAGTCTGGCCGTTGCCGCCAACGATACCGCCGATGATCCCCTGACCCAGGCGCGTGCCGGTCTGAGCCGTCAGGGCGCCAGCGTCGGTGAAGATGAAGGTACAGTTGTACGGGGTGCCGACGGTCGAACCCGAACCGGCACCAGGCGCGCCGTTGGTCGAACCGATGCCCGTGCCGCACAGCGGATTGCTGCCCGACTGTGTGATCGGCACCAGGCCGTTGCGATGAATGCTGGCCGAGCGGATGTCGCGGAAGAAAGCGCGGTCAGGGAAGCCGTCGCTGCCGTTGGGCAAGCCAGCGGTATCGACGTCGACGACGAGCAGGCCGTCCTGACGACGCAGGTGGCCGATGTCCGAAGCGAAGACGCGCGATTGGCGCGCATATTCGCCATGCAGCGTGATGTTGCCGCGATCATTGGCGAAATTCTTGCCGACCATGCCCGACACGAACTGGTTACCGCCGTAACCGCCGTCGGCCACACCGGCCTGGGCACGCAGCTGAATGCCCTCATAATTGCGGCGCAGCACGAAGTTGACGACGCCTGCGATGGCGTCGGAGCCATAGGTCGCCGACTGGCTGCCCGTGACGATGTCGACGCGTTCGATCAGGTCGTTCGGGATGGTGTTGATGTCGGGCGACACGGCATTGGCCAGGATGTCGGCAGGGACGTGGCGACGGCCGTTGACCAGCACCAGCGTACGCGAGGTACCCAGGCCGCGAAGATCGAGCAGGTTCAGACCCGCGATACCAATGCCAAGACCCGGGTTCTGCTGCGCGAAGGTGCTGCGCAGTTGGGGCAGGTCGTTAAGCGAGTCGCCGATATTGGTGTCGGACTGCTGGAAAAAGCTCTCGCCGGTGATCGACGTGATCGGCACGGTCGATTCGAGGTTCGGACGGCGGATGCGCGACCCGGTGACGACGATGGTGCCTTCATCGGCGCTGGCGGCGTCATCGGCAGGCGCGATCGGATCCTGCGCCATTGCGGGCATGGCGCTGAACAAAGCGAGAGTGAGGGCCGAGCCCCGCACTAGCAGGCTAGTCTTCTTCATAATGTTATTCCCCGGTTGCCGTTCAAAAGATGAGAGTGAACGGGTTGCGCCCTAGAAAGACAAAAAAGCCGAGCGGCACAAGCCTTTGATGAAATTTTGATGTGATTTTTGTGGCACCGGTTCAACTCGGTCGAGGGCTGTGCCATTTTCGCAACAGGTAGCCGGGTGGGCCTTGCGGAAGCGAATGGATGCGCCCGGTTGAAGGGGTCGTAATGAAGTTTTGCGCGGCAAGACTTTTCGCGCCGTTTATACCAGCATTTTGATTTCATGAGAAACTAAATTGCGTTCGATGCGCGATCCGTCTTCATTGCGGCGGCAAGCGGCTCCGGGGCGCTTGATGGTTTTCCGAAGCTGCAATTCACCATCACGAAGCCTCCGCAAGTCGCGGGAGGCGAATCGACTGCTGCGCGGTTGGCTGGCCTATAGGTCGCGCATGTTGCGATGCATCATAATTTGGTGCTATTGCGCCGATCGATCAAATATCCCGCGCGGCGTGGTCGCCAGAATGCGGAGCAACAAGGAGCGCGGGTCAAGATGGCGAAGTCCAAGACGGCGGCGGACGATGGCGTCGTCACGATCAAGAAATATGCCAACCGGCGGCTCTATGACACGGAACGCAGCTGTTACATCACGCTCGAAGATTTGGGGGCGATGGTCCGCGACGGGCGCGAATTCCGCGTCGTCGATGCCAAGAGCGGCGAGGACATCACGCATAATGTGCTGACCCAGATCATCATGGACGAGGAAACGCGCGGCGAAACGCTGTTGCCGGTCAATTTCCTGCGCCACCTGATCGGCATGTATGGCGACAAGATGCAGTCGATGGTGCCGCAATATCTGGAAGCATCGATGACGGCCTTCCGGAAGAACCAGCAGGATGTCCGTGCGGCGTTCGAAGGCGCGCTGGGTTCGAACCCGCTGGCCGAGCTGACGCGGCGCAACATGGAAATGTTCCAGCAGGCCGCCGGGGCATTTATCCCGGGCGCAGGCGGCGCGAAGGCCAAGGACGCCGAAATCGCGGCGCTGAAGGCCGAAGTGGCGGCGCTGAAGGCCGAACTCGCGAAGAAGTGACAGATGGGTGCCGCGGCGCCCTCAACGACAGAAAAATCGGATATTTCATGGTCAAACATGCGCTCAGCGTAACCCGGCAGGCCGACTTTGCGGCCTGGTATCAGGACGTCATTGCCGAAGCCGATCTTGCCGAGGAATCGGGCGTGCGCGGCTGCATGGTGATCAAGCCGTGGGGTTATGGCATCTGGGAACGCATCCAGACGGTGATGGACGCGGCGATCAAGGATGCCGGGGTGCAGAACTGCTATTTCCCCTTGTTCATTCCCTTGAGCTTCTTTGAGAAGGAAGCCGATCATGTCGATGGTTTCGCAAAGGAAATGGCGGTCGTCACCCATCACCGCCTGATCGGTGACGGCAAGGGCAAGCTGGTCCCCGACCCCGAGGCCAAGCTCGAAGAACCGCTGATCGTCCGCCCGACGTCGGAGACGGTGATCGGCGCCGCGATGAGCCGCTGGGTGCAGAGCTGGCGCGACCTGCCGCTGAAGGTCAATCAATGGGCCAATGTCGTGCGCTGGGAAATGCGTACCCGCATGTTCCTGCGCACCAGCGAATTCCTGTGGCAGGAAGGGCATACCGCGCACGCCGACCGCAACGACGCGATGGCCGAAACCTTGCGCGCGCTCGAAATGTACCGCGCCTTTGCCGAGGATGTGCTGGCGATGCCGGTCGTCGCGGGCGAAAAGCCCGAAAACGAGCGCTTCCCGGGCGCGGTCGCGACCTATTCGATCGAGGCGATGATGCAGGACGGCAAGGCCTTGCAGGCTGGCACCTCGCATTATCTCGGCACCGGCTTCGCCGAGGCCGCGGGCATTCGGTATCAGGACAAGGACGGCGGCCATTCGCTGTGCCACACGACGAGCTGGGGCGTGTCGACGCGCATGATCGGCGGCGTCATCATGACGCACGGCGACGATGATGGCCTCCGCTGTCCGCCGCGCATCGCGCCGCACCAGATCGTGATCGTGCCGATGCTGCGCGACAACGATGAGGATGCCGCGATCCTCGATTATTGCCGTGACCTCGAGGCGCAGCTGAAAGCGCTCGACGCATTCCGCGAACCGGTGCGGGTGCTGCTCGATACCGGCGCGAACAAGGCGCAGACCAAGCGCTGGGGCTGGGTCAAGAAGGGCGCGCCGATCATCGTCGAGGTCGGCCCGCGCGACGTTGCGGGCGGCAATGTCGCGGTCATCCGCCGCGACCGGCTGTACAAGGATGACGGGAAGCTCAATTCGGCCTTCATCGCGAAGGGCGATTTCGTCGCCGACGCGGTCGCAACGCTCGCCGACATCCAGACGAGCCTCCACGCCGAGGCGAAACAGCGCCTCGACGCTAATATCCGCCGCGACGTCACCGACCTCGCCGCGCATTTCAAGGGCGAGGACAAGTTCGTCGGCTGGGCCGAAGTCCAATGGTCGCGCCCGACTGGCGCGGCGCTCGACAAGATCGTCGAGCAGCTCAAGTCGCTGAAGCTGACGATGCGCAACACGCCGATGGACGCCGCGCCCGCCGACGGTGCCTGCTTCTTCACCGGCGAACCGGCGGTCGAGCGGGTGCTGATCGGGCGCACCTACTAATTTAGGCGTTGCGAGATTTGGTTCGCACAAAGACACAAAGACACGAAGGGGGCAGGGCATGGATATCGAACAGCTCTGCACTATCGTCGTCGATTGCGGCTTCAAACTTCATCAGGATATTGGCCCCGGCTTACTGGAGTCGGCCTACGAAGCGATGTTGGCGGCCAAACTGTGTGCTTTGGGATTAAAAGTCGATCGGCAGGTGCCGATCGACTTGACCTACGACGGCATTGCCATTCCCAACGCCTTTCGGATCGATTTGCTGGTCGATGATAGGGTCTTGATAGAGCTCAAGTCGAGCGAGACAACCGCCCCGGTTCATGCGAAGCAAGTTATTACTTATTTGAGATTAATGGGTTTGACCCACGGATTTGTCATGAACTTCGGTACCCTGACATTTAAAGAAGGCGTCCGGCGCCTGCTGAATGACCCGACGCTCTTCGTGTCTTCGTGTCTTCGTGCGAACAAACTGCGCGACGTCGGATGAAAAAGCCCAAGCCACAGCCCGGACTCCCGACGCGCGAGCAGATCCTTCGCTTTATCGAAGCGAGTAAGGATGCGGTCGGCAAGCGTGAGATCGCGAAGCATTTTGCGCTGCACGGCAACGACAAGATCGCATTGAAGGCGCTGCTCAAGGACATGACCGACGAGGGGCTGGTCGACATGGCGCCGGGCCGGGCGTTCCATAAGCATGGCGGCCTACCGCGGGTGACGGTGCTGCGCGTCGTCGCGATCGAGGGCAGCAACCTCTGGGCGGTTCCCGACCGCTGGGAAGGAACCGCGCCGCCGCCGCGGCTACGCGTGATGGAGCAGGGGCGAAAAGGCGCGCTCGGCGTCGGCGACCGCATCCTTGCGCGCACCGAGGAGCGCGGCAACGGCCACGTCGCCCATCCGATGAAGCGGCTCGCGGCGAGCGCCGAGACGGTGATCGGCGTGCTGGTCGAGGACGTTGGTCCGGGCGGCAAGCCGATGATCTGGCTGCGTCCCGCCGACAAGCGCGCGCGGTTCGACTTCGCGGTTGCGGACAAGGGCGATGCCGACATCGGCGACCTCGTGCGCGCCGAACTGACCGGACGCGGCGCGGCGATCAAGGCGAAGGTCATCGACCGGATCGGCGACCCCTTTGCGCCGAAGTCGCTGAGCATGATCGCGATCGCGCGGCACGAGATCCCGCATGTTTTTGACGGCGAAACGATTGCTGAGGCCGAACGCGCGGCCAGGCTGCCGCTTACCCCCGACGGGCGCGAGGATTTGCGCGACCTGCCGATCGTCGCGATCGACCCCATCGACGCGCGCGACCATGACGACGCCGTCTGGGCGATCGCCGACGAGGATCCGGGCAACAAGGGCGGCTATAGGGCGATCGTCGCGATCGCCGACGTCAGTTTTTATGTCCGCCCCGACGGCGACCTCGACCGCGAGGCACGGCGGCGCGGCAACAGCGTCTATTTCCCCGACCGCGTCGTGCCGATGCTCCCCGAAACGCTGTCGGCGGGGGTTTGTTCGCTGAAAGCGCGCGAAGACCGCGCCGCGATGGCGTGCCACCTGGTTATCGACAAGCATGGCAAGGTGACGTCATGGCGCTTTAACCGCGCGCTCGTGCGGCTGCGCGCAAACATCGCCTATGAACACGCACAAGCGGCCTATGATGCCGATACGCCGCGGGACGATTGGGACGCCGATGTGCTCCCGACGCTGCGGAACCTGTGGGCTTGCTGGGCTTTGCTCGCGAAAGCGCGCGCGGCCCGCGCGCCGCTCGACCTCGATCTGCCCGAACGTCAGGTGATCCTCGACGAGGCGGGCGGCATCGCCGAAATCCGCGTGCGCGACCGGCTCGATTCGATGCGGCTGATCGAGGATTATATGATCGCGGCGAATGTCGCGGCGGCAAAAGCGCTCGAGGCGAAGAAATCGCCGGTCATGTACCGCATCCACGAGCCGCCGAGCCGCGAGAAGCTGGTCAGCCTCAAGGATTATCTCGAAACCTTTGAACAAAGCTTCGCGCTGGGGCAGGTGATCACGCCTGCGGTGTTCAACCGGCTGATCGACGGCTTTTCGGAGGACGACCGGCTGCCCGAGATCATGCAGGCGATCCTGCGCAGCCAGACGCAGGCCTATTACGGCCCCGCCAATGCGGGCCATTTCGGCCTCGCGCTCGGCTCTTACGCCCATTTCACCTCGCCGATCCGCCGTTACGCCGACCTGATCGTCCACCGCGCGCTGGTCGATAGTTACAAGCTCGAAGTCCCGGGCAAACCCAGGAACCTGCCCGCGCGCACCGGGCTGGGGGAGGCCGATGCCAAGGGGCTGTCGCGCATCGGCGAGGCGATCAGCGCATTGGAACGCCGCGCGATGGAGGCCGAGCGCGAGACGGTCGATCGCTATGTCGCGGCCTATCTGGCGGGCAAGACCGGTGAAATCGTCGCGGCGCGGATCACCGGGGTGCAGCCCTTCGGCTTTTTCGCGACGGTCGACGGGCTCGGCGGCGATGGGCTGGTGCCGGTATCGACGCTGGGCAGCGAACGCTTCTTTTACGACGAAGCGGCGCGGAGCCTAGACAGCGAGCATGGCCGCGTCAGCTATACCGTCGGTCAGCGGCTGGACCTGCGGCTGATGGACGCGAACCCGGTGAGTGGCGCACTGCGTTTCGAGCTGCCCGATGCACCCGAAGGCGGCTTCCGCAATCGCCCGCCGCGCCGCGACGGGGTGAAGGGGAAGGCGACCGGGAAAGACAAGGCGGGCAAGCATATGGTCGGCAAGCGCGGGCGGCCGGCAAACATCAAGCACAAGGGGCGGCGGCGCTAACATTCGCACCCCTCCCCTTCAGGGGAGGGGCAGTGAGACTTGGCCCGGCCTAGCCGGGCCTTTAGTCGAACGGGGTGGGGGTCGGCGGCGCAGCGCAAGGCTGCTGGCCCCCACCCGCTGCGACTAACGAACAAGTTCGTAAGTCTCGCTGCCCTCCCCTGAAGGGGAGGGCGTTCTATTTGCCAACCTCGCCAACAACGCTGCACTCTCTGCATCCGCTG
Organism: Sphingopyxis microcysteis; assembly: GCF_012274265.1. Taxonomy (GTDB): domain Bacteria; phylum Pseudomonadota; class Alphaproteobacteria; order Sphingomonadales; family Sphingomonadaceae; genus Sphingopyxis; species Sphingopyxis microcysteis. The sequence goes on from NZ_JAANYY010000002.1 coordinate 746,321, forward strand.
GAAAAAACGCCTCGATCGCCAGTTCCGACAGCGTGATATCCACCGGCGTCCCGAAAATCGTCACCGTCGACACGAACGATATGCGCCCGGCATCGGTGTCGAGGATCAGCGGGACCGCGATGCTGCTGGCATGGCTGTCGCGATGCTCGGCGCTATGATCGTCGCTCTGTACCGCATAACCCGCCAGCTCGTCGCGCAGCGCGATCAATCCGGTATCGGCGCTCGTCGCAATCTGGACGTCGATCCGCTCCAATATATGCGCGCGCCATTCGCCATAGTTGACGATCTGCGGTGCCAGCCCCTCGGGATGCAGCGCGATGCGCAGCACATTGACCGGCGGGGCCAGCAGCGCGGGCGCGACCTGCGCGGTGAGGATCGCGATCGCGCCGTTCGCGGCGACCAGGTTCCAGTGGCGATCGACCGCGAGCGCCGGATAGGGCTCGTGACCTTTCAGCACATGCTCGACGATCGCGCGCACCCCCGCCATTTCGGGACTGTCGAGCGGGCGTTCCTGATAGTCTGGGGCATAACCCGCGGCGAGCAACAGCGCGTTGCGGGCACGATGCGGGACTTCCAGACGATCGGCGATCCGCTGCAACATCTGCGCGCTCGGTTTCGATCGCCCCGTTTCGATGAAGCTCAAATGCCGGGTCGACATCTCGGTGTCGAGCGCCAGGTCCATCTGGCTCATCCGGCGGCGGCTGCGCCATTCGCGGAGTTGGGTGCCGAGCGGTGCGGGTTGCATCATCGTCTCCTTTGCCGCGAGAGCTATACCCCGGCTTTCTGCTTTTCCATTACCTTGCGCGTAATCGACTGGCGGCGTTCGGCGCGGCAGACGGAAGGGGTCATCCCGAAAGGAGAACTCCAATGTCGCTTTTCAACCTCAAGAACACGCTGATTATCGATGCCATCACCTGCACCGGATTGTTCGTCTTTTGCGTCTTTGCGACTGCGACGGTCGCCACCCTGCTCGGCCTCCCCTCCGAACTGGTGACCGTCGCAGGCTGGATCGGGCTGCCGTCGGCGTTGCTGATGCTGTTCGTCGCGAACCAGAAGGCGCCGAACAAGGGGCTCGCCAACCTGATTGCGGTCGGCAATCTTGGCTGGGTCATCGCAAGCTTTGTGGTGCTGGCGATGTTCGCTGCCCAGATGACCGCACTCGGCATCGCGGTCGTTTTTGTGCAGGCCATCGGCGTGCTGGTTTTTGCGATCTACGAAGCGAAGGGCGCGGCGGCATTGCAGCGCACGATTACCGTCTAACTCAACGCATCGAGCCGGGCGAGGTCGATCCCGCCCGGCACGATCATCACCGGGCAGGGCAGCGTTCCGGCGTCCTGCCCGGTGAAGTGCGCCACCAGCGGCCCCGGTGCGCCGTTCGCCGCGGTGGCCAGCACCAGCGCCGCAATCTCGTCGCTCGCATTGATCACCTCGCGCACGACGTCGGCGGGTTTGCCCGACTTCACCAGGATCTGCGGCGTCACCCCCGCTTCCTGCACCACCGCGTCGGCGGCGGCAGCGACCAGTTCCTCGGCATGTTCGCGCGCTTCGGCTTCGATCGTCGCCTGCACGCTGCCAAAGGCGACGAAATCCTGCGGCGTCACGATCGCCAGCACCGCGACCCCGCCGCCGGTCCGCGCGGCGCGGCGCGCCGCAAAGCGCAGCGCCAGCGACGCCTCGGGGCTGTCGTCGATCACCACCAGATATGTCCGCATCGCCCCGACCCCCTATGCTTTTTGTGCGTAGAGAGTGCGTCACATTCGTATGAAACGCAAGTTTGCGCCAATGGACGTTGACGAACGATGCTCTTATGACGAGGGACGAATCCGTAGCGGCAGGCTTGGCCTGCAAGACTGACAGGGACACGCCTAGACATGCCAATCGAACTCAAGATGCCCGCCCTCTCGCCGACGATGGAGGAGGGCACGCTCGCCAAATGGCTGGTGAAGGAGGGCGATGAGGTCAAATCGGGCGACCTGCTGGCCGAGATCGAGACCGACAAGGCGACGATGGAGTTCGAAGCGGTCGACGAGGGCGTGGTCAGCCAGATTCTGGTCGCCGAGGGGACCGACGGGGTGAAGGTCGGTACCGTGATTGCGGTAATTACGGGCGAGGGTGACGATGCCGGGAGCGCGAAGGCGGCTCCGGCGCCTGCCGTTGCTCCCACCCCTGAACCCGTTCGCGCTGAGCCTGTCGAAGCGCCGTCCTCATCTTCTCCGGCGGCCGCGGTGAAGGACGGTCCTTCGACAAGCTCAGGACAAACGGAAAAAGGCGATCGCATCAAAGCCAGCCCGCTCGCCAAGCGCCTTGCCGCCGAACGGGGCATCGATCTCAAGGGGGTGACCGGCACCGGCCCGGGCGGCCGCATCGTCAAGGCCGACCTCGAAGGCGCGCCCGCAGGCGCCGCGGCATCCGCTCCCGTCGCCCCCGCGCAGGCGGCGGGCGCTGTCGGCACGGCGCCTGCTCCGGCGCCGGCTGGCCCGATCCCCGATTTCGGCATTCCGCACGAGGACGAAAAGCTCAGCGGCATGCGCAAGACGATCGCGCGCCGCCTGACCCAGTCGATGCAGGAAGCGCCGCACATTTACCTCACCGTCGACATCCGCCTCGACGCGCTGCTCAAGCTCCGCGGCGAGCTCAACGCCAGCCTCGAAAGCCGCGGCGTCAAGCTCAGCGTCAATGACATGCTGATCAAGGCGCTCGCGGTCGCACTCGAACGCGTGCCCGCCTGCAATGTCAGCTTCGGCGGCGATGTGATGCGCAAATACAGCCGCGCCGACATCTCGGTCGCGGTGAGCATCCCGGGCGGGCTGATCACCCCGATCATCACCGACGCGGGCGGCAAGTCGATGTCGAAAATCTCGACCGAAATGGCCGAGCTCGCGGCGAAGGCGAAGGAAGGCAAGCTCCAGCCGCATGAATATCAGGGCGGCACCGCCTCGATCTCGAACATGGGCATGATGGGGATCAAGCAATTCACCGCGGTGATCAATCCGCCGCAGGCGATGATCATGGCGATCGGCGCGGGCGAGAAGCGGCCCTACATCGTCGACGACGCGCTCGCGATCGCCACGGTCATGTCGGCGACCGGCAGCTTTGACCACCGCGCGATCGACGGGGCGGATGGCGCGCTACTGATGAAGACCTTCAAGGAACTGGTCGAGAACCCGCTGGGGCTGGTGGCTTGATGGACCCCTCTCCCTTCAAGGGAGAGGGAGGGGCCCGCGCGCGTCAGCGCGTGGGAGGGTGAGGGTGTGACGGCAGGCTATTCGAAGCAGACGCTGGAACGTGCCAAATCGCTGCGCCGCTCGCTCACCGAACAAGAGAAGAAGTTATGGGGTGCCCTGCGCGATCGGCGGCTCGGCGGTTTCAAATTTCGTAAGCAGCAGCCGATTGGACCGTTTATCGCTGATTTCGTCTGTCAGGAACGACGTCTGATCGTCGAGTTGGATGGATCGCAGCACGCTGAATCGCAGGCCGATGCGCGTCGGGACGTTTTCCTCGATGACAAGGGTTATCGTGTGCTCCGCATCTGGAACAATGAAGTGACTGGAAACATGTCCGGAGTATTGGCGGCGATCTTGGCCGCGCTTTCGGACCCTCACCCTCCCATTGCTGCGCAATGGGCCCCTCCCTCTCCCTTGAAGGGAGAGGGGATTGATAATGGAGCGAATCTTGGCTGACACCTCATACGACCTCATCGTCCTCGGCTCCGGCCCCGGCGGCTATGTTGCCGCGATCCGCGCGGCGCAGCTCGGCCTCAAGACCGCGATTGTCGAGCGCGAGCTGCTTGGCGGCATCTGCCTCAACTGGGGGTGCATTCCCACCAAGGCGCTGCTGCGGTCGGCCGAGATCTATCACTACATGCAGCACGCGGGCGCCTATGGGCTGAAAGCCGCCGAGATCAGCGCCGATATCGGTGCGGTGGTGAAACGCTCGCGCGGGGTGGCGAAGCAGCTCAATCAGGGCGTTACGCACCTGATGAAGAAGCACAAGATCACCGTCCATATGGGCGAGGGCAAGCTGACGGCGCCGGGCAAGCTGGAGGTCAAGGGCGAGAAGGGAACCGAAACCCTCACCGCCAAGAACATCATCGTCGCCACCGGCGCCCGCGCCCGCGACCTGCCGTTCGCGCCCGCCGACGGCAAGCGCATCTGGACCTATCGCCATGCGCTGGTGCCGCCTGAAATGCCCAAGAAATTGCTCGTCATCGGATCGGGCGCGATCGGGATCGAATTTGCGAGCTTCTACAAGGATATGGGCGCCGAAGTGACCGTGGTCGAAATGCTCGACCGGCTCGTCCCCGTCGAGGATGCCGATGTGTCGGCCTTCCTTGAAAAGGCATTGAAGAAACAGGGCATGACGATCCACACCGGTGCCGGGGTCGAGGAGCTGAAGGCCACCGCGACCGGAGTCTCCGCCAAGATCAAGGGCAAGGACGGCAAGGTCGAATCGGCCGAGTTCAGCCATGCGATCGTCGCGATCGGCATCGTCCCGAATACCGAGAATATCGGGCTGGAAGCGCTCGGCGTGAAGACGACCAAGGGCCATATCGACACCGACGCGATGTGCCGCACCAACGTCCCCGGCCTGTGGGCGATCGGCGACGTCACCGCGCCGCCGTGGCTTGCGCACAAGGCGATGCACGAATCGATCATCGCGGTCGAGGCGATCGCGGGCAACCATCCGCACGCGATGGACGTGCGCAACATCCCCGGCTGCACCTATTGCCGCCCGCAAATCGCCAGCGTCGGGCTGACCGAGGCGAAGGCGAAGGAGCTGGGCTATGAGGTCAAGGCGGGTACCTTCCCGTTCATCGGCAACGGCAAGGCGATTGCGCTGGGCGAGGCCGAGGGCTTCACCAAGACCGTGTTCGACGCAAAAACTGGCGAACTGCTCGGCGCGCACATGATCGGCGCCGAGGTCACCGAGCTCATTCAGGGCTATACGATCGGCAAGACCGCCGAGCTGGTCGAGGATGACTTCATCGGCACCGTCTTCCCGCATCCGACGCTCAGCGAGACGATGCACGAGGGCGTGCTGGCGGCTTTCGGGCGGCCGCTGCACATCTGATCGCGCGCCGCGATCCGGCACCACCGCGTGAACCCGTCGATCCTGCATTTTTCCCGCGCGGGCAATTTGGGGAAGGCGCTGCTGTTTGCGGCGTTCGCGGCCGCGGCGTTCGCGCTGGCGTGGATCGAACATGCCGAGCGTATCGCGCCGTCGCCGACCATCGGGCTGCCGGGCCTGGAATTTCCCGCGCCCGCCCATCGGGACGACGACCTGCTCGGATCGCTGCAAATCCCGTTCCTGTTACTGCTGGGCAGCGCCAGCCTGTTCTATGTCGGGCGGTTCGGCGCGCGCGTCGTGCGCGGCGGGGGTGCGGCGCGGATCGAGGGCCATGCGCTCTATCTTCATGCAAGCTACGGCGCGGCGAGCCCGGTACCGGTGGCCGATATTGCCGAGGTGATTGTTGACCGCGCCGATCGCCTGCCGGGTGAGGGTGGCGGCGGAGCGGCGCGGATCGGCGCGCGTTTGCGGCACGGGCTATACCTTCGCTACCGTAGCGAAGGCGGCGACCGGGAGGTGCGATTGTTCGACAATGACGTCGAGGGCGGAGTCGATCAATTGCGGCGCTTTGCCGGACAATTGGACGCATGGCGCCGGTCGGGCGCGCGCATGACAAGGGAGACGGGCCGGTGAACATGACGGTGCGGCAGGCGCCGACGATTGCGGCGCTGATGCTGATGGTGATGATCCTGCTGGGCTTTGCGGTCGGCGCGGGATGGACCGAAGGCATCGATCGGGCGGTTTCCGCCGCGCTCGCGCTGCGCGTCGAGGCGGTCGATCCGGCGCTGGTGACGTTCATGCAGGCGGTGAGCTGGATCGGCGGCGGCATTCCGCGCTGGGTCATCGTCATCCTGCTTTGCGGGCTCGTCTGGCATTGGTGCGGGCCGCGCTGCGCGGTGGCGCTGGGCGGGGCGTCGCTGCTCGCCAATCTGGCGTCGAGCCTGCTCAAGCTCAGCTTTGGTCGCGCGCGGCCCGATGTCATCGATCACCTCGATCATCAGACGAGCTTTGCCTACCCCAGCGGGCATGCGACGAGCGCGGCGGTGGTTTATCTGCTGCTTGCCTGGCTGGCGCCGCCGCGTTGGCGCACCGCGGCCTGGACGCTCGCGGTCGCGATGATTTTTCTCAACGCTTTTTCGCGCATCATGCTCGGCGTCCATTGGGCGAGCGACATCGTCGGCGGGACGTTGCTCGGCACGGCGTTTGCGCTGACGGCGGCGTGGTGGGTCGCGCGTGGCCGCCTGAACGGCGGCGGCGCACTAAGGGAATCGTAAACTGTCGCTGCTATTGCGCTCCGCTGAATAGTGGGAGCTTCGGCATGGACATTTCCCCTTGGATCATTTTGGTCGTGGTCGGCGTGTTGTTGATCGCGCTGCCCTTGATCATCAAGAATCTGGGTACGGCTGCTGGCGCCCACGGTGGTGCGGATATGGGTTTCGAGGCCAGGCTGAAACCGGGCGAGGTTCTGGTCGAACCCGAGTTCGATCCCGATGCCGCCTTTGCCAATTATATGCGCAAGCGCGAGGCCGGGCTGGTCGGCGACGTGTCGGTCGATGCCGACGACGCGGCGTCCCAAATGTCGACGCACCCCGCCAGCTTTGGCCGCAAGGCGATTTAGCAGCCGCTTCGCTCTCGACAGCCGCGCACGAGCGGCTACCAAGGGGGCATGGCCCAAGGCACGCATGACTTCGTCCCCGATCCGCGCAACGACGCGATCCTGATCAACATCAACGGCACGCTGGTGCCACGTGCACAGGCCAGCGTGTCGGTGTTCGACAGCGGCTTCATGCTGGGCGACGGGGTGTGGGAAGGGATTCGCGTCCACAAAGGGCGCATGGCGTTCCTCGACCAGCATCTCGACCGCCTGTGGGAAGGGGCCAAGGCGATCGCGATGGACATCGGGATCAGCCGCGACGCGCTCACGCAGCGGCTTTACGACACCATTGACGCGAACCGCATGGACGCCTGTCATATCCGGCTGATGGTCACGCGCGGCATCCGCTCGACTCCGTATCAGGACCCCCGCGTCGTCATCTCGCCCGCGACGATCGTCATCATCGCCGAGCATAAGGATCCGCTCCCCTCGACGGTCGAAAAAGGCCTGTCGCTGTTCACCGTGCATGTGCGCCGCGGCGATCCGGCGGTGCAGGATCCGAAGCTCAATTCGCACTCGAAGCTCAACTGCATCACCGCCTGTATCCAGGCGGCACAGGCGGGCGCCGACGAGGCGTTGATGCTCGATCCGCACGGCTTTGTCGCGACGTGCAATTCGACGCACTTCTTCATCGTCCGCAAGGGCGAGGTGTGGACGTCGAGCGGCGATTATTGCCTTGCCGGGATCACGCGCAGCAATGTCATCCGCATCTGCCGCGAGAATGATATTCCCGTGTTCGAGAAGAATTTCTCGCTGACCGAGGTCCACGGCGCCGACGAGGCCTTTGTGACCGGCACCTTTGCCGGAGTGGTTCCGGCGCATACGATCGACGGCCGCAAGCTTACCGACGGTCGCGGGCCGATGGTCGAGCGGCTGCAAGGGCTGTACAAGGCGTTGATCGAGCGGGATATTGCGGGCGCGCTCGATGGATAGGCGGCCCTTCCAATCCCGTTCGTGTCGAGCGAAGTCGAGACACGTCTGGCGCCAGCGTGTCTCGACTTCGCTCGACACGAACGGAAGAAGGAAAGCGGCGCGATGACGATCCGCATCGCCCCGAGCGGGGAGCCGCTCAAGATCGCAATGTGGTCGGGACCGCGCAACCTGTCGACCGCGATGATGCGCAGCTTCGGCAGCCGCGCCGACAGCTTCGTCACCGACGAGCCCTTTTACGGCGCCTATCTGAGGGCAACCGGCGACCCGCAGCCGATGGCCGACGAGGTTATGGCGTCGATGGACTGCGACTGGCACGGCGTGGCGCGCAGCATGACCGGCGCGTGCCCGACCGGCGCGCCGATCTGGTACCAGAAGCATATGGCGCACCACATGGTCGGGCCGATCGCGCATCACGACCTGCCGGGCCTGCGCCACGCTTTCCTGATCCGCGATCCCGCGCGCGTCGTTGCGAGCTATGCCGCCAAGCGCGTCGCGGTGCGCCCCGACCATCTCGGCACCGACAAGCAGGTCGAATTTTTCGATCGCGAGGCCGATCGGCTGGGCCACGCGCCGCCGGTGATCGACAGCGCCGACATCTTGCGCGATCCGGCGACGATGCTGCAGAAATTGTGCGCGGCGCTGGGCATTGCATGGGATCCGGCAATGTTGTCGTGGAAGCCGGGGCTTCACGCCACCGACGGCATTTGGGCAAGCCATTGGTATGATGCGGTCGCGGCGAGTACCGGCTTTGGCGCGCCGGACAAACCGCAACCCGAACTGACCCCGGAGGCGCAAAGCGTCGCCGACGCCTGCCGTCCCGATTATCAGTATCTTGCGCAGCACAAGATTTCGCTGTCCTAATTTTATTGCCTTTGCCATCAAGGTACCGGGCAACAGAAGCGGGCGGATCAAACTATGGAATCGCGAGTAAAGTTCGGCAGTTTTCTGCGGGGAATCACGTTGGGCTCGGCGGCGCTTTTTGCGGTCTCCACGGCGGCGCAGGCGCCTGCGGGGCAGACCGTCATCACCGCTGCCCGTTATGTCGATGTGCTGTCCGGCAAGACGGTCGAACATCCCGCGATCTTCGTCGGCGCCGACGGGCGGATCACCAACATCGCCGATGCGCGCACGGTGCGCTGGGGCAGCGACGTCAAGCATATCGACCTGGGGCAAAAGACGCTGCTGCCCGGGCTGATCGACATGCACGTCCATCTCGACGGTCCTGCCGACATCGGCGGTTATCGCGGGCTGGAGTTCACCGACAGTTTCTGGGGCATGACTGCGGTCAAAAATGCCCGCGACATGCTCGACGCCGGCTTCACGACGGTACGCAACGTCGGCGCTGGCGACCGCAACGACATCGGGCTGAAGCAGGCCATCGACGCTGGCTACGCCACCGGGCCGCGCATCGTCCCTGCGGGTTATGCGCTCGGCGCGACCGGCGGGCACTGCGACAGCACTTTCCTGCCGCCCAGCCTGGAGAAAGCGGACGGCAAGGAAGAGGGGATCGGCGATAATCCCGAAGAACTGCGCTATCAGGTGCGGCGCCAGCGCAAATATGGCGCCGAGGTGATCAAGGTGTGCGCGACGGGCGGCGTCTTTTCGCGCAACACCGAACCGGGGCAGTTGCAGGTGCCCGAGAACGAGCTGCGCGCGATTGCCGACGAGGCGCATCAATGGGGCTTGCGGGTCGCTGCGCACGCGCATGGCGGCGCGGGCATCCGCGCCGCGATTGCGGCGGGGATCGACACGATCGAACATGCCAGCCTGGTCGACGACGAGGGCATCCGCATGGCGGTCGCCCGCAAGCAGCCGGTGTGGTTCGCGATGGACATCTTCAACACCGAATATACGCAGGCCGAAGGTGCCAAGAACGGCGTGCTCGAGGATAATCTGCGCAAGGACCGCGAGATCGCCCAGATCCAGCGCGACAATTTCCGCAAGGCGCACCGCGCCGGGGTGCGGATGGTGTTCGCGTCGGACGCGGGGGTGATGCCGCACAGCCAGGTCGGCGGCCAGTTCCGCGTCATGGTCGAATATGGGATGACGCCGATGCAAGCGATCCAGGCGGCGACGAAAAACGCCGCCGAGGCGCTGGGGCGCGAAAAGGACGTCGGGGCGATCGCGGTGGGGCGTTATGCCGACATCGTCGGGGTCGACGGCGATCCGCTGGCGGACGTGCGCCAGCTGGAAAGCGTCGATGCGGTGGTCAAGGGCGGGGTGCTGGTGAAGGGGGAGTAGCCTCTAAGCTGAGGGGCAACCTCCAACCTGTCGTCATCCCGGCGAAGGCCGGGATCTCACCCTATCGTTATGATGCACCGGCGAGATCCCGGCCTTCGCCGGGATGACGGGTAAAGTTGCGGATTTCAATAAACCACCAGCTTGTCCACGATCGCATCGCGCATGTCGGGGGTGAAGTTCAGCACCGCTTCGGCATAGCTCGGCACGTCGCCATGGTCGCGGCGGACGGTGGCCAACGCGGCGTCGAGGAAGATCGGGTTCACCGACATCAAGGTGCGGATCGCATCGTCGTGGATGTCGGCGTTATACCGCGCGCGGATCACATCGCCGCCTTGTGCAATGCGTTCCTCGATCTTGCCCGCGCTGTTGGTGAGCAGATAATCGTGCATCAGATCGTCCTCATGGACGCCGAGCAACCGGTGGACGATCGCGACGGCAAAGCCGGTCCGGTCCTTGCCCGCGACGCAATGGACCAGGCTCGGCGCGTCATATTCGGCAAGCGCGGCGAGGTAGAGCCGCAATGTGGCGACGAGCACCGGGCGGTATGGCATCCCGGCATAGGTATCGATCATCCGCGCCCGCGCCGTTTCGTTGTCGATTGCCCCTTGGGCCGCCTGCAGATGCGGGGCGAGGCCCGCCGTATTGCCGTCGGCGAACAGCACCCGCGCCGAAAAGCCTTCGGGTCGCTTGCAGGGATGCGCGGCGCGCTCGTCGTCGCCGCGCAGGTCGATGATCGTTTCGATCCCCAGCCTGTCGATCGCCGCCAGATCGTCGTCGCTCGCATCCTGATGATGCGCCGAGCGCCACAGCATCCCGCTGCGCAGTCGCCCGCCGCCCTCCACCGCATAGCCGCCATAGTCGCGGAAATTGTGGATGCCCGACAACGGCAGGACACGCTCGGCAATCATGGTCATTCTCCCGTAAACACCGGCGGGCGCTTTTCGACAAAGGCGTTGATCGCCTCCCGATTGTCGGCCGTCTCGTGGACAATCGCCTGATAGGCAGCGCTGAGCTCCAAAATGTCGCTCATCCGGCTATGCTGCGCCTCGCGCAGCAACCTTTTGGTGAGGCGCAGCGCGCGCGGCGGATTGCACACGATCCGTTCGGCAATCGCCACGGCGCGATCGAGCAGGTCCGCGTCGGGGACGACGTCCGTGACCAGACCATATTCCTTTGCCTGCTGCGCGTCAAAGCGATCGCCGGTCAGGAACAGTTCGGCGGCGCGCGGATAGCCGAGGATCTTTTGCAGCAGCCATGCTCCGCCGTCGCCGGGAACGATCCCGACCTTGATGAAGCTGCACGCAAATTTGGCGCTTTCGACGGCGATACGGATGTCGCAGGTACAGGCAAGGTCGGCACCGAGCCCGATCGCGTGGCCGTTGACCGCGGCGATCATCGGCACTTCGCAGTCCATCAGCGCGCGGATCACCGCCTGCACCCCCTTGCGGTAGTTGGCGCGGGTGGAGTCGGGCTGGTCGAGCACCCCGATGCCGGTGCGATCCTGCATGCCTTTGAGGTTGCCGCCGGCGCTGAACGCCTTCCCGCTGCCGGTCAGGATGATCGCGCTGACGCTGCGGTCGTCGCCAAGGGCGCGCAGCGTGTCGATGATGTCCTGGCAGTCTTCATGGGTGCCGATCGCGTTCATGCTTTCGGGCTTGATCATCGTCAGGATCGCAATCTTGCCCCGCCGCTCGACACTCAAAAACTCGCCCATGTGAAAATCCTTTTGCTGCTCGGGAAAAGCTATTGCATGGCTGACGGGACATGCAAGGCTTTGCGCTCTATCCCTTCGATCCACCCGGCGACGTCGCGGCACTGCGCGCCGAATTGCGGGCATGGCTCGCGGTGAACCAGCCGCAGGGCGACATCGTCGCGCGCGCCAATTGCTGGGCGAGCTTCGATGCCGATTTCAGCCGCGCGCTCGGCGCGGCGGGCTACGTCGGGATGACCTTGCCGAAACAATATGGCGGCGGCGACCGCCATCCACTGGAACGCTATGTCGTGATCGAGGAATTGCTTGCCGCCGGTGCGCCGGTCGGGGCGCACTGGATTGCCGATCGGCAGACCGGGCCGCTGATCCTGCGCTATGGCAGCGAGGACCAGCGCCAGCGCTATTTGCCGGGGATTGCGAAGGGCGAGCTTTATGCGTGCATCGGGCTGTCCGAACCGGGGGCAGGGTCCGATTTGGCGGCGGTGCGGACCACGGCGCGCGAAACCGCCGAGGGCTGGCGGATCAACGGGCAGAAGATCTGGACCACCGGCGCCCATTTCTCGCACATCATGCTGGCGCTGGTGCGTACCGAAGAGGGCAGCGAGCGCAACGCGGGATTGAGCCAGCTGCTGATCGACCTCGACACGCCCGGCATCACGATCCGTCCGATCATCGACATGGCGGGTAACCACGACTTCAACGAGGTGTTTTTCGACGATGTGCTGGTGCCGCATGGCACGCTGGTCGGGATGCGGGGGCAGGGGTGGCAGCAAGTCACCGCCGAACTCGGGCTCGAACGGTCGGGGCCGGAGCGATACTTGTCCAGCCAAGCGCTGCTCGCCGCGCTGATCGATGCGGCGGGCGCCGAACCCGACCCGGCGGTCGCGGTGCTGATCGGCGAACTCACTGCCGAGATGTGGACGCTGCGCCAATTGTCTATGTCGACCGCGGCGAAGCTGGCGGCGGGCGAGGATCCGATGGTCGAGGCGTCGGTCGTCAAGGAATTGGGCAATGCGTTCGAGCAGGATATGCCGCGGCGGGTACAGGCGATCGTTGATTGTCCGTGGGGCGATCCGGGCGACCTTGGCCGATTGCTCCGCGCGTTGCTGATCGCATCGCCCAGCTTTTCGCTGCGCGGCGGTACGCGCGAGGTGATCCGCGGGATCATCGCACGCGGATTAGGCCTGCGATGAGCGCGGCGCGCGAAATGCTGTGCGATACCGCGCGGGCGGTGTTTGCCGAGGCCGCCACCGCAGGGATAGCGCCGGTCGAGGAGGCCGGGTTTGCCCTGCTGCTCGTGCCCGAAGGCGATGGCGGTTTCGGCGGCGACTGGGGCGACGTGAATGCGGTGTTGCAGATCGCTGGCGTCGCCGTCCCCGATCTGCCTGTCGCTGCGCTGATCGCCGGCGAGGCGCTGCAGCCCGCCGCGATCGTCAGCCTGATGGCGGGGGCGATGGGGAAGGCGCTGGCGCTGTCGATCGAGCATGTGAACACCCGCCAGCAATTCGGACGGCCGCTGGGCAAGTTCCAGGCGGTGCAGCAATCGCTGGCGGTGATAGCGTGCGAAGTGCGCGCGGTCGAGGCGGCGGCGGCGGCGCTGGCGGCGCGGCTGGATGCGGTGGAGCTCGATGCCGCCGCGGCGGATTTCGAGATTGCCGCGGCGAAGTTGCGCGCCAACCGGGCGGTCGGGGTGGTGACCGCGATCGCGCATCAGGTGCATGGCGCGATCGGCTTTACCGCCGAATATGAGCTGAACCGCGTGACGATCCCGCTGATGCGCTGGCGCGGAGAGCATGGCAATGATGCTTATTGGGCGGCGAAGCTGGGGCGGCAGGTCGCGGGGTTTGGCGGGCGCGGGTTGTGGGAAGCGCTGACGGCACGGTAAGCCTGATTTGTACCACGCGGTCATCACCGCAGCCCTGAGCCTGTCGAAGGGCGCCTATCCGAGAAGCGCCCTTCGACAGGCTCAGGGCTACGGTTCAGATTGAACGAGCATCCACTACCGAACCGCACCACCATCGCGGAGCGCCGCGATCTTGACCGCATCATAACCAAGCCCCGCCAGCACCGCATCGCCGTCGGCGCCGACTGCCGGAGCTGCGCGCGGGGTGTCGTTGACTGTCGCCGAATAGCGCGGCGCGGGAGCGGGCTGGACCGCGCCGCCGACCTCCAGAAACGTCTCACGCGCGACATTGTGCGGATGCTGGGGCGCTTCGCCCAGCGACAGGATCGGCGCGAAGCAGACGTCGGTCATCTCCATGATCGTGCACCATTCGTCGCGCGTCTTGGTCTTGAACAACGCCGTCAGCTTGTTCTTCAGCACCGGCCATTTCGACGGATCGAGCTGCGCATCGAAATCGGGATCGTCGGCAAGGCCAGTCTTTTCGCGCAGCAGTGCATAGAATTGCGGTTCGATCGACCCGATCGAGATGAATTTGCCATCGGCGCAGACATAGCTGTCATAGAAATGCGCCGCGCCGTCGAGCAGGTTGACGCCTGCTTCGTCCTTCAGCCGTCCCATTGCCTTGAAACCCCAGGTCATGCCCGCGAGCAGCGCCGAGCCGTCGGTCATCGCACAGTCGATCACCTGGCCCTCGCCGGTGCGCGCGGCATGGACGAGTGCGCTCGCCATGCCGAACGCCAGCATCATCCCGCCGCCGCCGAAATCGCCGACATAATTGACCGGCGGGACCGGCTTTTCGCCCGCGCGCCCGATGCCGTGTAGGACGCCCGAGAGTGCGATATAGTTGATGTCGTGACCTGCGGCTTGGGAGTAGGGGCCGAACTGCCCCCAACCGGTCATACGGCCGTAGATCAGCCGCGGATTGTCGGCGAGCAGCACGTCGGGCCCGAGCCCGAGCCGCTCCATCACACCGGGACGATACCCCTCGATGATCCCGTCGGCGCTTTTGCAAAGATCGCGCGCAATTGCGACCGCGTCGGGGTTCTTCATGTCGAGCGCGATCGAGGTGCGATTGCGGCTCAATGGATCGCGCGGGTCCATGAAGCCGCCGGGGCGGTCGATGCGGATCACTTCGGCGCCATGGTCGGCAAGCATCATGCCGCAAAAGGGACCGGGACCGATCCCGGCGAATTCGATGATCCGGATGCCTTGAAGCGGTCCCGTCATGCCTCAGATCCGTTCGATGATGATTGCGGGCGCCATGCCGCCCGCGGCGCACATGGTGACAAGGCCGTAACGGCCGCCCGAGCGTTCGAGTTCGTCGAGCGCGGTGCCGATCAGGATCGAACCGGTGGCGCCGATCGGGTGGCCGAGCGCCATCGCGCCGCCGTTGATGTTGACCTTATCGCGGTCGAGATCGAGGTCGCGGATGAATTTTTCGGCGACCACGGCAAAAGCTTCGTTGATTTCCCAGACGTCGATGTCGTCCTTGGTCAGTCCAGCCTTTTCGAGCACCTTTTTCGCGGCGGGGACAGGGGCGTTTAGCATCAGCGTCGGATCGTCGCCGATATTGGCATAGGCGACGACGCGCGCGCGGGGTTTCAGGCCGTGCTTGTCGGCATAGTCTTTGGACGCAAGCAGGATCGCGGCGGCGCCGTCGACGACCCCCGACGAGTTGCCGGCATGATGGAAATGCTGGATTTTGACGTCGGGATAGCGGCGGTTGATCTGCTTACGGAAGGTGAAACCGCCGCCAAGGTCGAAATCGGCGAGCCCGGTGAAGGCGGGCTTGAGCGACGCCAGTCCTTCGGCGGTGGTTTCGGGCCGCGGGAATTCTTCGTGGTCGAGCGCGACGCTGCCGTCGGGGTTGAGCACGGGGACGACCGATTTGGCAAAACGGCCTTCCTTGATCGCGCGGTCGGCGCGTTGCTGGCTGACGAGCGCGAGCGCGTCGAGTGCCTCGCGGCTGATTCCCTCGATCGTTGCGATCGCGTCGCCGCAGACGCCCTGATGCGATTGCGGGTGGAGTTCGTCGAGCGCTTCGTGGCCCGACCCCATCAGGCGTGGCGGCAGGCCGGCGTTGGCCTGTTCGGCGGCGAAGGCGCTGGTGTAGCTCATCATCTCGGTGCCGCCCGCTATGACACAATCTTCCATGCCGCTCATCACCGTGGCAGCGGCGAGATTGACCGACGTGATGCCCCCGCCGCAGAAGCGGTCAAGCGTCGTCCCCGAAGCCTTGGTGTCATAACCCGCCGACAGCGCCGCCATCCGGCCGAGGTCGCCGCCCTGCTTGCCATTCTGGCTCGACGTCGACCAGATGATGTCGTCGACCGTCCCGGTGTTGAGATTGTTGCGCTCCTTGATCGCCTTCAGCACGGTCGCGGCGAGATGCTGGGGATGGAGGTGCGACAGCGCGCCTTTGCCGGGCTTGCCAACTCCGCGCGGGGTACGGACGGCGTCGATGATATAGGCTTCGGGCATGGAAGTGTCCTTTCAGAAGGAAATTATTGGAACATCATGATTTGGGGATTTGCTGACCTCTACCCCGTTCGTGTCTCGATTTCGCTCGACACGAACGGAAAGGGGACGGTGTCATATCTCAACGGGGGGCCATGCGGATCGCGCCGTCGAGGCGGACAGCCTGGCCATTGAAATAGGTGTTGCGGATCATTTCCATCGCGAGGCTGGCATATTCCTCGGCCTTGCCGAGCCGCTTGGGGAAGGGGACCGACGCTTCGAGGCTTTCCTTCACCTTGGGGTTCATATTGTTGAGCAAAGGCGTGCCGAACACGCCCGGCATGATCGAATTGACGCGGATGCCAAGGTCCATCAAGTCGCGCGCCATCGGCAGAACGAGGCCGTTTACCCCGGCTTTCGCCGAGCCATAGATGACCTGCCCGATCTGGCCATCCTGCGCCGCGACCGAGGCGGTGAGGATGATCGCGCCGCGCTCGCCATCCTCCAGTTCGGGCAGGGTGGCCATGCCTTCGGCGGCGATCGAAGCGACGCGGTAGCTGGCGGTCAGGATGCCCTCGACGCCAAAGGCATAATCCTCGGTGGGCGTCCGGCGATAGCCGCCCTTTTCCTTGTCATAGGCGAGCGTCTTGCCGCGCCGCGACGTCATCGCGCAGTGGACGCAGACGCGCTCCTGACCGTGCGCGGCGCGCGCTTTTGCATAACCGTCGAGCACCGATTGCTCGTCGGTGATGTCGACATGGACGAACAGCCCGCCGATCGCCGCGGCGACCTCTTCACCGAGCGCGTCGTTGATATCGAAGATCGTGACCTTGACCCCTGCCGCCGCCAGTGCTTCGGCGGTGGCGCGGCCAAGTCCCGAAGCGCCGCCGGTAACGACGGCCGATGTGGTGGAATCGAATTTCATGCGCGCCTCCTCAGGCCGGAATCTGGTTGAACGGGATGCCCTTGTCGGGGCGGTGGTCCTGCGGCAGGCCGAGCACCTTTTCGGCAATCGTGTTGAGCAACGTCTCGTCCGACCCGCCGGCGATGCGGCCTGTCGGGGCGTTGATCCAGCTCGATGCCCAATCTTCCTTTTGCGAGGCATGTGCGTCGAAGGCGAAGCCGTCCGTGCCCTGCAGGTCGATCGCGAGTTCGGAGAGTTTCTGGCGCGAGCGCACCGCGACCAGCTTGTTGAGCGATCCTTCGGCGCCGGGAATCATACCCGCCTGCATCATCAGGCGCGCACGGACGTTGATCGAATCGAGCCCCGAGCGCATCGCATAGTTGCGCGCAATCTGTTGGCGGATGCGGCCGTCCTCGATCGCGGGCTTGCCGCCCAGCAGCGTGTCTTTGGCGAGGTCGACGAACAGGTCGAGATGCGGACCAAAACCCGCGCTGTCGGTCGCAACATAGCGCTCGATCATCAGCGTGGTGATCGCGACCGCAAAGCCGCCCCCTACAGGCGACATGCGGTGATCGTCGCTGATCTTCACATCGTCGAAGAACACCTCGTTGACGTGGCTGTCGCCGCCCGCAAGCTTGATCGGGCGCACGGTCACCCCCGGCGCTTTCATGTCGACCCAGAAGTAGGTCAGGCCTTTATGCTTGGGCACGGTCGGGTCGGTGCGCACTACGATAACGCCATAGTCGCTGTAATGCGCCCAGCTGGTCCACACTTTTTGGCCGTTGATCTTCCAACCATTGCCGTCGGGTTCGGCGCGCGTGCGCAGGCCCGCGAGGTCCGAGCCGCCCGAGGGCTCGGAAAACAGCTGGCACCAGATTTCCTCGCCCTGCAGCGCCTTCAGCACGCGTTCTTTGACAAATTCCTTGTCGCTGCCGAACTGCATCAGCACCGGCACCGGCATGCCAAGCGAGATGCCGAAGTAGAAGTTCGGGAAGCCGTGCTTCATCTCTTCGGCGTCGAACGTGACCTTTTCGAGATGGGTCAGCCCCTGGCCGCCATATTCGGTCGGCCAGTTGATCCCGGCATAGCCCGCGTCGAACTTCGCCTTTTGATAACGGCGCCCGAGCGCGAGGTCGTCGGCTTCCGACAGACCCTTGCGCGCCTCGCGGCCAAAGGTCGGTGCGACCGATTCGAGCCAGGCGGCCGCCTTGGCGCGATAGGTTTCGAGATCGCTCATGCCGCTTCTCCTGCCAGACGGTCGACCAGCACATCCTCCCAGAACAGGCTGCTGCCCTGTTCGATCGCGAGGCTGCGCGCGCGGCGCATATGGAGGTGCAGGCCGAGCTCCCACGTCACGCCGATGCCGCCGTGGATCTGTATGCAGTCGCGCGCCGCGGTGTCATAGGCTTCGGTCGCCGACAGCCGCGCGGCGGCCGCGGCGGTGATGAAATCGGGCTGGCCTTCGCGGGCGGCGGCGTGGATGCAATTGGCGCGGGCGAGTTCGACCAGCCCATAGAGTTCGGCAATACGGTGCTTCACCGACTGAAAGGCGCCGATCGGCTGGCCAAAGGCGCGGCGGGTGAGCGCATAGTCGCGGGCGATTTCCATCAGCACTTCGGCGCCGCCGGTCTGCTCATGCGCCGTCACCACGGCTTGCAGGGCGAGGACGTGGAGCGCGGCATCGCGCGCCGCATGGCCGACCGCCAGGGTTTCCGCGGGTGTGCCCGCAAAGTGCAGGTCGGCGAGGCAACGGCTGTTGTCGAAGCTCGCAACCGCCGATCGTTCGACCCCCGCAAGCTCGACCAGCGTGAGCGCGGGCATTCCGGGACCGTTGGCCAGCACGATCGCGATGTCGGCGGCCAGCCCACCCGAAACCGCGCTGGCAACCCCGACGAGCAAATCGCCGGTGAGCGTCACGTCGGGCTGACCGGGCAGCGCATCGGGGCCAGCGGCAAAGGCAATCGCGCCGATCGCCTCGCCCGACGCCAGCCCGGGCAGCCACCGGGCCTTTTGCGCGTCGGTGCCATAGATTTCGATGGCCTTGGCGGCCCCGAAATTAGACGTCAGAAAGGGTGCGCCGCTGAGCGATCGGCCCGCCTGATGCGCGATCAGCCCAAGTTCGACCAATCCAAGCCCTAGGCCGCCCTGTGCTTCCGGAAGCGCCAGCGCGGTCCAGCCCTGCTCCTTTGCCGTGTCCCAGAAGGAGCGATGATAATCGCCGACCGATTCGAGCAGTGGCAGCAAGTCGTCTTTGCTGACGCGCGCTTCGAGTACCCGCCGTGATTCGGTCGCGATGGCCTGTTGGCCTTCGTCGTAAAGGATCGTCATGACCGCATTTGTCCCGCTCCCATATATCTTGTCTTGCCAATGAACCGGACGTTGACGTAAACGTCAAGTCAATTCCGGCGCGGCGGCGACGTAGCGTCATTTGCCGCGACCAAAATGGGGAAGGACAGGCCATGGCTTTCAAGACACGCATCACCGACATGCTGGAGATCGAACATCCGATCGTTCAGGGAGGGATGCAGAGCGTCGGCTACGCCGAACTCGCCAGCGCGGTTTCGAATGCCGGGGGGCTCGGGATTATCACGGCGCTAACGCAGTCCAGCCCGGAAGCGCTGCGCGCCGAGATCGAGCGCTGCCGCGCGATGACCGACAAACCGTTCGGGGTGAACATGACCGTGTTCCCGACGATCAACGCCCCCGATTACAAGGCCTATGCGCAGGCGATCATCGACGGCGGGGTCAAGATCGTCGAGACCGCGGGGACGCAGGCGGTGCGCGAAATCTGGGAGATGCTGAAACCGCATGGTGTCACCATCCTCCACAAATGCACCGCGGTGCGCCACGCGCTGTCCGCTGAGCGCGCGGGCTGCGACATCATTTCGATCGACGGTTTCGAATGCGCGGGGCATCCGGGCGAGGACGATATTCCGGGGCTGATCCTGATCCCCGCCGCTGCCGACAAGGTGAAGATCCCGATGCTGGCGTCGGGCGGCTTTGGCGACGGGCGCGGCCTGGTCGCGGCGCTGTCGCTGGGCGCCGAGGGGATCAACATGGGCACGCGCTTCTGCGCGACGGTCGAGGCGCCGATCCATAACAATGTGAAGCAGGCCTATATCGACAATGACGAGCGCGGCAGCTTCCTGATCTTCCGCAGCCTCAAGAATACCGCGCGCGTCGGCAAGAGCGCGGTGAGCGAAGAGGTGGTGCGCCGTCTTGCCCAGCCCGATGCGACCTTTGCCGACGTCGCCGAACTGGTGAATGGAAAGGCGGGGCGCGAACTGCTCGAAACCGGCGACCTCAGCAAGGGTGTGTTCTGGGCCGGTATGGTGCAGGGGCTGATCCACGACATCCCGACCTGTCAGCAACTGATCGACCGCATCATCGCCGAGGCCGACGCGATCGTCGATCAGCGACTGGCATCGATGCGGCGTTAGGCCGATATGCTGGCGCGCCGCGCGGGCTTTCGATATGATCCGATTCTTCGCAATCTGATCATTTCGTTGCCCACGGCGTTATCGCCCGCCGGTGCGCCAGGGGGGATGTTTGAGCCTCATCGAATATAAGGGTTTTGGCGGCGTTCCGCTGTCCGCCGATGTGCTGGGCGACGACAACGACCCTGTGGTCCTGCTGATCCCCGACATCGGGCAGCCGCGCAGCGCATGGCGCGCGGTCGCCGAAGGCCTGGTGTTGTCGGGGCGGCGCGTGGTCAATCTTGACCTGCGCGCGCCCGGCGGCGTCGACCAACTCGCCGCCCATGTCGAAGACTTGCGGCTGGTCCTCGCGCAAATGGGGTCGCGCCCGGTGGTGGTTGCCGCGCGACATGGCGGCTGGATCGCGACGCGCGCGCTGGCGACCGACGGCATTTTGCTCGCGGGCGGGCTGGTGCTCGTCGATATGCCCGACGATGCTGACGCGGTGGCCAGCGGTATCGCGGCGCGGCAGGCGCTGCCGACGCTGGTGGTGCGCGGCGGCTTTGCCGCGGTGCCGGGGGGCGCCGGGGGCGATGCCTTCCAAGCCGCGCTGCCGATCGGCGAACGGGCCGATATCGACGATAGCGATCTGGCGCTGGGCACCGACCGGACCGAGGCGCTGCTCGGACAGTTGCTCGAATTTCTCGAACGCCGCCAGCCACGCGAGGCGACCGAGTTTCAGGCGGGATCGGACCCGCGGACGCTGCGCGATGCGATGGGTTGCTTTGCCACCGGCGTGACGATCGTCACCGCGCTTGATGCGGACGGGGCGCCGGTCGGATTGACCGCGAACAGCTTCACCTCGGTGTCGCTTGACCCGCCGCTCTTGCTCGTGTGCATCGCCAATTCGGCAGGCACGGCGCCGTCGTTGCGCGAGGCGGGGCATTTCGGGGTCAACGTCCTCCAGATTGGCCAGCAGCCCGCATCGAACCGCTTTGCCACCCGCGGCGAGGATCGCTTTGCGAATCTGCCGTGGGCGCCGGGGCAGACCGGCGTCCCACTGCTCGGCAGCTCACTGGTGTCATTCGAATGCCAGCGCGAATCGCTGCACGAGGCGGGCGATCATTTTATCCTGGTCGGCCGCGTCGTGCGCGCGCAGTTCGAACCGCACCGCGATCCGTTGCTCTATTTCCGCGGCAAATACCGCCGCCTGCATTTCGCTTGAGGTTGATGGTCGGACCGGACGGTCGATGGCGGAGCGGGAGGGATTCGAACCCTCGATGGGCTTTTGACCCATACTCACTTTCCAGGCGAGCGCCTTCGACCACTCGGCCACCGCTCCGCATGCTTGGAAGGGGCGCCCTAGTCGCTGGGCAGGGCTTTCGCAAGTCGGTTGAGCATGGCACACAGGTGGGATGAGACATCTGCTTCTGGCCGCCGCTGCCGCTTCGCTCGCCCTTCCGGTCACCGCGCAGGAACCCGCGCCAATCCCGTCGCCGGGAGAGATCGCGGCGGCGGCACCCGCGAGCGACTGGATCGCGATCGCGCCTTCCGACCTGTTGGTGATGGACCTGGCGCCCGACACCAACAGCAAGCCGCGCCGCGTCATCATCCAGCTGATGCCCGCGCCGTTCAGCCAGGGGTGGATCGGGAACATCCGCAAGCTCGCCGCCGCGCATTGGTGGGACGGGACGAGCGTTAACCGGGTGCAAGACAATTATGTCGTGCAATGGGGCGATGCGACCGAAAAGAAGGCGTTGCCGGAGGGGTTGGAGATGGTGTCGGAGAGCACATATGTGACTTCCGATCCAGCAAGCGGGCATACCACCGTGGATGGCAAGCCGGGGATCCGCCTATCGAGGGCCGAGGCGGAACGGCGGGCGAAGCATTTTGAACGGTCGGTAGATATTTTTGACGGCGCGTCGATGGCTGACGCCTATGCGCCGACCGTGATGTTCGAATCCGGATGGCCGATCGGCTATTCCAATGCGTCCGTGCCAGATAGCCGTTGGCCTCTTCATTGCTACGGCATGGTCGGTGTAGGCCGCAACATGTCGCCCGACACGGGCACGGGCGCCGAACTCTACACCGTCATCGGCCACGCCCCGCGCCATCTCGACCAGAATATAGCGCTCGTCGGCCGCGTGATTAGCGGGATCGAGCATCTGTCGAGTTTGCCACGCGGCACCGGTGCGCTGGGCTTTTATGAAACCGAGGCTGAGCGGGTGCCGATCGCCTCAGTCCGGATCGCTACCGAACTGCCCGAGGCCGATCAGCCGCACTTCGAATATCTTTCGACCGAAAGCGACAGCTTCGCACGCTATGCCGACGCCCGCGCCAATCGCCGCGATCCGTTTTTTATCAAGCCCGCGGGCGGGGCCGACATCTGCAATATCCCGGTGCCAGTTCGCGCGGTCGTAAAGTGACAATTCTCAGCCGCTCGCATCGAGCGAAGTCGAGATGCCTTGGGATAAAGTGCTCGGGCCAAATGTCTCGACTTCGCGCGACACGAACGGATTGAGGGCGAGTTGGAAAGTTTCACCGTCACCACCCCGCTGTGGCGCTGGCAGTCCGCGACCGCCCCCGCGGCGTGGTTCTTTGTCACGATCACGGGCGATGCCGCCGATGGCATCCGGATCGCCGCGATCAGCGGCCAGTGGCTAGATGGGCGCAAGGGATTCGGATCGGCGCGGGTCGATGTGACGATCGGCGCCACAAGCTGGCAGACATCGGTGTTCCCGCACAAGGAAAGCGGCAGCTGGCTGCTCCCCGTCAAGGCCGCGGTGCGCAAGGCCGAGGGATTGGCCGAGGGCGATTTGGTGCGGGTGACGGTCAGTCTTTAGCCTGGGTGTCCGCTCTCGTTTCGCGCGCCTGCGCCTTGCGCTTGCGCAAATTCTCGCGCAGCGCCTCGGCCAGACGGCGTTCGCGTTCGATATCGGCGGGGGAGGGGGCTTTGCTCACCTTCACGGCCATGCCCCCGAAATTGCCCCATCGTCAACCCTGGCACCTTGACAGGCGCGGGACGCCCCGCCATAGGCCGCGCCTGCCCACCGAACAGAGGTTCGC
Source organism: Sphingopyxis microcysteis (assembly GCF_012274265.1). GTDB lineage: Bacteria > Pseudomonadota > Alphaproteobacteria > Sphingomonadales > Sphingomonadaceae > Sphingopyxis > Sphingopyxis microcysteis. The sequence continues at coordinate 769,673 of NZ_JAANYY010000002.1, forward strand.
CGGGCGCCCGGTTGCTGCTGTAGCTCAGTGGTAGAGCGCGTCATTGGTAATGACGAGGTCGACAGTTCAATCCTGTCCAGCAGCACCATTTTCCTTAAATCTTCGCCGCCAGCAACCAGTCGTGGAACAGCTTGACCGCGGGCTGGCGCAGCGCGCGCGGGCGGCAGACGAACCAATAGCTGTACGGGCTGTCGACGTCGAAATCGAACAGGCGGACCAGTCGCGGATCGTTGGCATCGTCGAGATGATGGCCGTGCATGAACGCAATGCCGATGCCCTGCGCCGCCGCCTCGAGCATCAGCGGTCCCGAATCGAAATAGTCGATTCCCGCAGGTTCCAGATAGGGCATGCCGATCGCCTTTTTCCATTCGGTGAAGGTTTCCGGCATCTCGCGGTGGAGCAGCACGGTCATGCGCTGCAATTGTTCGGGAACGGCGATGGCGCGATTCCCGTCGGTCAGCGTTCGTGCAGCGATCGGGAACACCTTGTCCTGATCGAGCCGCGCCGCATAAAGCGCAGGGTCGATCGAGCGGGCTAGCGCGATCGCGGCATCGATGCCGTCGCCCAGCCGTGCTTCGGCATGCGACATCGTGTCGATGTCGATGTGCAGTTCGGGATGTTCGCGGCGCAGTTCGGGCAAGCGCGGGAACAGGCGTTGCTGCGCAAAGAGCGGCAGCACGTTGAGATGCAGACGCAGCGACGCGTCGGGACTGCCGACTTGGCCGATCACGGTGCGCAATTCGTCGAGGATTGGCGCCAGCTGACCCTGCAGCGCGCGCCCCGCCTCGGTCAGGCTGAGCCCATGGTGATGGCGGTTGAACAGCGGTCGCCCGACGGCGTGTTCGAGCGTCTGGATGCGCCGCGACAGCGCAGGCATCGACAGGCCAAGTTCGATCGCGGCGGCCTTGACGGTGCCGTGGCGCGCGACCTCCAGAAAGGCTTCCATGCTGCTGAGGGGAGGAAGGCGGGGCATATCGGGCGCCGATGATACATGCCGCCGCGCGATGTGCCACAATTTTGTGCAGTGCGTCATAGGATTGCGGGCGCCGCGACGCGGGCGAGGGGTCGCAAATCGGGAACGACCTCCCTATCTTCGGCATTCTGACCTTTTTGAGGGAGACGCGCCTTGGCCGACGCCGCGGTAAAAGAAAAACAGGTGAAACTGCAGGTGGCGAATTCGCGCGCCGAAGAAAGCGGCGGCGGCATAGCGCGCATCCCGCGCGCGGCGATGGCCCAATTGGGCGTGACCGAGGGCGATATCGTCGAGATCAGCGGCAAGCGACAGACCGCCTCGCGCGTCGTCGCCCCCTATGCCGAGGATGAGGGGCTGGAGGTTATCCGCCTCGACGGGTTGCAGCGCGCGAATGCCGGCGCGGGCGCGGGCGATATGGTGGTGCTGAGCCGCGTCGAAGCCCGCCCGGCGACGCGCGTCGTGTTCGCGCCTGCGCAGGAAAATCTGCGTTTGCAGGGATCGGCGAATGCACTGAAGCGCAGCTTTTTCGGGCGCCCGGTGGTGACCGGCGACACCGTTGCGACTGCGGGCCAGCAGCGGCTCGAATCGGGTGATATGCCGCCGCAGCTGCGCCAGATGCTCAATGCGCCCGCCTATGCGCTCGCCGAAGTGCGGTTGGTCGTCGTCTCCGCGGCGCCCAAGGGGGTCGTGTTCATCGACGAAAACACCGAAATCGAACTGCTGCCCGAATATCAGGAGCCGCAGGACGCGCGCCGCACCGATGTCACCTATGACGATCTGGGCGGGCTGGGCGAAACGATCGACCAGCTGCGCGAGATGGTCGAACTGCCGCTACGCTATCCCGAATTGTTCCGCCGCCTGGGCGTCGACCCGCCGCGCGGGGTGCTGCTCCATGGCCCGCCGGGGACCGGCAAGACGCGGCTGGCGCGCGCGGTCGCCAACGAGAGTGAGGCGCAGTTTTTCCTGATCAACGGCCCTGAAATTATGGGTTCGGCCTATGGCGAATCCGAAAAGCGGCTGCGCGATATTTTCGAACAGGCGGCAAAGGCCGCGCCGTCGATCCTGTTCATCGACGAGATCGATTCGATCGCGCCGAAGCGCGGGCAGGTGACGGGCGAGGCCGAAAAACGCCTCGTCGCGCAGTTGCTGACCTTGATGGACGGGTTGGAGCCGCGCACCAACCTGGTCGTCATTGCAGCGACGAATCGCCCCGACGCGATCGACGAGGCGTTGCGCCGTCCGGGCCGCTTCGATCGCGAGATCGTGATCGGGGTTCCCGACGAAAGTGGGCGGCGGGAAATTTTGGGTATCCACACGCGCGGTATGCCGCTGTCGGCCGACGTGGACCTTGCGGAACTCGCGCGCACCACCTTTGGTTTTGTCGGCGCCGACATGGCGTCGCTGACCCGCGAAGCGGCGATCGAGGCGGTGCGGCGAATCATGCCCAAGCTCGACCTCGCAGAAGGGACGATCCCGCCGGAGGTGCTGGAGGAACTGCGCGTCACGCGCGATGATTTCAGCAATGCACTGAAACGCGTGCAGCCGTCCGCTATGCGCGAGGTGATGGTGCAGGCGCCGACGACGCGATGGAGCGACATCGGCGGGCTGGATGCGGCGCGCGAAAAGCTGATCGAAGGGGTCGAGCTGCCGCTCAAGCATCCCGAAGCTTTTCGGCGGCTGGGCATCCGGGCCGCCAAGGGCTTTCTGCTCTACGGCCCGCCCGGGACCGGCAAGACCCTGCTGGCCAAGGCGGCGGCGCGCGAATCCGACGCCAATTTCATCTCGATCAAGTCGTCCGACCTGCTGTCGAAATGGTATGGCGAGAGCGAGCAACAGATTGCGCGGCTGTTTGCACGCGCGCGCGCCGTGGCGCCGACGATCATCTTCATCGACGAGCTCGACAGCTTGGTGCCCGCCCGCGGCAGCGGCACATCGGGCGAGCCGCAGGTGACCGAACGTGTCGTCAACACGATCCTGGCCGAGATGGACGGGATCGAGGAAATGCAGTCGGTGGTCGTCATCGGCGCTACCAATCGCCCGAACCTGATCGATCCTGCCTTGCTGCGACCCGGTCGGCTCGACGAGCTGATCTATGTTTCGGTGCCGGACAAGGACGGGCGCCGCCGCATCCTCGAGATTCAGACCGCCAAGATGCCGCTGGCGGGCGACGTCGATCTGGCGGCGCTGGCGGAGAAGGCCGACCGGTTTACCGGCGCCGATCTGGAAGATCTGACCCGCCGCGCCGGTCTCGCTGCGCTCAAGCGGTCAATCAACAGCGACGCGGTGACGATGGCCGATTTCGAAACGGCGCTGAAGGATACCCGCGCTTCGGTCACCGAGGCGATGGAAAAGGATTATGAAAAGATCCAGGGCGAGATCAAGCAGGCGGCGATGAGCGTCAATCCGATCGGCTTTTTTGCGCCCGGCATGCTCAAGCCGGTGCGCGAGCAGAAACATGCCGACGACGTGGTCAAGGATTAGCGTCGAAGTCAAACCGTAGCCCTGAGGCTGTCGAAGGGCGCTTATCCGAATAGGCGCCATTCGACAGGCCCAAGGGCTACGGCGATTTGGTTTCGGGCTGGTCCAAGCGCAGCGCGGACCAGCCCCACAGCACCAGCCAGCCGCAGAAACCCGCCATCAGCCCATAAGCGACCATGGGGTGCCAGTTATAGAGCAGCACCCCGATCGCCGGGGAGACGATATAGGCCGATCCGTTGATCGACGCGGTCATGCCCGCGACACTCCCTTGATCGCGGCGCGGCACCGATAGCGAGGCGCCTGCCGTAAAGCCGGGGCGGAAAAGCCCGAAGCCTAGCGAGGCGAGCGCGAAGCCGATCACGATGCCGTGCAGATCCTGCGCGACGCCCGTGATGATCAGCCCGCTGGCGCCGAGCGCGGCGCCGATCAGCACCGCGGTACGCGCCGAAGGCTTGAGCAACGGGATCAGGCCCCATTGCGACAACAGCGTGGCAAAGGCGCCAGCCATCAGCACGATGCCGGTCATGGCGGCGCCCTCGTCGGGGCGCGGACGAAGCTCGAGCCGGTCGAGGATCAGAAAGCCGATCACGCCCAGCATCATCGCCTGCGCTTGCCCGCCATAGAGGCCGGCGAGCATCCACGCCCGCACGCGTTTGTCGGTCCAGCGCAGCGGGGTCGGGGCCGGGGCGTCGCTGTCGACCATATCGTCGTCGCTGTCGTTGCTGGCCGATGCGGGCGATCCTGCCGCGGTCGGATAGGCCGCGATCGCGCCACGCGCGGCAAACCTTGGAACATCGTTGGGCAGCCGCCAGCGCAGCATGATGAGCACGATCAGGCCGATCAGCGCAAACACGAGCAGCGGTCCTGACAGCCCGACGAAGGGGAGGATGAACAGCGGTGCGATCGCCGGGCCGATGACCGTTCCCAGTCCGAAAGACGAGGAAACGAGCGACAGCGCCTGCGTGCGCTCCTCCGGATCGGTGCGCGATGCGACATAGGCCTGGACCGCGGGCGGCGCCGCCGAACCCAGCCCGCCGTACAGGCTGCGAAACAGCGCAAAGATGATGAAGGTGGTTCCGGCGGCCAGATAGCCCGCCAGCCCCGCCCACAGCGCCAGCCCGCAAAACGCCATCGACAGCATGAAACCAACGACCCCCAGCGCCATCAGCGCCTTGCGCCCGCGCTGGTCCGACTGACGCGCCCAATAGGGTGCGGTCATCACCCACAGCAGCGCCGACCAGCTGAACGCCAGGCTGACCCACACGTCGGGAATGTGCAATTTGGCGCCAATCGCGGGCAGGATCGACTGCATCGCGGTATTGCCCGCGGCGGCGACCAGCATCACAGCGAACAGCACCGCCATGCGGTCGGCGGGGATCGAGCGCGATAGAGTCGCCATGCCGGAAATCCCCTTTGCTATTCAACCTGCGCAACCCGGCCTTTCCCTACACGCGGGCGCCCCGCTGTCCAGAGTCAAGACAGACTCTTTCCTTGCGCCCGCGCGCTGTTTTTGCCACGCCCACGGCAACCGCAACAACGCGAAAGCCACCATGACCAATCCGCGGGCGCAGGCCCAAGAAACGAAAGCCCCGCTGGCCCGTCGGCTGCGCGAGGGTTTCAAACGCTTTTTCGGGCCGTGGGGCATGTTTGTCCGTGGCTTCATCAAGCATCCGGTCATGGTGGGATCGATCGTGCCGTCGTCGCCGACGCTGATCCGCCACATGCTGCGCCCCGTCGATTGGAAGAACACGAAGCTGTTCGTCGAATATGGCCCCGGGGTCGGCACCTTTTGCCGTCCGGTACTCGAACGCATGGCGGGCGATGCGACGCTGATCGCGATCGACACCAACGAGGATTTCATCGATTATTTGCGGAAGGACATCCGCGACAGCCGCTTTATCGCGGTCCATGGGTCGGCGGCCGAGGTGGAAGAGATCATCGCGGCGCATGGCTTTGACAAGGCGGATTATGTGCTGTCGGGTCTGCCCTTTTCCACTTTGCCCGCGGGTGTCGGCCCGGCCATCGCCGCCGCAACGCATCGCGTGCTGCGCCCCGGCGGAGCCTTTCTTGTCTATCAGTTCCGCGCCCGCGCGCGCGATTTTCTGGCGCCGCACTTCGCCCGCATCGACAATGCGTTCGAATGGGTGAACGTCCCGCCGTGTTTCCTGTTCTGGGGCTGGAAAGACTAAACTTCCAAATCTGGATCGGGATCACCCAGCCCGAAGTTAAGCCGCCGCGACACGGTATAATCCGCGGCACCCACCACGAACCACGCCAACGTCCAGCGTAGCCGGGTCAGCCAGCCTGCGCGCGCTTTGTGCGATGCGCGCGTGATATTTTCGCATTCGGGCTGCTGCGCCGCGATGAAGCCGCGCATTTGCGCCGCAAAACCGGCGTCGGCGACGCGCAGCATCACTTCGACATTCACGAACAGGCTGCGCATGTCGAAATTTGCGGTGCCGATATAGACGACATCGTCGATCACGATCAGCTTCATGTGCAGCTTGCACGGCTGATATTCCCAGATCTGCGCACCCTTGCGCAGCAGATAGCCATAGAGCAGCCGCGAGGCGCCGATCGTCGCGGCATTGTCCGATTTCGCCGCCATGATGAAGCGCGCACGCCCGTCGCGCGCGACCCGGCCCAGTCGCCGCAACATGCCCTGCCCGGGCGAGAAATAGGCCATCGCCATATCGAGCTGCCGCGCGCCGGTGAGGTCGGTGCGCACCGCCCGCGCCCATGGCGACAACCGCTGCGTCGGGCCGCCGACGAGCCAGGTGACCGGCCCGGCCTCGACCGGCCATTCGCGGATCAGGCGGCGCAGCATCAACAGCTTGCCGTCATGGTTCACCGTATAGTCGTGGATCGCCTCGAACCAGGCGACCATCCGCGCTACCGATGGGCCGCGAACCACGATCCCCAGGTCAAACCAGCAATTGTCGGGCTGTGTCCCCAGATACGGCGCGGCGATGTTGAAGCCGCCGGTTATCGCCACCGTCTCGTCGATCAGCAGCAATTTCTGATGATTGCGGATCAAATAGCTCGACCGCCAGCGCCGCGAGAAGAAGGTCACGCTGCCGCCCGCTTCGCGCAGCGGGGTAAAGATGCTGTCGGAAATATCCGACGATCCGAAGCTGTCGATCACCGCGCGGACGCGCACGCCGCGCCGCGCCGCGATGGTCATCGCATCGAGCACCCGCGTTCCGGCGGCGTCATGTTCGAAAATATACATGATGATGTCGATGCTGCGGATCGCACCGTTCAACAGCGTCAGGATATGGTTGAGCCGCTGGTCGCCATCGACGATGACCTCCAGCCGATGGCCCGCGAGGTCGGCGGTCAGCGTGTCGGGATCGCTGGCGGGGCAGGGCGCGTCGCTCATCCTCCGCTCATAGGCGGCGCGACGCGAACCCCGCAAGGCCAGCGCTTTTATTGACAGCGGCGGGCCGTCCTGCTAGCGCGCAGCGCTTGCCGCCACGCCTCCATAAAGGGCTGGCCTCTCCTGTATCTTTAAGGAAACAACATGGCCCGCGTTACCGTCGAGGATTGCGTCGACAAGATTCCCAACCGTTTCGACCTGGTCCTGCTCTCCGCGCACCGCGCGCGCGAGATTTCGGGCGGTTCGGAACTGACCGTTGATCGCGACCGCGACAAGAACCCCGTCGTGGCGCTGCGCGAAATCGCCGAACAGACCGTGCGTCCGAAGGATCTCAAGGAAATGTTGGTTTCGACGCTGCAGAAGGTTGTGATCGACGACGACGATACGCCGGACGAAATCAGCTCGATCAGCCGCTCGGCCGAAGCCCTCCGTCTGACCGCCGCCGCGCCGCCGCGCAGCCCCGCAGGCGGTGGCAGCGACTTTGAATAAGCGCTGCGAATAGCGATACGAAGGGGCCGCGGGAAACTGCGGCCCTTTTTGTTGCGGCCGGGTGTACGGGTGATGTCGGCTATCGACGATAAGCCGCCGCGCAATCCAGTCCCCGTTCGTATCGAGCGAAGTCGAGATACGCGTGGCTTGGCGTGGGCGATCGGCGTGTCTCGACTTCGCTCGACACGAACGGGAATAGGAGACGGTCGGGAATCCACCCCAATTTAGCGCTCATCTAAGCAATCTGCGTCAACTCCGCGACGCGGATCGCCTTTGACGCCAACATGGGATCGATAATCCGCTGGATACGCCGCGCGCGCGGTGAGGCGACGGCGATGTTGAACAGGCTGTTGGCGATCACATCGGCGATCTGCACCCCGTCGCTGCGGCGACTGTCGGCCAGCGAGGCGCGCCCCCACTGGCCAAGCCCCGACTGAATGTCCGCGCGCACCTTCGCAAGGATCGTTGGGTCGTAGCGACCTTCGTCGATGACCACATCGGTGCACACGCCGCCGGTTTCGGGGAGCCAACGCCCGACCGCGAGATCGAGCAGCGCCGCGTAGAGGGCGAGGTCGCTGGGCAATGTTCCGCCCGGATTTTTGGCGAGCGCATCGCGTTTCGCCACCGCGACCCACGCGCGTCCGCCAGCGCGATCGAACAATTCGAGCAGATAGGCCCGCTCGACGATGCTGATCCGGCTGCCTTTCAGTTCCCCGCGCAGTCCCGTGACGCTGCGAAACCGCTCATGGATGTCGGCGGCAGCCTGCGGGGTGAGCATCACCGCGGCAAAGCTCATCGCCCCTGCGTTGAGCCCGCCCGATTCGTCGCAATAGATCGTCACCGGGCAGGTCGCCGTCCGTCTACCGGACGCGCCCGAAGAAAGCGACCGAGCGGCTTTGTCCGGGCGCGATCGCGTCAGGCCATGTCCAGCGGACGTGGGTCACGTCGGCCAGGGTCGCAGGCCGCGGCGCCGCACCTTCGACCGGCACGCTCAGCGCGCCCAGCGGCGCGAACTGCTTGCCGCCATCGACCGAAACGCCAAAGCCCGCCGGGTCGTCCGTGCCGTCGAACAGCAGCGCCGCCGGGATTGGATTGGAGATCACGACACCCGAAGCGGGCTGCGCGCCATTGTTGGTGAAATTGAGCGAGATGCGCACCCGGTCGCCGGGGACGACGACGTCGGGCGTGTGGTAACTTTTGGCGGCGGGCTGGCCATCCGGGCCTGCGACGGATTTTTCTACTTCGACCTTGGTGGTCAGCGCGCTCGTGCCTTGTGCCAGCGCCGGTTGGGCGCCAATCATCAGAAGCCCTGCCGCAGCCCAAATGCCCCACCGTTTTCCCGTCATCGCTGTCTCTCTCCTGATCCGTGTCTGCACCTTTGGCGTATCAGGCGGGGCAGGGATAGCGTTTCTTCATCAGCGCGTCGAAGGCCCAATAAACGCTGATCTTGTTGCGCGCGGCGGCGGGATAGGAACGCAGATGGCTGAGCCACTGATCGGGGGTGAGCGTTCCCGATTCGGGCGGGCAACTGGTCGTTCTGCGTCCGGCGCGGCGGTCGGCGTCGATGCGCGCCTTATAGCGTTTGCCTGCCGCGATCACCTCGCCCTTCAGCTGGTGGCCCTGCGGCGTTGCAAGCGCGAGCGGGCCAAGCCGCTCGAGCGCGTCGGCGCGCACCAGAAAGGCGGCGACGCTCATGTCGCCCGGCGCCATCGCGCACAGCAACGGCGCTGCGAAGAGGACGGGCAAGATGCGCGCGTTTTTCCGGAAGGTCATCCGCCGCAACTTGCCGTCAGCCAATGAATAACCCCTGAATCGACCGCGCCAGGCGCCAAAGGCTTAGGCGCCTTGCGGCTTCGGGTCGCCGAACGGTCCGCGGGGCTTGCGCTTGATCTGCGGCAGCGAACCCGCGTGGCCCGACACCGGCGTACCGCGCTTGTCGGCATCGTCCTCGCGGCCAATGTCTTCACCCTTGATCGCGCGGCGCGATTCGTCGCCCGACAGCGTTTCATATTCGAGCAACGCGGCGGCGAGCAGGTGGAGCTCGTCGAGATGGTCGGTCAGCACCTTGCGCGCTGTCTTTTCGCCTTCCTCGACCAGGCGGCGGACTTCGGCGTCGATCAGCTTGGCGGTTTCTTCCGACATATTCTGCGCGCGCGACACGCTATGGCCCAGGAACACTTCGTCCTGATTATCGCGATAACGCAGCCAGCCGAGCTTTTCCGACATGCCATATTCCATGACCATCGACCGGGCCATGTCGGTCGCCTGCTGAATGTCGTTAGAGGCGCCGGTGTTGAGCTCGTCCTTGCCATAGATCAGCTGTTCGGCGATGCGCCCGCCAAAGCAGAGCGCGAGCCGCGCCTTCATCTGCTTCATGCTCATCGAATAACGATCGCGTTCGGGCAGGTTCCACGTCACGCCCAGCGCGCGGCCGCGCGGTATGATCGTCACCTTGTGCAGCGGATCGCAGCCGTCGACGTGCAGCGAAACCAGCGCGTGACCGGCTTCATGATAGGCGGTCGACTTCTTCTCATCCTCGGTCATCACCATCGAACGCCGTTCGGCGCCCATCATGACCTTGTCCTTGGCCTCTTCAAACTCGTCATTCGCGATCAGGCGCTTGCCCTTGCGCGCCGCGAGCAGCGCCGCTTCGTTGCAAAGATTAGCCAGATCGGCGCCGGAGAAGCCCGGCGTGCCGCGCGCTACGCGGCGCAGATCGACGTCGGGCGCGATCGGCTTCTTGCGCGTGTGGACCTCGAGGATTTTCTGGCGGCCCTCGATGTCGGGGCGCGGGACGACGACCTGGCGGTCGAAACGGCCCGGGCGGAGGAGGGCAGGGTCGAGCACGTCGGGGCGGTTGGTCGCCGCGACGATGATGATGCCTTCATTGGCTTCAAATCCGTCCATTTCGACGAGCAGCTGGTTGAGCGTCTGTTCGCGCTCGTCATTGCCGTTGCCAAGGCCGGCGCCGCGATGACGACCGACCGCGTCGATTTCGTCGATGAACACGATGCACGGCGCGTTGCGCTTCGCCTGTTCGAACATGTCGCGGACGCGGCTGGCGCCGACGCCGACGAACATTTCGACGAAGTCCGAACCCGAAATGGTGAAGAAGGGAACGCCCGCTTCGCCCGCGATCGCGCGGGCGAGCAGCGTCTTGCCGGTGCCGGGCGAACCGACGAGCAGCGCGCCCTTGGGAATCTGGCCGCCAAGGCGCGAAAACTTGCTGGGGTCGCGCAGGAATTCGACGATTTCTTCCAGCTCTTCGCGCGCCTCGTCGATGCCCGCGACGTCGTCAAAGGTCACCTTGCCCTGTTTTTCGGTCAGCATTTTGGCGCGCGACTTGCCAAAGCCCATGGCGCCTGAACCATTGTTTTTCTGAACCTGACGGAACACGAAGAAAGCAATGCCCAGGATCAGGATGAACGGCAGCGACTGGATGAGCATATACATCCAGAAGTTCGGCGCCTCGGTGGCCTTGCCGTCATATTTGACGCCATTGTCGTTGAGCATCTTGAGCAGGTCGGGGTCGCGAACGACATTGGCGGTGAAGCGGTCGCCGTTCGACAGCGTACCGGTCACCTTGTCTTCGGATAGCACGACGTCCTTGACGGCGCCTTCCTCGACCTTTTGGCGGAACTCGGAATAGGCCAGCGCGCTGCCCGCGGGCTGCGCGGCGCCACCGAACATCGAGGCGACGAGGAGCATGGCAAGCAAAATGCCGCTCCAGATCATCACGCTCTTCATCCAGGGGTTGCCCTGCGGTTCCTTGTCGTCCTGCATGCGAGTACTTTCCTAATCGGCGCGGCGCCGCGCCCACTGCCACCAAGATAGGGCGGTAGCGTTAAATGACAATGAGCCAGTCATCCCTTTTTTGGCGGTTTCCGGCGCGGTGCCGCAGAAATACGCCAAATCGTCCCTTCGAAACCGCAAACCGGGTCGATCAGCAGCGCGCCGACCATCGCGCGCTTGCCCTTGTGCATCGCGGCGATCACGCCGTCGAGCGAGGCGCCGCGGATCGCCAATTGCGCCGCATTGGCGCGCAGCCGCAACGCGACGATGCGGCGGAATATCTCGGGCGGGTAGGATTCGTTCCGGATCACCGCGATGTCCGACGCGTCTGGCCAGGATGCGACCAGCCGCTCGACCGCCCAGTCGAGCGCCTCGTCGGCTTCGGCGAGCCAGTCCGCCGATCGCGCCGCGGCGGCGGGATCGAGGATCGTCTGCGACTTCAATGCTTTGCGCAAACGGGCGCGATCGAAGCGGTTGTTGCTGTTCGACGGGTCATCGACAAAGGGCAGGTCATTGTCGAGCGCCAGCGCGACCAGATCGTCGCGTCGCCAGTGGAGCAGGGGCCGCATCACGACGCCGTTGCGTGATCGAATCGCGGCGAGGCCGCCAACGCCGCTGCTGCGGTTCAGCCGCATCACGACCGTTTCCAGCTGATCGTCGGCATGATGCGCGGTCAGGATATGGTCGAGCGCATTGGCGCCCCGCCACTGGTCGAGCAGCTGGTAACGCTCGGCGCGCGCCGCGGCCTGCAACGATCCCTTGATCGGTGCGGTGGGGCGCAGGGTCGAATGGGGGATATGTTCGCGGTTGCAGAAGCTCGCGACCATGCGCGCTTCCTCGTCCGACCCTTTGCGCAGGCCGTGATCGACGGTGGCGGCCCAGACCTGTCCGGGCAGCAGCGTCGCCATCAGCCACAGCAGCGCCATGCTGTCGGGGCCGCCCGACACGGCAATGCCATAATGCAACCGGTGCCATTCGGGCCCGACGAGCGCGCGCAGGTCGCCCGCCAGCCGCTCGGCGCTGTCGCGGTCAGCAGCCTGCTTTTGTTTTTGCGGCGGCTGCATCGGTCCGGACATCCTGTGGCGCCTTGTCGCCATAGACTTCTTCGAGTTCGCGAAACGCCTTGCAGGCGTCGGCCTTGCGGCCGAGCTTGTCGAGCGCGACCCCCATGTACATCAGGCTGTGCGGCGCGCGGGCGCCGCTGGGGCGGTCCTTGTAATTGTTGTAGAAAGCCACCGCCGCAAGGCTGGGCTTGCCTTCATCGAGATAGGCGCGGCCGAGCAGATTCTGGGCAAAGCTAGCGTGGCTGCTGCTGGGCCATTTGGTCACGACCTGCTTCAGCTGCGCCTGCGCCTCGGGATACAGCTTCGCCTCCCACAGCCGATAGCCGTAATCATAGGCGTCTTTGGTTTCGTTTCCGGTCGCGGGGATCTCGACCTTCTTGACCAGCGCCAGGCGCGCCGCGTTGGGCGTCGTTGCCGCCGGTTTTGCGGCAGGCGTCGCGGGCTTCTTCGCGGGCGTGGCGGCGGCGGTCGATGTCGTCGCCGGCGGCTTCACGGTCGGGGCGGGGGAAAGGCTGGCGGGGGTTGCGGCGGGCTCGGGCTCGGCGAAGCGCTTGTCCATCTCCGCCTTGTAAGCTGCGAACCGCTTTTCGAGCTCGCGCAGCTGAAACGCATTCTGCTCGGTCTGGCCGGTCAGCGCCTGGAGCTGGCTTTCCAAGGCATCGACGCGCGCCGTCAGGTCGATCACCGGCGCATTGCTGCGCGCGCGTTCGCCGGGGGTGTTGTCGGGCGCGATCTCGCCTTCGAAAAAGGTCGGGCTGCCGCCGGGGAACACCGAGCGCTGGACCGCCCGCATTTCCTTTTCGAGCCGTTCGACGCGCTTGTCGATCGCGCCGTCCTGCGCCTGCGCGGGCATGGTCGCCGCAAGCGCAAGCGTCGCAGCTCCAAGGAAAGTGATCTGACGCATTTTCATTTGCCGTTCGGCCCCCACCAATTAACCATTTTGTCGTTCATAACGCGGCAAAGTGCGGCAGCGCAAACCCAATTCGGTGCGCGCCGATCGTGCCGACCCAAAAGATGGACGCTTCAGCCCTTGGGAAGCGCGCGGGTCGCGGGCGCCGCGGCGCCGGGCGCGCTGTTCCCTTCGGTGCGCGCCAACAGGTCGGCGGGCTTCAGCGAAACGCCCTTGACCAGCGTATCGGCGGGGCCGATCGCGCCAACGTCGCGGCCACCGACGGTGACCTTCAGCGCTTGCGGAATACTGGTGCGCAGCGTGAATTGCTGAATATATTCGGGCGGCACCTGATAGGTTTCACCCGGATCGAGTGTCCGCCAGTTTTCGGTCTTGCCCGCCGCATCGTCGAACCCGATCCAGACTTCCGAAATGCCGGTCAGCACCACCGGCGCATTGGCCGCGACCGCCGACGGCGCCGTTCCAGCCTTGTTGGCGGGCAACGCGACCACATCGCTCTGCGGTGCTTCGGATTCTTCGGCGGCCCGATTCTGCGCCGCCACCAGCGCTTCGCCGGGTTCGACCGACAGGAACCGCCAAACGCCATAGGCCGACGCGAGGAGCAGGGCGACGATCACCAGCGTCCAGGTCATCCGCGCGGTGGGCAGCCGCGCCGGATCGGTCGGTTCATAGGCTTCGTACAGCGGGCGCGCGCCATAGGCGTCTTCTTCGAGCTCGCGGCGCACCGCGGCCCCGACTTCAGCTTCCGGCAAATCGACGGCGCGGGCATAGGCGCGGGCAAAGCCGGTGACATAAGTACGACCTGGAAGCTCCGAAAAATCGGACTTTTCGATCGCCGACAGATGCCGCTGCGTGATCCGCGTCCGCGTCGCGACATCGGCGAGTGACAATCCCGCCGCTTCCCGCGCCAGCCGAAGCCGATCGCCGGTGCGCGTGATCGCCAGCTCGCCCTGCTCCGGGGCGACATCCTCGTCCGTCATTACTGTCTCCGCGCCGGTCGGTTGCAACCCAGGTCGACCGTGTCGCACCGTTCATCGCATTGACGAGCGGAAAAAGTCAAATGAAGTTCGGCAAACGACCGGCTGAAAAGATGCAGATTTGAGACCGTTGGAGCGAGATGGTGGGTGCGACGCGCGTGGTGCGTCGCTGTTGCATTTGCGATGGTTGAGCAGGATCGGGTTGCCGCGACCGAAAGGGGCAGAAAGTGCCGCATTTGCGGGAACGGCGGCTTTGGGACGGAGAGCTGACGTTCAGTTTTTATCGTCATCCCGGCGAAGGCCGGGATCTCACCCTATCGGTTTTCCGCACCGGCGAGATCCCGGCCTTCGCCGGGATGACGATGTTATAGATCCTCCCTGTGGCGAAGCCATGGGGAGGGGGACCGTTCGCGAAGCGAATGGTGGAGGGGCGGCGGCGGTAGTGCCAATGCCCCTCCGTCAGCGCTCCGCGCCGCCACCTCCCCATCGCTGCGCGACAGGGAGGATCGATGGCAGCTATCGGTCGAAACCAGCCATCACCTCTCAAAGCACATATTTGCTGAGGTCGGTGTCGCCGACGACTTCGGCCAGCTGGCTGTCGACATAGGCGGCATCGACCGTAAGCGTCGTCCCGGCCCGATCTTCGGCGTCAAAGCTGACCTCCTCGACCAACCGTTCCATGATCGTCTGTAGTCGCCGCGCACCGATGTTCTCGACCCGCTCATTGACCTCGGCAGCGAGTTTGGCGACGCGGGCGATGGCATCGTCGGTGAACGACAAGGCCACGTCTTCGGTGCCGAGCAACGCTGCATATTGTTCGGGCAGGCCCGCCTTGGTCTCGCTGAGGATGCGGACGAAATCAGCTTCGGTCAGCGCGTTCAGCTCGACGCGGATCGGCAGGCGGCCCTGCAGTTCGGGCAGCAGGTCGCTCGGCTTGGCGACGTGGAAGGCGCCCGAGGCGATGAACAGGATATGGTCGGTCTTCATCGGACCATATTTGGTGGCGACCGTCGTTCCCTCGATCAGCGGCAGCAGGTCGCGCTGGACGCCCTCGCGGCTGACCGATCCGCCGCGCACGTCGCTGACGGCAATCTTGTCGATTTCATCGAGGAAAACGATGCCGTTGGCCTCAGCATCAGCGAGCGCGATGCGCGCGACGTCATCCTGGTCGAGCCGCTTTTCCTGTTCCTCCTCGATCAGCCGCGTCGCGGCCTCGATCACCTTGAGCTTGCGGCGCTTTTTGGGCGGGCCGCCCATCGCCTTGCCGAGCATCTCGGAGAGGTTGATCATGCTCATCTGCCCGGGCTGGCCCGGCAGCTCGAACGGCATCGACGGCGCGTCGGCGATCTCGATCTCGACCTCGCTGTCGTCGAGATGGCCTTCGCGGATGCGCTGGCGAAAGCTTTGCCGCGTCGCCTCGCTCGCGCCCTTGCCGGTGAGCGCGTCGAGCAGGCGTTCCATCGCGGCTTCCTCGGCGGCGGCGCGTACCGCTTCGCGGCGGCGGTCCTTCTCGAGCCGGACGGCCTCTTCGACGAGGTCGCGCGCGATCTGTTCTACGTCGCGGCCGACATAGCCGACCTCGGTGAATTTGGTCGCCTCGACCTTGATGAAGGGCGCATCGGCGAGCTTGGCCAGACGGCGCGAAATCTCGGTCTTGCCGCAGCCGGTGGGGCCAATCATCAGGATGTTCTTCGGCGTCACTTCGTCGCGCAGGTCAGGCGACAATTGCTGGCGGCGCCAGCGATTGCGCAGCGCCACCGCGACCGCGCGCTTGGCGGCGTTCTGGCCGATGATATGCGTGTCGAGCGCAGCGACGATCGCCTTGGGAGTCAGGTCCTTGTTCATCTGATTTACGCCTGGATTTCGATGGTTTCTTGGGTGAACTGGTCGTTGGTATAGACGCAGATGTCGGCGGCGACCTGCATCGCCTTGCGCACCAGTATCTCGGCATCCTGTTCATAGTCGGCAAGCGCGGTGGCGGCGGCGAGGGCGTAGTTGCCGCCCGAGCCGATCGCGGCGATGCCGCCCTTGGGCTCGAGCACGTCGCCGTTGCCGGTGATGACGAGCGTCACTTCCTTGTCGGCGACGATCATCATCGCTTCCAGATTGCGGAGATATTTGTCGGTGCGCCAGTCCTTGGCGAGCTCGACCGCGGCGCGCAGCAGCTGGCCATTATGGCGTTCGAGCTTGGCTTCGAGACGTTCGAAGAGGGTGAAGGCGTCGGCGGTGGCGCCAGCGAAACCGCCGATGACGCTGCCGTCGTGCAGGCGGCGCACCTTGCGCGCATTGGGCTTCATCACCGTCTGGCCCATCGACACCTGTCCGTCGCCGATCACGACGACCTTGTTGGCGGTGCGGGCGGAAAGAATGGTGGTTCCGTGCCAAGGCGCGGCACTTTGCGCATGAGGATTGGTCATGCGGTGCGATATGGGAGATCGGTCGATGCGCCGCAAGGGGCGAGGGGCAGGCGGTCAGGCAGGCCAGCAGAGGAGCGCGCGGCCGCCGGGTTCGATGCTGATCAGCGAGGGGTCGTCGAGCAATACCGCTTCGCCGAGCGCGACGGCTTCGCCCGCGGCGAAGCAGCCGGCGGACAGGGGGACAAAGGTCAGGTCGGACGTGATGCCGCCGGTCATCGCGGAATCGACCGGCCCCGACAGGTGGAGCACGTGGAAAAAGGGGCCGCTCACCAGCTTGGCGGCGCGCGTCGGATCGACGTGCCGATCGCGCGGATCGGCGGTCGGCGTGAGGCGCGCGACGGCCAGCCCTTCGTCGAGGTGAAGCGCGCGCGGACGGCCATAGTCATACAGGCGATAGGTGCGGTCGACATTCTGCTGCACCTCAACGATCGTCAGGCCGCCGCCGATCGCATGGATCGTTCCCGCGGGGTTATAGACGAAGTCGTCCTTCGCCGCGGCGCGCCAGTCGATCAGATCGACGATCGACCCATCGAGCGCGGCCGCCCGGAGCGCGTCGCGGTCCGCATCATCGGTCAATCCGACACCCAGTCGCGCGTCCGAGTCCGCCGCAAGCACCAGCCAGCATTCATCTTTGCCGCGTGCGAGCCCCGCGGCCTTTGCCGCCGGATCGTCGGGATGAACCTGGATCGACAGGCGTTCGGAGGTGAACAGGAATTTGACCATCAGCGGCGCCGCGTCGCCGTCGGGATGCGCGAACCAGATTTCGCCGATCCGCCGCCCTTCGAAATCACCATATTCGCGGGGGATATCGTCGCGGCCCCACGGCTTTTCGACCACAAGCCGCGCCAGCCGCCGGAGCGATCCGGCGCTGCTTTGAGGACGATGACGGGGCGCCATGTACAAAAGCGGTCAGGCCGCGCGGTGGAGCGGGCTCGCGCCCGACCCGTTCGGCTGGTCGAGCCACAGCCCGCGCGTGTCATAGACGATCTTGTCACCGCGTTCTTCGAGCGGAATCGATTTGAACAGGTCATGGTCAACCAGCACGATCAGCAGGTCGCAATCGGCGAGCGCGCTGTCGAGATCAATGAGCTCGGCGCCGGTGCCAGCAAATTCCATCGGCAGGCCGCGCGCATAGGGTTCGACGATCTTGACCTGCTTGCCAAAGCGCCGGGCAAGCGCGGCGGCGATTTCGACCGCAGGGCTTTCGCGAAAATCGTCGATATTGGGTTTGAAGGCGAGGCCGAGGCAGGCGACGCGCGCCTGCGGGTGCTGCGACACCAGCATTTCGGCGGCGCCGACAACATGCGCGGTCTTGGCGAGGTTGACCTCGCGCGCGGTGCGGATCAGGCGGCTGTGGTCGGGCGCGCCGTGGACGAGGAACCAGGGATCGACCGCGATGCAGTGACCGCCGACGCCGGGCCCGGGCTGGAGGATGTTGACGCGCGGGTGCCGGTTGGCGAGGCGGATCACCTCCCACACGTCGACACCCATTTGTTCAGCCATCATCGACAGTTCGTTGGCAAAGGCGATGTTGACGTCGCGGTAGCTGTTCTCGACCAGCTTGACCATTTCGGCGGCGCGCGCCGAGGTGGTGACGCACGCGCCGCGCACGAACTGGCGATAGAAGGTCATCGCGCGGCGGGCGCAGCGCGGGGTAATGCCGCCGATGCAGCGGTCGTTATCGACCAGCTCGACGAGGATGCGCCCCGGCAGCACGCGTTCGGGACAATAAGCGACGAAGATGTCGGCAGCGCCGGTGCAGGCGCCCGGTACCTTGAGGTCGGGGCGGAGCTCGGCGAGCAGCGCGGCGACCTTTTCGGTCGTGCCGACGGGCGAGGTTGATTCGAGGATGACGAGGTTACCGACTTGCAGCTGGGGCGCGATGGCGCGCGCGGCGGACAGGACATAGGCGATGTCAGGCCGATGCTCGTCGTCATGCGGAGTCGGGACCGCGATGACAAAGACGTCGGCGGGCGCGACCTCGGTCGATGCGACGAGCGCGCCGCGCGAAACCACCCCCTGGACCAAACCGTCGAGATCGACTTCTTCGATATGCACCTTGCCGTTGTTGACGGTGTCGACAACATGCTGGCTGACATCGACGCCAGTGACCTTGCAGCCCGATCGCGCAATCAGCGCCGCAGTCGGCAGGCCAATATAGCCAAGGCCAAGGACGGTGACGGTCTGTTCGCTATCGATGGGCACGCGCAATAATCTCCGCAATTCGTGTCGCCGCCTTGCCGTCGCCAAAGGGATTATGGGCGCGCGCCATGGCGTTATACGCGCCTTCATCGTCCAAAAGGCTGAAAATTTCAGAAATGATGCGATTTTTGTCGGTGCCGACAAGGCGCGCGGTACCCGCCTCGATGCCTTCGGGGCGTTCGGTGGTCTCGCGCATGACGAGCACGGGCTTGCCCAGCGAAGGCGCTTCTTCCTGCACGCCGCCGCTGTCGGTGAGGACGATAGTGCTGAGCGCAAGCAGCCGCACAAAATGCGGATAGTCGAGCGGATCAATCAGCGCGACATTGTCCAGCGCGCCGAGAATGGGCTCCATCGCGCTGCGAACATGCGGGTTCGGGTGCACGGGAAAGATCACCGCGACGTCGGGCCGCGCAGCGATCCCCGCGATGGCATCGGCGATCGCTTTCATCCCGTCGCCGAAATTCTCGCGGCGGTGCGAGGTAACGGCGATGATCCGCTTGCCCGCAAAACGCGCGAGCAGCGGATCGAGCCCGGCGGCAAGCGCGGGTTCTTCATCGATTCGCGCTTTGGTCGCGAGCAGGGCGTCGATCACGGTATTGCCTGTGACGTGAATGCGGTCCGCAGGGACATTCTCGGCACGCAGCGCGGCCGCCGCGGTCTCCGTGGGCGCGAAATGCAGGTCGGCAACCGCGCCGGCAACCTTGCGGTTCACCTCCTCGGGCCAGGGGTGATAAATGTCGCCGCTGCGCAGGCCCGCTTCAACATGGCCAACCGGGATCTTACGGAAATAGGCGGCAAGGGTGGCAGCCATGGTCGTGAGTGTATCGCCATGGACGAGGATACGGTCGGGCCGTTCGGCGTCTAAGGTTTCGCCTATCCCCGTGACGAGGCGGGCGAGTAGCGCGTCGAGCGACTGATTGGGCGTCATGAGGTCCAGATCGAAGTCGGGTACGATTCGTGCGATTTCGAGCACTTGGTCAAGCATTTCGCGGTGCTGCGCAGTCACGCACGCCCGCGCTTTGATGTCTGTCCGCGCGTTAAGCGCGTGGACGACTGGAAACATCTTGATTGCCTCCGGACGCGTCCCGAAGACGTTCATTACCTTGGTCATAACATCCTCCGACACCGTTTGAGCCGTGTCCAGGGCTGGTCGTGGCTAATTGGCGATTAAGCTCCAAAGCTTGCGACACCCTTAAACCGCGACGATCCTGGGCAAAGGCCGACAGTAAGGAGCGCCCTAGCAACCTCCTCGGGACAATGGCATATATTGTCACCTGTCCAAGGCCAGGCTAGGGGTTGCCGCGGACTGGAGGCAACTTCCGACCAGTGCCACTAAAGATTGAAAGTTGGACTTTTCCATGTTTTGGAAGCGTAATAGCAAGCCGGTTTTCGTTGCGGGAAACAGCTTTGCGGTTCCGCAAGGGCGGCGTGTCTACGCTATTGGCGACATTCATGGCCGCGACGACCTGTTCGCCGAACTCATCGAAATGATTCGTTCCGATAATGCCGCTCGCGAGCCTGCTCAGGTCACGCTGATTCTGCTCGGCGACCTTGTTGATCGCGGCCCTAAATCCGCCGAAGTTATCGAACGCGCGATCCGGCTGCGGGAGGAATTTGCGGACACCCGGTTACTGATTGGTAACCACGAAGAGTGTTTTCTTGCGGCGCTGACGGGCGATGTCAGACGACTGCGATACTTTATGCGCATCGGAGGCGAGGCCACAGTCAGGAGCTATTGGGTGGGCGAGACTAGCTTGGAGACTGCTACCTTCGAAGAAGTCGCAGAGCAGCTTTCGGTGATGGTTCCGGAAACACACGTTGAGTTTCTCGGGCAGGGGGAAGATGCTATCGAAATCGGGGACTACGTATTCGTCCATGCCGGAATCCGGCCGGGTGTCGCGCTGGAAAAACAGGCGCTGGCCGATCTGCGCTGGATTCGCGACGACTTCCTTTATGATGAGCGCGATCACGGCGTGATGATCGTGCACGGGCATACGATTCGGGATGATGTTGACGAATGGCCCAACCGGATCGGTATTGATACCGGCGCCTATAAATCCGGGATACTAACTGCGATAGTGATCGAGGGCGACGAACGACGCTATTTGAAGACCAACCCCGCAAAGAGGGCCGACTAGGTCGTGTTGATAAAGGGGATTCTCAATCGCGTAGACTTCTGATTCAAAACTGCTTTTTGAAGAGAAGTCATGGGTCGCGGGGATTTTTCAGACGCGGCGTGGGAACTGATTGAGCCGTTGCTGCCGCCTGAGCGCGGTCGGTGGGCGCGGCTAGCGGGCGATAACCGGCTCTTCTTTAATGGGATGCTTTACGTGCTTCGGGTCGGCCGCCCCTCGCGCGGCAAGCATGAGTGTTATGGCAAATGGAACTCGGTTCATTTGCGCTTCCGTCTGTGGGCTGAACAGGGTGTCTGCGACGCACTGCGGCAGAAACTGGTCGATCTGAGTCTGACTGACGACTGGCAGCACGTGATTGACAGCACCAGGTACGCGGCCGGTCTGGGCAGCGGGCGGAAAAGGGGGCTTGTGCGAACGCTCATGGTCGATCACGCGGCAGTTTTATGAGCAAAATCCACGCCCGCTGCGACAATAAAGGACTGCCTGTCGGCTTCATCCCGACCGGGGGAAGGCTTCCGACCACACCGCTGCCGACCCGCTGATGGCCATCCCCGTCGTCACCCCCAAGGCGCGGCTTGCGGACAAGGGCTGTGGTGATGGCCGCTTCCGGGAAAGCCTCCTGGCCTGGCGTATCCTGCCGATCATCCCGCCACGCTCGAACCGCAAGGTGCCCGAGCATCTCGGCTATCGCCGCCACAAGGACCGCAACCGCGTCGAAAGTATGTTCGGCAAGCTCAAAAAGTATGTTCGGCAAGCTCAAACAGCAACGGCGCACCGCTACACGCCATGACAAACCCTCTCCTTCGAGAGCTTCCTCAGCCTCGCTGCCGCACGGCGATGGCTG
Organism: Sphingopyxis microcysteis; assembly: GCF_012274265.1. Lineage (GTDB taxonomy): Bacteria > Pseudomonadota > Alphaproteobacteria > Sphingomonadales > Sphingomonadaceae > Sphingopyxis > Sphingopyxis microcysteis. The sequence continues at coordinate 791,333 of NZ_JAANYY010000002.1, forward strand.
ACGTGATTTGTCAACACTGCCTAGGCTGATTACGGCTTACCACTGTGTTCCTTATACCAAGTCACAGAGCGCCGAGTACTCTCGTTGATGTTTATCGCTGATTTATAGTCTGTTTTCCGCGGAGCGGCGTCAATGTCGGCGTAGAGTTCATGGAAATCACCCGTCTGTATCGGCAGAAAATGATATTCGGCCCTGCGTCCGCAGGCCTCTTCGATCAGCTTGACCGTACGCTTCGCGATGATGATACCTATGGATCCGGTGATGCATGCAACGAGGATTGCGGTCGTTATGGTTGCTCTGCCTGGTCCTGGGTCGCTGCGGTCGATGAACACATCGGCACAAATGGTCGTGACGCATCTCTAATATTGATACTCTTTTCATGGCGTAAATCCGCGGCGATCTCATTCGCATCATCCTGCGACGTATGGCGAGTGGCGAGCGGGTCTCAATCGCTTGTACGATGGAAATTTGCAGCATCAAGTTCGGCTGCCAAGGAATTGGATTGCGCGATGCTGGCGACGGCTCTAAGGCGCGAGGGCTGTTGTTGCGGCGCGTGCAATTTACTTCGCGCTGAAGCATCTTTTTGGCGAATGGCGGCGGTTCGATGCATTCTAATGCGAGCATTTGTAGTTTCTGATTTCATGGAATTTCAGTCCCTGGAAACACCCGTTCTATTTGCCTCCATCGTTGCGGTCCTGCGGCGGATGGCGGACCTGCCGCGTCGCTTGCGGCGGTTGTTCGCATTCCTGATGGATGCCCTGCTTTGCGTGGGGTCGGCTTGGTGCGCCTATTCAATCCGAACGGGCGAGTGGAATCTGTTCGGTGCTCCTGTCCTCGTCGTAATAGCGGTCGCGCTTCCCGCCTGGTTCCTGATTGCGGTCCCTGCCGGTATCTATCGTTCGATCATCCGGACGGCCGGAGGACGCACGATCGCCGACATCGCGGTCGCATGCCTTTTCCTGTCGCTTGTGATGCTGACGGTCTTCTCGTTTTTGGGGGTCGATGGCGTGCCGCGCACGATCGGCGTCCTGCAGCCGATGATCTTCCTGATGCTTTTGGCAACCAGTCGTGTCGTCATCCGCTACGCTCTTGTCGACGTTCTCCACCTCGTCCATCGTGGACGGCAACAGCGCGTCGCCATTTATGGCGCCGGTCGTGCGGGGCAGCAACTTGGGCTGGCGCTTCGTCATGAAAGCCACCTCGTCCTGACCTGCTATCTGGACGATGACGCGAGCATCGTCGGCGATCGCATCGATGGCATCATGATTCATTCCAGCACGGATGTGGGACGCTGCATCGGCGAACTTGGAATCGACGAAATCCTGCTCGCCTTGCCGAGCGCGACGCGCGCGCGTCGGCGCGAGATCGTGGAACAGCTAAAAAATCATGGGGTTCGGGTTCGATCTTTGCCCAGTATCGGGAACATCATCGGCGGCGAGGTCTCGATCAAGGACCTGATGGAAGTCCGCGTCGAAGACCTTCTCGGCCGTGATCCCGTTCCGCCCGACGAGCGACTGCTGGGCGGTGCGATCGCCGGCAAGGTCGTCCTTGTTTCGGGGGCGGGCGGGTCGATCGGCGCTGAACTGTGCCGACAGGTTTTTGCGCGCGGCCCCAGCTGCCTCGTGCTCGTCGAGCAGTCCGAATTCATGCTCTACACCATCCTGACCGAGCTGGAAGAAAGCGGCGCGGCGGGCGATGATGTGGTGCTGGTTCCGGAACTTGTCGATGTTTCCGACGCGGCCGCCGTCCGGCGCGTGATGCAGAAGCACCGACCGCAAACCGTCTTTCATGCGGCAGCTTACAAGCACGTGCCGCTGGTCGAGGCCAATCCGGTATCGGGTCTGCGGAACAATATATTCGGCACCTATAATTGCTGCATCGAGGCCGAGCGGGTGGGCACCGCGCGGTTCATCCTCGTAAGCACCGACAAGGCGGTCCGGCCGACGAACATCATGGGCGCGTCCAAACGGTTCTGCGAACTCGTCGTGCAGGGAAGGGCGGCGGAAGGCGCGTCCGCCACCGTATTTTCGTCGGTGCGCTTCGGCAATGTCCTGAGCTCCAGCGGTTCGGTCGTTCCGCGCTTCCAGGCGCAGATCAACGCGGGCGGCCCCGTGACTTTGACCCATCGCGACGTGACGCGTTATTTCATGACAATCCCCGAAGCGGCGCAGCTCGTCATGCAGGCTGGCGCAATGGCAAAGGGCGGCGAGGTCTTCGTGCTCGACATGGGGCAGCCGGTGCTGATCATGGATCTCGCCCGATCGATGATCCAGCTGTCGGGATGTTCGGTCCGTGACGACGATAATCCCGACGGCGACATCCTTATCGAAGAGGTCGGATTGCGCCCCGGCGAGAAGATGTACGAAGAGCTTCTGATCGGCGACAATCCCGAACCGACTGATCACAGCCGTATCATGCGGGCCCGGGAAAAGCGGCTGGAATGGAGCGAACTCAAACTATCGCTCGACCGGATCGCTCTCGCGCTCGATGCGGGTGATGCGGAAGCTGCAATGGCTGTGGTGCGTCACGTCGTTCCAGACTATAGCCCGGCGTCCTTGAACTCCGAAGACCGTCCATCGGAACGGGTCGGGGCTGTCGCAGAACCAGGCGGTGATTGAAACAATGCAAAAGACCGGCGTATTTTCGTCGCAATCCAGCACGGCGTCATCGCGGGCGCGATTCGCCTTCTTCGTGCTGGCGGCGCTTCTCTGCACGGGCTTTCTGATCGCCGGGGGTGCCCGCGACGACCTGTTGTCGCTGCTTCTCTGGCGCCCGCTGTCCATGCTGTTTTTGACTGTCGTCGCGGCGACCTATTGGAGGGACGCCTGGCAGAACGGGCGCGGCATCATGTTGCTGGCGATCGCCGTGATCGCGCTTCCCATATTGCATCTCGTTCCCCTTCCGCCCGCAATATGGTCGTCGCTGCCGGGGCGTGAGTTACTGGCCGCCATTTATCGCGATGCCGGAATGGCGTTGCCTTGGCAGCCGTTGTCCATCGCGCAGGCTCGCACCTGGAACGCGCTTTTCTCCCTCGCCGCGCCGCTCGCTGCGTTGATTTTGGTGCTTTCAATGGATATGCGATCGCAGCGCCATCTGGTCCTCGTGCTGCTGGGACTTGGCTTTGTGAGCGGCGTGATCGGCATGCTCCAGGCGATCGGGCCGGCGCAGGGGCCGCTTTATTTCTATCGCATCACGAACAACGGGCTCAGTGTCGGCCTGTTTTCGAACCGAAATCATCAGGCGACCTTCCTAGCGGCGATGTATCCGCTGATCGCCGCCAACCTTTCCTTTTTCAAGGGCAAGCCCGAACAGCTCAACTTTCATCGGGCGATAGCGATTGCCGGAGCGCTGCTGTTGGTTCCGTTGATTCTGATGACGGGGTCTCGCGCCGGTATTGTGCTGGGCCTGATGGGAATTGCGTCGACCTGGTGGGTGTATCGCTCACCCGTCGCCAAGGTGCGTTCGGCCGAACGAAAAACGGACGTTCGCAGCCGGCTCATCGGCTTCGGGCTGGCCGGCCTGTTGCTCCTCTTCGCGGTGATCGTCGCGGCGCGCACGACGGCGGTGCAGCGTCTGCTTGAGACCGATCCTGCAGGCGAATTGCGTTTCAGCGCCTTGCCTACGATCATGGAAGCGGTTGGCCATTTTTTCCCCTTTGGAAGCGGGCTTGGCACCTTTGTCGAAACCTATCAGATTTTCGAACCCAACCGCCTGATTGCGGCGACCTATTTCAATCACGCGCACAACGACTTCGTTGAGTTGCTTTTGACGGCTGGCATTCCTGCCGTGCTGCTGATCCTGTGGGCGGCTTGGCTCGGTCTTGTCGCGGTTCGGTTCCAGCTCAGAACGCGCAACCTGTCCTCCGAGAAGCCGGGCTTTCAGGCGCAGGTGCTCGGACGGGCGGGGCTGGTGATCATTGTCATGCTTGCACTCAATAGCGCGGCTGACTATCCGCTGCGCGTTCCTTCGCTTATGATGCTGACGGCAGTTGCTGCGGCATGGTGTTCCAACGCCTATCGGGCGGCAGAGAAATGAAGAGTCTGAAGAGTTTTATGCAACGATCCAAGTCCGGAAATCAGGTCAAGCTGGCACTGGTAGGGGCGATGGCCCTGCTATCCATGTCCGTCGCGGGCTGTGCAGACAGCCTGAGCAAGGGCGGCATCGGGGGTTCGAATGTGACGCGTGTCGAGGCGAGCGAGTTACCCGGCCCCCAGGGGCAGACCGGGGAGGCGCAAGGCTATGTCTATCGCATCGGCGCCTATGACAAGCTGATCGTCGATGTACTCGGTATCGAGCAACTGTCCGATCGCCGGGTAACCGCCGACAGCTCGGGCATCATCACGCTGCCTGTCGCGGGCCCGATCGACCTCAACAATCTGACGATCGCCGAGGCCACCGAGCGCGTGACGCAGCAGTTGCGCGCCGGGCACATGCGCAACCCGCGCGTCGCGGTGAATCTGGAGGAATCGGTCAGCCGGTTCGTAACGATAGACGGCGAAGTCGAGCAGCCGGGAAATTATCCCATGGTCGGCGGCATGACGCTGATGCGCGGCGTTGCTGCGGCCAAGGGCGCGACCGATTTTGCCAAGCTTCGCGAAGTCGTCATTCATCGTACGGTGAACGGCCAATCGATGATCGCGCTCTATGACCTCGCGGCTATTCGTCGCGGCACTTATGCCGATCCGATCCTTTATCCCAACGACATCGTCGTCATCGGTGATTCGCCGTCGCGTCGCCTGCTTCAGCAGCTGGTGACGATTGCGCCGCTGTTCATCTCCCCCCTGGTTGCGGTTCTCGACAACCGCTGACCGGCTATCCGGCTTGTGTGAGTTTTGATTTGATGTCCAACATGCAATTTCCTGCGCAAACTATTGGTGAGAGCGCCGCCGGTGGAACCAAGACCAGCTGGTCGCCACCCACGCTCCTGGAATATTGGAATGCGTTGAAGCGCCACATCTGGTTGGCGGGGGCGATTGTCGCGGTGACGCTGGTCATTGGCATGGTCCTGACCCTTCTGATGACGCCGCAATATACGGCGACGTCGCGCATCGAAATCGCGCGCGAGCAGGCGAACGTCACAAATGTCGAGGGGCTTCAGCGCGAAGACAGCACGCCCAATCAGGAATTCTACCTGACGCAATATTCGCTGCTCAACGCGCGCTCGCTGGCCGAGCGTGTCGAACGTCGTCTGCGGCTTGCGACGAACAAGGATTTCTTCGCCGCACATGGCGCGACCCCTGTAGGTGAGGGTTTTCTGTCGGGCGGCAAGAGCGACACCATGTCGGTCAGCAACATCCGCGAACGGCAGCGCCAGGCCGTCGATCTGCTGATCGAACATCTGTCGGTGTCCCCACTTCGTGGTTCGGCTCTGATTGACGTCAGCTATTCCAGCGCCTCGCCGGAGATTTCGCAGCTGGTGGCAAAGACTTGGGTCAATGAGTTCGCGCTGCAAAGCATGGATCGCCGGCTGGCTTCGACCGCCGATGCGCGCGTGTATCTGGAAACGCGGCTTCAGGGTTTGCGCGAACGACTTGAGCAGTCGGAACGCGACCTTGTGAATTATGCCGCACGTCAGGGTATCGTCCGTCTGTCGGAAACGAAGAGCATGGAAGGGCGAACCCAGACCACGCAGACCTTGGCATCGAGGAATCTCGACCAGCTCAACAGCTTCCTGTTGCAAGCCAGCGCTGAACGCACGCAGGCGGAGGCGCGGCTTCGTGCAGCGCGTTCGGCGGGCGGCACGCAGCTTGGTATCGAGAATCAGGCCTTGGGTGGCCTTCATGAGCGCCGCGCCGAAGCCAATGCGAAATATCAGGATCTGCTCGTGCATTTCGATCCCGAGTATCCGGAAGCGCAAGCCGCTCGACAGCAGGTCGCGGCGCTCGATCGCGCGATTGGGTCCGAGGAAAAGCGCGTTCGCGATGCTTATATGGCCGACTTCGAAGCCGCGTCGCAGCGTGAGGAGCAATTGCGCGCGCGCGTCAACGATCTGCTCGGGCGCTTTGATGCCGAAAACCGGTCGAGCATCCAATATAATATCTATCAGCGCGAGGTAGACACCAACCGCCAACTCTATGATTCGCTTTTGCAGCGGTACAAGGAAATCGGCGTTGCCGGCGTAGGCACGAACAATATCTCGGTGGTGGATCCGGCGCCGATGCCTGAAAAGCCGTCGTCGCCGAAGCTACTCATCAATCTGATCATGGCGCTGTTGGGCGGCGTCGGTCTGGCGGCCGTTGCGATCTTCGTACTTGAAAATCACGACGAGAGCCTTCGCGAACCGAGCCAGGTTCCAACAAAGCTGGACGTCCCCCTGCTCGGCGCGATCCCGGCGGTCGACGACGAGTCTCTGGAAAAAATGGACGATCCGAAGTCGGTCCTGTCCGAAGCCTATATGACGGTTCGAACGAACCTCAGCTTCTCAACCGACCATGGCGTGCCCAAGACCTTCGCGCTGACGAGTACGTCACCGGCCGAGGGCAAGTCGACGTCTGCCTATTCGCTCGCCCGTGTCCTTGGACGGACGTCAGGTTCGGTCGTGCTCGTCGATGTCGATATGCGTCGACCGATCCTGGCCTCGCGGCTTGGGCTCAAAAACCTGCGCGGTGTCTCGAACTTCCTCGCGGGTGATGACAATTGGCAGGACCTGTTGCAACAGACCGAAAGCGCCAACGTATTTTTCGTTGCCGCAGGGCCGACGCCGCCGAGCGCGTCTGAACTGCTTAGCGGTGAGCGGCTGGCCCTTTTTGTCCAGCATTTGGCGAGCAAGTTCGACCATGTGATTCTCGATAGCCCGCCGATGCTCGGCCTGTCCGATGCGCCGCTGATCGCGAACGTCGTCGAAGGCGTGGTCTATGTCATCGAGGCCGATCGCACAGCGGTTCGCGCGTCGCAGTCTGCGATCCAGCGCTTGCGTGATTCGCGTGCACATATCCTGGGCGCATTGCTGACCAAATATCGCGCGAAGCAGTCGGGCTATGGTTACGGCTATGGCTATGGCTATGGTTATGGCCGCGACCGTGATGGTGCGGAGGACTGATGACTATCGCGCGTTCCCGGCGGACAACGGCGGAAAAGCTGTCGTTTCGACTGACCCCGAAACTGTTTTTCGCGTTGCTCGCGGGGCTGCTGCTTTCCGTGCTCGCTTTTTCGCAGGCCGCGGCATCGACGGGGATCAGCATCGACAGCTTCCGGCCGCTTGGCGGCAGCTTCTTTTCGTGGCGGAGCGGGCAGCGGACGCTGGCACTCGATGTGTCTCAGAAACAGAAGAAGGTGGATGCGAAGCGCTTTATCGCTTCGGGCCGCGCGGGCCTTGGCTATGCTCCGCTGTCGGCGCGGTCGCTGTGGATGATCGGCAAGGGTTTCGAGGCGCAGAACGACCTGAAAGCGGCTCGCCGCGTGATGACGCGCGCTGCGCAGGTTACACGGCGCGATGCCGCCGTCCAGCTGTGGCTGGCGGAGGACGCCTTTCGCCGCGAACAGATCGCCGAAGGCTTGCGGCGCTATGATTTGATCATCCGGTCGGAACCGGCGGCGAGCGCGGAAATCCTCCCTCGACTGGCGGCGGTGATGATCGCGCGCGAAGGGCGTCGATACCTTCAGCCTTATGTCGGCATGAAAAATCCCTGGTATCCGGCGCTGCTTCGCACCGCGGTCGATACGCTGCCCAAGGCACGACCCGTTGGCCTGCTGCTGCTCGAAAATGGTGCCAAGGCACCCCGCAGCGACGAGCTGGAACCCATTTATGCCAAGCTGGTGAACCGCCTGGTTCAGGAAGAAGCCGAGGATGTCGCGCTGCGCCTCTATCCCCTGCTTCCCAACGGCAAGGCCGCGGCGCTCCGCAATGTCAGCGGCATGGTCGATGGACGGCTCGACACCGGCTACCCACCCTTCATCTGGTCCTTTGCCAACGATGCTTTCGGGGGCACTCCGATCAGCCTTGATGCCGGCGGCAGCGGGATGGAGTTTTTCGGTGCGCCGGGCACGATCGGCATGGCCGCGACGAAGTTGATCGCGCCGCAGGCAGGATCGCAGCTTCGCTGGCGTGTGCACGATCGGGCGCCCAATTTGCAAAGTTCGGCGTCGTGGGTCGCGACCTGCGTTGCCGGCAAGGCAAAGGGCGCGCGGCAGGCATCAGTCAATCTGCTCGATCAGGGTGTTCCGCAGAACAAGGTGCTGAGCATGCCCTTGCCCGGCAATTGCGAGGTTGTGCGGCTCGACATGCGGATCGCCGGCGGGATCGGAACCAATCCTGCGAGCCTGATCGTCGGCAATCTGGCGCTGGCCAAAGCTGCGCCGGCGAAGTGACATGCGCGGCTGGCCGGTGAGGATTCCGGGCGACGGTCCGGAACATCATTTTCCCCGCCGCCGGTTTCGTGAGGTTGCCGCCGATCGGGCGATGCCGGTCGCCGCGCGGAGAAGGCAATGATCAGGCCGCTCTATGGGATTTATGGTGCCGGCGGATGCGGGCGGGGCGTCATGCCCCTGCTGCGCCAACAACTCGCGGGAGAGCGGGCCGATCTGGTGTTCATCAACGATGGAGCCGTCGCGCCGCAGATCAACGGACAGCCGGTGTTGGGCTGGGAGGCGTTTCTGGCGGTAGAAAGCGAACGGAAGTCAGTCGCGATCGCCATCGCAAACTCCGTGATCCGGCAGAATATCGAGCGCAGCGTGCTCGACAGGGGCATCGGTATTGTCGATGTGCTTTCCGCCCACGCGACGATCATGGACGATGTCGTGATCGGCCCCGGGAGCATTATTTCGCCTTTTGTCACGATCACGTCGAACATCCGGATCGGTCGCTCCTTTCACTGCAACATTTCCTCTTATGTCGAACATGACTGCATCATCGGGGATTATGTCACCTTCGCGCCGGGCGTCCGGTGCAATGGCAATGTCCATATCGGCGACCATGCTTATGTGGGATCGGGCGCGATCATCAAACAGGGCACCGCCGCCAGCCCGCTGCGGATCGGAGAGCGTGCGGTTATCGGCATGGGGGCGGTGGTTACGAAGGACGTCCCAGCCGGAGCGACGGTGATCGGTAACCCGGCACGGCCGATGTGATGACATTCCATCGGGAGCCAGAAATGCTGGATGATCGCAGCGTTGCTTATAGAAGCGGAGCTGCATCGTGCGCCGCCGGAAAGGTGGGCGGCGGATTTCGGGGCGGGCGGCGCGGGTGAAGAGACTCTGTGACATCATGCTGGCGCTGATCGTCGGCGTTCTGTTCTTTCCCGTCGTCATGCTAACCGCGATCATGGTGTTCGCGTCATTGGGACTGCCGCTGATTTTCGTACAGCGACGCGCCGGGCAGGGCGGCGAGGTCTTTGCGCTCTACAAATGGCGCAGCATGAGCAATGCGACCGACGCAACCGGCGAATTGTTGCCCGATGACATGCGAGTGACGCGTGTTGGTCGCCTTGTCCGCCGTTTGCGCGTCGACGAGTTGCCCTCGCTGCTCAACATTCTGGCGGGCGATCTTTCCTTCGTCGGGCCGCGGCCTTTGCCGCCGACGATGGAAATCAACCAGATGTTCGCGCGGGCGCGGCTTGCGGTACGTCCCGGGCTGACCGGACTTTCGCAGGTCAGCGGCAACACCTTGCTGTCGAACCACGAGAAACTCGCCGTGGACATATATTATATCGGCCATCATAGCCTGATCGGCGATTTCCGGATCGTCTGGGAAACGTTGATCACGGTCCTGAGGGGCGAGCGCCGCGACGAACCACTGATCCGCCGCGCGCTCGATGAAATGGAGAAGATGGCTTGAACCGACCCCGCATCATATTGATCGGCGCCGTCGATTCGACCCGCGTGGCCTTTGAGGCGATCGTCGAGGCGCAATGCGCGCTCCAACTGGTGATCACGCTTCCGCCCGAACGATCGGGGATGCATTCGGATTTCGTCGATCTGGCGCCGCTTGCCGCGCGACATGGCGTGGAACTGCTGGCAACGCAGAATGCGAACAGCGATGCGGTGGTCGAGCGTGTGCGCGCGCTGAACCCCGATTTCATCTTCGTCATCGGGTGGTCGCGGCTCGTCGGCGAGGCGCTGTGCGCGTGCGCGGCCAAGGGCGTTCTCGGTTATCATCCGGCTCCCTTGCCCAAGGGGCGCGGTCGTTCGGCGCTGGCATGGACCATCCTGCTCGGTATGCGCGAAACGGCGGGCAGCCTGTTCTGGATCGACGAGGGCGTCGATTCCGGACCGATCGCCGCACAGCGAGCTTTCCCGCTGGCGCCGCGCGTCGATCTCCCCACGCTTTACGAGCAGCACTTGGTGGCATTGAAGGAAATGATCGGAGATCTGCTGGCACAATTGAAGGCGGGCGAGATTCCCGCCCAGGTGCAGGATGCCAGCCAGGCAAGCTATTTCGCGATGCGCCGCCCCGAAGATGGCCGGATCGACTGGTCGGCGAACGCAGAGGACATCGATCGCCTGGTCCGCGCGGTCACCAAACCCTATCCTGGCGCCTTCACGGCATGGGGGAGGAATCGGTTGATGGTCTGGCGCGGTGAGCCGGTGGACGCTTCGGAATGGCATGCCCAGACGGGACAGGTCTTTCGGATTTGTGACGGCGCCCTGTATGTTCGCTGCGGTGGCGGCAGCAGCTTCCGGATCGACGATTACGAGCTTCTCGGCGAAGACGGAGAGACCTTGCCGGCGTTGAAGGGACAACCGCGGCTGGGCGACATCGGGGGAATGGGTCATGCGTAAAGCTCTGGTCATCGCGCCGCATGCCGACGACGAAACCTTGGGGATGGGAGGCACGATCGCCCGGCTCGCCGCGGAGGGCTGGGCCGTCACCGTCGCCGTCATGACGGGACATGGCGAAAAACCGCACCCGCTCTGGCCGCCAAGCACATGGGACGTCGTTCGCGGCGAGGCCGTAAAGGCCTGTGAGCGCCTGGGCGTCACTGAACTTCTGTTCGAGGAACTGCCCGCCTCTTGCGTCGATCAGCATCCGACCCATGACACGAATATGCGGGTCGCGGCGCTGTTCGCGCGGATCGAACCGGAACGGGTCTTTGTGCCCTTCGTCCACGATCTGCACCGCGATCATTACGAGATCGCTTATGCGGCGCAGGTCGCCGCACGGCCCTATCGCGCGCCGTATGTGAAGATGCTGGCGATGTACGAAACGCCGACCGAGACGCACCTGCGGCCGGGCGAGGCGGCGATGGCGTTCGTTCCGAACGAGTTCGTCGACATCAGCGACCATCTGGACGCAAAGCTGGCCGCCTGGTCGCTCTATGCGTCGCAGCAGCTCGCAGGACATAGTCCGCGGGCACCCGAAGCGATTGCCGGGCTCGCCAGCGTGCGGGGGGCCTACATCGGCGTTCGGTATGCGGAGGCATTCCAGATACTGTTTAGCCGCTGGTGATCTGGGGGCCCTGACCCTAGGCGCGGTGCCGGGCGAAGCCGTCGGCGCAAATCTGGTCCTTTTTCTCGCTCGCCGGATAGTTGATCAGCACCGCGCGCAGACCGCCCTTGAACACGAACAGGCTGCCTGCAGACGCGCCGACCGTGCCGCAGGTGCCGATCAGCGCGGCGATGTCGTCGAGCGATCCGGCGCCGCCAAGGATCGTCAGCGGAACCTTGACCCGCTCGCGAATCTCGGCTGCCAGTTCCAGGTCATATCCCGTTTTCGTACCGTCGCGATCGACCGAATTGATGACGATTTCGCCCGCCCCGGCGCGTTCCAGTTCCTCCGCAAGTTCGCCGGGCGTCACCGAATGCGTCCGCGTCGCATTGCGGGTCGTGACCTCCAGCCCCTTGCGGAACATCCCGGTCCGGCGGCGGACATCGATGATCGCGACGACGCTCTGCCGGCCGATGCGTTCGGCGATTTCGCTGAGCAGGGCAGGACGTTCGATCGCCGCCGCGCTGAGTGCAACCTTCTCGACACCCAGGCTGATGATGCGTTCGGCTTGCGCCACGGTGGTGATGCCGCCGCCATAGCACAGCGGCATGCGGCATTCGGCAGCCAGATTGGCGATCATCCGATAATCGGGCTCGGCGCCGTTCACCGTCGCATCGATATCGAGCACGACCAGCTCGTCGGCTTCCTTTTCGTTGAAAATCTTCACCGCATTGATCGGATCCCCTACATATTTGGGGTCCTTGAATCCGATGGTTTTGACGAGCCCGCCCTGATGGACCAGCAAAGTCGGGATGATGCGCGGTCTCAGCATGTCAGGTCAGCGCGAAGTTGCGGAGCAGCGCCTGCCCCCAGTGATGGCTTTTTTCGGGATGAAACTGCACGCCATAGACGTGGCCGTTGGACACGGCGCAGCTGAAGCGGTCGCCATATTCGGCGGTGGCGAGGCTGTTCGCTTCGTTTCGGCACTCGAAATAATAGGAATGAAGGAAGTAGAAGCGCAAATCGTCGAGCCCGTCGAACAGCGTTGCGCCCGCGCGCGCTTCGACGTCATTCCATCCCATATGCGGCATCGGCAGCCCTTTTGCCTTTTCGAGGCTGTCGATGTGCCGCACGCGACCCGGCACCCAGCCAAGGCCCGGAAGCTCGCCTTCGTCGCTTCCTTCGGACAGCATCTGCATGCCCACGCAAATGCCCAGCACGCGGACCTCCGTTTCGGCGATCAGCCGCTCCACAGGGGCGCGAAAGCCCGATGCGTCGAACAGGCTCATCGCACGGTCGAAAGCGCCGACGCCGGGCAGGATCACATGACGCGCACCCTCCAGCGCCGCAGGATCGGTCGCGCGCTCCGCAGGAATCCCGAGGCGCTTGTACACGTTCAGAAAGGCCTGGATGTTGCCAAGCCCATAGTCGATGATCCTGATCACCGGAACAGGCGCCTTTCCAGCCCCAGCAGACGCATCACGGTCGCGCCGACACCGATCGCCCAGCGCTTGTTGGGATAATCGCGGAAGGTCTTGTTCTCGCCTTCGAAAATTTCCTGCAATTCATCGACGCTCAAGTCCAGCTTGTTCGCGACATATTCGAGCTCCTGCTTCAGGAAATGTTCGTCCATTTCCGGTCGCGAAATGCGGTCGATGGCGTCCTCGCGCGTCATCTGGCCGGTCATGATCAGGCTCGAGAAATGGGCGCGGCGCTTTTCGTAACCGAATTTGCGCGGCAACCAATAATCCTCGTAAAAGCGCGTGAAGCGCGATTCATGATGCTTGTGCTGAAAGCGTTTCCAGTCGAAGCGACGCTCCAGCTCGGCTTCGGCCTCCGCCTTGACATAGGGCACGAGGTTCAGCGGTTTCACCACCGTCATCCCGAGCACGCGCTGGTACCAGATTTTATAGATCATGATGTCGACAAGCGGAAAGGTCTTCAGTTCGCGCTTGCCGAAACGCTTGTGAATCCCTTTGAACAGGCGCTTGTCGATCCCGGGATACCCGCCCCATTCCTCCGGCTCGCGGCAGCATTCGGTCGAATAGTTCGAGCCCGTGAGAACATATTTGATCCCGTGACTGCGGGCAAATTTGTACAGGGCGGAAAAGAAAGCGCCATCCTGCGGAAGGTCCTGATCGGAGATTTGGGATTTCAGGAACGCGGTCTGCAGATCCTTCATTTCCTGCCAGTTGACCACTTCGGTGAACAGTTCGATCCCCAGCCCATCGACCAGCTTTTCGATATTGCCGACGGCTTGGTCGGTGTTCCAGCCCGCATCGACGTGAAAGAGCAGCGGGCGCAGCCCCATGCGCTCGCACGCGACAAAGGTCGCATAGGAACTGTCGAGCCCGCCGCTCAGCCCGATGATACAGTCAAAATCCTTGCCTTCGCCGGCTTTGCGGATGTCCGCAGCAAGCTGATCCAACTCGCGTGCTCCGCGCTCGTCGGTGTGCCAGTTGGGAAGGATCTGCTCGTCGAAATTATGGCAATATTCACACAGACCGGCATCATCAAAGACGATGTTCGGGTCCGACGTATCCATGATGCAGCGCGTACAAATCTGGTAGCTTCGCTCGGCCAGCTTACTGGTCATCTTAACGGGTGCTTTCGTGAATCGTCATCGGGCGTGAGGAATTAGGGCTTGCGCGTAGCCAATATTGGCTACGCGCAAAGAAAGCTATTCTGATTTTTCGAGGCTATCGGCTGCGGCGGTCGCGATCATCTCCTCGATCGCCGGCGCCGCGGAAGCGCGATCGAGCCAGCGTTGCGCGGGCGGCTCGACAATGGTGCGCATCGCGGTGACGTCGGCAACCAGGCAATCCTGATCAACCGGACGACGGGGCAGGGCTCCGAACCGGAGAAGGCGATGGTCCGCGCCGAGGATGTCGGCTGTCATCGTGCAGACGTCCGTCACGGTCACACCCGTGCCGGTTCCGATGTTCATGATGACGGGTGGCTTCGCCTCCGACGATGCATCGCCCAACGCGACAAGCGCCTTGCACGCGTCATCGACGTGGATGAAATCACGAAGTTGCCGGCCGTCACTCAGCGGCACGCTGTCGCCGGCGCGCAATTTTTCGATCAATGCCGGAAGCAGGCGGGCAGGGCTTTCGCCGGGACCGTAGACGCCGAACAGCCGTCCAACGCGAATATCGAGATCGAGCATGGAGCGAAGCGCCAGGGCAAGGCTGGTCCCGGCGAGTTTGGCGCAGCCATAGACGGTGTCGGGCGTGCATTGATCGCTATCGCGAAGTATGCCGGAGCGGCCATATTCGGCCATGCTGCCGGTGTATATGAGCGTGCAATGTTGCGGCATCGCATAGGCCAGATTGGCGAGCATGCGCTGCTCTTCCATGATGCGGGACCAGTCATCGCCGGATCCCGGCGGTCGCGACGCGAGATGAAAGATGTGATCGGGACGAAGGCTGGCGATCCGCGCGCGCACGGCGTCGCCATCACGCAAGTCTCCATCCGCGCGTGTCCAGCCCGCGACGTGCCGACCCGTGCCTTGCAGATATCGCATCAGCCGACCACCGACGAACCCGGTGGCGCCGGTCACCAGGACCGAGTTACCGCCTGCCATGCGTCTCACCATCACGATTGCGGATTCCCGATGCATAGGCCTCTGCAAGCTGTTCCGCGACGCGGTCCCAGGTGAAGCGCCGCTCGAACAGGGATCTGGCGTTTTCGCCCATCGCCGACAGTTCGTCGTCGGTGCGCGACAGCAATTTGCGAAGCCCGGTCTCAATGCTCGCGGGATCGGGGTCGACGACGAAGCCGGCTCCCTCGGATTCGACGAGCGGCAGATGGCAATAGCGTGTGATGAGCGATGGCTTTCCATGCGCCAGCGCCTCGGTCAGCGCCACCGAAAATCCCTCCGCATGCGAGGGCAGCACAAAAATGTCGCAGAGCGAGTAAACAAAATGGCTTTCGGGTCCGGTCAGGCTTGTGGTCATGACGATCTGGTCGGGCATGGGACATTCCTCGACCAGCCGCGCGACCATCGCGCCATAATGTTCGTCCTTCATGATCCCCGCAATCAACAGGCCGACGTCCGGAAAATCGGGTACGACCGCGTTGAACGCCTTCACCAGCATATCCAGACCCTTTTCCGGATGGATACGGCTGTAGAACAGCAGGGATCGGTGCCAACCGTCAAACTGCGGCGCGATGACCGACAGTCGTTCCCGCGATGCGGGGGAGGCGGGCGTTTGCCCGACGCTCGCCTTGACGCCGTTCGGTATGTAGAGCTTGCGCATGCCGCGCACCGGATCCCAGCTTTCCTTGTCTTCGGTCTCGCTGCCGAAAATGATGCCGCTCGCATCGCGGAAGACCGGGCGAAATCCGAAGATCGCCAAGGCCAGTTGTTTTTTGACCCATTTCGCTTTCGACGAGGTCATTGCGCGCCGATCGAGCAGGCCGTGGGTCGAAATGAAATAGGGAGTACCGGTCTGCCGCGCGATTTTGGCGGCGTTGATCAGGGCCGGAGTCCAGAAACCGTGGATATGGACGACATCCGCCGCTTCGATCGCGTCGGCCATGGTGCGGTCGACGGCCTGCAGTCCGACAAGATGCTTCAATCCGACCGGCATGCAATATTGCAGCTTGACGCCCGTCTCGATCATCGGGGCCCACGTCCGCTCGACATCGGCCTCGTCGCCGGGGATGAGCGTGGTCAGCACTGTCACGTCGAGCCCGCCGGTCTTGAGCGCGATGGCTGACCCCGCGACCACGGCAGGCGGCCCCCCGTCGCGTGGATGCATTCCGTCGATGACCAGCAATATTCGCATGTCAGCCGACGGAGCTGTGGCCGATGCGGCGGTCGATCATCGCTTGTTCGAACATCTCGATCTGGGCGAGGGTTTTTCCCCGAAGCCCCGCCGGGTTATCTTGCCATTCCTTGTACCAGTCGACCGTCTGTTCAACGAGCGCACCCAGATGCCAGCAGGGCTTCCAGTGCAGTCGCCCGATTGCCTTGTCGCAGTTCAGCGACAGCAGCGCGGCTTCCTTGGGGTGCGAACCTTTCGACATGGACGAGGCTGCGCCATCGCCCCATCGCTCCGCCATCAGTCGGACGATGGTGCCGACCGGCTGGACATCATCCGTCGCCGGGCCGAAGTTCCAGCCTTCGCAATACGCATCCGCCTCGTCCGATAACAGCAGCGCGCCAAGCAGCAGGTAACCGCCCAGCGGTTCGAGAACATGCTGCCAAGGTCGCGTCGCGCCGGGATTGCGCAGCTCGACTTTCTGTCCCGCCGAAAAGGCGCGGACGCAGTCGGGTACGATCCGGTCCTGCGCCCAGTCGCCTCCGCCGATCACATTGCCCGCGCGGGCAGAAGCGAGCTTGACCAGGCTGTTCGCGCCAAAGAAGCTGCGGCGCCACGACGCGACCACCAATTCGGTCGCGCCCTTGCTCATGCTGTACGGATCGTGGCCGCCCATCGGGTCGTCCTCGCGATAGCCCCAGATCCACTCGCGATTTTCATAGCATTTGTCGGAGGTGACGACGACCACGGCGCATGGCGCGTCAAGGGCGCGGACGGCTTCGAGTACATTTGCCGTGCCGACGATATTGGTCGTCACCGTTTCGATGGGATCGTCATAGGACAGGCGCACGATCGGCTGGGCCGCGAGGTGGAAGACGGCATCCGGTCGGAAGCGGCGAACGACTTCGCCGAGATCGGCCGTATCGCGAATATCACCGATATGATGATCGATGCCGGCGGCGACGCCGCACAGATCGAACATGGCGGGATCGGTCGGCGGCGCGAGAGAGAAGCCTGCCACCTCGGCGCCCAGACGCTCGAGCCACAAGGTCAGCCAGCTGCCCTTGAATCCCGTATGCCCGGTGACAAGCACGCGCTTGCCACGAAAAGCTTGCAGGAACTCCGGCGTCATTGCCACGGCACCTTGGGGCCGCTGGCCAGCTTTTCGAGCAATTCCCAGTCGCGCGCGGTATCCATGCACTGCCAGAAGCCGTGATGCGCGAACATCATCAGTTCGCCGTCGAGCGCCGCGCGTTCGAGCGGCGCACGTTCCAGCATGATGTTGTCGGCATCGGGAACCTCGCAATAACGGCAGACGAACTCGCGATCGAGCACCATGAAGCCGCCATTTATATAGCGATCGGTCTCTTCTGGTTTTTCCTTCAGTTCGGCCACGCGGCTGCCGTCGAGATCGAGCTCGCCGAAGCGTCCCGGCGGGGCCACGCCCGTGATCGTCGCCAGGCGGCCGTGATCCTTGTGAAAGGCGAGCAGCTTGGCCAGGTCCACGTCGGACAGACCATCGCCATAGGTCAGGAAGAAGGGGCCTTCAGGGTCGAGGTAGCGAGCGACGCGGGCGATACGGCCCGCGGTCTGCGTTTCTGCACCTGTGTCGGCGATCGTCACCGTCCAATCCTCGTCTCCCCCGCCCAGGAATTCGACCTCGCCGGTGCGCGTGTTGACCCGCATGTCGCCGCCATAGAGCTTGGAATGCAGGAAATATTGCTTGATCATCTCCGACAGATGGCCGGCGCAGAGGACGAAGTCGGTATAGCCCTGGCGCGCGTAGCTTTTCATGATGTGCCACAGGATCGGTCGACCGTCGATTTCGACGAGCGGTTTCGGCAGGCGACGGCCTGTCAACTCGCCAAGGCGGGTACCCTTGCCGCCGCACAGCAATACAACCTTCACGTCCAATCTTCCTTTCAGATGTTTCGGATACAAAGCTAACAGCTTGTCTTGGGATGGTTTATCGATGCCAACGAGATGGTCCGTCGCCTATATTCAACTTTGCGGCGTATTGCCAAGTCCACGCCGGGCATTTGGCAGCCATCGATTGATCAGCGCGGCCGGCCCGAAAATCAGCAAAAGGCCGACGAGGATCAGCGCCATCTCCGTGAACTTGAGATTTGACATCTGGAACGAGAAGATGAGAATCAGATACACAAACACGAAGACGGGATTGAAGCCGGTACGTACCACCAGCTTGTAAGTCCAGCCTGTCACTAATCCTTGCAGGAAAAAGAAGAGGAGGATGCCCTGAAATCCAAAATTCATATAGCCATTGCCGAACGTTCGCGGTGGCCACGAATTCTGCGCCATCAACTCAAGGCTCATCGGCGGTTCGGCAAAACGTCCGAGATAGAGGTTGTATATATAGACTCCATCGTCAAGCGATGGCGGGGGGAGTCCTTGGTGCCCACCCGTGAATCGGTACTGAAAATCAAGGAATATCTTACCGTACCAGAAATCATTTCTCGAGAAATGATCGATAACGAAAATATATATGTCGTTGTAGCTGAAATTGATGAAATAGGAAAAGGCATCGCGCTCTTCGGTGTATCCAGAAGCGCTGTCACGGATATTCAAGATGACGACGAAGATCGTCACGCAGACAGCGAACAGGCCGACATTCGTAAACGACAACAAGCGCCGTTCGGGATTAATGATGTAGATGGACGCAATCGCAAACAGAATGATCTGAATGGGCGTCCGTCGTCCTCCCAAGCCTGATTCGATCGCGATCACGATCAGGATGTACAAGATGATCCACAGCAGATGTGGCTTGCCGGTTTTGGCGTGCTGCACGGCCAAAAAAAGGATCGAAAGATAAACGGCCGGAAGTTTGATGATCTGAAAAATACCGGTTCCGGATTGGAACTCCGTCTGGTTGCCGAAATTCTGGATGAAGACGTTGAGGCCACCGACCTTGTCGATCATCAGATACATGGCTAGAATGTAGAGGGTGAACATCAATGCTGAGATCAGGTAATAGTTAGGCTCATAATCGATTGTCAGCGTCGATTGATTGGCGATCCCCCTCATTCCACGCCTGATCCCCCATATCATGAAGGCGAAGCCCGCGGCGTAATAAAGCGCGAACCGCGGCAAGAGCTCAAGAAGCCCGTCCCCATAGAAAGGAAAGATCATCGATTCTTCGGGCCAGATCGTGACGACGAAATAGTGGGGAATTACCTGAAGCCCGCTGAGCAGCGCCGCCAGCTTGGCCGGGTTGCGGACGAAATTACCGTCATCGTGCATGAACCACGGCAAGGCGTGGGCCAGAAACAGGATGAAACCCGATCCGAAAATGGCGAGATAGCTAGCCGACACTAAAAAAACCCAATTCAGTCCATATGTCCGGTTCGCACCGTCTTCAGCAACCGCATGACAAGAATGAGCCAGCCGACCACCAACAGGCTGCCCGTCAGCGCAGCGAGTATTTCGCTTAGCCCCGCTAGGGCCGACAGTGCAATCGCTATGACGGCCAGCGTCGATACGCAGAGCAGCGAACGCGGCGATAGAGAGAAGCGCAGGAAACGGCGGAGCAGGAACTGATAGATACAAAAGAGCGCCGTGAAGGTGACGATATGCGCCATGCCGACGCCCTCTAGGCCGAAGCGGGGAAGCAGGAGTGCGGATAGCGCGGCGAACGCCAACCCTTCGAAAAGCTTCATCAGGAAATAGGTCCGGCCATGCGAAGCGGCGAGAAGAACGAAACCCAGCGGATAGATGGAAAGCCGGAACACGTCGCCCACTGCCATCAGCCGGACGAGCGATGTGCCGACGACGAATTGCTTGCTGTAGAGAATTTGCAGCACGATCGGGCAAAAGGCGGTCAAGGCGATCACGACGGGAACCGATGCGATGCACAGCGATTGGAATTGCAGGTTGATCGCGGCGTCGCGCGCGACGTGGTCGTCCATGCCGGCGGAGATACGGGGAAAGAATTCGGTCGATGTCGCGATCATCAGGAAATTGAGATAATAGACGCCGATCGTCCAAGCCGCAGCGAACAGGCCGACTTCGACCACACCCAATTCGCGCTGGATGCTGAGCCGGACGAGGAATTCGCACGCCGACAGCAGCAGCGCGCTCGCCATGACATAGACACCCAGCTTGAGCATACCGCTGCCGGTGGCCAGATGCGCGGCGGTCGGCCGGACCCAACGCGGAAAGACCCCGATCTTCGCGACATACCAGGCCGAATAGCAGAGCAGCATAACGGGCGCCGAAATGACCACGATCAGAATGGCCTGATCGCGCCACAGCCAGAACGCGGCGACCGAAATGATGCAGGAAAGGAGCGCCGACATAACGGTAATCCGGCCGATCTCGTCGACCCGCTGATAGCCGTTCAGTATCGCTGTCAGGGCGGCGGCCAGAATGGTTGCTACCACGCCGATCGTCAGCCAGCCCACGTCATTCGCCAGATCCGGCTGATCGAGCAGACGGAGCGCGATGGCGTTGCGGAACAGAAAAAAGGCGCCGCCCACCATCAGCGCGAGCGCGATGCCCATCCACGCCAGCGTTTCGCGGACGCGGCGAAGCCCGTTCTCATCACCGCCCGCGCGCGCGCGCGAAATGGCGCGGGCGCCCGATTGGCGCATGCCCATGTCGCCGAGCGTGGTTGCAATGCCGGAGACATTCTGCAACAGACCGATGATTCCGACCCCGATCGGGCCTAGCAGCACCGCCGCAAATTTCATCCGGATCAGACCAAATACAACGCTCAGCACCGATGCCGTGCCAAGCAACGAGATGATCCTGAAAATACCGTGATAGGAATCGGTCTTGTACGTCGTCACGAACGATTGCCCGCGATGCTCTGATCGTCGCGCGTATAGTCATAGTCGCGAACGGGGGTCTCCCATGATGCGCCATAGCGGTCGGAGAGATAGGTGCGGCAGTCGCCGGGCGCACGGAAATCGGTGTCGTAGAAGCGGATGATGCCAAGCGGGAGCAGGCTGGTTTTGCGAACGCGCGATACCAGTTTCTTGTGCGTCATTCGCGAAGAAAGCCAAGGCAGGGTCAGCAGCCGCCACAAGGGGCGCATGGCGATCAAGAGCGATTTCACGCGATAGGAGAGTCGGCCGCCGTGGCTCGACACGTGTTCGCCCGACGCCACATTATAGAGGAAATTCCATAGCCGCGACGGATGCGTATGATGCGAATAATCGCCGATAAGCCCGTCGCCGTCATCCTCGTAAAGCTTCAGATTCACCTCGACGCCAGCCGGGCTGAAAAAGCCGACCCCGGTTGGCGAGCGATTTGCGACAAAGCCCTCTGCAACCAGCGCGTCGATGGCCGCGTTGAGCCGCGGATCGTGGTACGGGCAGTCGAGAATGCCGATGTCGATGTCATTGTCCCACGGAATGAAGGCGCCGTCGCGCACCGCGCCCAGTAGGGTTCCGGTATCGAGGAAATAGGCGATGCGATCGCCATCCAGCGAAGCCGCGACGCGCGTCAGCGCATCGAGCCAGACGCGGTCCTTCGGAGTGGGCGCGGTAGATGCACTGTCACTCATGACACAACCGCTACTGCGCCAGGCTGCGGTCGAGCAACCGCAGCAGACGCGTTTCGTCGAGGGGCAGGATGAAGTTGTCGCTGCGACCAGGGGTGATCATCTCGCCCGCCAGCGCCTTCACGGCTACCGGCGCGGTCAGGGCTGCCTGCCACTGCCGACGAACCGAGGGTAGCGCCAATATCCGATCCAGATGCTCGATCATCGCCGCTGCGTTAGCATATCCTGCCAGCGCGGAAATTTGTTCGATAACATCGGGCCGCTCGGCCAGGACATCGGCGACCACCGCCTTCATCGTGAAGGCACAGGCGATGCCGTGCGGCAGATCGAAATGCGCGGTCAGCGGATAGGAAATCGAATGGCACACCGCCGTTCGCGTCTGGCTGATGCACAGGCCCGCGAGCAGGCTGGCCTCCGCCATGCGCGCCCGCGCGTCCAGGTCGGTCAGATCCTCGGCAAGCGCGGTGAGCGCCTTCATGCCCTGCTGGATCGCGAGCCCCGCGAGGCTGAGCGTGTAGGGCGATGCATTCCGGTTCCATGCCGATTCAAAGGCCTGGTTCAGCGCGTCGAGTGCCGTGGCGATCGTGACATCTTCGGGCAGGCCCAGCGTCAGGGCGGGATCGACGATGGCGGTTGCGGGATAGAGCGACGAATGGGCAAGCGACAGCTTTCTGCGCGCCTCATGATCCCATATCGTTGCAAAGGGCGTTACCTCGGCGCCGGTCCCCGACGTGGTGGGCAGCGCATGGATCGGCGGGAAATCGAGATTGCCGAGAATCGCGGGCTGACCGATAATGTCCCGCAGCGACAGTTTTTCACGGCGGCAGGCGATCAGCGCCGAAATGGCTTTCGCCGAATCCATCGCGGATCCGCCACCGAACCCGATGATTGCGCGAACATCGTCGATGGCCGCGCGATCGGCCAGCGCCGCAAAGTCGGCGAGGCCGGGGTTGGCCTGGACATTGTCGAACCAGATCGTCCCGGCGCGCGCTGCGACCGGGCTGAGCAGGGCATCCGCCTCGAATTGGGAACGGCCGCGACGCGTCGCGACGATCAGTGCGCGGCCGTCGCCGACGATCCCCGCCGCGGCGGAACGGCTATCGACGCCGAAATGCACCCGCGTCGGGTTGTGGAATGTCCAGGGACGCGGCCCGGACAGGGAAAAGCCTTCAGCCATCATGACCTTGTTCCAGACGGGCCACAAACTTCTGCTTGTTGGCAAGCGGTGTATCCTTCGGGCGTCCAAGGTCCGGTCGGGATCCACATGAAACGTGGATTTCGAGCAGCCGGCAACCCGGCTTGTCCCGCAATTCGGCCAGTGCCGACCGGATATCCTCGACCGTCTTCACCGGTCCCAGCGCGTGGCGATAGCCGCAGGCGGTGGCTACGCCCGTCAGCGAGACGTCGAACGCCACCGTGGGCTGGCCACCGACGCTGTCATGCGCGCCATTGTTGAGCACGATATGCAGGAAGTCACCGCGTCCCAGCACGCCGGCCGTCGCCAGTCCGCCCATATGCATCAGTATCGCGCCGTCGCCATCAAGGCAGACGATCCGGCGTCCGGGCAAGGCGTTCGACAGGCCGAGGGCGATCTGGGATGCATGACCCATCGATCCGACGGTCAGAAAGTCCGAGGCGCCGTTGTTACCGGTCCGTTGCCGTTGTTCGTACAATTCGCGAGAGATCATGCCGGTGGTGGCGACGATCGTGCTGTCGGCCGGCAACGCTTCGGTGACGGCGAAAATCGCCTCTTCGCGTGTGAGCAGATCGGTCTGTGACGTGGTGTCGCGACGGGCTTCCGATTTGCTGAACGCGCCTTTGCGCGCGAGCAATATCACCGGACCCGAACGTTGCTTTGCGGTTTCGGTGGCCCAGCGCGCGTTCGCGAGCGCCTCGTCCTCGTCCGCAGTCAGGATGCGATAGGGGATTTCCATCGCATCCAGCATTGCCTCGGTCACACGGCCTTGCTTCAGATGCTGCGGTTCGTCCTTTTCGCCCGGTGCCCCGCGCCAGCCGACCAGCACGATCATCGGAACCGCATAAACCTCGGTATCGGCGAGCGACAGCAGCGGATTGACCGTGTTGCCGAGCCCCGAATTCTGGAGATAGACGAGCGGCAGGTGGCCGGTCGCAAGCTGATAGCCGGTCGCGATGCCGACGGCAGTGCCTTCGTTTGCCGAGATGATGTGCGATTCCGGCGGCAGCACCGCATCAACATAGCTGCAAAATTCCTTCAGCAGCGAATCCGGCACGCCGGTGAAGAAATCGACGCCCAGTTCGAACAGCGTATCGAAGAAAACCTTCGGAGACGTCATTATTTTCCTCCGGGGATCAGTTCAAGGATCTCCTTGAGCGGCATCATCCGGGAATCGCACTCGTACGACCGCTGGTGCGTAAGGATCGACCGGGCGGTTTCGAGCATCGCGGGATAGGCCGACCGCAATAGTTGATTGGCATAGATGACGACATTCACGCCCTGCGCCTGCAATTCGGTTTCGGTGACCTGATTATAGCTCGACGGCACTGCAACGAGCGTTTTGCGGTTTGGAAGCTCGTTGTATTTCTTGCAGAACTCGAAAATCTCGTCGGGCGTCTTTTCGCGCGAATGGATCATGATGCCGTCGGCGCCCGCTTCGAGGAAAGCCTTGGCCCGTTCGATCGCATGATCGACGCCATAACCCGCGATCAGGCTTTCCAGCCGCGCGATGACCATGAAGTCGTCGGTCTGCTGCGCCTGCTTCGCCATGATGATCTTGTGCGAAAAGGCCTCGATGCTGTCGAGCGTCTGCTCGACCTCGGTGCCGAAGAGCGAATTTTTCTTGAGCCCCGTCTTGTCTTCGACGATCACCGCAGATACGCCCAGGCGTTCGAGCGTCCGGACGGTAAAGACGAAATGTTCCGGTTTGCCGCCGGTGTCGCCGTCATAGATGATCGGCTTGGTCGTGACTTCGAGAACCTCGTTCAGCGTGACCATGCGCGACGACGTATCGACCGCCTCGATGTCCGGCTTTCCCTTGGCCGTAGAGTCGGTGAGCGAGCTGGCCCACATGCCGTCGAACTCCCGGCGGCCGTTGGGGGTGTCGACGCCGATCTTTTCGATCACCAGACCGCTCAACGCGTTGTGAAGATCGATGAAGCGCACCAGCGGCTTTGCCTTCAGCATCCGGCGCAGGCTGGCGCGGCGGATGTCCGGCGTCGTGCCGATTTCCTTCATCGCATTGTGGAACTTGGTTGAGGAGATACCCTCGGTATAGGGCACTTCGACCAGTTCTCCGCCCCATTGGGCCAGGGTGTCGATCACCTTCTGGCGGGTTTGCGACTGGACCCCCGTTTTCCAGTCGTCGCCGTGGATGACATAATCGGGCCGGTTCGATTCCAGATTGTCGGTATAGTCGAGCGTATGCTGGGGGACGACGCGGACGACGCCTTTCAGCGCGCCGATGACCGCCGCACGCTGATCCCACGACATGAATGGCACGCGTTTGTAGGTCGCGATCGCCTCGTCGGTCAAAAGGCCGACGATGACATCACCCAGTTCGGCCGCCCGGTTGACGATGTTGATATGGCCGGGATGGATCAGGTCGGCGCTCATCCCGACATAGGCGATCTTACTCATTTAAATCTGGCTCCAAGATTGTGATGCAAGTCCAAAGCAGTGCTTCGGCGACGCGATTCTATTTGTTGTGATAACCGGTCCGCAGCGGTTCGGGGTGTCGCCGGGCCATTGCTTCGCCCGACAATGAAAACGGTCGTTAAAAATGGATGGACCTTCTCTATCCGGACGGAAAAGCCTAAACTTGCGGGTCGCCAAGTGGCGCGTGTGTAAGGATTTAGTCCTGCGATGTCCAGCATGGTTAGGCGTTTCGCCATCGCCATTCGTATGCGTGATCAGGCGGTTGCCTTCTGCAAAACATGCCGGATATTGTCGCATTGCGCCGCGACTTCTTCGTCGGTCATGGTCGGATGCGTCAGGAACATCAGGCTGGTCTCGCCCAGTTGCCGAGCCACAGGCAGCGATTGCGCCGGACGCCAGCCCGTGCCGTCGAACGCCTTTTCCAGATAGACCTCGGAACAGGAGCCATGCAGCACGTTGACGTCGCGCGCGCTCATTTCGGCGACCAGTCGGTCGCGTGTCCATCCGTTTGGCAACGCCTCCGGACGCACATAGCCGTACAGCCGGTAATAGGCGTGGGTGAAACCGTCGGCCGTCTGCGGCACGCGGACAATGTCGGGGAACTCCGCCAGAACCGAAGCGATACGCCGTGCAATTTCGGTCCGGCGCGCCGTCCAGCCCGCCATCCGCCGAAGCTGGATGCGACCGATCACCGCCTGCATCTCCAGCATGCGCCAGTTCGTGCCGATGCTTTCATGCAGCCAGCGGAAGCCCGGCGGATGCTCGCGTTCATAGACAGCTTCCCAGCCCTTGCCGTGGTCCTTGAACGACCACATCGCCGACCAGAGCGCCTCGTCGTCGGTGGTTACCATACCGCCTTCGCCGCCGGTGGTCATGATCTTGTCCTGGCAGAAGGACCAGGCGCCGACATGGCCGATCGAACCGACCGCGCGCACGCCGATCGCGGCGCCGTGCGCCTGCGCGCAATCCTCGATCACCTTGATGCCGCGCGGTTCGGCCAGCGCCATGATGCCATCCATGTCGCATGGCCATCCGGCAAGGTGCACCGGAATGATAGCTCGGGTCCGGTCGGTGAGGGCAGGGGCGATGGTCGAAGGGCTAATATTGCCGCTGTCGGCGTCGACATCGACGAACACCGGCGTGGCGCCGACATTCGCGACACAGGAAACCGAAGCGATGAAGGTACGCGGCGTCACGATGACTTCGTCGCCCGGTCCGATTCCCAGCGCTTTCAACGCGACGTCGAGCGCGAGCGTGCCGTTTGCCAGCGCGACGGCCTTGCGCGAGCCCGTCCAGTCCGCGAACTCCCGTTCGAACTCTCGGCCTTCGGTCCCGGTCCAGTAATTGACCTTGCCCGACGCAAGCGTCGCGGCGACCGCCGATACCTCTTCCTCGTCAAAACAGGGCCATCTGCCTTTGTTCATCACCGTCATCTGCTCCGCTTGAATGAGGCCGGCATCAGGCCGGGGCGGCAATCAGCCGTAGGGTTGTTTCGACCGCCCGGTCCATGCTGAAATGGTCCCGATAATGGGCCAATCCGCGCTGCCCCATGGCACGGCGCTCGCTGTCGTCCATCGCACCAAGCCGTTCGATCGCGTCGGCCAGTGCCGCGATATTGCCGGGCTTGCACACCAGCGCGCTGCCCGATTGCTGCAAGATTTCGGCCGCCTCGCCGCTGAGGCCGCCAATGATAGGTTTGCCGCAGGCCAGATAATGCTGGGTCTTTGAAGGGATGGTGATCAGGTACAGCGGATCGTCCTTCAGATTGACGGCCAATATGTCGGCGGCATCGAATATCCGGTCCATCCGGTCGCGTGGGACCGGGCCGTGAAGGAACAGGCCGCTGTCGGGGCGAGCGGCCGCGCGCTTCGCGAGCATGTCGCGTTCGATCCCGTCGCCGAACAAGTGCAGGCGCAGGGCCGGGTGCTTTTGCTGCGCGCGGTCAAAGGCATCGACCAGAATGTCGAGCGCCTGTGCCTGTCCCAAATTGCCGCCATAGACGATGTTGATATGGTCAGCGAACTCGGCGGGTACCGCCGTTTCCTCTCCGTCCCGTGGCGGCACATAGGTGGCCCAGTTATAGATACGCGTCATCTTGGCTTCGGGAACGCCGCGCTCGATCAGGCGCTGCCGCATCCCGTCCGATTGCGGCACGATATGATCGGCGGCGCGATAGACGAAATCGCACAGCCGGCTGAGGATCTTGATTACCCGACCGTTGGCCATGCCGGATGCGGCGACGCTGTCGGGCCACAGATCCTGGATATCGATCACGAACCGCTTGCGATACAGGCGAGTGAAAAGGGCGGCGGCAAGGCCGGGCGTGATCGGGGGATGATAGACATAGACGGCGTCGTAGCGCCGCCCGCGCAACAGGCCGAACAGCAGCACCGACAGAAAGAAGCTCACATAGTTGAGCGCCCGGCCGATCGACGATTGGTCGTGCGAGGGGTAAAGGAACAGCCGGTGGACGGTAATCCCGTCCATCGCCTCGCGCCGATAGGGGCGTAGCGAAAAGCCCGGATACAGGCGTCCGCCCGGATAGTTGGGAAAGCCGGTCGCGACCTCGACCTCATGCCCCGCCGCGGCCAGCGCAGCGGCAAAGTCGATGCCCTTGAAGGCCGGTTCGGGCTGAAACCACTGGGTGATGTATAGAATGCGCATCGGGGGCATGCGTGTCCGGGTCAGATATAATCGTGCATGCGGATGCCGTCCCAGCCGTTGGACAGGCGTGCGGTGCCCAGGATCAGCTTGACCACGCGTTCGGCGGTATTGGCGATCTGGTAATCGGCGGGCACCACCCCGGCGATGCCGGCGGCCTTGCGCGCTGCATGCATGGCGGTCGCGGCCTCGATGCCGCCAAGGATTGCGTCGCCATCCATTCCGGTGACGATGATATTGCCGGTGTCCATCGCTTCGGGGCGCTCGATCGCATCGCGCGGGGTGATCGCCGGAAAGTCGAGGATCGAGCTTTCCTCCGCGATGGTGCCGCTGTCCGATATCGCGCACAGCGCCTTCATTTGAAGATGATTGTAATCGTGAAAGCCAAAGGGCTTCATATATTGGACACGCGGGTCGAGCGCGATGCCCTCGATAGCCTCCAGCCGGTTGCGCGTGCGCGGATGGGTGGACACGATCACCGGCATGTCATGCTGCTCGGCCAGTCGGTTCAGCGTGGTGACGAGCGAGGTCAGCCGTTCGCGGCTGTCGACATTTTCCTCGCGGTGCATCGATACGATGAAATAATGTCCGGCGCGAAGGTCAAGGCGGTCCAGAACGTCCGATGCTTCGATCTGCGGGCGGTAATGATCCAGAACCTCGCGCATCGGCGATCCGGTCAGATAGACGCGGCGATGCTCCATCCCTTCGCTCAGCAGATGGCGGCGGGCATGTTCGGTATAGACCAGATTGAAATCGCTGATGTGATCGACCAGGCGCCGGTTCGTTTCCTCGGGCACATTGCGGTCAAAGCTGCGATTGCCCGCTTCCATATGATAAATCGGGATTTTCATCCGCCGCGCCATGATCGCCGCGATCGCGCTGTTGGTATCGCCCAGCACGAGCAGGGCATCGGGGCGGTCGTCCTTCAGCACCTTTTCGACGCCGATCAATATGCCGCCGAGCACGGCGCCAAGGCTGCTCGTTTCGACGCCCAGGAAATGGTCCGGCTTGCGCACGCCAAGGTCGCTGAAGAACAGCTCGTTCAGCTCATAGTCCCAATTCTGTCCGGTATGGACGATGCGATGGTCGGTATAGCGATCGAGCATCGCCAGCACCCGCGACAGGCGGATGATTTCGGGGCGCGTGCCCAGCACGGTCATGACCTTGATCTTGCTCATGCGGCCTTCTCGATTACGGGGTCGGCGAATGTGTCGGGGTTGGTGGGATCGAACAGGCGGTGGGCCCAGAAAAAGGTCACAACCTCTCCGTCGCTGTCATTTTCGATATGATGCGTGTGCAGCGGCGGCATGTCGATCGCCATCGGCGCGTCGCCCGACACCTCGAAACTGTGGACGGTATCCGTCAGCACCTTGCGGATGCGGATCACCGCCTTGCCGGAGACGACCAGAAAACGCTCGACCAGATCGATATGGAAATGGTCGCCCCGCCGCTGGCCGGGGTGGGTGGTCGACAGGAAGGTCTGCGATGCGGCAAGCGACTTCGCCGATTCAAACAGGCCGCCGCGCGCATCTTCGTTGAGTTTCAGCGCCAGCGGATAATGGTTCGGGAAGCCGCCCGTGCGATAAGTGTTGAACAGCGCGAGGTCGAACGGGTCCGTCAGGTCGGGAAAAATGTTCGCCCGATAGGATTGGTGGAATCCCGACAGTTTTTCATAAAGTGCCGTGACAGCCGTTTCGCGGCCTTCGGGCACGACCTCGCCGCTTTCACGGTTGAGCGCCTTTTCGATCGCCAGTTCGGCGGCGGCGCCCGCGTGGAGCAGTTGAACCTTGCCTTCGGGATTGATCGTCGGCTGCTCGCCCGACCAGATCTGATCGATCAGCGTCGCGGTGACATTGTTATAGTAGGGGCGCGCGCACTCGCCGAAGATGTGCGGAAGGATCAGGTTCGTCAGCGCTGAGCCAGTTTCCGCCAATATTTCGGCGGCGCGGCGTTTGGACCGGCCATAGGGCGTATCGATCCGCGCATGGGTGCTGTTGGCATAGACGACGTGCGGGCGGGCGCCGGTTCGCGACAGGCTGTCGGCCAGACACTGCGCGATCGCCGGATTGGCGGCCTCCACCTCGGCCTCTTCGCCGCGATTGACGCCCGCAAAATGGAGGACGGCGTCCGCATCCGCGACGGCTGCGTCGCGCTGCGCATGGTCGGCGAAGGCGGTGCGGCCCAGCAGCGCCAGTTGATAAGGTTCGCTTTCCCCGCGATAGCGCGCCGCGCAGTTCGCGGCGTGAAGACGCGCGGCGGCATGCCAGCCCAACAGTCCGGCGGCGCCGGTCACGACGATCTTGCGTGTGGTCATGGCTTCCAGGAAGCGAGTTCGGCGCGGACCTCGTCGAGCGTCAGAAGCAGTTGCTTCACGCCTTCCTTGTCCAGCCGCTCGGCATTGTGCGAATGGAAATCCTCCAGCGCCGGGCTCAGTTCATCGCCTTCGCTGAAATAGGCCGAATAGTTGAGGTCGCGGGCGTCGAGCTGGATGCGCCAGTAATCGCCCATATCCTCCGCCGTCGACAATTCCTGCGCGCTCGCCAGCGTTTCGGCGAGCTTTTCGGCGTGGCGCCAGCCGATGACCTGAACGGGATGGTCGGGCACATCGAACAGATCGACCAATGCGGCGACCAGATTGGCGATCGTCGCGGCGGGAGCCTTGCGGACGAACAGGTCGCCCTGGCGCGCGTGGTCAAAGGCGAAGCGCACCAGCGCGACACTGTCGCGAAGCGGCATCAGGAACCGCGTCATCTCGGGTTCGGTGATCGTGATCGGCCGTCCCGATTTGATCTGCGCGATGAACAGGGGAATGACCGACCCCCGCGAATACATGACATTGCCATAGCGGACACAACTGATCGTCGTCGCGGCGTCAGAGCCGATTTCGCGAGCCGCGGCATGTGCTAGCTTTTCCATCATGGCCTTAGAAATGCCCATCGCATTGATCGGATGGACTGCCTTGTCGGTAGACAAGCACACTACGCTTTCGACCCCATGCTCAATCGCGGACCTGATGACGTTTTCTGAACCCAAGACATTGGTCCGCACTGCTTCGAGCGGAAAAAATTCGCACGAAGGGACCTGTTTCAGCGCTGCAGCATGGAAAATCGCTCCCGTGCCTTTGATTGCGCGATCAACACTGTTGCGGTCCCGGATATCCCCAATGAAGAAACGAACACGCGGATCGCGCAAATCGTTACGCAGTGCATCCTGCTTTTCCTCGTCGCGACTGAGAACGCGGATTTCGCGGTCGCTTGAAGCTAACAACTCGCGCAGAATCGTCTTGCCGAACGACCCCGTGCCGCCGGTGATCAGGATCGGGTTGCTTCTCTGATCCAATTTGTGTCGTCCTGCTGCAGAAATCATGAATCTGGTCACTTAGAATCCTGCGTCAGCATTTAACGTTGTATCGGAGACTGGCCAGCCAAAAATTTCCACTGCGACAGATGGGCAAGCGAAAACGCTCCAAAGTCTTAGTCATCGAAAGAATCATTGGCTCTCAGCCCAAGAATCCAGCGTCAGGAATCATTGATCAGAGCCAGATTATGACGGTCGCGGCGAGAACTACCGTAGAGAGGATGGCATTAGGCAGTATCGACATTCAGGGATTCCCAAGAGCGTTGGTGTCTGATTCATGAGTTTCGGCAGATTGCGGAGGTATCATGGGTATCAAGCGGTACGAGTTGAGCGAGGCGCAGTGGGTTCGGATCGCGCCGATGCTGCCCGGCAAGGCATCTGATCCTGGCCGCACAGCATTGGATAACCGCCTGTTCGTGAACGGTGTTTTGTGGGTTTTGCGGTCGGGTGCGCGCTGGTCGGACCTGCCGGAGCGCTATGGCAAGTACAAGACTGTCCACAAGCGCTTCACCCGCTGGGCCGCCGCCGGGGTGTGGGAAGGCATCTTCACCTCGCTCGCCCGCGACCGGGACAATGAGTATCTGATGATCGACAGCTCGATCGTGCGCGCCCATGCCCAAGCGGCGACGGGTCAAAAAGGGGGCTCGGCGACCAGGCTCTGGGGCGCTCCCGAGGAGGACTGACCTCCAAATGGCATATCGCGGTCGATACCTTCGGACGACCGGTGCGCTTCATCCTGACCGGTGGCCATGTCAGCGATGCCAAGCTCGCGATCCCCTTGCTGACCGGTCTCGACGCTCGCCATGTCCTCGCCGACAAGGCTTATGACAGCCACGCCATCCTCGACCATGTCGAAACCAGCGGCGCTCGGCCCGTCATCCCCCAGCGCGTCTGCATGCCACGCCGACGCGATTTCGACCCCGCAATCTACAGGCTTCGCAACCGGATCGAGCGCACCATCGGCAAGCTCAAACAGCTACGCCGCGTCGCCACGCGATACGACCGCCTCCCACACAACTACCTCGCAACTCTATACCTCGCCGCCATCGCCTTCTGGTGCTGAATGTCGATTCAACCTAGGGCACCGATCGTCGCGTGCCGCAATCCGCCGCCAGTCCTTGAGACGCTCGAACGTGATCTCGACGCGATTGCGGCGTTTGTAGCCGCGCTTGTCATATTTGACGGTCTTGGTTCCGAGTCTCAGGCCCAAAATACAGGGCGTGATCCGCTTTTTTGGCAACGCGTCCCGGCGCCAGTCGCATCATGGCACTGGTCGGCGAGCGCCTACTGTGCCTTAGGCGGATTATCGAGCAATGCGACTGCGCCGGCATAATCGTTAACCTGTCCGGAGGTCATGACATAGCTGATGGGACGATCATTCGCGTCAGTTACGGCAACCGGCTTGATGTTCATGCGCCGCCTTTCGCACAGTCGACCCGGCGTCCCCGACCCCCTTTTGCGCCTAGGCTAGGTGTCGTACGGTGCGTTTCGAGATAGGTGCGTCGATCATGAAGGTCCTACGATCGTGCGCTCGAAGGGTAGTTGGGCCTTTCATCATGTGGATGAAGCTGCACTACTTCCAGCGATTGAAGATCGTCCCTTCAACAAGCTGAGGACAGCCTTCGCGGGGCCAGATGCTCTCGGTGCACCCTGTCATCTCCGCCCATTGCGGCCGACGAAGATAATGCCGCTCAAAATCTGTCGATCGTCGACCTGCTCGCGAGCATGGATCTTCGGAAGATACGGCTGAAGGCGCCCCATCTACTTGGCGAGCAGCCAGACCAAATCGTTCGTAATTCAGGCTCCTCACCGCGAGCGTTAATGACAGCCGTCACGTCAAATCAACGGATCCTGAACCTAGGATCATTCCTGCGGTCTAAATCGTGTCACCTTGGGCGCTTGCATTTGCAGCGTCCGCGGGGAACTAGTGTGGCATGGATTTCGCGTTCAAAAATAGCTTTCGGGAGAACATGCAGGCCTTCTTTGCGCCGGCGGAGGCGGAAAAGCCGTCGGCACCCGAACTATTGATCATCAACCATACATTTGCCAGGCGACTTGGGATCACTCCGGGGAGCGCGAACGACGGTGAACTTGCTCGTATCTTTGTCGGTGACCAGATGCCCAAGGGAAGTGCTCCGCTAGCCCTCCCTTACGCCGGCCATCAATTCGGTCACTTCTCGCCACAGCTCGGCGACGGTCGGGCGCTACTCCTCGGTGAAATCATCACCCCCGATGGCGCTCGGTTTGACATTCAGCTCAAAGGCTCCGGCCCCACCCCATTTTCGCGCAACGGTGACGGCAAGGCGGCGCTCGGCCCGGTTCTACGCGAATATCTGGTGTCGGAAGCGATGGCGGCAATGGGGGTGCCCACCACCCGCTCACTCGCCGCTGTCGCGACGGGCGACCGTGTGCAGCGCGAGCGGTCGCATCCCGGCGCGGTGCTTACGCGCGTTGCAAGCAGCCATATTCGGGTTGGGACCTTTCAGTTTTTTGCGGCGCATTTTGGTGTCGATCATGTGGTCAAACTGTCCGACTACACCATCTGGCGCCACTGGCCCGAACTGGCCGCTGCCGCCAACCCGCACCTCGCGCTGCTCGAACGCGTCATTGGCCTCCAATGTGAGCTTGTCGCGCGCTGGATGGGCGTCGGGTTCGTCCACGGCGTGATGAACACCGACAACGTCGCGATCTGCGGCGAGACGCTCGATTATGGCCCGTGCGCCTTTATGGACCGCTTTGCGGTGAACACCGTGTTCAGCTCGATCGACACCAATGGGCGCTATGCCTATGGCCGCCAGCCGCAGATCACGCATTGGAACATGGCGCGCTTTGCCGAGGCGATGTTGCCCGCGATCCATGCTGTCGAACCGGCCGACGTCGACGCGGCCAAGGCGCTGGTCGACGCGATCCCCGCACGGTTCCGGGCAATATGGCTCAGCGAGTTGCGCGCAAAGCTGGGCCTGGGGAAGCCGCACAAGGATGATGAGAAGCTGATCGATTCGCTGTTCGGCGAGTTGGAACAGCATTCCGTCGATTTCACATCCTTCTTTCGCGCGCTGGCACAACTTCTTCGCGGCGACGGCGATATGCTGCAATCGCTTTTGCCCGATGCCGAGGCGATGGCGCCGTGGATCGCCGACTGGTGGGCACAGCTGGAGCGCGAAGCGATCGCGCCGCTCGAACGCGCGGATGCCATGGACGCGGTAAATCCGCTCTATATCCCGCGCAATCACCAGGTTGAGGCCGCGCTGATTGCGGCAGAGGAAGGCGATATGGCGCCTTGGCACGCGTTGCTGGAGGTCGTTCAGAACCCCTATGTTCATCGTCCGGAATGGGACGTTTACGCGCATCCTGCACCCGAAGATGCGGCGCCCCATGTCACCTTTTGCGGCACCTGAGCTTAGTCGGCTGGATCGCTGCGGTTGAGCCATTTTGCCGCGACTGTTAGAGACCGCGCAGCACCACAGGAGAACAGCGCCAGTGCCGAATGCTCGGGTCAAAGTCACAGTCGTCGGCACGGGTTATGTCGGGATTTCGAACGCGGTGCTGCTCGCGCAGCATAATCGCGTGGTGGCACTCGATATCGATCGCCGCAAAGTGGACGAAATCAACGCGCGCCGATCGCCGATCGCCGATCCGGAGATCGAGGAGTATCTTGCAACGCGTGCGCTGGACCTGACCGCGACGATCGACAAGGCGACGGCTTATGGCGGCGCCGATTTCGTCGTCGTCGCGACGCCGACCGATTATGATCCCGACACCAACTATTTCAACACAAGCTCGGTCGAATCGGTGATCGCGGATGCCAGGGAGCTGGCGCCAGACGCGGTGATTGTCGTCAAATCGACCGTTCCCGTGGGCTTCACCGACCGTATGCGTGGCCAGCACGAGAGCGACGTGATCGTCTTTTCGCCCGAATTTCTTCGCGAGGGCCGCGCATTGTTCGACAACCTGCATCCCTCGCGGATCATCGTCGGCAACACGCATCCGCGCGCCGCGGAGTTCGCCCAGCTTTTGCTTTCCGCCTCATTGAAACCTGATGCGACCGTATTGCAGACGGGCAATACCGAGGCCGAGGCGATCAAGCTGTTCGCCAACACCTATCTTGCGATGCGCGTCGCATTTTTCAACGAACTCGACACCTATGCCGCGATGCACGATGCCGATTCGCGTCAGATCATCGAAGGTGTCTGCCTCGACCCCAGGATCGGCAGTTTCTACAACAATCCGTCCTTCGGCTATGGCGGCTACTGCCTGCCCAAGGACACCAAGCAGATGCTCGCCAATTATCGCGAAGTGCCGCAGAACCTGATCCAGGCGATCGTCGCGTCGAACACGACGCGCAAGGATTTTGTCGCCTCCGAAATCCTCAAGCGCGGTCCGCGCGTCGTGGGCATCCACCGCCTGGCAATGAAGGCCGGGTCGGATAATTTCCGCGCCAGCAGCATCCTCGGCGTGATGAAGCGGATCAAGGCCAAGGGGATCGAGGTGATCGTCTATGAACCTTTGATCGACGACGAGCGCCTGTTCAACTCGCGCGTCGTGCGCGACCTGGCCGCCTTCAAGGCCGAGGCGGACGTCATTATCGCCAACCGGGTCACCGACGAACTGGCCGATGTGACCGACAAGGTTTACAGCCGCGATCTGTTTGGCGTCGATTCCTAGCAGCGGCGCGGGACGTCCGCGTCCCGGACGACGGCGTATGGAAATGCGACGAAGCGAAGGGGAAACAGGGCTTTGGCCGCGTAGAATCCGGTTGCGCCGCGGCAGCGTGCCAGCCAGAGATGCCGTATCGACGGCTGACAGATGCAAAACCCTGAAACCTCCAGTGATTATCACCCGGCGCGCCTGATGCGGTTGCGACCGATATTGATTGTGTCGGCCTCGATATTCGGACTGGCCGGGACGGCTTCCGTCAGTGCGCAGCCGGTTGCGCCGCCAGAGGTCGTGCCGACGGTGGCACCCACAACCGATGCGGCGATCGCGGCGCCGACCCCGCCACCGCCCGGCGTGGCATTTCCCGAGGTGGCGCCGATTATCAGCGACGAAGAGTTTGAGAAGGCGATCCCGCCGATCCCGGTCGAGGACGATCCTGAACTCGATCGGCCCCTCGAATCGATCGCCGAGTTTGAAAAGCGACAGGCCGCCGCGCCGACCGCCGCCAGCGATTCGGATGCTGATGCGCCGACGCCGGCGGTCGATGGCGTCCCGATCCCGGCGCTGGCCGACGGCGATGCGGTTGAGGTGATCGGCGATGCCCCGATCACCGACAGCGAACTTGCAGCACCTTTGCCGCCACTTGAAAATTTCGATGTCGAGCCTGTCGAATTTGCCGAGGCTGAGGCCGACGATGATGATGTCAGCGTTGCATATGCCGTCCAGGTCAACGGGCTCGCGCCCGCCGATGATAGTACCGACGTCGATCTTGCCGACCTGTTTGGCGATCTGTCGGCGCTTTACGACGGCGATGGCAAGGCGGACAATGCCGCCATGGTGCGGGCGCGACTGACCGCCGACGGCGAGTTGATGCAGCGTATCCTGGCGTCTGAAGGCTATTACGATGCCGTCGTCGAGACACGGATCGATCGCGGCGAGCGCGAGGAACGGCAGGAGGGACAGCCGCGTCAGCGCCGACCGATCACTGCCGTGATCGATGTGACGCCGGGGGCGCAATATCGGCTGGCGGAGATCATCCTGAAGGCCGATCCGACCGTGCCGCCAAACCTGATCGCCGACAATTTTCCGCTGAGCGTCGGTGAACCGATCGTCGCCCAGCGGGTGCAGGGCGCCGAGGCTGCGATCGCGCTGAAGCTGCCCGAAGAGGGCTATCCCTTTGCCGAAGTCGGACAGCGTGACATCCTGCTCGACGGAGCGACCGGTGACGGCGTCTATACGCTGCCCATCGACATCGGAAAACGATCGCGGTTCGGCGGGATCGAGACGACGGGCGATCTGGCGTTCGATGCCGAACATGTTGCGGTGCTGGCGCGCTTCAAGCGCGGCGAGCTCTACGACAGCCGCAAGGTCGACGACCTGCGGCAGGCGCTGGTCGCGACCGGCCTGTTCGCCACGGTTGCCGCCGAGCCGCAGCCAACGGGCGAAAGTGCGGGCGACGATACCGAATATGTGACGATGCTGGTGACGCAGCAGGCGGGACCGCCGCGGACTTTGGCGGCGAGCGCGGGTTATGGGACAGGCGAGGGGATACGCCTCGAAGCCAGCTGGACGCATCGCAACCTGTTGCCGCCTGAGGGGGCGTTGATCTTTCGCGGGGTCGTCGGGACGCAGGAGCAGGGGCTCGGCGCCACGCTGCGCCGGTCGAACGCAGGCCGCCGCGACCGCACTTTTGAGCTGGTCGCCGAAGCGACGCGCAGCAATTACAACGCGTTCGAGGCGATCACCGGCCGCGTTGCGGCGCGGGTCAGCTATGATTCGACCCCGATCTGGCAGAAGAAATTCACCTATGCATTCGGGGCCGAACTGATCGCGACGAGCGAAGATGATTATGATTTCACCCGCGGCACGCGCGACCGCGATTTCTACACGATTTTTGGGCTGACGGGCCAGGTCGGGATGGATCGCACCGACAGCCTGCTCGATCCGACCAAGGGATTTCGCGTGACCGCGCTGATCCAGCCCGAAGGCTCGCTCGCCGGGCAGTTTTCGCCCTACGCGCGGACGCGTCTCGACGTCAGCGGCTATTATCCGGTCACCGACAACGTCGTTTTGGCCGGGCGGGTGCGGGTCGGGTCGATCCTGGGTGCGGCGCGTGAGCGGCTGGCGCCATCGCGGCGTTTTTATGCCGGTGGCGGCGGGTCGGTGCGCGGGTTTGGCTATCAGGAACTGGGACCCAAGGATCCCAATGATGATCCGATCGGTGGTCGCAGCGTCGCTGAAGCAGCTTTTGAAGGGCGCTATCGGTTCGGCAATTTCGGCGTCGTCGGGTTTGTCGATGCCGGACAGGTTTATCGCGGGTCGGCGCCGACATTTTCCGACCTTCGCTTCGGCGCCGGGATCGGCGCGCGCTATTATACCAACTTCGGGCCGATGCGACTGGACGTCGCGACGCCGATCGGGCGCAAGCCGGGAGAGGCATTGGTCAGCGTCTATGTGTCGATCGGACAGGCGTTCTGATGGCCGACGAGGCGCCCGTGGCCGCCGACACGGCGACAGCGGCAAAGCCGCGGAACTGGCCCATGGCGATTCTGCGCTGGATTGGCCTGTCGCTGCTGGGTTTGATCCTGTTGTTCGCGCTGTTCCTGGTCGGACTCAACAGCGACGCCGGGCGGCGCTTCGTTGTCACCCAAATCGAAAAATATGAATTCGAAAACGGGATGAAGATTGGCATCGGTCGGCTCGACGGGTCGCTCTATGGCCGCATGGTCATCCGCAATTTCACCCTGTCCGATCCGACGGGAGTATTTCTGGAATCGCCCGAGGTCCGGATCGACTGGCGGCCGATCCGCTATTTCGCCAACCATGTCGATATTCGTTCGGCGACTGCGGCGACGATGACGATGCGGAAAATACCCGCGTTCAAGGTCGTGCCCGACACGAGCGAGCCGCTGCTCCCTGATCTCGATATCGACGTCGGCAACCTGCGCGTCGATCGCTTTATCTTTGAGCCTGCCGTCGTCGGCGAGCGGCAGGAGGCGCGCTTGAATGGCAAGATCGCGATCGCCGACCGGCGTGCGCAGATCACCGCCAATGCCGCCACGATCGGCGCCAATGCCAAGGGTGACACGCTGGCCCTTCGGCTCGATGCCGTTCCGGAAGCGAACCGCTTTGACGTAGGGGTGGACGTTAGCGCGCCGCAGGGGGGCGTACTAGCAGCGATGGGCGGCTTTGACCAACCAATGACTGCCAAGTTGGTAGGCCGCGGCGACTGGAAAGTCTGGAACGGCAATCTCACCGCCAATCTTGGCGCCGCACCGCTCGCGCGGCTGGCGCTGACGGCACGCAATGGCACATTCGCCGTGAAAGGCGTCGCGCAGGCGTCGCGACTGTTCGACGGCCCGGTCGCGGCGCTGCTCGGGCCGGAAACCGCGGTGGATGTGACGGCCCGGCTCGCCGACCGCAAGGCCGACCTCGACGGTCGGTTCTCGTCCGACGCCTTCCGGCTGGGCGTGAGCGGCGGGGTCGACCTCGGCAACAGCCGGTACGAGGCGCTGCAACTGGCATTCGTGCTCCTTCGTCCGAGTGCGGTGGCGCCCGCGGTGCGGGCCAATGGCGTGCGGGCGATCGCGACGCTGGATGGCGCATTCGACGTGCCGACGGTCGAATATCAGGCGAACGCCACGACCCTCGCGGTCAACGACATCGTCGTCGAAACGCTTGCCCTCGCGGGGAAAGCGCGCGTCGACGCCGATCAGATCCTCATCCCGGTCGCCGGACGCGCAGCGCGGATACGCGGGCTTGATACCGTTGCAGGCGGTACGCTGGTCCAGGTGCGGCTCGACGGCGATCTCGCTTACAGCAATGGACGGGTGCTCAGCGACA
Source organism: Sphingopyxis microcysteis (assembly GCF_012274265.1). GTDB lineage: Bacteria > Pseudomonadota > Alphaproteobacteria > Sphingomonadales > Sphingomonadaceae > Sphingopyxis > Sphingopyxis microcysteis. The sequence continues at coordinate 831,136 of NZ_JAANYY010000002.1, forward strand.
ACTTGCGCCTGCGCTCGCCGCGCATCGACGCGAAGGCGATCGTCATCGCCGACCTCAATCGAGGCTTTTATACCGGCGCGATCGACGGACGGATCAACGACTATCGGGTCGAAAGCGTTGGCATCTTCGATATCGATACCGACGCCGATGTGAAGACCGCGCCGCGCGGTGGTTTCGAAATCGCCGGGCGCGTGCGCGCCCGTTCGACGCGTCTGTTCAACTCGGGCGTGCGCGATTTCCTGGGTGGTAATGCGACGGCGTCGGGCGACGTCCGCTACGGCACCGATGGCGTCGTGCGCTTCGCCAATCTGCGGCTGGCGGCGCCGCGCTTGCGCGTCACCGGCGGGCAGGGGAGTTATGCGCCCAACGGCCAGATCCAGATCAGTGCGCGCGCCAATTCGACCGACTATGGGCCCGTTGGCGTTCAGTTGGCCGGGACGATCAGCGATCCGCGTGCCGTCGTGACGGCGGAGCGTCCGGGGCTTGGCATCGGGCTTGCCAATCTGGTCGCGCGGATCAACGGCGCGCCGAACGGGTATCGTCTCGCCGCCACCGGCGACACCGATTATGGCCCGCTGGCGGCCGACGTCGTGCTGCTGACCGCAGCGGGACCATTGACCATCGACGTCGAGCGCGGCGATCTGTCGGGGATCGGTTTCAACGGGCGCCTGATGCGCAGTCAGGCGGGGCCGTTCGTTGGTCAGCTCAACGCGTCGGGGCAGGGGCTGGGCGGGCTCGTCCGACTGAGCGCTGCGGGGCAATATCAGGCGGCGGCGATCAACGTCCGCGCTAACAACGTCGTGCTGCCCGGCCCAGCCAAGCTGGCAGTCGGATCGGCGATCGTCGATGCCGACGTCACGCTCTACGACACCCCGCATGTCGTAGGCGACATCCAGATCGCCGAAACGCGTATCCGCGAATATGACATTGCGGTCGGACGGTTGAAGATCGATTATCGCGACGGACGCGGCAAGGCGCAGGCGCTCGTCGAGGGTACCAGCGGGGTGCCGTTCCGCATCGCCGCCAATGCCGATCTGACCCCCGCGCTGTGGCGTGCCTCGGTGCAGGGCCGCGCAACGGGGATCAATTTCCGCACCACCTCGCCCGCGCGGATCATCCCCGGCGCCGACGGTTATGAACTGCTGCCGACGATGGTCAATCTGGGCCGCGGCAGCAGCGCGCGCGTGGCCGGGCGGTTTGGCGAGGGGATCATGATCCAGAGCCGGCTCGAACGGGTCAATATGGCTATCCTGAACGCCGTTTACCCCGACATGGGGCTAGGCGGGCGCGCAACCGGCAACCTCGATTTCGAGCAGGCTGGCGCAGAGAGTTTCCCGCGCGCCGATGCGCGCCTCTCGATCACCGGCTTTACCCGGACGACAGCAGCGTCGGTCAGCCAACCGGTCGATGTCAATTTTGTCGGCAAGCTGCTCAGCGACGGCGGCGAGGCGCGCGCGGTGATGCGCAAACGCGGCAGCGTGATCGGGCGCATGCAGGCGTCGCTCCGCCCGCTTGGCCCGGGTGCGGGCGACTGGATGACGCGGCTGCGCGCGGCGCCATTGGGCGGCGGCATCCGCTATAATGGTCCATCGGACACACTCTATTCCTTCTTCGGTCCCGCGGATCAGGGTGTGTCGGGACCGATCGCCGTCGCTGCCGATTTCAGCTGTAGCGTTGCCGACCCCTGCCTGTCGGGTGTCGTGCGCGGCAAGGACATGGTCTATGAAAACCAGACCTATGGCACCCGCCTGACCAACATGGTCGTCAACGGCCGCTTTGACGGCAACCGGCTGGAAATCGACCAACTGACGGCGACGGCTGGCGACGGCAAGGTCGAAGCGAAGGGCTATATCAGCCTGGCGCAGGCCGATGGCTATCCGATGAACATCGCGATGACACTCGGCAACGCGCGGCTCGCGCGCAGCGAGAATATCGCCGCGCGCGCGACGGGCAATCTGGTGCTTGAAAAGGTCGCGGGGCAGGCGGCGCTGCTGTCGGGTAGCCTGCGTCTTCCCGAAACGCGCTATCGTATCGTGCGCGAGGGCGCGGCGCAGGTGCCGGTGCTCACCGGCATCAGGCGCAAGCCCGCGGCGGGACGGCAACGGATCAGCGGCGACGGGCTGGCTGCGGTCGGCGGCAGCCTGTTCGACCTTATCCGTCTGGATATTGCGTTGAAGGCGTCGGACGAAATCTACGTCAACGGCATGGGGCTGGAATCAGAATGGATGGCCGATATCGTCCTGCGCGGAACCACCCTCGCGCCGCGCGTGACGGGTGAGATCGAGTTGGTGCGCGGGACGCTGGGCTTTGCAGGACGTTCGTTCGAATTGCAGGAAGGCCGCGTGACCTTCCCGACCGGCGACGCTTACGACCCGGCTATCCGGCTGCTGGCGAGCGATACGATCGAGACGGTGACGGTGAACGTCGCGGTGTCGGGCCGCGCCAGCAATCCGCAGATTGCCTTTTCCAGTGTCCCCGGCCTGCCGCAGGACGAGATCGTATCGCGCATCCTGTTCGGCGATTCGATCACGACGCTATCGCCGCTTCAGGCGGTCCAACTCGCTTCCTCGCTCAATACGCTGAGCAGTGGCGGTGGCGGATTGAGCCCCTTGGGCGCGCTCCAATCGGCGACGGGAATCGACCGGCTGCGCGTGCTTGGCCCCGACGACACCGTCGGACGGGGAACAGCACTTGCCGCAGGGCAGTATATCACCAAGGACATCTATCTGGAGGTCATCACCGACGCGCGCGGCTACACCGCGACGCAGCTGGAGATCAGCCTGACCCGGGCGCTGTCGCTGCTCAGTCAGGCGGGCGGTTCGGGCCAGTCGAACCTCAGCATCCGTTACCGCAAGGATTATTGATGCGCGGCGCGATGACCCTGTTGCCGTTGCTGCTGCTCGCGGGGTGCAAGGACGAACCCGACTTCGAGGCGCGTTACGACAAGGCGGCGGCGGAGATTGAAGCGCGCGCCGAGGCGATGGACGCGGCGATCGCCGAATCCGAGGCTGCTGCGGCTGCTGCGGGGGAGACGGCGGCGACGCGAGCGCCGCAGGCGGAACGGGGCGGGAAAATTCCGCGCGTGTCGCCCGAGCCCTTGCCAGAAACCGTCAACCCGACTAATCCGCCCCCGTCATCTGGGGAGTAGCCAGCCGTCCAGCCGGACGGGCCACCGTGTCAACATACTCGGCCGAGAGGCCGTGGTGCGGTGGAAGCGGGACACCGCTTGGGCGAGACCAATGGCATCGACCTTCGTCCGGGCCGGGCGGCGGGTTCGATGTCCGTTGGAATCGCGAAGCCGCTCGGCCCCGGAGCTTGTTCATGGAAGCCTTGTTCACATCGACCGCCGTCGTTGCGCTCGCCGAAATCGGCGACAAGACGCAGTTGCTCGCGATTTTGCTCGCGACGCGGTTCAACCGCCCGCTGCCGATCATTCTCGGTATCCTGGTCGCGACGCTTGCCAATCATGCGCTCGCGGCGCTGCTCGGCGCGTCGGCGGCGGCCTTTCTGGACAGCCCGATCTTCCGCTATGCGGTGGGCGTGTCCTTCGTGGCCATGGCGGCATGGACGCTGATCCCCGACAAGTTCGAAGACGATGAGGCGCCCAAACCGCGGTTCGGCGCGTTTCTGACGACCTTGGTTGCCTTTTTCCTCGTCGAAATGGGTGACAAGACCCAGATCGCGACGATCGCGCTGGGCGCGCAATATCATGACGTTGTCGCGGTGACCGCGGGGACGACGCTGGGGATGATGATTGCCAACGTCCCGGCAATCTTCCTGGGGCATGAATTGCTCAAGCGCGTCGACTTGGCGAAAGTCAGATCGGTCGCGGCGGCGCTGTTCCTACTGATCGGATTGTGGGTGTTGGCTGAGGCCGCGGGTTGGCTCGGCTAACCCGTGTTGCGCATCGCCAGCGTCCGCTCGAAGCTCCAGCTTGACGCACACATGGCGTCGAGGTCGCGCTGCGCGGTCCAGCCAAGCTCTTGCGCCGCGCGTTCGGGGCTGGCGTAGCAGCTTGCCACATCGCCGTCGCGGCGCGGTGCGAGGCGATAGGGAATTCTGACGCCGTTCACCCGTTCAAACGCCCGAACCATATCCAGCACCGAATAGCCTTGCCCGGTGCCAAGGTTCCAAGTCGAAAGGCCGGGAGCGGCCTGGACGATCGCGTCGAGCGCTGCAACATGCCCATCGGCGAGGTCGACGACGTGGATGTAATCGCGCACCCCCGTGCCGTCGGGCGTGTCATAGTCGCTGCCGAATACGGATAGCTCGTTGAGCCGTCCGGCGGCGACGCGGCTGATAAAGGGCATCAGATTGTTCGGAATACCATTGGGATTCTCACCGATCAGGCCGCTGTCATGCGCGCCGACCGGGTTGAAATAGCGCAAGGTGGCAATGCGCCATTCGGGGTCGGACGCCGCAATGTCCGCCAGCATCTCTTCGATCATCAACTTGGTGCGGCCATAGGGATTGGTCGCCGCTGTCGGGTGGTTTTCGTCGAGCGGCAGATATTGCGGTTGGCCATAGACCGTTGCGCTTGACGAAAAGACCATCGTCTTAACGCCGCAATCGGCCATGGCTTGGACCAGCGACAGCGTGCCGCGCACATTATTGTCGTAATATTTCATCGGTTCGGCGACCGATTCGCCGACGGCTTTGAGGCCTGCGAAATGGATGACGGCTTCGACATCGTGATCCGCCATCGCGCCGCGCAACGCATCGCCATCACGAATATCACCGACGACCAGGGGAACCGCCGTACCGGTGATCGCTGCGAGGCGGTCGATGACCGCGGCATCGCTGTTGGCGAGGTTGTCGAAGCAGACAACCTGGTGGCCTGCTGAAATCAAAGCGGTCGCAACATGGCTGCCGATGTAGCCGGTGCCGCCGGTCAAAAGGATATTCATCGGATTGCTTTGCCTCCAAGCGGAAATTTTGCCGTCAATGAATCCGCCCTATTCGATCCCGCGCCCGCGACCAAGCCACTGGCTGCGTCCCGTTGCGCCATGGGGTTGGTGTGGGGGCGTTACCCGCGCTTTAACCAGTCTTCGCGATACCAATCGACAAACGCCGGAATGCCGACCGCCATCGGTGTGGTGGGCGCAAAGCCCAGGTCGCGGGTGATATCGTCGATATCGGCGAAGGTCTGATAAACGTCGCCGTCCTGCATCGGCAGCAAATTTATTTCGGCCTTGCGATCGCAGGCGGTTTCGATGGCGCGGATCAGGTCGGTCAGCTGTTCGGGCCGGTTGTTGCCGATATTGTACAGCCGGTGCGGGGTGGTGAAGCCGCCGGGCTTCATCTGCTTGTCATCGCTGGGTGGGCTGTCGAGTGCCAGAACGACGCCGCTTACGATGTCGTCGATGAACGTGAAATCGCGCAGCATGTCGCCGTGATTATAGACGTCGATCGGGCGCCCTTGCAGCACCGCTTCGGTGAATTTCCAAACCGCCATGTCGGGCCGCCCCCAAGGGCCGTAAACGGTGAAAAACCGCAGTCCGGTCTGTGGTATCCGGAACAGATGCGCATAGGTTTCGCTCATCAGCTCATCAGCGCGCTTGGTCGCCGCATAGAGCGAGATCGGCGCGTCGGCGCGGTCGGCCACGCGAAAGGGCGTATCGGCACGCATGCCGTAAACCGACGACGATGATGCATAAACCAGATGCGCAATTGTCCGGTGGCGCGCCAGTTCGAGGATATTCACATGGCCGGCGACATTCGAGTGAATGTAGGCCGCCGGGTTTTCGAGCGAGTAGCGCACTCCCGGCTGCGCCCCCAGATGCACGATGCGGTCGATCGCCACATCGGTCAGCGCCGCGGCAAGCGCCCCGGCATCGCCAAAATCGACATCCTTGAACGCGAACAGGTCGCCATAGCGCGCCGCAAGATGCTCGATCCGCGCGCGTTTGAGATCGAGCGAATAATAGGGGGTGAAATTGTCGATACCGACCACGCGCTCGCCGCGCGCAAGCAGCGCCGCCGCAACATGCATGCCGATAAAGCCTGCCGCACCGGTGATGAGTGTCGTCAAATTCTGTCCCTGCCTTGGCCGTCAAACTGCGCGCAGCCCATCCGCAAAATTGGCTGCCCGACAATGCGTGCGCTCCCGATGCCGCTCTTATCACGCCAATCGGTAAATTCAGAGGTAACGACAGCAGGATTATTGACGGCTGTTGGCCAACCGCCGCGGAGCGCGTGCGTGCGCGACGCGCTGTCGTAAGAATATTTGGGGGTGGTGAGCCCTGCTGGGTTCGAACCAGCGACCTACTGATTAAAAGTCAGTTGCTCTACCGACTGAGCTAAGGGCCCATCGCGGCGCCGCAAAGGCGGTGCGCGAAGTGAGCCGTCGCCCTAGTGCGCTGCTGCGCCCCGGTCAACCGGCTTTGGACGTCCGAGGCGCGCGGCGAGCTGGCGGACGCTGCGGCGGTGGAGCGGATGCTGCCAATTGGGAACGATCGCGCGGAGCGGGCCGAGGACGAAGGCGCGCCGGTCGATCGCGGGGTGGGGGATGGTGAGCGCGCTGTCGGACCAGATGCCGCCCGACCAGAGGAGAATATCGAGGTCCAGCGTCCGCGCGCTCCAGCGCTGCCCGACGCGGCGGCCAAAGGCGGCTTCGATCGCGTGAAGTCTTGCGAGCATCTGCGGCGGGGTCAGCGTCGATGCGACCAAGGCCACCGCATTCGCATAGCGGCGGCGCGACGGGCCGATCGGATCGCTCGCGATGATCGGGCTGGCATCGACCGCTTCGATATCGTCGCTTTCGAGCGCCGCGAGCGCCGCCATCAGCACCGCGCGCGGATCGCCGAAGCGCGCATGGCGCCGGTTCGACCCGAGACCGATCGCGTACAGCGGAAGCGGCGTTGCGTTGCTCATGCTCTCGCGCCTATCGCAGTTGTGTGGAGATTGACAGCCCATTGCCCGGTACCGAGCCGCCGCGCGATTGCCCGCGCTGTCCGCGATTGGTCGCGTTGCGGCGCGAATGTCAGGCCGAATATCCGGACTGGTGGAACGCGCCCGTCCATGCGTTCGGCGACCCTGACGCCTGGCTGGCACTTGCGGGACTGGCGCCGGGCAAGCATGGTGCGAACCGGACCGGACGGCCATTCACGGGCGATTATGCGGGCGACCTGCTGTTCGCGACGCTGGCCAATTTCGGGCTGAGCAAAGGTCGGTATGATGCGCGGATTGACGACGGATTGACCCTCGACGGCGCGATCATCGTCAACAGCGTCAAATGCCTGCCGCCGCAGAACAAGCCGACACCCGCCGAGATTGCGAATTGTCGCCCGTATTTCGAACAGCAACTGGCGGCCTTGCCCCTCGTTCGCGTGATCGTCGCGCTGGGACGAATCGCGCATGACGCGGTGCTAAGAGCAGCGGGCGCCCGGCTGGCGGCGCATCCGTTCGGTCATGGCGCCATTCATCTGCTCGGTGACGGCAGGCATGTTATCGATAGCTATCATTGTTCGCGATACAACACGAACACCGGGCGCCTAACCCCCGAAATGTTCGCCGACGTCTTTCGCGTGGCGCTGGCGCTGCGCGATCAGACGAGCGGGCCGAATTCGTCGATCAATCCGCGGTAAAGCACGCGCTTGAACGGCACGATCAGCTTTTCGATCTCGTGCAGCTCGGCCCACCTCCAGGCGCGAAATTCCTGATGCTTGGTGGCGATATTGATATCGCTATCCTCACCCATGAAGCGCATCAGGAACCAGTGCTGGCGCTGGCCGCGATATTTGCCGCCCCACATCTTGCCGATCAGATGGTCGGGAAGATCGTAGAAATATTCCTCGCGGCTGCGCGCGATGATTTCGACCAGCCCGCCATGGACGCCGGTTTCCTCGCCAAGTTCGCGGATCGCCGCCTCTTCGGCATCTTCGCCGTCGTCGATCCCGCCCTGTGGCATCTGCCAGGCTTCGCTCGAGGTGTCGAGTCGCTGGCCGACAAACACCTTGCCGTCGCGATTAGCGAGCATGACGCCGGCACAGGGCCGATAGGGAAGGGCGTTGGGATCGATCATGCCGCTCCGCTAGCTTCGGCGACGATCGCTTTCAAGACCAACAAGGCGCCGCGGATGTCCTCCTTGGCGCTTGGGATGCCTTGCGCCAGATTGATATAGCCATGAACGCTGCCCGTCGCTTCGCGGTACGTCGTCGGGACGCCTGCCTCGACCAGCTTGGCGGCATAGGCACGGCCCTGATCGCGCAGCGGGTCGAGGCCAGCGGTGGTGAGCAGTGTCGGCGGCAGGCCAGCTGCCGGAAAATCGAGCGGCGCCGCGCGATAGTCGGCGGGATCTGGTGCATAATGGTTGCCGAAATACGTCATGCTGCCGGTGGTCAGCAGATGGCCTTCGCCAAAATCGCGATAGCTTTGCCAGTCATCGTGCGTCGTAACCGCTGGATAGATGGGGTGCATTGCGATCACCGGCTTTGACGCGGGCTTGTCGCGAAGGGTGAGTGCTGTTGCAATGGTCAGATTGCCACCAGCGCTTTCCCCAGACAGGACCAGCCCGGTGCACGCGAAATTGTCGGCAACCCAGCGCGCCGCCGCCTCGCAATCCTCAGGCGCGGCGGGGAAGGGGTGTTCGGGCGCGAGACGATAGTCGATCGCAATCACCGGCATGTCGAGGAGGCGTGCGGCTTCGGCGCAATAGCCGTCGTGGGTATCGAGGTCGCCGATGACCCAGCCGCCGCCATGGAAGAAAACCATCACCGGGCCGGGTTCGCGGCCCGGACGATTGTCGTAGATGCGGACGGGAATCTCGCCGGCGGGGCCGGGGATGCTCCGGTCCTCAACCTGCGCAATCTCGCCGCGGGGCGCGTCGGCCATCTGGGCCATCACGCGGAACATCTCGCGCGCGCCCTCGGGCGGCATCTCTTCCATCTTCGGACCTTCCTGCGCGTTCAGAAACGCCAGGAACATCGCCACGTCAGGGCGCGTGAAATGCGTGGTGCCGTCGGTCATCCTGTAATCCCCTCGTTCCGCTTGTGCGGCCTGTTGTTTGCGCAGCTATTCGGCATCACCGCAGATAATTCAATCGCAATTCGCAACCCATTCGGACGTTTGAAGTTTGCAGCGCACAATTTTTTCTGAATTGCGGCATCGCGCCCACAGGCCTAGGCCAGCGTCACAGGTTCGCAAGATTCAAGGCAGAAGAAAAGATGGCGACAGCGGTAGTGGACGAAGCCGACAAGCGGCAGTCCCCCCTTTCGGATGCGGTGGTAGTCAGATTTGCAGGCGATAGCGGCGACGGGATGCAGCTGACCGGTGGTCAGTTCACTTTGTCGTCGGCGCTCGCGGGCAACGACTTTGCGACCTTCCCCGATTTCCCCGCCGAGATCCGCGCCCCGCAGGGCACGTTGTTCGGGGTGTCGGCCTTCCAGATCAATTTCGGTTCGTCGGCGATCGATACCGCGGGCGATGCGCCCGACGTGCTCGTCGCGATGAACCCTGCGGCGCTCAAGACCAATGTGCCGTCGCTCAAACCCGGCGGGCTGATCATTGCCGACGAGGGCGAGTTCAACGATCGGAACCTTGCCAAGGCGAAATATGACGCCAACCCGCTCGATGACGGCAGCCTGGCCAAGTGGCAGCTGCTCAAGCTCAACATCAGCCAGCTCACCATGGACGCGGTCAAACCCTTCGGGCTTGGCAACAAGGAAGCGCTGCGCTGCAAGAATATGTGGACGCTGGGGCTGGCGCTTTGGATGTTCGATCGTGATCGCCAGCCGCTGATCGACTGGCTGAATGGCAAGTTTGCGAAGGCACCCGATCTTGCGGCGGCTAACATCGCGGCGCTCAACGCGGGCCACGCCTATGGCGAGACCGCCGAGCTCGCGGGGCCGCTGAAGCAGCATCATGTCGATCCGGCGCCCGTTGCACCGGGCCTCTATCGCACGCTGACCGGCGCCGAGGGGATCGCACTTGGCCTCGTCGCAGGGGCGCAGCTTGCGAAGCTGCCGATGTTCTTTGGCGGCTATCCGATCACCCCGGCGTCGGCGATCCTGCATCATCTGTCGCGGCTCAAGGAATATGACGTCACAACCTTTCAGGCCGAGGACGAAATTGCCGCCATCTGCTCGGCAATCGGTGCGAGCTACGGCGGTGCGCTCGGTGTGACGTCATCGTCAGGACCCGGTATCGCGCTGAAGGGCGAGGCGATGGGCCTTGCGATCATGACCGAGCTGCCGCTCGTCATCGTCAATTCGCAGCGCGGGGGTCCCTCGACCGGCCTGCCGACGAAGACCGAACAGTCGGACCTTTATCAGGCGGTCTATGGCCGCAACGGCGACTCCCCGATGCCCGTCATTTCGGCGCGCTCGCCCGGCGACGCGTTCGATTGCGCGATCGAGGCGGTGCGCATCGCGGTGCAATATATGACCCCGGTGATGCTGCTCACCGACGGCTATATCGCCAACGCCGCCGAGCCGTGGGCGGTGCCGGATCTGACGACGTACGAGGCTTTCCCGGTCGAGTTCCTGACCGAGGTGCCCGACGGCGGCTTCAAACCCTATGGCCGTGACGACAAGCTCGCGCGTCCATGGGTCAAGCCTGGCACGCCGGGCCTGCTCCACCGCATCGGCGGGATCGAGAAGGAAGTCGACACCGGCCACATCAATTATGCGCCGGGCAATCATCAGGCGATGACCGACATCCGCAAGAACAAGATCGACGGCATCAAGGTGCCCGACCAGATCGTCGAGCTGGGCGCCGAGGGCGGCAAGCTTGCGGTTGTCGGCTGGGGCTCGACCTTCGGCCCGATCCACCAGGCGGTGCGTCGCAAGCGCGCCGAGGGTCTTGACGTCAGCCACGTTCACATCCGTCATATCTGGCCGCTGCCCGCCAACCTTGGCGAATTGCTCAAGAGTTTTGACAAGGTGATCGTGCCCGAGATGAACACGGGGCAGCTCAAGACCGTGCTGCGCGACCAATATCTGGTCGATGCCAAGCCCGTGAACAAGGTGTCGGGTCAGCCCTTCACCATCGCCGAAATCGAGGCCGCCATCGAGGAGGCATTGAAGTGAACCAGGTTACTCCGATCACCCGCGCCACCACGCTCAAAGATTGGGAAACCGATCAGGAAGTTCGCTGGTGCCCCGGCTGCGGCGACTATGCGATCCTGAAAGCGGTGCAGCGCACGATGCCCGAAATCGGCACCGCGCCCGAGAACACCGTGTTCATCAGCGGCATCGGCTGCTCGTCGCGTTTTCCCTATTATATGGAAACCTATGGCTTTCATACGATCCACGGCCGCGCGCCGGCGTTCGCAACGGGGCTGAAGCTTGCCAACCCGAACCTCGACGTGTGGATCGTCACTGGCGACGGCGACGGACTGTCGATCGGCGGCAACCACACGATGCACCTCATTCGCCGCAATCTCGATTGCCAGATCATGCTGTTCAACAATGAGATTTACGGGCTGACCAAGGGGCAATATTCGCCAACCAGCCGGGTCGGCACGACGAGCCCGTCGACGCCCTATGGCTCGGTCGATCGCCCGGCGCAGCCCGCCGCCTTCGCGCTCGGCGCGGGCGCGCGATTCGTGGCGCGTGGTTTCGACGTGTCGAAGGAACTGCCGAACGTGCTGAAGGCCGCGCATGCCCATAAAGGCGCCGCCTTTATCGAGATTTTCCAGAACTGTATCGTCTATAATAAAGACGTGTTCGAGGATTTCGCGGCGCCGAAGGGCGCCGAGGATCGCCAGCTGTGGCTCAAGCATGGTGAGCCGATGCTCTATGCCAAAGGCACCAAAGGCATCGCGCTCGATGCCGACGAACTGCACCTCAAGACCGTCGATGTCGTCGATGGCGACTGGGAAGCCGCGGGCGTGATCGTCCATGACGTCACCAACCGCAGCGTCGCGCACATGCTCGTCGAGATGCGCTTCGGCGAATTTCCGATGGCGCTTGGCGTGCTTTACGACGATCCGCGCCCGACCTTCGAGGCCGACGTATGGCGCCAGAATGCAGCGGCGCGCGAAGGCAAGACCGCCGATCTCCAAGGCCTGCTGAAAAAGGGCCAGACGTGGACGGTGACCGAAGGCGGCCCGGAGCTGTAGTCGCGGCGTAGGTGGTTCGCATAAGCTGGCGGATGAACCGGTCCGCATAACGCATTGCAATGCCGCCCGATCCGCGCCACCAAGCGGCGATGGATAATCTGACGCACAGCCTTGTCGGCGCGCTTCTCGGCCAGATGGGGCTCAAGAAAAAGACGGGGCTGGCGATCCCGACGCTGATATTGGCGGCGAACCTGCCCGACGTCGACGCCGCGTGTCTGGCGTGGCTCGACGGGGTTCAACATCTGGGGTTTCGGCGCGGGATTACGCATGGCCCGATCGCGCTGCTCGTTCTGCCGATATTGCTGTGGGCGGCGATGCTGGCATTCGATCGCTGGCAGACGAAGCGCGGCAAACGCCCGGCGGCACGGCTGCCGATCGACAAGGGCTGGTTGCTGGCGCTCGCCTATATCGGCTGCCTGAGCCACCCTGCGCTCGACTGGCTCAACAATTACGGCATCCGCTTGCTCGAACCCTTTTCGTCGCAATGGTTTTACGGCGATACGATCTTCATCATAGACCTGTGGATATGGATTGCGCTGGGTCTGTCGATCTGGCTGTCGCTGCGCCGCGAACGGGGCGGGGCGGCGAACTGGCAGCGGCCCGCGTGGGTCGGCTTCACCGCGGTCTGCGCCTACATCTTTGCCAACGGCCTGATCACGGGCGCCGCTGAACGGACAACGGCGAGCGCGCTGGCCGCGGGCGGACACCCCGACGCGCTGGTCGTCGCGAGTCCGCCGCCTCTTGCCTTCTGGCAACGCGACATCTTTTGGCGCACCGCGGACCGTTATGGGAGCGGGAGCTTTACCCCCGGCGTGGGCGGCAATCTGGACATCGCCGGTCAGCCGACCGGAATGGATGATCCCCGCCTGAAAACCTGGCTGATGGGCGATCCCGGTGCCCGCGCTTTCCTTTTCTGGGCGCGGATGCCCGTTGCGCAGGCGGACGGCGACGCGATTCTGCTGCGTGACCAGCGGTTTATGCATCCTCTGGCGCAGGATCGTTTTCAGGTTCGGCTGACCGCACCCGACACCGCTACGCGCGACGAATGACCGCGCCGAGCATAATCTGGTTTCGCCGCGATCTGCGCCTTTCCGATCAGGCGGCGGTCATGGCGGCCGCAGCGGCTGGGCCGGTGATCCCGGTGTATATCCTCGACGATGAAACGCCCAAGCATCGTCGCATGGGCGCGGCCTCGCGCTGGTGGTTGCACCATAGCCTTGCCAGCCTCGACGCCAGCCTGCGCGAAAAGGGATCACAATTGGTGTTGCGGCGCGGGCGCTGTGACGAGCAGCTCGCTATGATTGCCGAAGAAACCGGCGCAAGGTCGGTCCATTGCCTGCGCCACTATGAGCCCTGGTGGCGCAACGCCGAAAAAGCTGTGGCGAAGCGGCTCGACCTCGTCTGCCACGATGGCAATTATTTGCTTCCGCCCGGATCGCTGATGACCGGAGGCGGGACGCCATACAAGATCTACACGCCATATTGGCGCGCGCTTAAAGAACAGATGCCGCCGCCGGAGCCGTCGAACCGCCCGCGCGACATCGCGGCGCCGGGCGCGTGGCCCAATTCGGATGCGCTGGCGGACTGGGGGCTGCTGCCGACCAAGCCCGATTGGGCTACCGGTTTTGCGGCCGAATGGGAGCCGGGCGAAGCGGGCGCGCGCAAGCGGATCGCGGCATTTGTCGATGAGGCCGCCGATTACGACCGCCAACGCAACCTGCCGTCGCGCGAGGGCAGTTCGCGCCTGTCGCCGCACCTTCATTTCGGCGAGGTGTCACCCGCGACGATCTGGCACCGGACCGCCGATGCCGGCGGCTCGGTCGATGTCTTTCTCGGCGAAATCGGCTGGCGCGACTATGCGCAGAACATCATCCTGCAGTTTCCGGACTATGGCAGCCGCAGCGCGCGCGCGGCGTTTGACGATCATTTGCCGTGGCGCAGCGGCGCCGCGGCCGACGCTGACCTCGCCGCATGGCAGCGGGGGCGGACTGGCTATCCAATTGTCGATGCGGGGATGCGCCAGCTGTGGGCGACGGGATGGATGCACAACCGCGTCCGGATGATCGCCGCAAGCTTCCTGATTAAGCATCTGCTGATCGATTGGCGACAGGGCGAGCAATGGTTCTGGGACACGCTGGTCGATGCCGATTATGCCTCCAACGCCGTCAACTGGCAGTGGGTCGCGGGGAGCGGGGTCGACAGCAATATGTTCCCGCGGATCATGGCGCCGCTAACCCAATCGGAAAAATTCGACGCTGCGGGCTATATTCGCGAGTGGGTGCCGGAACTTGCCGAACTCACCGAGCCCGCGATCCACGATCCCGAAGCCTTCGGCCAGCGTCCGCAATCCTACCCGGCCAAGCTCATCGGTCACCGTGAAGCACGCGAACGCGCGCTGGCTGCTTATGACGTCATGAAGGCGCGCGGCAACTGATTGTCAGGCGCCCGACTTTGGGGCAGGAAGACGCTATGAACACGCATGTCAGCCCGCGCCGCGGCAAGCAATTGCTTCGCGCCGACCGCGCCTATCGCAGCGGCGGCGCGCTGGCGCGGCTGCTGGCGTTGGCGCCCGCGGGCCTGTTCCATCGCCTCCTCGACCGGATCGACGCAGGCCTCGCGCTGGGTACGATTGAAGCGCATACGCCCGATGGCAGCGTCCGTTTGCTTGGCGGGCGCGGAAAGGGGCCGACCGCGGTCGTGCATCTGCACAGCTGGGCCGCGTTGGCGCGCCTCGCAATGTCGGGGTCGGTGGGTTGGTACCGCGCCTGGGACGCGGGGGAGTGGACATCGCCCGATCCGGTGCCGCTGTTCGATCTGTTCATGCGCAACGGCGAATCGCTGGGCGACGTGGCGCGCGCGCGTGGGCCGCTGCGCTGGCTCAACAAGATCGCCCATATCCTTAATCGCAACAATCGCCGCGGTGCGAAGCGCAACATCCATGCCCATTATGATTTGGGCAATGATTTCTATCACTTGTGGCTTGATCATGCGATGAACTATTCCAGTGCGCTGTTTGCCGATCCGGCGCAATCGCTGGAAGAGGCTCAGACCAGCAAGGTCGACGCGATCCTTGACCGGCTCGACTTGCGGTCGGGCAGCCGCTTGCTCGAAATCGGATGCGGCTGGGGTGCACTGGCGGAGCGGGCGGTCGAACGGCACGATGTCATCTACACAGGCATAACACTGTCGCCGGCGCAGGCCGAGATTGCCGACGCGCGCCTTGTCGCGGTGGACCTGTCGGGGCGGTCGCGGATCGAGCTTTGCGACTATCGCGACGCGCAGGGTCCCTATGACGCGATCGCCAGCGTCGAAATGGTCGAAGCGGTCGGCCAGGCCTATTGGCCCGCCTATCTCGACGCGGTCGCGCGGCTGCTCCGCCCCGGCGGCAAGGCCGCGATCCAATATATTCTGATCAACGATGCGCTGTTCGAGCGCTATGCGGCGAGCAGCGACTTCATCCAGGCCTATATCTTCCCCGGGGGCTGCCTGATCTCCGAAAGCCGGTTCCGCGCGTTGGCTGAGGCCCGCGGTCTGGCGTGGCGCGACGTTCACCATTTCGGCGAGGATTATGCCGAAACGCTCCGCCAGTGGCGCGAGCGTTTCGACGCGGCGGTCGCCGCCAATCAGCTCCCGTCCGGTTTCGACGACCGTTTCGTACGGCTCTGGCGTTATTATCTGCAATATTGCGAGGGCGGCTTTCGCGGCGGCGGCATCGACGTTGCGCAAGTGACGCTGGAAAAAACAGCCTGAAAACAGGGGAGAGGCAAGCTATGCGACGATATCTGGCAGCGGCGTTTTTGTGCGCGGCGGCGACCGCCTGCACGGCACCCGCGTCCACCCAAACCACCGACACGCTGCCAAAGGATATGAATGTGCTGTTCTGGACCCAGGATCAACGCGACCTTGCTTTCCGGACGATGGAGACCGTCCCGAAAGTGGTGGTCAATACTGTCGAAGCGGGTGATGTCGTCTATCCGTTGCCGCAGGGTCAACCTATCGATCTGGGTTCAGACGTCGATGCCTATATGGCCAAACAGCGCCATGCCGGGCTGATCATCGTCCAGGATGGCAAGATCCGGCTCGAGAAATATGCGCTCGGCTATGGCGCCGCGGGGCGCTGGACCAGTTTTTCGGTCGCAAAGAGTTTCACCTCGACCCTCGTTGGAGCGGCGGTGAAGGACGGCTATATCAAGAGCCTCGACGACAAGGTCACCGTCTATATCCCCGGGCTCAAGGGATCGGCCTATGACGACGTGTCGGTGCGCCAACTGCTGACCATGACATCCGGCGTCAAATGGAACGAGGATTATACCGATCCCAAATCCGACGTCGCGCTGTTCAATATGCAAAAGCCCATTGCGGGCGAAGACGTAACCGTCAGCTATATGAAGACTTTGCCACGCGACGTTCCGGCGGGGTCGACATGGCTATACAGCACGGGCGAGACCAATTTGATCGGCGTGCTGGTGTCGAGTGCGACGGGCAAAAGCTTGTCGGCCTATCTTTCCGAAAAGATCTGGAAACCGTTCGGGATGGAGCAGGATGCGGTCTGGATGCTTGGGG
The DNA here is from genome assembly GCF_012274265.1 of Sphingopyxis microcysteis. Classification (GTDB taxonomy): domain Bacteria; phylum Pseudomonadota; class Alphaproteobacteria; order Sphingomonadales; family Sphingomonadaceae; genus Sphingopyxis; species Sphingopyxis microcysteis. The sequence continues at coordinate 847,760 of NZ_JAANYY010000002.1, forward strand.
CAACCGGGCATGAGATCAGCGGTTGCTGCATCTCCGCAAGCCTGAAGGATTATGCGCGGCTTGGCCAGTTTGTGCTCAACGACGGCGTTGTGGACGGGGTCCGGATCGTGCCGGATGACTGGTTCAGCAATGCGACGACGAAGCAGGCCGATATCGGCCTGCCGGGCCGCGGTTATGGCTATCAGTGGTGGACGAATGACGATGGCAGCTTCGCCGCGCAGGGCATCTTTGGTCAGGGCATCTTCATCGATCCGAAGCGCAAGCTGGTGATCGCGTCGAACGGCAACTGGCCGACGGCGACCGATCCCGAAGGTGTCGGCGCGGCGCGCGAGGCGTTCTACAAGAGCGTGCAGGCGGCGGTGGATCGGGAAGCGAAATAGGGTTCGCCGCCCCCGCGAAGCCGGGGGCAACGGTCATTCAGTCGGCGATCATCGCTGTCGCGCGCTGCGCCAGCCATACTGCCGCGAGCGGCACTGCGACACCCAGCGCCATGATCCACCATGTGTCGGCAAGCGTTACCGCACGATAGAGCGCTGCGCCGATCACCGACCCGGCGACGATCCAGCCCGCGCCGGTTCCCGCCGATATCCGCATCGCAAGCCATCCCCCGGCGAAGCTGCCGATGAACCAACCGACGATCAGAGCGATGGTCGAGCCGAGCGGAATCAGAATTTCGCCGCTCTCGACATCATATTCGGACGGCGAAATTTCGCTGCCGGCATATTGCGCCAGCCAGATGAGCCCGAAAGCAACGACAATCCCGATTACCGCCGCGATCGCCGATCGCAAAATATCCTTGGTCATAGCTGCGCCCTTGCAAACCCGTCTTGTCGGCTGCCTTAGTGCCGGAAAACAAAGATGGCGTTAAGCCTTTTCCATGACCTTGGGCAGCGCGTGGAATGCAGTGCTGTCAAAGCCCTTGACCATCAGATCGGCAACGAAGGTCCCGACCGCTGCGGGCTCCTTGATGCTGTTCGCATCTTCGCCGGGATAAGCGCGCGCGCGCATCTGCGTGCGCGTCCCGCCGGGGTCGAGGATCGCGGTCCGCACCGTCGAAATATTGCGCATCTCGGCGCCGTAGCTGGTCACGAGCGTCTCGAGCGCAGCCTTCGATGCGGCATAAGCGCCCCAATAGGCGCGGGGTTCGCGCGCGACGCCGCTAGACAGCGCCAATAGACGGCCGTTCGCGGCGCGGCGCAGCAGCGGGTCGAAATTGGCGATCAGCGCCTGCTGCGCGATGAGGTTCAGCGTCAGCAGCTTGTTGAATTCCTTGCCGTCGATCGCCGCCACCGGGGTGAGCGTGCCGAGCATGGCGGCGTTGAGCACCAGCATGTCGAGCTGTTGCCAGCGTTCGGCCATCGCGCTGGCCAGCCGCGCGATGCTGTCACCATCGGTCAGGTCGAGCGGCGCGATCGTCGCGGCGCCGCCTGCCTCGTGAATACGGTCTTCGAGCGCTTCGAGCCCGCCCGCGGTGCGCGCCGTAATCACGACATGTGCGCCGCGCGCGGCCAGCGCTTCGGCGATCGCTTCGCCGATGCCACGGCTCGCGCCGGTGACGAGCGCGACCTGGCCCGCCAATTCTTCAGTCCTGATAGTCATGATGTCAGACAACCCGTTCGGCAAGCAGCGAAAATTGATCGTCCAGCCCATGCTCGTCGAAGTCGGTCAGCGTGGTCGGATAATCGCCGGTAAAGCAGGCATCGCAATATTGCGGTGCGTCGTGATGCCGCTCGGCTTCGCCGAGTGCGCGATACAGGCCGTCGATGGTCAGGAAGGACAGGCTGTCGGCGTTGATGAAATTGGCCATTTGCCCAACCGTCATCTGCGCCGCCAGCAGCTTGGCGCGCTCGGGCGTGTCGACACCATAGAAGCAGCTATGCTGGGTCGGCGGGCTGGCGATCCGCATATGGACTTCAGCAGCGCCGGCATCGCGCATCATCTGCACGATCTTCAGGCTGGTCGTCCCGCGCACGATCGAATCGTCGATCAGCACGATGCGCTTGCCGGCGATCAGCGCGCGGTTGGCATTGTGCTTGAGCTTCACGCCCAGATGGCGGACCTTGTCGCCCGGCTGGATGAAGGTGCGCCCGACATAGTGCGAGCGGATGATCCCGAGTTCAAAGGGGATGCCCGATTCCTGGGCATAGCCGATCGCTGCCGGGGTTCCCGAATCGGGTACAGGAATGACCAGATCGGCGTCGACCGGGTTTTCGCGCGCCAGCTCGGCGCCGATCGCCTTGCGCACCGAATAGACGCTGGTGCCGTCGACGATCGAATCGGGGCGCGAAAAATAGACATATTCAAAGATGCACGGCCGCGCGGACTGATCGGCAAAGGGACGGTGCGAAGTCAGCTGGCCGTCGCGGATGATCACCAGCTCGCCGGGTTCGACCGAGCGGACAAACTCGGCGCCGACGACATCGAGCGCCACCGTTTCCGATGCCAGGATATGCGCGTCGCCCAATTTGCCGATGACAAGCGGACGGATGCCGAGCGGATCGCGGCAGCCGATCATCCCCTCGGCGGTGAGGCAAATCAGCGAATAGGCGCCCTCGACCTGTTTCAGCGCGTCGATGAACCGGTCGAGCAGCGAGCGATAGTTCGACGTCGCGACGAGGTGAATGATCACCTCGGTATCGCTGGTCGACTGAAAGATCGAACCGCGGCGAACGAGCAGCTTGCGCAGCGCGGCGGCATTGGAAATATTGCCATTGTGCGCCACCGCGAAGCCGCCCGTCGCGAGGTCGGCGAACAGGGGCTGGACATTGCGCAGCGCGGTTTCACCGGTCGTCGAATAGCGGACATGACCCACCGACGATCCGCCCTGCAACTGGCGCATGATGTCGTCGCGGTCGAAATTGCCCGCGACATGGCCCATCGCGCGGTGGGTGTGGAATTCCTTGCCGTCGAACGCGGTGATGCCGGCGGCCTCTTGGCCGCGATGCTGCAGCGCGTGCAGGCCGAGCGCAACGACCGCGGCGGCGCTGTCGGCGCCATGAATACCAAAGACGCCGCACTCCTCGCGGAGCTTGTCGTCATCGAAAGGGTTGGTGGTGAGCATGATGGTCCAGCAACGAGGGCAGTGACTGGCGCGCATATAGGGACGGTTATCGCAAATGTCGCCCCCCTATTCACGATATTGTCACGCCATGTTCAAACGACGGGATGACAGGGGTCGGGCTTGTGCTCTAAAGCCCCGAAACATGGACCAGCAGCGCGACACCGCCGACCGATTTCTGCCGCGTTTCGACGCTGCCGGATTGGTGACTGCCATCGTTACCGATGCCGACACCGGGGTGCTGCTGATGGTCGCGCACATGAACGCCGAGGCGATCGAGCGGACACAGGCGACGGGCCAGGCGCATTTCTGGTCGCGGTCGCGCGCGGCGCTATGGCGCAAGGGCGAGACGTCGGGCAACGGATTGACCATGATCGAAATGCGCGTCGATTGCGATCAGGACGCGCTGCTGCTGCGCGTGAAGCCCGCCGGCCCGGCTTGCCACACCGGGCGCCGGTCGTGCTTTTATCGCCGTGTCGAGGCCGACGGGGCACTGACGTTTCTGGACGATGATGCGCAAGGCTGAGCTCGCGCTGGCATTCGGCATATTGCTCGTCGCCGCGTGCGAGCGGCATGCGCCGGATCGGAGCGAGCCGGGGATCGACGCCGACAACCCGCTGGAGATCGCCGCGCGCGAACGCGGCGTCGTCAGTCCCGACGCGACGACGCCGGTCGGTGTGTTCGAGCGTTCGCACGATCTGGGCCGCGACGCGATGTGCGTCGTTCCCGACGGAGCGGGTCAGTGGCGTTTTGCGGTGACCGCAGCATTCGGGACGACTTTGTCCTGTTCGGCGACCGGCACGATCGTGCGCGACGGCGACGGCTGGCGCATGCGTTTTGCCGGAGCGGACGGCTGCGAGGCACTTGTGCGCGAAGAGGAGGATGAGCTTCGCCTCCCCGGAAGCTTGCCGCCGCAATGCGCCGCGCTCTGCCCAGCCCGCGCGTCGCTGTCGGGTTTGCGGTTGCCGCGCGCGAGCTGGTCCGCCGACGATGCGCGGGGCTTGCAGATCCGCGACGGGCAGGGCAATATGCTGCAACCGTGTGGGGGCTGAACGGTCCCGATATGCGCCGATTTGCCGGTCTTGACGTTCACGTCAACGGAAACTAGTTTCCTCGGCATGACCGAAGCCTACGGCCACTCCCATATCGATACCCCCGACCATCTGGGGCGCGAACAATTCAGCATCACCGACTTGTCGACCGAGTTCGGCGTGACCGCGCGTGCGCTGCGCTTTTACGAAGATGAAGGGCTGATCAGCCCGTCGCGCAAGGGATTGTCGCGCATCTATTCGAAACGCGACCGGGCGCGGCTGGCGTGGATCCTGCGCGCCAAGCGTACGGGGTTCAGCCTCGCCGACATTCGCGAGATGATCGACCTCTACGACGTCGGCGATGGCCGCAAGTTGCAGCGGCAGGTCACGATCGAAAAATGCGAGCAGCGCATCGGCCTGTTGCAGCGCCAGCGCGACGACATCGACAGTGCTGTCGAGGAATTGTCGCGGTTCATCGATATGGTGAAAAAAGTCGACGCGAGCCAAAAGGCCGGTTGAGCCTCTCCCCAGGCAAGCTAACATTGCCAACCTGATTTTCAGAAGGATTTCCCATGCCCGTCTATCGCGCGCCTGTGCAGGACAGCCTGTTCCTCCTCAACGATGTGCTGGGGGTTGAGCGCTACGCCAACCTGCCCGGTTTCGCCAACGCCTCCCCCGACATGATCGAGGCGGTGCTGACCGAAGCCGGCAAATTCTGTCAGGAAGTGCTGTTCCCGATCAACCAGTCGGGCGACTTGGAAGGTTGCACGCGTCACGACGACGGATCGGTGACCACGCCGAAGGGGTTCAAGGAAGCCTATAAGGCCTATTGCGACGCCGGCTGGACCTTGCTGACCCAGCCCGAGGAATTTGGCGGGCAGGCGCTGCCGCATGTCGTCGGATTTCCGGTCGAGGAATATCGCATGGCGGCGAACCAGGCCTTTGCCATGTATCCGGGGCTGACCCAGGCCGCGGTCGCGGCGATCCTGGTCAAGGGATCGGACGAGCAGAAGGCGACCTATTGCCCCAAGATGATTTCGGGCGAGTGGGGCGGGACGATGAACCTGACCGAACCGCATTGCGGCACCGATCTGGGGCTGATCCGTACCCGCGCGGTACCCAACGGCGACGGCAGCTATGCGATCACCGGGACCAAGATCTTCATTTCGTCGGGTGAACATGACCTGACCGAGAATATCGTCCACCTTGTCCTCGCCAAGACCCCCGACGCGCCTGACAGCGTCAAGGGCATCTCGCTGTTCATCGTGCCCAAGTTCCTGGTCAATGACGACGGCTCGCTCGGCGACCGCAACGCGCTGCAATGCGGATCGATCGAGCACAAGATGGGCATCCACGCCAATTCGACCTGCGTGATGAACTATGACGGCGCCAAGGGCTGGATGGTCGGCGACGAGAATAAAGGCCTCGCCGCAATGTTCGTGATGATGAACGCGGCGCGCCTTGGCGTCGGTATCCAGGGGCTGGGGCAAGCCGACATCGCGTTCCAGAATGCGGTGGCCTATGCGCAGGACCGCCGTCAGGGCCGCGCGCTGACCGGGCCGCAAGACCCGCAGGAAAAGGCCGACCCGCTGTTCGTCCACCCCGACGTGCGCCGCATGCTGATGGACGCCAAGGCGACCGTCGAGGGACTTCGCGCGCTGTGCCTGTGGGGCGCGTTGCAGGTCGATCTGGCGCATGTCGCGGAGACCGAGGAGGAGCGCCAGCGCGCCGACGACCTCGTCAGCCTGCTGACCCCGGTGATCAAGGGTTATGGCACCGACAAGGGCTATGACGTCGCGACCAATGCGCAGCAGGTGTTCGGCGGCCATGGCTACATCGAGGAATGGGGCATGAGCCAATATGTCCGCGATGCCCGCATCACGATGATCTACGAAGGCGCCAACGGCGTGCAGGCGATGGACCTCGTCGGACGCAAGCTCGCGCAGAATGGCGGGCGCGCGATCCAGGCCTTCTTCGCGGTCATCGACGGCGAGTGCGCGCGCGCCAAGGACAATGAGGCGCTGGCCGATTTTGCCGGGCGGCTTGAAAAGGCGAACGGCGAACTCAAGGCCGCGACGATGTGGTTCATGCAAAATGGCATGGCGAACCCCAACAATATCGGCGCCGGCGCGCATCATTACATGCACATCATGGGCATCGTCGCGTTGGGTTCGATGTGGCTGATGATGGCCGAAGCGGCAGGAAAAGCGCTCGCCGAGGGTCGCGGCAACAAGGCGTTTCTTGAGGCCAAGCTGGTCACGGCGCGCCATTTCGCCGAACGCTTCCTGCCCGATGCGGGATCGCTGCGCCGCAAGATCGAGGCGGGCAGCGACGCGATGATGGCACTGACCCCGGAACAATTTTACGCCGCCTGATCGCGCCCAATGGAACGATCGCCGACGCCATGCGTGGCGTCGGCGATGAGCGATACCGAACGCCCGCGCACTTTGGCTCCGATCGTCGCCACCGGGCGGAACTGCTGGCGTATCGAGCGGGCGAACAAGGCGCGGATGATTGTCGATGCAGCCGACTATTATGCGCTTCTCGAACGGTTGATGGCGGGCGCGAAGGAGCGCATCCTGCTGATCGGGTGGGATTTCGATCCGCGTATTCCGCTCATCCCGGATGAGCGGGGCAAAGGCGAATCGCTCGGCCACTATCTCCTCCGCCTCGCCAAGGATCAGCCGAAGCGCGACATCGACATTTTGCGCTGGAACTTCGGTGGGCTGAAGCATCTGTTCGTGCCGTCGATCGTCGCGATGGTGCTGCGCTGGAAAATGACCCGGTCGATCAGCTTCCGGCTCGACAGCGCGCATCCGGTCGGGTGCAGCCACCATCAAAAGGTTGCGGTGTTCGACGATCATCTGGCGGTGTGCGGCGGCATCGACGTCAGCTCGGTGCGCTGGGACACGCGCGACCATGTCGACGACGACCCGCGGCGTACCGGCCCCAACGGCAAACCCTATATGCCGTGGCACGATTCGACGATGATTCTGTCGGGACCGATTGGCGAGGCGCTCGCCGATCTCGGCAACGAGCGTTGGCAGCGTGCGACGAAGAAGCCGCTGCGCGACCTGAGCGGCGCTGGCGAGAATTGGCCTGACGATCTTGAACCCGATTTCACGGACGTCGATGTCGCGATCTCGCGCACCAGCGCCGAATATGATGGCCGCGCCGAGGTGCGCGAGAATGAGCAGCTTTATCTCGACATGATCGCCGCGGCGCGGCGCTTCATCTATTTCGAGAATCAATATTTCACCAGCGGCGCGATTGCCGCGGCGATTGCGGCGCGGCTCGACGAGGACGACCCGCCCGAATTTGTGATGGTGATGCCCAAGACCGCCGACGGGTGGCTGGAGCAGATGGCGATGGATGCGGCGCGGGTGCAACTGGTCCGCTCGATCGCCAAGTCACGCCACGGCGATCGGCTGAAGGTCTATGTCCCGCACACCAAGGGCGGCGAGCCGATTTATGTCCATGCGAAGACCGCGATCGTCGACGACCGGTTGCTGAGGATCGGATCGTCGAACCTCAACAATCGGTCGATGGGGCTCGACAGCGAATGCGACGTCACGATCGATGCGGCGTTAGCGGCGAACAAGGGCGTCGAGCCGGTGATCGCAAGACTGCGCGAGTCGCTGATGGCCGAGCATCTGGGGGTGGCCGAGAAGGATGTAGCGGCGACGTTCGAGCGCACCGCATCCTTGATCGATACAATCGAGGCGTTGCGCGGAGAGGGGCGGTCGCTTGAGCTTCTGGACCTAGTTCCGCCTGGCCCGCTGGACGAGTTTATCGCCGACAATGAAGTGCTCGATCCGACCAGCCCCGATGCGATGTTCGAAAGCATCGCCGAGCGCGGGCTGAAAAAGAGCTGGCACCGCGGGCGCAGCTGGATGAAGCGGCATCGGCCGTTTGGGCGTAAGTCGACCTGAATTCCGTTTGTGTCGAGCGAAGTCGAGACACGTGAAGGCATCCACCTACTCAACGTGTCTCGACTTCGCTCGACACGAACGGAAATGGGGTGGGGGTCAATCCGCCAGCGACAAAATATGCTTCGCCTGTTTGAGGTGCGGGGCATCGACCATCTTGCCGTCGACCTGGAGCACACCGACGCCCGGCTGCGCCGCAAAGGCGTCGACGATCGCCTGCGCGCGGGCAACCTCGTCGGCGGTGGGGGTGAAGGCGGCGTTGATTGCGGCGACCTGTGACGGATGGATCGCCATCATCCCGGTAAAGCCGTCGCGGCGCGCGCGGGCGGCGTAGGCGGCGAGGCCCGCTTCGTCCTTGATCGCCGGGAACACTGTATCGATCGCAGCGACACCCGCGGCGTGCGCGGCAAACAGCGTCAGTGCGCGCGCGACATCATAGGGCGCGGTGTAGCTGCCATCGGCCTCGCGGCTGGTGGTGGCGCCGATCGCGGCGGGCAGGTCTTCGGCGCCCCAGGTCAGCCCGAGCAGGCGGTCCTTCGCCTCGCGGTAGCTGCCGAGGGTGAAGATCGCCGCAGCGGTTTCGGTCGCGATCGGCAGGATAGGCGGCAGCGAGGCGTCGGGCGCCGATTCGCTGCGCAATATCGTGTCGAGCTGCGCGATGCTCGGCGCGCCTTCGGCCTTGGGCAGCATGATCGCGTCGGGTCGCGCCGCGATGATCGCGGCGACGTCGGCGGCGGTCAGGTGGCCGTCGAGCGGATTGACGCGCACCAGCGTGATGACTTCGCGTTCGGCGGCGAGATAGTCGGCAATGGCGTGCCGCGCCGCATCCTTGTTGGCGAGCGAAACAGAATCCTCGAGGTCGAGGATGATGGCATCGGCGCCCGACGCGGCCGCCTTGGCAAAGCGTTCTGGGCGGTCGCCGGGGACGAAGAGGAGGGAACGTAGTCTCATGATCCGATCCTCCCCGGGATGGGGAGGGGGACCATCCGAAGGATGGTGGAGGGGGTTTTCGTCATGGCGCAAAGTGTGAGGGCGCGCTCCCCCTCCGTCAACCCTGCGGGTTGCCACCTCCCCGCGAGCGGGGAGGATTTCACGGTCGTTTCTTCACCAGCGTTGAACGCTCGCACTGACACACAAGTTCATCGCGCTGGTTGAGGCAGCGGTGGAGGAAGGTAACGATCCCGGCGTTGGGCCGCGACTTCGATTCCTTGAGCCCGATCACCTCGCTTTCCGCGCGCAGCGTGTCGCCGATGAACACGGGCTTGGGCATCACCAGCTTGTCGTAACCGAGGTTCGCGACGAGCGTGCCGAGCGTCGTGTCGCCGACCGACAGCCCGACCATCAGGCTGAAGGTGAAGGTGCCGTTGACGAGGATCTGGCCGAATTCCGACGCCTTCGCTGCCTCGATGTCGAGGTGAAGCGGCTGCGGGTTGTGCGTCATCACCGTGAACAGCAGATTGTCGGTCTCGGTGACGGTGCGGCGGATGTCGTGGGTCAGCGTGTCGCCGATGGTCCATTCGTCGAAAAATTTGCCGGGCATCACTTCACTCCATAACTTGTCATGCTGAACTTGTTTCAGCGTCCATGGCCCGTCCTCTCGTCTGGCGCTGCGTCTATTCTGACGTCCGGCCATGGACCCTGAAACAAGTTCAGGGTGACGAAGAACAGAATTTAGTCGTCGCTCTTCTCGATCTTCACCAGCAACGCCTCGACCTGCACCTGCGCGCCCGCCGAGGCATTAAGCTCCGCCACCACGCCGTCGAACGGTGCGGTGAGACTGTGCTCCATCTTCATCGCTTCGAGCGTGAGCAGCTTCTGGCCCTTGGTCACCGTGTCGCCCGCGGCGACATCGACAGCAATGATCTTGCCGGGCATGGGGGAGAGGATCGCGCCGTCGCCAGCTGCTCCGCCCGCGCCGCCCGCAGCACGCCAAGGCGTCAGCTGCCACACCGAACCGCCCTCGGCGACGAGCATTGCGGGCGCGGGCTCGTCGGCCCCGGGGCCGTGGAGGTCGACCTCGACGCGCTTGCCATCGAGCAGGAAGGGCGCGCTGCGCACGTCGGGCGCGTTGAGACGGAAGCCCGATTGCAGCGAGCGCGGCGTCATCGCCATTGCAGCGTTGGTGAGCGCTTGCGCCGACGGTTCAGGCTCCGCCGTCATCGCATCACCGTCGCGGCCGATCAGGCCGGTGTCGACGGTACCCGCGACGAAATCGGGGTGGTCGAGGGCGTTGATCAGGAAAGCTGAATTGGTCTTCACCGGCCAGATAGCGCTGTCCTCGAGCATCTCCGAAAGTAGCTCGCGCGCTTCGTCGCGATCCTCGCCCCATGCGATGACCTTGGCGATCATCGGGTCGTAGAAGGGCGACACCTCCGCGCCTTCATAGACGCCGGTGTCGACGCGGCCCATATGTTCAGGGAGCTGGAACAGTTCGAGCGTGCCGATCGAAGGCAGGAAGCCCTTGGCGGGGTCCTCGGCGTAAAGCCGCGCTTCCATCGCCCAGCCGTTGATTGATAACTCCTCCTGCGTCAGCGGCAGCGGCTCTCCGCTCGCGACGCGCAGTTGCCATTCGACGAGATCGACTCCGGTAATCTCCTCGGTCACCGGATGCTCGACTTGCAACCGCGTGTTCATTTCCATGAACCAGATGCGGTCGGCGCGCAGGCCTTCGCTGGCGTCGGCGATGAACTCGATCGTCCCCGCGCCGACATAGTCGACCGCCTTCGCCGCGCGCACCGCAGCGGCGCAAAGCTCGGCGCGCGTCGCTTCGTCCATGCCGGGGGCAGGGGCTTCCTCTATCACCTTCTGGTGGCGCCGCTGGAGCGAGCAGTCGCGCTCGAACAGATGGACGACATTACCGTGGCTGTCGCCGAAGACCTGCACCTCGATATGGCGCGGGGTGAGGATATATTTCTCGATCAGCACATGGTCGTTGCCGAACGACGCCGCGGCCTCGCGCTGGCACGAGGCGAGCGCGTCGGCGAAGTCCGCCGCGGCGTCAACCTTGCGCATCCCCTTGCCGCCGCCGCCCGCGACCGCCTTGATGAGGACGGGATAGCCGATCTGGCCTGCCTGTTCGGCGAGGAACGCGGGGTCCTGATTCTCGCCCATATAGCCCGGCGTCACCGGCACCCCGGCGTCGGCCATCAGCTTCTTGGCGGCGTCCTTCAGCCCCATCGCAGTGATCGACGAAGGCTTGGGCCCGACCCAGATGAGCCCGGCGTCGGCAACCGCCTGCGCAAACTCGGCATTTTCTGAAAGGAAGCCGTAGCCCGGATGGATCGCCTCGGCACCGGTGGCTTTCGCGGCGGCGATGATCTTCTCACCGACCAGATAGGATTCGCGCGCGGGCGACGGCCCGATATGCACCGCCTCGTCGGCCTCGCGCACATGGAGCGCCTTCGCATCGGCGTCCGAATAGACCGCAACGGTCCTGATGCCCATCTCGCGCGCGGTGCGGATGATGCGGCAGGCGATTTCGCCGCGATTGGCGATGAGGAGGGAATTGATCATGCACGATCCTCCCCGGAACGGGGAGGGGGACCATCCGTAGGATGGTGGAGGGGCCGCAAGCTATCGGCCAAGGCGAGGATGGACTGCGCGGTCGCCGCCGCATCCCTCAAAACGTCAACAGCCGCTATTCGCACGATGCGCCATCCTCTCTCGTTCAAAATCTTGTCGCGCCTTGCATCTCGTTCTGGGCGATCGTCAAAATCATGCGCCAGTCCATCAACCTCGACGAGCATCCGAATCTCGACACATGCGAAATCGGCAATATAGTCGAGCACGGGAAACTGACGCCGAAATTTCAGTCCGGTGCGCTTGCCGCGGAGCTCGCGCCATAACAGCCCCTCAGGCAACGTCATTGCCCGCCGCAGCTTGCGTGCGAGCTTAACCGTCTTTTCAGGCGCACCCAAAGTCCGATGCCGCACCCGTCCCAAATCCTCCCCGGAACGGGGAGGGGGACCGCCCGAAGGGTGGTGGAGGGGCCGGGCGCTATCGGTCATGCACACGCTCTAGATGGCGAGGTTTCGACCCCTCCGTCACCGCTTCGCGGCGCCACCTCCCCGTTCCGGGGAGGAAGTTGATCGCCCGTACCCATCACATCCGGAACACGCCGAACCCGCGGTCCTCGACCGGGGCATTCAGCGTTGCGGCGAAGGCCAGCCCCAGCACGTCGCGCGTCTGCGCGGGGTCGATGATGCCATCGTCCCAGAGCCGCGCGGTCGCGTGGTAGGGGTTGCCTTCATCCTCATATTTCTGCCGGATCGGCGCCTTGAAGGCTTCGGCCTCCCCAAGCGTCCATTTCTCCGCATCGCGGTGCACCGTCGCCAGCACGCTCGCCGCCTGCTCGCCGCCCATCACCGAAATCCGCGCATTGGGCCAGGTGAACAAAAACCGCGGCGAATAGGCCCGCCCGCACATGCCGTAATTGCCCGCCCCGAAGCTGCCGCCGATCAGCACGGTGATCTTCGGAACCGTTGCCGTGGCAACCGCCGTCACCAGCTTTGCGCCATGCTTGGCGATCCCCTCGGCCTCATATTTGCCGCCGACCATGAAGCCGCTGATATTCTGGAGGAAGAGCAGGGGGATGCGGCGCTGCTGCGCCAGTTCGATGAAATGCGCGCCCTTGACCGCAGATTCGCTGAACAGCACACCATTGTTCGCGAGGATCGCGACGGGGATGCCCCAGATATGCGCGAAGCCGCAGACGAGCGTCGCGCCGTAATTAGCCTTAAACTCGTGAAACTCGCTGCCGTCGACGATGCGCGCGATGACCTCGTGCACATCATAGGGCGCGCGGACGTCGTCGGGGACGACGCCATAGATTTCCTCGGCGGCATATTTGGGCGGGCGCGGGGTCTTCATCGGCACCTCGAAACCCTTGTCTTCGCCCAAGTGGCTGACGATGTCGCGGACGATCGTCAGCGCATGTTCGTCATTCTCGGCGAGGTGGTCGACCACGCCCGACTTCTTGGCGTGGAGGTCGCCGCCGCCAAGATCCTCGGCGCTGATCTCTTCGCCCGTCGCGGCCTTGACCAGCGGTGGCCCGGCGAGGAAGATCGTACCCTGATTGCGCACGATGACGGTTTCGTCGGACATTGCCGGTACATAGGCGCCGCCCGCGGTGCAGCTGCCCATGACGCAGGCGATCTGCGGGATGCGCCGCGCCGACATATTCGCCTGATTGAAAAAGATGCGCCCGAAATGGTCGCGGTCGGGAAACACCTGATCCTGATGCGGCAGGTTGGCGCCACCGCTGTCGACGAGGTAGATACAGGGCAGCCGGTTCTCGAGCGCAATTTCCTGCGCGCGCAAGTGCTTTTTGACGGTCAGCGGATAGTAAGTGCCGCCCTTCACCGTTGCGTCGTTGCACACGATCATGCACTGGCGCCCCGACACGCGGCCGATGCCGCAGATCAGCCCGGCGCCCGGCACTTCGCCATCATAAAGGTCATTGGCTGCCAGCTGGCCGATCTCGAGAAACGGCGAACCGGGATCGAGCAGGCGTTCGACGCGCTCACGCGGGAGCAGCTTGCCGCGGCTCGTGTGCCGCTCGCGCGACTTTTCATTGCCGCCGAGCGCCGCTTCGGCGACGCGCGCGCGCAAGTCGTCGGTCAGCGCGCGATTATGCGCGCTGCGGGTGCGATATTCGTCGCTGTCCGCGTTGATGCTGGTGCCAAGGACCGGTGCGCTCACTGTACAGATTCTCCCTGCATATCGTCCGGACGATCCGGTTTATCCTTCTGGATCAGATAGCGATAGACGCCGACCATATTGATGATCAGCAGTGCGATATTCTGCCACCCGATGCCTTCGCTGTCGGGGTTCAGGAAACCCCATATGATCAGCGCGATGCTGGCGGTGACAAAGATAACGAACGCCCAGCCGGTGTGTCGGCGGCCAAGGTTGAGCGAGACGATCAGCGCCGCGAGCGTCGACGCGCCGGCGCCGTAATATTGTAGCATATCAAGCAAGCCACCGCTCACCCGCTGCCGCCGATCAGTGCGAACACGCCCGAAAGCGTCAGGATCGGCCAGCCAATATGCTGCCCGCGGGTATAGAGCGCGTCGGCGAGCCCGACCGCGACCCACGCCGCGCCGACCAGCTGGATCAGCGCGCGCGGTGTCCCCGGCCATACCACCGTGGCCGCTGACACCAGCATCAGCAGCGACATCGCGTGCCAGGCGAAGCGAAACACGCGGCGCGCGAGGAGGACCGCCATGATGCCCTGATCGAGTTCGAGCAGCGGCCGGATCAGCCGCTTTTCGCCCAGTGCGCCGTGCACCAGCGCCGTCGTCGCCATGAAGGCCGCCGACAGCCAGAGCCAGATCATGCGCCGGCGCCGATGAGTTCGCGGCCGATCAGCATGCGGCGGATCTCGTTGGTCCCCGCGCCGATGTCGAGCAGCTTGGCGTCGCGCCAGTAGCGCTCGACCGGCCAGTCCTTGGTATAGCCCGCGCCGCCGAGCGCCTGGATCGCTTCGCCCGCGACCTTCACCGCATTCTCGCTCGCGAGCAGGATCGCTCCCGCGGCGTCGAAGCGCGTCGTCTGCCCGGCATCGCACGCCTTGGCGACGTTATAGACATAGGAGCGCGCCGACTGGAGCATCACATACATGTCGGCGACCTTGGCCTGCATCAGCTGGAACGACCCAATCGGTTTGCCGAACTGCTTGCGTTCACGAACATAGGGAATGACGGTGTCGAGGCACGCCTGCATGATGCCAAGCTGGAGCCCGGCGAGCACGACGCGCTCATAGTCGAGCCCCGACATCAGGACGCCGACGCCGCCGTTCTCGGGGCCCATGACCTGTTCTTCGGACACTTCGCAGTCGGTGAACACCAGCTCGGCGGTCGGCGAACCGCGCATCCCGACCTTGTCGATCTTTTGCCCGATGCTGAACCCCGGCATATCCTTTTCGATCAGGAAGGCGGTGATGCCGCGCGACCCGGCCTCGGGGCTGGTCTTGGCATAAACGACCAGCGTGTCGGCATGGCTCGCGTTGGTGATCCAAAATTTGGTGCCGTTGAGGACATAGCCGCCCTGAACCCGCTCCGCTTTCAGCTTCATCGATACGACGTCGCTGCCCGCGCCCGCTTCGGACATTGCCAAGCTGCCGACATGCTCGCCCGAAATTAGCTTGGGCAGGTATTTCGCTTTCTGTTCGGCATTACCCCAGCGGCGGATCTGGTTGACGCACAGGTTCGAATGCGCGCCGTAGGACAGGCCGATCGCACCCGATGCCCGCGATACCTCTTCGACCGCGATGACATGTTCGAGATAGCCGAGGCCGAGGCCGCCAGATTCTTCCTCGACCGTGATGCCGTGGAGCCCCAGCTCACCCATCTGCGTCCAGAGTTCGTCACGCGGGAACCAGTCGTCGGCGTCGGCCTTGGCGGCGAGCGGGGCGATCTGTTCGTCGGCGAAGCGGGCGGTGGTGTCGCGGATCATGTCGGCGGTTTCGCCGAGCGCGAAATCGAAATCGGGGGTGGCGCGCATGGGGGACCTATCGGTTGAGGAAGGACAGGCGCGATACTGCCCGATTTGTCCAGCATATGGAAATTGAAAGGCCGATAGATTTCGCATAAGTAAAATCTATGATAAAGCGCGCGCATATTCGCCAGTTCCTGGCCGTCGTCGATGCCGGCAGCTTCACCCAAGCCGCTCTGCGAATCCGCGTGACGCAACCGGCGCTGTCCGCCGGGGTCGCCGAACTGGAAAAGCTGACCGGAGCGCCGCTTTTCATCCGCAACCGGCGCCAGATCCGCCTGACCGAGGCGGGCGGGCGCTTCCTGCCAATCGCGCGCGACCTGGAGCGCGGTTTCAAGGCGGCTGATGATTTCGGCCGCGATAGCGACCGGTCGGTGACCGAGCTGAAATTCGGCGTGATCCGCTCGGCGCCCGCCGAGTTGTTGCAAGCGATCATCGCTGCCTTGCGACCCGGCTTTGCCATCGAAATCATTGAAAACAGCGATTCCGAGCTGCGCGCCGCACTCGGCAGCGGGCGGATCAACATGGCGCTGGTGCCGCTGCGAACGGGCGAGCAAGGCGCGCATGTGGTCCCGCTCTATGACGAGCCGCTCGCCATGTTCATCGCGGCAGATCATCCGCTGGCGGGGCGTATCGCGGTTGGTCCCGAGGAATTGGCCGCCGAAACGATGATCGCGCGCCGCGCATGCGAATTTCTGGGCGCGACGAGCCGCTTCTTCACGCGCCACGGCGTCCGCCCCCGCTTTGCCCTGCGCAGCGAAAGCGACGAGCGCTGCCTGCGCATGGTCGCAGCAGGGATCGGCATCACCACCGCGCCGGTGTCGCTGGCGATCGAAGGCATCGTCCCGCTGAAGGTTACGGGTTATGATTTCCGGCGCGAGCTGGGGCTGCTCGTCGACCCGGCATGGGCGTCGCTACCCGATGTCGATCCGCGGCTGGTGCATGCTCGCGAAATGGTGAGGGCCATTGCCGCCGATTGGCGCCGGACACGGGTCGACGCCGCGGCATGAGGTCGCCCGCACAAGTCTGGCTTGTACGGGCAAAAGGCCATACAGCTTGATCGTCCTGAGACGCGGAGGCAAGGGCGGGGCATGATCGATACGCTGACCCATCTCGACCGGCTCGAGGCCGAGAGCATTCATATCATGCGCGAAGTGATGGCCGACGCGGCCAAGCCCGTGATGCTCTACAGCGTGGGCAAGGACAGCGCGGTGATGCTGCATCTCGCGCGCAAGGCCTTCTATCCCTCGCCGCCGCCGTTCCCGTTGCTCCATGTCGATACGACGTGGAAATTCAAGGCGATGTACGAATTGCGCGACCGGATGGCCGCGGAATCGGGCATGGAACTCATCGTCTATCAGAACCCGGAAGCCAAGGAGCGCGGGATCAACCCGTTCGACCATGGCCCGCTGCACACCGACATGTGGAAGACCGAGGGGCTCAAGCAGGCGCTCGACCTACACGGCTTCGACGTCGCCTTCGGCGGCGCGCGCCGCGACGAGGAAAAGAGCCGCGCCAAGGAGCGCATCTTCTCGTTCCGCACCGCGAGCCACGGCTGGGATCCCAAGAAGCAGCGGCCCGAACTGTGGAACCTCTACAATGCGCGCAAGGCGAAGGGCGAGAGTATCCGCGTCTTCCCGATCTCGAACTGGACCGAGCTCGACATCTGGCAATATATCGCGCGCGAGAATATCCCGATCGTGCCGCTTTATTTCGCCGCGCCGCGCCCGACGGTGGAGCGCGACGGCTTGCTGCTGATGGTCGACGATGATCGTTTTCCGTTGAAGGACGGCGAGGTGCCGGTCGAGCGATCGGTGCGTTTCCGCACCCTCGGCTGCTATCCCCTGACGGGCGCGGTCGAGAGCGAGGCATCGACGCTAAGCGAAGTCATTCAGGAAATGCTGCTGACGACCACCAGCGAACGGCAGGGCCGGATCATCGACAAGGATGGCGGCGATGCATCGATGGAGAAAAAGAAGCAGGAGGGGTATTTCTGATGGCCGACCCTGTTTACGTCACCGACGCACTCATTGCCGAGGACATCGACGCCTATCTCGCAGGGCATGAGAAGAAGTCGCTGCTGCGCTTCATCACCTGCGGCTCGGTCGACGACGGCAAATCGACGCTGATCGGGCGGCTGCTTTACGACAGCAAGATGATCTTCGAGGACCAGCTTGCCGCGCTCGAAGCCGACAGCAAGCGCGTCGGCACGCAGGGGCAGGAGATCGACTTTGCGCTGCTCGTCGACGGCCTCGCCGCCGAGCGCGAGCAGGGGATCACGATCGACGTCGCCTACCGCTTTTTCACGACCGAGAAGCGTAAGTTCATCGTCGCCGACACGCCGGGGCACGAACAATATACGCGCAACATGGTCACCGGCGCCTCGACCGCCGATCTTGCCGTCATCCTGATCGACGCGCGCAAGGGCGTGCTCACCCAGACGCGCCGCCACAGCTTTCTCGCGCACCTGATCGGCATCAAGCATATCGTGCTCGCGGTGAACAAGATGGACCTTGTTGGTTACGACAAGACGGTGTTCGAGCGCATTTTGCTGAGTTATCGGGCGTTTGCGAGCGAGATTGGCATCACCAACTTCACCGCGATCCCGATCTCGGGCTTCAAGGGCGACAATATTACCGCGCTGTCGGACAATATGCCTTGGTTCAAGGGGCCCGCGCTGATCGAGCATCTCGAGAATGTTGAGATCGGCGCCGCCGCCGATGAAGCCAAGCCGTTCCGTCTGCCGGTGCAATGGGTCAACCGCCCGAACCTGGATTTCCGCGGCTTCTCGGGTCAGCTTGCGAGCGGCAAGGTTCGCCCCGGCGATGCCGTACGCATCCTGCCGAGCGGCAAGACGACGACGGTCGACCGCATCGTCACGCTCGGTGGCAATCTCGATGAAGCCGTCGCGGGTCAGTCGGTGACGCTGACGCTGGCCGACGAAGTCGATTGCTCGCGCGGTGACGTGATCGCTGCCGCCGACAATCCGCCCGAAGCCGCCGACCAGTTCGAGGCGACGCTCGTCTGGATGGCCGATGAGGCGATGATCCCGGGGCGCGCCTATTGGCTGAAGCTCGCGACGCAGAGCGTGTCGGCAACGGTGCAGGCGCCGAAATATGAGATCAACGTCAACACGCTCGACCATCTCGCGGCAAAGACGCTCGACCTCAACGGTATCGGTGTCGTCGAGCTGTCGACCGATAAGCCGATCACATTCGAAGCCTATGGCGACAACCGCACGCTCGGTGGCTTCATCCTGATCGACAAGCTCACCAACGCGACCGTCGCCGCGGGCATGCTGCACTTCAGCCTCCGCCGCGCCCAAAATGTCCATTGGCAGGCAAGCGACGTCGACCGCGACATGCGCGCGAACCTGAAAAACCAGCGCCCCGCGCTGCTCTGGTTCACCGGCCTGTCGGGATCGGGCAAGTCGACGATCGCCAATCTGGTCGAAAAGAAGCTGCACCGGATGAACCGGCACAGCTTCCTGCTCGACGGTGACAATGTCCGGCATGGGCTGAACCGCGACCTCGGGTTTACCGAGGCCGACCGGATCGAAAATATCCGCCGCGTCGGCGAGGTTGCGAAGCTGATGACCGATGCCGGGCTGATCGTCATCACCGCCTTCATCTCGCCCTTCCGCGCCGAGCGGGAGATGGTGCGCGCGATGCTGCCCGCGGGCGAGTTCATCGAGGTGTTTATCGATACGCCGCTCGCCGAAGCCGAACGCCGGGACGTCAAAGGCCTCTACAAAAAGGCGCGCGCCGGGCAGCTCAAGAATTTCACCGGGATCGACAGCCCCTATGAGGCGCCCGAGAATCCCGAAATTCGTATCGACACAACTGCGATGACGCCCGAGGAAGCCGCAGACCTGATCATTGATCGCTTGCTGGGATAGACATGACCGCGGGGGAAAGCGACGAGCAACTGGCCGAACGGCTCGCGACCACAGCGGGTGCGATCCTGCTCGACCTGCGCGCGCTCGGAGAGTTTGAAGGCAAGGCGCTGGGCAAGGCGGGCGATGAGCAAGCGAATGCGATGCTGTGCCGCGAAATTCGCGCCACACGCCCCGGCGACGCGCTCTTGTCCGAAGAGGAAAAGGACAACCTCGCGCGCCGGAATAACGCGCGCGTGTGGATCATCGACCCGCTCGACGGTACGCGCGAATATGGCGAGGGACGCGACGACTGGGCGGTGCATGTTGCGCTCGCTGTCGATGGCGTGGCGACGGTCGGCGCGGTGGCGCTGCCCGGGCTCGGCATCACGCTGACCTCAGGCGCGCCGGTTCCGCTCCGCCCCGCGAACAGTCCGCTGCGGATGCTGGTCAGCCGTACGCGGCCCGCTGCCGAAGCGGTGTTTGTTGCCGAAAGGGTCGGCGCAGAACTGGTCGGCATGGGGTCGGCAGGGGCAAAAGCGATGGCCGTCGTGCGCGGTGAGGCCGACATCTACCTCCACACCGGTGGCCAATATGAGTGGGACAATTGCGCCCCGGTCGCGGTTGCGCAGGCGGCAGGGCTGCACGTCAGCCGCGTCGATGGATCGCCGATCCGCTACAATAAGCCCGACACCTACCTGCCCGATTTGCTGGTTTGCCGGAAGGAGCTGGCGGGCGAGGTGTTGCGACTGGCGGCGGGGTTTGAGGCCGCATAGCTTGGCGTTTCATCGCTGAAACATCTGGTTTCTACCTACAGTCGCCGTCGCCCCCGCGAAGGCGGGGGAAGCTGGCGGTTTACGCAGCGACGAAGGACAATGCCGGTTGCGGCCCCCGCCTTCGCGGGGGCGACGGTTTATTGGAACGGCCGCTTTCCGACACAAGGCAGACGACACGTTCGACGGTTTGCGATTGCCAGCTTTGATGAGGCATTCTAATCCGTTTCATCCAGAAACCGAACACGGGAGACCTGCGATGACCGACCTGCCTGAAACAAACCTCACCATGCTGACGCTCGTGAAGCCCGAGGGCCAGCTCGAGGTGTCGCTGGCGCGGCGGCCGATGCCGACCCCCAAGCCGCATGAGGTGCTGGTGAAAGTGCTGGCGGCGCCGATCAACCCGTCGGACCTCGGCCTGTTGTTCGGCGGCGCCGACATGTCGACGGCGCGCGCCACGACGCAGGACGGGCTGCCCGTGCTCACCGCCGATGTGCCGCGCGCGGGAATGCGCGCGATGGCGGGACGCGTCGGCGAAGCGATGGCGATCGGCAACGAAGGATGCGGCACCGTCGTCGCGGCGGGCACATCGCCCGAAGCGCAGGCGCTGATTGGCAAGACCGTCGCGCTGCTCGGCGGTGAGATGTACGCCGAATATCGCTGCCTGCCGGTGCAGATGGTCATGCCGCTGCCCGACGGGACCGACCCCGCCGACGGTGCGTCGTGCTTCGTCAATCCGCTGACCAGCCTCGCCTTTACCGAGACGATGCGCATGGAAGGCCATAGCGCGATCGTCCACACCGCAGCGGCGTCGAACCTGGGCCAGATGCTCGTCAAGATTTGCGCGAAGGACGGCATCCCGCTGGTCAACATCGTGCGCAGCGACGCGCAGGTCGACATATTGAAGGGCATCGGGGCGCAATATGTCGTCAACAGCAGCGCTGACGATTTCATGGACCGTCTGATCGACGCGATCGTCGAGACGGGCGCGACGATCGGCTTCGACGCAACGGGCGGCGGCAAGCTGGCGGGACAGATCCTGACCGCAATGGAAGCCGCTGCGGTCAAGAAGATGACGACATACAGCCGCTATGGGTCCGACGCGTTCAAACAGGTCTATATCTATGGCGCTCTCGACTTGTCGCCGACGACCTTCTCGGCGCGCAGCTTCGGGCTGACCTGGGCGCTCGGCGGCTTCCTGCTGACCCCCTTCATGGCGAAAGCGGGGATGGAGGTCGTCGGCCGGATGCGCAAGCGCGTGGTCGACGAGCTGACGACGACGTTCAAGAGCCACTACAGCCACGAAGTTTCGCTGATCGGCGCGCTCGATGTCGATACGGCGCAGGCCTATAATGCGAAGCGTACGGGCGAGAAATATCTGATCAAGCCGCATGGGTAGGGCACGGGGCGGTTCGACCGATAGTCGCCGTCGCCCCACCCCTAAGCAGCCACCCGCATCCTACCGCTTCATGCACTGCCGCACATCGTCGCGCTTATATTCGCTGCAATTCCACAGCGCCTTTTCGAACCCGGCCTTGTCGTCGCGGAGGTAGGAAAAGCTCATCGCGGCGCGCTGCGTGTCGCTCATCGAGTCGCTGTCGGGTTTCAGGACCGGGTTGGTCCAGCCCATGAACTTGCAATAGGGCTTGTCGCCGCACAGGCGCAGCGCGGTGGTGACGAAGCTTTCGGGCGCCGCCCTGCGGTCGAGCTGGGTGTAGATGGTGTCGCGGCCTGCGCTTTCGCCCGCACCTGCCACGACGCGCGCTTCGCCCACCGCGGCATTGGCATCGACGCCGGTCGCGAGCTCGGTCGGCAGTCCGAGCGCCATCGCATGCAGCGGCGAGATAGCGGCGAGCTTTGCGACCGGCCCGTCGCCGCCTGAGACGGCGCCGCGGAAGGCGCCGGGCGTGCCCCAATAGCCCGGCCAGCGGAAGAACAGATGCGTGTCGACGATCGCGATCTTTTCGAGGCTGTCGCTCCAATAGGGGCGCACCCAGTCGGTGTGATAGTGGGTTGCGAGCCCGACGGGCGGGTAGGTTCCGCCCGACAGCATCAGGTCGGCGTTGTTGCGCGCGCGCTGCCATGCCGCGTCCGAATAGCGCCGGCTTAGCGCGCCGTCGCAGGTGAAGGTGAACTGGCAGCCGGTGACGCGTTCGGAGCCCTGAAATACCACCCCGCAGATCGATTTGGGGAAGGCGGGATGGCGGGCGCGATTGATCACCACCTGTCCGACCGCCTGCTGCCCCCTGGCGTCGTCGCCCGCTTCGTAGATCATCGCGGCGGCGAGGCAGTCGCGTGCGCGCGCCT
This sequence comes from Sphingopyxis microcysteis, assembly GCF_012274265.1. Taxonomy (GTDB): domain Bacteria; phylum Pseudomonadota; class Alphaproteobacteria; order Sphingomonadales; family Sphingomonadaceae; genus Sphingopyxis; species Sphingopyxis microcysteis. The sequence goes on from NZ_JAANYY010000002.1 coordinate 870,226, forward strand.
TGGCATCGCCATTTCCGGCGTAGATGAAGGGGCGCGGGGCAATGAAGCCCTTTGTGATCAGCGCGATGCGCGCGTTGGCAGCGCGGGCGTCGTCCTCTGCGACCGGGGCGAATTCCATCGGCAGCACGTCGGGGACGACGTCGGCAGGCGGCGCGACCGGGTGCGGGCGTGCGGCCAAGGCCCGCTCGGAGCTCCGGTCGCTGACATAAAGGACGAGCGCGATCGCGGCCGCGGCCAGCAGCACGAACAGCCAACCGGACCAGTCGCGCCATATTGGCCACGCTGCTTGATCGCCATCGGGGCGCATGAACCGGACTCAGATCTCCGGCAGGAAATCGGGGACCGACAGGTAGCGCTCGCCGGTGTCATAGTTGAAGCCGAGCACGCGGCTGCCGGGCGGCAATTCGGCAAGCTTCTGCGCGATCGCGGCGAGGGTGGCGCCCGACGAGATGCCGACGAGCATGCCTTCCTCCGTCGCGGCGCGGCGGGCGAAATCCTTCGCCGCGCCAGCGTCGACCTTGATCACCCCGTCGAGCAGGTCGGTGTGGAGGTTGCGCGGGATGAAGCCCGCGCCGATGCCCTGGATCGGGTGCGGCGCAGGCTGGCCGCCCGAGATGACCGGCGAGGCTTCGGGCTCGACCGCGAACACTTTGAGGTTCGGCCAATGTTGTTTGAGGAACTGCGCGGTGCCGGTGATGTGGCCGCCGGTGCCGACGCCGGTGATCAGCACGTCGATCGGCGTGTCATTGAAATCGGCGAGGATTTCAGGGCCGGTCGTGCGGACATGGACGTCGATGTTCGCTTCATTTTCGAACTGCTGCGGCATCCACGCGCCGGGGGTCGTCTCGACGAGCTCGATCGCGCGCTCGATCGCACCCTTCATGCCCTTTTCGCGCGGGGTCAGATCAAAGGTCGCGCCATAGGCGAGCATCAACCGGCGGCGCTCGACCGACATGCTTTCGGGCATGACGAGGACAAGCTTGTAGCCCTTGACCGCGGCCGCCATCGCGAGGCCGATGCCGGTGTTCCCCGACGTCGGCTCGACGATGGTGCCGCCTGCCTTCAGGCTGCCGTCGCGTTCGGCTGCCTCGATCATCGCGAGGCCGATGCGATCCTTGATTGATCCGCCGGGATTGCTGCGTTCCGACTTCACCCAGACTTCGGCGCCCGGAAACAGCTTGGCCAGACGGATGTGCGGCGTGTTGCCGATGGTATCGAGGATCGAATTGGCTTTCATGATCGGTGCGCTCTTTCGTTGAATTCGAAACGCGGGTCGCGGCGGACGCGGTTTGGCCAGTCGCCGGCGCGGAGCCAGCGGGCCTCGTCCGCCAGCACCGGCGTCGGCGCGGGTTGTAACGAGGCGAGCAGATACTGTCCATAAGGCCAGTCGCCGATGCCCGAGTCGGCGTTGATATGGCCGAAGGGACCGGCGTTGACGAACCGCGCGTCCCAATGCCGCGACAGGCGCCAGACATGCGCGGTTTTCGCGTAGGGATCATCGTCGCTGGCGACGACGATCATCGGCGTCTGTGATGACAGCGCGGGCGAATCGGCAAAGCCCGCGATGCGATGATTGCGGCGCAGCTGCGTCAGGTCGGGCGGGGCAACGAGCAGCGCGCCGACAATGCGGTCGCGCGCGACGCTGCTCGCCCCCGCGAACCAGTGGGCAAAAGCGTGACAGCCGAGGCTGTGCGCGACGATCAGGACCGGATCGGGTTCAATGCCGATCGCGTCGGCGATCCGGTCGACCCATAGGTCTTTGTCGGGGGCATCCCATTGCCCAAGCTCGATGCGCTCGCATCGCGCGAAGCGGCGTTCCCTCAAGCTTTGCCAGTGGGTCGGGCCGCTCTTGTTGAGGCCGGGGATCGTCAGGATTTTGTGCTGGATAGTCAGGTGATGCATGGCGGTCGCTCCATTTTAGGGGGAGGGGGAGCCGCGGTGACGGGTGTAGGCAAAATAACTCAATTAAAATAATTGACAATAGTGGATAGATAGACCGATGGGCAAATGCGTTGAACCGATTGCGCTAATGCGTCTGCTGTTTGAATTGCGGTTCAAAGGTTCGGGCGCGCCGCAGTTCGGGGAATATCCATGCCCAAAGCGCCGTGACGCCGATCGCAGCGACGCCGCCGACGACGATCGCAGGGATCGGGCCGAAGGCCGCCGCCATCGATCCGGCGCGCATCTCGCCAAGCTCGTTCGACGCCGAAATCGCTAGCCCCGACACCGCGCTGACACGGCCGCGCATATGGTCGGGGGTGTTGAGCTGGATCAGCGTCCCGCGGACAAAGACCGAGAACATGTCGGCGGCGCCCATCAGCACGAGCAGGCCGAGCGAGAGGAAGAAGTTGGTCGAAAAGCCGAAGGCGACGGTCCCGGCACCGAAGGCGGCCACCGCCCACAGCATCTTGACCCCGACGTTGCGTTCGATCGGGCGGACGGCGAGCCCGAGCGCGACGATCGCGGCCCCGACCGCCGGGGCGGCGCGCAGGAAGCCGAGCCCTTCCGAACCGGTCTGCAAAATGTCGCGCGCGAACACGGGCAGCAGCGCCGTCGCACCCGACAGGATGACTGCGAACAGGTCGAGCGTGATCGTGCCGAGCAGAAAGCGCTCGCGCCAGGTGAATTGCAGTCCGTCGGCCATCTCGCGCAAGGGGTGGCGGCGGACCTCGCTGGGCGGCGGCAGCACCGGGCGCACGCGGCTGATCGTAAAGGCCGAGACGGCAAGCAGAATGGCGGAAAAGACATAGACCGACGCGGGATGCGCGGCATAGATCAGCCCGCCCGCAGCGGGGCCCACGACCGATGCCGACTGCCACGCGATGCTGCTCATCGCGATCGCGCGGGGCAGGACGGCGGGCGGGACGATGTTCGGCGCGATTGCGCTCATCGCGGGACCGACAAAGACGCGCGCGACGCCGTGCAGCGCGGCGAGGGCAAAGAGCAGCGGCAGGGTCAGGCCGTCCGTCCAGGTGTACCAGCCGAGCAGGACCGCGATGGCGAGGTCGATCATATTGGCAAAGATCGCGACCTTGCGCCGCTCGAACCGGTCGGCGACCCAACCCGCCACCGGGGTCAGGATTGCCAGCGGTATGAACTGGACCAGCCCGAGCAGGCCGAGCTGGAACGAAGCCTCGCGGATCGACATGCCGTAATCGGTGCGCGCGGTGTCATAGAGCTGGTACCCGATGACCACGACCATCGCCATCGTCGCCATCACCGCCGTGAAGCGCGCCAGCCAATAATAGCGATAATCAGGAAAGCTGAGTGGGGACGGCGTTTTGGGCGTCGCGTCCGGCAGGACCGGTTCTACACCTTCGGGGGGAGGGATCGTCGCCATTGCGCTTCGCCCTAAACGGCTTTTTGTCGCTGTCCAGAGGGGTTGCTGGTGCCGTTCGTCGATTATCGGATGTCAATGGCCAGCAGGAATGCCAGTAACAGGCTGCTGGGAATACAGGGAGATAGCCGAATGACACGCAAATTTACCCGTTTTGGCGGCGCGGCCATGGCTGGTGCACTGTTGGTGCTGACCGCGTGCAACGCATCGGACAACAAGTCCGCGACCGCGCCGAGCGCAGCAAGCTGGACCGAATTTCGCGACCAGTTCCTTGCTGGTTATTTCCCGCTCAATCCGAATTTCGCGGTTTATCAGGGCAAGCATGAGTTTGACGGGCAACTGCCCGACTGGTCGCCCGAAGGGCTGGAGAAGCAGGCGGCCTATCTGGAAAAGGCGATCGCCGACGCCAAGACGTTCGACGGCGCGATGACCGACGCCGAAAAATTCGAGCGCGACTATCTGGTCCATGTCGCGCAAGGCCAGCTGTTCTTCCTTCGCGACACCGATTTTGCGCAGAAGAACCCGGCCTTCTACACCGACGCGCTCGATCCCAATGTCTATATCGCACGGCCCTATGCCGATGCGACGACGCGGATGAAGGCGTTCATCGCCTATGCCGAGAAAGTCCCGGCAGCCGCCGCGCAGATCAAGGCGAATTTGAAGCTGCCGCTGCCCGCGACCTTCGTCAAATATGGTACCGCCGGGTTCGGCGGCTTCGCTGATTATTACACCGGCGACGCCAAAGCCGCCTTTGCCGAGGTCAAGGACGCCGCGCTGCAGAAGCAGTTTGACGAGGCCGCCGCCAAAGCCGGTGCGGCGATGAGCGACCTTGCCAAATATGTCGGATCGCAGCCGGGTACGCCCGACGGCTATGCGCTGGGCGCCGACAAATTTGCGAAGATGATCCTGACCAACGAGGGCGTCGATACCCCGCTGGACGAGCTGGAGCGCATCGGACAGGCCGATCTCAAGCGCAATCAGGATGCGCTGAAGGCCGCCTGCGCGACCTATGCCGCGGGGATGACGATCGGCGACTGCATGAAGAAAATGGGCGCCGACAAGGCCGCCGACGGTCCGGTCGCCGAGGCGCGGCGCCAGTTGCCGACGCTGCGGGCGTTCCTGATCGAGAAAGATCTGGTGACGATTCCGGGTACCGAACAGGCCAAGGTCGAGGAATCACCACCGTATAACCGGCAGAACAGCGCCTATATCGACATTCCGGGGCCTTATGAAAAAGGGCTGCCATCGGTCTATTACATCTCGCCGCCCGACCCGGCGTGGGACAAGGCAACGCAGGATGCGTTCGTCCCCGGACGAAAGGATCTGATGTTCACATCGGTCCACGAAGTGTGGCCGGGCCACTTCCTCAACTTCCTCCATTCGAACCGTGCGGAGAGTATCTTTGGCAAGCTGTTCGTCGGCTATGCCTTTGCCGAGGGCTGGGCGCATTACACCGAGGAGATGATGTGGGAAGCGGGGCTGGGCGAGGGCGATCCCGAAACGCATATCGGTCAGCTGTCGAATGCGCTGCTACGCAACTGCCGTTACCTCTCCGCGATCGGCCTTCACACCAAGGGGATGACCGTCGCGGACTCCGAAAAGCTGTTCAAGGAGCAATGCTATCAGGATGAGGGCAATGCACGGCAGCAGGCGGCGCGCGGTACCTATGATCCGCTGTACCTCAACTACACAATGGGCAAGCTGATGATCCGCAAGCTTCGCGAAGACTGGACGAAAGGCGACCGGACCAAGTGGAAGGCCTTCCACGACGAGTTCCTCTCCTACGGCGGCCCGCCGATCCCGATGGTACGCGCGGCGATGATGAAAGAGGATGCGCCGAAGGCGGTGTTCTGAGGGTGACAATGCGACGGGAGGATGATCATCCTTGAGCGAGAGCCGCTTCCTCTTCCTCGTCATCCCGGCGAAGGCCGGGATCTCACCCTGTCGTCGAACCGCACCGGCGAGATCCCGGCCTTCGCCGGGATGACGTTTCAAAACGCCGACGCGGTCACGCCGTTTAGCCCGTAGGCGCGCGCAGCCGGGCGACAAAGAAACCGTCGAGCCCGCCAACATCACCGAGGACGCCCGGCAGCGTGCGGACGAACCCGCTTGCGTCGGGTGTCACCGCATCTGGCAGTTCATCCGCCTGCACGGGATCGATCCGCCATGTCGGGTGATGCGCGAGAAAGGCTTCGATCTGCTCCTCGCCCTCGGCGCGTTCAAGCGAACAGGTGGCGTAGATCAGCGTACCGCCGGGCTTCAGCCAGCCCGCGGCGCGCGCGAGCAATTCGCCTTGCAGCACCGCCATTTCGTCAATCTGGCGTTGCTCGACCCGGTGCAGCACGTCGGGGTGTCGGCGGAAGATGCCGGTCGCCGAACAGGGCGCGTCGAGCAGCACCGCGTCAGCCGCCTCTGCGGGCGTCCATGACCGGATGTCGGCCTGCACGATATCGGCGGCCAGCCCGGTGCGCGTCAGATTGGCGCTCAGCCGTTCCAGCCGCTTCGCGCTGGAATCGACCGCGACGACATGCCAGCCAGCGGCCGCCAGCTGCATCGTCTTGCCACCGGGGGCCGCGCACAGGTCGAGCACGGTGCGTCCGTCGCCGGAACCGAGCAGCCGTGCGGGCAGGCTGGCGGCCAGATCTTGAATCCACCAGCCGCCTTCGCGGTAGCCCGGCATCGCCTCGACCGCCTGGCCGCGCGGCAGGCGTCGATGGCGCGGTGCGAGCGACACGGCATCGGGCCATTCGTCGGCGCCCGGTTCTGCGGCGAAGCTAAGGTCGATCGGCGGCGGCGAACTCCACCCGGCCTCCGCCGCTTCGACGATCGCCAAACTCCATTGTTCGGCCCATCGTTCGGCGGTGGGCAGCGGCAGGGTGGCGCGGTCGGGGAGCTGCCAATCGTCCTGCTGCGCTCGCGACAGGATCGCGTGGACCAGTCGGCGCGGGCCGCCCGCGACGAGCGGCAGCGCGGTCGCCACCACCGCATGCGCAGGGCTTTTGAGCACGAGCAACTGCGCCAGGGCGATCCGCAAGACGGCGCGCGATTTGACGTCTTCGGGCAATGTCTGCGCGGTCGCGCTGTCGATCAGCGCATCGATATCGACCATCCACCGCAAGGTTTCGGATGCGATCGCCACGGCAAAGGCGCGGTCGGCGCCGGTCAGACCCTGCGCCGCGGCATGCATCGCGACGTCGAGTGAATCGCCGCGGCGCAGGATGGCGTCGACCAGCCGCAGCGCAGCGCGGCGCGGCGCGGTGCCCGGGGGATCGGGCTCATGTCCCCCGCGCTGCCTGGGGCGCCGCGAGCGATCAACCATGACGATATTCGGCGAGGCTGGCGTGATGCATGAAAAATCCTATATATGATGCGCGTTATGACTGACCGCAGCGAAACAGACACGATCGGCGGAACGCCGCGCGCGGTGCAGCGTCCGGCGCATGTGAAGGCGCCCGCCGAATGGACGGCCAGCCCGGTACCACGCCCCGAACCGATCTGCGAGGAAAAGGCCGAGGATCAGCCCGGCGGTCGCAATCCGGTGCGCTATGGCGACTGGGAGCTGAAAGGGATCGCCGTCGATTTCTGACGTGACCGCAGCCGGGCGCGTCAAATAGGGTTCATCCGCCCCATCAGCCCGTTGCGATCGACAAACTGATGCTTCAGCGCCGCGAGGATGTGCACGGCCGCGAGTCCCAGCATCGCGAGCCCCAACACCTCATGCCGATCGTGCATAACGTCGGCCAGCCCCTCGTTCGCCGCGACGATCGTCGGAATGGTCGCCACCCCGAAAAAGTCGATCGGGCGACCCGCGGCGGACATCCAGACCCAACCCGACAGCGGGAGCAGGATCAGCAACGCGTAGAACAGGAAATGCACGACCCCGGCGAACAGTCGTTGCCAGGCTGGCGTCTTCGTCGGCAGCGGCGGCGGTTTGTGGCCGAGCCGCCACAGGATGCGGACGATGGTCAGCCCCAGAACGGCAATGCCGAGCGCCTTGTGCACATCCATCGCCGCACGATGCGTTTCGCGCGGCATGTCTTCGGTCAGCATGGCAAGGCCAATATTGGCGATCACCGCCAGTCCGATCAGCCAGTGAAGCCAGATGGCCACCCTGGTGTAACGCGAACCGGCGGTGCCGGTGGTTTCTGCCCGGGTAGCCATAGCTTTTACGCTCCTCAGATCGCGGGCATTTCCTGCATGTCCGGCACCTTGCCAGCTTTGACCTGTTCGGCAAAGACTTCGCGCATCAGTTGCAGCGAGAAAAGATGCGCAAAGATCAGGCCGAGGATGCCGTTCTGCATCATCTTGCGCAGCACGTCGCCGCGCAGTTCGCGCAGCTTGTTCTCGTCGACCATCTGGAAACCGCGATAGATATAGGGCTTGTCGACGCCTTCCTGCTGGATGCTGACTTCGCCTTCCATCAGCAGGTCGGCCTTTTTCAATTCTTCCATGAACAGACCGGTGCGCTGGCCCGCTTCTTCGAAATTCTTGCAGAATTCGAGGATCGCCTCGACCGGCTGGGTGGGCTGGCCGTTTTCGAACAGCGCATCGCCTTCGTCGAACTTGCCGATCGCGTTCGAGGTCGGATCAAAGCACAGCGACAATTCTTCCGAACCCTGCTGCAGCCGGGCCAGCATGAACGGATAGCGGCGCACATAGGCAGGAACATAGACCGGGTTGATCAGCTTGCCATTGTCGTCGACGAAGGTGTTCACGCCTTCGTTCAAGCCCATCAGCGCCAGCGGCACAGGATTGTCGCCCGCCGAAAAGACGATGGGGAAAAAGCGGCACGCCGAAACAAACTCGTCCGACGTCAGCGGAACCGCGTGCTGGTTGATCAGGAAATCCGCATTGTCCATCGGACGCGCGTGGAAATCGGCATGTTCGACGCTCGAAAGCGGCATCAGATCCTTGTAGAACAGCGGCAGGTTGGAAGGGGCGGGCGCAGTGGCCATGACAAAACTCCGGTAGGACGCCCCGACCAGCCGGGACGCAAAAGATAACAGCGCGCCTTATTGACCCGCGCCGCGCGGCGCAAGGGGGCGATGATAGGCGGCGGTTACGGCATCAGCCGATCAGCTTGCCGGGATTGAAGATACCCGCCGGGTCGAGGCCGGCCTTGATCGCGCGCAGCGCGGCCAGTCGCGCAGGGCTGTCGAGTTCGGCCATGACGTCGCGTTTCAGCTGGCCGATGCCATGCTCGGCGGACAGCGAACCGCCGAGTTCGATGACATGCGCATAGACGAGGCGGCTGACCCCGGCGCCATGCTCGGCCAGCCACGCCGCGCCGTCGGTCCCCACCGGCGGCTGGACATGATGGTGGACATTGCCATCGCCAAGATGCCCAAACGACAGCGCGCGGGCGCCGGGGAAGGCCGCGGCCAGCCGCGCCGGGTTGTCGGCGATGAAGGTCGGCATCAGGTCGACGGGGACGCTGACGTCATGCTGCAGCGCCGGCCCCTCGGCGCGTTCGGCCTCTGAAATGGAATCGCGCAGGCGCCAGAAATCGTCGCTTTCGCGATCGCTTTTGGCGATCACGACGTCGCTGATCAGCCCCGCATCGATCGCAGCGGCGAGTTGGCGTTCCAGCGCATCGCTCAATTCCTGTTCATTGTCGCCCGCGAGTTCGGCGAGCACATACCAAGGATGCGGCGCGGCAATCGGGGCGCGGGTTTGTGGAATGTGGCGCAGCACCGCATCCAGGCAGGCGTGCGGAATGATCTCGAACCCTTCAAGTTCGCGTCCGATGCTGGCGTCGAGCTGGCGAAGCAGGCGTAGCGCCTGTTCCGGCGAATCGATCGCGATCCAGGCGGTGCAGCGGGCGATCGCCGCTGGAACGAGGTGCAGCGTCGCAGCGGTCACGATGCCAAGCGTACCCTCCGCACCGCAGAGCAGATGCCGCAGGTCGTAGCCGCGATTGTCTTTCTTGAGCGGCGCGAGGCCGTCAAAGATGCTGCCGTCGGGCAGGACCGCCTCGACCCCCGCGACGAGCGCGCGCATCGTGCCGTGGCGCAGCACCTGCGTGCCGCCGGCATTGGTCGACACCAGGCCGCCGATCGTGGCGGACCCCTTGCCGCCGAGGGTCAGCGGAAAACGCAGCCCGTGCGCAAGCGCGGCATGATGAAAGGACTCCAGAATGACGCCCGCCTCGGCCACCGCAATCTGCGCTGCGGCATCGATGCTGCGGATCCGGTTCATGCGGCGCAGGCTCAGCAGCAGCTGGTTGCCGCCGGAGTCGGGGGTTGCGCCGCCGACCATGCCGCTATTGCCGCCCTGCGGCACCAGCGCCGCCCGTTCCGCGGCGCACAGGCGCACGATCGCCGCGACATCTTCGGTCGACGCCGGCGACAACATCGCCGCGGCGCGTCCGGTATATTTGCCGCGCCAGTCGGTCAGCCAGGGCGCCATGCTATCGGCGTCGGTCGTATAGCCCTTCGGTCCCAGCAACGCCGCCAGACGAGCGAGCAGATCGGGCGATGGCCCGTGGCTCATGCCTTGTTTTCCCACCTTGCGGCGGCGCGCGGGCGAATATAGTTCATTTGATGTTCAATCATGGCTGTTATGGCGGGGTTGGATGAATATCGAATTATCGTCCAGAGGGTTTGGACGCGGGAGCGACGAGTGACCAGCAATTTCGATCAGGACGCCGAAGGAGCGGCAGCGCGCTGGTGCTGACGGCGGCGGCCCTGTGGATTGCGGCGGCAGCCCCGGCGAGCGATGCTTTGCCGCCGGTCGCCGCGCCCGAACCGCTGGTCGCCTTGACCGCGCCGACGCCCGAACAGATCAGCGCGTTCTGGCAGGTGGTGATCGAACAGCAATTGATCATTCGCGTTCCGGCGCAGCGTTCGCAGCTCAACAATTTCGCCGCTGGACCGATGCCGTCGCGGCGCGCGACCGAAATCCCGATCGTCTGGAAAGAGAAAAAGGCGCCCAAATGTGTGGCCATGCGCAACATCATGGGGATGCAGGCGACCCAGCGCGACAGCATCGACATCATCACCCGGCAGAAGCAGCGGCTGCGTGCGCAGCTCAATCGGGGGTGCCGGGCGCTCGACTTCTATGCCGGTTTCTACATGCAGGGCAGCAAGGACGGTAACTTGTGCGAGGATCGCGATCAGATCCACGCGCGAACCGGCGCCAAATGCGAAATCGACAAGTTTCGCTTGATGGTTCCGGTCCGCGACGACGATTGATCGCGCATTTCGTCGCCATTTCTTGACTTTTCATCGCCATTTGCCCAAGGCCCGCGCAGCGCCGCCTGCGTGGAAGGCTGAGCGTCACCTCTTTTTCCGGACATGATGCCACATGAAATTTGCCGAGATCGGCCTTTCCGACGAACTGTTACGCGCCATCGACGAGTCGGGCTATGACGAAGCGACGCCGATTCAGGCGGGGGTGATCCCCTCGGTCTTGATGATGCGCGACATTATCGGCATCGCCCAGACGGGTACTGGAAAGACCGCGTCGTTCGTTTTGCCGATGATCGATATCCTGGCCCACGGTCGCGCGCGCGCGCGGATGCCGCGTTCGCTCATCCTCGCGCCGACGCGTGAGCTCGCGGCGCAGGTGGCTGAAAATTTTGAAAAATACGGCAAATATCACAAGCTTTCGATGGCGCTGCTGATCGGCGGGGTTCAGATGGGCGATCAGGTGAAGGCGCTCGAAAAGGGCGTCGACGTGCTGATCGCGACGCCGGGCCGCCTGATGGACCTGTTCGAGCGCGGCAAGATTTTGCTGACCGGTTGTAACCTGCTGGTGATCGACGAAGCTGACCGCATGCTCGACATGGGGTTTATCCCCGACATCGAAAATATCTGCACCAAATTGCCTGCGAACCGTCAGACCCTGCTGTTTTCGGCGACAATGCCGGCGCCGATCAAGCGGCTGGCCGACAAGTTCCTGTCGAACCCGAAAACGGTCGAAGTCGCGCGCCCGGCGAGCCGGAACGAGAATATCGAGCAGTTTCTGGTCAAGACGTCGGAACGTGGCAAACGTGACGTCTTGCGCGGCTTGCTCGAAGCCGAGGACGTCAACACCGCGATCATCTTTTGCAACCGCAAGACGACGGTGCGCGAACTCGCGAAAGTGCTCCAGCGCTCGGGCTACAGCGCGGGCGAGATCCAGGGCGACATGGACCAGTCGAGCCGCACTGCCGAACTCGAGCGCTTCAAGAACGGCACGATCAACATCCTCGTCGCCTCCGACGTCGCGGCGCGCGGGCTCGACGTCAAGGGGGTCAGCCATGTGTTCAATTTCGACGCGCCCTGGCATCCCGACGATTATGTCCATCGTATCGGCCGCACGGGGCGCGCTGGCGCCAAGGGCCGCGCATTCACGCTGGCGACCCCGTCGGATGACGAGGCGATCGACAATATTCAGAAACTGACCGGCTATAAAATTCCGGTCCATGGTGGTGATGCCGTCTCCGCCGACGACGCCCCTGCGGCACCGCGTGAAGCGGACGACAAGCCGCGCCGGGCGCGCTCGGAGCGTGGTGGCCGTGGTCGCGGCGGCGCGAAAATTGACAAGGTTGCGGAGCAGCCGCGCAACGAAGCCAAATCCACCCCGGCAAAGGCGACCAAGTCGCGCGACGATCGCAAGTCGGCCGCGCCGTCAAAGCCGAAACCTGCGCCGCGGCACGACGATCAGGATGGCCCCGACGACGGTTGGAACGGCCCGACCCCAAGCTTCCTGTCCGTCGGTTTCGGAAGCTAAGGGATAAGCCGGTCAGGCCCGTCAGAGCTTGACCAGCATCTTCCCCATGTTGGCGCCGGAGAACAGGCCGAGGAAGGCGTCAGGGGCCGATTCAATCCCGTCGTGCACCGTTTCGCGGATCGTTACCGCGCCGCTGGCGATCAGGCCGCCCATGTCGGCGTAAAATTCTTCCATGCAGTCGAAGAACTGGTCGGTGTAAATGAAGCCCTCCATACGGATCCGCGCCGGGATCGAACGGATGAGATATTTCATCTCCTGCGCCTTGCCGTCGTTATAGACGTCGATCATCCCGCAGATCGCAAAACGCGCGAAATCATTGGCTGTCGCAAAGGCGGCGTCGAGATGTTCGCCGCCGACATTGTCGAAATAGACGTCAATCCCCGGTTTGCCGAGATCGCCGAGCGCCTGCGCCAGCCCCGCAAGCACCGGTCCAACCTTGTAATCGACCACCGCATCGGCGCCCAGTTCCTTGACCCATGCGCATTTTTCCGCTCCGCCAGCCGAACCGATAACCGTCATCTCGCGCGCCTTGGCGATCTGGACCACCGCCGACCCGACCGCGCCCGCCGCGGCCGACACGAACACCACATCGCCGGGTTTCGCTGCGGCGACGCGGAGCAGCCCGATCCACGCGGTGCCGCCGGTCAGGCCCATATTGTGCAGGAAGGTCTGCGGCGTCATCCCCGCGTCCAGCGCCGCGCGCGGCAGCTTATTCGGCATCATGTCGAGTCCGACGACGCCGCCGTCGCGCCAGCCGCCCATGTGCAGGATCAGGTCGCCGGGGGCAAAACCCTCCATCCGGCTTTCCACCACTTCGCCGATCGCGCCGCCCGTCATCGGCTGGTCGATCTGGAAGCTCGCGGCATAGCTTTTCGCGTCGTTCATCCGCCCGCGCATATAGGGATCGACCGACAGCCACAGGTTGCGCACGCGCAGTTGATCGGGTTCCAGCGCCGTATCGGGCATCTCGCGCAGCGCGAAATTGTCCATCGTCGGCAGCCCCTGCGGGCGGCTGATCAAATGCCAAGCTTTGCTCATCGGAACCCCCATTCCCTGATTTGCGCGGCGATGACGGCGGTGGTCAGAAAAGCCGTTGCCAACTGCAATGCGGTGCGTTTATTACGCCGCGGTCGCGGGGCCGTAGCTCAGATGGGAGAGCGCTGCAATCGCACTGCAGAGGTCAGGGGTTCGATTCCCCTCGGCTCCACCAGCGACCCCATCCACCCGCACGACCGATCAGCCTGCGTAATCGCGGATCATGTTCTTGGCGATGACTAGCTGTTGGATCTGCGTCGTTCCTTCATAAATGCGGTAAATGCGGCAGTCGCGATAGAAGCGCTCGGCGAGATATTCCTTCAGATAGCCGGCGCCGCCGTGGATCTGGACGACCCGGTCGGCGACGCGGCCGCACATTTCACTGGCGAACATCTTGGTCGCCGCGGCCTCGACCAGGATTTTCTCGCCACGATCGGCGCGCGCGCAGGCGTCGTTCAACATGCAGTCGGCGGCATAGATTTCGGCCTTGCTGTCGGCAAGCATCGCCTGGATCAGCTGGAAATTGGCGATCGGTTCGCCAAATGCCTTGCGCTCCATCGCATATTTGAGGCCCGCGTCGAGCATCCGCTTGGCATAGCCGACGCTGGCGGCCGCAACCGACAGGCGCCCATTGTCGAGGCTCTGCATCGCGGCGCGAAAACCGATGCCTTCTTCGCCGCCGAGCAGTGCGTCGCCGTCGACATGAACGTCTTCCAGGATGACATCGGCGATCTGTGATCCGGCCTGGCCCATTTTTCCATCGGGCTTGCCGATCGAGACGCCGGGCGCATCGCGCGGGACAAGGAACGCGCTGACATGGGCGTTCTTGGGCAGCGGTTCGGCATTGGTACGCGCCATCACAAGGATCATGTCGGCAAAGGGCGCATTGGTGATATAGCGTTTGGTGCCGTTCAGCACATAACCGTTGCCGTCGCGCACCGCGCGGGTCTTCATGGCTGCGCTGTCCGATCCGCTGTCGGGCTCGGTCAGCCCAAAGGCGGCAATGCTGCCCGTCGCCAGCTTGGGCAGCCAATATTCCTTCTGTTGCTCGGTGCCAAAGCCGAGCAGCGATTTGCACACCATGCCGATATTGATCGATACGATCGAGCGATAGGCTGGCGAGGCATAGGCGATTTCGCGGATGAAGCCGACATATTGGCTGATATTCATGCCCGCGCCGCCATATTGTTCGGGCATGGTGACCCCGAACAGGCCCATGTCGCGCATTTCGGCCAAGATGTCGTCGGGGACGCGGCCCAGCTCTTCAAGCTGATCCTCCGCCGGGATCAGTCGCTCGCGAACATAGCGCTGCAACTGCTCGATAAAGGCGTCGTAGATGTCGGCGTCCATTCCCGGATTGGTCATTATATTCCTGTCCCTTGGTCCATTATTCCGAATAGCTGTCGATCGCCGAGAAAATGCGGGTCAGCTGTTCCCGCTCGTCGGCATCGATGTCGGGACGCCAGATTTCGAACAGCAGGACGGTACGATCGCTGGTGCCGCGATTCCACGCTTCATGTTCGAAACTGTCGTCGAAAACCAGCAATTCGCCCTCGGTCCAGCCAAGCGTTTCGGGGCCGACGCGCAAGCCGCAGCCATCGGGTACCACGAGCGGAAGGTGGCAGATCAGCCGCGTATTGAGCATGCCGTGATGCGGCTGGATGTGGGTGCCGGGGGTCAGGCGCGAAAATAGCGCGAGTGGGGCGCGGCCCGGGATGACCGGTTGGGGGGCGCATTCGAGCGCGGCAAGCGTGGCGGGGCAAAGCAGGTCCATTCCATCGGCGACCTTGCCGTCCTTCCACAGCCACGCCGCGCCCCAATCGGGTTTGTCGAGCAGCGGGTTGTTGGGCGGCGGCCGATTGGGTGCCGCCGTGACATAGGGACCGAAGCGATCCGATGCGGTGTCGGTCAACGCCAGCAACTCGGCACGTATGGCATCGGTCGCCGCTTCGATCGCCGGGACCCAATCGAACATGGCCCGGTCGAAGACGGGCCGCTGCGCAAGGCCGGGGAAATAGAACATGTTCGGTTGCTGCAGATAGACTTGCTGCTCGCCCGCCAGCAGGCGCAGCGCTTCGGCAACGCGCGGTGTCGCGGTTCGCGCATCGATGCCCGCGCCGCGCAATTGACCCAGCAAATGGTCGGCGAAGGCGCGTTCGGACGCGATGATGAACTGTTCGGCGCGCTGAAGGCCCGAGTGAAGCGCGGTCGGTACATTGCCCATCTGGGCCGCGGTGCCGAGCGCCAGGCGATAGAATGTCCCCGCCGCGCGGTCATCTTGCAAGCTGCGCTGCAATTCGGCCATCGCCAGGATCGCGGCGATGTTGGCACGATCGGCCTGGATCGCCGCCCGCAGAATAGCGGCTTCGGCCTCGACATCGCCGCGGCGTTCGGCGTCGCGCGCTTGCTGGAGCCATGTCGGTTGCTGCGTCATGGACCACGACATAACGCAGCAACCGGCCTTTGCAAACGGCGCGCCGCTTTCTGTCAGACGCCAGGCGGAATCACCGGATCAACCGCCTTTTGCGTGCTTCGCAATTGCTGGCGCACAGCGCCGACGAAGCGGCTGCGCCAGAAGGCGATGAGCAGCGCGAGCAATATGCCCCACGGCAGGAGCGCGGCGCCGAGCGTCAGCACGAAATTCAGCGCAGTGCTGCCGCTGCGCATCAGCGTCTCGCCGGCATTAGCAAAGGGGTTCTCGTGGCCGATCCCGGGCAAGCCGCCGTCGCTGACATAATTGAACGCGACGCTCGTCCACGCGATCCGCGCTTCGCCCGTGCGGCGGCTCTGGCGTTCATCGCCGAGCTGTCCGCGGAGCTGGCTGATCTGCGACAGCAGCTCGGCGCGCTCGCGCTTGTCGAACCCGCCCGCTTTGAGCCGCCCTTCCAGCCGTGCGATCTCGGCCTCCGATCCGGCGCTGCGTTGCTGCGAGGCGAGGATTTCGGTGCCGACATCCTCGCCCGCGACGCTGGCGTCGGCCAATACGCCCTCGGCCTTTTCGACGCTGGCGATCGCATTGGCGCCGAATTTGCGCGCGATGCCGGGGTCGAGCTTGAACTGGGTTTGGGCTTCGACGAGCTTTTCGTCGGTGAGCTGGTATCGGACATCGACAATGCGGCAGCGCTGGGTGCCGAGCGTTTCGCAGGCGGCGGCATGGTCTTCTTGCACGCTCGCGATCTTCTTGTCGCCGAGGCGGAAAGTGTAGGCATAGTCAAAGGCGACGCCGGGGGCAGCTCCGATTGCGATGCGGGGCGCGGCTGCGGCGTCGGCACTTTCCTCCATTGCTGCGGGCGCTTCGGTCTCCGCAACGGCTTCTATGCTTGCTTCATCCGACGATTGTTCCGAGCAGCCGATCAGGGCGAGCGCCATCGCGCCCGCTAAGAGCTTCATTTTCATCGAGGATTCTCCCAAAACGCGACTCGATGGTCGCGTGGGATGGCATAACATAACTGTTCTAGTTGACAATAGCCTCAGGCGAGGCGGACGAAACTGTCGAGCACGCGCTTGCTGCCCGCCTGTTCAAAGGCGACTTCCAGCTTGTTGCCGTCGATGTCGGCGATTTCGCCATAGCCGAATTTTTCGTGGAACACGCGCATCCCGATCGCGAGGTCGGCACGCGGTTTGGCACCGACCGACGCCGCCGGGCCTTTTTCGCTGGGGGCGGGGGCGCGGGTGATCGTCGAGGATTGCGCGGTGGCGCGCTGCCACGCCGGACCGCGCGTCATGATGCGCGACGGCTGGCGTTCGGCGACATGCGCGAAGGGATCGCCCTGCGCCGACCAATTCGCGCGCCACAGGCTCTGCCCGCCGCCGAAGCTGTTTTCGCTGTCGACATGTTCGGGCGGGATTTCAGCGATGAAGCGGCTCGGGATGCTGCTCATCCACTGGCCATAGATGCGGCGGTTCGCGGCGTGATAGATGCTTGCGCGCTGGCGGGCGCGGGTGATCGCGACATAGGCGAGGCGACGCTCCTCCTCGAGGCTGGCGATGCCGCCTTCGTCCATCGACCGCTGCGACGGGAAAACGCCGTCCTCCCACCCGGCGAGGAAGACATGATCGAACTCGAGCCCCTTGGCGGCGTGGATCGTCATGATCGTGACCGTCTCGACCTGATCGTCATTGTCGCGGTCCATGACGAGGCTGACATGCTCGAGAAATTCCTCGAGCGTTTCATATTCCTCCATCGCGCGGACGAGTTCGGAGAGGTTTTCGAGGCGTCCCGCGGCCTCGGCGCTGCGGTCGGCCTGGAGCATCGCGGTATAGCCCGATTCGTCGAGGATGAGCTGGGTCAGCTCGGGGTGCGACAGCTCGTTGGCCTTGCTTTGCCAATTGCGCATCTGGGCGACGAAATTTGCGAGCTGGCGGCGCGCCTGCGGCGTCAGCTCGTCGGTTTCGGTGATCCGCGCTGCGGCGTGGAAAAGCGGCGCGCGCTCGGCCCGCGCGAACTGGTGGATGCGCCCAAGCGCCTTGTCGCCGAGCCCGCGTTTCGGAACATTGACGATGCGTTCGAACGCGAGGTCGTCGGCAGGTGACTGGACGAGGCGAAGGTAAGCGAGCGCGTCGCGGATTTCGGCGCGTTCGTAGAAGCGGAAGCCGCCGACGATGCGATAGGGCATGCCGATCGCGATGAAGCGGTCTTCGAACTCGCGCGTCTGGAACTGCGCGCGGACGAGGATCGCGGCGCGGTCGAGGCTGACCTGGCGGTGCTGGAGCGTTTCGAGCTCCTCGCCGATCCGCCGCGCTTCTTCGGGGCCGTCCCACACCCCGACGACGCGGAGCTTGTCGCCGGGTTCGAGCTCGGTCCACAGCGTCTTGCCAAGCCGGTCCGAGTTCTGCGCAATCAGCGCCGATGCGGCGGCGAGGATCTGCGGCGTCGAGCGGTAATTCTGTTCGAGGCGGATGACGGTCGCGCCCGGAAAATCCTTTTCGAAGCGCAGGATGTTCGCGACCTCCGCGCCGCGCCACGAATAGATCGACTGGTCGTCGTCGCCGACGCAGCAGATGTTCTTGCGCGCCTGCGCGAGCAGGCGAAGCCAGAGGTACTGGCTGGCATTCGTGTCCTGATATTCGTCGACGAGCACATATTTGAAGCGCGCCTGATATTGTTCGAGCACATCGCGGTGCGTCTTCAATATGACCAGCATGTGGAGCAACAGGTCGCCGAAATCGCAAGCGTTGAGCGTCTTCAGCCGCGCCTGATAGAGCGCGTAGAAATGCTGGCCCTTGCCGTCGGCATAGGCTTCCTTGTCGGCGGCAT
The DNA here is from genome assembly GCF_012274265.1 of Sphingopyxis microcysteis. Lineage (GTDB taxonomy): Bacteria > Pseudomonadota > Alphaproteobacteria > Sphingomonadales > Sphingomonadaceae > Sphingopyxis > Sphingopyxis microcysteis. The sequence continues at coordinate 888,570 of NZ_JAANYY010000002.1, forward strand.
CGAGGTCGGCAGGCGTCAGCCCGCGGTTCTTCCACTTGTCGATCAGCCCCGCGAGCTGACGCGCGGGCCAGCGCTTTTCGTCGAGCCCTTCGGCCTGGATGAGCTGTTTCAGGACGCGAAGCTGGTCGTCGGTGTCGAGGATGGTGAAATTGCTCTGCAAACCCACCAGTTCGGCGTGGCGGCGGAGCATCTTTGCCGCGATGCTGTGAAAGGTGCCGAGCCATGGCATTCCTTCGACCGCGTCGCCGATCATCCGTCCGATACGCTCGCGCATCTCGCGCGCCGCCTTGTTGGTGAAAGTGACCGCGAGGATTTCGGAAGGCCAGGCGCGGCGCGTCGCGATAATGTGCGCGAGCCGCGCGGTGAGCGCCGCGGTCTTGCCCGTGCCCGCACCCGCGAGCATCAGAACCGGCCCCTCGGTCGTCAGCACGGCCTGCCGCTGCGGCCCGTTCAATCCTTGCAGATAGGGCGGGTCCGATGGGTCGGGGCGGGTGAGGTCGGGCGTCGAGATGGGGGGCGTGTTCACGCGCGAACGATTAGGGAACGCAGGGCAGGCTGTCCAGCGCGGGCAGGCGCATTTTGACCTTGCACCGATCGCCTCGTCGCGTCCAAGGCGGCGCAATCAATCCGGGAAGGGGCATTGGGCGTGGAACTGGTACCCTATCGACAGCATCGGCGCATCCTGACCGCGAGCCTTGTCGGCACCGCGGTCGAGTTTTACGATTTCTATATCTACGGGACGGCCGCAGCGCTCGTGTTCGGGCCGCTCTTCTTTCCGTCCGAATCGCCGTCGGCGCAGCTGATGCTGAGCTTCATGAGCTTTGGCCTTGCCTTTTTTGCCCGGCCCGTGGGAGCCATCGTGTTCGGCCATTATGGCGACCGGATCGGGCGCAAATCGACGCTTGTCGCCTCGCTGATGCTGATGGGCGCCTCGACGCTGCTGATCGCCTTCCTGCCGACCTATGCGATGGTCGGCTGGGTCGCGCCCCTGCTGCTATGCATCCTTCGGTTCGGGCAAGGGTTCGGGCTTGGCGGCGAGTGGGGCGGGGCAGCGCTGCTGGCGGTCGAAAATGCGCCGCCGGGCTGGAAATCGCGCTTCGGCATGTTTCCGCAATTGGGCGCACCGGTCGGATTTATCGCGGCGAACGGGCTTTTCCTGCTGCTCGGGCTCGGCCTCAGCGATGCCGACTTTACGAGCTGGGGCTGGCGAATTCCCTTCCTGTTTTCGGCGCTGCTCGTTGGGCTTGGCCTCTGGGTGCGGCTGAAGATCGGCGAAACGCCCGATTTTCAGGAAGCGCTGGAGAAGGACAAGCCGGTGGGCGTCCCGATCGGCGAGCTGTTCCGGCATCATCTGGTGCCGACGCTGGCGGGGACTTTCGCGGTCGTCGCCTGCTTCGCGATCTTCTATCTCGCGACCAGCTTTGCGCTGGCCCATGGCACCACAGCGCTCGGTTATCCGAAGGAGCAGTTCCTGCTGATCCAGCTTGGCGCGATCCTGTTCATGGCGGCGGGGATCATCTTTGCAGGCTATGCGAGCGACGCGTTGAGCGCGCAGCGCGTACTGACATGGGGCTGCGGCGCGACGGTGCTGATCGGCTTCGTCTTTGGGCCTGCGTTGGCGTCGGGAAGCTGGCTGATCATATTTGCGGGGCTGGCCGCCGCGCTGTTCGTGATGGGACTGGTCTATGGTCCGCTCGGCAGCTGGCTGACCGCGCTGTTTCCCGTCCACGTCCGCTATACCGGGGCGTCGGTGACGTTCAACGCGGGCGGCATATTGGGCGGGGCGATGGCGCCGATCATCGCGCAGGCGCTCGCCGAACGCGGCGGGACCGAAACGGTCGGGCTTTATCTGGCGCTGGCGGGCGTGGTGAGCTGGCTGGGGTTGCTGATGGTGCGGCAGCAGATGATCAGGCAGGCCTGAGCAGCGTCAGCTTCGCCTTGCCGACCTTGCGTGTCGCATCGATTTCGAACCCAGCAGCATCGACGTCTTCGTTGTGCGCCGTCTCGATCGAAATCCAGCTGTCCGGCCCGATCCAGCCGAGGCGACCCAGCTTGTCGAGCGCCACGCCGCCCGCGCCGGTGCCATAGGGTGCATCGAGCATCAGGAGGTCATAGGTGCGCGGCGCCGGACCAAGCGCGAGCACCGACCCGGCGCGGACATCGGCACGCCCGGTTGCGCCCAACGTCGCCAGATTCTTGCGCAGCGCATCGAGCGCGTCGCGATCCTGCTCGGCGAACAGACATTGTTCGGCGCCGCGTGACAGCGCCTCGATCCCCAGCGCGCCCGATCCCGCAAACAGATCGGCGACCACCAGTCCCTCAAAACTGCCGACGCGGCTGGTCAGCATCGAGAACAGCGTTTCGCGCGTGCGATCGGCGGTAGGGCGCGTCGCGTCATTCCTCGGCGCGAGCAGCTTGCGGCCGCGCCATTCGCCCGAAATGACGCGCATCAGCCCATCTGCCGCCGGAATTTGAACAATTCGTCGCGGGGGACGACATCGACCGCGCCCAGCGGCATGCCGCCTAGCTCGAAGGCGCCGTAGCGGGTTCGGATCAGGCGGCTCACCTGAAGCCCGAAATGTTCGAGCACCTTACGCACTTCGCGGTTCTTGCCTTCCGTCAGCGTCATTTCGACCCACTGGTTGCGGCCCGTGCGGCGCTCGAGGTTCGCGTCGATCTTGCCATAGCGAACGCCGTCGATCTCGATCCCCATCGCCAGTTCCTCAAGCTGCGCCTGGCTGATGTCGCCAAAAGCGCGCGCGCGATAGGTGCGCTCGACCCCGCTCGCGGGCAGCTCGAGCTGACGCTTGAATTCGCCGTCATTGGTCAGCAGCAACAGCCCCTCGGTATTATAGTCGAGGCGGCCGACGGGCATTAGCCGCGGCAGATCCTTCGGCAACAGGTCATAGATGGTCTTGCGGCCCTTGGGGTCGCGGGCTGCGGTCAGGCAGCCTGCAGGCTTGTGAAAGCGGTAGAGGCGCGTCGAAACGGGTTTGGCGACGGGATTACCGTCGACCGTCAGGCCTTCGAGCGAAGCGAGCAAAGGCGCGGGCTGAACGATGACCTGGCCATTCAGCGCGATGCGGCCTTCCTCGATCATCCGTTCGACGTCACGGCGCGAACCGACGCCGGCACGCGCCAGCAGCTTGGCGATCCGCTGCGGCCCATCTTCGCGCTCGCCCTCTGCCGGCTTGGTTTTGAGGGCGGAGGCGGCGCCGCGCGCGGCGCGGCGTCCTCTTGGCGCGTCGCTGTCGCCGGCGGCTTTGGACACGGTCCGCGGGGCGGCACGGGGAGGGCGGCGAGTGGTCATTGGAACGGATACGGCCTTTTGTCATTATGTGGGGCATAGTGTTGCCCTGCAGCCACGCTCATAGCCGGAAAAGTGTCGCTTCGTCGATGGGAAGCAGAAGCAATCTTGCACAGTGCCAGCGGGCGCGTCATGGCGCCGTTAAAGGGAGTATCCATGCTGTTTGCGTCCCGCCCGTCCTGCATCAAGCGGCTGCTGATCATCGAGGATGATCCGCTGGTCGCGTTCGATAACGAGCGGACGCTGAAACACAGCGGTTACGATATCGTCGCGACGGTCGATTCGGGCGAAGCGGCCGTGCCGATCATCGCCGCTGAACAGATCGATGCCCTGGTGCTTGATTTGGGGCTGGCCGGGCATATGACGGGCCGCGAAGTGGCGCGGCTGGCACGCGACCGGGGTATCGCGGTCCTGCTCGTGACCGGGCAATGCCCCGACGACGCTGGCGATATCGCGGTCGCCCGCCTCAGCAAACCGCACAGCGCCTCGGCCCTCGTTGCCGCGTTGCGCGCGGTGGAATCGATAAGCTGCCAGAACAAGATGCCACGCAAGGTCAGCGGCCTCACCACCTATTGGCGCCCCGAGGCGGCGTAAGCGCGACGGATCACCATCTTTTTTGTCATCCCGGCGAAAGCCGGGATCTCGCCGGTGTGTCATAATGATCGTTCGAGATCCCGGCCTCCGCCGCGATGACGACGATTTTGTCTGCGCGCATGTTGCTGGCGGCAATCTTGCAGACGCCTCGTCGCGATAGCGGGCCGTGGCGCCAAATACCCGCTTCCAATTTGACCCCAAGGCATTAGGCCTTGGCGCCAAGCACAGAGCCGCTCGCCCGCGGCCCGCGGGGAGCACAGAATGTCCGTCGACCTTATCCGTTTTCTCATTTTTGCCGGTATCCTCGGCGGGCTGGTCGTCGTTGCGCTCGCGGTCCCGGCCTTCCGGCCCTATCTGCGCAAGAATCCCGCCGTCGCTTTCCTTCTCGGCATTTCCAGCGGGTTCCCGTTCACGCTGGTCGCCGCCACCATGACCTTCTGGCTCGCAAAGGTCGGCTTCACGCCGACAACCATCGGTTTTGCGGTGATGGTCGGCATCCCCTACACGATCAAATTCCTATGGGCGCCGCTGGTCGACAAGATTCCCTTGCCCGTCTTGACGAAGGCGCTCGGCCAGCGGCGAAGCTGGCTGTTTCTTGTTCAATTCTTCCTCGTGATCTCGATCTGGCAGATGGGTGCGAGCAACCCGCAGCCGGACGATTATCGCTGGTTTTTGTTCTGGGCGGTCGTCACGGCCTTCTTCTCGGCAACGCAGGACATCGTCATCGACGCCTATCGCATCGAAATCCTGGAAGAGGACGAATTCGCTCACGGTACCGCCACCAACCAGTTCGGCTATCGCACCGGCAATCTGATCGCGGGCGCGGGGACGATCTACTTTGCCTCGCAGGAAGGGCTGGGGCTTGGCTGGGCCATGGCCTACGGGCTCACGACGCTCTGCGTGCTTCCCGCGGTCCTAGGCGCCTTCTGGGCGGGTGAGGGCAAATTTGTCGACCGCTTCAGTAGCGCATCGGGCATGAAGCCGGGGCAGTGGCTCGTCGAAACGGTGGTCAACCCGTTCCGCGAGTTCCTGACCCGTAACGGCGCGCTGATGATCTTGCTCTTCATCCTGGTCTATAAGGTCGGCGATGCGATGGGGCAGGCGATGCTCGGCCCGATGATCGTCGATCTCGGCTTCGCCGACCTCGACTATATTTCGGCAAACAAGATCTGGGGCTTCGCTGCACTGATTATCGGGTCTGCGCTGGGCGGGCCGTTCGTGCTGTGGCTCGGTATGGGCCGGGCGCTGCTGGTTTCGGTGCTGCTGATGATGTTCTCGAACGTCATGTTCATGGCGCTGTCGATCGTGGGCAACGACTATTGGATGCTGGTTGCGGCGATCGTGACCGAGAATATCACCAGCGGCATCGGCCTGACCGTCGTCGCCGTCTATCTCTCGGGACTGTCGAACATCGCTTATACCGCGACGCAATTTGCGCTGTTGTCGTCGGTTGCGGTGATCGGGCGAACCTTCATGGCCGGGCCTGCCGGGTTTGCCGCGGAAAGGCTGGGATGGACAGGCTTCTGGGGGCTCACGATCCTCGCCGCCATCCCGGGGATGATCCTGCTGTGGATGATGTGGCGCAAGGGCTATGTCGTGCAATCGATCCGCCAGAGCGGCGCGATCGACGAAGGCAAGCTTCGCAAGCCCGTCGGTGCCGCGCGCATCGCGGGCTTTGCGTTGATCGTCGCGGGGGTTGTCGGCGTGTTGCTGGCCAACCAGCTCGAGCTGGCATCGCAAATCATGTATGCGTCGCTCGCCGCCCTGCTTGTTGGCGCGCTGCTGGCGTGGAAGGGGCCGACAGCGAAGGTGGCGTGAGGGCTTTCGGGCGCGCGGTCAAACCAGAATGTTCAACCCGCTCGTGTCGAGCGTAGTCGAGACATCCATGAGGCGCGCGTGCCTTCGCGTGTCTCGACTACGCTCGACACGAACTGAAACCGAGGGCGGTGTTGAACCGCCCCCACATGATATCCCCTAAACCGGCATCTCGCCGTTCGCGCCCAGCACCACCCCCGCCAGATAAAGCGACCCGCAGATCAGAACATCGCCCGCCGGACGGTGCGCCGCGATATGGCGGAGCGCTGCGGCCGCATCGTCGCAGGGCTGCGCGTCGGCAATGCCAAGCTCACTCTGGACCCAATGGCAGAGATCCTTGGGATCATGATGTTCGTGTCCCGGGATGGGGACGGCCTGAAACGATGCGATGCGATCGGCGAAGGGGCGAAGGAAGCCCGTGGCGTCCTTGTTGCGCAGCAGGCCGCAGACGATGTGCAGCGGCGCGCGGCCTTCGAGCGCCTTGGCGAGCGCGACCCCGGCATCGGGATTATGCCCACCGTCGAGCCAGATTTGTGCGCCCGCGGGCAGAAGCGCGGTGAGCGGCCCGGCGCCGAGGCGCTGCATCCGGCCCGGCCAGAAAGCCTTGGCGACGCCGGTCGCGATGGCCGCGTCGGTCGGCTGCGGATCAGGCGCAAGGCGCAGCATCGCGATGGCGAGCCCGGCATTACGCATTTGGTGCGCACCCGTCATACGTGGATGGAGCAGGCGGTCGACCGAACCCAGTTTCGAATGCCAGCGAAAGGCGTTGCCCTCGACTTCGATCGTCCAGCCGTCGGCTTCGGGAAAGAGCGTCGCGCCGACCTCGGCGACCTTGGCCGCGATGGTGTCGCGAACGGGGGGTGGATAGGCAAGGGTGGCGACGGGCGTGTCCGGTTTGATGATGCCAGCCTTTTCCCACGCGATACGCATTGCGGGCTCTCTTGGCGTCCCGGCTTCGGGCGCAAGCAGAAAGGCCTCATGGTCGATGCCGAGCGAGGCGATGCCGACGACCGTCGGGGGCGGAATGATGTTCGTCGCATCAAGGCGCCCGCCAAGCCCGACCTCGATGATGCAGTCGTCCGCCGGGATACGCGCGAAAGCAAGGAAGGCTGCGGCAGTGGTGACTTCGAAGAAGCTCGCTTGAAGATCCGCGGCTTCGTCGAGCACTTCTTCGAGCAGCGCGGCAAGCAGCGCGTCGTCGATCAGCGTTCCGGCGAGGCGGATACGCTCGTTGAAGCGCACGAGATGCGGGCTGGTGTAAGCGTGAACGCGGCGCCCCTCTGCTTCGAGGATCGCACGCAGATAGGCACAGGTTGAGCCTTTGCCGTTGGTCCCGGCAACGTGGAAAGTGCGCGGGAGCTGGTTTTGCGGGTTACCGAGGCGCGCGCAGAGCTCGGCGATGCGTTCGAGGCCGAGGATGTCGCGGCCCGGCGACAGCGCGGCAAGGCGGTCGAGCTGGGTCTGGACGGCGGGGTCGGAGGAGTGGGCGTGGTCGGGCATGGGGCGATTGAACCTGAGCGATCCCAGATCCGGTCGTGCTGAGCTTGTCGAAGCACCGTTCTTCTAGCGACGTCAGTAGAAAGAACAGCCCTTCGACAAGCTCAGGGCGAACGGAAAAATGGGGGGTCGCCGATTGTCTAAAGTCAGGCCGCCTTCTCAGGCGCCAGATAACCGATCAGGCGGCCCAATGTTTCGGGCAGCTCCTTGCGATGCACCACCATGTCGATCATCCCGTGGTCGAGCAGATACTCGGCGCGCTGAAAACCTTCGGGCAGTTTTTCGCGGATCGTGTTTTCAATCACGCGCTGGCCCGCGAAGCCGATCAGCGCCTTGGGTTCGCTGATCTGGACGTCGCCGAGCATCGCATAGCTGGCCGTCACGCCGCCCGTCGTCGGGTCGGTAAGCAGCACGATATAGGGCAGGCCTGCGCGGCGTAGGCGGGCCAAGGCTACCGTCGCGCGCGGCATCTGCATCAGCGACAGCGTGCCTTCCTGCATCCGCGCGCCGCCCGCGGCCGTGATCGCGATATAGGGTACGCCGCGCTTGATCGCATTCTCGACCCCCGCGACGAAGGCTTCGCCGACCGCGACGCCCATCGACCCGCCCATGAAGGCGAAATCCTGCACGCCGATCACGACGCCCTGGCCCGCGATGCGGCCGAAGGCGTTCTGATAGGCGTCGCGGTCGCCGGTCTGCGCGCGCGCCGCCTTGATGCGGTCGACATATTTTTTGGTGTCGCGAAACTTCAGCGGATCCTCGGGCGCTGCCGGGGCGGCGATCAACTCGTGAATACCGCCGTCGAAGAGTTGCGCGAAGCGTTCCTTGGCGCCGATGCGGTCGTGGTGGTCGCAGCGCGGGCAGACGTTGAGATTGTCTTCCCATTCCTTGACGAACACCATCTGCTGGCACTGGCGACATTTATGCCAGAGATTGTCGGCGGTATCGCGCTTGGCGCCAAAGGGCAGGGCGTTGCGGACGCGGTCGAGCCAGCTCATGCGGCGATCTCCTTGGCGCTATGAATAGCATCGGCGAGGGTGCGGGTGAAGGCCTCGACATGCGGCGCTGCAGCGTCCCCATGCTCGGCAATGATGTCGATGAAGGCCGATCCGACGACGACACCGTCGGCGACCCGCGCGATCTGCGCCGCCTGATCGGGGGTACGGACGCCAAAGCCGACCGCGACGGGCAGGTCGGTTGCCGCCTTCAGCCGCGCGACCGCATCCTCGATGCTCGCCTGCGCCGCTTGCTGCTGGCCGGTGATACCCGCGACCGAAACATAATAGAGGAAGCCGCTGGCGCCGTTCAGCACGTCGGGCAGGCGCGCTGCATCGGTGGTCGGCGTCGCGAGGCGGATCAGGTCGACCCCGGCGGCGCGCAGCGCAGGGCCGAGTTCGGGGTCTTCCTCGGCGGGAACATCGACGCAGATGACGCCGTCGACGCCAGCCTTGGCGCATTCGGCCGCGAACCAGTCGCCGCCCCGGATCGTCATCGGGTTGGCATAACCCATCAAAACCAGCGGGGTGTCGGGGTGGCGCTGGCGAAAAGCGGCGGCGATCGCGAACAGGTCGGCGGTCGTCGTACCCTTGGCGAGGCTGCGCAAATTCGCGGCCTGGATCGCGGGGCCATCGGCCATCGGATCGGTGAAGGGCATGCCCAGCTCGATGACATCGGCGCCCCCCGCGACCAGCGCGTCGAGGTTGGCGGCGGTGTCGCCATCGCCTGCGGTGATGAAGGCGACGAGTGCAGGGTGGGGTTTGGCAAAGGCAGCAGCGAAGCGGGTCACAGCGCCACCCCCAACGCATCCGCCACGGTGAAGATGTCCTTGTCGCCGCGACCCGAGCAATTGACGATGATGATCTTGTCCTTGCCCAGCGTCGGCGCGATCCGCTCGGCGGCGGCGATCGCGTGGGCGCTTTCGAGCGCGGGGATGATGCCTTCGAGCTTGGTCAGCTTCTGGAAGCTCGCGAGCGCCTCGGCGTCGGTCACCGGCTCGTAGCGGACGCGACCGATGTCGTGGAGCCAGCTATGTTCGGGGCCGATGCCCGGATAGTCGAGCCCCGCCGAAATGCTGTGCGCCTCGGTGATCTGGCCGTCTTCATCTTGCAGCAGATAGGTCTTGTTGCCGTGGAGGATGCCGGGCTTGCCGCCCGCGAGGCTCGCGGCGTGCTTGCCGTCCAGCCCTTCACCCGCAGCTTCGACTCCGACGATCGCGACGTCCGGGTCATCAAGGAAGGGGTGGAACAGCCCGATCGCGTTCGAACCGCCGCCGACCGGCGCGATCAACACGTCGGGCAGGCGATCTTCTGCCTCCAATATCTGCGCGCGCGCTTCGTCACCGATCACCGACTGGAAATCACGCACGAGCTGTGGATAGGGGTGCGGACCCGCGACCGTGCCGATGATGTAGAAGGTATCGTGGACGTTCGCGACCCAGTGGCGCAGCGCCTCGTTCATCGCATCCTTCAGCGTCTTGGCGCCGCTCTCGACCGCGACGACTTCGGCGCCGAGCAGCTTCATGCGAAATACGTTCGGCTGCTGACGTGCGACATCGACCGCCCCCATGAAGATGGTGCAGGGCAGGCCGAACAGCGCGGCAACGGTCGCGGTCGCGACGCCATGCTGGCCCGCGCCGGTTTCGGCGATGATCCTGGTCTTGCCCATCCGCTTGGCGAGCAGGATCTGGCCGATGCAATTGTTGATCTTGTGCGCCCCGGTGTGGTTGAGATCCTCGCGCTTCAAATAGATTTTCGCGCCGCCGAGATGCTCAGTCAGCCGTTCGGCGAACCACAGCGGGCTGGGGCGGCCGACATAATTTTTGAGCAGATAGTCGAACTCGGCCTTGAACGCCGGGTCGGCCTGCGCCGCGCGATAATGGCGTTCGAGGTCGAGGATCAGCGGCATCAGCGTTTCGGCGACATAGCGGCCGCCGAACTGGCCGAAATGGCCGCGTTCGTCGGGGCCGGTGCGCAGGCTGTTGGGCAGGGTCGTCGTATCGGTCATGGTCATTTCCATCGGCAATGGGGTGGGCGCTCGCTCAAACGGGATTTGAAGCGATCAGCGCCATCGTTTTCCGATGCGCATGGGCAAGGGGCGTGCCGTCAACATGCGGCGACCGCTTTAAGGAAAGCGGCGATCTTGTCCACATCCTTCACGCCCGGAGCGCTTTCGACCCCCGACGAGACATCGACCAGCGGCGCGCCGGTCGCGGCGATCGCTTCGGCGACGTTGGCGGGGGTGAGCCCGCCCGCGACGCCCCAATCCATCGTGTGACGATGATTTTTGAGCAGCGACCAGTCGAAACGGGTTCCGGTGCCGCCGGGCAGCGCGGCTGCGGGGGCGTCGAACAGGATCCGGTCGGCCGCGCCGTGATATTTCTGAATCCGCTCCAGCGTTCCTGCGTCCTTCAGCCCGACGGCTTTCCACACCTGCGCAGGCGCGATCCGCTTGACCACGGCGAGCCATTCGGGGCTTTCGTTGCCGTGAAACTGGATGATGTCCGGACGCACCGCCGCCAGCGCCTCGCCGGTCAGCTGCTGCGACGCGTTGACGAGCAGCAACGCGACCTCGACATGGCGTCCGGCGCGCTTGCGCAGTTCAGCGGCCGTCTTGAGATCGACGTGCCGCGGGCTGGGCTCGTAATGAACGAGCCCGATATGCGTGGCGCCCTGCTCGATGGCGGCGTCGACGGCTTCGGGGGTGGAAAGGCCGCAGATTTTGACGAAGGGGGGCATGGTTCAGACTCAAGCTGTCCGTTCGCATCGAGCGAAGTCGAGATGTCCCTCGACCAAGTGTCGTACCGATGGGTGTCTCGACTTCGCTCGACACGAACGGGAATTGGGGTGGGCTAAAGCGTCGCTTCGATTTCGCGCGCCGCAAGGTCGGGATCGGGCGACTGGCTGATCGGGCGTCCGACGACCAGGATCGACGCGCCGTCGGCCATCGCCTGCGCCGGGGTGACGACGCGTTTCTGGTCGCCCGCCTTGCCGTTGGAGGGCCGCACGCCGGGAACGACGAAGAAGCCGCCGGGCCACGCCTTGCGCGCCGCTTTCACTTCCTGTCCCGAACAGACGATCCCGTCGAGCCCGGCTTCGCGCGCCAGCGCGGCGAGGCGGACGACCTGATCGTGCGGGGTGCCGCCGACGCCGATGTCGTCGAGGTCGGGGGCGTCGAGGCTGGTCAGCACGGTGACCGCGACCACCTTGGTATTCAGTCCCGCCACCGCCTTGGCTTCTTCCAGCATCGCGCGGCCGCCCGCGGCGTGCACGGTCAGGATGGCGGGTTCGAGCGGACGCAGCGCCTGGATCGCTTTCGCGACCGTGTTCGGAATGTCGTGGAGCTTAAGGTCGAGGAAGATCGGCAGCCCAAGCTTGGCCATTTCATGCACGCCATGATGCCCGTTGGCGCAGAAAAATTCGAGCCCGAGCTTCAGTCCGCCGACATGATGCCGCACCTTTTGCGCCAGCGTCACCGCTGCGTCGAGGTGGGGATGATCGATGGCGAGATAAAGCGGCGAGCTCATGGGATATCCAGTGGCAGGGTGGGGGAAGCGGTTCCAGTGGCGGGAGCGGGGGCGGGCGTCGGCGCCGACATGGGTTCCACGGGACGATTGGCCAGCGCGCGCATGTCGGCGAGCTGGCGCTCGCTGGTGTCGAGGCGGCGTTTCAACGACCAGCGCGTGGTGCGCAGCGCGATCCACATGGGTACGCTGCCGATCAGGAAAGCGGCAAGGATCAACACGGGCAATTTGGTGTCGAGCACCTGCCCCGGCCAGATGGTCACCGTCACCGGCAGCCAGTTCGCCATGGCAAAAATGACCAGCACCGCGGTCAGCAACACCCAGATGATCGTTCGCAGGATTCCCACTATCGTCTGCTCCTCATTCGCTTGGGTCCGCCGACCCTATGCGAGTTTCCAGCGGGTTTCCACCCCGCGTTACGCGGAGCCGAAAACCCGGTCGAAGATCGTGTCGACATGTTTCATATGATAGCCAAGGTCGAAAAGTTCCGTCAGCTGGTCGGCTGACAGCCGCGCGGTGACGTCCGCATCGGCCTTCAGCAGGTCGAGCAGCGACAGTTGGCCGTCGCTTTCCCAAACCCGCATCGCGTTGCGCTGGACCAGCAGATAGCTGTCTTCGCGGCTTGCTCCCGCCTGCGTCAGCGCCAGCAAAACGCGCTGCGAATGGACAAGGCCGCCCATGCGGTCGAGGTTCTTTTGCATCCGTTCGGGATAGACGAGCAGCTTGTCGACAACCCCGGTCAGGCGACCAAGCGCGAAGTCGAGGGTGATCGTCGCATCGGGACCGATGAAGCGTTCGACCGACGAATGGCTGATGTCGCGTTCGTGCCAGAGCGCGACATTTTCCAGCGCCGGAACGACCGCGCTGCGGACCATGCGCGCGAGGCCGGTGAGATTTTCGGTCAGCACCGGGTTGCGCTTGTGCGGCATCGCCGATGAACCCTTTTGCCCCGGCGAGAAATATTCCTCGGCTTCGAGAACTTCGGTGCGCTGCAAATGGCGGACTTCGGTCGCAAGGCGCTCGATCGAGCCCGCGATCACGCCGAGCGTCGCAAAGAACATGGCGTGACGGTCGCGCGGGATGACCTGGGTCGACACGGGCTCGATAGCGAGCCCGAGTTTTGCCGCGACGTGCGCTTCGACCCGCGGATCGATGTTGGCAAAAGTGCCAACCGCGCCGGAGATCGCACAGGTGGCCACTTCGGCGCGCGCAGCGATCAGGCGCGCCTTGCAGCGGTCGAATTCGGCATAAGCCTGCGCCAGTTTGAGGCCAAAGGTTACCGGCTCGGCGTGAATGCCATGGCTGCGACCGATCGTCGGGGTCAGCTTATGTTCAAAGGCGCGGCGCTTGATGGCGGCGAGCAGCGCATCAAGGTCGGCGATCAACAGGTCGGCGGCCTGCGCCAGCTGCACCGCAAGGCAGGTGTCGAGAACGTCGGAGCTGGTCATGCCCTGGTGCATGAAGCGTGCTTCTTCGCCCACATTTTCGGACACCCAGGTCAAAAAGGCGATGACGTCATGTTTGGTGACGGCCTCGATCGCATCGATCGCCGCCACGTCGATGACGGGCTTGGTCGCCCACCAATCCCACAAGGCCTTCGCAGCGGATTTCGGCACGGTTCCAAGCTCGGCCAAGGCGTCGGTGGCGTGCGCTTCGATCTCGAACCAGATGCGAAAGCGATTCTCGGCTGACCAGATCGCGGTCATTTCCGGCCTGGCGTAACGCGGAACCATTGAATTTCCTTCCTTTTAGGGCGCTCCATCGCGGAATCCCTGCGGAACCGCGCCGGGGCGCCCCGTAGCAGGGACGGGGCGTTTCGCCAAATGCCGCAGACCGGCAACCATGCCCAAACCCGGCGGTTGCTTTCATGCCCCATCAGAACAGGCGACCGGCCCCGGGCCTTAAAAGTCGCCGCGAAAGGAGAATTTCATGTTGAAACAGATGCTTTTGATCGGCGCCGTGGCGGTGAGCTTCCCCGGGCTGGCGCAGACCACGGCCCCGACGGGTGAGAAACCTGCCCCGACCGACACCATGGCACCCGCGCCGGATGAAAAGCCCGCCGACGATGCCAACCCGACCGACGGCACGGCGCCGACCGAGGACGCCATGCCGACCGACACGCCCCCGGCAGCCGAGCCGACTCCGCCGGCTGACCAACCCGCTCCGGAGCCCGAACCGACCCCCGAACCGGACCCGGAATAACACCCCCGACGAATGAATTAGGAGAATGACCATGTTGAAACAGATGCTTTTGATCGGTGCCGCCGCCGTGAGTTTCCCGGCGCTGGCGCAGACGACCCCGCCTGCGGCCGATCCTGCCGCCCCAACGAGCGCTGCCGAACCGGCCACGACGCCCGACACGACGATGTCGGCTGAGCCCGCCCCGGCTCCGGCCCCCGATGCTTCGGCGCCGCCGACGGCGACCGAACCGGCACCCGCCGCTGGCGCCCCGGCAACGCCGAGCCAGATCGCGCAGATCGTCGACAAGGAATTTCCGACCTATGACGGCGATGCCAATGGCGATCTGAACGAGGCCGAATTTTCGGCGTGGATGAAAAAGCTGCGCGCCGCCACCGAACCTACCGTCGACACCGAGTCGGCTGAGGTGAAGACATGGATCGGGCAGGCGTTTGCCGCCGCCGATGGCGACAAATCGGGCGCGGTCAACAAGGCCGAGCTCACCGGTTTCCTTTCGCGCGGCGCCTGAACAGGCTTCCCGCGGGGTGGTGCAGCCGTCGGAGCGATCCGGCGGCTGCATCGCCGTGCGCGGGGCGGCCTTAAGGCTGCCGCACCGAAACGATCCTCAGCTCATGATCGTCGCCGCTGCGGTCGGGCCAGCTGATTGACTGTCCGACGCTGAGGCCGATCAGGCCTGCGCCGACCGGCGTCAGGATCGAGATACGACCGGCAGCGATGTCGGCGTCACCCGGATAAACCAGGCGCACCGATCGCTCGGCGCCGTTCGTCGCGTCGACAAAGGTCACCTCCGACCCCATCGTCACGACGTCGGACGGAATGTCGGAACGGCTACAGATCGTCGCGCGATCGATTTCGTCGAGCAAGCCTTCGCAAAGGTTGAGGGAATCGCGCTGCTTCAACAGCGTGAGTTCGGTCAATATGTCGGCTTCGCTGTCGATCATATGGATGTGCGGCCTCGCGGCCTGGGTATTTGACATGGCACGAGCTTTCCGGCTGAGGCGCGGCGATCGGAGTCGCGCGCAGCAGTGTTGCAAAGGAAGGTTGCCCCGGGTTCGGGGCAAGTGCGCCGGAACCCGGGGCTAAAGGCCCGCGAGAAGTTGTCCCCCGTGGAAACGGAAGCGAAGAAGGCCGCGCCGGATCTGCATGGGTCAAATGATGTCGCAGCGCACGGGCGAAGTCAAATGCAGCGCTTCGGCGACCGGCCGTCAGAGAAGTCCCATCGCCCGGAAGCTGCGATATTCCGAACCGCCGATGATGATATGATCGTGCAGGACGATCCCCAGGCGCGTGCCCGCATCGGCGATTTCGCGGGTGATCGCGATGTCCTGTCGGCTTGGGTCGGGGCTGCCGCTGGGGTGATTATGGACGAGGATGATCGCCGATGCGCCGAGTTCCAGCGCGCGCTTGATCACCTCGCGAACATAGATCGCCGACTGGTCGATCGATCCCTCACTGGCGAGTTCGTCGCGGATCAGCATGTTGCGGGCGTTCAGGTATAGGACGCGCACGCGTTCTATGTCGATCGGCCCCATGTCGGCGCGCAGCCAGTCGAGCAGCGCGTCCCAGCTGGAAAGCAGGGGCTTGTCGCGAAACCCGCCCTTCAGCAGCCGCAGGCTGGCGGTCTGGACAATCTTGAGCGCCGCGATGCCCGATTCGCCCAGCCCATCGACGCGGCGCAGCGATTCGGGGTCGGCGCTGATCAGCTGTGCCAGTGAGCCGAATTCGCGCAGCAACGCCTTGGCCAGCGGCTTGGTATCGCGGCGCGGAATCGCCAGCGCGAGGAGATATTCGACCAGCTCGTAATCGGCCATCCCATCGGCGTCGCCGCCGATCAGCCGCCCGCGGAGCCGCGAACGATGGCCCGCATGGTCGGGGGCCAGATCGGGCACAGGCGCGGGCGTGTCGGCATTGGCCATCGGTCCGCCGAATAACCGCCTTGTGAGCCGCACTCAACGGGCATAGGACACAGATGATGGCAATCCGGACCAATTTGTTGCAGCGAAACGGGATTTCCGGCGTTGCTGCCAGGAATATGGGTCGGACCGGAGGACGAGTGGACGCCATGACGTCATCCGCTGACAGGACTTGGCTGAGGTCGTCCGCACCGTGAGCGACGCCGACCAGAGCCTAAAGCCAAGGTGGCGGCATCGCACGCTGCTGTTCAAAAAGCGCTGGCTGACTGCGGGCGCGGTGATCGTGGTGATCGCGGGGGTATGGATTGCCCGCGAACCGATTGCCGACCGTTTCATCAGCGATGAATTGGGCAGCCGGGGTGTTCCGGCGCAATATCGCATCGACGCGATCGGGTTCCGCAGCGAGCGGTTATCGAATGTCGTGATTGGCGATCCCGAAAATCCCGACCTGACCGCGAAAAAGGTCGAGGTGCTGCTCGGCTACGGCTGGTCCGGCCCCTATGTCACCGAGATCCGCGCCGAGGGAGTTCGGCTCTATGGCCGTTTTTCGGGAGGGCGGCTCTCGTTCGGGGCGCTCGACAAGTTTCGCGATCCGACGAGCACCGATCCCTTTGCCTTGCCCGACCTGACCGTCGTGCTGCGCGATGCGCGCGCGCGGGTCGACACGCCGTGGGGGAATGTCGGCGCCGCACTGAACGGCGGCGGCAATCTCCGCCGCGATTTCACCGGCAAACTGGCGCTCGTCGCGCCGCGCGTCAGCGCTGCGGGGTGCAATGGCGAGGGCGTCAGCTTCTATGGCACGCTGCTGGTGCGCGACGTTCGCGCGCAACTCGTCGGTCCCCTGCGCGGCCAAAGCCTGTCGTGCGACAAGGGCGACGTCACCGCGGCGTCGCCGCAGGTCGTGCTCGACCTGTCGTTGTCGGAGGATCTGCAAAGCTGGAAGGGCGAAGCCGACGCCAGTGTCGCGAAACTGATCGCGGGCTCGGTCGAAGCGGATCGGCTGGGCGTGCTCGCGAGGTTCGAAGGCAATGCGGCGGCAACCAAGCTGGATATCAACGCCGCCATGGCGCGCGTCCGCGGTTCGGATTTCACCGCCCAGACGGTAAACGTCGATGCACAGGGTGTGGTCGGGCGCTCCGCGCCGAAACTGGATGGTCAAATCCGCTTTGCCCGCGCGAGCGGCAGCGCGGCGATGCGGCGCGCGCTTACCGACGGCGCGCGCAACCTGGACGAAACCCCGCTTGGCCCGCTCGCGGCCAAGGCGGGCGCAGCGGTCAGCCGGATGCTCGCCGATGTCGGGGGCAGCGCGGCGTTCGCCCTGGCCGGGGAGGGCAATCTTGCCCGCATCGACCTGATCGCTCCGCGATTGACGAGCGCGAGCGGCGCCCGCTTCACCGGCAGCGCCGACAGCCGCATCAGCTATGGTTATGGCGCGCCGCAGCCGACGGTTGTCGCTGCCGGGCGCTGGCGTTTCGGCGGCGGCGATCTGCCCGCCGGTTCGCTCAACCTCGATCGCCGTAGCGACGGTTCGATGACCGGTGTGGCGAACTTCGACCCCTATCAGGCGGGCACTGCGCGCCTAGCGCTGGCACCGGTGCGCTTTTCCGGCGACCGCAGTGGCCTGCTGCGGTTTGCGACGCGCGCCGATGTGTCGGGTCCGCTCGCGGGCGGGCGTATCGACCGGCTGAGCGTGCCGCTCAGCGGCTTTCTGGCGCCGACAGGCGCGCTGGCGCTCGATGGGGGATGCAGCCGGGTGAGCGCGGATCGCGCCGTCATATCGGGTTTCCAGATCGGTCGCAGCGCGATCGACCTGTGCAGCCGTCCCGGTGCTCCTTTGCTGAGTGCGGGGCCGGATGGCCTGCGCGGCCAAATTCGCATTCCGGGCATCAATCTGCGTGGCACAAGCGGCGATTCGCCGTTTGCCGTGACCAGCGGACCGGCAAATGTCGATCTGACCACGATGCGCTGGTCGCTGGCGCTCGCCGATTTCCGGCTAGGCGAGGGTGAGAGCGTCACGCGCTTCAGTGCCGGCACGATTAGCGGGCGTTCCACCGCGCAGGGCATGGCGGGCGATCTGCGCGATGCCAGTGCCAGGATCGGCGCGGTGCCGCTCAACATGAGCGAAATCACGGGCGGATGGCGCTGGGCCGATGGCGCGCTGACGCTCGACGGCGGGCTGCTGCTGACCGATGCGGCGCCGGAAGCGCGCTTTGCGCCGCTGATCAGCAACGACGCGAGCCTGCGTCTTGCCGATGGACGGATCGACGCCAAGGCGGCATTCAGCGAGCGCACGACCGGCACCAAAATTCTGGATGCGATCATTCGTCACCGATTGGCCGACGGCAGTGGGTCGGCGGACCTGGTCGTCAAGGAATTGCGGTTCGACGAACGGTTCCAGCCCGACCAGTTGACCAACCTTGCGCTGGGCGTCGTCGCCAATGTGCGCGGGTCGGTCGTGGGAGACGGTCGGATCGAATGGACCGCCGAGGGGGTGACCAGCCGCGGCACCTTTGCCACCGCCGACGCCAGTCTGGCGGCGGCGTTCGGCCCGGTGAGCGGGCTGACATCGACGCTGACCTTTGATGATTTGATCGGGCTGCGGTCGGCTCCCGGGCAGATCGCCAAGATCAAGGAAATCAACCCGGGCATCCCAGTGCTCGACGGCGAAATCGAATATCAGCTGCTCGGCGATAACCGGGTGCGGGTCGAGGGCGGCAGCTGGCCCTTTGCCGGGGGGCAGTTGTTGCTCCACCCGACGACGCTCGACTTCGGCGCCGAACAGACGCGGCGGCTGTCATTCGACATCGTCGGGGTCGATGCGGCGGTATTCCTGCAAAGCTTCGGGTTCGAGAATATCAACGCGACCGGCAAGTTCGACGGCACCCTGCCGGTCGAATTCAGCGGGCTGGGTGGGCGCATTGTCGGAGGACGCATCGATTCGCGCGCCGGTGGCGGCACACTGGCCTATGTCGGCGAATTGTCGAACCGCAACCTGGGCGCGATCGCCAATTTTGCCTTTGGTGCGCTCCGCAGCCTGAAATATGATGATCTGACGATCATATTGAATGGGGATCTCGACGGCGAAATGGTGACCGATATCCGCTTTGGCGGCGTAGGGCAGGGCGAGGGCGCGACGCGCAACTTCCTGACCAATGCGGTCGCCAGAATCCCGCTGGTCTTCAACGTGAAGATTACCGCGCCGTTCCGCCAGCTGCTGACTTCGGCCAAGGGATTTTACGATCCGTCGTTGTTGATCGAACAGAATCTGCCGGCGCTGATGCGCGCCCAGGAAGAAGCCGAAGCGGCCGCAAAGGCCGGATCCGCCCCCGTTCAGCCTCCAGAAAGCGAGCCCATGCGATGAACATCACGAAGACAGGAGCAAGGAGGCTGGCCAAAACGGCACGCAAGCTGGCGGTTCTGATCGGCGCAGCGGCTTTGACCGGTTGCGTGCAGATCGAAACGCCCGACAAGCCGATCGAAATCAACCTGAACATCAACATTCGTCAGGAAGTGGTGTACAGGCTTGATGGCGATGCCAAAAAGCTCATCGAGCAGAATAGCGAGATATTCTGATGACAGGGAATGAACAGATGCGTTTGAAGATGTGGAAACCCACCGGGCTGGCGCTGGCCGCGATCGCGGCGACCGCCGCTGTTGCCCTCGCGGTGCCGTCGGCGATGGCGCAGCGCGATCCCGCTTATGCAGCCGCCCGCGCCGCGGGCCAGATCGGCGAACAGCCCGACGGCTATCTCGGCTTTGCCAGCCCGCCGACCCCGGCAATCCGCGCGTTGGTGCAGGATCTGAATATCAAGCGGAAGGCCGCCTATACCGAGCGCGCGCAAGCAACGGGCAGCACCGTTGAACAATTCGCCTTTACCAGCGGTTGCAACCTGATCGCGAACACCAAGCCGGGTGAGAAATATCAGGCGCCCGACGGGCGTTGGCTGACGCGCGACGATAGCCCGCCGGTGCGCAACGCCAGCTGCCCCTGAGGCACAACATCGTTCAAGGGCGCCCGCGAGCGCCACATGCCGCCGCGCCCCTAAACGCGGCGGCATTTTTGTGCACTTGCGCACAAGCATTGACTTCATCGGGCGTCATTCCTAAACGGACCGCGCCTTAGGGGTCTCCCGATTTTTCGGGCCTTTTTTCGCAGGCGGAATCGGGGCTTTCCGGTTCTGTTTCAGGAGGATGGCGGAAAATGACGGGGAACGGCAGCGATCCGGAACTTGGCTCAGAGGATTCGCGCCTGGTCTCGCTCAACGAGCGATTGGACCGGGCCGAAGCCGCAGAGGCAAAGCGGACCGCGGTGAACGCCGGACCGGAATCCGATGCCAACTATCGGCTCGGCAACCGCGTTCTGGCCGAACTGCTGGGCGGTTTGATCGGCGGCGCATTGTTTGGCTGGCTGATCGACCGCTTCGCGGAAACGTCACCCTGGGGTCTGTTGGTGATGTTGTTCATGGGCATAATCGTGGCCTTTCGGAACATCATTCGCCTGTCAAAGACGCCACGCAACTAGCGAGGCGCGCCAGATATTTTCAGCGGGACGGCGCATTCGCCGCCTCGCCAGACGCGTGGAGTGAAGAGTGGCGGCGGAATCCGGCAAGATCGACCCGATGCACCAGTTCGAGGTGACCCCGCTCGGCGGCGGTTTCAACCTCGGCGGGCATGAAGTCCTGTTCACCAACAGCGCGCTGTGGATGGTGATCGCGGCGATTGCGCTGGGCCTGTTCATGTGGGGCGGCATGCGCCGTCAGCTGGTCCCGGGCCGCTGGCAGGCCGCGGTCGAAGGCTTCACCGGCTTCATTTCGAACATGATGATGGCGAATATCGGCACCGAAGGCCGCAAATATACGCCCTATGTCTTCTCGCTGTTCATGTTCATCCTGTTCTGCAACCTGCTCGGCATGTTGCCGCTGGGCGTGCTGGGGCTTCATCCCTTCACCGTCACCAGCCATATCGCGATCACCGGCGTGCTCGCGCTGATCAGCTTTGCGATCGTCCTTGTCGTCGGTTTCTGGCGCCATGGCCTCCACTTCTTCTCGCTGTTCGTGCCGCACGGAACGCCGCTGCCGATGATCCCGATCATTGCGCCAATCGAGTTCGTGTCGTTCATGGTCCGCCCGTTCAGCCTTGGCCTGCGCCTGTTCGTTGCGATGACCGCGGGTCACGTGCTGCTGAAAGTGCTGTCGGGCTTTGTCATCAACGGCTTCAACGCCGAAACGCTCTGGCTCGGTTCGATCGTGTCGGTGCTCAGTTTCATCCTGATGATCGGGATCAGCGCGCTTGAGCTGCTGGTGGCCGGAATCCAGGCTTATGTTTTCGCCCTGTTGACCTCGCTGTACATCAACGACGCGGTCAACCTTCACTAAGTTACGTTTATTTTCAAACGATTATACCAAGGAGTAATATAATGGACGCAGAAGCAGCAAAGCTGATCGGTGCCGGTCTGGCAGCCATTGGTGCCGGCATGGCCGCCATCGGCGTGGGCAACGTGTTCGGCAGCTTCCTCGAAAGCGCGCTGCGCAACCCGGCAGCCGCCGACGGCCAGCAGGGCCGCCTGTTCATCGGCTTCGCCGCTGCCGAACTTCTCGGCCTGCTGGCGTTCGTCGTTGCGATGATCCTGCTGTTCGTCGTCTGATCCGACGATCGGGTAGCGCCGACCCCCGCGGGGTCGGCCTTCCCATGCAGGTTTTTCAGTAAGTTAAGGCTCGCCTTCCATGCCTCAAATAGCCCAGCTCACCGCTGACAACTGGTATCTTGCCTCGCAGCTCTTCTGGCTGCTGGTCGTCTTCGCCGGGATTTACCTGGTGATCGGCCGCGGGATGCTGCCCAAGATCGAAGCGACGGTGGACGCCCGTGACCGCAAGGTTGCCGACGATCTGGCTGCCGCCAAGGCGGCGCACGCCGCCGCGGACAATCTGGAAGAAAGCTATCGCCAGCAGAGCGACGCAAGCCGTGCTGCTGCGCAAAAGGCGGTGGCTGCCGCCAAGGACAAGGCCGCAAAGGACGCCGAAAAGCGTCTGGCCAAGGTCGACGCCGAACTCAGCGAGAAGCTGGCTGCAGCGGAAGCCGGGGTTGCAGCGGCGCGCAAATCGGCGATGGCGGAAATCGAATCGGTCGCGGCCGACGCAGCGGGCGACCTGGTCGCCAAGCTGTCGGGCGTAAAGGTTGCTGCGGCGGACGCCAAGGCAGCGGTGAAGGCGGTGCTCCATGGCTAATCTGACGCTGATTTTTGCCGAAGGCGCCGCTCCGACCGCGTTCGGGATGGACGCAACGGTCTGGGTCTCGATCGCGATGCTCGTTTTCCTGGGCATCCTGATCTGGAAGGGCGTTCCGGGCGCGATCGGCGCCATGCTCGACAAGCGGATTGCCGAGATTTCGAAGCAATTGAACGAAGCCGAAGCGCTGCGTCTCGACGCCGAATCGCTGAAGGCTGAGTATGAAGCGAAACTGGCGACGGCGACGAAGGAAGCCGACGACATGCGCACGCGTGCCGAGGCCGAAGCCGAAGCGGTGATCGCCAAGGCGAAAGCCGACGCCACCGCGCTGATCGGACGCCGCAAGCAGATGGCCGAAGATCGTATCGCTGCTGCCGAAGCCGGCGCACTCGCCGAAGTCCGCGCAGCGACGGCCAAGGCGGCGACCGCCGCCGCAGCGGCGCTGATCGCCGAAAAGCATGACGCCAACGCCGACAAGGCGCTGGTCGATCACGCCATTGCGAGCGTCGCGAAGGGCTGATTGTCCGGACATTGCCGAATACAGAGCGCCCGCGGATTTCCGCGGGCGTTTTGCTGGATGTGGACCGCGCGACTGCTGGCGACTGGAAGCAGCCGTTCAATCCAGTCCCCGTTCCTATCGAGCGAAGTCGAGATACGCGTGGCTTGGCGTGGGCCTTCGGCATGTCTCGACTTCGCTCGACACGAACGGAGGTAGGAGATGATCGGGAAGCCACCCGACGCTCGACATTCCGTCCATGGACAGCTTGGCTTTGGCAAACGCCTTCCTGCCTCAGAACTTTATCATGATCCGCCGCGCCAGAGCCGGTGAGATGCTGTGGACCAGCTGCAAAATCTTTACCATGCCGACGTTGATCTCGGCCTTGCCGGTGCGGATGCCGTGGACGATTTCGGCGGCACAGTCGTGGGCGCTCATTTTCTTGCCGCTGCGGCCCGCGGTCAGGTTGGTTTCGACGACGGGCGGTAACGCCTCGATCACACGGACATTGCTGTCCTTGAGCAAGTGACGGATCGCCTGGGTGTAACTCCGGAGCCCGGCCTTGGTGGCGCAATAGATCGCACCGCCGGCGCGCGGCGCAATCGCAAGGCCCGAGGTGACGTTCACGATCGTCGCCTCGCGCTGGGCGCGCAGCGCCGGGAGCAGGCGGGTGCAAAGCGCGATCGGGGCGTCGAGGTTGGTTCGGATGCACAATTCGGCGCTGCCCAGCGTCCCGGCGTCCTCAAGCTCATATTCGCTGCCGATCCCGGCATTGTTGACGAGTATGGCGAGCGGTTTCCCCGCTACGCCCGTCACGACGGCATCGACCCCAGCGGCGGTCGACAGGTCGCCAGCGATCGTGTCGAATCCCAGCGCCGCCATCGCTTGAAGCTTTTCCGCCGAGCGCCCCGTGACGATGACATCGGCGCCGAGCCCCTGCAATTGCAGCGCGATCTCGCGCCCGATGCCGTCGCTCCCGCCGGTGACTAGCGCCAGTTTGCCGCGTAACTCCATAAGACCCATCCCATGTTTTACCCCGCACACTATGGCGGGTCGTATCACCTTCGCCTACATGCAAAATCATGGCCCGCCCGAACGCTCCTGACCGATTCAATGAAGAGAAGGCGACCTATGTCGTGCGCGGCGGCGGCGAGGAGGGCGACAAGCCCGACCTCGAGCGCGGGGCCGAGGCGATCCGCAGCGTCGTGCGCAAATTGCCGGTGCGTCCGGGCGTTTACCGCATGCTCGATGCGCGCGGCGACGTGCTGTATGTGGGGAAGGCGCGCGCGCTCAAGAACCGGGTGACCAATTATACCCAGGTCGCGCGGCTGCCGCAGCGGCTCCAGCGCATGGTGTCCCAGACGCGCGCGATGGAGATCGTCACGACCACCAGCGAGGCCGAGGCACTATTGCTCGAGGCGCAGCTGATCAAGCGCTACCGCCCGCCGTACAATGTGCTGCTCCGCGACGACAAAAGCTTCCCCTTCATCCTGCTGCGCACCGATCATGATTTTCCGCGCGTGCAGAAGCATCGCGGTGCGCGGCGCGCCAAGGGGCGCTATTATGGCCCGTTCGCGAGCGCGGGTTCGGTGGGGCGCACGCTCAACGCGCTGCAAAAAACCTTTCTGCTGCGCAGCTGCACCGATAGTTTCTTCGCCAATCGCTCGCGGCCGTGCCTGCTCTATCAGATCAAGCGGTGCAGCGCGCCATGCGTCGACCGCATCGACAAGGCCGATTATGCGGCGCTGGTCGGCGACGCGCAGGACTTCCTTGAAGGCCGCTCAACCGCAGTGCAGAAGCGGCTAGGCGACGCGATGACCAAGGCCGCCGAAGCGATGGATTATGAGCAGGCCGCGGTGCTGCGTGACCGGCTGAAGGCGCTGACCTTCATTCAGGGCAGCCAGTCGGTCCACGCCGACGGGCTGGGCGACGCCGACGTGTTTGCGCTCGCGGCGAAGGGCGGCCAGCTCTGCATCGCGGGTTTCTTCATCCGCGGCGGGCAGAATTGGGGGCATCGCAGCTTCTTCCCCGCACATGTCGCAGGCGTACCCGAGGGGGAGGTACTCGAAAGCTTCCTGATGCAATTCTACGAGGGCGTGCCGCCGCCGAAACTGATCCTCGTCGACCGCGAACCCGACGAATGCGCGTTGCTCGCCGAAGCGCTGGGGGAAGCGGCGGGGCGCAAGGTCGAGATCAGCGTCCCGCAGCGCGGCAACCGCAAGCGTCTGCTCGATCAGGCGGTGCGCAACGCGGGCGAGGAACTCGACCGGCGGCTCGCCGAGAGCAGCAGTCAGGCGAAGCTCGGGCGCGAACTCGCCGACCTGTTCGACCTCGACGAACCGCCGCAGCGCATCGAAATCTACGACAACAGCCATATTCAGGGGACCAACGCGCTCGGCGCGATGGTCGTCGCGGGCCCGGAGGGCTGGATCAAGGGCGCATACCGCAAGTTCAACATCAAGCGCGCCGAAACGCAGCCGGGCGACGATTTCGCGATGATGCGCGAGGTGTTCCAGCGCCGCTTCGCGCGCGCGATAGAGGAGGATCCCGAGCGCACGAAGGGCGAATGGCCCGACCTGGTGCTGATCGACGGCGGCAAGGGGCAGGTTTCGGCGGTGACCGAGGTTTTCGCCGAACTCGGTATCGACGACCTGCCCTACGTCGGGGTGGCAAAGGGACCCGATCGCAACGCCGGGCGCGAAACCTTCTACCTGCCCGACGGGCGCGAATTCACGCTGCCGACGAACAATGCGGTGCTGTTCTATATCCAGCGGCTTCGCGACGAGGCGCACCGCTTCGCGATCGGCGCGCACCGGGCGAAACGCGCGAAGGCGATGGGCAGCTCGCCGCTCGATGAGGTGCCGGGCATCGGCCCGGCGCGCAAGAAGGCGCTGTTGATGCACTTCGGCACCGCGCGCGCGATCAAGGGGGCGAGTCTGGAGGACCTGCAGAAGGCGCCGGGGGTCAGTGCAGGCGTCGCGCAGGCAGTCTATGATTTCTACAATCCGGGGGGATGAAGATTGAGCCCCTCCCCTTCAGGGGAGGGGTTGGGGTGGGGGCCGTCGGCCTTGCGCAAGGCCGATGGCCCCCACCCGCTGCGACTAGGCAGCATGCTGCCAAGTCTCGCTGCCCTCCCCTGAAGGGGAGGGCTTTGGGTTAGGAAGGGACAGGACATGGATTTTGCAGCCGCCATGCCGCTTGCGGGAACGCTCGGCGTTACGATCCACGAAGGAAGCAAAGAATGCGTCGCGGGCAAGCTGCCCGTGCGTCCCGAGATCTGCACCGCGGGCCATATCGTCCATGGCGGCGCGATCATGGCCTTCGCCGACTGCCTTGGCGCTGTCGGCGCGTTCCTGACGCTGCCCGAAGGAGCGCAGGGCACCACGACGATCGAGAGCAAGACCAATTTCCTTGGCGCCGGGCCGGTCGGATCGGTGTTGGTCGGAGAAGCGACGCCGGTGAAGATCGGCAAGCGGCTGTCGGTCTGGCAGACGCGCATTCGCACCGAGGACGGCGCCGACGTGGCGTTGGTAACGCAGACGCAGATGGTGCTTTGGCCAGCCTGACCGCCACCGCCATCGTCTGCGCGGTCCGTGCGCACGGCGAGCATGGCGCGATTTTGCGCGCGTTGACCGAGGAAGCCGGACTCGTCGGCGGCTATGTGCGCGGCGGGCGGTCGACGCGGCTGCGTCCGATCCTGATCCCGGGCAATCTGGTCGCGCTCGAGCTGCGCGCGCGGACCGAGGAGCAGTTGGCGAGTGCGACCGCCGAGCTGCTCGCCAGCCGCGCGCCGCTATTGGCCGAACCGCTCGCGGCGGCGGCGATCGACTGGGTGACCAGCCTGACCACGGCAACGCTGCCCGAAAGCCAGCCCTACCCGGCGCTATATTCCGCGCTTTCGGCGGTGCTCGACGCGATCGGCGCCGCCTCCGCGGCGCGGCAATGGGCGGCAGCGCTGGCGCGTTACGAATTGCTGCTGCTCGCCGAACTGGGTTTCGGGCTGAACCTTGAGGAATGCGTGGTGACCGGCGCTACGGACAAACTCGCTTTCGTCAGCCCGAAATCGGGCGGGGCGGTGAGCGTCGCGGCGGCGGCGGGTTATGAGGAACGGTTGTTTCGCCTGCCGGGCTTCCTGCGCGGGAATGACGCCAGCCCGGCGATGGGCGACGTTCTCGACAGCCTTGCCATCACCGGCCATTTCCTTGACCGTGACGTCCTCGATGGCCGCAACCGCGACTTGCTGACGGCAAGGCAAAGATTGGTCGACCGGCTCAAGAGGGCGGTTGCGTGACTCGGCCGTGCTGCCTAGAGGAGCAGCGTTAAACCGGGACTATCCGCCCACTCCGTTTGTGCTGAGCTTGTCGAAGCACCGTCCTTTCTTTGACGGCGCCAAAGGGAAGAGCGGCCCTTCGACAAGCTCAGGGCGAACGGTGTTTCTGGACGAAAAGGGTGACGCATTGAAAATCCTGCTGCTGGCTGGCGACGGTATCGGTCCCGAGATCATGGCGGAGGCCGAAAAGGTCCTTGGCGCGCTCGCGCTGCCCGTCATGCTCGACCGCGCGCTCGTCGGCGGTGCGGCGTTCGCGGCGACGGGCCATCCGCTGCCGGCTGAAACGCTCGAAAAGGCAAAAGCCGCCGATGCGATCCTGTTCGGCGCGGTCGGGGATCCGCGCTTCGACAATGTCGAGCGGCATCTGCGCCCCGAACAGGCGATCCTCGGGCTCCGCGCCGAACTCGGCCTGTTCGCCAATCTTCGCCCCGCCAAGCTGTTCGCCGGGCTCGAGGACAGCTCGGCGCTGCGTCCCGAGGTCGCCTCGGCGATCGATCTGCTGATCGTTCGCGAGCTCAACGGCGACGTCTATTTCGGCGAAAAGGGTATGCGCACGACGCCAGACGGCGAGCGCGAAGGCTATGACGTCATGTCGTACAGCGAGAGCGAAGTGCGGCGCATTGCGCATGTCGCCTTCCGTGCGGCGCAGGGCCGCGGGAAGCGGCTTTGCTCGGTCGACAAGGCGAATGTGCTCGAAACCTCGCAGCTGTGGCGCGATGTGGTGATCGAGGTCGCGAAGGAATATCCCGACGTCGCGCTGACCCACATGTATGTCGACAACGCCGCGATGCAGCTCGTGCGCAACCCCGGCCAGTTCGATGTCATCGTCACCGGCAATCTGTTCGGCGACATCTTGTCGGATCAGGCGTCGATGTGCGTCGGTTCGATCGGGCTGCTCGCATCCGCGTCGCTCAGCGAAGGCCGCTTGGGCCTGTACGAACCGATCCACGGCAGCGCACCCGACATCGCGGGCAGGGGCGTCGCCAATCCGCTGGCGATGATCCTGTCGCTCGCGATGCTGCTCCGCCATTCGGGCGGCGACGAGGCGAGCGCGGCGCGGATCGAGGCGGCGGTGGCAAAAATTCTGGCCGACGGGTGCCGCGGCGCCGACCTGGGCGGAAATATGAGCACGGCGGCGCTGGGCGATGCAGTTGTTGCGGCTTTGAACGGATAGATCAGATGAAAAAGACCACGGGCTTCGATCGCAGCACCACCCGCAACTGGCACCCGGCGACGCAGGCGGTGCGCGGCGGCACATGGCGTAGCGAACATGGCGAAACGTCGGAGGCGCTGTTCCTGACCTCGGGCTACACCTATGACGATGCCGAGACGGTCGCCGCGCGTTTCGCGGGCGAGGCGCAGGGCATGACCTATTCGCGGCTCCAGAACCCGACCGTCGCGATGCTCGAGGAGCGCATCGCGCTGATGGAGGGCGCCGAGGCGTGCCGGACGCAGGCAACCGGCATGGCGGCGATGACGACCGCGTTGCTCTGTCAGCTATCGGCGGGTGACCATATCGTCGCCGCTAAGGCGGCGTTCGGATCGTGCCGTTGGCTCGTTGACCAGCTGTGCCCGCGCTTCGGAATCGAAACGACGGTGATCGATGGGCGCGACAATGATGCTTGGGAAAAGGCCATCAAATCAAACACCAAGGTCTTTTTCTTCGAAACGCCTGCGAACCCGACGATGGACATCGTCGACATGAAACATGTGTGCAGCGTGGCGCGCGCGCATGGCATCACGACGGTGGTCGACAATGCCTTTGCCACGAGCGTGCTTCAGCGCCCGATGGACTTCGGCGCCGACGTCGTAGCCTATTCGGCGACCAAGCTGATGGAGGGGCAGGGGCGCGTGCTCGCGGGTGCGGTGTGCGGGACCGAGAAATTCATCAACGACGTGTTGCTGCCGTTCCAGCGCAACACAGGCCCCAACCTGTCGCCGTTCAACGCGTGGGTGGTGCTGAAAGGCCTCGAAACGCTCGACCTGCGCGCGCGGCGCCAGTCGGAGAATGCACTGGCGGTCGGCAAGTTTGTCGAAAAGCGGGTGCCGAAGATCCTCCACCCAGGCCTTGCCAGTCATCCGCAGCACAATCTGGCGATGAGCCAGATGGAGGCGTGCGGGCCGATCTTTTCCTTCATTCTCGAAGGGCGCGAACAGGCGATGGCGCTGCTCAACGCGCTCGAACTGGTCGATATTTCAAACAATATCGGCGACTCACGGAGCTTGTGCTGCCACCCCGCATCGACCACCCATTATAGCGTCAGTGCCGAAGCGCGCGCCGACATGGGGGTCGTCGACGGCATGCTGCGGATCAATATCGGGCTCGAAGACCCGCGCGACCTGATCGCCGATCTGGACCAGGCATTGACCAAAGTCGGGCTTTGAGCGACGCTGTAGGCGCGATGATCGACTCCTTCTTCCCCTTTGCCGCGACCACCGGCCCCGTCACCGTGCGCGTGTCGGTCAGCTATCTGCCCGAACAGTCGCACCCGGCGCTCGGTCGCTGGTTCTGGGCCTATCATGTCCGGATCGAAAATCATGGCGACGTTGCGGTCCAGCTGATCAGCCGTCATTGGCGGATCAGCGACGGGCGCGGCCAGATCAGCGAAGTCGAAGGCGAAGGGGTGGTCGGCGAACAGCCGCTGATCGCACCCGGCGGCGCCTATGACTATGTGTCGGGTTGCCCGCTGCCGACCCCCGAAGGGTCGATGGTCGGCAGTTATGCGATGGAAATCGGCGACGGATCGCAGATGCTGGTCGCCATCCCGCATTTCCCGCTCGTGGCGCCTGCGACCGCCGCATGAAACGCACGCACCTGCCGCTCAACGCCCTGCGCGTGTTCGACGCCGCTGCCCGGCATTTGAGCTTCACGCGCGCTGCCGACGAACTCGCGGTAACCCCGGCTGCGGTCGGACAACAAATCCGCGCGCTCGAGGATATGCTCGGCGTCGTGCTGTTCCGCCGCACGCCCAAGGGCTTGGAGCTGACCGGTGAGGCCGAGGCAGGCCTTGATGCGCTGCGACAAGGCTTTCTGCAGTTCGAGGAATCGGTCCGCGCGATGCAGGCGGGGCAGTCGTCGCAGTCGTTGACGATCGCGGCGCCGCGCGACCTGACCGCAAAATGGCTTGCGCCGCGGCTCGCGCGCTATAGCCAGCAGGCGCCCGACGTGCGTTTCACTTTGGTGTCCGCCGACAGCGGTATCGACTTCACCGAGGCCAACCTCGATCTCGCGATTTTCTGGGCCGACGGCACGGGCGATCATGAGGGCGTGGCGCTCGCCGATCCGCTGATGGTGACCGTTGCGGGCCCGGGCAGCAGCAGCGACACGCGGATCGCCTGGCCGGGTTGCCCGGTCGCCGATGGCGAACCCGCGCTGCGTTTGGGCGATGCCGGTCTCGCCATCGATGCGGCAGCCAACGGACTTGGCCACGCCAATGTCCCGGCGATGCTTGCGGAAGCCGATATTGCGGCGGGCCGCGTTCGCCAGATTGGCGAGACCGTTACCGTGAAGCGGGGTTACTGGCTGGTCGCCCCGACGCCGCAGTGGCGTCAGGCCAAGGTCAAGGCGCTGGTTGCCGCGTTGACGGCGTAAACATCGACCTCAAGGTCGCTATTTGACCGCCAGCGTCAGCAATCTTGTGACCAGCCCGACCATCGTTTCAGTGGCAACCGGCGCGTCCGGGTTGTTCCAGCTCGCCGTGACCACGAACCATTTGCCGTCCGACTTGCGCTGGCCGAGTAGGCTCATCGAAATCACGCCAAGCTCGGACCCGCCCTTGTAACCGAGCCAGCTCCAATCCTTGGTGGCGCCCGGGTTTACGCCCGGGTTGATCGCCATCACCGACATCGCCGTCGGCGAGTTGCGCTTGCGCAGGTCAATCATCAATTTTGCGACGTCGTTGGGGCTGGCGAACCATTCGAGACTGTCGATATAGCGCGGTTTTCCAGCGAAGCTCACGCCGTCAACATTGGAAAGGGTCAACCGGAGCTGGTTGGTATTGATCAGTTCGCGCTGCGCCGCATCGTCACCCGCGATAAAGGCGGTACGCTCGCCTTCGAAATTATTCCCCTTGAGCGCAAAGGCCTCGACCGTGGTCAGAAACGGGATGTTGCGCGACGGATTGCTGTGCCCCGCCGTCCGCATCCGCGCCTCGATCGCCTCGCGGCCGAGCAGGTGGATCAGCGTATCGGTCGCGCTGTTGTCGCTGACCGAAATCATCCAGTTCGCCAGGCTTTGCAGCGTGACCGGTGTATCCTTCGGCCAGTTTGCGGTGCCCATCGACGAAAAACTGAGATGCGACAGCGGCACGACATCGGACCAGCGGCGCTTCTTCGCGGCGACCTGAGCCGCCAGTTCATCGAGTATGTAGAGCTTGAAGGTCGATCCGACGGCGAATTGCTGGTCGGGGTTGGCCGATGCGAGCGGGCGAACGGTGTCGCCGGTGATTTCGGCAACGAGGAAGCCGGTCGATCCCGGCAATGCGGCAATTTCGGCAGCGATCGTGTCGAAGCTGTCGTTCGCCATTTCAAAGCCGGTCAGGCGCAGCCCGATGACGCGCGCGTCGGGATCGGCGCCAACGTCGAGCAGTACCGCCCCGACGCCCTTCTCAAACCGCAGCGCAAGCGAGCCTGAACGGCCGTCGTTCGACACCAGCTTCTCGACCGCGATCGGCTTGCCATATTGCGCGATCAGGCTGGCGGTCATCGCCCTGAACTGCGCCTCGGGCAGGGCAGA
This sequence comes from Sphingopyxis microcysteis, assembly GCF_012274265.1. Classification (GTDB taxonomy): domain Bacteria; phylum Pseudomonadota; class Alphaproteobacteria; order Sphingomonadales; family Sphingomonadaceae; genus Sphingopyxis; species Sphingopyxis microcysteis. Next base: position 920,199 of record NZ_JAANYY010000002.1, read on the forward strand.
TTGGAATGTCTGGTCGAAATAGTCGGCGAACGCGACCGCGCCGCCCAGCACATCGACAAGCTGCGCGGCGCGCCGCTCGAAGGCGGAGTCAGCCGCGGCCTGCATTTCGGGCGACTGCGCCAAGCTCTGTCCGGCGGGCAACGTCAGCCCAAGCGCAGATGCCAGTAAAACAGCCTTTCGGACCATGACGAACCCCGTTTCAGGCAAAAAATCCGTGGCAATCCTACGCGTCGATTGCCGCCTCGTCGAGCGTCGCGGCATTGGCCTGGATGAACTGGAAACGATGTTCGGGATGCTTGCCCATCAAGCGGTCGACCAGATCCTTGACCAGGTACCGCTCTTCATATTCCTGTGGCAGCGTAACGCGCAGCATGGAGCGCGTCGCCGGGTCCATCGTCGTTTCTTTCAATTGGTTAGGATTCATTTCTCCCAACCCTTTGAAGCGGCCAACCTCGACTTTCTTCCCCTTGAACTGTGTCGCTTCAAGCTCGGCGCGATGCGCGTCGTCGCGCGCATAGGCCGACGTGCTGCCCGCGGTCAGGCGATAGAGCGGCGGTTGCGCCAGATAGACATGCCCACGGCGCACGATGTCGGGCATTTCCTGAAAGAAAAAGGTCATCAGCAAGGTCGCGATATGCGCGCCGTCGACATCGGCATCGGTCATGATCACGATTTTTTCGTAGCGCAGCCGGTCGGCATCGCAATCCTTGCGCATGCCGCAGCCCAGCGCGAGCGCCAGGTCGGCGATCTCCTGATTGGCGCGGATCTTGTCGGCGCTCGCGCTTGCGACATTCAATATCTTGCCGCGGATCGGCAGGATCGCCTGCGTCTTGCGGTCGCGCGCCTGTTTGGCGCTGCCGCCGGCACTGTCGCCTTCGACGATGAATAATTCCGTGCCTTCGGGGCCGTCATTCGCACAATCTGTCAGCTTGCCCGGCAGGCGAAGCTTGCGCCCGCTGGTTGCCGTCTTGCGCTTGACCTCGCGCTCGGCCTTGCGCTTCAGCCGCTCGTCCATGCGGTCGAGGACAAGCCCGAGCAGCGCGCGGCCACGATCCATATTGTCCGAAAGGAAGTGGTCGAAATGGTCTCGAACGGCGTTTTCGGTCAGGCGCGCCGCTTCGGGGCTCGACAGACGATCCTTGGTCTGGCTCTGGAATTGCGGGTCGCGAATGAACACCGACAGCATCATTTCGCCGCCGTTGAACACGTCCTCCGCGGTGATCTGCGCCGCCTTTTTCTGCCCGATCAGCTCGCCAAAACCCCGCAAACCCTTGGTCAGCGCCGCGCGCAGCCCCGCCTCGTGCGTGCCGCCGGCGGGGGTCGGGATGGTGTTGCAGTACCAGCTATAGCTGCCGTCGGACCACAGCGGCCAGGCAATCGCCCATTCAGCACGGCCCTGGTCCCCCGGAAAATCCTGACGGCCGATGAAGGGCTCGGCGGTCGCACATTCGCGCGTTCCGATCTGCTCCTTCAGATGATCGGCGAGACCACCCGGAAACTGGAAGGTGGCTTCGGCAGGCGTATCGTCACCGATCAACTCGGCGGCGCATTTCCACCGAATTTCCACGCCCGCGAACAAATAGGCCTTTGACCGCGCCATGCGATACAGCCGCTGCGGTTTGAAGCGCTGATGGTCGCCGAAGATTTCGGGGTCGGGGGTGAATGACACGCTGGTCCCGCGGCGGTTGGGGGTCGGGCCGAGCTCCTCAAGTCCGCCGACCGGGGTGCCGCGCGCAAAGCGCTGGCGGTACAATTGCTTGCCGCGCGCAACCTCGACCTCGGTATCGATCGACAGCGCGTTGACGACACTGATCCCGACGCCGTGCAGGCCGCCCGATGTCGCATAGGCCTTGCCTTCGAACTTTCCGCCGGAATGGAGCGTCGTCAGGATCACCTCCAGCGCCGATTTGCCGGGAAATTTGGGATGCGGGTCGATCGGGATGCCGCGACCGTTATCGGTGACGGTCAACCGGTTGCCGACATCGAGCGTGATTTCGATGCGGCTGGCATGGCCTGCCACCGCCTCGTCCATGCTGTTGTCGATCACCTCGGCGGCAAGGTGATGCAGGGCGCGCTCGTCGGTGCCGCCGATGTACATGCCGGGGCGCCGCCGGACAGGCTCCAGCCCCTCCAGCACTTCGATCTGCGAAGCATTGTAGCTCTCGGTAGCCGGGGTCGCGGCGTCGAACAAATCGTGACTCATGCCTTGGCTATAGGGGGCGGGAAAGCCCGCTGGCAAGCGCGGTTTTCGGGCGATGCGAACCGAACCGCAGGCACTCAATTCGTCCCGTTTTTGTGTATCGACGGAACTTTGGGCAAGCAGGACGGGTTTGGCGGGTGACTAAAAAGTCATTCAAAAAGTGGAGTAAAACATGAAAGCTCTCTCTCTCCTCGCCGTTCTGGCGGCCACTACCGTCGCCGTCCCGGCCTTCGCGCAAGACCGCGACCCGTCGCAGGATTTTGACGGTCCCTACATCAGCATTGGCGGCGGCGGCACGCTGCAAGGCAGCGATCGCGGCGAAACCGTGCTGTTCGATACCAACCGCGATGGCACGTATGGCGACCAGGTAACGACCGTTGGCGGCGCCAACGCCTTTTCGACCGGCTTTTGCAATGGCGCGGCCACCAGCAGCGCTAACCTCAATTGCCGCAACGACAAGGACGGCCCCGAATATTTCGCCCGGCTGGGCTTTGACAAGCGCATGGGCAATTTCGTCCTCGGCGCCGTGATCGAGGGCGGTCGCAGCGTGGCGCGCGACAGCGTCACGGCATTCTCGACTACGCCGGCGAGCTACACCTTCAGCCGTGAAGCCGATTATCAGGCGAATGCCCGCCTGCGCGCCGGTTACACCCCCGGTGGGGGCGCGTTGTTCTATGTGACCGGCGGCGGCGCCTATGCCCGTCTCGATAACCGCTTCACCACGAGCAACACCGCCAACAGCTTTGCCAACAACGGCAAGACCAACGGCTGGGGCTATACCGCAGGCGGCGGCGCCGAAATCATGGTGACCAACAACATCGCGGTTGGGCTCGAATATCTGTACACCGACATCAAGGACAATGATTTTGTCGTCAATGTCGGCCAGGGTACGGCACCCGCGACCAATCCGTTCCTGCTAAATGGCGGCGGCACGGACATGAAGCGTAGCAGCGACCATTTCCGCACCCACAGCGTGCGCGGGACGCTGAGCTTCCGCTTCTAAACTATTGAAAACAAGTAGTTGAAAGGCGTCGGATCAAAAGATCCGGCGCCTTTTGGCTATTCGGGCGTCGGTGCCGCGAAGATCGCGAAATTTCCGTTCGCGCTGCTGACCAGGCGGCCATCTTGATACAGTTTGGCGTCGATATTGGCGACGCGTTTGCCGCGGTGCAGCACTTGCGCTTCGCAGGTGAGCCGCCCTTCGCCGACGCGGACATGATAGTTGAATTTGATCTCCAGCGTCGCGCACCATCGATCGGCGTCGAGCACGCTGGTCAGCGCACCCCCCATCGCGGTGTCAGCCAGCGAATAGGCAACACCGCCGTGCGCGGCACCTTGCGGGCTGAAATGCTGATGGCGATTGACGTCGATCGCCATCACGCAGCGCCCGTCGCCGCGCTCGACCATTTGCAGGCCGAGCGCGCGCGCGAACTCGAACTCCTGAGCGAACGTCCTCACCGAGCGCGCCCTATCGTACGCGCGGACCTCCGAACGGCGGCGGCGGCGGCGGACGGCGCGTGCCGCGCGGCAACTGAGCCTGATAGGCGCGGCCGCAATGTTCGACGCAATAGGGAAAACCCGGGTTCACGGCCTGCCCGCAGAAATGGAAATCGGGCTCGCCCGGGTGCCCCATCGGCCAGCGGCAGATACGGTCATTAAGGTCAAGCAGGCTGGTTTTGTCCGCGATTTCCGGGCTCGGCTTGGCCGGTACCAGGCGGCGCGGCGGCGCGGGCGGGATCGGCGCCTGCTGATCGCCAGGACCCTGGCGAATGAAGCCGCCGGGGCCGATCGATACGATACGCGGCTGGTCGCTCTTCGGAGGCTGGTCGCCCACCGATCCGTCGGCGGTCGGCGTATCGACCGTCGGCCGTGCTTCGGACTTGGGCGGCGCGGGTGCAGCAGGCCGCGGCGCGACCGGTGCAGCGGCGCGCGGGGCGGCGACGGGCGCCGCCGGCTTGGGCGCCGCAGGGGCTGCGGCTTTCGCCGGCTTGACCTTGTCGGTCGCCTTGACCGGCGAGGGGCGCGATTTCAGACCTAGGCGATGCGCCTTGCCGATCACCGCGTTGCGGCTGACCCCGCCCAATTCGTCGGCGATCTGGCTGGCGGTCAGCCCTTTTTCCCACATGGTGCGCAGGCTTTCGATGCGCTCATCGGTCCAAGACATATTCAAATCCTTATCATTCCACGCCGCGGGTGATGTCGCGGTCATCGATGCGATCCCTGCGGATCGGCGCCACTGCCCAGCTTGCGGTAAGATCGGGGAGGCGATAGGCGAGAACGCCATGAACGACCAGCCCCAAATTTCGCGACCCGACTCGAGCAAATTCGCGGCAACCCCGCCCTTTGCCGAACCGGGGGTGCCGCACATCCGGACGCTCAACGTGCCCGGCATGCAGGCGCTATATGTCAAGGAGGTGCGGCGGTTTTTCAAGGTCCAGCTGCAAACAATCTGGGCGCCCGCGATCACGACGCTGCTGTTTCTGGTCATTTTCACCGTGGCGCTCGGCGGCGCGGGCCGCGAAGTGATCGGAGTTCCCTTCGCCGACTTCATCGCGCCGGGGCTGATCATGATGGCAATGCTGCAGAACAGCTTTGCCAATTCCAGCTTTTCGCTACTCGTCGGCAAGATCCAGGGCACCATCGTCGATTATCTGATGCCGCCGCTCGCGGTCGGCGAGTTGATCATCGCGCTGATCGGCGCCGCCATCACGCGGGCTATCCTTGTCGGGATCGCACTGTGGCTCGCGATGACGCTGTGGCCGGGGGTCAGCGTGACGCCTCAGCATTTTTGGGCGGTCGCGGTGTTCGGGGTTCTCGGTGCCGCGATGCTCGGGTTTCTGGGCCTTATTACGTCGGTGTGGGCAGAGAAATTCGATCATGCCGCCGCAGTGACCAATTTCGTCGTCACCCCGCTCGCGCTGCTTTCGGGCACCTTCTACTCGGTCGACCGGCTGGCGCCCTGGTTCCAGACCGTCGCGCACGGCAATCCCGTCTATTACGCGATCATGGGCTTTCGCTACGGCTTTATTGGCACAGTCGATTCGACGATCAACAACCCGGTGGCGACCGCAATCGCGGTGCTGATCGCGGTCAATATCGTGCTGGGACTGCTGACCTATCGCCTGCTTGCTTCGGGCTGGAAGCTCAAGGCCTGACCATCAGTGGCGATGGATGGCGCGGACGCGGTAACGGCCGTCGTCCAGCCCTTCGAACATCGCGTCGATCTGCGGATGATCGATCGGCCCGCCTTCGGCGTCGGGCACCAGATTCTGCTGGCTGACGTAAGCGATATAGGATGAATCGCCGTTTTCGGCGAGCAGATGGTAATAGGGCTGCTCTTTCGCCGGACGGATTTCCTCCGGGATCGCTTCATACCATTCGTCGCTGTTCGCAAAGACCGGGTCGATGTCGAACACGACGCCGCGAAAATCGAACATCCGGTGGCGCACGATATCGCCGGGCGCGAAGCTGGCAGCACCGATCAGCGGTGCCGTTACCGCCCCACCATGGTCGGAGGAAGATTTGGAAATCATGCGTCTAATCTATGGCTATTCCCTGCCGTTTCAACCCTGTTACACTCGCTTGCCCGCCGGTGAGCCGAATCCCGGCTGTGATACGCGTTACAGATGTTGGCGCGGGCCGAGCTAAGCTGTCTGCTCGGCCGCCGGTAATACCGGGCTGAATTGCGGGCCGTGTTGATTGCAACAGGGAAAGGCAGAGCATGAGCGACATTCCGACGAGCAACCCACCGCCGAGCCCCGCAGCGGGGATCATCGAGCGGGCCAAGAACATCATCCTCAAACCGAAAGAGACTTGGGCGGTCATCGACGCCGAACCCGCGACGACCCAGTCGATCTATATGCCTTATGTGCTGGTGCTGGCGGCGATCGGACCGATCGCCCAGCTTATCGGCGGGTAGGTGTTCGGTTACGGCGCATTCGGGATCAGCTTCCACCCGCCGATCGGGACCGCGCTGGTTTCGGCGATCTTGTCTTACGGTCTGGCGCTGGCGACGACCTTTGCCCTCGCGCTGGTTATTGATGGGCTGGCCCCGAATTTCGGCGGGCAGAAGAACCAGGTGCAGGCGCTTAAGGTCGCGGCCTATTCGGCGACTGCGGGATGGCTCGCGGGAATTTTCGGCCTGATCCCGGCGCTTGCGATCCTGGGCCTGCTCGGCCTCTACAGCCTCTACCTTCTGTATCTGGGACTACCGATCCTGATGAAAGTGCCGCAGGACAAGGCGATGGGCTACACGGTGGTGGTGATCATCGTCGCGATCGTCCTGTTCCTGATCGTCGGCGCGATCGGCGCGTCGCTGACCGCACCTTCGCTACCCGACATTCGCATGTAGTCCGTTCGACCGTCCCGGCAGCGATGCCGGGGCGGACATCCGCTGGTGGTCAGATCAGGGGAAAAATGGAGGAGAGTGAGGGATTCGAACCCTCGGTACCGTTGCCGGCACTTCGCATTTCGAGTGCGACGCTTTCGACCACTCAGCCAACTCTCCTCGCTGAGAGGTGACGCCCCTAGCGGCGGCTCGCGCGAGTTGCAACCCTCTCGTCACAATTTCGCGCGTCCGCCGCCCGATGGCGCCCCAATCAGGGCTTTTCGGCTTCCCACCAATAGGGCGCGCGCGTGCGATTGCCTGTCGCGACCTCGTTCATCGTCAGCGGATCGTACAGCCGCCCGCCCAGCATCACGCGGTGAATTTTTTCGGTATTGCGGATGTCCTGTGTCGGATCGGCGTCGAGGATCAGCAGATCGGCGAGCTTGCCCGCTTCGAGCGATCCGACATCCTTGCCATAGCCGAGCGAGGTCGCGGGCATGATCGTCGCGGCGCGTAGCGCGTCGATATTGCTCCACCCGCCGCGCACGAACGACCAGATTTCCCAATGGGCGCCAAGCCCCGATTGCTGGCCATGCGCGCCGATCGACACCATGCGTCCTGCGGCGGCTATCTTTCCTGCCTCGCGCGCCGAATCATCGTCGACATAGTCGCCCTCGGGCGCGATCGTGCGGCGCTTGTTGTTCGCGGCGAGCTGGGCAGGCGGGATGTGCCTGGTCAGGATCGGATGCTCCCATACATTGGTGTGCGCGCGCCAATAGGGGTCGCCCGCCGGGCCGCCGTAGGTGACGACCAGCGTCGGGGTATAATCGACCTGCGTCTGCCCCCACAGCTGCACCAGATCCTTGTAGAAGGTGTGGAGCGGGATGTTGTGCTCGACGGTCGAATTGCCGTCCTGGATCAACGACACGTCCATCGTGTAGAGTGAGCCGCCCTCGGGAACGACGAGCATCCCCTCGGTCTGCGCCGCTTTGACGACCATCTGGCGCTGATCGCGGCGCGGCTGGTTGTAATTTTTGACGCTATGCGCGCCCTGCGCCTTCAGGCGGCGGACATGCGCGAGCGCGTCGTCATAGCCGTTGATCTCGGCATAGACCCCCGCCGCCTTGGCACCATAGATGATCTCGCCGGTCGAAAAGATCCGCGGCGCCAGGATCAGCCCGGCGCGCTGCATTTCGGACGACACAAAGATTTCCGAGGCGCGCGACGAGGGGTTGTGGCTGGTCGTGGTCCCCATCGCCAGATTGACGATTTCGGACCAGTTCTGCTGCGGTATCAGTTCGTCGTCGCCATGACTGCCATGGGCGTGCGCATCGACGAAGCCGGGGACGATCGTCTTGCCGGTTGCGTCGACGGTAACGGCGCCCGTTGGGACGCTGATCGACGCCAAGGGGCCAACCGCGGTGATGCGGTCGCCCTCGATGACGATCGCGCCATTGTCGATGATGCCGCCGTCGGCGCCCGCCATCGTGACGATGCGCGCGCCGGTGATGACGACGGTGCCGCGGCGTTTGGCCGCCGCTTGCGTCATGGCCAGCGAGACGCCATCGGTCGGCGGCGTGAATTTGGGAGCCTTGTCGTCGGCGGGTGCGTTGGTGAACAAGCGCGCCAGGTCGGCGCTGAACAGCGTCGCTCCCCGACTCCAGTGAAGGCGTCGGCCGCCGTCCGACCAATGGATATATTCGGCGCCGCTGCCGCTAACCCGCGTTACGGGCAAGGCGCCGCTCTTGGTGCCGAGCGAAACGTCCTGACCGCCGGGCATCAGCGGGGTGACATAGGCGTCGTAATTCTGGCGGAATGCCAGCGTCCCGCCGTCGGGCGAGATTTCATAGTCGCTGACCAGTTCGCCGTTGGCATGGGTGCGCTTGTCCTGGCCGCTGAGGTCGGTGCTGACGAGCTGGCTTTTGCCGTCGCCCGCGGTCACCATGAAAATACGGTCGTTGGTCGCACCATATTGCGGCTTCGCGCCATCGCGGCTGACCAGTTCGGCAGTGCCGCCGCTTGCCGCCATGCGATAGACGCCGGTGTCCTCGCTCCAGCGCGTCGAGGTCAGCCCGCCGCTGCCACGCCGCTCGAACACGATTGCCTTGCCATCCGGCGAGAAACGCGGTTCGGCATAATGGCCGGGAACGGTCGTAAGCTTGCGCGATGCGCCACCACCGGCACCAACGACATGAATCTCGCCGAGCCCGCTGTCGGTCCAGCGGACGAAGACGAGCGATTTGCCGTCGCGCGACCAGCTTGGCCATGCCTCCATCGCATCGTCCCTCGCGGCGGTCAGTCGCCGCGCGGCACCGCCAGTCACAGGCTTGATGTACAGCTTGCCGAGCGTTTCGAACACGACGCTGCGCCCGTCGGGCGACACCTCCGCCCAGCGCGGCATCTGTGTCGTAAAGCTGTCCGGTGCCACCTCGACCGCGGGGTGGGTGGCGTCGATGATCACGCGGTCGTCGCTGACGCTGAACGGAATGATCCGCGCGTCGCCGCCCTGGCTACTGACGCGGCGCAGCTTGCCGCCCGACCAAAAGACGATATCGCTGCTGTCGGGAGTCCACGCCATGTTCGGATAGACGCCGGTGACCGCCCAGGTTTCCTGCACATCCTGATCGAGCGCGTCATAAACCTTGCGCTCGATGCCCGAAGCGAGATCTTTCACATAAAGCTTCGATTGGGTCGCTTCACGGCGCACGAACGCCAGTCGCTTGCCGTCGGGCGAAGGGGTGGGGCGCACCGCCCCGCCATCGCCCGACGCCGCGGTGGTGACCTTCGCTGCCTGCAAATCATAGCGTTCGATGTGGAACAGGTCGGTGTTGCTGTCCTGCGCATATTCAAAGATTGGCCCGGGGGTGACATTGCGCGTGTAAAACACGCTCTTGCCGTCGGCGGCGAAGATCGGTTCGCCTAGCTCCTTCTGGTGGCGCTCATTGGGCTTCTTGACCAGCGGCACGCCGGCGCCGCCCGAGACATGGTACATCCACACCTCGCCGGTGCCGAGCGAGCGGCCCGTGGTGAAATGTTTCTTCGCGACAATGAACTGCCCGTCGGGCGACCAGCTTGGCTGATTGAGCAAGCGGAAATCTTCCTTGCTCAATTGCACCTTGCCGCTGCCGTCGCGATTCATCAGCCAGATATTGTCGCCGCCCCCACGGTCGGACACGAACGCGATGCGCTTGCCGTCGGGCGAAAAGCGCGGCTGATGCTCGAACGCGAGACCTTCTGCGACGCGCGTCGGGGTGCCGCCCTCGATCGGCATCGTGTAAATGTCGCCAAGCAGGTCGAAAGCGATGGTGCGGCCGTCGGGCGACACATCGACGTTCATCCAGCTGCCTTCATCGACGGCAATCGGCACCTTGCGCGTCGCCATCCCCGGCGGAGCGTTAACGTCCCATTTCTCGGCTTTCGCATCTGTGGCGGGCGCTGGCGCCGCCTGCTGCGCAAAAACCGAAGTCGAACAAGCCAAAGTCGCCGCAAGGGCGAGAGCGAAGCGCGCCATGAAATTATCCCCGTTTGAAATTATGTGCCGACCATATGATGCTGTAACGAACATGCAAGCGACAGGTTTCGACGAAGGCGCTGGCACGCTCGACAGGCGGCTGCTAGCCCGACCCAAAGACAGCGATCGGGAGAGTGAAGCGTGCCGCTCAAGGGAATAAGAGTCCTCGATTTCGGACGCTATATCGCCGGCCCCTATTGCGCCGCCCTGCTCGCCGACTACGGCGCCGACGTGATCCGGATCGAGGCGCCGGGCGGCAATGACGACCGGTTCACGGTTCCGGTGGCCGACGACGGATCGGGCGCTATGTTCCTGCAGATGAACCGCGGCAAGCGCTGCTTGACGCTGAAGCCTGGCAGCCCCGAAGGACGCAAGATTGTCCGGCAGCTCGTCGAAACCGCCGACGTCGTCGTCGCCAACCTGCCGCACGATGCGCTGACCAAGCTGGGGCTGGATTTCGCCAGCCTGTCCGCGATCAACCCGCGGATCATCCTTGCCACCGCGTCGGCATTCGGCAGCGAGGGGCCGCTGGCGCAGAACGTCGGTTTCGATGCGGTCGGCCAAGCGATGTCGGGCGCGGTGCACCTGACCGGGACGCCCGATCAGCCGTACCGCGCGCAGGTCAATTATGTCGATTTCGGCACCGCGCTGCACACCGCCTTTGGCGTCATGCTGGCGCTGCGTGAGCGCGAAACGACGGGGAAGGGGCAATGCGTTTCGGGGTCGCTGCTCGGTACCGCGCTCGCCTTTTCGAATGCGCTGGCGATCGATCATGCGCTCAATGGGATCGAGCGCCAGCCGATCGGCAATCGCAGCTACAGCTCGGCACCGACCGACATCTTTCGCACCCGCGACGGGTGGATCGTTACCCAGATCGTCGGCGGCGGCATCTTTGCCCGCTGGGCCAATCTGGTCGGGCGGCCCGACCTTATCGACGATCCGCGCTATGCCAGCGATATCCAGCGCGGCGACAATGGCGAAGCGCTGAGCGCGATCATGCAGATATGGTGCATCGATCGGAGCAGCGCTGACGCGATCGCCGAACTGGGCGCGGCCCGCGTTCCGGCAGCGCCGGTGCTGCGCGCAGCCGAAGCGTTGGCGCAGCCGCAAGTGGCGGCGATGGGGCTCGTCGAGCCTGCCGACTATCCCGGGACGCCCGGCGGCGCGCCCGTCATTCGGGCGCCGATCAATTTGTCGGGCAGCGACAAGGTCGCTTCGACGCGCGCGCCGCAAGTCGGCGAACACAGCGACGCGATCCTGGCCGAACTCGGCTATGACGCCGCCGGGATCGCAGCTTTGCGCGCGGCAAATATTATTTGAGCCGCAAGGGGTGGACGGCGGTTGTATCGATCTTTAGATACCGATCAGTATGAAATTGAGTGCAGGAGCTCCACGATGACCGATCAAGCCGAATATGTGCCGCCAAAAGTGTGGACGTGGGACAAGGATAGCGGCGGGCGTTTTGCCAACATCAATCGCCCCATCGCCGGTCCGACGCACGACAAGGATCTGCCCATCGGCAAGCATCCGCTGCAACTCTATTCGCTCGGCACCCCCAATGGGGTGAAGGTCACGGTGATGCTCGAAGAGCTGCTGGCGGCGGGCCACAGCGGCGCCGAATATGATGCGTGGCTGATCAACATCGGCGAGGGCGATCAGTTTTCGAGCGGCTATGTCGCGGCGAACCCGAACAGCAAGATCCCTGTTCTCGTCGATCGCAGCGGCGCCGAGCCCATCCGCGTGTTCGAATCGGGAGCGATCCTGATTCATCTTGCCGAAAAATTTGGCGCCTTCCTGCCGACCGAGACCGCGACGCGCGCCGAGACCTTGTCGTGGCTGATGTGGCAGATGGGCAGCGCGCCGTTCCTCGGTGGTGGTTTTGGCCATTTCTACGCCTATGCGCCGACGAAGCAGGAATATCCGATCAATCGCTATGCGATGGAAGTGAAGCGCCAGATGGACGTGCTCGACCGGCGTCTCGCGGAGAGCGAATACATCGCGGGCGCCGACTACACCATCGCCGACATGGCGATCTGGCCCTGGTACGGCGCGCTGGCCAAGGGGCTGGTCTATGACGCTGGCGAGTTCCTGCAGGTGCATGAATATAAGAATGTACAGCGCTGGACCGACCAACTGGCCACGCGCCCCGCGGTCAAGCGCGGGCGGATGGTCAATCGCGTTACCGGCGATCCGGCGAGTCAGCTTCGCGAACGCCACGACGCATCGGACTTTGACCTCAAGACCCAGGACAAGCTGGAGGCCGCTCAATAAGCGCAATTTGCGACGGGCGACGACCGCCCGCCGTTAGCGCTGCGTCAAGGAATGGCGCAAACCGCGGACAAGGCCGCCGCACTGCGCGCAAAGACTATGTAAAATACGCAAAAGCGGCGTCGGGCGATCTCGACGCCGCTTTCATTTCGGACCGTCATGCTGGCGGCCATGACAGCTTTCCCTGCCTTGCCGCGACCCGCCCGCCCTCCGTTTCCGCCCGGCCCCACGCTGGCGCGCGAGGAGCGCGGCGCTGCCATCGTCGAAATGGCGCTGGTGCTGCCGCTGCTCCTGATGCTGCTGATGGGGATGCTGGTCTATGGTCAATATTTCATGCTCGCGCACAGCGTCCAGCAGGCGGCGAACGACGGTGCACGCGCCGCCATCGTCGGGCTCGATGCCGCCGATCGCAGCGCGGTGGCGACGCGCGCGGTTGCGCGGAGCCTGCAATCGGTGAGCGGCTCGCATAGCGTCGCCGTGTCCGAAACGAACGAAGCCATCACGGTTGCGGTCGCCTTTACCGCCCCGCCGGACAGCTTCCTGCGTTCGGCGCTAGTCCCGTCGCCGACCAATGTCATTCGGTCGCGCGCGACCTTTGAATTGCCGGTCGATTGACGATGATGCCGCTCCCGTTTCTTTGCGGCTTGGGCCGCGATCGCCGCGCGGGGATCAGCATCGCGACCGCCTTCGCAATGACGATGCTGATCGGTGCCGCGGCGCTCGCGGTCGATGTCGGCTCGCTCTACCTCGACCGGCGCAAATTGCAGGGTATCGCTGACGCCGCCGCGATGGCGGCAGCCGGGCGACCGGGTGAGGAGCGGGCGGCGGCCGAACGGATCATCGCCGCCAATTGCGATTGCGGCATCCAGATCGCAGCGCTCACCACCGGCACCTATACGCCCGAAAGGACCGTGGCGGCCGAGCAGCGTTTTGCGCCCGGGGGAGTGTCGGCGAACGCCGTGCAGATCAGCCTGACCCGCAACCGCCCGCTCTACTTCGGCCGCTTCCTGACCGGCAGGAGCGACACCGTCATCCGCGCCACGGCCACCGGCGCGCGGCGCGGCTACGCGGCCTTTTCGCTCGGTTCGCGCGTCGCTGCGGTACACGGCGGCCTTCCCAACGCGCTGTTGTCGGGGCTGACCGGCAGCGAGCTCAGCCTGTCGCTGATGGATTATAACGCCCTCGCCAGCACCGAAATCGACTTGCTCGCCTTTTCCGAGGCGCTCCGGACCGAGATTGATGCCGATGTGCTGACCTTTGGCCAGACGCTCGACAGCCATGTTACGCTGCCGCAGGTCGTATCAGCGCTGGCCAGCGCATCGGATGGCCAAGCCGCAGGGGTGCTCGAACATATCGCCGGACGCGCCTTGCCGCGCAGCCTGCTGCCGTCGCGCGCGATCGATCTGGGGCCGCGCTCGTCGAGCATTCGCGTTGACCCCGCCAACCCCGTCAAAGTCAATGCGCTCAGCCTGCTGCGCGCGATGTTGTTGCTGAGCAACGCCAATCGCCAGGTCGACCTTTCGGTCGCGAGCGCGCTGCCGGGCGGGTCCGGGATCGACATCGCGCTGCTCATCGGCGAGCCGCCAGCCCATTCGCCGTTGATCGCGGTGACCGACACCAATCAGGTCGTCGTCCGCACCGCGCAGGTACGGCTCAAGATCGACACGAGGGTCCAGACCCTGCTTGCCAGCGTCCACGTCCCGGTGCTTGCCGAACTCGGCTCGGCATCGGCGCGGATTTCTGAGATCGATTGTGCTCCCGACAGCAGCGCGGCGGTGTCGCTCGCGGTGGTGACGTCGCCCGCCATGCTGGCGATCGGCACCGTCGACGCCGCCGATTTCCAGGACATGAAGCGCCCGCTCGATCCCGCACCGGCGCGCGTGGTGAAACTGCCGCTGGCCAGCGTCGACGCCGAGGCCGAACTGGTGCTTTCCGACCTCGCCGAAAAACCGGTCGCCTTTTCACGCCGCGATATCGACGATGGGCAAGTCAAGACCGTATCGAGCAGCGGCATGGTCGCCGGTGCCGCCCAATCGCTCGCCGACCGCATGGATCTTCGCGTCAATGTGCTGGGCATCGGGCTCAACCTCAACGCGCTGCGCTCCGCGGTCGCCGACGGCGTCGCGCTTGCCGCGCCCGTGGTCCACACCGTCATCGCCGACCTCACCGGGCTGCTCGGCGTGCATGTCGGGCAGGCCGACGCGCGGGTCAACGCGCTGCGCTGCGGGAAAGCGAAGCTGGTCTGATCCGCCAGACCGGCACCGGATCGGACGCACTTCGCGGCCAAGCTTTGGGAAAACGTCCCAATATACTCGCGAAGCATCGACATTTCGGGAGGTCAGTGTGGCGACGGCGCAGGAACCGCAGCGAGTATCGGCAGCCGATTTCATCCGCGGCTTTGCCAATTGGCGCCTTCAATCGGCGCGCGAGCCCGTCGTCGTGACGCACCATGGCAAGGATGCCCATGTGCTGATCTCGCTCGACGATTATCGTCGGCTCGATAGCGAGGCGAATGATGTCGCCGGGACCGCAGACCGCGTGCAACAATCGCTGGCGGGGCTGATCGAATCGATCCGCGACGGAGTGATCCTGATCGATCGGCAATGGCGGATCGTCGCCGCCAACCCGGCTGCCTGCGACATGCTCGAACGATCGTGCGCTGCGATGATCGGCGTGCCGCTGACGACCGCTGTGCCACGGATCGAACGCAGCATGCTGGCGCAGCATATCATCCGCCTGATCGACCATCGCGAGCGTTTTTCGGGCGAGTTGCCGGACATCTTGCGACCGCGCCAATGGCTGCGGATCGACCTTGTGCCGACCCCGACAGGCGGGGCGGTGATCCTGCGCGACGTCAGCGGTGCCATCGACGATTTTGCCGCAACCGATGCACGCGCCGCCCTGTTGAGCGCGGTCGAGGCGCAGGGCAGCATCGGACACGCCCGCATATCGGTGCGCGGAGCGGTCGAGGCGGCGAACGACACGCTACTCGTTATGCTCGGGGTCGATGCCGCCGCGATCCGGCGGGTGCGTTTTTCGGCGTTGTTGGCGGTCGGTGATCGGTCGGGTTTTTCTGAGGGACTGGAGGCGCTGTTCCGATCGGGCCAGCCCGTCTGCATTGCGTCCCAAATCGTGACGCGCGACGGCGACGCCATCGACGTCGATCTGACGATCGCCGAAGTCCGTGGACCTTATGCCAGCGATGGTGCGGTTGTTCTGGTCACCCGACGCGCTGCCTAGAACCAGCTGCCGCGTTCGATTGTCTCACCGCCAGCGGGCAGCGAGAAATATTGGCCGTCCTCGCCGACGATAATCGGCCCGTCGAAGTGACTTTCGGCGCCACCGAGAAACGCCGCATTGAGGTAGGACGACGGCATCGACGGCACGACATGGCTGAGCACCAGCATCTGGACCCCTGCGATGCGCGCGCTGTCGGCGGCTTGCGCCGGGCTGGCATGATAATCGAGGATATCGCGCATGATCTGTGCAGTCTGCTTGCGGCCCGCCTTGTCGAGCTTTGCCGCGAGCGTCTTGACCATCGCGGGGTTCAGTGCCTCGTGAATCAGAAGGTCAGCGCCTTTGGAAGCCACTTCCAGCGAGTTTGATGGTGCCGTGTCGCCACTGACGACGAGGCTGCGTCCCTTATAGTCGAACCGATAGCCCACCGACGGTTGGACCGGTCGGTGATCGACGGCAAAAGCGGTGACGCGAAGGCCGCCCGCGTCGTAGATGACCGTCGGTGCCGCCGGGAGCGCAAACGCGATCGCCGTCGCGCCGGCAGCCGCGGGGGGCGTGATCGCCTCGCCATGGTGCGCGGTGCGATAGCCATTATCGAGTGCGTAGGCGGCGTTGAACCCGGCAATAACCTGCTCGACACCCGACGGCCCATAAACGGGCAGGGGACTTCTGTTGTCGCTGGCGGTCCAGCGCAGCAGCATCATTGGCCCCATCCCGTCGACATGGTCCGAATGAAAATGGGTCAGGAACATCGCCTTGATGCGGCCATTGGGCAGGCCCATCTGCGCGATATTGCGCGCCGCGCCCTCTCCGGCATCAACAACAAATATCGCCTTGCCCGCGATCACGACAGTGCAGGCCGCCGCGCGCTCGCGGCTGGGAAGGGGAGAGCCGGTGCCGCAGAGACCGACGTGCAATCCATCGGGCAGATCCTTGAGCGTATCGCGCGCGGCGGCGCGGTCGACCGCGCGCTCGAACAGCCACAGGCCGATCGACCGCTGGAACAACCATGCGGAGAATACGGCGACACCAATGACCGCTGCCACCCAGAGCGCTGTACGCTTGCCTTTTGTCATGTCCCATCCCCCCAACTTTGTCCGTCCGTGACGAATGCACGCGCTGGACAAGCGGCGATGTTACGCGCAATCATTGGGCCAAGGAAAGTTGCAAGTCGCAACTTGCCGTTTACGTAAAGGTGAGCGCGCAGTATAAGCGCGCCATTACCCAATGGGAGATTCGTGATGGACATGGAATTCAGCCCCGAAGATCTCGCCTTCCAGCAGGAAGTGCGCGACTTCATCGCCGAAAATTACCCCGCCGAACTGCGTGAGAAGCAGGATGAGGGCGAGGAGATGTCCAAGGAGGATTTCCTCGTCTGGCACAAGATCCTGCACAAGAAGGGCTGGATCGCACCCGCATGGCCGGTCGAATATGGCGGCACCGGCTGGACCCCGACGCAGCGGTTCATCTGGTCGGAGGAAACCGCGCGCGCCGACTGCATTCGCCTGATGCCCTTTGGTCTCGCGATGGTTGGCCCGGTGATCTACACCTTTGGCACGCCCGAACAGAAGGTCCATTTCCTGCCGCGTATCCTGTCGGGCGAGGATTGGTGGTGTCAGGGCTATTCGGAACCGGGTTCGGGATCGGACCTTGCTTCGCTTCGCACGACGGCGGTCCGCGACGGCGACGATTATATCGTCAACGGGCAAAAGACCTGGACGACGCTCGCGCAGCACGCCGACTGGGGATTTTTCCTCGTGCGCACCGACAAGGACGCCAAGCAGCAGGAGGGAATTTCGTTCCTGCTCATCGACATGAAGTCGCCCGGTATCACCGTGCGCCCGATCATCACCTTGGGCGGCGAGCATGAGGTCAACGAGGTATGGCTGGAGGATGTCCGCGTCCCCGTCGCCAACCGCGTTTACGAGGAAAACAAGGGCTGGACTTGCGCCAAATTCCTGCTCGCGCATGAACGCACCGGCATCGCGGGCGTTGCTGCCTCGAAGCGCGGGATCGAAAAGGTCAAGGCCATCGCCCGCACCGAGGTCGACGGCGACAAGCCGCTGCTCGCCAACGCCTTCTTCAAGCGCAAGGTCGCCGAGCTGGAAGTCGATCTGGCGGCGCTCGAATTTACCGAGCTGCGCAGCCTTGGCGGCCCAAATGCCGGGCGTGGCCCGGGGCCGGAATCGAGCCTCCTCAAGATCAAGGGATCGGAAATCCAGCAGCGCTTGACCGAATTGTCGCTGGAGGCCGTCGGCCATTATGGCGCGCCCTATTTCCGCGGTTTTGGCGAGGGCGATAACGAACATCCGATCGGCCCCGACTACGCGCACCGCGCCGCGCCGACCTATTTCAACATGCGCAAGACGACGATCTATGGCGGATCGAACGAGATTCAGCGCAACATCATCGCAAAGATGGTGCTCGGCCTCTAATCGGAAAACAGCCGTCACCCCGGCGAAGGCCGGGGTCTCGACCTCTAGCCATGACGCAACGGTGAGATCCCGGCCTTCGCCGGGATGACGATCAAGTTCAGGGACGACGATAATGGATTTCACCTATACCGAAACGCAGGACATGATCCGCGACACGCTGTCGCGCTTCCTCAGCGACACCTATGATTTTGAAACGCGCCAGAAGTTCATCAATTCGGACAGCGGTCGCGATCCGGCGATCTGGACCGCCCTGGCGCAGGAGCTCGGCATGCTCGGCGCAGCCTTTGACGAGGACCATGGCGGCCTCGGCGGCGGCGCGCTCGAAAATGCGATCGTGATGGAGGAATTGGGCAAGGTCATCGGGATCGAACCCTATCTGCCGACCGTCGTCATCGCGGGCGGCGCGCTGAAAGCCGTCGGCGGGGCGCAGGCTGATGCGTTGATCCCGGAGATTATCGCGGGCAATGCGATCATCGCCTTCGCCTATGCTGAGCCGCAAGGCCGCTACGACCTCGCCATTTTGCGCACGACCGCCAAGAAAGATGGCGCGGGCTATGTGCTGAACGGGCACAAGGGCGTCGTCTATGCCGCGCCCTGGGCGACGCATCTGCTCGTTACCGCGCGTACCGGCGGTGGCCAGCGCGACCGCGAGGGCGTGTCGCTATTCCTGATCGACGCCAATCTGCCCGGTATCGTGCGCCGGGACTATCCGACCGTCGATGGCAGCCGCGCGTCGGAAATCTATTTCGAAAATGTCGCGATCCCCGGCGACGCGCTGCTCGGCGGCGAAGGCACCGGCCTGCCGCTGGTCGAACAGATCGTCGATGAAGCGACCGTCGCGGTGTGCGCCGAAGCGACCGGCGTCATGCAGAAACTACACGAAGGCACGCTGGAATATACGCAGCAGCGCAAGCAGTTCGGCATTCCGATCGCCAAGTTCCAGGTGCTGCAGCACCGCATGGTCGACATGTTCATGGAAGTCGAACAGGCGCGTTCGATGACGATCATGGGCGTACTGAAGCTCGGCCTGCCCGCGAACGAACGCATGGCCGCGGTTTCGGCCGCCAAGGCGAAGGTCGCGCGCGGCGCCAAATTTGTCGGCCAGAACGCGATCCAAACGCATGGCGGCATCGGCATCACGCAGGAATTGGCGATCGGCCACTATTTCAAGCGCGCGACGTTGATCGAAGCCCAGTTCGGCAGCCATGACTATCACATGGACCGTTACGAACGGCTTGTGCTGGCGGATTGATCCAACGAACCCCTCTCGGGTGGAGAGGGGGCATAAACGACGGTAATGGCAGGAACCGCCCGATTGCGGACATAGCCGATCCTCCCCCAACGGGGGAGGGGGACCACCCGAAGGGTGGTGGAGGGGCACAGGAGGTTGCCGCGACGCCGGGTTGGAAGAGCCAAGCGTTCCGGGAACGTAGCAATGGAGCACGACTTCGGCGGCAAGGCAAACCGATGGTGCCCCTCCACCAGCTTCGCTGGTCCCCCTCCCCGTTCCGGGGAGGATCGCTCCGTCCGCACTCCACCCCAAAGCCGACATTCGCTAATACGCCACATCCACCGCGATCCGCAGCGTCCTTGGCCGCAGCGGGGTCATGAAACCTTCGTTACCCTCGACAAACGGCGTCCCCAGCGAAAAGCGGTTGCCGCGCGAATCGAACAGATTGGTCAGCGTCAGCGACAGTCCGCGCCGTTCATTGCCGACGCGCATTGCCAGTCCGGTGTCGATATAGTCGCCCTGGCTTTCGCCCAGCACCGGCCCGATCCCCAGCCGTGACGGTCCGACATAATTGGCCCAGCCATTGACGCGAAAATCCTCGTCGCCGATCACGGTAGCATAATTGACCGATCCGCGCACCGCATGGCTGGCGACGTTGGGAATGCGGCCCAGTCGCGCGGGCGCTGCGGCAAATACCGGCAGGATTTCCAGCGCCAGATCGTCGACGCGGCTGTGGTTATAGACTGCGCCGAGTTCAAAGGTCAGTGCCTCGGTCGGGCGCATCGCCAGCGCGCCCGAAACGCTGGTGATCCGGCCATCGCCGATATTGGCGGTGGTCGGAAAGCCTGTGCTGTCGATGAAATCGGCCTGGATGTTGCGCCAACGGCTGTGCGACACTGCAATGCTGGCATCGAACAGGCTTTGCCCCTTGTCGCCGAAGCGTACACCCGCCTCCCACGTCCGCACCTGATCGTTCAGGAAGCGCCGCACGAAATTGCCATCGACCGCAAGCCCACCGGGCCGGAACCCCTCTTGATAGCGCGCGTAGAGGCGCAGGTTATGCAGCGGCGTCGCGAGCAGGGAGAAGGAGGGCAGCAGGTCGGTTTCGCTTCGCGACGCGGTCGTCGCGCGGCCCGCCTGGGCGAGCGCGAACGACACGCCTTCCGCCATCCCGCCCAGTCGCGCGTGCGACAGGCGGACGCCGCCCGCCGCGATCAGGTTCGGCGTCACTTCGACCGTCGCCTCGGCATAGCCCGTGACTTCGGAAATTTTGTTGGTGACGCCGGGGAGGACCGCGCGCAGCGCGCCATAGCGATATTCGCGGTTCTGCCGCGCGCGATTGTCGATGAAGCTCGCGCCGATCACCCAGCCCAACCCGTCATGATAGGGACGCGACAAGCGGTTTTCGCTGACGAACATTCGCGTCGCGTTGCGCTGGTCGAGCACGCGGGGCACCGTGCTGAGCGGGATAACCTGGATTGGTGCGAACAGGCGCTCGACATCGACCGCGCCGCTCGAGACGACCGATCCGGGCGGCGCTTCTGGCAGGCTGGCGTCGAAGCGTTCGAACAGGCGATGGTCGACAAAGGCGTTCGACGACTGGAAATGCAGACCGTCCCAGTCTTTCATCACCACCATCGTACCGAGCCCGTAACGCGCCGAGGCATTCTGCTCGACCATCGAATTGCGCGTCAGCGGGTCGGCCGCCTTGTCGGCATATTGTGCGTCGTTCGATTTGATCGACTGGTAAACGCCGCCCAGATCGACGGTCCAGTCATCGCCAGCGTCGAAGCGAAAGGCCGCGCGGCCGCCGCGCACATGGACGCGGTTGACGTCATTCTGTCCCCGTAGCGGGTTATCGATATAGCCGCCGTCGGTCAGCATATAGCCGACGAGACGTAGCGCATGGCCGTTGTCGCCCACCGGCAGATTGGCGATCGCGGCGATGTCGCCGCCGGGGTCGCCATGCTGGGTGACCGAGACGCCTGCGATCGCCTGCACCGACATCGCGCGCGGATCGGGCGATTTGGGGACGACGCGGATGATGCCGCCGAGCGATCCGGCACCATAGAGCGTGCCCTGCGGTCCTTCGAGGATTTCGACATTGTCGACGTCATAAAGACGCAGATCGGGATCGGGGGCGTTATAGCTGAGCCGGATGTCGCCCAGATATTGCCCGACGGTCGATTGCGTCGGGCCGGTGAAGCTGGAATCGGCGATGCCGCGAATGAACAGCTTGTTGCGCCCCGACCCCAGATGCGTCGACGAGACGGTCGCGGTCCGCGACAGGATCGATTCCATTCCGCGTTCGCCGCCAAACGCCAAATCGCCGCCACTCAATTGGGTGACGACGCCGGCAAAATGCGAATAGGGCAGGTCGGTTTTCGACGCGGTGACGATGATCTCGTCCTGCGCCGCGGCGATCATATCCTGCGAAGGTTCGCGCGCGCGCGGCTGCGGCATCTGCCGC
Organism: Sphingopyxis microcysteis; assembly: GCF_012274265.1. GTDB lineage: Bacteria > Pseudomonadota > Alphaproteobacteria > Sphingomonadales > Sphingomonadaceae > Sphingopyxis > Sphingopyxis microcysteis. Next base: position 941,878 of record NZ_JAANYY010000002.1, read on the forward strand.
GGCGGCGGGGCGGGGCGGTGGGCGACACGCGGCGCAAGCGGACGGCGTTCGATACGCCAGCTCGTGGCCGAGACACGGATCGCGCGGGCGTCGGAACCGCTCAACAGCCGCTGGATCGCTTGCTCGACGCTCATCCGTCCGCGTACCCGTTTGACCCGCGCTTGCCACAGTTTCGCGTCAACGACGCTGATGCTCACCCCGGCCTGCCGACTGATCACCGGCAGGGCGGTCGACAGGCTCCCTTTCGGTACGTCGAACGTGCGTTCCTCCGCCGCCAAGGCCTGCGCGGGGAGGGCCAGCAGCGTCGCAGCGGCGACAAGGGCAAGGCGCGGGTGCATCGTCAGCGGGTCAATATCCAGCCGTCGCCCTGTCGCTGCGCCTTTGTTCCCGACAAGGCGGCAAGATCGGCGATCGTACGACCGCGGTTCTTGTCAATGATCAGCGCGCCGCGAAACGACAGGTCGGCGGCCACAGGTGCGATCCGAACGTCCATTCCCGCGGTTCGCTTCAGATCTTCGGCGACCACCGCGAGCGGCGCGCCGTTGTAAACCAGCAGCCCGCTACGCCAGCCGCCGATGCTGGCCACATCGACGTCCTGCACGACCGGCGCCTTTCGATCATTATCACGGACCTCGATCGCCTTGCCCGCGACCAGGCGAACCTTGTCGCGATCGGGGTTGTAAAGAACGATACCCTCCGAAACGGCGACCGACGTCTGGCGCTCGCGCCGAACGACGTTGAACGCGGTTCCCAGATCGACGATCCGGTTGCCGCCCGTTTCGACGACAAAGGGATCGTTATCGCGGTGGACGACGTGGAACATCGCCTCACCGCTTTCCAGACGAGCAAAGCGCGGGCGATCCTTGTCGATTTCGACCACCGACCCGCCATTGATCTCGATCCGCGATCCGTCGGCAAGCTCGATCGTGCGCTGCTCGCCCGCCGCGGTTTCGATCCGATCGGCGCTACCGAAGGGATTGAGGGTCGATAGCCCGACCACCGCGACCAAGGCCGCCGCCATGGCGCCGCCAAACCAGCCACGGCGTGACGCACGCAGCGGCGTGGTCGGCACCGTCGCGGCCATGGGCTTAACCGCCGGAGGCAGCGCGCCAAGATCCTGATCGAGGCTGGCGACGGTATCGTAGATGGCGGCATGGTCAGGATCCTCGCCGAGCCAGTCGGTAAAGCCGTCCCAATCGTCGAACGCCGGGTCGCGCTGGCGGATCAGCCAGTCGATGGCGCGCGCTTCAATGCTGTCGATATCAGGACGCATCGAACTGTCTCCGTAACGCGGCAAGCATCGCATACACCTTGCGCAAATCGGCTTCGACTGTGCTCAGGCTGACCCCCATTTCACTGGCAATATCGCGTTGATTGGCGCCGTCGACGCGGAACCGGCGAAAGATGCGGGCGGCGCGTTCGCCGCTACCCGCAATCGCCGCCTCGACCAGCGCGAGCTGCTCGCGCGAGATCAGTGCGATCTCTGCCGACGGGGCGTGGGTGGCCGCCGTCTCTCCCCAGGCTTGATCGCGCAGCGCGCTTTGCCGTGCCGAGCGATAGCGGTCGAGCATCAGATTGTTGGCGGCGCGCATGACATAGGGCAGGGGATCGGCGATCGGCCCCGCCGGACGATCGGTCAGCCGCATCCACAAATCCTGGAACAGATCCTCAGCCGCATCCCCCGCGCCGCGCGCCAGCAAGAAACGGACGATCCGATCGCGGTTGGCGAGCAATACGCCTTCGATGCCTTGCGCGGCATCGGTTCGGTCGTTCGAACTGGTCATCGATTGCTTGCTCTGGAACGCCATCTTTTGCCGGTTGGCGCCGCCCCGGCGCGCGCCATAGCTTCCCCTGATGCCGCCGTCATATAGCGGCCAAGTCCCACCGCGCAACCGCGGTGCCGGACGAGAGGGAAGGGGTTGTGCAAACATCGGCGTCTTGTTTCATTTCTGTCTAAGCAAGGGGGAGGCGGGGGTAGGGAGGTGCCTCCCCCTTGCACGCGGGGCCGGCCGGGGGGCTAGAGGCCGACCCGCAGACTCGCACGGAACGCCCAGCCGATATGGCTTTGCTGTTCCTCCGCGGACACTTCACCGGCGACCTGAAAGGCCGAATTGCCGGCGATGCCACGGAGACGGCCGACCCAGCCGCTCGTGCGATCATCAGGGATAAGCGTGAACGGCGTGCCGTCCTTGAACGACGCCGTCGTCGCGCCGAGCGTGCCGCCGACGATCTGGCGACGGCCGCCTTCGATTTCGAAGCGCGTCCAGCCGTCATATTGGTCAAGGCCGCCGAAATCCATGCCGAGCGCCACGGTGCCCGACACCGCCAGCTCATCGCTGTCACGCCCCAGCACCTTCAGGTCGAGCGCGTCGCCACCGCCGGTTTCCTGATAGCCCTTTTCGGTCAGTTTGAAGTAATCGACCGCAACCATCGGGCGGATCGTGATCCCCCCGGCGCGGGCGTCATAGGCGAGCGAGCCCGACGCCGACCACAGGGTACCGTCCCATTTCCCCTTCATCGTCTTCTCGATGTCGTCAGCGCCCGCCTCGGCGCTGAAGATGCGGGTGCCTTTCATCTTGATCGGCGCGCCCGAGACGCGGGCGTTGGCCATGAAGCCCTTCGACCGCAGGCGCCAATGCAGGGCGCCCTCGAACTGGCTTGTGCTGACCTCGTTCGCATTGCTGCCGTTGCTGTCCTTGCCGCTCAGAAAAGCGACCGAACCACCGAAGTTGCCGATGTCGCTCTTGATCTCCGCGCCGAGCCCGATGCCCCAGCCGCTGACGTCATAGCTCGCGGTATCGCCGACGCTCTTCGACGTACCCCAGACGGCCTGGTTCACCCAATAACCCCATTTTCCCTCGTCCTGGAACGGCGCGTTGGGGTCTTGCAAATGACGCGACAGCGCGCGCGAGCCAGAGGTCACCGTCTCGAACACGCCGCCCTCATGCTCGGGCAGCATCTGGCCCAGCTGGCTGCGGAACTGATCGCCGCTGGTGATCCCCAGGAACACGTCCTCGATCTTCTGATCGGCGACCACGGCATCGAGCACCGCGTCGAACGCGCCCGCTTCCGACCGATTGAGCCCGAGTTCGGACGTGCTCTTGCGCGATACATCGACGATCAGCTGCGTCGCGTTCGACGTCAACGTGCCTTTGTAGAGGAACGGCAGCAGCGTTTGCGACGCGGTGAGATTGTTCGCGCCGGTCAGCGTACCGGCGGTCAGGACGACGTGCCGACCTTCGGCCTGTTCGATGCTCGACAGGCGCAGCGCCAGCTTGGATTCGGCGCCAAAGCTTGCGTTGCCCGTGACCTGCAACGCCGTGCCGGTGCTGCCGGTGTCGAGCAGCACGCCCAGCGTTCCTTTGTCGGTGACCGCCAGCGATGCAATCCGCGCTGCGCCCGTGACGTCAAAGGTGCCGCCGCCGACCGAGACGGCGAGTCCCTGCGCATTGGCCAGCGAGCCCGAGAAGATCGAGGTACCGCCGATGCTGAGCGTATCGGCGCCACCACCGAAATCGACCGCACCGGTGAATTTCGACGTGCCGACCAGCGCCATGCTGTCGTTCCCGGCGCCAAAGCGCGCGTTGCCGGTGTAAATCGCGTCACCCGACAGCGCGAGGCGGTTGTTGCCGCCGCCAAAGAAGCTGTTCCCCTTCACCGACCCGTCGGCGATGTCGAACACGTCGTTGCCGCCGCCAAAGCGAACGTCGCCGACGATGCTGGGGGCGGTGACGCCCGACGCAACCGCGGTCTGCTTCACGGTAGCGCCCGCGGCATTGGCCGACAGGTCGATCGCGATATTGCGATCCGATGTGGCGAGCGCGCCGGTGGCGCTGATCGTGCCGCTGTTTTCGACCGTGGCGACGGTGCCCGACAGATCCACAATCGCGCGCGCGGTGCCATTGTCGCCGCCGGTCTTAGCCGCGATCAAGCCGCTGTTGCGGATCAACGCGACGTTGCCTCCCGCTTCGACCAGCACCGCGGTCGCAACCGAACTCGCGACGTTGTCTGCGGTCGTCGCCTCGACCTTGCCCGCGTTGCGCAGTTCGGGGGTCGTCGCACCGCTGCCGATCCGGATCGCGGTTGCCGCGACATCTTTCGACAGCGCCGCGACGCTGCCCGTCGCGCCAATACCGATCCCGCCTGCGATGGTCACGGCGCCGCCAAGGCCGCCGATCTGCATCCCGTTGCCGTCCTTGCCCGCATAAAGGCCGTTGCCGATCACGCCGCCATCGATGATCAGGCCGAAGCCGGTGCCGGTTCCCGCGACCGGGCCGATCGTCACGCTTTGCGTTGCCGACCCGATACGCACCGCCGCCGCCGAACCGAAGGACCGCACCGCGGCGCTGCCTTCCTTGTCGTCGGGGATGCCGTCCTTGTCCTCGTCATTGTCGGTCGTGCTCGTATCCTTCGGCGGGACCGCAAGGATAATGCCGCCGGTCACATTTCCCTCGACCGACAGCGCCGGACCGCCGATCAGCAGGTCGTCGGCGTCGAGCTTCGACGGGTCGGCGGGCGGCGTCGTGAAGCGGTAACCGGTCGCGGTCAGATTGCCCTGAACGACGAGCGCGCCGGTGATGTTGCCCGCCAGCCGCGCAGCTGTGGCGTCGAGGCCGGTCGCGGTGATCGTCCCGGCTAACCGGACGTTGCCGGTCACATCCTGCAAGCCGACGCCGAGCGCGCGGTCGCCCAGCACAGAGATGGTGCCGTCGTTCGTGAAATTGCCCGTCAGCGGCCCGCCGAGGCGAATGCCTGCCGAATCATTGCCCTCGATCGTGATCGCGCCGCTGTTGACGATATTCCCGGTAAAGGCGCCGAGTGTCGCAATGCCGACGCGGTTGCTGCCCAGCGCAAAAGCGCCATCGATGTCGCCATCATTGTCGATGTCGGTCGGCGCATAGGGTTCGTCGAGGATGATCTTGCCCGTCGCGGCATTGGTGATCGCGCCGACCGTCCCCGCATTGGCGACGATTCCTCGCGCGCCGTTGACGTTGCTGATCTCGATCGTGCCTTCGTTGATCACCTTGTGATTGCTGTCGATGGTGACCGCAGCGCCGCCCGCGGGTTTTACCGAACCCGTCGAGGTAACCTTGATATCGTCGGGCGCGCCCGATTTGATCGTCGACGTCCGCACCGGCGCCGTGGTCGCGGTGGTGATCGTCGTTTCCGCTTGGGCTGCGGTCGAAAGCAGGGCGGCCAGACAGGTGGTGGCCAGCAAGGTATTGCGCATCGGGTTCCTCTTGTGATCGGAGCCGGGATGTCATCCCGGCGACAACCACAAGACGGAGCGGGGGCGGCACAGCCTTGAACAAAAATCGCGCGCTTCAAAGCCGCCCGGACATCGGGTTTACCATAGGCAACCCGCCTGATATGGCCGACCGCGCTACGGGGGGCAAAAACATAAGGTCGCCGTGGCATTTCGCCGCGACCGTTTCGGACGTTGGGCCTGGGGTAGCGTCCACTCTGCACCGGGCATCGCGGTAATTTGCGAAACGCTGCATGCTGTTTGTGCATGCCGTGGCGGACAGGGTGGGATTCGAACCCACGGTGAGCTTGTACCCACGGCGGTTTTCAAGACCGCTGCCTTAAACCACTCGGCCACCTGTCCGCTTGGCCGCCGCCATAGCGCGCGGATGCGCTGCGGCAAGAAAAACCTTGTCGGCTCGGCCCGCCGCGCGAATGACTCGGCTCGTCCCGCCCTTGCCTAGCCAAGCCGCTCGCATCTGTGCGAGACACGCCCTATGGGTGGGAGCATCATGCACGCTATCAGTTTAAAAATCGGACGCCTTTTCGCTGTCACCACTGCCATTCTGTCGGCATGGCTGCTCACCGCATCGGCGCCGCTGCATGCGCAAAGCGGCGACAGCGGCTTCGATGCCTATGTCCAGTCGCTGTGGCCCAAGGCGCAGGCGCGCGGCGTGTCGCGGCAGGTGTTCGACCGGGTTACCGCCGGTCTGCGCTACAACCCGCGCGTGGTCGCGCTCGACCGCGACAATCTGGGTAGCCCGCCGACCAACGACACCCCGATCCCGAATTTCGCGCCCTACAAGGCAAAGCATGTCGATGCGGCGCGGATCGGCGGCGGGCGCCGCGTCCACGACCGCTTGCTGCCCTTGCTGTCGCGCATCGAAGCACGCACCGGGGTGCCGACGAGCATCATGATCGCGATTTACGGCCACGAGACCGCTTATGGTCAGGTCACGGGCAATTTCGACCTTCCCGAAGCGCTCGCGACACTGGCCTATGAAGGACGGCGCCGCAGCCTGTTCGAACCCGAGTTCCTCGCGACGCTGGAAATGGTTCAGCGCGGGGTGCCGCGCGAAGTCTTGAAGGGCAGTTGGGCGGGCGCCTTCGGCTATCCGCAGTTTCTGCCGTCGGTCTATCTGGCGGTCGCCGAGGATGGCGACGGCGACGGACGCGCCAATATCTGGTCGAGCGAGGCCGACGCGATCGAATCGATCGGGGCCTATCTGCGCCGCGCCGGCTGGCGCGCCGGGCAGCCGTGGGGCGTCGCGGTAACCGTACCAAATGGCTTTGACCGCAATCGTTTTGCCAGCCGCCTGACCCCCACCCGCTGCCCCCGCGTTTTTGCCCGCCACAGCCGCTGGCGCTCGATGGCCGAATGGCGCGCCGACGGCATCCAGCCGATCAGCGGGCGCTGGCCCGACGGACAGGTTCAGGCGGTTCTGCTCGAACCCGATGGGCCGGGACGAACCGCCTATTTGCTGACCGGTAACTATCGTGCGATATTGGACTATAATTGTTCCAATTTTTACGCACTATCAGTGGGGTTGCTGGCGGATGAAATCGATCGGTAGAAAAACGGCGCTGATGGCCGGGGCGATGCTGATGCTCGCCGGATGCGGCAGTTTTGGCGGCGAGCGCACGGGCGGTCCAACCGCCAGCCCGACACCGGCCCAATCCGTCGGCGGCGTGAGCGATACGCCAGTCAAGATCGGCGATCCCTATACGATCGCAGGCACCACCTACACTCCCGCGGATATCGCCGATTATGACGATGTCGGTTACGCCAGTTGGTATGGCGACGAACTCGCTGGACGGCCGACCGCCAATGGCGAGACGTTCGATCCCGCCGGAATCAGCGCCGCGCACAAGACGTTGCCGCTGCCGAGCTATGTCGAAGTGACCGCGCTCGACACCGGACGGACAATCCTGGTGCGCATCAACGATCGCGGGCCGATGGTCGGCGACCGGCTGATTGACCTGTCGCGCGGCGCCGCCGAACAGCTGGGCCTGACCGACGGCGTATCCGCGGTTCGGGTCCGCCGCACCAACCCGCCCGTCGCCGAGCGGGCGCAACTGCGCGCAGGCCGCGCGGTTCCAGAGCGGATCGCGACGCCCGACTCATTGCTGTCGATCCTGCGCACCAAGCTCAAAGCGATGCCGGCACCGAAAGCGCCGACAGCCGCGCCGCCGGTCGAAGTGCAGCCCGCGGCGCCCATTGCATCGGGAAAAGCGAAGCCCGGCGATGACCGGCTTGCGGTTGAAAAACCAAAGCCTGCGGCCAAACCCGCAACACCCGCCAAGCCCGTTCCCGCGGTGTCTGGAAAATTCGTCGTCCAGGTTGGCGCTTTCAGCAGCGAAAGCCGCGCCGATGCCGCCGCAAAGTCAGTGGGCGGCACGGTCAGCAAGGCCGGAAATCTCTGGCGCGTGCGAATGGGCCCCTTTGCGAGCGACGCCGAAGCGCGCACCGCGCTCGGCACGGCGAAGGCGAAAGGCTTCCGCGACGCGGTGGTCCAGCGCGATCGCTGACGGGCGCCACGTGCGAGAGACTACAAAGCAAAGCGTCGCGATTTTCGCAGCCAGCCTACTGGCTTCGGCGACGCCAGCGGTGGCAGCCGACGGGTCGCAACCCAATAGCGCAGCGGCAACGCGCCCCGCCTACATCACGCAGGCGCCGATCGTGATGCTCAAGGATCTCGATTCAGGCGAAATATTGTTTTCACGCGGTGCGGAAAAACGCTTCGCGCCCGCGTCGATGGCGAAAGTCATGACAGCCTATGTCGTGCTCGACCTGATCAAAAAGGGCGAACTGACGCGCGACAAGCAGTTTACGGTCAGCGAAGCGACCTGGAAGAAATGGCGGGGCAGCAACGGCGGATCGACGATGTTTCTTCGCCCGGGCGAAAAAGTCTCCGTCGACGACCTGCTCAAAGGCCTGATCACCGTATCGGGCAACGACGCTGCCGCCGCACTGGCCGTCGGCATCGATGGCAGCGAGGAAGCTTTCGTAAAAAGAATGAACGCCGTAGCGGTAAAGATTGGTATGGCGTCGAGTAATTTCGGAACGCCAAACGGCTGGCCTGACGGGGGAGTGACCAAGGTCAGCGCCGCCGATCTCATCACGCTTGCCGACCGGCTGATCCGTGATCATCCCGGGGGCTACACCCGCTATTTTTCACTTCCCCGGCTCCAGCACGGTATCTCGCCCGAAGGCAAACCGATCATCCAGGCCAACCGCAATCCCATCCTCGGGCGCGTTCTGGGCGCCGACGGATTGAAGACCGGCCACACCTCGGAAGCCGGCTATTGCCTGCTGGGATCGGCCAAGCGCGATGGTAGGCGGCTGATCATGGTCGTTGCCGGCCTGCCGAGCGACAAAGCGCGCCGCGACGAAGCCGAGCGGCTGATGACTTGGGGTTTCGCCATATCGATGGCCACCAACGAAAGCGGCAAGGGCAAAAAGATCACGAGCGGCGGCGCGCGCGCTGCGCCGTGATGACAAACGCCGTGCTGGCGGCTACCGCCGTGCAATGCACGCGCGCTTCCCATTCGATCCTCGTCGGCTTTCAGCATGACACGCGGGCGCTTTATCACGCTTGAAGGCGGCGAGGGGGTCGGCAAGTCGACGCAAATCGCCGCACTGGCCGAGGCGATTAGGGCGCGCGGCCTCGACGTCGTGGCAACGCGCGAACCCGGCGGCAGCGCGGGTGCCGAAGCGATCCGTTCGCTGTTGATGGAAGGCAGCGACGACCGCTGGGATGCGCGCAGCGAAGCCCTGCTGTTCGCCGCGGCGCGCGCCGACCATGTCGCGCGGACGATCCGTCCGGCCCTGGCCCGCGGCGCGTGGGTGCTGTGTGACCGCTTTGTCGATTCGAGCCGCGCCTATCAGGGCGGCGGCGGCGGCCTGACCGACGCCGACATATTGGCGCTGCACGGTGTCGGATCCGAGGGGTTGATGCCCGACCGCACGTTCCTGCTCACCGTCAGCCCCGCCGAGGCCGCGCGCCGCCTGACGGTCCGTGGCGGCAGCGACCGCATGGGGAGCAAGCCCGCCGAATATCAGGCGCGCCTCGCCGAGCGCTTCGTCGAAATGGCTGGGGCCGAGCCCCAACGCTGGCGGATCGTCGATGCCGATGCCCCCGCCGAACGGGTCACCGCGGCGATCCTCGCGGGGCTGACCGAATGGCTATGATCGGTCATCAGGAAGCCGAAGCCGCCTTTCTCGAAGGCTGGCAGGGCGGCAGGCTGCATCACGCCTGGCTGCTCGCCGGGCCGCAGGGAATGGGGAAGGGGGCTTTTGCCGCCCGCGTCGCACGCTTCCTCGTCACCCACGGCAGCGGCGGCGACGGCCAAGCGATTGGGCTCGATGATCCGGGGGACAGCGCCGCGGGGCGACTGGTCGAGGCGGGCAATCATCCCGAAATCCTGCACCTGACGCGCCAGCTGAAAGACAAGAGCAAGGATCTCGCGCGCAACGTCACGATCGATCAGGTGCGGACCATGATCCGCCGCCTGCATCTGTCGCTGTCGCTGGGCGACTGGCGCGTGATCATCGTCGACGCGATCGACGATCTGGAAACCGACGCCGCCAATGCGCTGCTCAAGACGCTGGAGGAACCGCCGGCAAAAACGCTGTTCCTGCTCGTCAGCCACTCACCGGGACGTTTATTGCCGACGATCCGGTCGCGGTGCAGAACGCTGCGTTTTCAACCCGTTGAGCGTGACGTCATGACTGCATGGCTGCATGATCTGCGTCCGATGCTCGATGTCGCCGAGGTGCGCGCGATCGTCGCCGCATCGGGCGGGGTGCCGGGCAAGGCGCTGGCGCTGATCGACAGCGATGTCGCCGCGATGGAGAAAAAGCTGCTTGCGATCGCCGCGACCGGCGACCCCGAAAACCGGTTGCGCGAGGCGCTGGCGCGCGAGGTCGGCGGCACGAGCAATCGCCCCCGGCTCGAACTGGTGATCGACATCGTCCCCGGGCTGCTCGCGCGGCTGGCGCGCGAACGGTCAGTAGCCGAGATCGCTCCCATCTTGGCGCAATGGGACCGCATCCAACGCACGGTTCGCGATGCGATCCGCGGCTCCTATGACGGCACGATGGTCGGGTTCGAAATCGGCAACTGCCTTGCTGAACTGGCGCCGCGTTCGACGCAACCGGCACGCTGACGCTTTCCCTCGCGCGCGCCAGCGGCTAAGGCGCGGCCATGTCCGAAAACAGCGCCCCTTTCTACATCACCACCGCGATCAGCTACCCCAATGGCCGTCCGCATATCGGCCACGCCTATGAAGCGATTGCCACCGACGTGATGGCGCGGTTCCAGCGCGCCAAGGGCCGCGACGTGCGGCTGATCACCGGCACCGACGAACATGGGCTGAAAATGTTCCAGACGGCGCGTGACCAGGGCCGTGAAACGATCGACCTCGCTGATGAAATGTCATCTTATTTCCGTGAGATGTATGCCAAGCTGAATATCAGCTATGACAATTTCATGCGCACGTCCGACCCAGCGCATCATGCCGCATCGCAAGCGATCTGGCGCGCGATGGAAGCCAATGGCGATCTTTATCTCGACCGCTATGAGGGCTGGTATTCGGTTCGCGACGAAGCCTTCTACGACGAGAGCGAGCTGGTCGACGGGGAAGGGGATGTCCGCTTGTCGCCGCAAGGCACCCCCGTTGAGTGGACGGTCGAAGAAAGCTGGTTCTTCCGCCTGTCGAACTATCAGGACAAATTGCTCGCGCTGTACAACGAGCAGCCCGATTTCATCCGCCCCGAAAGCCGCCGCAACGAAGTGATGCGCTTCGTCGAAGGCGGGCTCAAGGATCTCAGCGTCTCGCGCACCAGCTTCGACTGGGGCGTTCCGGTTCCGGGATCACCCGGGCATGTGATGTATGTGTGGGTCGACGCGCTCACCACCTATCTTTCGGGGCTGGGTTATCCCGATCTCGATGGTGATTTCGGAAAATTCTGGCCCGCCAATATCCACATGATCGGCAAGGATATCGTCCGTTTTCACGCGGTTTACTGGCCGGCTTTCCTGATGAGCGCAGGCCTGCCGCTGCCCAAACAGGTGTTCGGCCACGGCTTCCTGCTGAACCGCGGCGAAAAGATGTCCAAGTCGCTGGGCAATGTCGTCGACCCGATGACGCTCGCCGACACCTTCGGGGTCGATCCGCTGCGCTATTATCTGCTGCGCGAAGTCAGCTTTGGACAGGACGGTACCTATTCGGCCGAGGCAATCGTGCGCACTGCGAACGCCGATCTGGCAAACAGCTTTGGCAATCTGGCGCAGCGCAGCTTATCGATGATTTTCAAGAACTTGAACGGCATTTTGACTGCTGATTACTCGTCGCACGAGGATGATCGCGCACTGCTGTCGATCGTGAACGATGCTTGTCGCAACCTCTTGCCGCGAGAATTTGAACAACTCGCGTTCTCGGTGGGAATTGAGGAGTGGCTTCGTGCCGTGTTCGCCTGCAATCAATATGTCGATGCCCAAGCCCCGTGGGCGCTCCGCAAGACCGACCCCGACCGGATGCGCGCAGTGCTGATGACATTGTTTCAAGTCGTCCGTACGCTCGCGATTGCGATCCGACCGGTAGTGCCTAGTGCAGCCGACACCCTACTCGACCAGATGGGAATCAGCGAAGATGAGCGCAATTTCGCAGCGTTGACTGATGGCGATTGGTTCGTGAACTTAGCTGCTCGCGGATTTGTCGTTGGCCAGCCGACCCCCCTCTTCCCCCGCCTCGACGTGCCGGAAGGGGAAGGGGAGGCGTGATGCTCGTCGATTCGCATTGTCACCTCAATTACAAGGGGCTCGCCGAACAGCAGGGCGAGGTGCTCGACCGCGCTCGCGCGCGCGGCGTGACGGCGATGCTCAACATCGCGACGCGCGAGAGCGAATGGGCCGATGTCCTGGCGGCGGCCGAGGCCAATCCGGACGTGTGGGCCAGTGTCGGCATCCACCCGCACGACGCTGATCATCATCCCGATGTCGATACCGCCAAGCTGATCGAGCGTGCCGCGCACCCGCGCGTGGTTGGCATCGGCGAGACCGGCCTCGACTATTATTACGACAAAAGCGACCGCGTCCGGCAGCAGGACAGCTTCCGCCGCCACATCCACGCGTCGCAGGCAACCGGGCTGCCGATCATCGTCCATACCCGTGACGCCGAAGCGGACACGCTGGCGCTGCTGGGCGAAGAGATGGGCAGGGCGGCGTTTACCGGCGTGATCCATTGCTTCACTGCGAGTGACGATTTCGCGCGCAGGGCGCTCGAACTGGGATTGTTCATTTCGATCTCGGGCATCGTGACGTTCAAGAATGCCGCCGATCTGCAGGCGACCGTCAAATGGCTGCCGCAGGACCGGCTGCTGATCGAAACCGACTCCCCTTTCCTCGCCCCCGTCCCGCACCGCGGCAAGACCGGCGAACCCGCCTTTGTTGCCGATACGCTGGCGTTTCTGGCGACGCTGCGGGGCGAGGATCAGGAGGTGCTGGCCGCGGCAACCAGCGCCAATTTTTACAAGCTTTTCAAAAAGGCGGCGCCGTGACGTCAAGCGCGCTATGAAGGTTCGCATCCTGGGCTGCGGAACGTCGTCAGGCGTACCGCGGATCGGCAACGACTGGGGACAATGCGACCCCGACAATCCGCGCAACCTGCGCAGCCGCGCATCGATCCTGATCTCGCTCGGCGGTTTTCGCCTGCTGGTCGACAGCAGCCCCGACATGCGGCTCCAGCTGCTCGATGCCAAGGTCGGCGTCATCGACGGCATCATCTGGACGCATGAGCATGCCGACCATTGCCATGGTCTCGACGATCTGCGCCAGATCATGCACCTGCGCGGGTCGCAGGTGCCCGCCTATGCGCGCGGCCATGTGCTCGACACGCTCAAATGGCGCTTCACTTACGCCTTTGCAGGAAACGCCGGCTATCCGGCCTTGGTCGATCCGATCGATCTGCTGGATCACCAGTCGATCGGTCCCATCGAGGTGTCGGCGATCGAAATGCCGCACGGGCCGATCAAGGCGAGCGGACTGGTCTTTAGCGATGGTGTCCACAAAATTGGATATGCCACTGATTTTTCGAAATTTAACGACGAGATGGTCGACTTTTTCCAGGGTGTCGATCTGTTCGTAATCGATGCGCTGCGCCGCTATCCACACCCGACGCATCCGCATCTGGCGATGACGCTCGCGGCGCTCGAAAAATGCGGCAATCCGCGCGCGATCATCACTCATATGGACAATACGATGGATTATGACGATCTGGCGGGCGAATTGCCGCCGGGGGTCGAGCCAGGCTATGACGGGCTGGAGGTGCAGCTATGAGCGGTGACACGGGCGTACAGCTGATCTGGTTCGTCGGGGCGTTCGCGCTGGTGATCAGCTCGCTGGTCGCGCGGCGCTTGCCAATGACCGACTGGGTCAAAATGGCGCTGGCGTGGGTAGCGATTTTCGCTTTGGTCTTTCTGGTCATTCGGACGTGGCAGCTCGTCACATGATCGGTAGCGAATAGGCGGCCTGACGATTGCCCGGAAAGCTGCCTGATTCCAACGGCAGGGGGCTTTCTGGCCCCACCATATCGATGTAGATTTAACATAATATATATTATCGGATAATTGCATGCCTGACACGTCGCTCCACTCCCCCATCGATCGCCTGCTGGCCGTGATGGCCAAATTGCGTGATCCCGATGGTGGATGCGAATGGGATCTTGCGCAGAGTTTCGCGACGATCGCACCCTACACGATCGAAGAGGCCTATGAAGTCGCCGATGCCATCGCTGGCGGCGATCCTGCCGCGATTTGCGACGAGCTTGGCGATTTGCTCCTCCAGGTTGTGTTCCACAGCCAGATTGCCGCCGATGCAGGCTTGTTCAACTTCAACGACGTCGCCACCGCGATCGGCGACAAGATGGAGCGGCGCCACCCGCATATCTTTGGTGACGGCAAGACGGAAAACGTCCGCCAGCAATGGGAACAAATCAAGGCCGACGAGCGCGCAGCCGACGGCCCGAAGGGCGCCCTGTCGGGCGTGGCGCTGTCGCTTCCGGCACTCCTGCGCGCCCAAAAGCTCCAGTCGCGCGCTGCCCGCGTCGGTTTCGACTGGCCCGATGCCGAAGGACCGCGCGCCAAGATTGCCGAAGAATTGGAGGAGGTCGCGACCGCCTCCGACGATGCCGCGCGCCACGAGGAGGTCGGCGACCTGCTGTTCGCCGTCGTCAATTATGCAAGCCATCTGGGCGTCGATGCCGAAACGGCGCTGCGCGATGCCAACGCGAAATTCGCGCGCCGCTTTGCCGCCATGGAAGATCGCGCCGGCGGCAGCCTGGCCGGGCTGTCGCTCGACGTGCAGGAAGCCCATTGGCAGGCGGTCAAGGCGTCGGAGCGTCGTCCGTAGGCCAAAGCCGCGCAAATCGCGCGCCATCGGCGGGATCAAGCCGCACGGTCAGCACATGGCCTTCCCCCTGCGGCTCGTCCGCAAGCACTTCACCGCGCGCGTAAAGCCATGCCGCAGCTTCGCCGTCCTGATAGCTCAGGTAAATCCGCTGGATCTTGTGGAGCGCGGTCAGCTGCGCCGCCATCAGCGTGCGCGCGTCTTCGACACCCTCGCCCGTTACGGCCGAGATGACCGCGACGTCAGAACGCCGCGCCGCCATCTCCTCGATCGCGGCGCGTCGCTCGTCGTCTGCGGTGTCGATCTTGTTCCAGATTTCGATCTGGGGGATCGGCGGTGGGGCATCCCCCTCCCCGTCGTCCTGCGGCCCGTTAACGCCCAGCGAGCTCAGGATCGCACAGACATCGTCATATTGGGCTTCGCTGTCGGGGTGGACGATGTCGCGGACGTGGACGATCAGGTCGGCAGTCGTGACCTCTTCGAGCGTCGCGCGGAAGGCCGCGACCAGTTCGGTCGGCAAGTCCGACACAAACCCCACGGTGTCGGACAGGATCGCCTTGTCGATCCCGGGCAGCCGGATTTCGCGCATTGTGGGGTCGAGGGTCGCGAACAACATGTCTTCCGCCATGACGTCACTTCCCGTCAAGCGATTGAAAAACGTCGATTTACCAGCGTTGGTATAGCCAACCAGCGCAACCACCGGCCATGGTGCGCGCTGCCGCTTGGATCGCTGGAGCTGGCGCGTGCGCCGCGCATCGTCGAGCGACCGGCGGATGCGGGCCATGCGGTTGCGGATCATCCGGCGGTCGGCTTCGATCTGCGTTTCGCCGGGACCGCCAAGGAAGCCAAAGCCGCCGCGCTGGCGTTCGAGATGGGTCCAACTGCGCACCAGCCGCCCCGCCTGATAATCGAGGTGCGCGAGTTCGACCTGCAACCGCCCCTCGGCGGTTGCGGCGCGTTCGCCAAAGATTTCGAGGATCAGCCCGGTCCGGTCGATCACCTTGGTGCCAAAGGCCGTTTCCAGATTGCGCTGCTGGATCGGGCTGAGCGCGGCGTCGACCACGACCAGTTGGACGCCGTATTTCTCGATGTCGGGCGTAATCGCTTCGATCTGTCCGACGCCGAGCAAGGTCGCTGCGCGCGTCTGGCGCAGGCGCAAACTGTGGACGGCAACGACGTCGAGCCCGATCGCGAGCGCAAGTCCCCGCGCCTCCTCAGCGCGCGCGTCGAGATCGCGCGCCAGCCGTTGGCTATGCCATTCGGGCACGACCAACAGCGCGGCCGCGCCGCGGGTCACCTCTTCCGGACTGTCGATAATCGAGGCGATCAGGCGTCGTCCGCTTCGCCGTCACCCTCGCCGCTATCGGTCAGGTTGATCGGGCCGTTCGGCTGCACCGTCGAAATCGCGTGCTTGTACACGAGCTGCACCTGACGCTCGCGCTCGAGCAGCATGCAGAACAGATCGAATGCGACGATATCGCCCTGCAGCATCACGCCATTGACCAGGAACATGGTCACCGATTCGTCGGATTTGCGCACCGCATTCAGGAATACGTCCTGCAAAGCCTTGCCCTTGCTCGCGGGCGCATCGCGCAAACTGGGTCCAAGCAACGACAGGTCAAAGTCGTGCGACGGCATCACTGTTGAGATCGCATGCTTATAGACAAGCTGCGACTGGCCGTCGCGGCGCAGCAGCAAGGAAAAATTGTCAAACCAGGTGATGATGCCCTGAAGCTTCACGCCCTTGACGAGGAACATCGTCACCGGCGTCTTGCTCTTGCGCAGGGCGTTGAGAAAAATATCCTGGAGATTCTGGCTCTTATCGGACACATTTGCCTCCTGTTTTTGGCGGTACGACCGCGGGTATGCTCCGGTTTTCCGGCTTTAAGACCTTCTTCTTGCTGTCAATATGCGGCAAAGCCTGCCTCAGGTCTAGCGCAAAGCCTTTACCCCTCGCCGTCCGAACTCTCGGTGAGCCCCAAAAGTTTCAGTTTGCGGTGCAGTGCCGACCTTTCCATGCCGATAAAGGTCGCGGTGCGCGAAATATTGCCCGAAAACCGATTGATCTGGATCCGCAGATATTCGCGCTCGAAATTCTCGCGCGCTTCTTTCAGCGGGATCGCGGTGATCGATTCCGAATTGGGCAGGATGTCGGTGCCGCCGCGCACCAGCTCGCCGGGCAGCATGTCGGCGTCGATGCGCGCCAGCCGGTCGCTCGGCGCCAGAATCATCACGCGTTCAATGACATTGCGCAGCTCGCGGACATTGCCCGGCCATTCATGCGCCTGCAACGCCGCCATCGCTTCCGAACTGATCTCGGGCGGCGGCACGCGGCGGTCGGCGGCGTAGCGGCGGATATAATGGTCGCACAGGCTGGCAATGTCGTCACGCCGTTCGCGCAGCGGCGGGATATGCACCGGCACGACGTTGAGCCGGTAATAGAGATCCTCGCGAAAGCGGCTCTCGGCGATTTCGGTCATCAGGTCGCGCGCCGATCCGGAAATGATCCGCACATCGACGCGGATCATCGTGCGGCCGCCCACGCGCGTAAAGCTCTGGTCGGTCAAGACGCGCAGGATCTTGCCCTGCGTCGTCAGCGGCATGTCAGCGACCTCGTCGAGGAACAAGGTTCCGCCATGCGCCTGTTCGAGCAACCCGACACGGATCGCCCCGTCGTCGCCTTCGGCGCCGAACAATTCGGTTTCGACGGTCTCCGGATCCATGCGCGCCGATGAAATGACCCGGAACGGCGCATTGTGGCGGCCGCTCCACCCGTGCAGCACACGCGCGGCGACTTCTTTCCCGACCCCTGCCGCGCCGGTGATCAGCACCCGGCTGCCGGTGCCCGCCACGCGCTTCAGCGTCGCGCGGACATTGTTGATCGCCGCGCTGGTTCCGGTGAGCTCGTCCGACGGCCCCGCCTTTTCGCGCAGCTGCTCATATTCGAACTTCAGCCGTTCGCTCTCGGTCGCGCGCGCGACCAGATGGAGCAAACGCGAGGCTTCGAACGGCTTTTCGATGAAATCATAGGCGCCGCGGCGAATGGCTGCGACGGCGGTGTCGAGCCCGCCATGGCCCGAAATGACGATGATCGGCAGCGTCGGGTCGAAATCCTTGATCGCCTCGACCAGGCCCAGGCCGTCGAGCCGCGAGCCCTGCAACCATACGTCGATCAGCGCGAGCGACGGTCGCCGCTGGCGGATCGCTTCGAGAGCGGAGTCGCTGTCCGAGGCGATGCGCGCCTCATAACCTTCGTCTTCCATGACGCCGGCGACCAGATCACAAATGTCGCGCTCGTCGTCGACGATCAGAATATCAAGCGCCATGTTCTTCTCTGTCCTGTCGGTTGCGGATCCGCCCCGGGACCGATTCTGCGTACCCCATGCTTGTTTCTTCGCCCTTGCCTTCCAATCCGCGCAGCCGGTCGGGATGGAGCGTCAGCGTGACGCACGTCCCCTGCCCTGCCGGATTGTCGGAAAATTCCAGTTCGCCATAATGTTGCTCGACGATCTTCTTAACGATGGCGAGCCCCAGCCCGGTCCCGCCCTGGCGGGTCGTCATATAGGGCTCGGCAATTGCTTCGCGGGCCTGCGGCAGCCCTATGCCGTCGTCCGATATCCGAATGATCAATTCACCGCGCGGCCCCATGTCAAGCGCCGCGTCGACATGTCCGCTTGGGGTCGAATCGGAGCTTTTTAGCCGTTCTTCAATGGCTTCTACCGCATTCTTGACAATATTTGTCATTGCCTGCGACAACAGGCGGCGGTCGCAAACCAGCGGCTCGATCTCGTCCGCGGTTTGGATCGTAAACGTGATCTCGGGCTTCGCGACCTCGAACAGAAAGACCGACTGGCGCAAAATATCGCGGACGTCCTCGACCCCGAAGGTCGGCTTGGGCATGCGGGCGAAGCTCGAAAACTCGTCGACCATCCGCCGCATGTCGTGAACCTGGCGGATCACCGTATCGGTCAACTTTTTGAAGGTAGCGCTGTCGCCTTCGACCTTGTCGCCGAAGCGGCGCTGGAGCCGTTCGGCGGCGAGCTGGATGGGGGTGAGCGGGTTCTTGATCTCGTGCGCGATGCGCCGTGCAACGTCGGACCAGGCGGCGCGGCGCTGATCGAGCAATTGCTGGGTAATATCTTCAAAACTAAGGACAAAGCCGTCGCCCTGCGCAACCGCCTTGGCGGCCAGCGTCGCGGGCTCGGCATCGGGACGGGCGAGTTGCACGATCGCCTCATGTTCGTCGCCGGTCAGCAATTGCGCCAATTCGGGCGCGACCTCGGCCAAAGGCCGTCCGGTCAAACAGTCGGTCGACTGACAGATCAGACGTTCCGCAGCGGCGTTGGCGAGCTGGATCCGGTGGTCGGCATCGACCGAAATCACCGCCGACGACACTCCGCTGAGCACCGCTTCGATGAAGCTGCGGCGCGCCTCGAGCTGTTCGTTGACGCTAACCAGAGCGCCGGTCTGGCCTTCCAACTGTTCGGTCATGCGGTTGAAGGCGCGGGTCAGCACCGAAATCTCGTCATCGCGTGCAGGCGGCGTCACACGAACCGACAGATCGCCCCCCGCCGCCGTGCGCGTCGCGCCGATGAGCGTACCGAGCGGGCGGACGATGCGGTCCGCGACGACGATTGCGGCGATGACCGCCAACGCGAGGAGGAGCAACGAACCGAGGTAAAGGGCGCCGTTGAACTGCAGCTGCAAGAGCTGCGAGCGCTCGAACAAGCCGTTATAGTCTGCCAACACCGTGCTGGCGCGTTCCGACTGTTGAAAACCGGGTACATTCGCATCACGCGATGCGTACACAAATGCGCCGTCTCGACCAGGGAGACGCGCTGCGGCCTCCACCCGATCAGCCTGCCGGACGACAACGACGTCTTCACCCGCCGAGAGCCTGTTCCTCATCGTCGGCGTCAATCGACTCTCGGCCACGCGATCGTCAGGGCTGACCGCCGCGGCGGTGCGCGCCACGCCATCTTTTCCAATTTCGATAATGGCTGACTCGTTGAGGCTTCGGACCACAACTTGCTGGAAATAATAGTTTGAGAAATCGGGATCATCGATCCGCACCCGCGTCAGAAGATTGCCGAGATCCTCAGCCATTTTTGCCGTGTTCGCGCCAACCTCACGCTGATTTTCCTGATAATATCCCTCGGCGAGGTTCGCCGCATTCTCAAACATGCCGCGTGAGCGATCCGAGAACCAGAAATCGACGCCGAACTGGAAAAGTAGCGACGCGAAAATCACGACAAGCAATGTCGGCGTAGCCGCGATCAGCGAAAACAAGGCCACGAGCCGGACGTGCAGGCGGCCATTGCCCCCCTCCATCGATCGCACCGCGCGCGCCCGCGCGATGCGGCTGCCAATCAGCACGATCAGCGCCATCGCGGGCACCAGATTGGCGACCATGATCGCCGCGACCAGCGCCGGCGTCAGCAGCCGTTCGCTCTGCGCGTCGCCGGTGACGAAGACATAGGTCGCGATGCCGATGCTGACGATCAGCGCCAGCGTGTAATATTCGGGCGCGGCGAAGCGCCAGAAGCCCGAGCGCGCTTCCTCCTCCGCGAGATCATGATCGTGAGTCAGGGGTGCCGCATGCGCCATTGTTGCCATGCTACGACAAACCTGTTGCATAGAAAACACACAAACTGCGCTCGGGCAGGCTGAATGACGCTATTATGAACTAGTTCGGCGCCATCACAGCTGGTTTGGGTCGATGTCGAGCTGACCCAAGCGCTTGCGCAATGTGTTGCGGTTGATCCCCAGCCGCCGCGCCGCCTCGAGCTGATTGCCGCGCACCTCGCGCAGGATGCGGCGGAACAGAGCGGCCTCGACGATCGCCTCCAGCTGGCCGTGCAGATCGCCTTCGCTGGCGCCGCTCGCCATCTGCTCGCGCGCCCAATCGTCGACCGCCCGGGCGATCAGGTCGGCGGGCGCGACCACGCCGCCGCTCTCGCCATTCTCGTGCAGCACCGTTTCGACATCACGCTCGGTGACGACGGTGTCGCGCGACAGCACGGCAAGACGCTGAACGACATTGCCAAGTTCCCTGACATTGCCCGGCCAGTCATGGCGTTCGAGCCACTGCATCGCGGCGGGCGAAAACTGGCGGTCGGGCAGCCCAGAGCTGCGCCCCGCGTCGACAAAATGGCGGACGAGCGCCGCGATGTCGCTGCGCCGGTCGCGCAGCGGCGGCAGCGTGACCGGGATGACGTTGAGGCGGTAGAAGAGATCCTCGCGGAACCGGCCATCGGCGACGAGCGTCCGCATGTCGCGATGCGTGGCGGCAATGACGCGGACATCGGCGCGCAGCGCCTGATTGCCGCCGACGGTCGAATATTCGTTGCTTTGCAGGACGCGAAGCAGCCGCGTCTGTGCCTCGAGCGGCATGTCGCCGATTTCGTCGAGGAACAGCGTACCGCCCGCCGCTTGCTCGAACCGCCCCGCATTGCGGCTGTGCGCGCCGGTGAAGGCGCCCTTTTCGTGGCCGAACAGCTCGGCCTCGATCAGTTCGCGCGGGATGGCGGCCATGTTGATCGCCACGAACGGGCCCGACCGGCGCAGCCCCGTGGCGTGGATCGCGCGCGCCACGACTTCCTTGCCGGTCCCCGATTCGCCGAGGATCAGCACCGCGAGATCGTTCGATGCGAGGCGCGCGATGGTGCGGTACACCGCCTGCATCGCGGGCGCGCGCCCGACCAGCCCATGGCTGTCGGCCTGCGCCGGGTCGGCACTCGTCGCCGGTTCGGCGCGGCGTTGCAGCGCGGCGCGGACGCTCGCGGTCAATTCGTCGAGGTCGAACGGCTTGGGCAGATAGTCGTAGCTGCCGATCCCGGTCGCGCGCACCGCCGTGTCGAGCGTATTTTGCGCCGACAGGACGATGACCGGTATCGCCGCATCGATGCGCAGCGAATCGATGCCGTCGCCATCGGGCAGGACGACGTCGGTGATGACCAGATCGGGGCGGTTGCCCGTCAGCCAGGCGTTGCGCTCGGCAATGCTGGCGACCGATGCGAAATGTCCGCATTCGCCAAGCAAAGTTTCGCGAATGATCATCGCGATCGCGGGATCATCTTCGACCAGCAGGATCGTCTTGGCGGTGCTCATGCAGGGCGGGCCTTTTGCGCGACCGGCAAATGAACGCGAAAGCGCGTCCAGTCGCCGTCGCGCATGTGCTGGACGGTGCCGCCCATATCGCGCGCCAATTTGGCCACGAGCGCGAGCCCCAGCCCCCGCCCCTCGCGCTTCGTCGTCACGAACGGATCGAACAGGTCGCCGCGAATATCGGCTGGAACCCCCGGGCCATTGTCGCTGACGCTGACCTCGATCGGCAGTGCGATGCGTCCGCGCCCGTCGCCATTGTCGATCGACAGCCCGTGACGATAGGCGGTGGCGATCCGCACCACGCCGTCGTCGCGCCCACCCAGCGCTTCGCAGCCATTGGTGACCAGGTTGAGCAATATCTGCACCATGGCGTCATGGTTGCCGTGCACCAGCGGCAAGGACGGGTCGAAATCCTCGGCAAAGCGCACGCCCGGAAACTGGCGCGCGCGCGCGGTTTCCATCGCCTGGTGGATCGGCTGGTACAGGTTGATCGCGGCGCAGGCGATCGGCTGCCCGCGCGAAAAATGCTCCATCTGATCGATCAGCGTCGCGATCCGGTCGACTTCGGCGCAGATCAGCGTCGTAAAGCGTTCGCCGCTGGCGTCGGTCTTGCGCGCCAGCAATTGCGCCGCGCCCTTTATCCCCGCGAGCGGATTCTTGATTTCGTGCGCCAGCATCGATGCAGCGCCGCCGGCGGCGCGTCCCGACCGTCCAATCGCGCCGCCCATCAGTTCGGCATCGCTGTGGGCCGGAATCAGCGCCAGGATGCGGTGGCCGCTCTGGCCATAAGGCACCATCTGCATGTCGACATAAATCGCCTTGCGCCCACCCACCGAAATTTCGGCGCGATGCGCGAACAGCGCCGACGTCGCGGCGTCGCTCATTCGCTGGCGATAGCTGCGGTCCATGTCGATCACGTCATAGACCACGCGGCCGACCATCGCCGACCGGCTCATATTGCACATTTGCTCGGCGGCGGCGTTGACGAACAGAACGACGGCACCCTTGTCGATCAGCAGGGTGGGAACGGGGTGCGAGTGGATCAGCTCGTCATGGTCGAAACGCGGGATGCTCGACGTGAGCGTGGTCACGCGGCGGCCTTGGTCAGGAAAGGCGCATAGAAGCGTTCGAGCGCGTCGAGCACGTCACGGCTGCTCGGGATCTGGTTGACCATGTTGCGAAACTCGGCCGATCCGTGCAGCCCCTTGACGTACCAGCCGAGGTGCTTGCGCGCCATATTGACCCCGGTGATCTCGCCATAATGGTCGATCATCGCGCGGTAGTGCGATGTAATGACGTCATATTGTTCGTCGATGCCGGGGTCGGGACGCTCGCCCTCGCCGCGCAGCGCCGCCATCACCTGACCCAGCAGCCACGGGCGACCATAGGCGCCGCGACCGATCATCACCCCGTCGGCGCCGCTTTGCGCCAGCGCCGTCCTGGCGTCATCGGCCGAGCAGATGTCGCCATTGACGATAACCGGGATCGACACCGCATCCTTGACTGAGCGGACAAAAGCCCAGTCGGCCTCGCCGCGATACATCTGGTTGCGGGTGCGGCCGTGCACCGTCACCAGCTTGGCGCCCAGATCCTCGGCAATATGCGCCAGTTCGGGCGCGTTCAGGCTGTCGTGGCACCACCCCATGCGCATCTTGACCGTCACCGGGACCGACACCGCCTTCACGCAACTGTCGATCAGCGCCGCAGCGAGCTTCAGGTCGCGCATCAGCGCCGATCCGGCATCGCCGTTGGTGACCTTGCGCACCGGACAGCCCATGTTGATGTCGATGATCGACGCGCCGCGGTCCTCGTTGAGCTTCGCCGCCTCGCCCATTTCATAGGGGGTGCACCCGACAAGCTGCATCGAAACCGGCTCTTCGACCGGATCCCAGGCGGCTTTCTGGATCGACTGGCGCGTTTCGCGGATCGCGGCCTGACTCGCGATCATCTCGGTGACGTTGAGCCCCGAACCATAATAGCGCACCAGCTTGCGGAACGGCAGGTCGGTGACGCCCGTCATCGGCGCAAGGATCACGGGATCCGCGATGGTGATGTTGCCGATCTGGATGGGCCGCAGCGGCGCCATGGCGGGAGCTTTCTCGAAATTGCCTAAAATTTGAGCAGCCCGTACACGCTAAGCCGCTTTCCCGCAAGCCGCCGCTGCGCTAACCGGCGCGCAACATGACTGAGTCCGCTCCCTTCGCCACGCCGCGCGCGATGGCCATATTGCTCGCGGGCGGTCGAGGGAGCCGCGCCGGTTTCGTGATCCCCAAGCAGCTTGCGATGCTCGGCGACAGGCCGGTCTTGCGCTGGAGCCTCGACGCCCTTGCTGACCACCCTGCAATCGCTGGCGGCGTTGTCGTGGGCAATGATGACGTCATGGCGGCGCTTGGTACGCTGCCGGATGGCTGGATTTCCGCCGATCCCGGAGAAGAACGGCAACAATCGGTCGCCAGCGCGCTGGCCGCGATGGCCCACTGCGACGACGCGGTGCGGGTGCTGGTTCACGACGCGGCGCGGCCCGGCGTGACCGCCGACGTCATCGATCGGCTGCTTGCGGCGCTCGATGTCGCCAACGCTGCAATTCCGACGCTGCCGGTTCCCGATACCCTCGTCGAGCACGCGGGGGGCAAAGCTGGTGACGTCGTCGATCGCGCCGCGCTGGCGCGCGTTCAGACCCCGCAGGCGTTTCATCTTGGGACATTGCGCCGCGCCCACGTCGCAACGGTCGAGGCGGCGGCGACCGATGATGCGCAGTTGGTGCGGCGCCTGGGGCTTTCCGTCGCAACCGTCGCGGGCGACGCGCGGCTCCACAAACTGACTTATGCCGAAGATATGGCAATCCTGTCGGGATTGTTGGGGATTGAGACCATGACACGAACCGCCGTCGGAATGGGATATGACGTCCACCGGCTTGTTGCCGGTAAGCCGCTGTGGATCGGCGGCATAGAAATCGCGCATAGTCATGGGCTTGAAGGCCATAGTGACGCCGATGTCGGACTTCATGCGTTGACCGATGCGATCCTCGGCGCGCTCGGCGACGGCGACATCGGCGATCATTTCCCGCCCAGCGATCCGCAATGGCGCGGCGCCGCCTCGCACCGCTTCCTGTCCTTTGCCGCGGCGCGCGTTGCGGCGCGTTCGGGCCGGATTGACCATGTCGATCTCACCATCATCGCCGAAGCGCCGAAGATTGGCCCGCACCGCGCCGCGATGCGCGCGCGGATTGCCGAAATCCTTGCGATTCCGGTCGAACGGGTTAGTGCGAAGGCAACAACGACAGAGCGGCTGGGGTTCACCGGTCGCCGCGAAGGGATAGCTGCCCAAGCCGTCGCGACCCTGCGACTTCCGGAGAATTGATACCGTGTTGCCAGACCCTGAATCGCGCCTTTTCGCGCGCGACGAGCTCGCGACCAGCGTGCTCGCCAACAATCGCGCGGCGGGGCGCAAGGTGGCGGTGGCCGAAAGCTGCACCGGCGGCATGGTCAGCGCCGCGCTGACCGACATCGCGGGCAGTTCGGACGTGTTTTCTGCCGGCTTCATCACCTATTCGGGCCATGCCAAGCAAAGCCAGCTCGACGTCAGCAGCGAAATCCTCGAAACCTTCGGCGAAGTGTCGCTGGCGACGGCGTGGGCGATGGCGAGCGGCGCGCTCGCCAATAGCGACGCCGATATTGCCGTAGCGATCACCGGAATTGCCGGCCCGGGCGGCGGATCGGAAAAGAAGCCCGTCGGGCTGGTCGTTTTCGCCCGCGCGCTGCGCGGTCAGGATCCCGACGATTATTTCACCCAGCGGGTACAGTTCGAATCGACCGACCGCGCCGCGATCCGCCATGCGGCCACGCTGTTCGCGCTCGACCTGCTTCAGCCCGAAAGGGACGCGCTGCGCCCGTCGGAGGACATCGCCCTCCCCGCGCCGTAAAGGTCATCGGCGCGCGTCTCGAACGCCGCGATCATCTTCCGGAGCGCCTTGTCGAACATCTGGCCCGCCAGCGCTTCGAACATGCGGCTACGAAACGCAAAATCGACCATGAAATCGACGCGGCATCCACCGTCTTCGGTCGGCGTGAAATGCCATTCATTGTTCAAGTGGCGCATCGGCCCGTCGATATAGCTCACGGTCACTTCGCGCGGCCGTTCCTTGTGGACGCGGCACGAAAAGCTTTCGCGCAGCCCCTTGAACCCGACGATCATGTCGGCGACCGCTTCATGCTCGCTGTCGCTGCGAAGGCGCAGCGCGATCACCCACGGCAGGAATTCGGGATAGCGCTCGATGTCCGTGACGAGCGCGAACATCTGCTCGTCGCTATACGGCAGAACGCGGGTTTCATGGTGCCTTGGCAATCAGTCCGCCTTGGTTCGGGCCAATTGCGCTTCGCGGGCAGCGCGCATCCGCTCGAAATCATCCCCGGCGTGATAGCTGGAGCGCGTCAGCGGCGACGAGGCGACCTGAAGAAAGCCCTTCGCGCGCGCAATTTGCGCATAGGCATCGAACGCCTGCGGCGTCACGAAGTCGATGACCTTGGCGTGCTTCGGCGTCGGCTGGAGATATTGGCCCATCGTCATGAAATCGATGTCGGCGCTGCGCATGTCGTCCATCACCTGATGCACTTCCATCCGCTGCTCGCCGAGCCCCAGCATGATGCCCGATTTGGTAAAGATCGACGGATCGCGGCGCTTGACGCTCTCGAGAAGGCGCAGCGACGCATAATAGCGCGCGCCGGGACGGATCGTCGGATAGAGCCGCGGGACGGTTTCGAGATTGTGATTATAGACGTCGGGCCGCGCATCGACGATCGCCGCAACTGCGCTTTCGGGCTTGTTGCGGAAATCGGGCGTCAGAATCTCTATCGTCGTCTGCGGCGTTTCGCGGCGTAGCGCGTTGATGACCTTCACGAACTGGCTGGCGCCGCCGTCGGGCAGGTCATCACGGTCGACCGAGGTAATGACGATGTGGCTCAGCCCCATCTTCGCCGCGGCGATCGCCGTATGCTCGGGCTCGAACGGATCGACCGCCCGCGGCATCCCGGTCTTGACGTTACAGAAAGCACAGGCACGCGTGCAGGTATCGCCCAGGATCATCACCGTCGCATGCTTCTTGGTCCAGCATTCGCCGATGTTCGGGCACGCCGCCTCTTCGCACACGGTGTGCAGGTTGAGCTCACGCATCAGCTTGCGCGTTTCGGCATAGCCGGGGCTGGTCGGCGCCTTGACGCGGATCCAGTCGGGCTTGCGCGAGCGTTGGCTGGCAGTCGAAACGGGCTGTGCGGGAGCGGTCATGCCGCCCACATAGTCGCGCGCGCGCCTCTTCTCAACCTCTCTACCTATGCTAAGGCGAGTCCATGACTCACTTTACCGACATGATCGAGGGATACCGCCGTTTCCGTAACGGCGGCTGGCAACAACAGCGCGACCGCTGGGACGAACTGGCCGAAGGCCAGTCGCCCAAGGTGATGGTGATCGCCTGTTCCGACAGCCGCGTCGAACCGTCGCAGATTTTCGATACCAATCCGGGCGAAATCTTTGTCGTGCGCAACGTCGCCGCTCTGGTCCCGCCCTTCGAAACGACGCCGGGCCGTCACGGCGTGTCGGCGGCGCTCGAATTCGCCGTCCAGTTCCTGAAGGTCGAGGAAATCGTCGTGATGGGCCACGGCCTCTGCGGCGGGTGCCACGCCGCGCTTCACAAATCTATGGCGGGCGCCGAGCCGGGCCGCGGCGGCTTCATCGCCGACTGGATCGCGCTGCTCGACGATGCCAGCGAACAGGTGCGCCACGATCATACCGACATCGACAACCGCGAAGCGGGCCGCGCGATGGAACTGGCCGCGGTGCGCGTCAGCATCGACAATCTCCGCACCTTCCCCTGCATCCAGGAAAAGGAACGGCGCGGCACCTTGCGGCTGCGCGGCGCCTTTTTCGCGATCAGCGACGGAGTGCTGCACCTTATGGACGATGCGACGCGGGAGTTTCTGCCTGCCGCCTGAAACAGGAGCGCGATATGAGCAAGAATGCGATGTGGTTGACGCTGATTTTTGCGGCGGCGATCATCGGGGCGTTCATGGGGCCGTCGCTGGCCAGCGTGCTGGCACCCGAAACCCTGCTCATCCTGTCGGTGCTGCTGATCGGGGGCGTTGTCATCTTCTGCTTTTGGGCGTTGTCGAGCAATAAGGGCGGCGCGAAGGCCGATACCGCAGCGATCGCCGATGCGCGAACGATGCAAGCGCCTGCCGGCCAGGCACGAATCTACGTGGTGCGCCGGGGCTTTGTTGCGGCGTTGCAAGGGATGGACGTTACGCTCGACGGCGCGGCGAAGGGTCAGATCAAGTCGGGCCAGATGCTGATGGCCGACGTCGCGCCGGGCATGCATCATTTGCATATCGCCACCGCCAAGGCGAAGCTGGCGCACCCCGCCGAGTTCGACATCGAAGTCGGGGCGGGCGGGGTCGTCGTGATCGGCGCGATGATCGAAATGGGGGCGCTGAAGGGCAGCATCAAGCTCGAACGCCTCGACGCCGCCAAGGCGCGCGAAGATGTCCATGCGACCAAATTGATCTTGTGGGAGGTGCCGCCCGCCTGACCTTCGTCTCGGCGTCATTGCGAGCGAAGCGAAGCAATCCAGTGCGGGTTTACGTAGGCTCTGGATTGCCGCGTCGCTTCGCTCCTCGCAATGACGAGAATGAAATGTCCCTGTTACGGTTTCGCCGTGACAAACCCCGCCGCGGGCCAATCGGTGTCGCCGGTCCGCGCAACCTCCAGCTTGGCGAACTCGACCGGCGGCATGCCAGCGCCGATGTAGCTGCCGACTTCGGTCCATTTGCCGTCGGCGACTGTCGCGACATATTTGATCGTGGCGCCGTTCGGGACGGGGATGCTCCATTCAAAGCCTGTGTCGGTCACCGCAAAAGGGAATTTCCCGGTGCGACCGTCGGTCCAGCTGTTCATGGCATATTGATCGGTCGCGGCGTCGTACGAAATCACCGCAAAGGCATTGAAGGCAAGCTTGCCCGCCTCGTCATAACCGCGCCCCTCGATCACCAGCGCGGTGCCGTCCAGCATCGGCCCGGCGCGTTCGGTCTGCACCAGCTTGATCGTGCCGCCCGGCGACGTGATCGTCGCGGTCCCGCGCCACTCGCCGTGCAGCTTCGCCAATCGGGCGATCGCGGCCTTTTGTTCGGCGATGACCGCAGGATCGGTCCGCATCTGCGCCTGCGCGGGCAAGACGGCAACCGACAGCAAGGCTGCGGCAACAAGAGCAATTCGCATGATATCCCTCCCCAATTGTGTTATCGCTATAACACAGCGCATGGCCGAGGAGAATAGGCGTTCAAGCGGCGATCTAGGGAATGGCGTAAGTCACATTTGCCTGCCCGACCGGCTTTTCTGGGTCGTCGGTCCAGATCCGGACGTCCATCACCGCGAGCCGTTTCCCAAGCCGCAACATATGCGCATCGGCGAACAGCGGCCCCGGCCGGCACGGACGCAGGAACTGGTAATTGAGCGCGCTCGTCACCGCCATCGCGACCGGACCGATATGCGCCAGAACGAGCGCGTAGGCCGCCATATCGGCAAAGCCCATCTGCGTGGGTCCGGAAATCAGGCCACCGGGGCGCAAAGCGTTTTCATTCGGGTCCATCCGCGCCTGGATATGCCCAGGCGCCGCCGACACGACGGTGCCGCGTGAACCCGGCGCCGAATTGGGAAAGGCGTCCGCCATGAAAGCGTTGAGCGCGTCGGCGTCCAGCCGGATCGCGCTCGACGAGATTGGTATCGATTGTGACATAGCAACGCGATACGCGATGGTTGGCGAGCGCGTAAAGTCCGTTACGCATGGTGGGTCAACAGAACGCCGATGCAGTGCCCCCATCAAATGCGATGACAGCGCGCGTTCCCAGCGAAATATCGAACCGGATCGGAATCAATCGAGCTTGAAAATGGCTGTGGTTAGATTGAGCCTCCGAACGACTGCGTAGCTGCCTCGCTGCGCGGGAATGATCTGCTTTGCTCAAGGAAGAGAAAGCATGGTGAGACATCTTGTCGGGTTGATCGATGGAACGATGGTGTCACCATCGACCGCCAGCGCCTACGGCTCCTATTCCAACGTCTTCGAACTCGCGTGCCTTCTGCAACTGAGCGACCGCTCGGACGACGGGGGGCCACAGATTGTTTTCTACTCTTCGGGGATATCGTCACGGCCCGACACATGGAGCCCCTACGACCTCGTCACCGGCAACTCGATCTGGTCGCAGATCATCGATCAGTACATCAATATTTGCTCGAACTATAATTTCGACGCGCCCGAAGGCAGCCGTGACAAAATCTATCTTTTCGGATTCTCGCGCGGCGCCATGGCGATCAGGGCACTCGCCGGGCTGATCTCCGAATTTGGCCTGTTGCGTCCGGAGCATATTCGCGACCTGCCTATTGTCCTGGATGCGTGGAATCGGTCGCTGGGGAAACCTAACCTCAACCCCAAGGTCGAGGTGGAAAACGCCGAGGTCGAGTTTGTAGGGCTATTCGACTCGGTGATGGGCGGCGTCAGCTGGCTTCGCACCTTCAACCCCATCCGTTTCAAGAATTTCAAGCTACCGGCTCGATGCCGCCGGGCGATCCAGATCCTGGCGATCGACGAAAACCGGCGCCACTTCAAACCCAATGTTTGGGATGGAATCACGCCGCGGGCAAGAAAGCCCGACTTCGACGCGACACGGATGCTCAAGCAGATATGGATGCCCGGACTTCACTCGGACGTTGGGGGGACCGGCAATGCGGTTTGGGGACGCGCGTCATTTCTCGCGATGGTCCATTTCATCAAGGAGCATACCAATTTAGGCATCCGCCAGTCGGCGATCGACGCCAAGGAGGAGCGCTTTCGAGAGGGCTATCACAGCCGCCACTATTTTATCGACCAACACAGAAGCATCGGGAAAGGTTTTCGGCGCAACCCCCGTGACCCAAACAGCGGCGATGAAACCCTCCACCCGATATGCAGCGATCTTGAGACCGTGACGTTCAATCGACGTCCCGGCTATCCTTGGTGCGCGAACGTCCTGGCGGCACGTTTCGAGACGCTGAAGGTCGACCCGGACCTCCAGCGCTATTTCGACGACATTCTGCAGATTTAGGGGTCAGCGCGACAGCTTCTTGTACGTCGTTGCGTGCGGACGGGTCGCGCCCTCACCAAG
Source organism: Sphingopyxis microcysteis (assembly GCF_012274265.1). Taxonomy (GTDB): domain Bacteria; phylum Pseudomonadota; class Alphaproteobacteria; order Sphingomonadales; family Sphingomonadaceae; genus Sphingopyxis; species Sphingopyxis microcysteis. The sequence goes on from NZ_JAANYY010000002.1 coordinate 972,818, forward strand.
GCGGCGGATCTTATCCTCTTCATACGCCTCGAAATTGCCCTCGAACCATTCGACATGGCTGTCGCCTTCGAACGCCAGAATGTGCGTCGCGAGGCGATCGAGGAAGAAGCGGTCGTGGCTGATGACCACGGCGCAGCCCGCGAAATTTTCGAGCGCTTCTTCGAGCGCGGCGAGCGTTTCGGTGTCGAGGTCGTTGGTCGGTTCGTCGAGCAGCAGCACGTTGCCGCCCTGCTTCAGCATCTTCGCCATATGGACGCGGTTGCGTTCACCGCCCGACAGCTGGCCGACCTTTTTCTGCTGGTCAGTGCCCTTGAAGTTGAAGGCGCCGACATAGGCGCGGGTCTGCATTTCGTGCTTGCCGATGTTCATCATGTCATGGCCGCCCGAAATCTCTTCCCAGACATTCTTGTTCGGGTCGAGCGCATCGCGGCTCTGGTCGACATAGCCGAGGCGTACAGTATCGCCGATCGCGACGCTGCCGCTGTCGGGGGTTTCCTGCCCGGTGATCAGCTTGAACAGCGTCGATTTGCCCGCACCGTTCGGGCCGATGACGCCGACGATGCCGCCCGGCGGCAGCGTGAACGACAGATCTTCAAAGAGCAGTTTGTCGCCATAGGCTTTCGAGATGCCCGACACCTCGATCACCTTGCCGCCAAGGCGTTCGGGAACCTGGATGACGATCTGCGCCTTGCCGGGCGCGCGGTTTTCCTGCGCCTCGATGAGCTGATCGAACGATTTGATACGCGCCTTCGACTTGGCCTGACGCGCTTTCGGCGACTGCCGGATCCACTCGAGCTCGTCCTTAATCGCCTTCTGGCGACCGGCGTCCTCGCGCGCTTCCTGTTCGAGGCGCTTGCCCTTCTTTTCCAGATAGGTCGAATAATTGCCTTCATAGACGAAATAGCGGCCGCGATCGAGTTCGAGGATCCAGTTCACGACATTGTCGAGGAAGTAGCGATCGTGGGTGACGAGGATGACGTTGCCCGGATAATCGACGAGATGCTTTTCGAGCCAGGCGACGCTTTCGGCATCGAGGTGGTTGGTCGGTTCGTCGAGCAGCAGGATCGACGGCTTTTCGAGCAGCAGACGGGTCAGCGCAATGCGGCGCCGTTCGCCGCCCGACAGATTCTCGACGCTCCAATCGCCCGGCGGGCAACGCAGCGCTTCCATCGCGATTTCAAGCTGGTTGTCGAGCGTCCAGCCGTCGACCGCGTCGATCTTTTCCTGCAGCGTGCCCATTTCCTCCATCAGCGCGTCGAAATCGGCGTCGGCGGGCGGATCGGCCATCAGCGTGCTGATCTCGTTGAAGCGGTCCATCATGTCGGCGACACCGCGAACGCCGTCCATGACATTTTCCTTGACCGTCTTGGTCGGGTCGAGCTCGGGCTCTTGCGCGAGATAACCGACAGTGATCCCCTCGCCCGGCCAGGCCTCGCCCGAAAATTCGGTGTCCATGCCCGCCATGATCTTCATCAGCGTCGATTTACCCGTGCCGTTCGGACCGACGATGCCGATCTTGGCATCGGGATAGAATTGCAGGCTCAAATTGTTGAGCGTCGGCTTTTGCGCGCCGGGATAGGTCTTGGTCAGACCCTTCATCACGAAACTATATTGGGCGGCCATGGAAATGCTCCGGTGAGGGCTGGGCCGCAGGCGCGGCCGGGAGAGATGTTGCGCGCCGGTTAGCGAATGGGCGCGGGCTTGGCAATCACCGGGGCAATCGGCGCTTGCACCTGCGCGAACCGCCTCGCTAGGACTGTACCATGACCATCCAGATCCCTTTCCGCCTTTTCGCGCTTGGCAGCGCGAGCCTCGCCCTTTTTGCAGCGCCGCTGTCGGCCTCGATTCCGCCGCCGCCCAGCGCGGTCGAGCTGGCGCAGCAAGGCGATGATCTCGCCTGGTCGATCACCGAGGATCTGACGACCGAAATAGGCCCGCGCATGGCTGGCACCGAAGCGGAGGCTGCGGCGCGAAAGTGGACGATCGCGCGGTTGCAGGCGATGGGCTTTGCCAACGTCCGCGAAGAACCATTCGATATGCCCACGTGGGTGCGCGGCGCCGAAGAGGCCTGGCTGACGAGCCCCTTCCTGCCGCAGAAGCTCGCGATCACCGCGCTCGGTACCAGCGCCTCGACCGGCGCGAAGGGGATCGAAGGCGATATTGCCTACTTCAAGAATTTCGACGCGCTGCTCGCGGCGCCCGACCATCTGGTGAAGGGCAGGATCGTTTTTATCGACCATCAGATGGTGCCGACGCAGGACGGCAGCGGCTATGGCGCTTATGGCCGCGCACGCTTCATCGGCGCTAATGTTGCCGCAAAGAAAGGCGCGATCGCCACCGTGATCCGCGCGATCGGCACCGACGACCACCGTAATCCGCACACCGGCGGCACGAATTTCGAGGCGGGCGTCGCGCCAATTCCGGCTGGCGCGATTTCGAATCCCGACGCCGACCAGCTGGTCAGGCAATGGAAACGCGCGCAACTGATGCGAAAGAGTGAAACTCCGCTCGGCTATATCGCCGAGCCGCTCCGCATGAAGCTCATCCTGACTCCGCAGAACCTCGGCATCCGCAAATCGGGGAACGTCATCGCCGAAGTGCCCGGAAGCGATCGCAGCGCCAGCCCGGTCATCATCGCCTGTCATCTCGACAGTTGGGATCTGGGCACCGGCGCGATCGACGACGCCGCGGGGTGCGGGATTATCACCGCAGCGGCGAAACATGTGATGACGGCAGGCCAGCCGCGCCGGACGATCCGCATTTTGTGGGCGGGAGCGGAGGAAGTGGGCGTGTTCGGCGGCAAGGCCTATTTTGAGCGCCATGGCGAACAGAAGCATGCGGTCGCGCTCGAGTCCGATTTTGGAGCCGATCGCGTGTGGCGCATCGATTTCAAGCTGCCCGACAGCGCAAAGCCGCTCGCCGACCGGCTGACCTCTGCCGTAGCTCCCTTCGGCGTCGTGCGCGGTCGACAGCCCGCAAGTGGCGGTGCGGATATTGGCGCGCTGGTCGCCGCGGGGGTGCCCACGATCGACCTGGCCCAGGATGGGACGCTCTATTTCGATCTGCACCACACGCCCGACGATACGCTCGACAAGATCGATCCGGTGCAATTGCGGCAAAATGTCGCGGTCTGGAGCGCGGCACTGGCGATTCTCGCCAATAGCAGCGACGCCGAGCTGCCGTGAATGTTGCGCGGAAATGACAGTTTTCCGCCAGCGCACGGCATCTCAATTATTTTTGTTGACGATCCATACGGAACGGCTAAATCCCGCCGCTCGCGGGACGGGAAGTTTCCCCATCGCGGTAAGGCATTTTAGGGAGCCCACACATCATGAAGAAATTTGCTGCTATCGCCGTTGCTGCCAGCATGTTCGCCCTCGCCGCTTGCGGTGAAAAGGCTGCTGAAGAAGCCACCACGGAAGCCCCGGCTGCTGAAGCTGTTGCTGAAGAAGGCGCTGACGCCGCTGCTGCTGGCGCCGACGCCGCTGCTGCTGGTGCCGAAGCTGCCGCTGCTGGTGCCGACGCTGCTGCCGCTGCTCCGGCTGACGCTGCTGCGACCGCTGCTGCTCCGGCCGACGCCGCTGCTGCTCCGGCCGCTCCGGCTGAAGAAAAGAAGTAAGTCACAGCCCTTCGGGGCGTTGACCGAAACTAGAATTGGGCGGTCTTCCTTCGGGAAGGCCGCCTTTTTCTTTGCCTTTTGCAACGGCGGGATAGACTTGCGCGCGCGCGCTGTCTAAGGCGCCCAGCAGTAGTCGGGGAGTAGCGCAGCCCGGTAGCGCGCCTGCTTTGGGAGCAGGATGTCGCAGGTTCGAATCCTGTCTCCCCGACCACTGCCCCCCAAAAAAATGAGCCCGGCCCGGCTACCCCGCCGACGTTGCGATCAGCCGCGCATAGAAATCGATCATGCGTTTGAAGCTGTCGATCTTCATATGTTCGTTGGTGCCATGGATCATCGCTGTTTCTTTCAGCGAGAAATGCATCGGCATAAATCGGTACACATCGTCCGATACCGGTTCCATGCTGCGGCTGTCGGTGCCGCCGACGACCAGGATCGGTGACAATACCGCATTCGGCGCGTCGGCTCGCGCCGTCGCCGCGATCCATTTCCAGCCTTGCGAGCTGGTCGACGACACCCGCGACGGTTCGCGCGGCGGTTTCACCCACGCCAGTTTGACCGGCAAATCGCCGACGGCGCCCTGCGCGCGGGCCATGATATCGCCGGATCGATTCCACGGCGCGATGCGATAGTTGATCAGCGCGTTCGCGGTCTGCGGCAGGACGTTTTCCTTTGGACTTCCCTCCAGCATCGTCGGCGCAATCGTCGTGTGAAATGCCGCCGCGGTCGATGGCGTCGCGGCGACTTCGCCTTTCAGGATCGGGCCGAACAGCCATTGGTTCGCCACCGCCATTTTGGTGGTCCCGCCCTTTTTCGCGGCCAGCGTTTCGAGCATCGCGGCGCCCGGTCCCTGAATGCTCAAAGGAAAAGGCTTTTCCGTGATCGCGGTGATCGCCCGCGCCAGCGTCGCGACGCCGGTTTCAGCGGGCGGCATCGAACTGTGGCCGCCCGGCGCATCGGCGGTGACCTTCAGCGTCGCATAGCCTTTCTCGGCGATCCCGATCATGATCGCAGGGCCGTTGATCACGGGCGTGTCGGTCAGCACGACGCTGCCTTCATCCAGCGTGAAGATCGCCCTCACCCCGTCGGCCTTCAGCTTCGCCGCCGCCGCGGCCGCGCCGGAACCACCGACCTCCTCGTCATGCCCCGACACCAGATAAATGCCCCGTTTGGGCCGAAACCCCTGCCCGCTCAGCGCTTCGAGTGCCTCGAACAGCGCGACCAGCGAGCCCTTGTCGTCGACAGTGCCGCGCCCCCACACCGCCTGTTCGGCGATCGTCCCGGCGAAGGGGGGATATTTCCAGTCGCCCTCGGTTCCTTCGGTGACCGGCACCACGTCCTGATGCGCCATCAGGATGATCGGTGCCAGCGCCGGATCGCTGCCCGGCCAATGATAGATCAGCGTGCGGTTGGGCAGGATCGTGCGCGCCATTGCGCGGTGGGTGGCGGGGTAGGTCGCGGCAAGCCAGGCGTGCAACCGGTCCCATTCGGCCGTCTCGTCGTCGGCGGGATCCTGGTGCGAGATCGTGCGGATCTGTGCCGCTGCGCTCAGGTTCGCAACCGCGGCGTCCAGCTCATAAGGCGGCACCGCTGCCAGTCGGACATCGCTGCCATCGGCGATGTCTTTCGGCGCAAAGCTGGCAGTGCGTACCGCCACCGTTCCCGCCACCACCGCAATGATCGCCAGACCACCGATCAATATTACGCGCCGCTTCCCCATATCGCCCTCCTGCTCCCCCGCCAATGGACCGTTATCGGTTTCGATTTGCAAGCATTATGCATGCCTCCTGCGGGTTCAGTGCACATTCATCACCGCAGCGCGATTTCTGCTTCACCCCTGCGATTGAGGCCGCCCATGCGATTGTCTGTCGTCCTTGCCGTCCTGCTGGTGCCGACCGCGGCACAGGCGCAGTTTGTACCGCGAACGCCGCCGCCTAGCGACCGGATGCCCGGAATATCCGATATGGGGACGGCAGCCCAGCGATCGACCGTCGATCATGATCTTCGCGAAACCCGCGCGCGGATCCGCGATGGGCGCGATGCCGGACAATTGTCGAAACGCGAAGCGCGCGCGCTGCGCCGCGAGGCCGGGCAAATATCGACGCTTGCCGATCGTTACGGGCGCGACGGCCTGTCCGATTCCGAACGGCGCGAACTGGAGATGCGGGCGCAGGTATTGCGCGACCTGACCGCCGCGCAGCGGCTCCGGCCCAAGGCGCCCTAGCGCGTCAGATCGGGGAGTGGTGGGCCCGGCAGGACTCGAACCCGCAACCTAGCCGTTATGAGCGGCCAGCTCTAACCATTGAGCTACAGGCCCCCCGTCGAAACCCGGTAGGGGATGCGCGGGCGATAGCGGAGCGCGCGCTATATTGGCAAGCACCAAGGCTCAGCCGGGCGCCTTGCGCGCCGCCATGGCCATGATGTCCGCTGCGGTCGTCGCCTCGACCCCGCGCCGCGCCAGATGATCCAGCACGACATCCCACCACTGGTAGAACAGGTCGAGATCGGCATGGCTGCGGACATAGGGGGTATTTCCCGGTTGCAACGACGGCGAATGGAAGGAGAAGTTGAGAACGGGCACGCGCAGCTCCACCGCGATATCGATCGCCTTGCAGGCCCGGTCGGCGGGAATGCCTTCCGGCGTCAGCGCAATGCGTTCGACGATCCCCAGCCGCGCGAGTGCCGCCCCGGCGTGGGTGCCGTTGCGTGCGACGCGGTGATAGACCGGCTCACCCGCCTTCCCTAGCAGGCCACCAAACACGGTGGTCACGGGCACCTCAAGCACCGCCCCGGCTGCGGTGCGCACCCACCAGGGATGAAGCGGGGCATTGCGGTAATCGGGGCCATGGCCGAAACGATAATCGAAGCCCGACCGCACCGATGTGTCGCACCGAAAGCCAAGTTCGGCCAGCATCGCGGCGGTTTCCTCGCCAAGCCCATAGCGCCCGGCGCGATAAACCGTCGGCATCATCGCGAAACGATCGCGGATCGCATCGCGCAGCGCGATCATCTTTGCTCGTTGCAAATCGCGCGGCAGATTGCCGGTATAGCTGTTGCGCGCGCTGACATCCTCGTCGTGGGGCGGGGTCACCCAGGGATGCAGCTGCGCGCCGATTTCGCACGCGCCGTCGGCTCGCGCCGCGCCCAGAATATCGACGGCGCGATCATCGGCGACGACCGGCCAATCCACCAGATAGATGGGTTTCACCTTCGCATTGGCGAAATATCGCTGGCAATCGGCGAGCGCGGGAATCGACGAAAGGCCATAGCCGGTACGGGCAAAGGGCGCCTCCCAATCGAAATCCTCTTCGGTATCGATCGTGACCCAGAAGCGCGGCCGTTCGTCCGCTGCGAGTTCCACCAGGTCGGACGGCGCAGGCTCAGCAAAGAAATTGCCCGCAGGCTGCACCACGCTCCCCCTTGCTTCCAGACCGGTCGGGCTATTCGCCCTGCTGGGCCTCCAGCCCGGCTTCGGTCTTCGAGTTGGCGGAGCGCAGGTGCAAGGTCAAGGCGTTATGCCCGATGTCGAGCCGCCCGCCCGCGGCACGGGCCAGGCTATCGACGAGGCGAAGCGAAAAGCCGAGGCTGAGCACCGCCGCCCCCGGGGCTTCGCCTTCGGGGCTGAAGCCCGGATCGAGCAGGTCGGATGCGGTCGCGAAGCGAATCGTCGCCGGACGAACGATCCGTAGCTGGAGCATATCGTCGTGCGGCGTCTCGGTGACGAGCTGGCCGACAAGAATTGTACCCGTTTCGGATACATCTATCAGCGCGGTCAGCAGGCGGCCGACCATTCGCCGTGCGTTGGCATCATTGGCGAGCCCCATGAAGGGGCCGCCAACCCGCGAGATGCTGAGGTCCACATGCTGTTCCGCCAGCAGCGGGGCAAGGTCGCTTTCCACCTGCGTCACCACCGCGCCCATATCGACGACTTCGTCCGGGGACGGGTCGATCGCGGTGGCAACATTGCTGCGCGCCGCGGTTTCCAGATCATCGATGATCGTTTGCACCGACAGCGCGTCGGCGACGATCGTGTCGGCCATCGTGCGATAACCTTGGCTGACCGGCCCGAACATCTGCCCGGCGACGATCTGGGCAAAGCCCGAGATCGCATTGAGCGGGCTGCGCAGCTCGTGGATCAACTGGCGAATCGAATCGCCCGAATCTTCGCCGACGGGCCGACCATAGGGCATTTCGTTGCGGTTGGGACGGCGCGCGCTGCCGCGATAGCCGCGAAACTGCCCGGTCGCCGGATCGAACCACGGCAGCGCCGAAAAGCGCCACTCGCCGCCATCGGCAGGCGTGCCTTCCAGCATCATCCGCGCATTGAGGATTTCGGCGCGCTGGCGAAATGCCCCCGCAGCCACGCCGTCCGTTCCCGGTTCGCCGCCAAACGCCGCCTCGGCGATCGACAGGCCGATCACGGCGCCGCGGGTGACGCCGTCGACCCAGTGAATCACCCCATCGGGGCCGGTTTCGAACAGGAAGGCGGAACGCTGCTGTTGCGGAGCCGCGGCGGTCGCGGGCTGGCCGCGGGTCGACTGATATTTGTCGATCCGCCGAACAAGTTCGCTGATCTGGCTGGTTCCGCTGCCAATCGCCGCATCGGGCGCGGCGTGCAGCGCCACCAGCGGCGCGGGGGCGGCTTCGACCGATACCGCCGGTTGCGGCAAGGCCACCGCGGCGCTGCCGAGGCTGGCCAGTGCGCGATAGACGCCGCGCGGCAAATCGCTCCGCCCCGCCAGCACCGATCGCGCCATCGCGCTGGTCGCGGGCAGCATCGCCAGCCAATCGGCCTCGGGCAGCTGCGCGCTGCCGAGCATGATCGCGGCAACCGCCGGGACATCATTGGCGTAGAGCGCAACCAGCGGCGCAAATCGGCCCCGTTTGGCGATCGCTCGCGCACAATCGCGGCGTACCGCTTCCGGAACGCGCGGCCGCAAAACCGCGAGCGCATGCAGGCTGCGACGAATATCGTCATCACCCAGTTGATTGCCGCGCTGCGCCAGAATATCGGACAGTTGCCGCCACGCCGCGATGCTCGCGCGCGTGTCCGAAGGCGCTTGGCGCAGGATGGTCGCGATCATCGAGTCAGCCATCACGCGAACCGAACCCCACAGCTTCTATCGTTGGTTACCCTACGCTTACCGGCTAGCGTGAATCCCTTGGTCATGAAAGTGCCTTAACCGGGCTCGTCACATTGTGGGACAATTGCAATCGCCTGAAATAATATTATGGTCACCGCAGTTTTGGAAAGCGGATGTTTCAACGATGGCGAGTCAGAAATTCGATCAAATCGACCTTCAGATATTGGGTGAGCTGCAGAAAAATGGCCGGATGACGAACGTCGAACTGGCGCAAATGGTCGGGCTCACCGCGCCGCCGTGCCTGCGCCGGGTTCGTGCCCTGGAGGAATCGGGGGTCATCCGGTCCTATCATGCCGATCTAGACGCGGCGAAGCTGGGTTATGGCATCACCGTGTTCGCGATGGTCAGCCTGCGCAGCCAGGCCGAAGCCGATTTGAAAGCCTTCGAGGATTACATCGGCGGCCTTGCCGAAGTGCGCGAATGCTACATGCTCAACGGTGAAATCGATTTTCTGCTGAAAGTCGTCGCGCGCGATTTGCAGAGTTTCCAGTCGTTCCTGACCGCGCATCTGACCTCGGCCCCCAATGTCACCAGCGTCAAGACGTCGCTGACCATCCGCACCGCGAAGCAGTTGGCGGGCATTCCGGTCGACTCGTGACCGTTATCGACGCCTGACCGCTCATCAAAAAGGGCGCCGCTCCCATCGGAACGGCGCCCTTTTTTTATGTCGTGAAGCCGCGCCTCAGCTCGCAGGCGTGGCCGCCGGAGCCGCAGCAGGCGCTCCGCCAGCCTTGGCACGCACGGTCCACAGCTGCGCCAACCGCTGGCGATTGCCCTGCACCTTCGCGAAACTCGCCACCGCCGCATCGCTCTGCCCGGCGAGCGCCTGCGCCACGCCCAGGCGATACTGGATGACCGCATCGGTCGGGCTGGCCGCCAGCGCGGCCTGATACAGCGGAATCGCCTTTGCGGCATCGCCATTACCGACCAGCGCGTCGGCGGTCGCACGCGCCGCCTTCGGGTTGCTCAGCGTGGCGGGCTTGGTCGCATCCGCCGCAACCGCCGCGGCGTCAGCCGTGGCGCGCGGCGTCTGCGATTCGAGGATGCCGCCGAAATGCGCGTCAGTCTTGGGAATGGCGCCGCTGTTCTGGCCATGCTTGATCAGCGCGACAACCTCGCCCGGATAACCCGCTTCGGTCGCCAAGCCCGCATATTCCAGATATTCGGGGCGCTGGGTCATCGAATTGGTCGCGCGCATCAAGCGCAGGATGTCGAGGTTGAGCTCCTTGTCACCGCCCGACTGCTGCAACAGGATGTACAGCGTGTTGCGCCACGTCGCCGGGGTCGGATAATCCTGAACGCGCATCGTCAGCACGTCGAGCATCTCGTTGGTCCGGTTGGCTTTCTGAAAAGCCTGCGCGGGGCGCACGAACAGCTCTTCAGACGGCTTTGTGCCGGCTGCGCGCGCGCTCGCGATCCCCGCCTGTGCAATTTCCCAGCCCTTGTCGATCTGACCGGCATTCAGATAGCTGTCCATCAGCATCGGTGCCAGCGCGGCTTCGGTCGAGCCCGCGGCCTTTGCCGCTTCCAGCCGCTGAATCGCCTTGGTGTAGTTTTTCGCGCCATAGGCGAAGTTGCCCGAATAGAAATTATAGACGCCGATGTTCTCCGCCGGGGTCAGCCCCGACTCGAGCATCACGTCCAGCCCCTGCCCCTGCAACGCCTGGTCCTTGCCCAGGATGCCAAGCTGGAGCTGGTAAAAGCCGACGAGATATTTGTCATCGGGGGTCGATGCGCTGGCCTGCGCCTCGGTCAGCGCCGCCTGCAGCGCCGCGGCATCCTTGGCCGAGTTGGCGTCGGTCATCTTCTTGAGCGCAGGCGCAAAACCTTTGCTTGCGGTCAGCTGCTTGCCCTTGGCGGCTTCTTCCTTTTTCGGCTTTTCCTTCTTCTGAGCGGCAGCCGGGGTAGCGGTCGCCATCAGCGCGCAGCCCAGCACGGCGGCCATGGCCGTCGCGGGCATCGAGCGGAAACGGGTGAACATCGAAATCTCTCCTCAGAATCGGCCGGCTCGCCCAACGAAAACAGGCAACGCAAACAGGGTTCCGGCGCGCGTTCATAACGCGGCTAAACCCGTCGCGTTGCCAAGGCAAGACGGCCCGTACCGATATTATTTGGAAGAAAGCGGCTGAACGGCGATTGAACCCCGCCCAGGGCGCGCCTCGTCGCTCAGCCGAGCTCGTCGATCGCCGCGTTGATCTGGCGCAGCACCAGCGGGTCGCCGGGCGCGCCAGCCATCGCCTGCTCGGCAAGTTCGATGAGCGAGATGATGCCAAAGGTCGCCGCCAGCCCTTTCAGGCGGAGCGCCGCAACCTCCCAATTGGCGTCGCAGCGGGCCCGGCGCATCAGGTCGGCGAGGTCGCGCGCGCTGCTGGCAAAGGCCGTGCGCAGGTCCATCGCGATCGCCGGATCGTCACCGATCGCGGCGCTGAGGTAACGGTCAAGGGGGCCACTATCGAACGACATTCCACAGGGTTGGCAGCTTGTAGTTAAGTTTCCGTTTCAAGACGGTCATTTGATGCTAAGATGGCGCGATGACGGGGGACAAGAAAATCGTCGGATTGTGGCGGGATTCCGCCAAAATCCAGGAAGCCGACAGCGCCGCGCAGGCCGATGCCGCGCCGCCGGAAACGGTGCCCGCGCCCGAAGCGGCTGCCCCGGTCGAACGCGAATGGCTCGGCATGTCGGTGCTTGATGCGGACGACGACCTTGACGACTCCGCTGACGATGCGGCGCAACGGGCGTCGGCGTGGCGCGACCGAGTTGCCCCTGCCCTGCTTGTTCTACTGGCGATTGGGTGGACCGGATTCGCGCTGGCCGTCGCGACCGACAATTTTGCGCGCGCACCGGTGCTTGCCTCCTTACCGACGCTGATTGCGACGATCGCCATGCCGCTGACCCTGCTCGCGGTGCTATGGATGGTGCTGCTGCGGTCGGGTCGTTCGGAACAGGCGCGTTTCGCGCGCGTCGCTGCCGCGCTGCGCGAGGAAAATCTGGCGCTCAATCAATCGATGCACTCGCTCGGCCTGCACCTGGCCGACGCCCAGAAGCAGCTCGGCGAACAGGCGAAGATCGTCCAGCAACTCGGCCTCGATACCGTGATGCGGCTGGGCGAAAGCAGCGACAAGCTGGCCAGCAACGCGTCGGTGATTGCCAATGCGCATGATCAGCTCGCGCGTTCGGGTGATGTCGCCTTGCAGCGGATGGACGGGCTGCTCGCTGGCCTGCCACGAATCGACGATGTCGCGCAGCGGCTCGCGGTCAATTTCCGTGAAGCCGGCCTCGTCGCGCACCAGCAGGGCGCGAGCCTTGAGGCCAAGCTCGCCGAACTTGGCGAAGCAGCCGCAAGAACCGCCCAAACCGGCGAAAGCGCGACCGCCAGCGTCCTAGAAGCGATCGTCGCGCTGCAAGAACAGAGCAAGGAGACCGAAACCGGCCTGCTCGCTGCCTCCACCCAGGTCAGCAGCGCGCACGACGCCGCGCTCGCGCGGATCACCAGCGCCGGCGCTACGGCGCGCGACGACATGGCATCGACCGTCGCCACAATCACCGCGCAGATCGACGAAAGCTGGCGCCGGTTCCGCGAGGGTGTCGATACCGCCGCCGCGCAAATGGATGCCAAGCTCGTTGCCGCGCGCGATGCGGGCGATGCGATGGGCGCGCAATTGTCCGCCCACGCCGATGCCAGCGACGCGCTTGCGACGCGGATCACCGCGCATGTCGCCGAAGTCGCGCAGCAGCTCGACGTGCTCGATGTCAGCGTGACGGCCAGCACCGGCGTCATCGGTCGCTCGATCGAGGACACCAAGACCCAGCTCAGCGCCTTCATGCAGGAAGTGCAGAGCGGCAATGCGTCCGCGCATCAGCTTATCACGCACGCCGAATCGCTGCTGCTCGCGCTCGACGCGGTGACTCGCGAACTAGACGAAACGCTGCCGCATGCGCTCGACCGCATGGCATCGCACGGCAAGGCAACGCAAACCGCGCTGGCGCAATTGCGCCCGATGCTCGAGGCGTCCGAACTTGTCGCGCAATCGACGATGTCGCACGTCAATGCGGTGCAGGCGACGCTCAAGTCGAACGAGGAACAGATGGCCGGGCATGCGACCAGCCAGCAGGCGCTCGTCGACCGGATCAACGGATCGCTCGCCGACGCCGAGGCCGCGCTGGCGAAACTGCGCGACGGCGCCGATGAATTTGCCGAACAGGGCGGCGCGCGGATGATCGCAACGCTGGGCGAGGTGCGCGCCACCGCCGATTCAGCGGCCGAGGAGGCGCGTCAGACGCTCGAAAAGCTGGTGTCGGGCGCACGCGAAGCGATGCAGGCCACCGCGACCGAGGCGATCGACGCGGCGTTCAAGAATGAAATCATGGCCCAGCTGACCGCAATCGAAGAAGCCTCCGCACGCGCGGTGGCGGCGGCGAACGGCGCCGCCGACCGCCTGATGCGCCAGCTCATCACGATCATGGACACCAGCGCCAGCGTCGAACAGCGTGTCGCCGAGGCCGAACAGGCAATCGCCACATCGGGCCGCGATTCGCTTGCCAAACAGGTCGGGCTACTCACCGAAGCGCTGAAATCGACCGCGATCGACGTCACCAAGATCCTGTCGACCGAAGTCAGCGACACCGCATGGGACGCGTATCTGAAGGGCGATCGCGGCGTGTTCGCGCGCCGCGCGGTCAAGCTGATCGAAAACAGCGAGGCCAAGGAAATTCTCCGTCTTTACCAGAATGACGACGGTTTCCACGCGTCGGTGAACCAGTTCATCCACGATTTCGAAGCGATGCTCCGCCTGCTGATCGGCGCGCGCGACGGGTCGGCAATCAGCGTAACCTTGCTGTCGTCGGACATCGGCAAACTGTACGTCGCGCTGGCGCAAGCGATCGACCGCCTGCGGAACTGACCGGCGGACGCGAGGGTCGGCTGACGGTCGGTAGCTGCCATCGATCCTCCCTGTCGCGCAGCGATGGGGAGGTGGCAGCGCGGAGCGCTGACGGAGGGGCTTTTGGCGCAACCGTTGCTGCCCCTCCACCATTCGCTTCGCGAACGGTCCCCCTCCCCATGGCTTCGCCACAGGGAGGATCTATAGCATCGTCATCCCGGCGAAGGCCGGGATCTCACCCTATCGTCGAACCGCACCGGCGAGATCCCGGCCTTCGCCAGGATGACGGATAAGCAAACGTCCGCTCTCCACCCCAAAACCGACATCGCTCTCAAATAGATCTTTCCTACAATCTTTGGCTGTGCCAGCCTTCGTGCCACCTCATCGACACGGCCCATCGAGCATATTCATAGGATCGCAAGACAGCCGTCGTTGGGCTGACTTTTACTGAACTTTGGATACTCATCGACGGAGTAGTGAACGGCCCCAACCCCGGCGCAATCGCGGGAAACCCATGAAACTAGCCTCCGAGCGTCGCCTCAGGCCCGACCGCTCACCACGTCAGGATCGACAACACCGTTCACATAAGCGGCATAGTAGAGCACGAACCCGATCGTCGCGACGATCGCCATCTGGAGCAGGATACGCCCGGGACGGAACACCGCGGGCGCGCCGCGATCCTGCCCCCTCACCAATGGCGCTTCATCGTCGCTCGCCTTGCGACCGTGGAACGGCAGCACAAAAAAGGCGCTGAGCGCGAAGAACAGCGAATAGATGGCAAGCGCGGACGTCCATTTCATCGTCAGTATTCCGTTCAGAGTTGCACAAGCATGACATCGACGACCGGCTTTTTGCCCGTCCAGTCGGTCGCGACGCGGCGCACGCTCAGCCGGATCGCTTCGCGCATCTTTTCCTGTTCCTTGGCGGGTGCCAGCGCCGCCTGTTCGGCCGCCTCGCGCATCTCGTCGATGAACGCCTCGCGCTCATCCTCGACCGGGACGCCGCGATAGCTGACCGCGACGTCGGTGAAGCGCTGATCGGTAAAGATGACCGCAACGGTGATATGCCCGTGCAGCGCCAGCTTGCGGCGCTCATTGATCGTCTCGCCATCGGCGGGCAGGATGACGTCGCCGTCGAGGATCAGGCGCCCGGCGCGGACGCGTTCGAGGATTTTGGCGGGACCGGGCGACAGCCGGACCAGGTCGCCATTCTCCTGGACCAGCGCCTCCGGCACGCCCGTTTCGAGCGCAAAGCGCGCCTGTTCGTGCATGTGGCGGATCTCGCCATGCACCGGCACCACCAGTTTCGGGCGCAGCCAGCCATAGAGCGCCGCCAGTTCCGGCTGTCCCGGGTGGCCGCTGACATGGATATGCGCCTGCTTTTCGGTAACCGTCAGCACGTCCTTGGCCGCGAGCTGGTTCATGATCCGCCCGATCGCGACCTCATTGCCCGGGATCTGCTTTGACGAGAAGACGACGGTGTCGCCCGCCTGCAGCTTGATCTGGTGGCTGTCCGACGCCATGCGCGCCAGCGCCGCGCGCGGTTCGCCCTGCCCGCCGGTCGCGATCACCATCACCTTGTCGCGCGGCAGCCGCATTGCTTCGTCGAAATCGACCGTCGGCGGGAAATCCTTGAGGTAACCGACCGCACGCGCAACGCCGAGGATGCGATCGAGCGAGCGTCCAGCGACGCATAGGGTGCGGCCCGTCGCCTCGGCCACGCGGCCGAGCGTTTTCAGCCGCGCCGCGTTCGATGCAAAGGTGGTGACGATCACGCGCCCCTTCGCCGCACCGACCGCACCGCGCAGGCCGTCATAAAGGTCGCCCTCGCTGCCCGATGCCTCGGGATTGAAGGCGTTGGTCGAATCGCCGATCAGGAAATCGACCCCCTCGTCGCCGATCGCGGTCAGCGCCGCGGCGCTCGACGGGGTGCCGAGCACCGGATCATCGTCGAGTTTCCAGTCGCCGGTGTGGAACACGCGGCCATAGGGGGTGTCGATCACCGCCGCGCTCATTTCGAGGATCGAATGCGCGAGCGGCATCAGGCGGATGCCAAAGGGGCCGAGCTGGAATTGCGCGTCGATGTCGACCGTCTTGATCTTGACGTCCTTCTCCAGCCCCTCTTCGGCCAGCTTGTTCGCGATCAGCCCGGCGGTGAAGCGGTTGGCGTAGAGCGGTACGCCGAGGTCGGCGGCGAGATAGGGCAGCGCGCCGATATGATCCTCATGCCCGTGGGTCAGCACGATGCCGAGCAGATCCTTTTTGCGATCCTCGATAAATTCCAGGTCGGGCATGATGATATCGATGCCGGGATAATCATGGGTGCCAAAGGTCACGCCCAGATCGAGCATGATCCATTTGCCGTCGCAGCCATAAAGATTGGCGTTCATGCCAATCTCGCCCGACCCGCCCAATGCGAGGAAAAGCAGCTCCTTACCCGGAGTCGTCATGTCGTTGGCTTTCGTTGATGATAGAGGTGCATCAACCCGTTCAGCGTCAGATCGGGTTCGATGCGGTCGAACAGATGCGCCTGTTCCTGAAACAATGTCGCAAGGCCGCCGGTGGCGATGACCGTTAGTGGCTTGCTGATCTCCGCCTTCATCCGTGCGATCAGCCCTTCCATCATGGACACATAGCCCCAATAGACGCCGATCAGCATCTGACTTTCAGTCGTGCGGCCGATGACGCTCGTCGTCGCGGGTGCCTCGATCGCGATGCGCGGCAGCTTCGCGGCGGCGGCGACCAGCGCTTCCAGCGACAAATTGACCCCGGGCGCGATGATGCCGCCCAGATACGCGCCATCGGGTCCGATATGGTCGAGCGTCGTTGCGGTGCCGAAGCTGATGACGAGCTTGTCCTTGCCCGGCTCCACCGCCTGCGCCGAGATCGCGTTGACCGCACGGTCGGCGCCGACCGACTGCGGCTCGTCAACCTTGAGCGCGATGCCCCAGGTAACCGGCTCGCGCCCGGCGACCAGCGCCTCGACGCCGAAATATTTGACCGCGAGCAACTGAAGATTGTGGAGCGCGCGCGGCACGACGGTCGAGATGATCACCGCATCGACCTCGGCGCGGTCATGCCCCTCGATCCGCAGCAACTGGTCAAGCCACACCATATATTCGTCGGCGGTGCGGCGATCGTCGGTGGCGATGCGCCAGCGCGCCAGCAGGCTCGTGCCGCGAAACAGCGCAAATTTGGCGTTGGTGTTGCCGACATCGATCGCGAGCAGCACGACTATCTCCCTTCTTCGACCGGGCGACGCAGTTCGACGTCGCCTGCGTGCACCAGCATGGTCCCGCCACCCGCAACGCGCAAGCGCAGCGCGCCATCCTCGGCAAGCCCGTCAAAGGTCCCATCGATGCGCTGTTCGGACACATGCAGCGGCGTGCCGAGCGGATGCGCGAGCGGCAGCCACGCCCGAACGATGCTCGCGACGCCCTCCTGCCGCCAGGTCCACAACGCGTCGATCATCGCGATGCCCAGCGCCCCGGCAAAATGGTCGCGGTCGAGCGACGCGCCCTGCCCCGCCAGCGTCGCGGTCGGGCGGTCGGGCAAATCGGGGGCGGCGACCAGATTGGCGCCAATCCCGATGACAACCGAATTGCCCGTGCGCTCCATCAATATGCCCGCGCATTTGGCGCCATCGACGAGCAGGTCATTTGGCCATTTAAGCTGCGCACCGACGCCCGGCGCCAGCGCGGCTACGGTCTTTGCAAGCGCCACCCCGGCGACGAGAGCCAGCGTCGCCGCCGACGGATCGCCGATCGTCAGATGGACGACGGTCGAGCCCATGAAATTGCCCTGCCCGTCGTTCCAGTCCCGCCCGAGGCGGCCGCGCCCGGCGGTCTGACGGTCCGCGACGAGCCAATGCCCCTCACCGACATGCTCGCCGCTGGCCAGCCGCGCCAGCAGGTCGGCGTTGGTCGAACCTGTCTGCGCGATTCGCTCGATGGGCGGTATCAGAACAGCACCGCGGCAGCGCTGGCCGAAACGACCGCCAGCACGGGGATGAAAAGGTAACCGATGACCGAGAGCCACAACGCGCTCGCGGTGATGACCGCATCCTCGACGATCGCGCCGCCGCCCGCCGGAATCTCGGTGTCCGACTTGTCGTCGAAATACATCATCTTGATGATCGCGATATAGTAGAAGGCGCCGATCACGGAAGCGACGATACCCGCGACCGCGAGCGGGACGAGGTTCGCGTTCACCGCGGCCTCGAACACCAGATATTTCGGCCAGAAGCCGAAGAGCGGCGGGATGCCCGCAAGGCTGAACATGAACACCGCCATCGCGGCGGCGAGGCCCGGGCGGCGCTGCGACAGCCCGGCAAGCGCGGGGATGCTCTCGATCTGGTTGCCGTCCGCATCGCGCAGCTGAAGCACGACGAGGAAGGCGCCGAGCGTGGTCACGACATAGACGAGCAGATAGGTCAGCACGCCCTCGACGCCCTGCTGCGTTCCCGCGGCTAGGCCGATCAGCATGAAGCCGACATTGTTGATGGATGAGTAAGCAAGCAGGCGCTTGATATTCTTCTGCCCGATCGCACCGACCGCGCCGAGGATGATCGAGGCGAGCGCGAGGAAGATGATGATCTGTTGCCACGCACCGAGCGCGGGACCCATCGCGTCAATCACGACGCGCGTCATGAGCGCCATCGCCGCCACTTTGGGCGCGCTCGCGAAGAAGGTCGTCACCGGGGTCGGCGCGCCTTCATAGACGTCGGGGGTCCACATGTGGAACGGTACCGCGCTGACCTTGAAACCAAGGCCCGCAAGCACGAACACGATCCCGAAGATCAACCCGATGTTGAGTTGGCCGCCCATCGCCGCTGCGATACCCGCAAAGTCGGTGGTGCCGGTGAAGCCGTAGAGCAGCGAAATGCCGTAGAGCAGCATGCCCGACGCCAGCGCGCCGAGGACGAAATATTTGAGCCCGGCCTCGCTCGACCGCTCGTCGGTGCGCATGAAGCTCGCAAGCACATAGGCCGCGAGGCTGTTGAGTTCGAGCCCAACATAGAGCGTCATCAGGTCGCGTGCGGAGGCCATGATGCCCATGCCGAGCGCCGCAAAGACGATCAGCGTCGGATATTCGGCGCGCATGCCACCGCTGAAAAAGCGCGGCGCGATCAGAATGCAGACAAAGCTTGCAGCATAAATCAGCAGCTTGGCAAAACCGCCGAAGCCATCGACCGAAAGCGTGCCCGAAAAAACGGTCGTTTCAACGCCGAACAATGCGACGACGGCGGCCGCAGCGGCGGCGAGCGTGAGCAGCGCGCTGAGCTGGTAGATACCGACCTGGCGATCGCCAAGGAAGGTACCGAGCATCAGCGTGATAAGCCCGCCGATCGTCAGGATCAGTTCGGGCCAGATGAGCGCGAGATCGGCGGTCATTTTGCGCCTCCCGCATGCGCGGAGCCGTGGGCGGTTTCACCCTGCGCCGCGGCGGGCTTGGGCTTCCCGGCGGCGAGATGCGCGTCGCCCGCGGGCTTCGCCGGCGCAAGGCGCGCCACAACGGTCGTGACGTCGCCGCGCATCGGCGCGAGGAAGCTTTCGGGATAGACGCCCATCCACAGCGCCACGGCGGCCAGCGGCACCATGATCGTCCATTCGCGCGCGTTTAGGTCGGGCATCGCCTTCACATCGTCCTTGGTAAGTTCGCCGAACACGACGCGGCGGTAGAGATAAAGCATGTATGCGGCGCCCAGGATGATGCCGGTGGTGCATACGAAGGCGACGACGCTCGACGCTTCATAGATGCCGAGCAGGCTCAGGAATTCGCCGACGAAGCCGCTGGTCCCCGGCAGGCCGATCGACGCCATGGTGAACAGCATGAAGAACAACGCGTAGGCCGGCATGTTCACCGCGAGCCCGCCGTAGCGGTCGATCTCGCGCGTGTGGAGCCGGTCATAGATCACGCCGACGCAGAAGAAGAGCGCGGCCGACACCACGCCGTGGCTGAGCATGATGATCAGCGCGCCTTCGATGCCCTGCTGGTTGAACGCGAACAGGCCCGCGGTGACGATCGCCATGTGCGCGACCGACGAATAGGCGATCAGCTTCTTCATGTCGCTTTGGACCAGCGCGACGAGGCTGGTATATACTACCGCCACCATCGACAGGCCAAAGACCAGCCACATCAGCTGCGCGGAGGCGTCGGGGAACATCGGCATCATGAAGCGGAGGAAGCCGTAGGCGCCGAGCTTCAGCAGCACACCCGCGAGGATCATCGAACCCGCGGTCGGCGCCTGCACATGCGCGTCGGGAAGCCAGGTGTGGACGGGCCACATCGGCATCTTGACCGCAAGGCTGGCGAAGAACGCAAGCCACAGCCACGTCTGCATCCCCGCCGGGAAGTCGTAATTCAGCAGCGTCGGAATGTCGGTCGTGCCCGCTTCGGCGATCATGACGATCATCGCGATCAGCATCAGCACCGACCCGAGCAGCGTGTAGAGGAAGAATTTGAACGCCGCATATTTGCGGTTCGCGCCGCCCCAGATGCCGATGATGAAATACATCGGGATGAGGCCGGCCTCGAAGAAGATGTAAAAGAGCAGCAGATCCTGCGCCATGAAGACGCCGATCATGACGACTTCCATGATCAGGAACATCGCCATGTAGAGCCCGACACGGCTCTTGATCGCGTCCCAGCTGGCGAGGATGCAGAGCGGCATCAGGAAAACGCTGAGCATGATCAGCATCAGCGCCATGCCGTCGATGCCGAGCGCCCACTGGAAACGCCCGAACAGATCGGCGCGTTCGGTGAACTGCCACTGCGCGCCGCCGATGTCGAAGTTCGCCCAGAGGATGCAGCCGAGGACGAAGGTCGCGAGCGTCGCGCCGAGTGCGACGAAGCGCGACATCTTGTCGCCAACGAACAGGCAGGCGATGGCACCGACCAGCGGAACCGCCAGCATCAGCGAAAGGATGGGAAAGCCGCTCACAGGAAATTCACCATGGCCCAGCTGGCGAGGCCGACAAGACCGAGCAGCATCACAAACGCATATCCATAAACATAACCCGATTGCAGCCGGACCGCGAGACGGGTCCCCCCAGCGACGAGCGCCGCGGCGCCATCGGGACCAAAGCGGTCGATGGTGCCTTCGTCACCCTTCTTCCAGAAGAAGCGGCCGATCCAGAAGGCGGGCTTCACGAAGAGGACGTTGTAGAGCTCGTCGAAATACCATTTATTGTACAGGAACTGGTGGAGCAGCTTGAACTGCGCCACGAAGCGCGCGGGCAGCGTGGTGTTGCGGATATAGCTGTTCCACGCGAGGAACAGGCCGATCGCCATCACCGTGAACGGCGTCCACTTCACCCAAGTGTCCACCTGATGCGAATGGTGCATCAGCTCAGCATCATAGGCGAGCATGCTGCCGTTCCAGAAGGCCAGCCCCTGTTCGGGGTAGATGAACTGATATTTGAATGCATAGCCCGCAAACACCGCACCGATCGACAGCAGCACCAGCGGGATGATCATCGATACAGGGCTTTCGTGCGGGTGGTAGCCCGCAGTGCCATCGCCCGAAGCGCTATGGTGCGCATCGTGATGATGATCGCCCTGCGCGGCATGCGCATGGTCGTCATGGCCATGACCATGGTCGTCGTGCACCGCGTGCTGGATATGCTCGCTCTGTTCCCAGCGCGGCTTGCCATAGAAGGTTAGGAAGACGAGGCGCCACGAATAGAAGCTTGTCAGCAGCGCGGCGAAGATGCCGACCCAGAAGGCGATTACGCCGCCGCCGCCCGCGGCAAAGGCCGCTTCGAGGATGCCGTCCTTCGAATGGAAGCCCGCGAAACCAGCAACGCCCGCGATGCCGACGCCGGTAATCGCCAGCGTCCCCATCATCATCGCCCAGAAGGTGATCGGGATGTGTTTCCGCAGGCCGCCATAATAGCGCATGTCCTGTTCGTGGTGCATCGCGTGGATCACCGAGCCCGCACCGAGGAACAGCAGCGCCTTGAAAAAGGCGTGCGTGAACAGGTGGAACATCGCCGCGCCATAGGCGCCGACGCCCGCGGCGAAGAACATATAGCCAAGCTGCGAACAGGTCGAATAGGCGATGACGCGCTTGATGTCCCACTGCGTCGTGCCGACGGTCGCGGCGAAAAGGCAGGTCGCTGCGCCGACAAAGGTCACGACGCCAAGCGCGACTTCGCTCGTTTCGAACATCGGCGACAGGCGGCACACCATGAACACGCCCGCGGTGACCATCGTCGCGGCGTGGATCAGCGCCGACACCGGGGTTGGGCCTTCCATCGCGTCGGGCAGCCAGGTGTGCAGGCCAAGCTGCGCCGACTTGCCCATCGCGCCGATGAACAAGAGCAGGCAGAGGATCGTCATCGTGTCGAGGCGCATCCCCATGAAGGTGATCGTCGAACCCGCCATGCCCGGGGCGGCGGCAAGGATCTCGGGAATCGAGACGGTACCGAAGACGAGGAAGGTGCCGAAGATACCGAGCATGAAGCCAAGGTCGCCGACGCGGTTGACAACGAACGCCTTGATCGCGGCGGCATTGGCGCTCGGTTTCTTGTACCAGAAACCGATGAGCAGGTACGACGCGAGGCCGACGCCTTCCCAGCCGAAGAACATCTGGACGAGGTTGTTCGCGGTCACCAGCATCAGCATCGCAAAGGTGAAGAGCGACAGATAGGCGAAGAAGCGCGGCTGGTCCGGGTCTTCCTCCATATAGCCCCAGCTATAAAGGTGGACGAGCGCCGATACCGTCGTGATCACGACGAGCATCACTGCGGTCAGCGTATCGACGCGCAATTCCCAGTTGAACTGGAGCGCGCCCGAGCTGACCCAGTGCAGCACGGTGACGACTTCGGCCTCGCCAGTACCCATCACGAACGACAGGAAGATCGGCCAGCTGAGGGCGCAGCTCGTGAACAGCGCGCCCGTCGTCAGGATTTTCGACGCGGTGGTGCCGATGATGCGCTGGCCGAGGCCTGCGATAAGTGCCGCGAGCAGCGGCAGGAATACGATCGCCTGGATCACCGGTTCACCCCTTCATCCGGTTGGCATCGTCGACGGCAATGGTGCCGCGGCCGCGGAAGTAGATAACGAGAATGGCGAGACCAATCGCGGCTTCACCCGCAGCGACGGTCAGCACGAACATCGAGAAAACTTGCCCGACAAGATCATTCAGCGCCGCGCTGAACGCGACGAGATTGATGTTCACCCCGAGCAGGATGAGCTCGATCGCCATCAGGATGACGATGATATTCTTGCGGTTGATGAAGATGCCGAGCACGCCGAGCGTGAAGAGCACCGCCGAAACGGCGAGATAATGGCCGACGGAGATCATTATCCGATCCTCCCCACTTGTGGGGAGGTGGCAGCCGCGAAGCGGCTGACGGAGGGGGTTGTCGAGGCCCGCCGCCATTGCTTGAGGCCGCAGCCCCCCTCCACCACCGCTTCGCGGCGGTCCCCCTCCCCGCAAGCGGGGAGGATCTGAAAGACCAAAATCACAATTCCATCCCCTGCCCGACGCCCGGATCGACGAGGCGCGTTGCGTCCTCGGGGCGGCGCCGGTTCTGCGCCGAAATATTCTGGGTACGCACCCCACCACGCTGGCGGTGCGTCAGCACGATCGCGCCGATCATCGCAACCAGCAGGACGATGCCTGCCGCCTCGAACAGGAAGATATATTTCGTGTAGAGCAGCTCGCCGATCTGCTGGATATTGCTCTTGTCGGTCACCACCGGCGCGGCGCGCGCCGCGAGGTCAACCCCGCCCGCGCTCCATGCGCCGACCGCAAAGACGAGCTCGGCCGCCAGGATGATCGCCACCAGCGCGCCCAGCGGCAGATAGCGCACGAAACCGGCACGCAATTCGGCGAAATCGATGTCGAGCATCATCACGACGAACAGGAACAGCACCGCGACCGCGCCGACATAAACGATGACAAGCAGCATCGCGATGAATTCGGCACCCGCGAGCAACATCAGCCCCGCCGCGTTGAAGAAAGCGAGGATCAGCCACATGACGCTGTGGACGGGGTTGCGCGCGAAAATCACCATCGCCGCAGAGGCGATGACGATGGTCGCGAACAGGTAAAAGGCGATAAGCTGGATCATGTGCGCGCGCCCTTATCGATAGGGCGCGTCAGCGGCAAGATTCGCCGCAATCGCGCGTTCCCATTTGTCGCCGTTGGCGAGCAGCTTGGCCTTGTCATAAAGCAGTTCCTCGCGCGTTTCGGTCGCGAATTCGAAGTTCGGCCCCTCGACGATCGCATCGACCGGGCACGCTTCCTGACAGAAGCCGCAATAGATGCACTTGGTCATGTCGATGTCGTAGCGCGTCGTGCGGCGCGAGCCGTCGTCGCGCGGTTCGGCCTCGATCGTGATCGCCTGCGCCGGGCACACCGCTTCGCACAGCTTGCACGCGATGCAGCGTTCCTCGCCGTTCGGATAACGGCGCAGCGCATGCTCGCCGCGGAAGCGCGGCGACAGCGGGTTCTTCTCGAACGGATAGTTGATCGTCGCCTTGGGCTTGAAGAAGTATTTCAGCGTGAGGGCGTGCGCCTTCACAAACTCCCACAAGGTGAAGCTTTTGACGAGATGGGCGATACTGCTCATTGCGCGCTCACTTGATTGTCTGACTTGCAGGTCGCCTTGCCGTCGATTTGAAGCGTACCGCGACCATCCTTGGATGTAATTTCAACGACCTGCCAGACGAACGGACTCTCTTCGTAAAGGCTACCGAGGCGCCCCGAGAAGGTCGCCCCGGGAGAATCTGGCAGCTTGGCAGTGAGCGTGCGGCTTCCGTCTGCGGATCCCGACACCTTGCGATCGTCGAAGGCGTTCTCGAATGGCCCTTTGACGCCAAAGAAGTCGCCAGGTTCCACGATCAACTGGAACTCACTCGCGGACTCGGACCACAGCGGCGCCGACGACACGGTTCCGGTGCAATTCAGCACGACGGCAAGAAAAGAAGCGGCCGCTATACTCACGCTGCATACCTCGTCAGCATCAGCCAGCCCGAGATCAGGAAGATCCAGATCAGCGAGATCGGCAGGAAGACCTTCCAGCCCAGCCGCATCAGCTGGTCGTAGCGGTAGCGCGGCACGGTCGCCTTCACCCAGCTGAACACGAAGAAAAAGAAGAGGATCTTCGCGAACAGCCAGATCACACCCGGAATGTCGAACCAGGGGATAAGGTCGATATTGAGCGGTGGCAGCCAGCCGCCCCAGAAGAGCACCGCGTTGAGCGTGCACATCAGGAGGACGTTGGCATATTCGCCGAGCCAGAAGAGCGCGAAGCTCATCGACGAATATTCGGTCTGGTAACCCGCGACGAGCTCGCTCTCGGCCTCGGTGAGGTCGAACGGCGCGCGCGCGGTTTCGGCGAGCGACGAGATCAGGAACATCACCGCGAGCGGGAAGAGCAGCAGGTTGAAGCCGAAGGCGTTGACCAGCCCGAAGCCGTGACCGATCTGCGCCTTGACGATTTCGTTCATGTTGAAGCTGTCGGCGTAGAGCACGATGCCGATCAGGATGAAGCCGATCGAGACTTCATAGGAGATCATCTGCGCCGAGGCGCGCATCGCCGAGAAGAAGGGATATTTAGAGTTCGACGCCCAGCCCGACAGGATCACGCCGTACACCCCGAGCGACGAGATCGCGAGGATGTAGAGCAATCCGACGTTGATGTCGGCGAGCACCGCGCCCGAATTGAACGGGATCACCGCCCACGCGAGCAAAGCCACGGTGAAGGTGATGATCGGCGCGATCAGGAACAGGCCGCGGTTGGCGGACGTGGGGATGATCGTTTCCTGCAGGAACACTTTCAGACCGTCGGCGAACGACTGAAGCAGGCCGAAGGGACCGACGACGTTAGGGCCGCGGCGCAGTGCAATCGCTGCCCAGATCTTGCGGTCGGCATAGATGATCATCGCGACCGCGAGCATCAGCGGCAGCGCGATGAGCAGGATGCCGCAAATCGTCGCGACGCCCCACGCCCAGTTCGGGTCCATGCCCCAAGAGATGAAGGTCTCGGTCATTTCCCTGCCCCATCCTGGTTGCGCCAGCCGTTATGCGGGCCGGGCTTGTCCGACTTGCCCTTGGGATTAAAGCCGCGCCAGACGGCATAGCCCAAGCTGACGAACAGCATCGACGCGATGGCATGCACCGGGGTCATTCCGCGGCCTCCGCAAAATCCACGCCATGCACCAGCTCTTCTGAGCAGCGCTGCATCGTCGGCGACGCGCGGCAGATGGCGTTGGTGAGGTAGAAATCCTTGATCGGCGACGGGATCGCGCGAGCCTCGGGCTTGGCGGGCAGCTTGGGAGCCGACCAGCCATAATCGGCGAGGCCTTCCTGCCCGAGCGCCGGAACCGCCGCGATCATCGCGGCGCGGCACTGGTCGAAGCTGTCGAAGCCGACGTTGACGCCAAGCGCGTCGGCAAGCGCACGAAAAATGCTCCAATCCTCGCGCGCGTCGCCGGGCGCGAACACCGCCTTCTCGCTGCGCTGGACGCGGCCTTCGGTGTTGACCGTGGTGAAATCCTTTTCGGTCCACGCCGCGGCAGGCAGGATGACGTCGGCCGCATGCGCGCCCTTGTCGCCATGATGGCCCACATAAACCTTCAACGTCTTGGCAAAGCCGGTGAAATCAACCTCGTCGGCGCCGAGGAAGAAAGCGAGTTTCGGCTTGGCCGCAACCACATCCTTGATCCCGCCGGGCTGCGCATAGCCGAGCATCAGCCCGCCCATGCGGCTCGCAGCCATATGGACGACGCTGAAGCCGTTCCAGCCGTCTTTCACGGCATTGACCGACTTGGCGAGCGCGATGGCCGCGCCATGCACGCCGGGCACCGCGAGGCCGCCGCCGCCAAGGATGATGAGCGGGCGCTCGGCGCCCTTCAGCGCATCAAGCGCCGCCGCGGGCAGCTTGCCGACCAGCGAGGCATCGTCGCCCAGCCAGCTGACCTTGTACGTCTGGTCCTTCTCGGGCCCGATCGCAAAGACTTTCGCGCCCTTTTTCCACACCGCCTTGCGGATGCGCGTGTTGATCAGCGGCGCTTCCCAGCGGAGGTTGGTGCCGACGAGCAGGATGACATCGGCATTCTCAGCAGCGGCGATGCCGGTGTTGAAATTGACCGCCGACAGGCTGGAAACGTCATAGTCGAGGCCGGTTTGGCGCCCTTCGAGCAGGTCGGAACCGAGCGCGTTCACCAGCGCCTTTGCGGCAAACATCGTCTCGCAATCGACAAGATCGCCCGCGATTGCCGCGACCGACTTGCCAGCCTTCGCCACCTTGATCGCGTCGAACGCTTCGGCCCAGCTCGCTTCGACCAGCTGACCATCCTTGCGCACATAGGGACGGTCGAGGCGGCGGCGCGTCAGGCCGTCGACATGGTGGCGCGTCTTGTCGCTTGCCCATTCCTCGTTCACATCGTCGTTGACGCGCGGCAGCACGCGCAGCACCTGGCGCCCGCGCGCGTCGATCCGCACATTGGTGCCGACCGCGTCCATCATGTCGATGCCGAGCGTCTTGGCAAGCTCCCACGGACGCGCTTCGAACGCATAGGGCTTGCTGGTCAGCGCGCCGACCGGACACAGGTCGACGACATTACCCGACAGCTCGCTCGCGACCGCGCGCTCGAGATACGACGTGATCTGCATATTCTCGCCGCGATAGATCGCGCCGATGTCCTCGACGCCCGCGACTTCCTCCGCAAAGCGGACGCAGCGCGTGCACTGGATGCAGCGGGTCATCACCGTCTTGACGATCGGACCCATATATTTCTCGGTGACCGCGCGCTTATTCTCGTCATAGCGCGTCGCGCCGCGGCCATAGGCGACCGACTGGTCCTGCAGGTCGCATTCGCCGCCCTGGTCGCAGATCGGGCAGTCGAGCGGGTGGTTGATGAGCAGGAACTCCATCACCCCTTCGCGCGCCTTCTTCACCATCGGGCTATCGGTCTTGATCACCTGCCCCTCGGCGGTCGGCAACGCGCACGACGCCTGCGGCTTCGGCGGCCCCGGCGACACTTCGACGAGGCACATGCGGCAATTGCCGGCAATGCTCAGGCGTTCATGGTAACAGAAACGCGGAATTTCCTTCCCCGCCAGCTCGCACGCCTGCAGCACGGTCGCGCCCTGCGGGACGTCGAGTTCTACGCCATCTACGGTAACTTTAGGCATTATTCAGCTGCCTCCAGCGCGCCGCCATTCTCGCGGATGCGGCGTTCGATTTCGGGGCGGAAATGCTTGATCAGGCCCTGGATCGGCCACGCCGCGGCATCGCCGAGCGCGCAGATGGTGTGGCCTTCGACCTGCTTGGTCACGTCGTACAGCGTATCGATCTCGCTGATGTCGGCGTCGCCGGTGCGTAGCCGTTCCATCACGCGCCACATCCAGCCGGTGCCTTCGCGGCACGGCGTGCACTGGCCGCAGCTTTCATGCTTGTAGAAGTAACTGATGCGGCTGATCGCCTGAACGACGTCGGTCGACTTGTCCATCACGATCGCGGCGGCGGTGCCGAGGCCCGAACCGACAGCCTTCAGCCCGTCAAAATCCATCGGGCAGTCCATGATTTCAGCCGCGGGGACGAGCGGGACCGACGAGCCGCCGGGGATGACCGCGAGGAGATTGTCCCAGCCGCCGCGAATGCCGCCGCAATGCTTGTCGATCAGTTCGCGGAAAGTGATGCCCATCTCTTCCTCGACGACGCACGGCGTGTTCACATGGCCGCTGATCTGGAAAAGCTTGGTGCCCTTGTTGTTCTCGCGCCCGAAGGACGAGAACCATGATGCGCCGCGGCGCAGGATCGTCGGGACGACCGCGATGCTTTCGACATTGTTGACCGTTGTCGGGCAGCCATAAAGGCCCGCGCCCGCCGGGAACGGCGGTTTCAGGCGCGGCTGGCCCTTTTTGCCCTCGAGGCTTTCGATCATCGCGGTTTCTTCCCCGCAGATGTACGCGCCGGCGCCGCGATGGACGAAGACATCGAAATCATAGCCCGACTTCGCGGCATTCTTGCCGAGCAGCCCGGCGTCATACGCCTCCTGCACCGCGGCGAAGAGCGTTTCGGCCTCGCGGATGAACTCGCCGCGGATATAGATGTAGGCGGCGCGTGCGCGCATCGCGAAGCCCGCGATCAGCGCGCCTTCGATCAGCTTGTGCGGATCGTGGCGGATGATCTCGCGATCCTTGCAGCTACCCGGCTCGGATTCGTCGGCGTTGATGACGAGGAAGCTCGGGCGGTCGGCGCGCGGCTCCTTCGGCATGAAGCTCCACTTGAGCCCGGTCGGGAAGCCCGCGCCGCCGCGGCCGCGCAGGCCCGACGCCTTGATCTCCTCGATGATCGCGTCCTGGCCGCGCTTCATCAGATCCTTGGTCTTGTCCCAGTCGCCGCGCATCTGCGCAGATTTGAGGTTCCACGGCTGGAATCCGTAGAGATTGGTAAAAATGCGATCCTTATCGGCGAGCATGGCTTACCACTCCTTCCGGTAGTCGTGGTTGGCCTTGACCATATCCTTCAGCGTCGTCGGGCCGCCTTCGGGCTCGCTCGTGTGGCGCTTCGGGTTCTGGGTGCCTGCCTTGGGTGACTTGCCCGCGGCGAGATCGTCAAGGATGCGCGCCATGCTGTCGAAATCGAGATCTTCGTAGTTATCGTCGTTGATCTGGACCATCGGCGCATTGGTGCACGTGCCCATGCACTCGACCTCGGTCAGCGTGAACAGGCCGTCGGGCGTCGTCTTGCCCTTCACCATGCCGCGGTTCTTGCACGCCGCCATGACATCGTCCGACCCGCGCAGCAGGCACGGCGTCGTACCGCACACCTGCACATGATAGCGGCCGACGGGGACGAGATTATACATCGTGTAGAAGGTCGCGACCTCATAGGCGCGGATGAAGGGCATATCGAGCTCGGCCGCGACATATTCGATCACCGGCACGGGCAGCCAGCCCTGCGTCTGCGTCTCGGCGCCAACCTGACGCTGCGCAAGGTCGAGCAACGGCATGACCGCCGAGCGCTGGCGCCCCGCGGGGTACCGCGCGATGACGGCCTTCGCCTTCTCGGCATTTTCCTTGGTCCACGCAAAAGCGCCCCAGCGCGCGCGGACTTCGGCTTCGTCAGGGATTTGGGGTGCGTCAGCCACGGGCCAGACCTCGTTCAATATATCGTCCGACATACATGCCGAGCGTTGCGGCAAATGCGGTCGAGACGACTTCCTTTATCGTTACCTCGCCATGGAACGCGGCAAGATAAGCCGCGACCGCAGACGCAAAGCCTGCAAACACCAGGACAAGAATGGCGAGTTCGCGCAACATTACCGGTCGCACTCCCCGAACACGACGTCGATCGCGCCGATGATCGCGGTGGTGTCCGCGAGCATGTGGCCCTTGCACATGAAATCCATCGCCTGAAGGTGCGAAAACGCCGTCGGGCGGATCTTGCAGCGATACGGCTTGTTGGTGCCGTCGCTTACCAGATAGACGCCGAATTCGCCCTTCGGGCTTTCGGTCGCCACATAGACTTCGCCCGCGGGGACGTGGAAACCCTCGGTATAGAGCTTGAAGTGGTGGATCAGCGATTCCATCGACTGCTTCATCTCGCCGCGCTTCGGCGGGACGACCTTGCGGTCGAGGCTGGCGATCGGGCCGGTGGGCATCTCGCGCAGGCACTGCAGGATGATGCGCGCTGACTGATGGACTTCCTGCACACGGACCATGAAGCGGTCGTAGCAGTCGCCGCGCGTGCCGACGGGAATGTCGAAATCCATCTTGGCGTAGGCGTCATAGGGCTGCGACTTACGCAGGTCCCATGCAATGCCGCTGCCGCGGATCATCGGGCCGGAGAAACCCCATGCGAGCGCGTCTTCCTTGCTCACCGTCGCGATGTCGACGTTGCGCTGTTTGAAAATGCGGTTGTCGATGACGAGGCTCATCGCGTCGCCGAACAGCTTCGGCAGCCGCTTTTCACACCATTCGCCGATGTCATAGAGCAGCCGCTCGGGAACATCCTGGTGGACGCCGCCGGGACGGAAATAGGCGCTGTGCATCCGCGCGCCCGAGGCGCGCTCGAAGAAGTTGAGGCAATCCTCGCGCAGCTCGAACACCCACAGGTTCGGGGTCATCGCGCCAACGTCCATGACGTGCGACCCGATATTGAGCATATGATTGCAGATGCGCGTCAGCTCGGCGAACAGCACGCGCAGATATTGCGCACGCTCGGGCACCTCGAGATCGAGCAGCTTCTCGATCGCCAGCACATAGCTGTGCTCCATGCCGAGCGGCGAACAATAGTCGAGCCGGTCGAAATAGGGCAAAGCCTGCAGATAGGTCTTATATTCGATCAGCTTCTCGGTGCCGCGATGGAGCAGCCCGACGTGCGGATCGACGCGCTCGATGATCTCGCCGTCAAGCTCCATCACCATGCGCAGCACGCCGTGCGCCGCGGGGTGCTGCGGGCCGAAGTTGATCGTGTAATTGGTAACCGCCTGATCGCCCGCGGTGTTCGCGGTGTCGACCGGATAGCCTGCGAACATGTCGCTGCCGTGGTGCTTGACCTGAGGAACGTCGGTCATGCGTCACCTCCCGTTTTGGGCTTGCGCGGCGCGCGCGGTTTGGTCGGCGCCTTGGCCTTGGTCTTGGCGGGATCCTCGGCTTTCTTCGTTGCCGGAGTCTTTGCCTTGGCGCTCGTCGTCGCCTTCGCGCCGTCGCGGCTCGTCTTTGCCGCGGCCTTGTTGACCTTGGCACCCGCGCCCGTCTGCGCCGGGCTGTCGGTGGTCTTCGGGGTCGGTGGCGGCGGCGCCTTCGCCTTGTCGTCGGCGGCCTTGACCTCCTTCGACGTCATCGGCGTCGGCGCGCCCTTACCGGGCGCCTCGCCGGTCCCGCCAGCCTTTTCATCGCCGGGCAGCACATAGTCGGCGCCTTCCCATGGGCTAAGGAAGTCGAAGTTGCGGAAATCCTGCGCCAGCTTCACCGGCTCATAAACGACGCGCTTGTCCTCTTCGCTGTAGCGCAGCTCGGTGTAGCCGGTCAGCGGGAAGTCCTTGCGCTGCGGATGCCCCTGGAACCCATAGTCGGTCAGGATGCGGCGAAGGTCGGGATTGCCCGCGAACAGCACGCCATACATGTCGAACACTTCGCGCTCGAGCCAGCCGGCGTTCGGCCACACGGGTACGATCGTCGGCACCGGCGTCGCCTCGTCGGTCGACACGCGCACGCGCAGGCGGTGGTTCTTCGTCACGCTGAGCAGGTGATAGACGACTTCGAACCGCTCGGCGCGGTCGGGGTAATCGACCCCGGCAATCTCCATGAGCTGCTGATATTCGAGATTGTCGCGCAGCGCGATCATCACCCCGGCGACCGCGGCGCGATCGACGGTGATGCTGTCTTCGTCGGCAGCGAAATCATGCGTCAGCAGATCGGTGCCAAGCAACGCCTTGAGTGCTGCCGCAAGCGTGGGCTGCGGCGCGACGAGGGGAGCAGGATGGGCCATCACCGTTCGATCGTCCCGGTGCGGCGGATTTTCCGCTGCAACTGCATCACGCCGTAGAGCAAGGCTTCGGCGGTCGGCGGGCAGCCGGGGACGTAGATGTCCACGGGCACGATACGGTCGCAGCCGCGCACCACCGAGTAGCTGTAATGATAATAGCCGCCGCCATTGGCACAGCTGCCCATCGAAATCACATATTTCGGGTTCGACATCTGGTCGTACACGCGGCGGAGCGCGGGTGCCATCTTGTTGCAGAGCGTGCCGGCGACGATCATCACGTCCGACTGGCGCGGGGACGCGCGCGGCGCGACGCCGAAACGCTCCATGTCATAACGCGGCATGTTGACGTGGATCATCTCGACCGCGCAGCACGCTAGGCCAAAGGTCATCCACCACAGCGAACCGGTGCGCGCCCAGTTGAACAGATCCTCGGTCGAGGTGACGAGGAAACCCTTGTCGCCGACCTCGCTGTTGAGATCGTCGAAAAAGCTTTGGTCCGGATTCGTGCCGGGAGCCACCGGCATCTGGCCGGGCATGATGATGCTGGACGTGCTCATTCCCAATCCAACGCGCCTTTTTTCCACGCGTACACAAGGCCGAGCGTGAGTTCGGCGAGGAAGATCATCATCGTGGCCCAACCGGCCCAGCCGATCTCCTCCAGGCTGACCGCCCAGGGAAAGAGGAAGGCCGCTTCGAGGTCGAAAATGATGAACAGAATCGCGACGAGATAGAAGCGGACATCGAACTGGCTGCGCGCATCCTCGAACGCGGGAAAGCCGCATTCATATTCGGTCAGCTTTGCCGGCTCGGGCTTGTGCGCCCCGGTCAGCCGCGCCACGCCCATCGGCAGGAACACGAACGCCGACGACAGCCCGACCGCAATGACCAGGAATATCAGGATCGGCAAATATTGCGTCAGATCGACCATGGGAGCTCGCAGTCTTGTTTTAGAGGTGTTTGCCACCCGTTATGCGGGCGCTTTAGGCCAGCCTGCCGCCCGTCGCAAGCGCCGCGGGCATGATTTTCATGCCCCGAGTGACCAAAAGCACAAACGCCGCTGGCGGCAGCGCCTATCGCTGTGATACGCCGCACGAATTGGGGTTAATTGAGCGCTTTCGGGGCGATTTCGACGGCGGTTCATGCAGGGAGGAGTTTCATGAGATCATTTGCCACGCGCACCGCGCTTGCCTTGGGCGCATCCGCCCTGCTTGCCGCGACGCCCGCGCACGCCGAACTGGTCAACGCGACCGATCCGGCGACGATCGAGGCGATCGTCGAGTCGCAGGGCTGGCCCGCGACGATCGTCGCCAAGCCGGGTGACGACCCCTATATCGAAAGCAACCGCAACGGCCTCAAATTCCTCGTCCTGTTCATGAACTGCGACGAGGGCAAGAAATGCAAGACGCTGCAATATTATATGGGGTTCAGCGACGCGAAGGACGTGACGCTGGAAAAGCTGAACAAGTGGAACAAGGACAAACGCTTCGCCCGCGCGTACAAGGACGACGAGGGCGATCCGGTGCTGGAAATGGACGTCGACCTGGATTTCGCGGGCATCCCGCGCGAAAATGTCGGCGAGACGTTCAACACCTGGGCGACGCTGATGGATTCGTTCCGCGAGTATGTGTTCGAGAAATGATGTAAGCCAAATACGTCATCCCGGCGAAGGCCGGGATCTCACCCTCGCCCTATGACGCAACGGCGAGATCCCGGCCTGCGCCGGGATGACGGATAGGTTCACGCGTTGCGCAGCGCGCCAGCGACCAGTTTCTGCAACTTCGAATGCACCGCGGCGCTGCCCGCGATGAATTCGCTGCGCTCGATCGCGCGGTCGCCGCCGCGGAAATCGCTGACGAAGCCGCCGGCTTCGCGGACGAGCAGCATGCCCGCCGCGACGTCCCAGACCTTGAGGTCGCTTTCCCAGAAGCCGTCGTAACGCCCTGCGGCGACCCATGCGAGGTCGAGGCTGGCGGCGCCAAAGCGGCGGATGCCCGCGACTTCAGGAGCGACGGCGCCGAAAATGCGGCTCCACTGCGCGAAATCGCCATGACCCATATAGGGGATGCCGGTCGCGATCAGGCATTCGTTGAGGTGGCGGCGCGACGCCACGCGCAGGCGGCGGTCGTGCAGCCACGCGCCGCGACCGCGTTCGGCCCAATAGCTTTCGTCAGTGACCGGCTGATAGATCAGGCACGAGGTGATGTCGCCCCAGCCGCCGCCGGGCTTCGGCTCCTGCACCGCGATCGAAATCGCGAAATGCGGGATCGCATGGAGGAAGTTCGATGTGCCGTCGAGCGGATCGATGATGAAGCGCGGCTTGCCCGGCTCGCCCTCGATCACCCCGCCCTCTTCGAGCACAAAGCCCCAGCCCGGACGGTCGCGGCCGAGTTCGTCATAGAGGGTGCGCTCGGCCGCCTGATCGGCCTTCGACACGAAATCGGCAGGTCCCTTTTGCGAAACCTGCAGATGCTCGATCTCGCCAAAGTCGCGGCGCAGCTTGGTGCCAGCCTTGCGCGCAGCGCGCTCCATGACGGTGATGATGCCGGATACGGCCATTGTTCGATCTCCAAAGCGTCGCCCCCGCGAAGGGGTAGAGGGTCGGGTTGTCCCCCGGACAACCCTTGGACATGCCGGGGGGCATGTCCAACCCTACACCGGCCGCAAGCAACCTTGCGCTACGCCGATAGCGGCCCCCGCCGTCGCGGGGGCGACGTTATTTAGTCGGCGCGGCGAACATATTCACGGTCGTACACATGCACGACGATCTTCGTTCCGCTGGTGATGTGCGGCGGCACCATCACGCGCACGCCATTGTCGAGGATTGCGGGCTTGTACGACGACGACGCCGTCTGGCCCTTCACCACCGCATCGGCCTCGACGATCGTCGCTTCGATCGTTTCGGGCAGTTCGACCGAGATCGGGCGATCTTCCCAAAGTTCGAGAACGACATCCATGCCGTCCTGCAGGAACTCGTGCGCCTCGCCGATGACGTCCTTGGAAATGTTGATCTGTTCGAACGTATCCTTGTCCATGAACACCAGGTCGTCGCCCTCGGCATAGAGGAACTGGAAATCCTTGGTGTCGAGGCGGACCTTTTCGACCGTGTCGGCGCTGCGGAAACGGTTGTTCAGCTTGCGCCCGTCGATCAGATTCTTGGCTTCGACCTGCATATAGGCGCCGCCCTTGCCCGGCTGGGTATGCTGGATCTTGGTGACCTTCCAGATGCCACCTTCATATTCGAGGATATTGCCGGGACGGATTTCAACGCCGGTGATCTTCATCGCGCACACTCACTAGACAAGGATGGAAAGAGCAAAGCCGCGCCCAACGGGCACCGCTATCAGGTGCGCGCCTTTAGCCGCGCCAGCGGCTAAGGGCAAGCCGCGTGTCAGGCCGTGGCGACAACCATCGCGCGCGTTCGCCGATAGCTGAGCCAGACGAGCCCGACGAACAGGATCAGCCCGACCCACGGCGCATAGGGGGCGTAGCCATCACCGACGACCGCAAGCGGCGCATCGCTGCCGCTGCCCGCGACGATCCCGGCATAAAGGACACCAAACAGGCTTTCGCCGACGATCATCCCCGTTGCAGTCAACACGCCCATGCGGTGCGCGAAGCCCGCGTTCGGACGCTTCGCTGCCCAGCGGTCGTAAAACCAGCCACCGACCGCGCCGATCACCACGGGCAGGATCACCGCCATCGGCAGATAGATACCAATGCCGATCGCGAGTGGCGGCAAGCTCAGCTTGCCTGCGCGGCCGAGCAGCGCATCGACGATGATAAAGCCCACCCCGGCGAGGGCGCCGTAACCCAGCATCGTCCAGTTGAGGTCCCCGCCGAGCACACCCTGCGCGAGCGACGAGATCAGCCCCGCCTGCGGCGCGGCAAGCGCATTCGGGCCCGCGCCGGGGGCGCCGACAAATCCGACCGTTTCGTTGAGGACATTGAGCACCGGCGGCACGATGAGCGAGCCAAAGATCACGCCGATGATCAGCGCGACCTGCTGTTTCCACGGCGTCGCGCCGACGAGCTGGCCGGTCTTCAGGTCCTGAAGATTATCGTTGGAGATCGTCGCGATCCCGAACACCAGCCCGGTGACGATTAGCGCATAAGCGACCAGCGCATTGACTTCGGCCTCGCTTCCACCGCGACCGAGGAGGCCGAGCAGCAGCAGCGACGAAGCGATGATTGCAAGGATGCCGATCCCCGAAACCGGCGAGTTCGACGCGCCGATCAGCCCCGCCATATAACCCGTGACCGACGCGATCATCAGCCCGACGATGATGATGAACAGGATTGCACCGGCGATCAGCGCAAACGACGCCCCGGCGAGCGGTCCTCCCGACAGTTCGGACCAAAGCAGGATGCTGATCGGGAGCATCAGGAACAGCGATCCGCCGAACACCCAGCCGATCGACATATCCTGTTCCTCGATCGCCAGCGCGTGCCCGCCCTGCCGCGCGCGGCTGGCCGCCATTGCCGATCGGATGCCGCCGACTACCGGCTTGGCGATCTTGATCAGCGTCCAGATCGCGGCAACCGCGATGACCCCGGCGCCAAAGAAGCGCACATCGGCGCGAAACACGGTGTTCGCCAGCGTTTCTGCGTCGCCCACCCCACCTTGGGTCAGAATCGGCAGCAGCACCCACCAGCCGGTAACTAGCCCGACCAGCTGCGCCATGCCGACCGACAGGCCGACAAGATGACCGACGCCGAACAGCGCAAAGGCGAGCCCGCCCGCAATCCCGGTGGCGCCGCTGCCGACCGCGAACCAGCGCGCAACTTCTGCGCCGGCGAGTTTCATCTGGGTCAGCAGCGTGAAACCCGCAGCGACAATCGAATTCCACAGGAGTGCCGACAAGCCCGCCTTGTTCTCCGCCGCGCCTTCCGCGCTGGCGGCGCCGACCTGCAGCACTTCGGCGGCGGCGCGGCCCTCGGGATAAGGCAGGTCCGAATCGACGACGAGCGCGCGGCGCAGCGGAACCGAGAACAGCACGCCCAAAATGCCGCCGAGCATCGTGATCGCGGTGGTTTCGAGCAAGGGGAAGCCCTGCCAGTACCCGACCATCACCAGCCCCGGCAGGACGAAGATGATCGCCGCCAGCGTCCCCGCCGCGCTGGCGATCGTCTGGACGATATTATTCTCGAGAATTGTCGACCCCGCCATATAACGCAGCAGCGCCATCGAAATCACCGCGGCGGGGATCGAGGTTGCAAAGGTCAGCCCAACCTTCAGCCCCAGATAGACGTTCGCGGCGGTGAACATCAGCGTCAGCACGCCGCCAAGAATAATCGCGCGGATCGTCAGTTCGCGCCCGCGTGTGCTCGCCGTGGTGCTGTCGGTCATGTCATTCTCCCCGCCCGCTGTCTCGCGGCCCGCCCCGCCTTGCGCAAGTCCAAATTTGGGCTAGCCGAAAAGCGATGAACCGAAGCCGATTTGACGTATCGATCCAATATGGAGGCATTGCTTCGCGGCATATCGGCGGCATGATGAATAGCGATCTTTCCCACGTCACGCCCCGACCACGCGGCAGCGGTGCCGTACCACCGCACCGCCCAGCGCCTTGCGCCGGCCTGTTTGGCTGGCGCAAGGATGGCGTTCCGCCCGGCCCATCCGCCGAAATGTCGAAGAAGCCGGGACGTGATTATCCTGCCGGCTGATCTATCAGCAGCGCGGTAAACGCCTGCACTGCCGCCGCCGGACCATCGGGGTGCGCCCATACCCCGCCCGATACCGCGAGGAAGTCGGCTCCGGCATCGACCAGCTCGCGCGCATTTTGGACGGTGATCCCGCCGATCGCGACGCAGGGCAATTCGAACATGCTTTGCCACCATTCCAGGATGGCCGGATCGGCGTGATGTTCGACGGTCTTGGTGGTGGTCGGGAAAAACGCCCCAAAGGCAACATAATCCGCCCCGGCCTCGCCCGCTTCCATTGCGAGATGGCGGCTGGCGTGACAGGTGATCCCGATCTGGGCGCTGGGCCCCAGTTCGCGCCGCGCCGCTTTGGGATCGCCGTCGCCCTGCCCCAGATGCACACCATCGGCGCCCAATCGCTTGGCCAGCGCGACATCGTCGTTGACGATAAACGCCACGTCGCGCGCCGCACAGATCGCCTGCAAGGGCTCGGCCAAGCGTGCCGCTTCGTGCTGATCGAGTCCCTTCACCCGAAACTGGAACGCGGCAACGGGCCCGGCATCGAGCGCGGCCACAAGTTGGCCCGGAAAATCGCCGCCGACATCAAGCGGCGAGATGAGGTAGAGCTGGCAAGGAATGCGGGTCACTTGGGTCATGGCGGGTTCATAGCGATGCGCTCATGAACCCGCAAATGCAGAACCGCCCTCGCCTTACCCCTCTCCTTCTGGCCGCCGCCTTCGCGCTGTCGGCATGCGCCACGACGCGCGATCCGGCGCCGCTCGCCGATGCCAGCGACGTCGCGCTCGGCGAGCGCGCCTATGCCGACGGGCCGATCGTTCAGCCGGTCGCGGTGCTGGAGGACAGCCGCTGCCCGATGAACGCCCGCTGCATCTGGGCCGGGCGCGTGCGGGTGCAGATGCTGTGGATTCGCGGCAACGGCGAACAGGAGCCGTTCGAAGTAACGCTGGGCGAAGCGACGCCGCTTGCCGACGGGAGCATCACGCTGGAATCGGTGCGCCCCGACAGGATGACGAACGTCGAGCTGAAGCCGGAGGATTACCGCTTTGCGTTCCGTTTCGCGGGTGGGCTCTGACAAATGCCACACTTTAGTCTCGTCATCCCGGCGAAGGCCGGGATCTCAACGCTGCTTTAAATTGCCACGGTGAGATCCCGGCCTTCGCCGGGATGACGGAACATGAAACGTCCGCTCAGCGAACGCGCGCCAGCACAAACCCATCCCACTTTTTCGCGCCGACAGTCTGCACCGCCGTCGCATCAAGTCGCGGTTCGGCGCTCAGCATGTCGAACAGCGCGCGTGTTCCGACGATCCGTTCGTCGTCGCTGTCACCGTCCAGCACCCCGCCTTCGCGCACGACATTGTCGACGACGATCGTCGTTCCGGCGCGCCCGAGCCTGATTGCCTCGCGCACATAATGCACATTGTTCTGCTTGTCGGCATCGATGAACACGAAGTCGAACGCCGTTTCGCCGGTCATCGCGGCGAGGGTGTCGCTTGCCCGCCCCACCCGAATGTCCACCAGCCCGCCGACGCCGGCGCGTTCCAGATTGGCCCGGGCGACATCGGCATGATGTGCCTCGAGCTCCAGCGTCACCAAGCGGCCGCCCTCGGACAGCGCGCGCGCCAGCCAGATTGTCGAATAACCACCGAGCGTTCCGATCTCGAGAATGTTTTTGGCACCCGCGGTTTGTGCCAGCAAGAACAGCATCTTGCCCTGGGCGGCCGACACGTCGATCGGCGGCAACCCGTTCGCGGCATTGTTGGCGAGAGTGGCGGCAAGCGCGTCGTCGGCGCCGAGCAATTTGCCGGCGATATAATCATCGACGGCTTGCCACCTCTCTCCCATCACTTCAGGCCACGGAGGCCGCGTGAATTTCGTTGATCGCGCCGCCGAGCGAGCTGTTGAACTCGTCGTCACTCATCTGGTGGCGAAGGTCTTCCAGCAAGGCCCGGCTGAAGCTCGCGATAATCCCCGGGTTCTTTGCAAGCTCGACGCAGGCTTCGGGGCGGGCGAAGCCGCCCGACAGCGCAACGACGCGCAGCACCTTGGGATGATCGACGAGCGGCTGGAACAGCCCCGCTTCGGTCGGCAACGACAGTTTCAGCATGACCGGCGCGCCGGTCCAGGCGTCGAGCGCGGCGAGCGTTTCGTTGAGCAGCAGCCGATCGGCGGCGTCGCGCTCGGCGCTCTTGATGTTCACTTCGGGTTCGATGATCGGGACGAGGCCGTGCGCTGCGATGCGCGCCGCTTCGGCGAACTGCTGCTCGACGATCGCCTTGACGCCCGCCTCGTTGGCGAGGTTAATCACACTGCGCATCTTGGTGCCGAACACACCCTTGGCGACCGCACGCTTGCACAGATCGTCAAGCCCGGGGTTCGCCTTCATCAGCTGGACGCCATCGGCTTCGTCCTCGAGCCCCTTGTCGATCTTCAGGAACGGCACCACGCCGCGTTCCCACAGCAGCGCCGGAACCGGCTTGCCGCCCGCGTCACCATCCATCGTGCGCTCGAACAGGATCGCACCGATCACCTTGTCGCCGTTGAAGCAGGGCGCCGTAACGATTCGGCTGCGCATGTCGTGGATCAGCGCGAACATTTCCTCGTCGTTCGAGAAAGCGTCTGCTTCGATGCCATAACCCTTGAGCGCCTTGGGCGTCGAGCCGCCGCTCTGGTCGAGCGCGGCGATAAAGCCCTGTCCCGATTTGATCTGCTCCAGCATGGCGGCATTGGCGGTGGTCATAACGTCTCCGTGGGTTTGCATACGTATGGTGCGGCGCGCATAGCGATCCCGACACCGGGATGCAAATGCGCCGAAAAATCAGGCTTTGAGCGCGTCGACGCCCGGCAGCGGCTTGCCTTCCATCCACTCGAGGAAGGCGCCGCCAGCGGTCGAAACAAAGGTAAAGTCCTTGCCCGCCCCGGCGTGGTTGAGCGCTGCGACGGTATCGCCGCCGCCGGCAACCGAGATCAGCGAGCCTTCGCGCGTCAGCGCCGCTGTGGTTTTCGCGAGCGCGACGGTGGCGGTGTCGAACGGCGGCGTCTCGAACGCGCCGAGCGGGCCGTTCCACACCAAAGTGCGGCAGTTCTTGAGCACATCGGCCAGCGCTTCGGTCGCCGCAGGGCCGACGTCGAGGATCATCTCGTCGGCAGCCACCTCATGCACATTGACCGTCCGTGTCGGGGGATTGGGCGCGAATTCCTTCGCCACCACGACGTCGTAAGGCAGGTGAATGGTGCAGCCCGCGGCGTCCGCGGCATCGAAGATCGCATTGGCGGTCTCGACCAGGTCATGCTCGCACAGCGACTTGCCGACATCGACCCCGCGCGCGGCGAGGAAGGTGTTTGCCATGCCGCCGCCGATGATCAGATGATCGACCTGCCCGACCAGATTGCGCAGCACGTCGATCTTCGACGACACCTTGGCGCCGCCGACAACCGCAGCCACCGGATGCACTGGATTGCCGAGCGCGGCGTCGAGCGCCTTCAACTCGGCTTCCATCGCGCGTCCCGCATAAGCAGGTAGCCGGCGCGCAATGCCTTCAGTCGAACCATGCGCGCGGTGCGCCGCCGAAAAGGCATCGTTGACATAAAGGTCGCCGACCTCGGCGAGCGCGTCGGCGAACGCTGGGTCGTTCTTTTCCTCGCCGGGGTAAAAGCGGGTGTTTTCCAGCACCGCGACATCGCCGGCGGCGAGCACCGCGACGCCCGCCTTCGCGCCCTCGCCCACGGCTTCGGGGATGAACATCACCGAATGGCCGAGCACATCCTCGACCCCGCCCATGACGAGGCTCAAGGATTGCGTCGGGTTTTTCGCGCCCTTCGGCCGTCCGAAATGCGCCAGAAGCAGGACGATCGCGCCCTTGTCGGACAATTCGCGGATCGTCGGCATCGCCGCTTCGATCCGCGTCTTGTCGCCGACCGCACCGTCGATCATCGGGACATTGAGGTCGACGCGCACCAGTATCTTCTTGCCGGTGACGTCGCCGATGTCGTCGAGGGTCTTGAACGCGGTCATCGCTGCTTTCCTTTGGCTTAGAGGAACTTGGCGATCACACCTGCGGTGTCGATCATGCGGTTCGAGAAGCCCCATTCATTGTCATACCAGCTGAGCACACGCACCAGCTTGCCGTCGATCACCGCGGTTTCGAGGCTGTCGATCGTCGAGCTGTGCGCATCGTGGTTGAAGTCGATCGAGACCAGCGGCTCGTCGGTGAAGCCGAGCACGCCCTTGAGCTCGCCTTCGGCGGCTTCCTTCAGCAGCTTGTTGACCTCTTCTGCGGTCGTGTCGCGGCTGGGGGTGAAGGTCAGGTCGACGACCGAGACATTCGGGGTGGGAACGCGGATCGACGAGCCGTCGAGCTTGCCCTTGAGCTCAGGCAGGACGAGGCCGACGGCAACCGCCGCGCCCGTGCTGGTCGGGATCATCGACATCGCGGCGGCGCGGGCGCGGCGCGGATCGGAGTGGATCTGGTCGAGGATCTTCTGGTCGTTGGTATAAGCATGGATCGTGGTCATCAGGCCGCGCTCGATGCCGATCTTCTCATGCAGCACCTTGGCCATCGGCGCGAGGCAGTTGGTGGTGCACGACGCGTTCGAGACGATCACATGCTCGGCGCCGATCTTGTCGTGGTTCACGCCGTAAACGACGGTCAGGTCGACTTCCTTGGCGGGGGCCGAGATCAGGACGCGCTTGGCACCGGCGTCGAGATGCGCCTGCCCGCCCTTGCGGTCGGTAAAGAAGCCCGTGCATTCGAGCGCAATGTCGATGCCGTTGGCGGCATGGGGCAATTTGGCGGGGTCGCGCTCGGCGGTCACCTGGATGCGCTTGCCGTTGACGATCAGGTCGTTGCCGTCGACTTCGACCGTGCCATTGAACGGCCCATGGACCGAATCGCGCTGGAACAGTCGGGCGTTCGCCTTGGCGTCGGCCAGATCGTTGATCGACACGAGTTCGAGGTCGTGGTCGGTCCGTTCGAGGATGGCGCGCGCCACATTGCGGCCGATGCGCCCGAAACCGTTGATTGCAACTTTCACTGCCATGTCGATGATGTCCTTTCTGCGAATGGAAGCCCGGTCGTTAGGCGCCGAGCTTTGCCAGTATCTGGGGGGTGATCGCATCGGCGGTCAGGCCGAAATGCTTGTACAGGTCGTCAATCGGTGCCGAGGCACCGAAGCTGTCGATACCAAAGCGGAGGCCGTCGCGGCCGGTGTAGCGTTCCCAGCCAAAGGTCGCGCCCGCCTCGATCGAGACGATCAGCGCGTCGCGCGGCAGGATCGCATCCTGATAGGCGCCGTCCTGTTCGTCGAACAATTCGGTCGAGACCATCGAGACAACGTCGGCGCCATGGCCCGCGGCCTCCAGCTTGTCCGCGATCTCGACCGCAAGCGAGACTTCGGAGCCGGTCGCGACAAGTACGACCTTGCGGTCGGCGCTGGCTTCGCGCAGGCGGTAACCACCTTTCGCGCAAAGATTTTCCGTGACGTCATGACGCAGCGGCGGGAGGTTCTGACGCGTCAGCGCGAGCAACGACGGGCGGCTTTCCTGCGCCAGCGCCAGCGCCCAGCACTCGGCGGTCTCGACCGCGTCGGCGGGGCGCATCACCAGCAGGTTCGGCGTCGCGCGCAGCGACTGGAGATGCTCGATCGGCTGGTGCGTCGGGCCGTCCTCGCCGAGCCCGATGCTGTCGTGCGTCATCACATAGACCACGCGCTGCTGCTGGAGCGCCGACAGCCGGATCGCGGCGCGGCAATAATCGGCGAAGACGAGGAAGGTGCCACCATAAGGAACGATACCGCCATGCAGCGCCATGCCGTTCATCGCTGCCGCCATGCCGAACTCGCGGATGCCGTAATAGATGTAGCGCCCCGAATAATCATTCTTCGTCAGCGGCTTGGTCGACGACGTTTTGGTATTGTTCGAACCCGTCAGATCGGCGCTACCGCCGACGAGTGCGGCAATATCGGCAGTCAGCGCGCTCAGCGTGTTCTCCGAAGCCTTGCGCGTCGCGACCTTCGGCGGCTCGGCCACCAGCCCATCGAGATAGGCCTTGAAGGCATCGCCCGGAACGAACTTGCCGCTCAGGCGATCTTCAAATTCCTTTTTCTTTTCGTTGTTTGCAAGTCGGTCATTCCATTCGGCATGAAGAACCTTGCCCTTTTTGCCAAAGGCTGCCCACGCCGCCGCTATGTCGGCCGGAATATCGAAAGGTTCGGCGGTCCAGCCGAGTTCGCTGCGCGCCGCGGCAATCTCGTCGGCACCCAGCGGCGCACCGTGCGTTGCCGACGT
Organism: Sphingopyxis microcysteis; assembly: GCF_012274265.1. Taxonomy (GTDB): domain Bacteria; phylum Pseudomonadota; class Alphaproteobacteria; order Sphingomonadales; family Sphingomonadaceae; genus Sphingopyxis; species Sphingopyxis microcysteis. The sequence continues at coordinate 1,016,858 of NZ_JAANYY010000002.1, forward strand.
GCCTTGCTTGTTAGGCGCACCGAAGCCGATGATCGTGCGGCATGCGATCAGCGACGGCCGCGGATCGGCGAGCGCCGCATCGATCGCGCGGCGAATGTCGGCGGGATCATGCCCGTCGCAGCTTTCGACATGCCAGCCGGTCGCAGCATAGCGCGCCGCAATATCCTCGCTCGTCGACAGATCGGTCGCCCCGTCGATCGTGATCTTGTTGTCATCCCACAGCACGGTCATCCGACCGAGTTGCAAATGACCTGCCAGACCAATGGCTTCGTGATTGATGCCTTCCATCAGGCAGCCGTCACCCGCGATCACCCAGGTACGGTGGTCGACCAGATCGTCACCATAGAGGCTGTTGAGGTGACGCTCGGCGATCGCCATGCCGACCGCGGTCGCAAGCCCCTGCCCCAGCGGGCCGGTCGTCGTTTCGACGCCCTCGAGCTCGAAATTTTCGGGATGCCCCGCGCACGGGCTGTGCAGCTGGCGGAAATTGCGGATGTCGTCGATCGTCGGCCGCGCATAGCCCGCGAGGTGCAGCGTCGCATAGGCGAGCATCGAACCATGCCCCGCCGACAGCACGAATCGGTCGCGATCGGCCCATTTGGGGTCGCTGGGATCGAATTTCAGATAGTCCGAATAGAGCACCGTCGCGACGTCGGCCATGCCCATCGGCATCCCCGGATGGCCGCTGTTTGCGGCCTGAACAGCGTCCATCGCAAGCGCGCGGATCGCATTGGCGAGCTGACGTTCGGGCAGTGTCATTTGTCCCCCGGAAATGGCTGGGCAGGCGCCGGACGCTACGGCCCGACTGGATGCGCACAGCCCTTTGCGGCGGCGGGGTCAGGAGTCAACCGCTGCGAACGGAAAATCGGCGCATTTTGGACCGACAGGGCAATTGCACCCCCCTGCCCGCGCTGCTACCCATCGCGCATGGAACTCGACCTCGACGAATCCAGCCTGGCCATCGGCCGCATCGAACGCGCGCTCAGTCGCATTGAAAAGGCGCTGGCCAATCCGCCAAAGCAGCCGCCATCCGCTTCAGCGGCCCCGGCAGCCGACCAGTCGGCGCTCCGGGCCGAAGTCGCCGCGGTGATCGGCGAACTCGACCGATTGATTGCGGAGGCCGACCGTGGCTGATGTCAAGCTGATGATCGCCGGACGTCCCTACGACGTTCATTGCGCCGACGGAGAGGAAGCGCAGCTGCTCCAGCTCGCCGCCGTCGTCGATGAAAAGGCCCGCGGAATTCAGGGCGGAACCGAAGTTCGTCAGCTCCTGTTCGCCGCGCTGATGCTCGCCGACGATGCCCAGGAAGCCAGGGGCAAGGCCGACAAGGCCGAGCCGCAGTCCGATTCGCTGCGCGCGGCGGTCGCGCTGGCCGAAAGCCGCGAGGCCGCGGCGCGCGACGAACTGCGCGCCGCGGTGACGCGCGAACAGGCGGCGCTCAAAGAACTGGAAGCGTTGCGCTCGGCCCCGGCGGCGGCGTCCGCGAAGCCGGCCCATGATCGCGCCCTGCTGCAGATCGCCGATCGGATCGAGGCTTTGGCGACGAAAGTCGAGCAAATCTCTTGAGCGCAGGCACTCGCCCCCCTACATAAGGGACGGCGGGTACTGCCCGGCACGAGCTTTTGCGAAAATCCCTGAGGCGATACATCATCCTAGGGGGCTGTCCCTGCCCGGACCCTGGTCCGACGTACATGGTCCCCACCTGACGTTACTGGCGTCAGAGGATCTTCCAGCAAACGACCTCGGCGGTCCCGCCAACCGACCCTTAAACGGGCGTATCCGAAGCCGGAGGGCGCGATGAGCCATTGGTCCGCCGATCTGGTCCAGCAGAAACAGAGGCTGCGCGAAAAGCTGCGGTTTCGCCGCAAGCATTTCGCCGCGAATCTCGACGGGATGGCGCAGTTTGCGGCGTTTCGCGCGCTACCCGCATCGCTTTCGGACCTGCTCGCCCGCCATGCCATTGTTGGCGCCTATGCCGCGTGGGGCGACGAACCCGACATCCTGCCGATGTTCGGCGAGCTCGCGGCGGCGGGCGCGCTCGCGCTGCCGCACCACGCCGCGCGCGTCGATACGATGGATTTTCGGCGCTGGCAGCCCGATGAAGCGCTGGAAAAGGGGCCGTGGGGAACGCGGCAGCCCGCCGATGATGCGCCGCGCGTGGAACCCGACCTCATTTTTTGCCCGCTGGTCGGTTTCGACCGCCAAGGCGGCCGCATCGGCCAGGGCGGCGGTCATTATGATCGCTATTTCGCCGCGCATCCCGATGCGCTGCGGATCGGTATCGGCTGGTCGGTGCAGGAAATCGACGCTACGCCGCGCGAATCGACCGACGTCGCGCTCGACGCGATATTGACCGAACAGGAATTCATCCTTTGCGGAGATCGTTTGTGAGTGAGGATCCGGCCAACCCCCAGCCAAGCTGGCGCAAGCCCGCGGGCATGTTCCTGATCCTCGCGCTGATCGGCGGCTGGACCGCGATCGTCGCCAGCCTGTCGCCATGGATCGGCGCCTGGCCGGTGCTGGTCCAGGCGATTTTCTATCTGGTCGCCGGGATCGTCTGGATCCTGCCGCTCAAGCCGCTGCTGCGATGGATGGAATTGGGGAGATGGCGCGACTGACAGCCGCGCCATTTCCAGATTTCCGGTGATGGAATAGTTCCAAGCTGCGGTGGCCATTCCGTCCCGAAAGACAAGGAATGGCGCGAGTGACGGGGCTCGAACCCGCGACCTCCGGCGTGACAGGCCGGCACTCTAACCAACTGAGCTACACCCGCGTGCGCTTGGGAGCCGCGCCAATATGGCGCTCGCCCCGACCTGTCAACCATCCCTTTCGAATTGGCTTCGATTTAATCGATCGCGCATCTCGTCGACCGTCGTCAACGTGCCGCGTTCGAACAGGAATCCCGCGAGATCGGGCGTCCCGGTCGATTGCAACACCGTTTGCAAAATCAGCAGCAGCGGCACCGCGAGCAGCGCTCCGGGCGCGCCCCACACCCAGCCCCAGAAGCTGAGCGACACCAGAATCAGCAAGGGATTGATTGTCAGCCGCTTGCCGAGCACCAACGGCGTGATCAGATTCGCCTCCACAGTGTGGACACCGATGAACAAAAGCGCGGGCAGCAACGCCAGCCCGACCGCATCAAAGGTCATCAACCCACCCAGTCCCAGCAGGATCGCCGCCACAATCGGGCCGACATAGGGCACGAAATTGCATAGCGAGACGATGCCGCCCCACATGAAGGGCGACGGCATGCCAAGCGCCCACAATAGCAGCGCGACCGACAGTCCCAGGATTGCGTTGATCAAGGTGATCGTGGCGAGATAGTCGGCGGTGGCATCAACAACATTCTGGATCACCCGCGCCGTCTGCATCGCGCCATCGAAGCTGCCACGGCGCCGGATCGTACCTTTGCGGAGGCGCGTCCATCCCGACAGAAAGAAAAAGATGACCAGCACGGCAAAGAACAATTGGATCGCCGCTGATGGCGCCGCCGAGATGAAATAGTCGACGACCGACGTTGGCGCTGTCGCTGCCACCGCCTGCGCCGTCGCCTCGCTCCCGCTCGCCATCGACAACAATGTGCGATCGACAAACCTTTGCAGCGTCGAATAAAAATCGATCAGCGGCGCCAGGTTGCTCTGGATCCGCGGGATCGAATCGGGCAGCCGCGCAAACCAGCCCGTCGCGGGCACGACGATGATCGCCAGCGCGGCATTGATCAGCATCAGAAACCCGGTGAGCGAAAGAAACGCCGCCAGCGCCGACGGAACGCCGCGCCGCTCGAGCCATTCGAGCAACGGCACCAACGCGATCGCGATCACGATCGCAGCGGTCAGTGGCAGAAAAAACTCTGCGCCGTGCTGCAGGGCAAAGGGCAACCCCAGGCAGAAGCTCGCGCCAAAGATCAGCGTAAGCGCCGCGAGCAGCCGATCGCGGCGAAAATCATCGATCTCGATTTGATGGAGAGGGTTCGAACGCGGGCGCGCGTCTCTGCTCCCCCGATCGTCCGCCACCCCATGCCTCCTTGCGTTAACCGCCTCTTCTTACGCGTGCTTTGCATTTTGCGCCAGCCGCCCCGTTTTGCGACGAATCGCGCCGGGCACCTGTCTCCTTCTGGGGCAGAACGCGTCTTTCTCGCTGCTTTTTAACCGTAAATTACCCTTTTTCGTCGACTGAGGGCTCCAAGGACCAACCACTTCGGAGTCAAAGTGATGATGAAAGCGCCTGTGGGGGGCGCGAAGCATCAGCTTCTACCCTCTTGTTCAGCCATCGCCCTGCTGGCCGCGCTCGCGCTGCCAATGCAGGCGCAAGCCGCCGGAACGCGTGCCGGCTCGACGATCAGCAACACCGCCTCGGCCAGCTTTGACACAGGCGGCGGTTCGACGACGATCAATTCGAACCAAGTCGACCTGCTCGTCGATGAATTGCTCGACGTCACCGTCGATTCGAGCAATCCGGCGGATGTGCCGACCACCCCGGGCGCGACCGGACAGGTCCTGACCTTTTCGGTCACCAATAACGGCAATGGCGTCGAAAATTTCGTGCTGAGCACGATCGCCAACGCTGGCGGGGACAATTACGACCCGGTCGTCACCCAAATCTACATCGACAATGGCGACGGCGTGTTCGACGCAGGCACCGACACGCTTTATACGCCCGGTGCCAACGAACCTGAGCTCGATCCCGACGAAAGCGTGACGGTGTTTGTCGTCGCGACCACGCCGGGCACCGTCGTCGACGGCAACCGCGGGATCGTCAGCCTGGTTGCGGCCGCGGTAACCGGCACCGGCGATCCGGGCGACAGCTTTGCCGGCATGGGCGAAGGCGGCGGCGACGCCGTCGTCGGCTCGACCGGCGCCGATGGCACCGACGCGGGCGCGTTCATCGTGTCGGCCGCGACCGTCACGCTGGTGAAATCGGCCGTCGTGACCAACACGCTCGGCACCGCAGACCCGATTCCGGGCGCCACCATCACCTACACGATCGTTGCGACCGTCGCGGGCAGCGGCTCGGTCAGCGGGCTGGCGATCACCGACAATATCCCCGCTGACACCAGCTATGTCGCGGGCTCGATCACGCTTGGCGGCGTCGCGCAGTCCGACGCGGTCGATGCCGACGCGGGCGACTATAATGGCACGCGGATCAACGTCGCACTTGGCACGGTTGCCGGGGGCCAGACCCGCACCGTCACCTTCCGTACCACGATCGATTGATGGAGATGCGCATGCGCACCGCCCTTTTCCTGCTTTTCGCGGCGCTTTTGCCGGGTCAGGCGCTTGCCGCCAACCAGGTGGCACTCGCCAACGACGTGTTTGTCGAGCGCGTCAGCACCGACGCGCAAGGTAAGCAGCGGATCTTGCTCGAAGAACCAAAGGTCGTCGTTCCCGGCGATCGGCTGGTGTTCGTGCTCAATTATCGCAACGCGGGCGCTCAGCCCGCCGACAAATTTGTCATCACCAACCCCCTGCCCGCGGCCGTTCGCTTTGCCGATGCGGGCGACAGCAGGCCGCTCGTCTCGATCGATGGCGGTCGGGGCTGGGGCCAGCTCGATCAACTCACGGTGACGATGGCCGACGGCACCCGCCGCGCCGCGCAGCCGGACGATGTCACGCACATCCGCTGGGCCTTTCAAAAGCCCATTCCGGCGGGTGCCAGCGGCAAGCTGATGTTTCGAGGAGTCGTAAAATAGTGAATTAAAATAACCGCTTAATGATTGCCAGCGGTGGGGAAACGGCAATCGACCAAAGCCAAGGAGCTCAGCTATGACCAGCAAGCTGAACACCGTGGGCATCATCGGTCTGGCGGCGATCACAAGTCTCGCCGCCACCCCGGCACTTGCTGCCGGGACGACCGCGGGTACCACGATCACGAATACCGCCACCGTCGACTATCAGGTCGGTGGCGTTGCGCAGGGCCAGCAATCGGCGTCGAACAATTTCACCGTCGACCGCAAGATCAACCTGCTCGTCGAAGAAGTCGGCACGGTCACGACCAACGTCGTGCCGGGGCAGACGAACGCCGTCACGACATTCCAGCTGACGAACAGCTCGAACGAAACGCTCGATTTCGCGCTCGTCGCGTCGCAGATCGTCGGCGGCACCGCGGCGCACGGTGGGACGGACACGTTCAACGCCACCAACGTACGGATTTACCGCGATAATACGGTCACCGGTACGGTCGGCAGCTGGGATGTGGGCGATACCCTGCTCACCGGTTTCGTCGATGAACTGGTCGTCGATACCGCGATCCGCCTGTTCGTCGTCGCCGACATTCCGGCGGGGCTCGCCAACAACGCCGTCGCCGGCGTTACCTTGCGCGCCACCGCTCGCGAAGGCGGTACCGCGAGCACCCAGGGCGCTGCGATCACCGAGACGACCGGAGCCAATACGGCGGGCAAGGACACGGTCTTTGCCGACATCGCGGGCGTGACCGGCGACGCCGCGCGCGACGGTTCGCACAGCGACAACGACGACTATACGGTGCAGACGGCGACGCTTGCGGTCGCCAAGAGCAGCCGCGTGATCTCGGATCCGTTCAACGGCACGACAAATCCGAAGCTGATCCCGGGTGCAGTTGTCGAATATTGTATCGCCGTCGCCAATACAGGCGCGGCGGCCGCCAGCTCGGTGGTCATCAACGATGCCGTGCCGGGCCAGCTGACCTACATTCCGAGTTCGATCCTGCTCGGCGGTACCTACACGGGCACCGTTCCCAGCGGCACGTGCGATTTCAACGGCACCGCGGGCGGCAGTTACACCGCGCCCAACGTGTCGGGCACGATCGCATCGATCGCAGCGGGCGCCACGAGCACGCTCGTCTTCCGCGCGACGGTCAACTGATCGGAGAACCGATTGAGCAGCGGGTGCGGCCCAAAAACCGCCTCCCGCTGCTCCATTCGGGGCTGTCATGGCACTCGGAACCAAATATTTCGGCCTTGTGACCTCCCTGGTCGCGGCAGCCCTGCTGCCTGCGGTTCCCCGGGCAGAAGCGCAGGTGATCACGAACACCGCTTCGGCGCAGTGGACGCATGACGGGAACCCCGGTCAGGCGCTGTCGAACCGCGTCGACGTCACCGTGGCGCCGCGTCCGCCCGAACGGCCGACGATTACCACGTACCGCCTGACCAACGGCGGCGGCAACAAATCGGTGCCGCTGGCGCCGACCCAGTGCAGCCGTGCCGGCGGCCCCATCGCCAACGCCTTGAGCAGCGGCATCGCGAACGGCAGCACCAGCCTCGGCAGCACCAGCAGCACGATCCCGCTCAGCGGGGTCTATGAGGGCATCTCGACCGCCCCTGCCTCGCTGCAAAGCACCGACAATTTCCGCGCCGGCGAAATGCTCGTCGTCGGGGTCACGCTCGCATCGGCGAATGCCGATCCGCAGGCGCGTGATACGCTCGACGTCGTGCTCGAGCTTGAAAATGGCGACCGTGAGCAGATTACGCTGACGGAAACGGCCAACAACAGCGGCGAATTCGTCGGGTTTATCAACACGGTCGGCGTCCCGCCCGCCGTCGCGCCGGGCGACTGCCGTCTGTCGGTCAATCCGGGCGCGGCGCTGTCGCTGCGCGTCACCGACCAGGCGAACGCCAGCCTGGTCGCGCTGGCGACGATCAACTTCCTCGTCGATCCCTTCGGCATCGTGTTCGATAGCGGCGACGGCGCGCCGGTTCCGGGCAGCCGCGTTACCATCGTCGACGCCGCGACGGGTCAGCCCGCGCAGGTTTTCGGCGACGACGGGATTTCCGCCTACCCTTCCAGCGTGATCACGGGACGGAGTGTCACCGATTCGGGCGGCACGACCTATAATTTCCCGCCGGGCGACTATCGTTTCCCGTTCGTCGCACCGGGAAGCTATCGCCTGATCGTCCAGCCGCCGTCGCCGTTCACCGCGCCGTCGACCTCGAATCCCGCCGATCTGGCTGGATTCCGCCGTCCCGACGATGGTCTGCCATTCGAAATCAGCGGCGCCAGCTATGGCAATCCCTTCACGCTGAACAGCCCTGCCCCGGTACGCGTCGATATTCCGGTCGATCAGCCCGGCCTGCCGCTGGTGCTGCGCAAGACAACCTCGACGCAGGTCGCGGTGCCCGGCGACGTGATCCAGTACCGCATCGAGGTCGCGAACCGCGACGCGCGGCGCACCACCGGCGCCGTGACGGTCAACGACGTCCTGCCGCCCGGCATGCGCCTGCGCCCCGACACCGTGCGAATCGACGGGGTGCGCGTCACTGCCAATGTTGCCGCCAACGGCCGCGAATTCAGCGTGGTGGTGCCCAGCATCGGCGCATCGCGGACCGTTTTGCTGACCTATCTGGCCGAAGTCATCGTTTCGGCGCAGCCTGGCAACGCGCTCAACCGCGCCTCGGCCATCGATAACCGCGGAGCAGCGAGCAACATTGCCGAGGCGACGATCTCGATCAAACGCGACCAGCTCGGCGACCGGATGACGATCATCGGGCGCATCACCGACGGCGGTTGCACGGTCGATCCGCGCAAGGCCGACGGCATCGCGGGTGTTCGCGTGATGCTTCAGGACGGCAGCTACACCGTCACCGACGAAGATGGCCGTTATCACTTCGAAGGCGTGCGCCCCGGCCTCCACGTCGTCCAGATCGATCCGTCGACGCTGCCGCTCGACCGCGCGCCGATCGACTGTGCACGCTCGACGCAAAGCGCGGGCAGCGCCATCTCGCGCTTTGTCGAAGGCCGCGGCGGAGCGCTCAAGCGCGCCGATTTCCGCGCCGTCGCCAGCGCGCCGCGCGCAGCGGCTAAAACCTCGGCCGTTGCGGCGCCGGTCGTCCTCAGCGACCCGGAGGCGGCCGGGGCGGGTCGCGACTGGCTCGCTGGACAAACCCCGGGCATCGAATGGCTGTTTCCCGCCACCGATCACAATCCGCGCTCAAAGGCGATCCGCGCCGCGATCAAGCACGTGCCGGGTCAGACGGTCACGCTGCGCGTCAATGGCAAGGCCGCCGATCCTTTGACCTTTGAAGGCACCAGCAAGGCCGCCGACGGCACCATCGCGGTCAGTCTGTGGCGCGGGCTCGAAATTCGCGAGGGCGAAAACCGCCTGATCGCCGAGGTCAAGGATGTGAACGGCGTTATCATCACGACGCTGGAGCGCGATGTTCACTATTCGATCACACCGATGCGCGCCAGTCTGGTACGCGAACGCTCGGTGCTGGTCGCCGACGGCGTGACGCGCCCGGTGATCGCGGTGCGGCTGACCGATCGCGACGGCAAGCCCGTGCGCGCCGGGCTGACGGGTGATTTCAGCGTCCCTGCCCCCTATTATCCGGCGGTCGAGGCCGATGCGCAGCAGGCGCGCCAGCTCGCCGGGCTCGAGCGCGCCCAGCCGCTGTGGAAAATCGATGGCGACGACGGTATCGCCTATATCGAACTCGAACCGACGACCGCGTCGGGAACGCTGGCGATGGATTTCATCTTCCGCGACGACAAGGTGACGCGCAAGCAGACGATCGAAACCTGGCTCGATCCGGGCGATCGGCCGTGGACCGTCGTCGGCTTTGCCGCCGGGACGCTCGGCTACAACACGCTCGACGATCGCATGGAACCGGTTGCGGAAACGCTCGACGATCTGAACGCCGATGCGCGCCTCGCGCTCTATGCCAAGGGCCGCGTGCGCGGCAAATGGCTGATGACGCTGGCGTACGACAGCGACAAGGAGCAGGACGACGCACGCTTCGGCGGTGTTATCGATCCGCGCGCCTATTACACCATCTATGCCGATCGCAACGAGACGCGTTACGATGCGGCGTCGGTGCGCAAGCTCTACCTCCGCCTGGAGCGCCCGCAATTCTATGCGATGTTCGGCGATATCGAGACCGGCATTTCCGAACCCGAACTTGCACGGTACCAGCGCGCGCTCAACGGCGGCAAAGCCGAGTATCGCGGTAGGAACTTTGCCGCGACCGCGTTCGTCGCCGATACCCCCTATCGGTTCCGCCGCGACGAAATCCAGGGCAACGGCCTGACCGGGCCGTATCAGCTCGGGGCGCGCGATATCCTGCCCAACAGCGAACGCATCGTCATTGAAACGCGCGATCGCCTGCGCAGCGAGCGCATTGTTGACAGTGTCAGCATGACGCGCCACGTCGATTATGACATCGACTATCTGTCCGGCACGATCCGCTTCCGCAGCCCGGTGCTCAGCCGCTCGTCGGATCTCGATCCGCAGTTCATCGTCGCCGAATATGAGGTCGATGGCGTCGGACAGCGCGTGCTCAACGCCGGAGGGCGCGTCAGCTACCAGTCGAATGACGAAAAACTGCGGGTCGGCGCGACCTTCATCCATGACGAAGACGGAAACGCAAAAACCGACCTCGGCGGCGTGGACGCGCGCTATCGGCCGAATATCGACACCGAAGTTCGCGCCGAACTGGCGGTCAGCGATGCCAAGTCGGCTAATGGCGGCAATGCCGCGGTCGGCACCGCCAAGGCATGGCTGATCGAAGCCGAACATCACAGCAGCAACGCAGACTTCCTCGCGTACGTCCGCGAGCGCGAGAGCGGCTTTGGCGCGGGCCAACTCAACCGCGGCGAGAATGGCACACGCAAATTCGGGGTCGATGCCCGGCTGCGCGCCGCTCGCACCCTGTCGCTGACCGGCAGCGCCTGGCAGGAAGATTATCTGGATACCGGCGCGCGCCGCCGCGCCGCGCGGGCGCTGGCCGAATATGACAATGGCACGACGGTGGCGCGTGCCGGATTGACCCACGCCGACGACCGGCTGTCGGATGGCACGCGCAACCGCTCGAACATCGTCCAGTTCGGCGCGACGCAGCGACTGTTCGAAAAACGCCTCGAACTCGACGCGCAGACCGAATTCGCGCTGGGCGGCAAGGATGCGAGCATCGATTTCCCGACCCGCCACCGCCTCGGTGCGCGCTTTGCGATCCATCGCGACGTCAATCTGGTCGGCAGCTATGAAATCGCCGACGGCGATACCATCAAGGCGCGCACCGCGCGGCTGGGTTTCGACCTGACCCCTTGGTCGGGCGCACGCATGCTCGCCACCGCGAACCAGCAGCAGATCGGCGAATATGGCCCGCGCAGCTTTGCCGCTTATGGCCTGTCGCAGTCGCTGAAGCTCGGCGAGCGCTGGTCGGTCGATGTGTCGATCGACGGCAATCGCACCCTTGGCGGAATCCGGGCGAGCGATGTTATCAATGTCAACCAACCCGTTGCTTCGGGCGGTTTCCTTGGTGACAACGGGACGCTGACCGAAGATTTCCTCGCGATCAGCACCGGCGCCACCTATCGCGCCGATCGCTGGACGCTGACGGGCCGCGCCGAATATCGCGATGGAGAGATCGCCAATCGCTACGGGCTGACGCTGGGCGGCCTCCGCCAGCTCGGCGAAGGCCGTGCGCTCGGTGCGCTGTTCACCTATGCGAAGGCCAGCGGGAGCGGCACGACCCCGACGACCGAGGTTATCAATTTCGAGATGAGCTGGGCGCACCGCCCCGCGAATTCCACCATTTCGTGGCTCAACAAGAGCGAGTTCCGTTCGGACAAGGTCCGCGACGCCATCGCGGGACAGCCCGGCCCGATCGGCGGCGGCGCGCTGACGATCGACGGCGACGCCACCAGCCGCCGCCTGCTCAACAGCCTGTCGGTCAACTGGACCCCGCTCGGCGACCGCGAAAACCGCCGCGGCGCGGGCCGCGCATGGTACGAAAAGGGCGAATTCGGCTTTTTCTGGGGCACGCGCTACAATTTCGACAAGTTCGGCGCTGACGACGTCAAGGGGTGGTCGAACCTGATCGGCGCCGATTTCCGCTTCAACCTCGGCGAGCATGTCGACGTCGGCGCGTCGGGAACCGTGCGCGTCGGCACCGATGCTGACACTGTTAACTGGGCGGGCGGGCCGACCGTGACGCTGGCGCCGATGAAGAATGCGAACATCACCTTCGGCTATAATTTCGCGGGTTTCCACGACCGCGATTTCGAAGACGCGCGCTATTCGCGCTCGGGCGCCTATGTGACGTTCAAGCTGAAGTTCGACCAGACAAGCTTTGCCGGGCTGGGGCTCTAAACCTACACCCACTCCGTTCGTGTCGAGCGAAGTCGAGACACGTGAAGGCGCACGCCAACGCAGCGTGTCTCGACTACGCTCGACACAAACGGTTGTTGGTTAGGCTTATCAATCCGCGAACAGCAAAACCGGCGTCTCAACCAGCTTTTTCAGCGCCTGGACATAGCTCGCGGCATCCCAGCCATCGACGACCCGGTGGTCGCAGCTGATCGACAGGTTCATCAGCTTCGCGCGGCGAATGTCGTCGCCGTCGAAAACCGGGCGTTCGACAATCTTGTTCGGGCCGATAATCGCGACCTCGGGCCGGTTGATCACCGGGGTCGTCGCAATACCGCCGAGTGGCCCCAGCGAAGTGATCGTCAGCGTCGATCCCGACAGTTCGTCAACCTTCGCTTTTCCGGTCCGCGCAGCCTCAGCCAATCGGCTGATTTCACTCGCCAATTGCCAGACATTCTTGTCCTGCGCGTCGCGGATCACGGGGACCATCAGTCCCGCATCGGTCTGCGTCGCCATGCCCAGATGCACCGCGCCGTAGCGCGTCACCACGCCCGCTTCATCGTCATAGCGCGCGTTGATCATCGGAAACTGCGGAATCGTGCGGCAAATCGCTACAATCAGGAAAGGTAACATCGTCAACTTTGGCCGCTGGCCGCGATTGGCGTTCAAATCGGCGCGCATTTCTTCCAGCGCGGTGACGTCCATTTCCTCGACATAGGTGAAATGAGGGATAGCGCGTTTCGACGCCGCCATATTCTCGGCAATCTTGCGCCGCATGCCGATAACCTTGATCGGCTCGTCGGCGCGCGCACGGCTGGCGCCGGGGCTGTGATAGCCCTGTCCGCTGCTATAGCGCAGGAAAGCGTCGAGATCGGCGTGGCGAATGCGGTCGCCGTCGCACTGCACCTGCCCCAGATCGATCCCCAGATACTTCGCGCGGGCGCGAACGGCGGGCGATGCAAGGACTTTGGCGTCGTGGTGGACAGCGACAGCCGGGGCCGCGGGAGCCGCCGGCGTTTCGGAAGGCTTTTCGGCCGGATGCGGCGCCTCAGCGGCCGATGTTAACTCTGTTACCTTGGGTTCAGGCTCGGAATCCATCCCCGGCGTTTCGGCTTCGATCTGCGCTTCGACCGCCTTGTCCATCGGCGGCGCGTCGACTTCGCCGTCGCCATCGGTTTCGATAACCGCCAGCGTCGATCCGATCGCAATCAGGTCGCCGACCTCACCGGCCAGCTCGACGACGATCCCTGACACCGGCGATTCCATCTCGACGGTCGCCTTGTCGGTCATCATGTCGGCCAGCTGCGCGTCTTCCTCGACGCGTTCGCCTACACGCACGTGCCAGGCAACGATCTCGGCCTCGGCGATACCTTCGCCAATGTCGGGCAGGCGGAATGAATAGCGAGCCATTGGCGTCAGTCCTTCAAAATCTTGGTCAGCGCGGTCGCGATGCGGACCGGACCGGGGAAATAGGCCCATTCCAGGCTGTGCGGATAGGGCGTGTCAAAGCCGGTGACGCGCTCGACCGGCGCTTCGAGGTGGTAAAAGCAGCGTTCCTGTACCAGCGCGGCCAGTTCGGCGCCAAAACCCGAGGTGCGCGTCGCTTCGTGGATCACCAGACAGCGCCCGGTCTTCTTCACCGATGCCTCGATCGCGTCGATATCGAGCGGAAGAAGCGTCCTAAGATCAATGATTTCTGCATCGACCTTCAATTCTTCCACAATAGTTTTCACGACGTGGACCATGGTACCATAGGCGAGCACGGTCAGCGCCTCGCCCTCGCGCACCGTCGCGGCCTTCCCAAGCTCGATCCGATAATGCCCCTCGGGCACCGCGCTCGCCGCGTGTTTGGACCATGGCTCGACCGGGCGGTCATAATAGCCGCTGAACGGACCGTTATAGATGCGCTTGGGTTCGAGGAAGACGACCGGGTCATTGTCCTCGATCGCCGCGATCAACAGGCCTTTTGCGTCGTAGGGATTGGAGGGGATCACGGTTTTCACGCCGCAAATATGCGTCATGATCGATTCGGGCGACTGGCTGTGCGTCTGGCCGCCGAAAATGCCGCCACCGAATGGCGTACGAACCGTCATCGGACAGATGAAATCTGCCGCGGAGCGATAGCGCAGCCGCGCCGCTTCGCTGACCAACTGGTCGAGCCCGGGATAGATGTAGTCGGCAAACTGGATCTCGGGTACCGGACGCAGGCCATAGGCGCCCATGCCGACCGCGACCCCGATGATCCCGCATTCGTTGATCGGGGTATCGAAAACGCGCGTTTTCCCATGTTTTTTCTGCAATCCCGCAGTCGCGCGGAACACGCCGCCGAAAAAGCCGACGTCCTCGCCCATCACAACGACATTGCTGTCGCGTTCGAGCATCACGTCCATCGCGCTGTTGATCGCCTCGATCATGTTCATGGTCTTGGTCGCAGTCATCGTGTCGGCGCTCATCATTCGGGCTTCCAGTCGGGGCCGAACTTCGCTTCCTGTTCGGCGAGCATCTGCGCGCATTGTTCCTTCAGGTGCCAGGGCATGTCTTCGAACACGTCCTGGAACATCGTCTCGAACGGTTGGTGCATGCCATGCCCCAAAATACCAAGCTTTTCCGATTGCTTCTGCGTCGTTTTTACCAAATCTTCGAGTTCAGCCCGCTGCGCCTCATGCCGTTCGCCATCCCATTCGCCCAGCGTTTCGAGATGCTGGCGCAAACGCACGATCGGATCGCCAAACGGCCATGCCGAGGCTTCATCGGCGGGGCGATAGGCGCTCGGGTCGTCCGACGTGCTATGCCCTTCGCTGCGATAGGTGAAATGCTCGATCAACGTCGGCCCGCTGTTGGTCCGGGCGCGATCCGCGGCCCATTGCGTCGCGGCATAGACCGCCAGCGGGTCATTGCCATCGACCCGCAGCCCGGCAATCCCGTAACCCACGGCGCGCGCTGCAAAGGTCGTGCGCTCGCCGCCGGCAAAGCCCGAAAAGCTGGAGATCGCCCACTGGTTGTTGACGACATTGAAAATGACCGGCGCGTTATAGACCGTCGCAAAGGTCAATGCCGAGTGGAAGTCCCCCTCGGCCGACGACCCCTCGCCGCACCACACCGTCGCGATGCGGCTGTCGCCCTTGGAAGCCGACGCCATCGCCCAGCCCACCGCCTGCGGATATTGCGTCGCGAGGTTACCCGACACGCTGAAGAACCCATGCTCGGGCGCCGAGTACATGATCGGCAGCTGGCGTCCGAGCAGATGATCGCCGCGATTCGAATAAATCTGGTTCATCATCTGGATCAGCGGATAGTCGCGCGCGATCAAAATGCCCTGCTGGCGATAGCTGGGGAAGCACATGTCGCCGCGATCGAGCGCCATGGTCGAGGCGACCGATGTCGCCTCTTCGCCGGTGCATTTCATGTAGAAGCTGGTCTTGCCCTGCCGCTGGGCGCGGAACATGCGGTCGTCGAAGGCGCGGACCAGCATCATGTAGCGCAGCATCGTGCGCAGCCGCTCGGGGCTCAGCTTGGGATCCCACTGGCCCTTGGCCTGCCCGTCAAAATCGAGCACACGGACGAGGCCGTAGCACAGGTCGCGCATAGCATCGGGCTTCGTCGCTTCGCCTGGACGCGGCGTCGCATCGACCGCGGGAACGACAATATCGCCAAAATCAGGCGTGTCGCCCGGGCGATAGCGCGGTTCGGGGATATGAAGCGACAGCGGCTGCAGATTGCTCGCCGGGCGCCGGTCCGTTTCGGGCATATCGTCTTCCCATTGCGGCGCGAATCAGCGCCTAGTTATATTTCAGCGTGGCGACATATTATTTCGATCGCCATATGAATGCAACGCTAGCGATCACACCGCTACCGGTGCCGAAATATGTGCCTGCGGCGTATAAGCTTCGACCGCGAAGTCATCGAAGTTATAGTCAAAAATGCTGTCAGCACGGCGCAAGATCCGAAGCTTTGGCGCGCCCGCCGGGGTGCGCCCCATTTGCTGTTCGACCAGTTCGGCGTGGTTGAGATAGAGATGCACGTCACCCCCGGTCCACACCAGTTCATGCGCGTGCAGGCCGCACTGGTCGGCAACCATGCGGGTCAGCAGCGCGGCCTCGAATATATTGAACGCAAAACCAAGCCCCAGATCGCACGAACGCTGGAACAACAGGCACGACAGCCCGCCGTCGCTGCGCACGTGGAACTGATAGGTCATATGGCACGGCGGCAACGCCATGCGGTCGAGATCGGCGACATTCCAGCCGGTGAAAATATGCCGACGCGACCCCGGATTGTTCCGCAGCCCGTCGATCAGCGCCGCAATCTGGTTGTGCCCCTGGCTTGTGCGGCGGAACAGACCCTCGCCCGCAGGCTCGTAGCGCGGCCAGTTGACCCATTGATGGCCATAAACGGGACCAAGATCGCCCCATTGCGCGGCAAAGTCGTCATCGGCGATGATCCGCGCCTCGAATTCCTCGGCGCTGATCGCCTCGCCCGTCGTCTTGCGATATTTTTCGAGCGGCCAGTCGGTCCAGATCTTGACGCCTTGCGAGACGAGCGAACGGATATTGGTATCGCCGGTCAGGAACCACAACAGCTCGCGCAGCGCCGTTTTCCAATAGACGCGCTTGGTCGTCAGCAAAGGAATTGCGTCGTCCTTCAGCGAGAATCGCATCGTTTCGCCGAACAGCGACCGCGTTCCGACTCCGGTTCGATCGACCCGCTCGTCGCCTTCGACCCAGATGCGGCGCATCAGGTCGAGATATTGCAGTTCATAATGGATGGACTCGGCCAAGACTCGCTCCCGTTTTGGTCGCTCTTTGCTAGGCCGCGCGCGCCATGCGGACAAGGGCGCAACGGGGATGCGCGCAGAAAGGGTCCAATGCGGCGCAGTCGTCGATTGGCGCGCGCGCGCGCGACGCACATGGCATATTCCATGACCCTGCTCGCCCCCATCGACCCGCCCGCCGTTCCATCGGAAATGGCGGGCTATGTCGCTTGCGATGCCGAAGACGACATCGCGCGGCATCTTTTGCGCCCGCATTTTGCCGCTGACCGCGAAACGCTGCTGTTGGCTGGGTTTGACGTGTTTGACCGGCTCGTTCGCGTCGAACGCACCGGTGGCGACAACGCCATCCGCTGCATCATCCCGCCGCGCTGCTGGCGCGGCCTGATCAGCAGCGGGGTCGTCGCGGTGATCATGGCGCACAACCACCCGTCGGGCGATCCCCGCCCGAGCGCCGCCGACACGCGGACGACACAGGAAACGGCGCATTTTCTGCGCACCATGGACATCGAGCTGGTCGATCATCTGATATTCGTTGCGGACGGGCATTTCAGTTTTCGAAGTGCCGAAATGCTCTAGTTGCGGCAATCCAGATCAATGTGCCGATTGGCGCTTGAAGTTCGCCGATTGCGCGTCTAGAGGACCGCCCTGCCTTCGCGGCGACCCCGGTCGGCGCGCAGATCGGTCGGGGAGTAGCTCAGCCTGGTAGAGCACTGTCTTCGGGAGGCAGGGGCCGGAGGTTCGAATCCTCTCTCCCCGACCAATTTCTTCGCATATTGCAGATTCTGCACCGTCGCTTCTTGTAAATCGGCGCACAGCACCCTAGATTTGTTCTACGCCGCCGTGGTTTTCCCCCTTTCCACCGCGGCCAGCGTCCCGCCAGCTTTGGCGTGGCGCGTCCTCCCTGGACCCTGGCCACCTCGTACTTCGGTACGGGGTGGTTTTTTATTCAGCGGCCTGAATATTGGCGTCGGGCATCGGACGTGCGCGCGCCGCCGCGCCTACCAGGTCGGCAAACCATTGCGCGATTGTCGCAATTCGCGGGGCATCGGGCGCACGGTCAGGCGTCAGATACAGGCGCCGGTCGATCTCGATCTGCACCGCGTGGACCGCGTGTCCCGGATTGCCATGCGTGCGGATGATATGTCCGCCCGCATAGGGCTGGTTGCGCGACACCGGCTCGCCCAGGCGTTCGGCTGCCTCCAGCACCAGGTCAACCAGCCACCCCGCCGACGTCACCCCGAAATGATCGCCGACGACGATCCGCGCGCCATGGCCCGGTTGGCCAATCGGAATCGACGGCATCGAGTGCAGATCGAACAGGATGGCGTAGCCGAACCGCTCACGCGCCGCCGCCAAAGCTGCCGCGAGTGCGGCATGATAGGGTCGGTGAAAGGAATCGAGCCGCCATTGCAGCGCCGCCTGATCGATCGGCAGTTTCCAGAGCGGCCCGCAATCGGCCAGCCGCGTCGGGACGACGCCAAGGCCGGCGCGCTCCTTGCGCCCCGGGGCCGAAAATTGCGCGCGTAGCGGCATCGCGACTTCGCCCGGCGCCATCTGCCCCTCGCCGCGATTGCAGTCGGCGACGGCGCGCGCCCACAGACCGTGGACGATCGTCGCGCCGGCATCGACGGCTCCGCGCGCGATCAAGTCGCACCAACTATCTTCCAGTCGCTCCAGATCGCCCTTCCCGACGCGCGCCGCTGCCAGGATTTCGGGAGGATATATCCGTCCCGCGTGCGGCACCGAAACGACCACCGGACCGATGGCCGAAGGGCGGTCGACGGCGATGGCGGTCGACGGGGGAGCGCGGGAGAGCATGGACCATGGGTGGCAAAAAAAGCGCGACGAATCCAGCGTCGCCAAGTCAATTTGTTAAATCTCTGCCGCTATGGCAGACGTGGAATTAAGGATAGGGTCGACCGGAACCGGCCGTATCGAGCGACCAGGGGACAGATTTTCATATGATTCGTATTCTTCTGGCCGAGGATGATGACGTGATGCGCGAATATCTTGCGCGGGCGCTGACCAGCGCCGGCTATCACGTCACCGCCGTCGATCGCGGCACCGCCGCGGTTCCCTACATCGATTCGGGAACCTTCGACCTGCTGCTGTCCGACATTGTCATGCCCGAAATGGATGGAATCGAGCTTGCGCAGCACACCGCCAAGGTCGCGCCGCAAACGCAGGTGATGTTCATCACCGGCTTTGCCGCCGTGTCGCTGCGCGCCGAAGAAAATGTGCCGCAAGCGAAACTCTTGTCAAAGCCGTTTCACCTCAAAGATCTCGTGCGCGAAGTCGACAATCTGTTCGGCCGCGCCGATCGGTCGAGCCAACAATAACGACATCATCCGCCGCGAAGGGGTTGCCAAGCGTGGCCGGGGATATTAGGGGGCCGTCACCCCAAGGGATGGGCGTGTAGCTCAGTGGTAGAGCACTGTGTTGACATCGCAGGGGTCGCAAGTTCAATCCTTGCCACGCCCACCATTAAAAACGCCGCCACCCACCCGGGTTGGCGGCGTTTTTGCTTTCGGCGTCAGCGGCACCCGAAACTGCCAAATGAGTTTCCCGTTCCCCTGCGAAGGCAGGGGTCCATCACCACCGCTATCGCTTTGCCGAGGCGCTCGCTGTATTTCGTAACGTCCGGTGATGGCCCCCTGCCTTCGCAGGGGAACAGCTTTCACACTCAAAATCACATGAGCTCACGCCATCCCCTTCGCCAGATCGCCGCGCGACGCGTCGCCGACCTGGCTGCCGCCGTCGCAGTCGAGGATCGTGCCGGTGATATAGCCCGCGGCGGGCGAGCAGAGGAACACCGCCGATTCGGCGACCTCCTCGATCTTGCCCCAGCGCTTCATCGCGATGCGGTCGAAATGCGACTGGCGCGTCGCGGCATCGGGCGCGAGCCTTTTCATTCCTTCGGTATCGGCGATCGGCCCCGGCGAAATGCCGTTCACCCTGACCTCTGGTCCCCATTCGAGCGCGAGCACGCGAATCAACTGGTTGATCCCCGCCTTTGCCGCGCAAGCGTGCGCTTGCAGCGCCGACGCGTTGACCGCCTGCCCTGCCGTAATCGCGATCAGCGATGCACCCGGACGGTTAAGCAGGTCGTGACAGCCGCGAAAGACGTTGAAGGTGCCATTGAGGTCGATATCGACGACGGTACGAAAGGCATTCGCCGACATGCCGAGCGCGGGCGCCAGGAAATTGCCCGCCGCACCCGAAATCACGATGTCCATTGGTCCGAGCTGATCCGCGACCTGCTCCATCGCGCCGCGAATCGCCGCGTAATCGCGAACATCGGCCGACAGTCCGATCGCGCCCGCGCCAATCTCCGCCGCTGCACGCGCCGCCTTGTCGGGGTCGCGCCCCGCCACCGCAACCCTGGCGCCCAGCTCGGCGAAACGCTTGGCAATCCCCAGATTGATGCCGCTCGTCCCCCCGGCAACGAACGCCGTTTTGCCCGCCAGCAAATTATCGCGGAATGTCGTCATGCTGCTCTCCCTTGATCCGTCGCGGTAACGATCCGGGGTTGACGGATCGGAACCAGTCGCCTTTTGAAACTGGATCAGACAGCAAGGACGAACCGATGGCAAGTGCCGGCCCCACCTCGAACAGCTTCATTTCGCAGCGGCTGAAGCTCCACTATGTCGACTGGGGCAATCGCGGCGCGCCCCCGCTGCTGCTTGTCCATGGTGGGCGCGACCATTGCCGCAACTGGGACTGGGTCGCCGAAAAGCTGCGTGACCGTTATCACATCATCGCGCCGGACCTGCGCGGGCATGGCGACAGCGCATGGTCGCCCGACGGCAATTACGCGATGGACGGCTTTGTCTATGATCTGGCTCAGCTGATCCATCAGCTCGATCTGGGACCGGTCAGCATCGTCGCGCATTCGATGGGCGGCAATATCGCGCTCCGCTATACCGGCCTTTATCCCGAAAATGTCAGCAAGCTGGTGGCGATCGAAGGGCTTGGCCCCTCCCCCAAGATCATCGCCGAGCGCGCCGCAAAGCCCTATGCCGAACGCTTTCGCAAATGGATCGACGACAAGCGGCAGGCCGCCGGGCGCACCCCGCGCCGCTATGCAACGCTCGACGACGCGCTGGCGCGGATGATGAGCGAGAACGCCTATCTGACCGAAGCGCAGGCGCGCCACCTGACCATCCACGGCATCAGCCGCAACGAGGATGGCAGCTGGAGCTGGAAATTCGACAATTACCTGAATGTCTGGCCCGCGTTCGACATGCCGCAGGACGACATTGCCGCGCTGTGGGGTGCGATCACCTGTCCCACCCTGTTGCTCTATGGCGCCAACAGCTGGGCATCGAACCCCGAGCGCGATGGGCGTCTCGCCGCGTTCAACACCGCGAAGGTGATCGAGTTCGAAAATGCCGGCCACTGGCTGCACCACGACCAGTTCGACCGGTTCATGTCCACGCTAGACGATTTCCTGTAAACCCGGCCCATTGGCGCGCAATGGCGCGCATTTTGGGGCAGAAGATGGCCTATAGCGGGCAGGTTTCGAGACGGCAGCGGATGGTGGCGGGCGGCGGCGCCTTGCTGGCGGCAGTTGCGGTCGGATTCGGCCTCGCCAGCGGGCTCGACCTCGACGTCGTTCGCAAGGCCAGCAAGGCAATCGCCGCGCTTGCCATCGCGGCGCCGCCGCCGACCGAGCCGGTCGTCCCCCAAACTTCGCCCAGCGACATCGCCAGCGGCAAGGCGTCGGCAGCCAATCAACACGCCAAAGCGGCCCCCGTTATCGCGTCCAAACCCAAACTGCCGCCGATCACGCCTCCGGTTGCCGCCGCGCCGCACCCCGGCACGGGAAGCGATGCATCTGCGGGCGCGACACCGAACCCCGGCGCCGGATCGGGCGCGGGTGGGCGCGGTGATGGAACGGGCGCAGGCGGGTCGGGCAACGGCACCGGTGGCGGCACCAAGGCGGTATGGCAGAGCGGCACGATCCGCGACCGCGACTATCCGCGTAGCGCGAGCCGCGCCCGCGTCGGCGGCGACGTCGAGGTTCGCTTCACGATCCAGCCGTCGGGCCGCGTCACCGGCTGCCTGGTGACGCGATCGAGCGGCGACGCCGCGCTCGACCAGACCACCTGCCGCCTGATCGAAGACCGTTTTCGCTTCAAACCCGCCACCAATGCCGCGGGCGTCGCCGTCGCCAGCACCTATGGCTGGCGGCAAAGCTGGTGGCTCGAACCGCGTCGTTAGGCGACCTGATCGCAGCCCCACCCTCATCGTCGCGACAATTTGCGAGAATGATGCGAATAATTCGCAATATAAATTGACTCTGCGATCGATTCGCAATAGCGGCCCCTCCGAACACCAGCAGGGGTAATATTGTGAAAAAATCGATGTCCGCCACCTTCCTCGCCATGTCGTGCGTGGGGACCCTGATCAGCGCCCCCACCATGGCCGCCGAAGTCGGCGCCGATGCCGCTGCCGAACAGCAAGCGGAGCGCGACCGCCGCGAAGAACGCGAGCAGATCATCGTTACCGGTCAGCAATATCAGACCCAGCAGGAATCGCCGAAATCGACGCGCTCGGTGCGCGACACGCCGCAGACGGTGACCGTCATCACCGGCGAAACGATCGAACAGCAAAATCTCCTGACGCTGCGCGACATGTTGTCGACCGTTCCCGGCATTACCTTTGGCGCCGCCGAAGGCGGCTCGCCGCCGGCGGATTCGATCACGCTGCGCGGCTATTCGGCGGGGTCGGACATCACGCAGGACGGGGTGCGCGACAGCGGTGCGTACAACCGGTCGGACAATTTCAACCTCGAACAGCTGGAAATCGTCAACGGCGCCAATTCGGTCTATGGCGGATCGGGGTCGGTTGGCGGCTCGATCAACCTCGTCACCAAGCGTCCGCTCGCGGAAACTCGGGTCATCGCGACGGCGGGTATCGGCACCGATGATTATTATCGCGGTTCGATCGACGCCAACATCCGCGCCAATGACCTGATCGCCTTCCGCCTGAACGCGATGATCCATCAAAACGACGTTCCGGGCCGCGACGTCGAATATTATGAGCGCTGGGGTGTGGCACCCTCGATCACCCTTGGTGTCGGCGGCCCGACCAGCCTGACGCTGCAATATCTGCATCAGGAGGACGAGAATATCCCGCAATATGGCGTGCCCTATTATGCGGTTGCCGGGGGCGTCCTTCCCGGCGTCGATCGCAGCGATTATTTCGGGTACCGCAACGTCGATACGCAGGACATTACGGTCGATCAGGCGACCCTGACCTTCGAACATCAGTTGAGCGACCAGGTATCGCTTCGCAATCTGTCGCGTTGGCAACAGGTATCGCAGCTGACGATCGTCGGCCCGCCGCAGGGCACCTATTGCCTGGCCAACAACCAGCTCCCCACGGGAGCAGCGTGCCCCGCGACGGTCCCCGCAGGCTATTACCTGATTGGCGGCCCGCGCGGTAACACCCGCGATTCGAACAACGAAATCATGTATAATCAGCTTGACCTGCGTGCCGTGTTCAACACCGGTGCGGTCGAACACACGCTGGTCGCTGGCGCGTCGGCAAGCTGGGAAAAATATCTGCTGTCGACGGGCAATGTGTACCGCAACGCCAATGGCACCCCGGCCTTTGCCACCTTCCCGCTGATCAACATCGCCAACCCGAACGAAATCGTTCAGGGACCGCCCGGCTTTGTCTATGGCAGCAACGTCTATACCGGTCCGGTGAATTATTTTGAAAGCGGTCGCCAGCGCGGCGAGATCGACAATTACGCGGTCTATCTGTTCGACGCGATGAAGATCGGGAAGTTCGAGATCAACGGCGGCGTGCGCTGGGAAAAGAACAGCGGAAATTACCGTACCGAAACGGTAACGACGGCAGGCGTGGTGACGCCTGGCACGATATTCCGCAACGATGCCGACCTGTTTTCCTATCGCCTCGGGCTGGTTTACAAACCGGTCGAAGCCGTGACGCTCTATGCGGCCTATGGCAATTCGAGAACGCCTTCGATCAGCGCCGTCAACGGCGCCTGCACCGCCTTGACCTGCAACGTCGATCCCGAAAGCGCGCGTAACTACGAAATTGGCGCCAAGGCCGAAGTCGCAGGTGGCAAACTGCTCCTTGCCGCATCGGCATTCCGCAACGAACGCAACCAGTACAAGGTGCCGTCGAACGATCCGACGATCCCCGACCAGGTGCTCGACGGCAAATCGCGCGTCGATGGCATCGCGCTCAGCGTCGTCGGCAAGATCACCCCGCAATGGTCGGTGACCGCCAACTACACCTATCTGGACAGCACGCTGATCCAGTCGGTCGCCGACGGCCTGCCCGACCCGGCGGCGGGTGCACAGCTTCAGAACACGCCAAAGCATTCGGGCAGCCTGTTCACGACGTACGAGCTGCCGTTTGGCCTGACGCTTGGATACAGCCTGACCTATCAGGGCAGCTTCGCGCTGAACCTGCCCACCGCGGCCAGCCCGACGATTTTCCGCTCGGACGATTATCTCGTCCATAGCGCCTATGTCGCTTACAACGTCACCGACAAGCTGAAGGCACAGCTCAATGTGAAGAATTTCACCGACGAGCTCTACTTCACGCGCGTCCGCAACAATGGCTGGGCCACCCCGGGCGATGCGCGCGCGGCGATTTTCTCGCTGACATACACGCATTGACCTGCATGGCGGGGACGGCGGCGCCGCTGCCGCCCCCGCCATTGCTTCGCGCCCGAACCTATGGCAGCCCGTCGCGGTATCGCCGAAGAGACCCTGCCATGTTGATTGCCGTTCCCGATCTGTTGACCGCCGACGAGCTGGCCGAAATCCGGCGAATCATCGACGGCGCCGATTGGGTCGACGGCAACGTCACGTCGGGCCATCAGGCGGCGCTCGCCAAGAACAACGAACAATTGCCCGAAGACAGCGACGCGGCGCGGCAGGCGGGGCGACTGATCCTCGACGCGCTCGGCCGGTCGCCGCTGTTTTTTGCCTCAGCGCTGCCGCTCAAAATCTTTCCGCCGCTGTTCAACCGTTATGGCGAGGGGCAGGAATTCGACACCCATGTCGACAATGCGGTTCGGCTGAAGCGCGGCAGCGAGTTTCGCATGCGCAGTGACCTGTCGATCACTGTCTTCCTCGAAGCCCCCGACAATTATGACGGCGGCGAGTTACTGGTCGAGGATCATTATGGGGTCCAGCGCGTCAAGCTGCCTGCCGGACACGCGGTGGTCTATCCCTCGTCCAGCCTACATCGCGTCACCCCGGTCACGCGCGGGCGGCGCGTTGCCTCCTTCTTCTGGATCCAGTCGATGGTGCGCGATACCGAGGCGCGGCGACTGCTGTTCGACCTCGACCGCGCGGTCCAGCGGCTGACCGGCGATCTTGGCGGCAAGGACCGGTCGGTAATCGAACTCACCGGCGTCTATCACAATCTCTTGCGCCGCTGGGCGGACAGCTAACCCAACATTGCGCGCCATTCGCGCGACAGAAATTCGCGCTCACCCGCAATCACACAGGCCGCTAGCCCCTGCGCATCGGCGAGCGCGATCGCCGCCGCTGGCCCGAGCACGGTCAGCGCCGTGGCCCAGCCGTCGGCCAGCATGCAGCTCCGATGCAGCACCGTCACCGACGACACGGCGTTGACTATCGGCCGCCCGGTTTGCGGGTCGAAACTGTGCGAATAATGCCGCCCGTCGACCGTGAAGCCGCGGCGGTAGTTGCCCGACGTCGCCGCCGACAGATCGTGCAGCGCAATCCGGTAAGGCGCCACCGAAGTGCTCGGCGGCATTTCGACATCGACCCACCACGGCTGGCCGTCGGGGCGAATCCCCTCCCCGCGCAACTCGCCGCCTACCTCGAGCAGGAAGTGGCGCACGCCGTTCGCCAGCAGCCATTCGGCGGCCAGGTCGACGCCATAGCCCTTGGCGATGCCCGAGAGGTCCAGCACGGCACCCTCGCTGCGCCGAATGCGGCGCGCGTCCGCATCGAAGTCGATCCGGCGCTCGCCATCCTCGCCAGGGCCGGGCACGCGATCCACCGGTCCGCTCGCGCCAAAGCCCCAACGATCGGTCAGCGCGCCCAGGGCCGGGTCGAACGCACCGTCGCTCGCGCGCTGGATCGTCAGCGCAGCATCGACGACATGGGCAAATTCAGCGGGCAGGTCGAACCATTCGCCGACCGGCGAGCGATTGAACCGCGACAGGTGGGATGCGCTGTCCCACTGGCTCATCTGCGCGACCACAAGGTCCAGCGTCGCCTGTACCCCCGCAGCGAGCGAAGGGGACGACTCGACCGCGTGCAGCGACCAACTCGTCCCCATCGTTTCGCCGCCGAAGCTTGCGATCGCTGCCCGGGGATCGCGCGCCGCAAAGGCAGCGGGCGTAAGCGCCCGGGGGATCAGGATACGGTCGTTCAGGGCGCCAGCACCTCGAGCGTGGTGACATAGCTGGCGCGCCTTGCCAGCGGCGGCGGCGCACCGCCTTCGCCTTCTTCCCGCTCGACTTGCGGGGTCGTGACGTTCAGCCAATACATGCCGGGTTCGGGCCAGGTCACGGCAACCTTGCCCTCGGCGTCGGTGGTCAGGTCCATCTGACCCAATTGATCGCGATAGCGGATACCGCCCGGAATGACCGTGACGGGCAGGCCCGCCGCCGGCTTGCCGTCGAGCAGGAACTGGAACGTCGCCGCCTCGCCGGAAAACAGGTCATTGGGGTGGGTCACCGGCGCCAGCTCGATGCCCTTGCCGGTCGGTTTGAACAGGCTCGTCGTCGGTTCGCCGACCGTCACGAAAATTTCGTTGCGATTGTTCGCTTCGGCGGTCTTCACATTGGTCGCACCCGCGGGCAGACGCTCGGCCAGATTGGCCGCGGTCGTCCCGCGCGGCAGGCGCTCGGTCTTTCCGTTGAGCTCATAGCTGCCCATCAGCATGTCGGTCGCCGAACCGATCCGCCAGGTTCCCCGCTGCGTCAGACGCACGTCGAAGGTGCTGCGATACCGCCCGGTCGATTTATTCTCGATCGCCGCCTCGGTGCCGTCGGGCGCCCACGCCTTCATCGCGTCGAGCCGCATCGGCTGATGCTCGAAATAGAAAAGGTCGTTCGATACCGCGGCATCGACGGTCACCCACACATCGTCACCCGATACCACCGTCGACGACGGCATCATCCACTGGCGATGCGCGCTGGCCGGAACCGCTGCCAAAGCCGCAAGCGCGGCGCCCGCCGCCAAACCCCAAAACCGCTTGTTCATCATCCTGCCCTCTCGTCTTAACGGAAAGAGACCGCGACGGCCCCCAGTTCGGTCGTTCCCGCTGCGCGTCCGCCAGCCCCGGCCTTCGCCGGCCAGCTGAACGGAATGCGCAGCAATTCGCGGCCGCCAACCTCGCGCGCTGCCTCGACCACCAATGTATATTGCCCCGGCGCAGCGGCACCCAGCTGCGCGCGCGAGAAGGATATTTTATGCGCACCCGGCGCGCGGGTGGCGCCGGTGATGCCATTGGCGGGGAAGGCCAGCGAGCGTCCCGACACGCGCCACCACTGGCGCACGTCGCGGAGCCACTTCGTCCCCTCATTCGCCTTCATGTCATGATCGTACCAGACCGCGACGGTCTTGGCCTTGGCGCCCGCCTTTTCGACCCAGATCGCGACATAGGGTTTATGATATTCGGCGACCTTCAGCCGCGGGATATTGATCGTCACGTCCATCGTGCCGGGATCGGCGGCCAGCGCAGGCGCCGCGAACGCGGCCCCCAGGCCGACGGTCGAACCGACCACGAGCGCGCGGGTGGAAAGCTGCATCAAGAAACTCCCTAATGAATGAAGACGACGGCGATCGCGGCGGGGATCGCCAGCCCCAGCCCGACGAGCGGCCAGGTGCTCTTGCGCTTCGCCGAATGAAGCTGGAGCAGGAACAGCCCGGTGATCGCAAACACCAGACAGGCGAACGAAAAAACGTCGATAAACAGGCTCCACTCGCCGCCCGAATTGCGGCCCTTGTGAAGATCGTTGAGATAGGAAATCCAGCCGCGGCTGGTGACTTCGCTGGTTGCCGCGCCCGTCGTCAGGTCGATCGCGACCCAGGCGTCGCCGCCCGGACGCGGCGCGGGCAGATAGACTTCGCCCGCCGACCATTCGGCCTCGTTCGACGCCTTGACCGGGAACGTCTGCTCGACCCATGCGGCAACCGGCGCGGGCAGCGGCGCCTTGGCATCCGCCGGGACTGCCGCGGCCAATTGGGCAAGCAGCGGCGCGGGAAGGTCGGCCGATTTTTCGGTGACGACCGGCGATCCCTCAATGTCGGCGGCGTGGTTCAGCGTAAAGCCGGTGATCGCAAACAGCAGCAATCCGATCAGGCAGACAGCCGAGCTCATCCAGTGCCACATGTGCAACTGCTTCAGCCAAAAGGCTTTCCGGCTCTTTTTGATCGCCGGGCGCGAGGGGTTGGGTGCGTGCATGAAAGAATTCTGGATGGGAATGATGCGCGGCAATTATCGCGAACGCTTCGCAATTACAATAACTATTCCGCTGTGAGAACGAAATTTGATGGACCACGCACAGCGAGCGAAGGCGCTGGCTGGCGCCTTACCGACCGGTCGATCTGACGATGAAGGAAAGGGTGGCGGAGACGGAGGGATTCGAACCCTCGGTACCGGATTTACCAGTACGACGGTTTAGCAAACCGTTGGTTTCAGCCACTCACCCACGTCTCCGCATGGTCTGCCGCGCTAACGACAGGTTTGGCCTAGGCGGGTCGCTATAGCCATGCACTTCGCGCCCCGCAACGCCAAAGATTGCCCAATTTTACCCCGAGGCCGAGCATTTCGGCGCACTATCGATTCGGTCTGGCGCAAAATCGACTCGGGTCATCGCCGGTTCATTGCCCGCCGCGCAAACCGAGTCATGATTAACGCCGCTTTCGGTGCGCTCGTACCGTTCGAATTTTGGGGGTCAGACATGCGACACACATTCACCAGCTTTGCTTTGGCGGCGGCCGCCGCTTTCGGCTTGGCGCTATCGCCGGTTCCCGCCGCGGCCCAGATGCGCGAATTCGATCCGAACACCGCGATCGATTCCGATCTCGACAACCCCACCTCGCCCCCACCCGTATCGAGCGATGCCACCGACGAGGTCATCAATTACGACAGCGACCTTGCGACCGGGGACCAGCAGACCAGCGAAGCGCCGATCAGCGGCACCGCCACCCCGGGCGATATGACGACCACCACCGTGATCACCGAAGATACGGCGACCTATAAGCAGGACGACCTGATCGGCGCCGCCGAGGGCGTGTTCGGCAAAGGCGCGCAGGGGCTGGCCGGACTGATCGAAGACATCCTCAAGAAACAGGGCGAACCCAACGCCTATATCGTCGGCCGCGAAGCCGGCGGTGCGCTGGTGCTCGGCGTGCGCTATGGTTCGGGGACGCTGCACCACAAGATCGAAGGCGAATTGCCCGCTTACTGGACCGGCCCCTCGGTCGGCTTCGACGCAGGCGCCAACGCGGGCAATACCTTCGTCCTCGTCTATAACCTGTTCGACAGCAACGATCTCTACAAGCGCTTCCCCGCGGGCGAAGGCGCTGCCTATCTCCTCGGCGGCTTCAACGCGAGCTACCTGCGCCGCGGCGA
Organism: Sphingopyxis microcysteis; assembly: GCF_012274265.1. GTDB lineage: Bacteria > Pseudomonadota > Alphaproteobacteria > Sphingomonadales > Sphingomonadaceae > Sphingopyxis > Sphingopyxis microcysteis. Next base: position 1,046,296 of record NZ_JAANYY010000002.1, read on the forward strand.
CGTCGTCCTGATCCCGATCCGCGTCGGCGTCGGCGCACGACTGGGCGCGAACGTCGGCTATATGAAGTTCCGCAAGAAGCAGAATTGGGTCCCGTTCTAAGTATCGGCCCGTGTACCAACGAAAAGAAAGCCCGCGCCCGACGGCCGAGGCTTTTCTTTGGGGGACAGAGGTTAGCGGCGAAATGACGGCTAACGACCGGAAGTTGCCATCGATCCTCCCTGTCGCGCAGCGATGGGGAGGTGGCAGCGCGGAGCGCTGACGGAGGGGCTTTGGCACTACCGTCGCGGCCCCTCCACCATCCCCGCTTTCGCGGGGACAGTCCCCCTCCCCATGGCTTCGCCACAGGGAGGATCTATAACATCGTCATCCCGGCGAAGGCCGGGATCTCGCCGTTGCGTTAGGATGCGAGGGTGAGACCCCGGCCTTCGCCGGGGTGACGACAAAAATTGACCGTCCGCTCCCCACCCCAAAACAGACATCACCTCCAAAAAGGCCTTTCCTACATTATTCGACTATGTCAGCCTTCATTCGTCTGACGCTTCTGACGGATCAAGTCGTCGCTCGCAGTCGGCAGGGACGGTTTACTTCGGGTCGCCACTAGCAGAGCAGCGGGTCCGCATCGCGGTGCGCACAAGGCTGAACTTTCCTGAACTTTGGGCCGGGTGACGAAGGTCAGCGCCCCACCCATCGCAGCCTAATCGCCGTCAAAGGCAATCAACGTCTCACACCGTAGCCCAGCCGCCGCCAACCGCTCCGAACCGCCCAGATCGGGAAGGTCGATGACGAACAGCGCGGCGACCACCTCGGCCCCGACGCTACGCATCAAATCCGCCGCCGCCAGGATCGTGCCGCCGGTGGCGAGCAAATCATCGACCAGCACCACGCGATGCCCCGGCATCACCGCGCCCTCGTGCAGTTCCAGCCGGTCGGTGCCATATTCCAGCGCGTAATCGACCCCGATCGTCACGCCGGGCAGCTTGCCCGCCTTGCGCACGGGAACAAGGCCCAGCCCCATCGCGGTCGCCATCGCGGCGCCGAACAGAAAGCCGCGCGCCTCGACAGCCACGATCAGGTCGGGACGATGCACGGCCGCGCGCGCAGACAGGCGGCGCACGCTTTCGGCAAAGCCTGCCGCGTCGCCGATCAGCGTCGTGATGTCGCGAAACTGGATACCCGGCTTCGGGAAATCCGGGATAGTGCGGACCAGCGACGCCAGGTCGAGGTCGGGCTGGGGTGGGAGGGCGATCATGCGGTCACAATCGCCCTGCCCCTTGTCCTCAATGCATCTTGTCGGCCCAGATGTTGCGGTACGACAGATAGGCGAGAACCGTGAAGATCAGAAGGAAGAAGAACACGGCCCAACCCACCTGCACGCGCTTCACCAGCTTCGGCTCGGCGGTCCAGACGAGGAACGCGGTCACGTCCTTGGCCATCTGGTCGACGCTGGCCTTGGTGCCGTCGGCGTAGGTCACCTGCCCGTCGGCGAGCGGCTTGGCCATCGCGAGGTTCAGGTTCGGGAAATAAGGGTTGTAATGAAGCCCGGTACCCGGCTTCAGCTCGGCGGGCAGGTTCGCCGGCGGGTTCTGATAGCCGGTCAGCAGCGAATAGATATAATCCTTGCCGCCTTCGCGCGCCTTGGTGATCAGCGACAGATCGGGCGGGATCGCATTGTTGTTCGCCGCGCGTGCCGCCACATCATTGGCATAGGGTGCCGGGAAATGATCCGACGGCAAGCCATCGCGCGTCGCGACTTCGCCGGTGTCGGGATTGACCGACGGAACCTGGAAGCCCTTGGCAAAGGTCTTCACCTGGCCTTCGGTATAACCCAGATCCTGAATGTTGCGGAACGCAACGAGGTTCAGGCTGTGGCAGGCCGAGCAGACCTCCTTGTACACCTGCATCCCGCGCTGCAACTGCGCCTTGTCCCAATGGGGTACCAGGCCGTCGCTCGCCAGTTTCACATGGCGAGGATGCTTGACGAACGAATAAGCCACATTGGGCTCATTCTTGAGCGGCGTCGTGAAAATCGCGAGCACCAGCGCGGTAATAAAACCGAGGCCGACGAGAAATCCGAGCGGGCGAACCATGGCTGTATCAGCTCCTGTTAAAGTCTGGCGCTCAGGCCGCTGCCGGACCCGACGCGGCGTCGGGGGCATGTTTGGCAAGAACCGCTTCGGTGATCGAATTCGGCATCGGCAACGGACGTTCGATCCGCGAAACGATGGGCAGAATGACCAGGAAGTGGGCGAAGTAGTAGATGGCGCCCAGCTGGCTGAGGATCACCCACGGCTGTTCGGCGGGCTGCATGCCGCACCAGCCGAGCAGCAGCACGTCGGCGACGAGCACCCAGAAGAAGATGCGGTACAGCGGGCGATAGGTCGACGACTTCACCGGCGAGCTGTCCAGCCAGGGCAGGAAGAACAGGAGCGCGATCGATGCGAACATCGCGATGACGCCCCACAGCTTCGCGTCGATCCACAGGAAGTTGAAGGTGAAGGCCTTCAAAATCGCGTAGAAGGGCAGGAAATACCATTCGGGAACGATATGCGCCGGGGTCGACAGCGAGTTAGCCGGGATATAATTGTCGGCATGACCCAGCATATTCGGGCTGAAGAAGGTCAGCGCGACGAACACCAGCAGGAATACGCCGAGCCCGAAACCATCCTTCGCGGTGTAATAGGGGTGGAACGGGACGGTGTCCTGTTCGTCCTTCACCTCGATGCCCGTCGGATTGTTCGACCCCGGTATGTGCAGCGCCCAGATGTGCAGGATGATGACACCCAGGATCACAAACGGCAGCAGATAGTGGAGCGAGAAGAAGCGGTTCAGCGTCGCATTGTCGGGGACGAAGCCGCCGAGCAGCCACTGACGCACCGGCTCGCCGACGAGCGGAATAGCCGAGAAGAAGCCGGTGATCACCTGCGCGCCCCAGAAGCTCATCTGGCCCCACGGCAGCACATAGCCCATGAAGGCGGTCGCCATCATGAGGAGGAAGATCACGACCCCGAGCAGCCACACCATTTCGCGCGGCGCCTTGTACGAACCGTAATAAAGACCGCGGAAGATGTGCAGATAGACGACGATGAAGAACATGCTCGCGCCGTTCATATGCGCATAGCGGATGAACCAGCCGGCGTTCACGTCGCGCATGATATGCTCGACCGAATTGAATGCGACGCCGGTGTTGGCGGCGTAGTGCATCGCCAACACGATGCCGGTGATGATCTGGATCATCAGCGCGGCGCCCGCGAGGACGCCGAAGTTCCAGAAATAGTTGAGGTTGCGCGGGACGGGATAGCCGGGACCGGTGGCGTTATAGACCAGACGCGGAATCGGCAGCTTCTCGTCCATCCACTTCATCAGCGGATGCTTCGGTTCATAGGGTTTGGCCCAGGGAAAGCTCATCTTATCTCGCTCCTCAGCCGATCGTCACGACAGTGTCGCTGGTAAATTCATAAGGCGGCACCACCAGATTGGTCGGCGCCGGGCCTTTGCGGATGCGCGCCGCGGTGTCGTAGTGCGAACCGTGGCACGGGCAAAAATAGCCGCCGAAATCGCCCTTGTTCTCGCCTTCCGCCGCACCAAGCGGCACACAGCCGAGGTGGGTACAAACGCCAAGGGTGATCAGCCAGTTTTCCTTGCCGGGCTTGGTACGCTCATCGATCGTCTGCGGATCGCGCAGATCGCTGAGCGGCACCGCCTTGGCTTCGGCGATTTCCTTTTCGACCAGGTTGCGGACAAAGACCGGCTGCTTGCGCCAGCTGGTCTTGATTGCCTGACCGGGCTGGATAGCCGAAATATCGATCTCGGTGGTCGACAGCGCGAGAACGTCGGCCGACGGATTCATCTGGTTAACCAGCGGCAGCACGACCGCCACCGCGCCAACCCCGGCGAAACTCACTGCCGCAATATTGATGAAGTCCCGGCGACGCACGCCATCTTCGATGCCGGCATTGAGTTCGGATTCACTGGCCATTCGACTGCCCTTGCATGGGTGAACTGACAAAGTTCTCGGAAAGTCGGGCCGCCCCGCGACGCGCGCACAAAATGGCACGCCCCGGCGGCCCCTCCGGGAATTGCGGGCCTGATAGCCGCACATCCGGGGCTTGCCAACAGGCAATTTCCCCTTCTTTGACCGATGTATGACGCCGCCGCGAAAGCCCTCGATTCCGCACCGGCGCGCGGCTAAGGGCTAGCCATGGAAATCGCCCTGTTTCAGCCGGATATTGCGGGCAATGTCGGCACCACACTGCGCACCGCCGCCTGCTTTGGCGTTCCCGCGCATATCATTGAACCGTGCGGATTTCCCTTCTCCGACAGCGCATTGAAACGCGCCGGGATGGATTATGCGGTACGCGCCAACGTCCGCCGCCACGCCGACTGGCGCGATTTTCAAAGCTGGGCGGCGGCCGCCGACCACCGGCTGGTGCTGCTGACCACCGCGGGCGCAACGCCCCTGCCCGACTTCGCCTTTTCGTCCGCAGACGTGCTGCTGCTCGGTGCCGAATCTTCGGGTGTCCCGCCCCATGTCCATGATACCGCGGCGGCGCGGGTCGCGATTCCGATGCAGGCGGGCTTTCGATCCTTGAATGTCGCGGTCGCGGCTGGCATCGCGCTCGCCGAAGCGCTCAGGCAAACGAAAGGCTTTCCGGCATGATCACGCTCGATCCACAGCAGCAAACAGCGCGCGACTGGTTCGAATCGCTGCGCGACCGAATCTGCGCCGAATTCGAAAGCATCGAGGCCGAGGCAGGCAGCGACGCGCGCTTTGCCTACACCCCGTGGGACCGTGAAGCCGTGGGGATCGCCTCCGGCGAAGGCGGTGGCGGCGTGCGCGGGGTGATGACGGGCAAGGTATTCGAAAAGGTCGGCGTCAACGTCTCGACCGTCGGCGGCCAATTCGCCCCCGATTTCGCCGCGTCGATCCACGGCGCGGGCGAAGACCCCAGCTTCTTTGCCACCGGGATTAGCCTGGTCGCGCATATGGCGAACCCGCACGCCCCTGCCGTCCATATGAACACGCGTTTCCTGGTCACGACGAAGCGCTGGTTCGGCGGTGGCGCCGACCTCAACCCGCCGATTCCGTATCAGGAGGACACCGACGCCTTTCATGCACGGCTGCGCGCGGCGTGCACGCCCTTCGGCCCCGACGTCTATGAACGCTATGCCAAATGGGCCGAGGATTATTTCTATATCCCGCACCGCGGCGTCCACCGCGGGGTCGGCGGCATCTTCTACGATCATCTGGAATGCGGCGACGACGCCGAATTCGATCGCAACTTTCAGCTGACGAAGGCCGTCGGCGAGGCGTTTCTCGATATTTTCCCTCAAATCGTGCGGCGCCGTATGGGCCTGCCCTTTACCGAGGCCGAGCGCGACGCGCAGCTGATCTGGCGCGGCCGCTACGCCGAATTCAACCTCGTCTATGATCGCGGCACCCTGTTCGGGCTTAAGACCGGCGGCAATATCGACGCGATCCTGATGAGCCTGCCCCCGCTCGCCAAATGGAGCTGAAATAGCAAAAGGGCGCCCCGTCGCCGGAGCGCCCCTCGCTGACCAATTCTCGGGATCAGGCGAAAACGTCACCCGCCGCGCGCGGCGTGATCGCACGGTAAATGCCCACCGGCATCGAAAATGAAAACATCATGATCGGCAGATAGACCATCGCCGCCATCACGATCATCGTCAGCATCGCACCGAATGCCGAGCCCCCCAGGATTGCCCCCAGAATGCCGCCGAAAATCAGGCTGGCGACGAACAGATAGGCGAGCATGCCAAGCGCAAAGAGCAGGTAAAAACCGACGATCTTCCACTGCGACGCGCCGGTGATCCGCCACGATTCGGCAAAGCCGGTGACGGGATTGCGCGTCAGCCGATCGGCCATGACCGGTCCGGCCACCGAAACCCGCGACTGGATCCACAGCATGAACACCAGAACGCCGACGTAGAGCAGCAGCATCACGAAGATTGCGCCGCCGCCGACCGCGCCCGATGCCAGGGCGTCGGGTGACATCGCACCCATGCCGCCCAGCGCCGCGCCAAAAACCAACGCGAAGATCAGCATGACCACGAAGATCACGATATAGGCAGCGATCATCACGACGAACATGCCAAAGGCAAACGCCGGCCCGGCCTGAAACGCCCACGCAAAATTGGGTGCTTCACCGGGATGCATCCCGCCGCGCCAGATCAACATGCAGACGCCGTAAAGAATGACCGAAGCGATGAGGGCAAAGAGGAAAATCTTGCCGATCGCACCAAAGGCCACTGACGGATCGGCAGGCGACATCGCCATCGCGGTAAAGGTCGAACCGAGGAACAGGAACCCGAGCAAACCGACGGCGACCAGTGCGCCGCCAACCCACATCAGCATCTGCATCCAATTGGCCTTCAGAAACGCAAAGGTTTCCGAAAAGGCCGCCCCTATGCTCATCTTTATCATGTCACTTCCCCCGTTGTTGAACCCCATTCCCCAAATCGTTCATCCTGAAGCGTTGCTGTGCCGATGCCTTTTACTGGAACACGTCGCTCGACGATCGCACAGCAAGCTGGCGATACGCCGCCGCCGAAATCGCCACCGACACGAGGCTACCGAGCGCGCCGAAACCCGCTTCGATCACTCCGCCCAACATGCGGCCGATGCCATCGCCCGTCCCGGCAATGGCGCCGACAACCAGCCCGACGATCATCGCGGCGATGAAAATCACGATGGTGACTAGAAACAGGAAAAAGAAGATCGCCCAGCCGTTGTTCCGCGTGAGTTCCCAACTGGTCTTCAGCGCCTCGAACGGGTTGTACAGGCTGCGATCGGCGACGCTGGGCGCCGCCAGCGTCAAGCGCCCGACCAGATACAGGCCCGGAATGATCAGCAGGATCAGCCCGAAACCGATCGCGAGGCCCGACAATATTTGCACCGCGAGCAAGGTCGGAAAGAACATCAGCCCGAATGTCAGCGCCTCGCCGACACTGATCCCTCCGCGCGCGAGCCACAGCCGCAGAATCGCCGCCGATCCGATGATCGTGGTGAGCGCGACGATGATCTGGCCGGGGATCAGCTGCCGAAACGTCTCCTGCAACGCCGCCATCGACTGCTCGACGCTCGCCCCCGCGGGCGGCTCGATCGGTACCGGGCCGAACCAGGCGACCGCCAGCGCGGGCAGGAAGAAGAACACCCCTGCGATTGCACCTATCAAGGCAGGATGCGATTTCAGCAATTGGATGCTGTCTTCCCACGCCGCACCCATGTCGAATTTTACCATTGATACCCCGTCATTTTCTGGATCCCCGATTGCCTGCGAAGGTGACGCCGTTCGCCGCGTCTGTCCAGCCCTGTCGGCGATCTGCGCACAGAGCCTTGCGCGGCGGGGCGCAGCGAGGCAGGAAGCGCCGCAATGACCCGTCTGCCATCCCCCGAATGGACCCTGTCAACTGGGCTGACCGACTATGCCGCCGCGCTTGCCGACATGGAAGCGCGCGCCGCCGCCATTCACGCGGGCGAAGCGGGCGAACGGATCTGGCTGCTCGAACATCCGCCGCTTTACACCGCGGGAACCAGCGCCGATCCCGCCGAATTGCTCGACCCGCGCTTTCCCGTCTATGACGCGGGCCGCGGCGGACGTTACACCTATCACGGCCCCGGCCAGCGCGTCGGTTATGTCCAGCTCGACCTGACGCGGCGCGGCCGCGACGTACGCGCTTATGTGTCGGCGCTCGAAGGCTGGGTGATCGACGCGCTGGCCTCGCTTGGCGTCGAGGCGCGCCGCGCCGACGGGCGCATCGGCATCTGGACCGACGCGCCCGATGGCCGCGAGGCCAAGATCGGCGCGATCGGCGTCCGCGTGAAACGCTGGATCACGCTCCACGGCTTTTCGCTCAACGTGTCGCCCGACATGACTCATTTCGGCGGCATCGTGCCGTGCGGCATCGCCGAATTTCCCGTCACCAGCCTTGCCGAACTCGGCAAAGCGGCGGCGTTCGCCGACGTTGACGCCGCGCTGGCCGACACCCTGCCCGCCTTTCTCGACAAGCTTCGGCCGAGCGATTAGGAACGGCGCATGACCCGTACCCTTATCGCCTCGCTCCTGCTCCTGCCCCTCGCCGCCTGTGGCAGCGGCGACCCCGCGGGCAAATCGACGACCAAGCTCGACGCAGTCGAAGTCCAGCCGGGATCGGTCAGCGATTCGATGATCATCCTCGACGACGCCAGCACCGACGGCACCGCGGTCGATAACAGCGTCCCCGATGACGGTATCAAGAAGGAAGCGGCGAAGTCGGATGCCGACAGCTCGGACGAAGAAACTGCCGACGCGGAAGAGACAGAAAATCCCGACGCCGTCCCGGCTCCCGCCGCGAAAAAGGCCGTCACGACTGACAGTGCGGCAAAGAAGGGCGACTGACGCCTTGAGCGCAATCATTCCGAATTAGTTCGTCATCCCGGCGAAGGCCGGGATCTCGCCGTTGTGTCAGAATGAAGCGATGAGATCCCGGCCTTCGCCGGGATGACGAAACAAGGAAAGCTGTGTTTCAGCCTCACGCGATCACGCGCTAACGAAGCCCCAGGCTCTTGTGCGTCTGGAGCGAAAGCCGCCAGCGCGGATCGGCCATCACCAGATCGATGCACCGCTGCACATTATTGGCCGCGTCCGGATCGTCGAGCGGCTGCACGAGCCGATGGGTGAAGTCGAGCGTCACGAGCCGGGCGACATCGCTGCCGGGCTGCGGCCAAACCAGCTTCAGCTCATCGCCGCTCGTCTGCACCAATTCGCTGCCCGCCTTGGGGCTGACGCAGATCCAGTCGATGCTGCGCGGGACCGCAAACGTGCCGTTGGTTTCGATCGCGATCGTGAAGCCGTGCGCGTGGAGCGCATCGATCAATGCCGCATCGACCTGCAACATCGGCTCGCCGCCGGTCAGTACGACATAGCGGTCCTCGTCCCCCGCCCCCCAGCTTTCGGCGATCACCGCCGCGAGCGCACCGGCGTCGGCATATTTGCCGCCCAATGTCCCGTCGGTGCCGACAAAATCGGTATCGCAGAACTGGCAGACCGCCTTGGCGCGATCCTGCTCGCGTCCCGTCCACAAATTGCATCCGGCAAAGCGGCAGAACACGGCTCGCCGCCCCGCCTGCGCGCCTTCGCCTTGCAGCGTCAGAAAAATCTCTTTGACGGCGTAAGTCATCGGATCAGGCGTAAACCGTCGGGTCGGCGAGCCCGGCGTCGGCGAAGCCCTTGGACCGGAGGCGGCAGCTGTCGCACGATCCGCAGTGCAGGCCTGCGGGCGTCGGATCGTAACAGGACCAGCTCATCGCCGCGTCCATGCCGAGCCGCGCAGCTTCGGCAGCAATATCCGCCTTGGTCATATGCTGAAGCGGCGCGTGAATGCGGAATTCGACGCCTTTGTCGCCGTCGCGCGTCGCAAGCGCCGCGAGCTTTTCAAAGCCCTGGATGAATTCGGGGCGGCAGTCGGGATAGCCCGAATAGTCGAGCGCGTTGACCCCGATGACAATGTCTTGCGCCTGCCGCGCTTCGGCGAGCCCCAGCGTCAGCGACAGGAAGATAAGGTTGCGCGCGGGGACATAGGTAATCGGGACGTCGCCCCCGATCCCGTCCTTGGGCACGTCGATGTCGGCGGTCAGCGCCGATCCGCCGAAGCGGCGGAGATCGAGCGGCAACACAATATGTTCGGCCGCGCCCACTTCGGCCGCAATCCGCGCGGCCGACGCGAGTTCGACGCGGTGCCGCTGGTTATAGTCGATCGTCAGCGCAACGATGCGCGCACCGGCTTCGCGCGCGAGCCCGGCGCACACCATTGAGTCGAGCCCGCCCGACAACAGGACGATCAGGGTTTTTCCAGCGACATCGTGCATCGGCGCCCGATACGCCTGCACCGATAGCGGCGCAAGGGGCCGCTTGCCGCGACGCTTCCAAAGAAACGGGCCGCGCGACGATCGTCACACGGCCCAGTGCGGCATTAAAGCCGTTAGGGAGAAGGACACACATCGGTGTGCCGCATGTCCCGATTAACGCCGGATGGTTAACAACCGGTTAGCACCGCCCGACGGTTCAGCACGGCCCCGCCCGACGCGCTTCGATCGCATGTGAAAAGGGCTTGCCGTCGGCGATGCCCTGGGTGTCGATCTGGACCAGCCGGTTCGTTTCGTTGCGAATGCTAGTGCGGCCATGGCCTGCCCCGGGGCACGTGTAGTGCACCGTCACCGACTTTGGCGTATCCTCGATGATATAGCGCGAACAGTTCGCCCGCGGGTGCTGGATCTGGATCATTCGCCGCGCGTCGCCGACGCAAATTGTTTGCAACACCGCATCGCTGCCGCGCTCGCGAAGCTGCCAGCTGCCTTTTTCAAGCCCGTCAAGCATCGCGAGCGACGGCGCCTGGGCGGGAACCGCGGTTGCTCCCGCCAGCGCGGCGACGGCAAAGGAATATCGTAAAATGGGAGAGAAGATCGCCATTGTCACCTATCCATCGGACGCCCGGATCCGGGCAGAATTGCGACCCCGTTTCGACCGAGATAACAATGCCGACCCAAATTTTCAACCGTTTGCCGCTGGATTAGGACGTTTCGTCGTCAGTTTGGCGTTGCGATGTCCGCTAGCGGGATCGGGAAAATGCGCGAACAAAAGGCGCAATCGACGACGATGTTGTCGCTCTCATCGGCCATGTCCCGGCGCTCGGCTTCAGGAAACTGGGCAAGGACGCCCGCGAAATAGCCGGTGCTGCACCGGCAGCCGCGCGATACGGCCACGCCGGGTTCGACCCGCACTTCATCCTCGTGGAACAAGCGCCACGCCAGCGTTTCGAGCGAGGTTGCCGGATCGGTGAGTTCATCGTCCTTCAGCGTCGCGGCGATGGTGCGCGCATGCTCCCATTCGGGATTGTCGTGGCGGACATGGAGCCGGTCGCGACCGACCTCTCCCTCGGGAAGATGCTGGAGCAGCAGGCCACCGGCGAGGCACCCCGCCTCGGCGTCGTGGCGTGCGGCGAGGCGGATCAGGCTCGAAATCTGCTCCGACTGCTCGAAATAGTGCTCCGCCGCCTCGCCGATCGAGGCGCCCTCGAGCGGGACGATGCCCTGATAACGCTCGGCGGTCGTCGCCTGATCGAAGGTGATCGCGAGGAAGCCCTCACCGAACAGCGCGAACAGCGTCGGTTCGGGGCCGACCTCGGCGAGCCGTTCGGCGTCGAACTTCAGATAACCGCGCAGCTCGCCGGCGCGATAGTCGCACACGAGCAGCTCGACCGGCCCGCCGCCGGTCTGCGCCTGCAACGTCATCTGGCCATTCTCGTCCTTCAGCGTCGAACCGAGCAGCACAGTCAAAACGAGCGCTTCGGCGAGCAATTTTTCGGCCACCGGCGGGTAATTATGGGCCGCGATGATCGTCCGCAGCGTCGGCCCGAGCCGAACGAGACGCCCGCGCACATGGCGCGCGGCGATGGTGAACAGCAGCGGCTGGTCGAACCAGGTTTCGATGGTCTCGCTCACAGTTCCAAACTCACAGCTTGCCCAGCGCCCACAGCAGGATCGACTTTTGCGCGTGGACGCGATTTTCGGCCTCGTCCCACACGCGCGATTGCGGACCGTCGATCACCGCATCGACTACCTCGTCGCCGCGATGCGCCGGGAGGCAGTGGAGAAAGATGGCGTCGCCCTTCGCGCCCGCCATCAACCGTTCGTCGACTTGGAACGGCGCCATCGCGGCGACCTTGTTGTGCGCATGATCCTGCCCCATCGACACCCAAGTGTCGGTCACGACCAGATCGGCGCCCGCCACGGCCTCGCGCGCATCGCGCACGATGTCGATCCGCGAGCCGCTGGCGCGCGCGGCTTCGACGAAAGCTGGATCAGGTTCGTAGCCCTGCGGCACGCCCGCGCGAACGTGGAAGCCGAACAGCCCCGCCGCCTCGATCAGCGAGGACAGCACATTATTGCCGTCGCCGAGCCACGCGAGCTCCAGCCCCGGCAGTGCCTTGCCCTGCTCGACGATCGTCAGCAGGTCGGCGACGATCTGGCACGGGTGCGACAGGTCGGTCAGGCCATTGATCACGGGGACGCTCGCATATTCGGCGAGCTCCTCGATCTTGGCATGATCATCGGTGCGGATCATGATCGCATCGGCGTAGCGCGACAGGACGCGCGCCGTGTCGGCGATCGTCTCGCCGCGACCCAGCTGGCTGGTCCCCGCATCAAGGATCATCGGCACGCCGCCGAGCTGGCGAATCGCGATGTCGAACGAACAGCGCGTGCGCGTCGAGTTCTTCTCGAACACCATCGCCAGCACATGGTCGGCGAGCGGCTTGTCGCTATCGGGCTTTGCCTTCGGCCAGCCCGCACGCGCCGCCTTGCGGTCGATCGCGTCGGACAACATCGCCGCGACCGCATCCCCGCCCGCGTCGGACAGGTTGAGGAAGTTCCGCATTAGGCTTCGGGCGGCGTATAGCTCGCCGCCCCCGCCGACAGTTTCTCGATCAATTCGGCGATGTGGCTGTCGTCGATGTTGAGCGGCGGCAGCACGCGAACGACATTCTCGCCCGCCGCAACGGTCAGCAATCCGTGATTGTCGCGCAGGTGCGCGACGAACGCACGGCTGTCCGACCGGAGCTTGAGCCCGAGCATCAACCCGACGCCGCGCACGCTTTCAAAAAGCTGGTCATGGTTCGGAATGAGCTGTTCGAGCGCACCGCGCAGCCGCTCGCCCGTCGTCTTGACCTGGTCAAGGAAGCCCTCTTCGAGCACGACGTCGAGCACCGCCTGCCCCGCCGCGCAGGCGAGCGGGTTACCGCCATAGGTCGAACCATGCGTGCCGATGACCATGCCGCGCGCAGCCTTTTCGGTCGCGAGGCACGCCCCCATCGGGAAGCCGCCGCCAATGCCCTTGGCGCTCGCCATGATGTCGGGGACCACGCCGAAATGCTCATAGGCATAGAGATGACCGGTGCGAGCGACGCCGCACTGCACTTCGTCGAACACCAGCATCAGGTCGCGCTTGTCGCAGATATCGCGCAGCGCCTGCAGGAACGGCTGCGATGCGGGGCGGATACCGCCCTCGCCCTGGATCGGCTCGACAAGGAAGCCCGCGGTGTTGTCGTCGACCAGATCGAGCGCGGCGTTGATGTCGTCGAACGGCGCATAGGCGAAGCCCGGCAGCAGCGGGTCGAAACCCTTGCGCAGCTTTTCCTGATTGGTCGCCGAGATCGTGCCGAGCGTGCGGCCGTGGAAAGCGTTGTTGAAGGTGATGAGCGTGTGCTTTTCCGCATTGCCCGCGCTCGAATGATAGGCGCGCGCGGTCTTGATCGAACATTCGACCGCTTCGGCGCCCGAATTGGTCAGGAACACCGTGTCGGCGAAGGTGTTTTCGACAAGGCGCGCGGCATAGGCCTCGCCCTGCGGGCTGCCGTACAGGTTCGACACATGCATCAGCGTCGCGGCCTGATCCTGGATCGCCTTGGTCAGATGCGGGTGGCCATGGCCGAGCAGGTTCACCGCGATGCCGCTCGCGAAATCGAGATAGCGCTCGCCGCGCTCGCCGATCAGATAGGCGCCCTCGCCGCGAACCGGACGCACACCGCACCGGGGGTATACGGGCATCAGCGGCGTGATCGTCATGGCAAGCACCTTTCAGTCAAAAGTAAAAAGGCGACCCCGTTCGGGCCGCCCTTGGTCGGGCCGTCCCTATACTGCCGCCGCCCGAGGCGCGTCAACACGGGGCTAGCGGAACCGCCAGACGCCAACCTGACCCTTCCGTCATCCCGGCGAAGGCCGGGACCTCACCCTCGCGAATATAAGAACCGGCGAGATCCCGGCCTTCGCCGGGATGACCATGTCAACTTGCGGCGATCGCGCCCGCCGCCGCCATCGTCAGCGCCAGCGAGTGCTTGCGTGCGCCGTGATCATACATCGACGAGGCGATGATGATCTCGTCAACGCCGGTGCGCGTCTTGAAAGTCTTCAGTCCGGCGGCGACATCATCGACCGTCCCGACCGCCGAACATTGCAGCACATGATCGAGGATCGCGCGGGCGTTGGGCGGCAGGCTGTCCTTATAGCCCCCAAGCGGCGGCTTCATCTTGCCCGGGTTGCCGGTGCGCAGCGCGACGAATGCCTGCTGCTGCGACGAGGCGAGCAGTTCGGCTTCCTCGCGCGTGTCGGCGGCAAAGGCGTTGAACGCCGCGGCGGCATAGGGCTCGGCAAGCTGCGCCGACGGCTTGAACTGGCGGCGATAGATGTCGAGTGCCTCGTCGAGCGCGTCGGGCGCAAAGTGGCTGGCAAAAGCGTAGGGCAGGCCGAGCATCGCGGCGAGCTGCGCGCCGAACAGGCTGGAGCCCAGGATCCAGAGCGGCACATTCGTTCCCTCGCCCGGCACCGCACGGATGCCGAGCCGGTCGTCGCCCGCGAGGAACGCCTGCAACTCGACGACATCCTGCGGGAATTGCCGCTCGTCACTCGCCAGGTTGCGGCGCAGCGCGCGCGCGACGATGCCGTCCGAACCCGGCGCGCGGCCGAGCCCAAGGTCGACGCGGCCAGGGAACAGCGCCTCGAGCGTGCCGAATTGCTCGGCGATCACCATAGGGGCGTGGTTGGGCAGCATGATCCCGCCCGCCCCGATGCGGATCGTCGACGTCGCCTGCCCGATATGGGCCAGCACGACCGAGGTCGCGGCGCTCGCAATGCCCGCCATGCCATGATGTTCGGCGACCCAATAGCGTTCGTAGCCGAGTACCTCGGCGTGGCGGGCGAGATCGGCGGCGTTGGCGAGCGATTGCGCGATCGTGCCGGTGTCGGTGACGGGCACGAGATCGAGGAAGGAAAGTTTCGTCATGAAACGGATATGCGGTCAGCGGCCCTGCGGTTCAACCTCTCGCGTCGTCATTGCGAGCACAGCGAAGCAATCCAAAGCGGTTCACGCAACTCTGGATTGCCGCGTCGCCTTCGGCTCCTCGCAATGACGAAGCTTCCGACTCTACGCCCGCTCGTCCTTGGTCGAATCCATCACGACATAGGTGCTGATCGAATGCACCTGCGGCAGCACGCCCAGCACCTCGGTATGAAAATGCTTGTACGACGCCAGATCGGCGGTCTCGATCCGCAACAGATATTCGATTGCGCCGGTGACATTGTGGCATTCGCGCACCTCGGGCGCGAGCGACATTGCCGATTCAAAGTCGGACTGCGCCTTTTTGGTGTGGGTCGACAGCCCGACGGTGACATAGGCGAGGAAGCTCAGCCCCAGCTTCGCCGGGTCGATCGTGGCGCGATAGCCGGTGATCAACCCGCTGCGTTCCAGTTCCTGCACCCGTCGCAGGCAGGCCGAGGGTGACAGCCCGACGCGATCGGCGAGGTCGAGGTTCGAGATTCGCCCGTCGCGCGACAATTCGTGCAATATCTTGCGGCCAATATCATCAATCTTGGTCATAGATTGTGATTTCTATCGCAAAGCCGCCAAAGTTTGCAACCCGAAGCGCCGAATTGCAGAATATATTGCGCGTATGAACCAGACCACCCTCGCGGCGCTCTCCGCCTTCGCTCTCGTCTCGTCGATCACGCCCGGGCCGAACAATATGATGCTGATGGCGTCGGGCGCCAATTTCGGCCTGCGCCGCACGATACCGCACGCGCTGGGGGTCGGAATCGGCTTCACGGTGATGATCATCCTCGTCGGTGTCGGCTTGATGGGGCTGTTCGACCTGTTCCCGGTGCTCAACATCGTGCTCAAGGTGGTGAGCGTCGCCTATCTCTTGTGGCTCGCGTGGAAGATCGCCAACGCCGCCGCGCCCGACACCAAAGGAAACGCGCGCGGTCAGCCGATGACGTTTGTCGAGGCGATGCTGTTCCAGTGGGTGAACCCCAAGGCATGGTCGATGGCGCTCACAGCGATCGCGCTCTACGCGCCCGATCGCAATTTCGTCGCGGTCCTGCTCGTCGCCGTGATCTTTGGCCTTATCAACCTGCCGTCGACCAGCCTGTGGGCGGTGCTGGGCGTATCGCTGCGCGGATGGATATCGAGCCCGGCCCGATTGAAGGCCTTCAACTGGACGATGGCGGCCTTGCTCGTCGGATCGCTCGCGCTGCTCATTTGATGCAATTGCCAGGTTGCGATCCGCAACCTATGCATCGCGCTCCCCTCCCCTGACCGGAGAAAGAGCCATGCAAAGCCGCCGCCTTGGAAAAAGCGCCATCCACGTCTCCGACATCTGCATGGGGACGATGACCTTCGGCAGCCAGACCGACGAGGCGACGGCTTTCCGGGTGCTCGATCGCTGTTTCGATGCGGGGATCAACTTCTTCGACACCGCCGAAGGCTATCCGGTGCCGCCCGACGTCAAATGGGTCGGGCGCACCGAGGAAATCGTCGGGCGCTGGATGAAGACCAAGCCGCGCGACGCGATCATCATGGCGACCAAGGTGTCGGGGCCCAGCCACGTCTGGTTCAAGTCACCGTGCCGCAGCGGCATGACCGCGCTCGACCGCAAAAACATTATGCAGGCTATCGACGACAGCCTCACGCGGCTCCAGACCGACTATGTCGACCTTTACCAGACGCACTGGCCCGACCATGACGCGCCCTATGACGAAATCATGGATGCGCTCGACGAACTCGTCCGCGTCGGCAAGGTCCGCATCCTCGGCTGCTCGAACGAGACGAGTTGGGGGCTCATGAAGTCGCTTGCCGCATCGGAACGGCTCGGTGCCGCGCGCTATCAGACGATCCAGAATAATTTCAGCCTCAACAACCGGCGCTTCGAGGACGAGCTGAAACAGGTTTGCCGCCAGGAAAGCGTCAGCCTGATCCCCTATTCGCCGCTCGCCGGCGGGGTGCTGTCGGGCAAATATCAGGGCGGCGCGACGCCGGAGGGTGCGCGCTTCTCGCGCTACCTCGCAATGGAGGGGCGGCAGGCGGCGATGGGCAAGCGCTTCGTCAACGAAAAGAGCCTCGCGGCGACCGAGCGCTATCTCGCGATCGCCGCCGAAGCGGGGCTGCATCCGGTGACGATGGCGACCGCATGGTCGAAACAGCATGATTTCGTCGCTTCGACGATCGTCGGGGTCAGCGCCTATGAGCAGGTCCAGCCGATCCTCGACGCGATCGACCTTGTGCTCGGCGACGATGTGATGACCGCGCTGCATCAGGTGAGCAAGGACATCCTCTATCCGATGGGCTGAGCGGCTTGTGCGCCGCGCCGCGACTGCTAATCTCGCCAACCGTTGAAAAAGGATCCGCCGATGCTCCCCGTCCGCCGCCCGCTCTTCGCCCTAGCCGCCTTTGCCGCCGCGGTCGGCACCGCGCATGCCGCGAACCCGGTGATGTTCCGCGACGCCGGGTGCGGTTGCTGCCTCAAATGGCTCGAACAGGTGAAGGCGTCGTTCAGGCAGAAGGCGGTGGTCGTCAACTCGAAGGACATGGACGCGGTCAAGGACAAGCAGGGGGTGCCGCAGGCGCTGCGCAGCTGCCACACCGTCTTGGTCGGCGGCTATGTGATCGAAGGCCATGTCCCCGCGAAGGACATCGCCCGCCTGCTCCGCGAAAAGCCCAAGGGCGTCAAAGGCCTTGCCGTCGCCGGAATGCCGACCGGTTCGCCGGGCATGGAACATGGCAATGTGCGCGAAGCCTATAAGGTCATGACCTTCGGCCCCGCCGGACAGCGCGTTTACGCGAGCTATGCGGCGAGCGGCGGCGCACGCGCGCATTGAACTCCTTCCGTCATCCCGGCGAAGGCCGGGATCTCACCCTATCGGTTTGCCGCACCGGCGAGATCCCGGCCTTCGCCGGGATGACGAAACAAGGCCTACAAACTCGCCTCGAACAACGCCAGCATCCGCGCCCACGCCTTTTCGGCTGCGGCCTCATTGTAGGCGCGGCCATCGGGCGGGCACCAGCCGTGCATCGCGCCTTCATATACCTCGACCTCGTGCCATTGCGTGCGCGGCTCGAGCACCGCCTTCAGCAGCACTTTCTCGTTCGGGGTTTCCTTGTCGTCATTGTCGGCGATCGCGAACAGGTAGCCGGCACTGGTCCCGGGAATCAGCAGGTGCGGGCTGTCAGGCTTGTCGGTGCCGACCCCGCCGCCGTGGAAGCTCGCCGCGGCACCGACGCGATCGGGGCGCAGCGCGGCGGTGTAGATCGTCATCTCCCCGCCCATGCAATAGCCGGTGGTTCCGATCCGCCGCCTGGTATCGACCTCCTTCTGGGCATCGAGGAAGGCGAGCAGCGCCGCCGCGTCGGTCTCGCCGGTCGCGCGGGTCAACTGCTTGCGATAACCCATCAGCTTTTCGCGCACTTCAGGGTTGCCCCAATCATTCGCCGCATCGACGACCGGCGATTTCTGCCAGCGGTAAAAGGGATTGATCGTCAGCACCGCATAGCCCTCGCCCGCCAGCCGGTCGGCCATCTGGCGAAAGGCGGGACGCAGCCCGCGGATGTCGGGCCACACCAGCACCGCCGGGTGCCGGCCCTGCGCGGGCGCGACGAAATAGGCGTCGCACACGCCGTCGGCGGTCTTGATCGTGACATCGCGCCCTTTCACCGGCTTCCCCGCGATTGCGCGCGCGGGCAGCGCCGCGATCAGCGCGCCGGCGCCCGCCAGCGCGGCAAAGCTGCGGCGCCCAACGGGCATCCCGGCACGGTCGAGATCGGCTTCGGTCTTGTCGGTACACATGCTGTCTCTCCTTGGGGGCTTGCGGAGAAGTCGCGGAAAACTGCGCAACTTTACTCGCGATTGCATATTTCGTCCCGTCTTCGGGATCGAGCCAAGGGCAAAGCTAATCCAGCGCGCAATTGTAGGACAGCGCTTTTTTGCTGGCGCTAAACGACAGGGAGGAAATCGATCTCGTCGAAGCTCAGCGCCACATGATGCACGCCAACCTCGCGCAGCAGCCCGCCGTGCGCGGCGCGGTCGACGATATGCCCCGCGCCGCAGAAACCGACGACGGTCATTCCCGCCGCAAGCGCCGCCTGTGCGCCGGTCGGCGAATCCTCGACCGCAAGACACCGCGCCGGATCGACGCCCAGCCCTGTGGCGGCAGCAAGATAGATGTCGGGATGCGGTTTGCCGCGATCCCAGCCGTCGGCGCTATAGACATGCCCGCCGAAATGATGATCGAGCCCGAACAGCCCCAGCGCCCAGCCGATATATTCGGCGCGGCTCGACGAGGCGATCGCGCGGGGCAGCGGCCCCAGTCGGCCAAGAAACTCGGCGGCGCCCGGAACCGCTTCGAAACCTTCCATGAAGCGCGCGCGGGCGCGGGTCCGGTGCGTCTCGCGGAAATCGGCGGGAAGTGGACGGCCAAAGCGCGCCTCGATCCGCCGCTGCGTCTCCTGCCAATTATGGCCATAATAGTCGCGGAGGCACTCATCATAGGTCGCTGGCATCCCGATCGCGGTCAGGCTTTCGGACAGCGACATATTCGCGCGCACCTCGCTGTCGGCGATGACGCCGTCGAAATCGAAAATGATGGCGGCGAAAGACATGCGGCTAGGACATGACCCCGGCATCGCGCGCAAACGCCCACGCCCCCTCGCCCGACCAGCCTCGCCCGTCGGGGAAACTGAGCTTGATCCCGCTGAGCTGCTCCGGCGCGAACAGCCGCATGTTGACGCCCATCATGTCGACCGAGCCGCCCATCCGCTCGATCAGCCCCGCGGTTGCCGACCAGTGGGTCGAGCAGCCGCAGGTTGGACAGAAATGAAGGTCCGAATTGGGGTTTGGCCGGTCGGCGCGATTATAGGTCCGCGTCGCGCCCTCAATGACAACATCGCGCGGCGAATAATAGGCCCAGAGAATGCCGTGCGAAAAGCACAGTGAACAATTGCACTCGGCGATTTCCTCGGGCGCCTTGGCGAGCTGCACCGAGACGGCGCCGCAGTGGCAGGTGGTGATCCAGGTCATTCTACTGAACTTCTGCGAAGAAGATTGCCGACCACATCAAGCCCAATCTACACCGTTGTGCCAGATTCGAGTATGATGGCGAATCTGTCCACGCCCAGAATTGGTGTCAAAATAGGTGGGCTTACTCCTATACTTCAAAAACTTCGGCCACGTCGGGATTTGGGCATGCTGTTGCTGCACGTGCACAAGAAGTTCATTTTCCTTGGGCGCCTCACCCTCAGAGAGCACCAAATATTCTTTATACTCCTCGTTTTCTTCTTTTAGCTGAGCGACCCGTAAGGTGTGCGCCCTAAGCCTTTGTGGCCATTCAGCCTGAAACCGCCGGTACTGCGAAAGGATAGCCTCGCGATTGGATGTAGCAGAAAAGTATATGGCAGCGCGAGCATTGCTAAACTGGAGCATATTGACCACGTCGGCATCTTTGCGACGGGAGAGCCGAAGCCAACCAGCGATCTTCGGCACATGATAAACGTCACCGTCATATCCCATCGCCGCGACCCGAGGAGATATCGGTAGGAAGAAGATCGCCCCGGCATGCCCAGGACCAAAATGCTGACGTTTCATTCTCTGAAGCTGCCAACGATTTGTATGGACTACAGGGTTATCTCCGACAACAAAGTCTAGGTCGGTTTCATTCCTGATCAAGCATATGGCGAGATCGTCCAGCATCGGCATGTTTTGCACGTAAGCCCTCATCGCGAATTGGGTTAGCGTACGTTCGTCAGGAAGCGGCTCAATATCTGAGCCCGGCATACGACTGAGACCCTCTCGCATCAGAACCATCGCTTCTGCGTTGTGCTGGAGGCTTGATAAGGTTCTATAATGCTGGAATAAAATGAAGCGATTGAGAAACGTTGCTTGATCGATGTCTTTAGGCAAGAACGATCCATCGACGATGGAATTTCGGGCGACGCCATATTGGGTTTCCATCGCTTGAATGGCATTTTCAAGCTTTGGATCTGACCCATAGAAATATGGCTTTGAGCACTGGCTCGATACGCTAACATCTGACTGAATTTTCCCCGATCTAATCAGGAGCATTTCTAAAGAAATGCCTTCCTCATTCTTCGTGAACGGCTTCAGCAAGCCCTTTGGGACATAGTGTTGATTCTTATTGTGGGCCATCTTGCGATACTGTCACCCGGGGCGATATAATCAATCTTCCGCTCTGTCACTCGACCGTCACCGACTTCGCCAGGTTGCGTGGTTGATCGACGTCCGTCCCCTTTGCCACCGCCACGTGGTACGCCAGGAGCTGCACCGGCACCGCATAGACCAGCGGCGCAATCAGCGGATGGACCTTGGGCATTTCGATCGTCGCCATGCAGCCGTCACCGGCTTCGGCGAGGCCTTCGGCGTCGCTGATCAGCACGACCTTGCCGCCGCGCGCCATGACTTCCTGCATGTTGCTGACGGTCTTTTCGAACAAAGGTCCGCTCGGCGCGAGGACGATCACGGGGACCGCCTCGTCGATCAGCGCGATCGGGCCGTGCTTCATCTCGCCCGACGCGTAGCCTTCGGCGTGGATGTAGGAGATTTCCTTGAGCTTCAGCGCGCCCTCGAGCGCTAGCGGATAGTCGGGGCCACGGCCGAGGTAGAGAACATCGCGCGCCGGGGCGACGAGATGTGCCATTTTCGAGATGTCCTCGTCGTGCGCGAGTGCGGCGTTCAATGCGGCGGGCGCCTCGATCAGATGTTTGACGATCTCGCGCTCGTCGGCTTCGCTGAGCTTGCCCTTTTTGAGCGCGAGATGCGCGGCGAGCGCGGCGAGGACCGCGAGCTGGCAGGTGAAGGCCTTGGTCGAGGCGACGCCGATCTCCGGCCCCGCGTGGGTCGGAAGCAGCAGGTCGGCCTCGCGCGCCATGCTGCTCGTCGGCACATTGACGACGACGGCGATCGTCTGGCCGTTCGCCTTGCAATGGCGCAGCGCCGCGAGCGTGTCGGCGGTCTCGCCCGACTGCGAGATGAACAGCGCGAGCCCGCCCGGTTGCAGCACCGGGTCGCGGTAGCGGAACTCGCTCGCGACATCGATATCGACGGGGACGCGCGCGAAGGTTTCGAACCAATATTTGGCGACCATCCCCGCGTAGAAGCTGGTGCCGCAGGCGACGATGGTGATGCGGTCGATCTTGCTGAGGTCGAAGTCCATCTGCGGCAGCGCGACCGTCTGTTCGAGCGGGCGGATGTAGGAGGAGAGCGTCTGCGCGACCACCGTCGGCTGCTCGAAAATCTCCTTCTGCATGAAGTGGCGGTAATTGCCCTTTTCGACCGCCGCAGCGGTGACGCCGCTGGTGGTGATCTCGCGTTGCACCGGATTATTGTCAGCATCGTAGATCTGCGCGCCATCGCGGGTGATGACGACCCAGTCGCCCTCGTCGAGATAGGCGATCTTCTGCGTCAGCGGCGCGAGCGCGAGCGCGTCGGAGCCGAGGAACGTCTCGCCCTCGCCATAGCCAACGACGAGTGGCGAACCGAGCCGCGCACCGATGAGCAGGCCGGGATGCTGGCGAAAGGCGATGGCGAGCGCGAAGGCACCGCGGAGCTGCGGCAGCACCGCCTGCACGGCTTCCTGCGGCGACTTGCCCGCTTCGACCTGTTCGCTGACGAGGTGGGCGACGACTTCGGTGTCGGTTTCGCTCTCGAAACTCCGCCCGCGCGCCTGCAAAGCCTCGCGCAGCGGTTTGAAATTCTCGATGATCCCGTTGTGGACCAGCGCGACCTCGCCCGTCGCGTGGGGGTGCGCGTTGCTCGTCGTCGGCGCGCCGTGCGTCGCCCAGCGCGTGTGCGCGATGCCGACGGTGCCGGGTGCGGGGTTGCCCGCCAGCTCCTTCACCAGATTGCCAAGCTTGCCCTCGGCGCGGCGGCGGATCAGCTGGCCGCCCTCGACGGTGCAGACGCCCGCCGAGTCATAGCCGCGATACTCCATCCGCTTCAGCCCGTCGACGAGCCGATCGGCGACCTGATCCTTGCCGATGATTCCGATAATTCCGCACATGTGGGTCTGGCTTTCGTCTTAGAGCGTGTAGGGGACACGGATGCCCGGCATGTTCGCCGGGAAATCCTTTGTATTGCGGGTAATCAGTACCCGTCCGCGGGTAAGCGCGGTTGCGAGGATGATGGCATCCATCGCTTTCAGCCGAACGCGTTCGCGCCGCAAAGCAGCAGCGCGTCGGCCAATTTCGGCATCGACTTCATCCACGCTGAACCCGGACAGAAGCGTTTCGGCGCGACGCAGGCCGTCGCCCTCACCCTTCGACATCACTTCGATCCACACCACGCGGCTAATCCACGCGCGCGAACCGAAGTCGGTGGCGCGATCGATCTCTGCGCGCGCCGGACCAAAGCCAGCGAGCGCATCGATGATGATATTTGAATCGAAGCTGAAGCCGCTCACCGAGAAGCGGGCTTTTTGGGCTTGGGGTATTTTCCTGCCAGCATGTCGAGATGGATCCGCCGCTGGCGATCGTCCTCCGCATCGAACAGGTCCGGAAACTCGGCTTTGACGTCTTCGTAGTCATCATCCCACGGGCGCGTCGAGGCGGCGCGTTCGCGCCGCTGCCACTCGACCGAATCGCCGATATCAGCCCGGTCCTTCCACGCACCAAAGCCGATATCGAGCCACTCCTTGCGCTGCGACGCCTGTGACTGCGCCCGATAATCCGTAACGGCATCGCGAAGC
Source organism: Sphingopyxis microcysteis (assembly GCF_012274265.1). GTDB lineage: Bacteria > Pseudomonadota > Alphaproteobacteria > Sphingomonadales > Sphingomonadaceae > Sphingopyxis > Sphingopyxis microcysteis. The sequence continues at coordinate 1,069,872 of NZ_JAANYY010000002.1, forward strand.
ACCGACGCGCGCGACTTTCCCTGCTCGGCAGCAAGCTGGTCGAGCCACTGGATGTCTTCATCGGGCAGGTCGGCGAGAATGCGGGTCATTGATATACTGATATCATATCATGATATCATGTCAAGCGCGGTCGAAGTTGCGATCGACGAAAATCATGGCGAACTGCACCGGATCGGGCGCCATTCCGTTGCCTGCTTCGAACCGCGCCTGACCATCTGTCCAGATCTTGCGGATCTGCGCGGGCAGATCGGGGCCGAATTTCATCTGCTGCTCGACGATCTGCTCCCAGCTGCCGGTGATGCCGAAGCTTTGCTCGAGCTGCGGCACCATCGCCTTGCAATAGGTTTCGGTGGCCGCGTCGAGATGCCCGATCGCCTTTAGCACCCACGCGTCGACGAAGCGCAGGAAGGGCTTGTCGGTATAACGATCGCTCACTTGTTCTTCTCCATCGTCCATTCGTCGCGGAGCAGGCCATAAATCAGCGAATCGCGGATGCCGATATGCGTTTCCCACTCACCGCGCAGGCGTCCCTCATATTGAAAGCCCAGCCGTTCGAGCAGCGCGATCGATCCGCCGTTTTCCGGATCGGTATCGGCAAAGATGCGCCGCAATCTGAGGTCGCCGAACCCGTAATCGATCACCCGCGCAACGGCTTCGCGCGCAAGGCCGCTGCCCCATTGGTCGCGGCGCAGGATATAGCCGATCTCCTTGACGTCGGGCTTGCCGTCGATGAGGATTACCCAGCCGAGCGCGGTGTCGTCGCCCGCGTCGGTGATCGCCCAGCAGAGATAGCCCTCATCCTCGGCCGCATTGCCTTTGACATAGTCGGCTGTCTCGGCGAGCGACTGGTGCGGGCCGCTCGACCACCAGGTCATCACCTCTGCGTCCGACAGCACCGGAAACAGCGCGGCGGCATCGTCCGCGCGCAGTTGGCGCAGCACAAGGCGCGCGGTGGTCAGCGTCGGCGCGGGCATCGGGCTATTTCTTCTCCGCCGCCTTTTTCTTGCGCATCGTATCGTGGAAGCGGTCGGCCCATCCGGGCTTGATCAGCTGCTCGGCGCGGACCATGCGCAGGTCGCCGGCAGCGACGTCGCGCGACACCGCGCTGCCCGCGGCGACGATCGCGTCGCGGCCGATGGTGACGGGGGCGATCAGCGCGCTGTTCGACCCGATGAACGCATTTTCGCCGATGACGGTCTGATATTTGAAATAGCCGTCGTAATTGCAGGTGATCGTCCCGGCGCCGATATTGGCGCCCGCGCCGACGGTCACATCGCCCAGATAAGTCAGGTGGTTCGCCTTGGCGCCCTTGCCGAGCACCGCCTTTTTGGTTTCGACGAAATTGCCGATCTTGGCCTTTTCGCCGAGCACCGTGCCGGGGCGCAGGCGCGCGAAGGGACCGACTTCGCAGCCGGCGCCGATCGTCGCGCCCTCGATATGGCTGTTGGCGCGGATCGTGACATTGTCGGCGACCTTTACGCCGGGGCCGAAAAAGACGTTGGGCTCGATCGTCACGTCGCGGCCAAGCTCGGTATCCCACGAGAACCAGACGGTTTCGGGCGCGATAAGTGTCGCGCCGTTGGCCATTGCTTCATGACGGCGAAGCCCCTGCCATTCCGCCTCCATCGACGCAAGCTCGCCGCGGCTGTTGATTCCGGCAACGTCATAGGGATCGGTCTTGATGACCACGCAGCGTCGCTTGTCCGAAATCGCCAGATTGACGATGTCGACCAGATAATATTCTCCCGCCGCATTTTCATTGGTCACCCTTGCGAGCAGGGCGAATAAATCCTTTGCACGCACCGCCATCAGGCCGCTGTTGCAAACGCGAAAATCGCGTTCGGCCTGCGTCGCATCCTTAAATTCGACCATCTTTGTGATCGTGCCATCGTCCCAGCTGATCACACGGCCATATTGAAGCCCGTCCCACGGTTCGAAACCAAGCACGACGACTGCGGGTGCGTCATCGGCGTTGAGCCGGTCGATCATCGCCTGCATCGTCGCGGCGGGAACGAACGGCACGTCGCCGTAGAGGATCAGCACATCGCCGTCGAAACCCGCGAGCGCGGTTTCGGCCTGCTGCACCGCATGGCCGGTGCCGAGCTGCGGATCCTGTACCGCCAGATCAGCGGTGCCGCCGAGCGCGGCCTCGAGCTGGTCGGCCTTGTCGCCGACGACCACCACTTTTTTCGCGGGGCTCAGCGCGTCAACGCTGGCCATCAGATGCAGCAGCATCGGGCGCCCACCGATCGGGTGCAGCACCTTGTGCAGGTCGGATTTCATGCGGGTACCCTTGCCCGCGGCAAGGACGATAGCGGCGATCGGATTGCTCATGCGCGCTGCCATGCCAGCAAATCATTGCGGTTTCCAGAGCATCGCGCCATGCGCAGCCGATGAACGGATTTCCTTTCGCGATCGTGGGCTTCGACCTCGACGGAACGCTGATCGATACCGCGGGCGACCTGACCGCCGCGGTCAACCATGCGCTGAGCCTTGCCGCACGCTCACCGCTGACCGAGGCGGAGGTGCGGCCGATGATCGGGCTGGGCGCGCAGCATATGCTGGAACAGGGCTTTGCCGCGACCGGCGGTGTTCCGGGCGGCGATTTCGAGCGGCTCTACTGCGAATTGCTGCGCTTCTACGAAGCACATATCGCGGTACACAGCCGCCCCTACCCGGGGGTGATAGCAGCGCTCGATCGGTTCGATGCGCTGGGTGTGAAGACGGCAGTCGTCACCAACAAGCGCGAGGATATGGCGTGCAAACTGCTCAGCGCGCTCGGGCTTGCGGAGCGGATGGCGACGATTATTGGCGGCGATACGCTGGGGCCGGACAAGGCCAAACCCTCGCCCGCCCCGATCCTTGCGATGATCGAGCGCTGCGGCGGCGGGCGCGCGGCGTTTGTCGGTGACAGCATTTATGACGTGATGGCAGCCAACGGCGCCGGTGTGACCAGTGTGGCGGTCAGTTTCGGCTTTCTCGATAGACCTGTGCAAGAGCTGGGCGCCGATCATGTCATCGACCATTATGACGAACTGGTCCCGCTGCTTCGGGAACTATGGCCCTCCCCTTCAGGGGAGGGCAGCGAGACTTACGAACTTGTTCGTTAGTCGCAGCGGGTGGGGTCCAGCGGCCGAGCGCATTGCCGCTGGCCCCCACCCCAACCCCTCCCCTAAAGGGGAGGGGCTTATGGCTTCTTCCGCCACTTCGTCCACAGATGCTTCGCCAGCATGGCGGGCGGCATGCGCAGCCAGTGCGAGCGGATGTAGAAAGCTTGCTCCAGCAGCAGTCGGGTCACCCGGCCCCAATCGTCGCGCGCGAGCAGGCGTCGGCGATACCAGACGTCGCTCCCATCCTGCCCGTCCCAGCCCGATGGCAACACGCTGCCGTACAAATCGCGCGCCAGCCGTGCAGCCCGCCGCACCGCGGCGCGCAGCCCGTGCAGTTCCGCGCGCGCGTCAAGCTTGCCCCAGAAGCCCGCGTCCGCGGCGGCGAAATCACGCGTCATGAGATGGAAATCCCACAGATTGCGCAGCCCGCCCTGCAAATCGCCGTCGGCGAGCAGATGCGCGGCGCAGTGGCACGCCATGTCGGCGGGATTCAGCACCGCAAAGCCATCGGGGCGCTTCACCGCGTCGCTCATCAGCGCCAGCGCATCGGGGGTGATCCGGTGCGTGCGCGGCAGGATCGTGTGGTGGACGTCGATCATCCGGTCGCGCGCCTTGTGGATCAGCGGCGGCAGCTCGTGCATATGCTCGCGGTAGTAGAAATCGTCATAGGGGTCGGCCTTGACCCACTCCCACCCGGCCTTGAGCAGCGCATTTTCGGCGCGGCGAATGTCGGGCTCAGAAACCAATATATCGAGGTCGCCGATCTGCCGTCCGGCGGCGCAGGCCATATCGGCGGCGGCATAGGCGGCGCCCTTCAGCAGCACGAACTCGATCCCCAGCGGGGCCAGCGCCCGGCGCGCCATCTCCGCCTCCCACAGCGCCTGTTGCCGCGCGACTGCCGCCGCAGCGCGTTGATCAGCAAACAGGGCCGCAACGGTCGGCGGCAGCGCGGAATCTTTCAGCCGGTGCGCGAGGGTCGCCAACATCGTCTCGCTGCGCGCGACGCCGATTACCCCGTCCCAGTCGCGCGGCGCCAGCGTGGCGGCATCACGGCGCCCGGCAAGCAGGTCGACGAAGGTCTGCGCCGAGCTCACCGGGCCGCGTCCGCCCATAATTGTTCGACCAGCGCGATCCCCGCGGCGCCGTCGGGATAGGAGATGCCGAACGCCGGCGTCTCGCGCACCAACCGAGTCAGCGCGGCAAAACCCGCCTCGCCGAGCGCGACATAGTTGGTCGACGCCTCGGTCAGCCGCACGAACGCCTCGCCCTCGCCCATCGGCTCGATGCTCGCTTCACCGCCAAAGCGCGGGAACAGGAGCAGCGCGGGCCGCGCGGGTTCGTGCATCGCCGCGATCGCGTCGGCGCGCGGGATCAGGTGGCGAATGTCGCCTTTCGGCGTCCCCGCCAGCAGCGGACCGAGCCGCGCGACATCGACCCGCGCCGCAACCGCCGCAATCGCTTCATTCTTGAGGCTGACCGCGCGCGGGAAGGCCAGTGCATCGCCGCTCGCCGGATCGATCAGCGTGAATTCGTCACCCATCAACCGCCAGTCGCCCTCACCCAGCAGCGCCGCGAGCGTCGATTTGCCCGACCCCGATTCGCCCGACATGATGAGCGCGCGGCCATCCTTTGCAACGGCGCTGGCGTGGAGCAGCATGTGGCGCCGCCACCCCAGCGCGACCTGCAAATTCATCCCCATTTCGGCGGCGAGGAGCCCCATCGACAGCGGCAGAGGCAGCGCGTCGGGGACGACAAAGTCGCCGCCGATATGCACCGACGGCCGCAGCCAGCGCCGCCACGGCCGCGCCGCGAACAGCCGAACGGTCGCGTCGGCAGGCCGTGCTTCGTCTTGCGGATAGCCCGCGTAGAGCCGGTCGAGCGCGGCAATGGGCGCCGCCCAGTCGCTGCCGATCCGGAACTGCACGGGGCCGACCGCGATGCGCGTGCTGTGCCTCACGCGCGCTCCACCAGCCCCATGGCGGCAAGCTCGCCCAGCCGTTCGTTCAGGATCGCCCCCACGTCCGCAACGCCGTCAAGGTCAAAGCGTGCGGCGAGGCGCGCCGCAAGCGTCGCCGCATCGCAATCGCCCGCACCCATCGCTTCCAATATTTCGGGCATCGGCGACACGACCAGATGCGTCTGCACCGACCGCCGGTCAAAGATTGCGGTGACCTCGCCCAGCGGTTCGAAGCGCAGCGCGCCGGGCGGCGCCGCGCGATAGGCGGGATCAGGCATAATCTTCGGCGGCGGCGGTCAGCTTGGCGAGGATCGCCATCATTGTTTCGCGCTCGGCAGCGCTGATCCGCGATTCCAGCTGCGCCTCGCTCGCCAGCGCCGCAGGGACGATCGCGTCGTACAGCGACCATCCCGTCGCGGTGAGTTCCAGATGATGCGACCGCCCGTCAACCTCATGCGCCTGCCGCGCGATCAGCTGCCGGTCGGCGAGCGCTTTTGCGGCGCGGTTGACCGTCACCTTGTCCATCCGCGTCGCTTCGACCAGTTCGCGCTGCGTCTTGGGCTTTCCCTCGCCGAGCACCGCCATCAACCGCCATTCCGGAATCTTCAGCCCGAAGCGGTTCTGATATTCGGCGGCGATCCGTTCGGAGAGCGCATTCGACGCGATCGACAGGCGATAGGGCAGGAAATTGTCGAGGTTCAGTTTCTTGGCGGCCATGCTCCGTTCTTATCGACAATCGCCGCCCTGTGAAGCTCAGAACGACACGCGCGCGCCGATCCACAAGGTTCGTGGTGTCGCGCGCTCGACGATCCCCGCCGACGAGATCGCAGCGGGCACCAGTTCGTCGAACAGATTCTCGCCGCGCGCCTCGATGCTGATCGCATCCGCCAGCCGCCACGACAATCCCGCGTCGAACGTCAAGGCGTCGCCAAGGACCAGCAGCCCCAGATCATCTTCATTCTGCCTGCCAATATAGCGCAGCGTCGCAAAACCGCTCAGCGGGCCGCGGGCGTTACTGCGCAGCGAAACGCTGGCGCCGTGTTTGGCGATCTGTGCCGGACGGCGCCCGTCGAGCGCCGAGGCGGCGCGCGCCGCATCGACCGTCGCATCGGTCAACGCATAGCTTGCGCGCAGCGTCAGAAAATCGATCCGCTGTTCGGCGCTAATTTCGATCCCCTTGGTGTCGATCGCATCGAGATTCTGCCGCTGGTTCAGATTGGGCGCCAAGGTCACATTGGCGATAGCATTACTCAGATGATTGACGAACAGGGTCGCCGACAGCTTGGTGTCGTCCCGCTTCCAATCGACGCCGACTTCGCCGCCCCACAGCCGTTCAGGCTTCAGCATCTCGTTCGCGGTCGTGACCTCGGCCCCAACGCGGAATGGGCGATAGAGTTCGTTCAGCGTCGGCAGGCGCCAGCCGCGATAGACCGCGCCGCGCAGCGACAAGGCATCTTTCGTCCACTGCACCCCGGCGCGACCACTGGCTTCCCAGCCCTGCCGAGCGGCGAAGCGCAGGTCGGTGATAACGGGACCGGCGATGTTGCGCTCAAGCCGATACCCCTCGCCCAGCCACCAGCGATCGACGCGGCTACTGACCGTCCAGACCAGGCCATAGTCGCGGTACCCCGACGTCCATTCGGCGAAAGCCCCGACGGTGTCGCTGTCGCCGCCCGCCATGCGGTGGCGACCGGGAACGGTCCCGGCAAAAAAGAAGTCCTCTTCGGTGCGGCCCGTCGTGCGGCGCCAGTCGGCCCCGATCCGCAGCGGGTTGGCGCGGCCGATGAGCGGGCGAAATTCGACCCGCGCGCCAAGGCCCGTGGCCGGAACGCGCTGGAACAACGCGGGGGTCACGCTGTTACGGTTCGCCGCGACGCTGGCAAAGCCGCTCTCGAAATCGCGCAGCTGGACATAGGCCAGCGCGAACAGCTGATTGGCCCGGTACGGATCATGGACAAGGCGCAGGCTCGCATCGATGCCGTCAACCCGGCTGGTCGTAAAATCTGTGCCGCGATCACGCCGGTCCGCAAAACCGCGGACGCTCGCCTCGATCCGGCCGCTCTCCCCCGCGTCGAAGCGCATGCGCACGCCTAGCCCGCCCTGCTCGTAAGGCGCCGCGCGATCAACGCTGCCGCGCTGGCCATCGGCAATCGGGATAAAGCCATCGCCGCGGCTATAGCGGCCGTCGACCGCGACCTCACCGCCGCCCAGTTCGCCGCCGACCGATGCCGATGCGTCCCAGCTATCGCGGCTGCCAAAGGCCAGACTGGCAGTGCCACCATGGATCAGATCGGAATGCAGCCCGACCGTGCCCGCTAGCGCCCCCGGCCCGTCGGCACCGCCGCCGCCACCGCGCGTGATCGTGACGCCGCGCAGGTTGATCGCGTCATAAGCGGTCCACGCGACCCAGCCGCCGAACGGATCGGCCTGCGGGATCCCATCGAGCGTCACCAGCGCGCGGCTCGACGCATTACCGCCGAGCCCACGCAGCGTCACCCCCTGGCTGGTCGGATTTGCCGTCCGCCCGTCCGATCGGCGGAACTGGACGATCCCGGCTTCGTCGCGCAGGCGGTTTTCGACGCGGGTGCCGAGGCCGGGGCTCAGATTTTCGATCAAACTGGTCGACTGCACGGCGTCGGCGGACGTCAGCGGCAGCGCGCCTGCGCCGTTGACGACAATCTCAAGTCGTTCCTGCGTCGTCCGCGCGCGACAGACGATAACCTCGTCGAGGACGTCGTCGTTTGTTGGCGAGGTGGCGGCATCCTGCGCCGCCACCGACGCCGGCACGACCAGCGCCGCGACACCCGCGAGCAGGCGGATCACGCCGCCTTGACCGCGTCGGGATGCGCCTGTTGAAACGCCGACAGCTCCATGCACGCGGCATCGATCGCGACCAGCCGCGGAAAGGCGTCGAGCGGCACTTCGAACCGGCGCGCATTGTACATTTGCGGGACAAGACAGCAGTCGGCGATCCCCGGCGCATCGCCCCCCAGATAGCGCGCGTCGCCGGCCATCGCCTCGAGCGCCTCGAACCCCTGCGTGATCCACGTCGCGATCCAGCGGTCCTTGGTCTGCTCGTTCAGCCCCAGGTCCTTGGTCAGATATTTGAGCACGCGGAGGTTGTTGAGCGGATGGATGTCGCTTGCCACCACCTGCGCCTGCGCCAGCGCTACGGCGCGCGGCATCGCTTCGTCGGGGATCAGCCGTGGTTCGGGATAGGCACGGTCGAGCCAGTCGATGATCGCCATGCTCTGGATGATCGGCTCGCCATCGACGGCGAGCATCGGGACAAAGCCCTGCGCATTCTGTTCAAGATAGGCGTCGCTGCGCTGTTCACCCGCGATCAGGCTGACCTCGACGCGTTCATAGTCGAGCCCCTTCAGGTTCAGCGCGATGCGAACGCGAAAGCTGGCCGAGGAGCGGAAATAATCGTGGAGGACGAGTTTCATCATAAGCTTCAGCGCGTCCCTATCTTGTCGTCATCCCGGCGCAGGCCGGGATCTCATCGTCGCGACCTGACGCATCGTCGAGATCCCGGCCTGCGCCGGGATGACGCATATGGGCGGAAACTGTTTCGTTCAAGGCCGGGGGAAAGCTAGTTGCTTGCGCCCCTCGGCATTTCCGCAATCCACTGCCGCAGCAACGCGGCGCCCTCCTTATGCACGGTCGATCGTCCGACCTCGGGCATCGCGATGCCGGGGTCGATGCTTTCGAGGCGATAGATCATGAAGCTGTGCGCGGGGTCGCCCGGCGCGATCGCGAAATCCATCCCGCCGCTGCCGCGCCCCGCCGCGGTCGGGCGCTTACCGATGCCGTAATTCACGCCGCCCGGATCGTCGGTCCAGCGCAGGAACAGCCCGCTGTTCGACGCGCTGCCCGCCGGATTGTGGCAATGCGCGCAATTGACGTCGAGATAGGCGCGCGCACGGTCCGCGACGCTGCCCGCCTTGGGGTCGTCCCATATCGGCATGGTCGGCTTGAGTGCCGCCGGATTCTCGAAATAGCGAGCGCGTACCGCGTCGGAAGCGGCGGGATCGAGGATGAAATTGCGCGCCTTTGGCCCGATTGGCACGATCTCGCCATTCAGGCTGTGGCATTCCTTGCACTGGTTCTTGTTGGGAACCGCGTAGCGGATGCTGTGCGTCTCGCCATCGGGCGATTTGAACGTCACCGGCACCCGCCGCCCACCCAGCGCGAGCGTCGCATCCTTGCCATCGGCGTCCCAGATATAGGGCAGCGCGACCCAGCCCGAAGCGCGGTGGATCAACAGGCGCGTCTCGACCGGACGTCCGCCGCCCACGTCGTTCCAGCCGAAGCTTTTGACGAGCACCGTGCCGACCGGGAAGTCGATGACTCCATCGCTCCCGACCCTGGCCTTCTTGCCCGCCGGGATCGCGATGAAGCGGTGCTTCTCGGTATAATCGCTGAACAGCGGCGCGCGGAGTGTGTAGGCGACGCCGGTCGACGGCTGCCCTGGATCGTTGCCGCGGAACAACCCGAAGGCCGACAGCTTTGGCGGCATCGCATCGCTCTCGACCAGCGCTTGGTCGACCCCGGGTGGCGCAAAGGCCGCGCCGCCGCTTGCACATAGCAGCGTCGCAGCAACCGCAGCCAATATCCGCTTCACTTGACCTTGGCCTCCATGCTTTCCGGCAGGGTGATTGCTGGCAGCGCGGCGGGCGGCGTCCCCTTCGACAGGTCGGCGGGGGCAGGTTTGGCTTCGCTTTGCGGCGTCTTTACGTCGGGCAGGTTCAGCGACAGCACGCCGACCTTGTCGAGCACGACCGCATCGCCCGACCCGTCCCATAGCACCGGCGGGATCGCGCCGCCCATCGCCGCCGCGATCATGTCACCGCCGGGAAACTTCGGAGCATAGCCCGCCTTGCCATGCTGGTTGCCGCGCACGACGATCGCGCGCGGCAGCGGCTGATAGTTCGGATCCTTATGCTCGTAGCGATAGCCGACGATCATCACATTGGCGGTGCCGTTGTCGGCGAACACATTGTCGAAAATTTCGACATTGCGATTGGCCATCACCAGCACCCCGGTGCCGGTCGGCACGCTCGCGACGATATTGCCCTTTGGCGCAAAATTGGGCGTGCTGTTGTCGTTGACGATATTTTCGAACACGCGGACATTATGCCCGCCCTGCATCGGCAGGCTGGGCAGGTCGAACACCAGGATGCCGCCGGTGTTCTTGGTCGCGATATTGTCGTGGACGTCGGCGTTATAGCTGTTCTCGATCTCGATCCCCGCGACATTCTCGGTCGCGATCGAATCGCGGACGATGATATTTTTCGACTGGCCGACATAGATGCCCGCGTCCGACGCCCCGCGCACATAGACGCTGTCGACCAGCACGTCGGTGCTTTCGACCGGGTAAATGCCATAGGCGCCGTTGGTTTCCTTCGGCCCCGCGGTCCATTCGACGCGCAGCTGGTGATAGACGATGCGGTCGGCGCCCTTCGACTTGATTCCGTCGCCCTTGGTGTTGAGCACCGCAAAATTGGTCAGCAGCACATCGTCGCTGGTGACGAGCAACCCCTCGCCCGCGCCCTGCTGGCCGGTAAAGTCGAGGATCGATCCGCCCTCGCCCGCCCCCGCGCCGCGCACGGTGACCCCGGCGACGTCGAGCGACAGGCCATCGGTCAGCGTCCATACCCCGGCGCCGAGCTGGACGATATCGCCGGGCTCGGCCAGAATCAGCGCCTCTTGCAGCTTTTCATTGGCGTCGGGCGTTGTCGCGCTGACGCTGATCGTCTTGGCGGCCGCCGGACTGGCGCCAAGCACCGCCAATACGCCCAGCGCCGCCGCGTGAAAGCCGTTGAATCGCATCGCTCTCTCCCCTGATTTTGGGAGAACATGCGGCAAGACTTGACGGATGCCAAGCGGGTTGCTGACATGCGTGTAGCTAAAAAACCGGGGAGAGGTCGCTTTGCTTACCAGATTATCATTGGCGCTTGTCGCGCTCATTGCCGTACCATCGATGGCCGCCGCGCCTGCGCCGATCGCGGGACGCTGGAAAACCGACGATGGCAAAGGCGTCGTCGTGATGGCGGCTTGCGGCAACAAGATGTGCGGACGCATCGAACGCATCCTCGTCAAACAGCCCGCGGGCGGCCAGCTTGACGAACGCAATCCCGACAAGGCCAAGCGCGGACGACAGATTACCGGGCTGCAAATCTATTGGGATCTGGTCCCGCACGGTGATGGCTGGAAAGGCGAAGGCTACAGCCCCGAAGACGGGCGATATTACAAGGCGCATCTCCGCGTGAAGGGCAGCAAGCTGACAATGAAGGGCTGCGTCAGCCTGTTTTGCCGCACCGTGACGTGGACGAAGATGAGCTGACCCAAATCCTCCCTGTCGCACAGCGATGGGGAGGTGGCAGCGCGAAGCGCTGACGGAGGGGCTTTAGCGCAACGTCGCCGCCCCTCCACCATCCCCGCTTTCGCGGGGACGGTCCCCCTCCCCATGGCTTCGCCACAGGGAGGAATTAACTAGCCTTCATCCCCCAATATCCAATCCACCCCTGCCGCGACGTGAATCCGCGTCGTGTCGTAGATCGGCAGCACATTGGCGTCGGGGTCGACCAGCATCACCAATTCCGTGCACGCCAGCACGATCGCCTGGATCTCCTGCTTGGCGATGTCGGTGATGAAGGTTTTCATCGTGCGCCGCGAAGCTTCGTTCGCCTTGCCCTGCATCAGCTCTTCGTAAATGATCCGGTCGATCTCGTCGGCGCGGCTCGCGTCATAGGGCGCCAGCGTCAGGCCGTGGCGGACAAGGCGCTGGCGGAACCAGGCTTCGGTCATCACATTGCGCGTGCCGATCACCGCCGCGGCCTTGATCCCGTCGGCCTTCATCTTCTCGCCGGTTTCGTCGACGATATGGATGAGCGGGATCGAGATCGCCGCGGCGACCTCATCGGCGACCTTGTGCATCGAATTGGCCGCGATCATCAGCGCGGTCGCGCCCGCGGTCTCCAGCCGCTGCGCCGAGGCGATCAGCACCTCTTTCGCATGCGCCCATTGCTCGGGCGTCGTCAGCCGCGACAGGTCGCAATAATTCAGGCTTTCGAGCAGGATCGGCGCAGAACAGGCGGTACCGAGGCGCTTTTGCACTCCCTTGTTGAGATGCCGGTAATAGAGCTCGGTCGATGCCCAGCTCATGCCGCCGATCAGGCCGATTTTACGCATTTGGATATTCAGTCCTCTTTAAAATCGTCGCCCCCGCGAAGACGGGGGCCGCTATCGTCCTTGCATAAGGTTGCCAGCGGCCCCCGTCTTCGCGGGGGCGACGTATAACTCAATGACCCCCGCCGTTCAGCGCTTTCACGATATCGTCGGTCATCTTCTTGGCGTCGCCGAGCAGCATCATCGTCTGGTCCATGTAGAAGACGTCATTGTCGACCCCGGCATAACCGACGCCGCCCATCGATCGCTTCACGAACAGCACGGTCTTGGCCTTTTCGACGTCGAGCACCGGCATCCCGTAGATCGGCGACGTCTTGTCGGTCTTTGCCGACGGGTTGGTGACGTCGTTGGCGCCGATAACGAAGGCGACATCGGCCTGCGCAAATTCGCCATTGATGTCCTCCAGCTCGAACACCTCGTCATAGGGGACGTTCGCTTCGGCGAGCAGCACGTTCATATGGCCGGGCATGCGCCCCGCGACCGGATGGATCGCATATTTGACCGTGACGCCCTCTTTCTTCAGCAAGTCGCCCATTTCGCGCAGCGCGTGCTGCGCCTGCGCGACCGCCATGCCGTAACCGGGGACGATGATGACGGTGTCGGCCTGGCTCATCAGGAAAGCGGCGTCGTCGGCGCTGCCCGGTTTCCACGGACGCTGCTCCTTCGATCCGCCGCCGCTCGCCGCGGCCTCGGCACCGAAACCGCCAGCGATCACGCTGATGAAGCTGCGGTTCATCGCGCGGCACATGATGTACGACAGGATGGCACCTGACGATCCGACCAGCGCGCCGGTGATGATCATCGCGGTGTTGCCGAGCGTGAAGCCCATCGCCGCCGCGGCCCAACCCGAATAGCTGTTGAGCATCGACACGACGACGGGCATGTCGGCGCCGCCGATCGGGATGATCAAGAGGAAGCCGATCGCAAAGCTGAGCCCGGTGACGGTCCAGAATACCCAGGGCGACTGGTCAACGGTGAAATAGGCAACGAGCCCGATGATCGCGGCCAGCGTGCCGAGGTTGATGATGTGCCGCCCCGGCAGCATGATCGGCGAACCCGACATATTGCCGTTGAGCTTAAGGAAGGCGATGACCGATCCCGAAAAGGTGATCGCGCCGATCGCGATACCCAGACCCATTTCGATGCGGCTGACGGTGAAGATCTGACCCGCCGCGTCGGCGATCCCGAAGGCTTGCGGATTGAGATAGGCCGCGGCTGCCACCGCGACCGCGGCGAGGCCGACGAGGCTGTGGAAGGCAGCAACCAGCTGCGGCATCGCGGTCATCGCGATCCGGCGTGCCATGACGATACCGATGACGGCGCCGATGCCGATCGCCGCCAGGATCTCGATCAGCCCGACCGGGTCGACCCCGGTATAGCTGTTGGTCGCGTCGCCAAATTTCATCGGCATATGCGTCAGCAGCGTCGTGACCACCGCGATGGTCATGCCGATCATGCCAAAGCGGTTGCCGCTTTGCGCCGTCGCCGGGCTCGACAGCCCGCGCAGCGAGAGGATGAAAAGCACGCCCGCAACGAGATAGGCGATGGCGGCCCAGGGGTTTACCGCGCCATGGCCGTCCGCCGCGGCCGCAAGGATCGACTGGATATCCATCTCAGCGCTCCTTCTTCTTGTACATCGCCAGCATGCGCGCGGTGACGGCAAAGCCGCCGAAAATATTGATGCTCGCCATAACGACCGCGGCCAGCCCGAGCCATTTCGACGAGGCCGAACCCGCGGCAGCGCTGGCAATCAGCGCCCCGACGATGATCACCGACGAAATCGCATTGGTCACGCTCATCAGCGGCGTGTGCAGCGCCGGGGTCACCGACCACACGACGAAATAGCCGACGAAGCACGCCAGGATGAAAATCGAAAAAATCGCGATAAAATCCACGGGCTCGCTCCCCTGCTGATTCCGTTTCGCGCACCTCTTGCCGCGCCCCGCGGAGCGTGTCGACTCCAAAGCGGCCAAAAAGAAAGGGCCGCATCTCTCAAAGATGAGAAATGCGGGCCAATTGCGAAATTAAATGTCGCGGGCGCCAAAATATCTTCCCCCTTGATGGGGGAAGGATATGGAGCCTTATCGCGAAGCGATTAGGCGGAGTTGGATGGGAGTGAGGGTGCGTCCTTCGACCATCATCCGAGGCCGAGAGCACACCCCCTCCGCTGCGACTAGGCGGCAAGCCGCCAAGTCGCGCTGCCTCCCCCATGAAGGGGGAGGATCGCCTTTGATTACATCTTGGGCACGAGGACGGCATCGATCACATGGATCACGCCGTTCGACTGGCCGACATCGGCCTGCGTAACCGCTGCCTTGTTGCCGCTGGCGCTGGTCAGGATGATCGCGTCGCCCGATTTGGTCGCCGCCAGATCCTGACCGTCAGCGGTCTTAAGGACCGCCTTTCCGCCACCGGCGGTAATTTGCGCCGCCAGATCGGCCGCGGTCAGCTTGCCCGGCACGACATGATATTTCAGCACGCCCGCCAGTACTTCCTTCTGCGCCGGCCGCATCCAGCCGTCCCGCGTCACCGGAGCGACTTGCGAGAAGGCGGCATCGGTTGGCGCAAAGACGGTGAACGGACCTGCGCCAGACAGGGTCTCGACCAAACCAGCCTGCGTTACCGCGGCCACCAGCGTCTTGTGAATAGGCGATGCCGATGCATTTTCGACGATGTTTTTGGTCGGCAGCATCTCAGCGCCGCCGACGGTCGGGTTGGCGCCCGCGGTCTCGACCGGGGTCGTTTCACCGGCATCGACGGTGGTCGTTTCGGTCGGTGTTTCACTCTTGCCGCCGCAACCGGCAAGGCCAAGTCCGACGGCGGCTACCGCCGCCAACAAAGTCGTGCGTTTCATAAACTCTCCTCTGGGTTCAGCATCAGCTCGCCGGAGCAGCTTCCGCGGCGGGGGCCGTTTCGGCTGGCGCGGCCGCGGGTTCGGCTGCGGCGGCGGGCTTGATTTCAGGGATCAGCACGCCGTTCAGGATGTGGATCATCCCGTTCGACTGCGCCACGTCGGCCTGCGTCACATAGCCGCTGCTGCCCTGGGTGCCGTCGACCTTGATGTTGCCCGAAACCTCGGTGAAGGTCAGCGGCTGGCCTTCGACCGTGGTCAGCGTTGCTTTGCCGCCACCCGCCTTGATCTTGGCATAAAGATCGGTCGAGCTGATCGCGCCCAGCACGACATGATAGGTCAGCACTTGGGCCAGCGCCGCCTTGTTGCCCGGATCCATCAGATAAGCGGTCATCGACTGCGGCACCGCGGCGAAGGCCTGATCGGTCGGCGCAAACACCGTGAACGGGCCGGTGCCCGACAGCGTGTCGGTCAAACCGGCGGCGGTCAGCGCCTTGACCAGCGTCGTATGTTCGGGCGACTTCGTTGCGTTCTGGACGATGTTCCAGCTATCGACCATCGCGCCCGCCGCGGCTTCGGCCTCGGCAGTCGTCGCCTCTGCAGCCTCGTCGGCGGCGCGGGCGTGCGCCGGGGCGACCATTGCCGCCGCAGTCAGCGCAAACAGAGGGACGGCAAAAAACTTCGCACGCAACATCGATCAATCTCCGGTTGTTGAAAGGACAGGGTTTCACACCCTGAACGCATCCTAACCGCCGAAAGTTGCAGGAAAAGGCCGAAATCGGGCTTTTCTTGCCCTAGTGCTACGCCAAAAGCCGCTCGTTCACGACCTTGCCGCCCTGCGTCAGGCGGATCGCGTTGCCGATCTCTTCGTCGAGCACGGGCTTGCCCGCTTCCTTGTCCCAAAAGGCCGACAGGAAGTTGAACAGGTTGCGGCTGAACAGCGCGCTGGTGTCGGCGGGCATCAATGCGGCGATATTGCTCGCGCCGATCACGGTGACGCCGTGGATGCGCTTGGCTTCGCCCGGCACCGATCCTTCGACATTGCCGCCGCTTTCGGCCGCCATGTCCACGATCACGCTGCCAGTGCGCATCGTCGCGAGTTGCGCGTCCGAAATCAGCCGCGGCGCGGGGCGCCCCGGGATCAGCGCGGTGGTGATGACGATATCCTGCTTGGCGATATGCGACGACACCAATTCCGCTTGTGCCGCCTTATATTCGTCCGACATTTCGGTGGCATAGCCGCCTGCGCCCTCGCCCTCGATCCCCGCGACGCTTTCGACGAAGATCGGCTTGGCGCCGAGGCTGAGGATCTGTTCCTTGGTCGCGGCGCGCACGTCGGTGGCGCTGACCTGCGCACCCAGACGGCGGGCGGTGGCGATCGCCTGCAGGCCCGCGACGCCGACGCCCATCACGAACGCCTTGGCAGCGCTCACCGTGCCCGCGGCGGTCATCATCATCGGAAAGGCGCGGCCATAGGCGTTCGCTGCCATCAGCACCGCCTTGTAACCGGCAAGATTGGCCTGGCTCGACAATATGTCCATCGACTGCGCGCGCGTGATGCGCGGCATGAATTCCATCGCCAGCGCTTCGAGACCGAGCTTCGCATACTCGTCAACGCGCGCGCGCTCGCCGAACGGGTTCAAACCGGCGGCAAGCCAGGCACCGTCGGCAAAACCGCTCAGTCCCTTGGGATCCGGCCCCTGGATCGCCAGAATGACGTTGGCGCCCTTGAGCACGTCGGCGCGGCTGGCGACGCTGGCGCCCGCGGCGCTATAGTCGGCGTCGGCCACCGATGCGGCCTCACCCGCCCCCGATTCAACGGCAACTTCGGCACCCAAGCCAATGAATTTCTTCACGGTTTCGGGGGTCGCGGCGACGCGGGTCTCGCCCGGGGCGAGCTCCTTCAGGACGGCGATGCGCATGCCAACCCGATCAGGAAATGATCAGGACGACAAAAACGGTCACGATCGCGGTGATGATCGATCCGACTTTCAGCAGGCTGAGGAAACCTGAATACGTTTCGGTTGCCGCCTTCATTTCCTGTTCCGCCATGGCTCTTTCCCCTTCAGTCGCCAGTTTCCGCGCACAGGCGCCAGGCGCCCGGCCCAGAATCGGCCTTCGCGCCGGTCTTAGCCACGCTGCCGCAGATGCTCAAGCGCGCTTTGGCCCGCGCGCCGCCCCGCAAAAGCCAAACGGCCTTAATCGCCCCTTTACCCGTGTGGCGTACATCACAGCGTTCAAGCGGAGAAATCGGCACGACAGCGCCGAACAAGGGCGGATTCGAAAACGATGGCAACCACGCGCGATACGCGAACAGTGATGATCGTCGACAGCGAGCCGGCGCAGCAACGCTTTCTGGCGGCGCTGGTATCGCGCGGCGGCTGGCGCAGCGTCGTTGCGGCGGACACCGACACCGCGCTCGCCAAGCTTGGCACCCAGGAAGGCATGGCGCTCGATGCAGTGCTCGTCGATCAGGGCGCGCCCGGCATGGAAATCGCCGAATTCGTCGCCGAATTGCGTCGCTGGCGCCCCGCCCTCCCCCTGATTGTCATCACCATGCGCAACGGGGTCGAGGTTGCGGTCGGCGCGATGCGCGCCGGGGCCAGCGACTTTGTTCAGAAGCCGATCGCGCCCGACCGCCTGCTCGAGGCGCTCGATCGCGTGGTATCGACCAGCGGTCCGCAGGGCGAGCTGCGCCCGCTGACCGAAAAGCTGCGGGCGCCGCTCGCTTTTGACGAGATCATCGGGTCGAGCCCGAACTTCCGCAGCGCGCTCGCCATCGCCGCGAAAGCCGCGCGCGCCCGCGTCCCGGTGATGATCAACGGCCGCCCGGGCACCGGCAAGGAAGTCTTTGCCCGCGCGATCCACAATGCGTCCCCGCGCGCCCGCGGTGCGCTGGTGATGGTCGATTGTTCGGCGGTCTCGCCGGGGCTGATCGGATCGGGGCTGTTCGGGCATGAACGCGGCGCCTTTGCCGGCGCCTTCGATCGTCAGGTCGGGCGGCTCGTCCAGGCCGACGGCGGCAGCCTCATCATCGATCATGTCGAATGTATCCCGCTCGAAACGCAGGCCAAGCTCGTCGAGTTTCTGACCAGCGGCGAGGTGCAGATGATCGGCGGCACGATCCGCCAGAGCGTCGATGTCCGCATCATCGCGACCAGCACCAGCCCGCTGGAAAAGCTGATCGAGGCGGGGCATTTCCGCGAAGACCTGTATTACGCGCTGTCGAGCGCGCAGTTCACCCTGCCGTCGCTGTCCGAACGCCGCGGCGACGTCGGCCCGCTCGCGCGCCATCTGCTCGCCCGCATCGGCGGGTTGCCGGGCATGGGGCCGATCGGGGTGACCGACGACGCGCTGCGCCTGCTCGCCGCCTATGCCTGGCCGGGCAATGTGCGCCAGTTGCAGGACGTGCTGTTCCGCGCCGCCGTCGGCAGCAAGACCGACGTGCTGACCAGCGCGGATTTCCGCGCCATCGAGGCGACGCTGGGCGGCGGCAGCCCGACCGGCGAAGGCGAGATTGCGATCAATGGCGAAGCGATCGGGGTCACCCTCTATTTGCCCGACGGCAACCTCCGCCCGCTCGAGGAAATCGAGGCCGATGTCATCCGTCTGGCCATCGGTCACTACCGCGGCCGGATGAGCGAAGTCGCGCGGCGACTGGGGATTGGCCGCTCAACACTGTACCGCAAACTCAGCGACCTCGGCATCGACACCGCCGCCTGAACCCGTTATCCGCGGCGGCATGTCGCTCCGCTTTTCCGATCGAACCGCCCTCGTCACCGGCCATGCCTCCGGCATCGGCGCCGCGACCGCCGCGCTGCTCGCCGCCGAGGGGGCCGAAGTCATCGGGGTCGATTTGTCACAAGGGCAAGACGTCACCGATCCGACGCTATGGGCCGGGCTCGCGGGCCAGCTCGCCGGTATCGATTTGGCAGTCGTGAACGCCGGGGTCTCCTCCGCCGCACCGATCGCCGAACTCGACTTTGCCGACTGGCGCCGCACCCTGTCGGTCAACCTCGACGGCGCGATGCTCAGCGTGCAGGCGGCAATGCGCGCGATGATCGGCCATGGCCGCGGCGGTGCGATCGTCGTGACCGCGTCGATCGCCGGCCTGAAGGCCGAACCCGGCACGGCGGCCTATGCCGCGTCGAAGGCCGGCGCGATCCACCTCGCACGCGTCGCGGCAAAGGAAGGCGCGCCGCACCGCATCCGCGTCAACGCGATCGCGCCGGGCGGGGTCGACACGCCGATCTGGGATGGCATGGATTTCTTCGGCCAGATGGTAACCGATCTCGGCAGCCGCGCCGCCGCGACCGCCGCGCTGGCGCAAATGGCCACGCCGCTGGGGCGTTGGGCGACCACCGAGGAAACCGCGCGTCAGATCGCCTTCCTGCTGTCCGACGACGCGGCGACGATCACGGGCGCGGTCCTTGCCGCCGATGGTGGCTATTCTCTATAATCAGCCGGTCAGCGCCGCATCGCGCAGCCCGCGCCACACGCGCAGCGCCTGCCGGTTCTCTGCAATATCGTGGACGCGCAGCAACTGCGCGCCCTGCGCCGCCGCCTGATAATGCAGCGCGACGGTGCCGCCAAGCCGCTGGTCAGCGGGCGCCTCATTATCGAGCGCACCGATCATCCGCTTGCGGCTCGCGCCGAACAGGATCGGACAGCCAAGCGTGTGGAACAGCGCGAGGCCGTTGATCAGCGCCAGATTGTCCGCAACACCTTTGCCGAAGCCCAGCCCCGGATCGACGATGATCTTCGCCGGGTCGACCCCGGCGGCCACGCACGCCGCAACTCGCTCGGCAAGCATGTCGTAAACGTCGAACAGGACGTGCCCATAATCGCCGCCCGCATGCAGATCGCTTTTCGCCGATGGTGCATGCATCAGCACGACCGGACAGCCCGCGGCCAGCACAACCTCCATCGCGCGGTCGTCATAACGCAGCGCCGACACATCATTGACGATCCGCGCCCCGGCAGCCAGCGCCGCCTCCATCACCGCGGCCTTGCGCGTGTCGATCGACACCGCGACACCGCCCTTCGCCAGCGCCGCGACGACGCCCTCGACGCGCTGGATCTCGTCGCCGTCCCAGATCAGCGGGGCGCCGGGGCGCGTCGATTCACCGCCGACGTCGATCATCGCGGCGCCCGCGGTGGCCATCGCAAAGCCCGCGCCGGCCGCGGCTTCGACATCGACATGCTTGCCGCCGTCCGAAAAACTGTCGGGGGTGACGTTGAGGATACCCATCAGCTGCGGCTCGTTCAGTCGCACCGTGCGTTCGCCCAGGTGCAGCGCGCCGCGCGGTCGCAGCACCCCGGCGTGCTGCGCCGTCGCCGCCTGCGCCAAGGCATCCGGCATCGCCGCGATCCAGTCGGCCCATTCGGCCACGGTCACGATCCCCGATTTGACGCTGGCCCCATCACGCAGGCTGATGTTCCACGCGGCGAACCAGACCATAGAATCGGCGATCCGCAGACAATTGTCGTCGAGCTCGTGCGGCCGGTCGATGAAACAGGTTGGGCGGCAATAGATTTGCGCGGTGGCGGACGAAGCGCCAAGGTCGGGTTTCGTCAGTGGCGCAAACATCCCCATCCCCTTAACCGTCTGTGCTGAGTTAAAGCCGCGTGTCCCCGCGAAGGCGGGGACCCATCTCCGGTCGGTTCAAGATGGCACCGGCAGGTGATGGGCTCCCGCCTTCGCGGGAGCGCAGCGCTTTTATCAAAGTCTATTGATTTCTCTACGCCTCGTTCGCCAGCAACCAATCCTGCCGCACCGCGTCGATGACGCGCAATTCCTTGCCATTGTCGACGTGCCAGAAGGTCCAGCCGTTGCAGCTCGGCGCGCCCTGCACGCCTGCGCCGACCTTGTGGATCGATCCGGCGGGTTGGCCTTCGCAGTCGAGGCTGCCGTCGACGCGCACCTTCGCCTTCCAGCGGCGCTTCGTATCGGTGAGCAGCGTACCCGCCGCGATCATGCCGCATTCGACGAGCGTGCCGAACGCGACGCGCGTCGCGGCTTGCGGCGCCATCATCGTCTTAACCGCGCTTTCGTCGAGCGGCAGCGCCATTTCGATGCGTTCTTTCGCCGCGGCGATATAGTCATCCTCGCGCTCGATGCCGATGAAATGACGGCCAAGCCGCTTGGCGACCGCCCCGGTAGTCCCGGTCCCGAAAAACGGATCGAGGATCACGTCACCGGGGTTCGAACAGGCGAGAAGCACGCGATACAGCAAGGCTTCGGGTTTCTGCGTGGGATGGACCTTGTGGCCGCCCTTTTTCAGCCGCTCCTGCCCCGCACAGATCGGTATGAGCCAGTCGCTGCGCATCTGCAATTCGTCGTTCAGCGTCTTCATCGCACGGTAGTTGAAGGTATATTTCGCCTTCTCGCCCATCGACGCCCAGATCAATGTTTCGTGCGCGTTGGTGAAGCGCGTGCCCTTGAAGTTGGGCATCGGGTTCGCCTTGCGCCACACGACATCGTTGAGGATCCAGTAACCGCGATCCTGCAGCGCCGCGCCAACGCGGAAAATATTGTGGTAGCTGCCGATCACCCAGATGCTGCCGTTGGGTTTCAGGATGCGCTTCGCTTCCTTGAGCCAGGCGTGGGTAAAGCGATCATAGGTCGCGAGGCTGTCGAACTTGTCCCATTCGTCGTTGACCGCGTCGACCTGACTGCCGTCGGGGCGATGCAGGTCACCACCAAGCTGAAGATTGTACGGCGGATCGGCAAAGATCATGTCGATCGACGCCGCGGGCAGCGAGCGCATCATTTCGATGCAATCGCCCTGCAGGATGCTGTCGAGCGGCAGCTGGGCGGGCGCAATCTTCGCGGCCCGCTGCTTTACCGCCGGGGTCTTCACCCGTTCCATCACACCCATGTTCTGCCCCCGCGAAGATCCGAAAGAAGCCCCTGATGAGTCCGGCGGAGTCCGCCGTCAAGCGCAGAATCCTAGGGATTCCGCGTGACCAAGTGGTTAACGGGATGAGAACGAAACGAGTCTGACACAGCATATGGAGTCGGCCGTGACTCGGGGACTCAACGGGTGGTGGTGTGGCGATCAAGACTCACCCGCAAAAATAATTTCAATCCTCCCTGTGGCGCAGCCATGGGGAGGTGGCAGCCCGCAGGGCTGACGGAGGGGCGATGGCGACGCGTCGTTGGCCCCTCCACCATTCGCTTCGCGAACGGTCCCCCTCCCCACCGCTTCGCGGCAGGGAGGATTATCATATCCCCGGATCGACCCCGGTCAGCTCGATCGACCGCTGCCACAATTCGCGCGCCAGCTTCGGGTCGCGCGCGTCGCGCGTCGCGCGCGCCGGGCCCGATCGTCCCGACACCTCGCCCAGCCCCTGCGGCCCCAGATAGTCGCCACCCTGCACATGCGCGCCCGTCGCTGCCTGCAATGTGGGCCAAGCCCCCTGTGCGGCGCTGTTGAAAAAGGGGCCGGCGAGCGGGGTCAGTGTGCGCAGCGGCAGCGGCAGGTGCCGCGTCAGTTCGGTCAGTGCGACCCCGGGGTGGCATCCGATCGCCTGCGTCGCGCGGCCCGCCGCGCTCAGCCGGCGGTCGAGTTCGAACATATGGAGCAGGTTTGCGAGCTTGCTCATCTGGTAGCGGGCCCAATTATGATAGCTGCGCGACGCCGACAGGTCGCTGTAATCCATCGTGCCGCTCTTGTGCGCGATGCTGCCGGTGATAACGATCCGGTCGTCGACATGGCGGTGGACCAGCCCGGTGAAGGCAAAGGTGCCAAGGTGGTTGACCCCGAATTGCAGCTCATAGCCCTGCTTCGTCAGCGTCCGCGGCGGGATCATCACCCCGGCATTGTTCACCAGCACATCGATGCGCGGCCCCGCCAGCACCGCCTGGGCCGACTCCCTGACCTGATCGATGTCGGCAAGATCGAGCGGCTGGAACGACAGCTCGGCTTGCGGGACGTCGGCCCAGATGCGGTTCATCGCCACCTCGGCCTTGTCTTCATCGCGGCAGGCAAGCACGACATGCGCGCCGCGGGCGGCGAGAACTTTCGTGACCTCGAACCCGATTCCGGCATTGGCACCGGTGACAAGGACGCGGCGTCCCGTTTGCATGCCGACATCGTCGGCCGAAAATCCTCTGCTCATCGCCTGTTCCCCTCTTAGGCTTCGGGCGGTCAGACCAGTTGCATTTGTGCGACCGGGGCAAAGCTGGTCCGATGGTGCGGCGTCGGGCCATGCTGGCGCAGCGCCGCGAGATGCTGAGCCGTACCATAACCCATGTTGCTCTCCCAACCAAAAGCCGGGAAATCGCGCGCGGCCGCAACCATGAAGCGGTCGCGATGCTCCTTCGCCAAAATGCTCGCCGCCGAAATGCACGGATGCAGCGCGTCGCCGCCGACGACCGCGCGCGCCGTGTAGCGCCAGCGCGGCAGGCGGTTGCCGTCCACCAGTACTTCTGCGGGCTCGAACCCCAGCGCCTCGACCGCGCGCGTCATCGCGAGGAAAGTCGCCTGCAGGATGTTGATCCGGTCGATCTCCTCGACGCTCGCCTCGCCGATCGCCCAGCGGCAGCGCGCCTTGATCTGGTCTTCCAGTTTGGCGCGGCGTTTTGCGGAGAGTTTCTTGCTGTCGTCCAGACCCTCGATGCCGCCGTCGCACAGCAACACCGCCGCGGCGACCACCGGTCCCGCAAGCGGCCCGCGCCCGGCCTCATCGACGCCGACGATCATTGGTTCCCCTCCCTAAGAGGGAGGGGAGCAGGAATAGCTACACCCGCCACGGCGGACACCTTCGATACTCCCCTGCCTGATACAGGCACAGCCGGTTACCCGCGGGGTCGGTGAGCCGCGCCTCGCGCCAGCCCCATTCTTCATCCTTGGGCATCTGGTCGAACCGCACCCCGCGGCGCGCGAGATAAGCGACCCAGGCGTCGAGCGCCCCGCTTTCGAGATAGGTCGTCGCGCCGACCGCCGCGCCATCGCCGACGCTGTCGTCAACATGGATCGACAGCGTCACGCCGTTCGCGGCCTCGAAGCGCGCATAGCCATTGCCCGGGCTATCGACGATCTGCTTCAGGCCCAGCTGCTTGTAGAAAGCCACCGACACCGCATAATCGCGCGCAGGCAAGGTGATCTGGTTGAGCGCCGGACCGGTGAACAGACCGTCGTTGCGGACATATTGCTGTCCCATCGGGCCATGCCCCTGCCCCAGCCCCGGCGCGCCCATCAGCGACAGGCGCACGAAATCGCGCGCGCGCGCGATCGCGGGTTCGAGCGGCATGCCCTGCGCCAGCCCGGTCGCGATCGCACTCGCGAGCGTGCATCCCGTGCCGTGGCTGTGCGGCGTATCGATCCGCGGCGCTTCCCAGCGCGCGACCTCGCCCTCGCCCGTTTCGAGCAAGCGGTCGACGATCGTTTCGCCGTCCGCATGGCCGCCCTTCACGAGCAGCGAGCAGCCGTGCGCGAGCACCGCATCCTCCCCGCCGAGCGCATCCAACTCGGGCAGATTCGGCGTCGCGACCATCGCGCGGTCGAGCAGCGCCTTGAACGCCGCGATCGTCGCTTCGTCGGCCAGCACCGACCCGCTTGTCGCGACCATCACCGGGTCGAACACCAGCGCGGCTTGCGCAAGGTCGGGCCGCGACAGGCGCTCCGCCACCGCTGCGGCGGTTTCCGCGCTGCCGATCATCCCGATCTTGACCGCGTCGACACCGATGTCCGACGCGACGCTATCGATCTGCGCCAGAACCATGTCGGTGGGAACCGGGTGGACGCCCTGCACCCCCAGCGTATTCTGCGCGGTGATCGCGGTGATCGCGGTCATCGCGTGACCGCCGAGCATCGACACCGCCTTGATGTCGGCCTGGATCCCCGCGCCGCCACCGCTATCCGATCCGGCGATAATCAGGACGCGGGCGGTCACCCCTTATGCTTTCGCTCCGTCGAAGCGGGGAATTTGGCCAGCGCCGCGCCTTCGCGCAGCGGGCGGTCGAGCAGGTCACCGCCGCAGTTGGGGCAGATTTCATCGAGCTTGTCGGCGCAATTCGCGCAAAAGGTGCACTCGAACGAGCAGATGAAGGCGCCGTGGAGATTGGCGGGCAAATCGCGGCCGCATTTTTCGCAATCGGGTCGCATTTCAAGCATGATCAGTCTCTTTCAGTTCTAAAAATCAAATATTTACGCTGCCGCGGCGCGCACTGCATCGCAGATCATGTCGACGACCTGCTCGACCTGTCCGGCATCGTCGCCCTCGGCCATCACGCGGATCAGCGGCTCGGTGCCCGAAGGCCGGATGACGAGGCGTCCGCGGCCATTGAGCGCGGCTTCGCCTTCGGCAATCGCCGCGATGACATGCTTGTCGTCGAGCGGCTTGCCACCCGCGAAGCGAACATTCTTCAAAAGCTGCGGGACCGGGTCGAACTGGTGCAGCAATTCGCTCGCCGGCTTGCCCGACGCGACCAGCTCGGCCAATACCTGCAGCCCCGCCAGCGTGCCGTCGCCGGTGGTCGCATGGTCGGACAGGATCATATGCCCCGACTGTTCGCCGCCGACATTGAACCCGCCCTCCTTCATCCGTTCGAGCACATAGCGGTCGCCGACCTTGGTGCGCTCGAGCCGCAGCCCCTCGCCCTCGAGAAAGCGTTCGAGGCCAAGGTTCGACATCACCGTCGCGACGACGCCGCCGCCTTTCAGCCGGCTTTGCCTCGCCCAACTCGCGCCGATCAACCCCATGATCTGGTCGCCATCGACGATCGTCCCCTTTTCGTCGACCACGATCAGCCGGTCGGCGTCGCCGTCGAGCGCGATGCCGATGTCGGCGCCGCTCGCGACGACGGTTTCCTGGAGCAGCGCGGGCGCGGTCGATCCGCATTGATTGTTGATGTTGGTGCCGTTGGGTTCGACGCCGATCGCGACGACGTCGGCGCCCAATTCCCAGAACACCGTCGGCGCGCTGTTATACGCCGCGCCATTGGCACAATCGAGCACGATGCGCAGCCCGTCGAGGCGCACCGATTCGGGCAGGCTCTGCTTCACCGCGTGGATATAGCGGCCCCGCGCGTCGTCGATCCGCTTGGCGCGGCCGATATGTCCGGCGTCGGCCAGCGTCGGCTGCACGGCCAGCAGATGCTCGATCTTCGCTTCGTCCTCGTCCGACAGCTTGTAGCCGTCGGGGCCGAACAGCTTGATACCGTTGTCCTGATAGGGATTGTGGCTCGCCGAAATCATCACGCCGAGGTCGGCGCGCATCGAGCGCGTCAGCATCGCGATCGCGGGGGTCGGCATCGGGCCGACCTGCACGACGTCCATGCCGACGCTGGTGAACCCCGCGACCAGTGCGTTTTCGAGCATATAGCCCGACAATCGCGTGTCCTTGCCGATCACGACGCGATGCTTGTGGTCGCCGCGCAGGAAATGCGCGCCCGCCGCCATGCCGACGCGCATCGCGACTTCCGCGGTCATCGGAACCTGATTGGTCAGTCCGCGAATCCCGTCGGTTCCGAAAAACTTGCGCATGCCACCTCTGCTACTTAAGCCGAGGGTCAGACCAATGCCTGCCCGGCTTGTTCCGGATGGCCCTAAGTCACCGCCAATTGCTTGGCAAGCTGGCCACGAATATCACCGGGAGAATATGGCTTGAAATCGGCATGGATCATCCTCTCGGCGCTGGTCGCCGGGATGCTGCTGGGGATCGCGATCGAAGTGATCGCGCCCGCCGCGGGAACCGCATCGCTCCCCTATATCGAACCGATCGGGCTGCTCTGGCTCAACGCGCTAAAGATGACGATCGTCCCGCTCGTCGTCGCGCTGCTGATCACCGGGATCACCGCGACCGCCGACGCCGCGCGCGCCGGCAAGCTTGCAGCGCGCGCGGTGATGATCTTCCTTGGCGCGATCGCGCTGTCGGGAACGATGTCGCTCCTGATGACGCCGCTGCTGCTTCGCCTGTTCCCGCTTTCGGCCAGCGCCGCCGAGGCACTGCGGAGCGGGCTTGGCGGTACGACCGAGACAGGGCCGTCGCCCACCTTTGGCGACTTCCTCCTTTCGCTGGTCCCGACCAATCCGATCGCCGCCGCCGCCGATACCGCTATCCTGCCGCTGATCGTCTTTACGACCATATTCGCCTTTGCGATCACCAAGCTCGAGCCAGCGCAGCGCGCAACCTTGTCGGGCTTTTTCAAGGCGCTCGGCGACGCGATGCTGATCGTCATCGGCTGGGTGCTCGCGCTCGCTCCGATCGGGGTGTTTGCGCTCGGCTATGCGCTCGCGGTCAAGGCGGGACTCGCGGCGTTCGGCGGGCTGATCCATTATGTGCTCATCCTGATGGGGATCGGGGTCAGCTGCCTCATTCTTGGTCTCCTGCTCGCCTGGCTGGTCGTCGGCATATCGTTGCCGCGCTTCATCCGCGCGATGGTCCCGACGCTGGCGGTCGCGATCAGCACGCAAAGCTCGCTCGCCAGCTTGCCCGCGATGCTCAAATCGTCGGAAGCGCTGGGCGTCGATCCCAAGAAAGCCGACGTCGTCCTGCCGCTCGCGGTCGCGCTTTTCCGCTTTACCAGCCCGGCGATGAACCTTGCGGTCGTCGTCTATGTCGCGTGGCTGTTCGGGGTCGAGCTCACCCCGTGGGAAATGGCGGTCGGGCTGGCGGTCGCGATGGCGGCCGCGCTCTCGTCGGTCAGCCTGCCGGGGTCGATCAGCTTCGTCACCTCGATCGCGCCGATCGCGGTGTCGATGGGCGTCCCCGTCGCCCCGCTCGGATTGCTGGTGGCGGTCGAGACCTTTCCTGATATTTTCCGCACCCTCGGCAATGTCGTCGGCGACGTCGCCGCGACCAAATTTGCCGCCGATGGGGTCGAGGAGCCCGAACCGACAGGAGAGACGCCATGAAATATCGCAAGCTCGGCCACGGCCTTGAAGTGTCGGCGATCGGCATCGGCTGCATGCCGATGATCAAAGGCGGCAATATCCTGTATGGCGAGGCCGCCGACTTGGACGAATCGACCGCGACCATTCACCGCGCGATCGACCTTGGCGTCACCTTCTTCGACACCGCGCAAATCTATGGCCCGTTCTCGAACGAGGAACTGCTCGGGCAGGCGATCAGGGGCAAGCGCGACGGCCTGATCATCGCGACCAAATTCGGCTTCAAATTCGACGGCAAGGCGATCGTCGGGGTCGACGGCTCGCCCGCCAACGCACGCGCCGCGTGCGAAGGCTCGCTCCAGCGGCTCGGCATCGACACGATCGACCTTTTCTATCAGCACCGTGTCGATCCCTCGATCCCGATCGAGGAAGTCGTCGGCGGGATGATGGAGCTGGTCCACGAAGGCAAGGTGCGGCACATCGCGCTGTCCGAAGCCGGCCCCGAAACGCTGCGCCGCGCCGCCAAGGCCGCGCCGATCACCGCGCTGCAAAGCGAATATTCGATCTGGGAGCGCGACATCGAGGACGAGATTCTGGGCGTCTGCCGCGAGAATGGCATCGGCTTTGTCCCCTATTCGCCGCTCGGCCGCGGCTTCCTCGCGGGGGCGGTGCGCAGCCGCGACGAACTGCCCGAGCATGACTGGCGCCGCAATGATCCGCGCTATTCGGACGAAAACCTGCCCGCCAATCTGGCGATCGTCGATGCCATTGGCGCGGTGGCGGACGGGCATGGCGTGTCAAAGGCGCAAGTCGCGCTGGCGTGGCTGCTCGCGCAGGGCGACGACATCGTCCCGATCCCCGGCACCAAGCGCCGCGCAACAATGGAGGACAGCGTCGGCGCCGCTGACGTCACGCTGACCGCCGACGACCTTGCTGCAATCGAAGCTGCGGCGCCCAAAGGCGGCACCAGCGGCCCGCGCTATGGCGAAATGGGCATGCGGATGGTGCGGTTGTAATAACCAATCCTCCCTGTCGCGCAGCGATGGGGAGGTGGCAGCGCGAAGCGCTGACGGAGGGGCGATAGCGCCAACGTCGCGGCCCCTCCACCACTTGCTTCGCAAGCGGTCCCCCTCCCCATGGCTTCGCCACAGGGAGGATTAGCTGGCGACCTGCCCGCCCAATCCCTCAACCTTCTCGACCAACGCATCGATTTTGTGATGCAGCCGCATGATCTCCAGCTCGGCGCGCAAATTGATCTCGTAATCGACGCTCGCCGTCAGCCGGTCTTTCGCCGCCTGCCGATTCTGGCTCATCATGATGATCGGCGCCTGCACCGCGGCGAGGGTCGAGAGCATCAGGTTCAGAAAGATGAACGGATAAGGATCGAACGCCATGCCCCAGCGCTCGAGCACTTCCGAATTGAGCAACATCCAGCCGAGCAGCACGAGCGCAAACACGATGATGAAGCCCCACGACCCGCCGACCGCCGCGACCTTGTCGGCGAGCCGATCGCCGGTGCTGGCCTGCGCATCGCCCATGTCGGCGGCGTCGCGGCTGCTCGGCGCGCGCTTGGCGATCGCCTCAACTACGCGGCCTTCTTCCGGATCGAGATCATCGAATGCGCGGCCCAGCAATCGCAGCGACAAGTCGTTGAGATGCATCTCCGCGTTCATTCGTCCCCTATCCGGTCCAGCGCCATATTCCAGCGACCATATAGCCAAGCGCACCATGCGCCCAGGTTGCGGCAATCCAAAGCACTATTCCGCCAAAGAGGGCGTGCGGCCGCGGGATCGCTTCGGCCCATGATGCCTTGCCCGAAAGCTGCCCCGCATAGGGCACAAAGCTCGTCCGTGCGGCCCAGCCGCGCCATGCCTCGCCCATCAGCCGCGCCTTTTTGACGTCCTGTCCCGCCGACCCGACGAGCGCGAGGAAGGCGATGGTGGCCGAAAGCACGATCTGCCCCGGCGTCGGCATCACCATGACATGCGCGATCGCCCACAGCGCAAACCCCCACATCATCGGGTGCCGCGTGATCGCGAACACGCCGCGCGGCGGGGCTTGGGCGGCCTCCGCCGCGCCCGGAGCGGCCAGGGCCGGATTGCCGATCAGCGATCCCATGAAGAGAATGCTCGCGAACAGCACGATCAGCGACGCAATGATCCACAATCCGTCGCCGACCGCCCACAGCGGCGGTTCGGGCGGCATCCCGCGCCAAGCCTGAACGACCATGATCAGCGTGGCGATCGCGACGATCGAATAGACGATCTGGAACCCCCGCTCACCCAGCCGACCGGCCAGTCCGGCGCGAAGCGGATGCGACAGCGCGAGGTGCGAGCCGACAAACAGCGCGCAGGTTGTGATCAGAAGCGACATCGGTTGCATGGAAAGCCCCTCACCTGCCTATCCCGCGGCACCCTAACACATCGACGCGCATTACCCCATGATCGTCATCCCGGCGAAGGCCGGGATCTCGCCCTCACGCTATAACGCGCCGGTGAGATCCCGGCCTTCGCCGGGATGACGCAGGGTTTTAGCGGTCATAAGCTTTGGGCAACGCGCCTTCCTGCGGCGTCGCATAACGATCGCGCAGGCGATCCTGCCGCGTCGTCAGCGACTGCGCCTTGCCGTCGATCCAGATTGCGGTCGGGCGGCTGCCCAGTTCCAGCGGATCATTGTCCCAGACGACAACGTCGCCGACGCGCCCCGGGCGCAGCGACCCGATGCTGCCCTCCATCCCGACCGCGCGCGCGGGTGCGCTGCTGATCGACGCGAACGCCTGATCCCAGGTCATCCCGCTGGCACCCGGCACACGCGTCAGCCCGACCAGATTGCCCGCATATTGCGTGGCATAGCCCATCTTGTGCGCATCATCGTCGTCGAACACCCCGACCGACACGTCGACGCCCGCGGCTTTCAGCCGTCCGGCGTTCGACTGCGTCGCGCCGAGCTGTTCAAAGCTCGACGGCAGGTCGGTCAGCGGCGACACCAGCACCGGCACTTTTGCTGCCGCCAGCTCGCGCGCCACCATCCAGCCCTCGGTCACCCCGACCAGCACCAGTTTCAGCGCCGGAAACTCCTGCCGCAGCTTCAGCACGTTGACGATGTCGGCGGCGCGATCGACGCGAACGAACAGCGGCGTTGTCCCGTTGATCACCTGCACCAGCGCATCGGCATCGGCGCGCTGGATCATCGCGTCATTGCCCCATTCTGCCCGCGACGCGGGGTTGCGGGCGTAGCTGCGCGCCGCGAGCAATTGTTCGCGGAAAAGCAGGAAGGTCGCGGCGCGGCTGCCGCCCGCCTTGGCCGATCCATCCTCGCCGAATGCGACGAACTGCAGCGCGCGCGGCTTGGTCACCATGTCCATGTCGTCGGCCAGATCGACGACCGCGCCCTGCCCGGCGAACAAGTTGCTGCTGCCCCCCGGCGCGACGATCGCCCGCGTGACTCCCGCCGCGCGATTGACCGCGACAGGCGATCCCATCGGGTTGAGCGCGGGCGCGATGTCGAGCCCCGCCGAAAAGCGCGTGCGCGGGGCATTGCGATCGTTGGTGCCGCCGACCGCATCGACTTCGACCAGCCCGACGCGGCTGAACGCTGCGACGATCCCCGGCGTGACCCAGCGGCCGCCCACGTCGACCCGCTCGATCCCGGCGGGCACCGCAACGCCCGCGCCTGCGGCCACGACCTTGCCGCCGCGCACGACGACGGTGCCGCTGTCGATCGGCGCGCTGCCGTCGCCGATGACGAGTTTGGCGTTGGTGATCGCGATGTCTTGGGCGGTAGCCGGTGCAGCCAGGACCAAGGCTGCAACCAGTGCGCCCCCCAACCCCGTTCGTGTCGAGTGAAGTCGAGACACGTCTGCGCCAGGCTTCGCGTCCCTCGACTTCGCTCGGGACGAACGGAGGTGAGAGATAGCGTTCAGGAGATACTTCATTTCACATCTCCTTCGCCCGGCTGGCCAAGCTCGAAATCGCTGACCGGTCGCCGTTTCGGATCATTGGCGTCGAACATCAGCGCGCCGTCGATCCACACTTTTTCGGGCCGCGTATAGGCGCTGAACGGATTGCCGTTCCACAGCACGACGTCGGCCATCTTGCCGGGTTTCAGGCTGCCGGTCCGGTCGCCGATGCCCAGCGCCTTCGCCGGGTTCAGCGACAGCCAGGTCCAGGCCACCTCGTCGCTGACGTCGATCCCCATGCGGCGCCCCGCGGCGCGCGCCTTGGCCGCTTCCTGGTTCAGGCGCTGGATCTGGTTCGCGTCGTCCGAATGGACGATCGTGCACGCCCCGGCCTTATAGACCATCGGAATATTCTCGTTGACGCTGTCATAGGCTTCCATCTTGAAGCCCCACCAGTCGGCCCACATCGCCGAGCAGATGCCTTCTTTCGCCAATATGTCGGCGATCTTGTAGCTTTCGACCGCGTGGTGAAAGGTCGAAACCTTGTATCCGAATTCCTTCGACATATCGATCACCAGCGCCATCTCGTCGGCGCGGTAGCAATGATTGTGGAGCAGGATTTCACCCGACAGCACGCCCGCGAGCGTTTCCATCGCCAGATCGCGATCGACGGCTTTGCCGTCGTCCATCTTCTTCTTGTACGCCGCCGCCTTCTGCCAGGTCGCGCGGTTGACCGCAAAATTGCCCATGCGGGTCGAGGGCATCCGGCCCTTGCCGCCATAGACGCGCTTCGGATTCTCGCCGCACGCCATTTTGAGGCCATAGGGCGCGCCGGGAAATTTCATCCCCTGCACGGTGCGCGAAGGCACATTCTTGAGTGTGATCGAGCGGCCGCCCATCAGGTTCGCGCTGCCGGGGAGGATTTGGAGCGATGTCACGCCGCCATTAGCGAGCGCGCGGCTGAAGCCCGGATCCTGCGGCCAGACGCTATGTTCGGACCATACTTCGGGGGTTGTCGGGCTGGTCGCCTCATTGCCGTCCGAATGCGCATCAACGCTGGGCGACGGATAGTCGCCAAGGTGGCTGTGGATGTCGATGACGCCGGGGGTGACGAACTTGCCGGTGCCGTCGATCACGTCATAGCCCGTCGGGATCGCGGTGTCGGCGCCGCCGACCGCCTCGACCTTGCCGCCTGCGAACAGCACGACGCCATTGTCGATCCGCCCGCCCTCGCCATCAAAGATGGTGACCCCGCGCACCGCGGTCGGCCGCCCGCCATAGGGGCGATAGGTCGACGGATAGGGGTCCTTGTTGAACTTGACCGGCTTTTCGGCGGTGGCGGGCTTGTCGCCCGCCGAAGCCGTTTCCTTGCCGGTCGCCGCACAACCGACGAGCGCCAGCGACACCGCAGCCAGCAGGCTGCCCTTCACACCACGGATCATGGATTACGCCCCCTTGGGTTCGGGATGGACACCCGCGGCCTGCGGCTCGCCGAGTTCGCCCTGGCCCGCCAGCTCATCGGCATCGCGCAGCGTGTCGAGGTGCATCAGCTTCTTGATCAGCGGCGACACCAGGATGACCAGCACGCCAAAGCCGATCGCCCAGAGGCCGATCGTCTGGTAAACGTCGAGCACCAGCGCCTTGCCCGCGCCTTCGCCGCTCGCCTTTTCCGAACCGGTCGCGGCGGCGATCAGGCCCGCGGCGAAATTGCCGGTGGCCGACGCAAAGAACCAGGTACCCATGATCAGCGACGCCATATGGGCGGGCGACAGCCGGTTCATCGCGCTGAGGCCGACCGGCGACAGGC
Organism: Sphingopyxis microcysteis; assembly: GCF_012274265.1. GTDB lineage: Bacteria > Pseudomonadota > Alphaproteobacteria > Sphingomonadales > Sphingomonadaceae > Sphingopyxis > Sphingopyxis microcysteis. The sequence goes on from NZ_JAANYY010000002.1 coordinate 1,103,528, forward strand.
AAAGCTCGCCGGTCGTGTGCAGCAGATAGATCAGGAAGATGAACAGCACCGGCGTCGCGACGCCCATGCCAACCGCTTCGGCACCCCATTTCAGAACAAGGAAGCCGAGCCCGAGCTGGAGCATCGCCAGGCCAAATTTCGCCGGCGCCGACGGTTCCATGTTGCGGCGACCAAGCCATGTCCACAGCGCCGCGAACAGCGGCGCGAGCAGCACGATATAACCGGCGTTGAGCGACTGGAACACCGATGCCGGAACCCCGGCGCGATCTACATAACGGTCGGTGAACAGGTTCAGCGACGATCCCGCCTGTTCGAACAGCGCCCAGAACAGGATCGATCCCAAGATCAGGAACATGGCGGCAAAGATGCGGTCGCGATCTTCGCGGGGCAGCTTCACCACCGCCGTGAAAATCACATAAGCGACCAGTACCGCGCCAGCGAGGCCGAGCAACGTGCCGACGATCGCCTGATTCTGTACCATCCACCAGCAGACGGCAACCGCGACCAGACCGACGAGATAGAGCAGCCATTCGAGCTTGATGCCCATCACGGGCGCGGCCAGCTTGACCGGATCGGGCGCCTCGCCGCGTCCGAGCAGCAGCGGCTTGCCCCAGATGAACACGATCAGGCCGAGCAGCATCCCGAAACCGGCGGCGCCGAAGCCATAGGCCCAGCCATAGGTTTCGCCGAGATAACCGCAGAGCAGCGAACCGAGGAAGGCGCCGAGGTTAATCCCCATGTAGAAGATCGTATAGGCGCCGTCGCGGCGCACGTCGGTGCGCGGATAGAGCTGGCCGACGATCACCGAGATATTGGCTTTCAGGAAGCCCGACCCGACGATGATGAACGCCAGCGCCAGCCAGAAGATGTTCAGGCTGGCGGGATCCTGCCCGCCATCGCCCTCGAATCCCATGATGAAATGCCCAAAGGTCAGCAGCACCGCGCCATAGAGCACCGCCTTTCGCTGCCCCAGCCATTTGTCCGCCAGATAACCGCCGAGCACCGGCGTGATGTAAACGAGCGCGGTATAGGCACCATAGATGACGCCCGATTCCCCGTCCGAAAACAGCCAGTGCTTGGTGAGATAGAAGATGAGCAGCGCGCGCATCCCGTAGTAGGAAAAACGCTCCCACATCTCGGCGAAAAACAGGACGAACAGGCCTTTGGGATGGCCGAGGAAGGTTCCTGCGGCATCCCCCGGCTGAGCATAGGCTTTGGTCATGTGCGACTTTTCCCTGGAGATTGTTGGTTTGGGTGCCGTCGATGCGGCCCGGTTGGGCGGCAACCTAACGCGAAAATTGCGTAAGGGAAGAATCTAATTGCGCCGGAAACTTTCTGGCGGACCAACGCTACCGCATGCATTTCTATTGCGAACGGCTCGCAACACTTGCGCAAGGCCGCATAAAGGGCCACAGGACAGCGCATGTTCAACGACACCTCCTCGCTCCGCGCCTACCTCGCCAGCCGCCGTTCGGGCAAGGCACGCGACATGGTCGCACCCGGCCCCGACGCGGCGCAATTGCGCGACATCATCGCCCTTGCACTGCGCACGCCCGACCATGGCAAGCTCGCGCCTTGGCGCATCGTCACCATCACCGCCGACCAGCGTGAGGCCTTGGCATCGCTGCTCAAAGCGGCTTGGGTGGCAGAGAATCCCGGCGCCGCCGGGCTCGATCTGTCGGCGCTCGACCAGTTCGCGCATCAGGCGCCCAGCCTGCTCGTGTTGCTCTCGACCCCGGTCGCGGGCAGCAAGATTCCGGTGTGGGAGCAGCAGATGTCCGCCGGCGCCGTCGGCATGAACCTGCTCCACGCCGCACATGCGCATGGTTTTGTCGGCAGCTGGCTGACCGGTTGGGCGGCTTACAATCGCGACGTCGCCGCGGCGTTCGGCGCTGAGGACGGCGACAGCATCGTCGGCTATTTCTTCCTCGGCTCCCCCGCACGCGAGCTTGATGAGCGGCCACGACCCGAATATGACGCCGTTGTTCGGCCTTGGGAAATTTAGTTACACGGCAGGTCGCCTGATTGTAACAACCCGCATTTGACTGTGCTGCTGTCTTATGGCATTAAGGCGGCATGCTCGATCAATCCAAACCCGTATATCAGCGGCTGCGCGACGTGATCGCCAACGCGATTCTCGATGGCAGCTTTCGCGACGGCGACATGCTGCCGTCGGTCCGTTCGCTCGCCGCCGATGAAGGCGCCAACCCGCTAACCGTCGCCAAGGCGTATCAGACGTTTCAGGACGAAGGGTTGGTGACGGTCAAGCGCGGCGTCGGCATGTTCGTCGCCGCCGGGGCGACCGAACGGCTGCGCGCGATGATGCGCGAGGATTTCCTGACCAACGTGTGGCCCCCCGTCGCCGACCAGATGCGCCGCATCGGGCTCGATGCGCGGACGTTGCTGGACCTGACCGAGGCTTGATCCCTCTCAGCGCTTAGGGGCGGTTTCGAATCCATACTCGGTTTCCGTTCGTGTCGAGCGAAGTCGAGACACGCTTGGGAAGCACCAGCCTTCGCGTGTCTCGACTTCGCTCGACACGAACGGGATCGTGGGGTTTTCGCGGCCAAGCTTGTCCTGAGTTGGCGTCACGCACCAATACGCCTAACGCCCGATCTGCGCCGCCTTGTCGCGCAAATCCGCCGCCGCTTGCGCATTGCCGCGCTTCGCCAACAGATCAGCATAGATCCGCATGATCGCCGCGTTCAGCGGCTGTAATCGATACGCCCGATCGATCAGCGCCAGCGCCCGGACATCATCGCCCTTGGCGGCCCACGCGCGCGCCAGTTCGCGCAGGACCACGACGTCCCGATCCCCAATCCGCCGCCGTACGCGCTCGAAATGCCCGATCGCTTCGTCCCAATGCGCCAGATCCATCGCCAGATGCCCCGCGAGCCGATCGGCGGCGATGCTCGACGGCTGGGTATCGCGGAGCGCCAGGATCGCGGCACCCGACCCCGCCGCATCGCCCGCGCGGAACAAGGCGTTGGCCAGCCGCAGCGTCGTGCGCTCGCTGGCATCCAGGTCGCGCGCGGTGCGATAGGCCTGTATGGCGAGGTCGAAGCGCCCGCTCGCCAGCGCGGCATCGCCGAGCAGAATGTGTGCATCCGCCACCCCGCGGTTGGCGTCGCGCAGCCGCGCCGCGCGCGCTACGCCCCGTTCGCCATTGCCGCGCAGGATGTCGGCGCCGATCGCCGGAATCGCGATTCCCGGGTTCAGCGGCTGGGCGTCGGCCGCCTGGCTCAACACGCCATAGTCGTAATCGGCGGCGAAGGGCGGCGCTTCGCCGCGCGCCAGCGTTGCGGCGCGCGCCAAATAGTCGGCAGCCTCGCTGCGCCGATCGAATTCGCTTGCCGCCCGCGCCGCCAGCAGCAGCGACCAGCTGTCGGCGTCGGGCCGATCGACGATCGGCAGCAGCGCCTCGATCGCTCCGTCGGCATCGCCGTCGGCCCAGTTCGCCGCCGCCAGTATGCGCCGCGCGGTAAAATTATTCGGTTGTTCGACGAGCAGCCGGTCGGCCCAGGTCGCCGCAACCGCCTCGCCGCCGAGCTCCAGTTCGACGACCGCGCTCAGCAGCATGAACCCCGGCAGATCGTCGATCGCCCCGCGGGTGCGCTGAAGCAGGCTGCGCGCCAGCCGGTAATTGTCGGCCCGCGCGGCCAGCACCGCTTGCAGATAATAGATGCGCGGATTTCCGGGCACCACCGTCGCGGCGCGGCGCAGCGCGACCAGCATGTCGCGGTACCGCCCCAGATCGCCCAGCGTCGCCGCCTGATCGATCAGCGCGTCGGCATTGTCCGGATCGGCCGCCAGCGCCTGATCGTACCAGGGCAGCGCCGCCTTCAACCCGTCTTCGGTACGGATCAGATTGGCCTTATACGCCAATGCGGCGCTGTTCCCCTTGTCGAGTTCGATCGCGTAATCGACCGCATCGCGCGCGCCCGCAGTGTCGGCGCTGGCGTCGCGAAAGCGCGCCACATCGACCCATAACGGCGAATTGCGGGGCATTTCGCGCACGGCCCGGTCATAAGCGTCGCGCGCTGCGACCAGATCGCCGTTCGACAGGTGGACGTCGCCCGCGACCCATGCGGCCTCGCCGATCATCTCGGGAATGATCGCGCCGCCGTCGATCGTCTCCAGCGCGCGCTGGCCCTCGCCTTGCATCGCAAAAGCGCGCGCCAGCAACGGTCGCAGCGCCGCAGCATTGCCTCCCGCCGCCAGTGCCCCGTTCACCGCGGCTTCCGCGCCGACCCCATCCCCCATCCGGATCGCAACGCGCGCCAGCTCGACACGCTCCGCAATCGCCTGCGGATTATCGGCAATCGCATCCTGCAATTCGGCGCGGCGTTCGGCGAGGGCGGCGCGCGGCGCATCCGAACCGGCTTCGCCGCATCCGGCGAGCGTCGCCGCCACCAGCAGCGCGCCGATCCAGAAACGTCCAAGGCCCATTCAGGCCTGCATCCGATATTGCTTCAGCAGGTCGTACAGCGTCGGGCGGCTGATCCCCAGCAGCTTGGCCGCGGCGGAAATATTCCCCTCGCTCTGGATCATCGCGCGGCGGATCGCGACGCGGTCGGCCGCCTCGCGCGCGCTGCGCAGGTTGAGCCAGGCTTCGTCGCCGTCGCCCGCCCCGCCGTTCATCAGGTCGAGATCGTCCTTGGCGACCAGCTTGCCGTCGGCCATGATCACCGCGCGCTTGATCCGGTTTTCCAGCTCGCGGACGTTGCCCGGCCAGCGCGCTTCGTCGATCGCCTGCAACGCATCGGGGGCAAAGCCGCGCACCGCCGGGTTCATCGCGGGCGCATATTGATGCAGGAAATGCCGCGCCAACAGCACCGCATCGCCGGGCCGTTCGGCGAGCGAGGGGATCTTCACCACCATCTCGGCGAGCCGGTAATAAAGGTCATCGCGGAAACTCTGGTCGGCGATCATCGCGTCGAGGTCGCGGTGCGTCGCGCACACGATGCGCGTGTCGACCGCGATGGCTTTGCGCCCGCCGATCCGCTCGATCGTCCGTTCCTGCAAGAACCGCAGCAATTTGACCTGCAACGGCAGCGGAATGTCGCCGACTTCGTCGAGGAACAATGTCCCACCATGCGCCAGTTCGATCTTGCCCTCGGTCGTCTTGACCGCACCTGTGAACGCGCCCTTTTCATGCCCGAACAATTCGCTTTCGAGCAGGTTCTCGGGGATAGCGGCGCAGTTGATTGCGACGAACGCGCCATCGCGCCGGCTGCTCGCCTGGTGCAGCCCGCGCGCCAGCAATTCCTTGCCGGTGCCGCTGGCGCCGAGCAGCATCACGCTGACATCCAGATCGGCGACGCGCTCGATCGTCCGCGCGACCTTCTGCATCTCGGGCGCGCCGGTGATCATGCCGCCAAGGACGCGGTTGTCGCTGCTCCCCTGCTGTGCCAGCCGCGCGTTTTCGACTTCCAGCTCGCGGACATGAAAGGCGCGGCGCACGATCAGCCCCAGTTCGTCGATGTCGATCGGCTTCTGGTAAAAGTCCCAAGCACCGCTCGCGATCGCGGCCAGCGCGCTGGCGCGTTCGCCATGCCCCGACACGACGATGACCTTGGTATCGGGCTTCGCCTCCAGGATCGCGCTCAGCGTCCGGAACCCCTCACGCGTCCCGTCGGGATCGGGCGGCAGCCCCAGGTCGAGCGTCACCACTTCGGGCTCCTCGGCGCGCAGCAATTCGATCGCGGCGTCATGGTCGCCCGCGATCAGCACCTGATAATCCTCATACGCCCACTTGAGCTGCGCCTGCAGCCCGGGATCGTCCTCGACCACCAGCAATTTGCGGATATCGGCGCCGCTGTCGCTCATTGCGATGCTACTTTCATCATCAGGTTTGCATTGCCGCCATCGTCCCGCGCATCGGCGAGCGGCAGCCACAGGGTAAAGCTGCTGCCCTTGCCGGGCTCGCTTTCGACATCGATCGCGCCGCCCATGGCCTGCGCGATGTTCAGCGCTTCGAACGCACCCAGGCCAAAACCGCCGTCTTTCGTCGATACGAAGGGTTTGAACAATTCGTCGCGGATGAAGGCGCGCGTCATGCCGCTGCCCTGATCGATCACGTCGATGCGCACGCGGCCATGTTCGGACACCGCCACCACCTGAACCGGCGTATCGGATGCCGAAGCATCGATCGCATTGGCGACCAGATGCTGCACGATCTGCCGCACCGACGCGGCGTCGCCCCACGCCGCGAGCCCCGCCTGACAGCCGACGAACAGCGCGCGCCGCGCCCGCGCCTCCGCCGCGACATCGTTCAATATCGGCTCGATCAACACCCGTACGGCCTCTGCCGCAGTCCCGCGCGCGCGGGGGGCCAGCCGCACCAGCAAGTCGCTGAGCCTCCCCGCGGAAATCTTCAGCGTTTCGACCATGTCGGCGCGAAAAGCGGGATTGTCCGCGTGTCGTTCGGCGTTACGCGCGAGCAGGCCGATCTGGCTCGCCAGATTTTTGATGTCGTGCATGATGAAGGCAAAGCGGCGGTTGAACTCGTCGAAGCGCCGCGCCTCCGACAAAGCCTCTTGGCTTTGCGATTCCGCCAGATAACTGGCAGCCTGCTGCCCCGCGATACGCAGCACGTCCAGATCTTCCCAGTCCAGCGCGCGCGAAACCGGCGGGCGGTGCAGCACGACGACCGCGATCATTCGCTGGAAATGCAGGATCGGGACGACCACCCACGCGCGCGGATCGGAGAGCAGCCATGCGGGAAGCGCCATATCGTCGCCGTCCGGCACGTCCCCGCTCAGACCGCGCCGACGCGCATCGAGGTCGACGATATGCCGCGTTTCCTGCAACATGAACGCCGATCGCACCGACAGCGCCATTTCCTCACCCTCGACGTCGACCGGCCATTGCCATTGTTCGGCGACGCGAAAGCTGCCCCCCGCACCGGGCAGCATCAACAGCGCGGCAGGGCTGCCGGTCAGTTCGGCCATCGCCTTGGCGACGCGGCCGTGCAGGTTGCGATCATCCGCGTCGCCATCCCCCTTGGCGCCCTGCCCCAGCGTCGCAGTGAAACGCATCCATTCGGTCCGATAATCATAGCGATGCTCGAAAAAATGCTTCGAGATCATCACCGACAACCAGGCGCGCAGCCGCGCCGATACGATCAGCAGCCCGCCGGCACCCAGCGCGACGACCAGCGAAGCCGCCTGCGCCAGCACGGCATAATCGCCGCCCACCCACCGTGCGATCGCACCCGTCAGCCCGATGACGATCAGATAGGCCGCACCGCCGACCAGGATCAGCGTCCGCACCGCTGCGGTGCGTGATAGGCGCATCCGCTCGCGCCCGATGTCCATCGCCGCGACGACATAGGTGGGCAGCGTCAACAACACGACCGCGGGCAAAAGCTCGATCAGCGCCTGCGCCCGCTTGCCGGTCAGCGCCCCGATCAGCTGGGCATTGAGCTCATAGGCCCACAGCATCGCGAAACCGCCCGCGACCGCCATCACCGGCATCCGCAATCCGGCGCTCGCGTGCCGGACCCCGCTGTCGACGATCACCAGCCCGCCGGTCGCCACGACCATCGCCGCAAAGATCAGCGTCGGCGCCATCCACGCCTCCGCCTCTGCCCCGGCGCGCCAATGCGCCGCGGCCCCCAGCACCAGCGCCAGGACGGCGATCGTCATCAGCATCCGCAGGATCAGGCGCAGCGGGCGCGACATGGGTGCCACGGCGGTCCAGAAGGTCGCGCTCAGCCACCCCAGCATCGCCAGATCGCGCAGCGTCTGTACGACAAAGGCTTGCGATGATCCCGCCCCGAACATCGCCAGCGCCGCGCACCACAGCGCCGTCGCGGTCGCGGCCAGCATGAGCAGTCGCGGCGCGGGCATCAGCACCGCCATCCGCGCCGTCGGCCGCGCCAGCAACCACAGCGCAACGACCGAAAAGCCGACCAGCGCCAGCACCGACAAAATCTCGGAAAGCCCGGACAGCATGGTCAGCGCGCACCCTCGGGCCACAGCACGACGCGCACCGTCTGGAGCAGGATCAACAGGTCAAGGAAGGGCGAATAATTCTTTGCATAATATAGGTCATATTCCAGCTTGACCCGCGCATCCTCGACCGACGCCCCATAGGGATAGTTGATCTGTGCCCAGCCGGTCAGCCCCGGCTTCACCATATGCCGCTCGGCATAAAAGGGCATCTTCTGCTCGAGCTCCGCGACGAAGCTCGGCCGTTCGGGGCGCGGCCCGACAAAGCTCATTTCGCCCTTCAGCACGCACCACAGCTGCGGCAGCTCGTCGATGCGTAGCTTGCGGATGATCCGTCCGACCCGCGTCACGCGCGGATCATTCTCGCTGGCCCACACCGCCTGTCCCGCCGCCTCGGCATCGGTGCGCATCGACCGGATCTTGTAGATGTCATAGGTTTCGCCGAACAGCCCGACGCGCGGCTGGCGGTAAAAGACCGGCCCGCGGCTGTCGAGCACGACCGCGATCCCCGCGAGCAGGATCAGCGGCAACCCAATGACCAGCACGACCAGGCTGGCGAGGATATCGAACAATCGCTTGCCGACCTTCGAAATCCGCTGCCCTGCGGAAAAGCCGTCGGAGAAGATCAGCCCGCTGGGGTTCGTCGTCGCCAGGTCGACGCGTCCCGTCTCGCGCTCGATAAAGCTCGCGATGTCGTTGACATGCACTCCGGTCGTCTTGACCCGCAGCAGGTCGTTCAACGGCAACGCATTGCGCCGCTCCTCCAGCGCCAACACCACCTCGCCCGCGCGCAGCGCGACGACATGATCAGACAGATTGGGGATCGCATCGCGCGGTACTGCGCTGGCCACGGTCTTTTCGGCGCCGCTCATCGCAACGAAGCCGACGATCTCCAGCCCGCTGCCCGGCTCGTCCGCCAGCGCCGCCAGCCGCGCCGCGCGTGCGCCCGCGCCCAGCACCAAAATCCGGCGCCGAAACGCCTCGGCGCCGGCCGATTGCGTGAGCACCAGGCGGATGACGAACAGCGCCGCGATCGCCATCATCATCGCATACAGGCTGTTGGCGCGCCACAAGGTCGCGGTCGGCAGCAGAAACCCCACCACCGACAGGAAAATCACCCCCAGCGAAATCGCGGCGAGCAGGCGCGCGGTCGCGAACCGCATCGAGCGCAGCCCCTCGTTGCCGTACATTCCGGTCGCCATCATCGCGAGCGAATTGGCGACGGCAAAGGTCGTCAGCGGCAACCAGCGCTCGCCCAGCGGTCCGGCGTCGAACGCGGCCTGATTGGCATAAAGGTGCCACGCCGCCTCGGCCGAACCGAGCAGCGCGAGAAATTCGATCAGCGCCAGCCAGACGACAGCGTGCGGCACATAATGTTTGAACAGCCGGAACATGGTAAAACGGGCAACCCTTTCGCGTCGCCCAATACTACAGCCGAGGCGTCAACTGTCGGTTAATTTTACACTCACGATGCGCGCAATCGGGGATGACCTGCTGCGCCCAAGGCGATAGACGGGCGCGATGACCAGCATGATCCAACCCGTCATCCTGTGCGGCGGCGCCGGAACGCGGCTATGGCCCGAATCGCGCGGCCAGCGTGCCAAGCAGTTCCTGCCGCTGACCGGCCCCGAAAGCCTGTTTCAGCAAACGGTGCAGCGCACTCTCCCCGACGCCGGGTTCGCGCCGCCGATCATCCTGTGCGGCGCTGGCCATGTCGCCGCGGTGCGCGACCGGATGGGGGCGCACCAGGCATCGCTTCTGGTCGAACCCATGCCACGGAACACCGCTGCCGCGATTGCGCTCGCGGTGGCGCGCGCCGACGCCGACGCGCTGCTGCTGGTGATGCCCAGCGACCATGTGATCGCCGACGTGGCCGCCTTCCACGCCGCCATCGCCAAGGGCTCGCGATTGGCGCAGCAGGATTGGATCGTCACCTTCGGCATCACGCCCGACGCCCCCGAAACCGGATTTGGCTATATCGCCAGTGGCAAGGCGCTGGGCGACGACGGCTTTGTGGTCGATCGTTTCATCGAAAAGCCGCCGCTCGCCGATGCCGAAGCGATGCTCGCCGCGGGCGGCTACAGCTGGAATGCCGGCATCTTCCTGTTCCGCGCCGGGCGGATGCGCGACGCGATGCTCACCCATTGCCGCGCGATCTTCGAAGCCGCCGATCGCGCCGTCGCTGCGGGGATATTCGACGGCGACGCGCTTTACGCCGACGCCGAGCATTTCGCCGCCGCCCCGTCGGACTCGATCGACTATGCGGTGATGGAAAAGGACGACCGCGTCGCCGTCGTTCCCGCCGCAATGGGCTGGTCCGACCTCGGCAGCTGGCAGGCGGTCCATGCGCTCGCGCCCAAAGACGACGCCGAAAACGCGGTCATCGGCGACGCTTTCCTGCACGACAGCCGCGGCAACCTCGTCCGCGCGGGCGGCAAGCGCGTCTCGCTCGTCGGGATGGAGCAGGTTGCGGTGATCGTCGACGGCGACGACATCCTCGTCATGCCGCTCGCGCGTTCGCAAGACGTGCGCGTCGCCGCCAAAGCGCGCGAATGAGCGCATCCGCTTCGCTTCCACCTGTCATGACCCGGTACGCGATCGGCTTTGAACGAAGCTACAGGAATTTCTAACTGTCCCGTGCCGCGTTGCAACGGGGGGACATCATGAACGGGGTGATCGCTATCGTCGCGATTGTCGGGCTCCTGCTTGTTGCGGGGGCCGCGATCGGACTTTGCCAACGCCGCGCCTTTTCCGCGCGCTGGCTTGGCGTCGCCGCGGCGCTCGTGTTGCTCAACGATCTGCTGCTCACCCGCGCCTATGGGCTGATCCCGTCGCTGCTGCCCGACAGCGACTGGAACTGGGAGGGCAAGTTGCTGGCGCTGATCGCCACCCTCGCCATCGCCGCTCACCCTGCCTTTGGCTGGCGACGTGTCGGCCTGACGCTGCGGCAACAGCCTGGAAGCCTGCGCGCGGCAATCGCCGTTGCCATCCTCTATTGCGCCTTCTTTCTGGCGCTGGCCGTGGCGTTCCCCAGCGACCCGGTATCGCCCGAAGCCATTGCCTTTCAGCTCACGATGCCGGGGTTCGAAGAAGAATCCTTTTACCGCGGCACCCTGCTGTTCGCGCTGGCGCAGGCATTTACGGCACGCATCCGTTTTCTTGGCGTCGATTGGAGCTGGGGCGCGCTCTTGTCGTGCGCGCTGTTTGGCATGGCGCATGCCTTCGGCTATTCCGATGGCACTTTCTCGTTCGATCCGATTATCATGGCGCTGACCGCCGTCCCGTCGCTGCTGGCGGTCTGGCTGGTGCTGCGGACGCGCAGTCTGTTGCTGCCGGTTATCCTTCACAACTTCGGCAATGCGATTGGCTGGTTGCTGTAACGTGCGGACGGGCGGTCGGCTTAGTGGTGCACCGCAACGTCCAGGCTGGCCGTCAGGATGCGATCAACGGTCCGCTCCCAATCGTCGAACCGCCAGAACCCCGGGCTCGAACGGCCGACGATCCGCGGTTCTCGATCGGTTGGCGCAATTTCCAGGTCCACCGGCGTCACTTCGGCGAGCAGGTTGCAGTCAAAGAACAGACGAACCGACACCGCCGCGCCCGTCTCGCCCGCGCTACCGGTGACCACCGCCAGCATTCCGTTCGACAGGCTGACCAGCGTTCCAGCGGGATATATCCCTAAGCTGTCGGCGAACTGGTCAAGCAGGTGCGGGTCGAAATGGCCGGCCCAACCCTGCATCGCGGTCAGCGCCTCGCACGGCGACCACGCCGCCTTGTACGGACGATCCGACGTCACTGCGTCATACACGTCGCAGATCGCCCCCATCCGGGCGTAGAGCGACAGCTCATCGCCCGCCAGCCCGCCCGGATAGCCGGTACCATCCATCTTTTCATGATGGCGCAGGCACACTTCAAACGCTGCTGCCGGAATATCCTGCGACTTCATCAAAAAGGCATGGCCTGCTTCGGGATGCACCTCGACCGCATTGCGTTCGCACATCGTCAGCTTGCCGGGCTTGAACAGGACGTCGTCGGCAATCGCGACCTTCCCGACATCGTGCAGCAATCCCGCCACCCCCAATGCCTGCACCTCGGCCTCGTCCAGTTTCAGGTGGCGGGCAAAATTGATCATCAGCGCACAGACGGCGACCGAATGAAGATAGGTATATTCATCCTTCTGCTTCAGCCGCACCAGGTCGATCATCGCACGCGATTGGCGCGTGATCGATTTGCCGACCGCTTCGGCCAGCGACGCCATCCGCCGCGCTTCGACCGCGCGCCCCATCCGCGCCGCGCCGAACAGGTCGACCACCGCCTGTTTCGATTTCGCGACCAGCCGCTCGGCGCGGCGGCGCTCCTGGGCATAGCTTGCGGGACGCACCACCCGCTCGCGCGGGGGCGCAAAGATATGCGCGCGCCGACGCTCGATCCCGCGATAGGGCGGCGCAAGGCCGGTCGCCGATTTTCGGCGGTCATCGGCGGTAAACTCGCGTGCCGCGTCGGTTTCCGCCCATCGGCTGCGGCTGCGGTCGACGATCACCGCCGTCACCTCGGACTCGCGAATGCGCGCCAGCTGCTCGGGTGTTTCGATCAGGAACCGGCTGCGCCAGAACGGATGATCGATCCATCGTCCGTCGAACCCATCGACAAACATGCCGATCTCGACTTGCTCGGGTTTGAGGTGAAGCAGCATTGATCTGGTCCCAAATGGCATATGCCACAGTCGCTTAACGACCGGAACGGGACGCGATTTAATCAGAGATGCGGCGCGCCATGTCGGTGTGCACGCCAGCGTAGTTGGCGATGTCACCCGGACGTTGTTTCGGCGAGCGATATCCAGCCTTCGCCCAAATGGTGAATTGACCTAATCCCCCGCAAAATCGAAGGCACTAACGCCTCGCTCGCCCTCGCGGAACCGCAAAGGTCGTCCCAGCGGCGGCATCGATCTTTGCACGCATCCGGTGCGCGTACAGCGGCGGCAGCCGAGTCCGATCGGCGTCGCGGGGGATCGCATCAGGTCGATCCCGCGCGCGGCAACGAGCGGTGCCGCGACCTTTGCATCGACGCCGACGCACACCGCAAAGCGCGCGGGCGTACCGCTGCCTGTTGCGCCCGGCGCGGCGACGCTGCGGCTTTGCGTGAACCAGCGCGACCCGTCCTCCAGCTCGATCAGGTCGGCGATCACTTCGCCGGGCCGCGCGAACGCTTCATGGACGCCCCACAGCGGACAACGCGCATCGCCATCGACCAGCGGCGACTGGCTCGCGCCGGCATAACGCTTGCTCCCCTGCCCCGCCCGGTCGATGCGCAGCATGAAAAAGGGCAGTCCGCGCGCGCCGACGCGCTGGAGCGTCGTCAGCCGGTGCGCGACCTGCTCATAGCCCGCACCGAAGCGCCGCTGGAGCAGCAGCAGGTCATAGCCGGTCGCGTCGCACGCGCGGAGGAACCGGCTGTACGGCATCATCAGCGCCGCGGCGAAATAGTGGACCAGATGCCGCTCGAACAGGCGCGCCGCTGCGGGCTCGGCAAACTCGGCGCCCGCGACCAGCGCGTCGATCTCGCCCTTCGCCTCGACCTGCGCCAATGTCGCCGCCGCCTGAAAGGTGCGCGAGGCGGGGCGGAGCAGCTCGTTCAGCATCAACTGCCGTGCGTGCCAGTCGAGCCAGCGCAGCCGGTCGGGCATGACGTCGCTCGGCAAGATGCGAATGCCCAGCTGGTGCCGCGTGCGCAAGCGCTCTGAAATCGTGCCGTAAAGATCGCCGCCCGCGAGCCGCAGTTCGTCGGCCAGTTCCTCGGCCTTCGCGTCGAGGTCGGCAAAATGGTTGCGCCATTTTTCGATCGCACGGCGAACCGCGGCAACTTCGGGCGCTTCCTGCGACACATCGGCGCGCGCTTCGGGTGCCGCATCGAACAATCGCGCAAAGGCCGCGGCGGTCGCCGGCGCGCTCTGCAACCACTCCTCGACATCTTGCGCGCCGATCCCCAGGTCGGCGAAACGCGGGTCGGCGAGCCGCCGCCGTAACCCCGCCAACCCGCCCGGCACCTCTTCTTCCCCGAGCTTGGCGGCATCGAAATCGAAGCGTTCGGCCAGCCTGACGATGACCGTCGCGCTCAGCGGGCGTTGCCCATGCTCGATCAGGTTGAGATAGCTCGGCGAAATGTCGAGCGCCTCGGCCATCGCCGCCTGCGTCATCCCCGCATCGCGCCGCGCCCGCCGTACCGCCGCCCCTGCAAACACCCGTCGCTCAGCCATAGATGTAACTTTCTTTACTGATTTACACGCTAATTAGCACCAGAACGGCATATTTTACAAATATTATTGACAAAGCTTTTCACTTTGTGCGCCACTTTCGCCACCTTCGGCCCATCACCTCTCCACAAGGATTCGAACGATGGGCTACACCGAAGACATGGCGCAGGCAGGCCGCCTCATCCGCGATTATGACGGCACCTGGGACGGCATCAGCGGCGAAAGCGTTGCCCGCATGCGCGCGCAGAACAAGTTCCGCACCGGCCTCGACGTCGCCCGCTACACCGCGCGCATCATGCGCGCCGACATGGCCGCCTATGACGCCGATCCCGCCAACTACACCCAGTCATTGGGCTGCTGGCACGGTTTCATCGCGCAGCAGAAGATGATCTCGATCAAGAAGCATTTCGGCACCGTCAAGGGCCGCTACATCTATCTGTCGGGCTGGATGATCGCTGCGCTGCGTAGCGAATTCGGGCCGCTGCCCGACCAGTCGATGCACGAAAAGACCAGTGTTCCGGCGCTGATCGAGGAAATCTACACCTTCCTGCGTCAGGCCGACGCCCGCGAACTCGGCGGCCTGTTCCGCGAACTCGACGCCGCGCGCGCTGAAGGTGACGAGCTGAAGGCCAAGCAGGTGCAGGCCGCGATCGACAATCATGAAACGCACGTCGTGCCGATCATCGCCGACATCGATGCGGGCTTCGGCAATGCCGAGGCGACCTACCTCCTCGCCAAGAAGATGATCGAGGCCGGCGCCTGCGCGCTCCAGATCGAGAACCAGGTCTCGGACGAAAAGCAGTGCGGCCACCAGGACGGCAAGGTCACCGTGCCGCACGAGGATTTCATCGCGAAGATCCGCGCCTGCCGCTACGCCTTCATGGAACTCGGCGTCGAGGACGGTATCATCGTCACGCGCACCGACAGTCTCGGCGCGGGCCTGACCAAGCAGATCGCCTTCTCGAAGGAGCCCGGCGACCTTGGCGACCAGTATAACAGCTATCTCGACTGCGAAGAGGTCGAAGGCGCGGGCAACCCGGGCGACGTGCTGATCAACCGCGACGGCAAGCTGATGCGCCCGAAGCGCCTGCCCTCGAACCTCTATCAGTTCCGCCCCGGAACCGGCGAGGATCGCTGCGTCATGGACTGCATCGCGAGCCTGCAAAACGGCGCCGACCTGCTCTGGATCGAGACCGAAAAGCCGCACATCGAACAGATCGCCGGCATGGTCGACCGCATCCGCGAAGTCGTTCCCAATGCGAAGCTCGCGTATAACAATTCGCCGAGCTTCAACTGGACGCTCAACTTCCGCCAGCAGGTGTTCGACAGCTGGCAGGCCGAGGGCAAGGACGTCAGCGCCTATGACCGCGCCAAGCTGATGAGCGCCGATTATGACGCGACGCCGCTGGGCGAAGAAGCCGACAACCGCATCCGCACCTTCCAGCGCGACGCGGCGAAGCGGGCGGGCATCTTCCACCATCTCATCACGCTGCCGACCTATCACACGGCGGCGCTCAGCACCGACAATCTCGCCAAGGAATATTTCGGCGACGAAGCGATGCTCGGCTACGTCAAGGGCGTTCAGCGTGCCGAGATCCGCCAGGGTATCGCCTGCGTGAAGCACCAGAATATGTCGGGCAGCGACATCGGCGACGATCACAAGGAATATTTCGCCGGCGAAGCGGCCCTCAAAGCCGCGGGCAAGGACAATACGATGAACCAGTTCGCTGCCTGACACGAGTTCGGCGCGAGCGGCCCGTTGCACCCGCTCGCGCCACCCCGCTTGGTGCGGGGGCTAGCGACCCAGCCCCCGCGCCTCCCGAGCTTTCCTGGGGAGGAAAGCCTGTCCGCCGGAAGCTTATACGGGCTTCCGGCGGACATTTTTATTGCGGCAGGATCGCTTCCTCGTCGCGCGTCTTGACCAGCGACCAGATCACGCCGCCCGCAATCAGCGCGACGGTTACGCCAAGGCTGACCAGCGGCGGGAATTTGTCGCCGCCGAGGATGAAATCGGCGACGAAGATCTTCGACCCGATGAACACCAGTACCAGCGCGAGCGCATATTTGAGGTAATGGAAACGGTGCACCATCGCCGACAGCGCGAAATAGAGCGCGCGCAGGCCCAGGATCGCCATGATGTTCGACGTATAGACGATGAAGGTATCGGTGGTGATCGCAAAGATCGCCGGCACGCTGTCGACCGCGAACACGAGGTCGGCGAGGTTGATGACGACGAGCGCGAGGAACAAGGGCGTCGCCGCCAGTACCAGCTTGCCGGTCTTGCTGTCGGGCACGCGCACGAAGAATTTCTCGCCGTGCAGTTCGTTGGTGATCGGGATATGGCGCGACAGCCATTTGACCACCGGGTTACCCGCGACGTCCATCGGCTTGTCGCCCGCGAACAGCATCTTGATCCCCGTGAACACCAGGAACGCGGCGAACACATAGAGCAGCCATTCATATTCGGTGACCAGCGCCGCGCCGCCCGCGATCATGATCCCGCGCAGCACGATCACTGCGACGATGCCCCACAACAGCGCGCGATACTGGTAGCGCGGCGGGATCGCAAAGGTGGCGAAGATCAGCGAGATGACGAAGATGTTGTCGATCGACAGCGCCTTCTCGATAAAGAAGCCGGTGTAATATTGCAGCCCCGCCTCGCCGCCTTTCGCGGCCCAGACCCAGGCGCCGAACGCCATCGCGATGCCGATATAGAGCGCCGAGAGCTTCAGGCTCTCGCCGATCCCCATTTCCTTGTTTTCCTTGTTCAGGATGCCAAGGTCAAAGGCGGTGAGCGCCACGACCAGCGCGATGAACGCCAGCCAGAACCAGGCCGGGGTGCCCAGCCAGTCGGCAAACAGAAATTCCATGGTGATAGTCCCTGGTGAACGCCAGAAAGCGCCGCCCCGGCGGGACGACGCTTCCGGTCTTGATTAGGATGGATTAGCGGGCGAGCGCCGGACGCAGCGACAGCGCCGCCAGGCGCCGCTTGACCGCAAGCTTCAGCGTCTTCAGCCGCAGCAGGCGGAACGGATCAGCTCCACGCCGCCGCGCCTCGCGCCGCGCCGCCTCGTCCAGCTGGCGATGCAGCAGGGTGAGCCGATAAACATTGGGATTAAGCGTCATGAAAATGGGCCTCCTGATTGAAAATCAAGCAGGTGACGCCGATGCCGGACCCGGGTGTAAGGGGGGAGGTAGGCCCAGAGCATCGGTGTCACCCGATGCGGTCCGACATCACGTGGCGGGAAAAGTCCCGCCGACGCCAGAGGGGCCCGGCCCGCATGAGATCAATCTAGGTGGGGTATGTGACGGTTTCAAGACTCCCGATATCATATTGGCGGAAAAGCCGTTCGGTCGGGCCGGCTGGGTGGAGCAGTGGGCACGATAGATGGGGTGTAACTTTGGGTGTGTATCCCCGCCCGTTGCTTATTCGTCATCCCGGCGAAGGCCGGGATCTCGCCGGTGCGGCAAGCCGATAGGGTGAGATCCCGGCCTTCGCCGGGATGACGATAGTGGCATGACCGCGACCGGCCGGTTCCCGCGTGGCTCGCTATTTCCCCATCAACTTCATCGCCATCGCCGTCAGCGCCTCGGTCGCTGTCGAAATCACCGCCGGGGCATCGGGCGCCCAGAAGGGCGAGTGCAGGCTGGGCAGCGTCCGGCCTTCCTTTTTCGCCGCGTCATATTCGGCCTGCGGCACCCCGCCGACCCAGATGATCAGGCTTTTGATGCCCTTGTCGTCGCGCGCGAAGCGGCCGAAATCTTCGCCGCCCATCACCGGCGGCACCTGGACCACGCGCTTGTCGCCGAAACTGGTTTTCAGAAAGCCCGCCATTTCCTCGGTGAAATCGGGCGTGTTGAAGGTCGATGGCGTATATTCGTCCTTCTGCACGGTCACGACCGGCATCTTGTCCTCGGGAACTCCCGCCGCAATCGCCTCGCCCTTGGCGACGCGCGCAATGCCGTCGAGCAGATGTTCGCGCACCGCATCGGTGTAGCTGCGCACCGTCAGTTGCAGCTTCGCTTCGTCCGAGATGATATTATGCTTTGCCCCGGCGTGAAAGCTGCCCACGGTCACCACCGCGCTATCGAGCGGGCTGATCTCGCGCGATACAAGGGTTTGCAGCGTCGTCACGATGCGGCTGGCCAGCACGATCGGGTCCTTGGTCGTTTGCGGATAGGCGCCGTGGCCGCCGACGCCCTTGACCAAGATATCGACGCTGTCGACATTGGCGAGCGCATATCCCGGCGTGTAGCCGATTACCCCGGCAGGAAACTGCGCCGCGTCGTGGAATGCCAGCGCATATTGCGGCTTGGGAAAGCGGGTATAGAGCCCGTCCGCCAGCATCATCCGCGCCCCGGCGCCGCGTTCCTCGGCGGGCTGGCCGATCATCACCAGCGTCCCCGACCAGTTCGCCTTGTTCGCGGCCATCAGCCGCGCGACGCCCACCCACGCGGTCATATGCGTGTCGTGGCCGCAAGCGTGCATTACGCCGGTTTCGACCCCCTCTGCGGTGGTCACGCGTATCTTGGACGCGCCCGGCAGCCCCGTCTGTTCGGTCACCGGCAGCCCGTCCATGTCGGCGCGCACCATGACGATCGGCCCGGGGCCGTTCTTCATTACCGCAACGATGCCGGTGCCGCCGACCTTTTCGGTGACTTCAAACCCCAGCTTGCGCGCCTCGGCCGCGAGGATGCCTGCCGAGCGGACCTCCATGAAGCTGAGTTCGGGATTAGCGTGGAGGTCGTCGTAAATCTTCATCAGCGACGGCATCTGCTTCTGCACTTCGCTGCCGAGCTGCTGCGCCGCCACGGGGGTGGCCCCCACTGCTATCAGCGCCAGCGCCGCGGCGCCCGTCCATAAGTTCTGCATCGTCATTCCCCTGTACCAAGCTCTTGCGAGCCGATCCTGATCCGTTCGTGTCGAGCCCTTCGACTGCCTTGGCAGGCGCTCAGGATAAACTTCGGCCATTGGCCGAAGTCGAGACACCCCGCGGCGTAGCGCGTCCCAAGCGTGTCTCGACGTCGCTCGACACGAACGGAACGTAAGCATCCTTTCAATCGGACGTCAGCCGCCCGGAACCAGTTCGATCACATCGACCAAGGATTCATAAGCCGGGGCGGGCAGCACCAGACGCCAGCGATTGTCGCCGATCCGTTCAACCAGCCCCGCCATGTCGCGCATCCGGTCGCTGCCGTAATTGACCGCCATTTTCTCGTCGCCGAGCTCGAGCGTGCCGAGGAAAATCTGGCGTTTCAGATGATCGGGAAAGATCAACCCCACGGGGCGCTGCGACCCGGTCAGCTTGGTCAGGCTCGACAGCCCCTGTTCGGGTGCCACGCGGCAACGGAACCAGCCATAGGCGATATAGCTGAGCCCGCCGCGTCCCTTCGCGCCGACCTTGATCGTCCGGCAGCGGTAATCGCCCGCCGGCAGATGCGCGTTGGGCAGCGCCGCCATCGGCTGCAGCAGCCCCCCTTCGCGATCGATTTCGGCGCCATGCCCCTTCGCCCGCGCGTCGGCCAGCGCCGCTTCCCAGCTGGAATACCAGCCGCGAATTCGTTCCTTGTCGGCATCGGTCGCGGTGGCGCGCCAGCTTCCCGCGGCGGGCGGCTCGTCGGCCGCCGACGGCGGTATTGTCGGCACCACCGGGACCGACTGGCATCCAGCCGCCGTCAGCCCCAGCGCCATGGCAAGAAAATAGTTGGTGCGACCCCTCATTCTCCGTCTCTCCCCTGGTCCGGCTGCGTTAACCTTAGGAGGGGAAAGGAGAATGCTCAAGCGACTCTACCCTCTCCCGTCGGGAGAGGGTTGCGAAGACTTGCCAACTTGTTGGCTAGTCGGACCTGGGTGAGGGGATCAGGCGTGGCCGATGCACGCCACCCCCGAGACTCTCATCCAACTCCGCCTAATCGCTTCACGATAAGGCTTCGTATCCTTCTCCCAAGGGGAGAAGGTCGGCGTCAGGCAGCGGTCCACCCGCCATCGACGCTCAGATTGGCGCCGGTGATGTTCGCCGCCTCGTCGCGGGTCAGGAACGATGCCAGCGCCGCGACCTGTTCGACGGTCACGAACTGCTTGGTCGGCTGACCCGCCAGCAGCACATCGTTGATCACCTGCTCGCGCGTCATCCCGCGCGCCTTCATCGTGTCGGGAATTTGTCCCTCGACCAGCGGGGTCCAGACGTAGCCGGGGCTGATGCAATTGGCTGTGATCCCGGCGTCCGCGACTTCCAGCGCGACCGCCTTGGTCATTCCGACCAGCCCGTGCTTCGCCGCGACATAGGCCGATTTGAACGGCGAGGCGACGAGCGAGTGCGCCGATGCGGTGCCGATGATCCGGCCCCACCCCTTTCTGCGCATCCCGGGGACGGCGTGACGGATGGTGTGAAACGCCGACGTCAGGTTGAGCGCGAGGATCAGATCCCATTTCTCGACCGGGAAATCCTCGATCGGCGACACGAACTGCGTCCCGGCATTGTTCACCAAGATGTCGACGCCGCCCATATCGGCATCGGCGCGCTCGAACATCGCGGTAATCGCATCGACCTTGGTCAGGTCGGCATCGTCATAGCTCGCCTTGCCGCCGCTCAAGCCTTCGAGCGCAGCGCGCTCGGCCTCGATCGCCGCGGCGTCGCCAAAGCCGTTGATGATGAGATTCGCGCCCTCGCTCGCCAGCGCCTTGGCGATGCCCAGCCCGATGCCCGACGTCGATCCGGTGACGAGCGCGGTTTTTCCTTTGAGACGCATGGTGCAAATCCTTTCGATGGAAGAATATTCAGTTGATGTCGGGATCGGCCTTGGAACGCAGCGCGTCGGATTGCACCGCAAAACTGCCCGATCGCCCTTCGGCGATGCTGTCGGCGAGCAGGTGCCCGTCTTTCATCGCGGCCTCGACCGCGGCGCGCCCCAGCGCCCAATTGGCCTCCATTGTCGAGCGCGAAAATTCGAAATCGCGCGCCCCGGTCTGCCATTTCGGCGGCTGGTGGATCAGCTGAACGACGTTCAGCGCCTTGCAGTCGACCATCCGCCGCACCGCCTTGACCTCGGGCAGGTCCAGCGCCTCCGCCGGGAGCTTCGCGAGCATCCGGTCGATCAGCTGATGCTCCTTGCGCCGCCGCACCAGCCCGTCCGAAATCCGCCGCGTACGGCTGGAATAGCGAATATCCTTTTCGCGCGACCAGGCTTCTTCCATGTCGTGCGGCCGCTCGCCGCGCGCGGGGAACAGATCGACCTGAAACACCAGCATATCCTCTTTGGCGGCATCGACGACATGCTCGAGCGGGGTGTTCGACACCAGCCCGCCATCCCAATACCAGGTGCCGTCGATCTCGACCGGCGGCAACCCCGGCGGCAGCGCGCCGGAAGCCAGGATATGCCGCGCGTCGATCGTGTCGATCCTGGTGTCAAAATAGCGGAAATTCCCGGTCTCGACCGCCACCGCGCCGACCGACAGGCGAACATTGCCTTTGTTCACCCGGTCCCAGTCGACAAGGCGGTCGAGCGTCTGGATCAGCGGGCTGGTATCGTAAAGGCTGACCGCCTCGGGGGTCTGACGCTCGGCGAACATCGGCGGCGGAAAGCGCGGGGTGAAAAAGCCGGGCACGCCAAACGCCGCGACCTGCCCCGCCGCGACCATATGCGCCCATTCGCGCGCCCAGTCATTATCGGCGGTCGGCAGCGACGGCAGCGCCGACGATACGCCGTTCCAGAATTCGCGCAGCTTGCCCACCGCCGTATCGCGCGGATTGCCCGCAATGATCGCGGCATTAACCGCGCCAATCGAAATACCGGCGACCCAATCGAGTTCGATCCCGAGCTCGATCAGCGCCTCATACACGCCTGCCTGAAAGGCACCGAGCGCCCCGCCGCCTTGCAGCACAAGCACGACGAGGTCGGGAAGCGGGAGCGCGGCGGCAGCACGGCGTGGCATGGACTCGGGGGCTCCTCTGATCCGCGACAGCGCAATTGGTGCGCCGCAGCACAAATGATTGCAAGCGCCGCGTCGCGCGCGAAGTCTCTTTCAATTGCCCGGCGCTGCTGTAACTATCGAGACCGACTGACACTTTAGCGGCGGAGAACCCCCATGCGCCTCGACGATTATGATCCCGGCGACGATATTCGCGACCTGGGCCGCGGCGGGGGCGGTGGTTTTGGCGGGGGTGGCGGCGGGCTGGGCGGACTGCTGATCGGGTTCCTGCCGATGCTGCTCGGGCGTAAGATGGGGTGCGGGACGATCCTGCTGATCGGGGCGGTCGCCTTTTTCCTGCTCGGCCCCGGTGCCAATATGCTGAGCAGCGGCGGCGGCACCGCCGATCCGATGGCGGACAGCCGCGGCGGCGCGAACGTCGCCTGCGACACCGCTTCGGAACGGTTCGCCTGCAATGTGTTCGGATCGACGCACACGGTTTGGGAGGGCTTGGTTAGCGGCTACCAAAGGCCGACGCTCAATTTCTTTACCGAACGCAACAGTTCGGGCTGCGGCGCGGCACAGGCGGCGATGGGCCCCTTTTATTGCCCCGCCGACCAGGGCGTCTATCTCGACACCAGCTTCTTCCGCGAGCTCGAACAGAAATTCGGCGCCGCGGGCGACGCGGCGCAGGCCTATGTGATCGCGCACGAGGTCGGCCATCATATCCAGACGATCAGCGGGATTTCGAACCAGGTCCGTCAGGCGCAGGCGCGCAGCTCGCAGGCGGAAGGCAACGCGCTGCAGGTCCGCATGGAATTGCAGGCCGATTGCTACGCTGGCGTTTGGGCCGCGCGCGCGCGCACTGCGGCGGGTCAGCCGGTGATGGAACCGGGCGATATGGAAGAGGCGATGCGCGCGGCGAATGCGATCGGCGACGACACGCTGATGCGTTCGGCGGGGCAGCGTCCGGTCCCCGAAAGCTTTACCCATGGTACCAGCGAACAGCGTATGACATGGCTGCGCCGCGGCCTGCAATCGGGGGATCCGCGCCAGTGCAACGCCTTCGATACCGCCATCTGATCGTAGCGCTCGCGGCCGCGGTGGCCGCGACGCCTGCGATGGCGCAGACGATCTATGTTCAGGCCGGACGGCTGATCGACGGCGTGACCGACGACGTTCGCACCGGCCAATGCATCACGATCGAGTCCGAGCGGATCAAGGCGGTTGGGCCATGCGGCGAAACGCCCGCGGGCGCGACGCGGCTCGACTGGTCGGGCTACACCGTCCTGCCCGGGCTGATCGACCTTCACACCCATCTCGCCGACCTCGGCCAGAGCGCCGACCTTGCCGCGCCGATCAAGGCCTCGCCCGCCGAGACCGTCCTCGTCGGCGCGCGCAACGCCCGCGTCACGCTCGACGCGGGGTTCACCAGCGTGCGCGACGTCGGCACCTATCGCGGCCTGACCGACGTGACGCTGCGCAACGCAATCGAGCGGGGCGATGTCCCCGGACCGCGGATGTGGGTCGCAGGCGCCTATATCACGATCCCCAAGGGCGGCGGCGAATTGAACGGCGTCGTGCCCAACGACCAACTGCCGCCCGACATGCGGCTGGGCGTTGCTGCAACGCCTGAAGAAGCGGCGGCCAAAACCACCTTCCTGCTCGATAGCGGCGCCGATTTCATCAAGACGATCGCCACTGGCGCGGTACTGGCGATCGGCACCGAACCCGGTGCGGTCGAACTCAGCGAGGACTATCTGCGCGCCGTGGTCGAAGTCGCCCATGCGCGGGGCAAGAAGGTCACGGCGCATGCCCATGGTGCCGAGGGGATCAAGATCGCGATCAACGCCGGGGTCGACAGCATCGAGCACGCCAGCCTCGCGGACGAGGAAGCGCTCCGGCTCGCCAAGGCGCGCGGCACCTGGCTGGCGATGGACATCTATAACGGCACCTACATCGATGATGTCGGGACCAAGGAGGGCTGGCCCGAGGAATATCTGCGCAAGAACCGCGAAACCACCGACGCCCAGCGCGCCGCGTTTCGCCGCGCGGTCGAGCTGGGTGTGAATATCGGCTACGCCACTGATGCCGGCGTCTATCCGCACGGGCTGAACGCGCGGCAATTCCGCAACATGGTCAAATATGGCATGACGCCGATGCAGGCGATCCAGTCCGCCACCGGCCGCGCCGCGATCGAGATGGGCCGTGGCGACATCGGCGCGATCGTGCCCGGCCGCTATGCCGATATGGTCGCGGTAAAGGCCGACCCGCTTGCCGACATCGCGGTGCTCGAAAAGATCGACCATGTGATGAAGGGCGGCGAGATCGTCCGGTAGCGACCGATTGCTGCCGTCGATCCTCCCTGTCGCGTAGCGATGGGGAGGTGGCAGCGCGGAGCGCTGACGGAGGGGCATTGGCACTACCGCCGCTGCCCCTCCACCATTCGCTTCGCGAACGGTCCCCCTCCCCATGGCTTCGCCACAGGGAGTATCTATAACATCGTCATCCCGCCGAAGGCCGGGATCTCGCCGGTGTGGAAAACCGATAGGGTGAGATCCCGGCCTTCGCCGGGATGACGAATAAGGCTAGGTCTGCTCACCCCCCCAAACCGAACGCCCTGAACCCGCAATCGACGAACACGCTTGAACGCGCGCCCTACCCCGCTAAACCGCTTTCATGCGAAACCATATCCTGACCAGCGCTCTGGCGCTCGCCGCTGCCCTGTCAACCCCCGCCTTCGCGCGCCCGATGACCGAGGTCGATCTGGCGACGCTGAAACGCGTCGCGGCGCCGACCGCGTCGCCCGACGGACGCTGGGTGGTGTTCCAGATGACCGAGACCGACGCCGCGACCTACAAGCGCGCGACCGGCCTGTGGCTGGTGGACCGCAATGCGAAGGATGCTGCGCCGGTGCGCGTCGCCGATATCGCCGACAAGAATGAATCGGCCCCCGCCTTCCACCCCGACGGCAGCCTCTATTTCCTCTCGAACGCCAGTGGCAAAAGCCAGGTGTGGCGGGTCGATCCCAAGACTGGCGCTGGCGCCGTGCAGGTTACCGATACCGTGGCTGACGTGTCGGGGTTCAAGATTTCGCCCGACGGCCAGCGCCTGCTGGCCTGGGGCGACGTGCCGCGCGAATGCACCGATTTCGGCTGCGACGCCAAGGACAAGGGCGCACAGCCTGGCCCCGGCACCGGCCGCCTGTACAAGGACGGCACGGGCTTCGTGCGCCACTGGGACAGCTGGGAAACCCCCGGCACCTATAGCCGCCCCTTTGTCTTCAACCTCGACGGGGGCAAGGCGACGACCGCGCGCGCCGTCGATGCCGGGCTGACCGGCGACAGCCCGTCGAAACCCTTTGGCGGCGGCGAGGAACTGGCGTGGGGCGCCGACAGCCGCACCGTGTATTTCACGCTGCGCAAGGCCGACAAGGACGAGCCAACCTCGACCAACCTCGATATCTATAGCTGGCTGGTCGACAGCCGGATGATGCCGCGGAACCTGACTGCGGAAAACGAGGCGACCGATACCCTGCCCACGCTCTCGCCCGACGGCAAATGGCTCGCCTATGCCGCGATGGCCCGCCCCGGCTATGAGGCCGATCGGCAGGTGCTGATGCTACGCGACCTTGCCAGCGGCGAAACGCGCAAGCTGACCGATAGGTGGGATCGTTCGGTCGGCTCGATCGCGTGGGCAGCGGACGGCAAATCGCTCTTTGTCACCGCGCAGGAAGTGCTCGACCATCCCGTCTTTCAGGTCGATGTAAACACCGGCAAGGTGGCCAAGCTCAAGGCCACCACCGAAGCCTATGAGGGCAATATCGGCGACGTCACCCCCCTGCCCGGCGGCGCGCTGCTCTACTCGCGTAACAGCGTCGCGGTGCCGACCGACCTCTGGACGCGCGACGCCAAGGGCAAGATTACCCGCCTGACCAACGTCAACCGCGCCCAGCTGGCCGAACTCGACCCCGTCGATGCCAAGCGCTTCAGTTTCAAGGGCGCCAATGGCGACACCGTGTGGGGTCAGATCGTCAAGACCGCCGACACCAAGGGCAAGCTCCCGGTCGCCTACCTCGTCCACGGCGGCCCGCAATCGAGCTTTGGCAACAGCTGGTCGACGCGCTGGAACCCGCGGCTGTTTTCGGCGCCGGGCTATGCCGCGGTGACCGTCGATTTCCACGGTTCGACAGGTTACGGCCAAGCGTTCACCGACAGCATCAATCAGGATTGGGGCGGCAAGCCGCTCGAAGACCTCAAGCTCGGACTCGCCGCAGCGGGAGCGCAGGACGCCAATGTCGACACCGCCAACGCCTGCGCGCTCGGCGGTTCCTATGGCGGTTACATGATGAACTGGATCGCGGGAAATTGGCCCGACGGCTTCAAATGCCTCGTCAACCATGCCGGGGTATTCGACCTGCGCGCGATGGCGTTCGAGACCGAGGAAACCTGGTTCGACGAATTTGATCATGGCGGCCCATGGTGGCAGCGCCGCGATGCCGAGAAGTGGAACCCGGTCAATCACGTCACCAAATGGAAGACCCCGATGCTGGTGATCCACGGCGAAAAGGATTTCCGCATTCCCTACAGCCAAAGCCTCGCGGCATTCCACGCCTTGCAACGGCAGGGCGTCGCGGGCGAATTGCTGGTGTTCCCCGACGAGAACCACTGGATCCTGAAGGGCCAGAACAGCGTCCAATGGTATCAGACGGTGTTTGGCTGGCTGGGCAGGCATTTGAAGAAATAGCCCGCCTTCGTCGCCCCCGCGCAGGCGGGGGCCGCTGGAGGTTTACGCGGCTAGGATGGATACGCCCGATAACGGCCCCCGCCTGCGCGGGGGCGACGACAATCGTGGCCGGATGACGAAGCGCGCCATTGCCCCTTGCCGCGCCGCACCATGGCTGGCAAAGCGCGGCGCATTATGCCGATGGAAAAAACATTCGATCCCGCCGCAATCGAGGCGAAATGGGCCAGTGAGTGGGAAAACCGCGGGCTATTTCGCCCGCATCGTCCCGAAGCCACCCCCTTCACGATCGTCAACCCGCCGCCGAACGTCACCGGCGCGCTGCACATCGGCCATGCGCTCGACAACACGTTGCAGGACGTCCTCGTCCGCTACGAACGGCTACGCGGGAAGGACGCGCTGTGGGTCGTCGGCATGGACCATGCCGGGATCGCGACGCAGATGGTTGTCGAGCGCCAGCTCGAGGCGCGGCAGGACAAGCGCACCAACTACAGCCGCGAAGATTTCATCGACAAGGTGTGGCAATGGAAGGCTGAAAGCGGCGGCCAGATCACCGGCCAGCTTCGCCGCCTCGGCTGCTCGATGGACTGGTCGCGCGAACAGTTCACGATGGACCCGCATTTCACGCGAGCCGTGGTCAAGGTGTTCGTCGACCTCCACAAGAAGGGCCTGATCTACCGCGACAAGCGCCTGGTGAACTGGGATCCGAAGCTCAAAACTGCGATTTCGGACCTCGAGGTCGAGACGCACGAGGTGCAGGGCGGCTTCTGGCACTTCAAATATCCGCTCGCCGATGGCGTTAAGCTCGATGACGAGCGCGACTATATCGAGGTCGCGACAACGCGCCCCGAAACGATGCTCGCCGACATGGCGGTCGCGGTGCATCCCGACGATGCGCGCTACAAGAGCGTGATCGGCAAGGATATCCTGCAGCCGATCACCGGGCGCCGCTTCAAGATCGTCGCCGACGAACATGCCGATCCCGAGCTGGGCAGCGGCGCGGTGAAGATCACGCCGGGGCATGATTTCAACGACTTCGACGTCGGCAAGCGTGCGGGCTTCAAGCCCGGCGAAATGCTCAACATGCTCGACGGCGATGCGAACGTCATTCAGACGAGCGACGGGCTGATCCCGGCAGAATATCTCGGCCTCCACCGTTTCAAACGCGACGGTGTCGATGGGGCACGCGAACTGGTCGTGACGCGGATGAAGGAAGCAGGCTTCCTGATCCCGCATGTCGACAAGGATGGCAACGCTCACGACGCCGAGCCGCGCACGATCCAGACGCCGTTCGGCGATCGCGGCGGCGTGGTGATCGAGCCGTGGTTGACCGACCAATGGTATGTCGACGCCGAAACGCTCGCGCAGCCGCCGATGGCGGCGGTGCGCGACGGGCGCATCAACATTGTGCCCAAAACATGGGAAAAGACCTTCTTCAACTGGATGGAGAATATCCAGCCATGGTGCGTGTCGCGCCAACTGTGGTGGGGGCACCGGATTCCGGCTTGGTATGGGCCGGGCAAGGATCAGCAAAAGACAGTCATTATCGACTCTCGCAAGCCCGAACGCGAACAAGCATTTTATAGCGGCCAACAGGTCTTCGTTGGGATCGATGAGGCGGAAGTGCTTGAGCAGGCGCGAGAGTACTACGGTTCAGCTAAAACAATCGAATTCACCGACGAGATTGCGACGGGCAACACCGCTGATGTCTATCTTTATCGCGACCCTGACGTTCTCGACACCTGGTTCTCCTCCGCCCTCTGGCCCTTCGCCACCCTCGGCTGGCCGGAAGACACGGACCTCGTCAAACGCCACTACCCCAATGACGTCCTCATCTCGGGCTTCGACATCCTCTTCTTCTGGGATGCGCGCATGGCGATGCAGGGGATGGAGTTCATGGGCGATGTCCCGTGGAAGACGCTCTATCTCCACGGCCTCGTCCGCGCGCCCGATGGCGCGAAGATGTCGAAGTCGAAGGGCAATGTCGTCGACCCGCTCGGGCTGATCGACCAATATGGCGCCGATGCCCTCCGCTTCTTCATGGCGGCGATGGAAAGCCAGGGTCGCGACATCAAGATGGATGACGCGCGCCTCGCGGGTTATCGCAATTTCGCTACCAAGCTGTGGAACGCCGCGCGTTTCTGCGAAGCCAATGGCATTTCGGCATCGACCAGCTTCGAGGCGCCCGCCGCCACCCTGCCGGTCAACCGCTGGATCATCGGCGAAGTCGCGGCGACCGTTACCGCGATGGAAACCGCCTTCGCCGCCTATCGCTTCGACGAAGCCGCGAATGCGATCTACAGCTTTGCTTGGGATCGTTTCTGCGACTGGTATCTCGAACTGATCAAGCCAACGCTGAATGAGGACGCTCAGTTCCAGCCAGATATGGCCGACGAAACGCGTCGTGTTGCAGGATGGGCCCTCGACCAGATACTCGTCATGCTGCACCCATTCATGCCGTTCGTTACCGAAGAACTCTGGCACGCGATGGGTGACCGACCGAACCATCCGCTAATCACAGCAAATTGGCCCGCCCCCAATGCGGAGCTCGATGAGGAAGCGAGCGCCCAGATCAACTGGCTCGTCGCGGTCATCAAGGAAGTTCGTTCCGCCAGGACCGAACTTGGGATCAAGCCGAGCGACAGGTTGATGGCGCACTTCCCCGCGAGCCTACAGCCGCGCGTCAACGCCGGCTATCAAGCGCTCCTGCGAATAGCACGGCTTCAAAATGTCAGCTTCGACCCCGCCCCCGCTGGCGCATCGGCGCAGCTTGTCGTCGAGGGCGAAACGATCACCGTCCCCCTCGAAGGCGTCATCGACATCGCCGCCGAACGCGACCGTCTGACCAAGGCGCTCGCCGCCGCGGTCAAGGAACGCGACGGCCTCGCCGGGCGCCTCAATAACCCGTCGTTCGTCGAACGCGCCAAGCCCGAAGCGGTCGAAAAGGCGCGCGCCGATCATGCCGCGAAGGAAGCAGAAGCGGACCGGCTGACCGCCGCGCTGGCCCGGCTGGGGTGACGATCGACGCACGGGCTTTCGACCAAAGCGCCCGGGGGTTCGACTGGCGGCCCGCCGTCTGCTAGCGTCGGCGCCGGTTTTGGCGCTAAAGCAGGCGCAATGAACATGGCTCTACGTAAGGACGCGCTGCGCGATCAGCGCGCAAAAATGTTGGCGGCGGCGCCCGACTGGCGCGCCTCCGACGCACGCGTCAACCCGCGGGTTGCGATCGGATCGATCGTCGCGATGTGGGTGATCTATTTCCTGATCACCACGGGCCTTGCGATGCTGACCGGCGTGGCGGAGCCGCTGTCGTCGATCTGGCGCCGCGCGATTGTGGTCGTGGCGGGCATTTTATGCACCTTTGTCCTCTACCAGTTACTGCAACGCGCGCAGCCGCAGAGTTTCGGCGCGCGCCTGGCGGCCGCGCTGGGCGCGGCGGTGCCGCTGGTGATCGTCTATGCATCGGTCAACCTGCTCGTCTTCTATTACTGGTTCCCGGTTCCCGAAGCGACGCGGATCATCGAGGAAATGCAGGCGAAATTCCCCGGCGCGTGGGAAACGATCCTGATTCTCGACAGCTCGATCCGCTGGTATTTCTTCTTTGCCGTATGGGCGGCGCTCTATGTCGCCTTCGGCTATGCGAATGAGATGCGCGCGGTCGAACGGCGCGCCAATCATTTCCGGCTGGAGGCAAAAAATGCGCAGCTGCGCGCGCTGCATTATCAGGTGAACCCGCATTTTCTGTTCAACACGCTCAACTCACTGTCGACGCTCGTCCTGAAAGGATCGAAGAGCGAGGCGGAGACGATGATCATGAACCTGTCGTCCTTCCTGCGCTCCAGCCTTGCGATCGACCCCGAACAGCTTGTCAGCCTTGACGAAGAAATCGCGCTGCAACGCCTGTATCTCGAAATCGAGCAAACGCGTTTTCCCGATCGTTTGCAGGTCGAGGTCACGATGCCCGACGAGCTGAAAAACGCCTGCGTCCCGGTGCTGATCCTCCAACCGATCATCGAAAATGCGATCAAATATGGCGTCGCGCCGACCAAGGGCAAAATCGCGATCCGGTTGCACGCCAGCGCCGAATATGGGCTGCTGGTGCTGCGCATCGACAACGACATCGATCCCAAGGCGCCGACCCCGGCGTCGGGAACCGGGCTCGGGCTCGGCAATGTTCGCGAACGCCTGCTCACGCGCTACGGTCCGACCGCCGGATGCGAATGGGGACCGTCGGACGATGGCGGCTTCGTCGTGTCGCTCTGGCTGCCATTATCACGAGAGGCTCGCTGATGATCCAGACGCTGCGTACTCTGATCGTCGATGACGAACCGCTGGCGATTGAACGCCTGCAGATACTGACCGGCCAGCAGGACGGCGTGTCGCTGGTCGGCACCGCCAGCGACGGCGCCTCGGCGCTGCGCATGGTCGATGCGCTCGCCCCCGACCTCGTGCTCTGCGACATCGCGATGCCCGATCTCAACGGGCTGGAGGTCGCCGCCGCGATCGACCGGCTCGACAATCCGCCGGCGGTGATTTTTGTCACCGCGTTCGACCAATATGCGGTCGCCGCCTTCGACGTCGCAGCGGTCGACTATCTGCTCAAACCGGTATCACCCGACCGCCTCGCCCGCGCGCTCGCGCGGGTGCGCGAATGGCGCGCGGCGGAACGCGCCCCGACGCAAAAGAGCAAATGGATCAACGAATTCTGGGTTCAGAACCGCGGCGAAATGCTGCGTATCGACGCGGGCCAGGTCGATCTGATCGAGGCCGAGCGCGATTATATGCGGCTGCATGTCGGCGCGCGCAGCTGGCTCATTCACCAGACCATCAAGTCACTGGAAGCGCGGATGAACCCCGATCAGTTCATGCGCATTCACCGCTCGAAAATGGTTCGCCGCGACGGGATCGTCGGGCTGAAACATCATGGCGACGGGGCTTGGAGCGTCGATCTGGGCGATGGCGGCATCCACCGCGTCGGCCGCACCTATCTCCACGACGTCAAGTCCATCATGCACGCCTGAACCGAAAAAGGCGGCCATGCTGTTCCAGCATGACCGCCTTTTTTCTTGGCGCGTTCCGCACCGTTAGGGCGCGGCGACCGTGATCGTCTTGCCGCGATCGGCCAACCGGGTGCCGTCGCCATTCAGCAGGCTGGCGAGCTTCACGTCGGCGTCGGCCAGCGTGGCGGTTTCGCATTCCAGCGACAATGCCCGCTCGTGCAAGGTCTGGCGGTAGTTGGGGCGGCTGTCGCAAACCTTGCGAACGGCGGACTTGACCCGCGCGTTCAGCCGGTCGCGCCCTTCCACGCTCGTCAGGTTCAGGTCGTCATAGCGCACGACGACGCTACGCTGTGTGTCTTCGTCGTCAGCCGCGAAGGCCGGGACGCTCAGGCCAACGCACGCGATCGGCGCGGTCAGCAGGATCAGGGAAAGTTTCGCCATGGGGGAGTCCTCTCTTGGGGGATGATGCGGGACACGGAGTTTCTGGACCGGGGAGACCAGCACCTCCGCATCCCGCACAACCGTGATACTCCCTAGACGTCATCAGAATCGCGTTTGGATCGATCGGAGCGAAAGGCCGGTCGATTACCGGACGAAAGCCGTTCATCCGTCGACGAACGGACGAGAGGCGGGCAATTTGATGGCGTCACGCTTGCATCCGGCGCCCGCACATGACCAAATCGCGCCGTGCCAAGGAAATTATCTTTCGTCGCGAGTCGTCATCGCGGTGTCCGGCTGTTCCGCTGGTCCGCGGTAGCGCTGGCCGGGGTCATTGCCGGGATGCTGCTCGGCGAGATGGCGGTTGGAACGCGATCCATCGGCGGAATGGGCGAACCCGCGACCTATTCGCACCTCAGCGCCAACCCCGACGCCGCGGCGGCGCCCGTCGGCGGGGCGGTGCCCTGTCCCGATTGCCGCGACAGCTACGGCGTCGCCGCGCGCCTCCGCGCCGATCGCGAAGACCGGATGAGCCATGAGTTTCGCGAGCTGGGCGCCGTCGACCTCGATCCGCCGCCACCGGACGAACCCGATGACGGCTATCGCTATGGCGGCCGCTTTCCGGACCCGCCGCCGCGCGAGGTACGTCGCGTCGTGACGGCTCCCGCGATTGTGTCCGCCAGCGTGGCGGACGACGAACCGGTCGCCGCGGAAACGTCGGCGCTACCGCCGCAATATTGACTGATCAGCGCGGCTGCGGCGCGACCGGTTTGGCGCAGCGCGTCGTGTCGCCCGCTTTACACGCGGCAACATCGGCCTCCCACTTCATCCGTTCTTCGGCCGACATCGCCGCGACACGCGCCTTTTCGGCTTCGTAAGCAGCAGTTTCTTCGGCGAACTCGGCCTGGTCATGCGCGACCTGCTGCGCCACTGCCGAAACCTCCTGCTCATAAGTGGTGATCTCGGCCTTGGCGCGCGCCGCCTGTTCGGCATTGAGCCGCGCGGTGTTCGACCGTTCCTCGGCCGTCGTGCCGTCGGGCAGCTTGGTTTGCGCTGCGGTCGCTTCGGTTGGCGTCGCGACCGGCGCCTGAAACGCTGCAACCTGTCCGGTGCCGACCAGTGACATTGCGGTAGCTGCCGCCAGAATGATCTTCTTCATCGAAGTCTCTCCTTCAATCCATCGCTTTGGCGGTCCAACGCATGGCTGCATCGGGCGTTCCAGCCCGGATCACAGCCCGTTGATTGACCTTCGCAAGGCCAGGGGTCATGCTGCCCCGCCGCACCTTGTCCGATCGGACGCCGATTTGCCAGCATTGCCAAAGCACCCGCTCAACCGCGCCGTCTTTTTCACCCCGCTCGCGGTGCTGCTGGCGGCGGTCGGCCTCAGCCTGTGGCAGGGCGACGCCGTGCTCGCCGCCGAAGTCGCGATCAACGACTGGATCTTGCGCCATTTTTCGCCGCTGTTCGCATGGTCCGGCCTCGCCTTTCTGGCGCTGCTCGCCGGTATCGCGCTTTCTCCGCTCGGCGGGCGCATCATCGGCGGACCGCATGCGAAGCCGATCCTGGGCCGTTGGCGCTGGTTCGCTGTGACGCTCTGTACCACGATCGCGACCGGCATCCTGTTCTGGGGTGCCGCCGAACCGCTGTTTCACCTCAACGATCCGCCCGCGATGCTCGGGCTGATCCCCGGCAGCGACGCCGCCGCGACCTTTGCGATGTCGACGATGTTCCTGCACTGGACGCTGACACCTTACGCCATTTACACCGTTGCTGGGCTCGCCTTCGCGCTCGTCTATTACAATCACCGCGAACCGTTCAGCCTGTCGTCGCTGTTCGTCCCCCTCCTCGGGCGGCGCGCGCACGGCCCCGTCGGGACCGGAATCGACATTCTCTGCCTCTACGCCCTCGTCGCGGGCATGGCCGCCTCGCTCGGTGCCGGCCTGCTCGCACTGGCGGGCGGGATCGAGGGGATCGGCGGGTTTGCGGGTGGCACCGCTCTCCGCTGGGCGATCGCCGCGGCCATCGTCGGCGGCTTCCTCATCTCCGCCGCGACGGGCCTGCAAAAGGGGATAGCCGGGCTTTCGGTCCTCAACACCTGGATATTCTTCGGCATCATCGCCTTCGTGCTGCTCGCGGGCCCGACCGCGCGGATGTTCGACCTCGCGCTGCGCGGCGCCTTCGACTATTTCCAGACCTTCATCCCCCGCAACCTCGGCCTCGACGTCGATACGGGGTGGCACCGGCAATGGACGATCTTCAACTGGGCCAACTGGTTCGCCTGGGCGCCAGTCACCGCCTTGTTTCTCGGCCGCCTCGCAGTCGGCTACAGCGTCCGCGCCTTCATCCTCTACAATCTGATCCTGCCATCGTTGTTCGGCGCAGTGTGGATGACCGCGATCGCAGGCGCAACGATCGCGCTCGACCAGCAAAGCGGCGCCAGCCTCTACGCGATCCTGACCGCGCAGGGGCCCGACCCGGTGCTGTTCCGCCTGTTCAGCGCGCTCGGCGGCGGCCCCGGCGTCGCGGCGGTCGTGTTGTTCGCGATCTTCCTCTCTTACGTCGCCGGTGCCGACGCCAATGTCTCCGCGATGAGTGCGCTGTCGACGCACGGCATCTCTCCGGAAACGCCGGAAGCGCCGCTGTGGGTGCAAGCCGTCTGGGGCATCACCGTCGGGCTGGTCGCGCTAGTACTCGTGGCGAGCGGCGGCATCGACGGCATCCGCATGATGTCGGTTCTCGGTGGCTTTCCTGCGCTGTTCGTGATTGTCGGAGCGGCGCTGTCGCTGATCGCAATGGCGGTACGGGGACGGCATGACGCCGCCCCCGCCCAATCCTGAGAAAGGGGTCTCAGGACTACCAGATCCGGGTGCGTTCTTCGGGCTTCAGATAATATTTGGCGCCCGCCTGAACGCCGAACGCCTTGTACCACGCATCGACATTGCGCACCGGCCCGATGATCCGCCACCGCGCGGGGCTGTGCGGATCGCTCGCCACCTGCTGCTTGATCGCATCCTCGCGCTGCTTGGTGCGCCAAGCCTGCGCAAAGGCCAGGAAAAAGCGCTGGTCGCCGGTCAGGCCGTCAATCACCGGCGCGGGTTTGCCGCCGAGCGAGCGCTGGTACGCGTCATACGCGACCTCCAGCCCGGCAAGATCGGCGATATTCTCCCCCATCGTCAGATCGGGATTGATGAACGATCCCGGCGCGGCTTCATAGGTCGCATATTGCGCCCCGAACGCCTTGGCCGCGGCGTCGAACTTCGCCGCGTCCTCGGCGGTCCACCAGTCGCGCACCGCGCCGTCGGCGTCGATCTTGCGGCCCTGATCATCGAAGCCATGGATGATCTCGTGCCCGATCACCGCGCCGATCGCGCCATAATTGACCGCATCATCGACACTCTCGCTGAAATAGGGCGCCTGCAAGATGCCCGCCGGGAACACGATCTTGTTCTCCAGCCCGCCATTATAGGCATTCACTTCCTGCGGGTTCATCGCCCATTTCTTCCGATCGACCGGCTTGTTGAGATCGCCGAGCGCATAGGCATATTCGAACGCCGAACTGCGCTTCACATTGCCATAAAGGTCGGTGGGATCGATCCGGAGCGCCGCATAGTCGCGCCATTTGTCGGGATAGCCGACCATGACGTCCATCTTGGCGAGCTTCGCCAGCGCCGCTTGCTTGGTGGCGGGCGCCATCCAGCTGTTCGCCCGGATGCGGTCACCCATCGCGAGTTTCAGATTGGCGACCAGCACTTCCATCTTCGCCTTCGCGCTCGCGGGGAAATATTGCGTCGAATAGGTTTCGCCGACCAGCTCACCGAGGCTGCCATCGACCAGCGTCAGCCCGCGTTTCCAGCGCGGACGCAGCTCGCCGACCCCGCTCAGCGCCTTGGTATATTCGAAGCGGCTGTCGACGAACGATTTGGACAAATAGGGCGCGGCGCTGTTCGCGACATGGAACTGCTGCCACAGCTTGATCGTGTCGAGCGGCGTGCGGGCATAGAGCGCCGCAATATCGCGCACCGCGGTCTTTTCATTGACGATGATGCGCTTCTGCGGTGCGATACCTGCCCCCGCAAACCACGCAGTCCAGTCGAGCCCCGGCGCATAGGCGGCAAGTTCGTCGGACGACATCGGATTGTTGATCTTGCCGATGTCGCGGCGATCGGCGATCGCCCAGCTGACCTTCGCGATCTCGGTCTCGAACGCCATCACCGCATCCGCGGCCTTTTCGGGGTCGGCGTTCCCCACCATCTTCATCGTCCGCGCGATATAGGCGCGATAGGCATCGCGCTGCGGCTTGAAACCGTCGCTCAGATAATAATCGCGCTCGGGCAGGCCAAGCCCCGCCTGCCCCAGCCATAGCACATTGACCGTCGGGTCTGCGGTGTCGGCATAGGGACCGCCGCTGACGATCGTCGCACCGAAGCCGCCCTGCGTCCCGCCCATGAAGCGCGCCATGGCCGATTTATCGTTGATCGCGCTGACTGCGCCGATGTCGGCGAGCAAAGGCTTGGCGCCCAGCGCCTCGACCCGCGCTTCGTCCATGAAGCTCTGATACAATCCGCCGACCTGGCTCGTTGCCGGCGCCCCGGCGACCACCGCGCGCAGCTGGCGCTGGGTCAGGTTGTAAACGTCGTAATCGACCCCCGCCGACGCCTGATCCGACGGAATTTCGGTCCGGGCGAACCAGCCGCCGTTGGCATATTTGTCGAAATCGTCGCCGGGCTTCACATTCGGGTCGCGCGCGCCGAGATCGACCCCCCAGGTGCCAAAGGTCAGCGCCTTCAGCGATTCCGCATCGCCCGCCGCTTCCTCCGCACCCGCCGCATGCAGCGATGCGGTCGCCGGCGCATCCTTCGCCAGCGCCGGTGTCGCGGCCAACGCAATGGTGATCGCAAGGCTCGCGGCCCCGCCCAGATATTTCATCATTCCCCAGTCTCCCTATGTCCCCGCGTCGCCCGAAACCGGACAACGCCATAGTGCGACTGTCCGCCCGCACTGCCCAAGGGTCAAGCGAGGGGGATGACGCTGGTCGAAGACATTGGGAAGTTGGTGGAATTTAGCCAGTTTGCCGTCGTAGCAGGACGATCGCGATGTCCG
Organism: Sphingopyxis microcysteis; assembly: GCF_012274265.1. Classification (GTDB taxonomy): domain Bacteria; phylum Pseudomonadota; class Alphaproteobacteria; order Sphingomonadales; family Sphingomonadaceae; genus Sphingopyxis; species Sphingopyxis microcysteis. Next base: position 1,140,923 of record NZ_JAANYY010000002.1, read on the forward strand.
TAGGATCAGCCGAGCTTGGTCGAGAGATGATCGACGCAGACATTGCAGAAATAGAGGATGTTCGTTGATCGCATCAGACAATGTGGCGCTGAACGGTAAAGATCAGTCCGATAGCGGCATCCGCGGTAAGTCCCAACCGCTGCGCGATCCTCTCCCGGGAAATCTGCGATGCTGGTCGGATTTCCGGGTCGATTAACGGGCAGCGACCAACCGGCTGCAGCGGCATCGGCCTGCCGGGTGACGTTCGGTTCGCCGCGCGGTCTTTCGCTTTTTCGGGCTTCCGAAAGATATTCGTCGCACAATCCTAGCGCGTGGCCGATTTCATGCAGGGCAATGGCTTCCCAATGTTCGGTCGGCACCCCGGCATTGTCCTTGCACGGCGTAATCGTTGCCCACGCCGGATATTGCCAGTCTTCGAGCCCGCCGGCGCCGCCGCGCACACCGCTGTCGATCAATACGAGGCCGAATTTGCCGTCGAGCATGAGGTGAACGAGCCGCGACCGAGCCTGTTCGAGGTTGCCGTGCATGACCTGTGCATCACCACCTCCGCAGTTATCGGGAATATCGCGCGTATTGAACCAGCCTGTAACGGTGTCGGGTGCGCGCCAATAAAAGGCCAAAAGTGCGAATTGATCCTGCAGCGCGTCGAAAGGCGGGATACGAATGATGAACGCGCGCAACGCTCGCACGTGGAGAAGAAATCGATCCTCATCGACAAATCGTTCGGAAAAGACCGGGAATTTCAATCGCGCGCCAGCGGGGCCGACAAGGGTTGGTTCAACTGCTGGCATCGGGTTGGTCCGACGTGCCAGATCACCCGTCGGCCCTTCCCAATAGATTCCGCCGTCCCCGAGCACCTGCACCACAGCGCCGCGCTCCGGAGATGGAGGCAGGCGGATCGGCACAAACGCCTGGATCGCAGCAATACTGCCGTCACTGGAAAATGCCTCGATGAACGCTGGGTCCGGCTCGATCGGCACAGGCTCACCTATTCGGTTGTGGCCCGCATCAAGAAAGACGGCTTCCACTTCGGCCGCATCATCGCCATCCGCCGCATCGCCCGCCAAACGCCGAAACGCCGTCGCCGCCCACAGGCGTTCGGACACGGCGTCGGGCAGGATCAGGTCGACCACAACCTCGTCCAAGTCTGGTCAAGTAACCGGAGCGACGGTAACCTTGCCGTCCAATGGCTTACGCGTGCCATCGGCAGCTGGCGGTGCACCGTCAGTCGCAACGAGGCTTGAATCCTTAATGACGCTGCGAGCCAGCGATAATATCGACTGCGGCGAACATTGCGCCTGATTGTCAATCAGATGCTGCATAGCCATTTCAAAGGTGATGCTCTGCTGCTTAAGAACGCCAGACGCGTGGACGGACTGCGCCTTCAGCGCCATCGTTTGCACGGCTCCGACATTCTCCGCACCGAACAGAAAGTGCGTGTCGTAAATATTGAGCGCCGCCGAAGTCGCAGCGGTGCCCAACGCAAGCATCTGGATGTAATCTTCTTTGCGTCCGGGATTTTTTGAGAAGTCGCCCAGCCCGATCAGACCGGTGATTAGCGCGGAGATAGGGGGCAACAGATCACGCGCGATCTGCGATCGCCGCTGGTTCTGGACCATTTGGGTGAAGTAGTTTTCGCAGAACGAATAATTATACATGAAGCCGCTGCGGAGCATGGGATATACATGATCATTGTCGAGTGTCGGGTCGGCTTTCCGGAAATCATACGCCTTTTGGAAATCGGCCTTGAACATCGATGTATCGCTGTATCGCAGTTCGGCAGGCTTCAAGTCCTTCGTCACTAGCCGCTCAGGCCCTTGAAAACTATAGCAACCGGCAAGCGAAAACGACGCCACCGCCACCGCGAGCAAATTTTTCCGGATCATAGAGCCCCCTCTTTCTGATGGCTGCAATCCAGTATTTCGCCTTGCGCTTGTATAGGACCAAAACGCCAAATTTGTTCCATTGTGGCAGCATTTCCGCGCCACTATGTTGCGGGCGACCCGCCCCTTGCGCATCAAGAACAAATCTGGAACATACCCCTCCCATGAGTCTCACCCACATCAAAGTGCGCGGTGCGCGCGAGCATAATCTGAAGGGCGTCGACGTCGACCTGCCGCGTGATGCGTTGATCGTCATCACCGGCCTGTCGGGCAGCGGGAAATCGTCGCTGGCGTTCGACACCATCTATGCCGAGGGGCAGCGGCGCTATGTCGAGAGTCTGTCGGCCTATGCGCGCCAGTTCCTCGAGATGATGCAAAAGCCCGATGTCGAGCATATCGACGGCTTGTCGCCCGCGATCAGCATCGAACAGAAGACGACGAGCCGCAATCCGCGCTCGACCGTCGCGACGGTGACCGAGATTTACGATTATATGCGCCTGCTCTGGGCCCGCGTCGGCATCCCCTATTCGCCCGAAACCGGCGAGCCGATCAGCGCGCAGACGGTCAGCCAGATGGTCGACCGCGTGATGGAATTGCCCGAGGGCACGCGCGCCTATCTGCTCGCCCCTGTCGTGCGCGGCCGCAAGGGCGAGTATAAGAAGGAACTCGCACAGTGGCAGAAGGACGGCTTCACCCGCGTCCGCATCGACGGCGAGTTTTACGAGATCGGCGACGCCCCCGCGCTCGACAAGAAGTACAAGCATGACATCGAGGTCGTTGTCGATCGCATCGCGGTGCGCGACGGCCTCGGCACGCGGCTTGCCGACAGCTTCGAGACCGCGCTGAAACTCGCCGAAGGACTGGCCTATGTCGACCTCGCCGACGGGCCGGTGCCGGGGCGCGAGGAGGAAGATACCGGCGGCGCGATGAAGGGCGCGGGCATTCCAGCGAACCGGCTGATCTTTTCGGAGAAATTCGCCTGCCCTGTGTCGGGTTTCACGATCGCCGAGATCGAACCGCGCCTCTTCAGCTTCAACGCGCCGCAGGGCGCCTGCCCCGCGTGCGATGGCCTCGGCGAGCGGCAGGAGTTCGACCCCGACCTCGTCGTCCCCAACCATGCGCTCAGCCTGAAAAAGGGCGCGGTGGTGCCGTGGGCGAAATCGAACCCGCCCTCGCCTTATTATATGCAGGTGCTCGAAAGCCTCGGCAAAGCCTATGGCTTTGACCTCACCACGCCCTGGCAGGATCTGCCCGGCGAGGTGCAGCTGATCATCCTCTACGGCAGCGGCGGCAAACCCGTCGAACTGACCTTCAAGGACGGCAAGCGTAGTTACACGACGCACAAAGCGTTCGAAGGGGTGATCGGCAACCTTAATCGCCGCATGCTCCAGACCGAAAGCGCGTGGATGCGCGAGGAGCTGAGCAAATATCAGACGCCGCAGCCGTGCGAGACGTGCCACGGCGCGCGGCTGCGCCCCGAACCGCTGGCGGTGAAGATCGCGGGCGAGGACATCAGCATGTCGGCGCAGCGCTCGGTCGCGGACGCGCTCCATTGGTTCAGCACGCTCGACGAAAAGCTGAACGACACGCAGAAGCAGATTGCCAAGGCGATCTTGAAAGAGATCAACGAGCGGCTCGGCTTCCTCAACAATGTCGGGCTCGATTACCTCAACCTCAACCGCACGTCGGGGACGCTCTCGGGCGGCGAAAGCCAGCGCATCCGCCTCGCCTCGCAGATCGGCAGCGGGCTGTCGGGCGTACTCTACGTCCTCGACGAGCCGAGCATCGGCCTGCACCAGCGCGACAACGACCGGCTGCTCGCAACACTCAAACGACTCCGCGACCTCGGCAACACCGTGATTGTCGTCGAGCATGACGAGGATGCGATCCGCCACGCCGACTATGTCGTCGACATGGGCCCGGGCGCGGGCGTCCACGGCGGCGAGATCGTCGCCGAGGGGACGCTGAAGCAGGTGCTGGCGAACAAGAAGAGCCTGACCGCGGCGTATCTGACGGGCGCGAAGAAGATCGAGGTGCCGAAGCACCGCCGCCCCGGCAACGGCTTCGACCTCGTGCTCAAGGGCGCGCGCGCGAACAATCTCAACAATGTCACCGCGAAGATCCCGCTCGGCACCTTCACCTGCGTCACCGGCCTGTCGGGCAGCGGCAAGTCGAGCCTGATCATCGATACACTCTATGCCAGCGCGGCGCGGGTGCTCAACGGCGCGCGCATGGTCGCGGGGCCGCACGACAGCCTGAAAGGGCTGGAGCATTGCGACAAGGTGATCGACATCGACCAGTCGCCGATCGGCCGCACCCCGCGCTCGAACCCCGCGACTTATACGGGCGCCTTCACGGTAATTCGCGACTGGTTCGCGGGGCTGCCCGAGGCGCAGGCGCGTGGCTACAAGCCCGGGCGTTTCAGCTTCAACGTGAAGGGTGGGCGGTGCGAGACGTGCACCGGCGACGGGCTGATCAAGATCGAGATGCACTTCCTGCCCGACGTTTATGTGACGTGCGAGACGTGCCACGGCAAACGCTACAACCGCGAAACGCTGGAGGTAAAGTTCAAGGGCATGAGCATCGCCGACGTGCTCGACATGACGGTCGAGGATGCGGCGGAGTTTTTCAAGTCGGTGCCCGCGATCCGCGACAAGATGGCGATGCTGGTGCGCGTGGGCCTTGGCTATATCAAGGTCGGGCAGCAGGCGACGACGCTGTCGGGGGGCGAGGCGCAGCGGGTGAAGCTGGCCAAGGAATTGTCGCGGCGTTCGACCGGGCAGACGCTCTACATCCTGGACGAGCCGACCACCGGCCTGCATTTCGAGGACGTCCGCAAATTGCTCGAAGTGCTCCAGCAGCTGGTCGAACAGGGCAACAGCGTGATCGTGATCGAGCATAATCTGGATGTCATCAAGACCGCCGACTACATCCTCGATCTTGGCCCCGAAGGCGGGGTCAAGGGCGGCGAGATCGTCGCGGCGGGGACGCCCGAACAGGTGGTGAAGGAGCCGCGGAGCTTTACGGGGCAGTATCTGGCGCCGTTGCTGAAGTAGGGCGTCGGCCTTCGTTTCGTCCTAATGCCATCCCCCTATTGCCGTTCGTGTCGAGCGAAGTCGAGACACGTGAAGTCGAGCGCGAACTCGGCGTGTCTCGACTTCGCTCGACACGAACGGGTTTGGGGTGGCCCGTCGGTTCAACGCCACACCGCTGACAGCGGGTAGAGTGCGATCAGCCAGATCAGGCAGGCGAGCACGACGCGGCGGTCCTTGGCCGCGATCGCCAGCAGCGCGGCGGGGAAAAAGCTCCACGCGATGATGAAGGTGCGCAGGCTGGTCGGCGCGGGCATGCCGTGCAGCCAGGCGACGGTGGCGGTCAACGCGACGTTGCACAGGAACACCCCGCCGATCACCTGGCGCCGGTGTTTGTCGAAATGGGCGTTGAGGTCGTCCCAGCCTTCGGGATCGTCGGGGAACACCAGCGACGCGGCGACGAAATAGAGCGCGGTGACGACGAAGCCGCCGAACAGCACCGGCCAGCTGAGGGGCAGCAGGTCGCGCACCGCCCAGCCGTACATCCAGAAGGTGACGACGTCGCACGACACGAACAGCCCGAGTAGCGCGGTCGGCCAGCCGATGCGGACGCGGTGCGACGCCTTGAGCGCGCGCGCCAGCCCGCCCAGCCCCTCGGCGAGCGCGAGCCCGAGGATCAGCCCGAACAGCGAAAAGATGAATTCAAACCCGCTCATATGCCCCCCGGCGCTTTACCCCTGCCGCCCTCGGGCGCGTTCCGGGATCGATCGCCCTGCCCTATCGCAACCGGGCGCCCGATCAAGCCCGCGCGCGGTCGGGCGATGAGGGAAAGGGCGGCGGAGGGCGCGATGTTGGTCCAAAGTTCAGCAAAGTTCAGCCTTACGCGCTGTTTTGCTGTCACCCTGCCGCGCGCGGGATAATCCGTCGCGGGGAGGTGTCCGCATGACGGGCGGCAACCGCTTCTGTCGATGATTTGAAAGAGCCGCGATGAAGGCTGGCACAGCGAAATAATGTAGGAAAGCGGTTATTTTCCTACATCGTCACCCGTCCCCGATTCCCGTGCTCGTCACCCGGACGGGATCGGGATCGCGCTTTGAGCCGCCGGTAGCAAGAAGGGATCTCACGCAAAGGCGCAAAGGCGCGAAGAAGGAAGGAAGAGGGTTTCGCACGAAGACACAAAGTCACGAAGGGGGCGGTCTCAGGCGCAACCGTGGTGCAGAAGCCTGACGTTTCGATTTGGCTGCCGGACTTTGTCCGGCCATCAAATGGCAAAGGTTAACTGGTTCACGTCGTCGGCGGCCCGGAGCCGCAATCTTTGTGCCCCTTCGACTGCCTTGCAGGCGCTCAGGACAGGCTTTGTGTCTTTGTGTGAGATATTTCTTTCTCTTTCTCTCTTCCTTCTTCGCGCCTTTGCGCCTTTGCGTGAGACCCTTCTTACCCCACCGCCCGCGCCGTCACATCTTCGCCCGAGAAAATCCGCATCACCGGCGGCTGCGGTGAGAGGGCGCGCATTTCGGCGACGAAGGCGCCCGACGCGGGGACCGCGAAATGGGCGCGCACCGCGGCCATATCCGCCCACTCCTCGACAAAGACGAGGCGGTCGGGGTTTTCGACATCGACATGGCAGTTGTGCCCCAGACACCCCGGTTCGGAGCGCGACCGCGCGCTATGCTCGATGCCGAGCGCAATCATGCGCTCGCGATGCTCGGGGGTCAGGATGACGTGGCCGGTGATGAGGATCATCATTGCGTTATGTCCTATGGAAATGCTTATATGTCCTGATTCTGATCATCGGATCGGCCAAAATCAGATTTCTCGGATGAGACCATATTAGTGGAAGCCCATAAAAGATGAAAATTGGCATAAAAATGGATAACTTCCGTTGTTTTTCGTCGACAGGTCCGGTCCGCTTGGCACCTATCACGGTTCTTGTAGGTGAGAACAGTTCGGGAAAAACATCATTCATGGCTGCCGTGAGGTTTTTACTGGAAGCATTCAGATCATCTTCTTCAACTTCATTTAATAGTGAACCATATTTTTTGGGAAGCTTTGAGCAAATAGCGCATTATCGCGGCGGACGAACGGGACGAGCAAAACGCTTCTCGCTTGGGATCGAAACCTCACCTGGCGACCAAGGAGACTTGTTCCCTGATGGACGAAAGACCGAGGGAACCGCATCTCATTCACTCACTTTTGAAAAAGGTCAAACGAGTCAGCCAGAGCTAGTTCAATATAGCGTGAAGTCGGGCGACATACTGGCCAGCTTTGACGTTTCAGCTCCAAAGACGAATATCCAAATACTAAAAAGCGGCAAGAACGTATTTAGCATAGACCCGGACCGTCTCCCGCCATCCTCCCTCATCAGAAAAGATCCTTATTTTCTCGGATTCTTCGTTGAAGACCTTTTGATTCGAAGCAGGTCAGAAAGAGATAAATTCAGCAAAGAAGAACAGGCAACTCTACGGGTAGTACAAAACATATTTCGGGGATCGAGAAGATTTTTGTCTTACTCGGTATTTGCGTCGGCGCCCGTACGAATCCAACCGAGACGGGTATACACGCCGTCGGAACTGACCTCATCAAATGCTGGCGAGCAGGTGCCATTAGAGATGGCAAATCAAAAGTTGGCATATCCAGAAGCGTGGAAAAAAAGCCGAGAAAGAATGAACGAGTTTGGGTCCAGAGCGGGTCTGTTTGAAGACATTGAGGTCAAGAGATTTGGACGAAGCGACAGCGATCCCTTTCAAATTCAGATAAAAAATAGCGGCCCATCAGTGAACATTGCCGACGTTGGATACGGAGTATCTCAAGCTCTTCCTCTTCTATATCCGCTGCAGAATGAGACAAAATATGGGGCATTCTTGATCCAGCAACCTGAGGTACATTTGCACCCTAAGGCGCAGGCCGAATTCGGATCGCTAATTGCTGGCCTTTCGTCAAACTCACCAGACAAAATCTACGTCATCGAAACTCATTCTGACTTCATCGTTGATAGGCTAAGATCTGAGGTCAGAGCCGGAAACATATCGAACAATGATGTATCAATTCTATTTTTCAGAAAGAGCGGATTGGACATAAGAATTCACGACATACTTTTAAATGAAAAGGGAGATATTGTTGGATACCCAGAAGATTATCGAGATTTTTTCCTAAGAGAGCAGGCAAGGGTCCTTGGCATCTGATGTGTATTATAGTCGACGCGAATGCGGCACATCACATGTGTCCAACCGACGAAGCCGGAGCGGCGGTGTTGCGATGGTTATTGCGCGGATCGGGAAAGCTGGTCGTGTCCGATGACCTGCTTAGGGAGTTAAGACCAACAAAGCTATTTGCGACTATTACAACCCTAGGGCAAGCTGGCAAACTCGTGCGAGCGGATAGCGACCGCTGCGACGCGCGAAAAGCCGAGCTTGAGGGTAGTGCAGCACTCGTGTCGGACGACCCGCATGTGGTCGCACTAGCCAGCGTAACGGGATGCGCGTTAATTTTCACGCACGACCAAAATTTGCATGTTGATCTGAAGAATAGAGCGCTCGTCACTCACTCTTGCGCTATTTATCAAACGACCGCGCACCGACACCTGCTCACGCAGTGCCATTGCTAACCGCGCCTTCCATGACACTTCCATGACACTTCCTGTCACAAACACGTCACACAAAACCCCCAAATGGCGCTCAGCGAGTCGCCGCGGGGGTGGTGGCTTGGTTCGGTAACGACCCCCATCAACAGGATTTTCCATGGCTCAGAAATTCGCGCCCCGCACCCTTGGCGTCGTTGGCGCCGCCGTGTGCGCGCTGGCGCTTTCCGCCTGTCAGGATCAGGCTTCGTCGGGCGGCGGCGCGCGCGATTATATCAGCGCGGTCGGTTCGTCGACGGTCTATCCCTTTGCCACCGCTGTCGGCGAAAAATTCGCCGAAGCGACGGGCAACAAGACGCCGAAGATCGACAGCACCGGCACCGGCGGCGGCTTTGAACGCTTTTGTTCGGGCGTCGGCGGCGACACCCCCGACATCGCCAACGCATCGCGCCGGATCAAGAAGAAGGAGTTCGACACCTGCGTCGCCAATGGCGTCAAGGACATCGTCGAAGTCCAGATCGGCATCGACGGCATCGCGCTGGGCGAAGCGACGCGCGGGCCCGGATTCCAGCTGACCGAAGAAGATGTGTACAAGGCGCTGGCCGCGAACCCCTATGGCAAGCCCAACACCGCCAAGACGTGGAAAGACGTCAACCCGGCGCTGCCCGCGGTCGCGATTTCGGTGTTCGGCCCGCCGTCGACCAGCGGCACGTACGACGCGTTCAAGGAGCTGATCCTGGGCCGCGGTTGCGATGCGAACCCCGAGATGAAGGCGCTGAAGGACAGCGACAAGGACAAGCACGAAGCGACCTGCACGACGCTGCGCGGCGCGCCCTTCTATGTCGAGCAGGGCGAGAATGATAACCTCATCATCTCGAAGCTCGACAAGAACCCGACCAGCCTGGGCATCTTCGGCTTTTCGTATCTCGATGCGAACAAGGACAAGATCAAGGCGGTGCCGGTGCAGGGCGTCGCGCCGACCTATGCGGCGATCGCCGACGGCAGCTATCCGGGTTCGCGCCCGCTGTTCATCTATATCAAGAAGGCGCATGTCGGCGTCGTCCCCGGGCTGGCCGAGTTCGTCGCCGAGTTCCTGAAGGGCGCGGGCGACGGCGGCTATCTGAACGCCAAGGGGCTGATCGTGTCGCCGAAGCCGATCGCGGACGCCGCGAAGGCGAACGGCACGAACATGACCGCGCTCAACGGTGCCGAGCTGAAGTAGGTTTCCCCCCCGGTGGCCGGATGGGGCTTGCCCGGTCCGGCCACCGCTTTTTTGGACGTCACCAAATTGCCATGCTCGCTGAGCAAAGGCTGTTGCAAATTCACCGTAGCCCTGAGCTTGTCGAAGGGCGTCTCGCAGGAAAGCGCCTGATCGGCAGGCGCCCTTCGACAGGCTCAGGGCTACGGTTTTTTGGCGCACCCGCGGCGCACCGCAAGATGAGGACCAAGTGACCTTTAACGCCGCCGCCCTGTTACTCCTGATCGCGGGCCTCGCGCTGATCGGCTGGATTGCCGGTCGGCAGCGGTCGAACCTGCTTGCGGGGCGTGCGGGGACCAAGTTGCATTCGCGGCCGCAATATCATGGCTGGTATGTCGCGCTGTGGCTGTTCGCGCCCGCGGCGCTGTTCCTGGCGGTGTGGTCGTCGGTGTCGCCGGGACTGATCACCAACGAGGTGCTGGCGAGCGAGGCGGCCGAGAGCCTGCCCGCCTTTGGTTTCGAGCGCGGGGCGATCCTGTCCGATGCGCGCAGCGTCGCGCAGGGCAAGCAGGACGCGGTGCGGCTGCCCGCCGCGGCGCCGCTGGTCCAGCCCTATGCCGATGCGGCGCACAAATATGCGTGGATCGGCATCGCGGCGATGCTGGCGCTGGCGCTGGCGGGCGGGCTTTATGCCTTTACCCGCATCAAGCCCGATTTCCGCGCGCGAACGCGGGTCGAACGGATCGTGATGGCGGTGCTGCTGCTCGCGTCGCTCGTCGCGATCCTGACGACGTTCGGGATCGTGCTGTCGCTGCTGTTCGAATCGATCCGCTTCTTCCGCCTTGTCTCGCCCGTCGAGCTGCTGTTCGGGACGACCTGGGCGCCGACGAGTGGCGCGCCGCAGCCCGACACCTTTGGCGGCATCCCGCTGTTCTGGGGAACGGTGCTGATCGGCGCGATCATCGCGATGATCGTCGCGATCCCGATCGGGATGATGACGGCGGTGTACCTGACCCAATATGCCGCGCCGGTCGTGCGCCGCTGGGTCAAGCCGATCCTGGAGATTTTGGCCGGGGTGCCGACCGTCGTTTACGGCTATTTCGCCGCGCTAACCGTTGCCCCTGCCTTGCGCGAATTTGCGGTGATGCTGGGCATTCCCAACGCCTCAACCGAAAGCGCGCTGGCGGCGGGGATCGTGATGGGGGTGATGATCATCCCGTTCGTCTCATCCATGGCCGACGACAGCATCAACGCGGTGCCGCAGGCGATGCGCGACGGGTCGCTGGCGCTGGGCGCGACCCCGAACGAGACGATCCGCCAGGTGCTGATCCCCGCCGCGCTGCCCGGCGTAATGGGCGGCATCTTGCTCGCGGTCAGCCGCGCGATCGGCGAGACGATGATTGTGGTGATGGCCGCCGGCCTGTCGGCGAACATGACCGCCAACCCCTTTGCCAGCGTCACCACGGTGACCGCGCAGATCGTCAAGCTGCTGACCGGCGACCAGGAATTCGACAGCGCCAAGACGCTCGCCGCCTTTGCGCTGGGGCTGGTGCTGTTCATCGTCACCCTGCTGCTCAACATCGCCGCGCTGCGGATCGTGAAAAAGTATCGCGAAGCTTATGAATAGGGAAACTGCCCCCACCGACTGGAAAGCCGCGGCGATGCAGAAGCGCATCGCGGGCCGCTACGCCGCCGAACGCCGGTTCCGGCTGATCGGGCTGGGCGCGGTGCTGCTGTCGGGCGCATTCCTGGCGTTCCTGCTGTTCGTGATGGTCGGCAACGGCGCGCGCGGCTTTACCTATACCAATGTCGCGGTGCCGATCGATTTCAAGGCGATGCCGCTGACCGTCGACAAGGCGCGGCTGGATGATGGCGACGCCGATCAGGTGATCGCGAATGCCGGGCTCGCCGACATCGTCGCCTTTGCCGCCGACGAGGCGCTGGGCGACGGTGGGTCTGAGCTGATTTCGGAGAACGCCTGGAAAGAGGTGCGCACCGCGATCAAGGACGACCCGGCGCTGCTGGACGGCGAGACGGTGTTCGAACTGCCCGCGGCGAGTGCGGTCGATATCATGGCGAAGGAAGGCGCGCGCGGCGAGCTCGGCGCCAAGGTCGATGCGCTGGAACGCGAGGGGAAGCTGTCGACGGGCATCCACTGGCCCTTCTTCCGCAACGCCGACGCCACCGATCCCGCGGTGGCGGGGATCTGGGGCGCGCTCAAGGGATCGGTGCTGACAATCTTCATCGCCTTCCTGATCGCCTTTCCGACCGGCGTGCTCGCGGCGCTGTATCTCGAAGAATATGCGCCAAAGAACCGCTGGACCGACCTGATCGAGGTGTCGATCAACAATCTGGCCGCGGTGCCGTCGATCATCTTTGGCCTGCTCGCGCTCGCGGTGTTCATCAACTGGTTCGGCCTCTGTCAGGCGAGCCCGCTCGTTGGCGGGCTGACGCTGGCGCTGATGACGATGCCGGTGATCGTGATCGCCAGCCGCAACGCGATCAAATCGGTGCCGCCGTCGATCCGCGATGCGGCGCTGGGCGTGGGCGCAAGCCCGGTGCAGGTGGTGTTCCACCATGTCCTGCCGCTCGCCCTCCCCGGCATTTTGACCGGCACGATCATCGGCATGGCGCGCGCGCTGGGCGAGACCGCGCCGCTGCTCCTCGTCGGGATGCGCGCCTTTATCGGCGACGTGCCGGGCGGCATCTGCTCGCCGTCGACGGTGCTGCCGATGCAGATCTTCCTCTGGTCGGACGAAGTCGACCGGGGCTTTGTCGAGAAAACCTCCGCCGCGATCATCGTGCTGCTTATCGTGCTGCTGTCGATGAACGCCTTTGCGATCTATCTTCGCAACAAATTCGAAAAACGCTGGTGACCTGAATGACCCAAGACGATCTCATCATCGCCGACCCCAAGATGCGGGCGCAGGGCGTCAACGTCTTTTATGGCGACAAGCAGGCAATCAACGACGTGTCGATCGACGTCGGCACCGACCTGGTTACCGCCTTCATCGGCCCGTCGGGCTGCGGCAAGTCGACCTTTTTGCGGTCGCTCAACCGGATGAACGATACCGTCGCGAGCGCGAAGGTGACGGGGCGGATCGAGCTCGACGGCGAAGACATCTACGCGCCGTCGATGGACGTCGTGCAGCTGCGCGCGCGCGTTGGCATGGTGTTCCAGAAGCCCAACCCCTTCCCCAAGTCGATCTATGACAATGTCGGTTACGGCCCGCGCATCCACGGGCTGGCGCCGTCGAAGGCCGATCTCGACGTGATCGTCGAGCGCGCGCTGGTCCGCGCCGGGCTGTGGGACGAGGTCAAGGACCGCCTGCTCGAAAGCGGCACAGCGCTGTCGGGCGGCCAGCAGCAGCGCCTGTGCATCGCGCGCGCCATCGCGGTCGACCCCGAAGTCATTTTGATGGACGAGCCCTGCTCGGCGCTCGACCCGATCGCGACCGCCAAGATCGAGGAGCTGATCCACGAACTGCGCGGCAAATATGCGATCGTGATCGTCACCCACAATATGCAGCAGGCGGCCCGCGTGTCGCAGCGCACCGCCTTTTTCCACCTCGGGACGCTGGTCGAATATGGCAAGACCACCGACATCTTCACCAACCCGAAGCAGGAACGCACCAAGGACTATATCACCGGCCGCTACGGCTGATCCGTAGCGCAACAGGACAAGATTGATGGCACTTACGAACGATCATACGGTCAAAGCCTTCGACGAAGACCTCAACCGCCTGCGCGGTTTGATCAGCGAGATGGGCGGCCGCGCCGAACAGGCGCTGCTCCAGGCGATGACCGCGCTGAAACAGGGCGACCTCGACCTCGCCGCGCAGGTGGTGCGCGATGACAAGAAGATCGACGCGCTGGAGGCCGAAGTCGAGCAGCTGGCGGTCCAGACGATTGCTCTCAGGGCACCGATGGCCGACGATTTGCGCGAAATGATCGCGGCGCTGAAGATCGTGTCGGTCGTCGAACGCATCGGCGACTATGCGAAGAATATCGCCAAGCGCGTCGCGCTGATGGATCAGACGCGCTCGATCGAGGCGATCCCGCTGCTGATGTCGATGTCGTCCAACGTCGCCGACCTGGTGCACGACGCGCTCGACAGCTTTGCGGCGCGCGATGCCGAACTGGCGGTGCGAGTGACGGTGCGCGACAAGAATGTCGACGATTTCTACAACAGCATCTTTCGCACGCTCGTCACCTTCATGATGGAAAATCCGAAATATATTTCGGAAAGCGCGCACCTGCTGTTCGTCGCCAAGAACCTCGAGCGGATGGGCGACCATGCGACCAACATCGCCGAGATGGTCTATTATGTCGTGACCGGCGAACATATGGAGGAGCGCGAGCGCGGCGAACAGCCCGAAGATGGCGCCGCGGAGCAGGAGCAAGGCTGATGCCGCAGCCCGACCTGCTGCTGATCGAGGATGACGAGGCGATTGCCGAGCTCATCGTCTGGCATTTCGCACGCGAGGGTTTTTCGGTCCGGCAAACACCCGACGGCGAACAGGCGCTGGTGCTGGTCGAGGAGCGTGTCCCCGACATCGTCCTGCTCGACTGGATGATCGAAAGCCTGCCCGGCATCGAGGTTTGCCGCCGCCTGCGCCGCAACCCCAAATCGGCAAATGTGCCGATCATCATGCTCACCGCGCGCGGCGAGGAAGAGGACCGCATCCGCGGCCTCGAAACCGGCGCCGACGATTATGTCACCAAACCGTTCAGCCCGCGCGAGCTGGTCGCCCGCGTGTCGGCGGTGCTCCGCCGCCTGCGCCCCGCGCTCGCGGGCGAATTGCTGACCTATGCCGACATCGAACTCGATTCGGTCGCGCACAAGGTGATCCGGAATGGTCAGACGGTGAATATGGGGCCGACCGAATTCCGCCTGCTCCGCCATTTCATGGAGCATCCGGGCCGCGTCTTTTCGCGCGGGCAATTGCTCGACAGCGTCTGGGGCCAGGACAGCGACATCGAACTGCGCACCGTCGACGTCCACATCCGGCGGCTGCGCAAAGCGATCAACCTGCCGGGTACCAGCGACATCATCCGCACGGTGCGTTCGGCAGGTTATGCGCTGGATGCGGGGAAGATCAGCTGATCCGGCCGAGCTTCACTGCGCCTTGGCGGGGAGCAGATATTTCAACCCGCGGGTGAACCCGCGCGGCGCAATGGTGAAATGATCTTCGTCGTTCAGCACCTCGACCTCCATGTGCAGCGAAGGATATTTGCGCGACCGTAGCGCCTGATCCATGTTGCGGGTGTCGGTCACCATATTGACGTCCTTGGCATAGCGCGGATCGCCCGGCCGCATCTCTTCATATTCGCCGATATACATATAGACGCGGGCCGGAAGGTCGTTGTGCGTCGCGGCATAGGCCTTTTCGCGCGCCGCCATATGGTGGCGATCGTACCAGAAGGACGGGCTGCCGAGGATATAGCCGCTAAACAGACGCGGCTCGCTGAACAATATTTCCGACCCCAACAGCGCGCCATAGGAGTGGCCGAGGAACAGGCGGCGGCTTTCATCGGTCCGGTAGCGTCCCGCCACAAAAGGCAGCACCTGATCGCGGACATAGGCGGTGTAGGCGACCGACTTGCCATGCACCGCGTCCCTCGGCGCCGTGCTGGGTCCGTTCGGCGTCGGGGTGTAATCGCGCCGCCGACTTTGCGCACCTCCCTCCCCCTTCGCATAGGACAGGCCGACAAGGATGAACTCGTCGAGCGTGGCGCGTTCGATATTCAGGCGCCGTGCGATCTGCCTGATTACGGGAAAGGCATAGTCGGCGTCGGTGACGTAAAGCACGGGGTAGCGCCGCTGGGGCTGCGTGCCATAGGATTGGGGCAGCGCGACAAACAGTTGATAGTCACGGCCTGAAACCGGGTCGGGGACGTCCCAGACCTCGGTATCCGACATTTCATAAGGCCGTCCCTCGCCGCGCTGGGCGGCGACCGAGGGCGCCGCGGAAGCCGCAGCTTGCCCATTGGCCACGTCGGAACAGCTTGCCAGAACCGTGCCCGCAAGGGCGACGCACAAAAGACCTCTGATCAATCTCAGGCTCCATCGGAATGGTCGGACGCGCGTTGACAGGGCAGACCAACGAACGCGCTTATCGTCATGCTCATAAGCTGCCGAAATCGCGGCGGAAGGAAATTTCTGTACCGGTTCGGGTGCGACGGAGGCGGAGAGCGGAAGCTGGCTGGAAGTGGCGATCGATCACGTCGTTTGCCCGACATCGACCGGGATCCGTTCACGCACCGTGGGAAGAATGGATGCCGGATCAAGTCCGAGATGACGAAGGTGTGGCAACGAGCGAAGTGGTACGTCGCCCCCGCGAAGGCGGGGGCCGCTGTCGGTTTACGCAGCGACGCAGGACCAGGCGGGTAGCGGCCCCCGCCTTCGCGGGGGCGACGGTCTATTGGAATGTCCCCTCCCCACCTCAAAGCCGCCTTTCCGATCAAAAATCGACCTGCGTCCTGAGACCGAACGTATCCGCCGTATAGCTGCGATCCCCCGTCGCCGTCGCGACCCGCGCATTGTCGATCCACAGCTTGCCGTAGTTGGCGGTGATGCGGATATATTCGATCGGCGCCCACACCAGCCCGATCAGCGCCGCCTGTTGCCGCCCGCCGACGATCGCGCCGTCATTGAGATCGAGATGGTCGTAGCGCGCGTTGATTTCGATTGCGCCGATGCCGCCCGCGGTGATCGGCTTCGACGGTTTCAACCGGTCGAATGCGCCGTCCTTGTAACCGCGCGCGTCGCCGGGGGTCAGCACCATGCCGACTTCGGCATAGCCGCCAAAGAAGGTCGGGTCGGCGGCGCCGCGGCGCTTCAGCGTCTGCCAAAAGGCCTCGCCCGCCGCGTGGAACGGCCCCGCAATCACCGCGCCCTCCAGCCCGAGCCCGCGCTCGCTGGCGACGTCGAGCAGGCCGGTGTCGGCTAGGCGGACGTCGGTGGTGTGGACGAACGGCCGCGCGCGATAGCGGACGGTCGCGGCGGGGTCGTTCGGGTCGCGCCAGTGGCCCGACGCGGCGAGATGCAGCTGGGTGCCGCCGAGTTTCGGCATGAACACCGCGCGCCCGTCGACGCCGAAGCTGTGGTTGCTGTCGGTGAGGTCAGCGGCATTGTCCCCGAACACCCCGCCCTGCAGCAGCAGCGCCTTGCCCTTATACTGCGCCGACAGGCCGACGCGGCGTTCGAAGCCGAACGCCTGCACGAACGCGGCGCGTTCCATGAAGCTGGTGAACAGGTCGCTCGTCATGTCGTCGAGCCCGTTGAACGGTTTGACCTGACCCGCGGTGACCGTCAGCGGCCCCTTGCCATAGCTAAGATAGACGTCGGTGAGTTCGACCTCACCATTCGCGATGTCGGCTTCGACGCGGTAGGCAAAACCGCCCGGGATCTTGCCGTCGACGCCCAGATAGACGCGGCGAAATTCGGTCGCGGTGCCGCCGCGCGCGCCGGTGACCCCGGCGGGGGTATCGACCCCGGCGAGGTCGAGCTGGACGCGCCCGCGCGGCTTGAAGCTCCAGCCGTCGGCGGTCTTGATTTCGGGAGCGCCCTTCCAGCTGATTTCCGTCGCAGGTTTTGCGGTGACCGAGGGCGGCACCGGCGTTGGCGCCGGAGCAGGCGCCGACTGCGCTGTGGCGGCATCGAGCCGCGTTTCGAGCGTCTGCACCTGCGCCTTCAGCGCCGCCAGCTCAGCGCGCAGCTGCGCCGCTTCCTCGGCGGTCATCGCCTGCGCGCGCGCGGCCGTCGGCAGGCAGAACATCGACGTCGCCAGGAGGGCAGCGGTCAGGGCGTGGCGCATGTGGGGTTGCTCCGTTGGACAAGGTGACAATCTGGTGGCGCTGTTATGACGAGTAAATGACAGACGCACGTCATTATCGTGACATTTTTGTTTCATCGGACGCTTTTCGCTCACCTCTTGCCAGCGACACGCGAACGGCTAAGGACGTGTCAGTTTTTTCGGGCAACCTTTTGCGGCGGCCCCATCCGGGAGACCATCATGACGATCAAATTTGACGGACGCGTTGCCATTGTTACCGGCGCAGGCGGCGGTCTGGGCCGCGCTTATGCGCTCGAACTCGCACGGCGCGGCGCCAAGGTCGTGGTCAACGATCTGGGCGGTGCGCGCGACGGCACCGGCCATTCGGACGCCGCGCTGCAGGTGGTCGAAGAAATCCGCGCCGCGGGCGGCACCGCGATGTCCAACGGCGGCAGCGTCACCGAATATGAGCAGATGGTCGAAATGGTCGCCAAGGCGAAGGAAGCATGGGGCGGCGTCCACGTCCTGATCAACAACGCCGGCATCCTGCGCGACAAGAGCTTCGCCAAGATGGAGCCCGCCGATTTCGACCTGGTGCTGAAGGTGCATGTGTCGGGCAGCGCCAATGTCACCAAGGCGTGCTGGGACCTGATGCGCGAACAGGCCTATGGCCGCATACTGATGACCGCATCGTCGACCGGGCTGTACGGCAATTTCGGCCAGGCCAATTATGGCGCGGCGAAACTGGGCCTCGCGGGGCTGACCAAGACGCTCCACCTCGAAGGCGCGAAATATAACATCCGCTGCAATACGATCGCGCCGGTCGCGGGCACGCGCATGACCGAAGACATCTTCCCCGCCGAACTGTTCGAGAAGTTCACGCCCGAGAATGTTGTGCCTGCCGCGCTCTACCTGGTCAGCGAGGACGCCCCGACCAACATGATCGTCGGCGCGGGTGCGGGCGCTTTCCACGCCGCCTATGTCACCATGACCCCCGGCGTCGCGCTCCCCGAATGCGAGCGGACCCCCGAAGGCGTCGCCGCGGCGTGGGAGAAGATCATCGACCGCAGCGGCGAGATCGTGCCGCAGTCGGGTAGCGAACAGTCGATGAATGTGATGAAGGCGTTGATGGCGCTGGGGTGAGCCTCGGTCGATCCTCCCTGTGGCCGAAGGCCATGGGGAGGTGGCAGCGCGAAGCGCTGACGGAGGGCGATGACGCTGGCATCGCGGCCCCTCCACCATTCGCTTCGCGAACGGTCCCCCTCCCCATGGCTTCGCCACAGGGAGGATAATCGGGGCGCCACACTGTGTTGACACAGCAACACGCTGCTGTCATAAAGCCAGCGGGGCAAGGGGATCGGTCTAACAAGGACGACCCCGATGTATAGTGAAAGCGACCTGCAAGCTGCGGTCGATGCGAAAGTTTTGACGCCGGAGGCCGCTGCGGCGTTCCGGTCGCATATCGCGTCGGCGCGTTCGGCCCCCGCGGCGGATGAAGAATCCTTCCGCCTGATCACCGGTTTCAACGATATTTTCGTCAGCATCGCGGCGGTGATCCTGCTCGTCGCGGTCGCGTGGATCGGCCAGTCGATCCACACCGCGCTCGGCGGCGCCTTTGCCGCGCTGTCGGCATGGGTCCTCGCCGAATATTTCACCCGCAAACGCCGCATGGCGCTGCCCAGCATCGTGCTGGTGCTCGCCTTCTCCGGCGGCGTGTTCGCGACCATGGTCGGCTTTCTGTTTGAACATGGCGAAGCGATTTTCGGCAACCATCTGGGCGACACCATGGGCGCGATCCTGTTCGGATCGATGGCGCTGGTGACCGCGGCGGCGACCTGGGCGCATTGGAAGCGCTTCATGGTGCCGATCACCGTGGCGGCCGGCACTGCCGCGCTGGCGGGGACCGCGGTGGCGCTGGTGCTGTCGATCACCGGCATGCCCGAACGCCCCGACGCGCTGGTAATGTCGCTGGTGCTGACCGCCGGGATCGGCGTGTTCGCGCTCGCCATGTGGTGGGACCGCAGCGACCGGGTGCGCCAGACGCGGCGCAGCGACGTCGCTTTCTGGCTCCACCTGCTCGCCGCGCCGATGATCGCGCATCCGATCTTCCACCTGCTCGGCGTGACCGAGGGCAATAATATCGGCAGCGGCGCCGCGGTGATGGTCGTGGCCATCTATGTGCTGTTCGGGCTGATCGCGCTGGCGATCGACCGCCGCGCCTTGCTGGTGTCCGCCCTCGCCTATGTGCTGTTCGCGCTGACCCAGCTGTTCCGCGAATTCGGCGCGGTCGAGCTTAACGTGGCGCTGACCGCTTTCGTCATCGGTTCGGCGCTGCTGCTGCTGTCGGCCTTCTGGCAAAATGCCCGGGCGGTCGTGGTCGGGATGCTGCCCGACAATCTGGCGAACCAGCTGCCGGCGACGACGCGGGTGGCGCAAGCCTAATATCATCGTCATCCCGGCGGAGGCCGGGATCTCGCCTTCGCGTTACGACGAGAGGTTGAGATCCCGGCCTTCGCCGGGATGACGGCGTGGGGGCGCCGTCAGTCCCCTACCAGCTTCATAAGCTTGCGTTCGACGGGGGCGAGCACATTTGCGAGCTCGTCCCCGCGCTTCAAGATCGCCCCGGCTTCGGAGACCAAGGCCCACATGCCCTGGCGGCTCCGCAAGGCGGGGCGTTTTTCGATGCGATATTCGGGGCGCTCGGCAGCGCGGCGAAAGGCCGAGAAGATCGCGGCGTCGCGGTGGAAATCCATCGCATAGTCGCGCCAATGCCCCGCCGCGACCATGCGCCCATAGAGGTCGAGGATGCGCATCAGTTCGGGGCGTTCAAAACCGGTCTGCTGCGGGATCGCCTTCGTTGCGAACGGCAGAGGCGTCACCGTTCCCATCAGGCGCTTTTCCGGCTCCCCTTGCGCCGCGGCGCCTCGTCATCGGTCACCGCATCGCGCTCGGCAATCAGCGCCGCGAGCTGTTTCTGCATCTGCTCAAGCTGGCATTGCAGCAGTTCGACCTTTTGCGTCGCGGGATCGAATGTCTCGTTGCAGGTGCCATAGGGCACAAATTCGCGCGCATATTCGCTGGCATCGACCAAGGTCGAGCGCGCCGGGATGCCGACCATCACCGCGCCTTCCGGCACATCCTTGGTGACGACCGCATTGGCGCCGATGCGCGCGCGCGGATTGACGGTGATCGGGCCCAGGATCTGCGCCCCCGATCCGACGATAACGTCATCGGCCAGCGTCGGGTGGCGCTTGCCCGCAATGCCATTGGCGGGATCGGTGCCGCCCAGCGTCACGCATTGATAGATGGTGACATTGTCGCCGATCTCGGCGGTTTCCCCGATCACGGTAAAGCCATGGTCGATGAACAGGTGGCGACCGATCTTGGCGCCCGGATGGATA
Organism: Sphingopyxis microcysteis; assembly: GCF_012274265.1. Lineage (GTDB taxonomy): Bacteria > Pseudomonadota > Alphaproteobacteria > Sphingomonadales > Sphingomonadaceae > Sphingopyxis > Sphingopyxis microcysteis. The sequence goes on from NZ_JAANYY010000002.1 coordinate 1,161,792, forward strand.
TCGATCGCGGTCATCCAGCGCGACAGGTGATTGACGAAGCGCGCGAGGAAAAACAGCCGCGCCTCGAACAGCCAGTGCGCGATGCGGTGCATGCCCACCGCGACGAGTCCCGGGTAGAGAAGAATTTCCCAACGCGACCGCGGCGCCGGATCGCGCGCCTTGATCGAATCGAGATAGGCGATCAGCCCGTTGAACATCCTTGTGTCCCCTGCGACCCTATTCTGTACCGGACAAGATAGATGTTCGTCCGGCGCATTTCCACCCCCGACGCATTTTTATCGTCAGCGACCGAAGAGGCCGAGCCGCAGCAGCAGCAATCCCTCGCGCCGCCAGCGCCGTTCGCCATCATGCGCGGCAATCGCGCCTGCCCAGCGGTCGAGCATCAGCAGCGCCTTGTTTCCGGTGAATAATACGCGCGGCGGCGGGGGCAGGTTACGCGCCGCAGCAAAAAAATGCTGCGCGTCGCTCGCGCCATCTTGCAGCGCCGCGCCCCAGACTAGTCCCCAGCGCGCGCCGCCGTCTGCGGGTACGCCTGACAGCGCAAACAGCGCGCCGCCGAACGCCCTCGCCGCCGCGTCGTGCGCTGCCGCGTCGTCGGCGACCAGCATTGCTTCCGCCGCGTCGACGAGCGTATCGAGCGCGCCGCGCCCGGCCCAGCTCGCCGCGAGTTCGGCGAGCAGCGGCTCGCCCTTTGGCAACGCAGCGGGGTCATCCGCCAGCATCGCCGCCATGTCGCGCCACCAGGCGAGCTTGATCTGCCCGATCAGCGGTTCGCGCGCATCGGCGAGCAATTTGGTCAGCCGCTCGGCGAACGCCCACAGCGCCGCAATCGCGGCGCGCCGTTCGCGCGGTACGGCGACCATGATGCGCGGGTCGCGGGCGTCGGGGTAAAGATGTTCGCTGTCAGCCATCATGCGGCGCAAGCGTTAGAGCAGGACGGCCAAATAAGAAACCGTTCGCCCTGAGCCTGTCGAAGGGCCGTTCTTTCTTCAAGCGGCGTCAAAGACAAGAACGGTGCTTCGACAAGCTCAGCACAAACGGAATTGGAGGCGGCGTCGACGCGATCAACCGCGATTGAGAACCGCCTTCACCGCCGCGATGACGCGCGGGGTGTCGACCAGCGCCGCCTTTTCCAGATTGGCGGCGTAGGGCAGCGGAACATCTTCGTTGCACACGCGCACGACCGGCGCGTCGAGATCGTCGAAGCCCTGTTCCATCGCGACCATCGCGAGCTCGCTGGCGATCGAGCAGATCGGCCAGCCTTCCTCGACGACCACCAGATGGTTGGTCTTTTTGAGGCTGGCGAGCACCGTCGCAGTGTCGAGCGGGCGCAGCGTGCGCAGGTCGATAACCTCGGCATCGATCCCCTCGCCTGCCAGGCTGTCGGCAGCTTCGAGCGCGAGCCCGACGCCGATCGAATAGCTGACGATGGTGACATCGCTGCCTTCGCGCATGATCCGCGCCTTGCCGATCGGCAGGACGTGATCGGGCAGATCGGGAACGTCGAAGCTGCGGCCGTAGAGCAGCTCGTTTTCGAGGAACACGACCGGATCCTCGCTGCGGATCGCCGCCTTCATCAACCCCTTGGCGTCGGCGGCGTCATAGGGCGAGATCACGATCAGCCCGGGGACGCTGGCGTACCAGGGCGCGAAATTCTGGCTGTGCTGCGCGCCGACTCGCGACGCCGCGCCGTTGGGACCGCGAAACACGATCGGACAGCGCATCTGGCCGCCCGACATATAGTTGGTCTTCGCCGCCGAGTTGATGATGTGGTCGATCGCCTGCATCGCGAAGTTGAAGGTCATGAATTCGATGACCGGCTTCAGCCCGCCCATCGCGGCACCCGCGCCCAGCCCGGCAAAGCCATATTCGGTGATCGGGGTGTCGATGACGCGGCGCGCGCCGAATTCGTCGAGCAGCCCCTGCGTGACCTTGTACGCGCCCTGATATTCGGCGACTTCCTCGCCCATCACGAACACGCGGTCGTCGGCGCGCATTTCCTCGGCCATCGCGTCGCGCAGCGCTTCGCGGACGGTGAGTTTGACCATTGCCGTACCGGCGGGAATGGCGGGGTCGGAGGCGCGTTCGGTGGCGGCGGGCTTTTCAACCCTTTCTTCCGTTTGCCCTGAGCTTGTCGAAGGGCCGGTCTTTTCTTCCGGCGGCGTCGAAGGCAAGGACGGGGCTTCGACAGGCTCAGTCCGAACGGGGGAAGATGATGCTTCTTCACCCTCGCCCGCGATCGTCGCGATCACGGTGCCGACCTTCACATTGTCGGTGCCCTCGGCGACCAGGATCTGGCCGATCGTGCCTTCGTCGATCGCTTCAAATTCCATCGTCGCCTTGTCGGTCTCGATCTCGGCGAGGATGTCGCCCGATTTGACGCTATCGCCTTCCTTGACGAGCCATTTGGCGAGCGTGCCTTCTTCCATCGTCGGCGACAGCGCCGGCATCTTCAATTCGATGGCCATCTCAATATTGCTCCACCAGCACGTCGGTATAAAGGTCATGAAGTTCGGGTTCGGGCGCGCTTTCGGCGAAGTCGGCCGATTCCGCCACAATCGCGCGGATTTCCTTGTCGATATCCTTGATCTTGTCCTCGCCGATCCCGGCGTCGGTCATCAGTTTCTTGAGATGTTCGATCGCATCCGATTTGTCGCGCACCGCCTGCACTTCCTCGCGGCTGCGATATTTGGCGGGGTCGGACATCGAATGGCCACGGTAGCGATAGGTTTTGAGCTCCATCAGCACCGGCCCCTTGCCCGCGCGCACCCATTCGAGCGCGGCTTCGGCGGCGCCGCGCACCGCGAGCACATCCATGCCGTCGACCTGCATGCCGGGGATGCGGAAGCTTTCGCCGCGGCGATAGAGCTGGTCCTCGGCCGACGAGCGGTTGACCGAAGTCCCCATCGCATATTGGTTGTTTTCGATCACGAAGATGATCGGCAGCTTCCACAGCTCGGCCATGTTGAAGCTTTCGTACACCTGCCCCTGGTTCGACGCGCCGTCGCCGAAATAGGACATCGCGACCCCACCATCGCCGCGATATTTATGCGCGAAAGCGAGGCCGGTGCCGAGCGACACCTGCGCCCCGACGATGCCGTGACCACCGTAAAATTTATGCTCGACGCTGAACATGTGCATCGAACCGCCCTTGCCGCGCGAAATGCCCGCGGCACGGCCCGTCAGTTCGGCCATGATGACCTTGGGATCGATGCCGTAGGCGAGCATATGGCCATGGTCGCGGTAGCCGGTGATCACGCTGTCCTTGTCGCCGTCGAGCGCCGACTGCAGGCCCACGGCAACGGCTTCCTGACCGATATAAAGGTGACAGAAACCGCCGATCAGCCCGAGCCCGTACAGCTGCCCCGCCTTTTCCTCGAAGCGCCGGATCAGCAGCATCTCGCGATAGAATTTCTCCAGTTCCGCCGGGGTGGCGTCATAGGGAACGGGATCGCGCGGTCCTTCGCGATTGGTCGCGGGCGACGGGGTCGAGGCAGTCTTTTTCGACGCGGCGGATGCGCGCGCGGGAGCTTTGGCCAAGGCGGGTTCCTTTGCAGTTAGCCGTTACGGCAAGGCTCCCTATAGGAGCGGCAAAGTGGGTTTGGCAACGCCCGGTTGGCGGCAAAGACGGTGCGATTACGAATGCAGCATTATCCCGTCATTGCGCGCGCAGCGAAGCAATGACGGGCGACGGCTTACTTCGCCGCAGGCTCCATCGGAATGATATATTCATCCTGATGATAGGCGCCCAGCTTTTCGCGCACATATTCCTCGGCCAGATCAGGATCGACGCTGCGCCGGTCGAGCAGATTGACCCGGTTCTGCAGCTCGCTTTCCTTCTTCGCAAGCTCGCTCAGCACGACGCGCTTCTTTTCGACCGACTGGCTGTAGTCGCCCCAGGCGTAAAGCCCGGTCGGGCCGAAAATGATGTAGCCGATCATCGCCAGCACCGCGATCACCGCGACCGCGGGACCGACGGCCCGGTTCATCGATTTGCGGAGTTTGTGGCGCTGCGTCATCGCCGTCCCTTGAATCAGAGTTGATTCATGGCGTCAAGGCGTCCGGTCACATATTATCGTCATCCCGGCGAAGGCCGGGATCTCGCCGTGGCGGTCTGACGCGAGGTCGAGATCCCGGCCTTCGCCGGGATGACGAATGAGGTGCAGTCTTGGCCTAGGCGAAAATCGACGCTCCCGGATAGCGCGCCATGTCGCCCAGTTCTTCCTCGATGCGGATCAGCTGGTTGTATTTCGCCAGCCGGTCCGAACGCGCGAGGCTGCCGGTCTTGATCTGGCCGCAGTTGGTCGCAACCGCGAGGTCGGCGATCGTCGAGTCTTCGGTCTCGCCCGAGCGGTGCGACATTACCGCGGTGTAGCGCGCGCGGTGCGCCATATCGACCGCGTCGAGCGTTTCCGACAGCGTGCCGATCTGATTGACCTTGACGAGCAGCGAGTTCGCGAGGCCGTCCTTGATGCCCTGCTCCAGCCGCGCGGGGTTGGTGACGAACAGGTCATCGCCGACGAGCTGGCACTTGTGGCCGATCAGGTCGGTGAGCGCCTTCCAGCCCACGAAATCATCTTCGCTCATCCCGTCTTCGATCGACTTGATCGGGTAGTCGTTCACCAGCGCGGCGAGATATTCGGCCATCTGCTCGGGGCTGAGCGACAGCCCCTCGCCGCTGATCTCATACTTGCCGTTCTTGAAGAATTCGGTCGCGGCGCAGTCGAGTGCGAGCACGACATCGCTGCCGAGCTTGAAGCCCGCCTGGTCGACCGACGCGGCGATGAAGTCGAGCGCGGCGCGCGTCGAGGCAAGGTTCGGCGCAAAGCCGCCCTCGTCGCCGACCGCGGTCGCCAGACCCTTTGCCGACAGGCCTTTCTTCAGCGTGTGGAAAATCTCAGCTCCCCAGCGCACCGCTTCGGCGATGCTGCCGGCGCCGACGGGCATGATCATGAATTCCTGCACGTCGATCGGATTGTCGGCATGTTCGCCGCCGTTGATGATGTTCATCATCGGCACGGGCAGCGTGCGCGCCGAGACGCCGCCGACATAGCGATAGAGCGGCAGCCCGCGCGCGTCGGCCGCAGCCTTGGCGGCGGCGAGGCTGACGCCGAGGATGGCGTTCGCGCCAAGGCGGCTCTTGTTCGCAGTCCCGTCGAGGTCGATCATCGCCTGGTCGAGTTCGCGCTGATCCTCGGCATCGAGGCCGATCAGGGCGTCGGCGATGTCGCCGTTCACAGCCGCGACCGCCTTGGTCACGCCCTTGCCGAGGTAGCGCGCCTTGTCGCCGTCGCGCAATTCGACGGCTTCGTGCGCACCCGTCGAGGCGCCCGAGGGGACCGCGGCGCGGCCAAAGCTGCCATCCTCCAGCAACACATCGACTTCGACGGTGGGGTTGCCGCGGCTGTCGAGGATTTCGCGGCCGTGAATGTCGATGATGGCGGTCATGGATATTGTCCTGCTGAAAGCCCTGGCGGCAGGGCGGTAGGGGAAGGCGCCCGCCTGTTATCGGCGCGGCGCGGAAATCGCAACAATGCATAGGAATTTTGCGCGCCTATGGAACCATTCGGCGCGCCTTGCTATATATCCAGACAGGACCAAAGGGATGTTCGCCGTTGCGGCGCCCGACATAAGAAGAAGAGGACAACGCCATGGCCAAAGCCGCTACTCCCGCGACCAAGAAAGTTGCCGCTCCGCGTCCCAAAGCGCCTGCCAAGGCCGCCGCGACCAAGGCTGCGCCCGCGCGCAAGCCCGCTGCCGCGAAGGCCGCAAAAGACCACCCGATCCGCGACCAGATCGCCGCGACCCGCGACACCATCAAGACCGAAGCATCGAAAAAGGCCGCTTCGCTGAAGGACGAAGCGAACGCCCTGAAGAAGCAGGCGTCGGTGAAGGCGCGCGACGCCGCGACGAAGGGCAAGGACAAGGCCGCCGAAGCCGTTGGCAGCCTCGCCAAGCTGCTCGAAGACAGCGCCGGAACGGTCGACAGCAAGTTCGGCAAGCAATATGGTGATTACGCCCGTTCGGCGGCGTCGACCGTCGCTGGCCTCGCCACTTCGCTCGACAAGAAGGATCTCGACGAGCTCGCCGCTTCGACCCGCGACATGGTGAAAAAGAACCCGGCGATCGCGGTTGGCGCCGCCACCGTCATCGGCTTCGTGCTGGCCCGGATGCTCAAGGGCGGCTCGAACGATTGATCGGCCGTTGCCATCCCCTGACCCGCACACCCCACCGACGCCCGACGCGCCCAGCTTTGACGGCATAAGCCACGGCTACGCGCCCAATGGCGCGCCCGTGGCACCGCCTCCGGTGCCGCTCGAACAGATTGTCGGCGACGTCGTCGACAATCTGTCGGCGACGGCAAAAGCCGAACTGGCGCTGATCGAGGCGCGGAGCGAGCTGGCGCTTTACGGCGCCAGCCGCGCGGCGATCTGGGGCGGTGTGGCCGCAACCGCGGCGGGCGTGGCGCTGCTGGCGCTGGCGTTCGGCGCGATATTGGTGTTGGCGCCGCGCGTCGGCCCGCTGCTGGCAACGCTGATCGTGGTCAGCGTGCTGCTGATCATCGCGGGCGGCGCGGCGTGGCGCGCGCACATCGGCTATGGCGACATCCGCACCGCGCTGCGGCGCGATCTGACCGGCGAAGGATTTGACGATGCCGCGGACGCGTAACCGCCTGATCGCCGCCGCGCGCCGCTCGATGCTACAACGCGCCGAACTCTATCGCCGGCTCGACGTCGCCAAGGCGGCGTTCAAGCCGGGCGCCTTGGTCGATCGCGGCAAATATCGGGTGAATGCGAAGATCGACGACGCCGCGCACGCGGTGCGGCAGGAGTTTCGCAACAACCGTCTGCCCATCGCGCTCGCTGCGGTGGCAGGCGTGGCGTGGCTGCTGCGCGAACCGATCAAGGAACATGCGCCGCGGCTGACGCAAAAGATTCAGGATATGGCGAATGCGGTCGCCGATCGACTGCGCCCCGCCGAAGAAACCCCCGCCGATCAGGCCAGCGCCGACGACGGCGACCATGACGCACCAGTGGAGAATGACGATGAAGCCGTTCAGTGAAACCGCCAGCGATGCCCGCGCGAAAGCGAGTGAACTTGCGGAGAAAACCGCCGAAAATGCGCGGCTGACCGCCGAAGCGGCCAAGGCGCGGATCCAGGACGGCTATGGCCGCGCGCGCGCCGCGACCGGCGATTTCGCCGCCAAGGCGAGCGAGCAGGCAGGCGTCGCGCGCGAGGCCGCGGGCGAAGCCTATGAACGCGGCAAGGCGCAGGCCAAGCGCGCGAACAGCAAGCTCAAAGATGTCGCCGAAAAGCAGCCGCTGGCACTGGTCGCGGGCGCGGTGGCGATCGGCGCGCTGCTCGGGTCGTTGCTCCCCAAGTCCGGTTCGGCGGATCGCAAGGACGATTGACCGGCTTGCCGTAGCGGCGCCGCGCTGTTAGGGGCCGCGCCTTCTCCCCTTCCCCAGCGCCAGCCCGCAAGGAAAGCAGCCATGAGCAAATTGCACCTCGTGTTCGGTGGACGCGTCAGCGATCCGCAGGGCACCGACTTTGTCGACCTCCACAACCTCGACGTCGTGGGCCTGTTCCCCGACTACAAGACCGCCGAAAAGGCGTGGCGCGCCGCGGCGCAGCGCACCGTCGACGATGCCGAAATGAAATATGTGGTGGTGCATCTGCACAAGCTGTTGCAGCCGGACAGCGAGTAATTTCGTCGCCCCCGCGAAGGCGGGGGCCGCAGTCGGCCTTGCGCTACATCTCTAGCGGCCCCCGCCTTCGCGGGGGCGACGGATAGTCCTTTACCGGAAATTATCCGCATAAGCCTGAATTTTCAACGTCCGCACCGGCGGCGCAACAACCTCCGCGTCGATGCCATTGCGGTCCGCATAGGCGACCGCCTCGTCCCGGCTCGCAAAGGTCAGTCGGATCTGGCGCTGCGTATCGCCGCTACCCGCCCAGCCCATCAGCGGATCGGGCTTGCGCGCTTCGGCGGGCGCAAATTCCAGCATCCAGCGCTCGGTCCCGGCACGCCCCGACTGCATCGCATTTTTGGGTTTCTGGAAGATGCGCGCTTTCATCGGAACAGTCCTGCGTTGGTTGGTTTCGGTCGCCTTAGCGGCTTGTCGGCTTGCCGAAAAGGGCCAACCTTACGCGCCGTCGCGCCGCGCCTGCGCCGCCTTGGTCAGCAGCGTCGGACGCGCGCCCGCCGGATCGTCGGGCCAGCTGTGCTTGGGATAGCGACCGCGCATCTCGCGCGCCACGTCGTGCCAGCTGCCGCCCCAGAAACTGACCAGGTCGCGCGTCGTCTGGATCGGACGGTGCGCGGGTGAGGTCAGCGCGAGGACGAGCGGCACCGGCGGATCGCCGACCATCGGATGCCGCGCGAGCCCAAACAGTTCCTGCACGCGCACATTGACCGTCGGCCCGCCGTCGGCGCCATAATCGATCGGATGGCGGCTGCCGACCGGGGTAACATAGTCGGCGGGCGCATGTTTTTCGAGCAACTGCCGCGCCGACCAGTCGAGCAGTCCCATCAACGCATCGGTCAGCTTGCGGTCGCCAATGTCGCGCAGCCCGCGGCAGTCGGCGAGCAGCGGCGGCAACCAGAGGTCGAGGCTGTCGGCAAGCGCGCCGGTCGACAGCGTATCGATGCCCGCAAAGGAGGCGCGCTGGCGCAGCGCCTGCGCCGCCGGTCCCCAGCCGATCAACCCGAGTCCCTTGTCGCGCACCGCCGCCAGTCGCAGCGCGATGTCCTGCTCGGCATTGTCGCCGCCCCCCGCCTGCCCGCTGGTCAGCGCGATCGCGCCGAGCCGCCGTTCGCGGCGATGGTCGACGCGGTCGCTGGCGGCGTCATAGCTGCTGGCGGCATGCGCGACGATCCGGTCCGCAAAGATCGCCTCAACCTCGGCCTGGTCGATCGGCGCCGCGGCGAGGATGCGGACGCCGGCGGCGTGGCCCTGCGCGTCGGCGATCGCCAGCCATTCGCTGCCCGCCAGCGCTTCGACCGGGTCGATGCGATAGGCGCGGCCGCCGACGCTGAGATATTCGCCGCGCTGTCCGGCGCGCTGACGCGCCACCCGGTCGGGCCAGGCGGTCGCGATCCAGCCGCCGATCGAGCGGGGCGCCAGTTCGTCCGTGCCCGCCGCCAGTTTTTCGCCGATCGTAGCCAGCCGCCGCGCCAACCGCACCGCACCCTCGCTGCGGTCGCCGCGCTGGCCGCGCCAGCGCGCCAGCCGCGCCTCGACATCGACGCCGCGCCCGCCGAGTCCCGGTTCGGTGAGCAGCACCGCCAGCTGCCCCGCCAACGCGCCCTCCCCTGCGCGCGCGGCGTCGAGCAACATATGCGCGAGCGGCACCGGCAGCGGGATCGCCGCCAGCGCCTTGCCATGCGCGGTGATGCGGCCGTCCTCGCCCAGCGCCCCGATCAACTGCAGCCGCGTCTTCGCTTCGGCGATGGCGGCGGGCGACGGCGGGTCGAGCCAGCCGAGTTGGCGCGGATCGATGATCCCCCAACTGGCACAGTCGAGCACCACCGGCATCAGGTCATTCTCGTGGATTTCGGGCGGATCGAACGGCGGCATGCCCGTCGTCGCAGCGGCTTCCCACAGCCGATACGCCACCCCCGGTCCCTGCCGCGCCGCGCGCCCGGCGCGCTGCGTCGCCGACGCCTGGCTGGCGCGCTCGGTGACCAGCCGCGCGATGCCCGCCGCCTTGTCGAACCGCGGGCGGCGCGACAGCCCGGCGTCGATGACGATCCGCACCCCGTCGATCGTCAGGCTGGTTTCGGCGATACTGGTCGCGAGGATCAGTTTGCGCCCGCCATCGGGGTCGCGGACGAGCGCTTTCCGCTGAAGCGCCGGATCGATCTGGCCGTGCAGCCGGTGAACGACGAGCGGCAGACCCGCGGCCTCGACCGCCACCGCGGCGCGTTCGATGTCGGCGGCGCCGGGCAGGAAGGCGAGTATATCGCCCTCAGGTTCGTCCGCCATCGCCTGCCGTACCGCGGCCAGCACGCTCGCCTCCAGCCGATCCTCGGCGCGGCGACCGATGTGGCGGAGCTCGAGCGGGAAGATCTTGCCTTCGCTTTTCACCACCGGCGCATTGCCAAGCAGCGCGCCGAACCGCGCGCCGTCGAGCGTCGCCGACATGGCGACCAGCCGCAAATCGTCACGCAGCCCCTGCTGCGCATCGATCGCCAGCGCGAGCGCGAAATCGCCGTCGAGGCTGCGTTCGTGGACCTCGTCGAACAGCACCGCCGACACGTCCGCCAGTTCGGGATCGGCAAGAATGCGATTGCGAAACAGCCCCGGGGTCATCACCAGCAGCCGTGTCGCCGCCGACTGTTTGCTGTCGAGGCGCGTGGCATAGCCCACCTTGCCGCCAACCGCTTCGCCCATCTCCTCGGCGATCCGTTCGGCGGCGGCGCGCGCGGCTAGGCGGCGCGGCGAGAGCAGCCAGACCGCGCCCTTGCACCAGGGTTGATCGAGCAGCGCGGGGGCAACGCGCGTCGTCTTGCCCGCCCCCGGCGGCGCAACGACGACGGCATTGGGTTTCAGGATCAGCGCCGCGAGAATATCGGGCAACACCTGATCGATCGGCAGCAGCTGCATCAGGTCCGCGCCGCCGGGTTGCCGAGTTCGATATTGAGGCGGTGAGCCTCGGCGGCGAGCGTCGCGACCTGGTCCGCGGTGACCCCGGTCGCTTCGGTCAGCGCCAGATTGCCGAGCTCATATTTGCCGCTCGCCTTGATCCGCGGCTCGACATCGCGCAGCCGCTTGCCGCGCCAGAAGCCGAGCAGGACGCGGTGTTCCTCAGCGCGGATCAGGATGCACGGGCCGTTCGCCATGAACACCAGGTTCGTCCATTTGATCGTTTCGGAAAAGGGCGCGGCGGAGAGGATCGCGTCGCGCATCATTTCGGAGCGTTCGCGCTGCCAGCCCGAGAGGGCGGCGATATAGGCATCGGGGGTTTCCGCTGCTGGGCCCATCATCGGCATCGTCCGTTCCCCCGCAAAGCCCCTCCCCTTCAGGGGAGGGGTTGGGGTGGGGGCCGTCGGCCTTGCGCAAGGCCGCTGGACCCCACCCGCTGCGACTAAGCCAGCAAGCTGGCAAGTCTCGCTGCCCTCCCCTGAAGGGGAGGGATTACCAAGAATCTAATAAGCCCGCGCAACCGCAAAGGCGACCGCCTCGGTCAGCGCCGCCTTGGCGTGGCTGGCACGGAAGCCGCCGATCGCGTCGACCGCGCGCTGGCCATAGTGGCGCGCGCGCGCCAGCGTATCGTCGATCGTGCCATGCTGGCGCAGCAGGCGGGTGGCGTGGGCAAGATCCTCATCCGACGTCCGGTGACCGGTGATCGCCTGTTTCCAGAATTCGCGTTCTTCGGCGTTACCGCGCGCATAAGCGAGGATGACGGGCAATGTGACCTTGCCGTCGCGAAAATCGTCGCCGACGCCCTTGCCCATCGTTTCGGCGTCCGAAACATAGTCGATCGCGTCGTCAACGAGCTGGAACGCGATGCCGAGGTTGCGGCCATAGGCGTCGAGCGCCGCCTCGGTCGCTTCGTCGCGTTCGGCGACGACCGCGGCGATCTTGCACGCCGCGGCGAACAGTTCGGCGGTCTTGGCGTTGATGATCGCGAGATATTGATCTTCGCTGGTTTCGATGCGGCGCTGCGCGGAGAGCTGGTTGACCTCGCCCTCGGCGATCACCGCCGAGGCGCGGCTCAAAATCTTGAGCACCTTCAGCGATCCGTCCTCGACCATCACCTCGAACGCGCGGCTGAACAGGAAATCGCCGACCAGCACCGACGCGCTGTTGCCCCAGATGATGTTTGCGGTTTTGCGGCCGCGGCGAAGGTCCGATTTGTCGACGACGTCGTCGTGGAGCAAGGTCGCGGTGTGGATGAACTCGACCGCCGCCGCCAGCTTGCAATGGCGCCGCCCGGGATAATCGAGCAGCTTGCCGCAGGCGAGCGTCAGCATCGGCCGCATCCTTTTGCCGCCGCCCGCGATCAGATGCCCCGCGAGTTCGGGGATCAGCGGCACTTCGGACTGCATGCGGTCGAGAATGACCGAATTCACCTCGTTCATATCGGCGGCGACAAGCGCCATCATCGGATCGAGCGAGGGGGGCCGGTCGCCGTGGAGCTGGTGGATTTCGGCAGTCATGATGCGGCGAGCCTTGGCGGCGCGGCCACGATTTTGCAACGACTTTCGGCTTGCCAGCGCCCCCTCGCCGGTGCCAAGCGGGCCGGGCACGAGAGGAGCCGCGCATGACCGACCAACTGAGCCGTTACCGCCAGAGCATCGACAATATCGACGCGGCGCTGGTCTATATGCTGGCCGAACGGTTCAAGGTCACCAAGGCGGTTGGCGAGCTGAAGGCGCGCGAAGGCATGCCGCCCGCCGATCCGGGCCGCGAGGAACGGCAGATCGAAAGGCTGCGCAGCCTGGCGCGCGACGCCGACCTCGACCCCGATTTCACCGAAAAATTCCTGCGCTTCATCATCGAAGAAGTGATCCGCCATCACCAGCAGGCCAAGCGCGAGCAGGACGTCTGACGGTGGATCATCCGATCTTCACGAAATGGCCCGCGCAATATCCCGACCGGCTCCAGCTTTTCTCGGCCCCGACGCCGAACGGGGTCAAGGTCGGCATCATGCTCGAAGAAACCGGCCTTCCTTACGAGCCGCACCGCATCGACATCATGGCGAACGAAAGCCATGACCCGGCCTTTCTAGCGCTCAACCCAAACGGCAAGATTCCGGCGATCTACGACCCCGAGGGCCCCGGCGGCAACCCGCTGGCGCTGTGGGAATCGGGGGCGATCCTGATCTATCTGGCCGAAAAATGCGGACAATTGCTGCCCGCCGATCCCGGGGCGCGATACGAAACGATCCAATGGGTGATGTGGCAGATGGGCGGGGTCGGCCCGATGTTCGGCCAGCTCGGCTTTTTCCACAAATTCGCCGGGCGCGAATATGAGGACAAGCGTCCGCGCGACCGTTATGCGGCCGAATCGACGCGATTGCTCGGCGTCCTCGATGCGCGGCTGGCCGATCGGTCGTGGGTGATGGGTGACGATTACAGCATCGCCGACATCTCGCTGCTCGGCTGGGTCCGGAACCTGATCGGCTTTTACGAGGCCGCCGAGATCGTCGGTTTCGACCGTTTCGCGCAGGTTCAGCGCTGGCTGGATGCGGGCCTTGCGCGGCCGGCGGTGCAGCGCGGCTTGGTTGTGACTGCGACTTGAGCTTTTCGAAGCACGGCCGGGGACGGGTTCTACCCGCCCCCGGCGCGTTCGCTTACATCCCGTCCAGCCCCTTGCTGACGAGAACATTCACCGCGACGCGGCGATTCATCGCCTTGCCTTCGGGGGTGCTGTTGTCCGCCGCGGGATCGGCTTCGGACATGCCGGTCGGGGTCAGCATGCGATAGGGCTTCCAGCCGCACGCCTGTTGCAGGTGATTGACGACGCGGCCCGCGCGCTTTTCGCTCAGCGCCTGGTTCAATTCCTCGCTGCCGGTGGAATCGGTGTAACCGACGACGAGCAGCAGTGCATTGTCCATCGCTTCGGCCTGGGTGGCGGTCGAACAGAGGTCGGCCTTGGCCTGCGGCGACAGGATCGCCTTGCCGGTGTCGAAATTCACGTTGATCGTGCTTTTGACATTATATTGATCGATGTCGCCGACGCGGCTGCGCAGCGCTTCGGTTGCGGCGGTCTGCTCGGCAAAGCGCTGGTCGGTGCCGGTACGGATCATCGACGCGGTGCGCAGATCCTTGCTCTTGAGGTCAACCTCGCTCGCAACCAGGCCGCCATCCCATTGCAGGGTATCAACGGTGACCGGCAGGCCGTTGAGCAGCGAGTCCGCGGCCAGCTTGTTGCTGCTGAGCCCCAGGAAGCCGCCCTTGGCCTTGATCTTGGTATAGTCGGCGATCGCGATCGTCGTGTCATTGCCATCGGCGGTGCGGATCCGCATCCGGCCATCGCTGCGCGCCGAGATGATGCCTTCAACCTGCGGCCCCTTGGTCATCTGGTCGGGGGTCGGCAGGGTGCCATAGACGGTCGCCATGACGTCGCCGTCGGCAGGTGCCTCTTGCGATTGCGCGGCAAGGCCGACCGGCGTCGCAGCGGCCAGCGCGGTGAGGAACAACAAAGTCTTTGGTCTTTTGGAAACGGTAAGCATGACCCTACTCCTTCAGTGAGCCGCCCCCGCGAATTCCCGTCGCCCCTTCTTGCAACTCGGTTCGCCCGGCAAGACGGGACGTTCGTTTGCGCAGACAATATGGGCGGATTGTGCGGTGAACCGATGGAAAGCGCCCCGCATCGCGGGAATTTTGGGGGCGTTTAGCCCGCCGGCAGCCGCAGCCGCACCAGCAGCCCGCCCAGATCGTCGCTCTCTTCGAGCGCAATGCTGCCGCCATAGATTTCGGCGACGTCGCGCACGATCGCGAGGCCGAGCCCGGTACCGGGCTTGCCGCTGTCGAGGCGGACGCCGCGATCGAAAATGCGCGTGCGGTCGGCGGGCGAGATGCCCGGGCCGTCGTCCTCGACCAGTATCTCCGCCATCGCCCCGTCGCGCTGGATGGTGACGAACACGCTGCCGCCCCCATATTTCGCGGCATTTTCGAGCAGATTGCCGACCAGTTCATCAAGGTCCTGGCGTTCGACGCGCGCCACCAGCTGCTTGTCGCCCGCCGCGTCGAGCCGGACCTTGGGATAGAGCAGCGCCACCGCGCGCGTCACGCTGTCGACGCTTTCGCGGACATTGGCGCGCGCCTGCGCCGCACCCCGACGCCCGACCGCGCGCGCGCGCGCCAGATGATGTTCGACCTGTCGCTGCATCGTCGCGGCCTCGCGCCGCACCGTGTCGGCGAGCGGCGAGGTCTGGCTGGTCGCGCTGTTGAGCAGCACGGTGAGCGGGGTCTTGAGCGCGTGCGCCAGATTGCCTGCGTGCAGCCGCGCCTCCTCGGCCTGTTTCTCGTTATGCGCGAGCAGCGCATTGAGTTCGTCGACCATCGGCTGCACTTCCAGCGGCAGCGGCGCATCGACACGGCGATTCTGCCCGCCGCGCATCGCGGCGATCGCGCGCCGGATATGCCGCAGCGGCCAGAGGCCGTAAAAGGTCTGAAGCGCGGCAAGGATGATGAGCCCGAGCCCGAGCAGCGCCAGGCTGGGGATCAGCGTCTGCCGCACCGCGCCGACCTGGGCGTCCAGCGCCTCGCGCGACTGCGCGATCTGGTAGCGCCAGCTGACCTTGCTGCCCGGCAGGATGACATTGCGTTCGAGCACGCGCAGCTCCTCGTCAGGGAACTGGGTGCTGTCATAGGTGTGGATCTGGTCGTCGATATGCGGCGTCGGCGCCTTCAGCGACCGTTCCCACAAGGACCGCGAGCGATAGGGTTCCTGATTGCCGCCGCTGATCTGCCAGTAAAGGCCGCTGTACGGTTCCAGGAATCGCTGGTCGCCGAGCGGCTCGACCAGCCGCACCTCGCCATCGGGGCCGATTTCGGACGAGCGGATCATCGCGATCAGCACATATTCGAGGCTGGAATCGAAATTGCGTGTGATCGCGCCGGTGAGCACGCGATCGAGCGCGAAACCACCGCCGATCAGCAGCACCGAAATCCACAGCGCCGCGATCGCGATCATGCGCCGCGCCAGCGATCCGGTGATGCGGCTGGTCAGCGCGACAGGTTTTTCCACCGGTTCGCGGGCCGTGACGCCTGTCGTACTGGAGTCCATATCGGCCATGGCCGAACGGTTCAGCCCTGCGGATCGTCGAGCTGGTAACCCAGACCGCGGATCGTCGTGATGATGTCGGCGCCCAGCTTTTTGCGGATACGCGTCACGAACACTTCAATCGTGTTCGAATCGCGGTCGAAATCCTGATCGTAAATATGCTCGATCAGTTCGGTGCGCGACACCACCTTGCCCTTGTGGTGGAGCAGATAGGACAGCAGCTTATATTCCTGCGCGGTCAGCTTGACCGCTTCGCCGGCCAGCGTAACGCGGCCCGAACGGGTGTCGAGCCGCACGTCGCCCGCGGTCAGTTCGCTCGACGCATTGCCGGCGGCGCGGCGAATGAGCGCGCGCAGGCGGGCGATCAGTTCTTCGGTCTGGAACGGCTTGGCCAGATAATCGTCGGCGCCGGCATCCAGCCCCGCGACCTTGTCCGACCAGCTGTCGCGCGCGGTCAGCACCAGCACCGGGAAATTGCGCTTTTCGCGGCGCCAGCGGTCGAGCACCGTCAGCCCGTCGATTTCGGGCAGGCCCAGATCGAGGATCGCGGCATCGTAATTTTCGGTCGAACCGAGGAAATGACCATCCTCGCCATCGGTCGCCAGATCGACGGCATAACCTGTCGCTTCCAGCGTCGCCTTTAGCTGCGGGCCGAGGGTGGGTTCGTCTTCGACAATCAAGATCCGCATTCGGACGCCTTTCCTTGGCGGACCGGTGACCCCGGCCGCATGTTTCGACTGTGTATCAAGTCCGAACGATCATCGCAAAATGTCGTTGCGAAGCGCGTCGGCGATTTCGGAAGCTTCAGGGTTTGCGGCCGACGATCCGGCCGGTGCGGGCATCGACATAGACGACGACGACCTGGCTGCCGTCCATGAACTTCAGCGCATAGATCATCCGGCCCGCGTCGAACTGCGGCCCGCCGAGATAGGTCATCTCGCTATAAGGCGCGCGCGAACGGACTTCGGCGATCAGCCGGTTGAGCGGAATGACCTGCCCCTGCGCCGCCGCATCGCGCAGATGATCCTGATCGCGATTGCCGCGCGCGGCCGCGGGTGCGCCTGCGGACAGTAGCAGGGCCGAAATGAGCGAGAAGATCAGGGTACGGGTCATGGCCGTCTCTCTAATGCAAAGGCATTGAATAGGCGATGAATGGTCCGGTCAGCTGGCGTTTCGCTTGTGCGTCGGGTCGACCGGGCCATGGTGGGCGCGGCAGGGATTGAACCTGCGACCCCACCCGTGTGAAGGGTGTGCTCTACCACTGAGCTACGCGCCCGTCCGGGGATCGACCGAATGTCCGACGCCCGAAAGCCGGACGTCCATAGCCGCTGCGCCGATGATTGCAACGGCGATTTCGCCGAAATGGCCGTCCGGATGCAAATCAGGCCGCAGCTTGCGCCGCGGCCTGAAATATTCTCACCCAAAGGGCTGGCCAATCAGTTGACCGCGTCCTTGAGCGCCTTGCCGGCCTTGAACTTGGGCTGGTTCGATGCCGCAATAGTCATCGTTTCGCCGGTGCGCGGGTTGCGACCGGTCGATGCCTTGCGCTTGCTGACTGCGAACGTGCCGAAACCAACGAGACGAACTTCGCCACCCTTTTTCAGCGAACCCGTGATCGCTTCGAAAACGGCTTCGACCGCCTTGCTCGCGTCACCCTTGGTCAGGCCGCTCGAGTCAGCGACGGCGGCGATCAGGTCTTGTTTGTTCATGCCTAAGGAACCCCTGCTTTTGGTTGATTGAATGATTCATGGTCATGCCATGGGGCGCCACTAACGCCGTTTCGCCCCGCCTTGTCAAAGCAAAAAAGGGCGAAAACGGCGGTTAAACGACGATTTTGCGACGAAAAGCAGGGCTGCGAGACGTCGATCCGCCGCCGTCAGTGGCGAATCGTCGTCTCGGGGTCCGTTCCCGGCGCCAGCGGCGGCGAAGCGGCGAGTTCGTCCGCCTCGGTCCATTCGATCGGCACGACCGGGCTGACCAGCGCTTCCGCCAGCACCTGATCGACGTGGCTGACCGGAATAATCTTCAACCCGCTGGTGATATTCGCCGGGATTTCGACCAGATCCTTTTCATTTTCTTCGGGGATCAACACGGTCTTGATCCCGCCGCGCAGCGCCGCGAGCAGCTTTTCCTTGAGGCCGCCGATCGCCAGCACGCGGCCACGCAGCGTGACTTCGCCGGTCATCGCGACATCGCGGCGCACCGCAATGCCGGTCAGCGTCGAAATCATGGCGGTGACCATGCCGACGCCCGCCGACGGGCCATCCTTGGGCACCGCGCCTTCGGGCAAGTGGATATGGATGTCCTTGCGCGCGAACAGGCTCGGCTTGATCCCGTAACTCGGCGCCCGCGCCTTGACGAACGACAGCGCCGCCTGGACGGATTCGGTCATCACTTCGCCGAGCTTGCCGGTGGTCCGCACCTGGCCCTTGCCCGATGCGGTCACCGCTTCGATCGTCAGCAATTCGCCGCCGACCTCGGTCCAGGCCAGGCCGGTGACGGCACCGATCTGGTCCTCCAGATCGCCCATGCCGTGGCGATATTTGCGCACGCCCGAGAAGTCCGAAAGATTGTCGGGCGTAATCGTAACGCTTTCCACCTTGCCTTCGAGAATGCGGCGCAGCGCCTTGCGCGCAAGCTTGGCGATCTCGCGCTCCAAGGTGCGAACCCCCGCTTCGCGCGTGTAATAGCGGATCAGGTCGCGCAGGCCTTCCTCAGTCAGCTCGAATTCGCCGTTCTTCAGCCCGTGCGCCTCGATCTGCTTGGCGATCAGGTGACGCTTGGCGATCTCGACCTTCTCGTCCTCGGTATAGCCTTCGAGCCGGATGATCTCCATGCGGTCGAGCAAAGGCTGCGGCAGGTTCAGCGAGTTCGCGGTGGTCACGAACATCACGTCGCTGAGGTCGACGTCGATTTCCAGATAATGATCCTGGAACTTCGTATTCTGTTCGGGGTCGAGCACTTCGAGCAGCGCCGACGCGGGATCGCCGCGGAAATCCTGGCCCAGCTTGTCGATTTCGTCGAGCAGGAACAGCGGGTTCATCGTCCCCGCCTTTTTCAGGTTGGTGACGATCTTGCCCGGCAGCGAACCGATGTACGTGCGGCGGTGGCCGCGGATTTCGGCCTCGTCGCGCACGCCGCCCAGCGACTGACGAATGAATTCGCGCCCGGTCGCCTTGGCGATGCTCTTGCCAAGGCTGGTCTTGCCGACGCCCGGCGGGCCGACGAGGCACAGGATCGGCCCCTTCAGCTTGTTGGTGCGCGCCTGCACGGCCAGATATTCGACGATCCGATCCTTGACCTTTTCGAGCGCATAATGGTCGTCGTCGAGCACGGCCTGCGCCGCGGCGATGTCCTTTTTCAGCTTCGACTTCTTGCCCCACGGCAGGCCGATCAGCGTGTCGAGATAATTGCGCACCACCGTCGCTTCGGCCGACATCGGCGCCATGGCGCGCAGCTTCTTCAGCTCGGCGTTCGCCTTGGCCTTTGCCTCCTTCGACATTTTCATGCCGTCGATCTTTTGCTGCAATTCAGCGAGGTCGTCGCCGCCCTCGCCATTGTCGTTGCCGAGTTCGCGCTGAATCGCCTTCAATTGTTCGTTGAGGTAATATTCGCGCTGGCTCTTTTCCATCTGGCGCTTCACGCGGCCGCGGATCTTCTTTTCGACCTGCAGCACGCCGAGTTCGCCCTCCATGAAGGCGAACACCATTTCGAGCCGCTTCGACGGCGTATCTTCGACGAGCAGCGCCTGCTTGTCGGACACCTTGATATTGAGGTTGCCCGCCACCGAGTCCGCAAGGCGCGAAGCGTCGTCGATCTGCGACAGCTGCACCGCGGTTTCGGCGGGCATCTTCTTGTTGAGCTTGGCGTAATTTTCAAACTGATCGACCACCGAACGCATCAGTGCGGCGGTATCGACGCTGTCGTCGACGGTGTCGGCGATCGGCTTCACGCTCGCCATCACCGTCTTGTCGTCATTCGTCAGCGCGACCAGCTTGGCGCGCTCCTTGCCTTCGACCAGCACGCGAACCGTGCCGTCGGGCAGCTTGAGCAGCTGCAGCACGGTCGCGATGACGCCGACGTCGTACAGGTCTTCGCGCTGCGGATCGTCCTCGCCCGGATCGAGCTGGGCGACAAGGAAGATTTCCTTGTCGCTTTCCATCGCGGTCTCGAGCGCGGCGACCGAGCGGTCGCGCCCGACGAACAGCGGCACGATCATGTGCGGGAAAACGACGATGTCACGCAGCGGCAGCAGGGGAAAAGATTGCGTCATTACGGCTCCTGGACGGGCGCCACGACCGGACGCACCGCCCCTCTTATAGGGTGTTCCTCGCTAATATGGCGTAACTTCGCACGCATTCAATGTCGGAGTGCTGAACGGGAAGAGCATAGAACCCTTCCCCGTTTGTCCTGAGGAGCCATTGAGCTCGTCGATATGGCGTCTCGAAGGATGCTCGCAGCGCGGGATCCTTCGAGACGGGCCTTCGACAGGCTCAGTCCCTCCTCAGGACGAACGGTTGAATTCAAAACGGCAGCTTGAAACCCGGGGGCAGCGGCAGGCCGCTGGTCATCTTGCCCATTTCTTCGTTGCTCGCCCGGTCGGCCTTTTCGCGTGCGTCATTGAACGCGGCGGCGAGCAGGTCTTCGAGCATCTGTTTGTCCGAAGGAACGATCAGGCTGTCGTCGATGCTGATCGACTTGATCCGGCCCTTGGCGCTCGCCAAAATCCGCACGAGCCCGCCGCCCGAGACGCCTTCGACCTCGACGCTGTCGAGCTTCGCCTGCGCCTCCTGCATCTGGGCCTGCACGGTGGCAGCGGCTTCCTGCGCCGCCTTCATCATTTCTTCGATCGATTTCATGCGTTCGACTTATGGCGATTGTCGGCGGGGTCTTCAAGACTGGCGTCGGGAAAAGCCGCCAGTGCGGCCTTCACCACCGGCAGT
Organism: Sphingopyxis microcysteis; assembly: GCF_012274265.1. GTDB lineage: Bacteria > Pseudomonadota > Alphaproteobacteria > Sphingomonadales > Sphingomonadaceae > Sphingopyxis > Sphingopyxis microcysteis. The sequence goes on from NZ_JAANYY010000002.1 coordinate 1,182,475, forward strand.
TCGCGAATCCGCGCATCATTGTCGGCGGCGGTCGCGGCGCGCACTTCGCCCAGGCTGGGCCGCGCATCGCCCTCCCCCGCCCTGACATGCCAGCGGCTGCCCGTCGCGGCAAACAGCGCGTCGCCCAGATCGCGCGGAAAAGCGGCGGACAGCGCCGGGTCGGCGGCAAAGACCAGCTCGCCCGGCGCAAGGTCGATGACCCGCACATGATCGTGCACCTGCACCGCCAGCCGATGATTGCCGCTGCTCTCAAGCAATTGGTGAATCTGCGCGATCGTCAGCGACGTGGCCGGACTTTCGGTCAGCGGTGCCGCCTCGGCGACCGGCGCTGCGAGGGCAGCCGTCTCGCCCCCGGGCGCAGCGGCGGGCGCCGCGAGCGGCATCGTCGGTAGCCGCCCCGATTCCAGCAACTTCGCCAGTTCGCCCGGATCGGGCATCGACGCGGCATAGATCACCCGCAGCAACAGCATTTCCAGATGCTCGAGCGGATTGTTCGCGCGCAGCACCTCGTCATGGCCCTTGAGCAGCAGCTGCCACAACCGGTTGAGCGGCGCGAACCCCAGCTTCTGCGCCCAGTCGCCGATGCGTTCGCGGTCGGCCTCGGCCAGCGCGGGATCGTCATGGCGCGACACCTTGGCCAGCGTCACCGCGTGGGTCAGGTCCATCAGCCCGCGCACCATCGCCACCGGCTCGATCCCCAGCGCATATTGTGCGCGCGCCAGATCGATCGCACCGCCGCTGTCGCCGTCCAGGATCGACGCCATCAGATTGGCAATTGACGAACGATCCGACAGCCCGAGCATCACGCGCACCTGCGCCGCGCCGATCATCCCGCCGCCATCTAGATCGGCATGCGCGATTGCCTGATCCAGAATCGACAGCCCGTCGCGCACCGAGCCCTCGGCGGCATTGGCGATCAGCCAGATCGCCGGTGCCTCGGCCTCGACGCCTTCCTTCTGCAAGATCGCGCTGAAATGCGCGAACAGCATATCGGGGGTGATGCGGCGGAGGTCAAAGCGCTGACAGCGGGACAGCACCGTCACCGGCACCTTGTTCACTTCGGTCGTCGCGAACAGGAATTTGACGTGCGGCGGCGGTTCTTCGAGCGTTTTCAGCAATGCGTTGAACGCGTTACGCGACAACATGTGCACTTCGTCGATGATGTAGATCTTGTAGCGCGCCGACACCGCGGCGTAGCGCACCGCCTCGATGATCTCGCGCACATCGTCGACGCCGGTGTTCGACGCAGCGTCCATTTCGATCACGTCGATATGGCGGCCCTCGGTGATCGCACGGCATGGTTCGCACACGCCGCACGGATCGATCGTCGGCCCGCCCTGGCCGTCGACGCCGATACAGTTCAGCGCCTTGGCGATCAGGCGCGCGGTCGACGTCTTGCCGACCCCGCGCACGCCGGTCATCAGAAACGCATGCGCCAGCCGGTCGCGCGCGATCGCATTGCCCAGCGTGCGCACCATCGCATCCTGCCCGATCAGCTCGGCAAAGGTTTGCGGGCGGTATTTGCGGGCGAGGACGCGGTAGGGGCCCGAGGACGCGGCGGGCGCGGGCGTCTCCGGCAGGTCCATGCCCAGCATCGTCGGTTCGTCGTCGGCGGAATCGCTCATGGCATCGTCTTAGCCACGACCGCGCGAAAGACGAAGAGCTTAATCCAGTGCGACACCCAACCGTGCGGCCTCTGCCGTCCAGACCCCCGCAAGGGCTTTCGAGCGCGCGGTTCGCTGGAGCAGGTCGCTCGCGAGCAAGGTCGCGGTTTCGGCATAAGCTTCACATATTCGGCGAGAATCGTTGGATTTCCGGGCCTCCTCGAGCTGCGGCATCGATATGATCAGCCCCAGTACCGCGGCGAGCGGGTCGGCGGGCGCATCGTCGCGGCTCGCATCCTCCGCCGCAAACTGCAGTTCGTCGAGCTGTGCGGCATCGGCTTTGCCCGACTTCTCAAGCCGCCAGCGGAGCCATCGTGCCAGCCGGTCCCAATAGGCACGCTGGTCGGTCACCTGATCGACATAGGGGTCGGCGCCGCCATCGAACACCGCCGCTGTCAGATCCCGTGTTGCCGCGTCCTTGCACTGGTCGGCGGTAATCGGCGTTGCCGTTACGGGCGGCGGCGGCACGGGGCGCTGCGCGTCATCGGGCAGAAAGCCTTCCGCTTCGCGTCTGTCGAGCGCCAGCAAGTCCGCCCGCGCGCACGCCAGCGTCAGCCGCCCGCCACGCCAGCTCAATCCTGCGTAGAGTAGCTCCGACGCTCCGTCGCCGCCGATCATCCTGCTGTAGAGGCGGTTGGCGTCGGCAATTTCGGGGGCAGAGGGTGCGGGCTCGCGAGGCGCATCATTGTCAAGGATCCAACCGGCCTTTTCGAGTGCCGATGCGACGGCCGCCTCGGCTGCAAGTCCCGCTTCCGGTTGGGCGATCTTGGCACGAAATTCGACCAGCATGAGCGCATCGGACCAGCTTGTCCTCACGAGATTCGCGCCCGTGAAAGGGGCATAGGCAGGGCCGAGCCTCACGGCAGCGGGACTTGGCTCCGCGGCAGTCCTTGCCGCGCCGAACCGATACGGTCCCGCTTGTGCCAACCCGCACAGCTCCGGCAATGCCGATCCCATGACGATCGGTTCCGCCGCCACCGCCCGCCCCGACACCATTGCCAGCACCGCCGCCACGACAAGTCCGCACAGACGCATGAATATCCCCCACCAAGTCCGAGAGGGGCTTGGCGGGCCTTTTGGGTCAACGCAAGGCCCGGCATGTACCGGACAGGTGGCGGTGCGTTTTGGAGGGTGGGAGCCGGAACGACCCGCAGCGAATTCGTTGCGGCTGCTTCCTTCCGGACCTGACCGGGTTGGCGAAGACTGCGTCCGCCCGACTCCCGCGGCGCATATGGCGGGGGTCGAGGGGAAATGCAAGATCGGCTCGATCGTCCGGGGTTAGGTCGGCTTCGGGGTGGAAAGCGGACGGAGCGATCCTCCCCGGAACGGGGAGGGGGACCAGCGAAGCTGGTGGAGGGGCACCATCGGTTTGCCTTGCCGCCGAAGTCGTGATCCATTGCGACGTTCCCCGAACGCTTGGCTCTTCCAGCCCGGCGCTGCGGTAACCTCCTGTGCCCCTCCACCACCCTTCGGGTGGTCCCCCTCCCCCGTTGGGGGAGGATCGGCTACGTCCGCAATCGGTCGTTTGTGGCCATTTGGCGCCACCCCCCCCATCTCCCCTTGCCTTTCCCACCCCACCTTGCTTCGCTCCTCCCATGACCCTCAAACCGACTCATCTCGACGAAACCGGCGCCGCGCACATGGTCGACGTCGGTGCGAAACCCGCCACCCAGCGCCGCGCCGTCGCCAGCGGCCGCATCAGCATGGCGGCGGACGCGCTGGAGGCGATCCGCAGCGGCAACGCGCCCAAGGGCGACGTCCTCTCGACCGCGCGCATCGCCGGGATCATGGCGGCCAAGCGCACCGCCGACCTCATCCCGCTCTGCCATCCGCTCGCGCTCACCAAGGTCGGCGTCGATTTTGCATGGGAAGCCAATGGCATCGCGGTCACCGCGACCGCCGCAACCAACGGTCCGACGGGGGTCGAGATGGAAGCGCTCACCGCCGCGTCGGTCGCGCTGCTCACGCTTTACGACATGGCGAAGGCGCTCGACCGCGCGATGGTGATCGGCGATATCCGGCTGCTCGAAAAGAGCGGTGGGCGTTCGGGCGACTGGCGCGCCGAATGAGCGCGTTGCTGCCGGTCGAAGCGGCGCAAGCACGATTGCTGGCGCTCCGCGAACCGCTGCCGACAGAGAAAATATCCTTTTCCGAATGTGTTGGTCGCTACACCTCGGACGATATTCTCGCGGCGCGCGATCAACCTGCCGCGCCGCTTTCGGCAATGGACGGCTATGCGATTCGCTTCGAAGACCTGCCCGGCCCCTGGACAATCACCGGCGAAAGCGCCGCGGGTACCGCGCCCGATCGCGGGGTGAACGCAGGCGAAGCGATGCGGATCTTCACCGGCGCGATGCTTCCCGACGGCGCCGATACGGTGGTCGTGCAGGAGGACGTCGCGGCCATTGACGCCGCGCTGGTGCTAACCGGCGACGGCCCGGGCGCCCACGGCCGCCATATTCGCGCGCGGGCCAGCGATTTTGCCGCGGGCGATTGCCTCCTCCCTGCGGGAACCCGCCTGACCCCCGGCGCGATTGCCGCCGCGGCGATGAGCGGCGCGGGCCAGCTCGCGGTCGGGCGCCGCCCCCGCGTTGCGATCCTGACCACGGGAGACGAACTCGTTCAGGCGGGGCGACCGCTCGCCCCGGGCCAGATCCCCGACAGCAACAGCCCGATGCTCGCCGCGATGCTCGCCGGCGAACCCGCTATCGTCAGCCTGCCGCATCACGTCCGCGACGACCGCGCCATACTTACCAAGCTTTTGAACGAGTTGGCGCGACGTCACGACGTCATCGTCACCGTCGGCGGCGCGTCGGTCGGCGATCATGACCATGTCCGCGGCGCGCTTGCAGACGCGGGCGGGACCATTGATTTCTGGAAGATCGCGATGCGCCCCGGCAAGCCGCTGATCGCCGGAACGATCGGTGACGCCGCGCTGCTCGGCCTGCCCGGCAACCCGTCGTCGGCGTTCGTCACCGCGACGCTGTTTCTTCTGCCCCTCGTCCGCCATCTCGCCGGCGCGCGCGATCCCTTGCCCGCGATCCACCAAGCGCCGCTCGCAATCGCGTTGGACGGCGGCGGCGCGCGCCGCGACTATCTGCGTGCGCGACTCGAGAGGGGCCGTCTCACCCCGCTGATCGGCCAGGACAGCGGCAGGACGTCGCCGCTCGCCGCCACGAACGCGCTGCTGATCCGCGAGATCGCTGCCCCGCCGCGCGATGCGGGCGCCTTGGCTGACTATATCGTCATCGCTTGACAAGTTCCGCTCTGTTCCACTATCGTTCTCATTATGTCCGGTTCTGGTCCTGACGGAGGATGATCGATGTTGACCGCCAAGCAGCATGAACTGCTTCACTTCATTCAGCAAAAGCTCGACGCAGGCGGCATTTCGCCCTCGTTCGAGGAGATGAAGGAAGCGCTCGGACTCAAGTCGAAATCGGGCATACATCGCCTGATAAGTGCCTTGGAAGAAAGGGGTTTCCTCCGCCGCCTACCCAACCGCGCCCGCGCGCTCGAGGTGATCAAGCTCCCCGAAGGCAGCAAATCCGCTGTGGGCAATGATCGCGACAATGTCGTCCCGCTGCGCAAGCCCGCCCCCGCGATGCGGCCGATTGCCGCGAACGACATCGTCGAGGTGCCGCTGCACGGCAAGATCGCGGCGGGCGTCCCGATCGAAGCGTTCGAGGATTACAACAACCTCGCCGTCCCCGCCGCGCTGCTCGGCGCGGGCGAACATTATGCGCTCGAAGTGTCGGGCGACTCGATGGTCGAAGCGGGGATTTTCGACGGCGATTATGCGCTGATCCAGAAAGCCAGCACCGCGCGCGAGGGCGACATCGTCGTCGCGCTCGTCGACGGGCAGGACGCGACGCTCAAATATTTCCGCCGCGAAGGCCCGATGATCCGGCTCGACCCCGCGAACAGCGCCTATGAGCCGCAGCGCTATCCCGCCGATCGCGTCATCGTGCAAGGACGTCTGTCGGGATTGCTTCGTCGTTACCACTAAGCTGTTGCGGGCGGCGCCACGGATGCGCATCGGCTCGACGCAGTGCGCTGACGGCGGTGGGCGGATCGTCCAGATAGAGCGCCAGCCCACCGGTTTCGGCCAGGCTGTCGCGATCGATCGTCATCCAGCGTCCGACGCACTCGCGCGGTAACCAGCGGTCGCTGATCACGACATCGGCGGCGGCGCAAGCGGCGGCCATATCGGCGCCCTCGATCCGATCACGCCCGCGCGATGTGAGGATGATCCGCCGCGCGGGGCCCTCGCCCTGGCTCCAGCGGCAAAAATCGCGGTTGCATTCGACATGGTCGAGCTCGGCGAGCGCCGCCAGCGGCGTATCGATCCCCGCCGCCTCGGACAGCGTATCGCGGACATAATCGCCCGCCCGGTCACGCAGCAGCGCGTAGCCGCCATCGGGCAAGGCCGCGGCGATATGCTTGCCGTCGCCCGTCACCAACAGATCGGGGCGCGGCTGGGCAAGCAGCGCCGCCATGCCGACCGCCACCGGGATCAGCCCCGCCCGGCGCCAGCGCGTTTGCCAGAGCAGAAACCACAACCCGCCGAACACCGTGATCGCAAATCCCCATGGCGGAAACACAGGTAACGTAGCGACGGCGCCTGGGGCAGAGGCCACCCAATGCGCCAATCCAATCAGTGCGTTAAGGGCTTCTTCGGCAATCCACCAGAAAGGCGCGCCAAGACCGATGCTGTCGAACATCAGCGCCAAGGCTTCGGCGGGCATGATGACAAAGGTCGTCAGCGGGATCGCGACCACATTCGCAAGCGCGCCATAGAGGCCCGCCTTGTGGAAATGGAACAGCGCTATCGGCGCCAGCGCGGCCTCGACGACCAGTCCGGTCAGGATCAGCGCTCCCACGCCGCGGCCCAACCGAAACACCCACGGCTCCTCGCGCCGCGCGACATAGGCGCGCATCCAGCGGCTTTCGTGGAGCGCCACGATCGCGGTGACCGCGGCAAAGCTGAGCTGAAAGCTCGGCCCCGCCAGCGCCTCTGGCCGCCACAGCATCACCAGCAACGCCCCCGCCGCCACCAGCCGCAGCGTCATTGCCTCTCGCCCCATCAGAAAAGCTACCATCACCAGCAAAGACGCGATGAACGACCGCAGCGTCGGCACTTCGGCCCCGGCAAGCAGCGTGTAGCCGCCGCCCGCCAGCGCTGCGGCGGCGGCGGCGAGCGGCAGCACCCAGCCCCGCAGCGCCAATCGCCGACTGAGTGCGAGCAACCGCATCGACAGCAGCATCGTAAAGCCGACCACTGCCGTCACATGCAGTCCGCTGATCGACAGCAAATGGGCCAACCCGCTGCGCCGCATCGCCTCGTCATCGGCCTCGCTGATCGCGCCGCGGTCGCCCGTTACCAGCGCAGCCGCGACGCCCCCAGCCGACCCGTCGACCTGCTCGTGGATATGCCGTGTCAACCGCGCCCGCAGCGGCGGCGGCCCCTGGCCCGCACCGGGCGCGCGGCCGATGTCGCCGATCACCGTCCCGACCGCGCCCAGTCGGTCGAACCAGGCGCGCTGGGCGAAATCATAGCCGCCGGGCAGGCTGGCGGTCGGTGGCGGCATCAATCGCGCCCGCAGGCCGATCCGCTCGCCCGGGATGACCCCGGCGGCCTGCTCTTCGCTCGCCGTCACGCGTAATCGCGGCGGTAGGTCGGCGCGCGCGTGGGGACGGACGATCAACCGCACCTGTCCGCGCGCCGGTTGCGCGTCAACGCGCTCGACCTCGGCTGAAAAGCTGGTGGTGACCGGCTGCGCCAGCACCGGCGCCGCAACCCACAGCGCACGCCCCCAGATGAGCAGGATACCGGTCGCCATGACACCGCAGCCGATGACGATTGCGCGGCCCAGCCGCCGCTCCCAGCCGATCATGCCGCCTGCCAGCGCCCCTGCGCCCAGCGCCAGCAGCGACCCGATCCAGTGCATCGCCGTCGGCAGCGCCAGCCACAGCGCGATCCCGGCGCCAAGCGCGGCGGGAAGCCACAACGCGATCCGCTCGCGCTCTGCCTCGAGCCGCAGCTCGATGGTGTCGCCCAGCGCTTCCCAGCGACTGCCACGGCGCGGGGCAATGGGCGTTTGAAGCTGTCTTGTCGCCATGCTAGGGGCTCCCCGAACGCCGCCGCGACGCGCGGCAAATTGAGTGAAAGAGGCCGTGGTGGCAACCGATATTGAAACCGATATGACCGCGAAAACCCCGGAGGCAACCGGCGCCGATGTCGTAACCCGTTTTGCTCCGTCGCCGACCGGTTTCCTGCATATCGGCGGCGCGCGCACCGCGCTGTTCAACTGGCTGTTCGCGCGCCATCATGGCGGCAAATTCCTGCTCAGGATCGAGGACACCGACCGCGCGCGATCGACCGACGCCGCAATCGACGCGATCATCGACGGGATGCAATGGCTGGATCTCGATTGGGACGGCGAGACCGTGTTCCAGTTCGCACGCGCCGATCGCCATGCGGCGGTCGCCGCTGAATTGCTGGCGAAGGGCGAGGCCTATCGCTGTTATCTGACGCAGGACGAGCTCGCCGCGATGCGCGCCGAAGCGCAGGAAAAGCGCCTGCCCTTCCGCGTCCGCAGCCCCTGGCGCGACCGCAGCGACGGCGATCCGTCGATCCCGCACGTCGTTCGCCTGCGCGCGCCGCAGGAGGGTGCCGTAACCATTGCCGACAAGGTGCAGGGCGAGGTCACCGTCCAGAACGCCGAACTCGACGATTTTGTCCTGCTGCGCAGCGACGGTACGCCCACCTATATGCTCAGCGTCGTCGTCGACGATAACGATATGGGCGTGACGCACGTCATCCGCGGCGACGACCATCTCAACAACGCCTTCCGCCAGCTCGCGCTGATCCGCGCGATGGGCTGGCGGGAGCCGACCTATGCGCATGTGCCGCTGATTCATGGCGCCGACGGCGCGAAATTATCGAAACGCCACGGCGCGCTCGGCGTCGACGCTTACCGCGACGAAATGGGCTATCTCCCTGAAGCGGTGAACAATTATCTGCTCCGCCTCGGCTGGGGCCATGGCGACGATGAAATCATCAGCCGCGAACAGGCGACCGAATGGTTCGACCTTGCCCATGTCGGCCGCTCGCCATCGCGCTTCGACTTCAAAAAGCTCGAAAATCTCAACGGACATTATCTGCGCGAGGCCGACGATGCGCGGCTCGCCGCGCTGGTCGCGCCGCGCGTCGAAAAGCTTGCTGGCCGCGCGCTCACCGACGCCGAACGCGCTACGCTGACCCGCGCCATGGAATCGCTCAAACCGCGCGCCAAGACGCTGGACGAAGTCGCCGACGGCGCGATGTTCCTGTTTCAGGGCGATCCGTTGCCGGTGGACGAAAAGGCTGCCGAGGTGCTAAAGGCTGCGCCCGAAGGCTTGCTGGCTGCCGTGACGCAGCGGCTGCGCGGGCTGGACCAATGGACGATAGAAGAGCTGGACGCCGCCGTGCGGGCCGAGGCCGAAGCCGCCGAATTGGGACTCGGCAAATTGGCTGGACCGTTGCGCGCTGCCTTAACCGGCCGCACCGTTTCCCCAGGGATTTTCGACGTGCTGTTGTTGCTCGGGCGTGATGTCAGTCTGGCCCGACTTGACGCAGTGCAACATTATCCGGCAGGGGCGTAGCCACGCTCTCTCCTCGCCGTCATAACAGGGAAAAAAATATGACCGACCAACCCGCAAAAATCACCCTGGGCGACAAGACTGTCGAAAGTCCGGTATTGTCGGGCACCATCGGCCCCGATGTCGTCGACATCCGCAAATTCTATGCCCAGACCGGCGCCTTCACCTACGACCCCGGCTTCACCTCGACCGCCAGCTGCGAATCGCAGATCACCTATATCGACGGCGACGAGGGCGTGCTGCTCCATCGCGGCTATGCCATCGGCGATCTTGCTGAACATTCCAGCTTCATGGAAACCTGCTACCTGCTGCTGAATGGCGAACTGCCGAACGCGCAGGAACTGGCCGACTTCGACAATACGATCACCCGCCACACGATGCTGCACGAGCAGCTGGCGACCTTTTACCGCGGCTTCCGCCGCGACGCGCATCCGATGGCGATCATGTGCGGCGTCGTCGGCGCGCTCTCGGCCTTCTACCACGATTCGACCGAGATCCACGATCCGCACCAGCGGATGATCGCCAGCCACCGCCTGATCGCCAAGATGCCGACGATCGCCGCAATGGCGTATAAATATTCGGTCGGCCAGCCCTTCGTCTATCCCGACAACAAGCTCAGCTACACCGGCAATTTCCTGCGCATGACCTTTGGCGTTCCGGCCGAGGAGTATGAGGTGAATCCGGTCGTCGAGCGCGCGCTCGACCGCATCTTCATCCTCCACGCCGACCATGAACAGAATGCGTCGACCTCGACCGTCCGCCTTGCGGGCTCGTCGGGCGCAAACCCGTTCGCGTGCATCGCGGCGGGCATCGCCTGCCTGTGGGGGCCGGCGCATGGCGGCGCCAACGAAGCCGCGCTCAACATGCTGCGCGAAATCGGCCGTCCCGAACGAATCCCCGAATATATCGCGCGCGCCAAGGACAAGGACGATCCGTTCCGCCTGATGGGCTTTGGCCACCGCGTCTACAAAAACTACGACCCGCGCGCGACGGTGATGCAGAAAACGGTGCGCGAAGTTTTCGACGCGCTGAAGGTCAATGACCCGGTGTTCGAAGTCGCGCTGCAGCTCGAGGAAATGGCGCTCAGCGACCCCTATTTCGTCGAGAAGAAGCTGTTCCCAAATGTTGATTTCTATTCGGGCGTCATCCTGTCGGCGATCGGTTTCCCGACGACGATGTTCACTGCCCTCTTCGCGCTCGCCCGCACGGTTGGCTGGGTCGCGCAGTGGAACGAAATGATCTCGGACCCCGCACAAAAGATCGGCCGTCCGCGCCAGCTCTACACCGGCCCCGCACCGCGCGATTATGTACCGGTAGGTCAGCGCTAATCGGGTCCGAAACCGAAAAGAAAAGGGGGCGCTAGACCGCCCCTTTTTTGGCCTGTTACGACCGATTGCGGACATTGCGACCAGATGTTTTCTGATGCATCTCCGGTCATATGGAAACCAGTCGCGCCATCGTTTCGCTATCGCTTACTGCTGTACCAGTTGCGGGTGAGCCATTCGATTTCGATCTGTCGATTGAGCAGCCTTATCTTGAAACAGAGTTTGTTTGGCGCTGTATCGTGACAACAGGCCAATTCCAAACACCGCTAAGAGTTGCAGGAGGCGATGGTTTTCAGGCGCTTTGCCTAGCTATCGATTATGTTCGGTGGACATTTAAGACGTTTGAAGAGGGCGGCGGCAGATTCCTCTGCGCAGGAGATGACTTCAGTTTGGTCGAAGCCTATCACTTCTTGGCACCAAACTAGCTACGCGTCTCATGTCTGCTATTCGCCCCTCAAGCTCGAAAGCCGACTGTCCGCTTCCCGCTCCAAAGCTGATGCCATCCCTTAACCAAAATCCCGCGCCGGCAAACTCAACGTAAACCGCGCCCCCTGCCCCGGCGCGCTTTCGACCGTTAGGTCACCGTCCATCGCCCGCGCCAGGCGCCGCGCGATATAGAGGCCCAGCCCCGAACCTCCGCTGTCGGTGCGCCCCAGCCGCTCGAATTTTTCGAACACCACCGCCTGCTGTTCGGCATCGATCCCCTGCCCCTGGTCGGCGACCGTCACCATCGCGCGGTCGCCGTCGCGGTCGACGCGGATCCAGATTTGCGAATTGTCGGGCGAATAGCGGATCGCATTGCCCAAGAGGTTGAGCAGCACCTGCAACACGCGACGGAATTCGCCGGTCGCGGGGGCCTTGTCGTCGACCTTGGGCGCGTCGATGCGGATGCCCTTTTCCTCGGCCTTCATGCCGAGCAGACCGACCGCGCGGCGCGCCAGATCGCCGAGATCGATTTCGTCGGCGGCCGCCTTGAACCCCGGGCGCTCGATATTCTGCAAATCGGCGAGGTCGTCGACCAGACCCAGCAGATGCCGCCCGGCGTGGGCAATATCGCCCGCGTAGCGCGCATAATCGGCACGGATCGGTCCATCGAACTGACCCGAGATCGTCTCGGCGGTCGCGATGATCCGGCTCAGCGGACCGCGCAGCGCACCGTCGATGCGGCGGCCGAATTGCGGATCGGACAGCGGCAGCGATCCGAACGCCGGGTCGATCAGCGTCGCCGCGGGGATCGCTTCAACCGCAGGGTCCGTTTCTGCCGCCATCGCCGTGCCGCGAAATCCGGTGAAGCGCCCGACGCCGTCGAACAGCGCATCACCCGACAAGGTCATGGACAGCCGTTCGGTCCCGGCATCCGCCCGGACCAGCTGGCCATCGAACCGCGATTGCCGCGCCAGCGCGCGCAGGACCGGAAAGCGACCGTCGCCGTCGGGTTGCAGTTCGAACAGCTCGGACAGCGACCGTCCTTCCCAATCGGCAGGAACCGACGGCGCGTCGGGCGCCGCGCGCAGCGCGACCATTCGCAGCTGCTGGTCGCACTCCCACGTCCACCCGTGCGGTGCTGCGATAGGGTCGGTGATCACCGGAATCTGCGGCTGGGTCATCGGACGCGTCCGCCAATCGCTGATCTCGAGCGCCGCCCCGTCGGCATCGGGAATGATGCGGACCAGAGCATGAATATCGCTATGGTCGTCGGCGGCGTGCAGCGGGCGGCTGACGTCGCGGTGCAGCCGCTGCGCCAGCGCGACCAGTCGCGCCAGATGCGGCAACGCCAGCGGCTTGCCGAGCCCCGCGCCCGCGCGCTGTTGCAGACGCAGCAGCGGCGCGTCGGCGCTAACCAGCGCGCCCGACCGGTCGATCCGGCCGCGGACGATCCGTTCGCTCATTATGCGGTCAGCCCCGACATCGGCAACGCGCCATCGTCGGTGACCGCACGGGCGGGCAACATCGTCAGCGACGCTTCCAGCGGCGCCATTGCAGCGCGATCGAGGCCCAGCGGCGCCAGCAACGACGGCAGCGCCGCGGTCTCCGCGGTCAGCAGCGCCAGCGCCATGTCGCCATAGCTGCGGCGGTGCGCGGCTGCCGCCAGCGCGATCAGCGTCGGCCAGTCATGGCGAAGGATCGCGTCGCGCGCGGCATCGGCCAGTCCGGACCCCAGCTGGTCGCGATACGCGGCGCCCGCCTGGGTGATCCCTTTCTCATCGGCATGGCGCTCGGTGGCGATCCGCACCGCGTCGCCCAGCTCGGCGGCGCGTTTATGGTCGTGACTGACCTCGGACAAACGCCAGCCCGCAATATCCAGCAGCAGGGCGCGAAAGATGTCGTCGTCCAGATCGGCAACGGCAAGCGCGGGATGGCCCAGCGCATCGAACCGGCGGCGGTCGGCGATCTGCAACGCCAGATAGGCACGATCGACGTCGGACAACGGCGCATCGATTGAAGGCGCGTCCGCCACTGCCTCGTCGGTCTCCGGCAAAATGGGCGGCGGGCTGCTACGCAGCATCGACAAGTCGCGCCAGCGATGCTCCTCAGCGCGCGCAAAGCAAATGCGCGCCAGCCGTTCGGCCCCCGGCAACCCGCCGCGCAGCCATTCGCGCCACAAACGGTCGGTATCGATCGCGCGATCGAGCCGCGTCGCAACGTCGATGACCAGTCGCCGCGCGATGCCCAGCGACAAGGCGCGCTGTTCCTCGGTCAACCGCGCGACCGTCGGCGCCGCCAGATAGCCGGCGAGTTCGCGCAAGCGCGCGGACAGCGGATCGATGCCGGACGAGGAGGCGGAGTCAGTCATGCACGGTCGCGGATAGCAGGATGACGTTAATACGCGCTAAACCTTGAAGCGCTTTGTATTAGCGCGCTTCCGGACGACGCGCCAATCGCAGCCAGACCAATATCTGGAGCAGCGCGAGCAACGGCAGGATCGCGAACATCAGCGAGGAGAAACCGAACAGCAGCGCCGGGGCCAGCATGATCCACGCCTGATCGGCATCGGGCAGCAGCCAGTGAAAGCGCCTGCGCTCGCCCGAATCTTCGTACAGCGATCGCGCGACGAGGATCGTCGCGGCGAGGCATGTCGCCAGCGCAGCCTCTGAAAACGGCGGCATCTGGTGCCCCGGTCCCGCCAGCGACACCAGCCACGGAAACACCGCGAGCAGAAGCCAGGCAAAAATCCGGATGACGTCGCGCGCCCGGTCTTGCGCGGCACTTTCGGCCCGAAATGCCGACAGGAAACGCATCGCGGTCAGCCCCAGGCCGCCAAGGATGGCGACCAGCGCGCCCGCGGCGGCCAACCCGCTCGCCGCCAGCGCCGCGACCGCCACCCATAAAAGCGCCGTGACATAGGGCAAATAGCGCGCCGTGGTCGGCGATTTGACCAGCAGCGGCCCGGCGAGCCGGATGATCGGCATCATGATCGCCGACCGCCCGAACCCCATCCCGCCATATTCGACCTGCTGGAGGCTTGACTGCTCGATCAGCGCCGCGGTCGGGCGATCGGTGACGATGGCAATCTCACCCTGCTCGAACAAGGCCGGTTCGCAATAGAGCCGCCGTGCACCCGATTGCACCGCGAGGCGCAGCAGGGTGAGCATCATGTCCCATTCGCCCGGCATCGCGGCCAGCTCGGCGACCATCGGCTGTGAGATACTCGCGAGCCCGCCCCAGCGCCGCGTCGCGTCAATGCGCTCGAACCCCTGCGTCAGCGGCGTATCGCCGGTGACGAGGATCGCGGGCGCTCCGGGTTTGGCGATCGCCGCATAATGCGTCCCGCCTGCGCGCAGCCCGTCGGTGACCAATATGATCCGGTCATCCTCCTGCACCAGCCCCATCAGGTCGGTGGCCGCGCGCACGGGGGTTATCTTCAGCCCGCGGCGGCGGATCCGGTCGCACGTCGCGAGCAGGTCGGCGGGGACTGCGGCCACCGCGACCGCGATATGTGTCACCCCGACATCGGCCAGCCGCGCCGCCTGCCGCTCGATCAATGTTTCGCCCGCGACGGTCACGAGCGCGCGCAGCCCGCCGTCGGGCAAGACTTCGCTGGCGCCAATCAGCGCGATCAGGGCCATCGACGGGCAGGAAAAAGCAGGTTGGTCACGGCGCACCGTCATATGGCGCACAGCCGGTTTGGCAAGCATCGCTTGTCGCGGCGGCAACCGGCGTGATACGCCGCCACGGTGACAGACGCTGGTTCGGCAGTAATCATCGGCGCTTCAGGCGGGATCGGCGGCGCCCTCGCCGAAGCTTTGCACGCCGATGGACGCCATGACGTCATCCACCGCTTCGCTCGCTCATTCCCGGCAACACATCGCATCGATCTCACCGACGAGGCCTCGGTCGCGGCCGCGGCGGCGCTGGTGCGTGACAGCGGCTCGCCGCCACGGCTGGTCATCGTCGCGACTGGCCTGCTCCACGCCCAGGGACGCCAGCCCGAACGCAAGCTCGCCGACATCGATCCCGACTGGATGGCGCGCAATTTCGCCGTCAACACGATCGGTCCTGCGCTGGTGGCCAAATATTTCCTTCCGCTGCTGCCGCGCCACGGGCGCACACTGTTCGCGATGCTGTCCGCGCGCGTCGGCAGTATCGGCGATAACCGCAGCGGCGGCTGGTACAGCTACCGCGCCTCAAAAGCCGCGCTCAACCAGCTGGTGCGCAGCTTTGCGATTGCCGAGGCGCGCCGCAATGCCGACGCCCTTGTCGTCGCGCTGCATCCCGGCACCGTCGACACCGGCCTGTCGGCGCCATTCCAGCGCGGCGTCCCTCCCGAAAAGCTTGCCAGCGTGCCGACCGCAGCCGCCAACCTGCTGCGCGTGCTGGGGGCGCTGACGCCGAGCCAAAGCGGCCGGATTTTCGCGTGGGACGGCAGCGAAATCATTCCCTGAAAACCCACCGAATCGCTGGCATTTCCCGCCACCGTCGGCTAGGTAAAAGCCACTTCCCGAAAAGCAGAAAAAAGGCCGGGTCTTGACCGAAGAAAATACGCCGACGCCGCCGTCCGAAGACGGCATTTCGCCGATCAATATCGTCGACGAAATGAAGACAAGCTACCTCGATTACGCGATGAGCGTGATCGTCAGCCGCGCGCTGCCCGACGTGCGCGACGGCCTGAAACCGGTGCATCGCCGCATTCTCTATTCGGCGTTTGAAAGCGGCTATGTCGCGGGCCGCCCCTATCGCAAATCGGCGCGCATCGTCGGTGACGTGATGGGTAAATATCACCCGCACGGCGACAGTTCGATCTATGACGCGCTCGCGCGCATGACGCAGGACTGGTCGATGAGCGTCCCGCTCGTCGACGGTCAGGGCAATTTCGGGTCGATGGACCCCGATCCGCCGGCGGCGATGCGCTACACCGAATCGCGCCTGGCCAAGGTCGCGACCACACTGCTCGGCGATCTCGACAAGGATACCGTCGATTTCCAGCCGAACTATGACGGCTCCGAATCCGAACCGACCGTCCTCCCGGCACGTTATCCCAACCTGCTCGTAAATGGCGCGGGCGGCATCGCGGTCGGCATGGCGACCAACATCCCCCCGCACAATCTGGCGGAGGTGATCAACGCGACGCTCGCGACGATCGACAATCCCGAAATCACCCTCGACGAACTGATGGCGATCGTCCCCGGCCCCGACTTCCCGACCGGCGCGATGATGCTGGGCCAGGGTGGTGTGCGCAATGCCTATGCCACCGGCCGCGGCTCGATCATGATGCGCTCGACGCATGTGATCGAGGAAGGCAGGAACGATCGCCAATCGATTGTATTGACGTCGATTCCCTTTCAGGTCGGCAAGTCGGGCCTGGTCGAGAAGATCGCCGAGGCGGCGCGCGACAAGCGGATCGAGGGAGTTGCCGACATCCGCGACGAATCGAACCGCGAGGGCGTCCGCGTCGTCATCGAGCTGAAGCGCGACGCGACCGCCGAGGTCGTATTGAACCAGCTGTGGCGCCACACCCCGGCGCAGTCGAGCTTCCCCGCGAACATGCTCGCGATCCGTGGCGGCCGCCCCGAAATGATGGGGCTGAAGACGATCCTGTCGGCGTTCATCGATTTCCGCGAAGATGTGATCACCCGCCGCTGCAAGTTCGAGCTGAACAAGGCGCGCGACCGCGCGCATATCTTGCTCGGTCTCGTCGTCGCGGTCAGCAATCTCGACGAAGTCGTCCGCATCATCCGCGGCTCGTCCAGCCCGGCGGCGGCGCGCGAAGCGCTGCTGCTGCGCGAATGGCCGATCGGCGATATCGCACCCTATATCCGTCTCGTCGAAGCGATCGAGGGTGAGGTCGAAGAGGCGGCGACCTATCGCCTGTCCGAAGTACAGGTTAAGGCGATCCTCGACCTCCGCCTGCACCGCCTGACCGCGCTTGGCCGTGATGAAATCGGCAAGGAACTCGGTGAGTTGGCGGCCGAAATTGAGGAACTGCTTTCGATCCTCGCCGACCGCGACAAACTCTATGCCGTGATGCGCGAAGAACTTGTCGCGGTGCGCGACGAATTCGGCAAACCGCGCCGCACCCTCCTCGCGCCCGCCGCCGACGGCATTGACGACGAGGATCTGATCGAGCGTGAGGAGATGGTCGTCACCGTCACCCTCGACGGCTATATCAAGCGCACCCCGCTCGACACCTTCCGCGCCCAGCGCCGCGGCGGCAAGGGCCGCGCGGGCATGGCGACAAAGGACGAGGATGTCGTCACCGAGCTGTTCGTCACCTCGACGCACACCCCCGTCCTCTTCTTCTCGACCGCGGGCAAGGTCTATCGCATGAAAGTGTGGCGCCTGCCCGAAGGCGGCCCGGCGACGCGCGGCCGCCCGATGATCAACCTCCTCCCGCTCGCGCAGGGCGAAACGATCTCGACCGTTCTCCCACTGCCCGAGGACGAGGCCGAATGGGGCAAGCTGCACGTGATGTTCGCCACGGCGAAGGGCAGCGTGCGCCGCAACAGCATGGACGCCTTCACCAACGTCCCGTCAAACGGCAAGATCGCGATGAAGTTCGAGGGCGAGGACGAGGACGACCGCCTGATCGGCGTTGCCCTGCTCGACGAGAGCGACGACGTGCTGCTCGCGACGCGTCAGGGCAAGGCGATCCGCTTTGCCGGCGACGACGTCCGCGAATTCCAGAGCCGCAATTCGACCGGGGTGCGCGGGATGCGCCTCGCCGATGGCGACGAAGTCATTTCGCTGTCGATCCTCCACCGCGTCGGCACCAGCAGCGAGGAGCGCGAAGCCTATCTCCGCGCCGCACCGTGGAAGGACAATGAGAATGAACCGACGCTGGAGGGCGACCGCATGGCCGAGCTCGCCGCGCGCGAACAGTTCATCCTCACGGTCTGCGCCAACGGCTATGGCAAGCTTTCGTCGGCCTATGAATATCGCCGCACGGGCCGCGGTGGCCAGGGGATCACCAACATCGACAATATCGGCCGCAATGGCCCCGTTGTCGCGAGTTTTCCCGCGACGCAGGCGCATCAGCTGATGCTCGTCACCGATCAGGCGAAGCTCATTCGCATGGGGCTCGACACGATGCGCGTCATCGGCCGCGGCAGTGCGGGCGTCCGCCTGTTCGACGTCGCCAAGGACGAGCATGTCGTCTCGGCAGCGTTGATCGAGGATGGCGACGAGGATGAGGCCGAAGGCGTCGAGGCCACCGAGGCCGCGGCGGCCCCCCCGGCAACGGACGCGCCCTCCGCATGACCGCCGCGACCGCCTTCAAGATACTGACCCAGCAGCAATGGGCCGATTTTGAACGCGAGCGCGTGTTCCGCGGCGCCCCCGTGGACATTGCCGACGGTTATATCCACCTGTCGACCGCCGAACAGCTGGAAGGCACGATCGCCAAATATTTTGCCGATTGCCGCCCGCTCATGATCGCCGAGGTGGACCTGTTCCTCCTCGGCGACGCCGTCCGTTGGGAGCCAGCGCGTGGCGGCGACCTGTTTCCGCATATCTATGCCGAACTGCCGATCCATGCGGTCGTGAGCCTGCAAAAGCGCGACTGACGATCTTCGCCCCCGCGTCCGGCGCGGCGGTGGCCGACACTCATCGACAATTTTTCGCCGCCGGTCGGTTCTTGCTTCGGCTGCCCCCATGCGCCTACCACTGTCGGTCATCGCACAACATATTGGGGGAAATCGACAATGCGCCTGATTCTTGCCGCCGCTCTGCTGGCCTCGACTGCCCTGCCCGCCGCTCACGCGCATGAAACCGCCGCACCCGCCGCGGCATCGACGCCGGTTCCCAAGGAAGACCTGCTCAAACCGCCCGCCGACGCGGTCCGCTATCTCGTGGTGTCGGAAGCCGGTCAGCATGGTACCCAGTGGCAATGGCAATTGCCCGATGGCCGCACCGCCTATCGATGGTCGCAGGAACTTCGCGGCTGGATCACCGAGATGGATCAGGTCACGACCTTTGCCGCGGACGGCACGATTGCGGCGACGACCGTTCGCGGCGTCACGATGTCGGGCGACGCGGCGGAGGATTATCGCGTCGCGGGCGGCCGTGCGACCTGGAAAACGGCGACCGACGCGGGCGAAGCCGCAGCAGGCGGCTGGTATATCCCGGCGGGCGGCGTCGGCATCGCCAATGCCCCGCTGATCAACGCGCTCGCTGCCGCGGGCGACAAGGGGCTCGATTTCCTGCCCAGCGGCAAGGGCCGTATGAGCTTTGGCCCGACCCAGGTGATCAATGGCCCGAACGGCCCTAAAACCGTCCAGCTCGCTTTCATCAGCGGCATATTGCCCTCGCCCTATCCGGTCTGGCTCGACGAGCAGAAGCGCTATTTTGCCGACGTCAGCTTCTTGTCGGTGATGCCTGCGGGCTATGAAGGCGCGCTCCGCCAGCTGCGCGATGCGCAGGACGCCGCGACCGCCGACACCGTGGCCGCGATCGCCAAACGCTTTCAGTCCCCCGCCGCCAGGGCGCCGGTGCTGTTCGACAATGTCCGGCTGTTCGACGCCGACAAGGGCGTGTTCCTGACCGATCGCGCCGTGCTCGCGCAGGAGGGCAAGATTGCCGCGATCGGCGCCGCCGGATCATTGAAAGCCCCCGCGGGCGCGCAGGTCATCGACGGCGCCGGCAAGACGCTGGTCCCCGGCATCTGGGACAGCCATCTGCATATCGGCGACGACTGGAGCGTGCTCGCCAACATGGCGAACGGCATCACCAGCTTCCGCAGCCCCGGCACCACCTTCGACCGCGCAGTCGATGCGACCAAGCGCCGCGCCGCGGGAACGCTGCTCATGGGCGAGCCCTTCATCTCGGTCATCATCGACAAAAAGGATCCCCTCGCCGCGCAGGGCGCCGAAGTGGTCAGCAGCGAGGCCGAAACGATCGCCGCGGTGCGGCGGGTCAAGGATGCCGGGCTGTGGGGGATCAAATTCTACACCTCGATGAACCCGGCGTGGATCGCCCCCGCGGCCAGTGAAGCGCACAAGCTCGGGCTGCACGTCCACGGCCACGTCCCCGCCACGATGAAGCCCAGCGAAGCCGTCGCGGCGGGCTATGACGAGCTCACCCACCTCAATTTCGTCGTGATGGAATCGATGCCGCGCGACGTCATCGACCGCGCCAACACCCGCCAGCGGATGGAAGGACCGGCGCGCTACTTTAAGGACGTCGACCTCGACGCGCCGCTGATGTCGGGCTTCATCGCCGACCTGGCGAAAAGGAAGACGCTGGTCGACCCGACGATCGTCATCTTCGAAGGCATGCTGACACAGGACGGCGGCAAGCCGCACCCGGCCTATGCCCCCTATATGGGCATCGTCTCGCCGGTCATCGAACGGTCGAACTTCATCGCGGGCGGCTATCCGCTCGTCGAGGGGCTGACCCGCGACGATTACCGCAAAAGCTATGCGAAGATGGTGGAACTGGTGGGCCGCCTGCACAAGGCGGGCGTGCCGATCGTCGCCGGGACCGACGGCTGGGGCATCGAACTCGTCCGCGAACTGGAAATCTACGGCCAGGCCGGCTTCACCCCCGCCGAAGCGCTCCAGAGCGCAACGATCATTCCCGCCCGCGTCGTCGGCGCCGACAAACGCACCGGATCGATCGCGGTGGGCAAGGAAGCCGATATGGTGCTGGTCGATGGCGACGCATCGACCGATCTCGGTGCGCTCCGCCGCGTGGTGACCGTGGTGAGCGACGGCTATGTGATGGATGCCGACGCGCTGCGGACTGCGGCGGGGTTCAGCGGGCGCCCGAAATAGGGAACGGCGCTGGCCGCCTGTTTCGGGCAGGCGCTACCGACGTCGGCACGGTCGTCCGCTTTGGGGTGGCGAGTGGGCCTACCTAGATGGTCGCCCCCGCGAAGGCGGGGGCCGCCAGCCGCCTATTCCTGCGCCGCCGAGTAAACCGACAGCGGCCCCCGCCTTCGCGGGGGCGACGTCTGACTTCGGGCGCAAACAGACCTTGCCCCGCCAGCCCAAACCTACCGCCGCTTCGCCTTCCACGCCCGCACTGCCGCGATCGTCTTTTCGACATGGGCCTGCGGTTTGCTGTCGGTATAGCGCAGCAGGATCGTGCCGTTCGGCGCGATCACGAAGGACGTGCGGTTCGACAACCGGGTGCCGTCGGGACGCTGCATCACGGCGTCATAGCGCGCCGCGACCGTGGCGCCGGGGTCCGCCGCCACCGCAAACTTGTCGCGGCATTCGGATTTCGAAAATTCGGCGACGCGTTCGATATTGCCCGCGGTCACCCCGACGACGCGGGCGCCCAGCTTGTTGAAATCGTCGCTCGCCTCGGCAAACAGATGCGCCTCCATCGTGCAGCCGGGGGTGAAGGCGGCGGGGAAGAAATAGAGGACGACCGGCCCCTTTTTCAGCATCTGGCCGAGCGACAGGCGAACCGGCTTTCCGGCCAGCGCCGCGCTCAACGTAAAGTCGGGCGCCTTGGCGCCTTGCTGGAGGGCCGCGGTTCCCTGCACGGGAAGCACCGCCAGCGACAGGCCAGTGCTCAGCCCAATCGCCAATTTGATCAGCATTTTCATCTGCGGCCTCCGTCCGGGTGGCGGGACAACCACCCGCGCGGCCATAGTATCGCCTGCTGAGCAGACTTCAATCACCGGCGGTCAAAGGCTCTGAACGGAACCGTCGCGGCCAAGCGGCTCCGGTTCCGTTCAGTGGCCGACGCCGATCAGCAGCGACGCCCGCCGCGATCGATTTCGCGGCCGATCAGCGCGCCTGCGGCGGCACCAATGATCGTGCCCGGCGCGCGATCGCCGTAACGATCGACTTCGCGACCGAGCAACGCGCCCGCGGCGCCGCCGACGATCAGGCCGGTGGTGCCGCTGTCGCGGCGGCAATAATAGCGGCGGTCGCGATAATGGCTGCGGCGATAGTCGCGGCGATCATCGCGCCGATAGTCGCGCCGGTAATCGCGATAGTCGCTGCGGTCGCCATAATAGCCATGGCGGTGGTGCCGGTCGCGCGCGTCGGCTTCGGTCGGCAGCGCGGTGATCGTACCGGCGCCGATCAGCGCCGCGAGCGCGAGTTTCTTGAGCTGGAACATATTCTTCTCCAAATTCGACCCCTTGGCGCAAAATTAGGAAAACAAAGATGGCGCTGGGCTGAACTGCGAGCACCATCGCGCGGCGCTCGCATCGTTTCAGCGACGATTCCGGGCAGTCCGCCGCGCCCGATTGACCGCACCGGCCAATCGGCGCAGCATGGCGGTATGACCCTGACCATCACACCCAGCGGGCAGGCCTGCGGCGCGCGCGTCACCGGCGTCGATTTGACCCTGCCGCTCGCCCCCGCGACCGTCGCCGCCATCCGCGCCGCCTGGCTCGACCATCACGTCCTCGCCTTCCCCGACCAGAAGATGAGCGACGATGATCTGGAACGCTTCACCGGCTATTTCGGCGGTTTCGGCGACGATCCCTTCATCCGCCCGATCCCCGGCCGCGATCATGTCATCGCGGTCCGGCGCCGCGCCGACGAGACCGCGCCGCTGTTCGCCGAAAACTGGCACAGCGACTGGAGCTTTCAGGCGCGGCCGCCCGCAGGCACCTGCCTCTTCGGCATCACCATCCCGCCTGTCGGCGGCAACACCGAATTTGCCAACCAGCACGCGGCGCTCGACGCGATGCCAGCCGCACTACGTTCACGGATCGAAGGTTTGCAGGCCGTCCACAGCGCCCGCGCCGGCTATGCGCCGTCGGGCATGTATGGCGCGAACGACAAGAACCGCAGCATGGACATTCGCTCGGGCGACGAAGCGCTGGAAACCCAGCTCCATCCCTACATCCGCGCGCACCCCGAAACCGGGCGGCTCGGCCTGTTCGGTTGCGCGGGTTATATTATCGGCTTCGATGGTCTGGACGATGCCGAGGCGCTGCCTTTGCTCTACGAACTGATCCAGTGGCAGGGGCGCGAGGAATTTCGTTACTCGCACCCTTGGGAGCCCGACATGCTGGTGATGTGGGACAACCGCTCGGTCCTGCACCGCGCCACCGGCGGCTACGATGGTTACGACCGGCTGCTCCACCGTACGACGATTGCGGCGTGGGAGGGGTAGTGAGGAGGGGCAGAGCGGCTGCTTGGGGTTGAGGAGCCACCCCTTTTTTCGTCATCCCGGCGCAGGCCGGGATCTCACCCTATCGTTTCGCTGCACCGGCGAGATCCCGGCCTTCGCCGGGATGACGATGTCATAGTTGGCGGCTTTTACCGCTCAGCCACGCCCCTCCCTCGCCAACACACTCACCACCCCCCGGGCAATCAGCGCCTGCCCGCCAAAATACAGCGGCCACACCAGCCACAAGGTCACATCCTTGCTCAGCGCCCCGCCCTCCCCGGCAAAGATGAACAGGTCGCTCGCCAGGAACATCATCGCGCCGACGCCGGTCCGGTAGCGCGGAAAACGGCTCGTCCACGCCGTCGCCGCCATGATCGCTACCCCGCCGGTATAGGCGATCGCCGCGGCCATCAGCGCCGCCTCGGCGCCGCGCGTCAGCCCCCAGGCCATCAGCAGTGCCAGCGGCACCAGCACCCACGCCAGCAGTTTCTGCGACGCGGTCAGGCTGGGCCGCCGGTTGCGCAGATAGAGGATGATCGCGATCAGATGCCCGGTCGCGAACGCCGCCGCGCCCGCGAGCATCCCGACCGCATCGAGCAGCCAGTCGCCGAGCGCCCCGAACGCCAGCACCGCCGCGATCAGCTTTCCGTCCGTGCTCCGTGCGTTCATCGCGGCCCAGATCGCGAGCAGCCCGACCCCCGATGCCTTCCACGCCCAGATCGCCGGCCCGTCGAGCCGCATATAGACCGCCGCGAAATAGCTGATCCCGCCAACCAGCGCCGCGAGCCACAGCCACCGCGCCCGATCCCAACCCTGCTCACTCATGCCCGCCCCTTTGCATCTTGTTCCCAACGCGCCTAGTGCGCGGCAGATTGGTCGCAAGTCAACGGATAGGGTAAATGGCGGAATACGACGTACACATCATCGGCGGCGGCCTCGCCGGGTCCGAGGCCGCGTGGCAGCTCGCCGAGGCTGGGTATCGTGTACGCCTTTCCGAAATGCGCGGCGGCGGCGACATGACGCCGGCGCATCAGGGCGACGCGCTCGCCGAAATGGTGTGCTCGAACAGCTTCCGCAGCGACGACGGCGACAGCAATGCCGTCGGCTTGCTCCACCGCGAGATGCGGTCGCTGGGCTCGATCATCATGCGCGAGGCCGACGCGACCAAGGTGCCCGCGGGATCGGCGCTGGCGGTCGATCGCGACCTGTTTGCAGGCGGCGTCACCCGCGCGCTCGAAGCGCACCCGAACGTCACGATCGTCCGCGAACGCATCGATACGCTACCGACCGAAGGCCTCACCATCGTCGCCACCGGTCCGCTCACCGCCGCCGCGCTTGCCGACAGCATCGGCACCGCGACGGGCAAGGACGCGCTTGCCTTTTTCGACGCGATCGCCCCCATCGTCTATCGCGACAGCATCGACATGGACATCGCGTGGATGGCGAGCCGCTGGGACAAGGTCGGTCCGATCGGTGACGGCAAGGACTATATCAACTGCCCGATGGACAAGGATCAATATCATGCCTTTGTCCAGGGGCTCATCGACGGCGACAAGACCGAATTCAAGGAATGGGAAAAGGACACGCCCTATTTCGAAGGCTGCATGCCGATCGAGGTGATGGCCGAACGCGGCGTCGAAACGCTCCGCTTCGGCCCGATGAAGGGCGTCGGCCTCGACAATCCGCGCACCGGGCGCTGGCCCTATGCGGTCGTCCAGCTCCGCCAGGACAATGCGCTCGGCACGCTGTGGAACATGGTCGGGTTCCAGACCAAGCTCAAACATGCCGCACAGGTCGAGCTGTTCCGCACCATCCCGGGGCTCGAAAAGGCCGAGTTCGCGCGCCTCGGCGGGCTTCACCGCAACAGCTTTATCCGCTCGCCCGAACTACTCGATCATCAGCTCCGCCTCAAATCGGCGCCGCATATCCGCTTCGCCGGCCAGATCACCGGCTGCGAGGGCTATGTCGAAAGCGCCGCGATAGGCCTCATCGCCGCCCGCTTTGCCGCCGCCGAACTCGCGGGCCGCACGCTGCCCCCGCCGCCGCCCGAGACGGCGCTGGGCGCGCTGCTCGGCCATATCACCGGCGGCGCCGATGCCGCCAGCTACCAGCCGATGAACGTCAACTTCGGCCTGTTCCCGCCGCTGGCCGAAGAGGTTCGCAAGAAAGACCGCAAGCTCGGCTATACCCAGCGCGCGGGCGCCGCGCTGGCGGATTGGGTAAAGGTCGCCGAGGGCGTCGCGGCCTGACCGTCGGCCCCGCGCAGGCGGGGGCCGCTGGAGGCCTGAACCAGCCTCGTCGCGTAAAACGACGGCGCCCGCCGCCTCCGCGGGGGCGACGAGCAGGTCAACAACTACACTTCGCCTTCACCGTCCGTTTCGGCGCCGTCGTCGCGAACTCTGCGCGCGTCAGGTCGCCTGATTTGTCGCCGTCGGCCCCGGCAAAGCGCGCGCCCGTCGCCGCCGCCCATTCCTCAAAGGTCAGCAGGTTATTGCCGTCCTTGTCGAGCTTGCGAAACGCTGCGGTCCGCGACGACATCAGTTCGACGCGGCTGATCCGGTCGTTGCGGTCGCGGTCGAAGCGGTTGAAGCGCCGTTCCTCGCGCGACGCCTCCTTCGCGGCGGGCAAGGCGGGCGGCGCTGGTCCGCGCGTCGGGGCATTCGGCCCGGCCACCGGGATCGCGGCGAGCGCGGGCGGCGGATCGGGCAGCAGCTCCTCCTCGGCAACCTGCGTATAGCCCGCCCACAGGAACAGGCCGCCGGTAAGCAGCAGGGCGCTGGCCACGCCGCCAATCAGAAAACGGGAAATTGCCATCCGCCCCTCCGCTTTGTCCGATCCTGTTGGCTATCACGGCGCCGCCGATAGCGGCAACAATCGCCACCGATATGGCGACGAATATTTATCGGTAAAACCATTCAAAACGACCCGGTTCATGGCTATATCCGATCAATGTCGAACTACCTCCCTACGCTGAAGCAGATGCAATATCTCGTCGCGCTGCACGACCATGGCCATTTCGGCCGCGCCGCCGACGCATGCAACGTCACCCAGTCGACGCTGTCGGCAGGAATCCGCGAGCTCGAAACGCTGCTCGGCCAGACCCTCGTCGAACGCACCCGCCGCGTCGTCCGCTTCACCGTTCTGGGCAATGCGATCGTCGACAAGGCCCACCGCGTGCTGCGCGAGGCCGAGGAGCTGGCCGACATGGCTGCCGCCGCCGCGGCGCCGCTCGTCGGCGAACTGCGGATGAGCGTGATCCCGACCATCGCCCCGTTCCTGCTGCCGAACATGCTGCGCTTGCTGCGCCGCGAACGCCCGGCGCTCAAGCTGTTCCTGCGCGAAGAACCGAGCGCGCAGGCGTGCGAGTCGCTCCATCATGGCACCGTCGATTGCGTGCTGCTCGCGCTGCCCTACGCGTGCGGCGACGTCGAGAGCGAGCCGCTGTTCGACGACGCGCTGTTCGTCGCCTTCCCGGGCGACCAGTCCGAAGAGCTGCCCGCGATGGTCAGCGCCGACCAGATCGACCCGGCGCAGATGCTGATGCTCGAGGACGGCCATTGCCTGAAAGACCACGCCCTCGCCGCGTGCAACCGCCCCGAATTGCGCGCCGGGGCGCGGATGATGGGAACCTCGCTGCACACACTGGTGCAGATGGTCGACAATGGGCTAGGCATCACCATGCTGCCGCAAATGGCGATCGAGGCCGGTATCCTCGACCACACCGACATCGACACTCGCCCGCTCGATTCGGATCACGACTGGCGCACGATCGCGCTGGTATGGCGCAAGGGCAGCCCGCGGGCGGACGAGTTCCGGATGCTGGCGGATATATTCCGGAAGCATCGGGCGGGGTGATCTAGCGCCAAATACCCCGTTCGTGTCGAGCGAAGTCGAGACACGCGAAGGCACGCGCGAACCGCGCGTCTCTCGACTTCGCTCGAGACGAACGGACGTTAGTTTAGCTCCATCTTTCGGCCCGCACCGCATCCCCCACCCGCGCCTCAACCCACGCCGCGCGCCCGTCCTCGAACGTCTCGCGCTTCCACAGCATCACCTCGGTCTTAAGCCGGTCGATCAGAAACTCGCACGCCGCCAGCGCCTCGCTGCGGTGCGGGCTGCTCGCCAGCACCAGCACGATTGTGTCGCCCGGCGCCATCGCGCCGACGCGGTGGATCAGCGTCAGCGCTGCGAGTTGCCAGCGCTCTGCGGCGACCTGCGCCAGATCGCGCAGCCCCGCCTGGGTCAGCACCGGATGATGCTCGAGGAACAGTTCGGTCAGTCCACCATCGCCGCGCACCCGCCCGATGAAGCTGGCGCTCGCACCATGGCCGCCCGCATCGTGCCGGTCGAGTTCGGCGCCGACATCGATCGCCGCAGCCTGCACTGCGACGCGGATCATCCGCCCGTCACCGGCGGGAACAGCGCGATCTCGCGCGCCTCGCCCAGCGGCGCCCCCGCTCCTGCCATCACGCCGTCGATCGCGGCGCGAATCCGGTGCGGCTCGGCAAAGGCCAACGCCCCGCGCGCATCGCGCGCCGCGAGCCAAGCCAGCAGCGCGGTCAGGTCGGTTATGTCGGCGGGCAGGTCGACGACCTCTTCGGCCGTCCCCATCCGCTCGCGCACCCAGGCGAAATAGGAAATGTTGAGCGCCATCGCGCTAGTCCATGTGCTTCAGGCCGACGCGCAGATAATCCCAGCCGGTGATCAGCGTCAGCACCGCCGCGCCCCACAGCGTCGCCAGCCCGACCGTCTTGACCCACTCGAACGCAGGGAGCGCTCCGGCGAGGATCAGCGCGCCGAACGACACGAGCTGGAACGTCGTTTTCCATTTCGCCAGCTGGGTGACCGGCATCGACACCTGCAAGGTCGCCAGAAACTCGCGCAGCCCCGACACGATGATCTCGCGCAGCAAGATCATCAGCGCGGCAATGACATGGTAACCCGCGATGTCGCGAGTGAACACCAGCAGCAGGATAACCGCCGCGATCATGATCTTGTCGGCGATCGGGTCAAGGAAAGCCCCCAACCGCGATACGATGCCGCGCGAGCGTGCCACATAACCGTCAAAATAATCGGTAATGCCCATCAGGCAGTATAAACCGAACGCCAGCGCATAATCGATCGGCTTGGGCTGGTGCGATCCCTCGACCACCCCCGGCCACAGCAGGAACAGCAGGATGGGCACCGCCAAAATGCGCGACAATGTCAGGATATTCGGAAGACTCAGCATGACCCCTGATTCCCGCCGGCGCGGCGCGTTAAACCCAAAATGGGCTTTGACCCTGCCTGCCCTAACCGATAAGCCCCCCGCGCGACAACAATATTGCCGTGACGTCGCGGCGTTGTCCGATTGTCAGGCTGCAAAAGTGGATTTTCAATGACCGGTTCCTTTGCGCTGATGAAGCAACGCCGGTTCCTGCCCCTGTTCGCGACCCAGTTCCTCAACGCGTTCAACGACAATTTCTACAAGATGGCGATGGTGATCCTTGTCACCTTCACCATCTACAAGGATCCGGAGACCGAGGCGTGGTTCAACGCGCTGGCGGGCGGCCTGTTCATCCTGCCCTTCTTCCTGTTTTCGGCGCTCGCCGGACAGCTCGCCGACAGCACCGACAAGACGCGGATGATCCGCCTGATCAAGACCGCCGAAATCTTCATCATGATCGTCGGCGCCATCGGCATCTGGCTGCATCTGGTGCCGGTCATGCTGCTGGCGCTGTTCGCGATGGGAACGCACTCGACCTTTTTCGGCCCGATCAAATATGCGATCCTGCCCCAGCATCTGGAGGAGGACGAGGTTCTGGCCGGCACCGGCTGGGTCGAGGCGGGGACCTATATTGCGATCCTCGGCGGCACCATCGTCGGCGGGCTGACCCCGCCGCACATCGCCATCCCCGGGATCATCATAGTCGCCGTCATCGGCCGCCTGACCGCGAGCTACGTCCCCGCCGCGCCGCCCGAGACCGAGGCGCAGGGACTGGTCATCGACCATAATGTCTTTCGCTCGTCGTGGCGGCTGGTCAATTCGACGATGCACATCCCGCGCCTGTTCCTGGCGATCGTGTCGATCAGCTTCTTCTGGGCGATCGGCGCGATTCTCGCCGCGCAATTTCCGCCCTTGGTCAAGAATGCGCTCGGCGCCGACAATACCGTCGCGACACTATTCACGGCGATCTTCTCGGTCGGCGTCGCGATCGGCTCGATCATCGTCAACCGGCTGCTGAAAGGCCATGTCTCCGCGCGCTATTCGCCGGGATCGGTGATCGTGATGGGGCTGTTTGTCCTCGACCTGTGGTGGAACGTCAAAGGGTGGGACCATATCGGTACCGAGTTGATGAACTGGCGCGACTTTCTGGCGCTGGCGACCGGCGACCGCATCATCCTCGATTTGCTCGGCATCGCGGTCGCGGGCGGCATGTTCGTCGTCCCGCTCTACGCCTTCCTGACCACCACCGTCGCCAAATCGCAGACCGCGCGCACCGTGGCGGCGAACAATATCGTCAATTCGGGCTTCATGGTGGCGGCGACGTTGTTGCTCAGCCTGTTGATAGGCATCGGGCTGACGATCGACGACACGCTGCTGATGGTGGCGGCGATGTGCCTGGTATCCGCGGTGCTGGCGTGGAAGCTGCACAAGGCGTGCGATTAGAGCGCTAATGGCGCCTGCTTCTGGTGTGGTGAGCCGACGTTCCGACTGACCGTCGTCCCCGCGCAGGCGGGGGCGACGTCTTGTTTCGGACGTCAGCCCTCAGATCAAAAACATCATCGTCGCGGTAAAAAACACCGCGAAACTCTGCAAGAACAGCCTCAGGTCGTTCCCGGCAAAAATCGTCACCGGCTCGCGGTGCGCTGCCAGCGCCGTGCGCAACTCGCCCTGCCAGTCGGTGGGCGCAAGTAGCCGCGCGATCGTCAGCTGGCGGGCGCCATGAGCCTGAAGACGGCGGCGAATGTCGATGCGATCCGAGTCCATGCCCGGCAAGCTATGCCGGTCTTAACGACTTGGTAAGGTTAAAAGATCGTTAACAGAAGCGACGTATCAAAGCGGCACAGCGGCTAATCCTTTGGGATAGGTCGGACCCGCACCGTTCGCGCATCGCGCGCGCCGACCTGAAACGGTTTGCAGCGCTGCGGCCGCATCCGCGGGCCCAGGCACAGGCGGACTTCCTTCAGCCAGCCCTGCCGGTCGGTGGTCACCGCGATCATCGGTGCGGTCACGCCTTGGTTGCTCGCCGCAAAGGCGCGGCGGATGCTGCCCGCGGTCTGTGGCCGTGCCGCCAGCGCCGCCATGTCGGGGAAACGCACGGCGCGGAACAGTATCGCGGCGGAGCGGAAGTAGGCCGCGGGATGCGGGCTCATGCATGTGCCATGCTTCGCCCATTCATGCTGGAGCAATTGCGCCGATGGCGTCATGCACATATGCTGTTTCAGCACCGGCTGCGGCACGATCTTGGCCGGGCGGCACCATTGCGGATAGTCGCGGCTGTCGGTTTCGGGCCACAACCCGTGGAGCACCCAGCCGAAACGGCCATTGTCGCCCGCGCACTGGAACCGGTCGCGCGCGTCGCGGGGATTGCGGACATTGGCGCAATGTTGCGGCGACCAGCTCATGCTGAGCAAATAGCCGGTGGTCGGCGTCTTGCGCACCGGTTCGCCGCGCTTGGGCTGTTCCAGCCGCGGGACCGGGATCCGATCGGGGATTTGGCAGGCGAGCGCCTGCGCTTGGGCTGCGGTGGGTGCGAGGAGCAGCGCGAGTGCGGTCGCGGCCCTCCACCGTCGCCCCCGCGCAGGCGTGGGCCGCCGTCGGCCTTTTCCTCCGTCGCTGGGTAAAACGGCAGCGGACCCCGCCTTCGCGGGGGCGACGGTAGAATCTTCAAACCAGCGCAAAATCAAGCCCGATGTCCGCCGCGGGTGCCGACTGGGTCAGCCGCCCGACCGACACATAGGTCACTCCCGTCGCGCCGATCGCACCGATCGTGTCGAGCCGCACCCCGCCCGACGCCTCGGTCGGCACCTTGCCATCGACCAGCGCCACACATTCGCGCAATTCATTGAGCGTCATGTTGTCGAGCAAGAGATGCGTCGCCCCGGCGGCGAGCGCGGGCTCGACCTGCGCCACCCGGTCGACCTCGACAATGATGTCGGCGATTCCGGCGACAACCGCACGCCGCACCGCTTCCTCGACCGATCCGGCGACCGCGACATGATTGTCCTTGATCATCGCCGCGTCCCACAGGCCCATGCGGTGGTTTTTTGCGCCGCCCATCCGCGTCGCATATTTCTCCAGTACCCGCAGGCCGGGGATCGTCTTGCGCGTGTCGAGCAACGTCGCGCCGGTTCCGGCCAGCGCGTTCACATATTGCCGCGTCATCGTCGCGATGCCTGACAGATGCTGTACGGTGTTGAGCGCCGACCTTTCGGCGGTCAGCATCGCGCGGGCATTGCCCGACAGCCGCATCAAATCGCTGCCCGCGCCAACTTCGGCGCCTTCGGCGACCAGAATTTCGATCTCCATAGCTGGATCGAGCGCGCGAAAGAAGGTTTCGGCGATCGGCAGCCCCGCGACGATGATCGGATCGCGGCTGTCCATCACCCCGCCAAAGCGGGCGTCGGCGGGAATCACGGCCATTGAGGTGATGTCACCGCCCGACCCCAGATCCTCGGCAAGGGTAGTGCGAACAAAGGCGTCGATGTCGAAGTCAGGAAGGGAAAACTGGGTCATCGGACTGCGATAGTGGGCGACCGCAGCAAATCAACTTGACGTTTACGTTAACTAACGCTGACATGCACGCTACGTGGCACTTTGGTCCACATCCGGAGAGGCTCAATGCAATCACCCATCTGCGCGATGCTTGGCATCGAATTCCCCCTGCTCGCCTTCTCGCACTGCCGCGACGTCGTCGTCGCCGTGTCAAAGGCGGGCGGCATGGGCGTCTTTGGCGCCGCGGCGCTGCCGCCCGAACGGCTAGAGGAAGAGCTGCAGTGGATCGACGCGCATATCGGCGGCAAGCCCTATGGCGTTGACCTGATCGTCCCCAACAGCTTCGTCGGCAAGGGCGAGGCGCCCTCGTCGGTCGCGGCGAAAGTCCCCGAAACGCATCTGCAATTCGCCGCCGACCTGCTCGGCAAATATGACGTCGATGCCTCGGGGCTCGAAGCCGCGATGGAAAGCCGCCAGAGCTTTGGCGACAATATGCACGAGGATGGCGCGGCAAGACTGCTCGAAGTCGCGTTCCGCCACCCGATCCGCCTGATCGCCAACGCGCTGGGCGTCCCCCCGCCGCTGATGCTGGAGCTTGGCAAGCGCCACAATGTTCCTGTCGCCGCGCTCGTCGGCACCCGCGATCATGCGCTGGCGCAGGTTCGCGCGGGAGTCGACATCCTGGTCGTCGCGGGCGGCGAAGCGGGTGGTCATTGCGGCGAAGTCGCAACGATGGTGCTGGTCCCGGAGGTCGCGGCGGCGCTCGACGCAATCGGCGACACGACGCCGATCCTCGCAGCGGGCGGTATCGTCACCGGGCGCCAGATGGCGGCGGCGATGGCGATGGGCGCGCATGGCGCATGGTGCGGGTCGGTCTGGCTCACCACAGCCGAGGCCGAAACCAATCCGGTGGTGAAAGAGAAGATGCTCGCCGCGTCCGCGCGCGACACCGTGCGCTCCAAGAGCCGCACCGGCAAACCCTCGCGCCAGCTGCGTTCGCCGTGGACCGACGCATGGGAAGCCGACGGCGCGCCCAAACCGCTGCCGATGCCGCTACAATCGCTGGTCAGCGAGCCCGCGCTGCGCAAGGTCGACAAATTGTCCGAGGGCGGCCACGAAGGCGCCAAAGCGCTGGCGACCTATTGGGTCGGTCAGGGCGTCGGATTGATGAACGAAGCGATGGGCGCCGGACAGGTCGTGCAGGAATTCAAGCAGGACTGGGTCGCCGCGTGCGAACGGCTGAACGGCTTTATCGGGGAATAATGCACCAAATGCCTCCCCCGCCATGGGGGAGGCAGCGAGACTTGGCAGCTTGCCGCCTAGTCGCAGCGGTGGGGGTGCGCTCTCGGCCTCAGATGATGGTCTAAGGACGCACCGTCACCCCCATCCAACTCCGCCTAATCGCTTTGCGATAAGGCTCCATATCCTTCCCCCATCAAGGGGGAAGCATCGGCGATCAGCTGACGGTCGCCTTGACGATCTTGCCGGGCTCGCGCGGCGGCTCGCCCTTGGGCAGCGCGTCGACATTCTCCATGCCTTCGATCACTTCGCCCCAGACGGTGTACTGGTTGTCGAGGAAACGTGCATCGTCGAAGCAGATGAAGAACTGGCTGTTCGCGCTGTTCGGGTTCTGCGCGCGCGCCATCGAACACACACCGCGGACGTGCGGTTCGCTGTTGAATTCCTGCGGCAGGTCGGGAAGCTGGCTGCCGCCCATGCCGGTTCCCGTAGGGTCGCCGCCCTGCGCCATGAAGCCCGGGATCACACGGTGGAACACGACGCCGTCGTAAAAACCTTCCTTGGCGAGCGACGAGATGCGTTCGACATGTTGCGGCGCGAGGTCGGGGCGGAGACGAATAACGACATCGCCGGTCGAGAGCGAAAGGGTGAGCGTTTCGGACATGGTTGAACTCCTGCGGTCTGCGTTGGCGGTCCCATAGCCGCCGCCGCGATCAAAGCCACGCACTAAATGCCAAAAAGGCGTTCGCAGCGTTGCCATCGGCGGGTCGCGGCACTAGGGAAAACTCGGACGCCGCCAGAAACCAGGGAGGACCGCGCGATGGACAAACGCGAAGAATCCCTGCCGCCGGACGACCTCATCGCCGCCGATGACCGCGACCGTGATCAGCCGCTGCGTGAGCCCGAAACCGAACTGGACGAAGACGATCGGCTGAAGCCCGAATTCGTCCGCGACGTCATCGAACTGGCCGAAGCGGGCGAAGGCGAAGCGGCGCGCGAACGGATCGGGCGCCTGCATCCCGCCGACATCGCCGACCTGTTCGAACTGGCGCGCAGCGACGAGCGCCCGATGCTGGCTGCGGTGCTGGGCAATATGCTGTCGGCCGACGTGCTGGCGGAAATGAACGATTATGTTCGCGAGGAGCTGATCGACCTGCTCGCGCCCGAACAGGTCGCCGAACTCGCGTCCGAACTCGATACCGACGATGCCGTCGCGATCATCGAGGATATGGAAGCCGACGAGCAGCAGGCGGTGCTCGACGCGATGGAGCCCGAAGATCGCGCCGCGATCGAAGATGCGCTGTCTTTCCCCGAGGAATCGGCCGGGCGCCTGATGCAGCGCGATCTTGTCGCGGTGCCCGAACATGTGACCGTCGGCGACGTGATCGACCGGCTGCGCGAAGACACCACGCTGACCAGCGATTTTTGGGAAATCTTCGTCGTCGATCCGATGCACCGCCCCATCGGCACCTGTCAGCTCAGCTGGATCCTGCGCACCCCGCGCGACATCGCGATCAGCGACGTGATGAAGCGCGAGCAGACGTTGATCCCGATCGACATGGACCAGGAAGAGGTCGCGCTGCGCTTCCAGAAATATGCGCTGATTTCGGCCGCGGTCGTCGACAAGGGCGGACGGCTGGTCGGGATGATCACGGTCGACGACATCGTGCACATCATCCAGGAAGAGGCGGGCGAGGATATATTGCGCCTGTCGGGCGCCGGCGACGGCGACATCAACGAACCGATCCGCGAAACATACAGCGCGCGCGTGCGGTGGCTGGTCGCCAACCTTGGCACCGCGTTGCTCGCGTCGTCGATCGTCGGATTTTTCGGCGGCGCGATCGAACAGATGGTCGCGCTCGCCGCGCTGATGCCGATCGTTGCCGGGGTCGGCGGCAATGCCGGAACCCAGACGCTGGCGGTGACCGTGCGCGCACTCGCGATGAACCAGCTCACCGATTCGAACAGCTGGCGCGCGATCTGGCGCGAGATGAAGATCGCGCTGCTCAACGGCGGCACGATCGCGCTGATCGCCGGCTGCGCCACCGCGCTATGGTTCGCGAACCCACAGCTCGGCGCGGTGATCGCCGCAGCGATGGTCGTCAACATCTTCGTCGCCGGGGTCGCCGGCGTCGCGATCCCGCTGTTGCTCGACCGGCTCGATCAGGATCCGGCGGTGGCAAGCTCCATTTTTGTCACCATGACCACCGATTCCATGGGCTTTCTGGCCTTCCTGGGGCTGGCGGTACTCAGCGGACTGACCACGCTGACGTAATCAAGCCATTGGAATCCAAATTCGATTTTCTCGACGAAGAAAAAATCGAAAATTATTTCGCTGCGATCACTTTTTTCGGGAACTTATCGGACATCTGGCTCGTTTCCCGTTCGAGCAGCGATCATCGCCCCCCCGCAGCGCTGCTCAGCAACATTGGCCCGGCCCGCATTCCCTCCCCCCCCCTCGAAGCGCGCCGGGCCATTTTGCATCGAGTTCAGAGAGGTTGGATTCCATGACCAGTTTTCGAGCAATCATCCTTGCCATCTTGGCCAGCGTCGTCGTCACCGGTTGCAATACGGTGAAGGGTGCAGGCCGCGACATCGAATCGGTCGGTCAGGCCGGCAGCGACGCGATCAACTGATCGGGCGAGTAGAGCTTACCCTAAGCCTCTTCGAGAGGCTCGACAGGCGCCGCTTCGGCGCCTGTTTTGCGTCGGCGCTGGGTAAACCAGATGGCAAAGATCGACAGCTCGTAAAGCAGGATCAGCGGAACCGCGAGCAGGAACTGGCTGAGAATATCGGGCGGGGTCGCAACCGCCGCGATCGCAAAGGCGGCGACGATCATGTAGCGGCGCGCCGATACCAGCTGCGCGCGCGTGACCAGCCCCGATCGTTCGATCAGCATCAGGAAAATCGGCAGCAGGAAGGCAATGCCGAACGCCATGATGAACTGCATGATGAAGCTCAGATAATTGGCGACCGACGGCAGCGCTTCCTGCTGGATACCGCCCATATCGCCCTGATAACCGAGCAGGAATTTCAACGCGACGGGGATGGTGACAAAATAGGCAAGGCACGCCCCCGCCGTGAACAGGACGGGCGTCGCCAGAATGAACGGCAGCAGCGCCCGCTTTTCCTGACGATAGAGGCCCGGCGCGACGAATTTCCACAACTGGTTCGCGATCACCGGAAAGGCGATCATCATCGCCGCGAACAGCGCGACCTTGATCTGGACAAAGAACGCCTCGAACAACTGGGTATAGATGATCTTGCCCTGCCCCGCTGCAACGAGCGGCTGGACGAGGATGCTGAAGATCGGCTCGGCAAAATAGAGGCAGACGCCAAAGGCGAGACCAATGGCGACCAGTGATTTCAGAAGCCGCGAGCGCAATTCGATCAGATGGTCGAGCAGCGGCATCTTGCCGCCCGCGCCATCCTCTTCACTCGCAACAGAAACGGGTTCGGCGGTCATGGCAGCGGCCCATCACGCGGAGGCACGGCATGCGTTTCGGGCGGTGTCGCGGCGGCCGCCTGATCGACATCGGCGTCGCTCGGCGGTCCCGACGTGCCAGCCGGGGCGCTCGTGTCCGGTGCCGACGTTGGGGATGGCGCTGGAGCGTTTGCATCATCGATGCGCGGAAATTCGCGCATGATCGCGTCATTCTGCGCGCGCCACTGTTTCTCGAGCTCTTCAAGCTCAGCCTCGCGCATCATTGTGTCGAGTCCGGATCGAAAGTGGCGCGCCATCCCGCGCGCCTTGCCCATCCACTTGCCCACAAAGCGCATCGCCTTGGGCAAATCCTTGGGACCGATGACCACCAGCGCAACCACGATGACGAGCAGCAGCTCGGTAGGCGCGACGTCGAACATGACCTAATTTTCCCGCGCGCCGAAAAGGTTCAGAGCTTGTCGCGCTCGCCCGTCGGCGTGGAGACCGGGGCGCCGTCGGGCGCGCGCTGGCCTTCGATATGCTTCGGCGTGCCGGGCGCTTCCTCGTCGTCCGCCATGCCCTTTTTAAAGCTTTTGATACCCTTGGCGACATCGCCCATCATATCGGAAAACCGGCCCTTGCCGAACAGCAGCAGCACGAGGATGCCGACGACCAGCCAATGCCAGATGCTGAAGCTACCCATATCAAATTCTCCTTGCGGCGCTCATCTAAGCTTCTTCGCCGTCTTTTACTAGGTCTAGCTCGCTCATCGCATCGTCAAAAGCGAGATCGACGGGGTCGAGCAAACCCGCCGCGCGCAGATCGTCGATGCCCGGCAGATCCTTGCGGCTGCTAAGTCCGAAATGCTGCAAAAATGCGTCGGTCGTCTTGTAGATGAGCGGCCGCCCCGGCACCTCGCGACGCCCTGCGGGGGCAATCCATTCGGCCTCCATCAGCACGTCCAGCGTCCCTTTCGACGTCTGGACGCCGCGGATCGCCTCGATCTCGGCGCGGCTGACCGGCTCGTGATAGGCGACGATCGCCAGCACTTCGGCGGCGGCGCGCGACAGCTTGCGCGGATCGTCGCGCTCGCGGCGGAGCAGATGCGCCAGATCGGCGGGGGTCTGAAAATGCCAATGACCGCCGCGTTCAACCAGTTCGATGCCGCTGCCCGCGTGGCGCGCGGCGATCGCCTCGATGATCGCCCGCACCTGCCCCGGCGTCATTTCATCGGCCAGCCGCGCGGCAAGCTGGCGCGGGTCGAGCGGCGCGTCGCTCGCAAACAGCATCGCTTCGATGGCGCGTTCCAGATCGTCAATCATGCGGTAGCTTGTCCCGTTTGCGCGGCTTTCAGATAAAGCGGCTCGAATGCCCCGGCCTGTTTCAGGTCGACGCGACCCTGCCGCGCCAGTTCGAGCGCCGCGACAAAACTCGACGCAATCGCCGAGCGGCGCAGCGGCCCGTCATAGTCGGGCGGCAGGAAATCGGCGAGTTCGGCCCAGTCGAGCTTGACCCCGATCATCCGTTGCAAATGATGAAGCGCGGCATCGAGCGTCACCACCGGGCGGCGCGACACCATGTGGACGACAGGTTCGCTGCGCAGCTTGACCTGACCATAGGCGGCCAAAAGATCGTACAGGCTGGCATCCCAGCGCCGCACCCGGACGTCGCGCAGTCCTTCGGGTTTGGTGCGCAGAAACACGTCGCGCCCAATGCGATCGCGCGCGAGCAGCCGCGCCGCCGCCTCGCGCATCGCCGCCAGCCGCTGCAGCCGCAGTTGCAGGCGCAACGCAAGTTCGTCGGGCGACGGCTCCTCGAGCGGATCCTTGGGCAGCAGCAGTGCCGATTTGAGATAGGCGAGCCACGCTGCCATCACCAGATAATCGGCGGCGACCTCCAGCTTCAGCTCGCGCGCCTCGGTGATGAACGCCAGATATTGCTCGACGAGCGCGAGGATCGAAATCTGCTTGAGGTCAACCTTCTGGCTCCGCGCGAGCGCGAGGAGCAGGTCGAGCGGCCCCTCCCAGCTTTCAAGCGTCAGTTGCAGGGCGTCGTCGCGCTCGGGCGCCGCTGGCGCAATGTCGAATTCGAGCGCCAGCTCGTCCATCGACCGCTCAGGCGACCGCGAGCAGCGCGTCGCGCTGATCGACCAGCGTGGCAAAGGCGCGGTCGTCGCCGACTCCCGCGATACGGTCCATCGCGCCTTCCAGCCGCGCGCGCGACACGGTGCTGATCGGGTCGAGCCGGTTCGCTATTCCGACCATGTCGTCCATCTTGCCCCAGCAATTGAGCGCAATGTCGCACCCGGCCGCCACGGCGTCGGCGGCGCGCGAGGGGACATCGCCCGACAAGGCCTTCATATCCAGATCGTCGGACATCAGCAGGCCGTGGAAACCGATACGCTGGCGGATCACGCTGTCGATGACGATCGGCGACAGCGTTGCGGGCCGATCCGGGTCCCAGGCGTCGAAAATAACATGGCAGGTCATCGCCATCGCCGCATCGCGGAGCGCCGCGAACGGTGCGAGATCGGTTTGCAGATCGCGGTCGGACGCGGTTACGACGGGCAGCGCCTCGTGCGTGTCGAGCAGCGCGCGCCCGTGGCCGGGAATATGTTTGACGACCCCGAGCACGCCGCCGTCCTGCAGTCCGCCAAGGATCGCGCGGCCGAGTGCCGCGACGCGCATTGGTTCGCTGCCCAGCGCGCGGTCGCCGATGATGTCGCTGGCGCCCGGCTGGCGCACGTCGAGCAGCGGCAGACAATCGACGTTGATGCCGACCTCGGCCAGCATCGCGGCGAGCGCCATCGCATTCAATCGCGCCGCCTCGATCGCGCTCGCCGGGGCGCGATCATAGAGCGCGTCAAAGGTCGCGCCGCTCGGGAACAGTGGCCATTCGGGCGATTTCATCCGCGCGACGCGGCCACCCTCCTGATCGATCAGGATCGGCACGTTGGTCCGCCCGTCGAGCGCGCGCAATTCGTCGGTCAACCGCCGCAGCTGCTCGCGATTTTCGATATTGCGTCCGAACAGGATATAGCCCGCGGGGTCGCTGTCGCGAAAAAAGGCGCGCTCGTCGTCGGTGAGGGTCAGTCCCGACAGGCCGAAAATGGCGGGTATCATCGTATCTCAAACTCCCTTGGCCGCCGCCCCCTCACGCAGCCGCCACGCCGCGCAACATGCCATAGCGGCGCGATTGTACCAACGGAGTCTGCGGCCAGACGGGCCAAATCAGCGAACGACGACGCAATTTTCGCCCGCGACGCGCAATTTTCCGCACAAATTCGCGGCGTTAGCTGCCGTTCCGGCCGCAACGCGCAGGCGATAGACCGTACCATCGCCAACTTTGGCCGGTGACACCGATTTGTTGAGATCGGCCAGATAGGCAAAACGCTTCGACAGGTTCGTCCATGCCTTCGCCGCGGCGGCATCGCTGCTGAACGCGCCGAGTTGGATCATCGCAGATCCGGTAGCGGCAGGCGTCGGCGCCGACTTCGCTGTCGTGGCGGGAGCCTTGGCGGAGGCCGCAGCGACCTTCGGCTCGGACTTGGCGGTCGTCGGCGCAGGCTTGGCTTTCGCCATCGCCGCCTTGTCCGCAGCGGCCTTGGCCGCCGCTGCCTTTGCCGCTTCGCGCTCCTGCGGCGTGACGGCAGGTTCTTCGGGCATCCGCGTCGGATCGACCTTGCCCGCGGGTTCGGCGCCTTCGCTGGCCGAGAAGCTGGCATCGCCCTCGCCTTCGAAAGTCTTCGCGCCATCATTCTTCGGCGCGACCTTGTAATTGCCGTCCTGCGCCGCGATCAGTTCGCCCTTGCCGCGCGCGCCGCCATTCTGGACCCACCACAGGCCGCCGAGCACCGCGCCGATCAACAGCAATCCGCCCAGCACCATCACCAGCAGGCGCGCGGGCGATACTTCGCCATCTTCCTCGACCCCGTCGGCGGCTTCGAGCCACGGCAACCGGTCTTCGCTTTCCAGCCCCAGCCCCGCTTCGCCCTGCTCGGCGTTCTTGTCCTCGGCCATCAGTTCATCTCCTCGAGCGCCTCTACCCCCATCAGGTGCAGCCCGTTTCGGATAACCTGCCCGATTCCATCGGCCAAATAAAGGCGCGTCGCAGTCAATTCGGGGTCATTTGCCAAAATGACACGGGCGTCGGGACGATCGTTACCAAGGTTCCACCAGGCGTGGAACGCCGCCGCAACGTCGCCGAGGTAGAAAGCGATCCGATGCGGCTCACGCGCCAAGGCCGCCGCCTCGACGATACGCGGGAATTGCGCCAGCAGCTTGACGAGGCCCAGTTCATAGTCGTCCAGGCGCGCGGCATTCGGCGCAGCGGATGCGACCCCCGCCTCGGCGAGCTTGCGCTTGAGCGAAGCGATGCGCGCATGGGCATATTGGACATAAAAGACCGGATTGTCGCGCGAGGCCTCGACCACCTTGGCGAAATCGAAATCCATCTGCGCGTCGGCTTTGCGCGTCAGCATGGTGAAGCGCACGGCGTCCTTGCCCACCTCATCGACAATGTCGGCGAGCGTGACGAAATTGCCCGCGCGCTTCGACATCTTGAACGGTTCGCCATTTTTAAGCAGGCGGACCATCTGGACCAGCTTGACGTCGAATTTCTTCTTGCCGTCGGTCAACGCCGCCACAGCGGCCTTGATCCGCTTGACCGTCCCGGCATGGTCGGCGCCCCAGATGTCGATCAGCTCGTCGGCCTGCTCGGCCTTCTGGAAATGATAGGCAAGGTCGGCGCCGAAATAGGTCCAGCTGCCGTCCGATTTCTTGATCGGGCGGTCCTGATCGTCGCCGAACTTGGTCGAGCGGAACAGCGGCAGCTCGACCGGTTCCCAATCCTCGGGGGTTTCGCCCTTCGGCGCTTCGAGCACGCCGTCATAGACGAGGTCGTGATCGCGCAGCCATTTTTCGGCGTCGGCGGGCTTGCCCGCAGCCTGCAATTCGGCTTCGGACGAAAACAGGTCGTGATGAATGCCAAGCTTGGCAAGGTCGGCGCGGATCATGTCCATCATCGCGCTCACCGCCTCAGCGCGGAACAGGCCAAGCCAGGCGCTTTCGGGCGCCTCGACGAAACGGTCGCCATATTCGGTCGCCAGCTTACCTGCGACCGGGATCAGATAATCGCCGGGGTAGAGGCCTTCGGGGATCGCGCCAATATTCTCGCCGAGCGCCTCACGGTACCGCATATGCACCGACCGCGCGAGAACATCGACCTGCGCCCCGGCATCGTTGACGTAATATTCGCGGGTGACCTGATGCCCCGCAAATTCGAGCAGCGCCGCCAGCGCGTCACCAACGACCGCACCGCGGCAGTGGCCGACGTGCATCGGGCCGGTCGGGTTCGCCGACACATATTCGACATTGACGCGCCGCCCCCGGCCCATCGCCGACCGGCCATAATCGGCCGCTTCGATGTGGATCAGCGCCAGTTCGTCACGCCAGCTGCCATCGGCAAGGCGCAGGTTGATGAACCCCGGACCGGCGACGCTGGCCTCGGTCACTTCGTCGAGCGCCGCCAGCTCGGCGACCAGCAGCTCGGCGAGCGCGCGCGGGTTCATGCCCGCGGGCTTGGCGAGCACCATCGCGGCGTTGGTGGCAACATCGCCGTGCGCCGGATCGCGCGGCGGCTCGACGCTGATCGCGGCGCGGTCGAGCCCGGCAGGCAAGGCTCCCTTGGCGGCGAGCGTATCGAGCGCGGCGCCGATATGGTCGGAAAAACGGCTGAACAGGGTCACGGGGTTTGGCCTATCTTCGATCGGAGAAAGTCTGGCGCGCCCTATCGCAGCTTGGCGCACGCGAAAAGCCCTGCGTCACCGGAACGGCGCGCAGGGCAAACGGTTGCGAACGACGCCGAAGCGCCGCCGCGAAACTATCGTCGGACGTTATATTCGAGCTGTTCCTGCGTCAGCTGGAAACCGATGAGCAGTTCAAAGCTGGCACGCTGTACCGCGGCGCGCACCTCGGGCTGGCTCAGCGGATCGATCGCGGCATCCTGGTCGCCTGCCTTGCGGCGGCGCGTGATGCGTTCCTGAATATCGGCGGGAAGCGTCGCGGCAGCGCGGTCGACATAAGCCGACGCCTGCCCGCGGCCCGTGCCGCGGGTCTGTCCTTCGGGAAAAGTCACCACGACATTGCCGAGGCGCTTGGCAACGACCGCCGTGCCGCCCTGCAACACGGTGCCATAATAAGGCAGGGTTACCGAACGCGCCGGACCGGCATCGCGGCGCGTGGCGATGACGTCGAAACTGGCAAGTTGGTAAACCTTCTCGCTCGCATCGTTGCATACTGGCGTCACATTGGTGATCGCGGCGACCACGTCGATCGCGCTCGCATCGCGGCTGGTCGCCGGGTCGAACAGCGTGATGTCGCCGGTGTGCAGCGGGACAGCGACCGCAGGGCACG
The DNA here is from genome assembly GCF_012274265.1 of Sphingopyxis microcysteis. Classification (GTDB taxonomy): domain Bacteria; phylum Pseudomonadota; class Alphaproteobacteria; order Sphingomonadales; family Sphingomonadaceae; genus Sphingopyxis; species Sphingopyxis microcysteis. The sequence goes on from NZ_JAANYY010000002.1 coordinate 1,225,395, forward strand.
CGCTGCGGGTAGCGGTGATGCCGACGCCGCCCGACACGTCGATGTCATTGTCCTTCGCACAGCCCGCGACCGTCGCCATGGCCGCCGTGCCACAAAGCACGGTCAGAAGTTTACGCGACGGGAACGAAATGGACATCATGATAATCGGGCTTTCCAAACAGGCGCACTAACCAGTTCAAGTCAGTCGGGACGGTTGATCCCGCTTCATGCGCGCCGCTTCTTATCGGTGCGATGAACGCGGCGCAACGGTGTGAAGCCGCTTTACGCTATATGGCCTGCTGCGCTAGAGCGCCTCCATCATGAACGCTCCCCATCCGACACCGCGCCCGAACGGCGACGAAATCGCAGAACTCAGGGTTTTGATCGCCGCGCCGCGCGGCTTTTGCGCCGGCGTCGATCGCGCCATCCGCATCGTCGAACTCGCGCTCGGGCGTTTTGGCGCGCCGGTCTATGTCCGCCACGAAATCGTTCACAACCGCTACGTCGTCGACACGCTGAAGGCGCAAGGCGCAATTTTCGTCGAATCGCTCGATCAGGTTCCCGATGGCGTGCCGGTTGTTTTCAGCGCCCATGGTGTGCCCAAAGCGGTTCCCGCGAAGGCGGAAATGCGCGGGCTCGATTACATCGATGCGACCTGCCCCCTGGTATCGAAAGTCCATCGGCAGGCCGAACGCGCGCATGAAGCGGGCCGCCACATCGTCTTTGTCGGCCACGCCGGTCACCCCGAGGTCATCGGCACGCTGGGCCAATTGCCCGACGGCGCGATGACATTGGTCGAATCGGTCGATGATGTCGCCGCGCTGACACCGCCCGACCCCGACAGGCTGGCATTTTTGACCCAGACCACGCTGTCGGTGGACGACACCCGCGACATCATCGCCGCCCTGCAGCACCGTTTCCCGGCCATTTCGGGGCCGCGCGGCGAAGATATTTGTTACGCCACCTCGAACCGGCAGGATGCGGTCAAGGCAATTGCCGGTGACTGCGACCGCATGATCGTGATTGGCGCGCCGAACAGCTCGAACAGCCTGCGCCTGGTCGAAGTGGCCGAACGCATGGGAACCCCGGCGCATCTGGTGCAGCGCGGCGGCGATGTCGATCCCGTCTGGCTCACCGATATCGCGACACTGGGCATCACTGCGGGCGCCAGCGCGCCCGAAACGCTGGTCCGCGAAGTCATCGATGCGGTTGCGGCGCACCGACGCATCGTCGAGGATGTCGTCGTCACCGCCGAAGAGAATATGGTGTTCAAGCTGCCGCGCGGGCTCGAACCGGCAGCCGCCTGATGGCGGTGTATACACATGTCGATCCCGCCGACCTGGCTGCGCTGGTCGCACGCTATGACATTGGCAGCGTCCTGTCGTGCAAGGGCATTGCCGAGGGGGTCGAGAACAGCAATTTCCTGCTCGAAACGACCGCGGGCCGGTTCATCCTGACGCTTTACGAAAAGCGCGTCAGCGCAGGCGATCTGCCGTTCTTTGTCGACCTGCTCGACCATCTCGCGAACAGCGGCTCGCCGGTGCCGGCAATGATCCGCGATCGCAGCGGTGTCGCCGTCCAGCAGATTTCGGGCCGTTCCGCCTGCATCATCCAGTTTTTGTCGGGCATATCGCTCACTCATCCCAACGCCGCGCAGTGCGAGGCGGCGGGCGCCGCGCTCGGCGCGATGCACCGCTCGCTCGCCGGATATGACGGCGCTCGCGACAACAGCATGGGCCACCGACATTGGCGCGGTGTCGCCGACGCGACCGGAAACCTCGACGCAGTACGCCCGGGCTTGCAGGCGATCGTCGATGCGGAACTCGCCTTCGTGGAGGCGCATTGGCCCGCCGACCTGCCTGCCCATGTCATTCACGCCGACCTGTTTCCCGACAATGTCCTGATGCTCGGCGACCGGGTGACGGGGCTGATCGACTTCTATTTCGCCGCCACCGACTTTCGCGCCTATGATCTGGTGATCACCCATGCGGCATGGACCTTTTCCGCCGACGGCAGCACCTGCGACCCCGCGCTCGCGGGGGCGCTGATGCGCGGCTACGCGCGCGAAATCACTTTGACCGAGGCCGAGCGCGCCGCATTGCCGACGCTGGCGCGCGGCGCCGCGCTGCGGTTCCTGCTGACGCGCGCGCACGACTGGGTACATACGCCAGCGGACGCGCTGGTTACGCGCAAGGATCCCTCGCCCTTCCTCGCCCGCCTGCTGCGCTATCGCGCCGCCGATGCTGCCAGCCTGTTTGCCGCCGCATGAGCGACGAACGGACGAAGACGGTGATCGTCGCCACCGATGGTGCGTGCAAGGGCAACCCCGGCCCCGGCGGCTGGGGCGCGGTCCTGCGGTGGGGTGATGTGGTCAAGAAACTATCGGGCGGCGAGCCCGATACCACGAACAATCGCATGGAGTTGCTTGCGGCGATCGAGGCGCTGGCGGCGCTCAAACGAGGCTGCAAAGTCGAACTGTCGACCGACAGCGTCTATGTGCGCGACGGCATCACCAAATGGATATTTGGCTGGCAGAAAAACGGCTGGAAAACCGCTGCCAAAAAGCCCGTGGCCAATGCCGACCTGTGGCAGCGCTTGCTGGCCGAAGCCAAGCGGCACGACATCGAATGGCTGTGGGTCAAGGGCCACGCCGGGCATGGCGACAATGAAATCGCTGATCAGCTCGCCAGCGACGCGGCGCTCGAGGTAGCGCGGGCGCGCTGAACGCCCGCGCCGTCGCTCTATTCGGCTTCGCGTATCTCCGCGCCCGGTCCGTTTTTCTTGATCGATTCGATGGCGTTGAGCGCCGACGCCTTGCTGGAATAGCCTTCGGTCCAGAAAATCGTTTCGCTGTTATATTTGAAATAGGCGACATGCTCGCCCGCCTTGTTCTTCTTGATTTCGAAATAATGGGCCATCGGATCCTCCGCCGGTCGTTGGCGCGCCACGGTGACGCGACAAGCCTATGGTAAGCAGACGGAGGCGGCGTGCAAGCCGCCAGATTGATATCAGGCGAAGCGCGAGGGCGCGAAGGGCAACGGATCGACGTCCCCGATCATGCCTGAGGGTGGCGGCGCCCCGAGCTCGGCCGCCAGCAGCGCCGCAATCGCGGGCGAGGTCTGAATCCCGACGCCGCCCTGCCCCGCGCACCAGATAAAGTCGGGCTGGTGCGGATCGGCGCCGAACACCGGAACACGGTCGGGTGCAAAGCTGCGCAGCCCCGCCCATTTGCGTTCGACGGCGGCAACGGGCCAATCGACGACGGCCTGCAAGCGATCGATCGCGATCGCCACATCGACGTCTTCGGGTGCCGCGTCATGCGGCTCGACCGGCGTTTCATCATGCGGGCTGAGCCACACCCGCCCTTCGCTCTCGCCCTTGAAATAGAAATCGCCGCCGACGTGAACGATCAGCGGCAGTTCGGCAGGCACAGCCACCCCGAGCCGCAGCTGGACGACGGTGCGGCGATAGGGACGGATGCCCACCGGCGCGACCCCGCACGCCGCCGCAACGCGGTCCGCCCAAGCCCCCGCGGCATTGACGATCAGCGCCGCATGGATGGTCTCCCCCCCCACCCGGACGTCCCAGCCGTCGGCGGTCCGCCGTGCCGATTCCAGCGGTGCTCGGATCGCGAGAAGCGCTCCGTCTCGCTTGGCCGCCCGCAGATAGGCGGCGTGAAGCGCGCCAACGTCGATATCGCTGCACGCCGCCTCATAGGCCGCTTCGCTCCAATCGGCACGAACGCCGGGGATGTTTCGCGCGATATCGGTGGCGCCAATCCGCACGACATCGACGCCCCTGGCCGCAAATTTGGCAGCAAAAGCGTCGACGGCCGTTGCTTCGGACCGACGGCCGATGGTCAGCGCCGAGCGCGGCGAAAGAAAGGCGCGTTCGGAAAAGTCGGGAGCCGGGTGCGCAAGCATATCGAAGGACGCGATGGACAGCGGCTGGACCGTCGCCCCGCCATAGGTTTCGTGCCAGAAAGCCGCCGATCGGCCAGTGGCGTGGTAACCCGGCGTATCTTCCGCCTCGATCAGCATCACCCGGCGCCACGGCGCGAGCGCCGCGGCCAGACTGGCACCCGCGATGCCCGCGCCGACGATCAGCACGTCGATGGCAGAAGGCAGCGCGGCGGTCATGCCCCGCCGCATATCCATTGGCCCACGGAATGCAAGCCGCGCCGTCGGCTGTGCATGGTTACCGTTTGGTAAGCCATATTGCGTAGGAGGCCGCCGATGGACAGCGGCAATATCTCCCTTGGCCTGATGGTCATATTAGGCCTTTTGATGATCGCTGCGGCGATCAGCGACCTGCGATCGCGGACAATTTCCAACGAGCTCAACGCGGCGATCGCCCTCCTCGCTATCCCCTTCTGGATTGCCAGCGGCCTCGCGCTGTGGCCCGACATGCCCGTTCAGTTCGGTGCGGCGTTTGCGGTCTTCCTGGTTTTTGCCGGACTCTTTGCGATCGGCGCAATGGGCGGCGGCGACGTGAAGATGATCGGCGCGGTGATGCTGTGGATCCCGCTGCCGCTGTTCCTGCCGATGCTCACGGTCATGGCCGTGGGCGGCGGCATCCTGTCGGCCGTCATGTTGATTCATATGAAAATTCGTCGGTCCGAAACGCCGGTCGAGGTGCCCTATGGGGTCGCGATCGCCGCCGCCGGGCTTTGGGCGCTTCACCAACAATATCTTAACCAGTTTCAGGCTATCGGTTGAGCCTGAGGGCAAACACCGCCGTGTCTGGCTGGTGTTAGGAGGCGAAAAATCGTCATGGATACGCGAAAGATTATGCTGATCGTTGGCGCGCTGGTCATTGCGATCGGCGCGGCATTCGGGGTCAACCAGATGATGCGCGGGGCTTCGGCTCCGGAAGCTCGGGCCGCTGCGGCGCCGGAGATTACCGGTCCGATGATCCTGGTCGCAACGCGGCAGCTGCCGGTCGGCACGATCATCGGCCCCGACAGCTTCCGTTTCCAGCCCTGGCCGAAAGAGCTGGTCGAAAAGGCGTATTTCATGAAGGAAAAGACCGACGTGAACACGTTGGTCGGCACCGTCGTGCGCTATCCGATCACCGCCGGCCAGCCGCTGACCCAAGGCGCGCTGGTCCATCCCGACGATCGCGGCTTCCTTGCTGCGGCGCTCGGCCCCGGCATGCGCGCCGTGACGGTCAAGGTCAGCCAGGAACAGGGCGTCGCCGGCTTCGTCTTCCCGGGTGACCGCGTCGATGTCCTGCTGGCGCAGACGATCGAGGTCAAGGAAGGCAGCGCCTATCCCGACGATCAGATTTTCACCGCCGAAACGATCGTGCGTAACGTCCGCGTGCTTGCGACCGACCAGCGCTACGATGCCGAAGACGAAACGGGCAAGACGCCGGTTCGCACCTTTGGCTCGGTTACGCTGGAAGCCACTCCGGAACTCGCCGAACGTATCGCGGTCGCGCAGAGCATGGGCAAATTGTCGCTGGCGCTCCGTCCGCTGGCCGAAAGCAGCGGCGAACTCGAAGCCGCGATCGCCTCGGGCGACATCAGCGTCCCCGCAAAGGGCGGCACCGAAGCCGAACGCCGCATGCTGGCGCAGGCCCAGGCCCGCCCGGTTACTGCAAAGACCGCGACAACCGGCGGCGACGTATCGCGCTTCTGGATCCCGGTCAGCGGCCGTGTCGGCGGCGGCGGATCGCGTCCGCAGCAGCAGGCAGTCGGAATGCCGGCACCTTCAGGGGGCAATTATGGACCGGCGGCGCGCAGTGGACCCGTGGTCCGCGTGACGCGCGGCGACAAAGTGACCGAAGTTTCGGTTGGGGGTAAGTAAGATGAACAGCAAACCCAATTTCAAGGCAGCGGCCCTGGCCCGCACCCTGGCCATTGGCCTAGTCGCAGCGACGCTGGTTTCCGCGCCGGTACAGCCGGTGGCTGCCCAGGCAACCCAGAACGCCAGCAGCAGCATCGACCTGTCGGTGGGCCGTGGCCGCCTGATCAGCCTTCCGGCTGCCATGACCGACATCTTCGTCGCCAATGACGAAGTCGCCGACGTCCAGGTCCGTTCGGGGCGCCAGCTTTACATCTTTGGCAAAAAGCCGGGTGAAACCAGCATCTATGCCACCGATGCCAGCGGCCGCGTGGTGTTCTCGACCGTCGCCCGCGTCGGCAACAATATCGAAACGATCGATCAGATGCTGTCGCTGGCAATGCCCGACGCCAGCATCTCGGCGAACACGATGAACGGCTTTGTGCTGCTCACCGGCACCGTCCAGTCGCCCGACGACGCGGCCGAAGCCGAAATGCTGGTTCAGGCCTTTGTCGGCGAGGGTACGAAAGTGTTGTCGCGTCTGCGCACGGCAACGCCGCTGCAGGTCAATCTGCAGGTCCGCATCGCCGAAGTGAATCGCACTTTGGTCAAGGAAATGAGCGGCAACATTCTGACTCGCGATCGAGACGGGGCGCTGGGCAACGGCTTCCTTGGTGGAGTTTTCGGCGGTCGGTCGGCTGGCGAAATTACTTACCCCCAAGCGCCGACGGCGGTGTTCCCCCCCGGCACGGTTCCGATTCCCTATGACCCGGCTACCGGCCTTCCGCTCGGCAACGGTCGTACGACTATCGGGACAAACTATCAGTTCAATCAGCCGGCAGGTCGGCGCAGCCTGGCCGGTGCCGGTCGCCTGTTCGGGCTCGACCTGATGGCGTCGCTCGATATCGGCGAACGATCGGGGCTGGTCGCCACCTTGGCGCAGCCCAATCTGACCGCGATCTCGGGCGAAACCGCCGACTTCCTGGCGGGCGGCGAATTCCCGGTTCCGATCCCCGGCAACCTTGCCGGGACGACGATCGAGTATCGCAAATATGGCGTCAGCCTGGCCTATACGCCGACGGTGCTGTCGAACGGTCGTATCAGCCTGCGCGTTCGCCCCGAGGTTTCGGAGCTTTCGACGGAAGGCGCCATCGAGCTCGACGGTTTCCAGGTTCCGGCCCTGACGGTTCGCCGGGCCGAAACGACGGTCGAACTGGGGTCGGGCGAAAGCTTCATGATCGCCGGCCTGATGAACAACCGTTCGATCGGCGCCATCGACAAGATGCCCGGCCTTGGCGACGTGCCGCTGCTCGGCACGTTGTTCAAATCGGACAGCTTCCGGCGTGGCGAGACCGAACTGGTCATTGTGGTGACCCCCTATCTGGTCCAGCCGGTGTCGGCGAACGACATCAAGCTGCCGACCGACGCCTATCAGGACGCGAACGATCTGCAGCGGATCCTGCTCAATCAGACCGGTGACGGCGTGACGGGCGGCGATCGTCCGAAGCCGCGGCTCGACACCAGCGTCGGCGACGCGGATCGCCCGCGCGGTAGCAGCGCCGACGTCGCCCCCGGCTTCAGCATCAAGTGATGTCCAGGATTTCAGGAGCAAAGTGATGAAAAAAATTGCAACTTGGACGGTCCTGGCACTGAGCGCTTCGCTCGCGGGATGCACCGGCACCGCCTACAGCAACCGCAGCCTCGATTCGGTGCATCAGCCGGTCGTGCGCAATGCCATCCATCAGTTCGACGTCGCCGCTTCCAGCGGCGAGCTGGCCCCCAGCGAGCAGAGCCGACTGCAAGGTTGGTTCGACGCGATGGGCGTGCGTTACGGCGACCGCATTTCGATCGAAGACCCCTCGGTCTATGGCGCCACGTCGGCGCAAGCGACTGTGCGGTCGATGGTCGCCCGTCGCGGACTGCTGGTGAGCGACGTTGTTCCGGTAACCACGGGTGCAGTGCCGCAGGGCCATTTGCGCGTGATCATCACCCGCGCGTCAGCCTTCGTCCCCGGCTGCCCCGATTGGTCCAGCAAGTCTTCGATCAATACCGCCAATGCGACGTCGGCCAACTATGGCTGCGCGACGAACAGCAACCTCGCTGCGATGGTCGCCGACCCCAATGATCTGATCAAGGGCGCGCGCAGCGACGGCAACGATCCGTCGATGGCGACGCGCGCGATCAAGACTTTCCGCGAAAAGCCGCCAACAGGGGCCGGTGAACTGCGCGGTGAAAAGACCAACGAAGGAGGTGGCCAGTGAACGCGCCGTTCAAATCCGCAGGCTTGCGTGACCCGTTCAGCGCCTTCGTGTGCGACGACGACACGCTTGAGCTGATCCGCGCCGCCGCCAACGACATGGGCTGGCCGATCGAGAAATGTAACAAGGGCGGTCTGCGCAACGCGGTCCAGTCGCTGTCGGTGTCCGCCAGCCCGAACATCCTGTTCGTCGACATGTCGGAATCGGGTGACCCGATCAACGACATCAACGCGCTGGCCGAAGTCTGCGAACCCGGCACCGTCGTGATTGCGGCGGGGCAGGTCAACGATGTGCGCCTGTACCGCGATCTGCTGTCGAGCGGCATCCAGGATTATCTGCTCAAACCGTTGTCGCTGGAACAGGTTCGCGAATCGCTGACCATGGCGCAGGCGATGCTGACCGCGCCGAAACATGCCGATATGCAGGACGACAAACCGCATCACATGATGGCGGTGGTCGGGGTGCGTGGCGGCGTCGGCGCTTCGCTTGTCTCGACCTCGCTCGCCTGGGCGATGAGCGAACAGGCGAGCCGCCAAACGGCGCTGCTCGACCTCGACGTCCATTTCGGGACCGGCGCGTTGACGCTCGACCTGGAACCGGGTCGCGGCTTGATCGACGCGATCGACAATCCGAGCCGCATCGACGGCCTGTTCATCGAACGCGCCATGGTGCGGGCGTCGGACAAGCTCAGCCTGCTGTCGGCCGAGGCGCCGATCCATCAGCCGGTAATGACGGACGGATCTGCCTTTTTCCAGTTGGAAGAAGAATTGCGCGGTGCGTTCGAAATGACGATCGTCGACATTCCGCGCCAGGTGCTGATCCCCTTCCCCCATCTGGTGGCGGAGGCCGGAACGATCCTGCTGGTCACCGATGTCACGCTGGCGGCCGCACGCGATACCATTCGCCTGCTGTCCTGGTTCAAACAGAATGTGCCCGGCGCCCGCGTCGTGCTGGTCGCCAACAAGTTCCAAAGTGCCGTCGGTGAACTGTCGCGCAAAGAATTTGAATCCTCGATCGAACGCCAGATCGATGTCGTGATCCCGTTCGACCCGAAACTGGTCTGCCAGTCAGCGAAGCTTGGCAAATCCTATGCCGAAGTCTGCAAGGGCACCAAAGCCGCGCAGGTGTGGAACAATCTGATGCGCCTGATCCTCGACGGCGCCGATGTCGAAGCCGAAGAGGCGCAGGCAGCAACGGCCAAGGGCAAGTCGGGCGGTTCGTTGCTCGGCAAGCTCGGGTTGATGACGAAAAAGGGTGCGAAGCAGGCGGCATGACGGTCCGCCAGACGGACCTTCACCACCAAAAAGCGATAGAAGCGGACATCTGCTGACATGAATCTGCCAGTCATCCTTATCATCGCCGGGGCCGTGCTGGCCTTTGCCCTGCTCGTCGTCTTGCTGGGCGGGCCTTCGGCCGGCAAAGCCAAGACGCGCCGACTGGCGATGGTCAAGGACCGTCATGCCGCTTCGACCGAAGCGGTCGTGGCGGCTCAGATGCGCAAGACGATCCAGTCGGGTGTCCAGGGCAACGCAACGCTGGCCAGCCTGATGCCGCGCCGCGAAGAGATGGAAAAGCGCCTTCGCCGCACCGGCAAGGGATGGACGCTTACCCAATATATGTTCGCCTCGATGGGCCTTTTTGTCGTCGTCACCGGCGGCATGCTGGCCATGCGCGCGCCGATCACCATGGCCGGGCTCATCGGCTTGCTGTTGAGCCTTGGCCTGCCGTATCTGATCGTCGGGCGCGCGATAAAAAAGCGCGTCGCCCAGTTCAACACCCGCTTTCCCGATGCGATCGACCTGCTCGTCCGCGGCCTGCGGTCCGGCCTGCCCGTCACCGAGACGTTTCAGGTGGTGAGCCAGGAGCTCCCCGGTCCGGTGGGTGAGGAATTCAAGGGCATTGTCGAACGCATCCGTATCGGCAACACGATGGAAGCCGCATTGCAGGAATCGGCTGTGATGCTGGGGACGCCCGAGTTTCAGTTCTTTTGCATCACCATCCAGATTCAGCGCGAGACGGGCGGCAACCTCGCCGAAACGCTGTCCAACCTGTCGGATGTGCTGCGCAAGCGCGCCCAGATGAAACTCAAGATCCGGGCCATGTCGTCGGAAGCCAAGGCATCGGCGTACATCGTCGGCGCCTTGCCCTTCTTCGTCTTTGGCGTCGTGTGGTCGATGAATCCCAGCTATCTTGAGGGCTTCTTCTACGAGCAGCGGCTGATCATCACCGGGATCGGTGGCCTGATCTGGATGAGCATCGGGGCCGGGATCATGGCCAAAATGATCAGTTTCGAAATCTGAAGGGGCGGAACCAGTGAACAGCAGCCTCCTTCTCACCACCTTCACCGGCGCCCAGGCTGGACCGACGCTGATGGGCGTCGACGTGATCTGGGCCGGTACCATGCTGGCCGCGGTCGGCGTCTTTGCCGTTCTGTTCGCCATTTATGGCGCGCTGACGGTGCGCAATCCGATGACCAAGCGCGTCAAGGCGCTCAACGAACGCCGCGAACAGCTGAAGGCCGGTATCACGGCATCGACCGCGAAACGCCGCGCCAAGCTGGTGCGCAAGAACCAGCACGCCGACAAGATGCGGACCTTCCTGGGCAAGCTTCAGGTGCTGCAGGAAGGCCAGGTCAAAGAGGTTCAGCAAAAGCTGGCGCAAGCGGGGATCCGGTCAAAGGATCTGGCGGTTGCGGTGATTTTCGGCCGCCTCGTGCTGCCGATCGTGTTTGGCGGTCTTGCCGCGTTTCTGATTTACGGCCTCGACATGTGGCCCGATCTCACGCCATTCAAACGCTCGGGCGCGACGATGGCGGCGCTGATCCTCGGCTACAAGGCACCCGACCTGTTCGTTCAGAACAAGCGGACCAAGCGAACCGACGCGATCCGCAAGGGCCTGCCCGACGCGCTCGACCTCCTGGTGATCTGCGCCGAAGCCGGTTTGACCGTCGACTCCGCCTTCGCGCGCGTGTCGAAGGAATTGGGCCGGGCCTATCCCGAACTCGGCGAGGAATTTGCGCTGACCTCGATCGAGCTGGGCTTTTTGACCGAACGTCGTCAGGCGTTCGAAAATCTGGCCTATCGCGTCAATCTGGAGTCGGTGAAGGGCGTGGTCACGACCATGATCCAGACCGAAAAATATGGTACGCCGCTCGCCAGCGCGCTGCGCGTGCTGTCGGCCGAGTTCCGTAACGAACGCATGATGCGCGCCGAGGAAAAGGCCGCACGCCTGCCGGCGATCATGACGGTGCCGCTGATCCTCTTCATCCTGCCGGTGCTGTTCATCGTCATTCTCGGCCCGGCGGCCTGTTCGCTCTCCGACGCGATGTCCGGCGGCAGCTTCGGCTGATCAGGCGGCGGTTCACCCATCGGAAACAAGGGGCGGGATCAATCCCGCCCCTTTTTCATTCAGGCAACCTGCTGTTCGATTGCGCCAAAGATGCTGTGGTGGCGTTCGTCGTCCATCCAGATGCGGACCGTGTCGCCCTTTTGCATGAACGGCGTCTTGGGTTCGCCCTGCTGGATCGTCTCCACCGTCCGCACCTCGGCCAGACAGCTATAACCCAGACCGCCCTCGGCGATCGGCTTGCCGGGGCCGCCATCGGCGTCGCGATTGGACACCGTCCCCGACCCGATGATCGTCCCGGCGCCGAGATCGCGCGTCTTGGCCGCATGGGCGATCAAAGCCCCGAAATCAAACGTCATGTCGACGCCGGCGTCGGCGCGGCCGAGCGGTTGTCCGTTGAGGTCAACGCACAGCGTGCCATGCAGCTTGCCGTCCTGCCAGCGCGCGCCGAGCGCCTCGGGCGTTACGAACACCGGCGACATCGCGCTCGACGGCTTCGACTGGAAAAAGCCGAACCCCTTGGCGAGTTCGCCCGGGATCAACCCGCGCAGCGACACGTCGTTGGTCAGCCCGACCAGCAAAATCTTGTCGCACGCCGCGACCGCGTCGATGCCCGCCGGGACGTCGCCCGTCACGACGACGACTTCGGCCTCCATATCGCAGCCCCATGCCGGGTCGGCGAGCGGGATCGGGTCGCGCGGGGCCAGAAACGCATCGCTGCCCCCCTGATACATCAGCGGATCGTGCCAGAAGCTGTCGGGCATTTCGGCGCCGCGCGCCTGCCGGACGAGCGCGACATGGTTCACATAGGCGCTGCCGTCGGCCCATTGATAAGCGCGCGGCAACGGCGAGGCCGCGTCGCGCTCGTGAAATCGCTCCTTGGGAATCGCGTCGTGATTCAGGTCTTCGGCCAGCGCCGCCAGCCGCGGCGCCGCATAGGCCCAATTATCGAGCGCCGCCTGCATTGTCGCCGCGATCTGACCAGCGTCGGCATACCAGGCCAGATCGTCCGAAACGACAACGAGACGGCCGTCACGGCCGTGCTTGAGCGAAGCTAATTTCACGAAAACTCCTTTGGCTAGCGACGCGGCTGAACCGACATCGCCTGCGAAAGAGCGAAAATCAGCGCGACGTCGTGATCGAGGCGAAACAGGTAAAGCCGCTCTGCCCCGCCTGCAAGCGCCGGATGTACTGCAGATACGCTTGCGACTGATTATAAGTCGTACCGGGGAGCGTCTGGCCCCGGAAAGCGCGTTTCACTTCTTCGCCCGTGAAGGGCCGCAGAGCGCCCGGAAACGCCCCCTTGGTGCCCGGCGGCACCAGCTTGCCCTGCGCATCGATAAATTGACCCGCGCCGCCCGGACCCGGCACAGGGATCTGGCAATTCATCACCGATACCGCCGTCTGTGCAAAGGCGGGACGGATCGTCAGCGCCGCCGATACGCCCACTGCGCCAAGCGCCAGCATGCGCCGCCGCGAGGGAATGGCGTCGTCGGGGCGGGCGGCGTTCTCGGTTGGAATTTCGCGATTATCCATGCGCCGCGCATAACCCAATGACGACGCAAGGAAAAGCAAAACACCGCGCACGACCGCCTGCATCCCGGTTTGGGACATCCGCCGCCCAAGCGTTAACGCCCGCAAACGGCCTTGCGCCTGCCCCTTGCTTCGTGCGAGGCGGCAGACGATGTTCGATCGCCTATCCAGCCTCGTCATTGCGCTCACCATGATCGTCATCGCGGCGATCTTTGCCGCATTGACTGGTGGCGACCTGTTGGCGATCGCGATCATGGCGATCGTCGGCTGCATCGCCGCGTGGACCGTTTATAGCGCGCTTCCCGCCAGCATCGCCGAACCTTCGACTGCTCCGCCTCCTCCCGCCACCATTGCCCCGGCGTCACTCCTCCGCCATCCCGATTTCGCGCATTGGGTCGATCAGGAAAAAGAGCCCCTGCTCGGTACCGCCGACAATATCGTGACCATCGCCAACGACGCGGCCGTCCGACTGCTTGGGCGGCATATCGTCGGCGCCGATGTGCGGACCGCGATCCGGCATCCGGCAGCGACCGAATGGCTGTCGCATATTCAGGGCGGCACGCCGCTGGAGCCGGTCAACCTGGTCGATTTTCCGCGGCCGGGCCAGCGCTGGACCATGCGGATTGCCGCCTTGTCGGGCAGCGAGAATGTCATCTTCCTGTCCGATCGCTCGGCGATCGACGCCGCCGACCGGATGCGGTCGGACTTTGTCGCCAACGCCAGCCACGAGCTGCGCACACCGCTCGCCGCGATCCTTGGCTATGTCGAGACGCTGCAGGAAATGAACGGCGACACCGACGCGCCAACCCGCGACCGTTTCCTGTCGATCATCGAGCGCGAGGCGCGGCGGATGCAGCAACTCGTCATTGACCTGCTGTCGATCTCGCGCGTCGAGGCCGACCGCTTTCGGCGCCCGACGACGACAGTCGATCTGGGCGCAATCCTACGCACCACCGTCGCACAGCTTGGCGACAGCGAACCGGTGCGCGCCAAGGACGTCGTCACCCGGTTCGGCGACGACCCCGCACTGATCCTGGGCGACGAAGCGCAGCTGAAACAGCTTGCCCACAACATCGTGTCGAACGCGATGAAATATGGCCATGCCGATACCCCCGTCACCGTCGAGCTCGCGCGCGAAGGGCGCCGCATACGCCTGTCGGTCAGCGACCAAGGCGATGGCATCGCACCCGACCACCTGCCGCGCCTGACCGAGCGTTTCTACCGCGTCGACGAGGCGCGCAGCCGATCGGTCGGTGGTACCGGGCTTGGCCTTGCTATCGTCAAGCACATCAGCGAGCGCCACCAGGGCCAACTCGACATCGAAAGCGAGGTCGGCAAGGGAACGCGGGTTTCGGTCACCTTCCCGCTGGCGAGCGAGGACTGACAGCGGGCGCGTCCTGCCACCCGCATCTTGAAATTTGTCGGCCCCGTCACCATTTCCCGATCGGCGAGCCGCCCTGCGGGGCATATCGCCGACCTTTCTTCAATCTGAAAACAAAAGAAAACCAAAGGACAATATGTACTTCAAATTAAATGCGTTCCCTTCCCTTCTCCGCCCCTATAGCGCCATCGAAGCGCAGGCCGAAAAACCAGCGCGGCGGTCGCCGACGCTGTCGCGACGCGAACTGCGGCGCGTGATTGCAGATATGCTGGACTGACCGAATTCGTCAGTCGATACGATCGACAAGATCGCCGATCTTTCCGAACATTTCGTCGATCTGATTTTTCTCGACGATCAGCGGCGGCGACAGCGCAATGATGTCGCCGGTCGCGCGCACCAACAGGCCATTGTCGAAACAGGCGTGGAACAGCTCCATCGCGCGCGCCGTCGGCGCGCCGGGGCGCGGCTCCAGTTCGACACCGGCGACCAGACCGATGGTGCGGATGTCGATGACATGGCGTCGCCCTTTCAGGCTGTGCGCCGCTTCCTCCCAATAGCTCGCGAGTTCCGTCGCCCGGTCGAACAAACCGTCGCGCGCATAGAGATCGAGCGTCGCGATCCCGGCGGCGCTCGCCAACGGGTGTCCCGAATAGGTGTAACCGTGGAACAGCTCGATGCCCGCATCGACGCTGTCGAGCACCGCATCGTGCAGTTCGCGCTTCACCGCGACGGCACCCATCGGCACCGCGGCGTTGGTCAATCCCTTGGCCATGGTGATGATGTCGGGCGTCACGCCCCATTGCCCTGCTGCCGTTGCGCCGCCGACGCGTCCGAAGGCGGTGATGACCTCGTCGAAAATCAGGATGATGCCGTGTCTGTCGCAGATCTCGCGCAGCCGCTGCAAATAGCCGACCGGGGGGATCAACACGCCGGTCGAGCCCGCCATCGGTTCGACGATCACCGCCGCGATCGTTTCGGCGCCGTGCAGGTCGACTAGGCGCTGGAGATCGTCGGCCAGCTCGGCGCCATGCTGCGGAAAGCCGCGCGTGAAGGCGTTGCGCGTAAGGTCGTGCGTGTGGCGCAGATGATCGACGCCGGGCAACCCACCGCCAAAGGCGCGACGATTATTGACCAGACCCCCGACGCTGATCCCGCCAAAGCCGGTGCCGTGATAGCCGCGCTCGCGCCCGATCAGCCGGGTGCGCGTCCCCTGCCCCTTCGCGCGCTGGATCGCCAGCGCGATTTTCAGCGCCGTATCGACCGATTCGGACCCGCTGTTGGTGAAGAATATCCGGTCGAGGCCGTCGGGCATGAGCGCCGCGAGCCGCTGCGCCAGTTCAAACGGCAGCGGGTGGCCGAGCTGGAATGTTGGCGCGAAATCGAGCGTCGCCGCGGCCTTTGCGATCGCTTCGGTGATCTCGGGGCGGCAATGCCCGGCATTGCTGCACCACAGGCCGGACGTGCCGTCGAGAATGTCGCGCCCATCGCCCGACTGGTAGTACATGCCGCTCGCCGAAACGAGCTGGCGCGGGTGCGCCTTGTAGGCCTTATTCGCGGTAAACGGCATCCAGAAGGCTGCCAGTGGATCATTTTCGCCCTTCATCGCGTACCGCCTTCCGCTGCCATTTACCGTCATTGCGAGAAGCGAAGCGACGCCGCAATCCAGAGCAGGCGTAAGCCGCCCTGGATTGCTTCGCTTCGCTGGCAATTACGCGTTGTAATGTGGCTAGCAAACGCGGGGCTGGCAACGCCGAAAATGGCCGATAACGGCCCCTCTGGCGCTTCGTCCCGGCTTGCGATACGCTGGCCTTCCACAAACGGGCCAGCTCTTTGGCCCAATCGGGGGCGCATGTCAGTCAATCTGGAACAATGGATCAGCGACCATAAAATCGACGAAGTCGAATGTATCGTCCCCGACATCAACGGGGTCCAGCGCGGCAAGGTGCTGCCGGCCAAGAAGTTCCTTTCGTCGGTCAAGGACAAGTCGCTGCGTATTCCGGGCAGCGTGTTCATCTGCACGATCGACGGCCACTACCCCGAGGACATCGACGACATCTGGGACAAGGATCCCGACAAATATCTGATCGCCGATCCCGACACCATCTGCGTCGCGCCCGGCTTCACCTCGCCGACCGCCTTCGTCATCGCCGACGCCTTCAATGGCGACGGCAGCGAAGTCGACATCGCGCCGCGCACGATCCTGAAAAAAGTCCTCGGCCTCTATGCCGAAAAGGGCTGGAAGCCGATCATCGCGCCCGAGGTCGAATTCTATCTCGTCTCGCAGAATGCCGACCCCGATTTCCCGCTGACCCCGCCGGTCGGCCAGTCGGGGCGCAGCGAGAGCGCCAGCCAGCCTTACGGGCTCGAGGCGATGAACGAATATGAGGATATCATCGATCATATCTATGACGATTGCGAGCTGATGGGGCTCGATATCGACACGATGATCCACGAAATGGGCGCCGCGCAGCTAGAGGTCAATTTCGAGCATGGCGACCCGCTGCGGCTTGCCGACGAGGTTTTCCTGTTCAAGCGCGTCGTGCGCGGCGTCGCCAAGCAACACAATGTCTATGCGACCTTCATGGCGAACCCGATGGCGGGCCAGCCGGGCAGCGCGATGCACATCCACCAGTCGGTGGTCGATGCCGCCACTGGCAAGAACCTGTTTTCGACCGCCAACGGGCGCGACAGCGCGGCGTTCCGCTCCTATGTCGCCGGGCTGATCCGCTTCATGCCGCAGATTGCGCCGCTGTGGGCGCCCAACGTCAACAGCTTTCGCCGCATGCGCCCCGACAGCGCGGCTCCGATCAACGTCCAGTGGGGGGTGGACAATCGCTCATGCGGCTTCCGCATCCCCGTGTCCGACAAGCATAATCGCCGCGTCGAAAACCGCCTGCCCGGCGCCGACAGCAATCCCTATCTCGCGATCGCGGCGTCGCTGGTGTGCGGCTATATCGGGATGGTCGACCGCATGGTACCGCCCAAGCCGATCGCGGGCAGCGCGTACAACCGCGCCCGCACCCTCCCCCGCACGCTGGAGGCGGCGCTCGACCGGTTCAGTTCATGCAAGAAGGTCCGCAACCTGCTCGGCGACGATTTCTTCGAGATCTTCTTCGCGGTGAAGGATTATGAGCTGTTCAACTATCAGTCGGTGGTGTCGAGCTGGGAGCGCGAACATCTGCTGATGCGGGTCTGACCCGCCGATGACATTCAGCCCGCCCTTTCCGTTCGCGTCGAGCGAAGTCCAGACGCCGCGCAGGCATGGGCGGTGTCTGGACTTCGCTCGACACGAACGGGCTTAGAGAGTGGTGTCTGAATGACCGATCCGCTGAGCCACAGCTATTATGCCGCGACCGCGCGCGCGTGGCGGCCGCGACCCTTCGACGGGAACGATTGCAGCTGCGACGTCGCGGTGGTCGGCGGTGGGTTCACGGGATTGTCCGCCGCCCTAGCTTGCGCCGAGCGCGGCTTTTCGGTCATCGTGATCGAACGCGAGCATATCGGCTTTGGCGCATCCGGTCGCAACGGCGGCCAGCTGATCCCGGGACTTCGCTGGACGGCCTCGGAGCTGGAATCCGAATTCGGTCGCGATCGCGCCGATGCGCTGTTTGACCTGTGCTGGCGCAACAACCGCGTGAAGGCGCGGATCGAAAAGCACGGCATCGACTGTGACCTGAAGACCGGACATCTGGAAGCCGCGTGGACGCCCAAGGACTTCGGCGCGATGCGCCGCGAGGCCGATTATCTTGCAAACCATTTCGGCTACCGGACCGATGTCGTCATCAAGGCGGATATGGCGCAGCATATCGCCAGCCCGCTCTACCATGGCGGCATCCATGACCCGCAGGGCGGTCATTTCCACCCGCTGAACTATGCGATCGGCCTTGCACAAGCCGCCGAAGCCGCTGGCGTCCGCATTTGGGAGCATGAGCGCGCCCATCGCATCACCGATAATCCTGAAGGACCGGGGGTGATGACCGATCGCGCGCATATCGGCGCGCGCTTCGTGATCGATGCGACCGACAGTTGGATTGGCCATGTCGAGCCTGACCTTGGCCGCTACACCGTGCCGATCATGAACTACAATATCGCGACCGCGCCGCTCGTGAACGCCGATGACCTGTTGCCAAGCGACGCCGCGGTCGCCGACAGCCGCTTCGTGCTCAACTATTTCCGCCTTTCCGCCGACAAGCGGCTGATCTTCGGCGGCGGCGAGCGCTATTCGCAGACGCCACCGCGCGACATCGCGGCGTTCGTGCGGCCGTTCTTGGCCAAGGTGTTCTCGCAAATCGCCAAAGCGCCGCTCGACTATGGCTGGGGCGGCGCGGTGGCGGTGACGATGAACCGGCTACCGCATATCGGGCGGCGCGGGAACATGTTCTTTGCGCACGGCTTTTCGGGGCATGGCGCGCTGGTGACGACGCTGGCGGGCGAACTTATTGCCGAGGCGATGGCGGGGACCGCCGAGCGGTTCGATGTGCTCGCCAGCCTGCCCTCAAAGCCCTTCCCCGGCGGCAAATGGCTGCGCCAGCCGCTCGCGACGCTGGGGCTGCTCTATTATGCGATGAAGGACCGGCTCGGATGATCGCCAATGCCGCCATTGCGCGCGTTGCCGACCGCGAAGGCGAACGCTTCCGCACCGCGAACCCGCGCGCCTTTGCCCATCACGCCGCCGCGACCGGGTGGTTTCGGTCGGTGCCGTTCCACTGGATGCGCGACTGGCCCAGCCCGGTGCCGATCGTGGCAGCGTCGGCGAAGGACGCGACGCTGACCAGCATCGACGGCCAGACCTACGACGATTTCTGCTTGGGCGACACCGCCAGCCTGTTCGGTCATTCGCCCCCCGCGCTCGCCGCGGCGCTGTCCCAACAGGCGAGCGAAGGGCTGAGCTACATGCTCCCGACCGAGCGCGGCGCGGCGCTGTCGGCCAAGCTCGCAGCGATGTTCGGACTGCCCCAATGGCAGGTTACGACCACCGCCAGCGAAGCCAATCGCGCGGTCATCCGCTGGTGCCGCGGGGTCAGCGGGCGCGCCAAAATCCTGACTTTCAACGGCGCCTATCATGGCGCGGTCGATGACGCCTTTGTCGACCTGAAAGGCGGCGCGCCGGTCATGCGCGCCAGTCTGGTGGGACAGGTCCACGACCTCCGCGACACGACCACCGTGATCGAGTTCAATGACGAGGAAGCCCTCGCGACCGCGTTGCGCCGCGACGAGATCGCCTGTGTCCTCGCCGAGCCGGTGATGACAAATGTCGGTATGGTGCGCGATGCGCCCGGGTTTTTGGAAACGCTACGCGAGCTCTGCACCGAGACCGGCACCCTGCTCGTGTTCGACGAAACCCACACCATCTCTTCGGGCTATGGCGGCCATGGGATCACGCACGGCCCGCGGCCCGACCTGATGGTCGTCGGCAAGTCGATCGGCGGCGGCGTGCCTTGCGCGGTCTATGGGTTCAGCGCCGAGGTCGCCGAGCGCATGGCGGCGCTCAATGCGTCGCGCCCGCCCGGGCACAGCGGCATCGGCACCACGCTTTCCGCCAACGCGCTCGCGATCACCGCGATGGACTCGATGCTGTCCGATGTCATCACGGAAGCCGCCTACGACGATATGCTGCGCGGCGCCGCGCAGCTGGTCGCGGGACTGGAGCAGGAAATCGTAGCCGCCGGGCTCGACTGGCACGTTACCCAGGTCGGCGCGCGCGTCGAATTCCTCACCTGCCCGACCCCACCACGGAACGGCGGCGAAGCCAAGGCGGCGATGCACCCTGAACTCGAGGCCGCGATCCACCTCTTCCTCGCCAATCGCGGAATTTTGCTGGCGCCGTTCCACAATATGATGTTGGTGAGCCCGGTTACCGGCGAAGACCAGATCGACCGGCTCGTCGGCGCGTTCGCCGACTGCGCAAAAGCGTTGAAGGAGTAGAGGGGCGATGTCGAAATCATCGGGCGTAGTGGCGCCGCGGTCGGAGGCGGAAGCTTTTTTCAAGGCCAATCCAGACGTCGATTCGATAGAGATGATCTATACCGACATGGGCGGCGTGCCGCGCGGCAAGCGGCTGCGCCAGCATGAGGTGCTGGCGGTGTATGACAGCGGGCGGATGTTCCCCGGATCGATCACCGTCGTCGATATCACCGGGCAGGACACCGTCGAAACCGGGCTGGTGTGGGAGGACGGCGACGCCGACCGCTCGATGAAGCCAATCCCCGGCACCCTCGTCCGCACCCCGTGGGGCGGCGATCATGCCGCGCAGTTCCTCGTCGATTTCTACGAACTCGACGGCACCCCGCACGATCTCGACCCGCGTCATGTCCTTGGCCGTGTAATCGACCGCTTTACTGCGGACGGGCTGACCCCGGTGCTCGCGGTCGAGCTCGAATTCTATCTCGTCGATCCGCGCCGCGCCCGCGACGGCACGGTGCGCCCCGCCCGGCCCGGGTACAGTCGCGACACGCCGCGCAATGTCGAAGTCTATGGCCTCCGCGAGCTCGACGATTTCCGCCCCTTCTTCGACGCGCTCTATGCTGCGACCGACGCGCAGGACATCCCGCTTGAAAGCGCGATATCCGAATTTGCCCCTGGCCAGTTCGAGCTGACCTTGCGCCATAAGCCCGACGCGCTGCGCGCCTGCGACGATGCGATCATGTACAAGCGGCTGGTCAAGGCGGTGGCGCAGCAACACGGCCTCGAAGCCACCTTCATGGCCAAGCCTTTTGCCGATCAGGCGGGCAGCGGCATGCACATCCATGTCTCGGTCAACGACGGCACGGGTACCAATATTTTCGCAAGCGACGACCCCGAAGGCACCCCCGCCTTGCGCCACGCGATCGGCGGGATGATCGGCACCGTCGGCGATGGCTTTGCGCTCTTTGCGCCGCATGCAAACAGCTATCGACGCTTCAAGGCGAACAGCTACGCCCCTGTCGCGCCGACCTGGGGCGTCAACAACCGCACCGTGTCGTTCCGCATCCCCGCCGGTCCGCCGCCGAGCCGCCATGTCGAGCATCGCGCGTGCGGCGCCGACGCCAACCCGTACCTCGCGGTCGCCGCCGTGCTGGCGGGCATGCACCACGGCATGACGACAAAGGCCGATCCGGGCGCCGCGGTCGTCGGCAACGGCTACGACCGCGACAACAGCGGCGACGACAAGCCCCCGTCGAACTGGTTTGCCGCCGTCGACCGATTCCACGCCTCCGGGCTGATGCGCGATTATCTCGGCGACCGCTTCGTCGACATGTTCAGCATCGTCAAACGCGTCGAACAGGATAATTATTTCAGCGTCGTTCCAACGCTCGATTACGATTGGTACCTGCGCAACGCATGAAAGTTTCACGAAATCTTGGTGCAGCGCAAAAAACCACTTCCCAAGCGCGCTCGATTGAGTCAGCTTGACGTCACAGACAGGGAGGCTCGCGATGGATTTCAACGAACTGATCAAACAGACCCGCGGGCGCCGCTCGCTGCTTCAGGCGATGGGCGTCGCCGCGATCGGGATCAGCTTCGGCGGCCTCGCCGCGTGCAGCAAGGGCGAAGGCAAGAAGCTCGCGAATGGCGAGGAAGCCAAGCTTAACTTCTATAACTGGGACACCTATATCGGCGAGACGACGCTCGACGATTTCAAGGAAGCCAGCGGCGTCGAGGTCAAGATGGACCTGTTCGACAGCAACGACGTGCTGTTTGCGAAATTCAAGGCCGGTAACCCCGGTTACGACGTCATCGTGCCCTCGAACGACTTTGTCGAACGCATGGCACAGGCGGGCATGTTGCAGGCGCTCGACCATGCCGCGATCCCCAATATGAAGAATATCGACCCGACCTTCATCGACGTCGACTACGATCAGGGCCGCAAATTCTCGATGCCCTACACCTGGCTCGCGCTCGGCATCGGCTATCGCAAGTCGAAGGTGAAGGCGAAGCCCGACAGCTGGAAAGTCCTGTTCGACAGCCCCGAATATGCCGGCCGCATCGCCTGGTTGTCCGAAGCTGGCGACATGTTCCGCCTCTATGGCAAATATCTCGGCAAATCGGTCAACGCGCTGACCCCGGCCGACATCGCGACGATCGAGGCGATGATGATCAAGCAAAAGCCCAATGTGAAGAATTTCCACGTCGACGACGGTCAGGATCTGCTGCTGAAGGGCGATATCGACCTGGTGCTCGAATATAATGGCGACATTGCGCAGGCGATGACCGAGGACGACGACATCGATTTCGTCGTGCCCAAGGAAGGCAGCCAGCTCAATTCGGACAATCTGTGCATCCCGAAGGGCGCGCCGCATCCCAAGAACGCGCACGCCTTCATCAATTACATCCTCGACGGCGAAGTCGACAAGAAGATCACCGAAACGATCCTCTACCCGACCCCCAACACTGCGGCGAAGGCGCTGATGCCCGACAGTTACAAGAACAACCCGGTCATCTATCCGCCCGCCGACGTGCTGGCGAAATGCGAATATGCCAAGTTCAACCCGACGTTGCAGCCGTTGTTCGAGGAAGCCTTTACGCGGGTTCGCGCGGCGTAAATGCCAGGCTCGGCCGAAATGAGTGTTTCCCCGCGAAGGCGGGGATCCATCTCCGGTCGGTTTGAAATCGCGCCAACAGGAGATGGGCTCCCGCCGTCGCGGGAGCACGCAGTTTGCCACATCGAACAAAGCTCAGAACTTTAGAGGAGGCAATCGGGGGGTGGCCGAACAGGACTGGAAGACGAGCAAACGAACCTTCGCGGCGGTATCGCTGCCGACCCTGTTCTGGGTGGTCCTCTTCTTCCTCGTGCCGATGGCCATCGTCTGGCTTTACAGCTTCGGCGAGAACCGCGGCCTCACCGAAATCGAATTTTCAGGCACGCTCGACAATTACAAGCGCGCCACCGAATGGCTCTACCTCACCATTTTCGGCAAGAGTTTCGCGGTCGCAGCGCTCGTCACCCTAATCTGCTTGATCGTCGGTTTCCCGGTCGCGATGGCGATCACCTTTGCCAGCGAAAAATGGCGGCCGTGGCTGCTGCTCGGCATCATGCTGCCGTTCTGGACCAACCTCCTCATCCGCACCTATGCGCTGATGATGCTCCTCGGGACGCAGGGGTTCGCCAACAAGGGGCTCGGCGCGCTGTGGGAGGGAACGAGCTGGATCAAGACGCTTGTCGGGTTGCAACCGCTGCCGACGTGGGAGCCGGTGCAACTGCTGTTCAACAATTTCGCGGTCGTCTTCGGGCTCGTCTATGTCCATCTGCCCTTCATGGTGCTGCCGCTCTACGCTGCGCTCGACCGGCTCGATCGCAGCCTGATCGAGGCAAGCCTCGACCTCGGCGCCGGGCATTTCCGCACCATCATGCGCATTGTCGTGCCGCTCGCCGCGCCCGGCATCATCGCCGGGGTGATGATCACGCTGATTCCTGCGCTCGGGGCGTACCTGACCCCCGACCTGATGGGCGGCACCGACAGCCAGATGATCGCCAATGTGATCGAACGCCAGTTCAAGAAAGCCAATGACTGGCCGTTCGGGGCCGCGCTGTCCTTCCTGCTCATCTACGCGATGTTCATCCTGATCGCGATCCAGTCGATGCGCAAAAAAGTGCCGGAGGTTCGCTGATGGCCCTGTTCGCGCGCGCACCGATTGCCCCGCTCGAATATAGCCGCACGCTTTGGATGCGGCTGTGGGTCGGCGCGGTGATGGTCTTTCTGTACGCGCCGCTGGTCGTGCTGATGATCTTCAGCTTCAACGACAGCAAGCGCAACGTCGTGTGGCGCGGCTTCACGACCAAATATTATGAAAAGGCGCTGGGTAATGACCAGCTGGTCGAAGCGCTGATCAACTCGCTGACCATCGCGGCGCTCGCAACGCTCGCCAGCCTCGTCCTCGGCACGCTCGCCGCGGTGATGCTCTGGCGCTTCCGCTTCCCCTGGAAAGGCGCGATCGACGGCACGATCTCGCTGCCGATCATCGTGCCCGAAATCTGCCTCGGCGTCGCCTTTCTGATGTTCTTTGCCGCGGTCGGCTGGCCAACCGACCTGATCTGGCCGTTCAACCTCGGCGCGATCACGATCGCGCATATCACCTTCTGCTTTCCCTTCGTGACGATGGTCGTCCGCTCGCGGCTCGCGACCTTCAACCGCGAGCAGGAGGAAGCCGCCAAGGACCTCGGCGCCAGCGAGGCGCAGGTGTTCCGCGACGTGCTGATCCCGCATATCAAGCCCGCGCTGGTCGCGGGCGCGCTTCTCGCCTTCACATTAAGCCTCGACGATTTCGTCATCACCTATTTCACCAGCGGCCCCGACACGATCACATTCCCGGTGAAGGTCTATTCGATGGTCCGCTTCTCGGTGACGCCCGAAGTCAATGCGGCGTCGACCCTGCTCATCATCCTGACCGTCGTCCTGACCTTTATCGCATTGAAGGCCCAGGGCGTGAAAGCCATTGCGGAGACGCATTGATGGACCACCCCCTGTTTCCGCTCGTGTCGTGCAAAGTCGAGACACCCCAAAGGCCCGCACTGCCGATGGGCATCTCGACTTCGCTCGATGCGAACGGTTTTATTAGGCTGAACCCTTGACCATGACCGAACCCGCCAAACCGATCATCCAGATCCAGAATGTCTCGAAACGCTTTGGCAAGGTCACCGCGGTCGACAATGTCAGCCTCGACATCAACGCCGGGGAGTTTTTCGTCCTGCTTGGCCCGTCAGGCTGCGGCAAGACGACGCTGCTGCGGATGATCGCCGGTTTCGAGCTGCCGACGGAGGGGCGCATCCTGATCGACGGGCAGGACATGGCCGGCATCCCGCCAAACAAGCGCCCGGTGAACATGGTGTTCCAAAGCTACGCGGTGTTCCCGCACATGAGCGTCGCCGACAATGTCGCTTACGGGCTGAAGATTGCCGGGGTGAAGGGTGGCGAGGTCAAGGACCGCGTCGCCGAGGCGCTCGAACTCGTCAAGCTTGGCGGCTTTGGCGAGCGCATGCCGGACCAGATGTCGGGCGGCCAGCGCCAGCGCGTCGCGCTCGCGCGCAGCCTGGTGATGCGCCCCAAGGTGCTGCTGCTCGACGAACCCCTCTCAGCACTCGATGCCAAACTTCGCGCGCAGATGCAGTTCGAGCTCAGCGAATTGCAGGAAAAGGTCGGCATCACCTTCGTCACCGTCACCCACGATCAGGACGAAGCGCTGTCGATGGCGTGCCGCATCGGGGTGATCAACAAGGGTGAGGTCGCGCAGCTCGCGACCCCGTCGGACCTTTACGAATATCCCGCCAACCGCTTCGTCGCCGATTTCGTCGGATCGGTGAATATCTTCGAGGGCAAGCTGACGTTGGACGAGCCCGACAAGGCCGCGGTCGATTGCCCGGGGGTCGGCAAGATTTACCTCAACCACGGCGTCACCGGCCCCCACGGCGCCGACGTGTGGGTCGCGCTACGCCCCGAGAAAATCTATCTGCACGTTCCGGGCGAAGGCAAAGCGGTGAAGGCCGCGGCGCAGGACGCGCCCGACGGTTACAATTTTGCGCGCGGCAAGATCAAAGGGATGAGCTACCTCGGCGACATCACCTTGTTCGAAATCGAGCTCGACGACGGCGCGCGCATCCGCGTCTCGCGCCCCAATCTGTCGCGTCACGATCAGGAAGATTTCACCTGGGACGACCGGGTGAGCATGCACTGGCGCGCCGACAGCCCGGTGGTGTTGCTGGGGTAGCTTCCTTCGTCATTGTGAGGAGCGAAGCTACGCGGCAATCCAGAGTAGCGTAGACCGCCCTGGATTGCTTCGCTTCGCGCGCAATGACGACGTTAGTGGGCGGCCTTTTTCCCGGGCACCAGATGCAGCGCTGCGACAATCAACCCGCCAAGCACCAGCCCGAATACGCCCGCGCCGCCAGCATTGATCAGCCATTCCCAGAACCCGGCACCGGGCAGACCGCCCGCCACCGCATGCGCGAAATCGTGGAGGCCATGACCCAGATTGCCGATATGATATTGATCCAGCCCGTGCAGGAATATCTGCCCGCCGACCCACAGCATCGCGGCGGTGCCGACGATTGCCAGCGTCGCCAGCAGCTTGGGCATGAAATTCACCAGTCCGCGTCCGATCGCGCGCCGGGCCGCCGAACCGGCTTTGGCCATGTGCAGGCCGATGTCGTCCATTTTCACGATCAGACCGACGACGCCATACACCGCGATCGTGATCGCGATCGCCACGACGATCAGCGTTGCAGCGCGCATCGCGAACGGCTCGGTCAGCACTTCATTGAGTGCGATGACCATGATTTCGGCCGACAGGATGAAGTCGGTCCGGATCGCGCCCTTGACCATGGTTTCTTCATGGTTCGGATCGACGACCTCGGCAGCCTCTTCGGCAAGGCTGTGCTTCTTTGCGGCAAAGCTGTGCCACACCTTCTCGGCACCCTCGAAACACAGATAGGCGCCGCCGACCATCAGCAGCGGCGTGATCGCCCATTGTGCCACTGCGGATAGCAGCAGCAGTGCCGGCAGGATCAGCACCAGCTTGTTGAACATCGACCCCTTGGCGATCCGCCAGATGATCGGCAGTTCGCGGTTGGGCTGGAACCCGGTGACGTAGCGCGGGGTGACCGCAGCATCGTCGACCACCACACCCGCGGCCTTCACGCCCGCCTTGGACGCCGCGGCGCCAATATCATCGATGCTCGCCGCCGCCACTTTCGCGATCGTGGCGACATCGTCGAGCAGGGCAAAAAGGCCGGATGGCATAGGGTGTTGGTCTTTCGTCTATTCGGTGAGATATTCAATGAGAGCGTTCATCGTCCCTCTAGCCGTTCGTGTCGAGCGAAGTCGAGACACGTTAAGTTCGCGCTCGACTTCGCGTGTCTCGACTTCGCTCGACACGAACGGAACTCGAGAACGCGCTAGAGCGCCCGCAGCTTAGGCAGCACCTCATCGAGCGATTTGCGAATAATCGCAACCAGGTCGTCGATCTGCTCGGTCGAAATCACCAGCGGTGGGCACATCACCAGGCTGTCGCGGATGCCGCGCACCATCAAGCCGTTCGCAATACACGCATCGCGCGCCATCGGCCCCGCGGTGCCCTCGGCCCCGCCGAACCGCGCCCGCGTCGCCTTGTCGGCGACAATCTCGACCGCGCCGAGCAGCCCGATCGAGCGCGCCTCGCCGACGAGCGGGTGATCATTCAACGTCGCCAGCGCCTTGGCCAGATGCGGCCCGGTCACGCTGCCGGTCCGCTCGACCAGCCCCTCGCGCTCGATAATCTCGATATTCCTGAGCGCGACCGCCGCCGCCACGGGATGGCCCGAATAGGTGAAGCCGTGGACGAAATCGCCGCCCGTCTTGAGCACTTCGACGACGTGCGCCGCGACCGCGGTCGCCGAAATCGGCAGGTAACCCGACGACAGCCCCTTCGCCATCGGCATCAGGTCGGGGGTGAAGCCCATCGTCTCGTGCCCCCACATCTTGCCCGTGCGCCCGAAGCCGCAGATGACCTCGTCCGCGACGATCAGCAGGCCATATTTGCGCGCCACCGCCTCGACCTTCGACCAATAGCCCTTGGGCGGGATGATCACCCCGCCCGCACCCTGCACCGGCTCGCCGATGAAGGCGGCGCAATTTTCGGGTCCGACCTCCAGGATCTTGTCCTCGATCGCCTGCACGCAGGCGTCGCAAAATTCCTCCTCGGTCATCCCCTGCCCTTCGCCATAGGCATAGGGCTGGCGAACATGTTCGACCCCGGCGATCGGCAGGTCGCCTTGCGCGTGCATAGCCTTCATCCCGCCCAGCGACACGCCGGCGACGGTCGAGCCGTGGTAAGCGTTCCAGCGGCTGATAAAGACAGTGCGCTTGGGCTCGCCCTTCAGTTTCCAATAATGGCGCACCATGCGGAAGACGGTATCATTGGCTTCGCTGCCCGACGCGTTGAAAAACACATGCGGCAAGCGATTGCCCGTGAGCGAGGCGATCTTGGCCGCCAGCGTCACCGTCGGCGGCGTCGCGGTCTTGAAGAAGGTGTTGTAGAACGGCAGCTCGCGCATCTGCGCGGCCGCCGCCTCGACCAGCTCCTCGCGGCCATAGCCGACATTGACGCACCACAGCCCCGCCATCCCGTCGAGGATGCGGTGGCCGTCGCCGTCGTGGATATAGCAACCCTCGGCATGGGTGATGATGCGGCTGCCGCCGAGTTTTTCGATCTCGGCCCAATCGGCCTGGGCGGGCAAGTGGTGCGCGACGTCGAGGCGCTTGAGTTCGGCGATGTCGTGATTGCGGGGCATGTTTTTGTTCCTGAAATACCCCTCCCTTGCAGGGAGGGGCTAGGGGTGGGTACGCGCGAAGCGCGTCCTGAGGGCGAGAGGGCAGAAGTTCGCCTGCGGCTCACCCCACCCCAACCCCTCCCGCAGGCGGGAGGGGAGCCTCTGATCAGGGCGAAAAGCTGATCCGCGCAAGATAGCGGTCGTAACGGGTGACGCGGCGGTTCATAATTCGCCTCTTAGCGCGCGGCCGAGCAGGCGGAAATAGGTCTGGCTTTCGGCATTGTCGTCGGTCCCCCATTCGGGGTGCCACTGCACCGCGAGCAGCGGTGCGCCGTTCGGGCGCGCGCTATAGGCCTCGACCAGCCCGTCGGGCGCGCGCGCTTCGACCCGCAAACCGTCCGCGAGTTCGCCGACGCCTTGATAATGGACCGAATTGACGTCGATCGCCGCCTTGCCGTAAGCGGCGGCAAGCAGGCCGTCGTCGGCCAGCTCGACTGCGTGGCGATGCTCGAACATGCCGTCAAAATTGACGCCGTCGGGCGCGTGATGCGCCAGCAAATCCTCGCTCGCCGACGTATCACGGCGCAGCGTCCCGCCCAGCGCGACATTGATTTCCTGAAAGCCACGGCAAATTCCGAACAGCGGTCGCTGCGCAGCGATCACTGCGTCGACCAGCTCGATCATCATCCGGTCGCGGTCGGGATCGAACGGCCCCTCGCCCGCCCCCGCATCGCCATAGCGCGCCGGTTCGACATTCGACGGGGTTCCGGTCAGCAGCACCCCGTCGAGCCGCCCCACAACCTCGTCGGCGCGCATGAAATCAGGGAGCGAGGGAATGATCAATGCCGCACAATCGGCATATTGCATCGCCGCGGTCGCATAGCGGTTCATCACCGCCTGCGCCGTCTCGACGCCGACGGTGCGGTTGCAGGCGATAATGCCAAGGACGGGACGCGCGGCCATACCGTCTTGCTGCCGATTTTCATCGCGCGAGGCCAGCGGAATCTTCCGCGCTCCGCTGCAGGATGAAGGCCGATGGTGGGAAATGGCGCACCCGGAACGATTCGAACGTCCGACCCCCAGATTCGTAGTCTGGTGCTCTATCCAGCTGAGCTACGGGTGCGTGGAGAGGCGCCTTTAAGGGGCGCGGCGCAGGGGCGCAACCCCCTATTTCAGCTTTGTGACCGTCGCGCAGGTCGATTGGCGCCGGACCGCGTTCAGGGCGCCGATTTCCTTGGGATCTTTCAAAAGCAGACGAACGAGCGCGATGCCGCGATCATGGGTCGTACGGACCACTTCGGCGCCCGCCGGCACCGCCTGCCCATCGCGCGCCACGACGATTCGGAACGGCTTGCCCTGTGCTTCGACATCGTTGCGCACAAAGATGACATCGGTCGCGGCATCAAAGATGCTCAGCGAGCTGTAGCGACCGGGAACGGGGGTGACGTCGATCGCCAGCGGTCCCGCCGACAGATCGTAGGGGCAGCTGGAATAAGCAAGATCGGGGCTGGGCCGCACGACCGGCTGGCGCGCGGGGGTTGCCAGATTGCCGTGCGACATCGTGTTGATCCCGCCCTGCCCCAGCCGCTCCATCGCGACGTTCATCAGGCCATAGGGGATCGCGCCGATTGCCGCCCATGCGGTGACCGCGGTAAGGATAAGGCCAAAGGCGAGCGGACCGAGCCAGTTGCGCATCTCAGCAGCCCTCCTTCACGATTTTCGGCAGCGCCGCCTTCGCCGGGTCGGCACGAAACGCCGCCCCGGGATTGTACATGCGCAGGGTCAGCTGGAACGGTTCGCCCTTGACCCCGGGCAACCACGCCGCGTCGGCGGGTTTGTCAGGCGAAATGACGACGCGCCACGCGCCATCGGCATCGAGCGCGACGTTGGCGCCGTTGACCGACCAGACCCCCGCCGGATTATCGACCAGATAGCCCGTGTCGTTATAGACCGTCACGCTCCACCACCGCGCATCGAGCGGGGTACCCGACAGGCTGTAGCGACAATTGCCGTCGAGCGGCGCGCCGCTCGCGTCGGTTTTCGCCATCCAGTAGATCGTTTCCCTGGCGGGCAGAGCGAGCAGCCCCGAGCGCGCGACCATCGCGCGCGTCAGCGGATCGGTCGCCTTGGTCCCATAGCCAAGCGAAGTCGTCCACGGGCCGTTCCTGATCGCGCCGTCGCCAAGGCCGCCGTTGGTGAGCGCCCAGGCTGCGCCGAGCCCCACCGCCAACCCGGCTAACAGGGTGATCGAATAGCGGTGCCAGCTTTTCATGTGCACGTTCCCCCGTCGCCCCCGCGAAGGCGGGGGCCGCTGGCAGCGTTACGCAAGGTTGATAGCGCCCCCGCCTTCGCGGGGGCGACGATCATTTCGCCTTCAGCGCCGCCTGCGCTGCCGCCAGACGTGCGATCGGCACACGGTAAGGCGAGGCGCTGACATAGTCGAGGCCGGTTTTTTCGCAGAAATGAATGCTCGGCGCGTCGCCGCCATGTTCGCCGCAGATGCCGAGCTTGACGTTCGAGCGCGTCGCCCGGCCGCGATCGGCCGCGATCTCGATAAGCTGCCCGACGCCCTCGACATCAAGGCTGACGAACGGGTCGGTCAGGAAGATGCCCTTGTCGACATATTGCGTCAGGAAGCGGCCAGCGTCGTCGCGGCTGATGCCGATCGTCGTCTGGGTAAGATCGTTGGTACCGAAGGAAAAGAATTCGGCGCTCTCGGCGATCTCGCCCGCCATCAGCGCGGCGCGCGGCAGTTCGATCATCGTCCCGACGAGATAGGCGATCTCACGCCCCTTTTCGGCGAACACCGCCTTGGCCTGCGCGTCGACGACCGCCTTCATGAGGTCGAATTCGCGGCGCGTCGCGACGAGCGGGATCATCACCTCGGGGATCGGCGCGGCGCCGGTTTCGGCGGCGACGTCACACGCCGCCTCGAAGATCGCGCGCGCCTGCATCTCATAGATTTCAGGATAGGTGACACCCAGACGACAACCGCGATGCCCGAGCATCGGGTTGAACTCGTGCAGCTCGTTCGCGCGCGCCTTGAGCGCCTCGATCCCCACCCCCGCTGCAGCGGCGACATCGGCGAAATCTTCCTCGCGCGTCGGCAGGAATTCGTGCAGCGGCGGGTCGAGCAGGCGAATCGTCACGGGCAGGCCCGCCATCACGCCGAAGATCGCGGCAAAATCGCCGCGCTGTTCGGGGAGCAATTTCGCGAGCGCCGCGCGGCGGCCCTCCTCGCTGTCGGCGAGGATCATCTCGCGCACCGCCGTGATCCGCGCGGCGTCAAAGAACATATGTTCGGTGCGGCAGAGCCCGATGCCCTCGGCACCGAAATCGCGCGCGACCTGGGCGTCCGCCGGGGTTTCGGCGTTGGCGCGCACCTTCATGCGGCGCACCTTGTCGGCCCACCCCATCAGGGTGCCGAAATCGCCGACGAGTTCGGGCAGGAGCGTCGGAACCTCGCCCGCCATCACCTCGCCGGTCGAACCGTCGAGGGTGAGGATGTCGCCTTCGCGCAGTTCGCGCCCGCCGACGCGCAGCACGCGCGCATGGCCGTCAATCGACAGCCCGCCCGCGCCCGAGACGCACGGACGTCCCATCCCGCGCGCGACCACCGCCGCATGGCTCGTCATCCCGCCGCGCGCGGTCAAAATGCCCTTCGCGGCGTGCATGCCGTGGATGTCCTCGGGCGAAGTTTCGACGCGGACGAGGATCACCGCCTCGCCCATTTCCGCCGCCTTTTCCGCATCATCGGCGGTGAACATGATCTTGCCCGACGCCGCGCCGGGGCTGGCAGGCAGCCCCTTGGTCAGCACGTCGCGCGGCGCCTTCGGATCGAGCGTCGGGTGGAGAAGCTGGTCGAGCGCGCCCGGATCGACGCGGCCGACGGCTTCCTCTTCCGAAATCAGCCCCTCAGCCGCCATTTCGACTGCGATGCGCAGCGCCGCCTTCGCGGTGCGCTTGCCCGACCGCGTTTGCAACATCCACAGCGTCCCGCGTTCGACGGTGAACTCAATGTCCTGCATGTCGCGATAATGGGTTTCGAGCGTGTCGAAGACGCGGCCGAGCTCCTCGAACGTCTCCGGCATCGCCTCTTCCATCGACAGCGGCTTGGCACCGGCCTTTTCGCGCGCTTGTCGGGTCAGATATTGCGGGGTGCGGATGCCCGCGACGACGTCCTCGCCCTGCGCATTGATCAGCCATTCGCCGTACCAGGCGCGCTCGCCGGTCGCCGGATCGCGCGTGAACGCGACGCCGGTTGCCGAGGTGTCGCCCATATTGCCGAACACCATCGCCTGCACATTGACCGCGGTGCCCCATTCGCCGGGGATCGAATTGAGGCGGCGATAGACTTTCGCGCGGTCGCTTTCCCAGCTCGCGAACACCGCGCCGACCGCGCCCCACAGCTGGTCGCTCGGTTCCTGCGGGAACGGCGCGCCGGTCTCGCGCTCGACGATCGCCTGATATTGCTTGACCAGCGCCTGCCAGTCTTCGGCCGACATTTCGGTATCGAGATAGAAGCCCTTGTCTTCCTTTGCGATTTCCAGCGCTTCCTCGAACTCGGCATGGTCGAGCCCCATGACGACGTCGGCGTACATCTGGACGAAGCGGCGATAGCTGTCCCACGCAAAGCGCGGATCGCCCGACGCTTCGGCAAGGCCAACGACGGTCTGGTCGTTGAGCCCGAGGTTGAGAACGGTGTCCATCATCCCAGGCATCGACACGCGCGCGCCCGAGCGGACCGAAACCAGCAGCGGGTCGGCGGCGTCGCCGAAGCGCTTGCCGGTAATCCCCTCGATATGCGCGATGCCCGCGGCGACATCCTCGACGAGGCCCGCCGGATATTGCTCGCCATTGGCGTAATATGCGGTGCAGACGTCGGTGGTGATCGTAAAGCCCGGGGGCACCGGCAGGCCGATCGAGGCCATTTCGGCGAGGTTCGACCCCTTGCCACCCAGCAATTCCTTCGAACGCTCGGCCGTCGTGGCCGCGCCGCCGAACAAATGCACCATCTTCGTCATCATATGCTCCTGCTGCCCCGGGGAGGAGGTTGCGGCTGGATAGGGTTGAGAAGTCCTGTCGTCGATTCAGATTTACTTCGCGCGATATAAGAAGCGGCGCATAGCCGCAGCGTCAGCCCTCGATCTTCGAAAAATCGGCCACGCCATGCACCGCGCCGGTAAATCGGGCGAGCAGGCCGAGGCGATAGGCGCGGACCGCTTCGTCGGCGTCGTTGACCATCACGCCGTCGAAAAAGGCGTCGATCGGGGCGCGAAGCGACGCAAGCGCAGCCATGGCGTCGGTGAAACGCTCCTCGGCGACGGCGGTAGAGGCTGCGGGTTCGGCGGTGTCGAGCGCTGCAAGCAAGGCGGCGTCCGCGTCGGTCGGCGGCGTTGCAGCGCCGTTGCCGCTCACCTCGCCCGCCTGCTTCAGGATGTTCGCCGCGCGCTTGTAGCCCGCCAGCAGATTGGTGCCGTCTTCGGTCGCCAAGAATGCTTGCAAATCGCGAGCGCGAGTTTCCGTGCGATCAAGCCGAGTGTCATCTCGACTGTTCCATTCGCGCGAAGCTTGCACCACATCTGCCGGCACGCCAGTTTCACGCAATTGAACTGCCAAACGCTCCGTCAAGAAGTCCGGAATCGTTGTCAGAATTTTGCGATCGGCGATCTGCTTTTCGCTCAATCGGGCAGTCGGATCGCTTTGGCCAAGCCATTGCGTCGCAGCAGCGTCAGTCGACAGCTTCAGCCCGTTTTGCAAAATTAGACGCAGGGAAGAAATGCCTGCACGCCTGAGAGCGAACGGGTCCTTCGATCCTGTCGGGAACATATCTTCACGGAAGAAACCAAAAAGCGTATCCAGCTTATCCGCCAACGCCACAGCCACCGTCACCGGCGCCGTCGGCACGTCATCACCCTGCCCGACCGGCTTGTAATGGTCGCGGATCGCGTCGGCGACGGCGTCGGGCAGGCCTTCGGCGCGGGCGTAGTAGCCGCCCATCAGGCCTTGGAGTTCGGGGAATTCGCCGACCATCTCGGTAACGAGATCGGCCTTTGCCAGTCGCGCGGCGAGTTCGGCTTGGTCGGCCAATTCAGCCGTCGCCCCCGCGGAGGCGGGGGCCGTTGTCGTCGGTGCACTACCTCCAGCGGCCCCCGCATTCGCGGGGGCGACGATCCCCTCTTCGACCAGCCACCGTGCAAGCTTCGCGACGCGCTCGACCTTGTCGGCGACGGTGCCGAGCTTTTCGTGGAAGGTGATGTTCTTGAGCTTCTCGGCGTGCTGCTCGAGTGTCTTCTTCTGATCCTGTTCCCAGAAGAAGCGTGCGTCGGACAGGCGCGCCGCGAGCACCTTGCGGTTGCCCGCGACGATCTCCGCGCCGCCGTCCTTCGCGTCGATGTTCGCTGTGCAGACGAAGCCGTTGGCGAGCTTGCCGCCCGCACCGTTCACGACGAAATATTTCTGGTTCACGCGCGCGGTGAGCTGGATGACCTCGGGCGGCACTTCGAGGAAGGCTTCGTCGAAACGGCCGAGCAGCGGCACCGGCCATTCGGTGAGCCCGGCATTCTCGATCACCAGCCCCTCGTCCTCGACGAGGCTCAGCCCCGCATCGGCCGCGGCCTTGGCGGCACCGTCGCGGATTATCGCCTGTCGTTCCTCATGGTCGACGATGACGTGGCAGGCGCGCAGCTTCTCGGCGTAATCAGATGCCGATCCGATGGTGATCTCGCCCGGGCAGTGGAAGCGATGGCCGCGCGTCGCGAAACCCGCAGAAATCCCGCTAACTTTACACTGAATCAGATCTTCGCCGAAGATCGCAACGATACCAGACAGCGGGCGCACCCAGCGCAGGCTTTCGCTGCTCGCGCTTTCCTTGCCCCAGCGCATCGACTTGGGCCAGGCGAAGGCGCGGACGATCGCGGGGATCGCCTCGGCCAGGACGTCGGCGGTCGCGCGGCCAGGCTTGTCGATCACCGCGAAATACACTCCGTCGCGATCCTCGAGCTGGTCCTGCGTCAGCCCGGTCTTGCGCAGGAAACCTTCGAGCGCCTGCGGCGGCGCGCTGCTGCGCGGGCCCTTGAGTTCCTCGCTGACCGCCGCGGTCGCTTCGGGCAGGTCGCGCGCGATCAGGGTAAGGCGGCGCGGGGTCGACCAGATGGTAAGTTCGCCCGCCTCGATGCCCGCGGCCGACATCTGCGCCCGAAACAGCTTTTCCAGTTCGGCGCGCGCACCGGCCTGCATCCGCGCCGGGATTTCCTCGCTGCGCAGTTCGAGAAGAAAGTCGGTCACAGCAAATCCTCCGAACCCCAAACCCCGTTCGCATCGAGCGAAGTCGAGATGCCCCGGAGGATGGCGCTAGACCGCTGCGTGTCTCGACTTCGCTCGACACGAACGGAGAAGGAGGCGGCGAAACAACGATAGGCCATCACAGCGTCCATCCCGGATATTTTTCGGTCCAGCGTTCGGACTGGCTGTCGATCCACGCCTTGCAGCTGCCCTTCGCCAGGTCGCGGACGCGCGCCATATAGTTGGCGCGTTCCTGCACGCTGATGACGCCGCGCGCCTGAAGTAGGTTGAAGAGGTGGCTCGCCTCGATCGCTTGGTCATAGGCCGCCAGCGGCACCCCCGCTTCGATCGCGCGGTTGCATTCGGCCTCGGCCGCCTTGAACCCCGCGAACAGGCTGTCGGTATCGGCGACCTCGAAATTCCATTTCGAGAACTGGCGTTCGTTCTCCAGAAACACATCGCCATAGCTCACCGCGGCGACATCGCCGACCGCGTCGGAAAAGCGCAAATCGTACACATTGTCGACATTCTGGATATACATCGCCAGCCGTTCGAGCCCGTAGGTCAGCTCGCCCGCGACGGGCTTGCAATCGAAGCCGCCCATTTGCTGGAAATAGGTGAACTGGGTGACTTCCATCCCGTCGCACCAGACTTCCCAGCCCAGCCCCCACGCGCCGAGCGTCGGCGATTCCCAGTCGTCCTCGACGAAGCGGATGTCGTGGAGCAGCGGGTCGATGCCGATTGCGGCGAGCGAGCCGAGATACTGCTCCTGCAGGTCGGCGGGCGACGGCTTCAGGATGACCTGATACTGGTAATAATGCTGGAGGCGGTTCGGGTTCTCGCCATAGCGGCCGTCGGTCGGGCGGCGGCTCGGCTGGACATAAGCGACGTTCCACGGTTCGGGGCCGAGGCTGCGCAGCGTGGTCGCGGGGTGGAATGTCCCTGCCCCGACGCGCATGTCATAAGGCTGCAGGATCGCGCAGCCGCGCGCGCTCCAATAATTGTGGAGCGTCAGGATCATGTCCTGAAAGCTTAAGGGTTTCGTCTCCGCCGCGTCGGCCACTATCCGCTCTTTCGCAGGTGCAACAACTGCTGCCGCCCTTGGCGCAGCGGGGTCGCAGGGTCAAGGGCGAGGGGCGCGCGGATGTCGGCGAAAGTGCCGCTTAATGCGACATCCGACGGCAAATGTAAGGTCTTGTTGACACAGTCAGCGAATCATATCATTTAGTCAACAACACCTGACATACGGTCAGGGACGCATGACGGATTGCCGATGAACAACCAGTTGAAGGTGCTGCGCGCGATGCGGAACTGGAGCCAGGCCGAACTGGCCGACCGGCTCGACGTATCGCGGCAGGCGGTCAACGCGATCGAAACCGGGAAATACGATCCGTCGCTGCCGCTCGCATTCAAGCTGGCGCGCCTGTTCGCGATGCCGATCGAGGAAATTTTCGACGATGGCCATGAGGGACAAGATGATGGACATTGAACCGCAAAAGCGCCGCGCGCCCAGCATGGTCTGGCCGATCGCGATCGGCCTAGGCACCGCGATGCTGGCGGGCGGCTTTGCCGGTTACAATCAATCAGCAGCCGAAAATGGCGATGCCGTGCTGGCACCCTGGATCGGTCCCGTCGTCGCGATTCTGATCGGCGGCCTGGCACTGGCCTATTACGTCCGCCGTTATGCCGACTGGTTCCGCAACTGGTCGCCGCGCAAGCGCCTGTACTGGGTCAGCCTGACCTTGTCGTGTGCGCTGGGCTTCGTCGCGGCCATGGTGATGCAATCGGGGACGAGCGGACCCGAGGGATTGTTCAGCAATGCCGCAATGACCCCGACGGTTGCGATCGGCCTGTCGGTGATGTGGGTGGTCGGTCTGACGATCGCGCTGGTCCTCTATCACCGCACGGTCGATGACCATGAACGGCGGGCCTATCATCTGGGCGGGCTTGCCGGCTTTTACGCCTTTGTTTTCCCCTGCCCCGTCTGGTGGGTGCTGTGGCGCGCCGATCTGGCGCCCCCGGTCGAGGCGATGCCGCTGTTCGCCCTGTCGCTGGCCGCCAATGCACTATTCTATTTCTGGTTCAAGTTTCGCTGACCTTTTTCGCTCTCCCCTTCCCCATCACATCCGGCCATAAGGGCCAATAATGAAAGGATATTCCCCCGTGAAAAAATGGTTCAAGACGCTCGCCGCTACCTGCGCCGTCATCCCCTTCGCGCAATGCGCCGTGCTGCCCGGCGGCAATGTCGCCATCGCCGCCGAACCCGCGCCGGTTGCCGCCGCCGCGACCGCGCTGACCGATGCCGACCCCGCGCTGTGGGTGGTCAAGGATGAGGACACGACGATCTATCTGTTCGGCACCGTCCATGTGCTGAAGCCCGGCCTCAGCTGGTTCGACGAAGCGGTGAAGGACGCGTTCGACAAATCGGACGAGATGATGCTGGAAATCGTCATGCCCGAGGACCAGAATGCGGTCGCCAGGACGATGATGCCGCTGGCGATGGACCAGAGCGGCAAGACCATCCCGTCGCGCCTGACCGCCGACCAGCTCAAGGCTTATCAGGCGGCGATCGTCAGTGTCGGCCTGCCTGCCAATGCGTTCGACAATTTCGAGCCTTGGTTTCCGGCGATGACGCTGTCGGTGCTGCCGCTGACCAAGCTTGGCTACGACCCCGAACAGGGGGCCGAAAAGCTGCTCACCAAATTTGCCAAGGCCGATGCGAAGCCGGTATCGGGCCTCGAAACGCTCGAAGAACAGCTCGGCTTCTTCGACCAGCTGCCCGACGCCCAGCAGGTCGCATTCCTGAATACCGTGGTCCGAGATATGGATAAGCTGGGGCCGATGCTCGACAAGATGGTCGCGCTGTGGACCAAGGGCGATCCCGACGGGCTGGCGGTCGCGATGAACGAAAGCATGGCGGCGACCCCCGAACTCGCCAAGACGCTGCTCTATGATCGCAACGCGCGCTGGGCCGACCAGATCAAGACGCGATTGGACAAGCCGGGCACCGTGTTCATCGCGGTCGGCGCGGGACATCTGGCGGGCGAAAAGAGCGTGCAGGATTATCTGAAGGCACAGGGGCTGACCGCGACGCGGGTCGAATATTGAGCCCTGCCGCGCCTCTGTCCCGACATTGGGGTCGCCGCGTTGCGGCGGCCCTTTTGCCGTTGCTGCTGGCGGGGTGTGGCTCGCCCGATCCGGCGCCGAAGGCAAAGCCTGCAATGTGGCTGGTCGCGGATGCCGATACCCGAATTTACATGCTCGGCACGATGCACGCCCTGCCGCGCGGGACCGACTGGGATGACGGCGCGGTCGGGCGAGCGATTGCGTCGGCCGACGAGCTGATCATGGAATTATCGCCGCGCGAACTGGCAGCGGCGGCCGCCATGTTCCAGACGCTGGCACCGCGCGCCGCGCCCCTGCCGATCGAAGCGCGGCTTTCCGGCGTGGCGCTCGCCCGCTACCGCGCGCTCGAAGCGAGCGGCGGTTCGTTCGGCGGCGAAGAACTCGACGATTGGGCGATCATGATCCTGATCGGACAGCGCGCCGCGCGCGCCGCCGACCTGACGCCCGCCGCGGGGGTCGAAAAGGGACTGACCGAAATTTTCGCAGCCGCGAACAAGCCGATCCGCGGGCTGGAATCGGCGCAGAGCCAGCTGATGCTGTTCGAAAATCTCGATGCATCGACCCAGCGCGCCTTGCTGTCCCGCGCCACCACCGGCGCGGACGAGGCGGTTGGCAAGATCGGCGCGCTGACCGCCGCGTGGAGTAGCGGCGACGTCGATGGGCTTGAACAGATGATCAACGCCGACGTCGATACCGTCCCCGCGGCACGCAAGGCGATTATCACCGACCGCAACCGGCGCTGGGCGGCCTGGGTGAAACGTCGGATGGCGCAGCCGGGCACGGTGCTGATGGCGGTCGGCACCGGGCATCTGGTGGGAGCGGATGGTGTCCCGGCGATGCTGGCGGCGGAGGGGATGACGGTGACGCGGGTGCAGTGAGTCGACGGAGTTCCCGGATATATTGGGGGTGGAACGCGAACATCACCTGACGCTCGCACAACTTAGCAAATTCAGCAACGAAGGTGCCGTTACCAATTAGTCGGCGGCACACGAATCAAAGGCAAATGACCCTCGCTCAAGAAGCCGCCAAAGCTCATCTGCCCGACGAGCCACAATGATGTTATCGCTCTCGAACTGGAAAATCCACACAGCCCAATATCTCTTTTCTGAATATTTCCGCTCAAGCGTCGCTAGATATATTGGAGATGTTACATCGATTTCCAGGACCGCTATGTTTCTGATTGTAAGCGGATCACGGTCGGTTAGCTTTGTACCCACATCGAAAGATGCAAAAAATGCTGGAGCGTTGGTTGTCGAGACTTGACCAATCTCGTTGGCGAAGATTTGTATTGTGGAGATTTTCGTTAGGTCATGTCTATTCACGGCGTTTACAAATCTTTGTATTGAGCAGCGGGCTTGAGAAGCGTCATGGGGAGGCGGCGGGAGCGGCGCCTCCGCGTTGACCGCTGATGCGGCGAACAACAGTGCCGAGGCGATAATCTTTGATTTCCTCACCAATCGTACTTCCCAGCCACCGCGCAGATGAAATTGACTATGACATGGCGCGGTCATATCCACAATTGATCGCTAGCCGCCATTGCGAAAGCCCCTACCCCTCCTGCGCTTGCATTTCCCGCGCTTCCCCGCTAAGCGCCGCCGCTTCCGTCCATGGTCATCCCTGGAGGCGTGGCGGACTGTGTAATCTGTTTCGGAGAAAAATGATGAGCGACCAGCTGGTGCTGTCGGCCGAGACGCGTGATCGGGGAGGCAAGGGAGCCTCGCGTGAACTGCGTCGCAAAGGCCGCGTCCCCGCCGTTGTCTATGGCGGCAAAGAAGAACCCCTGATGATCCACGTCGAAGAAAAGCTGCTGATGAAGCAGCTGATGACGGGTCACTTCATGAACTCGGTCGTCATGATCGACGTCGGCGGCAAGCAAATCCGCACGCTGCCCAAGGACGTCGCATTTCATCCGGTCAAGGATCGCCCGATCCACGCCGACTTCCTGCGCATCAGCAAGGATGCCAAGGTCCAGGTCGCCGTTCCGGTCGCGTTCCAGAACGAAGAAGCCTCGCCGGGCCTGAAGCGCGGCGGCGTGCTGAACATCGTTCGCCACGAACTCGAACTCGTCTGTGACGCGGACAAGATCCCCGACGACATCGCGATCGACGTCACCGGTTTCGACGTTGGCGATTCGATCCACATCAGCCACGTTACGCTGCCCAAGGGCGTGGAAAGCGCGATCACCGATCGCGACTTCACCATCGCCACCATCGTTGCCCCGTCGGCGCTGAAGTCCAGCGACGGCGACACGACGAAGGATGACGGTGAAGCTGCCGAAGGCAGCGAAGCCTAAGCATTCGGATGCGCCCCTCCCCTTACGGGAGGGGCGTTTCCATCGGACCCGGGAAAGGCAGTATGATGCAGCTCTGGGTCGGCCTCGGCAATCCAGGGCCTCAATATGCGATGCACCGCCACAATGTCGGCTTCATGGCCGCCGACGTCATCGCCGACGTTCATGGCTTTGCCGCACCTGCAAAGAAATTCCAGGGC
The DNA here is from genome assembly GCF_012274265.1 of Sphingopyxis microcysteis. Classification (GTDB taxonomy): domain Bacteria; phylum Pseudomonadota; class Alphaproteobacteria; order Sphingomonadales; family Sphingomonadaceae; genus Sphingopyxis; species Sphingopyxis microcysteis. Next base: position 1,266,798 of record NZ_JAANYY010000002.1, read on the forward strand.
TGGATTCAGGAAGGCCGCATCGGATCGCAGCGCATCCTGCTGCTCAAACCCGGCACTTTCATGAACGAAAGCGGCCGCAGCGTGCGCGCCGCGCTCGATTTCTACAAGCTGACCGCGCCGGACGTCACCGTCTTTTACGACGAGCTCGACCTTGCCCCGATGCAGGTGAAGGTCAAACGCGGCGGTGGCGCAGCGGGCCACAATGGCATCCGCAGCATAATCCAGCATATCGGCGAGGATTTCCGCCGCATCCGCATCGGCATCGGCCATCCGGGGCACAAGGACCGCGTGACCGGCCATGTGCTGGGCAATTATCACAAGAGCGAGATGGAGCCGCTGATCGACCTGCTCGGCGCGATTGCCGCGGAGGCAAAATGGCTCGCCGAGGGCGACGATGTGCGCTTCGCCAGCGACCTTGCCTTGCGCTTGCAGGGATGAAGGGGGGCGCTGGAACCGACCGGAAGTCCCCGTCGCCCCGCGAAGGCGGGGGCCGCTGTCGGTTTACGCAGCCCTGCAGGAATAGACGGCTAGCGCCCCCCGCCTCCGCGGGGGCGACGGTATAGTGGAACGGCAGCTTCCCACCCCAACGCAGAAATTTGGCGCGGCGCACCAACTGAGGCATGATGGCGCTCCAAAGGAGAGTCCGATGCCCGATCCAATTCTTCCCAACCGCCGCCAACTCATCGCCGGTGCCGCAGCGCTTACCGCCACCGCCCCCGCGCTGCTGCATGCCGCGACCCCGACCGCGGCGCCTTCGCTGAAAGGTCGCACGATCCTGATCACCGGCGCTTCGAGCGGGTTCGGCCGCGTGGGTGCGCTTTATTATGCCAAGCTGGGCGCCAAGGTCATCGCGACGATGCGCGGACTGCCGCGGCCCGAGGCGGAAACGCTCGCCGCCGAGGCCGCGAAGGACAAGCTCGACCTGCATATCGTCGAGATCGACGTGACCAGCGATGCGTCGGTCGCCGCGGGGACCGCCGAGGCGCTGAAAATCGCGGGCGGACGCATCGACACGCTGATCAACAATGCCGGGATCGGCATCACCGGGCCGGTCGAAGTACAGGATATGGCCGCGACGCAGCTGATCTTCGACACCAATGTCCTTGGCATCCAGCGCATGCAGCTGGCGTTGCTGCCCCAGATGCGCGCCGCGAAAAGCGGGCAGATCTTCAACATCTCGTCGCAGCTCGGGCGCGTCATCGTTCCCGGCGGCGGTCATTATTCGGCGACGAAGTTCGCGGTCGAGGCGATGTCCGAACAGCTGGCCTATGAACTGGTCCCGCACGGCATCGACGTGACGGTGATCCAGCCCGGCGGCTATCCGACCAAGGTGTGGGTCAATCGCAACGCCTATACCGGCGCGCTGAAGGCCCGCAGCGACGCGGCGCTGCTCGATGCCTATGCGCCCTTCACCCGGGGGATGGGGACCGAGGATGGCAGCGGGCGCAGCGCCGATCCGCTCGACGTGCCGCGCGCGATTGCCGAGATCATGGCGATGCCCGCGGGCAAGCGCCCGCTGCGCCGCGCGGTCCATCCGGGCAACAAGCCGCAGGAAGCGATCAATCGCGTGTCGGCCGAAGTTCAGCTGGCATGGCTGGGCGGCGGGGCGCTGGGGCCGCTGGTCAAGGCGGTGCACGACTGAACCCTGCCATGTCACCAGAGTGTCATGCAAATCCTGCCTTTCTGACTTGGTGAAGCCATTTAGCTGACACCTCCCGCTGCCATCGGTGCGCCACCCAAAGTCGGACCAACCAGTCCGGGGCTCAACCGAAAACAGGGGGACTGCATGTCATATCTTACCGACGACGCCCGCGCGCCTTATCGCAGCGAGACCATCAACGATCACGCACCGGGCAGCCTGGAGGCGATCGTCGCCGCCAACCCGACGCGCCGCACCTTGCTCCGCAACGGCCTGTTCGGGCTCTCGATGCTCTCCACTACCGCGTTAGCAGCGTGCGGCGGCACCAGCGGCGATCCGGTGGTCACCCTGCCCCCCACCGCCGGGCCGAGCCCGACGCCGACCCCGACCCCGCCGCCGGTCAGCTATGCCGTCACCTTTGCAGCGGTCGCCGCGAACCAGAATGACGCGGTCACCGTCCCCGCGGGTTACACCGTCGACGTGCTGCTGAAGGCCGGCGATTCGGTCGAAAGCGGCGCCCCCTACACCGGCAGCTTCCCGACCCCGGCTGTCGCCGAGAAATGGGCCGGCGGCAATCATGACGGGATGGAATATTTCGCCTTTCCGGGGGTCGATGCCAACAACCGCGGCCTGCTGGCGATCAACCATGAATATCCCGATTTCAACATCCTGATGTCGGGCAGTTACAATGCCGCGACCGCGACCGCCGACCAGAAGGCGATCGCGCTGTCGGCGGTCGGGATCAGCGTCGTCGAGATCGCCAAGGGCAGCGACGGTCGCTGGGCCGTGCAGTCGGGATCGACCTATAACCGCCGCTATACCGGCAATAGCAGCTACCGCGTCGGCGGCCCCGCCGCGGGCGTCGTCGCCGGTCCGGTCAAGGGCATGCTCAACAATTGCGCGAGTGGGCGCACGCCGTGGGGAACGTACCTGACCTGCGAGGAAACGACCGACAATTATCTCGACCCGACGCAGCCCGCCAACGGCTATGGCTGGGTGATCGAAATCGACCCGCGCCGCGAGCTTGCGGAACCGACCAAGCGCACCGCAATGGGCCGCTTCGACCATGAAAATGTCGCATTCCTGGAAAACAGCGACCGCCGCACCGCCTTTTACATGGGCGACGATTCCACCCCGGGGTGCATCTATAAATTCGTTCCAGATCGCGCTTATAGCGCGACGAACCGCGCCGCGAACACCGACCTGCTCGATACAGGCACGCTCTATGTCGCGCGCTTCAACGGCGATGGCACCGGCGAATGGCGCGCGCTGGTGGTGGGGCAGAACGGGCTGACCGCGGGCGCGTCCGATCCCGGCAACACCAGCCAGAGCACCACCCCGCCCGCGCCGACGACGGTCAATTTCAACAGCCAGGCTGACGTGCTGATCAACTGCAAATCGGCGGCGCGCGTCGCGGGCGGTACCGTGATGGACCGCCCCGAATGGATCACCGTCGCGCCCGACAACAGCGCGGTGTTCGTGACGCTGACCAACAACAGCGGCCGCCGCGTCACCAACCCGATGAACCCGCGCACGTCGAACCTGCACGGCCATATCATCAAGTTCAGCGAACAGGGCAATTCGCCGCTGGCGACAAGCTTCCGCTGGGAAATCTTCCTGCTCGCGGGCGATCCGTCGCTGGCGGCGGGGGGCAGCAACCTGACCGGCAACATCAACGGTGACACCTTCTCCAGCCCTGACGGCATCGCCATCGATCCGCAGGGACGGCTTTGGGTGCAGACCGACCATAGCGTGCCGGGCAATTCAGGGGTCGCGGGCCGCACGATCGATCAGGCGTTCGGGCACAATGCGATGTTCCATGTCGATCAGGTAACGAAGCTGTCGAAACGCTTCCTCGTCGGCCCGCTGGGCTGCGAAATTACGGGTCTTACCTACACGCCGGACCTGCGCACCTTCTTCGTCAACATCCAGCATCCGACGGGCAACTGGCCGGTGGCGGGCCAGCAACCGCGGTCGTCGACGATCGTCGTGCGCCGCACCGATAACCAGCCGGTCGGCGCATAAACGCCTGGGCCCGTCTGTCCTTCGCGGGCAGGCGGGCCTTGCACTAGGGCGTACGCTTGGGTGGAGGCGGCGGCGATCCGTCGGGCGTCTGCGACATCAGGGTCACGCACATGGTGCGATGCACCCGATGAGTCCCGCAGGCGACCCCGGCATAACGGTGCGTCGCGCGCAGCAGGCTGTGGCGATGCCCGCGGCCGGGCACCCCGTCGTCGATCAGCAATTGCTGGACCACCCCCGCCGGGCTGTGGTGACCATAGGTGATGACTTCATTGACGTAAGGACCGCCGCCGCGCGCCTTCATCCGTTCACCGGGGCCGCGCCCGCGCGTATAGTGGCCGACCGCCCCCGATCGCGACTGAACCGCGACATGATCGGCGGCGGCGGCGGCCAGCTTGTCGCTCTGCTGCAAACGCGGCAGCGGCTTTTCGCGGCGCAGATCGCGGATTGCTTCATCGACCGCGGCAACGCCTTCGTTGGTCATAATGTCGATTTCGCCATCGTCGTCGGCCAGCAACAGGCGGCCATCGAAGCGCTCGCGATAATCGCGCAGGACATCGGTGTAGCCTGCAGGATCGCTGCGAAAGCGATTGAGCTCGGCAAGTACGCCGGCTTCGAAACGGCTGGGGGTAGCGCTGGCGGCAACCGCCCCAAGCCCCAGCACCAGCGCGGCAGCGCCCCATCGAGATATTGTCGTCATGGCGCCCGCGATAAAGCCGCAAGGCTGAACCGTTCGCAACGACAATCTGGCGCGGCAAAAGCTGGCGTCGCGGGCGACTTGGCGCTAGGGGCGCTGCAACCCCGCCGCGCCCATCGTCAGCGCGCCGGCCACACGGAGTTTTTATGGGTTTCAAATGCGGCATCGTCGGACTGCCCAACGTCGGCAAGTCCACCCTGTTCAACGCGCTGACCGAAACGGCAGCGGCGCAGGCGGCCAACTATCCCTTTTGCACGATCGAGCCGAATATCGGCAATGTCGCGGTCCCCGACGACCGGCTGGAAAAGCTGGCGGCGATCGCCAGCAGCAAGAAGATCATCGCGACGCAGCTTGCCTTCGTCGACATCGCCGGGCTGGTCCGTGGCGCATCGAAGGGCGAAGGACTGGGCAATCAGTTTCTTGGCAACATCCGAGAGGTCGACGCGATCGTCCATGTGCTGCGCTGTTTCGAGGATGACGACATCCAGCATGTCGAAAACAAGGTCGATCCGGTCGCCGATGCCGAAACGGTCGAGACCGAGCTGCTGCTCGCCGACCTCGAAAGCCTCGAAAAGCGCGTTCCCGCCTTTGCCAAGAAGGCCGCGCAGGGCGACAAGGAAGCCAAGATTGCCGCGTCGGTGCTGGGCCAGGCGCTCGAGCTGCTGCGCGAAGGCAAGCCCGCGCGGCTGACCGAGCCCAAGGACGACGAGGAAGCCCGCGTGCTGCGCACCGCGCAGCTGCTGACCTCGAAACCCGTCCTCTATGTCTGCAACGTCGACGAGGGCAGCGCTGCGAACGGCAATGCCTTCTCCGAAAAAGTGTTCGCCAAGGCGACCGCGGAAGGCGCGCAGGCGGTCGTCGTGTCAGCGGCGATCGAAAGCGAGCTGGTGACGATGGACATGGCCGACCGGATGGAATTTCTGTCGGAGATGGGGCTGACCGAAACCGGCCTCGCGCGCGTCATCCGCGCGGGGTACGAGCTGCTCCACCTGATCACCTTCTTCACCGTCGGCCCGCAGGAAGCGCGCGCGTGGACCGTCCATCAGGGCGCGACCGCCCCCGAAGCCGCCGGCGAAATCCACAGCGATTTCCAGAAAGGCTTCATCCGTGCCGAAACGATCGCCTATGACGATTATGTCACGCTGGGCGGCGAAGCCAAAGCGCGCGAAGCGGGCAAGCTGCGCGCCGAAGGCAAGGCCTATGTGGTGCACGACGGCGACGTGATGCACTTCCTGCATAGCTGATTCGAGGGCGGCGTCGCGCCATGCGTCGCCGTCAGCCGAAGCGACGACGAAACCAGCCCCGCTTTTTCGGAACGACCGGGGGCTGCCCCGACAGCCGCACCAGATAATTGCCGAGGATCGCCGCTTGCTGCTTGGTCATCGCGAAGCGAAACAGATCGGGGTCGTGCTTCCGGGCTGCTTCGGAGGTTTGTACGCTTTCCAGCCGGAGCATGATGCGATCGCCCGCATCATGATGGGTCCAGCCGACCAATGCTCCAAAACTCTCGATCATCTCGCCCTGCTCCCTCACGATTTTTCCGCGACCGGCGCCAACAGCACGCAACATCTGTAACAGAAGTTGGCGGGAATGTCGTCTGTGGGGTGGGGAGCGGACGGAGCAATCCTCCCCGGAACGGGGAGGGGGACCAGCGAAGCTGGTGGAGGGGCACCATCGGTTTGCCTTGCCGCCGAAGTCGTACTCTACCGCGAGGCTCCCGGAACGCGCAGTTCTTTAGGCCCGGCGCTGCGGTAACCTCCTGTGCCCCTCCACCACCCTTCGGGTGGTCCCCCTCCCCCGTTGGGGGAGGATCGGCTATGTCCGCAATCGGTCGAAAGCCGTCATCTGTCCGACTTTTCCCGACAAATCCTAAGCCTCGAACGCCGCCAAGATCGGGCATGGCCCCTTGTCGCCCGCCGCGCATTGGTCGGCGAGGCGTGCGAGTGCGGCGCGGGTTGTGGTCATCTGCGCGATCTTTTCATCGAGAAGCTCGATTCGCTGCCGCGCAAGCGTGCGGACCCGGACGCGGTCGCCGCTCGCCTCGAGCGCGAGCAGTTCGCCGATTTCATCGAGCGTGAAGCCCGCCCCCTGTGCCGCACGGATGAATTTGAGGCGCCTTACATCATCGGCATCGTAGCGGCGCACCCCGCCGCCCCAGCCGTCGCCGCCGCTGCGCGCGGGCGTGCCCATCAGCCCGCGGCGCTGGTAATAGCGGATCGTTTCGACCCCGACATCGCCCGCCGCCGCCAATTTGCCGATCGTGATTTGCATCGCTTGACTCCGTACCATGGTACGGACGCTATATTGGGGGGCATGAAACACCAAGCAACCCTCCATCGCATGGTCATGCCGGGGCACATCTGCCCCTATGGCCTCAAGGCAAAACATCTGCTCGAAAGCCGCGGCTTCACCGTCGACGACCGTTGGCTGACGACGCGCGAGGAAACCGACGCGTTCAAGGCCGAGCATGGCGTCAAGACGACGCCGCAGACCTTCATCGACGGGGTTCGTATCGGCGGATATGACGATCTGCGTCGCCATTTCGGGCTGAAGGTCGCCGATCCCGACGCGACGAGCTACACCCCCGTGATCGCATTGTTTGCGATGACCGCGCTGATGGCTCTGGCGACCAGTTTTTCTGTCTATGGCACCCCCTTCACCGTCCGCGCCGCGGAATGGTTCATCTCGTTCAGCATGATCGTCCTTGCACTGCTCAAGCTTCAGGACGTCGACAAATTCGCGACGATGTTCCTGAATTACGACCTGCTCGCGAAGCGCTGGGTACCCTATGCGAGCATCTATCCCTTTGCCGAAGGGCTGGCTGGCGTGCTGATGACCGCGCATGCCCTTAATTGGCTGTCGATCCCGATCGCGCTGTTCATCGGCGGCATCGGCGCGGTGTCGGTGTTCAAGGCGGTCTATATCGACCGGCGCGACATCAAATGCGCCTGTGTCGGCGGCAGCAGCAAGGTGCCATTGGGATTCGTGTCGCTGACCGAGAATGTGATGATGGTGGCGATGGCGCTGTGGATGGCATCGATGGGATTCTGATCCGCGCCGCCATCGGCCATTGATGAAAGCCATGGCTGGGCTATCGAAGGCTAGCGATTCGCGCGCCAACGGAGCCCAGCCATGTACAACCGCCGCCACTTCCTTGCCGGGGCGACCCTCGTCGGCCTTGCCGCGCCCGCGATCGTCCGCGCACAGGGCATTTTGCGCGACTTTCCTTTCAAGCTGGGAGTCGCGGCGGGCGATCCCGCGAGCGACGGCTTCGTCATCTGGACGCGCCTCGCTCCCGAACCGATGGAACGCCACGGCGGCATGCCGCTCACCAATGTGCCGGTCGAATGGGAAGTCGCGAGCGACACCGGGTTTCGCGACGTCGTGGCCAAGGGCACCGAGCTGGCGCGCCCCGAACTCGCGCACAGCGTCCATGTCGAGGTCGCAGGGCTGCTGCCCGACCGCCCTTATTATTACCGCTTTACCGCTGCGGGCGAGCGCAGCCTGCGCGGTCGCGCGCGCACCCTGCCCGCGCCCGGCGCCAAGGTCGACGCGCTGAAATTCGGGGTCGCCGGGTGCCAGCATTTCGAGTCCGGGTATTACGGCGCTTATCGCCACATGGCGCGCGAAGAGCTGGCATTCGTCTATCATTACGGCGACTTCATTTACGAGTATCAGCAGAATTATCTGTACGACAGCGGCCTGCCGATCCGCCCGGTGCGCCGCTATGAGCAGCGCGCGCTGATCGACGTCACCGATTTCCGCGCCGCCTATGCGCAGACCTTGCTCGACATCGACCAGCAGGCGGTGCGCTCGGTCCACGCGCATCTGTCGAGTTTCGACGATCATGAGATCATCAACGACTGGGTGTCCGACATCGACAATTGGTCGCTCGACCTGCCCGGCGACGATCCCGACGCACCGTCGCCCGAAGTGTTCATGCTGAAAAAACAGGCGGCGATGCAAGCGTGGTACGAACATATGCCGGTGCGCAAGGCGCTGTTGCCGCGCGGCGGCATGGTCGCGATGAACCGCGAGTTTCGCTATGGCGATCTGATGGCGATGCAGCTGCTCGACACGCGCCAGTATCGCGACGACCAGCCGTGCGGCGACGGGTTCAAACCCGCCTGCCCCGAAGTGTTCGCCAAGGACGCGCAAGTGCTGGGCCGCGCGCAGGAAGACTGGCTGAACCGTAATCTGGCCAAGGGCGGCGCGACGTGGAACGCGCTGGCGCAGCAGGTGACGATGATGTCGCTCGACCGGCGGCGCAAGCCCGACGAGCCGAAGAAGATCGTCAATCTCGACAGCTGGGCGGGCTATGAAGCGCCACGCGAGCGCATATTGTCGCGGCTGGGCGGGCTGAAGAATTCGATCGTGCTGACCGGTGACGAGCACCAGAATTTCTGCGGCGACCTGGTTCTGAAGGACAAGGTCGTCGGCGCCGAATTTGTGGCGACCTCGATCTCCAGCGGCGGCGACGGCAGCGACAGGCGCAACGGCACCGACGAGTTTCTGAAGCTGAACCCCGAACTGAAATTCGCCAATGACCAACGCGGCTATCTGGTGTGCGAGGTCGGCCGCGAAGCGTGGCAGACGCATTTCATGGTCGTCGACAAGGTGACGACGCCGGTGAGCACGCTGTCGAAACGCGCGACGGGCATCGTCGAACGCGACGTTGCCGGGATCAAGATGGCGTGACGTGTCGCCGGGCGGTCTCATCGCTGTCATAGCGGATCGCGCATGACGCGCCTGTATCTCTTGCTGCTCGCCCTCTGCCTGCCCTTTGCCGCGCGGGCGCAGGAAGGCGAGCGCCCGCCGGTCACGATCCTGATCTCGATCGACGGGTTCCGCGCCGATTATCTCGATCGCGGGATCACCCCCCACCTGTCGCGGCTCGCGGCCGAAGGGGCGCGCGGCAAGCTGCGCCCGTCGTTCCCGACCAAGACCTTTCCCAATCATTACGCGATGGTCACCGGCAAGCGCCCTGACAAGCATGGCATCGTCGGCAACAATATGATCGACCCGCGGCGACCCGGCGAGAAGTTCAGCCTGGGCGACCCGAAACAGTCCCTCGATCCCTTCTGGTGGGATCAGGCCGAACCCGCGTGGGTGACCGCGGAAAAGGCGGGGGTGCGCAGCGCGACGATGTTCTGGCCGGGCAGCGAGGTTGCGATCGGCGGCACACGGCCCGCCGACTGGCTGCGCTATGACCGGCATGTCGGCTATGAACAGCGGATCGCAACGATACTCGACTGGATGCGCCGTCCCGCCGCAATCCGCCCGGCGTTCGTCACCCTTTACTTTGAAGCGGTCGACGACGCGGGACACCGTTTCGGCCCCGACAGCGCGGAAGTGAACGCCGCAATCGCCGACGTCGACGGCCGCATCGGCAAGCTGGTTGCCGGGCTCGCAGACCTCGGCCAACCCGCCCGGCTGCTGATCGTCGCCGATCATGGCATGCGCGCGACCGACGAAAGCCGGGTGATCCAGCTCGCCGACCTGATCGACCTCGCCAGCATCATCGCGGTCGAGACCGGCCCCTACGCCGCGATCGAGCCCGCCGCCGGGACCGACGACCGCGTCGCGCAGGTGTTGCTGAAACCGCACGCGCATATGACGTGCTATCGCCGCGAGGAGCTGCCGAAGCAGCTCCACTATGGCCGCAACCCGCGCGTCGCGGCGATCATCTGCATCGCCGGGCCGGGCTGGTCGATCCTCGCCGGTCCGCCCTGGCCGGTGAAGGGCGGCGCGCACGGTTATGACAATCGCGATCCCGAAATGCTGGCGCTGTTCATCGCGCATGGCAGCGGACTGTCGGGTGATGTCGGCACGGTCGACAATATCGAGGTCTATCCGCTGCTGATGGCGTTGCTCGGCGTGCCGCCGCTTGCCAGCGATGCGGCGGGGGTTCTGGCGCAGCGGCGCCGCTGACGGCTATTTGCGACCGAACAGCTTCTCTACATCGTCCATCGCCAGTTTCACCCAGGTCGGGCGGCCGTGGTTGCACTGGCCCGAATGCGGGGTGATCTCCATCGTGCGGAGCAGCGCGTTCATTTCGGCGACGCTGAGCGTGCGACCGGCGCGGACCGAGCCGTGGCAGGCCATGGTGGCGGCGACCAGTTCGAGCCGCTCGTTGAGCCCCAGCGCCGCGTCATAGCCCGCCAGATCGTCGGCAATGTCGGTGACCAGCTTGTGGCAATCGATCGCGCCCAACATCGCCGGGGTGGCGCGGACCATCACCGCGGCGGGGCCGAAGCGTTCGAGCTCCACCCCGAGCGCCATAAGCTGTGCCGCCGCGGCCTCGAGCCGGTCGCAGGCGGGTTCGTCGAGTTCGACGACCTCGGGGAGCAGCAGGCCTTGGCTTGGCACCGCCTGCCCGCTCATCCCGCGGCGGAGTTGTTCGAGCACGAGGCGTTCGTGTGCGGCGTGCTGGTCGACGATGACCAGCCCGTCCTCGGCCTCCGCCACGATATAGGTTTTCGCGATCTGGCCGCGCGCGATGCCGAGCGGATGCGCGTCGGCGTGTGGCACCGGGGCGGTCGCGGCCTCGGCGCGGCCGATCGGCAGTGCGTCTCGCGGCGGCGCGAAATCAACGGTGCGGTCGCGCACCAGCGCATGGGTGGCGGGATCGGTGTCGGCACCGAACAGGTGCGTCGCGGGGGCATGCGGATGGGGGTAGTGCGCGGCAAATAGCGTCGGCGCGGGCGCAGCCGGTGCAACCGGCTCCTGCTGCCACGCCGCCAGCGCCGCCTCGGCGGGGCGCTGGACGCTGCGAAAGCCATGCTCGTCGAGCGCGCGGCGGAGGCCGCCGACGATCATCCCGCGGATCAGCTGCGGATCGCGAAAGCGGACCTCCGTCTTCGCCGGGTGGACATTCACATCAACCTCGCCGCCGGGAACGTCGAGAAACAGCGCGACGACCGGATGACGATCGCGCGCGAGCAGGTCGGCATAGGCGCCGCGCAGCGCCCCGACGAGCAGCCGGTCCTTAACCGGGCGCCCGTTGACGAACAGATATTGATGGTCGGCGATGCCGCGATTGTAGGTCGGCAGGCTGATGACGCCGCCGATGTGCACGCCGCCGCGATCCAGATCGACCCCGATGCTGTTTGCCGCCAGATCGCGCTGCGTCAGCGCCGCGACGCGGCTCAATTGATCCTGTCCGCCCTGCACGTCGAGCACGCGCCGCCCGTCATGCTCGACGACGAACCCAACGTCGGGACGCGCCATCGCCAGCCGCTTCACGACGTCGAGGCAGGCGGCATATTCGCTGCGCGCGCTGCGCAGGAATTTACGCCGCGCCGGGACGCGCGCGAACAGATCCTCGACCAGCACGCGCGTGCCGTGCGACAGCGCCGCCGGTCCTTCGGCCACCACCGCGCCATTGTCGACCACGCGCCGCCAGCCGTCGCCGCCCGCGACCCGGCTGTCGAGCGTCAGCCGCGCGACGCTGGCGATCGACGGCAGCGCCTCGCCGCGAAAACCCAGCGTGGTGACATCCTCGATCGCGTCGTCGGGCAGCTTCGAGGTCGCATGGCGTTCGAGCGCCAGCGCCATGTCGGCAGCGGTCATGCCGCAGCCGTCATCCTCAACCTCCAGCCGCGAAATTCCGCCCTCGGCGATTCGCACCGAAATGCGACTCGCACCGGCGTCGATGGCGTTTTCGACCAGTTCTTTCAGCGCCGCGGCGGGTCTTTCGACCACTTCACCGGCTGCGATCCGATTTACCAGCGTTTCGGGCAGGCGACGTATTGACATGACGCCTGTCCTAGCGCAGTCGGACGCAAATCGCGACCCACCCGCACAGCCTTATCATATTGTCCAGCCAGCCCCCGTCGGCCGAGCCGGAATCTCTCCCTGATTGGTCCTGTCCCCGGTCGGGCGCGCGGGTTCAATGACGACGGCGGCGCGCCCTTCCCTGAGGGTCGGCGTCGATGACAGGGAAACTAAATCTGATGTCCTTCTTTTCTCGCTGGTTGAAATTCAATTCCCAAGACATGGCCATCGACCTCGGCACCGCGAACACGGTCGTGTATGTGCGCGGCAAGGGCATCGTGCTGAACGAACCGTCGGTCGTTGCGTTCGAAACGGTCAATGGGATCAAGCGGGTGAAGGCGGTCGGCGACGACGCCAAGCTGATGATGGGCAAGACCCCCGACAGCATCGAGGCGATCCGTCCCTTACGCGACGGCGTCATCGCCGACATCGACGTCGCCGAACAGATGATCAAGCACTTCATCACCAAGGTGCACGGCGGCAAGCCCAATGCGTTCCGCAGCCCCGAAATCGTGATCTGTGTGCCCTCGGGATCGACCAGCGTCGAACGCCGCGCGATCCGCGACGCCGCATCAAATGCGGGTGCCAGCGAAGTGTGGCTGATCGAGGAACCGATGGCGGCCGCGATCGGCGCCGACATGCCGGTGACCGAACCGATCGGATCGATGGTCGTCGACATCGGTGGCGGCACCACCGAAGTCGCGGTGCTCTCGCTCCGCGGCCTCGCCTACACCACCTCGGTCCGCGCCGGGGGCGACAAGATGGACGAAGCGATCGTCAGCTATGTCCGCCGCCACCACAATCTGCTGATCGGCGAAGCGACCGCCGAGCGGATCAAGAAAGATTTCGGGATCGCGCGCATTCCCGCCGACGGGACCGGCATGACGATCCACATCAAGGGCCGCGATCTCGTCAACGGCGTGCCCAAGGAAATCTCGATCAATCAGGCGCAGATCGCCGAAGCGCTGTCAGAACCGATCGGCACGATTGTCGAAGGGGTGCGGATCGCACTCGAAAACACCGCGCCCGAACTCGCCGCCGACATCGTCGATCAGGGCATCGTGCTCACCGGCGGCGGCGCGCTGATCGCCGAACTCGACGAACTGCTGAAGGAAGCAACCGGCCTGCCAGTGACGGTTGCGGAAGACCCGCTGACCTGCGTCGCGATCGGCACGGGCCGCGCGATGGAAGACCCTGCCTTCCGCGGCGTGTTGCAGCAAGCCTGATCGGGTAAAGACGCTTCATGGTCCGCCCGGTACATCGACGTCCGGGGCAATCCCGAAAGGCCCAGTACAGCCTGTTCGCGGCCTATGTCATCGCGGTGACGGGGGCCGTCGCCGGGCTGCTTCTGGCGATCCTGTCGGTCGTTGACCCCGTTGGCTTTGCCCAGCTTCGCCTGGCAAGCCAGGAAATCACCGCGCCGGTGGCGCGCGTGTCGCGGTCGGTGATCGGGTCGATTTCGGGCATCGACGATAGCGTCGGCGCCTATGTCAGCGCCGGATCGCAGAACCGGCGGCTGCGCAGCGAGCTGGCCGAAACACGCCGTGAACTGGTCGCCACCAGCACCTTGCAGGAAGAGAACCGCCAGTTGAAGGCGCTGCTCAAATTGCAGGAAACCGACAAGACCGCGCTCGCCAACGGCTATCTCCTCACCTCGACCTCGACGAGCAGCAAGCGCATCGCGCTGCTCAGCATCGGGCGCAATCTGGGGGTCGCCGCAGGCCAGCCGGTGCGCGGCGCCGACGGGCTGATCGGGCGCGTGTTGAGTAGCGGCCCTTCGGTGTCGCAGGTGCTGCTGCTGACCGACGTCGACAATATCGTCCCCGTCCGCCGCGCGCGCGACGGCCTGCCCGCGCTGGCCTATGGCCGCGGCAATGGCGATCTCGACGTGCGCACCCTCAACATCGCCAACAACCCGTTCAAGCCCGGCGACATATTGGTCACGTCGGGGACCGGCGGCCTTTATCCGCCGAATATCCCGGTCGCGATCGTCGTGCGGCGACAGGATGACGGGGCGTTGGCGCGCCCGCTCGCCGACCCCGGCAAGGTCGATGCGGTGTCGGTGCTGCGCCCCTACACCCCCGACAATATCGAGGCCCAACCCGCCCCTGCCCCGCCGCCCCCAACTGCCGCAGGCCCCACCCCATGAACAACCGCGCCGCGCCGCGTTTGGGCGAACCGGCTTCGCTGTGGCGCATGCGGATCGTGCCGGTGGCGACCGTGATGATCGCTTCGGCGCTGCCGCTGATGTTGCCGCTCGTCGCCAACTCGCCGGTGCTGCCACCGCTTGGGCTGCTGTTTTTCCTCTGCTGGCAATTGCTGCGCACCGAAATGTGGCCGGTGTGGATCGGCCTGCCGCTGGGGCTGTGGGACGATCTGTTCAGCGGCCAGCCGATCGGCACTGCGGTCGGGCTGTGGACGCTCGCCAGCATCGCGATCCATTATTCGTCGCAGCGCATCTATTGGCGCGGTTTTCTGCACGATTGGGCGATTGCAGCCTTGCTGATCGCGGTTATCCAGTCGCTGGCGGCGCTGATCGTTCATCCGAGCGCGGCGACGGGACGCGTGCTGGGGCTGGTCGTGCCGCAGATCGTCATCTCGGCGCTGCTGGTGCCGCTGTTCATGCGGCTGACCGGCAAGTTTGACAATTTCCGCCTGAAACGCCGATAATCGCCTTAGTCAGAAGCAATGCCGCGCAAGAACCCACCCATTACCGAAGCCTGGAGGGGTATTACCTTCACCCGCCGCGCGCTGGTTGTCGGCGGCGCGCAGGCGGCGGTCGGGCTCGCGCTGGCGGCGCGCATGACCTATATCTCGGTCATCGACAATGATCGTTATGTGCTGGAATCGGAAAGCAACCGCGTCAACCTGACGCTCATCCCGCCGCGTCGCGGCTGGATCGTCGATCGCCATGGCAAGGCGCTGGCCAACAATCGCGTCTCGCTGCGTATCGACATCATCCCCGACCGCCTGCACAATCGCGACTTCGTGCTCGGCCAGCTGCGAACCTTGTTGCGCCTCGACGGCGACACGATGGAGCGGATCAACCGCGATCTGAAAGCCGCATCGGGGTTTCAGCCGGTCGCGGTGGCCGAAGACATGAGCGAAGCCGAATATGCCTCGATCCTCGTCCGCCTGCCCGAGCTGCCGGGCATCGCGCCGCAGCGCGGCTTTGCCCGCAATTATCCGACCGGCGCGGCGGTCGGCCATCTGATCGGCTATGTCGGGGCACCGAATGCCGAGGAATATCAGAAGGCGAAGGATCCGCTGTACATCACGCCCGGGTACAAGATCGGCAAGGATGGGCTGGAGAAATATTTCCAGCCGATGCTGAAGGGCAAGCCGGGCGCGCGGCGCGTCGAGGTGACCGCGCGCGGCAAGATCGTCCGCGATCTCGAAACCCAGACGGACGTGCAGGGCAAGACCGTCCACCTGACGATCGACGCCGACTTGCAGGAATATGCGGCGCGCCGGATGGGCCGCGAATCGGGCGCGGTCGTCGTTATCGACTGCCTGACCGGCGACATCCTGTCGTTCATATCGATGCCGAGCTTCGATCCGAACAGCTTTTCGGATGGGATCAGCAACAGCGAATATAGCTGGCTGCGCGCCGACGATCACCAGCCGCTGATCAACAAGGCGACGCGCGGGCTCTATCCCCCCGGATCGACGCTGAAACCGATGGCGGCGATCGCCGCGGTCCAGCATGGCGTCGACCCCGGCGAACGGCACACCTGCATCGGCGGTTATCGGCTCGGCAGCCGCTTCTTTCGCTGCCTCGGCACGCACGGCAGCGTCGACATGGCGACCGCGATCGAAAAAAGCTGCAACAGCTATTTCTACTGGCTGGCGCACCGGCTGGGCTATGACGCGATGGCACCCACCGCCAAGCTGCTCGGGCTAGGCGAGGAATTTCAGCTGGCGGGCAGCAACCAGCGGTACGGCACCATCCCCGACAGCGCGTGGAAGATGCGCCGGTACGACCAGAAATGGTCGGCGTCGGATTCGCTGAACGCCGTGATCGGCCAAGGCTATGTCAGCGTCAATCCGCTGCAACTGGCGGTGATGACGGCGCGGATCGCGTCGGGGCGGCGGCTGTATCCGCGTCTGATCAACCGCGAATTTCGCAACGAACTGCTGCCATTTTCGGCCGAGGCGCTGGCCGTTGCGCGTTCGGGTATGGACCGCGTCGTCAACGGCGCGGGTACCGCAGTGCGCAGCCGCCTGCCGCTCGACGGCATCACCATGGGCGGCAAGACCGGCACGGCGCAGGTGCGCGGCCTTGCCTCGGGCTCGCGCGGTCAGAGCGGCGCGTGGAAATATCGCGACCACGGCCTGTTCGTCTGCTTCGCGCCGGTCGAAAACCCGCGTTATGCCGCATCGGTGGTCATCGAGCATGGCATGGGCGGATCGCGCGCCGCAGCGCCGATCGCCAAGGACATCTTCACCTTCCTCTACGACCGCGAAAAGGCAATGGAAGCGCTGGAGACGTTCGAGGCTGGCTGGGGCGGCAATATCAAGGAGCGGATGGACCGCGACTATGCCGCGTGGAAATCGGGCGCGTCGAGCGATCCCAATCCGGAGCTGCCACAATGATCGTCGTGCCGCCCGCCATCCAGCGCATTCCATGGAAACTGATCGCGCTGCTCAGCGCCATCACGGGCTTTGGCATTCTGGTGCTCTATTCGGCCGCGGGCGGCAGTTTCACGCCGTGGGCGATGCAGCAAACCATCCGCTTTCTGGTGTTCCTGACCGTCGCGATGGTGATCGGGCGCCTGCCGATCCGAATTTTCGAGGACTTCTCGTACATCGCCTATATCGGCGTGCTCGTCCTGCTGATCGCGGTCGAATTGCTCGGCTTTGTCGGCGGGGGTAGCCAGCGTTGGCTGAACCTCGGCTTCATGAACCTCCAGCCCTCCGAATTGATGAAGGTGACGATCGTCGTCGCATTGGCACGCTTCTACGCGCAGTTGCCGCCCGGGAACACGCGCAGCTGGACCGCGCTGTGGCCGGCGCTGATCATGATCGGACTGCCTGCCGCGCTCGTCATGCTGCAACCCGACCTTGGCACGGCCTTGTCGATCTGCATCGGCGGCGTGGTGGTGATGTTCGTCGCGGGCCTGCCCTTCTGGTGGTTCGGCAGCACCGCAATCGCCGGGGCGGCGGCGCTGCCTGTGCTGTTCTCGTTCCTCCACGATTATCAGCAAAAGCGCGTGCTGATCTTCCTCGATCCCGAAAGCGACCCGCTCGGCGCAGGCTATCATATCAGCCAGTCGAAAATCGCGATCGGATCGGGCGGGGTCGGCGGCAAGGGCTTTCTCAACGGGTCGCAGAGCCATCTCGACTATCTGCCCGAAGGTCACACCGACTTCATCTTCGCCACGATGGCCGAAGAATGGGGGCTGATCGGCGGGCTGGGGCTGCTCTTTGCCTTTTTCCTCCTGCTGCGCTGGGGAACGCGCGTCGCGCTGAAAGCACGCACCCGCTTTGGCCAGCTGACCGCGGCGGGGCTCACCATGACGATCTTTTTCTACATCGCGATCAACCTGATGATGGTGATGGGGCTAGCACCGGTGGTCGGCATTCCGTTGCCGCTCTTTTCCTATGGCGGATCGTCGATGCTGACGATCATGACGTGCGTCGGGATCATGCTCGCGATCGAAAACGACAGCAAAACGGGCACACGTCGCCTGCATTGAGAAAAATCTTTGGCAGAGGCATTGCGTTCCCCCGATTGGCATGATAGCGGGCCGCTCGCTTCGCAGCAAAGAGCAAAGCTCGCCGCCGCCAAGCGCGCCGAAATCCGGCAGTGGACGCATAGCTCAGTTGGTAGAGCAGCTGACTCTTAATCAGCGGGTCCTAGGTTCGAGCCCTAGTGCGTCCACCATTTCTTTGCATCATCTGAGCAACCGACAAAGGCTGCGGGCGTTGCAGATTTGTGACCCTGCCAATGCGCTCCAGCCATTTTTCGCAATCTATCCGCGCGCACGGCTACGCGCGGCTGGGCGCCTAAATGGAACTGCTCGATCCCGACCTGATTTGGCCGATCGTCGGCGCCATCGTCGCGAGCGCGATCATCGGCGCGGAGCGCGAGTATCGGGCGAGTCCTGCGGGGCTGCGGACGCATATTCTGGTCGGCCTCTCGTGCTGCCTGCTGATGCTGTCGGCGGTGCACCAGATGGCGTGGCTAAACGATGCGCCGATCGAGGTCGTCCGCATCGATCCGGTGCGCATGGCGCACGGCATTCTGACCGGCATCGGCTTTCTCTGCGGCGGGGTCATCTTTCGCGAAGGGTTCAACGTCCGGGGACTCACTACCGCGGCGTCGCTGTGGATGACGGCAACATTGGGAATGTTGTTTGGAATCGGGTTTTATGAACTGGCGATATTTGGCGCCGCCGCAACCTTGCTGGTCCTGGCCGCGGTCACGATCACCGGTCGACGCGCGCCGCAGCAGCGCATCGTGCATCTGAAGGCCCGTTACCGCCGGTCGGAGGCGATGATGCTGAGCGAATTTGGCGCTCTCCTTGCCGAGCACGGATTGAAATCGATCACCATCGACCAAGTGATGGTCGACGACATCGTCGAATTTGGCGCGATTGCGCATGGGTACAGCGAGGATCATGCCGAGCGACTGGCCGCCTCGCTGGCGCGCGATCCGCATGCCACCGGATTTGAAATTCGCCCGCAGCAGGCGTGACCGTCGGCGACGGCGCCGGGCAGCCCATGGTGATCATTCGGTGGCCCGAACGGCACCCCGAACCCGGTCGAACTGCGCCGCGATGTGGCGGGCGTAGGGGCGACCGGACGCGTCGACGACCAGTTCATCGCCGTGCCAGGCGACCAGGCCGCGCCGCTCGAAATCGCGCATTGCGATGTGCGCCGCAGGGCTGAGCCGCCAGTCGATCGATGCCCTGCCGCGGCACAGCAGCTCGCGGATGATCGCTGCGCGCTGGCGTTCATAAGCATCCACCGCGACGCCACGCGTCGCAGTCAAATGCCCTCCGCCGATCAGGTCGCGATAAGGACCCGCGCGCTTTTCATTCTGGACGATCAGGTCGGGAAATTTGCTGATCGCGCTGGCGCCAAAGCCAAGCAGGACGTCGGTGTCGTCGTCGGTGAAGCCCTGGAAGTTGCGGTTCACCCGTCCCTCGCCCGCCGCGATGGCGAGCGTGTCGGTGGGCAGCGCAAAATGGTCGAAGCCGACCGGGACATAGCCCGCCGCGGTCAGCCGGTCGAAACCGAGCGCCGCCTGTTCGAAGCGGAGCTTTTGATCGGGCAGATTGCTGGCGTCGATCCGGCGCTGGCGCGGAATCATGGCGGGCAGATGCGCATAGCCGAACAGCGCGACGCGGCTGGGTGCGAGGCGGATCGTTTCGTCGAGGGTTTCGTCAAGATCGGCAAGGCTTTGCCCGGGGAGGCCGTACATCAGGTCGAAATTGATCGCGTCGATCCCACGCAAGCGCAGGCTGGCCACCGCATTTTCGATGTCGGCGA
Organism: Sphingopyxis microcysteis; assembly: GCF_012274265.1. Taxonomy (GTDB): domain Bacteria; phylum Pseudomonadota; class Alphaproteobacteria; order Sphingomonadales; family Sphingomonadaceae; genus Sphingopyxis; species Sphingopyxis microcysteis. The sequence goes on from NZ_JAANYY010000002.1 coordinate 1,286,429, forward strand.
GCGGCTGGATCCGTCCGATCGCCTGCTGGAGCTGCGGCGCGAAGGTCTGCACCCCCAGACTGACGCGCCCCACGGACGAGGCCGCGAGGACGCGCGCCCAGTCGGCGGAAAAACCGCGCGGGTCGATCTCGATCGAAATATCAGGGTTGCTGGCGTCAAACACGGTCAGGATACGGTCGAGCAGACGCACAAAATCGACCGGCGCGATGGCGTTGGGGCTGCCGCCGCCGAACGCGATCCGCTGAACCCGCGCGCGGCCGCCGAGACGTTTGGCGACCATGGCGATTTCCGAGCGGAGCGCGGTCAGATAATCGGCGAGGCGCTGGGTCCGGTTCGCGGCGCCGGTGTTACAGCCGCAATACCAGCAGATCTGGTCGCAGAACGGGATGTGGACGTAAAGCGAGACGGGGGTCGCCGAGGCGATCCGGTCGAGCGCCGCCGCGTAATCGTCAGCGCCGACGGCGTCGGTAAATTCGACTGCGGTCGGATAGCTGGTGTAGCGCGGAACCGGCGTGGCCAGCAGATCGGGGTGATAACTCCACATAGCGGGCAATTAGGCGGAGGCGCGCGCGAACGCATTGACGCAGATCAACGGCGTCATCAGCAACAGCCCTTCCGAACGCCTGCCGATTTGCTGCGCCGATCGGTCATTGCGTGACACGCCTTGGCGCAGCTTTCACTGCCCGGCTTGTCCGATCCGTCCGGCACCAGCAGCATGTGGCGACCGCCGCCGCAATCGGGAATGATGAGCATCCGGGCATCGACCGTCAGCGGCGTCAATGCGAGCGCGGTTGCGCCGGCCAGCGACGCGAAGGCGCGGCCGATCATACCGCCCCCTCCTCTTCATCCTCGACAAAGATGCGCAGCGCCGCACCATCGAGGTCATCGAACTGGCCGCGGCGCAGCGACCAGAAAAAGGCCGCAAGCCCGAGCAGCCCCAGCCCGAGCGCGATCGGGATTAGCAGCGCGAGGCCGTTCACCGGATCGCCCTTTTGAGCCGCATCGCATTGCCGACGACGATCAGCGATGACCCCGACATCGCGAGCGCCGCGACAAGCGGGGTGACATAGCCGAGGAAGGCCAGCGGCACCGCGATCACATTATAACCGATCGCGAGCGCGAAATTCTGCCGGACGATCGCCTGCGTGCGCCGCGCCATGCGCAGCGCCGCGACGACCGGCATCAACCGGTCGCCGAGAAAAATGCAGTCGGCGGCATTTTTCCCGACATCGCTGGCCGAACCCGGCGCCATCGATGCGTGCCCCGCCGCGAGCGCCGGACCGTCGTTCAATCCGTCGCCGATCATCAGCACCTTGTGCGCCGCGCTTTGCCGCGCGAGCGCCGCCAGCTTGTCCTGCGGGCTCATGCCGGTTTGAGCGGTCATCGCCAGTTCGCGGGCGACCGGCGCCACCGCGGCGGCGCGATCGCCGCTGAGGATCGACACGTCGATGCCGTCGGTACGCAGCGCGTCCATCGCGGCGCGCGCATCGGGACGCAAGCGATCGGCGAAACGGATGGTCGCGGCGAGTGCGCCATCGATCGACAGCTGCGTTGCGAGGGCGTCGCCCGCGACCGGATCATTTGGACGGCCGAGGGTCACGACGCGATCGCCCCACTTTGCCTCGACGCCAAATCCCGGTGTTTCACGGACCAAATGGACATCGGCGCGCGCGACGTCGAGCGCTTGCAGGCCGCGCGTCAATGCTTCGCTCAGCGGATGGCGGCTCGCCTGCGCCAGCGCCAGCGCGAGCGACTGAAGCTGGGGGTCGAGGCGTTCGAGATCGCGCGCCTCGGGACGGCCGAGCGTCAGCGTACCGGTCTTGTCGATCATGGCCCGGTCCACCTCGGCCAATCGTTCGAGCGCCGACCCGTCCTTGATCAGCACCCCGACGCGCATCAACGCCCCCGCCGCGACGATCTGCGCTGCGGGGACGGCCAGCCCGAGTGCGCAGGGACAAGTGATGATCAGCACCGCAACCGCGATCAGCAGGCTGTGATGCCACCCCGCCCCGACCATCATCCAGCCGATGAAGGCGATCAGCGCCAGCGCATGAACCGCGGGAGCGTAGAGCCTGGCCGCGCGGTCGGCGATGCGAACGTAGCGCGACTTGCCCTGCGCCGCCTCGCCCATCAGGCGCGCGATGTCGGCCAGCGCGGTGTCGCCGCCGACCGCCGACACCCGGACCTCGATCGGCGCATCGAGATTGAGCGTACCGGCGTGGACTCGGTCATCGACGCGGACCAGTTGCGGCGCGCTTTCGCCAGTGAGCAGCGACAGATCGAGCCGACTTGTGCCGCGAAGGACCGCGCCGTCGGCGGCGAGCCGCTCGCCCGCGGCCACCAGCATGACCATGCCGGGCTCGAGCGCGGTGGCATCGGTCCAGCGGCTTTTGCCGTCGTCTCCCAGCACCATCGCGCCGGTGCCCATGTTGCGCAGCAAAGCCGTGACGCCGCCGCGCGCGCGGTCGCGCATCACGCTGTCCAGCCAGCGACCACAGAGCAGGAAAAACAGCAGCATGACGACGCCGTCGAAATAGGCGTGCGGGCCGCTGGTCGCGGTCTCGAACAGGCTGAGCCCGGTGGTGATGAGGACGCCGATGCTGATCGGCACGTCCATGTTCGTCTGACGATGACGCAGCGCGCGCCACGCCGAGCGGAAGAAGGGCCGCCCGGCATAGGCGATCGTCGGCAGCGCGATCATCGCCGACAGCCAGTGAAACAGGTCGCGCGTCGCGCCCGATGCCCCCGACCACACCGATACTGAAAGCAGCATGATGTTCATCATCGCGAAGCCGGAAACGGCAACCGCGCGGAGCAGTTCGCGGCTGTCTGCCGCCGCCGGATCGGCATCGCCCAACGCATCGCCGATCGGGTGCGCCTCGAACCCCAGCGTCGTGAACGCGCCGATCAGATCGGGCATTTCGGCATCGGGGACGCAGGACAGGTGGACGCGCTTTTCGGTGAAATTCACGCGCGCCGCTGCAATCCGCCGATCGCGAACCAGCCCCTGCTCCAGCTTGGCAATACATCCCGCGCAGCGAATGTCGGGGACGGCGAAATCGCGTTCGATCAAAGCGGCGGCGGTCATTGCATGTCCATCCGGTAGCGCGCCTCGTCGGTCCCCTGACCGACGACGATGTCGAGCCGCTGGCGCCCTATCGCCAGCGGCTCGACCGAGCGCCACGCGCCATCCGCCACCGCTTCGAACCGGAGGGTGGCGGGGGCGGTGCGCCCGAGCGGATGGCTGGCGGTCGCGGCGACGCGCAGGCCCACCAGTGCTCGGCCGTCCTTGCGAATTTCGAGGCGGACATGGCGACCGGCATCGAGCGAGACGTGCGGTGTCCATCCCAGCCGGTCCTGCGCCGCGGCGCGCGCCAGCCAGACATTATAGTGCTGGCTCGCAACATAGCTGTTTTCGACCACCTTGCCGCCGAAGGTCGACATCGCGAACCGCGCCATCGTGAAATTGACCGCGATGACCACGGCAAAGAAGCTGACGAGGATCGCGGCCATGTGCCGCCCGGTAAAGCCCCCCCGCATCGGTTTGCCTGTCATTGCCCTGCCTCCGGCCGATCGAACTGGATGATATCGCTGTCGCCGCGCGGGTCGCCGTCAAGGCCGCGCGTTGCGATGGTGAAATCCTGCCGCGCCGGACCCTCGCCCGGCGCCGCAACGAACAATTTCACGCGGGTCACGCTGTCGGGTGCGAGCGCGATCTCGACGCGCCGGGTGGCGGTCTCGCGCGATCCGTTTTCGGTCCAAACCGCCGCCCCCGCGAGGCCATCGACCGTCACCGCCACGCGGCGCGGGCGAGTTTCCATGTTGCGCAATTTCAGCGTGTAATTGTTGCGAATGTGGCCGTCCGACAGCTGGACATAGAGCGGGCTGCGCTCGTGCTGCACCGCGAGGTCGAGCCGCGTGCGCTGACCGAGCGAAAACAGCATGGCAGCGCCGATCGCGCACCAGATACCGAAATAGATCAGGGTGCGCGGGCGGAGCAGCGTCTTCATCACCGGCTTGCCAACGCCGCCCGCCTTTTCGACCGCGGCATCGTCGAGCGTGCAATAGTCGATCAACCCGCGCGTCCGCCCGATCTGGCCCATGACATCGTCGCAGGCATCGATGCACAGCGCGCAGGTGATGCAGCCAATCTGCGGCCCTTCGCGAATATCGATGCCCGTCGGGCACACCGCGACGCACTGGTTGCAGTCGATGCAGTCGCCAAACGCGCCGGGGTGCGCCTGCGCCTTCTTGACGCTCCCGCGCGGCTCGCCGCGCCAGTCCTTGTACGTCACGAGCAACGATTTTTCGTCCATCATCGCGGTCTGGATGCGCGGCCAGGGGCACATATAGATGCACACCTGTTCGCGCATGAAGCCGCCGAGGACAAAGGTCGTCGCGGTCAGCACCGCGACGGTGCCATAGGCAATGGGTGCCGCCTGCCCGGTCCAGAAATCCACCGTCAACGTCGGCGCGTCGGCGAAATACATGATCCACGCGCCGCCGGTCCAAAAGGCGATGGTCAGATAGATCAGATATTTGACCGTCCGCTTGGAAACCTTCTCCAGCGTCCATGGGCCGTTCGCCAACCGTATCTGTGCGTTGCGGTCGCCATCGACCAGCCGGTCAACATGCTGGAACAGGTCGGTCCATACCGTCTGCGGACAGGCATAGCCGCACCAGGCGCGCCCCACCGCGCTGGTGACGAGGAACAGCCCGATCCCCGCCATGATGAGCAGGCCCGCGACATAGTAAAATTCATGCGGCCAGATTTCGATCTGGAACATGTAGAAACGCCGGTTCGCCAGATCGACGAGCACCGCCTGGTCGGGCGCATAGGGTCCGCGGTCCCAGCGGATCCATGGCGTGCCATAATATATGGCGAGCGTGATCCCCATGACCGCCCATTTGAAGCGGCGAAACGCGCCATCGACCTTTTTGGGATAGACGCCTTTGCGCGCCGCATAGAGCGGCGCGTTTTCGCCGGTCAGGTCGTCAGGGCTGGCCATCGGCTCCCTGCCCTTCATCGGTCGCCACCTGTGGCGCGGCTTTTTCGCCGCCACCGAGCGAATAGACATAGGTCGCGAGCATCTTGACCGTTACCGGGTCGATCCGGTGCGCCCAGCGCGGCATCACCCCGTTGCGGGGTTGCACGATCGTCGCGGTCAGGCTGTCGCGATCGCCGCCGTAGAGCCAGACGGCGTCGGTCAGCTTTGGCGCGCCCACGGTGCGATCGCCCGCACCCGTGGCGCCGTGGCAGACCGCGCAATTCGCCTGGAACAGCGTATTACCGCGCGCGGCCGCCGCGCCCGGTTTTTCCTGCCCGCTGATCACGCGAACATGGCTGACGACATCGGCAATCTGCGCCGCATCGAGAATCCCGTCACGTCCGAAGGCGGGCATCTGACTGGTCCGCGTCGCCTTGTGATCGGGGTTCCGGATCCCGTGCGCGATCGTATATTCGATGCTCGCGAGGTCGCCGCCCCACAGCCAGTCATCGTCGGTCAGGCTGGGGTAGAGTTTCTTGACCCCCGCGCCGCCCGCACCATGGCACTGGACGCAATGGACGCGGAAAGCGGCGGCTCCGCCCTGCACCGCCGCCTGCATCAGTTCGGGCTTTGCAGGCAGGTCGGTCAGCGCCGTTGCAGCGATGGCGCTGTTGATCGGCGCGCGGCGCGCCGCTTGCGCCTCCATCTCGCGGTCGAGCGCGCCACGGCTGGTCCACCCCAGCACGCCCTGCGTCGCGCTGTTGAGCATCGGCCAGGCCGGGTAGAGGACGACATAGCCCGCCGCCCAGACGATCGAGGCGTAAAAGGTCCACAGCCACCAGCGCGGCATTGGCGTGTCGAGTTCCTCGATACCATCCCATTCATGGCCGACGGTGCTGGTACCGGTGGCCTCGTCGATACGCTTTTTGTCAGCCATGGTCGTCGTCCTTGAAGATCATCGTTGCGGCCTCTTCGTTGCGGCGGCGGGCGCCCTTGCGGAACGGCCAGGCAACCAGGCCAAGGAACAGGATGGTCATCGCGAGCAGCCCCCAGCTGTCGGCGAAATGGCGCAGGTCGTTGTAGTTCACCGCTTCACCTCCTCTGGCGCAGCGCCCTGTTCCTGCGGCGCGGCTTTTTCGACATCGACGAGCGTGCCGAGCATCTGGAGATAGGCGATCAGCGCATCCATTTCGGTCAGGCGGTCGGGATTGCCGTCGAAATCGCGCACCTGCGCCTTGGGATAGCGCTTTTGCAGTTCGACGCCCGCGGCCGGATCGACCTGCGCGTTCATATCGTCGTTCGCGGCGGCGATTGCTTCCTTGCTGTACGGCACACCGACGCGCGACAGTGCGGTGAGGTCGTTCCGCATGTCGCCGACATAAAGGTCGCGCTCGGCGAGGAAGGCGTAGGGCGGCATGATCGATTCCGGCACCACGCTGCGCGGGTCGATCAGATGCGCCTTGTGCCACTCGTCCGAATAGCGTCCGCCGACGCGCGCGAGGTCTGGTCCGGTGCGCTTCGATCCCCATTGGAAGGGGTGATCGTACATGCTCTCGGCGGCCAGGCTGTAATGACCATAGCGTTCGACCTCGTCGCGAAACGGGCGGATCATCTGGCTGTGACAGGTATAGCAGCCCTCGCGCATATAGATGTTGCGGCCCGCCAGCTCGAGCGGGGTATAGGGGCGCATGCCGTCGACTTTCTCGATCGTATTGTCGATCCAGAACAAGGGTGCGATCTCGACGATGCCGCCGATGGTGACGGCGATCAGCGAGAAGAAGCCGAGCAGCGTCACATTGCGTTCGAGCTTTTTGTGGCTGAGGCGCTTTTCGGCGGGTTGGGTGGCCATCATGCGGCTCCTTATTCGGCGGGGACAGCGACCAACGGGCGGTCGGCAGCGGCATTGTAAGGGGTTTCGGTCATCGGCTTTTCGGCGCGGACCCGCCCGGCGAGTGTCGCCCAGACGTTGACGATCATGATCAGGAACCCGGCGAGATACATCGCCCCGCCCGCGGCGCGGATCAGGTACATCGGGTGCATCGCCGCGACGCTTTCGGCAAAGCTGTAGACGAGGTATCCGTCGGCCCCATATTCACGCCACATCAGCCCCTGCATGATGCCCGCGACCCACATCGACGCGGCGTAGAAAACGATCCCGACCGTCGCGAGCCAGAAGTGCCAATTGACCATGCGCAGGCTGTAGAGCCGCTCGCGGCCCCACAGGCGCGGCACCAGATAATAGACGCAGGCAAAGGTGATCATGCCGTTCCACCCGAGCGCGCCCGAATGGACGTGACCGATCGTCCAGTCGGTATAGTGCGACATCGAGTTGACCCATTTGATCGACATCATCGGGCCTTCGAAGGTGCTCATGCCGTAGAAGGCGAGTGCCATCACCATCATGCGGATGATCGGGTCGGTGCGGATCTTGTCCCACGCGCCGTTGAGCGTCATCAGGCCGTTGATCATCCCGCCCCAGCTGGGCATCCACAGCATGATCGAAAAGACCATGCCCAGCGTCTGCGCCCAGTCGGGCAGCGCGGTATAGTGGAGGTGATGCGGCCCCGCCCAGATGTAGAGGAAGATCAAAGACCAGAAGTGGATGATCGAAAGGCGATAGCTGTACACGGGCCGTTCGGCCTGCTTCGGGACGAAATAATACATCATCGCGAGGAAGCCCGCGGTCAGGAAGAAACCGACGGCATTATGCCCGTACCACCATTGGGTCAGCGCATCCTGCACCCCGGCAAAGGCGGCGTAGCTTTTCGACCCGAGTATGCTGGCGGGCATCGACAGATTATTGACGATGTGCAGCATCGCGATGGTGATGATGAAGCTGAGGTAGAACCAGTTCGCGACATAGATGTGCGGCTCGCGGCGCTTGACGATCGTGCCGACGAACACCGCCAGATAAGCTACCCAGACAATGGTGAGCCACAGGTCGACATACCATTCGGGCTCGGCATATTCCTTCGCCGCGGTGACGCCCATCAGATAGCCGGTAGCGGCGAGGACGATGAACAGCTGATACCCCCAGAACACAAAGCGGGCGAGTTTGGGGAAAGCGAGCCGCGCGCGGCAGGTGCGCTGAACAACGTAAAAGCTCGTCGCGATCAGCGCATTGCCGCCGAACGCAAAGATCACCGCCGACGTGTGCAGCGGGCGCAGCCGCCCGAAGGTCGTATATTCGAGGTTGAAGTTGAGCGCCGGGAAGGCGAGCTGGAGCGCGATGAACAGCCCCGCCCCCATGCCGGCGATACCCCAGAACAGCGTCGCAATGACGCCCCAGCGCACGGGATCGTCATCATAGACGCTCTCGCTGGCGGGCATTTTGAGCAACCCCCGCGCCATCGCGCCATAATCGGCCTGCGAAACGGTCGCCCACAGCACGGCCAGCGCCGCGACGGCGACGATGCCCATATGCACCGCGAAGGGCGCATCGACCGCGAGTGCCGCCATCACCAGCGCCAGCAGCGCCAGCGCCAGCCAGCCGCCCGCCTTGATTACCAGACCGTCCATATGCTTGTCCCCGCTTGGTGCGGCTCGCGCGCCGCGCTTCGGGTCGCTCATGGACGCGGCGGACCGCTGAAACATTGATCGGGATCAACAAATTGCTTGCGCTTCATCAATGCGGCGCGGCGCGCGGCGGCGCAGGGACGGCTCCATCAACAACAGGAGCCAATACCCATGACAACCCGATATCTCTCCCTCGCCGCGCTGGCCGTAGCGCTGGCGGTGCCCGGGCAAGCGGCTGCGAAAAGCGGCAACGTCCAGTTCAAGCTGCTCGCGACCTATGTGGCGCCCGATGGCAAGATCAAGGATGTGAAGCTCGATGCGATCGGCCTGCCCGCGGGCACCCAGACCAAGGCGGACGACAATGTCGTGCCGACGGTCGCGGTCGAATATTTCGTCGCCGACAATATCTCCGTCGAAACGATCGCAGGCGTCACCCAGCATGATGTCGTGGGCCGCGGCGCCCTGGCCGGTGCGGGTCTGGTATCGAATGCGAATATCGTCCCGGCGACGCTGACGCTGAAATATCATTTCGGAACAGACACCGGAATCAAGCCCTATGTCGGCGTCGGTCCCAGCTATTTCATCTTCATCGACGAAAAGCCGGGTGCGACGGCGGTCGCGCTGGGTGCGACAAAGCAAAAGATGAGCGATTCGCTGGGCGTGGCGTTTCAGGCCGGGGTCGATGTCCCGGTGAACGCCAAGGGGCTGTCGGTGACCTTCGACGCCAAACGCTATATCATGCGCTCGACCGCGCGCTGGTTCGCCGGTCCGGCCGAGGTGCTGCGCACGCGACACAGGCTCGACCCTTGGGTCGTCAGCGCCGGGCTTGCTTTCCGCTTCTGACGCGGCGGGTCAGCCCGCCATCGCCTCCATCGCCGCGCGGTCGTTGATCACGATCTCGCGGCGTGACGGCAGGTCGAGCACGCCTTCGCCGCGCATCTTGGTCAGCTGGCGGCTGGTCGTCTCGATCGTCAGCCCCAGGATATCGGCGATCTGCTGGCGTCCGAAAGGTAGCTCGAAGCCGCCCTTGGGCAGCGTCGCGTCGCATCCCTGCCCCGACAAGCGCTCGGACATTTCGAGCAGGAACGACGCAACCTTCTCCGACGCCGACTTGCGGCCGAGCAGCATCATCCAGTGCCGCGCGCGATCGAGCTCGTCGAGCGTGCGGCGCAGCAATTTCTGCTGAAGGTCGGGGTGCGAGCTCGCAAATTCGTCAAAATTGTTGCGGTTGAAAATGCACACCTCGGCATCGGTCATCGCGGTGACGCTATAGGGGCTTTCCTTGCCGAACGGGCGACCGATGAAGTCGGACGGGAACACCACCCCGACAATCTGCTCGCGGCCATCGGCGGTCGAGACGACCAGCTTCAACACGCCGGTCAGGACATTGGCGACAACCGGTGCGCCATCACCCTCCCACAGCAAGGTCTGCCCCTGGCGAACCTTTTGTTTGCGCCCCATCTTGCCGAGCGCCAGAATTTCCGTCGCGTTCAGGCTCGCGCAAATGGCGCGGTTGCGAACGACGCAGGCAGAACAATCGGTCATGCCGCCGCCGTACAACAGCGCGGCGATTTTGGAAAGCCGAGCCGCCAGTAGCGATCAGTGCATCAGCAGCAACGGCGCTGGCGCCGATTCCAGCAAATATCGGGTTACCCCGCCAAAAAACGTCTCGCGCAGCCGGGTATGGCCGAATGCGCCCATCACGATCAGCCCGGCACCGATGTCGCACGCGGTCCGTTCGAGCGCCTCCTCGATCGTTTCGACCCCGCGCTCGACGTGGCGTAGCTCGGCATGGCGTTCGTGGCGCGACAGGTAACGCAGCGCATCGTCGGCGGCGACCAGCCCCTCCTCCTCACCGACCATGACCATGATCACCTGCGCCGCGTCGCGCATCAGCGGCACCGCAGCGCGCAGCGCGTGCGCGGCCTGCGGACTGCCATTCCACGCGATCATCACCGGCGCATCGAGGTCGATCGGACCACAGGGTTCGGGGATAGCAAGCACCGGTGCAGGCACCGCCATCGCGAGGTCGCCCGCCATCATCGGCGGCGTAAAGCTGCGGCGCCGATCGGCGGTGCCGAGCGAGACGATGACGAGATCGGCCAGCGTCGCGGCCAGCGTCAGCGTCGCCAGGACGTCGCCATCGGCCCGCGTCACCTCCCATGGCACATCTTCGCGTTCCAGGTCGGCGCGCAACCGCCGGTCGAGCGCTGCATCGGCCGCCTGCGCCTTGGCCAGCTGCTCGCCCGCCAGATACATGCCGCCAAACGGGTCGGTTGCGATAAACTGCTGAAACGGCGAGCTGATCACCAGATCCAGATGCGATCGGTGCCGCCGCCCGATCGCCAGCCCGCTCTCCAGTCGCGCGGACATTCCGGGGCCGTCATCGGCGTGAATCAAGATATTGCGCACGTCAAATCTCCTGCTGGAACAGGGACAAGACACGGCGACGGACGCCGCGTCATTGATCGCGGTCAAAATGCTCGGTGCGGCGCAAGTGATGATGATCCCGACGCGCCGAAATTGGGACAGTCGTGCCGCTTAAGCCTTTGGGATAGCTTGTACGCATTTGTCCCTAATGCTAAAAAATTTCGGCATCACGCGGGGGCAGGGGCAAGTTCATGTTACAATCTGCAACGACAGTGGATTCAATTCCGAAACCGATTGTCGGATCGGCGGCACCTTGGTTCAAGGCGCATGTTCTGGACGTCAACCCGCAATATACTTTTCACACCGTGGCCGGACGAGCCGTCTTGCTGTTTTTCATGGGGTCGGCGGCCCGTGATCGCGTCCGCGCTGCTCATGACCAGCTGATAACCGACCCCGAGCGCTTCGACGACGCGCGCAGCTGCTTTTTCGGCGTCACCGTCGATGCCGAAGACCACACGGCAGAACGGATCAAGACGCGGATCCCTGGTATTCGCTATATCCTCGACAGCGATCGGGCGGTCAGCGAGGCATATGGAGCGAGCCTTTCGGGCAGCGATCATTACGAGCCTTATATCATGGTTCTGGACCGGCAGTTGCGCGTCGCGGGACGCTATCATTTGCCCGACGCCGACAAGGCACTCGCGCTGATCGATCGCCTCGCCGAAGAGGGCAAGCCTGAAGACTGGGCGCCAGTGCTGTCGGTGCCGCGCGTATTTGATCGCGCGACCTGTCAGCGCCTGATCGAGCTTTACGACGCCGAAGGCGGACGGGATTCGGGATTCATGCGCGAAGTCGACGGCAAGACGGTGTCGGTCATCGATCATGGCCACAAGCGCCGTTCGGATGTGACGATCAAGGACCAGGCCCTCTGCCGCGCCCTCAGCGCCCGCGTGAACCATTGCCTGCGCCCGGTAATCCAGCGCGCGTTCAATTTCGACGCGACGCGCATGGAACGCTACATCGTCGCCTGTTACGATGCATCGGTCGCCGGCCATTTTCGCGCCCACCGCGACAACACCACCATGGGCACCGCGCACCGCCGCTTTGCGGTCACGATCAACCTCAATGACGATTTCGACGGCGGCGAGCTGCGCTTCCCCGAATTCGGAACGCGCACCTATCGCCCGGCCCCCGGCGGCGCGATCGTGTTCGGTTGCGGCCTGCTGCACGAAGCGACGCCGGTCGCGCGCGGACGGCGTTACGCCTTTCTGCCCTTTCTCTATGACGACGAGGCGGCGGCGCAACGCGAGGCGAACAACCAGTTCCTGGGTGAAGGGGTCGGCGCCTATCGGCAATAGCCGGGGCTGAGCGCTTCAAAGCTCGATCGAAATTTTCACATTCTGCGGCTTGATCCCGGCGAGCGCCGCAATGCTGAGCTTCGCCGCGTAGATCATGATGCTCAGCCGCTGCGGATTGGCCAGCCCAGCCGGAATTTCGCCATGTTCCCACCCCGTCTCCAGCATCACATCGACTTCATCATCGGGGACCGCCGCCTCGAGCCCGCCGACCAGTTCGAGCTGCGATATCCCCAGCACGCTCGCCAGCACCCGCAGGTTGCTGAGCCGCGGCTGCGTCTTGCCCGACTCCCACGCCCAGATCGTCGGTCTGCTGAGGCCGGTCCGCATCGCAAGCTCTGACCGGCTGATGCCGCATTGTTCGCGATAACGGCGAAGCCGCGTCGGCAGGGGCTCGGCCGCGTCATACTCGATGGGGCGGGCCGAGGCGCTCATGGGCGATGCAACGCCCGCAGTTTCCGTGCACCGGCGGGCGGTTGCGCCCCCCGGCTCAGCCCGGCTTCGGCGCGGCTTGCAAAAACACCGCTCTTGCCGATGACGTTCATATCCATTGACGCCCCCTCAAGTCCCGCGCCACGATCGAACTTAATGTGCCAGAAATCGCGGTTTTTCGTCATTCCCCGATGGGGACATCGAAAAATCGGCCTGTCCCGCGATTGCACAATTTCGGGGGTGATGGGCGTCCGGTTGCGGTGCGCAAGGGCTAGAAAGCGGTTCCCAAAGAGATCGAGAATTTTTTCGAACGATCGCCGTCCTGCCGCACGACGGGCTGGGCAATGTTGAAGCGTAGCTTGCCGGGCCCGGCATTGAATGCCAGTCCGAAGCCGACCGCGACGCGCGGCTTGGCCGAATTGCCGATCAGCCGCTCACCCGCGATCAATTCGCTCTTCGACGCGCCAAACACTGATCCGGCGTCGACAAAGACGCTGGGCGACACGCCAAATTTCTGCATCGCGCCCTCGACCCGGAACGCGACTTCCAACCGACCGACATAATAGGCACGGCCGCCGATCGCCGTCGGGGGCGCAACCGGCGCTTTCAGCGGCACGACCTTGGGTCCGATCCCGCGAAGGTCGAAACCGCGCATGCTGTTGCCGCCGATGTAGAAACGGTCAAACAGCGGGATCGTACGGCCGCCGATCGATTCCATCATCCCGCCCTCCAGGCCGAGCGAAACGTCGAACATATCACCGATGCGGTGATGAAAATTACCGCTGACCCGTATCCGGGCATAGCGCGAGGTTCCGCCCGGTCCCGCGATCTCGGGGGTCAGGCGAAGCTGGAAACCACGCGTGGGATCGACGGCTCGGTCGCGCCGATCAAGGACAAGGCCGACGCTCAGGACCGAACTGGTCGAGCGGCCCAGGGCATTGCAAAACGGGCTTCCATGCAGCCCCACGTCACATTGCGCATTTTTCTGGCGGATCAGGAAATCCTCGTCCGAATATCGGTAATTGGCTGCGACCCGCAAGCCGCGCGCCAGCGGTTTGCCGGCATAGAAATTGACCCCCCGCGCGGTCTGCCGAAACACCGACGATTTGCTTTGGGCGTCAAAACCGACCGCGGTCGATCGCGAGTAGAAGAAGGTCGGCGCCAGCGACACCTTGCTGCCCATGAAATTGGCGTCGGCCAGCCCGAGTTCGAACAGCCGCTGGATTTTCGAATAGCGCGCCGACGCGGTGATGTCGCGGCCCGGGGCACCGATGTTGGTGCGCGCGATCTTGACCGTTCCGACCGGACCTTCGAGCGACGAATAGCCGCCTGAAAAAGCGAGGCCGCCGCGCGGCAGCGTCTCGATCGACAGCAGATCGGTTTCGCTGGCCTGACCATCGGCGCCGTCGATACCGGTCGTGCCTTCGGCTCCCGTTTCGGCGAGACCTTCCTCGCCATATTCAGGCTCGGCGGACGCCATGCCGAGCTTCGATGCATCGGGGCGCCCGTCGAGCGCCGCGCGGCGCGAACCGGCGTCGCCCAGCCATGGCGCGGTCGAAACGTCGCCATCGAACGCCGGGAATTTGCGCATCCCCGCCGCCGCTTTGCGGCCGACCCGCTGGACTCCGCCGATCGCGAAGCACGGCGGCCCCATCCGATTCTGCGCTGCCACGACGCACGCCAGATTGACCATGTCGGCGGGCAGTGCGGGCAGGTCGAACGCCGTGATCGTGGCCGGTGGTCCGAAGCGCACCGCAAGGCTCGGCTTCAGATCGCTTGGAACAGCCTTCGCCGCGACATGGGAAGGGCTTCCGCGCGTCGCGGCCTTCCTGCTGCGCGCAGCGACGCTCGGCCGCAATGCCGACGCGGTACGCTTGGCTGCGACCTTTGCGGCCTTGGGAGCAAGGCAATCCGCGCACCCAGCCTCCCTCGGCGCCAGCACCGCCGCGGTGTGCGCCATGACCGACTGCCGTCGAACTTCGGCATCGCCGAGCCAGAACGCCCGTTCGACATCGACCTTCAGTTCGGCGAGCGCGTCGTCGATCGCGGTCGCAGGGACAACGCCGGTCTTTGGCGGCACGACTGTCCGCGCCTTGCCGGTTGCGGCGTTTGCGGAAGCGACCGAAGGCGCGATCGGCGCATTCCAATCGATGACGAGCGGAGCGGGCTTCGCCGTTTTCGCGTCAGCGTCGGGTGCGGCAATCGGCGCGCGGGCTTCGACCAGCCCCGGCGCGATTGATGCGGTCAGAATGAGGGCGTCCGAATTCGGCGTCGGCGCCATGTCGGCAAACTCGGCTTGCACCTCGTCAAGCGGGCGCCCTTCCTGAATCGACAGCACCCGCGCCATCGCCGTCGACTGGCGCAGTGTCGCATAGGGCGCGGCCTGGACGATCTCGCGCTCGCGCGCGTAGAGCGGCGCGGTTTCGCCGACACCGAATATCACCGCGACGCCCAGCGCGGTGCCTTGCACCGCCTGGTGAACGCCCCGGAACAATATTCCGTATCCCGCCAACCTCTTCCCCCTGTCATGCCGGCCGGTCCCGGCTTCACCTTCTCCCAAGCCGCGTCGGGGTCATCCCTCGCGGAAGGACCGGTTGAAACTGTCGATCATCGGCTGGAACAGATATTGCAGCAGCGAGCTTGACCCGAGGTCGATATAGACTTCGGCCGGCATCCCAGACATCAGCTGGACGTCGGGATATTTCTTCAGCTGCGCCGCCGATATCTCGACGATAACCTTGTAATAGATTTGCTGTGCATCCTTGTCGTAGATCGCATCGGGGCTGACTTCCTTGACCGTCCCGATCAGATTGGGGATCACGCGCGCCTTGTACGGCGTCAGCTTGATTTCCGCCTTCAGCCCTTTGTGAACCACGTCGATATCGATCGGGCGAAGGCGCGCCGACACCACAATCTTTTCGGACGTCGGAACGATGTCGAGGATCGGCTGCCCGGCGCCAATGACCCCGCCGGGCGTAATCAACCGCAGATTGGCCACGCGCCCAGCGACGGGTGCGACCACCTGTTGGCGGGTGCGAATATCGCTGCTGACCGTCAGTTTTTCGCGCGCTTCGGCGATCTGGAGCTGGACCTGGCGCTGCTGGCCGGTCGCCTCGAGCACCATCTGACCGCGCAGCGAGACCATCTGCGCGCGCGTCTCACCAATCGTATCCCGCAGCCGGTCGAGATTGTTGGTAAGCTTGCCGCGTTCGCCGTCGACCAGCGCCTTTTGCCGTTGCAGCGCGAGGAGTCGGGATTTGCGCTCCAGCCCCTCATCGACAAGCATGTCGACGCCCATCTGTTCGTCGTCGAGCAGCTTCGCCTGATCGGTCAGCGCCGCGATCTGCGCCCCCGAACTGCGAATGTCGGCGTTCGACTGCCCGATCCGCTGCGACAAGATCTGCGCCTGTTCCGCCAAGCCACGACGCCGCGAGGCAAATTCCGCATTGGACGCGGCGATGATTTCCTTCACCTCGGGATCGCCAGCCGCCGCCAGCAGTTCGGCGGGATAGCGGACCGTGGGCAGCCCCAGCCGCTCGGCGGTGAGCCGTGCGTCCTGCGCGAGCAGACCGTAAAAGCTCGTCCGCAAGGCCGCGTCCGAGGCCTCGCTTTGCGTCTCGTCAAACAGCACGAGCGGCTGGCCGGCGCGTACCTCCTGCCCTTCCTTGACCAGGAACTGGCGGACGATGCCGCCTTCCAGATGCTGGACCGTGCGGCGGCCACCGCCTTCGGCCTCCAGAAACCCACTGGCGATCGCCGCGCTATTCAGCGGGGCAGCCCAGCTCCAAGCCGCGAAAGCGAGAACAAACAGCCCGATCGACAACAGCGCGAGCCGCATCGAGCCGTTCACCCGCGGTCCGGCGACATCATCATCGGGAGATGGCAGCGCGAGACGCACCGGATCGCCATCTTCGCCCAGGCGAAAAGGAATGTTCATGCCTCCATTCCCCCTTGTTTGAACATCGCCGGATTGGCCTTGCCGGGCCCGCCCGGAGGCACTGCTTCGCCGGGAGGGATCGATCGCCGTTTACCAGCCATCTCCTCGACCACCGTCCGGGCATCGCCGAATTTCGCAACCTGCCCGTCCATCATCAGCAGTATCTTGTCGGCCAGTTCGAGCAGATTGGCGCGGTGCGAGACGATAATCGTCGTCATGTTCAGCGTTTTCAGTTTCTTGATCGTCGCGAGCAATGCGGCGTCGCCGCGCGCATCGAGGCTGGCATTTGGTTCGTCGAGCACGATCAGCGGCGGTAGCCCGAACAGCGCGCGCGCCAGCCCGATGCGCTGGCGCTGACCGCCCGATAGCTGATGCCCGCCATCGGTCAGGACGCAGTCATAGCCGCCATTCAGATGCAGGATCATTTCATGGCAATCGGCCAGCTTCGCCGCCGCGATCACGTCGGCGTCGCGGGCGTCGGGACGAAAGCGTCCGATATTCTCGCGGATCGATCCAGGCAGCAGTTCGACGTCCTGCGGCAGATAGCCGACATTTGGCCCGAAATCGCTGCGCATCCAGTCGAACGTGTCGGCGCCATCGAGCCGCACATGCCCCGACAAAGGCTTGAGGACGCCGACCAGAAGCCGCGACAAGGTCGTCTTCCCCGACGCCGATGGCCCGACGATCGCCAGCGACGTCCCCGGCGCGATCGCGAAACTGACGTTCTTCAGGATCGCCCCCTTCATGCCGGGCGCCGCATAGGTCAGATTCTCGACCGCCATCGCGCCCGACGGTTTGGGCAGCGCCATCTGCGAGGGACGCGGCGTCGGTAGGTCACAGAATCGCGACAGCCGCTGCAGGCTCTCGCGCGCCAGCACAAATTGTTTCCAATAGCTCATCGCCGCCTCGATCGGCGCGAGCAGGCGGGCGATCAGAATCGATCCGGCGATCATCGCGCCGCCGGTCAGTTGCTGGTCGAGCACCAGCAGCGCCCCGATGCCGAGCACGGCAACCTGCACGAGATTGCGGACGAATTTCATCCACGCCAGGATCTTGCTCGATTGAAACTGCGTCCCGTCGACCGCGTCGGTTTCGGCAATGTAGCGCTCGCGCCAATGCGCGATGGTGTCCTTGCCCATCCCCATCGCGTCGATGACTTCGCTGTTGCGTACCAGCGATTCGGCATATTGCATGTTCGCGGTGGCAAGCGCCTGGGTGTCGCGGATCGCCGTGCGCGTGATCCGTTCATTGTACCAGGTCAGGCCGAACAGCATCGCGGCGCCGACGGCCGACAGCAGCCCAAACACCGGGTGCAGCAAGAATACGACGAGCAGGTAAAGCGGCACCCACAGCATATCGACGACACTGAACACCGTGGGGGTCGAGATGAAATTCTTAACCTGCGTCAGTTCACGGAGCGCTTCGAGCCGCACATTCGGCGCGATCAGCCTTTGCTCGAGCGAACGCAGCAGCAGCGTCGGTCCCAATTGCTGGGCCATCCAGGTCCCGACGCGATTGGCCACCTGCTGCCGGATGCCGTCGAGCATCGAGCCCAATGCCACGACCAGCGTGATCGCGAGCGCGAGGAAGAACAGCGTATCCTTGCTCTGGCTGGTCAGGACGCGGTCAAAGACCTGCATCATGTAAAGCGACATGGCGAGCGCCGCCATGTTGGTGATCGCCGAGAACAGGATGAGCCGGACCGCAATCGGCTTTTGCGGGATCAGGAGCTTTTTGAGCAGATTGTCCGGATTGTCGGACGCCCGCCCCGCGGCGAGAGGATTCCAGGACATGTTTATCGTCCCAGTTGCGCAGAGCTATCCGCAGCGTTGAGCGGCAGCACCAATCCCGAGATCAATCCGGCCAGTTCCATCTGGCGGTGAACCCCCAGCTTCGCGCGGACGCGCTTCAAATAGGTGCGCGCGGTTTCCTCTGACAGGCCGCACCCTTCCGCCGCATTGCACAGGCTGCTCGATTTCAGGAAATGCCCCAGAAACCGCTGCTCGGACGGAAGCAAGCCGAGGGCTTCGAGCAGCGAGGTCGGCGCATCGACCTTGCCCGGCCCCATGATGATGACCATGGCACAGCGCGTCATGCTGTCCCCGGTGCGCGATTTGGCCGAGATGACATAGGCGAGGCGCCATTCGCCATCGCGGCAATCGAGCCGGAAAACATCTTCGACCGGCGCGTCGGGCGCCGCGGTGGCGGCGCGGCGGATGCTCTCGCGCAGCTGTTTGGCCTGTGCCGGATCGGCGGCGACGATCGCGCCGTCGGCGGCGCGGATCAGCCATTTTCGTTGTTCAACCAGTCCGGTCGCGGCACTGTTCAGGAACAAGGGCTGCGCGTCGGCCGACAACAGCGCCATCGCCATCGATACCCGGTCGAACATTCCCTCCAGCATGGCGGAACGCTGCGACTGCTGCGCCAGCTGCGCCACGCCGGTCGCCGATTCGGCGAGCAGCGGCGCGATCAGTTGCAGCGATGCGGCATCGCGATCGCTGAAATGTTCCCCGCCGCCCTCGCGAAAGAACAGCGCGCGAATGACTTTGCCCTCGCGCTTCATCTGGATCGCGATGCCATTGTGGAGCGGGCTGTCGGCGTCCGCATCGACGGGGCCGTTCGTCGCACCGAAGAGGGCGCCCGAAAATTGGAAATGATGCACCGGCTGCTCACCAATTCGTACCCAGACGTCTTCCACCATCGCCAGCAGGCGCCGGGTGGCAGCGGCATCGCCGCGCACCTGGTCAAAACCGATCAAAAATGCGTGGCGTTGATGCCCGACGCCCGGCAAGGTGACGGTCAAAATCGCCGATGCGACATCAAATTGTGCCAGATAATCATGCCAAAGCCGCCGGGTGTTGGCGGCGACATCGATCGACAGCGGATGGTCCGCCATGACGTCATGATTTTCGCTTTCCGACACCCCCTCAAACAAATGGGCATCGTCGCGGATTGATTCTGCATACTGCGTCGAAAATTCCATTGTCGCAGACATTATGGCCCCCAAAAAACATCGTCCCCGAAGCGAGGCCAACCTCGCAACGGGCGTTTCACGCGCGACCATGATGTCTGGCGCAATGCTCTGGTTACGGGCCAGAACGCACGCACCCACCGGGATCGGCTGAAGCCCTTTTTTCCCGGCGTTGGCTGTCGATTGATGCGAATCTCTCGATAGCGTCGCCTGCCGTGACGGATGCTGGCGACGGGCTTTGTCTATTTCGATTCGGCGGATTGAGTCTATTACCCCCTCGGACATATCCGTTAGAGTAGTTTCCCGTTCCGCCACCGCACATTACTCTTTGGTAACTACAAAAATGAGGGGTCGGCACTCGAATCTGTGATGATTCAGGAGGGGTGACGTGCGGAAATCATGGACTTTTTGGGCGAGCGCCCTTGGCGCGCCGGCCGCCGTCGCGGCGTTCGCGTTCGCCGCGACTCCGCTGCTGGCGCAATCGGCGTCGCCCGCCGCCGCGCCGGCGAGCACGATGGCCGCGCTCGCGCGTCAGATCGTCATCTCCAACCCCGAGATCGCGGCGCAGCGCCATCAGGTCCGGGTGGCGGCGGCGCGACTCCAGGCGGCAGAGGCAGGCTATCTGCCAACCATCGAAGCGAACGGTGCGGTCCAACGGCGCGAGATCGACATCAAGAATGGGAGCAGCACGAACGACGCGCGATATACCGCCGGACAGGCGGGGATCGAGGCACGTCTCCGCTTCTACGACGGCGACCGCACGTATAACGGCGTCAAAATCGCCAAGGCCGAACTGGAAGCGACGAGCGCGGGGCTGGACGCGATCACGTCGGACATCCTGCTGGAGCTGCTGACCAGCGCCGCGGACGTCCAGCTCAATCGCAAGATCCTGCAATTCACCGAAGCACAGACCGAAGCGATCGGAGAGCAGCTGCGCGCGACGTCGCGTCGGCTGGAATTTGGCGAGGCCACCCGTACCGATGAGGAACTGGCGCGCGCGCGGCTCGCGACCTCGCAGGCCGGGGTGCTTGCCGCAACCGAAGAATTGGGCGTCAACGGACATCGGTTTCGCAATGTCAGCGGCCAGTCGGGAACGATGGTTCCGCCGCTGCCGCCGCTCGCGCCGGTTCCTTCGTCACTTGCCGCCGCACAAAAGATTGCACAGGACGCCGCGCCGCGGCTCCGCGCGGCGCGGCTGAATGCCCAGGCGGGCAAGTCGGCGGTGCATTTCGCGACCGGCGCCTTGCTGCCCCAGCTCAATGCCGTGACCGGCTATGACTATCTGACCGGCGGCGCGACGAACACTTTCACGGGCAAATATCCCGACGATCGTTCTTCGCTCTATTATGGGCTGGAACTGCGCGTGCCGATTTTCCTCCCGCGCGACCATGCCGAGGTGCGCCGCGCCCGCGCCGTCCGCGATCAGCGTCTCTCGCAAACCGATATGGCAGTGCGGACGGTAGCCGAGGAGGTGGCGAGCGCCTGGACCCGCTGGCAATCGGCAAAGAGCACGATCGCGGCGGCTGAAACGGCAGTGGCCGCCACCCAGGAAGCGGCAGAGGGCATCAAGAAGGAAGCGGTCGGCGGCAATCGCACCCTGACCGACGTGCTGAACGCGCAGAATGAACTGTTGAACGCCCGCGTGACCCTCGAGCGCGCGCATCGCAACGAATTCGTCGCCCGCGCAAGCTTGCTCGCGGCGACCGGTCAGCTCAACGCCCAGGCGATTCTCGATGGCCGGTGCTGCGGCGCCGACACGAGCGAGCGCCCGATGATGTCCGCGCTCGGCCGCCCCCGCTTGACCGAGGTTGGCAAAGCGATTGTCGATCCCGCAACGGCACCTCGCCCGCAGATGTCATCGCTGGGCCAGACGCCCGATAGCACCCCCGCCGACGCGGGTGCGCCCGCAGGCAGTTCGGGGCGTCCCGCCAGCTCTGCGCTCGGCCGCAAACTTAACTAGCAAGCAAGTTTTCTTTCTGGACTGTTCTGTTTCGGCAATCCCCGAAACGGCGGAAATCCGTGCATTTTCGAAAGCTGACGGCTTCTACGCGCCGTCGACCTGCCCCAAAATGAACCACTTCATAAAATTATCCGCCATGTCCCCAAGCAGGAATGTCCGGTCCCCCTGCCCCGCCATATCCCATTGTCATGGCCTCGAGTTTTCGGGGTCATTGGGGGGATGAGCAAGCCGAGTCGGCGATCACGCATCCCTTGCGACCCATGAAAGAAGAGGATAGCGAAATGCCTACAGTAGGACCTTCTAGCGCACCGAATAGCGCAAAGCTGCCCACCTCGCGCGGGCAAGTACTTGGGACGAATTCGGTCGACTTCATCGACCTGAATGCGATCACCTCGACCGCTGCGCTGCCGTATAACGCACGCGGCAACGGCGGCAACGACACCATCTATGGCAACAACTTCGACAACGATCTGTATGGCGATGCGGGCGACGACAATGTCATCGGCCGCAGCGGCAATGATCGCGTCGATGGTGGTGCCGGCAACGACACGCTGATCGGCGACCAAGCGTCGTTCGTCGTCGTCGGCCCCGGCAACGTCGTCTATACCGGCGATGACAATGGCGGCGCGGACGGTAACGACACGTTGCTTGGCGGTGCCGGCAACGACACGGCCTGGGGTGGCGGCGGAAACGACTTCATCCGCGGCGACGCCGGCAACGACACGCTCAACGGCCAATCGGGCGATGACCGTATCGAAGGCAGCGCGGGCGACGACGTCATCGACGGCGGCACCGGCAACGACAATCTGTTCGGTGGCACCGAAACCGACGTGATTGCTGGTGGTGACGGCGACGATTATATCGAAGGCGGTACCAACACCAACGGCGTCGATCAGATCAACGGCGGTGACGGCAATGATGTGATCTTTGGCGACAATGGCGTGGGTCGCAAGGCCGACGGCGATTTTGCTTATAACCAGAGCAATTATAATCGCGGGAATGGCCATGCCGACAACATCTTTGCCGGTGCTGGCGACGACCAGGTCTTTGGCCAGGGCGGTAACGACGTCATTGACGGCTGGACGGGTGACGACCTGCTTTGGGGTGACGACGGCAACGACGTCATTCTGGGTTGGACCGGCAGCGATGCGCTTGACGGTGGCGAAGGCGACGACGCGCTGTACGGCGAGGATGGCGATGATGAGCTCAGCGGCGATGCCGGGAATGACCTCATCCGCGGCGGCGCCGGCTTTGACTTTGTTCAGGGCGGTGCTGACGACGATGACATCGGCGGCGGCGACGACGACGATACGCTGAACGGCAACGACGGCGACGATCTGGTCCACGGCGACGCGGGCAATGATCTGATCTGGGGCCAAAGCGGCGACGACGAGCTGTATGGCGATGACGGCGACGACGTGATCCGCGGTAACGGGGATCCCTTCTTCGATCCGCTCGACCCGACCAACACCGATGCCGACTTCATCTCGGGCGGCAACGGCAACGACACCATCAACGGTGACGAAGGCAACGACGTTCTCCAGGGCAATGACGGCAATGACCTGATTGCTGGTGACGCGGGCAACGACAACATTGATGGCGGCGACGGTGACGACAATCTGTCGGGTAACGATGGAGCCGACGTCGTCGCAGGCGGTGACGGCAACGACCTCATTCAGGGCAACAACGGCGCCGACAATCTGTCGGGTAACGACGGCGATGACCTGATCTATGGTGGTGCCGGCAACGACACCATCAACGGCAATGACGGCGACGACCAGCTTGCTGGTGACGCTGGCAACGACACCATGTTCGGTGGCGCCGGTGACGACATCATGTATGGTGACACGCTGTACGAAAACCTGGGCAATCCGGGCGGCGGCAACGACACCATGTCGGGTGGCGACGGCAACGACTATATGTCGGGCGGCTTCGGCAACGACGTGATGAACGGCGATGACGGCGACGACAGCATCCGGGGCGACACCGGCAATGACACCATCAACGGTGGCCTTGGCGATGACAATCTGGAAGGTGAACAAGGCAACGACACCATCACTGGTGGCGAAGGCGACGACCATATGTCGGGTGGCGCGGGCAAGGATCTGTTCCTGTTCGACTCGACCGACGCTTCGCCGGGCTTTGGCTTCGACGTCATCGGTGCGCCGTTCAGCCTGGGATCGGGCCGCGACTTCAACCTCGCGAACCGTGATACCCTGGTGTTCGACGTTGACGCTGGCTTCGATCCGGCGAACGACATGTTCGTCATCACCGGCGACTGGGACGGTCAGGGCGATGCGCTCGACGTGTTCGTCTTCACTGCCGCCGGCGCTGTCCTGATCGAAGACTTCTGGGAAGGCGCTTCGGCTCCGATCGCGGCGCTCGCTGCACTCGGTGCCTATGACTCGGTTGCCGCGATCAACGCGTACAGCCAGGGCAATGCGTCCTATGACATGATCACGTTCGTCTGAGGACAAGGCTTCGTACGGGGAGCCACTCCTCGACGGACCTCTGCTAACTGGAGGGCAGGCCGCGGCCTGCCCTCCTTTTTATGTTCCGGAGCCAGGATATTTTCCCGGCGCTGCAACCAAATAGCAGCTCGCCGGTGGCCAATTTTTGAAATGTCCCCATCAGGGAATGGCAGGAAACCGCGCTTTCCGCCAATTTTGACACAAGGATGACGGGCAAGAATCATCCGGACGATGCCTGCTTTAGCCAAGCAGGTCTGCAGAGATTGGGTGTAATAAAAGTAGGAATCCTGCCGACGACCCGGGGGCAATTTCGCCTCACGACAATTGGCAGAGTTTATAGTTCGGCCAGCTCCCGCTGGCTAGCCGTGTCCGCCGCCACGCCCCCTGGCGGCGGCCGGCGTCGAAATTCCATCGATCGTCACTTTTGCGCCGCGAACGCCTGTCCGCAACAAGAGCCCGACCATGATGCACGCGTTCCACCTCTCCTTCGCGCTGGCCATCGCTGCGTTGCAGCCCCCGCTACCGGACGGCGCCCCTGCCCTTGGTTTTCCCGTCGAGTGTGTCGTCGGCGAATCCTGCCTGATCCAGAAACTGGTCGACCACGACCCGGGACCGGGTCGCCGCGACTATCGCTGCGGGCTGCTGACGACGAACGGGCATGATGGGGTGGATATTCGTTTGCGCACCATGGCCGACATGCGCACCGGCTTTGCGGTCGTCGCCGCAGCGCCGGGAACGGTGCTCCGCACGCGCGACGGCGAACCCGTCCGCAGCGTCGAGGATCGGGCCGTCCTGGATGGCAAGGATGCGGGCAACGCCGTCGTGATCGACCATGGCGACGGCTGGCAGACGCAGTATAGCCACCTGCGCCAGGGCAGCATCAGCGTTCGTCCCGGGCAGCGCGTCGGCAGTGGCGAGCGGATCGGGCTGATCGGCCTGTCGGGCAATAGCGAGTTTCCGCACCTCCATTTCACCGTTCGCCATCGCGGCGAGGCCGTCGATCCGTTCGTTGGCGGCGCGGTCCCCGCCCCTTGCAACGTCGAAGCCCGCCCGGCGGGTCTCTGGACAGCGGCGGCGGCGCGTTCGCTTGGCTACGCGCCGACGGCGGTGATCGCAGGCGGCCTCGCCTCCACCGTCCCGCCCAAGGCCGTTGCCGACCGCGATCCGCCGCCGGGGCTGGGCGGGCGGCAGGCGCCGCTGATCCTGTGGGTCGATACGATCGGCGCGCGTGCCGGCGACCGTCAGCACTTCTCGATCGCCGGACCCGACGGGCAAATCGTTCATGACCAGCAATCGCTGGTCGAAGGCGGCGGGCTCAGCTGGTTTGCCTATAGTGGCAAACGTGCCCCACCGACGGGATGGCCGGGGGGCCGCTATACCGGACGATATCTGCTAAAACGCGACGGCGCGACGGTCGCGACGATCGAAACGTCAGAAACGATAAAATAAGGTTAAATTAACAACGAAACCAAGAATCAGCTTTTTCCAGAAAAATGCAAATTATTGGTTTATGTGATGATTTATATATTTCTAAGAATTGAATACGGTATCAAACATGCATCACATATGAAAGGCATCATATTCAATTTGCGACAGTTGCGATTGCCAAATTTACAAATAATAGGAATTTTAACGAAAAATTAACTCATAAGATAGTGTTATTATACAAAGGTATAGGTGCCCATACCGAAAATTGCCATTGCAGAATCACCCCCCG
This sequence comes from Sphingopyxis microcysteis, assembly GCF_012274265.1. Lineage (GTDB taxonomy): Bacteria > Pseudomonadota > Alphaproteobacteria > Sphingomonadales > Sphingomonadaceae > Sphingopyxis > Sphingopyxis microcysteis. The sequence goes on from NZ_JAANYY010000002.1 coordinate 1,312,146, forward strand.
AGGTTTGTATTTCCGGGGTCAGTGACAAGGCACGGGCACAGGTCGCCAAAGAGAACCCAGCACGATCACAAGAGCTTGCATTGCTGCTCTGCGCGACATCCGGCGCGGAAATGCAGTGCCGTTCGCCCGTTTCCGCAGCGGCCCCGTACAGGTCGCTGCCGCATGACCAGCGAACATCGAAGTGCAGGGGGCATTAGGCGATGGAATTGAAGCGGAATGACCAGGTCGGCGAAATCGCCACCATAGCACGCGCCATTCCGCCCGGTGCGACCCCCATCCTGCCTGTCGACGGTGTCATCCAGTTGCCGCCCGGAACGCGGCTCGACGCGATCAAGCTGTCGGGCAACGACTTGCTGGTCACCCTGCCCGACGGGCAAGTGCTGGTGATCGTCGATGGCGCGCTGCGCATCCCGCAGATCAAGGTCGGCCCGATCAATATCCCGGCGCCCACCGTCGCGGCGCTGATCGCCGATCAGGAACCCGAGCCCGCGGCTGGCCGTCCGCAAAGTTCGGGCGGCAATTTCGCCCAGACGCCGGGCGACATTGGCGACCCCTTTGCGCTCGGCAACCTGCTGCCGCCGACCGAGTTCGGCTTTCCGAAAATTCTCGACCTTGAAGTCATTCCGAACGCACCGGACGACAAGCCCAAGATCCTGATCACCACGCCCGACCAGCAGGTCGGCGTCACCGCCGCGACCGCCGTGGTCTCTGAAGCGGCCTTGGCCGCGCGCGGCGCGGAACCCGCCGGGACAGACCCCGCATCACCGCGCGAATCGACCAGCGGCACGATCCAGATCACGGCGCTCGACCAACCGGTCGTCGTTGCGGTGAATGGCACCGTCGTCACCACGGTCGGACAGGTCATTACGACCCCGCTGGGCCAGGTGACCATCACCAGCATCACCCCGGGGCTGATCGGCTACAGCTACACGCTGACCGACAACAGCACCAACCCGACCGCCACCGAAATCGTGACGATCACCGTCACCGACAAAGACGGCGACATCGGTACGGCGACGTTGACGCTGACCATCGAAGACGACGCGCCGATCGCTCGGCCCGATATTGACGACACATTGCCGGGCAGCAACGCACCGCAGGGCGGCAATGTCATCACCGGTGCCGGCACCGCCACGGGTGCGGCAGGTGCCGACTCGCCCGGCGCCGACGGCGCGCTGATCACCGGCGTGCGCAGCGCCGCCGCCACCGATTTCAGCCCGACCGGGACGCCCGTACAGGGCCAATATGGCCGGCTGGTGATCGCCCCCGACGGCACCTATGCCTATGTCCGGTCGGCGGGAACGCCGGGCGGCGTCGAAGATGTCTTCACCTATCGGCTGACGGATGGCGACGGCGATGTCACGACCGCGACGCTGACGATCCGGATCGGCGACAGCGCACCCAGCCTGATCCTGCCCGGTGCAGGCGACGACGGCACCTTTGTCGACGAGGCCGGCCTGCCCGAACGCAACGGCGAAAGCCCCGGCTCGCGGGAGGGTGACGGTTCCGATTTCACGTCGGGGGTGATCCAGTTTGCGGCGGGTGACGGGCCCGCGACCATCACCATCAATGGCGTTGCGATTACCGAAGAGGGCCAGGAAATCGAGCTGGCCAACGGCACCTTCTACATCATCGCGATCAACCCCGACTCGATCGAATATTTCTTCTGGCTGACCGACAACACGCTGGGCGACAATATGTCGCAATTGATCACCGTCGGCATCACCGACCTGGACGGCGATACCGTATCGGCGAGTTTCGAGATCGACATCATCGACGATGTTCCCGAAGCCGTCGCCGATTTCGACAGCATCCCTGCGGGTACCTTTGGCCCCGCCACCGGCAATGTCATCACCGACGCCGAAAATGACGGTGGACGCGATTTCCCCGGTGCCGACGGCGCAACCGTGTCGTCGGTTTCGGGCAGCGGTGCCCCCGTCGCAGCGGGTACCCCGGTCGCGGGGCTGTACGGTGTCCTGACGCTGAACAGCGATGGCAGCTACAGCTATGTGCGCAATCCCGGCACCCCGGGCGGCGTTTTCGACACCTTTACCTATCGACTGACCGACGGCGACGGCGACACGTCCACCGCAACGCTGCGGATTGCGATCGGCGATGGCGGCGTCACCCTGTCGCTTCCGACGGGCAACGACGACGGCCAGCAGGTGTCCGAGGCGGGCCTGCCGACCGGATCGGCGCCGGGCAGCGGCGCCAATACCACCGAAGGGTCGATCACCTTTGCCGCGACCGATGGCGTCAGCACGGTGCGGATCAATGGCGAGACGATCACGGCGGTCGGCCAGACGATCGCGGGCGAGTTCGGCACGCTCACCATCACCGGCATCACGGCGACCTCGATCGAGTATAGCTACACATTGACCGAGGTGACCAGCGGCGACGATGTCATGGAGAATTTCGGCGTCGTGGTCACCGACCTCGACGGCGACGCCGCCAGCGGCACGCTGAGCATCGTGGTCGAGGATGACGTCCCGACCGCGATCGACGATCTGGACTCGCTGCAATCGGGCGTCACCAGCACCGCTGACGGGAATGTCCTGACGGGCATTGGCGGCGTCGATGCCAACGACAGCGACGGTGAAGCCGATGTCGAGGGTGCGGACGGCGCCAGCGTTACCGCCATCGCGTTCGGCGGCGAAAGCGGCGACATCAACGGCTTTACGTTTGGCGCCTATGGCACGCTGCAGATCGCCGCGGACGGCAGCTATCGCTACACGCTCGACCCCGAGAACCCGGACGTCGCCGGACTCGACGGTGACGACGAGCTGACCGAGACGTTCGAATATGTGATCACCGACGCCGACGGCGACGAAGCGACCGCCACGCTGACCGTGATCATCCGCGGCCGCGACGACATCGTGACGATCAACGGATTGAACCCCGATGGCGCCGAAGCCACGGTGTCGGAAGCCAATCTGGCCGACGGGTCGGCGCCCGACAGCGACGCGCTGCTCCAGCTCGGCAGCTTTACCTTCAGCGCCGCCGATGGCGTCGCCGCGATCACGCTGGCGGGCGAGACGATCGTCGCGGGGCTGGTGATCACCACCGACCTGGGCATCCTGACGATCACTGATTTCGAACCGGTGTTCGATGCGGCGGGCGATGTCGTCGGCGGGACGATCAGCTACAGCTATGAACTCATCGACAACAGCCTGTTGCACAGCGGCCCGACCGACGCCGCGCTGACCGAAAGCTTTGCGATCGAGATCACCGACAGCGATGGCACTGTCGCCGCGGCAACGCTCGACGTCCTGATTCAGGACGACAATCCGGCGGCGGAAGCTGACGAGGGCGACGTCGGTGAAGGCCAGACGCTGGAAGTCGATGCGGCAAGCGGGCTGCTCGCCAACGACATTCCGGGTGCCGATGGCGGCGAAATCCTGGGCGTGCGCGCGGCAGGCGACAATCTGTCGGCGCCAGCGATCAGTGGGGTCGGCGCGGTCATCGTTGGTCTGTATGGTCAGCTGACGGTCGCCGCCGACGGCAGCTATGCCTATGTCGCCAATGCGAACATCGTCCCGCCCGACGGCGTCGAGGATGTCTTTGTCTATACACTGGTCGACGGCGACGGCGACCGCTCGACAACCACGTTGACCATTCGCCTGAGCGACGCCGGGCTGTCCGCCGAGGCGGTCCAGTTGCAGGTCAACGAAGCCGCGCTTGCCACCGGCAGCAATCCGGACAGCGATGCGGAAACGGTGTTGGGCGATCTCAACGACAATGTCGCGGGGGGCACTGGTCCGCTGGAATTCAGCCTGGTTGGCAATGGCGTGGGTACGCATGGCACCTTCACGCTCAATCCCGACGGCACCTATTTCTACACGCTGACCAGCACGGTGGACGGGGTGACCGCCAACAATGGCACCAACCTTGTCGCCGCGGTCGAAACCTTCACCTACAATGTCACCGACGCATTCGGGAACGTCACCCAAAATGTCATCGTCATCGACGTGATCGACGATGTCCCGGTCGCGCGGTCGGCCCCGTCGATTACCGTCGCCGAAGACGCGCCGGCGATCACGGGCAATCTGCTGACCAACGACACGCAGGGTGCCGACGGGGCAACGGTGACGTCGGTGACGATCGGCAGCACCGTCGTGGCGGTCGCTGCAGCCGGCATTACCAGTTTCACCAACGCCAACGGCACCTACACATTTCAGGCCAACGGTGCCTGGAGCTTTGACCCGGTGCCGCAAATCAGCGTGTTCCCGATCCACGCCGATTTCACTTACACGATCACCGACGGTGACGGCGACCAGTCGTCGGCGGTGCAGCAAATCCGCCTTGCCGACGGCAGCCTGCCAACCGCGAGCGGCCCGATCCAGCTGACCGTCGACGACCAGCATCTCGAAAGCGGTTCGACGCCGTCGCCGATGCAGCCAGTCACGTCGAGCGGCAACATCGTGTTCACACCGGGGTCCGATGCCATCGCCTCGATCGGCTTTGGCGACATTTCGACACTCGACGGTGGGCTCAGCTGGACGCTGGAATCCGACAACCAGATCATCGGCTGGGACGCCGACGAGAATCCGGTGGTCGTGATCGACCTCAGCCTGTCGGGCAACGTCGCGACGGTGACCGTCACGCTGCAATATAATTACGATCTGCATCCCGATACGACGATCGACGATCTGGTCGATCTGGGATCGATCGAGGTGGTGGCGACCGACGCCGATGGCGATCAGGTCGCGGGTACGGTCAATATTTCGGTATCGGACGACGTGCCGTCGATTACGGCCTTGTCGCCGACCGCAGGGCTGCTGACGGTCGATGAGACCAACCTCGCGATGAATGCAACCGCCAATTTCGCCAGCCTGTTCAACATCGTTATCGGCGCCGATCAGGACGGCAGCAGCGTCAGCTATACCTTCGAGGTGACAACGGCCACCGGGCTGGTCGACGTCGCCACCGGGTCGAAGATCATCCTGCAGGCGATCGGTAACGTCGTCGAGGGACGGCTGCAGGATTCGCCGTCGACGGTCGCGTTCCGGCTGACCGTCGCCTCCAACGGACAGGCTACGCTCGACCAGATCCGCGCGATCCGTCACCCCGATGCCACCAACCCCGACGATCCGGTAACCTTGTCGCCGACGATCATCCGGCTGACCGCGACGGTGACCGACGGCGACGGTGACCAGGCATCGGCGCTGGTCGCGATCGGCAGCACGCTGGTGTTCAGGGATGACGGCCCGTCGATCGACGCAACCAACGCCGATACCAACAGCATCACCTTGACGACGCAGGATGCCGATACGCGCGGCAGCGCGCTCGACGTCGCGACCGCCAATTTTTCGGCGGCCTTTTCGACTTCGCTGGTCAATTTCGGCGCCGATGGTCCCGCGGATGCGGGCGCGGTCACCTGGACCTATTCCCTTGCGCTGGGCTCGGCGGCCGCGACCTCCGCCCTGACCAGCAACGGCGTGCCGGTCACGCTGGCCCTTGTCTCCGGCGAGATCGTCGGCAGCGCGGCCGGCACGCCCATTTTCTCCATCGCCGTGAACGCCGCCACCGGCGTCGTCACGCTGACCCAATTTGCCGAGATCGACCATCCGTTGCCGGGATCTTCCAGCAACTATGCCGCCCAGCTCGTCGAGCTGGCGGCCAATCTGGTCGAGCTGCGCGGCACCGCGACGATCGTCGATCGCGACGGTGACAGCGTGTCGGATACCGTTGCCGTCGATCTGGGCGGGAATATCCGCTTTGCCGACGACGGCCCGTCGATCACCGCTGGCGGCACCGGCTCGACGCTGACCGTCGACGAAAGCGACTTTGCGACCGATGCGACCGTCAATCTGTCGGGGCTGTTTAACGCCACCACCGATTTCGGTGCCGATGGTCCGGGTTTTGTCACCTATGAATTGGGTGTCACCGCCGGAGCGAGCGGCCTGATCGACTCGCTCACCGGTGAGCCGGTTATCCTGTCGATCGAGGGCGGCGTGATCTTTGGCCGCACATCGACGCACGAGGTGTTCCGCATCTCGGTGGCCCCGGGCGGCCTGGTCACCTTTGACCAGTCGCGCGCGATCATGCACACGCCCGACAGCGGCCCCGATCAGACGAAATTCCTCTCGGGAAGCAATCTGATCACGCTGACCGCCATCGCGACCGACGGCGACGGCGACACGGCGCGCGCGACGGCCGACATTACCGGGCAGTTCGCGATCCGCGACGATGCGCCGCAGGCGGTGCACGACGAGGACAATGTGTCGCGCGACGGCGAGATTTTTGCCGACGGCAACGTGCTGACCGGAATCGGCGGCACCGATGTCAACGGCATGGACGGATCGCCCGACAATGGGGGGGCCGACGGCGGGCTGATCGTGATCGGCGTCGCATTCGGGGCGACGACGGGAACAATCGGCGCTGCCCTCGCGGGAGACTATGGTTCGATCGTGATCGCCGCCGATGGCAGCTATCGCTATGATCTCGACCCCAATGACCCGGCGGTCATCGCGCTCAATTCCAGCGAGACGCTGACCGATACGTTCCAGTACACGGTGCGCGACGCCGACGGCGATACGTCGATCGCGACGATCACCATCTCGATCACCGGTGCCAATGATTTCCCGATCGCGCGTGCCGATACCAATTGGGTGCTCGACGGCGTCAGCGGTTCGGACCCCAGCGCGTCGGGCAATGTGCTGCAGGACATCGCGCATCCCGGCGCGCCGTTTGGCAGCTTTGCCGACGTTGCCGACAACGACCCCGATCTGGAGGCGATCACCGTTACCTCGGCGGGCACCTATGTCGGCCTTTACGGCACGCTCGTCATCAACGCCGACGGCAGCTACACCTATACGCTCGACGAGGATAAACCCGTCGTCAACGCGCTGGACAGCGGCCAGACGCTGACCGAAAGCTTTGCCTATACGATCAGTGACGGATCGCTTTCGGTCGGATCGACGCTGACGATCACGGTGTTCGGCACCAACGACGCGCCGACGATCGGTACCGCGATCGCGCGGATTTCCGAAGAAGGCCTGCCGAACGGTTTGCCCGATACGGCGCCGAATGCGACGCTCGATACGACCAACAGCGCGACGTTCAGCGGTACGCTCGCGATCGGCGACGCCGACGCGAGCGAGACGTTGACCGCGACGCTCGGCAACCCCGGCGCGGTCCTGACCGCAGGCGGCGTCCCGGTCACCTGGGTCGGGATCGGCACCGGAACCCTGATCGGTTCGGTCGGCGGATCGGAGGTCATCCGCGTCACGCTCGCGTCGAACGGCGCCTACACTGTCACGCTGTCGCGCGCCGTCGATCACCCGACCGTCGCGCTGGAAGACCTGAAGGACTTCTTCGTCCCGGTGTCGGTATCCGACGGCACGACGACGACGACCAATGCGTCGGCAATCCAGATCGTGATCGAGGATGACGCGCCGACCGCCACCGGCGAAACCGGATCGTCGTCGCAGCCGATGCAGGATGTGAACACGCTCTTCATCCTCGATTTCAGCGACAGCATCGACGACAGCGAATTGAACATCATGCTGGAGGCGGTCCAGGGCGCGCTCGCGCAGCTCGACACCGCAGCATCGGGGGCGCTCACGATCAAGTTCGTGATCTTCTCGTCGGGCTCGTTTGCTTCGGAAGCTTTCTCGACGGCGGCCGAGGCGAACGCCTACCTCGACTCGCTCAACCCGGCTGCGGGCGGCGAACGCCCGTCGCAGGACGACATCGGGTTCAACACCAACTATACCGGCGCGATCCAGACCGCGCTGGCCAACTTCAGCGCCATCCCCGGCGCAAGCAACCAGGTGTTTTTCCTGAGCGACGGCAACCCGAACCAGCAGACGCAGTTTGGTGGCATCCCGCCGATGGTCACCAATTCGCTGACCGCCGCGACGGCAACGGCGTGGAACAATTTCGTCGACAACAACAATGTCAACGTCACCGCAATCGGCATCGACAACAATCCGTTGCAACCGCTCAACATCCAGCGACTGCGCGACGTCGACCTGAACGCGGCGCCGAACAACGAACCAATTCTGGTCGATGATTTCGAAGATCTGGTGGCGACCTTGCTGTCGGTGATCGTCCCGTCGGCGGTGTCGGGCGATCTCGACGCGAATGATTTCTTTGGCGCCGATGGCGGACGCCTGCTTTCGATCACCATCGGTTCGACCACCTATACCTGGGATGGCGCGTCCAGCATCGCGGTGTCGAGCGGCGGCAGCATTGCGGGAACGACGCTGAATGCGATCACCACACCGATGGGCGGAACGCTCACGCTGAACTTCGCGACGGGCCAGTATAATTACCAGCCGCCGAGCCCGATCACGGTGACCGCGACCGAAGTGTTCAACTATGTCATCACCGACCGCGATGGCGACACCGCGACCGCGAACCTGTCGGTGACCATCACCGCGCTCGCACCGCCGATCGCGGTCGATCTGGACGGCGACGGGGTCGAGTTCGTGTCGAACGCCGCCGGGGTCAGCTTTGACTATAATGGCGACGGCTTCGCCGAAACCACCGCCTGGGTCAGCGCCGACGACGGCCTGCTGGCGATCGACAAAAATGGCGATGGCAAGGTCAACAACGGCGCCGAGCTGGTGTTCGGCGGCGCGGGCCTGTCCGATCTGCAAGGTCTTGCCGCCGCCTATGACAGCAATGGCGATGGCAAGCTCGACGCTGCCGACGCCGATTTCGCAAAATTCGGAATCTGGCAGGATGCCAACAGCAACGGCGTGACCGACGCCGGCGAATTCCGATCGCTGATCAGCGAAGGCATCATCAGCATTTCGCTGACCTCTGACGGAAAGGCCTATACCGCCGCCGATGGACAGGTGCAGGTCAAGGGTGAAGCGCTCTACACCCGCGCCGACGGCACCACGGGCAAGCTTGCCGACGCGGCTTTCGCGACCAATTTTGCCGACCAGCAACGGATCGCCGCGACCAATGGCGCCGCGGGCGTTTCGACCGCGATGCTGGTGGCCGGGCTGGCCGCAGCAACACCGCTGGCAGCCCGTCCCCCCGCGACGCCCGACGGCGACAACGCCGTTGCGAACCAGCAGGTCGGGGTATCGAGCGAAGCCGCCGCGCAATCGGATGCCCTGCCCGCTGCCAAGGCCGACGGACTGGTCCACGAATATTTCTCCGGCCCGGCGACCGCTCGCATCGAGCCTGAAAATACCCAGCGGCAGATGGATGAGGATGATCGCCGCGAAGCGCAGAGCGACCCCGCCGACAGCGCGGCGCCCGACCCAAGCTATTCGGAGCTGCTTGCCGGGACCGAGGTCGACCTGCCGCCCGAACCCGCAACGGCAACCGCCGCGAGCGACCAGATGCAGATGGCGCTACCGCCGCAGACCGTCACCGACCCGGCCGCCGCGCAGCTGGACACCATCGTCGCCGCCGCGCTGGAAGGACCGCAAGTCGAACTCGACGCGTTGCTCGGTCCGGCGACGCCAGCCGAACCGGTGCTGGCCCGCATCATGCTGGGCGACGGCGGAACGATCGGCGGGATCGGCGATAGCGCAGCGGGTCATTCGTTCATCGCCGACCTCGCGCAGCAGCATGTCGTGGTGCAGCTCGAACAAATGGCGTCGGCCGGACACGCCTGAAACACCGGCGGAAAGGCCGAACATTACGAAACACCGGCGCAGGTGAAAGATCACGCAGAAGGATCTTCGACTTCGACCGGATAAAAGCAGGGGACTGAAAATGCCGAAACTTCGTACCGCAGCCTTGTTGCTCACCGCCGTCGCGCTCGTTGCTACGCACGATGCCGGCTGGACCCAGCGGATCGAACTGAAAACCGCGGTGGAAACCGCGGTCCAGACCAACCCCGAGATCAATCAGGCGGTCGAGAACAAGACCGCGATCGAGTTTGAGCGCGAACAGGCGCAGCGGCTGTTCGCCCCGCGCATCTCGGTTGAAGGGTCGGTCGGTATTCGGCGTCTCGAGAACAGCACCCGCCGCGCACTCGGTATCGCCGACAACGAGCTCTATCCGATGGAGGGTTCGCTAAGCGTCGAACAAACGCTGTTCGACGGCGGCGTTCGGCGCAACGAGGTGCGGCGCCAGGCCGCACGGACCGACGGCGCCGCGTTCCGTGTCGAGGAGCGCTCGCAGTTCATCGCGCTCCAGGTCACGCGCCAATATCTCGACTATCTGTTGCAGCAGCGGATCGTCGCGGCGTCCGAGGACAATATCGATTTCCACAGCAAGCTGGTCACCGACCTGCGCGAAGGCGTAGCCAAGGGGTCGCTGAGCATCGCCGACCAGCAGCAAGCCGAGGAGCGCCAGCAGGCCGCCCGGGCGCGGGTGACCGAAGCCAATCTCGACCTTGTCAACACCTCGGCCTCGTTCCGTACCCTGACCGGGCTCGATCTGGTCGACGGCGCCGCATTGCCGCCCTCGCTTGCAGGCAGCATTCCGGCGACGCTCGAGGATGCGCTGGCCCGCGCCCGCGAGCGCAACCCGCGCGTGCGCGAAGCGCAGGCGGACCTCGACGCCGCCCATTCGCTCGTTCGCAAGGCGAAGGCCGAAATGTCTCCAACGCTGGCGCTGGAAGGCAATGCGCGGATCGGCGACGACATCGACGGCTTCCGCGGCGAGACCAATGACCTGCGCGCCGGACTGGTGCTGCGCTGGGACATTTTCAACGGCGGCCTCAAGCGGTCGAAGGTGCAGGAGATGCACCGGCGCGAAAAGGAAGCGCGTTATCGGATGGATCAGATGATCCGTGAAGCCGAAGAGGATGTGCGCGTCGCGTGGAACACCTGGGACGCGCAGGGCAAGCTGGTGAAGGAGTTGGAGGAGCAGAGCCGGGTTTCGGACGAATTGCTGCGCTCGTATCGCGCCCAGTTCAACGTCGGGCGTCGCTCGCTGCTCGACGTGCTCGACGCACAAAACACCCGCTACAACGTCCAGGTTCGCACCGAGACGGCAAAATTCGCGCAATTCTATTCCGAATTCAAACTGCTTGCCGCGCTCAACGACCTGCTCGCGGCAATGGATGTCCAGCCGCCTGCTGCGGCCGCGGCCACCGCGCGCGAACGGTTCAAGGTCGGGCCGACCCCGGAAATGAATCCTGAAGCGATGCGGGATCCCACATGAACTATCCGGCCGACGCCCGCGGGGCGCGGCGGTCGCGCCAGCCCTCCCCCGCCACGGGTTTTGAAGCATGGCGCAGCACCCCGGCGCAGGGCGACGAATTGCTCGATGCCGTGGCGGCCATCGCGGCGCTGTTCGAACGTCCCTTTTCTGACCTGCGCGTCAAAAAGGGGCTCGCGCTCGACGACGACGGCCTGGTGCCGCTCGATCAGCTCGATCACGCCCTCGACGCCGTTGGCCTCCGCTGCCACCTGGTGCGGCGTCCACTCGCGGCGTGGAATGCGCAGGATGTTCCCGCCATCCTGCTGCTGGACGAAGAACGACCGCTGGTCCTGACCGCGATGGACGATGACAGCTGTTGGGTGCGCTTGCCGGGTGCGCGCAGCGACCTGCAAATCGATCGCCGCCTGCTCGACGCCGCCTATTCGGGACAGGGCGTCATCGTCCGCCATGACCCCGCCAGCGAAACGGCGCGCGAACGTCCGTGGGATGAAGCCACGAAACAGCATTGGTTCTGGAGCGAGGTGTGGAAGGAGCGCAGCCAATATGGCTATGTGATGTTCGCATCGCTGCTGATCAATCTGCTCGCCTTTGCGATGCCGTTGTTCACGATGAATGTGTACGACCGCATCATTCCCAACAAGGCGGCGGCCAGCCTCTGGATGCTCGCGCTGGGTGCGCTGTTCGCCATTGCGGTCGAATATGGGCTGCGGCTGGCACGCACCGGGCTGATCGACGAGGTCGGGCGCGGCATCGACGCGCGCCTGTCGCAGCGGCTGCTGGACAAGGTGCTGAACCTGCCGCTGGCGACCCAGCGCGGCAGCACCGGAGCGCTCGCGCGGCGCGTGACCGACTATGAACAGGTTCGCGATTTTTTTGCCTCGACCACCATCGTCCTGATTACCGACATCCTGTTCCTTGCGGTGTTCGTCGCGCTGATCGCGGTGCTTGGCGGCTGGCTGGCGGTGATCCCGATCGTCGCGATGACCGTCATGCTCGCGATGGGCTGGGTTTTGCAGCGCCGGATGAGCGCCGCGGTCGCCGACGCACAGGTCGACGCCAGCATGTTGCAGACGACGCTCGTCGAAACGATCGGCAGCCTCGAAACCGTCAAGGCGTGCCGTGCCGAGGGACGGATGCTCGGCAAATGGCGGCGGCTGTCGGCATCCAATGCCTATACGCAGGAAGAAATGCGCAAGCTGACCGCGACCGCGGTCAACCTGGCGACGCTGTGCCAGCAGGCGACCGGTGTCGCGCTGATCATCGGCGGTTTCTACCTGTTCAATGCCGGCAGCATTTCGATGGGGGCGATCATCGCGATCGTCATGCTGGCCAGCCGTTCGCTCGCCCCGGTCGGCCAGCTCGCCTTTCTGATGACGCGCGGACGGCAGGCGTTTGTCACGCTGAACAGCCTGCAACAGCTGATGGATCAGGATGACGAGCGCGACAAGGGCAGCCGTTCGATCACCCCCGAGATCCGCGACGGGCGGCTGCAGTTCGACCATGTCAGCTTTCGCTATCCCGATACCGACCGGGAATCGCTCGCCGATGTCAGCCTGATAATCGAACCCGGCGAACGCGTCGGCCTGATCGGCCGTGTCGCGTCGGGCAAATCGACACTCGGCCGCGTGCTGTGCGGCCTGTATGATCCCACCAGCGGCAGCTACCGGATCGATGGGCTGGAAAGCCGCCAATATGATCCGCACGACCTGCGCTCGACGCTGCGTTTCGTCGGCCAGGATACCGAGCTGTTCAGCGGGACGGTGCGCGAAAATCTGATGGTCGGTGCCAGCGATGCGGACGACGCGGCGATCATCGACGCGGTTCGCCGGTCGGGTGCCGACGAATTCCTGGGCCGCGACACGGCGGGGTTCGATTTTCATATCGGCGAACGCGGGGCGCGCCTGTCGGGCGGGCAACGCAGCTTTCTGGTCCTCGCCCGGGCGCTGATGACCCCGGCACATCTGTTGTTCCTCGACGAGCCGACCGGCGCGATGGACAGCCAGACCGAAAAGCATTTCGTCGACCGGCTGCACGCGGCGATTCCCTCGACGCAGACACTGGTCATCGCGACGCACCGGATGACCGTGCTCGGCTTGGTCGACCGGCTGATCGTCATGGATAATGGCCGGATCGTCGCCGACGGGCCGCGCGACGAAATCCTTGCCCAGCGAGCCGCGTCATGACCGCCGCGACCGCCCGGCGATATGGCACGGTCGCCCAGGACGACAACCGCCGCACCATCATGTGGCTGGTCATCATGGCCGTGGTGGTCACTCTGCTGACCTCGCGGACGATGTGGGCGCATGTGGCCGACTTTGTCGGCGGCGACGTTCCCGAAACCGGCTACAGCCGCCCCGACGCGCCGGTAATTACCGATCCCGAAATGGTGCGGCTCATCAAGCTGACCGAAGATCCTGCGGCGACGCCGATCCAGGCGCCAGAAACCGCGATGACGCGCAATCAGGCGATCCCTTTCTCCACCGGCCCGGTGGCGTCGGCGCGGCCGTTCCATCCGGTGACGGTCGATCAAAGGGCGGCGCTGACGGCGCTGCGCTGCCTGACCCAAGCGGTTTATTTCGAGGCGGCTTATGAACCGATTGCCGGGCGGCGGGCGGTGGCGCAGGTCGTCATCAACCGCGCGCTGCACCCTGCTTTTCCAAAATCGATCTGCGGCGTCGTCTATCAGGGCGTCAATCGCCCGGTGTGCCAGTTCAGCTTCACCTGCGACGGGTCGCTCAATCGGCGCCCCAACCCGGCGAAATGGCAAGAGGCCGAGGATGTCGCGCGCGCCGCGCTCGCGGGCTATGTCGAACCTTCGGTCGGTCATGCGACCCACTATCACGCCAATTATGTATCGCCCTATTGGGCGCCGAAGCTGGTCAAGATCGCGCAGCTGGGTGCGCATATCTTTTATCGCTGGCCCGGCAAATGGGGCACGCCGGGGGCGTTTTCGGGTCGCTACAGCGGCGTCGAAGCGATCCCGACGATCCTGGCGCGCAGCGCGGTGGTGCGGCAGCGCGATGGCGGCGACGGGCAAGGCCTGATCCAGGCATCGTCGGGCAATACGCTGGAAGCTCTGCAGGATCGCCGCGCCGACAACGACGCCGGTGGTCGGCTCGACCCGTCGCTGGGCTGGGAATTGGCGATCCCCGAACCCGAAGAAACCAGCCGCGCCTCGCGCATGATGGCGCGCCAGCAAGGCGGCGAGTTTGACGTCGCCACAAAGGAGAGCGGAAAATGATCAGATCGCGGCCCTATGTCGGCACGCGCCGGATCATCCTGGCGTCCGGGGTCGGGATGTTCGTCTTCGTCAGCTGGGCCAGCTTTGCGCAGGTCGATGAAGTCACCCGCGGGCAGGGGCGGGTTATCCCGTCGAGCAAGGCGCAGATCGTCCAGTCCGCCGAACCGGCAACGATTTTGGACATTGTCGTGCGATCGGGGCAAGCGGTTCGCAAGGGCCAGTTGCTGGTCCGCCTTGATGACACTGAATCCTCGTCGCAGCTCGGCCAGATCGAAGCCGAAAACCGCTCGCTGGCGGCGCGTGCCGCGCGGCTGGGGCGCGAAGGCAATGGCGGGGCGGCGGCCGACTGCACCCCCAACGCGAGCGGCGTCAGGCCCGCCGAATGCAGCCAGGAAGCCGATTTGCAATCGGTGCGCGCCGCGACCCAGCGCAGCCGCCGGATGGCGCTCAATGCTGCGGTCGAGCAGCGACGCCGCGATTATGGCGAGGCGCAGGCCACGATCGCCTCGCTGCGCTCCAGCCTGTCGCTGGCGCAGAATCAGGTCGACCTGCTCGCGCCGCTCGCCGCCAAATCGATCGTCCCGCAGACCGAGTTGCTCAACGCCCAGCGTGAGGTGACCGAGGTGCGCGGCAAGCTCGCCGCCGCCGAACAGGCCGCGTCGCGCGCCGCCGCGGCGATCAGCGAAGCGCAGGCGCAGGTATCCGCCGCCGGGTTGGAGTTCCGTCAGGAGGCGCTCGACGAACGCAACCAGATCGTCGCCAAGATGGCGGTCAATTCGGAATCGCTGCGCGGTGCCGCGGGGCGTCAGCAGCGCAGCGAGATCCGCTCGCCCGCCAACGGCATCGTCAACGACGTTCAGGTCACCACGGTGGGCGGCTTCGTGCAGGCGGGGCAAAAGATCATGCAGGTCGTCCCGGTCGGCGACAAATTGCTGGTCGAGGCGCGTGTCGCACCGCGCGACATCGCTTTCATCAAGGTCAACGACCGCGCCAATGTGAAAGTCACGGCGTATGATTTTGCGGTCTATGGCGGCCTGTCGGGGCGTGTCGTGCAGATTTCGCCCGACAGCCTGTACGACGAAGCCACCAAGGAAGCCTATTTCACCGTCGTGGTCGAAACCGACGTCGCCTATCTGAAAAATGGCCGTCGCCAGTTACCGATCACGCCGGGGATGGTGTGCGACGTCGAGGTGCTGACGGGCAAGAAGAGCATCTTGAGCTATTTGTTCAAGCCGTTCCTGCGCGCCCGTTCGGAAGCATTTACCGAACGCTGAGCGCGCTCGAGGCGGCCCAAAAAAAGGGGCGCTGCGGCCATTGCCGTAGCGCCCCTTTGCATGTCGGCGCGGTGCCGGGCCGCGTCAGGCGGCGCGTCCGGCCAACGGCGGCGGCCTAATCGGAGCGCGAACGGGCCTTACCTCGCGGAGATTTAGCTGCACCGGCTCCCCCAGGCCATTCTTGACCCCCCAGGTTGCCGCTTGGGTGCGGTTCTCGACCCCCAACTTGCGCAGGATCGCCTTGACGTGGACCTTGACGGTGGCTTCGCAGATGCCGAATTGCCGCGCGATCACCTTGTTGGCCATTCCGGCCATGATGCTTTCCAGTATTTCGATCTCGCGGTCGGACAAGCCGACCGACGCCGCGCTGCTTTTCCAGTCGCCGCCAAGCGCGGCGGGGACCCAGCTGGTCAGATTGTTCACCAGCTGCGACGGAAAGACCTTTTCTCCCAGTGCCACCAGCTTGATCGATTCGACCAGCGGTGCGCACAGAATTTCCTTGATGATCACGGCATCGACGCCGATCTGAAACGCTTCGACCACATCTTCAAAGACATAATGGTCGAACAGCAACGCCAGGCGTGCCCGATCTTTCTTTGCGACAAGCCGACGGCAGGCGTCGAGGCCATAGCCGGTATCGCCGCCATCGACGACGATGACGTGGCAATCGACGTCGTCCGCAATCCGTCCTTGCGGGTCGAACAACGCCGAAGCATCGGAAACCGATGCCTGGATTTGAAAGCTTTCGCCGGAAAGGATGTTGCGTAACCCTTCCCTCGCGATTTCATATTTCGCTAGAAGCGAAATCTTGATCAACTGCGACATTTCCGCCTCCCCTGAACTCTCAGTCAAGGCGACCCAACTTGTCTGGACTTCGGTCTAAACCCCAAATTCCCTTTGATCTTCATCGCGGCGGACCCCTCCCCACGTTGAATATGTTAACCTTTTAGTTTGGTTATCCAATAACTACCCTAAAGGTTATACAACTAAATGACAGAATCTACGAGGATTTTGATACATACCCACAAAGAGGTATGGTCGCTCGCACGCACAGCATCGCGGGAAAAGCGTCGCCAACGACGACGCGGTCCAAATCGCATCAAATGCAGCAGTTTACGCTGCCGCCGCAGAGCCGCAGATTTGCTAGCCTTTCGGGTGATTTCACCCGAGGGATGCGGCCAGAATTTGGCCACACCCCCTAACAATTCTGGTTAATCGACGACGGTCAATCGAGAAAGACTCCGATTCGAATGTATCGTGCCACGCGAGTCGGGGCCGATTCGATGCTGCCAATCTGACAGCATTTTCGCTCCGTCACAGAAGCATTTGAAATCTGGTGATATGGCGCTGCACGCGCCGGTCAGGCGATCATTTGGTTCCGCGCGATGCCAGGCGCCCGAACATCCGGGGCAGCGCGTTGCCGATCGAAACATGCGCCAAAGCGAGCTTGACGCCGGTGGCAGGCTGCAACGCCGTCTTGAAAGACGGACGCCCATTCGCGGCGCGGGCGGCGCTGGCGAAAGCCGTCGCCGAAACCTTTGGCGCCGCCACTGCGGCCATGACCATGGGCGCCGCGGCGTCGCGATAGCCGTGGATCCAGCGGCGGTCGCCGCTGAACGACATGATCGGGCGCACCGCATTGGCCTGGCGGCCGTCGTAGATGCGGTCGGTCATATTATCGAGGACGACCCAGCCCGCCTGCGACCGCACCATCAAAAACGCATGATCGGCGTTGATCGCGAGGTCGCGCAGCAGGACAAGTTTCATGCGGTCGCCGTCGATGCCCGCCGCGCGCAGCATATGCATTTTCAGGATCGCATAATCTTCGCAATCGCCGCTGCCCCGCGCGACCGTTTCATCGGCGGTCGCCCAAAAGTCGCGCTGCCGATAATTGCGCTCGTCGTCGGCATAGGCGATCTGGCGATTGACCCACAGGTTGACCCGTTCGAGCGTCGTCGCCTCGCCCAGCCCCGGCGTCACCGCAGCGCGATCGAGCTGCGCCTGCATCAGCCACCCGGCGGGAGCGCGACGGACGCGCGCCCAGCGATCGTCAAAGCGCGTCGTATCGACGGGAATGGCGAGCGTACCAAGCTCGCTGTCGGGGTCCGGAGCGGCCGTCGCCAGCACCGCAACCGGCGCGGTGCAATCGACCCGTACCGACACGGCAGCCGGGCGATCGGCATCGAACAGGCGGTCGGCGCCCCGCGAAATCGCGTGGACGACCATCGGATTGGTGAGCGCTGGAGCGGCGTCGACCGTCGGCGCCGGTTGTTCCTGGCTCATCCGGATGCGGTCGAGCGCGCTTGGCGCCTCCGGTTCGAACGGGGCGACGGCGGCAAAGGTCGATGTCGTCGATGGCGGGGCGACAGCGGCTTGGCAGCTATCACCGATCGCAAATGACTTGGCATTGGCCATCTTCATCGCGGTCGCGCCGGTCGCCGCATGCGCCGTCGCGGGCGCCATTGCGGCAAGCGAGAGCGCTGCAACGCTGGCGATGGTTGAAGGATGGAGCCGCGCGAACATAGCGCGAGGCATGCCGAAGCGACGTGAGAATATGCTTCAGCAACATGGTTAACGACGCGTTTAGGAAAGAGGCGCCGCTATGCCGCTACGCCCGATCGATCAGCGGGCCTGCTGCGCGGCCAGAACACGCAGCACATTGCCGCTCCACATTTTTTCGATGTCTGTGTCCGAATAACCCGCGGCTTTCAACCGCTCGGTCACCTTGGGCAACGCTGAAATATCCTCGATCCCCTTCAGCCCGCCGCCGCCGTCCCAGTCGGCGCCGAAGCAGATATGGTCCACCCCGCCGACCTCGATCGCGCGCAACACCATCGCCATATATTTCTCGAAATCGGCCGCCCACAGCGGCTCGGTTTTATCGAGTTCACGCCATTTGCGGTTGAGCTCGGCCTGCTCGGCGGGCGACAGGCTGCCGATGCGTTCATATTGCCCGAACAATTCGCCGCGCGCCGGGGTCATGTTCATGTCCGACATGAAAATTGTCGAGATGCACATCGCGCCGCCCTTTGCGGCCAATGCTTTCAGACGCCCCTCGCCCAGATTACGTGGATGATCGTTGGCCGAGCGCAGGCTCGAATGCGACAGGATGATCGGATACTTCGACAGCGCCAGCAACTGGTCGAACGCCGCGTCCGAAGCATGGCTCGCGTCGATGACGATGCCAAGCCGGTTCATCTCCGCCACCCACTGCCTGCCCAGCGGGCTGAGCCCCTTCCAGCGCGCCTCGCCCGTCGCGCTGTCGGCGAACTGGTTGGTCTTTGAATGCACTGGCCCCGCCATGCGGACGCCCTTTTGGTGGAACTCGGCGAGCAGCGCGAGGTCTTCGCCCAGCGGATAGCTGTTCTCCATCGCTTTATAGGCGATCAGCTTGCCCGCCTTGTTCAGCGTTCGCGCATCGTCAGCCGTTCGCGCCGGACCGATGGCGTCGCCATGCTTGGCGATGGTGGCGTCGATCAGATCCGAGCGCGCGCGCGCGAAGGCCAGCGCATCGGCATAGCCCTTCGCATCGAGCGCGCCCTGTTCGGTGTAGATGACGAAAAAGCCGCCATCGAGGTTGCCGTCCTTCATCCGCGGGATGTCGAGCTGAACCATATCCTCGCTCAGACCGTGGCGGTCGGCAAAGCTCCACCCTTGCCGTTCGAAATGCAGCGGGGTGTCGAGGTGGGTGTCGAGGACCAGCATCCGGTTGTGCAGCGGCGCTTCGGGCGCCTTCACCGCTTGCTCGCCGGTCGAGCAGGCGGACAGCGCGGTGGCGGAGAGCAGGATCGCGAGGTGCTTCACTGCTTGTCCTCCACCGGTTTCAGGTCGAGATCATGATAGTCCCAGCTGAAGTCGGCAATTTTGCTTACCGCCTTCATCGTCACCCCGGTGATCTTGCCGTCGGCGTCGAGCGCAAAGGTGACATAGGCAGGCTCGATCGCCGGGTCATCGAAATCGGTGACGAAGCTGTCATATTGCCAATGCTTCAGCCGCCCCGCCATCCGCGGGGTCGAGGTGAAGTCGATCGTCAGGCCATTCGCCGTGGATCCGACGACGACATCGCCATACCAGGGATCGCGATAGCGCCCGGCATAGCCCGGGAGCGCCAGCGACGGCCCCGATTTTACCGGCGAGGCTTGCGTCTGTTTCAGATATTCCACGCCGCCCGCGAGCCGCGATTGGTACCAGTTCTCCCATTTGTCGATCCAGCCGTAGTCGGGTTGATCGAGATAATGGTCGAGCAGGTCGAAATAGAGACCGAGGAGCATCCCGCTGTCCTCGCTGTTCATCATGATCGCGAAACCGACATTTTTGTCGGGGATCATCACGACGCGGGTAAT
The DNA here is from genome assembly GCF_012274265.1 of Sphingopyxis microcysteis. Classification (GTDB taxonomy): domain Bacteria; phylum Pseudomonadota; class Alphaproteobacteria; order Sphingomonadales; family Sphingomonadaceae; genus Sphingopyxis; species Sphingopyxis microcysteis. The sequence goes on from NZ_JAANYY010000002.1 coordinate 1,332,086, forward strand.
CGATCCGAACACCCCGCCGCTGTGCTGAACGATACGGTGGCCGCGATAATCCTGCACCTGCCAGCCGAGCGCATAGGCCTGCTGGTTCGGCTGCGCCGGTTTCAGGCTGTCGGGCAGCGGGGTGATCGGCATCGGGGTAACCGGCGCCCACATTTCCTTGGCCTGTGCTTCGCTGAACAGCCGCTTGCCGTTCGGCAGCGCGCCATAGGCCAGCTGGATCTTGAGCCACGCCGCCATATCGTCGGCACTGAGCGCGAGCCCGCCCGCCGGCGCACCATTGCGGCCAAGTTCGTCGCGTTCGTTGAGTGCCTGCTGCGGACCAAGCCCGCGCAGCGGCCCCGACAGCCGCGCGTGCGGCCATGACCGGTTGGCAATGCGAAAACGGTCCTCGCTGTCGGTCGTCCCGTCGCGCATCCCGCCGGGGCGCAGCAGGCGGTCGCGCATGAACACTTCCCACGTCTGGCCGGTAACCTCCTCGATCAACTGCCCCGCCACCGCATAGAGGATATTGTCATAAGCGTAGGCCGAACGAAAACTGGTCTTGGGCTTGAGGAAAGCGACGCGCTCGACCGTCTGTTTGCGCGTCAGGTGGGTGCGCGGCACGAACATCAAATCGCCCTGCCCCAGCCCCAATCCGCTGCGGTGAACCAGCAGATCGCGGATCGTGATCTCGCGCGTGACCCAGGCGTCGTACATGCGGAACCACGGCATATGCTTGATGACCGGATCGTCCCACGCGATCTTGCCTTCATCGACCAGGATCGCGAGCGCCGCCGCGGTCATCGCCTTGCCGGTCGAGCCCGTCTGGAACAGCGTCTGTTTGTCGACCGGCGCGCGTTCGCCAAGCTTGCGAACGCCCCAGCCGCGCGCCAGCGTGGTCTTGCCATCCTCGACGATCGCGATCGACACGCCGGGCGCGCCGATCTTCGTGCGCAGCGCCTCTACGCTTTCGACGATGTCCTTGGGCGGTTCGGCCCAGGCGGGCGCCGCGACCGACAGCATCAACGACAGGGCGAGCAGGCGGACGGTTTTCATGGCAGGGTCTCCATTCGAATGGGAGCGGGGCGCAAGAGGCGCCAGACGCCGATGGTCAGCAGCGGCGCGACAAAGACGATCAGGAACAGCCAGGCGAGGAAGCGATAACCACTCGCGATCAGGTCGACGAGGCCGATGCGCGCGGCGACGAACATGCAGCCGACCAAGATGACGCTGCCGATCGCAGCGCGCGCGCCGGTGCCGAGCGGCGGGCGGCCGCGCGCCTCGACGACCCCCGATACGCGCTCGTTGATCGCATGGATCGCGCCGACCCCGCTTTCGAGCAGCGCGGCAAAGATCATCAGCTGGAACAGGATATGGAACCCCGGCACCGCCATCTGGCGGAGCAGGAAATCGGACGGCAAGGTCTCGGCACCGATTGCGGGGTAAAAGGCCATCATCGCGACGAAGAACAGGATTGCGGGCAGCATGGTCAGCGGTCCCGCGATGATCCCCGCGACCACCGCGTCGCGCTGGCTGGTGAGGTGGCGCAGCACCGGCAGGATGATCACCGCGCCGACGATATTGTAACTGGCGTAGGTCAGCCCGCCCGCGACCCAATTGCCCGACGGCGGCGGCGCATTGGTGAACCCTTCTGCGATCAAGCCGCCGAAGCTGGTCAGCGCGAAGATCAGGAACAGCGCATAAACGGCGTAGATCAGCATCGAGGCATATTTGAACAGCGTCTCGACGGTGTCGGTGCCGAACGCCGTGAAAGCGACGATACTCACCGCCAGCACGATGGACCCCAAAAGTTCGGGCCAGCCAAAGGTCGCCGCGCCGATCGCGCCTGCCGCGGCGCCGAACACGGCGAGGATCAGGATCACGAAGATCAGATAGGCCAGCTCGAACGCAACCCAGCCCGGGCCGAGAAGCCCCCGAAAAAAAGCTCGATAGTCATAGGCGCCCATCTTCCGGGCGAGCGCGAAAGTAACCGCGGCAACGGTGCTCCAGATCAGCGTCGCGAGCAGCATCGCCGACAGCCCGCCCCACGGCCCCGACGGCACGAAATATTCGGCAAGCTCGCGCCCGGTGGCATAGCCGCCGCCGATGATCACCGCCTTCAGCGCCAGTCCGGGCAGCAGGAAGCGCTGGAACCAGCTCGCCCTGCCGCCCGTCTCGCCCACACTCACGCGAGAATATTTTCGACGAGCGCGTCGAAGGAAGCGCCGCCGCGGATCGGGTCGGTTACTGGCAGCCCCAGCTTGGCCCGTTCGGCAGCCATCAGCGCTTCCGCGCTGTCAGCGTCATAGCTCGATGTATTGAGGCTGACCCCGCCGCAGCGGATCGCCGGGTTGGTGCGGCTGCCGAGGCGGATCGTCAGATCGATCACCTCTTCGATCGAGGGCAGCGCAAAGCTTTCCATGCCCAGGATCACCTTGCGTGTCGGATCGTGACAGACGACGAACACATCGGGCTGGCTACCGTGGAGCAGGCCGAGCGACACCGCGGCATAGGCGGGGTTGAAGATCGACCCCTGTCCTTCGATCAAGTCCCAATGATCCGCAGGTGCATCTGGACTCAGAATCTCCGCGGCCCCCGCTTCGAAATCGGAAACGACTGCGTCCATCGGCATCCCGCCCCCCGCGATCATGATGCCGGTCTGCCCCGTCGCGCGGAAATCGGCATCGATGCCGCGTTCGACAAAGGCGCGGTGCAGCGCCAGCGCGGTATATTTCTTGCCGAGCGCGCAGTCGGTGCCGACGGTCAGCAAGCGTTTGCCGCTGCGCTTGCGGCCGTTACCGATCGGGATCGACGGCGGCGGCGTGCGCACATCGATCAGCCGCTGGCCGGTGCGTTTCGCCGCCTCGGCCAGCGCGGGTAGGCTCGCCAGCCGGACGTGCAGCCCGCTGACGATGTCGAGCCCCGCCTCCATTGCCTCGACCAGCGCGGCGATCCAGCTGTCGCCGATCACCCCGCCCTGGTTGGCGACGCCGATCACCAGCGACCGCGCCCCCGCCGCCCGCGCCTCGGCGGGCGACATCGGCGGCAGGCCGGTGGTGACGGTGCAGCCGCCGATCGCCAGCTCGCCGACGCAGCGATCCGCCGCCCAATCGGCCAGACCAAAGGCGGTCTTGGCATAACCCGCCTCGGTCGTGTCGCCGAGGAACAGCAGATAGGGCTGCGGCAGGGTCAGGCTGCTCTCCAGCCTGCCGGTGGGCGCGTTCATCGTTTCCAACTCCAGTCCGTTCAATAGGCCAGGTCGAGCGCGAGGCCGACGGTCCGCGGCTGGAGCGGCGAAATGCCAAGGAAGCTCGGCTGATTGAGCCCGTTGGCAAAGGTCGACCGCGCCATCTCACCCTGATTATCGAGCAGATTGCGGGCATAGGCGCGCAATGTCCAGTGATCGCCCACGGTGATCGAGGCGTTGAGATCGACCGAGGTATAAGCCTTGGCCTTTGCCACCAGCGGATCGCTTTCGACCAGCGACAGCCGGTTGCTGGCGTGGCGGATGCCGGCGCCAAAGCTGCCCTTGTTGCCGCCGCCCAGCTCGAATTCATAATCGGCGCGCAGCGCCCCGCTGAATTTCGGCACCGCGGGCAGGCGGTCGCCCTTGACGCCGCTGATTTCGGGCACATCCTCGCTCAACCCCGCGTCGGTATAGCTGCCGGTCGCGCTGATCGTCAGGCCAGGGGATGGACGCACCGCAAAGCTGCCCTCGATCCCCTTGCTGCGCGCCTTGCCGCCGTTCGCACCGCCCGACACGCCGCCGAACGAACGCACGACCTGGATGTCGGTCCAGTCCATCAGGAACAGCGCGACATCGACCGAAACCATGCGGTCGGCAAAGTCAGCCTTCAAACCCACTTCATAGTTTTTCATGCGGTCGGCATCGACCGTCGGCGGGACGTTCGGAACGATGACGTTCGGTCCGCCGGGACGATAGCCCGTCGCGAGCCGCGCATAGAGCATCGCGTCGTCATTGATGTGGAATTGCGGGCTGATCGAATAGGTGAACACGCTTTCCGCCGATGTGCCGGGATCGTCGGCTTGGGGCACGATCGCCCCCGAGCTGATCTGGCGGAACGTCTGCTTGTTGCGCGCCCAGCGCAGGCCGCCGGTGATTTCGAACTGCTCGCTGAGCTTGAAGGTGCCGTTCCCGAAGATCGCATATTCCTTGTATGTCGCGGGTAGCCCGACGATCGCCAGCGGATCGAGCCCGGGGATCGGATTGCCTGCCATGTCGAACGAGCGAACCAGCTGTGCATTGCTGGTGGTTTCATCGGTGAAGAAGCCGCCGATCAGCCATTCGAACCGTCCGCCGCTCGGCGACGCAAGCCGCAGTTCCTGCGTCCATTTCTTGAGGCCGAGGTCGAGCGAGAACGGCGTGATGCCGGGCGGGACGGCGCCGCCGGTCAGCAGCGGGAACAGCACGCCAAAGGCATAGCTCGCATCCTGCACCTGCGCGCTCTGCGTCTTGCTGTACGTCGTCGCCGAGGTCAGCGTCGCGGCGCCGAAATCATAGTCGAGCGTTGCCGAATAATAGTCGAGGTCGACGTCGAAGGATTCGGGGACAAAATTGTTGAACGAGCGTCCATCGCCCAGCCGCTGTCCGGTCAGGTCGGCGGCGTAGAGGGCGTTGCCGTCGGAATCGAGCGACTGCCAAATCCCGGCCAGCTTCACGCTGAATTCGGGCGTCGGGGTCCACAGCAGCGCCGCGCGGCCGCCGCGCTGTTCATAATCATTCTGATCGGTCAGCGCGGCATTATTGACGCTGTCGACCCAGCCCGGGGTGCTGCGCCAGGCGAAGCTGCCGCTCACTGCCAGCTTGTCCTCCACGATCGGCAGATTGACCATCACCTGCGCGCCCCAGCCAAGCCCGTCGCCGCCCTTGATCGCGAAGCCCTCGGCCCCCGCTTTCACGCTGAAGGCATTGGTGTTCGGCTGGACGGTGACATATTTGACCAAGCCGCCGATCGAGCTCGCGCCATAGAGCGTCCCCTGCGGCCCTTTCAGCACTTCGATCCGTTCCAAATCATAGGGCATCAGGTCGATCGTGAACGAGCCAGCGCGGTTGTAGATCGCGCTCGATCCCACCGGTGCGTCGTCAAGATAAATGCCGACGGTCTGGCTGGAGTTCAGCGGCGCGACACCGCGCAGCGTGATGGTGGTCTGACCGGGCGTACCGCTGTTGCTGACGTTCATGCCGGGAACGTAACCGGCATAGTCAACGAGCGACGCCGAGCCCTGCTGTTGAAGCTCCTCACCATTCACGACGGCGATCGAGATCGGCACGTCCTGGACATTCTGGACGCGCTTTTGCGCGGTGACGACGATTTCGCCCGCCGCCTCGACGGCGCCCGGTTCCTGCGCCTGCGCAGGCATCGCGGCGATCATTGCGGCGATGCTTGCGGCGAAATAAACTCTCTTGTTCATTGTCTTACCCCCAGACTTGCGCCAGCAGGCGGCGGAAATTGCCTCCCAACACGGCAGTGATGTTGTCGTTTGAACAGCCCCGGCGGATCAGTTCCTCGGTCAGGTCAAAGACCTTCAGAGGATGATCGAAACCGTCGATGTCGATCTTGTCGCGAAAGGCGTAGCTGCCCTTGTACGCGCCCTTGAGCAGCGCATATTCTTGCGGTGGCATGTCGTCATAGCCGTGCAGATCGGCGTCGGATCCGATGCCGACATGATCGATCCCGACCAGCTTCGCGACATGGTCGATATGGTCGGCCATATGCCCGACGTTGGTCGGGTCGGTGGTGCGCACGAACATCCGCACCCCGGTAATGCCCATCACCCCGCCCTTGGCCGCCAGCGCCTTGATCGCGGCGTCGGTCTTGACGCGCGGATGATCGACCAGGGCGCGCGCATTGCTGTGCGTGATTGCGATCGGCCCCTTGGCGATCGCTATGGCATCCAGCGTCGTCTTGTCGCCACAATGCGAGACGTCGACCAGCATGCGCTGCTTTTCCATTTCGGCGACGATCGCGGCGCCATAGTCGCTGATCCCGCCGTCGATCCGTTCGGTACTGCCCGATCCGATCATATTCTGGCTGTTGTAGGTCAGCTGCGCGCAGCGCAGGCCAAGGCGGCGGAACAGCGCGACATCCTCGATCTTCTCAAAATGCTCGGCATTCTGGATGCCCATGATGACGGCGCATTTCTTGTCGGCCTTCGCACGATCGAGATCGGCGACGCCATCGACCAGCGTGAACACATGGCTGTTGCGCCCGGCAAAACCCTGCCACCCCGCCAGAAAGGTCAGCGCCTGTTTCTTCGCATCGGGGCCGCCCAACCCGTAAGCATTGTGAAAGCCGGTGATGCCGCTGGCGCGAAACTCCGCGGCTTCGGCATCGGTCAGCCGGTGCGCGACATAATCTTCGGCTAAAGTGATCTTGAGCGGCGCCAGCATGTCGATGACGAGCGACCGCGCGACGAGGTCGACGGCGCGGCGCGAGTAAACGCGCCCCGGTGCGACGGCGAATGCATAGCTTCCCCGGTTCACCATCGGCGCAGACAAGGCGGCGCCGACCGCGCCCGCGATGACCGCGCGGCGCGTTACTGCGAATGACCCCGTCATTCCAGCCTCCCTCTCAACTAAATTTCAATATGACGACTATTGTCCTAATCAGAAAATTGTCAACCCATTTAGGACATAAAATTGTCATCTATCCCCAAATTTCTGCCGGGCAATGGATCATCCCGCCGCGATACTCGACGCCGGGCGCTCGGTCGCGCGCCAGAAAGGTCGGCCCGTCGAGGTCGACGATGTCGCATAGCTGGCCCAGCACGAACGACGGGGCCATCGACAGGCTGGTGCCCATCATGTTGCCGACCATCACGTCGAGCCCCAGCTTGCGCGCCTGCCGCGCGATCGCCAGCCCCTCGGTCAGCCCGCCACATTTATCGAGCTTGATATTGACGACGTCGAAGCGGCCGACCAGCGTCGCGGTATCGGCGAGCGTCACCGCGCTTTCGTCGGCGACAAAGGGCAAAGGCCGCTTCAGCCCGTCCAGATCGGACTCGCGCCCGCGCTTCAGCGGCTGTTCGAGCTGTGCGACGCGGGTCTGGACCAGCACCGGCAGCAGCTCCGCCAGCGTGGCAATGTCATAGCCCTGATTGGCATCGACCCCGATCCACGCATGCGGGCGCGCGGTACGGATCGCGACAATCCGGGCGATGTCGTCGCTGAGGTCGCCGGTCAGCTTGACCTTGATCGGCGCCTCCGGATCGATCGCCAGCGCCGCCTTCGCCATGTTGCCCGCGCTGTCGGCGCCAAGCGTCAAAGTCGAGGGCAGCGCGCGCGGCGGCTTCAATCCGGCCAGTTCCCACACCGGCCGCCCCGCCTGCTTTGCTTCCAGATCCCAATAGGCGCAGTCGAGCGCATTGCGCGCGCCGCCGGGCGGCAGCAACGCCTGCAAATCGGCGCGCGTCGCACCGCGCTCGACTGCCTGGCGCACCCGCGTCGCCTCGGCCAGCATATGGTCGATGTCGTCGCCCAGATAATAGACCCCCGCCCCCTCGCCGCGGCCGACGTGCGTCCCGTCGGAAAGCTCGGCGACAAGCAGCGCGGTTTCGGTAAAGACGTGCCCCGAAATGCGGAACGGCTGGTGATAGGGAAACCGCTCGACCCGAAGGTCGAGCGTCAGTTCCTGTGTCATTTGCGTCGCCATCAATACACCATATCAAAGCCATAAAGGTTGAACGCGAGCGTCACCCACACCAGCACCAGCGCCGCGAGTAGCAGCAGCACCGCGCCGAGCTTCATCGTCCAGCGGCGCTTGTCCTTGATCGTCAGCCACAGGTGCCAGCCGGCGGTTGCCAACAGCCCGAACGAGGCCACCGGGGTCAGGATGCGCAGCAGGTGGATCAGCCAGTCGAGCGGGCCGCCCAGGCTGCCGATATCGGCGGAGAAGGCCGCGATCAGTCCGAGCCAACCCGCCAGCGACGCAAGGACCAGCCAAGCAAAGATGCGCGACAAGCGGTAGGCGCGCCGCGACTGGCCTTCGAGCGCAAAATCGGCCTTGAAGCTGCGCCGCACCAGCGCCCGCACCGGCCAGGCCAAGGCCGCAAGCAGCACGATGCCGAGCGCCGCGATCAGCGCCGGAGTCAGCCAGGCGGCATTGACGCCCGCCGGGGCCGGTTCGAACACCATGAACGGCGATCCGGCATCGACGCTGAAGCGCACCACCCGGCCGTCCTGCACTTCGGCGGCAAGGCGTTCGCCGGTGCCGCGGTCGCGCCACACGAACGGTTCGACCTCGACCCAGTCGCGCGCACCGGCGCCAAGGCCGTCCAATGCGGGGAAGCTGATCTTGCCGTCTTCGGTAAGCGAAATCGTCGCTTGCCCAAGCAGCCCGATCAGGCTCATGAAGTTAGTGAACGATCCGCGGCTGCTGACATAATTGCCGACCATCATCTGCGCATGTTCGTTCGCGGTCTTGGCATCGACTTGGCCCGCCTTGTCCTCGCCCGGCAGATAGCGATCGGCAAATTTGTGGAACAACGCGCTGCGTATCGCGCCCGCATCGCCCTGCGTCCCGGCGCTGTTCATCGACACATACACGCCGATGTCATCCTCGGGGAACAGCCACAGATAGGAGTGGAACCAGACCGTATCGCCGCCATGCGCGATCGCGCGCCGACCGTTGACCCATTGCTCGTAGAAACCAAGCGCCATGCTGTTGAGCGGGCCGACACCAGGCGCCTTGAAATCGTGCATCTGCTTGGTCGTGGCAGCCGACATCAGCCCAGCGCCGTCATTGAGGTGCGCGATCATGAACTTCGCCATGTCGGCGCCGCTCGCCGACAGGCTGCCGGCCGGTCCGGGGATCACGATCTCGAAGGGCTTCGCCTTTTGCGTGATGTCGGGATAGCCCTTGGCCATATGCGGCGCGAGGCGCGCGGGCAGCGGCTGGCGGAACGTCGAATGATTCATCCCGAGCGGCTTGAAGATGTGATTTTCGATATAATTATCGAACGGCTCGCCGCTGACGCGCTCGACGATATAGCCTGCGAGCGCCGTCGCATAGTTGGAGTAAGCGGGGGTCGTCCCCGGCGCAAAGACCCGCTCGGGCAGCGCCAGCGGCATCTGCTGCTTCAGCGTCATCACCGCCTTGGGATCGCTGCTGATCAGGTGACGCACCGACTCTTCGAACCCCGGGGTGTGGGTCATGATGTTGCGCATCGTGACCGGCTTGCCCTGATAAGGCGGGATCTTGAAATCGAGATAGGCGTTCACATCCTTGTCGAGGTCGATCTTGCCCGCCTCGACCTGTTGCATCACCGCGGTCCAGGTCAGCAGTTTCGACACCGATCCGGGGCGGAACATCGTCGTTTCGGGGAGCACCGGCGCGCGCTTGGCAACATCGGCAAAGCCATAGCCTTTTTGCAGCACGACCTGGTTCCCGCGGACGACGACGACCACCGCGCCGGGGATCCGCGCGCGTTCGAGCGCATAGGGCAGATAGCCGTCCATCCACGCTTCAAGGTCCGCTGCATCAAGCGTAACCGGCGCCTTCGGCGTGGCAGGACTGACCACGGCGGCTGTTTCGACTTTCTTCGCCGTCGGTGCGGGCAGCGGCCCCTGTGCCGCCAGCGGCAGCGCGGCGAGCGCCGCCAGTCCGATCATCGCCTTGCGGATGAAACGCATCACTTTCCCCTTTTGTCTGGGTCGCCCTGTCTGACCTTGCAGCAAGCGGCGCGACGCCTTACCAAGGGTCAACAACTGTTAACCCAATAGGGACATAATGATCCTGATTAGAAAATTGTCAAACATGGAATGGAAATTTTGATGGCGGCGCGTGCGGCCCCACCCACACTCGGCACCGTGATGAAGAGCATTCGCTCGCGAAACGGCTGGACACTCAAGGAGATGAGCGCGAAATCGGGGATCCCGGTCTCGACGCTGTCGAAGGTCGAACATGACCGGCTGACGCTCAGTTACGACAAGCTCCAGCAGCTCAGCCAGCGACTCAGCATCCGCATGTCGGACCTGTTTGCCGAGGATGAGGGCGACACCACTCCGCGCGTCACCGGCCGCCGCAGCGTCGGAACGATCGATCAGGCAGTGCGCGTCACGACCGACAATTACGACTATCATTACCTCTGCACCGACCTGCGCCAGAAACGGATGATCCCGATCATCACCCGCATCCGCGCGCACAGCGCGAGCGAGTTCGGCGAGCTGGTCCGCCACCAGGGTGAGGAGTTCATCTATGTGCTCGAGGGCGCGATCGAGATTCACACCGAATTTTACGATCCCGTCGCGCTCAAGACCGGCGAGGGCATCTATCTCGATTCGTCGATGGGCCACGCTTATGTCGTCGCCGACGGGTTCGACGAGGCGCTGGTGCTCGGTGTCTGTTCGAGCGCCGACGACGGGCTGATGGATTCGCTCATGAGCCTGCACGGCTGATCCCAATCGGAGAAAATTGATGACCTCGTCGCGGCGCTTCGTCCCATCGGTCCTGCTGCTCGCCAGTTCGATGCTGCTGTCGGCATCCGTTGGCGCTCAGGCGCCTGCCTATGACCTGATCATCCGCGGCGGCACGCTCTACGACGGATCGGGCCAGCCGCCGGTTGTCGGCGATGTCGCGATCAAGGACGACCGGATCGTTGCCGTCGGCAAGGTCTCTGGAACCGCTAAAAATGAAGTGCAGGCCAACGGCATGGCGGTCGCGCCGGGGTTCATCAACATGCTCAGCTGGGCGACCGAATCGCTGATCGTCGATCCCAAAAGCCAAAGCGACATTCGGCAGGGCGTGACGCTGGAGGTGATGGGCGAAGGCTGGTCAATGGGGCCGCTCAGCCCGGCAATGAAGGCGCAGGAGATCGAACGTCAGGGCGACCTCAAATTCCCGATCGAATGGACCAGCCTCGGCGATTATCTCGGCTATCTGGAAAAACGCGGCGTTTCGACCAATGTCGCAAGCTTCGTCGGCGCGGCGACGGTGCGCGTCCACGAGCTCGGCGAAGGCGATGTCGATCCGACCCCGGCGCAGCTCGACCGGATGCGCGCGCTCGTGCGCCAGGCGATGAACGAAGGCGCGATGGGGGTCGGCAGCTCGCTGATCTACGCCCCCGGCTCCTATGCCGAAACCGACGAACTGGTTGCGCTGACCAGCGAGGCCGCGAAATGCGGCGGCATGTACATCAGCCATATGCGTTCCGAAGGCGACCGGCTGGAGGAAGCCGTCGACGAACTCATCGAAATTTCGCGGCGCTCGGGCGCACCTGCCGAAATCTATCACCTCAAGATGGCGGGACGCAGCAATTGGGGCAAGCTCGATGCCGTCGTCGCCAAGATCGAGGCTGCGCGCGCCGCGGGCCAGCGGATCACCACCGACATGTACACCTATACCGCCGGCGCGACCGGGCTCGACGCCGCGATGCCAACCTGGGTGCAGGCCGGCGGGCTGGAAGCGTGGATCGAGCGGCTGAAGGACCCCGCCACCCGCGCGCGCGTTGCCGCCGAAATGCAGCAGCCCGGCAGCGATTGGGAAAATCTCTACTTGGGCGCGGGCGCCGACAAGATGATCCTCTCGGGCTTCAAGAACGAGAAGCTCAAACCGCTGACCGGCAAGACGCTCGCCGAAGTCGCGACGATGCGCGGCAAATCGCCCGAGGAAACCGCGATGGACCTGGTGGTCGAGGACGGATCACGCGTCGGCACCGTCTATTTCCTGATGTCCGAGGACAATGTCCGCAAGCAGATCCAGCTGCCATGGATGAGCTTCGGGTCCGATGGCGCATCGCAGGCGGCCGAGGGCGACTTCCTGAAATCGGGCGCGCATCCGCGCACCTATGGAAATTTTGCGCGGCTGCTCGGGCGCTATGTCCGCGACGAAAAGCTGATCTCGCTCGAGCAGGCGGTGTACCGCCTCACCACCCTGCCCGCGACCAATCTGGGGATCAGGGAGCGCGGCGCGCTGAAGCCCGGCTATTTTGCCGATATCGTTGTCTTTGATCCGGCCAAGGTCGCCGATCGCTCGACCTTCGAGGATCCGCACCAATATTCGGTCGGCGTGCGCGACGTGTTCGTCAACGGCGTGGCCGTGCTGCGCGATGGCGACCATAGCGGCGCGACGCCCGGGCGCGCGGTGCGCGGGGCGGGCTGGAACCGATGCCCATGACCCCGCGCCGGCGGCGCCGAAAAATGCGTATAACTAAGCTGCTGTTTTGACGCTGGTTTGCATGAACTAGTCCATCGACCCGGCGCCAAAGCGCAAATTCCTTCCAGAATCGGCTTAAAAGCGTCGATGCGAGCCCGTTAATTCTCGCATGACCACCAAAGCAACCCCATCGAACGAGCCGGTAGGACGGCTTCTGGATTGGCTGGGACTTCGCCCGGGGCGAAACAATCCCGCGGCAGGACGCCCGGCGCCCCCGGACGGTGGCGGCACGCGCGACCTTGCGCAGTTGGCGCGGCATCAGCTGATCGGTACGATCATGGCCTTTCTGGTCGACAACGACCTCGACGTGTCGCCCGCGAACCTGTTGCTCGCGCATGGCGCCTTTTCGGGCATGAACCCGCCGCTCGCCCGGCAAATTACCGCGCGGTCGCAATCGCCCGAGGGGATCACGCAGCAATGGCTCAACGAGCTGAGCGAACAGAATAGCGCCCCCGCCGACCACGCCGATCTCGACCGCCTGATGACGCGGCTCGAAACCAATCTCGAATCCTTTCATGCCCACGCCAAGGAAGCGCGGAGCGTCACCAGCGATTACGGCACCGAACTCGAACAGCATGTCGACGATCTGGAACAGCTCCAGAAAACCGGGCGGATCGTCTCGAGCCTCGCCGATCTTGCCAAGGTCATGCTGGAGCGCACGCGCAAGGCCGAAGACCATATGCGCAAGAGCGAGGATGAGGCCAAGGCGCTGCGCCGCAGCCTCGAGCGCGCCAAGCGCGACGCCGAGCTCGATTTCCTGACCGGCCTGCCCAACCGCCGCGCATTCGAAATCCTGCTCGAACGTCATTACAAGGAAGCCCGCGCCGCCTGCGAACCGCTCAGCGTCGCCTTTTGCGACATCGACGAGTTCAAGAAGGTCAACGATCTTCATGGCCATGAAGCCGGTGACCGCGTGATCAAGGCCATCGCCGACACGCTGGCGCGCATTTCCGACGATCGCTGTCACGTCGCCCGTCATGGCGGCGAGGAATTTGTCATGCTGTTCCGTGGCCTGACCCCGACCCAAGCGGCGCAGCGACTCGACGAGGCGCGCGAAGGGTTGGCCGAACGCCGCCTGATCAACCGCAAGACCGACGAGCCGTTCGGGCAGATTACCTTCTCGGGCGGGGTCGCCGACGTCTTTGGCTATGGCGAAACGCGCGGCGCGCTCAAGGCCGCCGACGACGCCCTGTACAAAGCGAAAGCAGGCGGTCGCAACCGCATCGAACTCGCCGAACCCAACTGAACCAAGCTTCCCGCAAGGGGGCGGGACGCCGCGGATCATCGCGCACCAGAGCGCGACGATCCGCGGCGATTTTCGTGCATGGCGGCGCGACCGGCGGGCAAGGACCGCTGCCGCCGCCTGTTCCAATGTCGGCAGGCCACCTCCGGCACGCAGCGCGCATCTTAACAAGTCCAATATAATACCAATTTTGATATTGGCGCCCCGCCGCTGCGCCCCACAGTAAGCATTCGCCCCCGCATAACTCCAATCTTGACAGCATAAGCAGGATTGTTATGACTTATGCATTACCAATAAAGACCAACGGATCTTTGGGAGGATCGACATGCTGAAATCAAATCGCCTTTTTGCCACCGCAAGCATTCTCGCGTTCGCGACCTGCATTACCCCGGCGGCGGCGCAAGGCACCGACGCGGCAGCTGCTGATGAAATCGTCGTCACGGGCTTTCGCGGCTCGGTAGCTCAGTCGATCGACGCCAAGCGCGACCTGGCGGTCATCGCCGACGTCGTGACCGCCGAAGACATCGGCAAATTCCCCGACAAGAACGTCGCCGAAGCGCTGCAGCGCGTTCCCGGTATTGTCGTCAATCGCGAATTCGGCGAAGGCGAGCGCGTCTCGCTGCGCGGTACTGCCCCCAACCTCACCAAGACGCTGCTCAATGGCCACTCGGTCGCCACCGCCGACTGGTTCATCCTCGATCAGGTCGCCTCGACCCGGAGCTTCAACTATCTGACCCTGCCCGCCGAAATCGTCGGCCGCCTCGAAGTCTATAAGAGCCCGCAGGCCGATGTCGAGGAAGGCGGCGTTGGCGGCACGATCAACGTCATCACCCGCAACCCGCTCGACCTCGAACCCTTCGCCGTCTCGGCGTCGCTGCAGGGCGTCTATTCGGACTTGTCGGGCAAGGTCGATCCGCAGGTTTCGGGGCTGGTCAGCTGGAAAAATGCCGACGAGACCTTTGGCGTCCTGATCGGCGGCATTTATCAGAAGCGCCGCACCCGCCGCGACGGCCTTGAAATCTTTGGCTATCGCCCCGCCGGCGGTGGCCAGACCGCGCTTATTCCCACGCTGATCGGTTCGACGATGTTCGAACAGAATCGCGAGCGCTATGGCGCCAATATCGGGATCCAGTTCCGCCCCTCGGACGAGCTCGAGATCAACATCACCGGGCTTTATTCGCGCTTCAACGCCGACAACTTCAACCAGAATTATCTCGCCTGGGGCGATCAGGCGCTCGGCGGCGGCGGCACGCTGACCAACGCCGTGGTGCAGGACGGCATCGCGGTCGCGGGCACCATCGCGTCGCGGAACAATGGCACCGAGGGATTTGGCGTCGTCTATGACGCGATCGATCGTCAGGCAGTTGCCAAGACCGTGTCGGCCGACTTCGACCTGACCTATCGCCCCAGCGACACGCTGACCGTCCATTTCAAGGCGGGCTGGACCAAGGCGAATGGCGATACGAGCAACGAGAATTTCATCGAATTCGCGGGGCCGGGCCGCTTCACCTATGACCTGCGCAGCGGTCGCCCCGAAGTCAGCTTTGGCAGCCCCAGCCCGCTCAACCCGGCGGGCATCCGCCCCGACTTCGCGCGCATCCAGTCGGTGACCAACGATGACGAGGAAAAATATCTTTACCTCGACCTCGAGAAGGAGGTCGAATGGGGTCCGCTGACCGCGCTGAAATTTGGCGTCAAATATACCGACCATGATCGCGTCGCCGAACGCTTCGCGACCAATGGCGGCGTCTTCACCCCCGGCCTGCGTTGCAGCGGCGCGCCATGCACCTCGGCGAGCTTTGCCACCGGCGGCGGCATGCCCGGCGACTTCCTCGACAATATCGCGTCTGATGGCACGCTGACCGACTATTGGCGCGTCGACCCGGCCAAGCTGCGGGCGATTTATGCCGCGCAGACCTCCCCGGGAACCGATCGCTTCCTCGTCCCCGGCAACAGCTATTCGATCAATGAAAAGGCCTATGGCGGCTACGGCCTCGCGAAATTCGGCGGCGACAACTGGCGCGGGAATGTTGGCCTGCGTGTGATCACGACCGACCAGACGTCGCAAGGCTTCATCATCGGCGGCGCCAACCCACAGTTCACCAACCCGTTCGGCGGCTTTACGCCGAGCACCGCGAAGCGCTCCTACACCGACGTCCTGCCGAGCGCGAACCTGTCGCTCGACCTGTCGGATCAGGTGGTGCTGCGCTTCGGCGCGGGCAAGACGGTGACGCGCCCCGACTTTGTCGACATCACCCCCGGCGTCGATCTCAACGGCACCCTGCTCACCGGACGCGGCGGCGATCCGAACCTCGACCCCTACCGCGCCAACCAATATGACCTGTCGGTCGAATGGTACCCCGATCGCGAAACGATCGTCGCGCTTGCCGCATTCTACAAGGATATCCAGTCGTATATCGTGAATGCGACGTCGGTCGAAACCCTGCCCGGGGTCTTCGTCCCGGGATCGCAGCCCGCAGGCTGCGTCGCGGCGGGCGGCGGCAATCCGAACCTGTTCAATTGCCCCTATCAGATCAACCGCCGCAGCAACGGGACCGGCGGCCGCAACCAGGGCTTCGAATTCCAGGTGTCGCGCCCGATCTGGGGCGGCTTTGGCGCGGTGGTGAATTACACCTATTCGGACGCCAAGGCGAACAATGGCGACCCGATCCCGGGCAATTCGAAACACGCGCTCAACCTGACGGGCTATTATGAAAACGACCTGCTCAGCGCGCGCCTGTCGTACAATTATCGCTCGAAATTCTTCATCGACATCGACCGCGCCGCACCGCTCAATCAGGCCGCCCTGTCGTCGCTCGATGCGTCGGTCAGCGTCAACGTCACCGACGGCATCGCGCTGACCCTCGACGCGGTCAACCTGACCAACGAGCCGATCGAGCAATATTCGGGCACCCGGGCGCAGCCGCGCGCGACCTACGACAATGGTCGCCAATTCTACTTCGGCGTCCGCGCCAAATTCTGACACTGGGCGCAGCGGCCGCACCAGCTCCATAACGGAGCTGGTGCGGCCTTTTTTTTGGGCTCAGCCCCGGTCGGGCCTCAGCGGCTCCAGCGCGCGAAGATGGCGGTTGGCAGCAACAGCCCGCGCGTCTCTTCGCGCACCGCCAGCTCGCCGCATTCGACCTTGCCGGGGAGGTCCGCAAACAACTGCGCCAGCAGCTCGCCGATCGCGAGCGCCGACATGCGCACGGCATAGACGGTCAGGAACAGCGCGCGGCTGTCGGCGTCGAGCAATTGGCGGCAATCGGTCAGCAGCGGCGCCAACCCTTCCTCCAGTTGCCAGCGCTCACCGGTCGGGCCGCGACCGAATTTCGGCGGATCGAGCAGGATCGCGTCATAGCGTTTGCCGCGCCGCACCTCGCGCGCGGTAAATTTGCCCGCATCGTCGAGTATCCAGCGGACCGGCTTGTCCGCCATGCCCGCCAGCGCCGCATTCTCGCGCGCCTGCCCGACCGACTTTTTCGATGCATCGACGTGCGTTACCGATGCACCGACGGCGGCGAGCGCCTGACTGCCAACCCCGGTGTAACCGAACAGATTGAGGAACGCCGGGTCGGGCTTATCGGCGACCTTTGCCCGCAACCAGTCCCATACCGGCGCCATGTCGGGGAAGAAGCCCAGATGCCGGAACGGGGTGCATGACCCGGTAAAGCGCGTTTCGCGCCACGAGAGCGGCCAGCCTTCCGCAGGGACCGGCTTGTTATAATACCAGCGCCCCCCGCCATCGTCGTCGGACGCCGGAATGAACTCGCCGTCCGCCGCTGCCCACTCGCTGTCGGGCAGCGCGGGTGCCCACATCGCCTGCGGTTCGGGGCGAATGAATCGAAAGCGGCCATAGCGTTCGAGCTTGCGCCCGTTTCCGCTGTCGATCAGCCCATAATCGTCCCACGCCTCGCCGACGAGCGTAACGAGGGGGAGCAGCTCAGCCACGCGCGGCTTCCGCCAGGATGAAGGCCTTGACCGCGTCATAGTCGCCGGGGAGCTTGGTGTAGCGCTCCTCGCGCTCGAACAGATTGCCGAGGCGGGCGGGCAATGCCGGACGGACACCCGTGGCGCGCTCGACCGCTTCGCGGAACTTGGCGGGGTGCGCGGTCGCCAGCGTGACAACGGGGATGTCGGCGTCCAATTCGAGCTGGCGCGCGGCGGCCAAGCCAACCGCGCTGTGCGGGTCGATGATCTGGCCGCCATGCTCCTGCGCCCAGCGCAGCGCGAGCGCCATCGCGTCACCGTCGATGCTCGCACTCGAAAACAGCCCGCGGGCGCCCGCCAGCATGTCTTCGGGGATGGTCATCGCGCGGTTCTGATCGAAATCGCGCATCATCGCCGTGATCGCGGCGCCGTCGCGGCCCGACAGGTCGAACAGCAGCCGTTCGAAATTGCTGCTGACCTGAATATCCATGCTGGGGGTCGCGGTCGGCGTCACCGTCCCGGCGCTATAGTCGCCGCGGGTCAGCGCGCGGTGGAGGATGTCGTTGACGTTGGTCGCAACGACGAGCCGCGCGACCGGCAATCCCATCTGCGCGGCCACATAGCCCGCGAAAACATCGCCGAAATTGCCCGTCGGCACCGAGAAGGCAATGGCGCGGTCGGGCGCACCCAGCCGCACCGCGGCATAGAAATAATAGACGATCTGCGCCATCAAGCGCGCCCAGTTGATGCTGTTCACCGCCGACAAATTGACCTCAGCCCGCGCCTCTTCGTCGCCGAACAGCCGCTTTACCATCGCTTGCGCATCGTCAAAGCTGCCGTCGATCGCGATATTATGGACATTTGGCGCCAGCACCGTCGTCATCTGGCGACGCTGGACGTCGCTGACCCGGCCCTCGGGATGGAGCATGAATATCTGGATATGCTCGCGCCCGGCGACCGCCTCGATCGCCGCCGACCCGGTATCGCCCGACGTCGCGCCGACGATCGTGATGTTCGTTTCACCGCCGCTCAGGAATTTTTCGAACAATTGGCCGAGCAGTTGCAGCGCGACGTCCTTGAACGCCAGCGTCGGGCCGTGGAACAGCTCGAGCAGCCAGTGGCGATGGTCGAGCTGGACGAGCGGGGTCACGGCATCATGGCTGAAGCTGCCATAGGCAGCGCGGCAAAGCTGACGCAGTTCGTCTTCGGACAGGACGCCTGCGACGAACGGGCGCATGACGCGCACCGCGGTTTCGGCATAGTCGAGCCCGGCGAGCGCCCGGATCTCGTCCGCCGCCATCTGCGGCCAGCGCGCGGGCAGATAGAGGCCGCCATCGCTGGCAAGACCGGCAAGGGTCGCGGCACGAAAGTCGAGGGTCGGCGCGGAGCCGCGGGTGCTGATATATTCCATGGCGGCCCAGCGCCTAGCGGGCCAGCTTCAAGGCCGCAAGCGGCGACGGACAGCCAGCACGTAGATCGCCAATGCGGCGATGGCGAACAGGAACCATTGCACCGCATAGGCCAGATGGTTGTTGGGCGTGTTGTCGGCGGACGGAACCGCACTGGCGCGCAAACCCGCGGCGGGCGTGTCGGCGATCAGCATGGCGCGCGCAGCCGCCCCCTTGCCGGCGGCACGCTCCATCACCGTCGGCTGGTCTGGGCCGGGAACAATCGTCCCCTGAACGATCCCACCGCTCCATTTGGGCGGGGTAAAATCATCGCCGATGCCGACATCGACCAGCACCCCCGGCCCTTCGGCGCCGGTGCGGCAGTCGGCGATCATGCGAAAGCCCGCCCTTCCCTTCAGGTCGGTGCCGCTGCGCGGATCCCAGCGCACGGGTTCCAGGCACACGACGCTGCTCTTGCGAAACAGCAAGCTGTCGGCCACCGGCGGCATTTCGGGATAAGTGACGAGCGCCGACATCGCCATATTGCGCTGATAGAGCGCGACCAGCGCTTCCTTTTCCGCCTTCCGCTGCAACTGCCACACGCCCAGCCCGATCATCACCGCCACCGCGATCAGCACCAGGATGGTCGGGATCAGCGGCCAGCGCCGCGCGGAGGGCGTCGCGGTATCAGTCATGCGGCTTGTCCAGCTGGCGCCCCTCGGCCGCCTGCCGCTGATGCTCGCTTGCCAGCAGCGCGCCCTTGGCGATGCGCAGGCCATAAACCACCGCGGCAGCGGTCAGCGGCACCCACAATATGACATGAACCCACAAGGGCGGCTGGACCGCAGCGTCGAGGGTCAGCGCGATCGCCACGAGCAAGGCGCCGATGATCAGGGTCAGGAAGGCGGCGGGGCCATCGCCGACATTGTAGCGGCTGTAATCGAGCCCGCAGGCACGGCACGTCGGCTGAAACTGCACCGGCCCGTCGAACAGCGTCTTTGCCCCGCATTCGGGGCAGAGGCCAAAAAGGGCAGCGCGCCAGACCGGCGGCTGCCCCTTTGCAATGGAGTCGGTGTCCGGCAACTTAGTGCGCGGCGACCGGCGCGCCCCAGCCGCCCCAGACATAGACGATGATGAACAGGAACAGCCACACCACGTCGACGAAGTGCCAGTACCAGGCAGCCGCCTCAAAGCCGAAATGCTGCTTCGGGGTGAAGTGGCCCTTGTAGGTGCGCACCAGGCAGACGATCAGGAAGATCGTGCCGACAAGCACATGGAAGCCGTGGAAGCCGGTCGCCATGTAGAAGGCCGAGCTATAGTTGCTCTGTCCGAAACCCCAGGGCGCATGGGCATATTCATAGGCCTGGATCATCGAGAAGATGACGCCGAGGATGATGGTCAGCCACAGACCTTTTTTCAGCCCTTCGCGGTCGCCATGGATCAGCGCATGGTGCGCCCAGGTGATCGTGGTGCCCGAGCAGAGCAGGATCAGCGTGTTGAGCAGCGGCAGCGAGAAGGGATCGATCACTTCGATGCCCTTCGGCGGCCACATGGTGATCGCTTCGGCGCCTTCCTGGCCGAACATCGACGTCACCGCGCCCTCGGCATATTCGATCGGCACCGGGAACAGCGAGAAGTCGAACCAGGCCCAGAACCAGCCGACGAAGAACATCACTTCCGATGCGATGAACAGGATCATGCCGTAACGCAGATGCAGCTGAACGACGGGGGTGTGATCACCGGCATGGGCTTCGTTGATGACGTCCGACCACCAGCTGAAGAAGGTGGCGATCACCCCCATGAAGCCAAGGCCAAGCACCCATTTGCCGACGCCGCCGAAATAATCGTCGTGCATGTACATGACGAGCCCGAAGAACATCACCATCGCCGCCAACGAGCCGATCAACGGCCAGACGCTGGGGTTTACCAGATGATAGTCATGATGTTTGGCACCGGACATTGCGTGTTTCCCGTTTTGCAGCCCCAGCGTCGCGATTCCCCATCGCTCGCCGGTCCTTGAAATAAGACTCTGATCGCGGCCTTAGCTCGCCTTTTTACCCTCGTCTACAGGGTGAAAGGTGTAGCTGAGGGTGATTTCCTGGATGTCGCGCGCGTCCGGATCGTCCATGATCTTGGGATCGACGAAGAACAGCACCGGCATCCGCATCTGCTGCCCCGGCTCCAGCCGTTGTTCGGTGAAGCAGAAGCATTGGATCTTGGCGAAATATTTGCCCGCCTGCGTCGGCGTGACATTGAACCCGGCGGTGCCGACGACCGGCCTTGACGAGTTATTCTCGGCGATAAAGATCGCCATGTCGCGCGCGCCGATGCTCACCGTGTCGGTCGGATGCTCGGGGTAGAATTTCCACGGCAGCCCCGCCGACACATTGGCGTCGAAACGGACCGAAATGGTTTTCGACAGGATCACCGGGTCGGCCGCCGCCGCAACGGGGTCATAACGCTGTGTCGTGCCACCGAAGCCGGTCACACGGCAAAACAGGTCGTAGAGCGGAACCGCTGCAAAGCCGAGCCCGACCATCGCAAGCGCCAGCGCCGAGGCAAGGCTGGCGGTCTTCGCCTTGGGGGACAGGCGCCCAATTGCCGGAAAAGACCTCATGCGAATATCTGGATCTTGGCGATGGTGATGAAGAAGAACAGGATCGCGAGCGCGCCCAGCATCCACGCCATCATATTGGCGCGGCTACGCTGGCGGCGGCGATACTCCGCCTCGTCGAACGGCGCGGGCTTGGGTTCGTCGGTCATATGGTCCACCAATGGTCGGCAACAACCGCGCCGAACAAAATGAAAAGATAGGCAATCGAATAAGCGAACAGGCGCTTTTCGGGTTGCATCAGATCGCCCTCACCCGTCGTGCGGGTGCCGACCTGCACCGACAACGCCACGAACAGCGCCGACAGGATCGTGGCGGTCCAACCATAGAGCGCACCGGTGTAACCAAGCGGCCATGGCGCGATCGCCGCCGCCGCCATGATCAGCGCATAAAACAGGATCTGGCGCCGCGTCGATTTCTCGCCCGCCACGACCGGCATCATCGGGATGCCCGCGGCGGCATAGTCCGAGCGCACGAACAGCGCCAGCGCCCAGAAATGCGGCGGGGTCCAGAGGAAGATCAGCAGGAACAGCATCACCGGCAGCGGCGCAACGCTGCCCGTCGCCGCAACCCAGCCGATCAGCGGGGGAAAGGCGCCCGCCGCGCCGCCGATGACGATATTCTGCGGCGTCCGCGGCTTCAGCCACATCGTATAGATGAACACGTAAAACAGGATCGACACCGCCAGCAGCAACGTCGCCTGCCAGTTCGACGCAAACAGCATCAGGAACAGCGAAAAGGCAGCAAGGCCGATCCCGAACTGGAGCGCCGTCTGCGGGTCAAGCCGCCCGGCCGGGAGTGGCCGCCCGGCGGTGCGCTTCATCTTGGCGTCGAGACCCGCCTCATACCATTGGTTGAGCGCGCCCGACGCGCCTGCGCCCAAGGCGATCGCGAGGATCGACGAAAAGGCAAGCACCGGCGGCACCGACACCGGCGCCGCGAGCAACCCGCACAGCGCGGTGAACACCACCAGCGACATCACGCGCGGCTTGGTCAGCGCGAACAGGTCGCGCCAGTCGGCGGGAAGCGCCGTTTCGCCATGGGTCAGGCTTTGCGCCATGTTAACTCCGGCCATCAGGGAAACGCCCCCTGCCGGAAATCAGCAGGGGGCGAACCTTGTCAGGCGATACGCGGCAGTTCGTTGAACTGGTGGAACGGCGGCGGGCTCGACAGCGTCCACTCGAGCGTCGTCGCGCCTTCGCCCCACGGGTTGTCGGCGGCCTTCTTGCCGGCAGCCAGCGACCACAGGATATTGACGAAGAAGATCAGCACGCCGACCGCCATGATGACATAGCCGTAGGACGAGATCAGGTGCCAATAGGCATAGGCATCGGGATAGTCCGGATAACGGCGCGGCATGCCCTGCTGACCCAGGAAATGCTGGGGGAAGAACAGGACGTTCACGCCGATGAAGAAGATCCAGAAGTGCAGCTGGCCCAGGAACTCGTTGTACATCCGTCCCGACATTTTCGGGAACCAGTAATAGAAACCGGCAAACAGCGAGAACACGGCGCCCAGCGACAGCACATAGTGGAAGTGAGCCACGACATAATAGGTGTCGTGCAGGTTGGTGTCGACGCCGCCATTGGCGAGCACGACGCCGGTCACGCCGCCCACGGTGAACATGAAGATGAAGCCCAAGGACCAGACCATCGGGGTCTTGAAGCTCATCGAACCGCCCCACATGGTGGCGATCCAGCTGAAAATCTTGATACCCGTGGGGACCGCAATGACCATCGTCGCCGCGGTGAAGTACATCTTGAGGTTCACAGACATGCCGACGGTGAACATGTGGTGCGCCCACACGATGAAGCCGACGACGCCGATCGCGACCATGGCATAGGCCATGCCGAGATAACCGAACACCGGCTTCTTGCTGAAGGTCGAGATGATCTGGCTGACGATGCCGAAGCCCGGCAGGATCATGATGTACACTTCGGGGTGACCGAAGAACCAGAAGAGATGCTGGTAGAGAACGGGGTCGCCGCCGCCAGCAGCATCATAGAAAGTGGTACCGAAGTTGCGGTCGGTCAGCAGCATGGTGATCGCCGCCGCCAGAACCGGCAGCGCGAGCAGCAGCAGGAAGGCAGTGACAAGCACCGACCACACGAACAGCGGCATCTTGTGGATGGTCATCCCCGGTGCGCGCATGTTGAAAATGGTGGTGATGAAGTTGATCGCGCCCAGAATCGACGCCGCACCCGCAAGGTGGAGCGAGAAGATCGCCATATCGACCGCCGGACCCGCCGACCCACTGGTCGACAGCGGCGCGTAAACCGTCCAGCCGGTGCCGGCGCCAAGCCCGCTGCCGCCCGGAACGAACATCGAGCCGACCAGCATGACGAACGCGACGAAGGTCAGCCAGAAGCTGACATTGTTCATGCGCGGGAACGCCATGTCGGGCGCACCGATCATTAGCGGCACGAACCAGTTGCCGAAACCGCCGATCATCGCGGGCATGACCATGAAGAACACCATGATCAGGCCGTGCGCCGTGATCATCACGTTCCAGAAATGCTTGCCCTGCACTTCGCTTGCGGCGGGGTCAAAGAATTGCGCCCAGCCGGTCAGATACTGGATGCCCGGCTCGGCCAGTTCCCAGCGCATCATGCCCGAAATCACGCCGCCGACGATACCGGCGACGATCGCAAAGATCAGGTAGAGGGTGCCGATGTCCTTGTGGTTCGTCGACATGAACCAGCGGACGAAAAAGCCCGGCGTATCGTGATCATGGTCGTCATGCGCGTGATCGGCATGGCCATGGGCGGGTGCAGTTGCGGCAATATCGGTCATCTGTCGGACCCCTTATTAATTCTTGGCAGCCGGTGCAGCGGCAGGCGCCGCTGCCGGTGCAGCTTCGGTCGTGGTGGCGGCCGGCGTCGCGGCCGGCGCAGCAGCGGCAGGTGTCGGCGCAGCAACAGCGGGCGCTGCAGCGGCGACAACCGGACCGGCCGGATTGCCGCCCTTCGAGCGGACCCAGGCTTCCCACTTGTCGACCGGCAGAACCTCGACCGCAATCGGCATATAGCCATGATCAACGCCGCAAAGTTCCGAACATTGGCCGTAATAGACGCCAACCTTGTTCGCGGTGAACGTCGTTTCGTTGGCGCGGCCAGGGACCGCATCCATCTTCGTCCAGAAGGCCGGGACGGCAAAGCTGTGGATCACGTCGGCGCCGGTGATGATGAGCTTCACCTGACGACCGACGGGTACGACCATGCGGTTGTCGACGGCCAGCTGGTGCGGTTCACCGGCGGCATCGGCCTGTTCCTTGGTCAGCATCTTCGACACATATTCGCCGATGCCCTGGTCGGGATAGGCATAGCCCCAATACCATTGGTATCCGGTGACCTTGATCGTCAGCGCTTCCTTCTTCGGCGGCTCATATTGCTGCGCGAGCAGGCGGATCGACGGCACCGCAATCACCGCGAGGATCAGCACCGGAATCGCGGTCCAGATGATTTCGATGAAGGTGTTGTGCGTCGTCTTCGACGGGACCGGGTTCGCTTTGGCGCGGTAGCGGAACACCACCCAGAGCAGCAGGCCGAGAACGAACAGCGTGATCACCGTGATCACCGGCAACAGGATGACATGATTGAACCAATAGGCCTGTTCGCCGACCGGGCTGACCTGCGGCTGGAAATCGATACCGGCATCGATCGGCTGACCAACCCCCGGGGTCGGCTTCATCGGCACATAGGTCGCGTCGCCAGCCGGGACCGCCGCCTCGGTTGCCGCGGGCGCAGCCGCCGGGGCGGCCGCGTCGGTCGCAACCGGCGCCGGATTCGCCACGGGTGCCGCAGCAGGGGCTTCGGCCGGAGCCGCCGCCGGTGCCTGCGCATGACTGGCGCCCACTGCGCCAAGCGACAAAGCCGCCGCAATTACAAGGGTTTTCAAGCTCTTCATAAGACTGGTGCCGCCCGTTGCCTGTTGTTCTTTATCACATTTCACCCCTCTTCGGCGGCGGTCGGACAAGCGTCGCGACAGCCGGAGGATGGGCTGAATCTCGCGGGCGCTATAGACCCGCTTGCCGCTTGCCTCAAGCATCTCTAACACTATTTTGCGGCTGGATAATCTTCGCCGCCAAAACCCGGTCGTCCGCGCAGGACGACGCACTGGACAAAAGAACAATTCTCCCATGACTGATGACGAAATCCTGGCCGAATTCCGCGCTGCCGACGCCCTGCTCCAAGGGCATTTCCTGCTGTCGTCGGGCCGCCACAGCGAATATTACCTGCAATGCGCGCGCGTGCTGATGGATACGGAGCGCGCCGGACGCCTCGCGATCGCCCTCGCCGCCAAGCTGCCGCGCGAGCTCAAACAGGCGATCGACATCGTCGTGTCGCCCGCAATGGGCGGTGTCATCATCGGCCATGAAATGGGGCGTGCACTCGGCAAACCCGCGATTTTCGTCGAGCGCCCGACCGGCACCTTCGAGCTGCGCCGCGGCTTCACGATCGAACCCGGCGCCAAGGTGCTGATGGTCGAGGATGTCGTGACCACCGGCCTGTCGTCGCGTGAAGCCATGGCCTGCGTGACCGCCGCGGGCGGCGAAGTGGTCGCCGAGGCGGCGCTCGTCGATCGTTCGGCGGGCAGCAACATCGACCTTGGCGTCCCCTTCTATCCGCTCGTCGCGATCAACTTCCCGACCTATGCGGCGGACGAGCTCCCCGAACATCTCGCCGGTACGCCGGCGATCAAGCCCGGAAGCCGCGCGAATTGACGGGTCGCCTTCGCCTGGGGGTCAACATCGACCATGTTGCGACGATCCGCAACGCCCGCGGCGGCGAGCATCCCGACCCGGTGCGCGCTGCCGAAATCGTCGCATCGGTCGGCGGCGACGGCATCACCGCGCATCTGCGCGAGGACCGGCGCCACATCCGCGACGACGACCTCGCGCGCATCCAGGCGGCGACCGACCTGCCGCTCAATCTCGAAATGGCGGCGACCGACGAGATGGTCGCAATCGCGCTGCGCCATAAGCCGCACGCGGCGTGCATCGTCCCCGAAAAGCGCGAGGAGCGCACGACCGAGGGCGGGCTCGACGCCGCGGGGCAGCATAACCACCTTGCCCCGATCGTCTCGCGCCTCGCCGACGCGGGCATTCGCGTCAGCCTGTTCATCGAGCCCGATCCGCGCCAGATCGAGGCCGCGATGCGGCTGCGCGCGCCAGTGGTGGAATTTCACACCGGCCGCTACGCGCATTGCGACGGCGAGGAACGCGCGGTCGAGATGCGCCGCATCGCCGATGCCGCGGCTCTCGCGTGGAAGAACGGCATCGAACCCCATGCGGGACACGGCCTGACCTATGAGAATGTCGTCCCCGTCGCCGCGATCCCGCAGCTCGCCGAGCTCAACATCGGCCATTATCTGATCGGCGAGGCGATCTTTACCGGCCTCGAAGATGCGGTGCGCCGGATGCGGGTGCTGATGGACGAGGCGCGAGGGTGAGCGTGACCAGGGCCAGATCCTCCCTGTGGCGCAGCCATGGGGAGGTGGCAGCGCGAAGCGCTGACGGAGGGGCAAATGGCGCTACGTCGCAGCCCCTCCACCCCGCCCTTCGGGCGCGGTCCCCCTCCCCATCGCTTCGCGACAGGGAGGATTTCAGTTGATCATCGGCCTCGGCTCCGACCTCTGCAATATCGAGCGCATCCAGAACTCGCTCGACCGCTTCGGTGAACGCTTCGAGCAACGCGTCTTCACCGACGTCGAACGGGCCAAGGCCGCGCGCCGACCGTTCACTCGCGCGGGTACCTACGCGAAACGCTTCGCCGCCAAGGAAGCCTTCTCGAAAGCGGTCGGCACCGGCTTCAAGCGCGGGGTGTTCATGAAGGACATCGGCGTCGTCAACGCCCCCTCCGGCGCGCCGACGCTGGCGCTGACCGGCGGCGCCGCCGAACGGCTGGCGGCGATGATCCCGGCGGGACACAGCGCCCATATTCATCTCACCCTGACCGACGATCACCCCTGGGCGCAGGCATTCGTCATTATCGAAGCGATCAAGGACTGACGGCATTATGGCGAAGGGCAAAGCAAAGGACGACGGCAGCTGGGGCAAGCTTATCCGCGACATCGTGGTGATCCTGCTGCTCGTGCTGGGCATCCACAGCTGCGTCGCCAAACCCTTCTATATCCCGTCCGATTCGATGATGCCGGTGCTGCGCAACGGCGACCGACTGATCGTGAGCAAATTTCCCTATGGCTGGTCCTACGCTTCGGTCAGCTTTCACCTCGCCCCCAAGACCGAAGGCCGCTGGTTCGCCAAGCTGCCCGAGCGCGGCGACATCGTCGTCCTCGAACATCCGGTCACCCGGGTCGATTATATCAAGCGCGTGATCGGCCTTCCCGGCGACACCATCCAGCTGACCAACGGCGAACTCAGCATCAACGGCAAGCCGGTGAAGCGCGAAGTCCAGCCGCTGCTATCGATCCCGGTCGATCCGAACCTGCCCAGCGGCGACAGCAGCCTCGACCGCTTCATCACCCGCGGCGCTGACGGGCGCGAAACGCTCGAACTGCCGATCGTGCGCGAAACGCTGCCCGGCGGCGCGACCTTCGACACGATCGATATGGGCCCGGGGTACACCACCGACGATTATGGCCCGATCAAGGTGCCGGCCGACCATCTGTTCCTGATGGGCGACAACCGCGACGGAAGCGCCGACAGCCGGGTCGACACGTCGCAAAAGGGGTTGGGCGGCCCCGTGCCGTTCGACGTGATCGCGGGCCGGGCAGAGATCATCAGCTTTTCGACCGACGGTACCGCGGTGTGGTATAACCCGCTCAGCTGGTTCAATGCGCTGCGCTCGGGCCGCGCGGGAACCGACCTGCGGCCCGAACGTAGCAGCACAGCAAAATAGGGAGCGCGGGCATGGTGGAGCGGGTCGAGCGAAAAGAACGCGCTCAGGCGCGCGCCAAGGCGACCGCCAACGCCCCCGGCCCCACCGAAATCCGCAGCCATCTGGTCCGCACCGAATTGCTGAAGGCCAGCGTGTGGCTCGGCCTCGCGCTGCTGATCGCGGCGTGCGTCGTGCTGATCCAGCCCATCCTGCTGATCTTTGCGGCGATCGTCATGGCGTCGATGCTCGACGGCGGCACGCGCCTGCTCGGCCGCATATTGCCGATCGCGCGCGGCTGGCGGCTGGCGATCGTGTGCCTGTCGCTGCTGGCCTTTCTGGCGTGGACCGCGATGTTTGCCGGATCCCAGATCGCCAGCCAGGCGGCGACGCTGCAACAGGTCATCATGGTCCAGGTCGAACGGATCGCGGCCTGGGCCGCCGATCATGGCATGGGCAATTTCCAGATCGATACCAAGACGATTGCCGACAATATCGCGGGCACCGTGGGCCGCGTCACCGCCGCGGTCGGCACGGTGCTGGGCGCGCTGACCAGCCTGGTGATGATTGTCGTGCTGGGAATTTTCATCGCCATCGAACCGCGACTGTACGAACGCGGCGTCGCCTGGATGCTGCCGATGAAGCATCGCGAGAATTTCTATATCACCACCGCGCGCATGGGTTTCACCCTCCGCCGCCTGATGGCGGGCCGCCTGCTCGGCATGCTGGTCGAAGGCATTGGGACATGGCTCGCGTGCCTCGCGGTCGGCATCCCGATGGCGGCACTGATGGGCCTCCTAACCGGTCTGCTCGCCTTCATCCCCAATATCGGCGCGATCGTGTCGGGGGTGCTGCTGGTGCTCGTCGGCTTTTCAGCGGGGACCGATGCGGGACTATGGGCGATCGTCATCTATCTGGTGGTCCAGACCGTCGATGGCTATCTGATCGTGCCGATGGTGGCGAAAAAGACTGTCGACCTTGCCCCCGCCCTTGTGCTCGGCGCACAAATCCTGCTCGGCGCGCTGCTCGGCATCATGGGCCTGTTCCTGGCCGACCCGATCGTCGCGATGATCAAGGTCGCGCTGGAGCGCGAGGCGGAGAGGAATGCCGGGGCAGCGCCCAAGGATGCGAAGGCGGCGGCAGTCTGAAAACCATCGCCCCTCTTTTTCAGCTCGTCATCCCGGCGAAGGCCGGGATCTCACCCGATCGTCCTAACGCAACTGGCGAGATCCCGGCCTTCGCCGGGATGACGGGAATACAACCGGGATAATGGAAATCAGGGTCAGGGTTGCGGCGCACCCGGCGGCGGACCCGCGGGAGCAGCGCCGCCCGGCGCGCCCTGCATCATCTGTTGCTGCTGCATCATCTGCTGCTGCATCGCGCGAACCTCGGCCTCCGACCGGTAGTCGAGCAGGGTCACGGTAAAGTGCAGCGTGCTGTTCGCCGGGATCGGGCCGGTCGCGCGGTCGCCATAGCCGAGCTGCGGCGGAATGGTGATCTTGTACTCGCCGCCCTTCTTCATCCGGGTCAGCGCCTCGGAAAAGCCGGGAACGACGCCCGCGACCTGCATCGGCGCCTGTTCATTGGCGTCGAAGACGGTGCCGTCGTCCAGCTTGCCCTCATATTTCACCAGCACGACATCGGCGCGGGTCGGGCTCGCACCGGTGCCTTCCTTGACGACTTCGAACCCGATGCGCGGGGTCATGTGCCAGGCAAAGGCGGCGCCGAGGGCGAGCAGTGTCAAGAGGCCGAACCACATCAGCCACAAGCCGCTTTTGCTCACGGGGCGCAAGGGAACCGTCGTCACGCTCATCTCTGCTGATCCTTCCGCAGGCGCCCGCGGGCGCAAATGTTGGCGAGGCCTATAGGCGGTGCGGCGCGCGGCGGTCCAGAGGCATTATGCGCGCGCGCCAAACGAAAAAGGCGCCGCGGTTGCCCGCAGCGCCTGTTTCACGATCCGAATCCGTCAGGATCGACGGGTCTTACTTGATCCCGTCGCGTTCCATCCGCTTGCGCTCCATCTTGCGGGCGCGGCGGACAGCGGCGGCGTGTTCGCGCGCGCGCTTTTCGCTGGGCTTCTCGTAATGACGGCGCAGCTTCATTTCGCGATACACGCCCTCACGCTGCAGTTTCTTCTTGAGCGCGCGAAGGGCCTGGTCGACATTATTGTCGCGAACGATGATCTGCATGTGCCGTGTCGTCTCCGGTTCGTCCAACGATGAACGGCAACCGGTTATCCGGTCCGCCATAAATCGCCGATATAAGGGCAATAAAAGAAGCGCCGCGAACCCGCGACGTTCCGATGGCTGCGCCGATAAGGGGATTCGCAGTAAAATGCAAGCCCCTGCGCGGCAAAGCCCCTGCCCCCGTGACCAGAGCTCTCGTCCGCTTGCGGGATTGTGTCGCCCCCTCGCCTTGTGGCATAGGTAGCAAGACGAAACTAACATCAAAGGGACAGGCCATGGCGACGCAGCTCAAGCGCAACAGCAAATATAGCGAAGCCGAGTGGACGGCGCGGCAGGAGCTGGCCGCCTGTTACCGGATTTTCGCGATGATGGGTTGGGACGAGATGATCTTCAACCACATCACAGTGAAAGTTCCCGACGAGGACGGCGCGTTCCTGATCAACCCCTATGGCATGCATTTCAGCGAGGTCACGGCGTCGAGCCTGATCAAGATCGACATCGACGGCAACAAGCTGGACGCGGACAATCCCTGGCACGTCAACAAGGCGGGGTTCGTCCAGCACAGCCTGTTCCACCGCGTCCTGCCCGACGCGCATGCGATCATCCACACCCACACCACCGCAACGATGGCGGTGTGCGGACTGGAGGGCGGGCTGCAACCGACCAATTTCTACGCCTGCAACTTCATGGGCCAGCTCGCCTATCATGATTTCGAGGGCGTGACGGTACGCGAGGAAGAAGGCGAGCGGCTGGTGAAGAACCTCGGCGACAAGCGCATCCTGATGCTGCGCAACCATGGCCCCGTCGTGATGGGCAAGTCGCTGTCCGACGCCTTCATCAAATATTGGGCGCTGCAACGTGCGTGCGAGATCCAGCTCGCGACGATGAGCATGGGCAAGCCGGTGCTCGTCGATGAGGACGTCATCAAGGTCCACCAGCGCGACCTGTATATGGCGGCGATCCCCGGCCAATCGGGCAAAGCCGAATTCGACGCAATGGTGCGCAAGGTCGACAAGATCGACACGAGCTGGCGTGACTAATCACGCGGTGACGCTAAACCGGGCGGCATGACACGATTCTCGGTCAACGACCGTCCGGTCGAATATCGCATGGAACCCGACACGCCTTTGCTGTGGGCGCTGCGCGACGCGTCGAATCTGACCGGCACCAAATATGGCTGCGGCACCGGCGAGTGCGGCGCGTGCACCGTCGATATCGACGGCGAGCCGATTCGCAGCTGCATGGTCACCATTGCCGAATGCGAGGGCCGCTTCGTCACGACGATCGAAGGCCTGTCGCGCGACCGCAGCCACCCGGTGCAGCAGGCGTGGGTCGCCGAACAGGTGCCGCAATGCGGATTTTGTCAGTCGGGGATGATCATGGCCGCGGCCGCGCTGCTGCGCGCGAACAGCAACCCCAGCGACGCCGAAATCGACGCGGCGATGACCAACATCTGCCGCTGCGGCACCTATCCGCGCATCCGCACTGCGATCCGCCGCGCCGGCAGGGTGCTGCGCGGCGAGGAACGGATCGCCGCCGCGCCGCCGCCCGGTATCCGACCCGACGATGCCGCGCGCGCCGTACCTGCGCTACGCTTGCCCCCCGGCAGCTGAGCCCTCTTGTTCATCTAGCTGAACCGCAGGCAACAGCATGGTTCAGCCGCCGATCATCTTGCCGCCGGTAA
Source organism: Sphingopyxis microcysteis (assembly GCF_012274265.1). Lineage (GTDB taxonomy): Bacteria > Pseudomonadota > Alphaproteobacteria > Sphingomonadales > Sphingomonadaceae > Sphingopyxis > Sphingopyxis microcysteis. The sequence goes on from NZ_JAANYY010000002.1 coordinate 1,364,116, forward strand.
CACACGATTCATCATCCCGGCTGGCCTCTCCAGCAATCGGGACATGAGTTGGAGAATGGCGAGATGAAAAAAATGTTCGGAGGGTTGCTGATCGCTGCAACGGTCCTGACCCCCATTGCCCCGGCCGCCGCCCAGGCATCGGGCGAGCGCATCCAGTTGGCGCAGCGCGGCGACGGCGATCGCGGCAGCCGCGGCGACCGCGGTCCGCGCGGCCCCGAAGCCCGCCGCGGCAACGGCGGCGGCGAAGCGCGCGTCCAGCGCCAGCAGAGCCAGCAACCGCGCGCCGAGCGCCAGCAGCGCAGCGAAACGCGCCAGCAACAATGGCAGCAGCGCGGCGATCGCGGGCAGCGCGACGCGCAGCGCCAGCAGTGGCAACAGCGCAGCGAACAGCAACGCGCGGTCCAACAGCGCGAGGTCCGCCAGGGCGGCGTCTATGACCGCAACAACGACGGCCGCATCGACCGTCGCTGGGACCGCAATCGCAACGGCCAGGTCGATCAGCGGTACGACCGCAACGACAACAACCGCGTCGATCGCCGCTATGACCGCAATCGCGATGGTGACCTCGACCGCCGCTGGGATCGCAACAACAACAATCGCATCGACCAGCGCGACCGCCGGTACGACCGCAATCGCGACGGCCAGATCGACCGGCGCTACGATCGCAACAACAACGACCGCGTCGATCGTCGCTATGACAATCGCCGGAACAACTGGAACCGCTCGTGGCGCGACGATCGCCGTTATAACTGGCGCGACCATCGCCAGCGCTATCGCAGCCACTACCGCCTGCCGGCCTATTATTCGCCGTACCGCAACCACCGCTACACGCGGTTCAGCATCGGGTTCAGCCTGGGTTCGCTATTCTATGGCAGCCGCTACTGGATCAACGATCCCTGGTACTACCGCCTGCCGCCTGCGTACGACGGCTATCGCTGGATCCGCTATTACAACGACGCGATCCTCGTCGATACGTACAACGGCCAGGTCGTCGACGTGATCTACGATTTCTTCTGGTAAGTCCTTTCGATTACCCGAGGACAAACTTGAGGGGCCGACCCAGTCGGCCCCTCTTTTTGTGCGTAGCGCGGCCGTTTGCGATCGGGTGCGAACGTAGCGAAGAGCCAGCCCCTCTCCTTCAGGGGAGGGGCAACGAAGACTTGGCAGCTTGCTGCCTAGTCGTAGTGGGGTGGGGGCCAGCGGCCTTGCGCAAGGCCGCTGGCCCCCACCCGCTGCGACTAGCGAACAAGTTCGTAAGTCTCGCTGCCCTCCCCTGAAGGGGAGGGCGTGTCTTTGCCGCGAACTCCGCTCCCCACCCCATATCCGCCGCCCGTCGATCTCCGATCGTTCCAACCGGTTCACCCACCCTTTCCCCCTTGCCGTCCACGGCCCCACGCGTCACGATGCCGGATCAGGACAGGGGAACCTTCATGCGAAAATACGGAATGCTCGCGGCGCTCACGCTGGCGCTGCTTGGCACCGCGGCGAACGCCAAGACCACGGTCATCTATGCCGGGCGCGTCATCACCGATGCCGACAAGCCTGCGCAAGGACCATCGACAATCGTCATCACCGATGACCGTATCACGTCGATCACCGCAGGCCGGAGCGCCCCGCCCGCCGATGCGACCGTCGTCGATCTGGGCGACAAGACGCTGCTTCCCGGCCTCATCGACTTGCACGTCCACCTGACCGGCGACCCCGGCGAAGATTTCCGCAGCGCGGCAGTCGAGCCCGACGAATGGGGTGTCGTTGTCGGCGTGAAGAATGCGGGCATCACGCTGCGCGCGGGGTTCACGACGGTGCGCGAGGCGGGGTCGGCGCAATATACGGCGTATTCGCTGCGCCGCGGTACCGCCGCGGGCTTCATCACCGGGCCGCGGATCATCGCCGCCGGTCCGGCGCTGTCGATCATCGGCGGGCACGGCGACATCACCGGCTTTCGCGAAGACGTCCATGATGTGCTCGATCAGGGCTATACCTGCACCGGCGCGCTCGAATGCGCCGAAAAGGTCCGCAAGGCATCACGCGCGGGCGCCGACATCATCAAGATTACCGCAACCGGCGGCGTGCTGTCGCAGCAGGGGCGCGGGCTGGAGGGGCATTTCACGAGCCCCGAGTTACAAAGCATTGCCGACACCGCCCACTCGCTGGGGCTGAAGGTCATGGCGCACGCCCATGGCGCGCGCGGGATCGAGGCCGCGGCGGCGGCCGGGATCGATACGATCGATCATGGCACCTTTGCCGATGATGCGGCGCTGAAGGTGATGAAGGCGAAGGGCACTTATCTGGTCCCGACCCTGATGGCGTTCGAAGGCATCCGCGAGCGGCTCGGCAAGGGCATCTATACCCCGACGGTCGAGGAAAAGGTCCGCATGACGCTGGGCAGCGTCGGCAAGGCGGTGACGCGGGCCAAGGCGATGGGCGTCCCCGTCGCCTTTGGCACCGACGCCGGGGTGTTCGAACATGGCCGCAACGGCGGCGAATTTGCGCTGCTGGTCAAGGCGGGGCTGACCCCGCGCGAGGCGCTCGCAAGCGCGACCACCGTCGCCGCCAGGGCGTTGTCGATGGAAGGCGAGATCGGCCGCATCGTGCCCGGCCTGTCGGCGGACATGATCGCGGTCAGCGGCGACCCGCTTGCCGATGTCACGGCGCTGGAAAAAGTCGACTGGGTAATGGTGCGCGGGCGGGTTGCGGATTGATTTGCCATAGATCGTCATCCCGGCGCAGGCCGGGATCTCGCCGGTGCGTCATCGTGACAGGATGAGATCCCGGCCTTCGCCGGGATGACGCAGGGTGTTTAAGCAGCCCGCCGCACCCGCCCGCGCGCCGCTACCCCCGTTTTCGGCCCAAGCAGTGCGTCCAGATCGATCGCCTCGGCGAATTTGACTCCGACGCGATTGCCCGCCGACCAGCGCGCCTCGGCGTCGAATGCCTGATCGGCGCCGAACTCCAGCGTCAGCAGCGTGCCCGGCGGCACATTCCACAATCCCTCGACCAGCGCGCCGCGCGGCGACATGTTGCGGACGATCGCTTCATATTGATGCCCGCCGCTCGCGACCTGGATCGTCCGAAAGATCGTAGTCCGCGGCTCGCGCGCGCATTTATAGCCCTGCGCTTCGACCCGCCCGCCGCCATCGCGCAGCAGCGCGAGAACCTCGGCCAGATCCATCGGGCGCCCGTAGATATAGCCCTGGACGTGGCTGCACCCGAGCCCGCGGATCAGCGCCAGATCGTCATGCGTCTCGACCCCCTCGGCGGTCGTTTCCATGTTGAGTGCCGTGGCCAGCCCGACGATCGACGAAATGATCGCGCCGTTCATGCTGCTGGGGTCGGCGGCGCCGAGGACAAAGCTCTGGTCGATCTTGATCTTGTCGAACGGCGCCTTCTTCAAATAGCCGAGCGCCGAATAGCCGGTGCCGAAATCGTCGAGCGCCAGCCGCACGCCGGTACGCTTCAGTTTCTGGAACATCGCCAGATTTTCGGGGCTCTCGTCGAGGAACACGCCCTCGGTAATTTCCAGCTCGAGCTGTTCGGGGCGAATCCCCGCCGCCGACACCGCGCTCAGGATCGTCGCCGGCAATTTCTCGTTGGCGAACTGGCGCGGCGAGACGTTGACCGCGACGCGGTACCCCGGACCGAGCAAGGCGATGCTCGCGCAGGCGGTGCGGATGATCCATTCGCCGATCGGCACGATCAGATTCGATTCCTCGGCGATCGGAATGAATTTCGACGGGCTGATCATCCCGTCGCGCGCGTGGTGCCAGCGGATCAGCGCTTCAAAGCCGGTGATCCGCTCGCTGCCGACGTCGACGATCGGCTGATACAGCAACCGCAGCTCGTCCTTGACCAGCGCGTCGCGCAGCGCGTCCTCGATCGCCTTTCGCTCGCTCGCCTGATTATGCATCGCATCGGCATAGAAACGATAGACGCCGCGCCCGGCATCCTTGGCGGCATAAAGTGCGAGGTCGGCGTTGCGGACCAGCGCCGACGCCGAAACCCCCTGCCCCTCCGACACCGCGATGCCGACCGAACAGCCGATACGGACCTGCTCGCCCTCGATCGAAAAGGGCTTGGCGAGGCTCAGGATGATGGCATTGGCGATGCCAGCCAGCTTTTCAGGCTGGCTCAGCTGCGGAACGACGATCTGGAACTCGTCGCCGCCAAGCCGCCCGACCTGCCCCTTGTCGCCGACGATCTGGGTCAATCGTCCCGCGACCTGTTGCAGCAACTGGTCGCCGACCGGATGGCCGAGCGTGTCGTTCACCGCCTTGAACCGGTCGAGATCCATCAGCAGCAGCGCGCACGGCTGCGGCTGGCCGATATGACTCTTCAGCGCGCGTTCGAGCAGGTCGGTGATGTGCGGCCGGTTCGCGAGCCCGGTGAGCGTGTCGTAACGTGCAAGCTGATTGATCTCGCGCTCGGACCGTTTCTTGTCGGTCAGGTCGGTGCCGCTGCCGCGAAACCCCTGGAAATTGCCAAGTTCGTTGCTGATCGGCTGGCCCGAGATCGACCACCAGCGTTCTTCACCCGCGACCGCCGCCTGCACCGTCAATTCCTTGAACGGGGTGCGCGACGACAGGCTGAAGCCCAGCGTGCGCTCCTCATTCTCGTCGTTGCCGATGCGTTTGCGGATGATGTCGGTGAACGGCTGGCCGAGCAGCTCCGATACCGGACGCCCCAGCCGCGCCGCGACCGTCGCCGAGATATAGACCAGCTGGCCATGGCGGTCGGTTTCCCAGAACCAGCCGCGTCCGGCGCGTTCGAAATCGCGCATCAGGTTCAGCGCCCGTTGCTGGTCGCTGACCGACAATCGCGCCGCGCGCGTTGCCCGGCGCTGGTGGCGAATATCTTCGCGCATCATCACGATCAGCAGGGCGAGAAAGACACAGCCCGCCATCGCAAAGGGCCACGACGCGATACCGATTGCGCCCCCCAGCGCGGTCGCACCGGCAAAGGCGAAAAAGGCCGGACGCGCAATCGCCGCCGCCGATGCCGCGACGAGCAACGACCCGATCTGAATCGCGGTGAAGGCGTCAAAGCTGTGGCGACCGTCGGATATCGCGACCGCGGCGAACATCGCGGCAGCGTTGAGCAAACTGCCCAGCAGGATCAGCGCCATGCTCGCCGCCACCAGCGCCCGCAATCTTTGTTGCAGAGCGGGGCCCGGGCGCCGCATCATTTGGCCGACCACCGTCAGCACCAGGTCGAAAAACAGTCCCACCGCCATGACCAGCCATTGCAGCGGCTGATCCAGAAACCCGGCGACCCCCGGCACAAATGCAAAGGTGAAAAACGCCAGAACCCGGCCGATGAGGACATAATGCCATAGCTGGGCGACGCGCAGCAGTCGCGTGACGAATTCGGGTGAATCAAAGATCGATTCGCCCGTCGTCACGTCGCCGACCGTTGGCCGGATGATGCTACGCCGATCCCCCAATGTCCCGCTTTTCCTGCTCGTCTGGTCCGTCCGGTGCAGTGGCCGGATAGGGGTTGCCAATTCCTTACCGCGGGCCGCTCATTAACCCCGTTACTGTGCCAAAATGGATGCTATTCCGTTTCGCATCGCAACTTGTTATAGAGCCGCATGCCCGCCGTCCGCCTGCTCCCGCCCGACCGTTTTTTCGACCGCAACCAATGGGCGGCGATCACCACCGCGTCGCGCTGGCGCGGAATCTGGCTGGTTGCCCATGCGTGGATCGTCAGCATCGCGCTGGTGGGGCTGGCCGCATGGTCGCAAAGCCCGCTGGCGTGGCTGGCCGCGATCGTCTTCGTCGGCGGGCGCCAGCTTGGCCTCGCGATATTGATGCACGACGCGGCGCACGGCCTGTTGCACCCGGTACGCAAGACCAACAATTTCCTGGGCCAATGGCTGACCGGCGCCGCGATCGGGTCCGACCTCATCGCCTATCGGACCTATCATCTTCAGCACCACAAATTCACCCAACAGGCCGAAGATCCCGACCTGGCGCTGTCGAAACCCTTCCCCACCACCCGCGCCAGCCTGGGCCGCAAGATATTGCGCGACCTGACCGGCCAGACCTTTTTCAAGCAGCGCATCGCACAATTCGGCTTTGCCTTGGTCGGGCTGAAGGCGATGCTGCGCGGCGAAACCGCCGAAAAGGGCCGCGCCAGCACCACCGCCGGGACACCGTTCAACAAGCAATCGGATGACGGTGTGACGTCACCGACCGCCGATGTTGCGGGCGCGATGGCGGTGGCGCGCGCGGTTGGGCGGTTCCTGCTCGTCCAGGCGGCGCTGCTCGCGGCGTCGCTCGCGCTCTACGGCTGGATACCCTATCTGCTATGGCTTGCAGGGCTGGCGACGACCTTCCAGCTATACCTGCGCATCCGCAATATCGCCGAACATGCCTGTACGACGACCGGCAGCGACGATCCCTTCACCCATGCCCGCACCACGCACGCAGGCTGGCTCGCGCGCGCGACGGTCGCGCCATATTGGGTGAATTATCACGCGGAACATCATCTGTTCATGGGGGTGCCCTGCTATCGCTTGGCACAGGTTCACGCGATGCTGGGGCACGCCGGGCGCCATGAAGCGATGACGATCGCACCCAGTTACGCCGCGGTGCTGCGGCAGGTTACGGCGGGATAGGCCACTAAAGGGTCAAACCGTAGCCCTGAGCATGTCGAAGCGTGCTTATCGGATAGGCGCCCTTCGACAGGCTCAGGGCTACGGTTCCAAATGCGAAAAGCCTGTCCTCTACTGGGCGACGAAGCGCGCCCCGGCGCGGTCCTTCACCGTTGTCGCCGGGTCAAAGATCATCCCGTTCATCGCGATATAGACCCCCGGCGGCAAAATCTGCGCCGCGGCCAAGGCAAAGCCGACGTTGAATTCGGCGTCGCTGGCGCGCACCGACGCCGGCTGCATCGCGCCGGTCATCACGATCGTCTTGCCCGCGATGCCCGCCAGCATCCGGCCGGTGACGACCATGGTATCGGTGCCATGGGTGACCAGAATGTGCGACGCTTCGCTATTCTCGACCGCCGCGCGGATCGCGGCCCGATCGGCGTCATCAAGTTCCAGGCTGTCCTTGCGCATCAACTGCGTTACGCGGTGCGGGACATGGACATTATTCTCGCGCAGCAAATCGGGAATTGCCGTCGGCCCGATCTGAAACTCGCTCAGCGCGTCGAAATAGACCTTGTCGATCGTGCCGCCGGTGGTGAAGATTTCGATCATGCCAAAGCCTCGGAAATCAACCGCCGACTGTTGTCGATCCCGAACAGCGCGATAAAGCTGCCCATGCGCGGGCCGGCGCTCGACCCGAGCAAAGTTTCGTACAGCGCCTTGAACCAATCGCGCAGATTTTCAAAGCCATAGGCTTCGTTCTTGCCGATCTCGTAAACAATGTTCTGGATGTCGTCAGCACTTGCGTCGGCGGGCAGCGCCGCGAGCTTGGCGTCGAGTTCGGCCAGCGCCGCGCCCTCGCCGCCTTGCGGCTTGCGGCGCTTCAGCGTCGGCGCGACATAGTCGCGGTTATACGCCATCGCATTGTCGATCAGCCGGTCGAGCTCGGGCCAGGTCGCGGCGTCCGCGCCGTCGACATATTGGCCAAGATAGCGCCAGATCTGCTCCTTCGACGCGTCGGCACCCATCACCCCGACGAGGTTGAGGAGCAGCCCGAAGGTTACCGGCAATTCGGTCGTCGGCACATCCTGCCCGCGCGCGACATGGACATGATGCACGGGATTGCCGAGCTTCTTGTCGGCTTCCTGCGCCGGGTAATTGCCGCGCATCTGCAGATATTCGTCGACCGCCTTCGGGATCACCCCGATGTGCAGCTGCTTTGCCGCCTTGGGCTCGCGATAGGCGAAAAAGGCCAGGCTTTCCTCGCTGCCATAGGCCAGCCATTGTTCGAGGCTGAGGCCGTTGCCCTTCGACTTCGAAATCTTCTCACCCTTTTCGTCGAGGAACATCTCGTAGATCAGCCCCTCGGGCTTGCGCCCGCCGAGTGCCTTGGCGATCTTGCCCGACTGGACGCCGCTGTCGGTCAGGTCCTTGCCGTACATCTCGTAATCGACGCCCAGCGCGACCCAGCGCATCGCCCAGTCGACCTTCCACTGCAGCTTGGCGCCACCACCGAGGATGCTGTGCGTGATCGTCTCGCCCTCATCCTCGAACGACACCAGACCCGCGTCGGCATCGACGACGGTCACCGGCACCTGCAGCACGATGCCCGACTTGGGGCTGACCGGCAGAATCGGCGAGTAGGTCGCGGCGCGCTCGGCGCGCAGCGTCGGCAGCATGATGTCTAGAATGTCCTGATTGTGGCGGAGGACATTCTTGAGCGCGTCGTCGAACGCGCCCGACGTGTAGCGCTCTGTCGAGCTCACAAACTCATATTCAAAGCCAAATCGGTCGAGAAACTCGCGCAGCATCGCATTGTTATGATGCGCGAAACTCTCATACTTGCCGAACGGGTCGGGAATGGCGGTGAGCGGTTTGCCCAGATATTCGCGCAGCATGTCGCCGTTCGGGACATTGTCGGGAACCTTGCGCAGCCCGTCCATATCGTCGCTGAACGCGACGAGCCGCGTCGGCGCCCCGGTCATTTCCTCATAGGCGCGGCGCACCATCGTCGTGCGCAGCACCTCGTTGAAGGTGCCGATGTGCGGCAGGCCCGATGGACCGTAGCCCGTTTCGAACAATATCGGCGCACCGCCCGGCTTGCCGTCGGGGTAGCGTTTGACCAGCTTGCGCGCTTCCTCAAAAGGCCAGGCCTTGGACGCGAGGGCGGCAGCACGAAAATCGGTCACGACTATATTCCGGTACTTGTGTGGCGGGGGCTCCGCCCTTTCCCCTTTTTGCGCGTTTTTGCAAGCGCGATGCACCGGACCGGGCTAGTCGCGCGCCGCCGGATCGAGCAGCACCGCCACCGACCCGCGCTTGCGCCCGGTGTCGACATAGGCATGCGCCGCCGCAATCTCATCGAAGGCATAGCTTTTGTCGATCAGCGGACGCAGCACCCCGGATGCGGCGAGGTCGGCCAATTGCTGAACATATTCGGGCTTTTCGGTTGCGGGCCCGGCGATGACCCGCCGCCCTTTGCGCCCCGGTCCCCCGATCGTCGCCAGCATGTCGGGCAACCCCGCGGCGATCGCGACGAAACGGCCGCCGGGGCGCAGCAAGGGCAGCGCTTCGCGCGTCACGATGCTGCCAACCGTTTCGAAAATGACGTCATAAGCCTCTATATCGCCGCGAAAATCGGTCGATTCATAATCGATTACCGCCGCCGCGCCGAGATCGCGAACCAGATCGGCGTTGCGCGCGCTACAGACGCCGGTGACATGCGCACCGCGGTGCCGCGCGAGCTGAACCAGCGCCGACCCCACCGCGCCCGATGCACCGATGACCAGGATGCGGTCGCCGGGCAAAACACCAGCGACATCCAGGAAATGGAGCGCCGTGCAGCCGCCAAAACACAGGGTCGCCGCGTCGGCAAAGCTCAAACCGGCGCGTTTGCGCGCGATCGGCCCGTTTTCCGGGACACAGCGATATTCGGCATGGCATCCCATCTTGCCGCCCGGAAAGGCCATCACCGTGTCGCCAGCGCGGTAGCGGGTGACACCAGCGCCGACGGCATCGACGATCCCGGCGATCTCGGTCCCCAAAATCGGCTGGCGCGGCCCGCGAAAGCCCAGGAATGGGCGCGCAAGCATGGCCATACCCGTGGGAAACCGCGCGGCGCGCAGGCGGCTGTCGCCCGACGTCACCGACGTCGCCATCACTTTGACGCGCACCTCGCCCGCCCCGGGTTCGGGCGTCGGCACGTCGCTAAACTCAAGCACCTCGGGACCACCATAACGGGGGCAGACAACGGCTTTCATCAGCGAATCCTGACCTTGGGGAGGGGGCGGCGCCCTTCTGCCCGTTTCGGCGCGCCGCGCCAGCCGCGGCCATGTACCGGGGCATCGTCGTCGCGGGTCAGCCTTGCCGGACTATCGTTACCGGATTGTTTACCATCTTTGGCTTAGCATCATGCCATGGACACGCCCCGCATTCCGCAGCCCCGCCGCCAGACCCGCACGCCGGTCGCGCTCGACGTCACCGTCAACGGCGTCCTCAACTTCGTCGAAGGGCAGATCACCGATCTGTCCGAAGGTGGCGCGCGGATCGACGGTGCCAGCATGCCCGCCCGCTCGCGCTGCGAAATCCATTATGGCGGCCAGGTCACATACGCGGTCGTCATGTGGTCCGAAGTCGATCGCATGGGGGTGCGCTTCCCGTACGAGCTGACCCACGGTCCGCTCTATAACGCGTTGAATCGAGCACGAAATGCCATGCTGATCGAACCCGCGCAGATATTTCAGAGCAGTCGGCCGGTCACGTTCGGACGCCGCGGCCTCAACTGATCGCCGGAAGAGGCGTCAAAAGGGCGCGATCGCCACGCCCTCGCGCTCATTGTCCCAGATCATCGCCATGATCCGCCAGCCAAGATCGGGATCCTTGAACAGCTGGATCGAATTGATCCCGCGCCGCTCGGGCGCCGCATCATCGAGCGCGGTGCGCGCCTCATAGGCGCTCCAGACATGGGCGATATTGCCCATCACATCGATCCGCCGCCCAATCTCGACCTCGAAAAAATCATTGGCGGCAAAAAAGGGCGTCGTGTCGCGCGCATAATCGGCCAGCCCCATGCTGCGAAAGGTCGCGCGTCCATCGGCATCGACCCACGTCCGGATCTGCCGCGCGTCGGGATGAAAACAATTCGCCTGCCGCGACCAGTCGCGCGGCCCCTTCGGCCCCGAGATCATCGCATACATCTCGTCGACTACCGCACCGATCGCGCCTTCTTCGCTCATCCCAACATCCTTTTAGGCTTAACCTTCTCCGTTCGCCCTGAGCTTGTCGAAGGGTTGTTCTTTCTTCTGCCCAAGCAACCATGGCATCCCGCCGCTATATTGGAGCAAAATTTCGGCCCGGGTAAAGATCAGAACGGTCCTTCGACAAGCTCAGGACAAACGGACGAAGGATGGCTCCAAAGCCACGGCACGCCTTGCCGCGTTCGCCTTTTGTCCCTAGGCTGGTGCGGTGGCGCCCGATCCTCTCTCCCTCCCTGCGATCCATGCGAGTCACGTCGGCATCTGGATCGCCGATACGCAGGGACGCGTGCAGCGGGTCGGGCGCGGTGAGGCGATTGCGGCGGTGGCCGCGACCCCGCACCTGCTGCTCAATGCAGCGCTGACCGGCGACCGGCTGGGCTATCCCGAGCTGTCGGGGCTCGACCTGCTCGAACTTTTCGCTTTCCTTTATCCCGCGCGCTTTGCGGTGCCGACCCCGGCGGGGATTGCGGCGGCGATCGACCTTGCCCCGCCAAAGACCGAGGAAGACATCGCCGCCTTTCTGCCACGGGCAACCGCAGCCATGCTTGCGGGGATCGAGGCCCCTGCCTGGCCCGAGCGCGAAGGCGCCTGGCACGGCATGCAGGCGCTGGCGCGCCAGCGCTGGCCGTGGGCGCCGCTCGTCCAGCCGCGCCTGACGGCGCCAGACGCCAATGAACGCTGGCTGTTCGCGCGTCTGCCCGAATGGGAAGAACAGACACCCCGCCCCGCGCCGCGGCAGGTGACGATCGACGAAGGAGACGTCACCGCGCGGCTCGACCGGCTGACCGGCGACGGCGCCGAACGCCGCGCGGGGCAACAGGATTATGCACGCGCGACCGCCGCGATCTTTGCCCCGCGCGAGCGCAAGGATGCGCCGCAGATGCTCGTTGCCGAGGCGGGCACGGGGATCGGCAAGACATTGGGCTATCTCGCGCCTGCCAAGCAATGGATCGACCAGTCGGCGGGCAGCGTCTGCATCTCGACCTTTACCAAGGCGCTGCAACGCCAATTGTCGCGCGAGACCGAAAAACTCTACCCCGACGCCGCGACGCACCGCGAAAAGGTCGTGGTGCGCAAGGGTCGTGAAAATTACCTCTGCCTGCTCAATCTGGAAGACGCGCTGCAGGGCGGCTTTTCGGGCCGCGCCGCGATCCTCGCGCAGCTCGTCGCGCGCTGGGCCGCCTATACACGCGACGGCGACATGATCGGCGGCGATTTGCCGGGCTGGCTTCCCGCGCTGTTCCGCCGCAACGGGACGACCGCGCTGACCGACCGGCGCGGCGAGTGCATCTATGCGGGGTGCCCGCATTTCCGCAAATGCTTCATCGAACGATCGGCGCGCGCCGCGACCCAAGCCGACATCGTCATCGCCAACCATGCGCTGACCATGGTGCAGGCGGCGCGCCCGCGCGATGCCGGCGCCGCGGCGACGCGGCTGATCTTCGACGAGGGCCATCATCTGTGGGACGCCGCCGACAGCATGTTCGCCGCCGCGCTGACCGGGCAGGAAGCGGTCGAAATCCGCCGCTGGGTGCTGGGGCCAGAGGGCAAGTCGCGCGGGCGCCGCCGCGGGCTCGCGGCGCGGCTCGCCGATGTCGCGAGCTATGACGAGGCGGGCGACCGCGCGATTCAGGCCGCGATCGCCGCCGCCGCCGAGCTTCCCGGCGATGGCTGGCTCGGCCGCCTGTCCGAGAATGACCCGTGGGGCGCGATCGAACGGCTGCTTGCGGCGGTGCGCGGACAGGTCTATGCGCGCGCGGTCGATACGCGCACCGCCGACGCGGGCTACGGCCTCGAAACCGAGCTGGCCGACCCCGACGCGGCGCTGGTCGCCGCCGCAGCGGCGGCGAGCGACGCGGTCGAGGCTTTGCTCCGCCCGCTGCTGGCGCTCGGCAAGCGCCTCGAAGCCTTGATCGAAGACCCGCCCGACTGGCTCGACGGGCAAGCCCGGGCAAGGGTTGACGGCGCGCGCCACAGCCTTGGCACGCGCATTGACACGCTCGGCGGCTGGCTGTCGCTGCTCGGCCGCGTCGGCGGCCCCGCCGACCCCGATTTCGTCGACTGGCTGGCAATCGACCGCTACGACGGGCGCGAGTTCGACACCGGGCTACACCGCCACTGGCTCGACCCCGCGCGCCCGATCGCCGATGTGGTTTATCGACCTGCGCAAGGCGTGCTGGTCACCTCGGCGACGCTCCGTAGCGGCCATGGCGCGCAGGGCTGGACCGAGGCCGACATTCGCACCGGCGCGCGCCACATGGACGGCTGCGTCCGCCATTTCGCCGTCCCCAGCCCGTTCGATTATGCCCGCCAGTCGGAGGTCATCATCGTCACCGACCTCGCGCGCGGCGACCTGCCGGCGCTCGCCGGGGCTTACAGCCGTTTGATCGAAGCGTCGGGCGGCGGCGCGCTGGGGCTGTTCAGCGCGATCCGGCGGCTGCGCATCGTCCATGCCCGCATCGCCGACCGCCTCGCGCGCGCCGGGCTGCCGCTTTACGCGCAGCATGTCGACCCGCTCGACACCGGCACGCTCGTCGACATCTTCCGCGCCGACCCGCACGCCTCGCTGCTCGGCACCGACGCGCTGCGCGATGGCGTCGATGTTCCCGGCGAATCGTTGCGGCAGGTGATCATGGAGGGGGTGCCATGGCCGCGCCCGACGATCCTGCACGCCGCGCGGCGTGCCGCGCAGGGCGGCAGCGCCTATGACGACATGGTCATTCGCGGCCGCATCGGGCAGGCGTTCGGGCGGCTAATCCGCCGCGCCGACGATTTCGGCCAGTTCGTCATGCTCTCGCCCAGCTTCCCGTCAAGGCTGCTCAGCGCCTTTCCCGAAGGCACCCCGATCCGCCGCCTGCCGCTCGACGAAGCGGTCAATCATGTCGCGGCGGCGAACGTCGAAAGGCGAAAAACCGCCTTTCCAGCCTTTTCACCGTCATAAGTTTGCGGCACAAGGCGGCTCGAACGACGGCATAAGCGCGAACGCGCGGGGGAAGATTTTGAAGAGTTTGACGATCCTGCGCCACGCCAAATCGGGTTGGGACGTTCAGGTCGAGCGCGATTTTGACCGCCCGATCAACAAACGCGGGGCGCGCGGCGCCGAAATCGTCGGGCAATGGCTGAAGCGTCAGAAGCTGCCCGTCGACCGGATCATTGCCTCGCCCGCGGTGCGCGTGACCGAGACGCTCGACATCTTTCAGCCTGCCGCCGATTTGGACATGATCGAGCCGCATTGGGACCGCCGCATCTATCTCGCCTCCGCCGCGACGCTGATCGATGTCATCCGCGACACTGGGCGCGATGCGCAGCATCTGCTGATTTCGGGGCATAATCCGGGGCTGGAGGATCTGATCCTGATGCTCGTCCCCGAAACGAGCGGCGACGAGTTGCGCGGCGAGGTTGAGGAAAAGCTGCCGACGTCGGCGCTCGCGCGGCTCGAACTCGACATCGCCGACTGGCACGATCTCGACACCGGCATGGCGCGCTTCACCGCCTTCATCCGCCCCCGCGACCTCGACCCGACGCTAGCGCCGGCGATGGATCACGATTAGGCCGCAGCTTCGGTCGCGGAATGGCGGGAATCGACCGGAAGCGGACATGTCTTCTCCCCTCCCTTTTAGGGAGGGGCTGGGGGTGGGTAGCCGCCGAAGGCGGCATTCTGCCTCGGCTCGCTTCGCTCGCACCCACCCCTAACCCCTCCCTGGAAGGGAAGGGAATGGCTTAAATCCACCTCTAAACAGGCGTTCTCGAACTTGCTGATACCCGACGCTGGTCGCGTCAATCCAGCGCTGCCGCCAATCGCTGGCGCAGCGCGACGAGCGCCGCCACCGGTACACCCTGCGCCTGCCGCATCGTGTCATTCTCGGTCGCGCGCTCGGCGCGGACCTCAACGGCTGGTGCCGGAGCAGCCTTCGCCCCCCCCTCCGACAACGCCTTACGCGCGCCCTCGACCGTAAACCCCTGCACATGCAGCAGATGATGGATGCGTTCCGCCAGCGCCACATCCTCGGCGCGGTAATAGCGGCGGCGGCCCGAGCGCTGGAGCGGCTTCAGTTGCGGAAAGCGCGTTTCCCAGTAGCGCAGGACGTGCGTCGGCACCCCGATGCGGTCGGCCAGCTCGCCGATCGCGAGCATGGCAGCGGGCGCCTTGCCGTTGTCGTCCGGCACGTCAAACCCCACCATGGCCGAGGCCTGGATTATTTACCGGCAACGCGCGCTCGCATCGTCTGGCTGGCGCGAAAGGTCATCACGCGGCGCGGCAGGATCGGCACTTCGATGCCGGTCTTGGGATTGCGACCGATACGCTGTGCCTTGTCGCGCAGGACAAAGGTGCCAAAGCCGGAGATTTTGACATTCTGCCCGTCCGCCAGCGCGTTGGACATATGGTCCAGAATCGACTCGACGATCGTCGCCGATTCATTGCGCGACAACCCGATCTGCTGGTTGATCCGCGTCGCAATATCGGCTCGCGTAAGCGTCCCTGCGGTCATGACGGTCCCTTCCCCCTCGTGAAGCGAAAATGTTCGAACCGGTCCCGGACAGCCCCCACCGTCACGAGTCCCGTGCCCCTATGTAACAAAAGCGAATTAATCCGCCAAACTGAAACGGATGGGACGAGGAGTTAATGCGGTGAAGCCGCAGGTCAGACGCGCAGGACCGCCGCGCCCCAGGTAAAGCCGCCGCCCATCGCTTCGAGCACGACCAGGTCGCCGCGCTTGATCCGTCCGTCGCGTACCGCGAGGTCGAGCGCCAGCGGCACCGACGCGGCCGAGGTGTTGGCATGCTGGTCGACCGTCAGCACGACGCGTTCGGCGGGCAGGCCGAGCTTTTTGGCGGTCGCATCGATGATCCGCTTGTTCGCCTGATGCGGCACGATCCAGTCGATCTGGTCGGACGACAGGCCGACATCGGTCATCACTTCGCCCAGCACCGACGCCAGGTTGGTCACCGCATGGCGGAACACTTCGCGGCCCTGCATGCGGACATGGCCGACCGTGCCGGTGGTCGACGGCCCGCCGTCAACATAGAGCATGTCGCAATATTTGCCCTCGGCGTGGAGTCGCGTCGCGAGAATGCCGCGGCCATCCTCGACATCCTCTGCCGACAGCACCACTGCGCCCGCCCCGTCGCCGAACAGCACGCAGGTCGTGCGGTCTTCCCAGTCGAGGATGCGGCTGAAGGTTTCGCTGCCGATCACCAACGCGTGCTTTGCCGCGCCGGTGCGCAGCATCGAGTCGGCGACCGATACCGCATAGAGAAAACCCGAACAGACCGCGGCCACGTCGAAAGCGATGCAATCGGGCGCACCGAGCAGCGCCTGGACCTTGGTCGCGCTGGCCGGGAAGGTGTTGTCGGGGGTCGCGGTGGCGACGATGATCAGCCCGATGTCCGATGGCTCGAGCCCGGCGGCGGCCAGCGCCTGTCTGGCGGCGTCGGCGCCCAGCGTCGCGGTCGTCTCGTCGGGTTCGGCGATGTGGCGGAAACGGATGCCGGTGCGCTCGACGATCCATTCGTCGCTGGTGTCGACGCGCGCCGCGAGTTCGGCGTTCGACACCCGGGTGCGCGGCAACGCCGAACCGGTTCCGGCCAGGATCGCACGCACGGTCACGCCGCGTCGCCGCTGCGGAAATTCGCCAGATCCTCGGTCACCTGCCGCGTAATGTCCTTTTCGATCAGTTCGGCGCACAGGTGAACGCAATTTGCGACCCCTTTCGCGTCCGCGCTGCCATGGCTTTTGAGCACGACGCCGTTTAGGCCCAGGAACACCGCGCCATTATGGTTGTTGGGGTCGAGATGGTGACGCAGCAGCTCGGTCGCCGGGCGCGAGATCAGGAAGCCGATCTTCGAGCGCGTCGAGCTGGTGAAGGCGCGGCGGAGCAGATCGGTGACGAAGCGCGCCGTCCCCTCGATCGTCTTCAGCGCGATATTGCCCGAAAAACCGTCATGAACGATCACGTCGACGTCGCCGCGCGACAATTTGTCGCCCTCGATAAAGCCCGTAAACTCCATCGGCAGCCCTTTGGCGGCGCGCAGCAACGCCGCGGCATCGCGGATCTCGTCGGTGCCCTTCAGTTCTTCGGTGCCAATGTTGAGCAGCGCGACGCGCGGGCGTTCCAGCCCCATCGCCGTGCGCGCATAGGCCGCGCCCATCACCGCAAATTGCGTGAGGTTGGTGGCGTCGCATTCGGTATTGGCGCCAAGGTCGAGCATCACGACGTCGTTGGCGCCGAGCGTCGGCAGCAGCGCCGCGAGCGCGGGCCGGTCGATCCCCGGCATCGTGCGCAGCGCGAGCTTGGCCATCGCCATCAGCGCGCCGGTGTTGCCCGCCGACACGGCGCCGCCGGCATCGCCGCGCTTCACCGCGTCGATCGCGAGCCCCATCGAGGTGCTTTTCGCCTTGCGGATCGCCTGGCTCGGCTTGTCCTCGCCCGTCACCATGCCATCGGTGTGGATGATGTCCGACGCCGCGCGCAGATTCGGGTGGTTGTCGAGCGCCGCCTTGATCTGCACCTCGTCGCCGACGAGGATGAAGCGCAGGCCGTCGTGCTTGTG
Source organism: Sphingopyxis microcysteis (assembly GCF_012274265.1). Taxonomy (GTDB): domain Bacteria; phylum Pseudomonadota; class Alphaproteobacteria; order Sphingomonadales; family Sphingomonadaceae; genus Sphingopyxis; species Sphingopyxis microcysteis. The sequence continues at coordinate 1,381,516 of NZ_JAANYY010000002.1, forward strand.
GCGCGCCATCGCAGCGCCGGCGAGCATCATGCGCACGCCGACGTCACCGCCCATCGCATCAATCGCGATTCGCGGTGTCAGTGCCATGTATTCGCGCTCCGGCTAGGGGTCAGGCGCCGACCGACACCACTTCGCGGCCGTTGTAGTGGCCACAGGCATTGCACAGGTTGTGCGGGCGCTTCAGCTCGCCGCAGTTCGGGCATTCCTGAAAGGCTTCGACCTTCAGGCTGTCGTGGCTGCGACGCATGCCGCGCTTCGAGGGCGAGGTTTTTCGCTTGGGAACGGCCATGATATTTCCTGCATTCTCAATAGTGTGTCACGAATCGGCTACCCGGATTTGTCATCGCCGTTGCCGGAAATGACTGGCCCGCCCGCCGTGCGATACTTTGTCCCAGTCCGATAGCGACAGGGAAATCGTCCGCCGAAGGGTGCCTCAACGCCAGAAGGTGTCGGGTGCCGGATCGGGCGGGGCTATAGCGTTTTTGCCCGCAAAGGCAACCCCTGCGCATGACAATCGACGGGCGAATGTGTCGCTCTTGCCGATCCGCTGGTGCGATGCCACACACGCGGTCAGCGTCCGGCGACAACAGCTGCGGACGAATGGGGGGACGCATATGATAATCTTGCCAATCAGCCTGACGATTGCCGCGGGAGCGGCGCTGCTCAACCTGTGGCTGTCGATCCGCGTCGGCCGCGTACGGACCAAGGAGAAGGTCTTCATCGGCGACGGCGGCAGCGAAATGGTGACCCGCCGCATGCGCGCGCACAGCAATTTTGTCGAGAACACCGCCTTTGTGCTGATCCTGCTGGCGCTCGTCGAACTCGGCCTCGGCTCGTCGATGTGGCTGTGGGCCGTCGGCGCGCTGTACCTCGTCGGGCGTATCCTGCACGCGATCGGCATGGACGGCATGATGTGGGGCCGCATGGTCGGCACCATCATCACCATGCTGACCCAGCTCGGCCTGGCGCTCGGCGCGCTGTGGATCGTATATATGACACCGACCAGCATCACGACGACCGAGATTGAGGAAACGATGGTGGTGGCGCCGAAGTAAACGCACCGTCATTGCGAGCGCAGCGAAGCAATCCAGAGCGGCTTGTCACGCCCTGGATTGCTTCGCTGCGCTCGCAATGACGAGAATGTTTAGCCAGTCGTTCCCAACACCATATCGCCAACAAACGGGTTGGTACGCCGCTCATGTGCGAAATTGCTGTGCGCGCCATGTCCCGGCAGGAAGGTCGTGTCGCCGCCCAGCGGCCACAGCTTTTGCGTGATCGAATCGAGCAATTGCTGGTGATTGCCGCGCGGAAAGTCGGTGCGCCCGATCGACCCCTGGAAAATCACGTCGCCGACAATCGCCAGTTTCGACGGCGCATGATGAAACACGACATGGCCCGGCGTATGACCGGGGCAATGAATGACGTCGATCGTCAGATTGCCAACCGTCACCGTGTCGCCATCGACCAGCCAGCGATCGGGTTCGAAGGTTTCCCCGACCATCCCGAACCGCGCGCCATCCTCGGCGAATTGCGCGATCCAGAAGCGGTCATCCTCGTGCGGCCCCTCGATCGGCACGCCCAGTTCCTTCGCCAGCATCCCCGCCTGGCCGCAATGATCCATATGGCCGTGGGTCACGAGGATCTTCTCGACCTCGACCCCCGTCTGCCGCACCGCATCCTTCAGCTTGGGCAGGTCGCCGCCCGGATCGACAAAGGCCGCCTTGTTGGTTTCGGTGCACCAGAGCAGGGTGCAGTTCTGCTGGAAAGCGGTGACCGGCACGATCGCCGCGCGCATCGGAGGTTGGGGAGCGTTCATGCCGGTGATGTGGGGAAAAGCGGTGCAAATGGCAAGCCATCGCCGATTTGACCCGCCGAGCCGGCCCCCCTATTCCTCCGGGCCATGACCGACGCCTTTCTTCACGGCACCGTGCATGTCGCGGGCAGCGATATGCAGGCGGCCCTGACCTCCGATGTCGCGGCGCTGGCGCTGTGGCAAAGCCTAACCCCGCTCGGCCGCAACGAGTTTATCTGTTGGGTCGACGACGCCAAACAGGCCAAGACGCGGACACGCCGGATCGAGCGGACGATCGAGGAGTTGCACGAGGGCAAGAAGCGGCCATGCTGCTGGGCCGGGTGCATCCACCGCACCGACAAGGCGCCAAGCCGCTGGCAACAGGCGGTATTGATCGACAAGAAGGCAAAGTAGCGCGGCGCCTCAGCGCAGCGTCATCGTGTCGCCTTCGACATTCACCGCATCGAGCTGCGACAGATAGCTCTGGCCGAGCAGCGACACGCCCATGTCGGTGTCGATCACCGCTGCCTGCACCTGCCGTACTTCCAGCCCGTCGACCTCGACGCTGTCGAGCATCACGGTGCGCATCGGAACCTCGCCGCCCGCGGTGCGCGCCATGCCGCCGATCGGCAGCCGATCGACATCGATCCCGATTGCTTCGGCATCGCGGCGGGTGAGCGCGATGATCGAAGCGCCGCTGTCGACCATCATCCGGATATTGGTGCCGTCGATATTGGTGTCGGCATAAAAATGCGAATCGCCCGATCGGCCGAGCCGCACTTCGCCCCCCGACGAACGCGGCTTGCTGGTCGACGAATCCCAGCCGCCGCTGCGGCTGCGCTGAGTCGTCCAGTTGCTGTTGTCATCGGCATCGGCATCGGCTGACGCGCGGGCATCGCTGCCGGGCGCGCGGATGGCGACCCCGGCGATGCCGATCGAAACCGCTGCGATGACCGCGGTCAAACCAAGGAAGCGCCCGAACATGGCGCGGCTTGTCGCAAATTTGGGTTGGAGAATGGTTAAGCGAGCGGCTGTTCGATGAAGGCGCGCCACGTCGGCTTTTCGCCGCGAATGCTATACGCGATCCGCGCGCAAGCATAGGGCCGATCCGCCCGATTGTCGGCATCGGCGGCGGTCACCGGCCATTGATCGCCAGCGCCACCCGCCGACCAGCACACCAGCGCCTCCGCCTCGGTCCCGGCTTCGATCGCGGCGCGTTCGTCGGCGTTCAGCGACGCCGGCGCGCTCCAGCCAAGGATCGCGCGGTGCGTAAACCCCTTGGAAAACAAGGCGTGCCGAAAGGGGCTGTTGCCGTCGCGGAGCAGTTCCGCGATCTGCGCGCGGTCGGCCGCCGCGAGCCATTGCCCGCCGAGCAGCGGCGCCCAGCGCGCCTCGTCGCGCGACCGCAGCGCCGTCGCCAACTCGTCCGCGGCCGCGGCAAAGCGCGGCGTCCACGCCGAATCGGCAGCAAGCGGAGCCAGCTGCGCCCGCGGTGCGGCCGCTTCAGTCTCAACCGCGAGCAACGAAGCGGGCGCACCCGCCTCCGTCGCGAGGGCGGGCGTAGCGAATGCGGCGACCAGCGCCGACGAGATCAGGAAAGCGCGCATGGCTGGATCATAGCAGACATCGCGGCGCCTGTCAGGCTCCGGTCGGCACCAGTGCACCGCGCATCCAGGGCGGGGCTAAGGCGGGGTCGATGCTCTCGACCCGGCGATGCTCGACCGACCAGCCGAGATCGGGATAGGCGATCACTTGACGTTTTTCATCGGCTTCGGCGATCGGCACCACCACCAACCGCCGGTTGATCTTTTGGCGCCAGTTCATCCGCGCGGTATTTTCCTGTCCGACGTAGCAGCCCTTGGAGAAACTGACCCCGTTCAGTTCGGCTGCATTGCATTCGAGCCATAGCGTCGTCCCGTCGCCCAGCTCGGCGCGCCCTTCGGTGACGCCCAGCGCCAGCCGGTGCGCGCGCCATGCCTCGTCCGCGCCCGCATCACCATCGGCGGGCGCCAGCCAGCGCCGGCCCAGCTCGGGCAGCCGTGGATCGACGACGCCGGCGTCACCCTCGACCGACCAATGGACGCAGAGGTCGGGTTCGAGCTCGATCGTGATCGCACGGCGCAGGCGATAGAGCGTCAGCCGCTTCGCCAGATCGCCCGCGGCATCGCGCTCGCAATCGATCAATATGTCGTTACCATCGCCCCAGATCAGGAAATCGAACAGCGCCTTGCCCTGCCCCGACAGCAGCGCCGCCCAGACCGGCAAATCGCCCGACGTGTCGTTGGTGACCAAACCCTGCAGAAAGCCGCGGACATCGTCCCCCGACAGACGGATCAGGGCACGGTTGATGAGGGTGGTATTGGCCATGGCGATAATCTAGGGACGCGGCAGCCAAAACCAAGCGCCCATTTTACCCGCGAGAGCCGTATGACCGACCGCCTGACGATCCGCCGCCCCGACGACTGGCACGTTCACCTGCGCGACGGCGCGATGCTGACCCATGTCGCGCGCTACACCGCGCGCCAGTTCGCCCGCGCGATCGTCATGCCCAATCTGTCGCCGCCGGTGACCACCGCCGAGGAAGGCCGCGCCTATCGCGACCGGATCAACGCCGCGGTCCCCGCCGACCTCGACTTCACCCCGCTGATCGTCGCCTATCTGACCGACGCTACCGACGCCGACGAAATCGCGCGCGGCCATGCTGAGGGCGTGTTTACCGCCGCCAAACTCTACCCCGCGCATGCCACCACCGGCAGCGCGCATGGCGTGACCGACGTCGCCAACATCATGGGCGTGCTCGAGCGGATGCAAGGCATCGGCATGCCGCTGCTGATCCACGGCGAGGTCACCGACCATGACGTCGATATCTTCGACCGCGAGGCGGTGTTCATCGAGCGCACGCTGGAACCGCTCGTCCGCGCCCTCCCCGAGCTCAAGATCGTCTTTGAACATATCACCACCGCAGAGGCGGCGCAGTTCGTCGCGGGCGCCCCCGCCAACGTCGCCGCGACGATCACCCCGCAGCACCTCCACATCAATCGCAACGCCATGCTGGTCGGCGGCATTCGCCCGCACGCCTATTGCCTGCCCGTCGCCAAGCGCGAGCACCACCGCCTCGCGGTGCGCGCCGCCGCGACCTCGGGCTCGCCCAAATTCTTCCTCGGCACCGACAGCGCGCCGCACGCGGTGGATACCAAGGAAGCGTCGTGCGGCTGCGCGGGGATCTTCAATGCGCCCTATGCGCTCGAAAGCTATATCGCGGCCTTCGACGAGGATGGCGCGCTCGACAGGTTCGAGGGGTTTGCCAGCGAACATGGACCACGCTTTTACGGCCTGCCGCTCAATGAGGGCACGGTGACCTTGGAACGCGCCGAGGTCGTCGTCCCCGACCGGATCGGCGAGGTCGTGCCATTCCATGCGGGTGAGACGCTGGGGCGACGGCAATCAGGCTGCGACCACCCGCTCCGCGCGCATCTTGCGCCACATGTCGAAACTGAACACAGCGATACTGAGCCAGATCAGCAAAAAGCAAAACAGCTGCGCGGGCTTCAGCGGTTCATCGAACACGAACAGCCCAAGCAGAAACGCGATGCTCGGCGCCAGATATTGGACAAAGCCGAGCGCCGCATAACTCATCCGACGCGCCGCGGTCGCGAACAACAGCAGGGGTATCGCGGTGACCACGCCCGCCGCCGCGAGCAGCCAGCTGATCTGGGCGCTCGCCCCAAAGCCAAGCCCGTCGCCGATCCAGAGGTAATAAGCCGCCGCCGCCAGCGACACGGGTAGCAACAAGGTCGTCTCGATCGCCAGCCCCGGGAGCGAACCCACCGGCACTACCTTGCGGATCAGCCCATAGGTTCCGAAACTCAGCGCCAGCGTCAGGCTGATCCACAGGGTGTCGAGTGCCCCGGCCAGCAGGATCGCAACGCCAATCGCCGCGATCGCCACCGCAACCGCCTGTAGCCGCGACAATCGCTCTCCCAGGAAGATCATGCCGAGCAGCACATTGACCAGCGGGTTGAGATAATAGCCAAGGCTGGCCGCGAGCACATGATCGGTAAACACTGCATGGATGTAAACGAGCCAGTTGAGCGCGATCAGCAGCGAACTCGCGAGCAGCAGGCGCAGCACGCGCCAATCTTTCAGCGCCGCCAGATATTCGCCGATCTGGCGGCGCAACGCCATGATCACGAAACACAGCGGCAATGACCAGATGATCCGCTGCGCCAGCACCTCGACCGGCGGCACCGCCTCCAGCAGCTTGAAGAACAGCGGAACAAAGCCCCAGATCGCATAGGCGCCCAGCGCATAGGGCAGACCGCGCTGCTCGCGCGCCGCGGGGACGGTCGGCTGAACCATGGACAAAAAACCTGCCTTTCGGCCGAAATTCAGATGATGCCGCCGCCCAGCATCAGGCGGACTACGCCGATGACGATCACGACAATGTTCAGATTGCGACCGCTGGTGCTGCTAGACATGGCGCCGAGCGCGAGCCCGACAACCGCAAAAGGAACGATGACCCAATTTGCCCACCCCAACAGCGGAATGAAGGCGAAAACAGCCAGAACCAGAGCGATGGCGCCGATGACGAGCGAGGCAATATTGAGCATTTCGGGACTGTCGCATGCCGCCGCGCAACCAGCAAGTCCCTTTCGGTTCGTCGATGATAACGCTCGCTTCATCTTGTTGCCCCGCGTTCATGCAACGCGATTGGGGCGTGGGTCGTTTTCTCCTCGAAGCGCCCAAAGCCGTCCAGCGGCACAAGGCGCGACGCCAGGAAAGGATTATAAGATGCGTAACTTCAACAAAGGCCTGATGGGCGCCATCGCCGCTGCCAGCGTTGCCCTGACCGCTCCGGCCTATGCCGGGATGACGGCCCCCGCCAAGGCGCCAGGCTTTCATGAACTCGATCAGTCGAGCAGCTTTCACAAGCGCAAAAAGCGTCATTACCATGACCAGCGCGTCCATGCGAACACCCGCGTCTGGCGCGGTGACGATGGTCGTTATCGCTGCAAGCGCGACAATGGCACCACGGGCCTGTTGATCGGTGGCGCCGTCGGCGGCCTCGCCGGTAATGAAATCGCCGGTCGCGGCGACAAGCTGCTCGGTACGGTGATTGGCGCCGCGGGCGGCGCGCTGATCGGCCGCGAGATCGACCGCGACAAATATCGCTGCCGCTAAGCGATAGAGACCCCGTTACGGGTGTGGGTCCGAGACCCCTCCGCCCGCACACGTGATGGAGAGGGCGTCGACCTGGTCGTCGGCGCCCTCAACATCGTGTCTGGCCTTCATCCGGCGCTTGTCCCGCCGAGCGACTTGGCCCACAAGCACTCTCCCTGATCAACGGGAGAGGATCGACCATGCTCAACGGCCCGCTGCTCGTTACCGAGCGCCTCATCCTGCGACCGCCCGCCGCCGAGGATTTCGACGCGTTCGCCGAAATGTGCGCCGAGCCCGAAACCATGAAATTCATTGGTGGCACCTGCCCCCGCGCCGCGGCCTGGCGCCAATGGTGCACGCTCGCCGGCGCATGGCATATTCGCGGTTTCTCGATGTTTTCGGTGATCGAACGCGCCAGCGGCGAATGGGTCGGACGGCTGGGGCCATGGGAGCCCGACGGCTGGCCCGCGCCCGAGATCGGCTATGGCGTGCGCGCTAAATTTGCCGGCAAAGGCTACGCATTCGAAGGATCGGTCGCCGCGTGCGATTTTGCCGTCGAATTTCTGAAATGGCCCGAACTGATGCACAGCATCGACCCCACCAACACGCGGTCGCAGGCGCTCGCTGCACGGCTCGGCGCGACCAACAGCGGCCCGACCCGACTGCCCGCGCCGTTCGAGGATGCACCGGTGGACGCCTGGACGCAAAGCGCCGATGCCTGGCGGATCAAGCGCAAGGAGTTCCTGCCATGACCGACCAGCACATCGACCCCGAACGCGCGCAGTTCGATGCGTTCAAGGCGCTGCCGCGCGATCGCGTGATCCACATGCTCAACCTCGTTCGCTTCAAGGCCACCGCGACCTACCCCGCCGACCATGGGCTGGCCGACAAAGGGCTGAGCGGCGCCGACGCCTATGCCCATTATGGCGCCGACAGCGGACTGATATTCCAGCGCGTCGGTGGCCGGATCGTGTGGCGCGGGACGATGCAGGCGATGGTGATCGGTCCCGATGCCGAACATTGGGACGCGATGTTCATCGCCGAATATCCGACCAGCGCCGCCTTCATGGAAATGGTCACCGATCCGGTCTATCGACAGGCGGTCATCCACCGTCAGGCGGCCGTCGCAACCTCGCGGCTCATCCGCTGCGACCCGAAAGCGTCCCTGTCCGAGACAGTTTTCGGCTAACAAAGCGTTACCCGTTAACGCATTTTCTTTGCGCCTTTTTAACCAGGATCGGGCAATCCGGGTCAAAGATTAAGGGAGTGTTAGCGATGATCTTGCGCGGAAAATGGCTGGTCACCGGCCTGCTGATGGCGGCGGCACCGCTTGCCGGTTGCCGGGACAACCCCGAAGCCAAGTCCGAACTCGCCCCGCTCGACGACGGGCTGACCAACGCCGACCCGGCGGTGAAGGGCGCGCTCGAAGACAAGATCATGGTCGATCCCAAGCTCGCGGGTCAGGCGAACCAGAATGCCGTCGGTCCGGGTAACCGGCCCGTCGATGGCGGCGTTCCCGGCGTTGCGGGCGGCAAGGCCGCGACCGTCGCCGAAGCCGCCGCGGCGCTCAAGGCCGGCAAGTTGCTGACAGCCCCGAAAGCCTTGCCGCTCGAAGCCGGCTGCGACGGCTGCGAAGCGAAGGACCGCCCGGTGACCATCGGCGCGCTCGCCCGCGATCAGTCAAAGGGCGGCTGCGACGCCAAGCTGACATATGGCAATGCCTGGGCCGATCGCCTGCCCGCCGCGTTCAAAGTCTACCCGCGCGCGACGCTGCGCGAAGCCGCTGGCATCGCGGGCGGCAAGTGCAACATCCGCGTCGTCAATTTCCAGACCGCAGCGTCGATCCAGGGCGTGTTCGATTATTATCACACGATGGCGGTGCGCGCCGGTTACACCAGCGACCATCGCGTCAACGGCAATGAGCATATGCTGGGCGGCACCAAGGGCGACCTCGCCTATGTCATCATGGCGCGCCGCGACGGCGGCATGACCGACGTCGATCTGGTCGCGTCGGGCGGTCGCTAAAAAGCCCTAGTCCTGAGCCTGTCGAAGGGCGCTTAACGGCGATAGGCGCCCTTCGACAGGCTCAGGGCTACGGTGGGATGCGAGCGATCCACCACCCAACAAAAAAGGCTCCGGTTTCCCGGAGCCTTTTCCTTTAGCATGACGGCGGATCGTCAGACCTTGTCGCCCAGCGCGCCCTGGACCTTGCCCTTCAGATTCTGGGCTTCGCCCTTGCGCTCCTGCGCCTCGCCTTCGGCGCGCAGCCGCTCGTTGTCGGTCGCCTTGCCGATCGCCTGCTTGGTGTTGCCTACGGCTTCGTTGGCGAGACCTTTGGCTTTTTCGGTGAGTTCACCCATGGAATTTCTCCTTAGCTGATGGCCGAGGCGACGCTGCCTCTTGCCCCACCAACGGGCCACCGTCGCCAATGTTCCGCGCACCCGGCAAAGCGTTCAGAAAAAAGGATGTTTGACCTGCGGCCCAAACAGGATTGAATAGCGGCATGACGAATCCACGCTCCGTCCTGCTCGCAGCGACCGCCCTTCTGCTCGCTCCCACCGCCGTTGCGCAGCCGACACCGGCCAGCGCCCCGGCGCAGCCCCAAACGCGCGGCTTGACCGCCGAAGAGGCTGCGGCGCTGATCGCAAAGATCGCCGAGGCGCAGGCCAGGCTCAAGAACGATGAGAAGGCGTATTTCGAGCTACTGTCCGGCGCGCCCGCATCCTATCCGATGACGCGCACCGCGCCGCGCGACGCCTTTCTCCGCCTCCCGCTCGCCAAGACGTTCAGCGTCGAGCGCAAGGCAACCGACAACAAGCTGTGGCAGCCCTATCGGATCATCGTCCTTCCCGACGGCCCCGGCAAATTGCTGTGGGATGTCGAGGTGGTGCTCGGCATCGACGGTCAGATCGAACGCATCGCGATGCTCTATCGCTCGCCGGCCCCCTTCTGATTTCGCCTTACGGCTTCAGGCCCAACAGTGCCCGCGCATTTTCGTGGCGGATTTTCGCCTTTTCGGCGGGCGTGATGTCGAGCTTGTCGAGCGCGTCGAGCGTCTGTTTGAGCGAAAACTGCGGATAGTCCGATCCGATGAGGACATGGTCGATCCCGACATTGCGCATCGTCCAGATGAATTCTTCCTCGATCGGCGCATCGGCGACCAGCGTCACCGTCGCCGAAATGTCGAAATAGATATTGTCGCCGAACAGCCCCTCGGCGGTGCGCGCCATTTTCAATATGTTCCAGAAACGGAAATTCAGCCCGCCCAGATGGGCAAAGACAAATTTGGTCTTCGGCGCGGACAGCGCCAGATTGAACAGCTTTTCGCTGTCGCCGCCCGGCACGATATTGGCATTGTCCATCACCACGACGACGCCCAGTTCGCCGGCGCGCCGAACCAGCGCCAGCACCCGGGGGTCGGCGGGGTCGAAGCGCTGGGTGTGCGGATGGATCTTGAGCATCTTCACGCCCAACCCCGCCACGCGCTGCAGTTCGTCGAGCGCCGCCGCCGCATCATAGGGGTGGACGGTCGCGATCGGCACCATCGTGGGGTGCTTTTTTGCGAGCGCCAGCAGCGCGTCATTATGCGCCCGGATGCTGGCCGGATTGCCCGCCAGCGCCTGGTTCTCCGGCCCACCGAACCACATACCGCCAAAGCCGGTGATCGTCAGCCCGGCACCTTTCACCTGCGCCTCATATTCGCCGATCGACTTGTCGCCATCCCACAGATGGACGTGGCTGTCGAACACCGGCTGGGCGATTGCTGTTTGCGGGACAAACAGCGCGGCAGCTAGCAGGGTCAGGATTTTCATGTGATGCTCCTCAGATAAGCCCTGCCAGCGGGCTCGACGGATCGGCATATTTGCGCAGGCCCATCCGCCCCGCCAGATAGGCGTCGCGCCCCGCCTCGACCGCTTGGCGCATCGCGCGCGCCATGCGGATCGGGTCCTTCGCCTCGGCGATCGCTGTGTTCATCAGCACGCCGTCGCAGCCAAGCTCCATCGCCACCGCGGCATCGCTTGCCGTGCCGACGCCCGCATCGACGAGCACCGGCACCGACGCGCCCTCGACGATCAGGCGGATCGTGACGCGATTCTGGATGCCCAGCCCCGAACCGATCGGCGCGCCCAAGGGCATGATCGCGACGGCCCCGGCATCCTCGAGCTGTTTCGCGGCGATCGGATCGTCGACGCAGTAAACCATCGGCAGGAAGCCCTCTTTCGCGAGCACCTCGGTCGCCTCCAGCGTCTCGCGCATGTTCGGATAAAGCGTTTTCGCTTCACCCAGTACTTCCAGCTTCACCAGATCCCAGCCGCCCGCCTCGCGCGCGAGCCGCAGCGTGCGGATCGCGTCGTCGGCGTTGAAGCAGCCCGCGGTGTTCGGCAGGTAGGTGATCTTCCTGGGATCGATATAGTCGGTCAGCATCGGCGCATTGGGATCCGACACATTGACGCGGCGCACGGCGACGGTAACGATCTCCGCCCCCGACGCCGCGACTGCCGCCGCATTCTGCTCGAAATCCTTGTACTTGCCGGTCCCGACAATCAGCCGCGACGTGAATGTCCGTTCGGCAACGCTCCAAGTGTCGGTCAACAACCGCCTCCCACAAAATGCACGATTTCCAGCGCGTCGCCGTCCGCGAGCGCCACCTCTCCCAACGTCGAGCGCGGCACGATTTCGCGATTGCGCTCGACCGCAACCTTTTTGACATCGAGGCCAAGCGAGGCGACGAGATCGGCGACGCTGCCTTCGCGCACCTGCCGTTGTTCGCCGTTGAGGATGACAGAAATCACCGCATATCCGCCTTGCTTTGCCTTTTGCCGAGCAGCCCATATAGGGGGAGCGCATCGCGTAGCAACCGAAAGACCATGCTTTGACCGACAAGCCGACCGTCTTTGTCCTCTCCGGCCCCAACCTCAACCTGCTCGGCACGCGCGAGCCCGAGATTTACGGCCACGACACGCTCAACGACATTCACGCGCGGCTGGAGGCGCAGGCCGAAACGCTCGGGCTCAGGCTCGAATGCCGCCAGACCAACCACGAAGGCGTGCTGATCGACTGGCTGCACGAAGCCTATGTCGCTGGCGCCAAGGCGGTGCTGCTGAACGCGGGCGGCTATACGCACACCTCGATCGCGCTCCACGACGCGATCAAGTCGATCAAGGTGCCGGTGATCGAGGTCCATCTGTCGGACCCGATGCAGCGCGAAGCGTTTCGGCACATCAGCTATGTCGGCATGGCCGCCGTCGCACATTTTGCCGGACACGGCGCGAACAGCTATACGCTGGCGCTGGACGCCGCGGCCCGTCTCTGACAATAGGGCGCATTAAAAAACGGGGTCAGGCGCCCGAATGACGGCGCCGCAACAACAGGAAAAATTCTCATGGGTGACCATAAAGACAATGGCATCAACATCGATCCGGCTTTCGTGCGCGCGCTCGCCGAGTTGCTCGACGACACGCAGCTTTCGGAAATCGAGGTCGAGGACGGCGATCGCAAGGTCCGCGTCGCGCGCACGCTGACCGCCGCGGCCGCACCCGTCGCCTATGCTCCCGCGCCGGTCGCTGCGCCTGCAGCCGCTGCCCCTGCCGCACCCGCCGCGGCTCCGGCAGCCGCCGCGCCCGCTGCCGATAGCTTCGCCGACGCCGTGAAATCTCCGATGGTCGGCACCGTCTATCTGGCGCCCGAACCCGGCGCGCCCAATTTCGCGGCCGTCGGCTCGGCGGTGAAGCCCGGCGACACGATCCTGATCATCGAGGCGATGAAGGTGATGAACCCGATCACCGCGACCACCGCGGGGACGCTGAAGGCCGTGCATGTCGAGAACAGCCAGCCGGTCGAATTCGACCAGCCGCTGTTCACCATCGGATAAAGTCAGCCCATGGCCATCGAAAAACTGCTGATCGCCAACCGCGGCGAGATCGCGCTGCGCATCCATCGCGCCTGCCACGAAATGGGCATCAAGACGGTCGCGGTCCATTCGACCGCCGACACCGACGCGATGCACGTCCGCCTCGCCGACGAGGCCGTATGCATCGGCCCGCCCGCCGCCAAGGACAGCTATCTCAACATCCCGGCGATCATCTCGGCCGCCGAGATCACCGGCGCCGACGCGATCCATCCGGGCTATGGCTTCCTCTCGGAAAACGAGCGCTTCGCCGAAATCATCGAAGCGCACGACATGGTCTTCGTCGGACCGAAGCCCGAGCATATCCGCACGATGGGCGACAAGGTCGAGGCGAAGCGCACCGCCGTCGCGCTCGGCCTGCCCGTCGTCCCCGGCTCGCCGGGCGCGGTCACCTTCAGCGAGGAGACCAAGAAGCTCGCGAAGGAAATCGGCTACCCCGTCCTGATCAAGGCTGCCTCGGGCGGCGGTGGGCGCGGGATGAAGGTCGTTCCCGACGAGGACAGCCTCGAAAGCCTGATGGGTCAGGCCTCATCCGAAGCGGCGGCCGCCTTTGGCGACCCGACCGTTTACATGGAAAAATATCTCGGCAACCCGCGCCACATCGAGTTCCAGGTGTTCGGCGACGGGAACGGCAATGCCATCCATCTTGGCGAGCGCGACTGCTCGCTCCAGCGCCGCCACCAGAAAGTTCTCGAAGAAGCCCCCTCGCCGATCATCTCCGCCGAAGAACGCGCGCGCATGGGCGGCATCTGCGCCGATGCGATGGCCAAGATGGGCTATCGCGGTGCGGGCACGATCGAATTCCTTTGGGAAAATGGCGAATTCTTCTTCATCGAGATGAACACGCGCATCCAGGTCGAGCATCCGGTGACCGAGATGATCACCGGCTTCGACCTCGTCCGCGAACAGATCCGCATTGCGGGCGGCGCGGGGCTGTCGGTCAAACAGGAGGATCTCGAATTCCGCGGCCATGCGATGGAATGCCGGATCAATGCCGAAGACCCGCGCAGCTTCCTGCCCTCGCCCGGCAAGGTCACCAACTATCACGCCGCCGGCGGCATGCACGTCCGCGTCGATAGCGGGCTCTACGCCGGCTATTCGATCCCGCCCTATTATGACAGCATGATCGGCAAGCTGATCGTCTATGGCCGCAGCCGCGAAAGCTGCATGATGCGGATGCGCCGCGCGCTCGAGGAAATGGTGATCGGCGGCGTCAAGACGAACATCCCGCTGCACCAGGCGTTGCTTGCCGATCCCGACGTCATCCACGGCGACTATACGATCAAGTGGCTCGAAGAGTGGCTCGCGCAGCAGGACGAAACAGGCGGAGCCTGAACGCTATGGCATCCTCCCCGTCCGGGGAGGATGCTCAGCCTTTGTACAGTGCCGCGATCTTGTCGGCATAGACCTCGCGCAGCACGTGGCGGCGGATCTTCATCGACGGGGTCATCTGTTCGTTCTCGATCGTGAACGGCTCGTCGGCGAAGTCGAATTTGCGGACCTTTTCGATAACCGACAGCTGGCCGTTCACCCGATCAACCGCCGCCCGGATCGCGGCGCGGAATTTTTCATGCTCGCGCAGACGGCACAGGTCTTTCGGTAGCCCCTCGGCCTCCGCCCACTCGGCCATCCATTCGGGATCGGGCACCAGCAAGCCGACCAGGTGCGGCCGCTTGTCGCCATAGACCATCGCCTGCAAAATCTCGGGCTGGAGCGTCAACATGCCCTCGACGCGCTGCGGCGAGACATTGTCGCCCTTGTCGTTGACGATCAGATCCTTCTTGCGGTCGGTGATGACGATGCGGCCCTTGTCGTCGATATGGCCGATGTCGCCGGTGTGGAGCCAGCCATCGACCAAGACCCGCGCGGTCTCGGCGTCATTGCGCCAATAGCCCTTCATCACCAGTTCGCCGCGCACCAATATCTCGCCGTCATCGGCGATCTTGACCTCGGTGTTCATCAGCGGCGGGCCGACGGTGTCCATCTTGATCCCCGCGCTCGGGCGGTTGCAGCTGATCACCGGCCCTGCCTCGGTCTGGCCATAGCCCTGGAGCAAGGTCAGCCCGATCGAGTGGAAGAATACGCCGATTTCGGGATTGAGCGGCGCGCCGCCCGAAACCAATGCCTTCATCCGGCCACCGAAGCGCTGGCCGATCTTGGGCCGGAACAATTTGTCGAGCAACAAGTCGACCGGGCGGTCAAGCAGCCCCATGCGCCGCTCATAATCCTTCTCGCCGACGCGCAGCGCCTGGTTCAGCATCCAGTTCGCCAGCTTGCCCTGCTTTTCGACCGATTTGATCATGCGGGCGCGAATGACTTCGAACAGCCGCGGCACGACGACCATGATCGTCGGGCGCGTCTCCTCGATATTCGAGACAAGCTTTTCGAGCCCCTCGCTGTAATAGATTTGCGCGCCGACCATGATCGGCAGGAACTGCCCGCCCGAATGTTCATAGGCATGGCTGAGCGGCAGAAACGACAGGAACACCTCCTCGTCGCCGATGCCAAAGTCGTTGACCAGCACCTCGGCCGCCCCCGCCGCATTGTGCAGGATCGCGCCATGATGCTGCATCACCCCGCGGGGTGCGCCGCCGGTGCCGCTGGTGTAGATCAGGCACGCGGTATCCTCGCGCTTCATCGCGGCGGCGCGCGCCTTGGCTTCTTCCAGCCAGGCTTCGCCGCCGGTCACCAGCGGTTCCCAGTCGTGGATCGCGACATCGCCCTGCTGCCCGACGCGCAGGCTTTCCATAGTGATGACGATATGCGCGTCGGAGCGCGTGACCGCCGGCATCAACGTGCGCGCCAGTTTCGCGGTCGACACGATCACCGCGGTCGCACCGCTGTTGTCGAGGATATGCTGGTGGTCGCGTTCGGTGTTGGTCGTATAGGTCGGGACGGTGATGCAGCCCGCGGCCATGATACCGAGGTCGGCAATGCACCATTCCGGGCGGTTCTCGCTGACGAGCACGACGCGGTCGCCGTCCTTCAGCCCCATTTCGCGCAGGTTGTGCGCCAGCGCCGCCACCTGGTTGGCGACCTGCCGCCAGCTCAGCGGATGCCAGACGCGGTCCGCCTTGCGCCACAGGAACGGATCTTCGCCGCCGCGCGCGGCGCGGTCGAAGAACATCGCGACCAGGCTCGGAAATTGGTCGAGATGGGGATTGTCCAGCTTCATTCTACCTCTCTCCAGGGAGATTGTTTTTCTGTTCTTATCGTTTCAAATACACGTCATTGCGACCGCGGCGAATGCTGGGTGAAGCAATCCAATATGGTCTTGCGCCGCTCTGGATTGCCACGGGCCTGCGGCCCTCGCAATGACGAGATCGCAAGATCAGCCAATTCACCCCTGCGGCGGTGCACCATCCACCGAAGATGTTCCCGGCCCGCGCGGGTCGGCGGCGCCGCGCCAGCCATCGCCAACGCGCTCGACCGCGTTCAGCTTCGAACCGAGGTCCGTGGGCGTAAAGCTGTAGCCGAAGGGCTTCATCTTCGCCGCCATCGCCTCGCCCGCGTCGGTATTTTCGATCAGCACGCCGCGCTCGCCGAAATAGAGATTGGGCAGTTCCATCGCGGTCTTGGCATCGAGCCCCCAGTCGAGCACGCCGACCAGCACTTTCGTCACATGCATGATGATCCGTTTGCCGCCCGCCGAACCGACCGCCAGCACCACCTTACCGTCGGGGCCGTAAACGATCGTCGGCGACATCGACGACAGCGGGCGCTTGCCCGCCTGCACCCGGTTGGCGGTCGGGACGCCGTTCATCGTCGGGGCGAGGTCGAAATCGGTGAGTTCGTTGTTGAGGAAATAGCCATTCGCAATCAGGTGGCTGCCGAAAATACTCTCGATCGTCGAGGTCATCGACACGACATTGCCCGCCTTGTCCGCGACGGCAAAATGGGTGGTGCCCTGCTCGGGGATCGGCGGCGCTTCGGCGCGGGGCTTTGCGCCCGGCGGGGTGCCGGGCTCATAGCGTCCGGCGGCGGCAAAGGGCGAGATCAGCTGGCGACGTTCGGCGAGATATTTTTTGTCGAGCAGTCCCGCGACAGGCACATCGACAAAATCGGCATCGCCCAGATAGGCACCGCGATCGGCGTAGGACAGCTGCATCGCCTCGGCGAGCAGGTGCCAGCTCATGGGATTGTCCTTGCCCATCGCCTTCATGTCCCAGCCCTCGATCATCCCGAGGATGCCAAACACGGTGGTCGCGCCCGACGA
Organism: Sphingopyxis microcysteis; assembly: GCF_012274265.1. GTDB lineage: Bacteria > Pseudomonadota > Alphaproteobacteria > Sphingomonadales > Sphingomonadaceae > Sphingopyxis > Sphingopyxis microcysteis. The sequence continues at coordinate 1,398,592 of NZ_JAANYY010000002.1, forward strand.
GGGCGGACCCATGCCGCACACCTTGTAGATGCGATAGGTCGTGCAGACCGCGGGGCGCTCCTTGGCCTTGTAGGCCGCAACGTCCTTGACCGTCAGCGTTGCCTTGTTGCGCTGGGCATTGGCAACCGCGTCGCTGATCGCTTTGGCGTTGGCACCGGTGTAAAAGGCGTCGGGCCCGCGCGCCGCGACGTCGCGCAGCAGCGCGGCATAGGCGGGATTGCGGATCCGGGTGCCGACCGGCGCAGGCTTGCCGTCGACATAATAGATCGCGCGCGCCTCGGGAAAATCCTTCCACAAGGATTCGAACCGCGTCATCCAGTTGTGCAGCACCGGGGTGACTTCGAAACCCTCTTCGGCCAGCTTGATCGCAGGCTGGAACAGCGCCGCCCATTCCAGCTTGCCCCATTTCTTGTGCGCCATTTCCAGCAGGCGGATGTTGCCGGGGACGCCCACCGACAATCCGCCGGGGATCGCGTCCGAATAGCTGCGCGGCTTGCCATCGGGGCCGAGGAAGCGGTCGGGTTTCGCCGAGGCAGGCGCCATTTCGCGGCCATCGATCGTCGATATACTGCCGTCCCTGGCATCGTGATGCAGCATCAGACCGCCGCCACCGATGCCGCTCGACTGCGGTTCGACCAGCGTCAGCACCGCGACCATCGCGACCGCCGCGTCGGCGGCCGTGCCGCCCTGATGGAGAATTTGCCGCCCCGCCTCGGTCGCGCGCGAGTCGGCGGACGAGGTGACACCCTGTGCGAGCGCGGTGGATGGGAGGGTCAGGGTGGCGAGCGCGACGAGCGGCAGGAATCTTTTCAACATGCCGGCGACATTGGCGCGCGGTCGGGGGGAGTGCAAGCCCAACCGATCCTCCCTGTCGCGCAGCGATGGGGAGGTGGCAGCGCGAAGCGCTGACGGAGGGGCCATGACGCTACCGTTGCGGCCCCTCCACCCCTCGCTTCGCGAGAGTGCTGGGTCGTCCAGTCCCCCGGACTGGACTTGGATTGCCGGGGGCAATCCACCCCCGCACTCCCCCTCTCCATGGCTTCGCCACAGGGAGGATTATTGTGCGGTCCCCACCGCGTCGCTCACCCGCGCAAAACCGTCACGCACCGCCAGCTTTTCGAGCCCTTTCGCAATCCGCGCGGCGAGCCCCGGCCCTTCGTAAACCATCGCCGAATAAATCTGCACCAGACTGGCGCCCGCGCGGACGCGCTCCCACGCTTGCTCTGCCGAGGCAATGCCGCCGGCCGCCACCAGCGGCACCCTGCCCCCGCCAGCCACGCGGAAATCGCGAACGCGCTGGAGCGCCAGATCGGCGAGCGGCGCCCCCGACAGGCCGCCCGCCTCTGCTGCATGGCGCGATGCCAGCGCCGGGCGGGTGATGGTGGTGTTCGAGACGATCACCGCAGCGAGCCCCTTGTCGAGAGCCACCGCGACGATCTCGTCGATGTCGGCGGGCTCCAGATCGGGCGCGACTTTCAGGAACACCGGCTTCACCCCGCCCGCAGGCTGCGCCGCAGCGACGCCGTCGAGCAGGGCCTCAAGCGCCCCCTTGTCCTGCAAGGCGCGCAGCCCCGGGGTGTTCGGCGAGCTGATGTTGACGGTCAGATAATCGGCGAGCGGCGCCATCGCCGCGGTGCCCCGCGCATAATCAGCGATGCGGTCGGCGCTGTCCTTGTTCGCGCCGATATTGATCCCGAGCGGCACCGGCAGACCGTATCGGCGCAGGCACGCGATGCGGTCGGCCGCCCTCTCCTGCCCGCCATTGTTGAACCCCATGCGGTTGATCACCGCCCGATCCTCGACCAGCCGGAACAGCCGCGGGCGCGGGTTGCCGCCCTGCGGCAGCGGGGTCAACGTGCCGACCTCGACAAAGCCGAAACCGAAATGCGGCATCGCATGCGCGACGCGCGCGTCCTTGTCGAAGCCGGGCGCGAGGCCGACCGGATTGGGGAAATGCAGCCCCGCCAGTTCGGTCGCCAGCACCGGGCGCGACAATGCGGTGCGCGCGCGCGGCAGGGGCTGAAGCGCATTGAGGGTCAGATTATGCGCCGCCTCGCCATCGGTGGCATGGACGATCGGGCGGACCAGCGCATAAGCGGCATCGGCGGCGGAGGCAAAGAGCGACATGGCCCGCCATTGCGCGCCCCGCGCGGCTATGGCAAGCCCCGCTGCAACCAATTCGCCGTCGCCAAAAAGCCATCGGAAAAACCGGGAGAAAATCGTGTCGCAGCTTCACCTCATCGCTCGCCTGTCCACCGCCATCGCGCTGCTCGCCGTCGCGGGTTGCGCGCCCGCCGCGGTGCAGGACGCGCCCGCCACCGCGGCAGCGACGCCCGCGCCGGATGCCGTGCCCGCAGGGGCGAACCTCGCGCAATTTTTCGACAATTATGACGCCGCCCAGCTGTCGCTGAGCCCGCAGGGCAAGGCGTATCGCGGCATCCGCGACGCCGATTATGGCCGCTGGAACGACGTCAGCGACGAGGCGGCGATCGCGAACCATAAATTGCAGCAGGCGACCGCCGCGGCGATGCGCGGCAGCTTCGATCCCGCCACGATGTCGACCGACGAAGCGCTGTCGTTCGAACTGTTCAACGCGCAGGCGGCGCGCGCCGAGCGACTGTTTCCGTTCCGCGATCGCGGCTATGTCTTTGACCAGATGAACGGCCCGCAAAGCCAGCTCCCCGCCTTCCTGATCAACATCCACCGCGTCGCCAATCTTGCCGAGGCCGAAGCCTACATTGCGCGCATCCGCGGGCTCGGCCCGGTGCTCGACGCGCTGAACGCGGAATCGGTGAAGCGCGCTGCCAAGGGCGTCCAGCCGCCCAAATGGGTCTATGCCTATCTGATTTCGGATATCGGCAACCTGCAAGGACCGAACAATGCCGTCGTCGAGGATCTCGCCGCGAAAGTCGCCAAGCTCGACATCGATGCCGCCGAAAAGGCACGGCTGACCGCCGCGGCGAAGGCCGCATGGGCGGAGAGCGCCGGTCCCGCCTATGGCCGCCTGCTCGCCGAAATGAAGCGCCAGCAGGCGAGCGCGCCGACGCAGGACGGGGTGTGGCGCCTGCCCGACGGCAAAGCCTATTACGAGGCGCTGCTCGCCAATTACACGACGACCGACATGACCGCGACGCAGATCCACGACCTCGGCCTCGCCGAAGTCGCGCGTATCCATGGCGAGATGCGGGCGATCATGGCCAAGGTCGGCTTCAGGGGCTCGCTGCAGCAGTTTTTCGAGCATCTGCGCACCAGCCCGCAATATTATCACACGACGCGCGAAGCCTATCTCGCCGAAGTCGACGCCCGCACCAAGGCGATGGAAGCGCGGCTCCCGGCCTTTTTCAACACGCTGCCCAAGGCGGCGTTGCAGGTAAAGGCGGTCGAGGCGTTCCGCGAGAAATCGGCGGGCAAGGCCTTCTACCAGTCGCCCTCGCCCGACGGGTCGCGGCCCGGCACCTATTATGTGAACCTCTACGACCTGCGCGACATGCCCAAGACCGAGCTCGAAGCGCTCGCCTATCATGAGGGGGTTCCCGGCCATCATCTCCAGCGCGCGGTGCAGACCGAACTCACCGGCCTGCCGCCCTTCCGCCGCTTCGGCGGCTTCACCGCCTATACCGAAGGCTGGGGCCTCTATTCGGAGGAGCTCGCCAAGGACATGGGCTTCTATACCGACCCCTACAGCGATTTCGGGCGGCTGGGCATGGAGCTGTGGCGCGCCTGCCGCCTCGTCGTCGACACCGGCATCCACGACAAGCGCTGGAGCCGCGAGCAGGCGATCAAATACCTCAAAGACAACACCCCGAACCCCGACGGCGACATCGAAAAGGCGATCGAGCGCTATATCGTCTATCCCGGACAGGCGACCGCCTATCTGATCGGCAAGCTCAAGATCATGGAATTGCGCGGCCGTGCCCAGGCGGCGATGGGCGCCAAATTCGACTATCGCGCCTTTCACGACGTCGTCCTCGAATCGGGACCGGTCCCGCTCGACATCCTCGAACGGCGCGTCGATGCATGGATCGCAAGCCAAAAAAGCTAATAATCGAACAAAGTTCGCGCTTGACGCGCAGGGATGAAACGCAAATGATTTGTTTCAGATAACAAGGCCGCCTGGGGAAAGGCGGCCGCGGTCTGGGTTCGTCATGTCAGAAGCTTCATCCTCACGCGCAGGCGTGGACGGCAGCGCGCCGTTCGAATTGCACTATTTCCCGCCCGATCCCGATCTGGCGGACCTGGTGTCGAGCTTTTATTTCGCGCGGCTCAACATGCCGAAATTCGACGAATATGAACGCGCCGACCGGCCGCAGTTCCGGTTCGTCACCAATGCCGACGGCGAATATGTCTTTGCCGACGGCCACCGCGCCACCGTGACGCGCGCGATCATCATCGGCCCGACCAGCGGACGGGTGCGCGCGATCAGCAATTGCCCGGCGCAATTGTTCGGCTTTGGCCTGCTGCCCGCGGGATGGGCGGCGTTGATGGGCGACGACGCCGAAAAGCTGACCGACCGCGCGCTTGATGCCACCGACCGGTTCGGGCCGTGGATCGAAGACGTGGCGACAACGCTGGAACAGGCGGCGGACGTCGAGGCCAAGCTGGTGATCGGCAATAATTTTGCGCGCGAAGTGCTGACCCGCGGCGAAGCGCCGCCTTTGTGGTTCATCCGCACCGTCGACGAGTGGCTGACCGCGACGCCCTCCCCGCAGGTCGCCGATCTGGTCGATGCGACCGGCATGTCGATCCGCTCGGTCGAGCGGATGACCAAGCATTATTACGGCCTGTCGCCGCGAATGCTGGCGCGCAAATATCGCGCCGTGCGCGCCGCGTCAGCGCTCGCGCGCGGCGAAGGGCTCGATGCCGCGCAGCTCGGCGACGCCTTTTACGATCAGTCGCATCTGATCCGCGAGATCAAGCGCTTCGCCGGCGCGACGCCGGGCCAGCTCAGCAAGCCGACCTCCTACACCGAGGCGACGACCAAGGGGCGCAAGCAGCTCGCCGGCAAAGTCAGCCCGCTGGTGTCGGAGACGTAGGGCGGATTTTGCGGTGTGATCGTTACCGCAGCCCTGAGCTTGCCGAAGGGCGTTTCTCGGACAGGCGCCCTTCGACAAGCTCAGGGCTACGGTGAAGGTTCTGCGGCGGCGTTCGCAGTCGCTCGACCCCATTAACCAGCAAAATCTGACCTAGGCCGTTTTTGGCGTTTCCGTACAATCGCGAATCGCCGCGCGAGCATAATCGGGTGCTGCGACCCAGAAGAGCTCATCCTCTGACGAGGACTGAGACCTTCATCTCGGCACTCATTTGGCTCCGGCCAGGTGGGTGCCTTTTTTTTGGCGCAATATTTCTATCCCCGCCGACAAACGCGCTTGCTTGCACCGTCCAAACGGCGCGCCTATATAAGTGGAGTAATTTACTCCAGTTAAGAATCGTTCGCAATTTGCGAGCAGAGAAACGATGCGACTGTCCAACCTTGCCGATTATGCCGTGGTGCTGATGAGCGCCGCCGCCCGCCAGTGCGGGTCGGTGCCGCTTCACGCCGGCATGCTCGCCGAGCAGACGGGGATTCCGGGGCCGACCGCGCAGAAATTGGTGAGCCAGCTCGCCCGCGCAGGCCTGCTCGTCGCATCGCGCGGCAGCGGCGGCGGCGTGCGCCTCGCGCGGCCGGCAGCGGCGATCAGCGTCGCCGACATCATCGAAGCCGTCGAAGGCCCGATCGCGCTGACCAGCTGCGTTGTCGAAGGCCGCCACGATTGTACGCTGGAAGGCAGCTGCAAGGTGCAGCCGCACTGGGGCGTCGTGAACGGCGCCGTGCGCGGCGCGCTGGCGGAGATCAGTTTGGCCTCCTTGTCCGTCGCCCCCGCGAAGGCGGGGGCCGCTGGATCCAGTGCACCAACGACAACGGCCCCCGCCTTCGCGGGGGCGACGAGATAGATATGACCGACAACACCGAAACCCGCATCAAGGACCAGGCCGCGCACGAAGCCGCCGCCAAAGTCGCCGACTACGAGCATGGCTGGTCCGCGGACATCGAAACCGACTTCGCGCCCAAGGGGCTGACCGAGGATACGGTCCGCTTCATCTCGGCCAAGAAGAACGAGCCCGAATGGATGCTCGACTGGCGGCTGAAGGCGTTCCGCCATTGGCAGACGATGGAGACGCCCGACTGGGCGAAGCTCAACGTGCCGCCGATCGATTACCAAGACGCATATTATTACGCAGCGCCCAAGGCCAAGCCCAAGCTCAGCAGCCTCGACGAGGTCGATCCCGAAATCCTCGAAGTCTACAAGAAGCTCGGCATCCCGATCGAGGAGCAGAAGGTGCTCGCGGGCGTCGAGGGCGCGCGCAAGGTCGCGGTCGACGCGGTGTTCGACAGCGTCAGCGTCGCGACGACCTTCCGCGAAGAACTGAAACGCGCGGGCGTGATCTTCCTGTCGATCTCCGAAGCGATCCGCGAATATCCCGAGCTGGTGAAGAAGTGGCTCGGCAAGGTCGTGCCGATGCACGACAATTATTTCGCGACGCTCAACTGCGCGGTCTTTTCGGACGGCACCTTCGTCTATGTGCCCGAGGGCGTCCGCTGTCCGATGGAGCTCAGCACCTATTTCCGCATCAATGCCGAGAATACGGGGCAGTTCGAACGCACGCTGATCATTGCCGACAAGGGCGCGTACGTCAGCTATCTCGAAGGCTGCACCGCGCCGATGCGCGACGAGAACCAGCTCCACGCCGCGGTGGTCGAACTCGTCGCATTGGACGATGCCGAGATCAAATATTCGACCGTCCAGAACTGGTATCCCGGCAATGCCGAGGGGCTCGGCGGCATCTATAATTTCGTGACCAAGCGCGCGCTCTGCCAGGGCAAGCGCAGCAAGGTGTCGTGGACGCAGGTCGAAACCGGCAGCGCGATCACCTGGAAATATCCGAGCTGCGTGCTCAACGGCGACGACAGCGTCGGCGAATTTTATTCGGTCGCGGTGACCAACAATTACCAGCAGGCCGATACCGGCACCAAGATGATCCACAATGGCAAGCGCACCCGCTCGACCATCGTGTCAAAGGGCATCAGCGCGGGCAAGTCGAACAACACCTATCGCGGCATCGTGCGCGTCGCGCCGAACGCCGAGGGCGTGCGCAACTTCACCCAGTGCGACAGCCTGCTCCTCGGCAGCACCTGCGGCGCGCACACCGTGCCTTACATCGAGGTCCGCAATCCCACGGCGACCGTCGAGCATGAAGCGACGACGAGCAAGATCAGCGATGACCAGCTGTTCTACGCGATGCAGCGCGGGCTGGGGCAGGAAGAGGCCGTGGCGCTGATCGTCAACGGCTTCGCCAAGGAAGTGCTGCAGCAACTGCCGATGGAGTTCGCGGTCGAGGCGCAGAAATTGCTGGGGATCAGCCTTGAGGGGAGCGTCGGATGATGCGCCGCGGCTTCGTCATTCCCGCCTGCCTGAGCCTTGCCCTGCTCGCCGCGTGCGGCGACGCAGGCTCAGCGGGCGAGAGCGGCTTGCTCGACACCGCGACGCTCGTCGAGAAATTGCCGCCGGAGGTCCGCGGCGCGGTGACGTCCTACGAGCGGGACCTGTTGAACGCCGCGGCCACCTACAAGGCCGAGTTCGGCCGCTGGCCGGTCAGCTTCGCCGAGGTCGCATCGGTCGCCGGGGCGCGTGAGGTTGCGATGAATATCCTGGCTGACGGCATCGGCGAGCAGATTCCCTTTGCCAGCCGCGAGACGGCGGAAAAGGCCGCCGATGCGATCATCGGCACCGCCGAGCGGCGCGTTCTGGACCGGATGAAAGCGCAAGATGCGCAAAGTTGACGATCTTAACGGCTCGCCCAAGCGCCAAGCCAGATCGACGGGGACAGCGATGTCCGCGGCGCCCCCGTTTATGCCCCGAATTGAGACAATATGGGCTGGAAACCACCGCAACTTCGACATTAACCGGCCCGAATTAACTATAATTATCACCAGTCCGCATCCGGGGACATGGGACGTCACGCCTTTGTCATATGCTCGCCCCCTGTCCGATTCGATCCGGAGAAACAGCCATGGCACGCGGTTTGGAATTCAACTGGTCGGACGCCGATCTGGTCGTCCATCCTGTGCAGGCCGTGACCGCCTATCCGACGCATCAGGGCGTGGTCATTCGGCAGCAGAAGAAATCGGAACGCGATCGCGACGAGGTGATCACTGTTCCACATCACGCGGTGACCATGCTCATCCGGCGCTTGCAGCATCTGCAGAACACCAGCGTGATCAGCGTCGAAGAAGTCGCCAATTCGGAACTGGCGGAAATCTTCGCCGCCGAATAGCAAGGCGTCCGCTGCCCACAGGGCTGGTCATTCCTTTGCGGAAGCTGAAAATCGGCCTTGAGAGGAACGCGGGGTGAAGGCAACTTTCGCCTTCGTTTTCCTTGTCGCCGCGTGCTCCGATGGCGAAGCCGAGATGCTGGCAGACATGTCGCTCTCGGAGCGCACATCTTACGAGGCAATCAAGTCGTTCAACAAGTGCATGCAACCGCACATCGATTTGGCAAAGCGTGGGGCTGCCCTGCCCGACGATCAAATCAATGAATTTGGGCTCAAATGCCCAAAGGAGTTGGAAGACGTCGCACAAGCGATGGCCAAACGGCCGCTGTCGAGTTTCCACGGCTCGATCTCGAACGACGAGTGGATTCCCGACTTTAATGCGCGCCTTGCACATTATCGGAAATCATTTGCCCGCTCCTTCAGTTGCGAACTGCGCCCCGGGGGCTGTCCGGTTCTATAGGAAATATGATGCTCACAATTGAAAACCTCCACGCCACCGTCGCCGACAAACCGATCCTGAAGGGCTTGTCGCTCGCCATCAATGCGGGCGAGATCCATGCGATCATGGGCCCCAATGGCGCGGGCAAGTCGACGCTTTCCTATGTCCTCGGCGGGCGGCCCGGTTATGAGGTCACCGAGGGATCGGCGACGTTCGACGGGCACGACCTGCTCGACATGGACCCGCACGAGCGCGCCGCCGCCGGCCTGTTCCTCGGCTTCCAATATCCGGTCGAAATCCCCGGCGTGTCGAACGTCCAGTTCCTGCGCGAAAGTCTCAACGCCCAGCGCAAGGCGCGTGGGCAAGAACCTTTGTCGGGCGGCGACTTCCTGAAACTCGCGCGCGAGAAAGCGGGGCTGCTCAAGCTCGACATGGACATGCTCAAGCGCCCCGTGAACGTCGGCTTTTCGGGCGGCGAGAAGAAGCGCAACGAGATGGTGCAGATGGGCATCCTCGATCCCAAGCTCGCGATCCTCGACGAAACCGACTCAGGGCTGGACATCGACGCGCTGCGCGTCGTCGGCGACGGGATCAACGCGATCATGCGCCGCCCCGACAAGGCGGTGCTGCTGATCACCCATTATCAGCGCCTGCTCGACTATGTGCAGCCCGATTTCGTCCACGTCCTCGCGGGCGGGCGGATCGTGAAGTCGGGCGGACCCGAGCTCGCGCTCGAGCTCGAACGCGAAGGCTATGCGGAGATCGCGGCGTGATGACGCTGCCCGTCTTGATCCTCCCTGTCGCACAGCGATGGGGAAGTGGCAGCGGCGAAGCCGCTGACGGAGGGGCCATGGCGCGACGTCGCGGCCCCTCCACCCCCGCTTCGCGGCGGTCCCCCTCCCCATGCCCTATGGGCACAGGGAGGATCGGATGACGGCCACCACCCACCCCACCCGCCGCGACGAAGCATGGCGCTACGCCGACATCGATGCGGTGACCGCCGCATGGCCGCTGCCCGCGCCCGAGAGCATCGTGGTGCCCGCCGGCGGCGAATTTCGCCGCGCGATCGTGCAGGATGCAGGCGCGATCCATCAGATCGAAATGAGCATCGGCAAGGGCGCGACCGCATCGCTGCACATCCTCAACATCGGCGGCGCCTATGGCCGCATCGAACTGGCGGTGACGCTCCACGAAGGCGCCGACTTCACCCTCGGCGCCGCGCAGATCGGCGGCGGCGAGCAGAATCTCGAGATCGTCACCACCGTCACCCACGCCGAGCCCGGCGCGACGTCGCGGCAAATGGTGCGCTCGGTCCTCAGCGGCACCGCCACCGGCACCTATCTCGGCAAGGTCGCCGTCGCGCGCGATGCGCAGCAGACCGACAGCGAGCAGGATGTGAAGGCGATGCTGCTCGATCGCAGCGCGACCGCCAACGCCAAGCCCGAACTCGAAATCTTCGCCGACGACGTCAAATGCGCGCACGGCTGCGCGATCGGCGAGCTGGATGCGATGGGTCTTTATTATCTTCAGTCGCGCGGGCTGCCGCCCGGCGAAGCGAAGAAGATCCTGTTGCAGGCCTTCGTCGCGGGCGTCTTCGACGGCGCCGAGGATGAAGAGCAATTGCAGGCACTGGCGCTCGCGAAGCTGGGAGAGCTGGTGTGAGCATCGTCTCCTCCCCGTTCGTCCCGAGCGAAGTCGAGGGACGTGAAGTCGGGCACCAACGTGTCTCGACTACGCTCGACACGAACGGGATCCGGGATCAGTTCCCTGGCCTTACCCCCGGCTGGCACTATCTCGACACCGCCGCGACCGCGCAGAAGCCGCAGGCGGTGATCGACGCGACCGTGAACGCGATGGGCCGCGACTATGCGACCGTCCACCGCGGCGTCTATGCGCGCTCGGCCGACATGACGCTGGCCTATGAGGCGGCGCGGCGGCGCATCGCGGGCTTCATCGGCGCAAAGGACGATCAGGTGGCGTTCGTGCGCGGGGCGACCGAGGCGATTAACCTTGTCGCCTACTCGCACCCCAACAAGGGTCGCATACTGCTGTCGATGCTCGAACATCACAGCAATATCGTGCCTTGGCAGCTCGCGGGCTGGCAGGTCGACGTCTGCCCGCTGACCGCCGACGGCTGCATCGACCTCGACGCCGCCGAGAAGCTGCTGACGAGCGAACACACGATGGTCGCCTTTGCGCATGTCTCGAACGTGCTCGGCAGCCCGCTCGACGTCGCGCGCGCGGCAGAGCTGGCGCATCGCGTCGGCGCCGATTTGCTGATCGACGGCTGTCAGGCGGTGCCGCGCCTGCCCGTCGACGTCGCGGCATTGGGCTGCGACTATTACGTGTTTTCGGGGCACAAGCTCTACGGCCCGACGGGCATCGGCGTATTGTGGAGCGACAAACTCGACACGTTCCCGCCCTGGCAGGGCGGTGGATCGATGATCGATCGCGTAACTTTCGCGCAGACCACTTATGCGCCTGCCCCGACGCGGTTCGAGGCTGGCACGCCCGCGATTATCGAGGCAATCGGGCTGGCCGCAGCGGTCGATTATGTCGAAGCGCTGGGCGTTGACGCAATCCACGCGCATGAGGTCGCATTGGTAACGAGGGTGCGCGAACAACTTGCACGCAAGAACAGTATCACCCTCTATGGCCCTGAAAATAGCGCCGGAATCGTGAGCTTCGCGATGGCGGGGGTTCATCCGCACGACATCGGCACTATCTTGGACGAAAGCGGGGTCGCGATCCGCGCCGGGCACCATTGCGCGCAGCCGCTGATGGAGCATCTGGGCGTGTCGGCGACCGCGCGAGCGAGTTTTGGTGTGTACAGCAGTGATGACGATGTGGCGGCGCTGATCGACGGCCTCGCCCGCGTCGAGAGGATTTTCGGATGAGCGAGGACCGGATGATCAAGGTTGAGGAAGTGACCAGCGTCGAGGCGCCGCCGAAGGCGCGCGTCGAAGATGTCGAGACGGCGCCCGAGAAATTGGAGCGCAAGCGCGACTATCTGGAAGGCTTCCTCGCGGCCAAGCCCGCGGCGGTCGATCCGCACGGGGTCGGCGGCGACCTGTACGAGGCCGTCGTCAATGCGCTCAAGGACATTTACGATCCCGAAATCCCGGTGAACATCTACGACCTTGGCCTGATCTATAATGTCGAGATCGACGAAGGCCATGCGGTGGTCACCATGACGCTGACCACCCCGCATTGCCCTGTCGCGGAGTCGATGCCCGCCGAGGTCGAACTGCGCGTCGGCGCGGTGCCCGGCGTCGGCGATGCCGAAGTCAATCTGGTCTGGGATCCGCCCTGGTCGCCCGCGAACATGAGCGACGAAGCGCGGCTTGAGTTGGGAATGCTCTGATGACGGACACGAAAACCCGGACCCGCCCCGCCGCAGTCACGCTGACCGCCAACGCTGAAGCGCGCGTCGCGAAGCTGATGGCCGCGGCCCCGGAGGGTGCGATCGGCGTCAAGCTGTCGACCCCGCGCCGCGGCTGTTCGGGCCTCGCCTATTCGGTCGATTATGTCACCGAAGAGGCGAAGTTCGACGAGAAGATCGAGACCCCGGGCGGCATCTTCTACATCGACGGCGCGTCGGTGCTGTACCTCATCGGCAGCACGATGGACTGGGTCGAGGATGATTTCGCTGCGGGTTTCGTGTTCGAGAATCCGAACGCCAAGGGCGCCTGTGGCTGCGGCGAGAGCTTCACCGTCTGATCAGCGGCAAACCGACCACCCCGCCGTGCGCTTCGCCATGTCGAAGTGAAAATGGTCGGCGTGAGCCGCGTTATAATCAGGCGACAAAACTGTGCTGAACAGGTCGCACGATCCACCGCGAACCTCGTGCAGAAATTCGCGGCGGACGTCTGCATCGTCCCAGTCGTTGATCAACGCGATGCGTGTTCCATCTGCCAGGACGAACGCCGAAATGTCGATCGCATTGGCGGTCGAATGCTGGCTCGGCGCTTGCCCCCCGCGGATAGCACGGCAGTTATAGCTGCCCAGATTTTCCAGCGCGACGACCTTTTGCCCGAAGTGCTTTTGCGCCAGCGGCTGGACGACGTCGCGATTCCACAGCGCCATCGCGACGGTCACGGCGCAGCCGGGCGCGGCATTTGCCGGGCGCATCGTCGGAACAAAGCGATTGCCGGTGAGGACCAGGCGCTGGCTGGCGCGGCAGGTGCCCGTGCCGATCACCGGACGCCGTTCATATCCGGCGCCCGCGCGGTCGAGCGCCGCAAAACAGGCCGCGTCGTCCCGCGCGAGCCCGACCAGCTTACGCTGCGTCGCCCATCCCTGCGGATGCGCGATCTCGAAGCGCGCGGTCGGCATATGTTCGGGATGATCGCGTACCCATTGCATGCCGCGGATCGCGCCGAGCGCGAGCACGACAGCGATGCCGAACCAGATCAGATAGGGACGCGCGCTTTTCACCCCATTTCAATGGGGTGCGACGCCGAACTGTGCAAGCTCAGAGCGGTACGAATGTCACTATCAGCCCGTCCTTGGGTCGCGGGATCGGCAGCACTTGCCATTTCGGCTCGTAACCCGGCGCGACGACGATGCGGTGCGTCGTGATCACATGATGGAAAAAGATCTTCGCCTGCATATACGCAAAGTGCAGCCCCAGGCACATATGCGCACCGCCGCCGAACGGCACCCACGCATATTTGTGCCGCTCGCGCGCAACCTCGGGCGAAAAGCGCATCGGGTCGAATTTCTCTGGCTCGGGCCAATGTTCGGGCATCATGTGGGTGAACGCCGGGCTGACCCCGACCGAGGTTCCGGCAGGGATCATGTAGCCACCATATTCGAAATCCTTGAGCGCGCGGCGCGGGAAGCTCGGTACCGGGGGCACCAGCCGCAGCGCTTCCTTGAACGCCCATTCGGTCATTTCCAGCTCGCCCAGGCTGTTGTGGCCGACGCCCTCGCCCGCGGGCGACACCGCCAGCATTTCCTCGCGCAGCCTGTCCTGCCATTCGGGGTGCTTGGCGAGCATCCACACCATAGAGGTGATCGAACTGGTGATCGTGTCATGCGCCGCCATCATCAGGAAGTTCATATGATCGACGATCGCCTCAGCGCTCATATAGTCGCCATTGTCGTCGCGGGCGCGGCAGATCTGGCTGAAAATATCCTCGCCCGTCCCTTCGCGCCGCTCCGGCACCATGCGCCCGAAATATTCGACCAGATAGGCGCGGCCCTTGGCGCCGCGCCCCATCGCGGTGAACGGCATCGGCACGCGGACGACGCCGATCGACGCCTGCACCATGTCGACAAAGGCCTTGTTCACCTTGTCGGCCTCGGGACCAAAGGGGATGCCGAGAAAGCTGGTCGCCGCCAGGTCGAGCGTCAGTTTCTTGATCGCCGCATAAAATTGGAAAGTCTGACCGCTCCACGACGCGACGCGATCCTTGATGCCCTCGTTCAGCGATTCGGCATAGTGACGCATCGGCTCGGGCTTGAACGCAACCGACAGGATCTTGCGGTCGGCGCGGTGCTTTTCGAAATCCATCAGCATCAACCCGCGCGGGAACAGCAGGTTGAGCACCGGTCCCCAGCCCTGTTCGGACGAAAAAATCTTGTCGCGGTCGAACATGACCAGTTCGTTCGCTTCGGGACCATGCAGCGCGACGCTGCGCCCGCCAAAGCTGTTGTTGCGATAGACGCGGCCATATTTGGCGACCATCCGCTTGGTAAAGCTGCGATAGTCGCTGAGCTGTTCCAGCGTGTTCCCGATCACCGGATACCCATCTTCGCCAGGAATATGATCGAGCGCCTGATCGGGGTTGCGCGGCAGCCAATGCTGCGTTTCGGGGCCAAAACGGGCTTCGGGCCATGTGATCTTGGTCGGCGCGTTCATCGGGTCCATCCTCTGTGGTGCTGCTTTATCGCCGAGCGTATCGCACTACTGACATCGATGCAAGTAACGCGATTTACCCGCTGCGCCACTATTCACCGCAAATTCAACTCGACTCATGCAGCTTCGCCGCCAACATGACCGGTCCGCCCGGACCCGACAAAGGATTGGCTCGATGCCCCTGACCTACAAACGCCCCCTCTCCCTCGCGCTCGGCGCGCTCGCCACGACGACGCTCGGCGGTTGCTATTATGGCGACGTCTATGGCGCGAGCTATGCGTCGGGCGGCGATTGCGCGGCGCGCTATGGCAGCGCCTATTATGATTATGACGGCTATGCCTATGACGACGGCTATGGATATGATTGTTACGACGCGTCCGATTATGGCAGCGGCTTCGTCAACATTGGCTTCGGCGGCGGCTGGTACGACGATTATTATTATCCCGGCTATGGGATGTGGATGTTCGACAATTACAGCAACCGCTATCCGCTGCGCGACCATTATCTGAACTATTGGGGCGGCCGCCGCGCGTGGTGGAAACATCATGGCAGCCGCGGTCACGGCCAGCCGGGACGCCCCGGTGGCTGGCACCGCAGTGACGGCGATGGGCGGCCGGGCGATGGTCGACCGGGTCGTCCCGGCGGCTGGAATCGCGGCGATCGCGACGGTGACGGCCCGCGCGGCACGCGGCCGGGTCGCGGGCGCGGCGACGGTGCAACCGGCACGCCGCCCGTGACGACCACTCCCGCACGCCCCGGCCGCCCCGATTGGGGGACCGCTCGCCCGCGCCCCGCGCCGCAAGTCGACGGCAGCACCGGACAGCCGCGCCCCGTCCGCAACAGGCCGGAGCGCGCGCCCGGCGAGGCGGTTTCGCCTCCACGTCGCGGGACATCGTCATCCGCGATGCCCGATCGCCCCCCGCGCGCCGAGCGTCCGGCACCGACATTCCGCCCGCCACCGGCCGCAGCGCAGGCGCCGCGCGCCGACCCGCCAGCCACGGTCAGCCGGGTCGACGCCGAAAACGCCGTTCGTCCGGATTAGGATTCAGGCCATCAGACGGTGGCGTCTTGCGCCACCGCCTCATCGTCTTTCACCCCTGCCGACACCACAGTCGCGGCGACCAGATCGCCGATGACATTCAGCGTCGTGCGGCACATGTCGAGGAAGCGATCGACCCCCAGGATCAGCCCGATGCCTTCGGGCGGGATGCCGACCGAGGCCAGGATCAGCGCGATCACCGGCAGCGACCCGGCGGGCACCCCTGCGGTGCCGATGCCGCCCAATATGCAGATCAGCATCACGAAAATCTGCTGCGTCAGCGTCAGCTCGATGCCGAAAAATTGTGCGAGGAAGATCACGGTCACCCCCTCGAACATCGCGGTGCCGTTCTGGTTCGCGGTTGCGCCGATCGTCAGGACAAAGCGCGCCACCTTGTCGGGCAGGTGCAGCCGGTCGTGCGCCACGCGCAGCGCGGTCGGCAGGGTGGCGTTCGACGACGCGGTGGCAAAGGCCATGACAAAGGCCTCCTGCGTCTCGCGAAAAAAGGCGATCGGCGACTTTTTGGCCAGCGTCTTCAAAATGACCGGGAACACGATGAACATCTGAAGCGCGAGCGCGAGCAGCACGACCCCGACAAAGGCCGACAGGCGGATGATCAGATCCCATCCGAACTGCGACGCCAGGTTGAACATGAAACAGAAAATCGCGATCGGCGCGAGCTGGATCACGAGCCCGATCAGTTTCATCGCAACCGCGAACACCCCCTCGACCACCGATTTCAGCGCCGCCGTCTGGGGTGTTTGCACCAGCATCAGCCCGATGCCGAAAAATAGCGCAAAGAACATCACCGCAAGCACGTCGTTGGCGCCCATCGCGGCGACGAAATTGTCGGGGACGATCGCAACCACCGCGTCCATCCCGGTCTTCGCTTCCCCGGCGCGATCGGCGATCGCCTTCGCGCCCTCGGCCCCCTCGGCGATCAGGCTGCGCGCCAGCGACGGATCGACCCCCGCCCCCGGCTGGAGCCGGTTGACGACGATCAGGCTGACCACGACCGAAATCGCCGCAACGACAACGGTATAGATCAGGGTGCGCGTGCCGATCGATTTCAGCGCGCGCATCTCGCCCATGTCGGCGACGCCGACGATCAGCGCCGATACCAGCAGCGGAATGACGAGCATGAACAGCAGGCGCAGGAATATCTGGCCCAGCGGCCCGGTGACATAGGTGGTCACCGCCGCAACCCAGGGGGCGTCGGGCGCGCCATAATGAACCGCCAGCCCGATAATCAGCCCGGCGAGAAAGCCCAGCAGCATGCGCCATCGCAGCCGCCGTGCACGCAAAGCGTCCCGGTCTGCTTCGTCAATCGCGGCGGCCTCGGCCATGGCTCAGCTCCTTGCTCGCCCCCATGGGGACGGCGCGAAGCTGCGGTTTATGCCTTGTCGACCGCTGGCTTGTTGGCGCCGTCCTCTATGTCATCACGAAGATCGAGCCCGCGGGTTCCATGGTGCGGCGTATGCGCCGGCGCATGCGGTCGTTCCATGTCGGCGGGTTCGGGCACTTCCAGCATCCCTTCCCACTTGGTGATGACGCTGGTCGCCACCGCATTGCCGACGACATTGGTCGCGGTGCGGCCCATGTCGAGGAACTGGTCGATCGCCAGGATGATCGCCACGCCTTCGACGGGCAAGCCGAACTGCGCCAACGTCCCCGTGATCACGACCAGGCTGGCGCGCGGCACCGCGGCGATGCCCTTTGAACTGATCATCAGCGTCAGCAGGATCAGGACCTGGGTCGTGATCGACAGGTCGATGCCATAGGCCTGCGCGATAAAGATCGTCGCAAAGCTCATGTACATCATCGAACCATCGAGGTTGAAGCTGTACCCCAGCGGCAGCATGAAGCCCGAGATGCGGCGCGGCACGCCGAAGCGGTCGAGCTGTTCGAACATCTTGGGCAGCGCGGCTTCCGACGAGGCGGTCGAAAAGGCGATGAGCAACGGTTCGCGAATATAGCGAATGAGCATCCAGATGCGCTGACGCAGGAAGGCCCAGCCCAATGCGAGCAGAATGATCCAGAGCAGCACCAGCGAGATGTAGAATTCGATGAGCAGCTCGAAATAGGTCGCGAGGATGCCAAGGCCGCTTTTTGCAACGACATTGGCAATCGCCCCGAACACCGCAAACGGCGCAAAGCGCATCACATAGCCGGTGATCTGGAGCATCATTTCGGCGAGTGCGTCGGCGCCGCGCACGAGCGCCGACCCCTTTTCGCCGATCGCCGACAAGGCAACGCCGGCAAAGATCGAAAAGACCAGGATTTGCAGGATATTGTTGGTCGCCAGCGCTTCCAGCGCATTTTTGGGAAAGATCGACAGGGTGAATTCCCACGCGTCGAGTTTCTTCACCTCGCCCACCATTTTGGCGGCCTCGGCCGCGTCGGGGATCGGCGCGCCGATGCCCGGCTGGAACAGATTGACCATCAACAGGCCGAGCGCGATCGAGATGAAGCTGGCGGTGATGAACCAGATGATCGCGCGCGTTCCGATGCGGCCGAGCGCGGTGCTGTCGCCCATGTTCGCGATGCCGACGACGATCGTCGACAGCACCAGCGGCGCAACGAGCAGCTTGATGAGGTTGAGGAAGATGTCGGATAACAGCTTGAACGTCTTGGTCAGATATTCGAACCACGGATGGTCCGCGGGCAGGCCGACGTGAACCGCATATCCCGCGATCACGCCGAGCGCCATGCCCGCCAATATATACCAAGTCAGCTTGCGGTCCATGCGGCCGTCCCCCTTGAATTTCTTAATGAGTGGCGCGCTTTTGCGGACCCGTTCTGCGCACCCTTTGAGCCGCCACAGCGCGCAGCGTCAAGGGCGCGTCATGTCATGAAAAAGACGATCGCGAAACAGGTCGAAACGCCGGTGATGATATTGAGCGGTACGCCGATCTTGACGAAATCGACAAAGCGATAATCGCCCGCGGCATAGACGATCGTGTTGGTCTGATAGCCGATCGGGGTCGCGAAACAGGCCGACGCGCCGATCATCAGCGCGATGACCAGCGGGCGCGGATCGACCCCGAGTTCGGCCGCGATCGCCAGCGTGACCGGCGTCATCAGCGCCGCAACGGCATTGTTGCTCAGCAGTTCGGAGAGGATCAACGCAAAGAAATAGATGCCAAAGACGAGCACCCACGGCGGCGCATCGGCGAGCGACGGCTTGACCCAGCCGACCATCATTGCGACCGCGCCGCTGTTTTCCAGCGCAAGCCCGACGGCCAGCATCGCAAAGATCAGGATTAACACGTCGCCGTCGATCGTCCCCCATGCCTCTTCGCTGTCGATGCAACGCGTGATCAGGATCACGCCGATCGCGATGATCGCCGCGACTCCGATCGTCAGCACATTCAATGCCGCGAGCGTGACGACCCCCAGCATGCAGAGGATCGCAATCCACGCCTTGCCGCGCCGAAACGCCCGCACTTTCGCAAGGTCAGCGCCGATCAGGTGCGGATTGTCGCGCAGCGCCTCGACCTCGCGCGCGCCGCCCGCGACCAGCAGGCGATCGGCGGGGCGGATGCGGACGCTGGCAAGATCAGGGCCGGGCTGGTGCGCCGGGCGGTCGAGGCCGATGATACGCGCGCGAATCTTTTGCAGAAAGGGAATGTCGATCAGCCGCTGCCCGATCGCCGGATGGTTCGATGCGACCATCGTTTCGACGACCATGTCGCCCTCCGCCGGATCGCCGCTGCCGATCCCCAGCTGGAATCGCCCTTGCTCGCGCCAGGTCATCAGCGTCGCGCCATCGACGCGAACGATCAGGCGATCACCCGCGGCCAGAATCCAGTTTTCCAAATCGCCGCCGTGCACGACCGCCGACGCACGGCGAATCCCGACGATCCGGCCCGAACGGGGCAGGTCGCGGAACGCCTCGATCGTCATTCCGACCAGATCGTCATCGTCTTTCAGCACCAGTTCGGTCAGATATTGGTGCGCGTCATGCGTCCCCGCCGGACCGCGGACCGGCTTGTCCGACGGCAGCAGCCACCACATCAGCGCCAGACCGATCATCCCCGACGCCGCGGTGACGAGGCCGATAGGGGTGATCTCGAAAATGCCGAAGCGCTCCATCCCTGCGTCGCGCACGATGCCGTCGACGACCAGATTGGTCGAGGTGCCGATCAACGTCAGCGTACCGCCCAGCACCGCCGCGATCGACAGCGGCATCAACAGCTTCTTCGCGCTTACCCCGGTGACTTCGGCGAGCTTCATCATGATCGGCAGCAGCACGACGACGACCGGCGTATTGTTGAGAAACGCCGACGCGAGCAGCGCGCCCACCAGCACTTCGACGATCGCGAGCCGCGGGTTCTTTTCCGCCCGCTTCATGATAGCGTCGGCGACGCGCTGGATGACCCCGGTGCGGATCAGCGCCCCCGACAGCACGAACATCGCGCCGATGACGATCGGCGCCGAGTTCGAAAACACCGAATACATCGCATCGGAATCGAGAATGCCCAGCGCCAGATAGATGCAGGCGCCGACGACCGCGATGACCGTGGCGGGCAGCCGTTCCAGCATGAAGCCGACAAAAATACCGGCCAGAATGACCAGCGATATGACCGCCTGATGCGCTTCGATAAAAGCCCGGATCGCTTCCATTACCGTTGCGTCAACCGCATTGCGCGCGGTGGAGCAATTTGTGATCGGCCAGCACCAGCGCCATCATCGCCTCGACCACCGGCGCGCCGCGAATGCCGACGCAGGGGTCATGGCGTCCCTTGGTGACGATGTCGGCGGCCTCGCCCGCCTTGTTGATCGTCGGCACCGGGGTCAGGATAGAACTGGTCGGCTTGAACGCCACGCGGACGACGACCGGCTGCCCGGTCGAAATGCCCCCCGCGATGCCCCCCGCATTGTTCGACAGGAAGTCCGGGCGGTTGCTGCCGTCGGTGGCGGGGCGCATCGGATCGGCATTTTCTTCCCCGCGGAGCCGCGCCGCATGGAACCCCGCGCCGATCTCCACGCCCTTGACCGCGTTGATCCCCATCATCGCCGCGGCGAGATCGCTGTCGAGCTTCGCATAGACCGGCGCGCCCCATCCCGCGGGAACCCCGCTTGCCGCACATTCGATCACCGCACCCAGCGAGCTCCCCGCCTTGCGTGCCGCGTCCATCAACCCTTCCCAGCGCTGTGCCGCGGCTGGATCGGGACAGAAAAAGGGATTGCGATCAATCTCTTCGAGGTCAAAGTTCGCGGGATCAATCGCATCGCCGCCGATTTCGGCGACCCAGGCATGGATCTGTACCTCCGGAATCACCAGCCGCGCGACGCCGCCCGCCGCAACCCGCGCCGCGGTCTCGCGCGCGCTCGACCGGCCGCCGCCGCGATAATCGCGGATGCCATATTTGGCGTCATAGGCATAATCGGCATGGCCGGGGCGATAGGCCTGCGCGATCTCGCCATAATCCTTCGACCTTTGGTCGACATTCTCGATCATCAGGCTGATCGGCGTGCCCGTGGTTTTGCCCTCGAACACCCCCGAAAGGATTCGCACCTGATCGGGCTCCTGCCGCTGCGTCGTGTGGCGCGACTGGCCCGGACGACGCTTGTCCAGGAACGGCTGGATGTCGGCTTCGGACAGCGACAGCCGTGGCGGGCAGCCGTCGACGACCGCGCCGAGCGCGGGGCCATGGCTCTCCCCCCAAGTGGTGAAGCGAAGAACGCGTCCGAAGCTGTTGAAACTCATGCCTCTATCCCATCCGGCCGAATGCGGGCGCATAGTCCGCCCGACCGCCTAGCGGCCAAGGCGCCGCCGAGTCCAGCATCATCGCCATGAAATGCGGCCCGGCAAAGGGCGACTTAAAGCGCGCCGCAAGGTCGGGCGAATAGCCGAAGCGCGGATAATAGCCTTCGTGCCCCAGCACGAAGCTGATCGCACAGCCCTGCGCGCCGAGCAATTTGATCCCGGCGCGGATCAGCGCCCCGCCGATGCCCTGCCCTTGGCAGTCGGGCGCGACCGACACCGGCGCGAGCCCGGCGCCCGCCATCGCGGTGCCGTCGGCCTCGACATCCATGCGGCTGAACAGCAGGTGCCCGACGATTTCGTCGCCCTGCTCGGCGACGAGCGACACCATGGCGTCACCGTCGGCGTCGATCATCCGCACCAGCTCTGCCTCGCCCTGATGGCCGAATTCGGTCCCGGCAAAGGCGGCGCGGATAACGGCATCGATGGCGTCGTTGTCTTTGTGCGTCGAGGTTCGAATTGATAGCATGAGTTAAAAAGCCGCGTGCCCCCGCGAAGGCGGGGGCCCATCTCCCGCCGGTGCAAGTTTGAACCCGTCGGTGATGGATCCCCGCCTTCGCGGGGAAACGAAGATGCTTTCGTAACCGCGCCCGCTACACAAGCGCGATGTCCGGCGCGTCTTCCTGTTTCATGCCAACGGTGTGGTACCCCGCATCGACATGATGCGTTTCGCCGGTGACCCCCGACGACAGGTCGCTGAGCAGGTAGAGCGCCGAGCCGCCGACATCGTCGATCGTCACGTTACGGCGCAGCGGCGCATTATGCTCGTTCCACTTCAGGATCAGGCGGAAATCGCCGATACCCGACGCGGCGAGCGTCTTGATCGGTCCCGCCGAGATCGCGTTCACGCGCACGCCCTGCGGGCCATAATCATTGGCGAGATATTTGACGCTGGTTTCCAGCGCCGATTTCGCAACGCCCATGACGTTGTAGTGCGGGATCACCTTTTCGGCGCCATAATAGCTCAAGGTCAGCAGCGAGCCGCCGCCCTTGCCCGTCTCGGGGTCGAACGGCGTCATCATCGCCGCGGCGCGCTTCGCCACCGCGGTAAAGCTGTACACGCTGATGTTCATCGTCATCAGGAAATCGTCGAGCGTCACATCGGCATAAGCCCCACGCAGCGCTTCCTTGTTGGTATAGCCGATCGCGTGGACGACGAAGTCGATCGTCGGCCAGCGCGCCGACAGCGCACCAAAGGCGGCGTCGAGATTGTCCATGTCTGACACGTCGCAATCGATCAGGAAATCGCAGCCGAGCTCGTCGGCGAGCGGCTTCACCCGCTTCAGCATCACATCGCCCTGGTACGAGATCGCCAGCTCGGCGCCCTGCGCGTGCAGCGCCTTGGCAATGCCCCAGGCGAGCGACTTGTCGTTCGCAAGCCCCATGATCAACCCGCGCTTGCCCGTCATCAGACCCGTCATTTTGTGTCTCCGGCCTTTTCAATAATCACATCGTCGACGCGCCCAATAGCGTCATGGCCCAAATCCTCAACCTCGACGAGCGCGGCGTTGAGTTCGGCGCCCATCACCATACCCAATCCGACGAGATAGAAAAAGAACAGTGCGACCATCACCCCCGCAAGGCTGCCATAGGTCGCGTCATAGCTGAGCAGGCTGGCGAGCAGGGGCGGCAGCGCGAGCGTCACGCCGATCCACCACAGCGTCGTGAACAGCGCCCCCGGCCATTTCGGAAACTGCCGCGTGCGGTATTTCGATGGCGTCAGGCTGTAGAACAGCATGTAGATCGCAAGGAACAGGCCAAGCCCGGACACCGTGCGCGAGATCGCGACGACGCCGACCGACTGATATTGCTCGGGCAGCACGCGGGTGACGAATTGTTCGACCCCGACGATCAGCACCTGCATGCTGAACGACAGCAGCATCAGCACCACGGCGCCGGTGATGATGCCGATCGACAGCAGGCGATAATGGAAAAAGCCCTTGCTGAAATGCGTGCCATAGGCGCGGCGCAATATGTCGCGCACCGTTTCGATCAGGCTGCCCACGGTCCACAGCGCAACGAGCGCGCCGAGCCACAGGAAAATGCCGGTGCGTGCGCTCATCACTTCGCGGATCGGCCCCGCCAGCGCCTTGGCGACCGATGGCGGCATCGTCGAGAATACCGCCTCGATCGCCGCTTCGCCCCCGACGCTGCCACCGATCAGCGAAAAGGCGGCGGCGAGCAGGATGAAGAAGGGAAAGAGCGCGATCAGCGCCAGATAGGCAAGGTTGCCGGCGTGGATGAAGCCGTCGGTATAGGTGCCGACGACGACGCGGCGGACGATATGAAACACCCGCGTCCCCGGCCCCAGCCGTTCGCGGCCGCGATCGATGATCCCTTGGGCGCGCGCGCGCAGCTTGATCCGCTTCTCACGCTCGGCGCGCGCTTCGGGCGAATGCGGCGAATGACCTTCGGCCAGAAATTCCTTGCCGACCTCTTCGGCGACCTGTTTGGCGAGGGCATCCGCCGCCTTCTGGTCGGTCGCCTCAGTCACGCATCACACACCCAGATCGGCCCGCACGGCGCGCGGATCGGTCCAGTCGCCGAGCAAGGCCGACAGCTCGGCGGGATCGGCGGGCAGATCGACCATCAGGCGAACGAGCTGATCGCCGCGGCCACCGCCCTTCTGGCTGAACCCCTTGCCCTTCAGTCGCATGACCTTGCCCGACGTCGACCCCGCCGGGATCGACAGCATGACCGGGCCGTCGACCGTCGGCACCTTGACCTTGGCGCCCTTCACCGCCTCGTCCAGCGTCACCGGGAGGTCGAGCCGGATATTGGCGCCCTCGCGCACGAAGAACGGATGATCCTTCACCGTGATCGTCACAATCCCGTCACCAGTGCCACCCGGCCCCGCCTGCCCCTTGCCGGCCAGACGCATCTGGGTGCCGGTCTCGACCCCGGCGGGCAGTTTCAGGTCGATCGTACCGCCGTCGGCCAGCGTGATGCGCTGCGGCGCCTGCGTCGCGGCGTCCACGAACGACACCGACAGGCGATAGGCGACATTGGCGCCCTTTTGCGGCGGCGCGCTGCGCCCGCCAAAGCCGCCGAAGCCGCCGCCCGCCGCGCCGCCGCCGCGCCCGAACAGGCCTTCGAATATGTCGCCAAAATCGGCGCCCTCATTGCCGAAGCCGCCGAATCCGCCCTGCCCGCCGCGCGGGTCGCCGCGGAAACCGCCGCCGCCACCATAGCCAAACGGCATCGCGGGATTGCCGTCGCCATCGATCTCGCCGCGGTCGAACTGCGCGCGCTTGGTCTTGTCGGACAATATGTCATATGCCCGCGTGACCTCGGAAAATCGCTCCGACGCCTTCGGATTGTCCTTGTTCTTGTCGGGGTGCAATTCCTTGGCGAGCTTGCGATAGGCCGATTTGACCTCAGCTTCGCTCGCGCCCTTTGCGACGCCCAGGGTGGAATAGGGATCTGCCATATTGTTCCTGTAGCCCGATAAGTGATTGGCCGGGAAGGCCCGATTGCGCGTCGATGTGGGAATGTGTCGCAAAGCGGTCAAGTTCCGGCTTTCGCGATATCGCGCACCGCCTTATGACAGCGCGCATGGCCGACGATCCCTTTGCCCTGTTCGACACATGGTTCGCCGAAGCGCGAGCGAGCGAGCCCAATGACGCCAATGCGATGGCGCTCGCGACGACGACCGCCGACGGGCACCCGTCGCTGCGGATGGTGCTGCTCAAAGGTCATGAGCCGGATGGGTTTATCTTTTACACCAATCTCGACAGCCGCAAGGGCGGCGAATTGGCCGCCAATCCGCATGTTGCCCTGCTCTTTCACTGGAAATCGCTGCGGCGTCAGATTCGGATCGAAGGTCCGGTGACGCCGGTCGATGACGCCACCGCCGATGCCTATTTCGCGACGCGCAGCCGCGACAGCCAGCTCGGCGCCTGGGCGAGCGACCAGTCGCGCCCGCTGGCTGATCGCGCCACGTTCGAGGCGCGCTTTGCCGATATGCAGGCGCGCTTCGAAGGACGGGATGTACCGCGCCCGCCGCGCTGGTCGGGGTGGCGGGTGACCCCTGCCGCGATCGAATTCTGGCAGGATCGCGCGCACCGGCTGCACGAACGCACGGTATACACCCGCACCGGCAATGACTGGTCGAGCGGGATGCTCTATCCATGAGCGCGGCGCGCCGCCTGCCGATCAGCCAGGTCGATGCCTTTGCCAGCCGACCCTTTACCGGCAATCCTGCCGCCGTGATGCCGCTTGAGGAGTGGCTGGGCGACGGCGTGCTGCAAGCGATCGCCGCCGAAAACAATCTTGCCGAAACCGCCTTCCTCGTTCCCGACGAGAGCGGCGAGGCCGATTATGAGCTGCGCTGGTTCACCCCGACGGTCGAGGTCGCCCTGTGCGGCCATGCGACGCTGGCCAGCGGCCATGTGCTGCTGTCGGCGGCACCATGGCGGCAGGAGATGCGCTTTCGCACCCGTAAGGCGGGCATTTTGCAGGTATCTCGCGTCGCTGGCGACGGGGACGACGACGAAGGCTATCGCATGGCGCTGCCCGCTTACCCCCCGGCGCCAAAGGCGATGCCCGACATCGTCCGCGCGCTGGGCGGCGATCCCGTCGAGACGCAGTGGCACCCCGGCGGCTATGCGATCATCGCCTATCGCGATGCGGCGAGTGTCCGTGCACTAGCCCCCGACTTCCGCGCGCTCAAGGAAGGCGTCGATGTGCTTTACATCGCGACTGCGCCCGGCGACGGTGACCCGTCGGGCGCCGACGTCGTCAGCCGCGCCTTCGCCCCCGGTGCCGGGATCGACGAAGATCCGGTCACCGGCTCGGCGCACAGCGTCCTCACCCCCTATTGGGCAGCGCGCCTGGGCCGCGACCGTTTTGCCGCCTATCAGGCCAGCGCGCGCGGCGGCCACGTCGGCTGCCGCCTCGACGGCGACATGGTCGAACTGACCGGTCGCTGTGTCACGACGCTGGTGGGCGATTTCCTGCTGTAAGGGAAACGGCGTGTCGGCTTGCGACCGGAAGTGGACATTTCTTCTCCCCTCCCGCAGGCGGGAGGGGTCGGGGGTGGGCAGCGACGGTGAGATAGCCCACCCCGCTGCGACTAACGAACAAGTTCGTAAGTCTCGCTGCCCCTCCCGCCTGCGGGACGGGAAATCAGTTCACGATGGGAACGTCCGCTCCCCACCCCAAAAGCCGCCATCCGCGGCAAATAACGCTTTCCTACATTATCCGGCTGTGCCAGCCTTCTTCCCGGCTCGTTGATGCGGTGGATCAAGCGGTCGCCGCCGGGCTTGCGCAACCGGCGCCTCCCAGCGTGCAAATCGGCAGCGCATAAGGCTGAACTTTACTGAACTTTGAACGAAGGGCGCGCCCCTTCGCCGCTCACAGCGCCGCCGTCAGATCCGCGAGGTGGCGCCGCAGCGCCGGAAACTGGTCGCCCTTTGTCACGCCCAGCCGGACGATCGTCACCCGCTGCGACGGCGACACGATGATATATTGCCCCTGATGGCCGATGCACGCGAACAGGTCGTTCGGGCCGCGGTCCGGCCACAACGCCGGCTGCGCTCCCACCGGGCGGGCGCGATTGAGCCAGATATGCCCGCCATAGCCGCGATCATTGGGCGACGGGCTGAGCATGAAATTCATCCAGCTTTCGGGCAGCAACCGCTGGCCGTTGACGACGCCATGATTGCGCAGGAATTCGCCGAACTTCGCATAATCGCGCGCCGTCGCGTGCATGATCGACCCGCCGATCATCGTGCCGTTCGCGTCGAACTCGGGCGTCAGGCTGGTCATACCCAGCGGTTCGACGAGGCGGCCCGCGATGAATTCGCGCATCGCATCGCGCCGCGCCGCCGGACTTTGCGACGGGGTCAGCGTGTCGGCCAAAATGTCCGACAGGATGACGCTGGTCGCCGAGCTATAGTTGAAAATCTCACCCGGCTGCGCCGCCGCGGGCTTCGCTTCGGCAAATCCCGCCATGTCGGGGGCGCCGCCGCCGAACAGCATATCGACGGTATCGCCCTGCCAGATCGGATCCCCATTTTCGACATGCTCGAGCCCCGCCGACATGTGGAGCAAGTGCTTGAGCGTAATCGCGCCGCGCGGATCGCCGCTGCGCTGCCACGCCGCGACCGGCGCCGGACCGTCGAGCGCCAACTGGCCGTCCGCGACCAGAAAGCCGATGAGCACCGCGGTGATGCTTTTCGCCATCGACCAGCTGATCAGCTTGGTTTCGGGGCCGAAACCCGCGGCATAGCGTTCATAGATCAGCTCGCCGTCGCGCAGCACGATCAGCGCGCGCGTCTCACCGACGTCGTCGCCATTGACGAACAGCGCATCGGCGCGCGCCTTGATCGCTGCGGGGAGCACCGGCAGCGGTTGCAGCGTGTCGGTTGCCGCCACCCCATCGAGCGAGGCGCCGAATTTCGGCGCGGGCGATGCGGGCGCCATATTGCCCTGCCCCGCCGCCTGCACCAGCGACAAGGCGCCGAGCATCGCGAGAGCGGCACTTGCCAGCAGCCGTTTTTTCGTGATCATGGGATGAGTGACTAGCACCAACCCGACCGGTCCTTCAACGGGCGAGACGCCGACCGCGGCACCGCCGCCCGAGACACAATCCGCAACCCGACCGCGCCCCGGCAAAACGCCGAGCCGCTGGGGCGGCTGCCTGCCATGGCTGCTCGTCCTTGCGGTGCTGCTCACCGGCTTTGCGATCTGGAAATTCCCGTCGTTCAAGGCGCAGGCCGAACTCGGATCGGCCTATGCGGCGCGGGTCGGCTGTTCGTGCCGCTATGTCCAGGGGCGCAGCCTGGAGAGCTGCCAGAGCGATTTCGAGCCCGGCATGGAGATGGTGTCGCTGAGCGAAGACCCGGCGACCAAGACGGTGACCGGCAGCGTGCCGTTGCTCGCCTCGCGCAGCGCGCGCTATGCGGGCGCCAGCGGCTGCCTGCTGCGGCCTGAAAACTGACGCCGACCGGCTATTCTTCCCAGACTGGCGGCAAGATGGCCGAGACATGGCGCCGGCGCCATTCGCCCGGCGACATGCCCAGCTTGCGGCGAAAGATCGCGCACAGGTGCGCATGGCTGGAAAAGCCGGTCGCAAAGGCGATCTCGGCGACCGACAGCGGGCGGTTCATCAGGAACCAGCAGGCGCGGCGCAGCCGCTGGCGCAGCATATATTGCGCCGGGGTGTAGCCGGTCGCGCGCGCGAAATGGACGATCAGGCTGTTGACCGACATGCCCACCTCGGCCGCCATTTCCTCAACCGTCAGCGACAATTCGAGCTGGGTCTGGATATAGGCCATCAAGTCGTTGATGCGCTGGGTCACCGCGGACGAATCGCGGCGCCCCACCATGGCTTCCATCGTTTTGGCAAGAATGGTGACCAGCGGATCGGCCGCGGCCGCGTCGCCTGCGGCCAGCGCGCGCACCAGCGCGGCCAAGGCCATGTCGTAATGCCCGGCAAGCGCGCGTGCGTCCGGCGCGACGACCAGCCGTGCCGCGGGTATTGCCACCTCGATATAGCGGACCCCGCCGCCCTTTGCTTCGCCATGATAGCGGCGTCCGGCGGGCGCCAGCCACATCTCGCCGGGCAGAGGATCGCCCAGCGAGGTCCGCTGATCGTCGAGCCAGGTTTCCAGCCAGTGATAGCTTCCAGCTTCGTATAAGTAGAGGACATGGACGTCGCGTTCGACCGTCCAGCTCAATGGACCTTCGATGCGATCAACGATCGAGGCGACCCTGAGTCCTCCCACTTCCATGACACAAGTATGGCAAGTTGGGGAGAATGTGAAAGCCTGCCATTTACGCCAAATCTATGGTTAAATCGAAGCTCCAAATTCTTCCGAAACGGCGGAAATTGGGGAAAAAATGCTGTTGCATCGACCCTTTCGCGTGCCCTTTCGCGCGCCTGACGAGACCCCCCCCAAGGCGGGCGGCAAATATGCCGCCCGCCACCTTTTTTGGGGGCGTCACCTGGCCTAAATCAGCTGCTGGTCAGAAACGCGTCCATCGCCGCATTGACCGCATCGGGCGCTTCCCACGGAACGAAATGGCCACAATCGGCGACGTGCACGATCTCGACCGCGGGAACGAGGTCGGCCATCCCGTCGAGGTTGCATGGCGGCAGCGCCACATCGTCGAGCGCCCAGATGACGAGCGTCGGAATAGTGAGCCCGGGGAACGGCACCGCAGGCGGCTCGGCATAAGGCGCGTCCATGGCCGGAACGATCGCGGGCGAACCGCGGTACCAGTTGATCATCGCGCGGCAGGTATCGCGATCCTCCCAATCTTTCAGCAATCGCGCGATCTCGTCGGGCGGCTGGATCCCACCGCTCGGCACCCGGCCCGCGAAAGCATGGGCAAGGATGCCCGCGATACCATGCGCCTCGATAATCGCGTCGCTCGCCGGGTCGCGAAAGATGCTGATATACTGGCTCGCCGCGCGCTGCTGTTCATTCGTCTGCAGCAGGCGTTGAAAGATCGCGGGATGCGGGGCGTTGGCGATGACGGCGCGGGTGACGCGGCCCGACCACGCCGGATGCAGCCCGTCGGGCTGGCCGCCCAAGGCTACCCCCCACGCAATCGCCCCGCCCCAGTCATGGCCGACGACGGTAAATTCCCCGACGCTCAGCGCATCGGCGAGCGCGAAGACGTCGGCGATCAATTTATCGGGCGTATAGGATTCGACATCCTGCGGCTTCGACGAACCGCGATAGCCGCGCTGGTCGGGCGCGATACAGCGAAAGCGGTCGGCGAAATGCGGCAGCTGGTACCGCCATGTCCGATGCGATTCGGGAAAGCCATGGAGGAAGATCAGCACCGGGGCGTCGCGCGGGCCGATATCGACGACGTCGAGTTCGACGCCGGTCGAAAGCTTCACGCGCTGCTGTTCAAAATCGCCGATCATCGCCATCGCTCCCTTGGTTTCGTTTCGAAACCTGATGGCGAGGAACCGCGTGGCTGGCAAGCTGCAGCAAATGGCGGGGCGGGTCGAAAGGCTGGATCGCGTCGGCGTTGGGGTGGGAAGCGGGCGTAGTTCGTTCCTCCCCGGAACGGGGAGGTGGCAGCCCGTAGGGCTGACGGAGGGGCCGAAACCTCTCGTGATCACGCACCGTCCCGACCCCTCCACCACCGCTTCGCGGCGGTCCCCCTCCCCGTTCCGGGGAGGAACGAAAACGGCAGCTACCGGTCGCAACCCAACCCCTACGGATAGCTCACCGTCTTCGGCACCTCGGGGATCGGGATAAATTCCTCGCTGTCCCCCGGAACCAGCGGGAATTTGCCATCCTTCCAGTCATGCTTGGCCTGGTTGATGCGGTCGCGCGACGAACTGACGAAATTCCACCATACATGGCGCGGCGTCGCGAAGGCTTCGCCGCCGAGCAGCATCACCCGCGCGTCGCTGTCGGCGCGCAGCGTCATCGCCTGCCCCGGCTTCAATATGTAAAGGCTGTGGCGATCGAGCCGGTCGCCATCGAGACTGGCATCTCCGAGCGCCACCAGCACCGCGCGTTCGTCGGCCTCGGCCTCGATCGGAATGCTCGCCCCGGCATTCATCAATATGTCGGCATAGATCGTCGCCGCATGCTGGGTGATCGGCGAGGTGGCGCCCCACAGGCTGCCCATGATCACCCGCGCCGAAACGCCGCTATCCTCGATCAGCGGCAGGTCGCCCTTTGCGACATGCTCGAATGCCGGTTCGATCTCTTCCTGACCGTCGGGCAAGGCGAGCCAGGTCTGCATTCCCGAAATGCCCGACCCGGTCGCCCGCTCGGCCGCCGGGGTGCGCTCCGAATGGACGATACCGCGCCCTGCCGTCATTAGGTTACACGCGCCGGGACGGATCGTCGCCAGCGTGCCCAGGCTGTCGCGATGGTCGATCGCACCCTCGAACAAATAGGTAACCGTCGCCAGGTTGATGTGCGGATGGGGCCGCACGTCCATGCCCGCGCCGATGTCGAAATGCGCCGGGCCGAACTGGTCGACAAAGATGAACGGACCGACCATCGTGCGCGCCTTGCTCGGCAGCGTCCGCCGCACCTCAAATGCACCAAGGTCGTGGGTCGAGGGGGTGATGACCTGAAGATCGGCGTCAGACATTGTCGGCTTCCTGCATGGCGCCAAATCGGCGCTTCAACTGGCGATGGCGATTGCGAAAGGCGATATTGATCATCAGCCGCGCGATCGGCCGCGGCCATTTCGGTTCAAAGCGCAATTCGTCGGTGACCACGCAGCCGCCATCCACGGGATCGACAGTCCGGATGTGCTGCCAGCTGTGCATCGACCCCATCCGCGACCGCTCGACGAAACGCCTGCCCGGTTCGAATTCGACCAGGGTCAATTCGGTCCAGTCGTAAGGGATCAGCCCGAACGCCAGCACGCGGCTGCGGAACAGCATTTGCCCCGGGACAAATTCGGCATCGACCATCCCGCGAATTCCCGGCGGGGCCGTCATCCGGAAGATCGGCATTGCCTCGGCATTGATCCCTGCCAGCGACATCGCCGCTGTCCAGACATCGGCGGCGGGCGTACGCAACCGCGAGCTGTAGCGAAGCTCGACAGGGGCGGCCGTCATCGCGCGTCCAGTCTTGCCAGCGTTCGCCGCGTCTTTTCGGTCTCGACATTGCCAGTGTTCAGGGTCGATCCCGGTTCGAGCAGCACGACATGGCATTCGCCGTCCAGCGCCTCGGGACAATGTTCAACCCCGCGCGGTACGATGATGAACTCGCCGGGTTGGACGATCACATCGCCGCTGCGCAGGCCCATCTTCATCCGGCCCGCGACGACCAGGAACAATTCATCCTCGATATCATGATGATGCCAGTCGAACTTGCCCTCGAGCTTGACCAGCTTGATCTGGAAATTGTTGATGTCGCCCGCGACATGCGGATTCCAGGCTTCGGGGATTTTGGCGAAGGCTTCGGCGAGGTTCACCTTGGCAACCATCGTCACTCCCCCGGCGCCGTCGCCTTGATCGCGAGAGCGTGAACGCGCTGCCCCGGCAAATCGCCAAGCGCCTTGTTCACCGCACGTTGGCGCGCGACGCGGTTCATGCCTGCGAACCCTGCCCATTCGATCGTCAGGCTGAAATGCGATTCGCCCGATCCATCGTCGCCGCTGTGACCATGATGCTTGGCGCTGTCGTTGCTGACGATGAAATTGGCATCGGGAAAAGCCGCGCGGAGCAGCCTTTCCATCTCTTGTTGCACGGGGCCGTTGCTGCTCATGGGGTTGACCATAAGCGGTCCGTCGCCAAATTATAAGACCCCCTATCTCCTTGCCCCCCACCTCGAAAGCGCATTTTGTCCACGCCTCCCCGCCCCAACCGCTTCCATGGCCGCGTCCCCCGCGAGGCACCGTGCGCCGTGCCCGGATGCCGCGAGGCGGGCGAATTTCGCGCCCCGATGGCCTGGACCCGCTCGCCCGACGGACCGCCGCAATATCGCTGGTTGTGCCTTGACCATGTGCGTGAATTCAACGCAGGTTATAATTTCTTCGAAGGCATGAGCGCCGACCAGATCATGGCCGCGCAATCGCCGACCGCGGGCTGGGAAACCGAAAGCCGCGCCTTCCGCGCCGCCGGGAGCGCCGACCTGCCGCCGCGCTGGGCCGATTTCAAGGATCCCATCGACGCGCTCGGCGCGCGATTTCGCCAGCGAATGGACGAAGCGCGGCGCGAGGCCGCCAACCCCGGCCTTTCGCGCGACGAACGGGCCGCAATGCAATTGCTCGCGCTGCCCGCCGACGCCGACCGCGCCGCACTCCGCCGCCGCTACAGCGAGCTGGTGCGCAAATATCATCCCGACCGAAATGGCGGCGATCGCAGTTTCGAGACGAGACTCGGCGAAGTGGTTGCGGCATATCAGTTGCTGAGGAAGACCAAGGCATTCGCATAGGAGACGCGCGATGAGCGAGCTGGACCAAGCACGGATCGACGTGGTGCGCCGCCATATGGCGCTCGAGATCACGCACGATTGGGACGGCGTCATCGCGACCTTCGATCATCCGCGCTACGAACTGCTCGGGCCCGGCACGGTATTTGATGGCGAGGCCGCGGTCCGCTCCTATTTCGCCGCGTCGCGCGAGCCTTTTCCCGATCAGGCGAACGAAGTCATCGCGATCGCCGCGGACGCCGCGACGCATACCGTGCTCGTCGAATTCTGGCTGACCGGCACGCATCTTGGCCCGCTGAAGCTTGGGCCGCGCACGATCGAACCGACCGGAAAGGCGTTCCGCATCCGCATGGCGGCGAGTTTCGAATTTGCCCCGGATAGCGACAAAATTATCTGCGAACGCCCCTATTACGACCAGTCTGCGGTGATGAAGGCGCTTGGGTTGCTCTGAAAAGGCGTTGCAAGCTGAAACCGACGCCTATACCGCGCAAACGCAACTCCCCTCTCCCCTTGCGGGAGAGGGTTGCAAAGACTTGGCGGCTTGCCGCCTAGTCGAAGCTGGGTGAGGGGTTGCGAGCCGCAGGCTCGCGCGGCACAAAGCGCCGCCCACCCTCATCCAACTACGCCTAGCCGCTTCGCGGCAAGGCTTCGTATCCTTCTCCCATCAAGGGAGAAGGGACCGAGATTTTTGAAGGCAGCAAGATGACCGATATCCCGAACAGCCTCCCCGATCACCACGGCTCGACGCTCCTCGCGGCGCCCGATACCGAGGTGAATGCGCGCGAGATGTTCGGGGTCGATATCGACATGATGGTCCCGGCCTTCAGCGAGGCCGACGAGCGCGTCCCCGACCTTGACCCCGCCTATGTCTTCGACGGCGACACCACGCTCGCGATCCTGGCCGGCTTCAAATATAACCGCCGCGTGATGGTGCAGGGCTATCACGGTACGGGCAAGTCGACGCATATCGAACAGGTGGCGGCGCGCCTCAAATGGCCGTGCATCCGCGTCAACCTCGACGCGCACATCAGCCGCATCGACCTAGTCGGTCGCGACGCGATCGTCCTGCGCGACGGCCAGCAGGTCACCGAATTTCGCGAAGGCCTGCTCCCCTGGGCGCTGCAAACCCCGACCGCGCTCGTCTTCGACGAATATGACGCGGGCCGTCCCGACGTCATGTTCGTGATCCAGCGCGTGCTGGAGACCGAGGGCAAGCTCACTTTGCTGGACCAGAATCGCGTAATCCGCCCCAACCCGCATTTCCGCCTGTTCTCGACCGCGAACACCGTCGGGCTCGGCGACACGAGCGGGCTGTATCATGGGACGCAGCAGATCAACCAGGGCCAGATGGACCGCTGGAACATCGTCGTCACGCTGAACTATCTCCCCGCCGCGACCGAAAGCGCGATCATCCTCGCGAAGGTGCCCGACACCGACGACACGACGGTTGCCAATATGGTCAAGGTCGCCGACCTGACGCGTCAAGGCTTCATCAACGGCGACATTTCGACCGTGATGAGCCCACGCACGGTGATCAGCTGGGCGCAGAACGCCGCGATCTTCCACAATATCGGCTTCGCGTTCCGCTTGAGCTTCCTCAACAAGTGCGACGAGGCCGAGCGGATGATTGTCGCCGAATATTATCAGCGTGTGTTCGGCGAAGACCTGCCCGAAAGCGTTATCGGCAAGTGACGATGCCGCGCCGCCTGTTGGTGGCCGCAACCGCGCTGGCTTTGTCTGGGTGCAGCATCGCCGCGGTCGATTACGGCCCCGTCCGCCATGCCGACTATGTCGCCGATCCGCGCTGCACCGCGCAGCCGGGTGCGGTGGTCGATGGCGACGCCTTGCCGCTGTTTTTCGCGACGAGCCGCCTGCCCGACTGCCGCACCGACGACATCCGCCTGCTCCGTCACCGCGGCGACACGATCCGTTATGGCCGCTTTGCCGTGCCGCGCGAAAGCGAGGTCGGCGGCAAGAAGAGGCTGCGCACGCCCATGGCGTTCCAGGCTTCGGCCGACTGGTGGACGGCGTTGCAGGCCGAAACCGACCGCCGCCAGGGCCGCGTATTGCTCTATGTGCATGGCTATCGCGAGACGTTCGAGACGACGTCGAAAGACGCCGCGCAGATCGCGCGGATGACCGGTTTCGACGGGCCGGTGATCGAATATAGCTGGCCGTCGCAGGGCGAGGTGCTGAGCTATGCGGTCGACGAAACCAATATGTACCACGACGTCCGGAATTTCCGCGATTTCCTGAAGACGCTCGCCGAACGGCCGTGGGTCAAGGAAATCGTCGTCGTTTCGCACTCGCTGGGCGCGCGGCTGGTGATCCCGGCCATCGCCTATGTCGACCGCACGTCGAGCAGCGCCGACAGCAGCAACATCTCCAACGTCATCCTGGCATCGCCCGACATCGACCGTGAAACCTTTGAACGCGATATCGAGGAAGAAGTGCTGGCCCCGCGCCGCGTCGCCAACAACCGGCGGATCACCGTTTACGTCTCACACGCCGACAAGGCGCTCGCCGCGTCGCGCGCGCTACACGGCTATCCGCGGCTCGGGTCGCCCTATTGCTTCAACCCGTTCGAGGCCGCCGATCTGAAGGCCAAGGGGTTGC
The DNA here is from genome assembly GCF_012274265.1 of Sphingopyxis microcysteis. Lineage (GTDB taxonomy): Bacteria > Pseudomonadota > Alphaproteobacteria > Sphingomonadales > Sphingomonadaceae > Sphingopyxis > Sphingopyxis microcysteis. Next base: position 1,434,499 of record NZ_JAANYY010000002.1, read on the forward strand.
CGGTGCGCTGCTACCCGACATCGGTGCCCGGGTTGACCGTTGTCGATACCACCGACGTGTCGCGCACGACCACGGGGCACAGCAATTTCCTGCGCAGCGCGGTCGCGTGCCGCGATTTTGTCGATGTGGTGGCGGACAAGCGCGCGCGGCCCGACCGGGTGGCAACGCATCTGGCGCATGTGTTCCGGCTGCTTCCCGACCCGGCGGAGCCGAAGCCTGATGACGAGGCGATCTGCAATCGCGTGCCGTTGGCTGCTGCGCCCTAAAATCCGCACATGATGGCAAAGTCAGTCAGCCAGACGGCTGGCCCTTCGCCGCGCCACAGCCACAAGCCGCCCACCGCGATCACCGCGAACAGCCCCAGCGCGACCGCGTCTTGTCGCGCCCATTTCATGTTGGTTGCAGCCGCCTGACGGGAGCATCCGCAATCGGCAGATGAACCAGCCCCGCAAAGACCCCCAGCGCGATCGCAAAACCCCAGGCGATATCATAACTGCCGGTGGCGTCGAAGATCAGTCCAGCCATCCACGCGCCGAAAAAGCTGCCGACCTGGTGGCTCAGGAACACGATGCCATAGAGCATCGAGAGATAGCGGATGCCGAAGATACGCCCGACAATGCCGCTGGTGAGCGGCACGGTGCCAAGCCACAGAAAGCCCATCGCCCCGGCAAACACCAGCGCGCTCGCATGGCTGAGCGGAACGAAAAGGAACAGCGCGATCACCGCCGAGCGCGCGGTATAGAGCGCCGACAGGACATATTTCTGCCGCAGCACGTCGCCCGCGCGGCCGAACACATAGGAGCCGAGGATGTTGAACAGCCCGACCAGCGCCAGCACCTGCGCTCCGATCTCGATCCCCAGCCCCTTGTCGTCGAGATAGGCGGGCAGATGCGTCGCGATGAACGCGATGTGGAACCCGCAGACGAAAAATCCGGCATTGAGCAGCCAGAAACCGCGATGGACCGATGCCTCACGCAGCGCTTCGCGCGCCGTCTGCTCGACCTCGGCCGCGACGCCCGGCCCGCCATCGGTCCGCCCCGCGACCCCGATCGCGAGTAGTCCACAGAGCGCGACCAGCCCCGCCATGATCCACAGCGTCTCGTGATAGCCGATGTCGCGGAGCAGGATCGACGCCAGCGGCACGACCAGGAACTGGCCAAGCGATCCGCCCGCGGTGACGATGCCGAACGCGCTGCTGCGCTTTTCGGGGCTGACGACGCGCCCCACCGCGCCCAGCACGACGACAAAGGTCGTCGCCGACTGCGCCATGCCGATGAAGATACCGAAACTGAAATGCAGTCCGATCGCGTCGGTCGCGAACGCCGCGCCGATCAGCCCCAACGCATAGAGCAGCGCCCCCACCAGCACGACGCGCCCCGCGCCATGCTTGTCCGCCAGTGCGCCGACGAAGGGCTGGACCAGCCCGAACAGCAGGTTCTGAAGCGCCATCGCCAGCCCGAAATCCGACCGGCTGATCCCGATATCGACGCTCATCTGCGGCAGGAAAAGCCCGAACGACTGGCGCACCCCCATCGCCAGCGTGACGATGAAGGCGGCGCAAAGGATGACGATCCAGGGGCGGCGCATGGGAGAAGTGGTGGGGGAGGTCATAGGTTGCCGAATGCAACCCTTGCCGAGCCGGGTCAAGCGAGCAAAGCTACGCCCTCACCCACTCAACCTTCGTCACCCCGCACTTGATCCGGGGTCCATTACGCCGATGAAGCATGGACCCCGGATCAAGTCCGGGGTGACGATGAAAGGGATTTCCTTCGACGGCCAAAGCTGGTTAGAGCCGACTCAATGACCGCCCAATCGCCTCTCGAAGATTTCAAGGCCGCGCTGTCCAGCGTTGCGCGCGCCGTTACCCGCGACGCCGAGGTTGAGGTCGGCTTTACCGCCGATGCCCCGGCGCAGATCGGCAAAGCGATCAAGGTGCCGACGCCGTCGCGCACGCTTCCGGCGGATCAGGTCGCCGAAGCGCGCGGGTTTGCCGATGGCTATGCGCTGCGGATGAAGCATCACAGCGAGAAGCTGCACGCGGCGGCGCGCCCTACCGAACCGCTCGCTGCCGCGGCGTTCGACGCGATGGAACGCGCGCGGATCGAGGCGCTGGGCGCGCGCCATATGGACGGGATGCGCGCCAACCTGTCGGCAAGCCTCGCGATGCGGATGCGCAGCGACCCGATTTCGCGCGCGCAGGGCCGTGACGATGTCCCGATGTCGAGCGCGCTTGAACTGATGCTGCGCGAGGCGCTCACCGGCGCGCAGGCGCCGCAAGGGACCGAGACCGGCCTGTCGCTGGTGCGCGAATGGATCAACAAGGAAGCGGGCGGCGATCTGACCGCGCTGTCGATGCTGCTCGACGATCAGGCGGCATTCGCTGAAACCGCCAAGCTCGCGCTGCGCCACCTCGACCTGATCCACAGCGACGAACCGCTGGAGGAAGGCAGCGAGGACGGCGGCGAAGAAGATGAGAGCGAAGCCGAGGAAAGCCAAGACGAGCAGGAAAGCGAAGACGGCGGCGCCGGGGAAAGCCAGGTCGATGCCCGCGCCGAAATGGCGGGCGATCAGGCTGACGACGGCGACAGCGATCCCGATGCGCAGGAAATGGAAGCCGACGGCGAACCCGAAATGGGCGGCGAAGGCGATGAGGGCATGTTGCCCGTGCGCCCCAACCGCCTGCCGAGCGACATCCCCGATTTCAATTACCTGCGCTTCACCGACAAGCATGACGAGATCATCCTCGCGACCGAACTCTGCGATGCCGACGAGCTGACGCGGCTGCGCGCCTATCTCGATACCCAGATGCAGCATCTGCAGGGCGCGGTGACAAAGCTCGCCAATCGGTTGCAGCGGCGCCTGATGGCGCAGCAGAACCGCGCGTGGGATTTTGACCAGGAAGAGGGCCAGCTCGACGCCGCGCGGCTGGCGCGCGTCATCGTCTCGCCCGGCCAGTCGCTGAGTTACAAGATCGAACGCGACACCGACTTCCGCGATACGGTGGTCACGCTGCTGATCGACAATTCGGGATCGATGCGCGGGCGGCCGATCAGCATCGCCGCGATCAGCGCCGATATCCTGGCGCGCACGCTCGAACGCTGCGGCGTGAAGACCGAAATCCTGGGCTTCACGACGCGGACGTGGAAGGGCGGACAGAGCCGTGAGGACTGGCTGGCCGCGGGCCGCCCGGCGCATCCCGGCCGCCTCAACGACCTCCGCCACATCATCTACAAACCCGCCGACGAACCCTATCGCCGCGCGCGCAAGTCGCTGGGTCTGATGATGCGCGAGGGGCTGCTCAAGGAGAATATCGACGGCGAGGCGCTGATGTGGGCGCACCAGCGCATCATCGGCCGCCCCGAGGAACGCCGCATCCTGATGGTGATCAGCGACGGCGCGCCGGTCGACGACAGCACCCTGTCGGTGAACCACGGCGCCTATCTGGACCAGCATCTGCGCCAGGTGATCGACTGGATCGAAAACCGCTCGCCGGTCGAACTGTGCGCGATTGGCATCGGCCACGATGTCACCCGCTATTACAGCCGCGCGGTGACGATCATGGATGCCGAGCAGTTGGGCGGCACGATGGTCGAGCAGCTGGCGGGGCTGTTCGACGTGGATTGATGCAAAATGGGGCGTCCACGGGATGGGTGACAACCCCCTCCCCCGTCGTTACAAACTGGCCCCGGAGCAGCAGGGACTCGCGGCCTGACGACGAGCGCCGCTGCACCGAATAATCATGCTGTGGGTCGCCAGCATGGCTTGGGGCTGCACCGATGGCGGTGCGCGGCTGAGGGGGCGACTGTCACATGAAAAAAGCATCCGACCTGTTCATCGAATGTCTGGAGGAAGAAGGCGTCGAATATATCTTCGGCGTTCCGGGCGAGGAAAACCTCGACTTTCTCGACAGCCTGTCGCGGTCGACCAAGATCAAGCTGATCCTGACCCGACACGAACAGGGCGCGGGCTTTATGGCGGCAACCTATGGCCGTCACACCGGTAAGACCGGCGTCTGCCTCGCGACGCTCGGCCCCGGCGCCACCAACTTCGTCACCGCGGCCGCGTACGCGCAGCTCGGCGGCATGCCGATGATGATGATCACCGGGCAAAAGCCGATCAAGAAATCGAAACAGGGCCGTTTCCAGATTCTCGACGTCTGTTCGATGATGTCGCCGATCACCAAATTCACCCATCAGATGGCGTCGTCGGATAATATTCCGAGCCGCGTGCGCGAGGCATTCCGCTTGGCCGAGGAAGAAAAGCCGGGCGCGGTGCATATCGAATTGCCCGAGGATATTGCCGATGAACACACCGATTCACGCCCGCTGAAACGCAGCCATTCGCGCCGCCCCAACGCCGATACCAAGTCGATCCGCGAAGCGGTGAAGGCGCTGGAGAATGCAAAATCCCCGGTGCTCGTCATCGGCGCGGGCGCCAACCGGACGATGACGAGCCGCATGTTGCTGCAGTTCATCGAAAAGACCGGCATCCCCTTCCTCACCACCCAGCTCGGCAAGGGCGTGATCGACGAGCGGCACCCCAAGTTCCTCGGCTGCGCCGCGCTGTCGGCGGGCGATTTCGTCCACCGCGCGGTCGAAGCGTCGGACTGCATCGTCAACCTCGGCCATGACGTGATCGAAAAGCCGCCCTTCTTCATGAAGGAAGATGGCCCGACCGTGATCCACATCTCGAGCAAGACCGCCGAGGTCGATCCGGTCTATTTCCCGCATATCGAGGTGATCGGCGACATCGCCAACGCCGTTTGGCAGATGAAGGAGGATATCGTCCCCAGCGGCAGCTGGAAATTCGACCATATGCTCGCCTATCGTCAAGGCGAGGTCGACCATACCGCGCCGCTGGCGAAGGACGAGCGTTTCCCGATCTTTCCCCCGCATCTGGTCCAGTCGATCCGCGACGCGATGCCCGACGACGGCATCATCTGCCTCGATAATGGTGTCTATAAAATCTGGTTCGCGCGCGGCTATACCGCCTATCGCCCGAACACGGTGCTGCTCGACAATGCTCTCGCGACGATGGGCGCCGGGCTGCCGTCGGCGATGATGTCGGCGATGGTCTATCCCGACCGCAAGGTGATGGCGGTATGCGGCGACGGCGGCTTCATGATGAACAGCCAGGAGATGGAAACCGCGGTGCGGCTCGGGCTCAACATGACGGTGCTGATCCTCAACGACAACAGCTATGGCATGATCCGCTGGAAACAGGCGAATATGGGCTTCAAGGATTGGGGGCTGACCTATGGCAACCCCGATTTCGTCAAATATGCCGAAAGCTATGGCGCGCACGGCCACCGGGTGGAAAGCGCCGCGCATCTCAAGGAACTGCTGGCGCACACGCGCGATACGCCGGGAGTGCACCTGATCGATTGCCCGGTCGATTATTCGGAGAATGATCAGATCTTGAACATCGACATCAAGCGGATATCGAAAGAGATGTAGCCCGCCGCTTGCTGTTCCCCGGCGAACGCCGGGGCCCAGAGCGCCCCTGCGCCACCGTTGCGCATTCTAGCCTTGGACCCCGGCGTTCGCCGGGGTGCGGAGAGGTAAAAATGAAGCTCAAAGACGTCTATCCGCTCTATCTCAACAACAAGGCGGCGCAGCCGAACACCGACCTTGAGGTGATCGACAAGTTCACCGGCGAGGTCGCCTTCCGCACCGCGCTGGCGACCCCCGACGTCATCGACGAAGCGATCGCGGGTGCCGTGCGCGCCGCCGAGCCGATGGCGCGGCTTGCAAGCTATGAGAAACGCGACGTGCTGCTGCACTGCGTTCAGCGCTTTCAGGAGCGGTTCGACGAGCTCGCCTATGCGCTGTGTGTCGAGGCGGGCAAGCCAATCGCCGACAGCGAGGGCGAAGTCACGCGCCTGATCGACACCTTCCGCATCGCGGCCGAGGAAGCGACGCGCAATTATGGCGAGGTGCAACCGCTCGATATTTCGGCGCGCGCCAAGGGCTATATGGGGATGTGGAAACGCGTGCCGATCGGCCCGTGCAGCTTCATCTCGCCGTTCAACTTTCCATTGAACCTCGCGGCGCACAAGATCGCCCCGGCGATCGCGATCGGCTGTCCGTTCGTGATGAAACCCGCGTCGCTGACCCCGCTCGGCGCGATCATCATGGGCGAGGTGCTCGCCGAATGCGATATCCTGCCCGCAGGCGCGTTCAGCATCCTGCCCGCAAGCCGCGCCGGGGCGGACCTGTTCACCACCGACGAGCGGTTGAAACTGCTGTCGTTCACCGGCTCCCCCGGCGTCGGCTGGGATTTGAAGGCGAAGGCGGGCAAGAAAAAGGTCGTGCTCGAACTCGGCGGCAACGCCGCGGTGGTCGTCGACAAGGACGCCGACCTCGACCATGCGCTCGCGCGGATCATCTTTGGCGGCTATTACCAGTCGGGGCAAAGCTGCATCCATGTGCAGCGCGTGATCATCCATGCAGATATTTACGACAAGTTCCGCGACATGCTCACCGCGAAGGTCAAGACGCTGAAATCGGGCGATCCGAAGCTGCGCGACACCTTCATCGGGCCGATGATTTCGGTCAAGGAAGCGCAGCGGCTGAAGGGCTGGATCGACGATGCGGTCGCCGCGGGTGCAACGCTGCTCGCGGGCGGCGGTTGCGAGGGAAATATGCTGGAGGCGGCACTACTGGAGAATGTCCCCGCGGACGCCGATGTCGTCGTCGAGGAAGCCTTTGGGCCAGTCGTCGTGCTGTCGAAATTCGCCACATGGGACGAAGCGCTGGCCGAGGTCAACGACAGCAAGTTCGGTCTTCAGGCGGGGCTGTTCACCAGCGACATCCAGAAGGTGCTGGAGGCGTGGGATCATCTCGACGTAGGCGGCATCGTCGTCAACGACGTGTCGAGCTACCGCGTCGACAATATGCCCTATGGCGGGGTCAAGGATTCGGGGCTGGGACGCGAGGGCGTGCGCTTTGCGATCGAGGACATGAGCGAGATCAGGAATTTGGTGATCCGGCGGACTTAACGCCATACATCTCGTCATTGCGAGCGTAGCGAAGCAATCCAGAGCGGTTTACGCCTATTCTGGATTGCCGCGTCGCCTTCGACTCCTCGCAATGACGAGGTGGGACTAGCCAAAGCCGTCACAAAACCGCCGCCAAACCGTCGCCGAACCGACGCGGGTTTGAATCGCACAGTGTCACAAAACTCCTGTCTAGCCCGTGAGCAGCTAAGGCTGCCACGGAGCATGACATGGCCTCGATCTCGACCCTGCCGATCCCCGCCCGTTTTGCCGACCCCTTTACAGCCGACCCGCATATTCCCGAGCGCGTGATCGGCGAGCGTCGCAACTATCGCAGCGTGTGGGTCAGCGACATCCACCTCGGCACCCGGGGTTGCAACGCCGCGATGCTGATCGACTTCTTCGACCATGTCGATTGCGAAACGCTGTACCTCGTCGGTGACATCATCGACGGCTGGCGGCTCAAGAAGCGGCATTTCTGGCCGCCCGAGCATAATGACGTCGTCTGGCGCGTACTCAAACGCGCGAAGCGCGGAACCCGCGTCGTCTATGTCCCCGGCAACCATGACGAGATGGTCAAGCCGTTCGACGGCTTCGATTTCGGCGGGGTCGAAATCCGCCGCGAAGCGATCCACGAAACCGCCGATGGCAGAAAACTACTGGTTGTCCATGGCGACGAATTCGATGCGGTGATGCTCGCGCACCGCTGGCTCGCCTTCGTCGGCGACGCCGCCTACACCGCGCTGATGAAGTGCAACGTCGTCGTCAATGCGGTGCGCAGCAAGCTCGGTCTGCCCTATTGGTCGCTGTCGATGGTCGCCAAGCACAAGGTCAAGAACGCCGTCCAGTTCATCGGTCGCTACGAGGAAGTCGTCGCCCACGCTGCCCGCTCGCGCGGGGTCGATGGCGTCGTGTGCGGCCATATCCACAGCGCCGAAATGCGCGAGATTGAGGGCACCGAATATTATAACGACGGTGACTGGGTCGAAGGCTGCACCGCGCTGGTCGAGCATCATGATGGGCGCATGGAAATCCTGCACTGGGCCGAAGAGGTCGCCGCGCGCGCGGTCCCGGCGGTGCTGGAACTGCCAGCACCGGCGCGCGCCGCATGAGGATCCTCATCGTCAGCGACGCCTGGGAGCCGCAGGTCAACGGCGTCGTCCGCACCTTGCAGGCCACGATCGCCGAATTGCGCAAGGCGGGGCATGAGGTCGCGGTCGTCTCGCCCGACCTGTTCCGGTCGATCCCCTGCCCTTCCTACCCCGAAATCCGCCTCGCGATGGCGGGGTGGCGCAAGGTCGGTCGGCACATTCGCGCCTTCGCCCCGCAGGCGATCCATATCTCGACCGAAGGGCCATTGGGACTGGCGGCGCGGCGCTGGTGCCTGAAGCACGGCTTTCCCTTCACCACCGCCTATCATACGCGCTTTCCCGAATATGTCGCGGCGCGGCTGCCCCTCTCCCCCGCATTCGTGTGGCGCTTCATCCGCCGGTTCCACCGCCCTGCGCGGCACATCATGGTCGCGACGCGCAACTTGGCGCGCGAACTCGCCGAACAGGGACTTGAGCAGACGATGATGTGGGAACGCGGCGTCGATCACGATCTGTTTCGTCCCGACCACGCCGGACACCCCGCTTATGCCGGTCTGCCGCGCCCGATCCAGCTCTACGTCGGTCGCGTCGCGGTCGAGAAGAATATCGGGGCGTTCCTCGACATCGACCGCCCGGGCACGAAAGTGATCGTCGGCGACGGACCTGCGCTTGCTGCGCTTCAGGCGCAACACCCCGGCGCGCTGTTCCTCGGCAAACTCGGCGGCGAAGCGCTCGCGGCGGCCTATGCGGGCGCCGACGTGTTTGTTTTCCCCAGCCGCACCGACACCTTCGGGCTGGTGGTGATCGAAGCACTGAGCTGCGGGACGCCCGTTGCCGCCTTTCCCGTTCCCGGCCCCGGCGACATCATCCGCGATGGCGCCGGAGCGCTCGACGAGGATCTAGGCCGCGCGATCGACACCGCACTGACTTGCGACCGCGCCGATGCCGCCGCGCTGGGTGCGCGCTACAGCTGGACAAGCTGCACCGCCCAGTTCGTACAGGCGTTGACCTTCGTACCCGGCGTTGCGGCGTCCGAATTCACCTTCGGTGCCGCGGGGGCGCCCGCCTAGAACGTCTTGCGCCACTCCAGCTCGATGTAGCGGCCCAAGGGGTCGATATAGCCGGGCTGATAATTCAGCGGCACCACCCCATTCGCATCGGTGATCTTGCGCTGTGCATCGAACAGATTGTCGATCGACAGGCGCAGGCGCGATCCCTTCAGGAACGGCAGCTTCTCGGTCAGCTTCGGCACCTGATTGAGGTCGGCGAAAAAGCGCAGGTTGAACGTCGCAAGATCGCCGAAGTTGAGGTCGCCTGCAGTGCCGCCGGTCACCGTGCTGCCGCTGTCATATTTGCCGCTCAGGCGAAAGCCGAGCCCCTTGTAGAACAGCCCGCCGTCGAGTTCGAGCAGGTGGCGGTTGCTGCCGCCGCCGCTGCCGGTCGCCGAACCGTCGAGCAAATCGAGTTCGGGCACCCCCGGGCGGATCAGGATCGTGTCGGTCAGCTTATAGGTGTGATATAGCGACACCGACCAGCGACCACCCTGCGGACCGCCGCCAAACATCGCGCCGGGCCCACCGCCGCCGCGCCCGCCGCGCCCACCCATCCGCGGACCACCAGCGCCGCGCGGGCCTGCCGCACCTGCGCCCGGGCCGCCACCGGGGCGTCCAGCCTGATCGGGTTGGCCAAAGCTTTTGCCGAAGTTCAAGCCCCAGCGGATCTGCGAATTTTCGACCTGGTCGAAGTTCACCGGCCGCTGGTCGAGCGCGATCAACACACCATTGGCGTCGCGCGTCACGCGGCCCGGAAACGCCGCCTCGATCTCGGGCGTCAGCAGCGGCAGGCTGTTCGCGGTGTCGTTGCTCTTGTTGCGATTGTAATTGACCGACAGGCGCAGGCCTTCGACCATCGGGACTTCCCAGTTCAGCCCCAGCTTCAGGTCGCGCCGCTGTTCGGCAAGCAGGAAGGGATTGCCGCCGGTCGTCGTCGTAATCTCCACCGTCTGCCCGGTCGCAAAATCATAATAGGTGACCCCGGGCGTCACCAGCGGCGCCGCGCCGAGCTGCTGGATGCCGGGTGCCGCCTCGTCATTGTTGAAGCTAGCGATCAGCGACAGATTGTCGGTCACGCCCCAGTTGAGGCTCGCCCCCCAGCTTTTGAGCGCCTCGAAATCGCTGGGATTGGCGACCTGACCGCTCAGCGTCAGCGACATCCGGCCGATGTTGCCGACCTCATATTCGGGATCGAGCAGCGGCAGCGTCAGCGAGCCGAACACGCTGGGCGTATCGCGTCCCAGATCGGTGGTGGTGACCACGCCCGATCGTTCGGACTGGCTGTCGAAACGCAATCCCGAATAGCTGCCGGTCATCGACAGGCGGATCGGCCCGGCCCAGCCCTCGGTCACTGTCCCCGACAGGTTCGCGCTGCCGCCAAAGCTTTGCTGGCTGCTGTCGAAGCGGTCGCGCGCGCCGGTCACCCGGTCGGTGAAGGTGCGCTGATCGGCGTCGCCATAATTGCCCGACAGCGACCAGCGCCAATCGCCGAGCATGCCGTTAACGCTGGCGGTCGTCGTCAGATTGCGGCTGCGGCTGTCACGTTCCAGCGGCACATCGCCGCCCGCGACGACAGGACCAAGGAACGACAGACTGTCGGTCTGGTCCAGCCGCAGGTTGATCGACGCATCGGTGACCTTGTTCAGGCTGCGCTGGATCGTCGCATCGATCAGATAGGTATCACTTTCGGGCAACAAGCTGCGCGTCGCAGGGCCAAGACCGCGCTCGTTTTCGGTGAGCATCGTCGACTGCTCCCAGCCCGCGTTGACGTTGACCCGGCCATTTTCGCCGATCGCCAGGAAACTGCCCTCGACTTCGCTCTGGAACCGCCCGCCCTGCGTCGGAACGCCGCCTTCGGCCTCGACCGCGACCTGCCGGAAATTGGGCTTGAGCACCATGTTGACGACGCGCTCATCGGCCGAATAGCCATATTGCAGCGCGACTTCTTCAGGGAAAATCTCGACCTTGGCGATCGCCTCGGGGGGCAGGTTGCGCACTTCGCCAAAGCCGCCGATGCGGCGTCCGTTGATCAGGATGATCGGTCGCCCGCCGCCGCGCCCACGGCCCGAGCGCGTCTGCGGCGCCAGCGCCTCGAGCAGCTCCGACACGTTCGATACGCCATAACTGGCGATCGCCGCTTCATCGAGCTCGGCCTCGGCCTTGATGTCGGTTTCCAGCTGCCCGGCAAGGCGCGGCGCGGTCACGACAATTTCGTCGCCGTCGATCTCTTCATATTCATCTTCGGGGTCGCTCGACGCGCTGACGACCGGCGCCGATGGCTGGTCGGCGATCGCCGTCACCGCGGCACTGGCGGGCATCGCATCGGTTTCGGCCATGGCGGGCCAGGCGAGCGCGGCGCTCGCGGTCAGCAACAGCGCGCGCGCTGAAAGGGAGAGGTGGGCATGGGTCATTGGGGGAGAGCCTTCTGTTTTTTCTTGCTTCTTTTTTGGCGCGACCGGACTGAACCCTTGCTGACGCGCGTCTTTGTGGCGGGTTCATTTATGTCGCAATTGTCGCAACAATGTGTCGAGGCCAGTTGCGTTCCACCAACGGGCGATATCGACCGCTGGACAGCATGGCGCGCTGCCCTTATCGGCCAGCCATGCCGACTCCAGACACATCCGCCGCGCCCCGCTCCGATACCGGTGAATCGATCCTGATCATCGATTTCGGTAGTCAGGTGACCCAGCTCATCGCCCGTAGGGTCCGCGAAGCAGGGGTCTATAGCGAGATCGTCCCCTTCACCCAGGCCGAAGCCGCACTCGAGCGAATGCAGCCAAAAGGCGTGATCCTGTCGGGATCCCCCGCATCGGTTCCCGCCGACGGCAGCCCGCGCGCGCCGCAGTCGGTGTTCGACAGCGGCCTTCCCATCCTCGGCATCTGTTACGGCCAGCAGGTCATGAGCCAGCAGCTGGGCGGACGGGTCGAACCCGGCGGTGTCGATGGGGAGCGCGACGGCGAATTCGGCCGCGCCTTCTTGACCGTCACCGAACCCTGTGTGCTGTTCGACGGGCTGTGGCAGGTCGGCGAGCGGCATCAGGTGTGGATGAGCCATGGCGACAAGGTGACCGAATTCGCCCCCGGCTTCCGTATCGTCGCGGTCAGCGACGGCGCCCCCTTCGCACTGATCGCCGACGACGAGCGCCGCTATTACGGCACGCAATTCCACCCCGAAGTGGTCCACACCCCCGACGGCGCCAAGCTGATCGCCAATTTCGTCCGCCACGTTTGCGGGTGCAGCGGCGACTGGACGATGGCCGAATTCCGCGCCACCAAGATCGCCGAAATCCGCGCGCAGGTCGGCGACCAGCGCGTGCTGTGCGGCCTGTCGGGCGGGGTCGACAGCGCGGTCGCGGCGGTGCTGATCCACGAAGCGATCGGCGAACAGCTCACCTGCGTTTTCGTCGACCACGGCCTGCTGCGCATGAACGAACGTAGCCAGGTCGAAACGCTGTTCCGCGACCATTACAATATCCCGCTCGTCGTCGTCGATGCCGAGGAGCGCTTCATGGCGGGCCTCGCGGGCGTCACCGACCCCGAAAAGAAGCGCAAGTTCATCGGCGCCGAATTCATCAACGTGTTCGAGGAAGAAGCGAAGAAGATCGGCGGTGCCGATTTCCTGGCGCAAGGCACATTGTACCCCGACGTCATCGAATCGGTTTCATTCACCGGCGGGCCGAGCGTGACGATCAAGAGCCACCACAATGTCGGCGGCCTGCCCGAACGCATGAACATGAAGCTGGTCGAACCCTTGCGCGAGCTGTTCAAGGACGAGGTCCGCCTGCTCGGCAAGGAACTCGGCCTGCCCGACATCTTCGTCGGTCGCCACCCCTTCCCCGGCCCCGGCCTCGCGATCCGTATTCCCGGCGAAGTCAGCAAGGACCGCTGCGACATCTTGCGCAAAGCCGACGCGGTTTATCTCGAAGAAATCCGCAATGCCGGTCTCTACGATGCGATCTGGCAGGCGTTCGCGGTGCTGCTGCCCGTCAAGACCGTCGGCGTGATGGGCGACGGGCGCACCTACGACCATGTCTGCGCGCTGCGCGCCGTCACCTCGACCGACGGCATGACCGCTGATATCTACCCCTTCGACGCCAGCTTCCTGAGCCGCTGCGCAACGCGCATTATCAACGAGGTGCAGGGCATCAATCGCGTGGTATACGACTATACGTCAAAGCCGCCGGGGACGATCGAGTGGGAGTGACCGCCTGAACGATCAGGCCGTGGCAGGCGCATTGGGCCGCCAGCTCCAGATCAGCAGCAGCAGGCCAACGATGATGAACAGGGCAAAGCCCGACAGTATCCACGCGTTGACATACCATTGTTCGCCCCATTCGAACTCGCCGCGCATGATGCGCATCCAACCCTGAAAATGCTGGGTAGCGCCAACGGACGCCCCAAACACCGCAAAAACCGCTGAGAGGTAACGCACCAGCCAATGCGCCGGATTGGGCAGCATCAACAAAAGTCCAAGCAGGCCGATCACCGTGCGCTGGCTGCGGCAATAGGGGCATGCGTAGACAAGACCGGTCAGATCGACCGCCCAGGTCAGGGCCGCGATCAGGATCGCGACCAAGCCCACGGCACGGCGATGCCGCAACAACAACTGCGGTAGATTATCCAGCATGTAACATCCTCCCACTGTCCCTGGCCGCCCCCATACGCAGCTTCCGCGCAATCGGCCACACACGGCCGTTGCACTAGATCATGATTGCCTGATCGGCCGGTGCGTCCGTCGCGGCGTTGACCCCGTCCCACCAGTCGCCCAGCGCGTCGATCAGCGGGACGAGCCTTTCGCCGTCCGCCGTCAGGTCATATTCGACGCGGCGCGGATAGCCCTCGAATTCGGTGCGCCGCACGATCCCGGCATCTTCCAGCTTGCGCAGTTCCATCGTCAGCATCTTGTGCGAAATCGTCGGATTGTCGCGCTGGAGATCGCTGAACCGCTTCGTTCCGTCGCTGAGATAATAGATGAGCAACGTCGGCCAACGGCCGCTCAAAAGCTGCATCACTTCCTCGATCGGACAGCGCGAGACCAGATTCTTCATCACGACCCTCATGGTTACAAAAAGGTGCGTAATTTACGCACGAAACGGACGCCCTATATCGCAAATCGCTGCGCAGCTCCCCTCAAGAAGATGGAGCAATATCTTGGAACCGATCCTTATCTATGGCTTCCCGCTGGGAAGTTCCATGGGCCTTGTTGCGGCCCTCGAATGGCTGGGCAAACCCTATCGCCTCTGCCGCGTCGACATGCTCGGCGAAATGCGCGAGCCGTCCTATGCCCGCATCAACGCGCGGCATGAAACGCCCGCGCTGGTCACCGATGACGGCAGGGTGCTGACCGAAACGATGGCGATCGCGCACTGGTTCGCCGCGCGCGATACCGAACGGCGGATCAGCCCCGACCCGCTGTCGGCGGACGGCGACCGGATGCGCCAGATCATGGCATTCATCAACAGCGGCTTCACCGGCGCGTTCAGCCCGCTGTGGGTGGCGCTCGAAATGGACCCACCGCGCCCGGCCATGCAGGCGTCGATGCGCGAATTTGGCAAGGAAGCGGTCATCGGGCGCCACGACAAGCTCGAGGCGATGGTGGGCGATACCCCCTTTCTGGTGGGCGACCGCCCGACACTGGCCGACGCGCTGTTCATCGGCGTCGCGCGGTGGCTGGAGTTTCATGAGGTTGCCGAACCGGCACGCTGGCCAAAGCTTGCCGCCTTGCGCGCGCGGCTGGAGGCCGACCCTGCGGTGATCTTTGCCACTGCGCTGGAAAGCGGCGACAGCGTGGCGGGAAGCGGCGCGTTCCGCGGCCATGTCCCGCTGACCGAGGTGATCGACCGCTTCGGCGCGTGATGATCAAGGGCGGCGCGGTTGCGAGGCTGCGCCGCCCTTGATAGCATCCCGGCATGGACCGGATCGAAACCCAGGCCTCGGGCGGCTGCCAGTGCGGCGCGGTGCGCTATCATGTCACCGCGGTGCTCGACACCTCGCACATTTGCCATTGCCGGATGTGCCAGAAGGCAGCGGGCAATTTCTTCATCGCGCTGATCGGCGTCCCGCGCGACGCGATCCGCTGGACGCGCGGCGCACCCGCGACCTTCGCCAGTTCGGATAAGGCGTCGCGCGGCTTCTGCCGCGACTGCGGCACCCCGCTGACCTATGACTATCACGACAGCAAGCATATCAACCTCACCACCGGCTCGTTCGACAACCCGGCGCAATTCCCGCCGCGCGTCCAGTTCGGGGTCGAGGGCCAGCTGCCGCTGTTCGAACATCTACCGATCAACGCCGAGGGTACCACCGAGGAAACCATGGCCGCCTACGTCGATGCCATCAGGACGAGCAACCACCAGCACCCCGACCACGACACGGCGCGCTGGCCGGAATGACGACCGGCGCGCTGGCGAATCCTGGCGACTGCGATTAGAGGCAGGGCGAATTTCCTGTAGCGGAGCCCTGCCATGACCCCCACCGCCACCATCCTGCTGCTCGGTTCGGGCGAGCTGGGCCGCGAATTCGTCATTTCCGCAAAGCGGCTCGGCTGCCGCGTCATCGCATGCGACAGTTATGAAGGCGCGCCCGCCATGCAGGTTGCCGACGCCTTTGAAGTCTTTTCGATGCTCGACGGCGATGCATTACGCGGCGCGATCGAAAAGCATCGTCCGGACCATATCGTCCCCGAGGTCGAGGCGATCCGCACCGAAATCCTCGCCGAGGTCGAAGCCGACGGCTATCATGTCGTCCCGTCGGCCCGCGCCGCGCAGCTGACGATGAACCGCGACGCGATCCGCGACCTTGCGGCCAGCGAACTCGCGCTCACCACCTCGACCTTCGAATATGCCGAAACCCGCGAGCAATTGCACGCGGCCGCGGCGCGCATCGGCTTTCCGCTCGTCGTCAAACCGGTAATGTCATCATCGGGCAAGGGCCAGAGCACGGTCAAGGACGCGGACGGTATCGACGCGGCGTGGGACTATGCCGCCGCCGGGATGCGCGGCGACCGTCTGCGGGTGATTGCCGAGGCGTTCATCGACTTCGATTATGAGATCACCCTGCTCACCGTCCGCCACCAGGATGGCGTGACCTTTTGCCCGCCGATTGGCCACCGCCAGGAGCGCGGCGATTACCGCGAAAGCTGGCAGCCCGCGGCGATGTCCAAGGCCGCACTGGCCAGCGCACAGGATATGGCGACCAAGGTCGTCGATGCCCTTGGCGGCCACGGCATTTTCGGCGTCGAGTTTTTCGTCAAGGGCGACACGGTCATCTTCTCCGAGCTCAGCCCGCGCCCGCACGACACCGGCATGGTCACGCTCATCTCGCAGTCGCTGTCCGAATTCGACCTTCACGCGCGCGCCATTCTCGGCTTACCGATCCCGAAAATCACGGTCCCCGATGCCAGCGCGAGCGCGGTACTGCTCGCCGACCGCGACGCCGGCGATTTCGCGATCAGCGGGCTGGCCGACGCACTCATCCCGCCCAGCCCCGCAACCGCGATCGACGCCCGCATCTTCGGCAAGCCGGTGACCCGCCCGTACCGCCGCATGGGCGTCACGCTCGCGCGCGTCGCCGACGGCACGACCGACGACGCGCGCGCCGCTGCGGTCGCGGCGGCGGCGCGGCTGACGATCGACTATCGCGATTGACGCGCTAGACGGGGGGCATGGCAGAACGCCCTTCCCTGCTGCGACGCTGGCTGATGATCATCGGCCTGCTGGCGATCGTCGTCGGCGTGCCGTTGATCTTTCGCGAAGAATTTATCGCGATCAGTGACCGGGTGCTGGCGGCGGCCGACGAACGCCCCTTTGCCGCCGCCGCGCTGATCGTCGCCGCGCTGACGCTCGACGTCTTCCTGCCCGTACCGAACGGGGTGACCAATACGCTGGCTGGCGCCGCTTTTGGCTTTGCCCTCGGCACCTTCGTCATCTGGCTGGGGCTGATGGGCGGCAGCACTGCGGGCTATGCGCTCGGTCGCTGGGGGGCGCGTCCGCTTGCCGCGCGGCTGCTCGGCGCCGATGATCTGGAGCGCGCGCACCGGATCGCCGAACGCGCGGGCCCGGTGGTGCTGATCGTATCGCGCCCGGTCCCCATTTTGTGCGAGATGACCCCGATCGCCGCAGGGATTGCCGGAATGGCATTTGGGCACTTTCTGTTCGCCGTGGCGCTCGGCAATCTGGGGGTCGGCGTCGTCTATGCCGCGATCGGCGCCGCGGCGGTCGAGCGGACATCGACCGAATTGCTGATGCTGGGAGCGATTGGCGTGCCGCTTGCCGCATGGCTCGGCTGGCAGGCGATCGAACGATGGCGGGCGCGATGAAGGTCCGCCGTCTCGGCCTTGGCGACATCGAAGCCGCCCGCGACCTCAACGCTCTCTATGCCGACGCATTCGAGGATCACGACACCTATCGACACGACCGGCCCGACGATGACTGGCTCGCCCGCCAGCTCGCCAAAGATGCAATCATCATTGTCGTCGCCGAGGCCGACGGCTGCATCGTCGGCGGCCTCACCGCTTATGACCTCCCCAAACTCGAAGCGGCGCGCAGCGAAATCTATCTCTACGATCTCGCGGTCAATGCGGCGCACCGTCGCCACGGCATCGCCACCGCGCTGATCGCCGAACTTCAGCATATCGCCGCCGACATCGGTGCCTGGGCGGTGTTTGTGCAGGCCGACTATGGCGACGATCCCGCGGTTGCGTTATACACCAGGCTCGGCGTGCGCGAGGACGTGATGCATTTCGACCTGCCGCCCTTGCCGCGAACGAAAGACTGAACCCGACGAAGAGGACGCGCCATGCTGCGCTGGTTCATTCGCATCATACTGGGCCTTGTCGCGGTCGTGGCCGCGCTGTGGCTGACCGTCAGTTACATCACGCCGCAGCCCGCGATCTGGGCGATCCGCGCATTGTTCGATTCGGGCTCGGACGCGGCCAGCGCAAAGCTGCTTCCCAAAGTACCGTCCGATGTCGAGACGCTCGCCGCGATCCGCTACGATCCTGCCGATCCCGACGCGCTGCTCGACATTTTTCGGCCCAAGGCTGCATCGGGCGCGCGGCCTGCCATCGTCTGGGTGCATGGCGGCGGTTTCGTATCGGGCAACCGCCATATCGTCGCCGAATATCTCAAGATTCTGGCCGCGCAGGGCTTCGTCACGATCACCGTCGACTATACGATCGCCCCCGACGCGCGCTATCCCACCCCGATCCGGCAGACCAACAAGGCACTCGGCTACGTGGCCGCCAACGCGGCCCGCTACGGTGTCGATCCCGACAGGATCCTGATCGGCGGCGACAGCGCCGGCGCGCAGATCGCGGCACAAGTCGCTACGATTGCGACCAACCCCGCCTATGCAAAGGCGGTCGGCATCGCGCCGTCGGTCGGACCAGAGCGGATCAAGGGCGCCATCCTCTTTTGCGGGGCGCACGACGTCACGATGCTGAACCTTGACGGCACGCTCGGCCCGTTCCTGCGCGCCGTCGTCTGGGCCTATGGCGGCAAGCGCGACGCGATGGACGATCCGCAATTCCGCCTCATGGCGCTGCCCGATCATGTGACCGCCGATTTTCCGCCCGCCTTCATCACGGCAGGCAATGGCGACCCGCTGCTCGGCCAGTCCGAACGGCTGGCAAACAGCCTGAAAAGCGCAGGAGCGCCCGTCGAAACCTTGTTCTTCGCAAAGGATCATGTCCCGGCGCTCGGCCATGAATATCAGTTCGATCTCGACAGCACCGCGGGCAAGCAAGCCCTCGATCGCACGGTGGCCTTCGCTCGCCGCGTGACGGAGAAGAAAGCGGGAACCTTGCCCTAGGCCGCCCTGCCCGCCGCTGCTACACCGCCGCCATGTCGGACAAGAATCATCTCTATCTGGTCGATGGCTCCAGCTACATCTTCCGCGCCTATCACCGCCTGCCGCCGCTGACCAATCCGCACGGCGTGCCGGTCGGCGCGGTCTATGGCTATACGACGATGTTGTGGAAACTGGCCAAGGACCTGCACGACGCCGACGGGCCGACGCACCTGGCGGTCATTCTCGACCACTCCAGCCAGTCGTTCCGAAATGAAATTTACGACCAGTATAAGGCCAACCGCCCCGAACCGCCCGAGGATCTGCGGCCGCAATTCCCGCTGATCCGCGACGCGACGCGCGCCTTTTCGCTGCCATGTATCGAGATGGAGGGGTTTGAGGCCGACGATCTGATCGCCTCCTATGCCGAAGCCGCGGTGCGCGAAGGCTGGGACGTCACCATCGTTTCGTCGGACAAGGATCTGATGCAGCTTATCCGTGAGCCTGCCGACGGGCCGCACGTCGACATGCTCGACACGATGAAGAATGTCCGCCTCGGGCTTGATGCGGTGAACGAAAAATTCGGCGTCACCCCCGATCTCGTCGGCGACGTGCTCGCGCTGATGGGCGACAGCGTCGACAACGTCCCCGGGGTGCGCGGGGTCGGGCCGAAGACCGCGACCAAGCTGATCCAGGAATATGGCAGCCTCACCGCGGCGCTCGACGGCGCCGAGACGATGAAGGCCAGCAAGCTGCGCGACAATCTGATCGAACATCGCGCGATGGCCGAATTGTCGCGCGTGCTGGTCGATCTGAAGCGCGACTGCCCGCTGCCCGATGCGCTGGACGACCTCAAGCTCGGCGCGATTCCGCCGCTGCCGCTCAAGGCGTTTCTCGACGAGCATGGCTTCCGCTCGCTGTCGGCCAAGCTCGACCTTGGCGCGACGCCGGGCGGCCCGCCGACCCTGCCGCGCGCTGCTGCCGCGGCCGCACCGACTGCAAATGGTGCGCCATCGACGCCGACCCTGCCCGCGATGCCGCCCATCGACCGCTCGGCTTATGAAACGGTGACGACGCTCGACGCGCTCGACCGCTGGATTGCCGACGCGCGCGCCGCGCATGTCGTTGCAGTCGATACCGAAACCGCCAGTCTCGACAGCGTCACCGGGCGCCTCGTCGGGGTCAGCCTCGCGACCGCGCCCGGCAAGGCGTGCTACATCCCGCTCGGCCACGGCGGCACCGACATGTTCGCCGAAAAGCCCGAGCAGATTGTAATGGGTGACGCACTCGCGCGGCTCGGCGACCTGTTCGCTGACGATGCGGTGCTGAAGGTCGGGCATAACCTTAAATATGACATCGGCGTGCTCGCGCAGCATGGCGTCACCATTGCGCCCTATGACGACACGCTGGTGATGAGCTTCGCGCTCGACGCGGGCAAGCATCAGCACGGGCTCGACGAACTTGCCAAGCTCCACCTCGACCATGCCTGCCTGTCATTCAAGGATGTATGCGGCACCGGCAAATCGCAGATCAGCTTTGCCGAGGTGCAGCTGGACCGCGCGACCGAATATGCCGCAGAGGATGCCGATGTGGCGCTACGGCTGTGGAAGCTGCTCAAGCTGCGCTTGCCGATCGAGGGCGGCACGCGCGTCTATGAGATGGTCGACCGCCCGCTGGCGGCGGTGATCGAGGGCATGGAACGCGCCGGAATCATGGTCGATCGCGACTATCTGGCGAAGCTGTCGGGCGAATTCGCCACCGAAATGCTGCGGATCGAGGGCGAGATTCACGAGCTCGCGGGCCAGCCCTTTGCGATCGGCAGCCCGAAGCAGCTCGGCGAAATCCTGTTCGACAAGCTCGGTTTGAAAGGCGGGCGCAAGGGCAAGTCGGGCGACTGGTCGACCGACCAGAACGAGCTTGAACGGCTTGAACGCGACGGCGTGCCAATCGCGCGCAAAATCCTCGAATGGCGCCAGCTGTCCAAACTGAAATCGACCTATACCGACGCGCTGCAGCAACAGATCAATCCCACGACCGGACGCGTCCACACCAGCTACAGCCTCGTCGGCGCGCAGACCGGGCGCCTCTCGTCGACCGATCCGAATTTGCAGAACATCCCGATCCGCACCGAAACCGGGCGCCAGATCCGCGACGCCTTCATCGCCGCGCCGGGCCACGTCCTGATCGCCGCCGACTATAGCCAGATCGAGCTGCGCCTCGCCGCGCATATGGCCGATGTCCCCGAACTTAAGGAAGCCTTTGCGCAGGGGCAGGACATTCACGCCGCGACCGCGATCGAATTGTTCGGGGAAAGCAACCGCGACACCCGCGGCAAGGCCAAGACGGTCAATTTCTCGATCCTCTACGGCATTTCGCGGTGGGGACTGGCGGGGCGGCTCGAGATCACGCCCGACGAGGCGCAGGCGCTGATCGCGCGCTATTTCGAACGCTTCCCCGGGATTTCGGACTATATCACCGACACGCTCGAAAGTGCGCGGGCGACGGGGTACACCGAGACATTGTTCGGGCGCAAAACCTGGTTCCCGCGCATCAAGGCGGCGAGCCAGAACGAGCGCGCGGGCAGCGAACGCGCCGCGATCAACGCACCAATCCAGGGAACCAGCGCCGACCTCATCAAACGCGCGATGGCGCGCATGCCCGCGGCGCTCGCCGATGCAGGGCTGTCCGACGTCAAGATGCTGCTCCAGGTCCACGACGAACTGGTGTTCGAAGCACCTGCGGACAAGGCGGAGGCCGCGGGGGCGGTCATCCGAACCGTGATGATGGGCGCTGCCGAACCGGCCCTGACGCTGTCGGTGCCGCTCGACGTCGAAATCGGTGTCGGCAAGAGCTGGGGCGAAGCGCATTGATCGCATGGCTGCTATTTGCCGCGGCGCTCGCCACCGACCCTGCGCCTGCGCCGCCGACCACCGCGGCGCTCGCACCGATCGCCGACACCGACGTGCGCGAATTCGTCGCAATTGCCGCGCGCAAGGTAGCCGGGCGTCCGGTCGGCGGCCCGATCGCCAGCGCCGACAAGGTGCTGCTCATCGCGCGCGACGACAAGGGGTTCCCGATTATCGCGATCAGTACCGGCTTTCCGGCGCGCCAGTCGCTGCCCGCACCGCCGCCGAACATCGTCGCGGTCGTGCGGCTGCGCCAGCGTTACGATACCCCCGTCCCCGGCCCCAGCGCGAGCGATCTGGCGTTCGTCACCGCGCACCGCGTGCCGCTGTTCGTGATCGGCGAATGGCTGCGCCCCGCGCCGATGTGGGAAGTGGCATGGGTCGACGATGCCGTGCGCTTTCGGTCGATAGGCGACGTCGGCGAAATCGGTCCCTGGCAGGACTGACGATCGCCAAACAACGCCTTGCGCTCAACTGTACTGTTTATATAATACAGTGACAACAGAGGAGCGTGCATCATGCTAAGCTGGAAGCTGAACGGTTTCATCGCCCTTGCGTTCATCGCGCTCGCAACCCCGGCTGGAGCTCAAACCACCGCACCGCCGCCGGTTGGCGAAAAGGTCGAAATCCTGCCGGTGGGGTTTTCCCCTGACGGCCTGTCGGGGCCCGGCGGCGATCGCTTGCGCGACGCGCTCACGGCTGCGCAGTTCGTCGCGCTGGGCGAAGACCATGGCCTTGCGGGCGCCCCGAAACTGGCCGAGGCGCTCGCGCATGACGCCGCGGCAATCGCCGAAACGCAGAACGCCGGGCCGCTTTATCATGCGGTCGAGGTCGGACCGCACAGCGCCGCGTGGATCGGCGCCCGGATCGAAACCGGCGGCGTGGATTCGCTGGCCGACGCCTTTGCTGGACGGCCGTGGGCGATGCCGTTCCTTTCCAACCGCGAAGACGCCTCGCTCGCCGCGCCCTTTGCGCGGTCCGGGCGATTGTGGGGGATCGATCAGGAATTTATCGGCGCGCCGTCGATCCTGCTCGAAACGCTCGTGGCGCGAACGAAGGACGAGGCGGTACGCGCGCGCCTCGCGGCGTGGCTGGAACAGGACCGCGCCGCGCTCAACACCGGAAACTTCGGCGCCATCATGATGTCGACCGCCGCACCGGCCGATTTCGCCGCGCTGCGAAAGGCATTCGCGGGCGATGCCGAAGCGGCGGCGATCATCGACGCGCTCGCCGAAAGTGCGCGCATCTATGGCCTGAACAACAGCGGCCAATATCTTCAGAATAATGAAGAACGACAGGCTCTGATGCAGGATTACTTCCTCACCGCCTACCGCAACGCGGCGGTGCCGGCACCGCGGGTGCTGTTCAAGATGGGCGCCTATCATATGGGCCGCGGGACGACGCCGACCTCGATCTACGACATCGGATCGCTGCTCCCGGGCATGGCCGCGACCAATGGACGCACGTCGCTGCATATCGCCTATGTCCCGACTGCGGGCATGGTCCGGCAGGTGAAGCCGTCGCCCGAACGCTTCACCGACGTTACTGCCTATCGCGACGAGGCGATCGCTCCGATCCTCGATGCAGCCGGAATAGCGCACGACGCCATTCCCGCCGACGGTCACGTCCTGATCCCGATCGCGCCGCTGCGCCACAATTTGCAGGGAAAGAAATTGCGCGATCTCCCCGCCTTCTCGCGCTTCCTGTTGCTCGGCTTCGACTATCTTGTCACGACACGCGGCGCGGAAGCGGCGACACATTTCGAGGCAATCGGCAAACCGGCGTCCCGGTAAGCTGGCGCGTCGCCCCACCCCTTTACGACCCGCAACTTTCGCTCTATGACGATCCTATGACATTTGGCTGGCGATAATATGACAGCCAGCTTCAAAGGATTTCCATGAGCAAGTTCCAGCCCGTCGCGCAGGCGCCAGTCCGTATTCAGCAGAATATCCTCGCGCGCGGCGAACGCCGCCTGCTCAACTGGATATGCCCCCGCCTGCCGCAGTGGGTCACCCCCGACAAGCTTACCGTTTTGGGCTTCTTCGGCGCCGTCATGGTCGCCGCGGGCTATATGCTCAGCTGGATCGACGACGAATGGCTGGGCCTGTGCCTCGCGGGCTATGTCGTCAACTGGTTCGGCGATTCGCTCGACGGCAGCCTGGCGCGCTGGCGCCAGATCGAGCGGCCGAACTATGGCTATTTTGTCGACCATAGCGTCGATGCGCTCGCAACCCTGCTGATGGTCAGCGCGATCGGGATGAGCCCCTATATGCGTTTCGACGTCGCGCTGATGGCGGTGATCGGTTACTTCCTGCTGTCGATCCACACCTTCATCGCCGCCAAGGTCGTCGGCGAGTTTCGCCTGTCCTATATGGCGGGTGGACCGACCGAATTGCGCTTGATGCTGATGGCGATGACCGCGCTGATGCCGGTGGTTGGCGGCGCCGACATCGGCGGCACCAATTTCTCGGCGTTCGACCTGTTCGCGTTGGTTGTGTCGAGCATCCTGGTGACGCTGTTCATCGTTCAGACGTCGGCGACCGCCCGAATGCTCCGCCGCCGCGGCGGATAATGCCTGTGGCGTGGTGCTGAAATCTCCAATCACCGTAGCCCTGAGCCTGTCGAAGGGCGCTTCTCGGTGAAGCGCCCTTCGACAGGCTCAGGGCTACGGTTCATTCCAAGCGGCAACGACTTTCGCAAATTTTAGGGCCGCAGGCGCGCCTGCGCGTACGTACCGAGCAGGCGCAGCGACTTGGTCTGGAAATCCAGTTCCTCGAGCGCACGATCGACACGTTCGTCCCCCGGCGCCCCGACGATGTCGGCGTAAAATTGCGTCGCGGCAAAGCTGCCACCGGTCTGATAGCTTTCCAGCTTGGTCATGTTGACCCCGTTGGTCGCAAATCCGCCGAGCGCCTTGTACAGCGCCGCCGGGATATTCCTCACCTCGAACATGAAGGTGGTCATCACCGGCCCCTCGATCGCCGCAAGATCGGCGAGCGGTTCGCGCGCCAGCACGACGAAGCGCGTCATATTATGGTCAGCATCCTCCATCCCGGTGCCGTGCAGCGTCAACCCGTACAGTTCCGCCGCGTGCGGCGGTGCCAGCGCGGCCAGCCCGACCTCGTCGCTGTCGGCGACCCACGCCGCGGCGCCCGCGGTGTCGCTATGCGCAACCGGCGCGATATTGTTGGCGCGCAGCCAGTGGCGGCACTGGCCCAGCGCCTGCTCATGGCTCATTGCGCGCGTCACCGGGCCCAGATCGCGGCTCATCAGACCATAGCGGATCGGCAGGAAATGCTCGCCGACGATCGACAGCCCGGATTCGGGGAGCAGGAAATGAATGTCGGCAACGCGCCCATGCAGGCTGTTTTCAATCGGGATGATCGCGCGATCGACCCTGCCGTCCCGCACCGCGTCGATCGCATCCTGAAAGGCGTAGCAGGGGAGCGGCAACGCGTTCGGATCATATTCGCGCGCGGCCAGATCGCTGTTGGCTCCCGGCGCGCCCTGAAACGCCAGCCCGCGTGCGGGATCGGCAAGCGCAACCGCCCGCATTTTGTCGACCAGATGCTGCGCGGAAGCCGAATAACTGCCCATGACTGCCTTCCCAGAGTGGAGCCGCGGCGCATAGCCGCCAAGCCGCATGCGCGCAACCGGCGCATCTGGTCGCGATCCCCGATTCCTCCCCTTGCGCCGCCGTCGCCGCGCCAGTAAGGGAGCGTCCAAATCAGATATGCGTCCGGCAAGCGGGCGCCAGCAAACGGGGCTCAAAGAGCATGGACAATCGCAACAACACTATCGCTGGCTGGGTGCTGTTCGCCGGCATTTGCGCGCTGGGCCTGACCATCGGGTCGAGCATGTTGTTCGCCGGTCACAACCCGGAAAAGCCCGGTTTCCCGATCGAAGATGCCGAAGCGGGCGCCGGTGGCGCCGCGGCCGTGCCGATCGCCAACCTGCTCGCCGCCGCCGATCCGGTGAAGGGCGAAGCGGTGTTCGCGAAATGCGCCGCGTGCCACACGATTGCCTCGGGCGGCGCCAACGGCATCGGTCCGAATCTGTGGGGCGCCCTCGGCAAGCCGCACGGCCACGTCGCAGGCTTCGCCTATTCGGACGCGCTGAAGTCGGTTCCGGGCAACTGGGATTTCGAAGGCATGGACGCCTGGCTCGCCAGCCCGCGCAAATATGCGCCGGGAACCAAGATGTCGTTCGCGGGCCTCAGCAGCGCCGAAGATCGCGCCAACCTGATCGTTTACATGAACAGCCAGGGTTCGAACCTGCCGCTGCCCGCCCCCGAAGCCGCCGCACCCGCCGAAGGCGCCGCCCCGGCCGAAGGCGAAGCGGCTGCCCCGGCGGCCGAAGGTGCCGCTGCCGCTCCCGCGGCTGATGCCGCCGCGGCAACCCCCGCTCCGGCCGAAGCCAAGAAATAATGCGGCTCGCGCCCGTCCTGCTGGCGGGCGCTTTAGCGCTGGCCGGCTGCGGCAAGGCCGACTCTCCCCCCGCCGATGTCGCCGCGGACGAAGCCGCCGCTCCCCCTGCGGCTGCCGTCGCGCCAACCGCGGCGATGGGCGAGCAGGTCTTCAAACGCTGCGTGGCGTGTCATACCGTGGACAAGGGCGGCCGCAACGGGATCGGCCCCAATTTGCACGGCGTCGTCGGCGCAGCGGTCGCGGCAAAGCCCGACTTTTCCTATTCCGGCGCGATGAAGGCCAAGGGCGGCGTCTGGGACGAAGCCGCGCTCGATGCCTATCTCGAAGCGCCGATGAAGGCGGTTCCGGGCACCCGCATGGCGTTTGCCGGGGTGATCGACGCTGCGGATCGCAAGGCGCTGATCCTGTATCTGGAAGCGCAGTCGAAATAGTTGATCCTCCTTGTGGCGAAGCCATGGGGAGGTGGCAGCGGCGTAGCCGCTGACGGAGGGGCAATGGCGCTACCGTCGTCGCCCCTCCACCGTCGCCTGCGGCGCCGGTCCCCCTCCCCATCGCTGCGCGACAGGGAGGATCAAAAAGGCATCACCCCTGCTCCTCGATATTCGCGTAAAAATCCTGGACGATTTGCCACGCCTCGTCGGCGGTCTCGACAAATTTGAACAGCCCCAGGTCGCGCGCACTCACCACACCCTCCTCGACCAGCGCCTCGAAATTGACGACGCGCTCCCAGAATTCCTTGCCGAACAGCACGATCGGGATCGGCTTGATCTTGCCGGTCTGGATCAGCGTCAGCAGCTCGAACATCTCGTCAAAGGTGCCGAAACCGCCCGGAAACACACACACTGCGCGCGCGCGCAGCAGGAAGTGCATCTTGCGCAGCGCGAAATAGTGGAACTGGAAACTCAGCGACGGGGTGACATAGCGGTTCGGTGCCTGTTCGTGCGGTAGCACGATATTGAGCCCCACCGATTCCTTGCCGACGTCGTCCGCGCCGCGATTCGCCGCTTCCATGATCGACGGCCCGCCGCCCGAGCACACGACGAAGTGGCGACAGCCATGTTCATCCGGCGGCACCTGGCTCGCAAGGCGCGCCAGCTTGCGCGCTTCTTCATAATATTTCGCCTTGGCCTTCAGCCGCCGCGCAATGTTGCGCTGGACATCGTCGGTCGCCGCCGCTTCGAGCGCGTCGGCATCCGCAGGCTCGGGAATGCGCGCCGAGCCATAGATGACCAGCATCGATTCGATCTTTGCCTCGTCGAGCAGCAGTTCGGGCTTGAGCAGTTCGAGCTGGAACCGAACCGGGCGCAAATCTTCGCGCAGCAGAAAGTCGGTGTCCTGAAACGCCAGCTTGTACGCCGCGCTCGCGGTCTGCGGGGTGGTGGTCGCCTGCTTGGCGAACTGCGCGTCGTCCTTGGCTTTGTGGAAACGCGAACGATGGGGTTGTTTATCTTCTGCCATTGAACAGCGGCTAGCCGTTCGGCGTGACTTTGCCAAGACGGGGACGATTTGAGCGGCGCCCCTTAGGGGCTCTTACTATTTCGTCATCCCGGCGAAGGCCGGGATCTCAACGTCAAATCTTGACGCACTGGCGAGATCCCGGCCTTCGCCGGGATGACGATCTAATGAGGTGCGCCAGCTCAGTTAACGGCAATAACCGTTGCCGCTCATGTCGAAATGGAAATGATTATAGTGCGCGGCGTTGTAATCCGGCCCCAGCACGGTTCCAAAGCGCCGACAGCCGGATTTGTGGAGCGCACGCAGGAAATCCTGCGAAACCTTGTCGCCCTTCCACCCGCCGTCCAGCATGATCCGCCGTCCGTCGGCCAGCACAAAGCCCGACACATCGATCGCGTTCGAATAGGCGTGCTGCGACAAGCGGCCCGAGCGGCCGCCATAGATGTTGCGGCAGCTATAGGTGCCAAAGGTCTCGATCTTCACCACCTCCTGCCCGAAATATTTCCGCGCCGCAGGCTTCACCGCATGCTGCGCCCAAGCGGCGAAATTTTTCGCCAGCGGACAGGTCATCGCGCCAAGGTTGGTCGTCGGGGTGCCGATGTCGAGAAGCTTCACCGAATCGATCGAGCTGCATCCGCCGCCATGATCCTGGTTGGGTAGCGGCGTAAAGCGCACCCCCGCCTGTTTCAGGTCGAACGCGCATTGCTGCGCTTCGGCGCTTGTGAACGACGGCGTCGGCGCAATCTGCGGCCGCTTCGGCGCGCTCGCGGTGGGGCGTTTCGGATCGCCGCGCTTCATCACCTCGGGGCTGCCGAAACAGGCGGACAATGCCAGCGCTGCGGTGGCGGCGATCAGCGTTCGGGGCTGCAAGACGGTCGGGATCCGCATGACCGTCAAAATACCGACAAGATGGTTAACAAGCTCTTTAGTTTTGCTTCGGCTCACCGGATATTTCGCGCGGCCCGCGCAATTTGTTTGACAGTTGCGTGGCGAACCCTAAACGCGGCGCCGGGCCACGCGGTCCCAACGCCGCGCGAGCTCTCTGCAAGGAGAGACTATAATGAGTGAAGTGACGACGCCACAGGTGCGCCCGACGCGCCCCTATTTTTCTTCTGGCCCCTGCGCAAAGCCGCCGGGCTGGGACGCCTCCAAAATCGCTACCGAATCGTTGGGCCGCTCGCACCGCGCCAAGATCGGCAAGACGCGCCTGCAGTACTGCATCGACCTGATGCGTGAGATGCTGCAGCTGCCCGATACGCACCGCATCGGCATCGTTCCGGGATCGGACACCGGCGCCTTTGAAATGGCGATGTGGACGATGCTCGGCGCCCGCCCTGTCACGACGCTCGCTTGGGAGAGCTTCGGCGAGGGCTGGGTCACCGATGCCGCCAAGCAGCTCAAGCTCGACCCGACCGTCATTCGTGCCGATTACGGCCAGCTCCCCGATCTGACCCAGGTCGACTGGTCGAACGACGTCCTCTTCACCTGGAACGGCACAACCAGCGGCGTCCGCGTGCCGAACGGTGACTGGATCCCGGCTGATCGCGAAGGGCTGTCCTTCGCCGACTCGACCTCGGCCGTGTTCGCCTACGACCTGCCGTGGGACAAGATCGATGTCGCGACCTTCAGCTGGCAGAAAGTGCTCGGCGGCGAAGGCGGCCATGGCGTGCTGATCCTCGGCCCGCGCGCGGTCGAACGCCTCGAAAATCATACTCCCGCCTGGCCGCTGCCAAAGGTGTTCCGCCTCGTCAGCAAGGGCGCACTCGCCGAGGGCGTGTTCAAGGGCGAGACGATCAACACCCCGTCGATGCTCGCGGTCGAAGACGCGATCTTCGCACTCGAATGGGCGAAGTCGCTGGGCGGTCTCGACGGCCTGAAAGCGCGCAGCGATGCGAACGCCGCGGCGCTCGACAAGATCGTCGCCGATCGCGACTGGCTCAGCCACCTCGCCGCCGACCCCGCCAGCCGCTCGAAGACCTCGGTCTGCCTGTCGGTCGCGGGCGCCGACGAAGCCTTCATCAAGAAGTTCGCCGGGCTGCTCGAAGCCGAAGGCGCGGCCTATGACATCGCGGGTTATCGCGACGCACCCCCGGGCCTCCGCATCTGGTGCGGCGCGACCGTCGACACCGCCGACATCGAAGCACTCGGCCCGTGGCTCGACTGGGCCTACGCCAGCCTTTCGGCCTGACGCTTCCCTTCTTCCGTTCGCCCTGAGCTTGTCGAAGGGCCGTTCTTATTCTTCCGACGTCCAACAGAAATACTGTCCTTCGACAAGCTCAGGACGAACGGAGTTTTTGAAAGCTATTCCAATGACCGCACCCAAAGTCCTCATCAGCGACAAAATGGACCCCAAAGCCGCCGCGATCTTCAAGGAACGCGGCATCGACGTCGACGTCATCACCGGCAAGACTAAGGACGAGCTGATCGCGATGATCGGCGCCTATGACGGCCTCGCCATCCGCTCGGCCACCAAGGTCACCGCCGACGTCCTCGCCGCCGCCACGAACCTCAAGGTCGTCGGCCGCGCCGGCATCGGCGTCGACAACGTCGACATTCCGGAGGCATCGAAAAAGGGCGTCATCGTGATGAACACGCCCTTTGGCAACAGCATCACCACCGCCGAACATGCGATCGCGATGATGTTCGCACTCGCCCGCCAGATCCCCGAAGCCAACGCGGGAACGCAGGCGGGCAAATGGCCGAAGAATGATTTCATGGGCGTCGAGCTGACCTCGAAGACGCTCGGCCTGATCGGTTGCGGCAACATCGGCAGCATCGTCGCCGAGCGCGCGATCGGCCTGCGCATGAAGGTCGTCGCCTTCGACCCCTTCCTGACCCCCGAGCGCGCGATCGAGCTTGGCGTCGAAAAGGCCGATCTCGACACCCTGCTCGCCAAGGCCGACTTCATCACGCTGCACACCCCGCTCACCGACCAGACGCGCAATATCCTGTCGAAGGAGAATATCGCCAAGGCCAAAAAGGGTGTGCGGATCATCAATTGCGCGCGCGGCGGGCTGATCGACGAAGCGGCGCTGAAGGAGGCGCTCGAATCGGGTCATGTCGCGGGCGCCGCGCTCGACGTGTTCCAGACCGAGCCGCCCGCCGCCGATCATCCGCTGTTCGGCGCCCCGAACTTCATCTGCACCCCGCACCTCGGCGCCTCGACCGACGAGGCGCAGGTCAATGTCGCCATTCAAGTGGCCGAGCAGCTGTCGGACTATCTCCTCACCGGCGGCATCACCAACGCGCTCAACGTGCCGAGCCTGTCGGCCGAGGAAGCCCCGAAGCTGCGCCCCTATATGAGCCTAGCCGAAAAACTCGGCAGCCTCGTCGGCCAGCTCGCGCACGACAACCTCACGACGATCTCGGTCGAGGTCGAGGGCGCCGCCGCCGAGCTGAACCTCAAGCCGATCACCGCCGCGGTGCTGACCGGCCTGATGCGCCGCTATTCGGACAGCGTGAACATGGTCAACGCCCCGCACCTCGCGCGCGAACGCGGGCTCGATGTCCGCGAAGTGCGCCATGACCGCGACGGCGATTACCACACGCTTGTCCGCGTCACCGTCGCCACCGAGTCCGGCGACCGCTCGGTCGCGGGCACGCTGTTCGGCAACAACGAACCGCGGCTTGTCGAGATGTTCGGCATCAAGGTCGAAGCCGACCTCGACGGCCATATGCTCTATATCGTCAACGAGGACGCCCCCGGCTTCATCGGCCGCATCGGCACCACGCTGGGTGAAGCGGGCCTCAACATCGGCACCTTCCACCTCGGCCGCCGCGCCGCGGGCGGCGAAGCCGTGCTGCTTTTGAGCCTCGATTCGCCGATGCCCGAACCGTTGCTGTGGCAGCTCTGCCAACTTCCGGGCGTGAAGACGGTGAAGGGTCTGAAGTTCTGACTAACCAAACGCCCTCTCCTTCAGGGGAGGGCAGCGAGACTTGGGAGCTTGCTCCCTAGTCGCAGCGGGTGGGGGCCAGCGGCCTTGCGCAAGGCCGATGGCCCCCACCCCAACCCCTCCCCTGAAGGGGAGGGGCTTTCACTTGCGGCATTCGCCGCGTAGGAGAGCCCCCATGACCAAGGCCCCCGCCCTGCTGCCCGAAGGCCTCCGCGACCGCCTCCCCCAACAGGCGGAGGCCGCCTCGCGCGTTACACGTGCCCTCGTCGATGCGATGCGCGCGCACGGCTATGGCCGCGTTGCGCCGCCGCTCGCCGAATTTCGAGAAACGCTGGGCGGCGACGACGAGCGCGCAACCCGCGACCTGCTGCGTTTCACCGACCCGGTGTCGCAGCGCACCCTCGCGCTGCGCCCCGACATCACCCGGCAGGTTGGCCGCATCGCGACCTCGCTGCTCGCCAAGGCGCCACGCCCTTTGCGCCTATGCTACGCGGGGCAAGTCGTCAAGCTGCGCGCCAGCCAGCTCCGCCCCGCGCGCGAAATGCTGCAAGTCGGCGCCGAACTGATCGGCAGCGACAGCGTCGCAGCGGCGCGCGAGATCGTCACGGTTGCGATCGACGCGCTCGAAGCGGCGGGCATCGGCCCGGTGACGATCGACTTCACCCTGCCCGACGTCGTCGACCTACTCGCGAACGGCCCGCTTCCTGTCGAGGTCGATATCCAGCAGCTGCGCGACGAACTCGACGCCAAGGACGCCGGCGCGCTGACGCGGATCGGCGCCGCCGCCTACCTGCCCTTGCTCCGCGCCACCGGCCCCTTCGATCAGGCGATAGCTGACCTGCGCGCCTTCGACACCGCGGGCGTCCTCGCCGCGCGCATCGACGCGCTCGAAGCCATCGCCGCGCCAATCCGCGACCGCGTGACGCTGACGCTCGACCCGACCGAGCGCCACGGCTTTGCTTATCAAAGCTGGTTCGGTTTCCAGATCTTCGTCCCCGGCCAAGGCGACGCGGTCGGTCGCGGCGGCGGCTATGCGATCCCCGTCGGCGAGGACCAGGAGGAATCGGCGGTGGGCTTCTCGCTCTACCCCGATCCGCTGATCGACGCGGGTCTTGGCGCCGAAGACGACGCCGAGCGCCGCATCTTCCTGCCGCTCGGCCATGACCCGGCGCTGGCCGCCAGTCTGCGCGCAGATGACTGGCAGACGGTCGCAGCCCTGTGCGACGCGGACGATGCCAAGGCGCTGGGCTGTGGGTGGCGACTTGGTGCCGATGGGCCGGTCGAGGCCTGAGCCATCCCCCAATTCCGTTCGTGTCGAGCGAAGTCGAGACACGCGACCGCATAGACAGCCCCAACGTATCTCGACTTCGCTCGATACGAACGGGCGCTAAAAGCCCAGCCTAGAAATCCGAAATCCCGAACCGCGGCACCCCCTGATTGATCCCTGGCGGATCGAGCACGGTCACGTCGAGCTCGACCGGCTCGCCGATCCAGTGCGCCAGCGTCGTATGGTCGGCAAGATCGTCGTCGGTCAGCGGATGCACCAGCGCGCGCAGCCCCGTCGCTTCGATCGCCGCCACGACGTCATCGCGCGAGCGCGCCAGGAAATGCACTTCATATTGCGCAATCGGATGCGGCCCCGCGGCGCCATCGGTCATCGCGCCGACGAAGAGGATCGCCGGATCGTTGCCGAAATCGTCGCGCAGCGCCGCGGCGACTGGCCGTTCGGCGGGGTCGTAATAGATATGCGCATGATAGGGCGCGTCGGGGTTCGTCATAGCTGCATATCCTCACTCTTCAGCCGTCATTGCGAGCGTAGCGAAGCAATCCAGCGCGTCTTTATCCTGCTCTGGATCGCTTCGCTACGCTCGCAATGGCAAAATTCTATCGCCCGAAAACCCGCTTCAACCATGCATCGACGGTGGCGGTCGCCGGATAGGCAGGATCGCCAAGGCTGCGGTTGATCTCGGCATGGCCCTTCAGTCCCTCGCCCGCGAAACTGCCGTGCTCGACCCGGCTACCGCCCGCGACCAGCGCATCGCCCAAGGCTTTCGCCTGCCGCACCCCGTCGGGCCGCTGGACATAGAGCAGCAAGAATTCGCGCGCATTGGGCGCGGCGGCGTGTGCCGTCGGCGACAAGGCCTGTTGCCGCGCCGGATCGGTCCCGAAAGCCTGCTTGTACGTCGCCTGCATGATGGGCGGGCCGTCCTTCATCTGCGCCGGAACGTCATAGGCCGCGCCGTCATTCGGGATCACTCCTGCAATGTCGGCGAAGGACAGGCCCGCGCCCTTCAGATAGCGCTCGTCGGTCCCGACCAGCGCGACCAGATGCGCGCCCGCGCTATGCCCCATCAGAGCGATGCGCCGCCGGTCGATGCCCAGTGATCCGGCACGATCGATCAACGTCCTGACCGCACTGGCCACGTCGGCGGCCTGCTGCTCGACCGTCGCCGCGGGAACGAGGCGATAGTTGATCGAGGCAAAGGCATAGCCCTGCTCCGGATAATGCACGGGTTTGAACCGCCCGGTGGCATTGTCCTTGCTGCCGCGTTTCCACCCGCCGCCATGGACATAGACGATCAGCGGCGCCGGCCCCGTGGCATTTTTGGCGCGCCATATGTCCAGCACCTGCAACGGATCGCTGCCATAGCTGATCGTCTCGCTACCTGGCGCCTTCGGTCCCTGTTCGGCACCCATCCGCTCGGCCATCCGTTCGCGCAGCCGCTCGCGCAGCTTTTCGCGCGCATCGCTGGCAGGCATGCTGCTCGCCACCAAAGCGGCAATCATCGCCGCGCCGATCCCGTATCGCTTGCTCATATCCGCACCTCCATCGCCCCCCGGCGCCGGTCCATTGTCCAGCGCAAATGTCGCAAATTCATCCCAGCGTGCTTGCCTCTGCGGCCAAATCCGCTAAGGCCGCGCCGGACCCGCGCTGGTCGTTTTCGGGTCCGGTTCAGCAGGACAGCATCATGGCAAATGTTACCGTCATCGGGTCGCAGTGGGGCGACGAGGGCAAGGGCAAGATCGTCGACTGGCTCGCCAGCCGCGCCGATGCCGTGGTGCGTTTTCAGGGCGGCCATAACGCCGGTCATACGCTCGTCGTCGGTGAGCAGGTGTACAAGCTGTCGCTGCTTCCCTCCGGCATCGTCACCGGCACGCTGTCGATCATCGGCAATGGCGTTGTGCTCGATCCGTGGGCGCTGCGCGACGAGATTACCAAGCTGCGCGGCCAGGGCGTCGAGATCAACGCGGAGAATTTCGCGATCGCCGACAATTGTGCGCTGATCCTGCCCTTCCATCGCGACCTTGACGCGCTGCGCGAAACCGCCGCGGGCGCGGGCAAGATCGGCACCACCGGCCGCGGCATCGGCCCGGCCTATGAGGACAAGGTTGGCCGCCGCGCAATCCGCGTCTGCGACCTCGCGCACCTCGACAAACTCGAACCCCAGCTCGACCGCCTCACCGCGCACCACGATGCGCTGCGCGCCGGGTTCGGCGAACCGCCGATCGACCGCGAGCGTCTGATCGCCGACCTCAAGGAAATCGCCGACTATGTGCTCGAATATGCGCAGCCGGTGTGGAAGCGGCTGAAAAAGGTCCGCAAGGCCGGCGCACGCATCCTGTTCGAAGGCGCGCAGGGCGTGCTGCTCGACATCGACCATGGCACCTATCCCTTCGTCACGAGCTCGAACACCGTCAGCGGCACCGCGGCGAGCGGCTCGGGCCTCGGCCCCTCGGCGGTTGGCTTCGTGCTTGGCATCGCCAAAGCTTATACGACGCGCGTCGGCAGCGGCCCCTTCCCGACCGAGCTCGAGGACGAGATCGGCCAGCGGCTCGGCGAGCGCGGGCATGAATTCGGCACCGTCACCGGGCGCAAGCGCCGTTGCGGCTGGTTCGATGCGGTGCTGGTGCGCCAGAGCTGCGCGGTGTCGGGCGTGACCGGCATCGCGCTGACCAAGCTCGACGTGCTCGACGGCTTCGATACGATCCGCATCTGCACGGGATACCGCCTGCGCGGCAAGATCCTCGACTATTTCCCCGCCCACGCCGCCGATCAGGCTGAGGTCGAGCCGATTTACGAGGAAATGGACGGCTGGCACGAATCGACCGCGGGCGCGCGCAGCTATGCCGACCTCCCCGCGCAGGCGATCAAATATATCCAGCGCGTCCAGGAACTGATCGAAACCCCGATCGCGCTGGTATCAACCAGCCCCGAGCGCGAAGACACGATCCTGATCCGCGACCCGTTCAGCGACTGACGATGCGCCGGGCGCTTCGGTGCCCGCGCCTTCGAGCGCCTGGGTCAGGTCGGCGATAATGTCCTCGACCTCCTCCAGCCCGACCGACAGGCGGACCAATCCGTCGGAGATGCCGTATTCGGCGCGTTCCTCACGCGAATAGGTCGAATGCGTCATGCTCGCGGGGTGCTGGATCAGGCTTTCGGCATCGCCCAGCGACACCGCGCGATGGATCAGGTTCAGGCGGTTCATCAGCGCGACCCCCGCCGCATGACCGCCATGGAGTTCGAACGCGATCATCCCGCCGAATCCACCCATCTGACGAAGCGCCAGATCACGCTGACCAAAGCTCGCTAGTCCCGGATAGTATACCGCGGCCACCGCCGGATGCGCCTCCAGCATGGCCGCGATCACCATCGCCGACCGGCAATGCTCGGCCATCCGCAGCTTCAGTGTTTTCAGGCCGCGCATCACGAGCATCGCATTGAACGGCGCCATGATCGCACCCGTCATGTCCTTGATCCCGACCAGCCGCACCTCGGCCATATCGCGCGCACTGCCAACCGCGATCCCGCCGACCAGATCGCCATGACCACCCAGATATTTGGTCGCCGAATGGACGACAATATCGGCCCCCAGAATGATCGGCTGGGTCAGCACCGGGGTCGCATAGGTATTGTCGACCACGGTTCGCGCGCCCTGGTCGCGCGCGATCGCCGACACCGCGGCGATGTCGATCAGTCGCATATTGGGGTTCGCTGGCGTTTCGAAATAGACGATCTTTGTGGCGGGCGAAATATGGCCGGACAGATTGTCGGCATTGGTCAGATCGACATGGGTGATCTTGACCCCGAAACGCGCCAGACCGTGGCGCATGAAGGCAAAGGTGCATCCATAAAGCGTCTTGTCGACGATCACTTCGTCGCCAGGTTTCAGGAACGACCACAGCACGCCCGCGATCGCGCCCATCCCCGATGCCGTCGCAACCGCGGCTTCGCCACCCTCGAGCAGCGCCATGCGCTTCTCCAGCAGGTCGAGCGTCGGATTGGAAATCCGGCTGTAGAAATATCCCGGCCGCTCGCCGGCAAAGATTTCGGCCCCAGCCTCCGCCGTGTCGAAGACAAAAGTCGAACTGAGATGCAGCGGCGGGCAAAGCGCCCCGTCATGCGCCTTCGGATCATAGCCCGCGTGGATCGCCTGCGTCGCAAAACCTGTCTTCGAAACGCCCGCCATTTTTGCTCTCCCGATCATATGAACCAAGTCGGGGATATCAGGACCGCGCTGGCATGTGCTGCCCAATATGACTATAAATCGCGATATTTTTGGCATATTGTGCCACGATTATGACCATGGACCAAAAAGATCACCAGATTGTCCGCGCACTTTTGCAGGACGGGCGCCTGACCAACCAGGATTTGGCGGCGCGGGTCAATCTGTCGCCATCACCCTGTTTGAGGCGCGTCCGCCTGCTTGAGGAACGCGGGGTTATCAAGGGCTACGCGGCCCTGGTCGATCAAAAGGCCTATGGTTTTCCGCTCACAATTTTCGTCGGCATCAAGCTCGACGGTCATGGCAAACTCAATGTGCGACAATTCGAGGAACGTGTCGCAACGATCGAAGAGATTCTCGACTGCTTCCTGATGACCGGCGACATCGACTATCTTTTGCGCGTCGTCGCCCCCGATCTGGAGGGATATGAGCGCTTTGTTCGCGAAACGCTGCACATGATCCCCGGCGTGGCGTCGATCGACACCAGCTTTGCCTATGGTGTGGTCAAACAAAGCCGGATTTTTCCTATGCCCTAGGCGGTGGCCTATGAGCTGGCACGGCTCGCCGCATTGCCGACATCCCGGATCGCCGCGACAAAGCCCGCCGGGTCGTCCTCCTGAATGAAGTGGCCGCCGTGCAGCGTGCGATGCGTGACGCGCGCCGCGCCGGGAACGCGCGACGTGAACAGGGCATCGCCGCCGCGCGTGATGGGATCGCCGTCGGAAAAGCAGCACAGGAACGGCTTGTCGAACGCTTCGAGCGCAGCCCAGGCGCGCTTCTGGTCGGGGACCGCAATATTGTCGCCGAGCGGCACGAAGGATGGATAGACCCGCGCTGCCACCTTTGATGCGCGGGTGGGGAATGGGGCGTCATAGGCGGCGATTTCCGCCGCGCTCAATTCGCGTTTGGCGCCCGCCTTGACGATCTTGCCGATCGGGAACACCGGGCTGTAGCGCGAAAAGGCGCGCCAGATCGCGAAAGCGCGCGGCGCCCGCTGGCCTTCGGGAAGCCCGCCGTTCGACAGCGCCACGCCCACAAAGCGTTCGGGCATTTCGGCGACGAGGCGCAGGCCGATCAGCGAACCCCAATCCTGGCACGCGAGGATGATGTCCTTCAGATCAAGCGCCTCGATCCACTGCCGCATCCACGCGACCTGCGCCGCATAACTATACGCCGCGCGATCGAGCGGCTTGTCCGAGCGACCGAAGCCAATGAGGTCGGGCGCGACGACGCGAAACCCGGCATCGACCGCGGGGCCGATCATGTGGCGATAGAGATAGGCCCAGGTCGGCTCGCCGTGGAGCATCAGCACCGGCTGCTCGTCGCGTGGCCCTTCGTCGACATAATGAACGCGCAGGCCGCCGGCGATCTCGATGTAATTTGGCGCATAGGGCCAGTCCGGCAAATCCACGAAACGATCGTCCGGCGTGCGATAAACGCGCATCATCTTCTCCCCCCACCCTTGGTCGCGATCAGCTTAGGGGACTTCCGTTGCGGCGCAAGCCATGCCACGGTCGCGCGATGACCCGACAAATCCTCGTCTTCTATGGCAGCTATCGCCGCGACCGGCAGGGCATCAAACTTGCGCGGTGGCTGGTCGATGCCATCATCGCACGCGGCGACCACGCCGAACTGATCGACGCCAAGGCCGTTGGCCTGCCGATGCTCGACCGCATGTATAAGGAATATCCGAAGGGCGAGGCGCCGCCTGCAATGGCCGAACTCGCGGCCAAGATTCGCGCTGCCGACGGCTTCGTCTTCGTCACCGGCGAATATAATTGGGGGCCGCAGCCGGGGCTGAAGAACCTCACCGACCATTTCCTCGAGGAATGGTTCTGGCGGCCTGCGGCAATCGCCTGCTACTCGGCGGGACCATGGTCGGGGGTCCGCGCGATGATGGGCTGGCGCGACACGCTGGGCGAGATGGGGATGGCGGTCACCTCGTCGATCCTGCCGGTCGGGCGGATCGGCGGCGCTTTCGATGCCGATGGCCAGCCGACCGGCGACGACGGTGCGCGTCTTGCGAAAAGCTTCCCGCGCTTTGCGGATGATCTCAACTGGTGGGTGGATGCCGCGAAAGCACAGCGCGCGAAGGTCGATCCGCCCTATTGATGAAATGACCGTAGCCCTGAGCCTGTCGAAGGGCGCTTCACCGAGAAGCGCCCTTCGACAAGCTCAGGGCTACGCCTTTATCTTTACCCCGACTTCAGCTCGGCTTTCAGCCGCAGGCTGGCACGCCAGAAGAAGAAGGCGGGGATCAGCCCCAGCCATGCGGCGCCATAAAGCACCCAGCGCACGCTTTCCTGCCCCGCGAGCGGCTGGAGCGCATCGGACAACACCCCGAACAGAAACGGCCCAAGCCCAAGCCCGATCAGATTTTGGCCAAACAGCATGATCGACGCCGCGACGGCGCGGGCGCGCGGCTGGACCAGCCCCTGCACACAGCCATAGGCGGGGCCGTAATAGGCCGAATTGAGGATGGTCGGGATGATCAGCATCGCCACCGCGATCCGCCAATCCTCCATATAATAGCCGAGGAACAGGATCGGCGCCGCGATCGCCATGCCATAAGCGGGAAAGGTCAGCAGGTGCTTCTTGTCACGCGGGCCGTATTTGTCGGCCATCTTGCCGCCGAGCCAGGTGCCGAACGCGCCCGCCAGCCCCAGCACGACCGCCATCGACAGGCCAGCCTCGGTTGTGGACAGTCCGTGGCTGCGAATGAAAAAGCTGATCGTCCAGAGCGCTTTGCCATAGCCGAGCACGGCAACGACCGACGCCGCGATCAGGATATAGACGAAGGCGCGCGAGCTGAAAATTTCGCGCAGCGCCTCGCCGGTCGAAAGCGGAACGACGGCGCGCGCCGTGGCGACCGCCTCCGCCGAACGGCTATGGCGCGGTTCGCGCATGACGAACAGCACGACGAGCGCGAGCAGAATGCCGGGCGCGCCGACCATCATCAACGCGATCCGCCAGCCATAAATGTCGTTCACCACGCCGCCGATGATCAGGCCGAGCAGCGATCCGATCGGCACGCCCAGCCCATAAAAGGCGATCGCCGACGACCGCTTTTCGACCGGCACGCTATCGGAAATCAGCGAATGTGCCGCTGGCGTGCAGCCCGCTTCTCCGACGCCGACGCCAACGCGCGCCAGCAGCAATTGGACAAAGTTCTGCGCCAGTCCGCACACCGCGGTCATCGCCGACCAGATCGCGAGCGAAATCGCGATCAAGCGAACGCGGTTCGTGCCGTCCTTGTCGGCATAACGGGCGATGGGAATGCCAAGCAGCGCATAGAATACGGCAAAGGCGGGGCCGGCCAGCAAGCCCAGCTGCGTATCCGAAAGCCCGAGATCGGCCTTGATCGGTTCGGCCAGGATGTTGACGATCTGCCGGTCGAGGAAATTGAAGATATAGACGATCAGCAGGATCCACAGCATCGTCCGCGTTTGCGCGGACACCCCGGCGGCGGGTGTGGTGACGCCCTGCGACAAGGCAGCTTTATCGGTCATTCTGATCTCCCGCTCCCATGGGAGCAGACCGGGGGGAGTGGTGTCAACGCCCTTGCGGCGCCCCGAAAATCGCCGCTTGCAATTGCCGCTACGGCTGCCAGCCTGCGGCGCATGAAAAAAATCTCGCTGCTCGCCGTCCCCGCCCTCGCGCTGATCACTCCAGCCATGGCGATGCCGCCGCCGCTGCCGCCGGTCGAGGGCAAGGATGCGGCGACGTTGCAGACGGAAATGACAGAGCGGCGGGTGAACAGCGACGTCATCACCGCAACCTATCTCGAGCGCATCCGCAACCTCGACGACCATGGCCCGCAATTAAATGCGGTCATCGCGACCTTTCCCGACGCGACCAGTCAGGCACATGCACTCGACCTCGAACGCCAGGCCGGACGCGTGCGCGGCCCGCTTCACGGCATCCCGATTCTGCTCAAGGACAATATCGAGGCGAAGGGGCCGATCGCGACCACGGCGGGATCGCTGGCGCTGAAGGACAATGTCACTAACCGTGACGCGCCGCTGGTGGCGCGGCTGCGCGAGGCGGGCGCAGTCATCCTCGGCAAGACCAACCTCAGCGAATGGGCAAATATTCGCTCGAACAATTCGACCAGCGGCTGGAGTGCGGTCGGCGGCCTCGCCAAAAACCCCCACGCGCTCGATCGCAACACCTGTGGGTCATCGGCGGGCAGCGGCGCCGCGACGGCGGCAAGCCTCGCGCCGATCGCGATCGGCACCGAAACCGACGGATCGATCACCTGCCCCGCCGGGGTCAACGGCATCGTCGGCTTCAAACCCACGGTCGGGCTGGTCAGCCGCACGCATATCGTCCCGATCAGCCATAGCCAGGACACCGCCGGCCCGATGACGCTGACCGTGCGCGACGCCGCGCTGGTGATGACCGTCATCGTCGGCAGCGACCCCGCCGATCCCGCGACCATCGAGGCCGACGCGCGCAAGACCGACTATGCCGCCGAACTGTCGGTCGCGGCGCTGAAAGGCAAGCGCATCGGCGTGCTGCGCGATCGCATCGGCGACCGCGCCGACATCGCCGTGCTGTTCGACGCAGCGCTGAAACAGATGGCGCAGCTCGGCGCGACGGTGGTCGAGATCGCCGACAGCCGCAAAGGGCTGGAAGAATTGGGCGCCGCCGAGTTTGAAATACTGCTGACCGAGCTCAAGGCGGACATGGCGACCTATCTCGCGAGTCTTCCGGCCAATGACGGTCCCAAGACGCTCGCCGACCTGATCGCCTTCAACAAGGCGAACCCTGCAGAGCTGCAATGGTTCGACCAGTCGCTGTTCGAGCTCGCCGAAACCAAGGGCGGCCTCGACAGCCCCGCCTATCTTGAAGCAAAGGCGAAAGCCGCGCGGCTTGCCGGGCCCGAGGGCATCGACCGGCTGCTTGCCGCCGACAAGCTCGACCTGCTCGTCGGGGTCACCAACGGTCCGGCCTGGACCAGCGACTTGGTGAACGGCGATCATTACACCG
This sequence comes from Sphingopyxis microcysteis, assembly GCF_012274265.1. Classification (GTDB taxonomy): domain Bacteria; phylum Pseudomonadota; class Alphaproteobacteria; order Sphingomonadales; family Sphingomonadaceae; genus Sphingopyxis; species Sphingopyxis microcysteis. The sequence continues at coordinate 1,476,605 of NZ_JAANYY010000002.1, forward strand.
GCCCCAGCGCGAGCCAGCTACCCGCCGTCGCGGGCTATCCGCACCTGACGGTGCCGATGGGGACGATCGCGGGGCTGCCAATCGGCGTGTCGTTCATTGGCGGAAAATGGACCGATGCCGAGGTGCTGGCTGCGGGCTATGCCTATGAACAGGCGAGCCGCAAGCGCGTGGCGCCGACCTATCGGGCGAGCATCGCGCCACAATAATTACTCGTCATTGCGAGCGCAGCGAAGCAATCCAGAGTCGCGTATTCCACTCTGGATTGCTTCGCTGCGCTCGCAATGACGATCTTCAAGTAGTCAGCGTTTATCCCGCCGCCGCTTCCAGCCCATTTCCTCCAGCTCGAGCAACTCCATCGGCACATGGATATTGCGGATCGCCATCCGCACCTCGATCAGGAACAGCACCAGCGACGCGAGCAACAGCAGCATCGCGATAGCAAACGCCCATGACGCCGCCAGCCCCAGGTTGAACCCGGCGATCGCCTGCGCGAACAACAGCGCCACGAGAAGGCACACGACAATCCCGCACGCGACCGCGGCTGCGATCGCATTGTTGATCACGTCCATTCGTCGATCGGCAGCGCGCAGTTCGGCGACCACGCGCTCATGCTCATGCCCCTCGGTCTCGGCCCAGCGCTCCATCAGCGCGCGCGAGCGGTCGACGACGCGCGACAGGCGCCCGGTCAGCACGTTGAGCAGGCTGCCCGTCGCGACGAGCAGGAACACCGGGGTGACCGACAGCTGGATCGTCTCGGCGATCATCGCCGAGCCGGTCATGCTCATCCCTCGCCGCCCGCCGCGACTGAGGGCGTATTGATGCCGTGCATGGCTAGGAATTTGCGGACGTTGCGGGCGGCCTGACGAATGCGCTGCTCGTTTTCGACCATCGCGATGCGGACATAGCCCTCGCCATCCTCGCCGTACCCCACCCCCGGCGCGACCGCGACCTTGGCATGGGTAAGCAGCTGTTTCGAAAATTCGAGGCTGCCCATCTCCTTGAGCGCGGGCGGCAGCGGCGCCCAGGCGAACATCGATGCCTTGGGGCTCGGGATGTCCCACCCGGCGCGACCGAAGCTTTCGACCATCACGTCGCGGCGCTTCTGATAAAGCTCGCGATTCTTCGCGACGATGTCCTGCGGGCCGTTGAGCGCCGCGCAGGCCGCGGCCTGGATCGGGGTGAAGGCGCCATAGTCGAGGTAGGACTTCACGCGCGTCATCGCCGCGATCAGCCGCTTGTTGCCGACCGCAAAGCCCATGCGCCAGCCCGCCATCGAATAGGTTTTCGACATCGAGGTGAATTCGATCGCGACATCCTTCGCGCCCGGCACCTGCAGGATCGAGGGCGTCGGATTGCCGTCGTAATAAAGTTCGGAATAAGCAAGGTCGCTGAGCACCCAGACCTTATTCTCCTTCGCCCACGCAACCAGCCGCTCATAAAAGGCCAGATCCACTGCCTCGGCGGTCGGGTTCGACGGATAATTGACCACCAGGATCGACGGACGCGGCACTGTGAAGGCCATCGCGCGGTCGAGCGCGCGCCAGTAATTCTCGTCGGGCGTCGTCGGCACGCTGCGGATCGTCGCGCCCGCGATGATGAAGCCGAAGGTGTGAATGGGGTAGCTGGGGTTCGGCGCCAGCACGACGTCGCCGGGGCCGGTGATCGCGGTCGCAAGGCTCGCGAGTCCCTCCTTCGACCCCATCGTCACCACAACCTCGCTCTCGGGATCGAGGTCGACGTTGAAGCGGCGCGCGTAATAATTGGCCTGCGCCTTGCGCAGCCCCGGAATGCCCTTCGACTGTGAATAGCCGTGCGCGTCGGGCTTCATCGCGACTTCGCACAATTTTTCGATCACATGCGCGGGCGGCGGCAGGTCGGGGTTGCCCATCCCCAGGTCAATGATGTCTTCTCCCGCGGCGCGGGCGGCCGCACGCATCGCATTGACTTCGGCGATGACATAGGGCGGCAGGCGCTTGATGCGATAGAATTCATCTTCGGACATGGGAAACTAGAACAACTCCTTTTCGTTATCGGATATAGCGCGAACGGCGCCTCGCCAGCCGCACCGCGGCTTGTTATAGGCTTCTAACCGCACTGACCAGCAGGAACGAACATGAGCGACGCAGACAATAGCGACACGACCGACGCTCCGAACCCCTTCCTGCCGACCCCCGACGACATGCAGCATTGGGCGAGCGTGATCGGGCGCGCGCAGCAGATGATGCTCGAATATGCGCTGGGGCAAGTGAACGACGGCAAGACGGGCGCCGCTGCGTTGTTCGATCCGGCGACATGGCTTGAAAACCCGGCGACGCAGACGTGGACACAGCAATCGTCCAGGATGTGGGAACAGGGCGTCGCGTTCTGGACGTCGCTCGCGACGTTGAACCCGATGACCCCGGCGGCGCCCGATGCCGCCGCGGCAAAGGACCGCCGCTTTGCCGACCCCGACTGGGCGGCGAACCCGGTGTTCGCGATGATCCGCCAGACCTATGGCCTGCTCGCCGAACAGATGCTGGCGACGACGCGCCAGCTCGACGGGCTCGACCCCGCGGCGCGCGCCAAGATGGAATTTGCCGCCAAAAGCATCGCCGATGCGATGGCGCCGACCAATCTGGCGCTGACCAACCCCGAAGTGATCAGGCGCGCTGTCGAAACGCGTGGCGAAAGCCTGCTCAAGGGCTTGAAGCATATGCTCACCGACCTATCGCGCGGGCAATTGAGCCATGTCGATCCCGATGCTTTCGAGGTTGGGGTCAATATCGCGACGACGCCGGGCAAGGTCATCCACGAAACCGACCTTTACCAACTGATCCAATATACGCCGACGACCAAAGAGGTTTTCGCTGTCCCGCTGTTGATCTTCCCGCCGTGGATCAACCGCTTCTATATCCTCGACCTCAATCCCGCCAAAAGCTTCGTCGCCTGGGCGGTCGAACAGGGATTGTCGGTATTCATGGTGTCGTGGAAATCGGCCGACGCGTCGATGAAGGACGTGGTGTGGGACGATTATATCGCGGCGCAGATCGATGCGATCGATACCGTGCGCGCGGCGCTGGACGTGCCCGCCGTCCACACGATCGGCTATTGCGTAGCCGGGACGACGCTCGCCGCGACGCTGGCGGTGCTCGCCGCGAAGGGCGAGGCGGAGCGGGTCAAGTCGGTCACCTTCTTCACCGCGCAGGTCGATTTCGAACAGGCCGGCGACCTTAAGCTGTTCGTCGACGACAGCTATCTGGCGCTGCTCGAACAGCTGTCGGCGCCAGGCTATCTCGATGGCCGCTATATGGCGGCGACCTTCAACAGCCTGCGCGGGCGCGACCTGATCTGGAATTATGTCGTCAGCAATTATCTGCTCGGCAACGACTATCCGCCCTTCGACCTGCTCTATTGGAACGGCGACACGACCAACCTGCCCGCGAAATGGCACCGCCAATATCTGGTCGACCTGTACCGCGACAACCGCATGGTCATTCCGAACAGTCTGTCCGCGCTGGAAACGCCGATCGACCTGAGGAAAATCCAGACCCCGGCCTATATCCAGGCGGGGCGCGAGGATCATATTGCGCCGCTCGCCAGCGTGTGGCGGTTAATGGATCATCTGTCGGGGCCCAAGACCTTCCTGCTTGCCGGATCGGGCCATATCGCGGGGGTCGTCAATCCGCCCGCCGCGGGCAAATATCAATATTGGACCGGCGACAGCGAAGCTGCGACGCTGGACGAATTCATCGCCGGTGCCAGCGAAACAAAAGGCAGCTGGTGGCCGCACTGGATCGACTGGATTGCCGCACAGGATGACAAAAAAGTCGCCGTCAAAGGCGCTCGCATCCCCGGGAAAGGGGCCAGGAAGGCGATCGAGGACGCGCCCGGCCGCTATGTCAAACAGCGGTAATATCTAGCGATTATCCTGCCTATGGGCGGCGGTGACAGGTTTTTTGTGCGCTGCACAAAAATACCCTTGAAATCGCCGAACCACTCCTATATTGTGCACTGCAACATAAAGGAGTTTTACCCATGGCTACCAAGATGGATAGTGCCGAGAAGGCTTTCGAAGCCGCGACGCTGGAAACCGCCGCCAAGCCGGTGGAAGCTCCGGCGGCCCCCGCCGTTGTCGCTGCCCCCGCAGTGGCGAAGGCTGCGGCTCCCGCCAAGATCAAGACGGTGAAGGCAAAAGCCAAGCCGACGGTGAAGAAGGCTGCTGCCCCCAAGGCCGCCGCCAAGAAGGTTGCCCCCAAGAAGGCAGCCGTGAAGAAAATTGCCCCGAAACTTGCCCCCAAGGCTGCACCGACGCCGGTTGCCGCCGTCAGCAAAGGAATCAAGACCATGAACGACACCGTGAAGAAGTTCGCCGACGAAGCGAAGACCCGCACCGAAGCCCTGACCGCCGACTTCAACGAAAAGGCGAAGGAAGCGATGAGCAAGACCAGCAAGCTGGCCGAAGAAGCCGTCGAATTCAACAAGGCCAACATCGAAGCGCTGGTCGAAGCCGGCAAGATCGCTGCCAAGAACATGGAAGTTCTGGGCCAGGAAGGCGTGACCTTCGCTCGCAAGAGCTTTGAAGACACGACCGCTGCGCTGAAGGGCTACAGCTCGGTCAAGTCGCCGACCGAATTCTTCAAGCTCTATGCCGAAAACAGCAAGAAGGCCTTCGACGCCGCCGTTGCCCAGACCTCGAAGACCAGCGAACTGGTCGTCAAGATGGCCAACGACAGCTTTGCGCCGATCTCGAACCGCGTTTCGGTCATCACCTCGAAGATGAAGGCCGTCTAAGCCGCTTTCACCTTCCGTTGGCGCGGGCATCCCCCCTCCCTCCCCGCCTGCGCCGACACCCCCAAGGCCGCCCGCTTCCCCAAGGAAGCGGGCGGTTCTTGCTTTCAGCGCCGCCGGCGACGGGCTGGCGAACAAGAGGTTAAAAACCGCGCGCGCGCCCCTTGCGCTTCGGCTGCGGCTTGCGATATTCCTGCCATGATGTTTCCAGTTTCGACCACCCAGCCGGTCCGTGCGATGGCGGCGTCAGATGATGTCCGCGCGATGGCGGAGTCAGACGATGTCCGCGCGATGGCGGACAAGGACGACGGCGCACCCGGCAGCCCCGGCGTCGGCATCGCCACGCGCACCCGCGCCAAGGCGAAAAAGCCCTCGATGTACAAGGTGCTGCTGCTCAACGACGATTACACGCCGATGGAATTCGTCGTGATGGTGCTCCAGCGCTTTTTCAACATGGACATCGAACAGGCGACGCAAGTGATGCTCCACGTCCACCAGCAGGGCGTCGGCGTGTGCGGCGTGTTCAGCTATGAAGTCGCCGAGACCAAGGTGAACCAGGTGATGGACGCCGCGCGGCAGAACCAGCACCCGCTGCAATGCACGCTCGAGAAGGCGTAACGCCTCTCCTTCTCCTCAAACCGGGGCGCCGCTTATGCGCCCAGCTGTGCGCCACCTCACTTTAACTCCCCGGCATTATTGGCTATGGCCCTTAACCATGGTCAAAAACTCTCCTTTTTCGCGGCGCCCGGCTGCGACCTTTCTCCTCCCGCTCGGCCTCCTCGCCACGCCCGCTTTTGCCCAGACCGCGGTGAAAGAGGATTCGGTCGTCCTGCAGCCCGACAAGGTCGCCGACGACGCCCCGGTGATCGCGGCGCAAGTCGCCCTGCCGAGCTGGTCAGAGGAAAACGCCACCGCTTTGCTGAGCGCGATTGAAAAAATCGGCGCCGAAGGCCTGTTCGCCAAGGACTATAACCCTGATGCGCTGGCCGCGGCGATCCTGGCGAACGATCAGGCGCGGCTCGACAAGATCGCGACCGACACCTTCCTGCTGCTCGCCACCCATTTGCGCGACGGACGCACCCCCAATGCGGCGCGCAAGCAATGGTTCATGGTCGATAGCGACGCCGATGCCGAACCGCTGCTCCCGCTGCTTGGAAATGCGCTGAATAGCGGCACGATCGCCGAGGCGCTCGCCAGCCTCAACCCGATCCACCCTGACTTTGCCGTGCTCAAGGCATCGCTTGCCAAGGCCAAAATACCCGCCGACGCCAATGCGATCCGCGTCAACATGGAACGCTGGCGCTGGATGCCGCGCGCGCTGGGCGATCGTTATGTCGTCAGCAACGTACCCGAATATATGACCCGCGTGGTCCATGGCGGGACCGTCATCGCTACCCACAAGGCCGTCGTCGGCAAGCCGTCGACCGCGACCCCGCAGCTCAATCCGATGGCGACCGGGATCATCGTCAACCCGAACTGGACGCTGCCGCGCAGCATCATCAACGAAGGCATCGGGGCGACAATCGCGCGCAACCCTGCGTCCGCGCGCGCGCAGGGCTATACCTGGACCGGCAGCGGCAAGACCCTGTCGGTGGTGCAAAAGCCCGGCCCGAACAACGCGCTCGGAGTGATGAAGATGGAAATGCTCAACGAGCATGCGATCTATCTCCACGACACGCCATCGAAGGGCGCGTTCAACGCCGCCGCCCGCGCGTTCAGCCACGGGTGCATCCGGACCGAGCGCGCGCTGCATTTCTCCGGCCTGATGGCAGTGATGTTCGCGGGCCGAAGCCCCGAAGAATTTGGCGCGGCAATCGCCAGCGGCGAAACGACGCGCTTCGGCTTTGACAAGCCCTTCCCGGTCTATGTCGCCTATTGGACCGTCGTGCCCGACGGCAAGGGCGGCACCAAGAAGCTCGGCGACCTCTACGGTCGCGACGCACCCGTGGTGGCTAGCTTTGCCAAGCCCGGCCGCCCGACCGCGACGATCATCGCCCCCGCTGCACCGCCGGTGGTGCCGACGGTCGAAACGACCGCACGCGCCACCACGCCAGGGACGTCGGGAATTTACTGAGGGGCGTAGGCTTACGACCGAAGTAAGACGCCGCCCTCGCGAAGGCGGGGGCCGCTGTCGGCTTACGAAAACGCTCAGGAATTAGGTGACTAGCGGGTCCTGCCTCCGCGGGGGCGACGTCTTTGTCGTGTCTGCCCACACCCTGAAACCGAAGTCAGCCCATCAGTCCGCCGTTGTCGGGAAGGTCCCGTTGACCGACCCCGCGCGGCGGATATTGTCGGCGACCGGTGGCAGCTGGAACGGCACCGGCATCGGCGGCACTTCGCTCAGCCGGTCGGCGAACAACAGCCGCCCCGGCCCGAGCTTGTAGAGGATCATCGGGAGTAGATCCTCGCCGAATACGAAGCAGCCTTCGCTGCGCCCGAGCTTGCCCTGTGTCGCGATCAGCGACGGGTCGGCGTACCAGGCGCCATGGACAACGATGGCACGAACATCGGCGTTGTTGTTGTCGGGCTCCAGCCCGGCGAGCCGCATCGACGAGCCGTTGGCACCCCAGTAATAATCGCTGGTGCGATAGGCGCCGCGCGAGGTTGCCAGACTGCCCACGCGGTTCGAAAAGCTTTTGAGCCAGCCATCATGCTGGGGATCGGATCCCCGGCCGTGGGTAACGGGGAACATATCGATCTTGCCCGCCACCATGTCGACCAGTGCGAAGCGAGGACGCGCCGACGGCAGCCCGAAATCGACGATACCGACGCGGTCGGTCTGGGGAATATGGCGGCTTTGCGTCGCCAGTTGTTTGCGCGCGACCGCCAGATAATCGACCGGCGGCGATGCAGGCGTCACGGGTTGCCGCACCCAGTCGGGCAATTGCGCCCGAACCGGGGCCGCCGCCAAGGCGCCCGCGCCAGCAATTCCGGCAAGCAATGTCCGTCGATCCAACAGATTCTTCACGTCAACCGCGCCCCGCATCGATCGCCTGATGGCGATTCCTCGATGACCCTTTAGCCGCAAAGCGGCGGGGAAAGGCAAGCAGGTGGTTCCGCTCCATGCGGGAAGATGTGGCATATTTGCCATGAACGGCGGGTTAAAGCCGTACGATATCGGCTGCTCCGGGTCATCCGTGCACTATGCACTTGCAAACCATTTGCAATATCACTAGCTGGCGCGACCAAATCCATCTTGACCAGGGGAAATTATCGTGACGTCGGTTTCGGTTCGCATGGCTCTGATCGCCGCCGTCAGCAGCGGCCTCGCTGCGCCCGCAGCCGCCGCCGAAGGTACAGCCGACAACGCGCCCGGCGGCGACGATATCGTCGTCACCGGCTATGTTGCCGAAGGACTGTCCGACGCGCGCACCCCGCTGCCCCTCGTCGATACCCCGAACAGCGCGACCGTCGTGACCGACCAGCTGCTCGCCGAACAGGGTCGCCGCACCCTCCGCGATGCGCTGCGCAATATCACCGGCATCAGTTTCCAGGCGGGCGAAGGCAATCCGCCGGGCGGCGGCGACAGCTTCTCGATCCGCGGCTTTGCGGGCCGCGACGACGTCTATGTCGACGGCCTGCGCGATCCGGGCAATTATTTCCGCGATCCGTTCAACGCCGACCGTTTTGAAGTGACCAAGGGTCCGGCGTCGGCGATCGCCGGACGCGGCAACATCGGCGGCTCGCTCAACATAGTTTCGCGCCAGCCGCTGCTCGAAAATCGCTACGGCGCCGAGCTGTCGGCGGGCACCGACAAATATCTCCGCGCTACGGTCGACGGCAATTTCGTCCTCGACGAAGCCAATGGCGTCGCGCTGCGGATCAATGCCGTCGCGCACCGCAACGACGAACCCGGTCGCGACCGGGCAAAGAGCGAGCGTTGGGGCGTGAACCCCGTGCTCGGCTTCGGCTTGGGCGGCGACACGCAAGCGACCATCGGTTATTTCTTCCTGCGGCAGAACGACCTGCCCGACATGGGCATTCCCAACGGACGCAACCGTTCGCTCGCGGGGTCGGGTTTCGAGGGCGTCGCCGCCCCGGTGCGCCGCCGCAATTACTACGGCTATTCGACCGATTATCGTGACGTCGAAACGCATATCGCTTCGCTGATCGTGTCGCACCGGTTCAACGAATCGGTCGCGATCAGCAACAAGCTGCGCTGGGCGCAGACCGACTATGCCCAATCGGCGTCGTCGCCGCGCTTTGTCGGCAATGTGACGACGCTGGGGCCGACGACGGAGGCGGTCGGCAACCGCAAATTCCGCGACCAGCGCGACGAGCTGTTCGTCAACCAGACTCAGCTCGAACTGACGCTGGGCGGCGACAGTTTCCGGCACAATATCGTGGTCGGTTTCGAATATGCCGACGAACTGACCAGCAACCGGCGCCAGCTCGACGCCGACGGACCGCGGTTCAACCTGTTCAACCCCACCTTCCTCGCCGCGCCGCCGGTCGCCTATAACGGCACCACGGCGCGCATCGATATGGATACCAAAAGTCTGTATCTGTTCGACACGGTCGAGATCGGCGACAAGTTCCGAATCGTCGGCGGCCTTCGTCACGACTGGGTCGATACGCGGGTGCGCGGCCTTGTCGACAGCGGTTTCACCGCCCCCGGCTTTGCCACCGACCTGTCGCGCCGCGACAGCGAGTTCAGCGGCAACGCCGCGCTGGTGTTCAAGCCCAGCGCGAACAGCAGCATCTATTTCGGCTGGGGCACCGCGTTCGAACCGTCGGGCCGCGCCGAGGTCGTCCAGCTGGCTGGCGGCAACAACAATGCGCCGGTCACCGCGGCCAATTTCAACGTCAAGCCCGAGCGCAGCCGCTCGTATGAATTTGGCGGCAAGCTCGAATTGTCGGGCGGGCTGTTGCTGAGCGCCGCGCTGTTCGAAATCACCAAGACCAACGCCCGCACCCCCGGCGTCAACCCCGGCGACCCCGCGGTGGTGCTGGACGGGCGTCAGCGGATTCGCGGCATCGAATTGCAGGCGGCGGGCGAAATCCTGCCCGGCTGGGACATCTTCGCCGGTTACACGCATCTGGACGGCGAGGTCCGCGCCTCGAACATTCCGGTGCAGGTCGGCCTGCCGCTCGACAACACGCCGCCGCACAGCGCGACGCTGTGGACGTCGTTCGCGGTGACCCCGGCGCTGCGCATCGGCGGCGGCGTCCAGTATAATGGCAAACGCCGTTCGGATATTCCGACCAGCCTGACCACCGGCAACATCACGATCACCGCACCGTCCTACACGGTAGTCGATGCCTTTGCCGAATATAGCCTGACCGACAACGTCAAGCTGCGCGCCAACGTCTATAACATCGGCGACAAATATTATTTCCAGTCGCTGGGCAGCGGTCAGTCGATCCCCGGCCCCGGCCGGTCGGGCGTGCTGACGCTCGCGCTGGATTTCTGATGCCGTCCCCCGGGGCTTGCCGCGTCGCAATCCCCGGGGCATGACGCCGCCATGTATCTGGTCATCGACAATGTTCTGACCGGCGAAGCCCTCGCCCGTGCGCAGGCCTTGCTCGTCGGCGCCCCCTGGGCCGACGGCCGTACCACCGCCGGCTATCAGTCGGCGGCGGTCAAGCGCAACGAGCAGTTGCCCGAGCGCCACCCGCTGACGCAGCAGCTGCAAGAGATTGTCGAGGGCGGTCTCGCCGCGAGCCTGTTGTTCCAGTCGGCGGCGTTGCCGCGGCATATCTTTCCACCGCTGTTCAACCGCTATGCCAGCGGCCATGATTTCGGTACCCATGTCGACAATGCGATCCGCCAGGCGCCCGGTGGCGCCGCGCTCCGCACCGACCTGTCGGCGACCTTGTTCCTTGCCGATCCCGCCAGCTACGACGGCGGCGAGCTGGAGGTCGAGGACGGCAGCGCGTCGCATCGCTTCAAGCTCGCGGCGGGGTCGATGCTGCTCTACCCGGCCACGACGCTGCACCGTGTAACCCCGGTGACGCGCGGCGCGCGGCTCGCCAGCTTCTTCTGGGTCCAGAGCCTGGTCGCCGATGCGGCCCGCCGCGCAATCCTGTTCGACATCGACCTCGGCATCCAGTCGCTGCGTCCGCGCGTCGGCGACCAGGATCCGGCGTTGGTCGCGCTCACCGGCGCGTATCACAATCTGCTGCGCCAATGGGCGCAACCTTAGGCGTTGCAAACGCCTTCCTGAAAGGATCGACGATGAAAGCAACCATCTGGCACAACCCCGCCTGCGGCACCTCGCGCAAGACGCTGGCGATCCTGCAGGAGACGCCGGGCATCGAACTGACCATCATCGAATATCTGAAGCAGCCCTATACAGCGGACAAGCTGCGCCAGCTCTTCGCCGCGGCGGGTCTGGCCGCGCGCGACGCGCTCCGCCTGCGCGGCACCGATGCCGAGGAACGCGGACTGAAAGACGCGAGCGAAGACGCGATCATCGCCGCGATGGCCGCTAACCCCGCCTATGTCGAGCGCCCGATCGTCCGGACCGACAAGGGGGTCCGACTTTGCCGCCCGCAGGACGTCGTGCGGGAAATTCTCTGACGCGGCCGGTGCCGATGCGCATGCCGCTATCGGCGGCCTCCCATCGGCACAGCAAAAAGGGCCACGGACAATGTCCGCGGCCCCTCCTGTAACTCGAATTGCAAACCCGATTACGGGCTCGTCGGTTCGTCGTCACCGTCGGTCAGCAGCACGATGGCGGCGATGATGCCGACAGCGGCGAGCGCGATGACGATCCAGCTGGTTTCGCCTTCCAGCTCGCTCTGACCTTCGACGGCCGAAGCAGCGCGAACGCCCTGCGCCGCCGATGCAGCGACCGGCGCCGCGATCATTGACGTTGCAGCGAGGCTAACCGCCGCCTTCTTGAACAGATTCATTTCATACTCCCTGGATGGAAAGCTTGTGTGGATCGACCTCGCTTAACGCTACGCTATTGTTCCACAATCAGGATTCATAGCGCGTTACATGCATATTGCAATGCGCTATCAAATACATCGATCTGAAATTACCGCCAGATCGGCGCAATTGCACTTGCACGATGTACTAGTCCACGGCGATCCGTCCGCCACTAATGGCGAATCGGATCACCGGTCCGGGCATGTCGGCGAAGAGTGCCGACTCGGTGCCGGTCAGCCACGCCTGCCCCCCCTGCCCCGCCAGCCGCGCATAGAGCGCCGCGCGGCGCCGCGGGTCGAGGTGCGCCGCCACCTCATCCAGCAACAGCACGGGTCGCTGGCCGCGCGACCGCGCGACGCAGTCGCTATGCGCCAGGACCAACGACAACAGCATCGCCTTTTGCTCGCCGGTCGAACAACGCGCCGCGGCGCGGCCCGTCGCGGCGTGGAGCGCGACCAGATCGTCGCGGTGCGGCCCCGCGGTCGCGCGGCCCGCCGCCGCATCGACCCGCCGACGTCCCGCAAACAAGGCCTGCAACGCCGCCACCTCATGCGGCGCGGCGCGCACCGCCCCATCGCTATCGACCAACGTCAGCAGCGGGCGGGCAAAGGGCGCATCAGGCTGCGCGGCCAGTTCGGCAGACAGCGCCGCCAGCGTTGCCTGTCGCGCCGCATCCAGCGCCGCGCCATGTTCGGCCAGTTGCGCCTCGAGGCTCGCCAGCCATTGCGGGTCGGCGCTGGCAGGGTCAGCCAACAGCTTGCCGCGCGCGCGCAGCGCCGCTTCATAGCGGTTGCTGTGCTGCGCATGACGCGGGTCGAGCGCCAGCACCAGCCGGTCGAGGAAACGCCGCCGGTTGCCCGCCGTCTCGACGAACAGCCGGTCCATCGCCGGAGTCAGCCACAGCACCCCCAGCCATTCGCCGAGCGACGCCGCGGCGGCCGCGCTGCTGTTGATCCGCACGATCCGCCGTCCCGGATGCGCGGGCTCGATCCCCGTGCCCAGCGATACCGGCGGCAGGTCGTCACCGGCGAGCACTTCAGCGAATATCGCAAAGCCGCCGCTCGCGCCGTCGCGCACCATCTCGCCCAGCGCCGCGCGGCGTAGCCCCCGTCCCGGCGCGAGCAGCGAAATCGCCTCCAATATATTGGTCTTACCCGCGCCATTGTCGCCGTGCAGCGCAACCAGCCCCGGCCCGGCGACGAGCTCCGCGGCGGCATGATTGCGAAAATCGGTCAGCGAAAGGCGGGTCAGCGTCATCCTACATGCCGCCTACCGCAGCTCATCGGGCCGCGCCAGCCCACACCCGTCCGCACCGCACCCCCTACAGTCATCCCGGCGAAAGTCGGGATCCCGCCCTTGCGTCCAAATGCCACCAAACAACAGCGCATCATCCAATCAGAAACTTTCGCGGATATTTTTCCGACTAACGGGATTTTTCACCATCACAGTGCAATTTGCGCGCTGAAATAATCTGTCGCAGGCCAAAAAACCACGCTTAACAGCCAATGAATGAAATTGGCACGCTCCCTGCATAACTGTTGGCATCCACCGGGATGGCCCGGATGGAAGGTTCAAGGAAGGAAAACATCATGGCCCATTTCAATGTCGACTCGTTCAAGAGCTATGCGATCGCTGCTGTTGCTTCGCTGTATTGCTCGATCATGCTTCTCGCCGCTGCCGGTCCCAGCAACCTGGTTGCCTGATCAACGCAGCGCGTAAAACGCCGGCCCTCAGCTTGTCGAAGGGGCCGGGATGGAAAGGAAAGAAATGAAACAGGGTTTTCGCAAGAATCGTCGCGACGGGATGATCTTCGGCGTCTGCGCCGGCATGTCTGACCAGTTCGGCATCGACGTCTTGTGGACGCGCGTCGGCTTTGTCGCCTTGACGCTTCTGGGCTTCGGCCTGCCGCTGCTGCTGTACCTCGCCGTCGCGATCCTCGCGCCCTAGGAGGCAGCCAAAGGGCCGGGCGCCTTTCAGGCGCAGTCGCACCGGCCCGCACATTCCCAAGCAACCAAGGGCTCACCGGCCACCCCGGTGGGCCCTTTTCTGTTTGACGATCCCGCAGCCGAGAGACTTGCGCCTTAGCCCGTTCGCATCGAGCGGAGTTGAGATGCCCCTCGACCTTGCGCCAAACCGATCGGTGTCTCGACTTCGCTCGACATGAACGGGACCGAAAGTTGCACGCTAACGATCGGTTGCGGACGTGTCTTCTCCCCTCCCTTTTAGGGAGGGGCTGGGGGTGGGTAGCCGCCGAAGGCGGCATCCTGCCTCGGCTCGCTTCGCTCCCACCCACCCCTAACCCCTCCCTGGAAGGGAGGGGAACGGCTTAAAACCACCCCAAAGCCACCAAAGAAAAAGCCCCGCCGGATCGCTCCGGCGGGGCTCAATTCTGTCAGCCAAAGGCCGAGGTGAGGCTTACGCCTCGCCCTCACCCTCCGGGCGTTCTTCGACCATCACATCGTCGGTGGTGAAGTCTTCGCCCTGTACCTTGCCCAGCGGATCGTCGCCCATCGCGGCTTCCGGACCCTGCGCCAGTTCGGCGGCATGTTCGGCTGCGGCGCTGGCCGGAGCGATCAGGTCGACCTGGCTTGCGGCGCGCATCGATGCGCGCAGCGCGGCATCCTTGCTCGACGCGGTGACGCGGACGCGGTTCATGGCGGCACCGGTACCCGCCGGGATCAGGCGGCCGACGATGACGTTTTCCTTCAGCCCGATCAGCGAATCGACCTTGCCCTGCACCGACGCCTCGGTGAGCACGCGGGTCGTTTCCTGGAACGATGCCGCCGAAACGAAGCTGCGCGTTTGCAGCGACGCCTTGGTGATGCCCAGCAGGACCGGACGACCCTCCGCCGGCACGCCATTCTTCGGCAGCTTGGCGTTATATTCCATCATCTCCAGATAATCGAGTTGCTCGCCCGGCAGCAGCGTGGTGTCGCCGCCGGTCGTGATCTCGACCTTCTGCAGCATCTGGCGAACGATCACCTCGATGTGCTTGTCGTTGATCTTCACGCCCTGCAGTCGGTACACTTCCTGGATTTCCGCGACCAGATATTCGGCCAGCGCCTCGACGCCCATGACATCGAGGATGTCGTGCGGGTTCGGCGAACCGCTGATCAGCGCGTCGCCGCGCTTGACCATGTCGCCTTCCTGCACTTCCAGCACCTTCGACTTGGGGATCAGATATTCGATCGGATCGCCTTCTTCCGGAACGATCGCAATCTTGCGCTTCGCCTTGTAATCCTTGACGAATTCAATGCGACCGCTGATCTTTGCGATGACGCTGTTGTCCTTCGGAATGCGCGCTTCGAACAGCTCGGCCACCCGCGGCAGACCGCCGGTGATGTCGCGCGTCTTCGACGCTTCACGGCTGACACGCGCCAGCACGTCGCCCGCCTGCACTTCCTGCCCGTCCTCGACCGACAGCATCGTGCCGACCGCGAGCAGGTAGCGCGCGGCTTCGCCCGACGCATCGTCGAGCAGGGTCAGGCGCGGCTGAAGGTCTTCCTTCTTGGCGCGGCCCGCCGAGCGATATTCGATCACGACGCGCTGGGCGATACCCGTCGCTTCGTCGACCTGTTCGATCAGGGTCTTGGTATCTTCCAGATCCTGATATTTCACGACGCCCTGCTTTTCGGTGATCAGCGGCATGGTGAACGGATCCCATTCGGCAATCCGGTCGCCCTTCTTCACCTTGTCGCCATCCTTGAACAGGATGTGCGCACCATAGGGCAGCTTGTGCGACGCGCGTTCGCGGCCTTCGCTGTCGATGATCGCGACTTCGCCCGAACGGGCAAGCGCCAGACGGCGGCCGCGCTGATCGACGATCGTCGGCATGTCACGATATTCGATCGTGCCGTCCGAAATCGCTTCGGCGTTCGACTGCTCGTTGACCTGCGCCGCACCGCCGATGTGGAAGGTACGCATGGTCAGCTGGGTGCCGGGTTCACCGATCGACTGGGCAGCGATAACGCCGACCGCTTCGCCGATGTTCACCGGGGTACCGCGCGCGAGGTCGCGGCCATAGCATTTGCCGCAAACGCCCAGCACCGCTTCGCAAACCAGCGGCGAACGGATCTTCACCGACTGAACCTCGGCGTCCTCGATCTTCTGCGTCGTGGCTTCGTCGAGCAGCGTGCCGACCGGGGCCAGCACATTGCCGTCCTTGTCGAGCACATCTTCCAGCGTGGTACGGCCAAGGATACGCTCGCCCAGCGAGGCGATCGTCGAACCGCCCTGGATGATCGCGCGCATTTCCATGCCGCGGGTCGTGCCGCAATCTTCCTCGATCACGACGCAGTCCTGCGACACGTCGACCAGACGACGGGTCAGGTAACCCGAGTTTGCCGTCTTGAGCGCCGTATCGGCCAGACCCTTACGCGCACCGTGGGTCGAGTTGAAATATTCAAGAACGGTCAGACCTTCCTTGAAGTTCGAGATGATCGGCGTTTCGATGATCTCGCCCGACGGCTTGGCCATCAGGCCGCGCATACCCGCGAGCTGCTTCATCTGCGCCTGCGAACCACGCGCACCCGAGTGCGCCATCATGTAGATGGAGTTGATCGGGGCCAGTCGGCCCGTTTTCGGATCCTTCGGTTCGGCGCGGATTTCGTCCATCATCGCGTTCGCGACCTTGTCGCCGCACTGCGACCAGGCATCGATCGCCTTGTTGTACTTTTCCTGCTGCGTGATCAGGCCGTCCTGATACTGCTGCTCGAAATCCTTCACCAGGGCGCGGGTTTCGTCGACCAGGCCTTCCTTCGACGCCGGGATGATCATGTCGTCCTTGCCGAACGAGATGCCCGCCTTGAACGCGTTGCGGAAGCCCAGCGCCATGATGGCGTCGGCGAACAGCACCGTCTCTTTCTGGCCGGTGTGGCGATAGACCTGATCGATCACGTCGCCGATTTCCTTCTTGGTGAGAAGGCGGTTGACGACGTCGAACGGCACGGTGTGCGACTTCGGCAGGCACTCGCCGATCAGCATGCGGCCCGGCGTCGTCTCAAAGCGCTTGAGATACTCATTGCCCTGCTCATCGGTCTGCGGAACGCGGCTGATGACCTTGCTGTGCAGCGTCACCGCACCGACGTGCAGCGCTTGATGCACTTCGGCCATGTCGGCGAGCAGCATGCCCTCGCCCGGTTCGCCTTCGCGCTCCATCGACAGATAATAGAGACCAAGCACCATGTCCTGCGACGGCACGATGATCGGCTTGCCGTTCGCGGGCGACAGGATGTTGTTGGTCGACATCATCAGCACGCGCGCTTCCAGCTGCGCCTCGAGGCTCAGCGGGACGTGCACGGCCATTTGGTCGCCGTCGAAGTCGGCGTTGAACGCGGCGCAAACCAGCGGGTGCAGCTGGATCGCCTTGCCTTCGATCAGCACGGGCTCGAACGCCTGGATACCGAGGCGGTGGAGCGTCGGGGCGCGGTTCAGCAAGACGGGGTGCTCGCGAATGACTTCGTCGAGGATGTCCCAGACTTCCTTGCGTTCCTTTTCGACCCACTTCTTCGCCTGTTTCAGGGTCATCGACAGACCCTTGGCGTCGAGGCGCGCGTAGATGAACGGCTTGAACAGCTCGAGCGCCATCTTCTTCGGCAGGCCGCACTGGTGCAGCTTGAGTTCGGGGCCGGTAACGATGACCGAACGGCCCGAATAGTCGACGCGCTTGCCGAGCAGGTTCTGGCGGAAACGGCCCTGCTTGCCCTTCAGCATGTCGGACAGCGACTTCAGCGGACGCTTGTTGGCGCCGGTGATCGTACGGCCGCGGCGACCGTTGTCGAACAATGCGTCGACGGCTTCCTGCAACATGCGCTTTTCGTTGCGGACGATGATGTCCGGCGCGCGCAGTTCCATCAGGCGCTTCAAACGGTTGTTGCGGTTGATGACGCGGCGATAGAGGTCGTTCAGATCCGACGTCGCGAAGCGGCCGCCGTCGAGCGGCACCAGCGGGCGCAGTTCGGGCGGGATCACGGGGACGACTTCCAGGATCATCCATTCGGGACGGTTGCCCGATTCGATGAAGCTCTCGACGACCTTCAGGCGCTTGATGATCTTCTTGGGCTTCAGCTCCGACTTGGTCGTCGCCAGATCTTCCATCAGATCGGTGCGTTCCTGCTCCAGATCGAGGTTTTCGAGCAGGACGCGGATCGCCTCGGCGCCGATGCCGGCCGAAAAGGCGTCTTCGCCATATTCGTCCTGCGCGTCGAGCAGTTCGTCTTCGGTCAGCAGCTGGAACTTCTCGAGCGGGGTCAGGCCGGGCTCAAGCACGATATAGGCTTCGAAATACAGCACGCGCTCGAGCTGCTTCAGCTGCATGTCGAGCAGCAGGCCGATGCGCGACGGCAGCGACTTCAGGAACCAGATGTGCGCGACGGGTGCGGCGAGCTCGATATGGCCCATGCGCTCGCGGCGGACCTTGGTCACGGTGACTTCGACACCGCACTTCTCGCAGACGATGCCCTTGTATTTCATGCGCTTATACTTACCGCACAGGCATTCATAATCCTTGATCGGACCAAAGATGCGCGCGCAGAACAGGCCGTCACGCTCGGGCTTGAACGTGCGGTAGTTGATGGTTTCGGGCTTCTTGATTTCGCCGAACGACCACGAGCGGATACGCTCGGGGCTCGCGATGCCGATCTTGATCATGTCAAAGGTTTCGGGCTTCGCGACCGGGTTCATGAAGTTGGTAAGCTGGTTCATATTCTAGCTCCACTCTTCCCCCTTCGCGCCGGGCGAAGGGGGTGAGGAAAAGATCTTATTCGGCGGCTTCGGGAAGGGCGTCGGGCGCCTCGTCGGGATCTTGGTCGGCAAGCGACGACAGTTCGACGTTGAGGCCCAGCGAGCGCATTTCCTTGACGAGCACGTTGAAGCTTTCGGGAATGCCGGCCTCGAAGGTGTCGTCGCCCTTGACGATCGCTTCGTAAACCTTGGTGCGGCCGATCACGTCGTCCGACTTCACCGTCAGCATTTCCTGGAGCGTGTACGCCGCGCCATAGGCCTGGAGCGCCCAGACCTCCATTTCCCCGAAGCGCTGACCACCAAACTGCGCCTTACCGCCCAGCGGCTGCTGGGTGACGAGGCTGTACGGCCCGATCGAACGCGCGTGGATCTTGTCGTCGACCAGGTGGTGCAGCTTCAGGATATACATATATCCCACCGTCACCTTGCGGTCGAAACGATCACCGGTGCGGCCGTCGTAGAGGTCAACCTGGCCCGACCGGTCGAGACCGGCGCGTTCCAGCATCGTCGACACATCGCCTTCGCGCGCGCCGTCGAACACCGGAGTCGCAAAGGGGACGCCCACCGACAGATTGCCCGCC
Organism: Sphingopyxis microcysteis; assembly: GCF_012274265.1. GTDB lineage: Bacteria > Pseudomonadota > Alphaproteobacteria > Sphingomonadales > Sphingomonadaceae > Sphingopyxis > Sphingopyxis microcysteis. The sequence goes on from NZ_JAANYY010000002.1 coordinate 1,495,571, forward strand.
AGCTCGACGACTTCTTCGGTGCTGCGCGCCTTGATGTCGTCAGCATATTCATCGCCATAGGCGTGAAGCAGCGCTTCGCGCACCGCTTCGGGCGGCGCCCCGGCCTCGGGGTCGGGATTCGCCATGCGCCAATCCTCGAGCGCCGCGGTGATCTGGCGGCCAAAGCCGCGCGATGCCCAGCCGAGGTGCGTTTCGAGGATCTGCCCGACGTTCATGCGCGACGGCACGCCGAGCGGGTTGAGCACGAAGTCAACATGCGTCCCGTCTTCGAGGAACGGCATGTCCTCGATCGGCAGGATGCGGCTGATGATGCCCTTGTTGCCGTGACGGCCGGCCATCTTGTCGCCCGACTGCAGCTTGCGCTTCACCGCGACGAAGACCTTGACCATCTTGAGCACGCCCGGCGCGAGTTCGTCGCCGCGCTGCAGCTTTTCGACGCGATCCTCGTACTTTGCGCTGATCCGCTTGATCGCATCGTCATACTGCGCCTTGATCGCTTCGAGGGCGGTCTGGGCATTGTCTTCGACAACCGCCAGCTTCCACCAATCCGAACGATCGAGGTCGGTCAGCATTTCTTCGGTGACGACGTCGCCCTTCTTCAGCCCCTTCGGCACCGCGCTGGTCGTCTGACCGATCAGCAGGTCTTTGAGGCTCGAGAAGGTCGCGCGGTTAAGGATCGCGCGCTCGTCGTCGGCGTCCTGCTTCAGACGTTCGATTTCCTCGCGCTCGATCGCGATCGCACGTTCGTCCTTGTCGATACCGTGACGGTTGAAGACGCGGACTTCGACGACCGTGCCCGACACGCCCGGCGGCAGGCGGAGCGAGGTGTCGCGCACGTCGCTGGCCTTTTCACCGAAGATCGCGCGCAGCAGCTTTTCTTCCGGCGTCATCGGCGATTCACCCTTGGGGGTGATCTTGCCGGCCAGAATGTCGCCCGGGCCGACTTCGGCGCCGATGTAGACGATGCCCGCTTCGTCGAGGTTGCGGAGCGCTTCCTCGCCGACGTTCGGGATGTCGCGCGTGATGTCTTCGGGGCCAAGGCGCGTGTCGCGCGCGGTGACTTCGAATTCCTCGATGTGGATCGAGGTGAAGACGTCGTCCTTCACGATGCGTTCGGAAATGAGGATCGAGTCCTCATAGTTATAGCCGTTCCACGGCATGAACGCGACGAGCACATTCTTGCCGAGCGCCAGTTCGCCCAGCTCGGTCGACGGGCCGTCGGCGATGATGTCGCCGGTGCGGACGACGTCGCCCACCTTCACCAGCGGACGCTGGTTGATGCAGGTGTTCTGGTTCGAACGCTGGAACTTTTGCAGGCGATAAATGTCGACGCCCGACTTGCCGGGTTCGACCATATCGGTCGCACGGATGACGATACGCGTGGCATCGACCTGGTCGATCACGCCGCCGCGGCGCGCGGCAATCGCCGCACCCGAGTCGCGCGCAACGGTTTCTTCCATACCGGTGCCGACGACCGGCGCTTCGGCGCGGATCAGCGGCACAGCCTGGCGCTGCATGTTCGATCCCATCAGCGCGCGGTTGGCGTCGTCGTTTTCCAGGAACGGGATCAGCGAGGCCGCGACCGAAACGAGCTGCTTCGGCGACACGTCCATCAGGGTGATCTGATCGCGCGGCGCCATCAGGAATTCACCCGCTTCGCGCGCCGAGATCAGTTCGTCGATGAAGCTGCCGTCGGGGTTGAGGTCGGCGTTCGCCTGCGCAACCGTGTGCTTCGACTCTTCCATCGCCGACAGATAGACGACTTCGTTGGTGACCTTGCCGTCGACGATCTTGCGGTACGGCGTTTCGATGAAGCCGTACTTGTTGACGCGCGCAAAGGTCGCGAGGCTGTTGATCAGACCGATGTTCGGGCCTTCGGGCGTTTCGATCGGGCAGATGCGGCCATAGTGCGTCGGGTGAACGTCGCGGACTTCGAAGCCCGCGCGCTCGCGGGTCAGACCGCCCGGCCCGAGCGCCGACACGCGGCGCTTGTGGGTGACTTCGGACAGCGGGTTGGTCTGGTCCATGAACTGCGAAAGCTGCGACGAACCGAAGAATTCGCGCACCGCGGCGACCGCGGGCTTCGCGTTGATCAGGTCGTTCGGCATCACCGTCGACACGTCGACCGAGCTCATGCGCTCCTTCACCGCGCGCTCCATGCGAAGCAGGCCGACGCGATACTGGTTTTCGAGCAGTTCGCCGACCGAACGCACGCGGCGGTTGCCGAGGTTGTCGATGTCGTCGATTTCGCCCTTGCCGTCCTTCAGGTTCACCAGCTCCTTGACGACAGCCAGGATGTCGTCGCTGCGCAGCGTGGTGACCGTGTCCTCGGCGTCGAGGCCAAGGCGCATGTTGAGCTTGACGCGGCCCACGGCCGACAGGTCGTAACGCTCGGGGTCAAAGAACAGGCCGCCGAACAAGGCTTCGGCGGTTTCGCGCGTCGGCGGTTCGCCGGGGCGCATGACGCGATAGATGTCGCTCAATGCCTGATCGCGGTCCTCGGCCTTGTCGGCCTTCAGCGTGTTGCGGATCCACGGGCCGGTGTTGTTGTGGTCGATATCGAGCAGCACCAGCTTGTCGATGCCCGCAGCGTCCATCTTCTCCAGATTTTCGGCGCTCACTTCGTCGCCGGCCTCGATGTAGATCTCGCCGGTCGCTTCGTTGATCAGGTCATAGGCGCTGTAACGGCCGAAGATTTCCTCGGTCGGGATCAGCAGCGTGTCGAGCCCGTCCTTCGCGGCCTTGTTGGCCAGGCGCGGGCTGATCTTGTGGCCGGCAGCGAAGACGACTTCGCCGGTCTTGGCATCCACCACGTCGAACGCGGGCTTCGCACCGCGCCAATTCTCGACGACGAACGGAACCTTCCAGCCGTTCGAGGCGCGCTCGAACACGAGACGGTCATAGAAATGGTTGAGGATTTCCTCGCCCGACATGCCCAGCGCATAGAGCAGGCTGGTGACCGGCAGCTTGCGCTTGCGGTCGATACGGACGTTGACGATGTCCTTGGCGTCGAATTCGAAGTCGAGCCACGAACCGCGATACGGAATGACGCGCGCGGCGAACAGGAACTTGCCCGACGAGTGGGTCTTGCCGCGGTCATGGTCGAACAGCACACCCGGCGAACGGTGCATCTGCGACACGATGACGCGCTCGGTGCCGTTGACGAAGAAGGTGCCGTTCTCGGTCATGAGCGGCATGTCGCCCATGTAAACGTCCTGCTCCTTGATATCGAGCACCGAACGGGTGTCGGTTTCGCTGTCGACTTCAAAGACGATCAGGCGCAGCGTGACCTTCATCGGCGCCGCATAGGTGATGCCGCGCTGACGGCATTCCTCGACGTCATATTTCGGCGCTTCGAGTTCGTAATGGACGAAGTCGAGTTCGGCGGTACCGGCGAAATCGCGGATCGGAAAAACGCTGCGCAGCGTCTTTTCCAGGCCCGAAACATAACCGATCGACGGGTCCGAGCGCAGGAACTGCTCATAGGATTCGCGCTGCACCTCAATGAGGTTGGGCATTTCCACCGCTTCGTGGATGTTGCCGAACAGCTTGCGGATTCGCTTGCTCGCGGTCGCTTCGAGGGCCGTGCCCACCGACTTCGCCTTGGTCGCCATAAGTGATTGTCTCGCCTGTCAAAAAGTCAAAATCGCGGGCGCATCGACGCGAAAAAAGCCGCAAGCAACCGTTGCCGGTTTACCGCAGCTTTCCAACGCCTGTCGAAATCCCCGCCGACCTATCCGTACAATCCGCTGCGCAAGGCGGACTCTATCTCGGACGATGGGGTGTGGGGGCGATATAGGTTTGGGAGGGTCAGGTGTCAACGGGCGGGCTCGCCATCGCCCGTCCTAAATCGTCAGCCCGCGCTATTCGGACGCGTCGCGCGCGGCGTCGGCGACGAGCAGCGCGCCGCCGATCAGCACCACCCCGGCGCCGATCGCGATCCAGCCGACCGTCGACACATTGTTACGCCGACTGGTATCGATCGGTCGCCCGTTGAGCAGCAGCCGGTTGTCACGCTCCAGCGAAAAGCCGATCCGCGTTTCGTTCGGACGATATCCGCTGCTCGATTGCCGGGTGCCATCGAAACCGACCACGTCGCGGGTCAGGCGGAGTTCGACCCGGGCCGGCGCTTTCGTCCGCTCGCCGCCGATCGGGATGGTCAGGCCTACGCCCACGACACCGTCAACGCGCGTCAGCCCATTTTGATAGGCCAGCGGCTCGGCCATGGCCGAGGTCGTCAGTGCCGCGCCAATCACCAGCCCACCCAGAATCCGCATATCCGCCCCCTTCGCCGCTTCGTTTTCCACCCCAGTCGATCGTCGTATCTTATGCTGGCCCCGCAAGCCCCAAAACAGCACTGGTACGCGAAGTCGAAAGACCGCGCCGGCGCTACGCCGGTTTCCAGCTCTTGCGATCTTCCGCCTGCTTGAGCACCTCGAACGCCGCCTGCCCCGCCGCAAAGCGTTTGGCGGCGTCGGTGTCGCCGGGTTTGACGTCGGGGTGGGTTTCCTTCGCCAGCGCGCGCCACGCTTTCTTCACCGCCTCGAAATCGGCGTCGGGTTCGAGGTCCAGCACGTCGAGCGCGCGCATTTCGTCGCTGCTGCGCGTGCCGTCGCCGGGGCCGCCCCACGCATAATGCTGCGCTCGCGCATAGCTGCGCGCGCCCTGCGCCTCCTCGGCGGCACGGGCGGCGGCGTCTTCGGCGCTCAGCCCTTCGAAATAATCCCAGCCGCGATTATATTCGGCGGCATGGGTTTCGCAGAAATACCAGCGCTCGGGGCTGTTCGGAGACTTCGGCGCGGGGCAGTTGCCGGGGTTGCTACAACCGTGCCGATCGCACAACCTGACCTTCTGCGCCTCATTGTTCGAGCCATAGGGGCGCCAGCGGGGGAAACCCCAGTCATCGGATCTTTTGGCGCGGCTCATCAGCCCCATGTAGCCATTGGTCGGCCTGATTGCTAGCCGTCGGCCGCCACAAACCTAGGCTTCAGGCTTGTAGCCGAATGCCTTGCCCGCCAGTTTGACGACCGCCGGGTCAAGTTCGGGCGGGGTCATCGGCACGATCGCCTCCAGCGTTTCGGCGATATGGGTCAGCGCCGCGATGCGCGCCGCTTTCTTGTTGTTGCCGTCGATCACCTTCCATGGTGCCCAGCGCGTGTTGGTCTGCGCGAACATCTCATCAATCGCGGCGAGATATTGTTTGCGCTTTGCGCGGTTGCGATAATCCTCGCTCCCGGTTTTCCAGCGCTTCCACGGATCGTTCAGGCGATCGGCAAAGCGCTTGTCCTGTTCGTCCTGCGTCAGGTGGACGAAAATCTTGACCAGGTTGGTGCGGCTGCCGGTCAGCTGTGCCTCGAACTCGTTGATCTCGTCATAGCCCTTGCGCCATTCGGCCTCGGTGGCAAAGCCCTCGACGCGTTCGACCAGGACGCGCCCGTACCAGCTGCGGTCAAAGATCGCGATCTCGCGATTGCCGGGCAGCCGTTTCCAGAACCGCCACAGGAAATGGCGCGCCTTTTCCTCCTCGGTCGGCGCGCTGATCGGCCACACATCGAAATAGCGCGGATCGAGCAGCGCGGTGATCCTTTTGATGATCCCGCCCTTGCCCGCCGCATCCCAGCCTTCGAACATGATGATGCTGCGCTGGCCATGGGTGATATGCGCCGCCTGCACACGTTCCAGCCGCTCCTGCAAGGCCTCGATCGCGTCGGAATGGTCGCCGTCGAATTTGGCGCCGGTCTCATAATCGGAAAGCGAAATGGTCATGCCGCTGTCTAGCGCACTCCCCCCTGTCCTACCAAGCGCTCAGGCTGTCACTTTCTGGCACAGCCGGGTCGCCGCGGCTACTCGGCGCCCATAGCCGCCTTGCGCGCGGTCCACGCGCCCAGCGCGCGCCGATAGCGATCGAGCCGCGCCAACGCCTCTGGAACCGCGCCGCCGCGCGCTCCCTGTCGCTGCGCATCGCCATACCAGTCCGCCGCCACGTCGAGATCGCCCTCCATCTCGTTGCAAAGCCCCAGGTTGAACGCCAGTGCCGCGGTCGGCTCGACATCGCGCGTCAGCGCGGTCCACGCGGCGCAGGCGCCAACCTGATCACTCTTGGTCAGTCGCACCGCCGCCTTGAACGCGGCCTGCGCCGGTTTGGTCAGCCCCTTTATGCTCTCGTCGACCCGGACGTCGATCGCGTAGCTGCGCGGCGCCAGGTCGTCGCGGATCGTCCGCACCTGGTTGCGGAAGGTGGCGGCAAAATAATCCTCGACGCTCGGCGGCGCGCTCCGGTCGGGGCAAAGCGTCACCTGATCGCGCGCATTCAGCGGCCGGGTGTAACGGATCGATCCGTCGCCGATGGCAACCAGCCGCACCGTCGTCGCAACGGCCGCGGTACGGCGGCGACACCGGATATCGACGTCGATTTCCTTGATGCACTTCTTTTTGTCGGCGGGGTCATATTCGGTGCAGCGGCGGCGCTTTTCGATCACCGGCGTTTCATCGACGCTGGCGCGCACCGTCCCGGTGACCAACGCATCGGTCGGCGCCCCCGATTCGGGCGCGACGACCCGGTAAAAGCGGCTGCCGTGAAATGTCGCGGCTGCGAGTTCGGCTTCGAGCGCCTGCGCAAAGGCCGCGCCATCCTCGCCCTCGAACCGCTCGACCGATATGCGAAACAGGTCGGTGACATTAGCCTCGGCGGGATCGCCGGTATTGATCGTCAGCGTTTCGGCGTTCGCGGGCGCCGCAAGGCTCAGCAAAGCGGCACCCAATATCCATCGTGCGTCGATCATCACCACCCCCCATTAGCCAGTTTCCGCCGAGCTATCGCAGCCGTCGGTGGCTGTCAAAACCGCGCGAGGACCGGGGTCAGAATTCGTTGGCGATCAGATCGGCCAGCCGCTGCGGCGCTTCCATCGGGATGAAATGGCTCTGGTCGGCCCATTGCTCGTCGCGCACCGCGCCAAGTGCGGCGCCCAGCCCGGGCCAGGTCGGGCTGACCGAAAAGTCGAGGTTGCCCGCGCGCTCGCCGGTTCGGGCGCGGATCACGCTCACCGGCGCGCCGACCGCCCCCAGCCAGTCGTGCGGGTTGGTGCGCAGCGCATTCTGATAGACCGACGCTTCGAGAGCGGGCGGACAGGCGAGATCGAAGCCGTCGCCATCCGCGGCGGGCAGCAGGCCGAGGCGACAATAGTCCGCGAGCGCTTGCGGCTGCCAATGCGCATAGGGCGCACGCGAAGCAAAATGCGCGTTCATCGCCTCCCACCCGTCCCAGCGCGCGCGCCGCCGTGCCACCGGATGCTCGACCGGATCGGGGACCGGCACATCGGCGGCGCCGACGTAAAATTCGGGAGGCATGATGACCGGATCGATCAGGAAGATATGAGCAAAGGCGTCGGGCCGCTCAGCCGCCAGCCGGGTCAGGACGTAGCCGCCCATGCTGTGGCCGCATCCGATCAGGCGCGCTCCGGCGAACCGGTCGACCAGCGGCAACAGCGCGTCGGCGGTGACGGCCCAGTCGGCCAGCGACGCGGGCTTGGCGCTGCGGCCATGACCGAGCTGATCGGGCGCGATGACGTGGGTGCCATGCGGCAAGGCCGCGACGACCTGATCCCAGAGGCGCGCGTGAAAGCCGGTCGCGTGCAACAGCAGCAGCGAGGGCCGGTCCGACGGCTGGCCCCATTCGAACCAGCAAATCTCGCCCGCCGGGGTGTTCAGCTGGTGTTCGCGCGGCTCGCTCACGTCATCCCCCGGATCGTCATCGCGGCGAAGGCTGCGATCTCGCCGTTGCAGCTAGGCGGGAGGTTGAGATCCCGGCCTTCGCCGGGATGACGGAGCAAGGAGGGACACAGCAACGAAGGTTCAGCCCTTGGGTCCGTCCACAATGCGGATACCGAGTTCCTTGAGCTGCTTGTCGCTGACCGGCGCGGGCGCGCCCATCATCAGATCCTCGGCCTTCTGGTTCATCGGGAAGACGACGACTTCGCGGATGTTCGGTTCGTCGGCGAGCAGCATCACGATGCGGTCGACGCCCGGCGCCGAACCGCCGTGCGGCGGCGCGCCGAATTTGAACGCGTTGATCATGCCGCTGAAATTCGCGTCGACGTCGGCCTGGCTGTAGCCCGCGATCTCGAACGCCTTGTACATGATGTCGGGGCGATGGTTGCGGATCGCACCCGACGACAGTTCGACGCCGTTGCAGACGATATCATATTGCCAGGCGAGGATGTCGAGCGGGTCCTTGGTTTCCAGCGCCTCCAGCTCGCCCTGCGGCATCGAGAAGGGGTTGTGGCTGAAATCGATCTTGCCGGTGTCCTCGTCGGCCTCGAACATCGGGAAATCGACGATCCAGCACATTTCGAACTTGTTCGGATCGATGAGGTCGAGTTGTTCGGCAACGCGGGTGCGCGCGAAACCGGCGAGTTTCGCTGCGGTCGCTTCCTTGCCCGCGGCAAAGAACAGCCCGTCGTCAGGACCGATACCAAGCTCGGCGGCAAGCGCGTCCATCTTGTCGCTGCCATGGTTCTTGGCGATCGGGCCGCCCCATTCGCCGCCCTTGCGCGTCGCATAGCCAAGACCTGCAAAGCCTTCGCCCTGCGCCCAGCTGTTCATGTCGTCGAAGAATTTGCGGCTCTTTTCGGCGGTGTTCGGTGCCGGGATCGCGCGCACGACGTCGCCCGCGGCGACGATGTCGGCGAAGCGGCCGAAGCCCGACCCCACAAAGTGCGACGACACATCGGTGATGATCAGCGGGTTGCGCAGGTCCGGCTTGTCATTGCCATATTTCAGCATCGATTCGCGGTACGGGATGCGCGGGAACGAGCCCGCCGGGGTCACCGTCTTGCCGTTCGCAAATTCCTCGAACACGCCCGCGAGCACCGGCTCGATAGCGTTGAACACATCGTCCTGCGTGACGAAGCTCATTTCGAAATCGAGCTGGTAAAATTCACCCGGCGAACGGTCGGCGCGCGCATCTTCGTCGCGGAAGCAGGGCGCGATCTGGAAATAGCGGTCGAAACCCGCGACCATCAGCAGCTGCTTGAACATCTGCGGCGCCTGCGGCAGCGCATAGAATTTGCCCGGGTGGACGCGGCTCGGCACCAGATAGTCGCGCGCGCCTTCGGGCGACGAGGCGGTCAGGATCGGCGTCTGATATTCGGTGAAGCCCTGTTCGACCATGCGGCGGCGGAGCGATGCGATGACGTTCGAGCGCAGCAGGATATTCTGATGCAGACGGTCGCGGCGAAGGTCGAGGAAGCGGTATTTCAGGCGAATATCCTCGGGATATTCCTGTTCGCCCGCGACCGGCATCGGCAATTCGATCGCCGCCGACTGGACGGTGACGTCGCGGGCGCGCACTTCGATTTCGCCCGTCGGCAGGTTCGCGTTGACGGTTTCCGCCGAGCGGGCGACCACATCGCCGGTGATCGTCACGACGCTTTCGGCGCGCAGGCCGTCGAGCGTCGCGAACACCGCATCGCTCGAGTCCGCGACGATCTGGGTCAGGCCGTAATGATCGCGCAGATCGACGAAGAGCAGCCCGCCATGGTCGCGCTTGCGATGCACCCAGCCGGAAACGCGGACCGACTGGCCGACGTGTTCGGCGCGAAGCTGGCCGCAATTATGGGTGCGATAGGCGTGCATGTGATCGTCTTTCAATGGTCGGAGGGACGCGCCAAAAACGCGCCGTTATGGCCGCGCCTAAGGCAGCGCGGGGAGCGATTTGTCAAGGCTTGGCGCGTCAGCATGTCAGCCCGAGGCCGTCGAGCACGTCGCTGGCGAACAGCGCGCGGTGCGCCGGGTCGGGGATCAGGCGATCGCGCGCGCTGCGCCAGCGGCGGTAATCCTCGCCATAATCCGCCGCGACCCGCCCGGCATCGAGTTGGCAGCTCTTGGCCCAATGGCGGGTAAAGGCGATCCCTTCGGCATCGAGCCGTTCGACGACGCGGGCGTAGGCGTCGGCGGTCCGGCGGCTGCGCGGGCCGTCGAAATCGATCACTGCGTTGGCCGGAAAGCGGGCGGGCGCCAGCAGCCCGTCGGCACGCGCCATGAAACGCACGGTCACGACGGTCGACCCGCCGTGGCGCGCATAAACCTCGCAAATCAGCTCGAACGCATGCGCCAGATCGGCGCGGTCGATCGTCACCGACGCATTGAACAGATCGGCCAGCGGGCGGTGGGTGTCGAGCCCCTCGCCCCAGCTGCCATAGACTGGCGGCGCATCGACATCGGGGCCGCTGGCATAGCCCTGTTTCATTGCGAACTGCAGCAGCGCGCCGCGCGCCCATGGATAGTCGTCAAGCAGCCGCCCGAGCAGGCTGAGCGCGTCATAACCCGCGCCGAGCTGCCCCGGCGTCGCGCGCCGATAATCGTCGCGCCATGGTTCGCGATAGAGGAAGCGCAGCATCGCGGGGCGCTTGAACGGCTTATAGGGGTTCACGATCATCTGGACGAAATCGGGCTCCTGATCGAGCGCATAAGCCGCCGAAAAGCGCCGGAAATCGCCGACCGCCAGCCACCCCAGCGCCGCGCGATCGACCTTGCGGAGATTCTGGATCGGGCGAACAAGGAATTTCGGAACGCTGCCGACAACGAGCGCAGTGACGATGCCGAGTGCGCCGACTGGCAATTGCGCCGCTGCAAACACATCGTCATCGCGCAGCAGGGTCGAACCCGTCGCGGCGATGAAGCTATCGCTCATCAACCCCGCCGCCGGTTCGATCCAGTGGACTCCCGCGGGCGTCACCAACTGGACCGCGCGGATATGGTCCTGAATGCCGCCGCTGGCTATCATCGAACCGTGGGTACCCGTCGCCGCCGCGCCGGCAAAGGTCTGCCCATTGCCCGCGCCGCTGGTCCACAGCGAACGCCCCTGCGCCTCCAGCTTGTCCGACACTTCGTCGACCAGCGCCCCCGCCTCGACCAGCATCAGGCCGCTGGCATCGACGCCCGGGCGGACGTCGGCGGCATCGATGCGAAAACAGCGGTTGAAACGGCGCGTGTGGAGCAGCCAGCATTGCGATGCGATGTTGACGTTCGAGGGTGACCAGCCCGCGCCGAGCGGGCGGACGCGGCGGTTCGCCAAGGCCGCCGCGGCGAGCCAATCCTGGACCGCTTTCGCCGCGATCGCGATCTCGTCGCGCCCGCGCGGTGCGTCGCCGCTGCGCAGGGCAAAGCGCGTCGCCGCCTCGCAGGTGCCGGTGCCATGATAATTGGTCCAGCGCCCTTCGTCGCCCAGTTGCACCAACGGCATCAGGCGTCTCCCAACGGCAGGATACCCGCATGGGCGCGCCAGGCGACGGTAACCGGGCGTAAAAAGCCGACCGTCGCGATCGCGATCAGCATCTGGCGCCGTGTTGCAAAGACCCGCACGTCGCTGAGGCCGTGATCGGATTCGGGGGTGACAAACGGCTGCGCGGCCTCGGCCGCGAAGCCCCAGCCTTTCAGCGTCACCACCATCGATTCTTCGTCGAGCGGCCGCGGATTGGCGATCGACACGAAAATATCCGCCTGCCCCGCCAGATACTGGCCGAAAAGCAGCAGAAAAGCGAGCGCGGCGAGCGCCCATCCGAGCCACATCATGCCCCAAACCCCTTCGTTTTTCCCCTGACCGGTATTCCGGTTCCGCGACCCGAAGAGCACGGACAATTTTTCCTGCCCGTTCCTTTCAACTAGCTGTATAGGCGCGCTATGCAAGTCCATCCGTTGATCGAAACCAACGCCGCGCTGGTCGAATTTTGCGACCGCATTCGGAACAGCGATTTCATCGCCGTCGATACCGAATTCATGCGCGAAAATACCTTCTGGCCCGAGCTTTGCCTGATCCAGATCGCCGACAGCGAACATGCCGCGGCGATCGACCCGCTCGCGCCCGGCATCGACCTTGCGCCTCTGCTCGACCTGCTGGTCGACAATGAGGATATGCTGAAGGTCTTTCACGCCGGCGGACAGGATGTCGAAATCATCTTCAACCTGACCGGCAAGACCCCGCACCCGATTTTCGACACCCAGATCGGCCAGATGGCAATCGGTCAGGCCGAACAGGTCGGCTATTCGAACCTTGTCGAGGCGTGGATCGGTCTGCAACTCGACAAAGGTGCGCGTTTTACCGACTGGAGTCGCCGCCCGCTCGACAAGCGCCAGATCGATTATGCGATCGGCGACGTTACCCATCTGGCGAAGATTTTCCCGATGATGCTCGACAAGCTGGTCAAGACCGGGCGCGGTCACTGGCTCGACGAAGAGATGGAAAAGCTCGCCGATCCGGCGAATTACAGCATCGATCCCGAAAAGGCCTGGCAGCGCATCAAGATCCCGTCGCGCAAACCTGACGTGCTCGGGCGCCTGAAAGCACTCGCCGCATGGCGCGAGCGCGAGGCGCGGTCGAAGAACCTACCACGCGGGCGCATCGTGAAGGACGAAACGCTGGCCGACCTCGCCGCGCATCCGCCGAAGGATCAGGACGGCCTCGGCCGGGTCCGCGGCCTGTCGGCGACGTGGAAGTCGAACGACATCGGCGCGCGGCTGATGGACGCGCTGGCCAATGCCAAGGCGATGGACAAGGACGATATGCCCGACCGCGCGCCGCGCGGACCGGGGCTGGGCAAGGAAGGCGTGCTTGTCGCCGACCTTTTGAAGCTGCTGCTCAAGATTCGCGCCCGCGAACTCAATGTCGCCGCGCGGCTGATCGCGCGCAGCGATGATCTGGAGGCACTGGCGGCGGGCGGCCGTCAGGACATCGCGATGATGCAGGGTTGGCGGTACGAGGTGTTCGGCCACGCCGCGCTCGATCTGGTCGAGGGACGCATGGGTTTTGCGGTCAAGAACGGCAAGCTGGTGATGAGCGAAATCGACGCGGCGGCGAGCGCCGACTGACCTTCTCCACCCCAATATCGTCATCCCGGCGAAGGCCGGGATCTCACCCTATCGTCGAACCGCACCGGCGAGATCCCGGCCTTCGCCGGGATGACGAAGTGGGCCTAAAGCATCACCAGCTCGGCCTTGGCATCCAGCGCCTGCGCCAGCGAGCGCAGGCGGCGCTCGACCGACTCGCCCGCCAGATGATGCCAGCCATGGTCGAGGCTGAGCCGCAGCTTGCCGTCGACCAGCGCGATGTGGCTGGCCTTCAGCGGTGCCTCGACCCCGCCGGTCAGTCGCTGTGCCAGCCGGATCGCCAGCCCCCATTGCCGAGCGCGCGCGAGGCGGTCGGCGGCGACGAGCCTGCCCATGTCGGGGAAATCGCTGTCGGCACCGCCGAACCCCGCGTGCAGCGCGCGCGCAAGCAGGATGCGCCCCGGAATGTCGATGCCGCGCCAATTGCCGTGCAGCCCGATTTCGGTGCCGCGTTCGGCGCGAAAGTCGGGGTTCGCCGACCAGGCCACGTCGCTGAGCAGGCTGGCGGCGAGTCGGACGCGGCTGTCGGCGGGCGCCTCGCCGGCGAACAGCGGCGCGATCCATTCAGTGATAGCGCGCCCGTGCGGCGCGAAGCGCGCAAGGCGACGGCCTTCGAATTCGGCGGCGACGATCAGCGGGTCCTGCGCGCGCGTTTCGGCGTCGAGCGCCTGATAGAGCAGCCCTTCGCGCAGCCCCGATGACGACACCGTCATTTCCGGAACGTCGAGGATGTTCACGAGCGCCGAGAGCAACGCCGCCGCATCGGGCAGCGCCGCGGCGCGGTTCGACGCCATGCCGGGGATGGCGCGCAACTCCTCGAAGCTCAGGCGATTGGTTGCGCGCACCAGACGGCGGAGCGCCGACCGCGGCAGGCTGTGCTGGTCGAGAACCGCGAGCGGGTCTTGCGTCAATTCGAGATCGAGTCGCGACAGCGCGCGCCACGATCCGCCGACCAGATAGAGCGGCAGCCCCGACATCCCGTCGGGCCACCCGGCGCCGCGCAGCATCTTGCGAACGGCGCGTTCGAACGCCTGTTGCCCCTGCTTGCGCAGCGCGGGCAGGCGCAGCACGCCGAGCGGAAAAGACGCACGGCGCCCGACCTGCCCGTTCGCGACCTCCGCCAGTTCGAGGCTGCCGCCGCCGAGATCGACCGCGATGCCATGCGCGTCGGGGATCGCCGACAGCACGCCATAACCCGCGGCCTCAGCCTCTTCCTCGCCCGACAACAGCCGGATCGCCAGCCCCGCATCGGCGGCGCTGGCGATGAATTCGGGTCCGTTTTCAGCGTCGCGCACGGCTGCGGTGGCCACGCACAGCAGGCTTTTGACCTCCATATGCTTCGCGAGCAGCGCATAGCGACGGAGTGCCATGAGCCCGCGCATCGCATCCTCGCTGGCGATCCGTCCGTCGACGGCCAGCCCGCGGCCGAGCCCAGCGGCGACCTTTTCGTTAAAGATCACCGCGGGCGCGCGCGACGGTCCTTCATAGACGACAAGGCGAACCGAGTTCGAACCGATGTCGATCACGGCCGAGCGGTGAACCGCCGACTTCGAGGCGCGCAGCAATCCCAAGGCGTCAGACTTCGCGCATCGTGAAAGCGAGCGTCGGGACGTCCTGACGCTTGTGAAGCGCCGTCCCGCGACCCGACAGCGACGGGTTGTTCATGAAATAATGATGCAGGTTGAAAGGCTTGTCGCCAGACGCCGTTCGCACATAGATGCCGTCGGGTTGCAGCACCCAGCTTTGTTCATTGTCGATCAGATTGGCGACCAGCACCTGATCGAGGATCTGGTCGTGTACCGTCGGATTGTCGATCGGGATCATATATTCGACGCGGCGGTCGAAATTGCGCGGCATCCAGTCGGCGCTGCTGATGTAGAGCTTCGCCGTGCGGTGCGGCAGCGGCGCGCCGTTGGCGAAGGCCCACACGCGGCTGTGTTCGAGGAAGCGCCCGACGACCGATTTCACGCGGATCGTCTCGGAGAGGCGCGGCACCCCCGGACGCAGACAGCAGATACCGCGCACGATCAGCTCGACCGGCACCCCCGCCGCACTCGCCTCGTAGAGCTTGTCGATGATGTCGGGATCGACAAGGCTGTTCATCTTGGCCCACACCCCCGACGGCGCGCCCGCCTTCGCCGCCGCGATTTCGGCGTCGATCAGCTCGCTGAGATGCTGGCGCATGTTGAGCGGCGACATGGTGATGAGGTCGAGCCGTTCGGGTTCGACATAGCCGGTGATATAGTTGAAGAGCTGCGCCGCATCGCGACCCGCGCGCGGATCGGCGGTAAAGAAGCTCAGATCGGTGTAGATGCGCGCGGTGACGGGGTGATAATTGCCGGTGCCGAAGTGGCAATAGGTCCGATACCCCTGCCCTTCGCGGCGCACGACCATCGAAATCTTTGCGTGCGTCTTCCATTCGATGAAGCCGTAAACGACCTGCACCCCGGCGCGTTCGAGCTGGTTCGCCCAGAGGAGATTCTGCTCCTCGTCGAAGCGCGCCTTGAGTTCGACGACCGCGGTCACCGATTTGCCCGCCTCGGCCGCCTCGATCAGCGCGCGGATCACCGGCGACTGGTTGCCCGCGCGGTAAAGCGTCTGCTTGATCGCTACGACGTCGGGATCGGCCGCCGCCTGCCGCAGGAAGGACAGCACGACGTCGAAGCTCTCGTATGGGTGGTGGACGACGATGTCCTTCGAGCGGATCGCCGCGAAACAATCGCCGCCATGTTCGCGGATACGTTCGGGAAAACGCGGCGAATAGGCCGGAAATTTGAGGTCGGGGCGATCGACGTCGACGAGCGCCGACAGCGCCGCGAGCCCGATGAAGCCGCCGATCTTGGCGACGATTGCCTCATGCCCCTGAATGTCGGCATTGAGCACCGCCGCGATTTCGGCGGGCATGTCGGCCTCCAGCTCCATCAGGATCACGCGCCCGCGGCGGCGGCGGCGAATCGCGGTGCGGAAGAGGCGGACGAGATCCTCGGCCTCTTCCTCCAGCTCGATGTCGCTGTCGCGGATGATACGGAACACGCCCAATGAGCGGATCGCGAACCCCGGAAACAGGAGGTCGCCGAACAATTCGATCAGAAATTCGATCGGAACAAAGCTGGTCGCCTGCCCCGGCACCGGCACGAACCGCGACAGCGAGGCGGGGATCATCACCAGTTCGCGGAGCGTGTCACCGCTCGCCTTGTGCTGAAGGTCGAAAATGACGCCAAGGCCGCGATTGGGGATGAAGGGAAAGGGATGCGCCGGGTCGAGCACCTGCGGCGTCAGGATCGGGAAAATCTGGTCGATGAAATATTGGCGCAGCGCGGTGCGCAGCACCTCCTTGTTCGACCCCGCGCCGTGGACGGTGATGCCCTGTTCGGCGAGCTGGCGGTGGAGCAATTGCCATTCGCTCTGCTGCTGGTCGACGAGGCGGTGGACCTCGGCCTCGATCTCGGCGAGTTGCTGCCCCGGCGAGCGGCCGTCGGCCGACGGGTCGTCGATGCCCTGAAGCTGCTGCCCCTTCAGTCCCGCGACGCGGACCATGAAAAATTCGTCGAGATTGCTGCCCGAAATCGACAGGAAGCGGAGGCGTTCGAGCAGCGGGTGCGCGGGGTTGCGCGCTTCCTCCATCACTCGCCGGTTGAAGGCGAGCCACGACAGTTCGCGGTTGAAGAAGCGTTCGGAGCCGAAGCGCGGCGGCGTCGCCGCGGTGTCGGCGTCATTATCGGCGCGTAAGGGGCTGCCAGCTATCGACATGTCGCGTCATCCTGTCTTTCGAGCAAATCGGGATCGATGAGCCCCTGTGACAGTAATGTTTCACGCGTAAGACGAATGCCGATGCCGCCGCCCTTTTCGAGCGAGGCCGCATCGAGCGCCGCGACGACGCGGTGGATCATCGCATAGCTGCGTTCCATGCGCGGCACGATATAGGAGGCGACGCCGGGCGCCAAGGCCATCCCGCGCTGCGCAAAAAGCGCCTCGATCAGGTCGCGGGCAAGGCAATCGTCGGGATCGCCGATCGTCAGCACCGGCACCGCCGCGAGGCGCGAGCGGAGGTCGGGCAAGGCAATATTCCATGCGGCGGGCGGCGCGTCGGCGATGATCAGCAGCGGCGTGCCGCTCGCCTGCGCGGCGTTCCACGCGTGGAAGATCTCCTCTTCCGACACGCTGTCATGACCGTCGATCACGCGCCCGCCGGTGTCGGCGGCGAACAGGCGGCCCATCAGGCTGCGCCCCGAACCATGCGGGCCGGTGAGCACCGCGGTGCGGACGGGCCAGGTCGCCACATGGCGCAAATAGCGCACCGCATCGGCGTTGCTGGCCCCCACGATGAGTGGACCATCGTTGGCGCCCCCTGCGCTCCAATCCAGCGGCAGGGCGATTTGACCGGAGCTTTTGCGCGCCATCAGCGGCTGATCCGCAGCTGGCCGCCGCCCTCCTGCACCGTAAAGCCGCGCGCGGCGAGCGCGACGCGGAGCGCGGCAAGATCGCCGCGGAAGGTTACGCGCATCACCGAGGTGCCGCCGAGCGCGAGGCTGGTCGTCGACGCCGACTGGACCCCCGCGACGCCCGAAACCGCGCGCTCGGTCGCGGTGACCGAATCGACGTCGGGCGAGCTGTACTGGACGGTGAAGCTTTGCACCCCGGCGGCGGCGGTTACCGGCACGCTGCTGTCGGTTTCGGCGGGCAGCGCATCTTCGTCGGTGGCGAGCGTTTCTTCGGGCAAATCTTCGCGTTCGACCGGCTTTTCCAGCACAAGATAGGTGTCGGTCCGAAGCACGCCCGCAGCGAGCGCGTCGATATAGATGCGGTCCATCCGGGCAACCGCCTTTTCCATCATGTCGGGCAGCGCCGCGGGGCTGGGTCCGGTCATCGTGAAGCTGGAAATCAGCTTGCTGTCGGGGCCGAAGCGCGCGGTGAAATAGCCTTTGATCGGGCCGCCGGGATAGCTGTATTCGACGCGCGCAATCGGCGTCAGCACGTCGGCGGCGCCATATTGGTCGAGGATCACGCGCCACCACACGCGGCCGCGACGCCCGGTCTGTCCTGCGTTGATCAGCAGGGTGTCGGCGCCAGTGCCCGCGGTGCGGACATAGTCGATCGCACTTTGCCCCGTATTATATTCGGCCCACGCGCGCTGCCACGCGCTGCGCTGTTCGAACACTTGCGGGATGCCGTCGATCGAATAGACGGGAATGACGAGCAAGGGCGGCGAGCGGAGCGTGCGGCCGCTGACGCCCAGAATCTGACCGGCGCGCACGCGGTCGAACTGGACGCCGAGGCGCGCGACATAGCGGCGCGGGCCGATCTGCTCTTCCTCGACAACGATTGCGGTGACGATGCCGTCGAGCACCGAATCGCCGAGCGCGGGGCCGTCGCTGCCGTTCAATTTGCGATAGAGCTGAGCCCAGCCCTTGCGCTGCGCCTCGCGCCAGCCCTTGGTGCGCGCATCGTCGGCATTGTCGCCGGTGACGTCGACGAGGATACCGCTGGCGAGGAAATCGCCGCTGCTGTTGATCGGAGTGATGCCGCGATTGCCGCGGGTGATCTGACCGTCAACGATGCCCGCGAGCAAAATCGCGAAGAACAGGCCGATAAGGGCCGCCCAGCGCCAGTCACGGGGCGCCAGCGAGCGAGGGAAAAGGCTCGGGGCGAAGCGGGGAAAGGCAGCCGAAGTCATATCTTCTCTATGCTCTGCCCAAAAGCGTGGCCCCGGACAAGGAAATCATGGCATTTCGTGGCCAGAGTCGTTAGTCGCGCTGGCCATGGATTCCAAGCACAACTCACCCGCCTCCTACACATATGCGCAGGCTGGCGTATCGATCGAAACCGGCAACGCGCTGGTCCGTGCCATTGCCCCGCTCGCCCGCGCGACGCGCCGTCCCGGTGCCGATGCCGACCTTGGCGGTTTTGGCGGCTTTTTCGACCTGAAGGCCGCGGGCTTCAATGACCCTCTGCTGGTCGCCGCAAACGACGGCGTGGGAACAAAGCTCAAGCTTGCGATCGAATCGGGCAAGCATGACGGGGTCGGGATCGACCTCGTCGCCATGTGCGCGAACGACCTGATCGTGCAGGGCGCCGAGCCGCTGTTTTTCCTCGATTATTATGCGACCGGCAAGCTCGACAACGATGTTGCGACCGACGTCGTCGCAAGCATCGCAGAAGGCTGCAAGCAGGCTGGCTGCGCGCTGATCGGTGGCGAAACCGCCGAGATGCCGGGGATGTATTCGGACGGCGATTATGACCTTGCGGGCTTTTGCGTTGGCGCGGTCGAGCGCGACCAGGTGCTGACCGCCGACAAGGTGGCGGCGGGCGACGTCATCCTCGGCCTTGCCTCGTCGGGGGTACATTCGAACGGCTTTTCGCTCGTGCGCCGATTGGCCGCCGACAAGGGGTGGAAACTCGACCGCCCTGCCCTGTTCGACCAGAATATCCTGTTGATCGACGCGCTGATGGCGCCGACGCGGATCTATGTGAGGAGCCTGCTCCCGCTGGTAAAGACCGGCAAGATCCATGCGCTCGCGCACATCACCGGCGGCGGCCTGCTCGAAAATATCCCGCGCGTGCTGCCGAAAATCCTGCACGCGCATGTCGATGCCGACGCATGGGACCAGCCGCGACTGATGGCGTTCCTGCAGGCGCAGGGGAACATCGAGCCCGAGGAAATGGCGCGCACCTTCAACTGCGGGATCGGCATGGCGGTGGTCGTTAGCGAGGGCGATGTTGCCGAGGTGACCGCAGCGCTGGAAGCCGCGGGCGAGACGGTCCACCGGATCGGGCATATCGCCGCGGGCGAAAAAGGCTGCACCGTCACCGGCAGCGCCGAGACTTGGAGCGCGATGGGGGCATGGAGCGCGACGCATAATGGATAATATCCTCCCTGTTGCGCAGCAATGGGGAGGTGGCAGCCCCGCAGGGGCTGACGGAGGGGCAGGTAGCGCGGCGTTTTCGCCCCTCCACCACGCCCTTCGGGCGCGCTCCCCCTCCCCATGCTTCGCGCAGGGAGGATTGGCGTGAAAGCCAAAGTCGCCGTCCTGATCTCCGGCGCCGGAACCAATATGGCAGCGCTGCTCTATGCCGCGAAGGCCGCCGATTGCCCCTATGAGATCGTGTTGGTTGCCAGCAACAATCCCGACGCTCCCGGTCTTGCCATTGCCGAAGCCGAGGGCATCGCAACGTGGAGCCTCTCGCACAAGGGCATGGCCCGCGACGCATTCGACGCGCTTGTCGACGCCGAACTGCGCAAAGCCAAGGCCGACTTTGTCGCGCTCGCGGGCTATATGCGCATCCTGAGCGACGATTTCGTTGCGCGCTGGGCGGGCAAGATGCTCAACATCCACCCCAGCCTGCTGCCGCGCTACAAGGGACTCGACACCCATCAGCGAGCGATCGACGCGGGCGACAAAATTGGCGGGTGCAGCGTCCACATCGTCACCCCCGGGGTCGACGACGGCCCGGTGCTGGCGCAGACGCCGGTCGCGATCTTGCCCGGCGACACCGTCGAAACCCTTGCCGCACGCGTGCGGATTGCCGAGCATCAGCTCTATCCGCCGACCCTCGCCGCCTTCGTCACGCGCGAACGATCGCCCGACTATCTGCGCGCCCGCGTGCGCGATCTGGCGATGGCTTTGCCCGAGGCGGACGAAGTCTTATCCCACGGCATGCCCTGCTTCGGGATCGTAAAGGGCAAGAAATTCGCCTATTTCACTGAGGACCACCATGGCGACGGCAAGATCGCGCTGCTGGTGAAGATCAGCGGCGCCGAGGAGCAGGCGATGCTGATCGAGCTCGACGAAGATCGCTATTACCGCCCCGCCTATTTCGGCGACGGCTGGGTCGGCATCCGCCTCGACCTCGGCGACACCGATTGGGATGCAATCGGCGAGTGGCTGCGCAAGAGCTGGCTGGCGGTGGCGCCGAAGAAGCTGGGCGGGCTGATGGCGGTCGCGGAAGACTTCTGACTGGCGATAGGTGGCCGTTAAGCAATTTTGGATATTGCGGGCCGATGCAAATCCAAAGCTCGAAATCGAACGAAAACTGGCGCGAAGCTCAGCAGGCGCGCATATCGCTATGGATACGCGAAACCGTAAAAGGGTGGATCTATTTCGATAGCGAGTGCCATGCCCGGCTATTGACGACAGACGAAGCCCGGAAGCTGGAGCGCGAAGCCAATCGATTGCTCGACCGCCATAGCGAACGAGAGTTCACCGCCAGCGCGATTGTCGCGATCCTCTCCATCCTGGGCTTGATCTCGGTCGGCGCCGCCGCCTATTTTACCGGCTGGACGACCGTGGTCGCAGCCGCATCGGCATTGCTCTTCTTCGCGGCATCGGCCTGTGAAGCCACGCGTTATGAGCGCGACCTGCGCGCGTGGCGGCACTCGGTCTCGGAAAGGTTCCAGCATCGCCCCGTTGTGGAAGCGAGCTATGCAAGCCACCACCGCCGGCACAATCTGTTCAAATACGCCGTCCTTGCGACCGTCGGCATTTGCTGGGCCGTCGGCAGCTGGTTCATGATTTCGGCCCCCGGATCGCCGGTCGTCTATCTTTTCCTGGTCGCCGGTTGCGTATTGCCCTTCCCCCTCAATGCCTTGGCTCGCCGCGTCGACGCGACGCACCGAAGACGCAAATGGTTCGACGAACGTCCGGCCTAGAGCGGAACGCAAACATATTCGTGACGTCGGGTTCGCGGGTCCGAACGAAAAAGGCCGCCAGATCGCTCCGGCGGCCCCTTCATTTCGGCTTTGCCTGTGTCGTTTAGCCGACGATTTCTTCGGGCTTGAAGAAGTACGCGATTTCGATCGCGGCGTTTTCGTCGCTGTCCGAACCGTGCACCGTGTTCGCTTCGATGCTTTCGGCGAGTTCCTTGCGGATCGTGCCGGGTGCGGCGTCCTTGGGGTTGGTGGCGCCCATGATGTCGCGGTTGCGCTGCATTGCGTCTTCACCTTCCAGAACCTGGACGACGACCGGGCCGCTGATCATGAAGTCGACGAGTTCGCCGAAGAAGGGGCGTTCCTTGTGGACGGCATAGAAGCCCTCGGCCTGTTCGCGGCTCATGTGGATGCGCTTCGACGCGACGACGCGCAGGCCGGCGTCCTCCAGCATCTTGGTGACGGCGCCGGTCAGGTTGCGACGCGTGGCGTCGGGCTTGATGATCGAAAAAGTGCGGGTGACCGCCATGGGGGAAGCTCCTGTGTTGTTATGGTCTGCGATGCGCGCGCCTCTAGCCGCGCTTTCGCGCCGCCGCAAGGTCGGAGAGTGTACCCCGTACGGGCGCGCGTCAGCCGCCGCCGTGGGTGATGGTGCCGTTCACTTGCGATCCGGTTTGCGTGGCCGTGATCTGCACCCCGCCCTGGCCGTCGCCGGATTTTTCAGCGCCGATGATCATGGTATCGCCGCTCTTGATCTCGCTGGTGACCTTCATGCCCGCCGCTTCGGCCTGTTTGCGGAAATGCGCGATGACATCGGCGGCCTTGGCATCAACCTCGAAACTGGCCATCCCGCCGGTGCCCTCGGTGCCGCTGGCCGAAAAACCTCCGGTTATCTTCGAGCCTGGATAGGGGGCAAAGCCGGCCGGGAGTTTGGCGTTGCCCGCGCCGCCGCCGAACACCATCTCGCCGTCTTCGGTCTTGATGCTGACCTTGCCGCTCTCGCCGTCGTCGCTGCTGGTAATCTTGTAATCGGCGGTCTGCCCGGTTTCCGGATCAGTGTAAGTGCCGCTGGCAACTTCGGACTCCGATTTCGAACCGCAAGCGGCAAGGAGCAGCGCGCTGGCCGCCAGGGCGATAACGGAAATTCTGGTCATGATCGGCTCCCGTTGCTGATTATCCTGATCCGTGCCACCGCGCGCGCAATCGCGCGGTGACCCTCGTCACACTCACGGCCCCTCCGACCAGCGGCCGTTTTCGTCCTGTTTCCAGAAGCGGTTATCGATGTCGTCGCGCGCGGCAAGCGTGCGCCAGAGTGTACGAGCGTCGTCGATGCGGCTGTTGTCGAACATCAGAAAGCTGCGGTCGAACACCAACGCCTCGTCGCGCCATTCGCCGTCGGCAAGCACGACATGCGTTGCGCCGTTAGCGACTGCCGCGTCGAATGTGCCCGAAATCAGAATAGGCTCGATTGCCGCGTCGGGCGATCCCGCATGGCCATGCGGCAGGAAGCTGGCAGGCTGCAACGTCCACAGCGCGTCATCAATCGACTGCCGCTGCATCGCAGGCGCGGCAACCACCAGCAAGCGGTCGCCGTTCGCCAAAACGCGCGCCGCGATAGCGGGGAGAACCCGTTCAACCGGGTCGCGGGTCAGCCGGTAGAAGTCGACGCGCAGCACGTAATTCTCCGCTCAGCCTCTCATCGAAACCCTGAGCCTGTCGAAGGGTGCCTATCTGAAAAGCGCCCTTCGACAGGCTCAGGGCTACGGTAGTTACCCATCGATCAACCCTCGTGGTTCTCGGCAATGTAACGGTCGAGCAGACGCACTCCGTAGCCCGTCGCTCCCTTCGCCCACACCGGCCCGTCCTTGTCCGACCAGGCCGTACCGGCGATGTCGAGGTGCGCCCAGGCGACGCCCTCATCGACGAAGCGTTTCAGGAACTGCGCCGCGGTGATCGAACCGCCCTCGCGCGGGCCGATATTTTTCATGTCGGCGATCGGGCTGTCGATCAGCTTGTCATAGGCCGCCGAGAGGGGAAAGCGCCACAGCTTGTTATTGCTCGTCTCGCCTGCGCCGATCAGCTTGTCCGCGAGCGCGTCGTCATTGGCAAAGATGCCCGCATATTCGTGCCCGAGCGAGATCACCATGGCGCCGGTCAGCGTCGCGAGATCGACGACGACCTTCGGCGAATACATTTTCTGCGCCCACGTGATCGCGTCGCACAGCACCAGCCGCCCCTCGGCGTCGGTGTTGAGTACTTCGACCGTCTGGCCCGACATCGTCGAGACAATGTCGCCGGGGCGCATCGCATTGCCGTCGGGCATGTTCTCGACCAGCCCAACCACGCCGACGACGTTCGCCTTGGCCTTGCGCCCGGCAATCGCCTTCATCGCGCCTGCGACGGCACCTGCGCCGCCCATGTCCCATTTCATCATGTCCATGCCGGGGCCGGGCTTCAGACTGATCCCGCCAGTGTCGAAGGTCACGCCCTTGCCGATGAATACCACCGGCTTGTCGCCGTCCTTGCCCCCGTTCCAGCGCATCGCGAGCAGCCGCGGCGGACGCGTCGAACCCTGCGCGACGCCGAGCAGCGCCCCCATACCGAGCGCCTGCATCTGGCGTTCATCGAGCACCTCGATTTCGACGCCAAGCTCGGCAAGATGCTGGCAGCGTTCGACGAAGCTTTCGGGATAGAGGATATTCGGCGGTTCGGCGACGAGCGTCTGGGTCAGGGCGACACCATCGGCGATGGCTTCATTCACCGCCCAGCGTGCCGTCAGGTCGCGGTGCGGCGACGCGATGGACAGCGACTTGAGGCTGGGCTTTGCGTTGTCGGCAAGCCGCGTGCGATAAGTGTCGATCCGCCAGTTCCGCAGCTTTGCGCCCATGGCGAACGCCAGCACATCCTCTTCATCGACCGCGCCCGCGCTTGCAAAGTCGACATGGACGGCCGCGGCTCCGCTGGTCTGCAAGCGCGCGGTCAGCGCACCGCCCGCGCGTTCGAGGTCGTGCACCGAGCCCTCGCCGATCCCGACGAGCAGCAGGCGCAGTACGCGCCCGCCATCGACCGCGGCGGTTTCGGCAATCCCGCCCGCCGCGCCCTCGAACCGCGCCTGCGCCGCGGCGCCACCCAGCAACGCACCGTGCGGCTCGCCCAGCGCCTGTACGAAGGCGTTCAGCTCGCCCTTGCGGACCGGAAAAGCGACGACGTCGGCAGACGCATCGATTTGCGCGACAAAGTGAATGTCCATTCGGTAACTCTCTTATGCGAAGATTGATTGCAACGTGCGGGACCGATAGGGGTTTCGCTTGCGAGTTGCAAAAACAAAGCAGCCGGTCCAACCCGGGCGGACGCGATCGATCAAGTGGGACAAAGTGATTAAATGAGCTGGACTTTGTTCCAAAGCGCGCACCGATCGCAGCGGCTGTGGCTGGCCACCGCGAGTGGATTTGCGCTGCTCGCCAGCCCTGCGGCGGGACAGCAGATCGGCGATTCGCGTCCCGCACAGGAAATTGCTGGCGAGCCCGATCTTCAGACCCCCGATATTTCGCCCGTCACCACCGACGCCCCCGCGGTCGCCGCCGAAGATCAGGTCGGTTTTGCCGCCGACAGCCTGAATTACGACAGCGATACCGAAATCGTCGTGGCCGAGGGCAATGTCGCGATGAACCGCGAGGCAATTTCGATGCGCGCGGACAAGGTGACGTGGAATCGCAAGACCGGCCAGGTGTTCGCCGAGGGCAATGTCGCGATCAAGAACCCCGAGGGCGACATTGCGTATGGCGACCGGATCGAGCTGACCGACAGCCTGCGCGACGGCGTCGTCGAAAACCTGCTCGTTGTCCTCGACAACGGTTCGCGGCTGGCCGCGGTCAAGGGCACGCGGTTCGAGAACGGCAATATTCAGCTGGAAAATGCCGCCTACACCGCCTGCCCGGTCGAAGATGCCGACGGTTGCCCCAAGAACCCGAGCTGGCAAATCCGCGCCGTCCGGGTGACTTATGACCGGGCGAACAACAAGGTCCGCTACAAGGGCGCGCGGGTCGAGATTTTCGGCCTGCCGCTGATTCCGCTCCCCGGGCTCAGCCATCCGGCGAACAGCGAGGCTGGCAGCGGCATTTTGGTACCCGAGATCCGGCTCGACCGCAGCAACGGCTTTGAAATTGCGGTGCCTTATTACCTGCGCCTGGCACCCGATCGCGATATCACCATCACCCCGCACCTCTACACCGGCGCCGCACCGATGCTGGAAGGCGAATTCCGCGCGTTGACCGACATTGGTTCGTTCCGCATCAACGGCTTTGCGACCTACAGCTCTTTGGTCCCGCTCACCGGCGAGGACCCCGACAGCCGCGAACGCTTTCGCGGTTACCTTGAAAGCGCCGGCAAGTTCCAGTTCGACCCGCGCTGGAGCTTCAGCTATTCGGGCCGTATCGCGACCGACCGGACGTTCATGCGCCGCTACGACATCAGCCGCGACGACCGGCTGCGCTCGACCTTCGAGCTCGAGCGGATCGGCGGCAATTCCTACCTCTCGATCGCGGGTTGGGCGACGCAAACGCTGCGCGCCAACGACAGCCAGGGGCAGCAACCCATTGCGCTGCCGATCATCGATTACCGCCAGCGTTTTGCCGATCCGGTGCTGGGCGGCCAGGTCGAGTTGCAGCTGAACACGCTGGCGATCGGCCGCACCGCGGGACAGGATACGCAGCGCGCCTTCGCCGGTGCGCGCTGGGACCTGCGCGGCCTGACGCGGCTGGGGCAGGAAGTCACCTTGACCGCGCTGGTGCGCGGCGACGTCTATCACAGCGATGAAAATCTGTTGACCGCGATCCCCGGCTATCGCGGCAAATCGGGCTGGCAGGCGCGCGGTATCGCGGCGGTCGCCGCCGACATGCGCTGGCCCTTTGTCGGGGAGTTTGCAGGCGGCACCCAAACGCTGACCCCGCGCATCCAGATCGTCGCCACCCCACCGATCGAAAATATCGACATCCCCAATGAGGATGCCCGCGCCTTTGATCTCGAGGACAGCAACCTGTTCGCGATCAACCGCTTCAACGGCTATGACCGGTTCGAGGATGGCGCGCGCATCACCTATGGCGTCGAATGGAATTTCAGCCGTCCGGGATTCAACATCAGCAGCAGCGTCGGCCAAAGCTATCGCCTGTCGGACAAGCCCGCGCTGTTCCCCGACGGGACCGGGCTGACCAGCCGCACGTCGGACGTCGTCGGGCGGACGACGATCGCCTATCGCGACTTCTTGCGCCTCACCCACCGCTACCGGCTCGACAAGGATAATCTGGCCATTCGCCGCAACGAATTCGACGCGACGATCGGCAGTCGGTCGACCTATGCGGTACTCGGTTATTCGCGGCTCAACCGCGACATCCTGCTGCTCGGCGAAGATTTCCAGGACCGCGAGGAAGCGCGCGTCGGCGGACGGGTCAAGGTGGCGCAATATTGGTCGGTCTTTGGTTCGGCGATCGTCGATCTGACCAAGCGAAGCGACGATCCCTTGAGTACCGCCGACGGGTTCGAACCGATTCGCCACCGGCTGGGGGTGGCCTATGACGACGACTGCCTGTCGATCGCGCTGACCTGGCGCCGCGACTATGCCGATACCGGCGACGCCCGGCGCGGCAACAGCTTCTCGTTCCGCATTGCTTTCCGCAACCTCGGGTTCTGAACGCGTCGCTCAGCGTAGGTTCAGCGTGTCCGACCTAAAGGCGGGCTTGAAACACGTCCGGATGGTGGATTGCGCTGGACCATCGGGCGTATCCGCTGATACGGAGCGTCCAAACCTTCTCGAATAGGGTAAAGATGACCAAGTTTTCGACCATGATCAGCCTGATCGCCGTGGCCGCCGTCGGCATCACGCCGGTGTTGGCCCAGACTGTCAGCGACAATGAAGTGCCGACGACCAGCCTCAATATCCCGGGCAACGTCCAGATCTTCGGCGATGCCAAGGGCAATGTCTATCGCCCGTCGGCGACCGTGAACGGTGAGATCATCACCGCCACCGACATCGAACATCGCATGGCGCTGATCCGGATCGCCAACAATGATGTCGCGCTGCCCCCCGAAGAGTTGCAGCGGCTGCGCCAGCAGGTTTTCAGCAACCTGATCGACGAGAAATTGCAGATCCAGGAAGCCAAGGCAGCGGACATCACGATCGACGAAAATGTCGTCAACGACCAGTTCGCGCGGCTCGCGCTGCGCTTCAAGCAGACGCCCGAGCAGTTTTCGACCTATCTTGCTTCGAAAGGTTCGTCGGCTGCTGCGGTGAAACAGCAGATCCGCGGCGAATTTGCCTGGGACCGTCTGTTGTCGCGCAATATCCAGTCGACCACGAACGTCTCGACCGAGGAAGTGGAATCGGTCGTCCAGCGGATGAACGATGCCAAGGGACAGGATGAGTTCCATCTTGGCGAAATCTATCTGTCGGCACCGCCCGAAAATGTCGCTGCGGTGGTCGAGAATGCCCGTAAGATCATCCAGGCCTTGCAGTCGGGCGGCAGTTTTGCCGCTTATGCGCGCCAGTTTTCCGAAGCATCGACCGCTGTCGTCGGCGGCGATCTGGGCTGGGTAAAGGCAGGCCAGTTGCCCACGTCGATGGCGGAAGCGGCCGCGACGATGCAGCCGGGCCAGCTGGTCGGTCCGATCGAGGTTCCCGGCGGCGTGTCGATCATGCTGATGGTCGACCGGCGCCAGGTGCTGACCGCCGATCCGCGCGACGCGATCCTCAGCCTCAAGCAGATCTCGCTCGATTTCCCCGCCGGTACCACGCAGGCGCGGGCGTCGGAAATCGCTGGGCAGTTTGCCGAGGCGACGCGCAATATCGCGGGCTGCGGCGCTGCCGATGCGGTTGCCGCGCAATTGGGCGCCAATGTGGTGTCGCGCGACAATATCGAAATGCGGGTGTTGCCCGCACCGCTCCAGAACACGCTGGTGAATTTGCAGATCGGTCAGACGACCCAGCCGTTCGGCGCCGCCAACGAAGGGATCAGCGTCCTGGTGCTGTGCGGCCGCGATATGCCGCAAACGGCGACCGCGCCGAACATCGAGCAGATCGAACAGCGCCTGCTCGAAGAAAAGGTCAACAAGCGGGCTCAGCGCTATCTGCGCGATCTCCGCCGGGATGCCGTGATCGAATATAGCTAATGCCTTATCCTGATCTTCGACAGCCGATCGCGGTCACCATGGGTGATCCGGCCGGCGTCGGACCCGACGTGACCGCCCGCGCCTGGGCCGCGCGCCGCGAACATGGCCTGCCTGCATTCGTCGCGATTGGCGACTCTGCGGCAATCGAAGCGGTTTGGGACGGTCCGATCGCCCGCGTCGGCGACATGGACGAGGTCCAGCGGGTCTTCGACGAAGCGCTGCCCGTGTGGCATCTGGAAGACAGCGGCCCGCTGACCCCCGGCACACCGACCGCCGCGGGCGCGACCTGCGCGCTGCACGCGCTCGAGACGGGCATCGGCCTGACCCGCAACCAGGCGAGTTCCGCGCTGGTCACCGGTTCGGTGTCGAAATTCGCCCTGCACGGTATCGGCTACACCCATCCCGGCCAGACCGAATTCATCGCCGAACGCTGCGGCGTCACCGCAACCAATGCGGTGATGATGCTGGCGGGGCCATCGCTCCGCGTCGTTCCGCTGACCGTCCATATCCCGCTCGCCCAAGTGCCCGAGCGGCTGACGGTCGAGCTGATCGTCGCCAAGGCGCGGATCGTGGCGCGCGGGCTGAAACGCGATTTCGGCATCGAAAGCCCGCGCATCGCGCTCGCGGGACTCAACCCGCACGCCGGGGAAAGCGGCCAGCTCGGCAGCGAGGAAGACCGCGTCATGATTCCCGCGGTGGCACAGCTGGCCGAGGAGGGTATCATCGTCGATGGTCCGCTCGCCGCCGACAGCCTGTTCGCGCCAGCCGTCCGCGCGCGCTATGACGCCTTGCTTTGCGCCTATCACGACCAGGCGCTGACGCCATTCAAGGCGCTGCATTTCCACGACGGCGTCAATCTGACGCTCGGCCTGCCGATCATTCGGACCTCGCCCGACCATGGCACCGCGTTCAACATCGCAGGAACCGGGCTGGCCGATCCCGGCCCGACGATTGCCGCGATCGCGATGGCCGCCACGCTCGCCATCGCGCGCGAGCGCAGCTGCGCGCCAGCGAAGTGAGCGCCCGCCCAGCGCCCGACCTGCCACCGCTGCGTGAAACGGTGCGCGCGCACGGGCTCTCCGCCAGCAAGGCGCTCGGGCAGAATTTCCTGTTCGACGAGCAACTGCTCGACCGCATCGCCGCGATCCCCGGCGGCCTCAACGGCGCCACGGTATTCGAGGTCGGCCCCGGCCCCGGCGGCCTGACGCGCGCCCTGCTCCGCGCCGGGGCAAAGGTGATCGCGGTCGAACGCGACGATCGCTGCCTGCCGCTGCTCGCGGAGTTGAGCGAGGCGTTCCCGGAGCAGCTGACGGTGATTGCCGACGATGCGATGGCGGTCGACGTCGACGCAGTTACCGGCGGCGCGCCCTACCATATTGTCGCGAACCTGCCGTACAATGTCGGCACCGCGCTGTTCACCCGCTGGCTCGAACCCGCCGCATGGCCGCCGCAATGGCGATCGCTCACCCTGATGTTCCAGCTCGAGGTCGCCGAGCGCATCGTGGCGCCGGTCGGGACCGATGCCTATGGACGGCTCGCGGTGCTCGCGCAGTGGCGGTCGAACGCGAAGATTGCGATGAAGGTCCACCGGTCGGCCTTTACCCCGCCGCCCAAGGTCATGTCGGCGATCGTCCATGTGACACCGGGCGACGAACCGGCGGGGGTCGATGCGAAGCGCCTCGCAAAGCTCACCGAAAAGGGGTTCGGCCAGCGGCGCAAGATGCTGCGCCAGAGCCTGAAGGGTGTCGAGGGCGCGGTCGCGGCAGCCGAAGCGATCGGGATCGACCCGACCCGCCGCGCCGAAACGGTCAGCGTCGCCGAATGGGTCGAGCTGACGCGGAGGCTGGGGGGCTGAGATAGGTCGCCACAACTTGGTGACGACTGGCATGTCGGCTTTGGGGTGGGGAGCGGACGGTGCCTTTACCCAGCCAAGAAGGCATTAAGCGTAGATGTCGGTCTACAAGAAGTCTTGGCGTTTTATGATGTGGACCTGGGCGGTCTTCTTCAGTTTCCCAATATGGTGGAGTGTTTTAACCTGCTACTTTGGTGAGGCGGGCGCAACAATCGGCGGTGCTTTTTTGGCTCTGCCACGGCTTCATTATGCTCACTATCTTCCGTTGCCCCGCTTGCAGTCGCTCGCTGTTCATGCGTGGGATATGGTGCGTGCCTTGGCCCGCCAAGATTTGCAGCAAGTGTGGAATCGATTTGACAGTCGCCGAGCCTGTCTGAACGTCCGCAATCGGTCGTTTCCCACCATTGTGCGCTGCTCGGATCGGCTCATGATCCCGTGCGGAAATTCCAAAGATCAGTAAAAGTCAGCCCTATGGCGGTCCGATTTTAGCCCCTCGATAGGCGGAACCTACCCAAGTGTGGCCGCTCCAGCACGGCGGAAAGCGACCGCTGCCATCGACCGGCTGACAGTCCGGAACGAAGGCTGGAACAGCGAAATAGAGTGGGAAAGGCTTATCTGGAGGCCACGACTGTTTTTGGAGTGGTGAGCGGGCGTAGCGGGAAAGCCACGCCCTCCCCTTCAGGGGAGGGCAGCGAGACTTACGAACTTGTTCGTTAGTCGCAGCGGGTGGGGGCCATCGGCCTTGCGCAAGGCCGATGGCCCCCACCCCACTACGACTAGGCAGCAAGCTGCCAAGTCTTCGTTGCCCCTCCCCTGAAGGGGAGGGGCTAGCTCGTTGTTACGGCAGCTTCCAACCGCTAACCGCCGTTCCCGATCGCGATGGGGCGAGGATCAGTTCTGGTTGCTGGCCCCAACCGTCGCGACGACGGGTTTCGGTACCAGCACCTCGGCGGCGACGACGCGCTTCGAGGCGCTCGATGCGATGGTTTTTTCGAGCGCCGCGACTTGCGGGCATTTGTCGCCGCAGACCCGCTGCGCCTCGGCCAGCTTCTCGCGCGCAAGTTCGAGGGCGCCCTTGTCGGCGAGCGCTTCGCCCTGCCCGGTCAGCGCGACGACGTCATTGGGTTCGAGCACCAGGGCTTCGCGATAGAGGCCGATCGCCTTGCCCGGCAGCCCCTGCGCGCGCGCGACCTGCGCCAGCGCGATGATCGCGGAGCGGTTGCGCGGGTCGGCGGCGAGCGCCGATTCATACAGATCGATCGCAAGGTTGAGATCGCCGGCTTCCTGCGCCTTTTGCCCTTCCTGCTGGAGCGCGGTCGAGCGCGGGAAGATGTCGTTGTCGGCGCGCTGGGCATCGGATGCCGTGGGCAAGCTGGCCAGGACAAGACCCGCGGACAGAGCCAGAATACCGACGCGCATCGCATTCTCCCATCTATTCATTGACGGGGATGCTAACATGGCGCTGTCAGACGTGCGAGAAAAAATCCGTCGCTGCGGTCATGCGCCGGGGTGAGCAGAAAACCGGCCCCCGCGGCGCGGCCAACGCCGTCCGGGAGATAGCCGGTGTCGGCAGTCCAGCCCGGATGATGATGCAGAAAATCATCCACTTGTGCCCGCCCCTCGCGCGCGATGATCGAGCAGACGGCATAAAGAAGTTTGCCGCCCGGCGCCACAAGATCGGCGCCAAGCTCGATCAGCTTCGCCTGATCGGCGAGATGCCGGTCGAGCCGCGACGGGGTAAGCCGCCAGCGAAGCTCGGGACTGCGCCGCCAGGTGCCGCTGCCCGAACAAGGCGCATCGACGAAAACGCGGTCGGCCCGGCCCTGCCAGTCGGCGAGCATATCATGTTCCTTGCCGGGGTTGAGCAGCCGCGTTTCGATGCGCGTCGCGCCCGCGCGTTCGGCACGCGGCAGAAGCTGCTGGAGCCGCGCGCGGTTGGTGTCGCAGGCAAGAATATCGGCGGCGTCGCCGGTCGCCGACGCGATCGCGAGCGTCTTGCCCCCGCCGCCGGCGCACAGATCGACGATCGCCTGCCCTGCATGGGCATCGAGCGCCGCCGCGGCATACTGGCTCGCGGCGTCCTGAACCTCGAAACGTCCCTCGGCATAGGCCGCGTGCTGGACGGCGGCGGTTTCGCCCGGCAGACGCCAGCCGTCGGTAAGCCCCGCGATCGGCTCCCCTTCGGGAAAGATCGTCGCGAGCTCATCGCCGCTCGATCGCAGACGATTGGCCCGGAGATCGAGCGATGCGCGGACCAGCATCGCATCATGCTCGGCAGCATCGACCAGCGGGTCGAACAGCGCGAGCAGCGCGGTCGCGGCAAGCCCGGTTTCGGCGCGCGGTTCGTCGGCGGCAATCGCCGCCGGGCCGTAGGAAGAGCCGTCGAACAGCGCCGCCAGTTCGGGATCGGTGTCGGCGAGCGCGAGCATCGCGGCGCGGCCCGACGGCGGCGCCGACCGGACGCGGCGGATCGCATCATAGACGAGGCCGCGGATCGCGCGGCGATCCTTCGACCCTGCATAACGCCGCGCGCGCATCGCTTCGCCAAAGATCGCGTCGGCAGGCGCCCCGCCCTCGCGCGCCGAGGCAGCGATAGCGTCGAGGATTTCGATTGCGGTCTGGACGCGGGCGGCGGGGGTCATTCAATTCTCCCCCTCCCCTTTAGGGGAGGGCAGCGAGACTGGCCAGCTTGCTGGCATAGTCGCAGCGGGTGGGGTTATCCGGCCTTGCGCATCATCTTACGCTCAACCCGCCGGATAATTCGGCGCTTCGCGCGTGATCGCGACGTCGTGGACATGGCTTTCGCGCAGCCCCGCATTGGTGATGCGGACAAATTTGGCGCGCTCGCGGAAGTCGGCAAGCGTGCGGCTCCCGGTATAGCCCATCGCCGCTTTCACCCCGCCGACGAGCTGGTGAATCACGTCCTTCGCGGCGCCCTTGAACGGTACCTGACCCTCGATCCCTTCGGGGACGAGCTTCATCTGGTCCTTGATGTCCTGCTGGAAATAGCGGTCGGCCGAGCCGCGCGCCATCGCGCCGACGCTGCCCATGCCGCGATAGCTTTTGTAGGTCCGGCCCTGGAACAGGAAGGTTTCGCCCGGCGCCTCGGCGGTCCCGGCCAGCAGCGAGCCGACCATGACGCACGATGCGCCCGCCGCCAGCGCCTTCGCGATATCGCCCGAGGTGCGCAGGCCGCCGTCGGCGATTACCGGGATATTCCGTTTCGCGGCCTGTTCTACGCTGTCGAGGATCGCGGTCAGCTGGGGTACGCCGACCCCGGCCACGATCCGCGTCGTGCAGATCGATCCGGGGCCGATGCCGACCTTCACACCATCGGCGCCCGCGTCGATCAGCGCCTTGGTCGCGTCGCCGGTCGCGACATTGCCCGCGAGTACCTGGACGCGGTTCGACAGCTTCTTGATGCGCTCGACGGTGTGGCCAACCATCTTGCTGTGCCCATGCGCGGTATCGACAACGATCAGGTCGCATTCGGCGTCGAGCAGCGCTTCGGCGCGCTCGATCCCGGAATCGCCGGTGTTGGTCGCCGCGGCGACGCGCAGGCGGCCGCTACCGTCCTTGGTCGCGTCGGGGAAATTGACCGCCTTTTCCATATCCTTGACGGTGATCAGGCCGATGCAGCGATAATCGTCGTCGACGACGAGCAGCTTTTCGATGCGGCGCTGGTGCAGCAGCTTGCGCGCCTCGTCCTGCCCGACGCCGGGGCGAACGGTTGCGAGGTTGTCGGCGGTCATCAGTTCGCGCACCGGCTGGCCGGGATTGTCGGCGAAACGGACGTCGCGGTTGGTCAGGATGCCGACCAGCTTGCCGCCGGTTTCGACGACGGGGATACCCGAAATCCGGTGCTGGTTCATCAGCGCGGTGGCATAGGACAGCGGCGCGTCGGGGGTGATGGTGATCGGGTTGACGATCATCCCGCTTTCAAAGCGCTTGACCTGCCGCACCGCCGCGGCCTGTTCTTCGATCGTGAGGTTGCGGTGGAGAACGCCGATGCCGCCGATCTGCGCCATCAGGATCGCCATGTCCGCCTCGGTCACCGTGTCCATCGCCGACGACAGGATCGGGATATTGAGGCCGATCTCGCTGGTCAGCTGGGTCGCAAGGACCGCATCGCTGGGCAGAATTTCGGATGGCCCCGGCACCAGCAGGACATCGTCAAAGGTCAGACCGGTTGTGATTTCCATCGGGGCCACTTTCTGGTGCGGGCGGCGCCTGTCCCGCATATCGGGGCGGCGCGCGCGATTCGTTTGGTGGCGGCCCATGTAACCAGTCGGCCCCGCGCGCGCCAGTGGGCGGCGCATGATTATTTCGCGGGCGACGTTTCGGTCGGCTCGACAGTGAAACGGCTGTTTTCCAGCTGCAGTTCGTCCCCGCAATGGCTGCACGCGACGACCATGTTCAGATCGTGACCACAGGGGCGGTGGGTCAACAGCACCGGCGGTCCGCGCTCGTCCGAAAACCAGCGGTCGCCCCATTGCAGCAACGCGAGCAGCACCGGATAAAGGTCGCGGCCCTTGGCGGTCAGGCGATATTCGAAGCGGTCGCCGCGGTCGGAATAGGGAACCGCCCGAATGATGCCCTGCCGGACCAGGCGCTCGAGCCGCCTGGTCAGGATGTTGGTCGCCATCAGCGTGTCGCGCTGGATCTCGTCAAAGCGGTTGATCTGCGTGAACATCGCGCGGACGACCAGCGTTGCCCAGCGGTCGCCGAACAGCTCGATCATCGTGTCGACCAGCGGGCGGCCACCCGGGCGCCGCGCGCCGATTTCGCCGTTGAACCGGCGGCGCTCGTAATGCGGGACGATCTGCGCCAGCCCCGGCCCTTCGCGCCAGTCGACGTCGCGCGGGTCGATTTCGGCGTGGCAATGACCGCAGGTCGGCACCGGTTCGGTCGCATGGCCGCACGTCGCGTGGTGCAGGCGGACCTGAAAGTCGCGGCCGTCCGCCTCCCACTTGTGCTGCCAGCGCAGCATCATCAGGCCGTTGGGAAACTGGTCACGGCCCTTTGGCGTGAGCATATAATGAAAACCGCGGCCGCCCTTGCGCGGCACCTTGGCGAGGCAATCCTCCTCGACCAGTTTCTTGAGCCGCCCGTTGACCACCGAGCGCGCGAGGCCGGTGCGCGCGACAAATTCGTCGAAACTGTGGATGCCCAGCAAGGCCTGTTCCATGAGCAGCAGCACCGGCACGTCGCCGACGACGTCGAGTGCGCGCCAGATCGAACAAGCCCTGATGGTGCGGTCGTGTTTCAAGCTCAAGCCATCCTGCAGTCCGTGCCGCCACTAAACCACGGCCGCTATCCCGACAAGGCTGGCAGGAGGGCAGTACACCGCCCTCCCCCGTGTCAAAAGCGCCCGGTCAATTGGACCGCAATCGTGCGCGGGCGATCGACGATGCCGTTGTACGCATTGCCGGCATTGCGGGTGATCGTCGTCGCCAGCGGCATCGAGCTCGCGGTTTGCAGGATGCGCTGGTTGGTCAGGTTGCGACCGATCAGCGCGATCTCCCACCGGTCATCGACCTGCGCCAGTGCCAGCCGGGCGCCGAGTTTGACGTAACCGTCCTGATGCGTGCGCGGGTCGAGGTTCGCGGCAGCGATATAGGAGGAGGAGAAGTCGGCATTGACGTTGAACGCCACCTTCATGTCGCTGCTGATCGGGGTCGTATAGTCGAGGTTTAGGTTGCCCGACCATTTCGGCGACAAGGCGTTGCGCAGCCCGGTGTAGTCGCAGAAACCTCCCGGCCCAGGCGTTTGCAAATAATAGCATTGGCCCGAGGTGAAGTTGGTGAATTTGAAGTCGAGATAGGCGATCGCCCCGCTAAGCGTCAGCCCGTCGGCAAGCGCGGCGCGGAAGTCGGCCTCGACCCCCTGGGTGCGCGCGCCGGCGGCGTTGGCGACGTTGAAGTTCAGCGTGCCGTCGAAGATATTGACCTGCAGATCCTTGTAGGTCGTGCGATAGAGCGACAGGTTGAACGCAACATTGCGCCCCTTGTATTTCAGCCCCGCCTCGAAATTGTCGGCGCTTTCGTCCGCGAATTCGAATGCGCCGGGGCGGGCGACGGTGGTCGATCCCGGCAGCGAATTGGAGCGGATGTCGAAGCCGCCCGCCTTGGTCCCGCGCGCGAACGAGGCATAGAGCATCAAGTCGTCAGTCGCGTCGAACTGGACGTTGACCATCGGGTTGAAACTGTCTTCGCTGAGTTTGCCCGAGATGCTGTGCGCCTCGATATTGAGCGCGCGGAAGGTCGCCGCCACGATCAGCGGGTTGAAGCTGTTGAGCGGACCCTGCACCACCGCGAGGGTACGGCTGCCGCTTTTCTTTTCATGGTTGAAGCGCGCGCCCGCGGTAATCCGGAAGCGGTCGCTCAGCGCCAGCTCGCCCTGCGCGAACACCGAGATCAGGTCGGATTTCTGCGAATAGACGCGGTCGTTGCGCGTATCGCCGATGGCATTGAACGGCGGCCCCAGCGCAAGGAAGGTCGAGTTGAACAGCACCTGATCGTCGACATCGAGCTTGGCATTCTGATAATAGACGCCGGCGATATAGTTGAACGCTTCGCCGCCGGGCGATGCCAGCCGCAATTCCTGCGAGAACTGGCGGTAGTCCTCCTGCAAGTTGGTGCCGTCGAGGAAGCTGATCCCCGAGAAATCGACATCGACGATTTCTCGGGTCTTGTAATCGAGCAGCGAGGTGACCGAGGTCAGCGTATGCTCGCCAATGTCCAGATCGGCGTTGAGCGTCGCGCCGAACACCTTGTTGCGGCTTTCATAACCATTGTCTTCGCGGACAAAGTCGGGGTTGGTGCTGACGAAGAACGGTCCCTGGAACACGGTGTTGTAATTGCCGACCGCGCCGAACACGTCGCGCGGCTGCCCCTTCATTTCAAAATCGGCATATTCCAGCTTGAGCTCGGCGGCGAGCGGCCCGCCCTTGTCGAACTCCAGCTTGCCGCGAACATAATATTCTTCGACATTCGGTTCGTCGCGGTCGAGCTTCTGATTGTAGAAATAGCCGTCCATCGAGCGGTGGTAGCCGACGACGCGCGCCTCGATCCCGTCGCTGAGCGGTCCCGACAAGACGCCGGTCAGCTGGAATTCCTTGTGGTTGAATTCATAAAGCCCGCTCACCGACCCTTCAAACTCGTCGGTCGGGCTGCGCGTGGTGATGTTGACCGCGCCCGCGATGGCATTTTTCCCGAACAGCGTCGGCTGCGGGCCGCGCAGCACCTCGACGCGCTCCATGTCGACCAGCGGCAGGCGCGAAAGCTGGTCGCGGCCGTAATAAACACCGTCGACGAACATCGCGACCGACTGTTCGAACCCCTTGTTGTCGCCCGACGCGATGCCGCGGATCGCGATGCGGTTGGCGATCGCGGTCTGGGTGATTTTGAGGTTCGGCACCGACGAGCTGATCTGTTCAAGGTTGGTCTGGCCGTAATTTTCGACCTGCTTGCCGCTGACCGCCGAGATCGAGATCGGTACGTCCGACAGCCCCTCGGCGCGTTTCTGCGCGGTGACGATGATTTCCTCGAGCCCGCCCTGATCATCAGCCGGCGCCGCGTCCTGCGCAAAGGCCATACCGGGGCTGGCGAGCGCCGATGCAGCGAGCAGCGCAACAAAATAGCTCTTCATAAGGATCCTCCCACGCTCCATCGTCTTGGCGACCACCGCCCGCGATGTTTTTCTTGCCTTGCGACTCATAACGGCTTTAAGTATCGTTATGCAAGTCAGATAATTTGAGAGGATAGTTGGTGCCGCACAACGGCCTTCCCCCCGCGCTGACGCGCAATTTGCGCCTGCCCGCGATCGCGGCGCCGATGTTTCTCGTGTCGGGGCCGGAGATGGTGATAGCGGCGTCGCGCGCGGGCGTGATCGGCAGCTTTCCTGCCCCCAATGCGCGAACGTCGGCCGATCTGGAGGATTGGGTCAGCCGGATCGACGCGGCGCTGTCGAACGATCCCGACGCCGCGCCTTGGGCAGTCAATCTTGTCGTACATCCATCCAACAGCCGCCTCGCCGAAGACCTTGCCTGCGTCGTGCGCCACAAGGTGCCGCTGGTGATCACCGCGCTCGGCAGCCCGGCGCGCGTGGTCGAGGAAATCCACAGCTATGGCGGACTGGTCTTCGCCG
This sequence comes from Sphingopyxis microcysteis, assembly GCF_012274265.1. GTDB lineage: Bacteria > Pseudomonadota > Alphaproteobacteria > Sphingomonadales > Sphingomonadaceae > Sphingopyxis > Sphingopyxis microcysteis. The sequence goes on from NZ_JAANYY010000002.1 coordinate 1,534,258, forward strand.
ACGTCAATTCGGTCGGCTTTGCGCGCAAGGCGGCAGCGGCGGGCGTTGACGGCCTCGTCCTTGTCGCCGCGGGCGCGGGCGGCCACACCGGCGCGACCGCGGGCTTCGCTTTCGTCGAGGAAGTGCGGCAGTTCTGGGACGGACCTCTGGTGCTCGGCGGGGCGATCTCGACGGGTCACGCTGTACGTGCGGCCGAAATTCTCGGCGCCGACCTCGCCTATCTGGGCACATCGCTGATCGCCTGTGCCGAGAGCATGGCGGTGCCGGGATATAAGGACATGGTCGTTGCCGCCGGTGCCGAGGACATCGTGCCGTCGAAGGGCATCACCGGCGTGACCGCCAACTGGCTGAAATCGAGCCTGATCGCCGCAGGCTATGACCCCGCGAACATGCCCGAGGACAAGCGCCCGAACTTCTCCGACGCACAGGACGACGCGAAGGCATGGAAAAATGTCTGGTCCGCCGGGCAAGGCGTCGGCGCGGTGCGCGGCGTCGAACCTATCGCGACCATCGTCGATCGCCTTGTTTCCGAATATGATGCCGCGGCCGCAAGGCCGCGCTTTGCAGCCGCCGAAGGAGTCCCCGCATGACCGCCCAGCTTGTCGAGACGATCCAGACCACCATCCAGCCGAACGATCACCCCTATATGAAGGGCGCGTGGCGGCCGACGTACAACGAATGGAACGCGATCTTCGCCAATGGCGATGCCGAAGTGCTCGGCAACATTCCGACCGACATCGACGGCGTCTATGTCCGCACCGGCGAGAACCAGATCCACGAGCCGATCGGGCGGTATCATCCGTTCGACGGTGACGGCTTCATCCACGCCATTTCGTTCAAGGACGGCCGCGCCAGCTATCGCAGCCGCTTCGTCCGCACCAAGGGATTTGCGGCGGAGAAGGAAGCAGGCCGCTCGCTGTGGGCCGGACTGATGGAACCGCCGCACAAGTCGACGCGCCATGGTTGGGGCGCGCAGGAATGGCTGAAGGATTCAAGCTCCACCGACGTCGCGATCCATGCCGGCAAGATCATCTCGACCTTCTATCAATGCGGCGAAGCCTATCGGCTCGACCCCTTCACGCTCGAACAGTATGGCACCGAAAGCTGGGTGCCCCTCGACGGCATTTCGGCGCATTGCAAGGTCGATCTCGCGACCGGCGAGCTGATGTTTTTCAATTATTCGAAGCACGCGCCTTATATGCATTATGGCGTCGTCGGCCCGGACAATAAGCTGAAGCATTATATCCCGGTGCCACTGCCCGGCCCGCGCCTGCCGCACGACATGGCGTTCACCGAAAATTACACGATCCTCAACGACATGCCGCTCTATTGGAACGAGGAGTTGCTCGAAAAGCGGCTGCACGTCGTGCAGTTTCATCCGGACCAGAAGACGCGCTTCGCGATCATTCCGCGGCATGGGCAGCCCGAGGATATTCGCTGGTTCGAGGCCGAACCGACCTACACGCTCCACTGGCTCAACGCGTGGGAGGAAGGCGACGAGATCATCCTCGACGGCTATTATCAGGAAGAGCCGATGCCGAAGTCCTACCCCAACGCCCCCGAGGGCTTGGAACGGATGATGGCCTATCTCGATCAGGGGCTGCTCAAGCCGCGCCTCCACCGCTGGCGCTTCAACCTCAAGACCGGCGAAACCAAGGAAGAGCGGCTCGACGACCGCGACCTCGAATTCGGCATGTTCAACCATCGCTATGCGGGCAAGCCCTATCGCTATGCCTATAGCGCGATCCCCGAGCCGGGCTGGTTCCTGTTCCGCGGCTTGGTGAAACATGACCTCAATGCGCGGACGAGCGAGGAATATGAATTCGGCCCCGGCCGCTTCGGCAGCGAAGCGCCATTTGCGCCGCGGATCAACGCCAAGGACGAGGACGACGGCTATCTCGTCTCGTTCATCGCCGACCTCGAAACCGACAAATCCGAATGCGTGCTGATCGACGCCAAGAATATCGCGGCAGGCCCGGTGTGCCGGATCATCCTGCCCGAACGCATCTGTTCGGGAACGCACAGCGTTTGGGCGAGCGGCGACGATATCGGCATGGGCGAAAACAGCGTACTGGCCGCCTGAGATGATCGTCGCGGGAGAGGAAAAGCGGCGGCAGTATCGGGCAAGCGGCTGGTGGGGCGATCAGACTTTCGCCGACCTGTTCGCGGCCAATGCCGCGGCGCATCCTGACCGGCTCGCGCTGGTCGATGCGCCGAACCGTAGCGACTTCGCTTTCGGCGAGCCGCAGCGGTTAAGCTACACCGAGCTGGCAGCGGAGATCGACCGGCTCGCGGGCGCGCTTGTCAAGGCCGGTATCGGCAAGGACGACGTGCTGCTGGTCCAGCTTCCCAACATCAGCGAGTTCGTCGCGCTCTATTTCGCCGCGGCCAAGATCGGCGCGATCGTCAGCCCGGCGGCGGTGCAATATCGCAGCCATGAGCTGAAAGGCATGATCGGGGTCGTCGAACCCAAGGCGTTTGTCTGCGCAACGCAGGTGAAGGGCTGCGACCATATCGGCGTCGCGGCGCCGTTGCTCGATGGCATTGCGCTGATGACCTTCGGCCCCGATGCGCCCGCAGGCGCGCTCGACCTTTCAACCGCCGACGGCGACGCCGAAGCCCTCGCTGCGCATGTTGCGGCGAACCTGGTCGACGCAGACGATATTTTCACCATCTGCTGGACTTCGGGCACCACCGGCGTGCCGAAAGGCGTGCCGCGCAGCCACAACCATTGGATCGCCGTCGCCGCCGCGGGTTACGAGGCGATGAAGGTCGGGCCGGGCGACGTCTTGCTCAACCCCTTCCCGCTCATCAACATGGCGAGCATTGGGGGCATCACCATGTGCTGGCTGACCAGCGCGGGGACGATGGTGCTGCACCACCCCTTCGACCCCGGCGTGTACCTCAAGCAGATCGCGACCGAACGGCCGAGCCTGACGATCGCGCCGCCCGCGGTGCTCAACATGCTGCTGCAGAATGAGGCCCTGCTCGCCTCGGTCGATCTCTCCAGCCTGCGCGTCATCGCCTCGGGCTCCGCGCCGCTTGCGCCCGCGATGGTGCGTGGGTTTCAGGAAAAGCTCGGCATCATCATCGTCAACGTCTTCGGGTCGAACGAGGGGATGAGCTTCATCACCGGCGAAGGCGACATGCCCGATCCCGACAAGCGCGCGAGCCTGTTCCCGCGCCGCGGCCAATATCCACCGCCCTATGGCGAGGGCCGCGCCGCGAATATCGAAAGCCGCCTTGTCTCGCCCGGCGGCGGCGACCCGATCGAGGCTGACGGCATATCGGGCGAGCTGCAGATCCGCGGCCCCAGCCTGTTCGAGGGCTATCACAACGCCCCCGACCGCACCGCCGAGGCCTTCACCGACGACGGCTGGTTCCGCACCGGAGACCTGTTCGAAATCGCCGAGGGCGGAGACTTCTACCGCTTCGTCGGGCGCTGCAAGGATCTGATCATCCGCGGCGGGGTGAATATCTCGCCCGAAGAGATCGACCAGCTGCTCGGCGGCCATCCGTTGCTTGCCGAGGCGTGCGTCTTCTCGCTCCCCGACCCGACGATGGGCGAGCGCATCGGCCTCGCCTATGTCCCGCGCGGCGTCGACGATGTCAGCCTGTCCGATGTCACCGACTATCTGCGTGAAAAGGATCTCGCGGTGTTCAAGCTGCCCGAACGCCTGTTCCGCTTCGACGCACTGCCGCGCAACGTCACCAATAAGGTGATGCGCAGCGAAGTGCGCGAACAGGCGCTCGCCATGGCCGACATGGTTTTGGATCACCCCTCCCCTTCAGGGGAGGGGCAGTGAGACTTGGCCCGGCGCCAGCCGGGACTTTAGTCGAACGGGGTGGGGGCCATCGGCCTTGCGCAAGGTTGCGAGCCCCCACCCCAACCCATCCCCTGAAGGGGAGGGGCTTTATCGAGCTCGAAAAGGAAGCCTGACATGGCGAAAGACGTTTTCATCCTCGGCGGCGCGCAGACCGATTTTTCGCGCAATATGGAGCGCGAGGGCGGCGGGCTGTTCGAACTGTTCCGCGACGTCGCCGAAGCGGCCTTCGTCGCGACCGGCATCGAGCCGAAGGAGGTCGACACCGCGCATGTCGGCAATTTCGTCGGCGAACTCTTCGCGGGGCAAGGCCAGCTCGGCGGCTTCTTCGGTCACGTCCATCCCCACCTCGCGGGCATCCCCGCTTCGCGTCACGAGGCCGCCTGCGCGTCGGGCAGCATCGCGATCCTCGCTGCCGCCGCCGAAATCGAAGCAGAGCGTTATGGCCTCGCGCTGGTGCTCGGCATCGAGCTGATGCGGAACGTCCCCGGCCAGCGCGCTGCCGAATATCTCGGCGCCGCCGCCTGGGCTGGGCGCGAGGCGCAGGAGGCGCGTTACCTGTGGCCGTGGATGTTCGCGCGCGTTGCCGAGGAATATGAGGAACGCTTCGGGCTCGACCGCGCGCATCTCCGCACGATTTCGGCGAATAATTTCGCCAATGCCAAGAAGAACCCCTATTCGCAGACGCGCGGCTGGGCGGTGACCGACGATCATCTGGGCGAGAATGACGAGGTCAATCCGCTGATCGAGGGGAGCCTGCGCAAATCCGACTGCGGACAGGTCACCGACGGCGCTGCCGCGATCTTCCTCGCGTCGCGCGCGGTTGCCGAAGCCTATGCCAAACGCCGGGGCATCCCGCTCGACAGCATTCCGCGCATCAAGGGCTGGGGCCACGCCACCGCCCCCCTGCTCTATTCGACCAAGGTCGCGGACAGCCGCGGCGGCGACTATGTCTTCCCCAGCGTGCGCAAGGCGATGATGGACGCGCTGCGCCGCGCCGAGATGCCCGACATCTACGCCTGCGACGGGGTCGAGGTGCATGATTGCTTTTCGATCACCGAATATATGGCGATCGACCATTTCGGGATCACCAAACCCGGCGAAAGCTGGCGCGCGGTCGAGGATGGGACGATTGCGCTCGGCGGAAAATTGCCGGTCAATCCATCTGGCGGGCTGATTGGGCTGGGACATCCAGTAGGTGCCACCGGGGTCCGGATGCTGCTCGACAGCTGGCGGCAAGTGACTGGCAATGCGGGTGATTATCAGGTCGAAGGCGCGCGCAACTTCGCGACCTTCAATGTCGGCGGCAGCGCGACGACCGCGGTCAGCTTCGTCGTCGGCACCTGATTTGACCGACGTCTATCTCTACGACGCGGTGCGCACGCCGCGCGGCAAGGCGCGGCCCGACGGGGGGCTGGCCGAACTGACCCCGCAGGAATTGGTGCGCCAGCAAGCGGCAGCGCTCACGGCGCGATGCGGCGATTTTGTTCCCGACGCGCTGCTGCTCGGCTGCGTCACGCAAAGCGGCGCGCAGGGCGGGCATATGGCGATGCTGGCGAAACTCCATGCGGAACTGCCCGACACGACGGCGACGCACAGCATCAACAACTATTGCGCCTCCGGCCTGTCGGCAATCGGGCAGGCGGTCGCCAAGGTTGCCAGCGGCGAAGCCAATTGCATCCTTGCTGGCGGCGTCGAGTCGATGAGCGGCACACCCTTTCTGAGCGACCGTGCCGCTTTTTATAAGAATGATGAATTGCCGCCGCGCGCACGCTTTGTACCGCCCGTTCTCGCCGCCGACCGACTCGCTAACGCCGAGGGGATAACGCGCGCCGATCTCGACGCCGTCGCCCTCGCCTCGCAGGAAAAGGCGTCCGCCACCGACACCGACGCCGCGCTTCAACAGTCGCGTATCGCCACCGGGCCACTCAGCGGCGAAGAGTGTATCCGCCCGCAAACCACCGCAGAATCGCTCGCCGCCGCGCCGCCGGCGTTTGGAGAATTGCAGCAGCAATATGCGGGCGCGCTCGAAGGCGCGACATTCGCGCCGCTCCACAGCATCGCCCACGCCCCGCCGGTCTGCGACGGCGCCGGGTTGGCGCTGGTGGGTGGCGCCGGGCTCGGTCCCCCTCCCCGCGCGCGCGTGGTCGCTTTTGCCGAAAGCGGCGGCGATCCCGTCGCATCGCTGACCGCGGGGTTCGCGGCGATGGACAAGGCGCTGGCGCGCGCCGGGCTGGCGCTCGGCGACATCGATCGGATCGAATTTGTGGAGGCGTTCGCCGTAACGATCGCGAAATTCCTGCGCGACCGCGATGCCGATCCGGCGCGGGTCAATGTCAGTGGCGGGCACCTCGCCAAGGGGCATCCGATGGGCGCGAGCGGCGCAATCCTGACCTCGACCCTGCTCGACGCGCTCGATGCCTGCGGGGGCCGCTACGGGCTGGTCGTGCTGACCGGCGCGATGGGGGTTGGTGCGGCGATGGTGGTCGAGCGGGTGGCCTAAAGATCCTCCCTGTCGCGTAGCGATGGGGAGGTGGCAGCCCGGAGGGCTGACGGAGGGGCATTGCGCAATCGTCGCGGCCCCTCCACCACCGCCTGCGGCGGCGGTCCCCCTCCCCATCGCTTCGCGACAGGGAGGATTGGTGTTCGCAAATCCCCGTTGCACCCGCCCCGCATTCCGCTATGGGCGGCGCGTGCGGGGCTTGCCCTGCACATGATCGCACCGGTGCCCGAAAGGGCTTAAAACGGGAACGCGGTGGCGGGGTTCTTGCCGAACCCCCGAAGCCGAGGCTGTCCCTGCAACTGTAAGCGGCGAGCGAGATGCACCGTTCGGACTTCGGTCCGGACAGCCACTGGGGCGACCTGGGAAGGCGTGCGTTGAGCCCCGACCCGCGAGCCAGGAGACCTGCCGGCGTGGGTCGCTCAATGCCAAGGTCCAGGGAAAGGCCGCGGCACGGAGGTTTCCGTCGAGCGACGACCAGGTGGCTGGAGCCGCCTTGGTGCCGGGGCCGCGGGTATTTTACGCCACTTGCGCCGCCAGCATCGGTCGATCGCGCCCGCGCATCGGCAGGCTCCGCCTTCGTTGTCGGCGTACGGGGGCTTTCCCATGTTGAAGTTATCGAGCATTTCGCTGATCGCGCTAGCCGCGGCAACACCCGCTTTCGCCGGAACCACCGCTGGCGACAGCGAGCGCGGCGACATCGTCGTCACCGCTTCGGGAATCGAGCAGCCGCGCGACGAAGTCGGTCAGGCGATCACCATCATCGACGCCGATACGATCGAAACGCGGCAGACGATCGATATCGCCGACCTGCTGGCGACGACGCCCGGCGTCCGCTTCAACCGCAACGGCGGCACCGGCTCGGTTGCGGGCATCTCGCTGCGCGGTGCAGAGACGACGCAGACTTTGGTGCTGATCGACGGGGTGAAGGTCAACGATCCGAGCGGCATCGGCGACGGATATGACTTCGGTCACCTGCTGACCGGTAATATCGACCGCATCGAAGTGCTGCGCGGGTCGAATTCGGTCGTCCACGGCAGCCAGGCGATCGGCGGTGTCGTGAGCCTGATGACCAGGGCCCCCGCGGCGGGTGTCGCAGCGAACGCGTCGGCCGAATATGGCTATAGCGATACGGTGAGTGCCAAGGCCGATGTGTCGGGCACCGCCGGCGCGATTTCGGGCGGAATCGGCGGGGCTTACTTTCGCACCGACGGCATTTCGTCGGCGACGGTCGGCACCGAGAAGGATGGATACAAGAATTTCGCGGGCAACGCGCGGCTGAATGTCGCGTTCAGTGACGCGCTGAGCCTTGACCTGCGCGGCTATTACATCAACGCCGACCTTGATTATGACAGCTTCTTCGGCGCCCCCGCCGACAGCGCCGACGTCGCCAAGCTCGACCAATATGTCGGTTATGCGGGGCTGAACCTCGGTCTGTTCGACGGCCGCTTTACCAGCCGCGCCGCGGTGACGTGGATGCGCAACGAGCGCGATTATTATTTCGTCCGCGGAACCGCGCCAGATTACGGCTATTCGGGCACCAATTTGCGGTTCGAATATCAGGGGGTCGTGACGCCGGCCACCCAAGCGAAGCTGATCTTCGGGTACGAGCATGAGCGTCCCGATTATGATTTCTTCGGCTTTGGATCGACCGACAGCCAGCAGGCCAATATCGACAGCGTCTATGCGCTGGGGATCGTCCAGCCGCTGACCGGCCTGTCGCTGTCGGGCGGCGTCCGCCACGACGACCATAGCCAGTTCGGCGGCGCGACGACCTTCGGCGCCAACGCCAATTATTCGCCGAATGCGGGCGCGACCAATGTTCGGCTGAGCTATGGCGAGGGTTTCAAGGCGCCGTCGCTGTACCAGCTTTACGACGCATTCAGCGGCAATGCCGCGCTCCGCCCCGAACGCTCGAAAAGCTATGACGTCGGCATCGACCAGAACCTCGCCGACGGCCGCGCGCTGATTTCGCTGACCGCGTTCCTGCGCAACACCAGCGACCAGATCAATTACGACAACGCGACCTTCACCTATGGGAATATCGACCGCACGCGTGCCAAGGGCGTCGAAGCGACATTGGCGCTGCGCCCAATCGATGCGCTCAATGTCACCGCGTCGTACAGCTATATCGACGCGCGCGACCGGTCGGGCCGTCCGGCGTTCGACGGCAAGCGCCTGCCGCGCCGTGCCGCGCACGCGGTCAGCCTGTCGGCGGATTATGATTGGTCGTTCGGGCTGTCGACCGGCGCGACAATCACGATGGTCGGCGACAGTTTCGACAATGCGGCGAACAATGTGCGGCTCGACGGCTATGCGCTCGCCGGGCTTCGCGCATCCTTCCCGGTGGGCGATCATTTCGAGATCTACGGCCGCGTCGATAATCTGTTCGACGCCAATTATGCGACCGCCGCGGGTTACGGAACCTACGGCCGCGCAGCCTATGGCGGCGTGCGGGCGCGCTTCTGATGAAGGCGCGTACTGACGCCGAACATACGGCGAAGATGAAGAAGATTCAGGCCGCGCAGCGAAAAAAGGTCGCAACGAAGACGGTCGAAAAGGGGCTGGTGATTGTCCACACCGGTCCCGGCAAAGGCAAAACCTCCGCCGCGCTCGGCATGGCGGTGCGCGCGATCGGCCATGACATGAAGGTCGGCGTCGTGCAGTTCGTGAAGGGTGCGATGAAGACGGGCGAGAAGGCGGTGTTCGACCGCTTTCCCGACCTGATCGAATTCAAGCCGATGGGCGAAGGCTTTACCTGGGATACGCAGGACCGGACGCGCGACATCGCGGTCGCGCGCGAAGGGTGGGACGAGGTGAAGCGGATGATCGCCGACCCAAGCTACAAGATGGTGATCGCCGACGAGCTCAACATCGTGCTGCGTTACGACTATCTGCCCGTCGATGAGGTGCTGGAGGCGCTGGCCACGAAGCCGCCCATGACACATGTCGTCGTCACGGGCCGCAACGCGCCCGGAGCGCTGATCGAGGTCGCCGATCTGGTCACCGAAATGACGCAGGTGAAGCATCCGTTCCGCGAACAGAATGTGAAGGCGCAGAAAGGGGTCGAGTTCTGATGCGCAAACGCGCGCTCGTGGCGGTGGCGGCGCTGCTCGGCGGCGCGGGGCTGCTGTGGGCGGCTGCCCCTGCCCCGCGCGTCAAGGCGCCCGTGGTGCCGCAGCGCATCGTGTCGATCAACCTCTGCGCCGACCAGCTTGTGCTTGCGCTTGCCGATCGGGAACAGATCGCGGGGCTGACGAAAAATGCGACCGACGCCGAAATGTCGGGCGAGGCCGCGAAGGCGTATGGCATTCCGCTGCTCAGCAATTCTGCGGAGCAGATATTGGCGATCGAACCCGACCTGATCATCGGCATGCCTGCAAGCCGCAGCGCGGCGCTGCGCGCGCTGCCGCAGCAGGACTATCCGTTGCTCGACCACGCAACCGCGAACACGCTCGATGAAATCTACACTTCTATCCGCGAGACAGCGGCGGCGGTCGGCCATCCCGAACGCGGCGGCGCGCTGATCGCGCGGATGCAGGGAGAACTCGCCGGGTTGCCCAAGCCGGGCAAGGGCCGCGTTGCCGCCTATTATCAGCGGCGCGGCTATATGACCGGAACCGGGACGTTGATCGACGAGCTGATGGGGCGCGTCGGGCTGGTCAATCTGGCGGGCAAGCTCGGCAAGCCGCCGCTGTCGCAACTGAGCCTTGAGGAAATGGTCGCTGCGCAGCCCGATTTCCTGATCGTCGAAAGCGCAACCGACGTGGTGACCGACCAAGGGAGCGAAATGCTGCACCATCCAGCGCTGAGCGGCATCCCGCGCATCAGCATTCCGCAGGCATGGACGGTGTGTGGCAGCCCAGCTTACACAGCGGCGGCGCGGAGCATCACGGCGCAGATCGCGCGCATCGACGGGGACCGCTCATGAACCGTTTTGCCGTGCCCCGCTGGTCGCTGATCGCGTCGCTGCTGTTGCTGACACTTGCCGCCGCGATCGGCTCGATGCTGTTCGGTGCGGTCGATCTGTCGGTCGCGCGATTGCTGGCCGCTGCAAGCGGCAACAGCGACCGCGTGGCGTCGATCATCCTGTTCGACCTGCGCCTGCCGCGGACAATCCTCGCGCTTGCGGTCGGCGCGATGCTCGGGCTCGCGGGCGCGGCATTGCAGGGCTATTTGCGCAACCCGCTTGCTGAACCGTCGGTGCTCGGCACCTCGAACGCTGCGGCGCTCGGCGGGGTCGCGGCGATCTATTTCGGCATTGCCGAGCTGCATCCGGTGATGCTGCCGGTGCTGGCGACCGGCGGCGCGCTCGTCTCGCTCGCATTGCTGTTCGTCCTAGCCGGTCGCGCCGAAAGCCCGCTGACGCTGATCCTCGCGGGGATCGCGGTCGGCACGCTTGCCGTCGCGGGGACCAGCCTCGCGCTCAACCTGTCGCCCAATCCGTTCGCGGCAATGGAGATCATGACCTGGCTGCTCGGCAGCCTCGAGAACCGGTCGTTCGACCATGTGTGGATTGCCCTGCCGTGCATCGCGATCGGCGGGGCGATGCTGCTGTGGAATGGCCGCGCGCTCGATGCCCTGACGCTCGGCGAGGATGCCGCGCAGGCGCTCGGCACGGACCTTCGGCGCACGCGGCTCCGGCTGCTCGTCGGAACCGCGATCGGGGTCGGCGGCGCGGTTGCTGTCGCGGGCGCGATCGGTTTTGTCGGGCTGATCGTGCCGCACCTTATCCGTCCGCTCACCGACCGCAGCCCGTCGGCGATCCTGCTGCCCTCGGCGATCGGCGGCGCGGCGCTGCTGACGCTCGCCGACCTTGGCGTCCGTATCATCCCGACGACGAACGAATTGAAGCTGGGGGTCGTCACCGCCTTTCTGGGGGTACCGGTCTTCCTGATCCACCTGATGCGGGAGCGGCGGCTATGGTAAGCATCACCTTCGATCATGTCGGTGTCACGCTTGGTCGCCGCGCGGTCGTGCACAATGTCAGCGCCGAGTTCGGCGCAGGAACGCTGACCGCCATCGTCGGCCCCAATGGCGCGGGTAAATCGACGCTGGCGCGCGCGATGCTCGCGCTGGTGCCCGCCAGCGGGACGGTCGCGATCGACGGCACCGATGTGGCGGCGATGCCGCGCAGCGAGCTCGCGCGGCACATCGCCTATGTGCCGCAGGGGCAAACGCTGCACTGGCCGCTGACGGTCGAACGGCTCGTCGGGCTGGGGCGGTTGCCCCACCTTGCGCCGATGTCGCGAATATCTGACGCCGATACCGCGGCGATCGAACGCGCGATGGCGCGCGCCGACGTGCTGGAACTACGCGACCGGATCGCGAACGAGCTGTCGGGCGGCGAGCGCGCGCGCGTGCTGTTCGCGCGTGCTTTGGCGGTCGAGGCGCCGGCGCTGATCGCCGACGAACCGCTCGCGAGCCTCGACCCCGGACACCAGATCGACGTGATGGATATGCTGCGCGCCGAGGCGGCGGGCGGCGGGCTGGTGATCGCGGTGCTGCACGATCTGACGCTCGCCGCGCGCTATTGCGACCGGCTGTTGCTGATCGATCGCGGGCGGATCGTCGCCGATGGCAAGCCCGCCGACGTGCTGACCGCCGAGCGTCTGCGCGCGGTGTACGGGATCGACGCCGCCGTCGAGACCGGCGGCGACTGGCCGACGATTACGGTGTTTGGCCGCGCCTGTGGCTAACGAACTGGAGCAGCGACACGCACGGTGCGGCTTGTCCGTTTGCCGTCGGCCGAGCGGCTGCGCAGTTCGATTTCACCACTGACGCCAACCGGCCCCGAATAGCGCGTCCAGTCTCCGCCCGCGACGCGATATTCAATGGCGGTACCCGGAAACACGGTGTTCGCTTCCAGTCGGCCGTCTACAATGCGCGCGCCCGGCGGCGCAACGCGATAGGCGATACCCATCTTGTCGAGCATCGGCAGCTGTGCCGCGACGCGTCCCGCAAAATCCTGCCAACCCGCCTTGAGCTTCACCGCATCGACGCGCTTGTCACCCCATTCATAAGTGGCACCCGCACGGTAGGGCGGCGCCCATGTCGCCGGGCTCCACGCGCGTTCGGCGAGCGCGAGCAGGCGCGGGAACAGCATATAATCGACCTGGCCGTCGGTACGGATCGTCTCGCTCCATAATTGCGCCTGCACCCCCGCGATCCGGCGTCCCGATTGCAGCACCGGCTCGTCCGCGATCGCCCTGCCCTCGGCGTGGGTGTTGCGGATCGTCGCGGCATTGGCGGGCAGGTTGCCGGGCATGAAGCCGAACACCTGATAGTCGTCGACCCCGCGCGAGGCCCAGTGATAGCCGCCCTCGTCGGGATGCGGGACATAGGGCATGTCGAAATAGCCGAGGTCGGGGATCGACAGCACGACGTCCCAGCCGCGGTTCAGCTGATCATGCGCCTCGCGCACCGCGCCGGTGTGCAGCACGCCCCAGATGTTCGTCTGGACATTCCCGGGCATCTTTGCCGCATCGGTATGCCCCATGCCATCGCTCCAGCCGCCGGTGCGCAGGCCTTTGGCGGCGAGACGCTGCGCAACCCGCTCGATAAAGCGCGGGGTCAGCTTGCCCGCGTCGCCGCCATTTTCGGCGATCATCGCCCGGCAGGCTGGCGATTTCACCCAGGCGCCCGCGGTTTCGTCGGCACCGATGTGAAAGATGCGCAGCGGCGTCCCCGCCTGCCGGTGCATGTCGGCAAGCGCGTCGACCACCGTATCGACGAAGCGATAGGTCGCGGGCAGGCAGACGTTCAGCGTGTTGTCGTTGTAATGCTGGATGCTGCGATATTCGGTCGTGTCCGCCGGGTCGATCAGGCGATAAGCGTCGGCATCTGCCGCCTTGCCCGCGGCCATCAGCCGCGCGTGGCGAACCTCCATCGCCTTGATCGCGGCGCGGCTGTGGCCCGGCATGTCAATCGACGGGATGACCTCGATCTGCCGCGCCGCCGCTGCCCGTACGATCGCGACATAATCGGCGGCGGTCAGATAGCCGTTGACGCTGCCCTTCCCGTCATGACCCGCGCCGAGCTGGGGCAGCAGGCACGCCTGCTCTTGCAGGTCATGGCATCGTTTCGATCCGATCTCCGCGAGTTCGGGAAGCGCCGGGATTTCGATCCGCCAGCCCTCGTCGTCGGCAAGATGGAGGTGCAGCTTGTTGAGCTTGTAAGCCGCCATGGCCTCGACCAGCTTCAATATCTGGTCGCGGCCATGGAAATTGCGGCCAAGGTCGATGTGCAACCCGCGAAAGCCATATTCGGGGGCGTCCACCACGCGCAGCGGTTTCATCCGGCCCTTTTCAAACGCCGCCTGCTGCGCGAGCGAGCGCAGCGCATGGCTGGCTCCCGCCGCGTCGTGCGCGGTGATCGCGATCCCCGACGTCCTGACGTCGAGCATATATCCCTCGGGCTTTGCGACCGCGGCCGGGTCGACCCGGACCGTCAGCGGCAGTACGCCGTTTTCCGCGACACCGAGCGACGCGAGCGCGGGCGCAACGGCGGCCCTTTCGACACCGTGGAGCGTCAGCGCAATCCCGCGACCAAGATCGACCGACGGCCGATTGCCCTGCGCCGCCTCGATCGGTTTCGGCAGGATGGCCACACCGGTTGTCGCAGCGGCTTGGCGGTCCGCCTGCACGGCAAAGGCCCGTTCGGCGGTCAACCAGCGGGTCCGATCGGCCTCGCTTTTGGTCGCCAGCCGTGCCTCGTTGGTCATCGGCGCCGCGAACGGCAGGGCTTCGAGGCCGGTTTCGGGATCGATGACCGCGCGCGTGGCGGCGATCGTCCGCGGGTTTACCCCGTCGGCGACGAGATAAGCATTGGGCATCGCAAATGCCCGCGAGAAATTGGCGCCGACCCCCCATAGCTTGACGACGTGCCTTGCCCCGGGGCGCAGCGTCACGCCGGGCTTCAGCGTCAATTGCTGAACATCGCCGTTGATCAGCCGGTGCGTAAAGATGTCGCTTTCGACCAGCGGCAGCTGATTGACGAAGCTGAAATAGAGCGAGAGACCGCGCGTCGGCAGCGCATCGGGAAGGGTTTCAGGGACCGTCAGCGTGAGGGTGGTCAGGAAAGAGCCCGCAATCTCGGTCGGGCATTGGGGCCGGTTGTCGACGGTTTCTAGCTGATAGCCCAGCGCGTCGGCGAATTGGTCGAGTGCCGCCTGCGGCGACGCCTCGGCTGCCGCGGCTTGCGGCGCGATCAGCGCCGCCACAGCCAGCATCGCCCAACCCACCGGCTGCATAATCGTCTCCCGTCCTAAAATTTGTATTTAATTTGTCATGCCGGTGCGAGACGGTCAACGCCTTTCCACGACCTTTTAGATGCAACAAGTCCACCTAAATCTAGCATAATGGAAACCGATGAGCCCTCGTCAACGGCATAGGCATTGGTTTTAGATTAGTATTAGTTTCCGCCTATGGACATGGCTGAGACGTTTATCGCTGCCAGGAAGCCACCCTTCGACTGCCTCAAAACGACGAGCGCGCACCGCCGTGGCATCCGTCGCCACACGCAACAAAGATTGACGCAACGATACCAATGCAACACATATGATCGCGGCGCTGGCCTTTTCGCCATCGTGCCGGGGCAATCAGGTGGAGCAAGGTCGTTGTCATTGATCGAACGCGTGGGTCCGCTCCACAAGGACGACCCGACCCCACTTTATCTGCAATTACAGAAGGTTCTGCGCGGCGCGATCGAGGGGCAGCTAGTCAGGCCGGAGGAGGCGATCCCCACCGAGCGCGATCTGGCCGAAGAATTCGACGTGTCGCGCATCACCGTGCGCAAGGCGATCGACGGGCTGGTCGCCGATGGCATCGTCGCGCGGCGCCGCGGTGCCGGGACCTTTGTTACGCGCCCCCGGGTCGAAAAAAGCTTCTCCAAGCTCACCTCATTTTCGGAGGATATGGTGTCGCGCGGCCGCAAGCCGCACAGCGAATGGATCAGCAAGACGGCCGGCGCGGTGACGCCCGAAGAGGCATTGTCGCTGGGGCTGTCGCCAGGGTCACTCGTCTATCGCTTCCACCGTATCCGCTATGCCGACGACACGTCGATGGCGCTCGAATATGCGACGATCCCTGCCTATTGCCTGCCATCGGTCGAAGCAGTTGATGCGTCGCTGTATGAAGCGCTGGAAGCCGCGGGCCATTTGCCCGCGCGCGCGTTGCAACGATTGCGCGCCATCGCCTTTACCGCGGAACAGGCGGACATTCTGGGGATCGAGCCGGGTATGCCGGGGCTGTTCATCGAACGGCGCGGCTTTCTGGCCGACGGGCGCACCGCCGAATTCACCCAAAGCTATTATCGCGGCGACGCCTATGACGTCGTGGCGGAGCTGAACGGCTAGCCCATCCCCGACATACCGAGGCTTTGATGCCAGCGCGGCGCGCTGATCGACGCCGCGCGCGCCGCGGCGCGCGTGCCATCGCAGCGCCGCCAGATCGGCTGAACCGATTTTTTGAACATACATCTTGATGAGCTATATATAACCTATATAGTACCAATATATCGAGCCGCCGCGAGCCGCTCGACCGGGAGGCCAGATTGATGACGCTGAGCGCCGCGCTAGACGGACGACACACGCTGATGGAGCAGGAAGCGGGCGAGGCGGCGGCAGCCGTCGCGCGCATGCTGGAGACGAACCGCGATGCGTTTGCCGCCATCGCGCGCCGCCTTCACGCCGCGCCGCCGGTCGCCGTCGTCACTTGCGCGCGCGGTTCGTCGGACCATGCCGCGACCTATACCAAATATCTGATCGAAACGCTGACCGGGACGCCGACCGCATCGGCCGCGCTTTCGATCGCCTCGCTCTATGACGCTCCGTCGCTGGTCGGCAACCGCTTGTGTCTGGCGATTTCGCAGTCGGGCCAAAGCCCCGACCTGCTTGCCGCGGTCGAGCAGCAGCGCGCGTCCGGCGCGTTCGTCGTCGCGCTGGTCAATGCGCCGGACACCCCGCTCGCGAAGGTCGCCGACGTCGTGATCCCGTTGTCAGCGGGGATAGAACGATCCGTCGCCGCAACCAAATCCTATATCTGCTCGCTGGCGGCGATCGCGGCGCTTGTCGCCGCCTGGTCGCAAAATGCCGCGCTCGATGCGGCGCTCGATACGCTGCCTGCCAGCCTCGCCAACGCCTTTGCTCTCGACTGGTCGGCCGCCGTCACGGCCTATCGCGGCGCGAGCAACCTGTTCGTCCTTGGCCGCGGTTATGGCCTTGGCGCCGCCCAGGAGGCGGCGCTCAAGTTCAAGGAGACGTCAGCGCTTCACGCCGAAGCGTTCAGCGCCGCCGAAGTGCGCCATGGACCGATGGCCATCGTCGGCAAGGGCTTTCATGTGCTGGCGCTGGGCGGCACCGATCGCGCCGCGATCAGCGTCCGCGATACGGTCGCCGAATTTCGGCGGCGCGGTGCGACGGTGCTGCTTGCCGATCCTGCGGTCGGCGATCTTCCCACCATCGCCGCACATCCGGCAATCGAACCGATCCTGATGATCCAGAGCTTTTATCGCATGGCGAGCGCGCTGGCGCTGGCGCGCGGGTGCAACCCCGACTCGCCTCCGCATCTGAACAAGGTTACCGAGACTTTATGATCTATCGCTTTCACAACGGCCGGGTCGCGCTGCCGGACGGCGCCGTCGGCGCGGCAGATATTGCCGTCGCCGACGGCGCCGTTACCACCGTCGGCCCGACCGGACCGGCATCCGCCGATCACATGGTCGATCTGGAAGGCGGCTGGCTACTCCCCGGCTTCATCGATACGCAGGTCAATGGCGGCGGCGGCGTGCTGTTCAACGATCAGGTCGACGTCGAGGCGATTGCAGCAATCGGCGCCGCGCATGCCCGGTTCGGCACCACCGCATTCTTGCCCACGCTGATCAGCGACACCCCGGCTCAGATCGCCGCCGCGATGGCCGCGGTCGATGCCGCGATCGAACAGGGGGTGCCGGGGGTGGTCGGCATCCATATCGAAGGGCCGTTCATCAACGAGGTCAAGCGCGGTATCCACGAGGCGCATCGCATCCGCCGCCTCGACGCCGAGACGCTCGCAACGCTCACCGCCCCGCATCGCGGGCGTGTGATGCTGACGCTGGCGCCCGAGCTCTGCGACGAAGAGGATATTCGCACCCTCGTCCGCCATGGCGTGATCGTCAGCGCCGGTCACAGCGACGCGACCTACGACGAGGCGCAGCGGGCGATCAGCGCGGGACTTTCCGGCTTTACCCATTTGTTCAACGCGATGTCGCCGCTGCACCACCGCGCGCCGGGCGCGGTCGGCGCCGCGTTCGATTCGGACAGCTATTGCGGCCTGATCGTCGACGACGTCCATCTCCACCCCGCGGTAGTCCGGCTGGCGATCAAGGCCAAGGGCATCGAGCGCGTCATGCTGGTCACCGATGCGATGCCCAGCGTCGGCACCGACGACAGCGAATTCACCCTGCAGGGCAAGCGTATCGCGGTGAAGGACGGCGTCTGCATTTTTGAGGACGGCACCCTTGCCGGGACACATCTCGACATGGCGGCGGCGCTGCGCAAGACGGTCGAGGTGACCGGGCTGCCGGTGACGGACGTGTCGGCGATGGCCAGCGCGACCCCCGCCGCCTTCCTGTCGCTGCAGGACAGTCACGGAGCGATCGCGCCGGGGCAGCGTGCCGACTGGGTATGGCTGGGCAACGAACTCGATCCGCGTGCGACGTGGATCGGCGGACGGATTGCGCCCGACACCGTACCGGACCTGTCCCGCGCGTAGAATGATAATCAAGCCGCACAAAAAAAGCGGCGGAAGTTTTGGGGATTAGATCGATGAGCCTGATCATCACCTCTCCGCTCAGAGGGTGGGCGACGACGCTGGACAGCGTTCCCGATCCCGTATTCGCCCAGCGCATGATGGGCGACGGCGTGGCGATCGAGCCGCTCGGCGACACGATCGTCGCGCCGTTCGACGGCGAGGTGGTGACGCTGCACGACGCCGGGCATGCGATTTCGCTGCGCAGCGCCGAGGGCGCCGAGGTGCTGATCCATATCGGGCTCGACACCGTAATGCTGAAGGGCGAAGGCTTCACGCCGCTGGTGGCGATCGGCCAGACCGTCGCGCGCGGCGACCCGCTGATTCGCTTTGACCTAGACGCCGTCGCGCTCGCGGCGCCCAGCCTGATCACCCCGGTGATCGTCACCAATGCCGAAGCGTTTGCGATCAGCCGCCGCAGCACCGACTGCGCGATCGGCGCGTGCGAGGCGCTGATGACGCTGGTTCCCGTGCAGGCGAACGTCCGGCGCAGCTCGGACGACGGGATTGTGATCGAACAGACGGTGAAGCTGGCGCTGCCGCACGGCATCCACGCGCGGCCTGCCGCGCGGATCTGCGAAGCCGCGCGCGGATTTCAGGCCGAGCTGCACCTGCTGAACGGCGACAAGCGCGGCGACGCCCGCAGCACCGTGGCGCTGCTCGCGCTCGGCACGCGGTTCGGCGACGAGGTCGTCGTGCAGGCGCGCGGCGACGACGCCGAGGCAGCGTTGGCGGCCATCGCCGCGTTGCTGGCGACCGACATGGGCGAGACGGCGCCTGCTGCGCCGTCGGCGGCCGCACCCCCGAGGACTACCCTGCAAGTTGGGCAAATCGGCGGCGTGATCGCGTCGCCCGGGCTCGCGATGGGACCCGCGGCGCGGCTGCGGCAGGCCGAGATTGCGGTAGCGAGCGAGGGCGTCGGCGCGGCGGAAGAGCGCGCCGCGCTGCTGGCGGCGCGCGATGCGGTGCGCGCGCATATTGCGGCGCGCGCCGACAGCGGCGACGCCAGCATCGCGGCTGTCATGCAGGCGCATCTTGCGCTCATCGACGATCCCGAACTGATCGCGGGCGCCGACGCACGGATCGCCGCGGGACGCAGCGCGGGCTTTGCCTGGCGCGGTGCGATCCATGACCAGATCGACGCGATCCGCGCGACCGGCAACGCGCATCTGATCGAACGGATCGACGATCTGGTCGACATCGAACGGCAGCTGCTGTCGGCGCTGACCGGAACCCCGCTCGACGGTGCCGCGATGGCCGCGGGCGCAATCATCGTCGCCGACGACCTGTTGCCGTCGCAGCTGGTGGCGCTCGCCGCTGCGAATCCCGCCGGGGTCTGCCTGACGCGTGGCGGGCCGACGTCGCACGTTGCAATCCTGTGCGCCGGAATGGGGCTGCCCGCGCTCGTCGCGATGGGCGCTGCGCTGGGCGCGATCGAGGATGATGCGCCGTTGCTGCTCGACGCCGAACTCGGCCATGTCACGCTGCGCCCCTCCCCCGCCGACGCCGCTGCCTTTGCCGCGCGGCTGGCGAAGCGTGCCGCGCGGCGCGACGCCGCGCAGGCCGCTGCGCAAGAAGCGTGCCGGACCGCCGACGGAACGCGGATCGAGATTTGCGCCAATCTGGGCAGCGCAGCCGACGCGCAGTTCGCCGCTGCACAGGGCGCCGAGGGATCGGGTTTGGTGCGCAGCGAATTCCTGTTCCTCGATCGCGAGACCGCGCCGTCGGAGGACGAACAGCACGCCGCCTATCAGGCGATCGCCGACGCGCTGCCCGGCAAACCCGTCATCATCCGCCTGCTCGACATCGGCGGTGACAAGCCTGCCGCCTATATTCCGATCGCAGAGGAGGAAAATCCGGCGCTCGGCCAGCGCGGCATCCGCGTCGCGCTCGCGCGGCCCGACCTGCTCGAAACCCAGCTCCGCGCGATCCTGCGCGTCGAGCCCGTGGGCGCGTGCAAGATCATGATCCCGATGATCGCCAGCATCGACGAGTTGCGGCAGGTCCGCACGCTGGTCGACCGGCTGCGCAGCGACATGGCGATCGCCGACGCCGTCGAGGTCGGGGTGATGGTCGAGACCCCTGCTGCCGCGATGACCGCCGACCTGCTCGCGCTCGAGGCCGATTTCCTGTCGATCGGCACCAATGACCTCACCCAATATGTGCTGGCGATGGACCGCGGCAATCCCGCGGTCGCCGCCGGGGTCGACGCGATGCATCCTGCCGTGCTCCGCATGATCGGCGAAACCTGCCGCCGCGCCACCGCGCGCGGACGCTGGGTCGGGGTGTGCGGCGGGCTCGCATCGGATCCGGCGGCGGTGCCGATCCTGATCGGTCTGGGCGTCACCGAATTGTCGGCAGTCCCCGGCTTCGTCGCCGAGGCGAAGCAGATCGTCCGCGGCCTGACGCTGAGCGAAGCGCGCGCGCATGCTGAGCTTGCGCTGCAATGCAAGTCGGCCG
Source organism: Sphingopyxis microcysteis (assembly GCF_012274265.1). Classification (GTDB taxonomy): domain Bacteria; phylum Pseudomonadota; class Alphaproteobacteria; order Sphingomonadales; family Sphingomonadaceae; genus Sphingopyxis; species Sphingopyxis microcysteis. The sequence goes on from NZ_JAANYY010000002.1 coordinate 1,554,828, forward strand.
CCGAAGTTCGTGCGCTCTCCCGCGCTTTCGAGGAGACACGTCGATGAGGAAGATACTCGAAACGCTCCAGCCGCTCGGCCGCGCGTTGATGCTGCCGATCGCGGTGCTGCCGATCGCGGGTCTGTTGTTGCGCATCGGCCAGCCCGACCTGCTCGGCATCGCCTTCATCTCCGCCGCGGGTGCGGCGATCTTTGACAATCTCGGTATCTTGTTCGCGATCGGCGTCGCGGTCGGGTTCGCGCGCGACGGCAATGGCGCCGCCGCGCTGGCGGGCGTCGTCTGTTATCTGGTCACAACAACGGGCGCGCAGACCTTTCTGATCGCGCCGCCCGATGTTGGCGCCGGGTTGCCCGAAGCCGCCGCGGCACTCGCCGCAAAGACCTGGGCGCTGAGCCAGATCGACAAGTTGGAGGTGCCGATCGGCATCTTGTCGGGACTGATCGGCGGCAATTTCTACAACCGCTTCGCGACGATCGCACTGCCCGAATATCTCGCCTTTTTCGGCGGGCGCCGCTTCGTGCCGATCGCCAGCGGGGTCGCCGGGCTGCTGCTCGCGGCGGTGCTCGGTTATGGCTATGCACATATCAGCGGCGCGATCGACACCGCCAGCCGCACCGTCGTCGAAAGCGGCGGCGTAGGGCTGTTCGTCTATGGCACGCTCAACCGCCTGCTGATCGTCACCGGGCTGCACCATATCATCAACAATGCCGCCTGGTTCGTCGTCGGCGACTTTGCGGGGGCGACGGGCGATTTGCGCCGGTTCTTCGCGGGCGACCCGACCGCCGGCGCCTTCATGTCGGGCTTTTTCCCGGTGATGATGTTCGGCCTGCCCGCCGCATGCCTCGCCATGTATCACGAGGCGCGGCCCGAACGGCGCAAAGCGGTCGGCGGGATGCTGCTGTCATTGGCGCTGACGAGCTTTCTGACCGGCGTGACCGAGCCGATCGAATTCACCTTCATGTTCGTCGCGCCCTTGCTCTACGCGATCCACGCGCTGCTGATGGGCGTGTCGATGGCGCTGATGGACGCGCTCGGCATCCGGCTCGGCTTCGGCTTTTCGGCGGGGCTGTTCGACTATGTGCTCAACTTCAGCCTCGCGACGCGGCCGTGGCTGCTGCTGCCGATCGGCGGGGTCTATGCGTTGCTCTATTACGGGCTGTTCCGTTTCTTCATCCGCCGCTTCGACTTGCCGACCCCGGGCCGCGAAAAAGGCGAGGTCGCCGAGGCCGCGGCGACCAACGCCGGGAGCGCGCGCGGCGACGCCTTTGTCACCGCGCTGGGCGGCGCCGCCAATCTGGTCAGCGTCGATGCCTGTACAACCCGGCTCCGCCTGATCGTCGCCGACAACGACGCGATCGACGACGCTGCGCTGTCGCGGCTCGGTGCGCGCGGCATCATCCGCCCGTCCGACAAGGCGGCACAGGTCGTGCTCGGCCCGATCGCCGATCTGGTCGCCGAGGAAATTCGCGGTACGCTGTCAGGCGGCGCGGCGGTCGCCCCGGCCGCGGATGCGCAACCGGCGAGCCGCGACGTCGAGCCGGTCGCCCTGCGCGACGATATCACCGCTGCGCTCGGCGGCAACGACAATGTCCGCGCCGTCCGCGCTCTCCATGGCCGCTACCGCATCGAACTGACCGACGCGGCACGGATCGACGAGGGTGCCTTGGCGCAACTGACGCGCGGAATTGTCCGCCCGCAGCCGGGCGTCTGTCATATCCTGATCTGAACCGATCAGGCGGGCGCCGACAATTTCATCAACACGAGGCCGCTGACGATCAGCACCGCGGCAAATATCCGCATCGCGCTCGCTTGTTCGCCCAGCACGAGGATGCCGACGACAAATGCGCCGACCGCCCCGATGCCGGTCCAGATCGTGTAAGCGGTGCCGAGCGGCAGCGATTTCATCGACAGCGCCAGCAGCGCAAAGCTGGCAAAAGCCGCGACCAGCGTGAGCAGCGACGGACCAAGCTTGGTAAAGCCGTCCGACTGTTTCATCGAAAACGCCCAGACGATTTCGAGCGCACCAGCAATTGCGAGATAGATCCAGGCCATGACAGCCTCCCATTCAAGCTGCCGGGCCGTCCCGGACTTGAAAGCCTGCCCATGATGCAGGCGAGGACGTGGCCTCTTGGTGATTTGTGGCCTGGCAGGGGCAGCAGGACTCGAACCCGCGACCCTCGGTTTTGGAGACCGATGCTCTACCAACTGAGCTATACCCCTAGGCCGGAGTGCGCCCCTAGCCCGATTGCGGAGGCGGGGCAAGGGGGATCACGGCTTGCGCGCGCGCACCCGCCTGATATGCGCAGATTGGCATGACATCCGCCGCCGCCCCCTCCGCCGCCGCGCCGCAAAACTATCTCGGCGGCATCGCGCTCCGCCTTCTCGCGATGGCCAGCCTGTCGCTGATGTTCGTGGTGGTCAAATATATCGACCGGGCAGGCATCCACATCGTCGAAAGCCTGTTCTGGCGACAGGCGCTGGTGCTGCCCTTCCTGCTCCTGTGGGTGAAGGCGACCGGCGGTTTCGCCTCACTCAAGACCCACCGCATCGGCGCGCACACGCGGCGGATGCTGATGGGGCTGACCGGCATGGCGTGCAATTTCGGCGCGATGATCCTGCTGCCGATGGCCGAAGCGACGACGATCAGCCTTTCGGTGCCGATCTTTGCGGTGATCTTTGCCGCGCTGCTGCTCGGCGAAGCCACAGGGTGGCAGCGGTGGAGCGCGGTGATCATCGGTTTTGTCGGCGTCCTCGTCGTACTCGATCCGTTTGCAAGCTTTGCGGGCGGGTTCGATGGCACCCACGCACTCGGTACCTTTGTCGCGCTGGGCGGCGCGATCATGACCGCGCTGATCACCATTGCCGTCCGCGACCTTGGCCGCACCGAAGCCGCCGCGACGATCGTCTTCTGGTTCAGCCTGCTCTCGATGATCCCGCTCGGCATCGCCCTGCCCTTTGTCATCACGCCGCATGACGGCGGGGAGTGGCTGTTGCTCATCGCGCTCGGCTTCCTTGGCGCGGTCGCGCAAATGTCGCTGACCGGCGCGCTGCGCCTTGCCCCGGTGTCGGTGGTCATCCCCATGGACTATTCCAGCCTGCTGTGGGCGATCGCCGCAGGGTGGTGGTTCTTTGGCACCCTGCCCGCCGACACGACGTGGGTCGGCGCGCCGCTGATCGTCGCGTCGGGCCTGTTCATCGCCTGGCGTGAGCATCGCCGCCACATCAACCGACCGAAGGAGGTTGCCGCATGACGCGCCCTATTCTCTACCACTGCCCCGACGCCCGCTCGCTGCGCTGTCTGTGGGCGGTCGAGGAGGCGGGTATCGACGTCGACCTGCGCGTCCTGAAATTCCCGCCGCGCGCGTTCGAGCCCGAGTATCGCGCGGTGAACCCGCTGATGACGATCCCGGGCTGGGTCGAGAACGGGCGGCTGATGACCGAATCGGCGGCGATCTGCGAGCGCATCGCCGAAGGCACGCCGCTGGAGGTGCGCCGCGACGAGGGTGATTATTGGGACTATCGCAACTGGCTGCACCGCAGCGACGCGACGCTGACCTTTCCGCTCGCGATCATGATCCGTTACACGCGGGTCGAGCCCGAGGCGCGGCGGCTGGCGCAGGCCGTCGAGGATTACAAAGCCTTTTTCGGTGGACGCGCGAAAAGCATCGAAGCGGCGCTGGCCGACGGGCGCGAATGGCTGGTCGCGGGGCGCTTTACGATTGCCGATATTGCGATCGGCTATGCGGCGTTTCTGGCGACGACGCTGGGGGCTGACGATGTACTGGGCGACGCGACGAAGGCGTGGCTGGCGCGGTGCATGGCGCGCGAGCGATTTGTGCGGGCACGTGAGCGGCAGAGGGTTTAGCCGCAACGTCTGCTTTGGGGTGGTGAGCTGCCCTAAACTCCTCTTCCCTTGAGGGAGAGGATAGCGCAGCTTGCTCCGTCAGGAGCTAGCGAAGCTTGGAGAGGGGACTGGACGCCAGCAGGCGTAGAGCCCCCTCTCAACTGCGGCTAGGCAGCAAGCTGCCAAGCCTTCGTATCTCTCCCTCAAGGGGAGAGAGGAAATGACGTACGTCCGCTACCGGTCGCTAGCTGCCGCCCCTCAATTCACCATCCGCGCATAACCCGCCCAATACGGCGCCCGCAAATCCTTGCGCAAAATCTTGCCGCTGGCATTGCGCGGCAAAGCATCGATGACATCGACGCTGCGCGGACATTTGAACGGCGCGATGCGTTCGCGCGTCCAGGCGATGATGTCGGCTTCGTCGATCGTCATGCCGGGCTTGGCGACGCAGACGGCCTTCACCGTCTCGCCCCATTTGTCGTCGGGGATGCCGAACACCGCGACCTCCTGCACCGCGGGGTGACCAAAGATCGCGCTTTCGACCTCGGCGGGATAGATATTCTCGCCGCCCGAAATGATCATGTCCTTCATCCGGTCGTGGATGAACAGATAGCCGTCCGCGTCCATATAGCCCGCATCGCCGGTGCGGATCCAGCCGTCGGCATCGACGGTCTTTGCCGTCGCTTCGGGCAGGTTCCAATATCCCAGCATGTTGTTCGACGATCGGGTGACCACCTCGCCCACCTCACCCACCGGAACTTCCGCACCATCTGACCCCAAAATCCTGATCTCGACCCCCGGCAGCGGCTTGCCCGCCGACCGCATCCGCGCATTGCCCGCGGGATCATGATCCTCGGGCGGCAGCATCGAGATCGTGCCGGTGGTTTCGGTCATCCCATAGGCCTGGATGAACTGCGCCCCGAACATCTGGATGCACTGGCGCAGCAGCTCGAGCGGGATCGGCGCGGCGCCGTACAGGATGTATTTGAGGCGGCTGTAATCGACCGTGGCGCAGCGCGGGTGCATCAGCAGGAACTGCAGCGCCGCGGGGACCATGAAAAAGCGCGTGACGCCATGCTGTTCGACCGCGTCGAACACCCCGTCGGGGTTGAACTCGGCGAGGATGATGCCGGGCAGCCCTGCGGCGAGCGCCATGATGCCGAGCCCGGTGCCACCGATATGCGCGCACGGCATCGCGACCAGCACCGCCTCGTCATCCTCCCATTTGGTATAGGGCAGGTCGAGGTCGTTCGAATGTTTGCGCAGCGCGAACAGATTATGGTTCGACAGCACCGCGCCCTTCGGATTGCCGGTCGTGCCCGAGGTATAGAGTTGCAGCACCGCATCATGCGCCATCGAAGGCGCAAACGCAGTCCGCGCCGCGCCATCGATCATCGCGCGCGCAGCGGCGGCGTCGATGATCCTGGGGGCGTGGTCGAGCTTGCCGGCCAGCTGGTCGGCAATCGTTTCGAACCCCGGCCCCGCGAACACCAGCTTTGCCTGGGTATCGTTGACGATGAACGCCCATTCGGTCGGCGACAGCCGCCAGCCGATCGGCGCCATCACGATCCCGGCGCGCGCCGCGCCATAGAAGAGGATGAAATAGAGGTCGCTATTCTTGCCGATCCACGCGATCCGGTCGCCCTTGCCCAGGCCCGCGGCAATCAGCGCCGACGCGACCTTCGCCGTCGCTTCGTCGAGCTGTGCGTAGTTATAAACGCGATCTTCTTCACGCAGCGCGACGCGGTCGGGACGCTCGCTGGCCCAATGGGTCAGGAATTCATCGAATGTGAAAAGCTCCGAAACGTCGCGGGGCATGGGTTCTCTCTCCTCGAATCGCATCTTTGGCGCGCAATTGGGGAAAGGCTAGCGGTTGTACGCGGCAGGTAAAGCGCGTATCGACAACCCTGTCAGCAACGTCAGGTGCGGCGAAAGAGCAGCATCAGATTGTTGGCGGGCATGGCGCGGCGTTCGGCAAAGCGCAGTCCGGCCGCCGCAGCGGCCGCCTTGACGTCGTCGATCGGACGCAGCCCCCACGTCGGATCGCGCGCGCGCAGGCTGGCGTCGAACGCCAGATTGCTGTCGGTGGTCGGCACGTCGGGCTCGATATAGGGGCCGTAGAGGATGAGCGGCGCCCCCGGCGCGAGCAACCGCGCCGCGCCCGCCAGCAGCCCCAGCGTCGCCGCCCAAGGGCTGATGTGGACCATATTGATGCACAGGATGGCGTCGGCTTGGTCGAGCGGCCAGTCTGCCGCCGCCGCATCGAGCGCCAGCGGCGGCGCGATATTGGCCAGCGCAGCCTCGGCGCACCAAGCGGCGATAGAGATCCGTCCCGCGGGATCGGGATCGCTCGGCTGCCAGTCGAGCGCCGGGAAGGCCACAGCGAAATGGACGACATGCTCGCCCGATCCGCTCGCGACCTCCAGCACCGTGCCGCTCGCGGGCAGCCATTCGGTCAGTACCGCCGCGATGGCATCGCGATTGCGCAGCGTCGCCGGGGCGTGGCGTTTGTCCTCCCTGCCGCCGTCGCTCGGCATCCACGGCGGAGATGACGCCATCAGGCCTTGGCCTGCGCCCGCGCGCGCCGGTCGCGCACTATCAGCCAGGCGAACAGTCCGACTGGGCCGACCATCAGGGTCAGGAGCAGGAAGGGGAATTGCGCGATCCGGCTGAACCCCTTTTGATCGGCGTCGCGCGCGATCCACATGCCGGTAAACAGGTCGAACGCCAGATAATGAACCCACCCGAGGGTCGCGCCGCCGGGGCTGTCGAACAGCTTCATCACCCCCGCCAGCGTCGTGAAATCACCGCCGCCAGGCCCACCGGGATCGATGCCGCCAGTCAGGAAACCGACAATCATCACCGTATAGGTAAGGCACAGCAGGAACACGCCGGCATAGAGGATCAACGCCAATATCTTTGGTCCGCGCGGCAGAAAGGCGAGCGCGACCCACGCCGCAACGGCCCAATAGTTGGCGATCAGAAAGATTGTGTCCCAGCTCATCGCACCCTCCCCTTTATCCGTCATCCCGGCGAAAGCCGGGATCTCATCCTATCATAATGACGCACTGGCGAGATCCCGGCCTTCGCCGGGATGACGATCGCTTATTGGTCACCCTCCCAGGCCAACACGGGCTTGCGCGCCGCCGCCGTCTCATCCAGCCGCGCGCGCGGCGCGAAGTGCGGGGCGCTTTTCAGCGCCGGGTCGCCATTGCGCGCGCGCATCGCGATGCTGCGCAGCGCCCCGATGAACTGGTCGAGCGCCGCCTTGCTCTCGGTCTCGGTCGGCTCGACAAGCATCGCCCCGTGGACGACGAGGGGGAAATAGACCGTCATCGGATGATAGCCCTCGTCAATCAGCCCCTTGGCGATGTCGAGCGTCGAGAAGCCTTCGGCGAGCCCCTTGTCGCTGAACAGCGCCTCGTGCATGCACGGACCCGACGCCGCGAACGGCGCGTCGAGCACGTCCTCGAGGCTGCGCAGGACATAGTTGGCGTTGAGCACCGCATCTTCGGCGACCTGCTTCAGCCCGTCGGCCCCGTGGCTGAGGATGTAAGTCAGCGCGCGCGTAAACATCCCCATCTGGCCGTGGAAAGCGGTCATGCGGCCAAAGGTCTGCGGATGATCCTCGCCCGCGCTTTCCTCTTCGATCAGGCGGAAGCCGTTGCCCTGCTTCGTGACGAAAGGCAGCGGCGCGAAAGGCGCAAGCGCCTCCGACAGCACGACCGGTCCCGAACCCGGGCCGCCGCCGCCGTGCGGGGTCGAGAAGGTCTTGTGGAGGTTGATGTGCATCGCATCGACGCCGAGGTCGCCGGGGCGCACGCGCCCGACAATCGCGTTGAAATTGGCGCCGTCGCAATAGACATAGCCGCCCGCGGCGTGGACCGCGTCCGAAATCGCCTTCATCTCGCGCTCGAACAGCCCACAGGTGTTGGGATTGGTGATCATCACCCCCGCGACATCGGGGCCGAGCCGCGCCTTCAGCGCTTTGAGGTTGACGCGGCCCGCTTCGGTCGCGGGAATATCCTCGACGGTGAAGCCCGCGAAGGCCGCGGTCGCGGGGTTGGTGCCGTGGGCGCTTTCGGGGACGAGGATCACGCGGCGGTCCTCACCGCGCGCTTCCAAGGCCGCCTTGATGCAGAGGATGCCGCAAAGTTCGCCATGCGCGCCGGCCTTGGGCGACATCGCGACGCTGTGCATGCCGGTGAGCGTGATCAGCCATTCGGCGAGTTCGTGGATCACCGCATAGGCGCCCTGCACCGTCTCCTGCGGTTGCAGCGGATGCGCGTCGGCAAAGCCGGGCATCCGCGCGACCTTTTCGTTGAGGCGCGGGTTGTGCTTCATCGTGCAGCTGCCGAGCGGGAACAGGCCGAGGTCGATGGCATAATTCTGCCGCGACAGGCGCGTATAGTGGCGCACCGTTTCGGCTTCGCTGAGGCCCGGCAGGCCGATCGGCGCGGTGCGCGCGAGCGCGCCAAGGTCGGCGGCGGGCGCCGCTTCGTCGAAATCGACGCCGGTGGTTTCGGCCCCGCCGATCTCGAAGATCAGCGCTTCCTCGAGCATCAGCGCGCGGTTTCCGGTGAAGGTCGCGGTGTCGTCGGCGCCGCCGGCGACGTTCATTTCGGGGCGCCAGCCGGCGCGGTTGAGCGCGGTCATGCCAGTACCTCCTTCAGCGCCGCGGCAAAGGCGGCAATATCATCCTCGGTCACGGTCTCGGTGACGGCGACGACGAGGCCGTTCGCCAGCGCGGCATTGTCGGGATAAAGGCGCCCGAGCGAAACGCCGCCAAGGACACCCTTTTCGGCCAGCTTGTGGACCACCGGACGCGCCTCGGTCGGCAGCGCTAGGGTGAATTCGTTGAAATAGCTGTCGTTCATCACCGACACGCCGGGGACTTTGGCGAGTTCGGCCGCGGCCTTTTTCGCGCGGCCATGGTTGATCGCGGCAAGCTGGCGCAGCCCCGCTTCGCCGAGCAAGGTCATGTGAATACTGAAAGCCAGCGCACAGAGTCCTGAATTTGTGCAGATATTGCTCGTCGCCTTCTCGCGACGGATATGCTGCTCGCGCGTCGAGAGCGTCAGCACGAAGCCGCGCTTGCCGTTCGCGTCGACCGTCTCGCCGCAGAGGCGCCCCGGCATCTGTCGGACATATTTGGACTTGCAGGCGAACAGGCCGACATAAGGCCCGCCGAATTGCAGCCCGACGCCCAGCGACTGCCCCTCGCCCACCACGATGTCGGCACCCATTTCGCCCGGCGCCTTGATCAGCCCGAGCGCCACGGGTTCCGTGACCACCGCGACCAGCAGCGCGCCCGCCGCCTGACACGCCGCGGCGAGCGCGGTCATATCGTCGATGCGGCCGAGAATGTCGGGATATTGCACGACGACGCAGCTCACATCCTTGTCGACGCTGGCGGCAAGCGCCGCCCAGTCGGTTCGCGCATCGAGGCCGGGATCGCCGTCGACCAGCACGTCGCCGGTATATTTCGCCATCGTGCGCGCGACGCTGCGGTAATGCGGGTGCAGCCCCGTCGACAGCAGTGCCTTGTTCCGCTTGGTGACGCGCCGCGCCATTACGATCGCTTCCCAGCAGGCGGTCGATCCGTCGTACATCGACGCATTGGCGACATCGGTGCCGAGCAGGCGCGCGACCTGCGACTGGAATTCGAACAGCATCTGGAGCGTACCCTGCGCGATTTCGGGCTGGTACGGCGTGTAGGCGGTCAGAAACTCGCCGCGCTGGATCAGATGATCGACGCTGGCGGGGACGTGGTGGCGGTACGCCCCGGCGCCCAAAAAGAAGGGACCGTCGCCCGCCGCGCGGTTCTGGCGCGACAGCGCCGCCATATGGCGCTCAACCGCGAGCTCGCTGGCGTGCGGCGGCAAACCCGCGATCGGGCCGTCGAGCCGTGCATCGGCGGGAACATCGGCGAACAGATCGTCGATCGACGACGCGCCGATAGTCGCGAGCATCGCGCTGCGGTCATCGGATGTGAGGGGGAGATAACGCATGAACTACTCCGCAGAAGAATCTGGTTTTGGGGAGAAAAGCTGAACGGTGTCGGCAAGAGTGCCGGAAAAGATCGCCGGGCCGGCGTGCGTCGTGCGGATCCACGGCGCGAGCCAGATGCGAAAGCCTGCATCACGCACGCGGCGGCAAAAGGCATAGTCGTCGGAAAGCAGCGCCTGGCTTTCGGGCTCGATATAGGGGCAGAAAAAGGCCGGGACGATTTCACCGACGCCATGCGCCTGTCGCTCGGCAGGGTCGGGCCGGAACACGAGGTCGGGCATTGCCGCCGCCATGCCTTCCAGCACTGCGCGGCGGATCAGCATCATCGCGGTGCCGAGCCGCGTCAATTCGACGAGGTCGGTCAGCTTGAAATTCTGCTCGGGATTCAGGAAATGCAGCGCAAAGTCGCCCGTATAGCGCGCCAGGTCCGCCGGGTTACCCTTCACTAACCCCTGTTCCACCGCGCGCGCGACATTGGCCCAGTTGATCATCCGCCGCGGATAGGCGCCGCCGAGCACCCCACAGTCGGGGTTTGCCTCCATCGCACGGACGAGCGAGAACACGTCGTCGGCCGAAAAATCGATGTCGGCATCGATGAACAGCAGATGGGTGCAGTCGCTCGCCAGGAACATCGCGGTCAGCATGTTGCGCGCGCGGGTGATCGACGGCTGGTAAAGGATGAACTCGAAGCGTACCGAAATGCCCGCCGCCTGGGCGCGCAGCGCGAGCGCCAGCGCCGCGCGGACATAGGTCCCCTGCGCCCCCTCATAGATCGGGGTGGCCACCATCAGGCGGCAGTTGGCAAGGGCGGCGTCCGTGGCGATTGCATTTTCTCCATAAACCCCTCCCCCCAAGGGGGAGGGATGAAATCGCTAGAGCGCGTCGCAGAACGCCTTGTACGCGGCGGCGTCCATCAGGCCGTCGAGCTGGCTCTTGTCGCTCAGCGTCAGCCGAAAGAACCAGCCTTCGCCTTCGGGGTCCGAGTTGACGAGCGCGGGATCTTCCTCGAGCGCGCTGTTGCCTTCGGTCACGGTGCCATCGACCGGGGCGTACACGTCGCTCGCCGCCTTCACCGATTCGACCACCGCGGCGTCGCCGCCCTGGCTGAGCTCCGCGCCGGTGTCGGGGACTTCGACGAACACGATGTCGCCAAGCTGGCCCTGCGCGAAATCGGTGATGCCGACCGTCGCGACGTCGCCGTCAACCTCGATCCACTCATGCTCTTCGGTATAGTAACGCGGCATCGATCAAGCTCCTGTTTTACGGACATAATTATGCGGAACAAAGGGCATGGCGGCGACGGTGCAGGCGACGCGCTTGCCGCGCACTTCGGCCGCGACGGCGGTCCCCGGTGCCGACAATCCGGTCGGCACATAGCCCATCGCGATCGGCGCGCCGACGCTGGGGGCGAAACCACCTGACGTCACGACGCCGATTTCGGTGTTGCCATCGAACAATTTTGCGCCCTCGCGCACGGGCATTTTGCCATCGACAAGCAGGCCGACCCGTTTGCGCGGGGCGCCGTCGGCGAGATGACCGAGGATGCGCGCGGCACCCGGAAAGCCGCCTTCCTCGCGGCGGCGCTTGCTGATCGCGAACGCCAGATCACCCTCGACCGGATCGGTCGCGGGATCGAGGTCATGGCCATAGAGCGGCAGCCCCGCTTCCAGCCGCAGCGAATCGCGTGCACCGAGCCCGATCGGCTTCACCTCGTCCATCGCGCACAAAGCATCGGCAAATTCGGTCAGCGCCTCGTTCGGCAGCGAAATTTCGAACCCATCTTCGCCGGTATAGCCCGAGCGGCTGACCCCGATCGCATGGCCGTTCCATGTCGCGGGGATCGCCTGCATGAACACGAGGCCTGCCGCTTCGGGGACCAGCCGCGCCAGCGCGATCACCGCTTTCGGGCCCTGCAACGCGAGCAGCCCATAGTCTTCGTTATGGTTCAGCGTGATGTCGTCGGGCAGGTTTTCGCGGAGATATCCGATGTCTTCCCATTTCACGGCGCCGTTGACGACGATGCCGAACTGATCACCCTCGTTGGTGATCATCAGGTCGTCGAGAATGCCGCCGTCCTCAGCAAGCAGCAGCGAATAGCGCATCCGCCCGGGCTTCAATGCCGAAATATCGCCTGGAACCAGCGTTTCGAGCGCTTCGGCGACCTTGTCGCCCGAAAGGAGCAACTGCCCCATATGGCTGACGTCGAACAATCCGGCATGTTCGCGGACCCACAGATGTTCGGCCATGATGCCTTCATATTGGATCGGCATCCAGTATCCGGCGAATTCGACCATCCGGCCGCCCTTGGCGCGGTGCCAGGCGTCGAGCGGCAACACCTCGGTCGCTGCCGCGATCGCGCCGTCGTCATCCAATTGTTCGGTTTCGGTCATGTCAGTCTCCCGCGGTTGCACGGCGGATGCGCGGCGGGGTGCCGCGCCTTTCGCCATGCCCCCTCTGTCACGGGAACCTGAGAGTTTTCCTCCATGATCGCATGGAGTTACCCCTTCGGTGGTTCCAGCCGACAGCCGGAACGCTTTCCAGAGTGTCCGTTCCAGCCTGCGCGGTCCTGCTGACCTGAGAGTTTCCGGGGCGGTTGCTCCTTCGGTGGTGGGTGCTGGTCGCCCTGCCCCACGCTCTCCCGCGCGGCCGGTCGAATCTCTTTAGGGGAGGCCCGACAGACGCAGCGAGCCTTGGCGCTGCCCCCGGGCGGAGTCAATCGGCGAGCGCGCGGATCGCGTCGTTTTCGTGGATATGCACTCCCGAACCGCCCTGCGCCGCCAACCGGACGATCGCGGCGGCGACCTTGTCACCGGGAATCGAACGATAGCGACGAAGGGAACCGTGCAGCAACGCATCCATCAGCGGCGCCGCGATGGTCGCCAGCCCCTCGCCCAGTCGCGGCGGCCCGGGCCGATCGCCGGTCAGCAGCCCCGGACGAATCAGATCGAGCCGGTCGAACCCCAGGGCGCGCAGCGCATCCTCGGTCTCGCCCTTGGTCCGCAAATAAAAGTTACCTGCTTTCGCGGACGCCCCGACCGAGCTGACGACGATCATGTGCCCCGTGCCGCCTTGCCGCGCCCCCTCTGCCACAGCGAGGATGAGGTCATAGTCGACCGCGCGAAACGCCGCCTGCGATCCCGCCTGGCGGATCGTGGTGCCAAGGCAGCAAATCAGGACCGCGGGGCGTTCGGCGGCGATGACGTGGGGCCAGTCGTCCGGCGACGCGACGCGCGCTATATGATGCGGCGCCAGCCCCTCGACCGGTCGGCGCGCGACGATCGTGAGGCCGCGATTCCCGAAAGCGTCGATCACCGCGCGTCCGATCAACCCGGTCGCTCCGACGATCAGCACGTCAGACATGCGCCAGCGCCTCGGGCACCGCTTCGCGGCCAAAAATCTCGGCGTAGCGGTCTATCGCGAACCGGTCGGTCATTCCTGCAATATAATCGCCAATATGCCGCGTTGTCGCGCATTCTTCGCCGGGCAATCGCGCTGACCAGTCCTCGCCCATCAGCCCCGGATTGTCGGCGTAGGCGGCAAACAACCGGCCGACGACCTGGTTCGCAGCCTCGGCAGCCGCGATCTGTTCGGGATGATGATAGAGATTGGCATACATGAAGCGTTTCAGCTCGCGCTCCTGCGCCGCAAGCTCGGGCGAAAAGCCACCGAGCGGTCGGCCCGCGGCGCGCACGTCGGCGACGCTCGCGACGCCGGCAGCCGCGACATTGGCGGCGGTCGCGGCGATGACGTCGTTGACCATTACCCCGATCTGGTCGCGCACCAGTTCGCGCAGCAACCGGTCGCGCGGCGCGCCGGGGAAGCGGCCCTCGACGGCGCCGAAATTGGCGGCAACAAACGGTTGCTCCATCAGCTGATCTAGGTCGAGCAAGCCCGCGCGTAGCCCGTCGTCGATGTCGTGATTGTCGTAAGCAACGTCGTCGGCGACCGCCGCAATCTGCGCCTCAAGACTGGCATGGCTGTCAAGGTCGAGGCGGAAATCATCGTCGATCGCGGCCAGCGCCCAGCCGGGGTTCGTCACCGGGCCGTTATGCTTGGCCAGCCCTTCGAGCGTTTCCCACGTCAGGTTGAGACCATCGAAACGGGGATAAGGACATTCAAGCTGCGCCAGCGTGCGCAGCGTATGGCCATTATGGTCGAAACCGCCATGCTCGGCCATCGCCGCCTTCAGCGCATCTTCGCCCGCATGGCCGAAGGGCGGATGCCCGATGTCGTGCGCCAGGCAGAGCGCCTCGGTCAGATCCTCGTTCAACCCTAGCGCGCGCGCGATGCCACGGCCAATCTGGGCGACCTCGATGCTGTGGGTCAGGCGGACGCGATAATGGTCGCCGTCAGGGGCGACGAACACCTGCGTCTTGTGGCGCAGGCGGCGAAAGGCGATCGAGTGGATGATGCGATCGCGGTCGCGCTGGAAATCATCGCGCGGGCCGCGAACGACGCGGCCCTGCTCGGCATAGCGTCGCCCGCGACTTTGCGCCGGGTTGCTCGCGCAATCGGCGACGCTCATAAGGGCCAGAATCCGCCATTTGCGCCTTCGAGGCGTCGAAATGGCGAAGATATCGTCTTCGCGTGGCCGCCGCTGATGGTGGTTCCATCCGCAAGGCCGCGCGGGGACGAGATCGAAGCCATTTCGACGTCCCCCCAGTAAAGCGAGAGGGGGGATTTGACCGATTTTGTCCATGGCTGCGTCAGCGAGCCTTGGAATATCTTCATATGCCTGCGTCTCGCTTCCTTGCCCTGAACAAAATCGCTTCAAACCTCGAAGGCGCAAATGGCGGATTCTGGCCCTAAATCGGATCGACGGCCTGGCCCGCCTCGCTGTTGAACAGGAACCCGTCGCCGCCCGCTTTCTTGTAACCCGTCAGCCAGTCCTGCGCCGCCTTGCGGTCCTTGAACGGCCCCACCAGCAAGCGGCGAGTCCGGCCCCATTCGGCGGTCGCGCCCGATTTGCCCTTGAACAAGTCGGGGCTTTTCTTCGCGAATTTGCCAAAGTCGGTCGCGAGCGCCCGCGCATTGGCACCGGTCGCGACCTGTACCCAGATGCGCGCCGGATTGGCCTTTTTCTCTGCCGCTTCGGCCTTGGCCTTTGCATCAGCCTCGGCCTTGGCTTTCGCCGCGACCGCGTCCTTTTCGCGCTTTGCATCCTCCGCCGCGTCGGCGCGTCGCTTGTCTTCGAGCAATTTGGCGAGCGTGTCGGCACCGATCGCATTGTCGGGCTGGTTCAGTTCCTCCGGCGGAATCTCGATCGACCCGACGATGTCGGCAAGCGACGCGAGTGGGGCTACCGCCGCGGGAGCGGGAGCGGGCGCCGAAGAATTGGATACTGCGGCAAGCGTTGGCGCGGATGGCGAAGCATCGCGCGATGTGGTTGCCATGTTCGCTACCGCGACGGCTCCGCTGGTCCCAACGTCGGCGATCGAGAAGCCCGGAGCGACTTCGCGCGCGCCGCCCTGTGCGGCGACGACCGGATCGGGGCTTGCGGCCGCCGGTGACGGTCCTGCCGCGACTGCCGACCCCGCCGCGATATCGGATGCTTTTTCAGGCAAGGGGGAAACGGCGGGGCGAAGCGTTTGGCGCAATGTCGATTGCAAGACGGGCGGCCCCGACGACGCAGGCCCATCCGGCAAGGCGACCGGCGACTGTGCGGCGCGCGTCGTTGGAGCGGGCGTTGGCTTCGGGGACGACGCCGGCTGCGGCGCGGACTCGCGCGGCTGGGCATAGGCGGGCCCGATTGGCCGCGTGCTGGGCGTCGGGGTCGGCGTCGCCGCGACCGACGCGGCGGGTGGGCGGCTGGTGCCAGCGCTGGGGCGCCGGGTCGACGTCGCGGGCGGTGTCGGGGATGGCGTCGCGGCCGCCACCTGAACCGGTTTACGCTTCGCGGGGAGCTGGCCGTTCGGGAAGCGCCCGAAATGGGCGGCCGCGGCCTGCTGCGCCGGATTGAGCCGGTCCATCTGGGTCAGATAGGGCAGAATATTCTGCGCCATCGCGGGCGGCATCGTTGCATTGACGATCTCGGTTGCTTCGCCGTCGCGGCCGTTCATCGCCAGGATCATTGCACGCAACCGCCAGGCGCCGCGATCCTGCGCCCGCAATTGCGGCGTCAGCATCTGGATCGCGCGATCGGCCTCGCCACTGATCCCGAGCGAGAGGGCATAGCGCCGCGTCAATTCGTCGTTTGGAGCGATCGACAGCGCCAGCTGGTAATCGCGCTGGGCGGCGTCCTGCTGTCCCAGCAAATCGCGGGCTAGCGCACGGTCCGCCAGAAACAGCCGCTCGGGCGCGCCGAGCAGCTGCGCCTCGCCAAAATAATCGAGGGCGCGGGTCGGGTTTTCCATATGAACCACTGCCGATCCCAGCGCGGCCTTGATCGCGCCATCGCGCGGGCTTGCCTGCTCGGCGCGGACCAGAAAGCCGAGCGCCGCACGATAATCTTCCAACTCGATCGATGCCCGCCCGGCGTCGAGTAGCGCGCGTGAATCGCTGTTGTTCGACGCAATCCGCGCGAGCGCCGACGACAATAAGGTCCGCGCCGCGGTACGCTTCTCCATTGCCGCCTTGGTCGCGGCGTCGGGCGGCGTCACCTGCGCGAACGTAGGCGCCGCCATCAGCCCGAGCAACAGCGCGCCGAATGCGCCGGAACAAAGCCGCGCGCGGGCCGGCCTTGCCGTCATTTTCGCTTGCCGCATGGGCAAATCATCCCGATTTCCGGCCCGCCGTGCCCGGTGGGCGGCCGTTCGCTAGCCCCGTTACTGGTTGTTCTGACGCCCCAGGAAGCGCGGAATATCAACCCCGTCTTCCTTGTCGACCGCCTCACCCTCGGGCGCGGTGGCGCCGCGCGACAGGCGCGACATACGTTCGAACAAGGTTCCGCCACCGATCGCGCGTGCCGGCGATTCCGCGGCAGCCCCAGCACCGCCATCCGATGCTGCGGCAGGCGCTGACCGATAATCGGCCGCAGGCGCTTCGGGTGCATCGAGCACCAGTTCTTCCGCCGTATCGTCATAGCTGGCGGCGACCTGCGACAATTCCATCGGCTCGTCTTCGGCGGCAGGCGCCTCGGCCTCGACCGTATCGCTCAGCGAAAAGCCGGGCGCAGGATCGTTTGCCTCTTCGGCGGGTACGTCAGCAACGGCCTCTTCCTCGACAACCGGTTCAAAAACCTCCTCGGCCACCGGCGTTGGCGCCGCGGCGCGCGCCGGGGCAAACGAGAAGCTGCGCGTCGCGGGCGAAGCCTGCGCCGCCATTTCGCCGTTGCTGTCGATGCCGGTGGCGACCACCGAGACGCGGATCTTGCCGTCCAGGCTGTCGTTGAAGGCGCTGCCCCAGATGATGTTGGCGTCGGGGTCGACCAGCTCGCGGATGTGGTTCGCCGCCTCGTCGACTTCCATCAGGCGCATGTCCTCGCCGCCGGTGATCGAAATGATGACGCCCTTGGCGCCCGCCATCGACACACCGTCGAGCAGCGGGTTGGCAATCGCCTTTTGCGCGGCTTCCAATGCGCGGCCATCGCCCTCGGCCTCGCCGGTGCCCATCATCGCCTTGCCCATTTCGCGCATCACGCTGCGAACGTCGGCAAAGTCGAGGTTGATGAGGCCGGGCATGACCATCAGGTCGGTGATCCCGCGCACGCCCTGCTGCAGCACTTCATCCGCCATGGTGAAGGCTTCTTTGAAGGTCGTGTTCGGATTAGCGACCAGGAACAGATTCTGGTTCGGAATGACGATCAGCGTGTCGACATGGTCCTGCAGCTCGGCGATGCCCGAGTCCGCCGACCGCATGCGGCGCGCGCCTTCGAAGGTGAAGGGCTTGGTGACGACGCCGACGGTCAGGATGCCGCGATCGCGTGCCGCCTTGGCGATGACCGGCGCCGCCCCCGTGCCGGTGCCGCCGCCCATGCCCGCGGCGACGAAGCACATGTGCGCGCCGTTCAAGGCTTCCTCGACCTGCGCGATGCTCTCCTCGGCGGCCGCGCGGCCAACCTCGGGCCGCGAGCCGGCACCCAGCCCCTGGGTGATCTGCGTCCCCAGCTGGATGCGCCGTTCGGCGGGCGATGCGTTCAGCGCCTGCGCATCGGTGTTCGCAACGATGAAGTCGACCCCTTCGACCCGCGCTGCAATCATGTTTGCGATGGCATTGCCGCCCGCCCCGCCGACGCCGATCACCGCGATCCGCGGCTTCAGTTCGTCGACCTGCGGCGGGCCAATATTGATGCTCATCAAAAAGTCTCCCTGCAGCGGCGGACAGGTGCCGCTTCCCCAACCTTGCGACCCAAACGGGCGGGTGTCCCGCCGCCCGGTTTTCTTAACCCGCATTGCACTATTGTGACGTGGGAATCATCCAAAAAATTAACCTTTTTTCGCGTTTCACCGCTAAAAACTGCTTTTTAGCGCCGCCATCAGGCGGTGCAGGATCGATGTGCCTGCCGGACGATAGACGTCCTGCGACATCATCGGCAAATCGCGCAGGTCGACGGGATCCGACGCCGCATAGAGAACCAGACCGGCCAGCGTCGCGAAAGCGGGACCGCTATGCGCATCGGGCAAGCCGTGCAGGCCGCGCGGCCTGCCGACGCGTGCCGCGCGTCCGAGGGCGCTCTGGGTATAATCGGCAATCCCCTTGAGGTCGGCGCCGCCGCCGACCAGCACCACCTGGCGCCCGATGGGGCCAACGAAATGCAGGTCTTTGAGCGTCCGGCCAATCTCGCCCATCATCGCGTCGAGACGCTGGCGGATCACCGAGACCAGCTGCGCGCGGGTGATACGCGGGGAATCCCCGCTCGTCGGCGCGCCGGGTTCCAGCTCGATGACCTCGTTATTGTCGCGCGGGCTGGCCGATGCCGAACCGTAAAAGCTCTGCAGCCGCTGTGCCTGGCTGCGCCTTATGCCAAACGCCGACGCAATATCGTCGGTGATGTCACTCGCGCCAAAGGGCAGCGACGCCATTTCGACGAGCATCCCGCCAGCATAAAGCGAGACCGTGGTGACCGCAGCCCCAAGTTCGACCAGCGCGACGCCAAGGTCGCGTTCCTCGTCCGACAGGCAGGCGAGCCCTGCCGCGATCGGCGACGCAACCACCGCGTTGACGTCAAGATGCGCCTGCCGCACCGCCGCCTCCAGATTGCGCACCGGGGCACCGTCGGCCATGATGATATGAATGTCGACGCCCAGCCGGTCGGCGTGGAGCCCGATCG
The DNA here is from genome assembly GCF_012274265.1 of Sphingopyxis microcysteis. Classification (GTDB taxonomy): domain Bacteria; phylum Pseudomonadota; class Alphaproteobacteria; order Sphingomonadales; family Sphingomonadaceae; genus Sphingopyxis; species Sphingopyxis microcysteis. Next base: position 1,573,889 of record NZ_JAANYY010000002.1, read on the forward strand.
GGTTCTTCACCCCCGTCAGGCCGTCGAGCGTGTAAAGCGCGGGCTGCGCGTGCAGGATCATGCGGCCTTCAGGGTCGATCCCGGCGCGGCCCGCGGCAAGCAGGTCGTCGATATCCTCTTTCTCGATCCGATGGCCGCCGAGTTCGCTTTCGATCGGCGCGACGTCGCTCAGCAAACCGCCCGCCGAAAAACTGACCCACACATCGTCGATATTGAGCCCCGCAATGCGCTCGGCCTGCTCGATCGCTTCGCGCACGATATGTTCGGTCTGCTCCATGTCGGCGACATAGCCGCGCTGGACACCGCGGCTTTCGCGCTGGCCGGTGCCGAGCACATGGAGTTGGCCGTCGGCGGCCTGCCCCGCGATCAGCGCGCACACCTTCCACGACCCGACGTCGAGCGCAGTGATGATCTTTTCGATGCGCGGCGGGGCCATCGCTTACCCCTTCTCCGCCGCCGCGACGTCGGCAACCGCAGCGCGCGCTTCGTCGAGCTTAGCGGGCGCCACCTGTCCTTCATGCGGCAGCCGCAGGACGAACCGCGCGGGGTCGCGCATGTCAAAGCGCAGGATGCCGCGCCCGAGCAGGCGATTGGCACCGTCCATATGCGCGAACTTGGCGAGCGCCGCCTTTGCCTCGGCCTCGCCTTCGGGCAGCGACAGCGTCTCGCCACTGCGGAAGCGCAAATCCCAGCGGCGGTTGCCGACCCACGTCGCCCCCGCCAGCAGTTCCTTGAGGCTGCTTGCCTCGGCGAGCAGCCGGTCGAGATCCTGCGAGCGCTGGTTCGCCTTGGGTCCGATCACAAGCGGCAGGTCGGGCATCGTCGCGACGGTCACCGGTTCGAGCACCACGCCCTTGTCGTCGATCAGCGACAGGCGATTGTTATGCTGCCAGATCGCCGCCGGCGTGCGCTCGACGATATCGACGACCAGCGTATCGGGCAGGCGGCGCGACACGCGTGCATCCTTGATCCAGCCATATTGCATCAGGTCGCCGCGGACATCTTCCAGGTCGACCGCCGCCATCGAACGGTCCTTTTGCGCCAGCGCGATGTCATAGACCTTCAGCCGGTCGATCCGGTCGGCGCCGACGACTTCGACCTTCTTGACCTGGAATCCGGCGCGGCCGACCGCCTGCGCATATTCCTCGTGGATCTTTGCGGTCACGCCGGTCGCCTGCGCCGCGATGCCCGCGACCGCGACCAAGCTGAGCCCGATCGTCCAGTTGGCGATTTTTTGCAATCGCTGCGGGCTGATCGGCAGCGCGTTGATCACGGCGTTAAGCCGCGATGTCTGCACCTTCCGACGCTTTTTCGGCGCCCGCGCCGGGCGCCGCGGCGGCGCCGCACCGCGCTTGATCCGCGTGTTACTCATAACGCTTCCCCCACGATGCGTTCGACCAGTTCGGCATAATCCATGCCCACCGCGCGTCCCTGTTCGGGAACAAGGCTGAGCGGCGTCATCCCCGGCTGCGTGTTGACCTCGAGTAGATAGATGCCCGCAAGCCCATGCTCGTCGTCCCAGCGGAAGTCCGAACGCGACGCGCCTTTGCAGCCAAGCAGGCGGTGCGATTTGAGCGCCAGATCCTTCATTCGCTGCGCGACGTCCTCCGGGACATCGGCGGGGCACACATGTTCGGTGAGGCCGTCGGTATATTTGGCGTCATAATCGTAAAAGCCCGACTTGACGCGCAGTTCGGTGACGGCGAGCGCCTGATCGCCCAGCACCGCGACGGTCAGCTCGCGACCCTTGATAAAGGGCTCGGCGAGCAGGCGGTCGAACTCCTGCCACGGCCCGACCGCGTCGCGCGCGATCGGGTTGCCGTAATTGCTGTCGTCCTTGACGATCGCGACGCCAACCGACGATCCTTCGTTGACCGGTTTCAGGACATAGGGGCGCGGCAAAGGGTCGACTGAAAACAAGCTTTCGCTGTCGACCATCGTCCCCGTCGGCATGGGGATACCATGCGGCACCAGCGCCTGTTTCGTCAATTCCTTGTCGATCGCGATCACCGAGGTGACGAGCCCGCTGTGGGTATATTTAAGGCCCATCAGGTCGAGCATGCCCTGCACCGTGCCGTCCTCGCCCGGGACGCCGTGGAGCGCGTTGAACACGACATCGGGCTTCGCCTCCGCGAGCCGCAGCGCAACGTCGCGGTCCATGTCGATCCGCGTCACCCTGTGCCCGCGCGATTCGAGCGCGTCGGCGACGCCGTTGCCGCTCATCAGCGACACTTCGCGTTCGGCGGACCAGCCGCCCATCAGGACAGCGACATGCCAGGGGCCGCGGTTCACTTCTTCACTCCCACGCGCTGTATTTCCCATTGCAATTCCACGCCGCTCTTATCCTTGACGCGGCGGCGGACCTCCTCGCCGAGCGCCTCGATATCGGCACTGGTCGCTTCGCCGGTGTTGATCAGGAAATTGGTGTGCTTTTCGCTGACCTGCGCGCCGCCGACGGCAAGGCCGCGGCAGCCCGCTTCGTCGACCAGCTGCCACGCCTTGTGCCCGTCGGGGTTCTTGAAGGTCGACCCCCCGGTTTTCGAACGCAGCGGCTGCGACGCCTCGCGGCTCGCGGAGATGCGGTCCATTTCGGCCTGGATCGCCGCGGGTTCGCCGGGCCGACCGCGGAAGGTAGCACCGATCACCACCGCGCCCTCGGGTAATTCGCTATGGCGATAGGTATATCCCAGATCGTCGAGCGCGAGCGTGCGGCGCTCGCCCGAGCGCAGCACGACCTCGGCATCGACCAAAATGTCTTTCACCTCGCCCCCATAGGCGCCGCCGTTCATGCGCACGAAACCGCCGACCGTTCCAGGGATCGACCGCAGGAATTCCATGCCAGCAATGCCCGCGTCGCGCGCTGTCGAGGAGACGAGGATGCCCGACGCGCCGCCGCCGCAGCGCAGCGTCATAGGGTCGATAGCCTCGACCTTGGCAAAGGCTTTGCCGAGCCGGATCACGACCCCGGGAAAGCCGCCGTCGCGGACGATGAGGTTCGAGCCGAGGCCGAGCGCCATCACCGGCACGGCGGGGTCGAGATCGCGCAGGAAATCGGCGAGGTCGTCGGCGTCCTTGGGTTCAAACAGCCAGTCGGCGGGACCGCCCGACTTGAACCAGACGAGCGGTGCCAGCGGGGCCTGCGGGGTGAGCTTGCCGCGGACCGTGGGCAAGTTCGCGGTCGCGATCATACGATCCTCCCCACTTGTGGGGAGGTGGCAGTCGCGAAGCGGCTGACGGAGGGGGCTATCGTGGCCTGCCGACGCAGTGCGAGGACGCGAACCCCCTCCACCGCTTCGCGGTCCCCCTCCCCGCAAGCGGGGAGGATTTGGAGCAGGCTGATCACTTGGCGTTCTCCGCCGCGCTCGCCAGCCCGGCCGCCATCTTGGTGATGTCGCCCGCGCCCAGGCAGATGATCATATCGCCCGCACCAAGATCGCCCGCCTTGACGCTATCCGCGATGCTCGCTGCCAGAGCCGCCGCATCCGCAACAACACTCGCTTGCCGATGCCCCCGGTCGCGCAGCCCCGCGACCAGCGCATCGGACGACACGCCGTCGATCGGCGCCTCACCCGCGGCATAGACGGGCAGCGCGAGCACGATATCGGCATCGTTAAATGCCTGCTGAAAATCGTCCATATGGTCGCGAAGCCGGGTGAAGCGGTGCGGCTGGACCACGCCGACGACGCGCCCCGCGCCGACGCCTTCGCGCGCCGCCGACAGCACCGCGCGGATCTCGACCGGGTGGTGCGCATAATCGTCGATCACGGTGACGCTGCCCTCACCCGCGGCGATCTCGCCGACCTTGGTGAAGCGGCGCTTGACCCCGGCGAAACCGTTGAAGCCCGACACGATCTTGTCGTCGCTCACCCCCATGTGCAGCGCCACCGCAATTGCAGCGAGCGAGTTCTGGACATTGTGGCGCCCCGACATCGGCAGGTGGATGCCCTCGATCGTGCGGCTGTTGCCGTCGCGGTCGCGGACGACGACGTCGAAACGATTGCCGTCGGGGCCGGGCGTCACATTGGTGCCGCGCACGTCGGCTTGGGCAGAAAAACCGTAGGTGACGATACGGCGGTCGCGGATGCGCGGGATGATCGCCTGCACCTCGGGATGGTCGAGGCACAGCATCGCAGCGCCGTAAAAGGGGACGTTCTCGATGAACTCGACGAACGCGTCCTTGATCGCGTCGAAACTGCCATAATGGTCGAGATGTTCGGGATCGATGTTGGTGACAACCGCGATCGTGCCGTCGAGGCGCAGGAAGCTGCCGTCGCTCTCGTCGGCCTCGACCACCATCCAGTCCGACGCGCCGAGCCGCGCGTTCGAGCCGTAATTGTTGATAATGCCGCCGTTGATCACGGTCGGGTCGATGCCGCCCGCATCGAGCAACGCGGCAACGAGGCTGGTCGTCGTCGTCTTGCCGTGCGTGCCGGCGATGGCGACGGTCGATTTGAGGCGCATCAACTCGGCGAGCATTTCGGCGCGGCGGACGAGCGGGATGCGCTGCGCGAGGGCTGCCTCGACCTCGGGATTGCCGCGCTTGACCGCGGTCGAGGTAACAACCACCGCCACGCCATCGACATTCGAAGCTTCATGGCCGATGCTGACCTTGATCCCGCGCTTGCGCAGGCCTTCGATGACATAGCTTTCAGCGATGTCGCTGCCCTGCACCTGATAGCCAAGGTTGTGCATCACCTCGGCGATCCCCGACATGCCGATGCCGCCGATGCCGATGAAGTGGATGGTGCCGATGTCGGTCGCAACGCCGCGCATCATTCGCCTCCCGCGCGCGCCGACGCCATGCCGGTCGCTGCGGCGCGCTGGCCCGACGAAGCGCCGACGCGGATGACGTCCATCATCGGCGGTGCGGCAAGCGATTCGACTAGGTCGGCGAGGTCGCGCGTGGCGTCGGGCAGGCCGCAGCTCGCGGCGCGCGCCGCGGCATTTTCGAGCGCACCGGGTTCGAGCGCCATGCGCTGGATCTGCTTGGCGAGTTCGCTGGCGGTAAATTGCGGCTGCGGGATCGAGCGCGCGCCGCCCGCCTCGACCATGTCGACGACATTATAGGTCTGGTGATTGTCCATCGCATGCGGATAAGGAACGAAGATCGCGGGCCGCCCGGCGCAGGCCAGTTCGGCCACCGTCGACGCCCCGGCGCGCGCAATCACCAAATGCGCCCAGCGGAGCCTGTCGGGAAAATCGGTGATATAAGGCGCGCATTCGGCGGCGACGCCCATCGCCGCATATTTGCCGCGCACTTCCTCCAGATCGGCCTCGCGGCATTGCTGCACGACCTGCAACCGGTCGAGCAGCGCGCGCGGCAGCATCGCGATCGCGGCGGGCACGACATCACTCAGCACCGTCGCCCCCAAGCTGCCGCCGACGACGAGCAAGCGGAAAATGCCTTCCTCGCTTAGCGGCGGGAAGCCTTCCTCGCGGATCGCGATGATTTCGTCGCGCACCGGATTGCCGGTGATGTGCTTTTTCAGCTCATGGCCCGCCGGGTAACGCTGGATATTGTGATAGGCGACCGCCACCGCATCGACGCGCGGCGCCATCATGCGGTTGACCCGCCCCAGCACGGCATTTTGTTCGTGCAGCACGCGCGGCCGTTTCGTCGCACCCGCGGCGAGCAGGCTGGGCAACGAGGGATAGCCGCCGAAGCCGATGACGACCGCGGGATCGAAATCGCGGATCAGGTCAATCGCCATCCGCCGCCCTTTGCGGATCGCGAGCGCCGCCTTGACCCAGCCGATGGGTCCGCCCGACACGCGCCCGGCGGGGAGGACATGCGTTTCCATCTCGGCGGGCGCGCCCGGAATACGCAGGCCGCGGTCGTCGCTGACCAGCGCGACGCGATGCCCGCGCGCGATCAGCTCGCCCGCCAGCGCATAAGCGGGGAGCATATGCCCCCCGGTCCCGCCAGCAGCGAGCAGATAGTGGCGAGTTGCACTCATTTCTTGTTCCAGTTGCGGGTCATCGACACCCGCGCCGCATAGGGGTTTCGCCGGGTCAGCGACAAGAGCAAACCCATGCCGATCGACAGCGCGATGAACGATGAACCGCCATAGCTGATGAACGGCAGCGTCATGCCCTTCGACGGGAACAGCTGGGTATTCACCGCCATGTTGATCGTCGCCTGCCCGCCGAACTGTGCGATCAATCCCGCGACCGCGAGGATCAGGAAGCTGTCCTCTTCGTCGAGCAGACGCACGAGGACGCGGACGATGATCGCCAGATAGAGGATCGCAATCGCGATGCAGGCAATCATCCCGAACTCTTCGCCGATGACCGAGAAAATATAGTCGGTATGCGCCTCGGGCAGCTGGAATTTCGCGAGGCCCGCCCCCGGCCCGGTGCCGATCAACCCGCCCGCGGTCAGCGTCGCATGCGCCTTGTCGACCTGAAAACTGTCGCCCTCGGCGAACAGCCAGATGTTGATGCGCTGCTGCGCCACCGGGTAAAAGAAATAGGCGAGGATGATGCCGACCACGCCGGTTGCGGCGAGCATCCCCATGATTCGCATCGACAGCCCGGCGACAAGCACGAGCACCAGCCAGGTCGCGGCGAAAATCACCGTCTGCCCCAGATCGGGCTGCCCCATCAGCAGCACCGCGATCACCCCGGTCAGCACAAAGCTGAGCGGCACCACGGGCAAGCTCTGGTCGTGCAGGCGCAGCGACAGGATCCACGCCAGCGACACGGCGAAAAAGGGCTTGAGAAACTCCGACGGTTGCAGCCGGAAAACGCCGCCGCCGATCCAGCGCTGCGCGCCATTGACCGTGGTGCCAAGCAGCGGGACCATGAACAGCAGGATAAGGAAGGTGATCGTGCCATAGATCGCGAAACGCCGCGCCTGCGGTTTGGGCAGCATCGACACGCCCAGCATCACCGGTACCCCGACAATGACCCACATCAGCTGGCGATAGAAATAATAGAGCGGGTCGAGCGACGCGGTGCTGGTCGACAATTTTTGCGCCGCCACCGGCGACGCCGCGGCAACCGCAACGAGTCCGATCGCAACCAGCATCGACACCAGCAGCAACAGCACCCGGTCGATTTCCCAGAACCACAATCCCAGCGGCGTCCTGTCGGCGCGGCTGAGACGCGGGCCGCGGCGCTTGACGGTGCGCGTCGTCGCAATCACCGGCCTTTCGGTGGTGGCGTCCATATTGTCCATTCCCCCGCTCATGCCCCAAGCGCCGCGACAAGTCCGCGAAAAACATCGCCGCGCTGTTCATAATCCTTGAACTGGTCGAACGAGGCGCAGGCCGGCGACAGCAGCACGATGTCGCCGGGCCGCGCCGCTGCCGCCGCATGCGCGACTGCCGTTGCCATATCAGCCGACCGATCGACCGGGATCGCATCGCCGATTTCGGCAGCGAACGGCTCCATCGCATCGCCGATCAGATAGGCCTGTTTCACATGACCGAACCAGGGGCGGCACGCCGCCAGCCCGTCGCCCTTCGCTTGCCCTCCGGCAATCCAGTGCAAACGCTGGTCCGGCGCCGGCGGGAATGCCGCCAGCGCCGGTGCAGCGGAAGCCGCGTTGGTCGCCTTGCTGTCATTGAACCAGCGGACGCCTGCGACTTCGCCGACCAATTCCATCCGATGCGGCAGCGACCGGTAGGTCGCTAGGCCGCGTTCGATCTGTTCGTCGTTCAATCCCAGCACGCGGCACACCGCGATCGCGCAGACGGCGTTCTGCGCGTTGTGCGGGCCTTGCAGCGCGGGCCAGCGCGCCTGATCGACCGGGTCGATGTCCTTGCCCGACACGCGGTGCAGGCGGTGGTTGATCCGACCCGCGATCATCTTTGAAGGATCGTCGTCGACCGCGACGATCGCGACCTGATCCCGATGCTGGAGCGAAAACAGCCGTGCCTTGGACGCGGCATAGCCGGTAAACCCGTCATAGCGGTCGAGATGGTCGGGGCTGAGGTTGGTCAGCACCGCGACATCGCAGGCAAGGCTGTGCGACAGGTCGATCTGATAGCTCGATAGCTCGAGCACATACACGCCGCCTTCATGGAGCGGATCGCGCGAGAGGATCGGCAACCCGATATTGCCGCCCATCAGCGACGGCACCCCGGCGCTTTCCAGCATATGGTGGATCAGCGCCGTGACGGTCGATTTGCCGTTCGTTCCGGTGATGCCAACGACCTTGTGCGGCGGCAGTTCGCCGCGCGCTTCGGCAAAAAGCTCGACGTCGCCGATCACCGGTACATGCGCCTCGCGCGCGTGCGCGGCGATCGGGTGGCGGTTGAGCGGCACGCCGGGCGATACGACCACCCCGGCAAAGCCGATCAGGTCAATCTCCAACGGATTGCCGATGTCGGCGCCCAGCGCCATCGCATCGTCGCGCGCTTCCTCGCGCTCGTCCCACGCGGTGACCCCCGCGCCGCTGGCGACGAGCGCCGCGACCGTCGCGAGCCCCGAGCGCGCCAGCCCCAGCACCGCATAGCGGCGACCGGCAAAGGCGCGCGAGGTGATCACCGCAGCTTTAAGGTCGCGAGCCCCGCGAGCGCCAGAACGATCGAGACGATCCAGAAGCGGATGACGACGGTCGATTCGGGCCAGCCCATCTGCTCGAAATGATGGTGGATCGGCGCCATGCGGAACACCCGCTTGCCGGTGCGCTTGTACCAGAACACCTGGATGATCACCGACAAGGCCTCGACCACGAACAATCCGCCGACCAGGACGAGCACCAGCTCATGCTGCGCCGTCACCGCGATCGTCGCCAGAGCGCCGCCGAGCGCGAGGCTGCCGGTGTCGCCCATGAACACCGCCGCAGGCGGCGCGTTGAACCACAGGAACGCGAGGCACGCCCCGATGATCGCGGCGGCGAACACCGCCAGCTCGCCCGCCCCCGAAACATGCGGGATGCCCAGATATTCGGCGAATTTCACATTGCCCGACAGATAGACGATGACGAGGAAGGTCAGGCTGGCGATGATCACCGGGAAGGTCGCAAGGCCGTCGAGCCCATCGGTCAGGTTCACCGCATTGCCGAAGCCGACGATCAGCACCATCGCAAAGACATAATAGAGCGGCCCGAGTTCGAGCACGACACCGCTGAAAAAGGGCAGATACAGGTCGGTACCGGTGCGCGACACGATCAGGAACACCGCGACCCCGGCGATCAGGAACTCGATCAGCAGGCGGACGCGACCCGGAATGCCGCGATGGCTGGCCTTGGTCACCTTGTCGAGATCGTCGAGGAAGCCGACCGCCGCAAAACCGCCGGTCACGAAAATGCACGCCCAGACGAAGCGGTTGGACAGGTCCATCCACAAGAGCGCCGAGATCATCAGAGAGATGAGGATCATCAGCCCGCCCATCGTCGGCGTGCCCTTTTTGGCAAGGTGGCTTTGCGGCCCGTCCTCGCGGATCGGCTGTCCCTTGCCTTGTCGCATCCGCAGCATCAGGATGAAGCGCGGGCCGATCCACAGGCCAATGATCAATGCGGTTGCGACCGCCGCGCCCGAGCGGAAGCTCAGGTAGCGAATGAGGTTCAATACCCCCGGAAAGCCCAGCCATTCCGCCAGCCAATATAACATCAACAGTCCCCGTTGGTCAGCGCGGTCACCAGATGCGACAAGCCGACGCTGTTCGACCCCTTGATCAGCACGGTGTCGCCGGGGTGGATCACGTCGCCCAGCCGTGCCGCTGCGTCAGAGTGGGCGGCCACATGCTCGAAATCGATGCGCCCCTCAAGCGCTTTGGCGAGCGGCGCCATCTCTTCGCCGACAAGCAGGGCGAATTGCACCCCGGCTGCGACGAGCGGAGCCGCAAGCCCGGCATGATAGGCCTCGCCGTCGGGGCCGAGTTCCTTCATCGCGCCGAGAATCGCCACCTTGCGATCGCCGGATTCGCTGCCGAGTTGTTCGATCGTCGCGGCCATCGACGCCGGGTTGGCGTTATAGCTTTCGTCGATCAGCAGAATATGCCCGCCGCCAAACGGCAGCCGGTGACGCGCGCCGCGCCCGGCGAGCCCCGCCATTTCGGCAAAGGCCAGCCCCGCGGCGGGCAGGTCGCCGCCGACCGCCTTCACCGCCGCCAGCACCGCGAGCGAATTGGATACCCAATGCACCCCCGCCTGCGCGATCGTGTAGCAGAGCAGCGAATCCTGCACCTGCGCGGTGACGAGCGACCCGCCCTGGCCGTCGGGCAGCCAGTCGACCGCGCGCACATCGGCGTCGGCGCCTAGGCCGAAGCTGATGACATGCGCGGCATGCTGCTCGGCCTTGGCGCGCAGCCGCGCATAATGCGGGCTGTCGAAGGGGACGATCGCGGTACCGCCGGGCTCCAGCCCCTCGAAAATCTCGCCCTTCGCGTCGGCGATCGCCTCTTCGCTGCCGAAAAACTCCATGTGCGCCGGGGCGATGGTGGTCACGATGGCGACGTGCGGACGGACCATGCGCGTCAGCTCGGCGAGCTCGCCCGCATGGTTCATCCCCATTTCGAACACCCCGAAATCGGCGGTAGAGGGCATGCGCGCGAGGCTGAGTGGCACGCCGACATGGTTGTTATAGCTTTTGACCGAGCGATGCGCCTTGCCGGGGCGGAAACGGTCGAGCGCCGCGAACAGCGCTTCCTTCGTCCCCGTCTTGCCCGCCGACCCGGTTACCCCAATGATCCGGCCATGACTGCGCGCGCGCGATGCCGTGCCGAGCGCGTTCAGCGCCGCGGCGCTGTCGGCGACGCGGACATGCGGATGGTCGATGGCAGATTCGCAGACAATGCCCGCGGCGCCCGCAGCAATCGCCTTGTCGATAAACTTGTGTCCATCGGTCGCCTCCCCGCGCATCGCGACGAACAGGTCGCCGGTCGAGACCTCGCGCGAATCAAAGGCGACGCCGTGCACGGTGAAATCGGCGCTCGCTTCGCCGCCGGTCGCGGCGGCAATGGCGCGGGCTGTCCACAGCGGGTTCATGCCGCACACTGGCGCGCGACCGCGACGTCGTCAAAGGGGATGACGCGCATGTCGGCGCCCGCGCCGACGATCTGCCCCTGCTCATGCCCCTTGCCCGCGATGCAGACGATGTCGTCGGCGCGCGCTTCGGCAATCGCGGCGGCGATCGCGGCGCGGCGATCGCCAATGACCTGCGCGGTGGGCGCACCGTCGGCGATGGCAGCGCGGATCAGCGCCGGATCCTCGCCGCGCGGATTGTCGTCGGTGATGATCAGCACGTCCGCCTTGGCCGCCGCGACCTTCCCCATTTCGGGGCGCTTCGCCTGATCGCGGTCGCCGCCGGCGCCGAACACCAGGATCAGCCGCCCCCGCGCATGCGGACGCAGCGCGTCGAGCGCCGCCGCGATCGCGTCGGGGGTATGCGCATAGTCGACATAAACCGGCGCTCCCGCCTTGGTGATCGCCGCGCGTTCGAGCCGTCCGCGCACCGGCTGCAGCCGCGCCAGATTACCCAGTGTTTGCGCAACATCGCCGCCGGTCGCGATCACCAGCCCTGCCGACACCAGCGCATTGGCGACCTGATAGGCGCCGATCAGCGGCAGATCGACCTTATGGGTCCGCTCGCCCGCCGCGATGACGAGCGACTGGCCGAGCTGGGTCGGTTCGCGCGAGATCAGGCGCAGCGCTTCGCCGTGCGCCCCGACCGTCAGCAGGCGGACGCCGCGCGCCTTCACCGTATCGATCACCTGTGCCGAATATTCGTCGTCGGCCCACACCACCGCCGCGCCGTCCTGGTCGACCACCTCGGTAAACAGCCGCAGCTTGGCGGCCAGATAGGCGTCCATCGTGCCATGATAGTCGAGATGGTCATGGCTGAGATTGGTGAACGCCGCCGCCTTTACCGTCAATCCTTCGGTGCGATACTGGTCGAGCCCGTGGCTCGATGCCTCGAACGCCGCATGGCCGACGCCCTCGACGGCCAACCCCGACATGTTGCTGAGGAAGGTCACGATGTCGGGCGTGGTGAGCCCGGTCGCGGCGCTGTCGACCGAGGTCGTGATCCCCAGCGTGCCGATCGACGCCGCGTTGAACCCCGCCATCCGCCACAGCTGGCGCGTCATTTCGACGGTCGAGGTCTTGCCGTTGGTCCCCGTCACCGCAACGCAGGTCGCCGGAAAACGGTGAAAAAAGCGCGCCGCAATATGCGCGAAAGCGCGGCGCGGATTGGCTTCGGCAATATGCACTGCACCGTCGACGCGGGCTTCGGGCCGTGCGACGACCGCCACCGCCCCGGCCTCGATCGCCGCGGGAATGAAATCCTCGCCGTTGAATTTCTCGCCAACAAAGGCGCCAAAGACTGTCCCTGGCGCCACTTTGCGATGATCGATGGCGAGGCCGGTGACGACCGGGTCGGTGCCCGCACCCCCTTGATCCCCCGTCAGCGCGGACAGGCGCATTATTCGTCTTCCCCATTTCTCCACAGCAGCGGGGTAAGCTCGGAGACATCGACGTCGCGGCTTTCGTCGGGGAATACGCCGAGCATCGGTCCGGCGCGCATCACGACCTTGCTGACCACCGGCGCCGCGGTCCAGCCCGCGGTGCGCTGGCCCGAGCTATAAGCATTGCCCTTGGGCTCATCGATCATCACCAGCACAACGTAGCGCGGATTATCCATCGGGAAAGCCGCGGCAAAGGTCGCGACGACCGAGCTACGGCGATAGCCGCCCGCGCCCGGCTTTTCGGCGCTGCCGGTCTTGCCGCCGACGCGGAAGCCCGGCGCTTCGGCTTTCTTGCCGGTGCCGTCCGACACGATCAGGCGTAGCAGCTGGCGCATCCGCGCGCTCGTCGCCGCCTTGAACACACGGCGACCCTTCGGCGGCGCCTGATCGCCCAGTTTGGTGATCGTCGCGGGGCGATAGATGCCGCCGTTGACCAGCGCGGCATAGGCGCTGGCAAGGTGCAGCGGGGTCACCGCGATGCCATGGCCAAAGCCCGTCGTCATCGTGGTCAGGCGGCCCCAATTCTTGGGCCAGATCGGGAAAGCGCGTTCTTTCAGGTCAATCTTCGGCCGCGTGTTGAAATCGAGCTTGCGGAACATCGCCTCCATATTCTCGCGCCCCAGCTCGTCGGAAATCCGCGCCGTGGTGATGTTCGAGCTATGGATCAGCGTTTCGGGGACGTTCAGCCAGCGGTTCGAGGGGTGGCTGTCGCGGATGCGAAAGCCCGCGATCGCCAGCGGCGCGGTCGCGTCATAACGCCGCGCCATGCTGGTCACCGTTCCCGCGTCGATCGCGGCAGCCACCGTCAGCGGCTTGAAGGTCGAACCCAGCTCGTACAGATTATGCGTCACCGCGTTGCGCCGCGCCGCCATATTGTCCGGCGCCAGCTTGTTGGGATTATAGGTTGGCAGCGACGTCATCGCCGCGATTTCGCCGGTATGGACGTCGAGGATGATGCCCGCGCCGCCGATCGCCTCCAAATTGGTGACCGCCGAGCCCAATTCGCTTTCGAGCACACCCTGCACCCGCGCATCGATCGACAGCGCCAGCGGCTCGCCGCGGGTAGCCTTGTCGATCAGGCGGCTGTCGAACGCCCCCTCGGCGCCGGTGACGCCATGCCCCGCCGCATCGGTAAAGCCCAGCACGTGCGCGGCGAGGCTGAGCTGCGGATACAGCCGCTCTTTCTCGCGCGGGAAGTCGAAACCGACGTCGCCGATCGCGTTCACCGCCGCGACCTGATCGGGCAGCGCGCGGCGGCGGATATAGGTCGGGCGCGGCCCGCTCACCTTGGCCAACAGCTCGGCGCGCGATATGTCCGGGAATATCTTGTGCAGTTCGTCGGCCAGATATTGCCGATTGTTGAGCAGCTTTTCCGGAACGACGCGGATCGAATAGCCGTCGATCGTCCGCGCCAGCGGGATGCCGTTGCGATCGACAATGTCCGCGCGCGCCGGAAGGAAGGCGGTCGATGCCGAACCGTTGCGCGACGACGTGTCGAACATCGCGAAATAGAGCAACCGCATCGACACCAGAAAAAACGCCGCCATGAACAGCAGCATCAGGATCATCAGGCGCTGCTGCGCGGTCAGCAAAATCTGTTGCCGCACCCCAGCGGTACGCACCCGGGTCGGACGGACGACCAGCGTGTTCATCGGGTGGGCTTCCCTCCTGCGGCTTCGGCGGCGGCGGCACGCTTCAGATCGGCGAGCGTCGATTCGGCAAGCAACTGGTCCTCGATCATCTTGAGCTGCTCGCGGCGGCGCGTCGGCGCCATGCGCGGCGCGGCGTCGCTGCGAATGCCCGTTTCGGCCTGCGCCAGCACGACGGGCTTCGCCGCAGCGGGCTTTGCTGCGACCGGGCTTTCCTGGGGCGCGGCGGGCACGGCAACCGGCGAAACCATCGCCATCAGCACCGGCGCAACCTCGTTGGCGCCGCGCGCGCGCGGCAGGCGGTCGAGCGACGCCAGCTGGCGCTCGCTCTCCAGATATTGCCCCGCACCCGGGGCCGAATAGCCAAAGGTGTCAGCGTTCCACTGCTCCAGCTGGCGCATGGAGGCGCGCACCGCGAGCTCGGATTCGAGGTAGCGGATATTGTCGCGGCTGCGCTCGATCTCTTTTTCGATCCGCGTCAGTTCGCTGCGCGTCGCCGCGACCTTGAGCGACACCGGATAGAGCATCATCGCACAGATCAGCACCAGCAGGACCAGTCCGATCCCTTGAAGTTTGCGCGCCGCCATCAGCATGAGATCGCCTCCTTCATATTGGATTGACCCGGCCAGGCCGGGGCTGCCGTCCGCACCGCGCTGCGCAGCGTTGCCGATCGGGCGCGCGGGTTGCGCGCCTCTTCGGCCTTGCTCGGCCGCACTTTGCGCGCCGGCGTTTCGAAGGTGGCGGCCCGCGCCAGAGGGAGCGGCGCGGGCCGGTGACGCGAACCGGCGGCATCGCTTCCGCTCCGTTCGCGCAGAAAATTCTTCACAATGCGGTCTTCGGTGCTGTGAAAGCTGACCACCGCCAACCGGCCGCCCGGGCGGAGCAACCGTTCGGCAGCGGCCAGCCCCGCGACCAACTCGTCGAGTTCGGAATTGATGTGGATGCGGATCGCCTGAAAGCTTTTGGTCGAAGGGTCCTTGGGCGCACCCGGCGGATGGCGCAGCGCCTTGCGGACCACTGCGGCCAGTTCAGCGGTACGCGTCAGCGGCCGCGCGGCAACGATCGCGCGCGCAACGCGGCGCGACTGACGCTCGTCGCCATAATGGAACAGCACGTCGGCGATCTCGGTTTCATCGGCGCGGTTCAGCCAGTCGGCGGCGCTTTCGCCTTCCTGCGCCATGCGCATGTCGAGCGGGCCGTCCTTCTGGAACGAAAAGCCGCGCTCATCGCGGTCAAGCTGCATCGACGACACGCCGATGTCGAAGGTGATGCCGTCGACGGCATCGATCCCGCGCTCGGCCAGCAGCCGGTCGATCTCGCCGAAGCGGCCGTGGATCAAGGTCAGCCGGCCATTGGCCTCCTCGACCAGCGCCTGCCCTTCGGCAATCGCATCGGGATCGCGGTCGCAAGCGACGACATCGGCGCCCGCGGCGAGCATCGCGCGGGTATAGCCGCCCGCTCCAAAGGTCGCGTCGACGTGACACTCGCCCGGCGTGATCGCGAGTGCGGCAACGACTTCGTCGCGCAGGACGGGGTCATGGCGCGGATCGCGGGGCAGCGCGGCGGAAAGGTCGCTCATTTCCGCCCCTTCCCTTTCGTCGCATCCCACGCCGCGGCAAGCCGCTGCAGCACCGGATCGGCGTCGGCGCATTCGACGAGCGTCGGCAACCACCAGATTTCGAAACGACGGCCCGATCCGACAAAGGCGGTCGCACCGACATCGCCAACGCGGTCACGGTGGGTAAAGCCGGGCAGGAACCGACCGCTGTCGTCCAGTGCATAGGCCTCGGTATAGCTGAAGCGCTTCTTGAACTCGGCGTCTTCGTCGAAATCGAGATTGCGGGCGCGCGCGGTGTCGCGATCACGCTCGATCTCGCTGTTCAGCCGGTCATATTGATCGTGGCCATAGGCGACGAGGCAGGGCAGCTTTTCATGGAAACCGACCCAAAGCACGCGCTGGCCGTCCGCAGTAAGGGGCACATTGTTGCGGAACTGTGAGGGGACGGCGATGCGTCCCTTGCCATCGATCGCAGCGAAGCTGGTGCCTGCATATTGGCCGGGCGTCACAATCGCCATCGCTCTGCCCTCCCCCTATGCGCCACCGGGCAATAATTCCCTGGCCCCGAAATCGCATGATTCCAGTTGGTTCGGTGTCGGTGGAGATTGCCCCTCTCCGATTCCTGACTATCAACTATAGATCGGGGTGAAAAGGGGTAATTTGGGGCAAAATAGGGAATCTACTCCCTATTTGCCGCAAAATGCCCGATTCCATGGTCAAAACGCGGTCGGCACCGATCGGCGGACCGCAAACCGCAGCCTTTTCGGAGCAAAATCGGGTCGAAAAAGACGCCTCAGTTGGCGCGCGCGCGAATCCACAGCGGCTGCAGCGGCGCGACTCCGGCGCCAGGCCACAGCCGCGCCGCCAACCATTCGATGGTGTCGGCCCGCCGCAGATGATGTGCACCAGGCACCAATGGCGACCACAGCGGCGCAAACAGCAGATCGGCATCGCCCACGAGCCAGGCCTCACCCGCGCCGATCGGGCATCGTGCAACGCGGCGATCGGCGAAACTGCGGCACCGCGGCGGCAACCCCTCGAACGCCCCCGCGCTCGACAGGCGCAGCCGCGCGCCGTCGACCGCGATCGCCGACACCGCATTATCGCCGGTCGGCGCAGACCCGAGCACCACCCCCCAATGATCGAGCAGCGGGGTTAGCAGGCTGGTGACCGGCGGATTGCGAGGATCGCCGAGCGGATGGCGCGCAGGCCAGCCCGACAGCGCGTCGGCCAGCAGCACGGCCTTGCCGCCGCCCCGGACAAAAGCGTCGATCGCGACCAGTTCCCGCGGCGCCAGCGCGCGTGGGTGTGCGATCAGCAGCGTTCCGCGGGGCGGCGGCACCTGTTCGGCCAAGCTGTCCACCAGCGCCACCGGTCCCAACGCCTCCAGCCGGGCCAGTGCCGGATCATCCTCGGCGCCGGACGAAATGATCGCGGCGATATCGCCGCTACCCGACCAGCGCAGCGGCAGTCCGGTGAGCATTGTCGCGGCCGGGGTGCCCGCCGCGGCCAACGCGGGCCGATAAAGTGCCGCGAGCAACATATGTCCGGCCGCGAACCAGCCGGTGACCAGCACCAATCCGGCGAACCACGGCAGCCATCGCACCCGCCAACGCCGTTGCACCAGCCGGTCGGCAACCCATGCCGCGGCGGCACCCAACACACCGACCAGCGCCAGTTGCCGCCACCCCGCTGAACCCGCCAAGACGAGCCCGAGCAGCGCTTGCGCCCCGAGCAACAGGCCGAGCACCGTCAATGCGTTGAACCGCCGCGACGCGGTTTCGTCGCCGCGCTGCCAGACCGCGAGCAGCAGCATCGCCAAAGCCAGTATCGGCAGCGCAAGCGCAGGATCGATCCGGCCGAGCAGCGCCTGCCCGCCGACAATCCACGCCAGCAACAGCGTCAAGGCAGCGATGGAGATAGTGCGCGCCACCGAACGGCGCGTCCAAGTGGTCACGGGGCGGATTTGCGCGCGCGCTGCAATTCGGGGTCGGGTTCCAGGTCGGGGACGGTGGCTGGCGACGGCGCCGCCTGCGGCACCTTGATCTCGGTCGCGGCATTTTCGTCCTTCGTCGAAGGCGATACCGGCTGGACCCCCAATTCTTCGAGCGGCGCGCCGCTGCCCTTTTCTTCGCCCGGCATCTTCACATCGGCGGAGGCCGCAGCGTCGCTCTCGACATTTTCGCGCGCACGATCGCCGATCAGCCCCGCCATGCCGACGAGCAGCAGCACGGTGAGCACGCCAGCGATACCGATCTGCAACCGCCGCATCGTGTCGTTGACCGGCGCGGGCGGCACCGGCGGCGGCACCGCCTGCTTGTCGGTGCGGATCTGGATCATGCTGCCGCCTCCGTCAGACCTTTGCTCGCCAGCCATTCGGGGTTGTAGAGCGTCGACAGATAGCGGAACCCGCTGTCGCACAGGATGGTTGCGATCCGTTTGCCGGGCCCCAACTGCCGCGCGAGCGCCATCGCCCCGGCGACATTGATCCCCGACGACAGCCCCAGGCACAGCCCTTCCTCGTCGAGCAACTGCCGTACGACCTTCAACCCTTCGGCATCCGATATGCGGAACTGGGTGTCGATCGGCGCCCCGTCGAGGTTCGCGGTGATGCGGTTCTGGCCGATTCCCTCGGCAACGCTGCTGCCCTCGGCCTTCAACTCGCCACACTGGTAATAATTGTAGAGGCCCGCACCGTGCGGATCGGTCAATGCAATGACGATATCGCTGTTCTTGGCCTTCAGCCCCAGCCCGGTCCCTGCGATCGTGCCGCCGGTTCCCGCGGCGCAGGTAAAGCCGTCGATGCGCCCGTCCATCTGCGCCCAGATTTCCTCCGCCGTCCCCATCACATGCGATTTGCGGTTGGCGATATTGTCGAACTGGTTGGCCCAGATCGCATTGTCGGTCTCCTCAGCGATGCGGCGCGAGGTATGGACGAAATGGCCGGGATTGGCGAATGGCGCGGGCGGCACGAGCACCAGCTCGGCACCCAGCGCGCGGATCGTCGCCATCTTCTCGGCGCTCTGGTTGTCGGGCATGACGATGATGGTCTTGTACCCCAGCGCGTTACCGACCAGCGCCAGCCCAATGCCGGTGTTGCCCGCGGTCCCCTCGACGATCGTTCCGCCGGGACGCAGGCTGCCGTTCGCTTCGGCGTCGCGGACGATATACAGCGCGGCGCGGTCCTTCACCGAACCGCCGGGATTGGCATATTCGCACTTGCCCCAGATCTCGCAGCCCGTGGCTTCGCTCGGCCCCTTCAGCAGCACCAGCGGGGTGTTGCCGATCAGGTCGAGGCTGTTTGCAGCTATAGTCATGCCCCTGATCTAGGGCCGCGCCCCCGGCCTCGCAAGACAGCTTCGCTTAGCGCCGCCATGATCGGCCTTTGTCGATAAACGGGCGCCCGCTTCCGACCAACGACCACGCAGGCGCGACGACCGGGGGTTGCCACTGTGACAGTATATCATTACTGGAGCCCGCACAGATCGTTTCAGAACAGGACTTTCCCCCATGCGTTTCCTTTGCTCCGCCGGTTTTTCCCTTGCCATCTTCCTCGCCGCCCCCGCCTTGGCGCAGGACCGCGCCGCTGCGGGCAGCGACGACGATGTGCACACCGGCGACCCGATCATCGTCACCGCACCCTATGTCCGCAGCCTCGATATCCTCGGTAATGTCTCGGTGCTCGAGGGCGACGAGCTGGCACGCGACATCCGCGGCCAGATCGGGGACACGCTGACCCGCCAGGCTGGCGTGTCGGCGACCAGCTTTGCTCCCGGCGCCTCGCGCCCGGTGCTCCGCGGCTTTTCGGGCGAGCGCGTCCGCGTCCTGACCGACGGCATCGGGTCGATCGACGTGTCGAACACCTCCGCCGACCACGCCGTCACCATCGATCCGCTCACCGTCGAGCGCATCGAAATCCTGCGCGGCCCCGCCGTGCTGCTGTTCGGCAGCCAGGCGATCGGCGGCGCGGTCAACCTGTTCGACCGCCGCATCCCGCGCAAGGTTCCGGCCGACCACGTCCATATCGATGCGATCGGCGGCTATGCGACCGCCGCCAACGACCGCAACATCGGTAGCTCGATCGACGTCGCGTTGACCCCGCAGATCGTCGCGCATCTGGACGGCAGCTGGCGCAAGACCGGAAATTTGCGGACCGGCGGATTCGTCCACTCTGCCGATTTGCGCGACGATCTTCTCCACGCCGCCGAACATGAGGCCGAGGAAGGTCATGACGACGAAGCCGCCGAACTGACCGAGCTGGCGAACAGCCGCGGCAAGATTCCGAACACCGCCAGCGAAACCTGGACCGCGGCCGGCGGGCTATCGCTGATCAACGAGGGCGGCCAGCTGGGCATTTCGGTCAGCTATTATGACAGCAAGTACGGCGTCCCCAGCCGCCCCGGTTCCGAGCATCATCATGGCGAAGAGGGCGAGGAAGAAGGCGAAGAAGAGGAAGGCCATGACCATGGCGAAGGCCCGGTCACGATCGGCCTGAAACAATGGCGCGCTGACCTGCGCGGTGAGGTCGAAATGGGCGATGGCTTCTTCGACAAGCTGCGCATCCGCGCCGGTTTCGCCGATTACGAACATACCGAATTCGAAGGCGACGAAGTCGGCACCGTCTTTACCAACCAGGGGATCGAAGGTCGGCTCGAACTGGCGCAGAATGATCGTGGCGGCTGGCGCGGCGCCAGCGGCATCCAGTACAGTCACCGCGATTTCAACGCGATCGGCGCCGAAGCGTTCGTCCCGCGCAACCTGACCGACCAGTTCGCGCTGTTCACGCTTCAGGAATGGACGCTGGGTTCGCTCGGCGTCGAGGCCGCGGCTCGCTATGAAACGACCGACGTCCGTGCGCCGTCGCTGGGCATATCGCGCAGTTTTGACACTTTTTCAGGCGCGCTCGGCGCAAATTACGACCTTAGCGACAGCGCCAAGATCGGTCTGTCCGTCGCCCGTGCCGTCCGCGCGCCCTCGGCCGAGGAGCTTTTCTCCAACGGCCCGCACATCGCCACGCAGGCGTTCGAGGTCGGCAATGTCGACCTGAAGCGCGAAGCGAGCTGGGGCGCGGAAGCGTCGTTCAAGGTCAAGATCGATGCCTTCAGCCTCAGCCTCACCGGCTATGCCAACTGGTTCGACGATTTCATCTATTCCGAAGCCACCGGTGAAGAAGAGGACGAGCTGCCGGTCTTCCAATATTTCCAGCGCGACGCGCGCGTCTGGGGCTTTGAGGCCGAAGCAAGCGCGCGGCTGGCGCAGATCGGCGGCTTCAATATCGTCGGCGACGTCGTTGCCGACATGACGCGCGCCAAGATCAAGGGCGGCGATCATGTCCCCCGCATCCCTGCGATGCGCGTGCTGGGCGGGCTCGAGGCGCAGGGCGAACGCATCGACGCGCGCGCCGAGGTCGAATGGACCGACGATCAGACCCGCATCGCGCCGTTCGAGACCGCGACCAAGGGCTTTACGCTGGTCAATGCGTCGATCAGCTGGCGGCCGCTGCCCGATACCAGGAACCTGACGCTATCGCTGGCCGCGAACAATATCTTCGACGTCGAAGCGCGCCGCCACGCCAGCTTTACCAAGGATTATGTGCCGCTCGCGGGCCGCGATTTCCGGATTACCGCGCGGGCGAGTTTCTGAGATATTGTCGCCCCCGCCTGCGCGGGGGCGACAATGGCGTCAAAACGGCAATTGCTTGCGCTTGTTCCAGTAGATCGAGGTCGCCGCCGCATAAGCCCCGACCTTTTCCCACACCGCATTGTCCACCTTTTCGATGTCGACGCCGCTGTCGATATAGGCCTGAACGATCGCCATGATCTGGTCCTCCGACATGTCGCTCGACAGATCGGGATTGACGCCCGTCGGGCCAAAGTCGAGCGCCTTGTCGACGATTGCCGATGACAGGTTGAGCTTGGCGATATCGCCGACCAGCCACTCGCGCGAAATGCGCGCGAGGCTGTAATCGAAATAGGCCGCCCTTTGGGCTTCGGCGATGCCATGCTTCGCGACGCACCCGTCGGTAACCGTCGACAGTTGCTGAAACAGCGCGTCGCGCGCAGCATCGTCACCCGCGCCCGCCATCGCGGCGCCGATCGACGCCTTGGTATCGGCGGCGACCGAGGTCACGACGCAATCGAATTTTTCACCCTCCTGCGCCGTGGCCGCGACGGGCAGCGCCGCCATCGCCAGCGCGGCGCCCGCAATCAAACCCTTCAGCATGCGCAAATTCCCTTCAACATTGCATCGCGAACCATCACGACAGCATGGCCATCCCGCCATTTACATGCAATGTCTGGCCAGTGACATATCCGGCCTCTTTCGACGCCAGATAGACGACCGCCGCGGCGATATCGCTGCCCTCACCCATGCGCCCCGCGGGGATACGCTGATTGAGCGCTTCCTTTTGCGCCTCCGGCAAATCGTCGGTCATCGCTGTCGCGATAAAGCCCGGCGCGACGCAGTTCGCGGTCACCCCCCGGCTCGCCAGTTCCTGCGCCAGCGCCTTGGTCATACCGGTGACCCCCGACTTCGAAGCCGCATAATTGGCCTGTCCCGGATTCCCCGTTGCGCCGACGACGCTGGTGATCGAGATGATGCGACCAAAGCGCGCCTTCATCATCGGCTTGGCGGCGGCGCGCGCGAGACGGAAATTGGCTTCGAGGTTGATGCGGATGACATCCAGCCACTCCTCATCCTTCATCCGCATGATCAGATTGTCGCGCGTCACCCCGGCGTTGTTGACGAGGATGTCGAGCTTGCCGCCCAGCGCATCGACCGCCGAAGGCACCAGCGCATCGACCGCCGCAGCATCGCCGAGGTTGCATGGCAGCGCGACATGATCGCCGCCGAGCGTGTTACGAAAGGCGCTCAGCTTGTCGGCGTTGGACCCCGAAACCGCGAGCCGCGCGCCCTGCGCCGCGAGCGCCTGCGCGATGGCGGAACCGATGCCGCCCGAGGCGCCGGTGACAAGGGCGGTCATGCCGGTGAGATCGAACATCTGCAATTCTCCTGAAATCTGATTCTTAGAGCGACTTGAGCAGCGCTTCGATGTCGTCCATCGAAATCACGCTGGCCGTTTCGACCTCACCGCTCGCGCTGCGCTTCACCATCGGCGACAGAACCTTGCCGCCGAATTCGACGAAGTGCGTTACGCCGATATCCTCCATCGACGCCACGCTTTCGCGCCAGCGGACGCGGCCGGTCACCTGTTGCACCAGTAGGTCGCGAATGCTGTCGGCGTCGCTCACCGGGCTCGCGGTGACGTTGGCCACGACGGGGACCAGCGGCGCGGCGGGCGGGTTTGTACCGAGCGCTTCGGCCATCGCGTCGGCGGCGGGTTGCATCAGCGGACAGTGGAAGGGCGCCGAGACGGGGAGCAACACGCCGCGCTTGATGCCATAATCCTTGACGAGCGCGACCGCGCGTTCGACCGCGCCCTTGTGGCCCGAAATCACGACCTGCGACGGGTCATTGTCGTTGGCGACGGTGCACACCTCGCCTTCGGCGGCGGCGTCGGCGAGCTTCTGCGCGGTGTCGATGTCGGCGCCGAGCAGCGCGGCCATCGCGCCGACGCCGACGGGCACCGCCGCCTGCATCGCCTGCCCGCGCGTCTTGAGCAGCCGCGCGGTGGTCGCGAGGTCGAAAGCGCCCGCGGCGCAGAGCGCGCTATATTCGCCGAGGCTGTGGCCCGCGACATAATCGGCCTTCGCCGACAGCGTCACGCCGCCTTCCTTTTCGAGCACACGCAGCGTCGCGATCGCGTTCGCCATGATCGCAGGCTGCGCATTTTCGGTAAGGGTGAGCTGATCCTCCGGACCTTCGGTCATCAGCTGGAACAGCTTCTGCCCCAGCGCATCGTCGACCTCCTGAAACACCTCGCGCGCTGCGGGCGACGCATCGGCGAGCGCCTTGCCCATGCCGACCGACTGGCTGCCCTGACCCGGAAAGATGAATGCGCGCATATTGCGTCCCCTAGCCTGTTCCTTGAATGCGCCGCGCCTATTCCCTCACCCTGCGCGATGCAAGCCGAAGGGTACGACCTTGTTGTCCGCATCATGGCCGATGTCGGCGCGACCAAGATAGGGAATGTCGCATCGCGCGCACCAGCCCTGCGCGATCTCTTCGGCCTCCAGCCCGAACGGCCGGTCATTTTCGCGGACGTCGCTGATCCGCCCCAGCCGGATGCCGGCAAGCCCGCGAGGGCCAAGATAGCTGGCGACGTGGAAAAAGGCGCGGTCGAAAGCGTAGAGATACTCGCTGACTTCCTCGACAAGCAGGACATGCCCCGTCAGATCGGGCTCGAGCGGGGTGCCGAGCAGCATCGACAGCGTCATCAGGTTGAACGCCGCATGGCGCGCGCCATGTTCGAGCCCGCTCTCGCACGCGCCCGGATCGCGCGCGACGAGCCAGTCGAGCGCGCGGAGCACCGCCACATCACCGCCCTCGCGCCGGATGTCGGCGACCATCGGGCCGTGCGCCACATGGTCGAAACCGTCGCGATAGAGTGCGCCGAGCAGATTGCCCTGGTCCGAATAGCCGAGAAAGGCCTTGGCCCTTGCAACGTCGGTCATCGCCGCAACGGCATCCTCGGCGATCCGGCATGCGCCATAGCCGCCGCGCGCGAACCACAGCGCGTCGATGTCGGGGCGGTTCGCCATTTCCACCAGCGCCGCGAAACGATGTCCGTCCTCGCCCGCGAAATGGCCGTGCGTCGCGAAACATTGCGGATCGAACACCAGCTCGACGTCGGGGTAGCCGAGGCTGGCGAGCGCGCGCACCGCCTCGGCATCGTCGGGCAGGATGGGGGTCGAGGGTGCAACAATCCCGATACGCATGGACCAAACTTCCCCTCAAACCGTTCGCATCGAGCGAAGTCGAGATGCCCATCGGCCTTACGCCATCCCCATCGGTGTCTCGACTTCGCTCGACACGAACGGAAATTGGGGTCAGTGCCGGTTGCAAACCCTTCGACAAGCCCATAACGCCGCGCCATGTCGGAAAACAAATCCTATTTCTTCTGCGGTATCGGCGGGTCGGGCATGTTGCCGCTGGCGATGATCGTCGCGGCCCGCGGCGCCAGCGTGTCGGGCTCGGACCGCAGCCGCGATCAGGGCCGCAGCGCCGACAAGTTCGCGTGGATCGAGGGTCAGGGCATCGCGCTCTTCGCGCAGGACGGCAGCGGCGTCGCCGCGGACCAGACGCTTGTCGCCTCGGCGGCGGTCGAGGACAGCGTTCCCGACATTGCCGCCGCGAACAGGCTGGGCCTCGCGCGCATGACCCGCGCCGACCTTAATGCGGCCCTGTTCAATGGCGCGGACAAGGCGATCGGCGTCGGCGGGACCAGCGGCAAGTCGACCGTCACCGGGATGATCGGCTGGATCCTCGATCGCGCCGGGAAAAAGCCGACGGTGATGAACGGCGCGGTGATGCGCAATTTCGCGAAAGCCGACCAACCCTTTGCCAGCGCGCTCGTCGGCGACGACGCGCTGTACGTCAGCGAAGTCGACGAAAGCGACGGGTCGATCGCGCTCTATCGCCCCGACGTCGCGGTGGTCACCAACATCAGCCTCGACCACAAGAGCCTCGATGAACTCCACGCGCTGTTCGGCGATTTTGTCGCCACGGCGCGGATCGCGGTGATCAACGCCGACGATCCCGAATCGGCGGCGCTGTTCAACGCCGACAACAATCTGCGTTTCGGCTTTGGCGATGGCGCCGCGATGCGCGGCAGCGATTTCGAGCCGCTGCCCGACGGCTGCCGCTTCAAGGTTCATTTCCTCGCGACCACCCACGAGGTGCGGCTGCGCATGCCCGGGCGGCATAACGCCATGAACGCGCTCGCGGCGATCGCGGCGGCGCGCGCGATCAACATATCGGTCGCCGACGCAGCCGCGGCGCTGGCCGATTTCACTGGTCTCGCGCGCCGCTACGAGGTACTTGGTCAGGCGGGCGGCGTCACGGTCATCGACGATTTCGCGCATAACCCGGACAAGGTGGCGGCAACGCTCGCCGCCGTTGCCGAGCTCCCCGACCGCGCGCTGATCTTCTTTCAGCCGCACGGCTATGGCCCGCTGCGCCAGATGGGCAAGGAACTCGCCGCGAGCTTCGCGAAGGGCATGCGCGACGGCGACAGGCTGTTCGTGTGCGACCCCGTCTATTTCGGCGGCACCGTCGACCGCAGCATCGGCAGCGAAGCGCTGGTCGCCGACATCGTCGCGGGCGGCGGCGATGCGGTTCATCTGACGACGCGTGCGAACTGCGGCGCGGCGATGCTCGACGAGGCGAAGGCGGGCGACCGCATCCTCATCCTCGGCGCGCGCGACGACACGCTGACCGAGTTCGGGTTGGAATTGCTGGAGAAGCTCGGCGCTTAGCCGAACGTGTCCTCGATATTGCTGATCCCGGCCTTGCGCGCGCGATAGCGTCCGATACCGAAGCCCACGAAGAACACGAGTGTCTGGAGCATCAGTTCGAATGCGATGGTGAAAATCATCGCCACACCAAGCGGAATCCCGTCGACGCCAGCGATCAAGCCGCCGAGACCGCCGAACAGGCTGGCCAGCAGCAGGATAACGCCCGCATGCTTCCACGTCAGCCGGTCGCTGTTCATGCCCCAGCTGAACAGACCGATCAGCGCCGCAATTTCCAACATCGCCATTTCCCCCTAAAGCACTGCCATGGTGTCGCGCGGCGCGGCCTGCGGAGCAAGCCATTTCGGATGCGGTCGAATATCCGGCCCCAACCCTTGCTTTCCGCCGCCGAATCTGTATAGGCGCGCTCCATTGGGGCGAGGCGCTTTGCCGTCGCCCCATTTGCTTTGCACCGATTTCGCAGGGCAAGACGACAGCCGGAGGGGCCTGCGATTGGCGCAGGTCAGCGATCGGCCAAATCGAAGGAAGCGCACCATGCCGTTTTACGAGCATGTTTTTATCGCGCGTCAGGACCTGAGCCAGGCTCAGGTCGACGCGCTGGCGGAAACCGTCACCAACGTCATTGGCGAATATAAGGGCACGGTCCACAAGACCGAGACCTGGGGCCTGAAGCAGCTCGCCTACAAGATCCAGAAGAACCGCAAGGGTCATTATGTGATGCTGTCGGCCGAAGTTTCGGGCGAAGCGATCGCCGAGATCGAGCGTCAGGCCGCGATCAGCGAAGACATCATCCGCTGGATGACGATCAAGGTCGACGAACTCGAAAAAGGCCCGTCGGTCATGATGCGCAAGCAGGAACGTCGGGGCGGCCGTGGCGGCCGTGACCGCGACGGCGAAGAATAAGGATAAAGACCATGGCACGACCCTTTTTCCGTCGCCGCAAGACCTGCCCCTTCACTGCGAAGGACGCACCGGTCATCGATTACAAGGACGTCCGCCTGCTCCAGGGTTACCTGTCGGAGCGCGGCAAGATCGTCCCGTCGCGGATTACCGCGGTATCCGCCAAGAAGCAGCGTGAGCTGGCGAAAGCGATCAAGCGCTCGCGCCACATCGGCCTGCTGCCCTACATTGTGAAGTAAGGAGGGCTGGTCTGATGGAAATCATTCTGCTCGAACGCATCGAGAAACTCGGCGGCATCGGCGATGTCGTCACCGTCAAGAACGGCTTTGCCCGTAACTATCTGCTGCCGAACAACAAGGCGCTGCGCGCGAACGACGCGAACCGCAAGCTGTTCGAAGCCAACCGCACCAAGATCGAGGCCGACAACGCCGAACGTCGCGGTGAAGCAGAAGTCCGCGCCAAGGACATCGACGGCAAGCAGATCGTCCTGATCCGCCAGGCGTCGAACACCGGCCAGCTGTACGGTTCGGTTTCGGTCCGCGACATCGTTGACGCCCTGGTCGAAGACGGCGTCACCGGCGTGACCAAGTCGATGGTCGAACTGGAACGCCCGATCAAGGCGCTCGGCCTGGTCGACGTCAAGGTCAAGCTGCACCCCGAGGTCGCCGTGACCGTCGGCGTCAACGTCGCGCGCTCGCCCGACGAAGCCGAAATGCAGAAGCAGGGCATCGACGTCATCGCCGCGATGTTCGAGGAAGAACAGGCCGAAGCCGTCGCTTCGGCGCTGGAACCCGACAGCGAAGACGAATTCGACGACGCGACGCCGCCGTCGGAACGCGCTGCCGAGGAAGCTCCGGCTGCAACCGAGGACGAAGAGGCGTAAGCTTTTCGCTCTCGCACGAGACAGGAAAGGCTCCGGAACCTGGCGTTCCGGAGCCTTTTTCTTTGGCTTTCCATAGGGTTCAATGTCAGCCCATGGGCAGGAAGCGGACATTCCGGTCCCCGGTTACGCGGGCTGGAGCCGCGATCCGCGCGGCGCGTGCCCCGCGCCATCATCCCAAAGTTCAGGAAAGTTCAGCCCATTGCGGCGCCCGGATTGTCGTGCTCGGCGGACAAGGGGCGGTTGAGTCTTTGCCGCGTCCGGAAACCGGGCGGTGACCGCTTTTTGGCTACATATGGACAGAGCTGAGACGAAGGCTGGCACAGCCGAAGATTGTAGGACAGCGTTTTTTTAGCGGCGGGTGGCGGCTTTGGGGTGGTTTTAAGCCATTCCCCTCCCTTTCAGGGAGGGGTTAGGGGTGGGTGCGAGCGAAGCGAGCTGAGGCAGAATGCCGCCTTCGGCGGCTACCCACCCCCAGCCCCTCCCTAAAAGGGAGGGGAGAAGACATGGCAGCTTCCGGTCGCCTCCAGACCTTCGTCATCCCGGACTTGATCCGGGATCCATTCACGCAACGCCGGAAGAATGGATCCCGGATCAAGTCCGGGATGACGATGCAATGAACGTCCGCAACTGGCCGCAAGCGCCCCCCTCAATACCCCATCAAACTCAGCACTTCCTTGCGGCTGCGCTGGTCATCGAGGAAACAGCCGAGCAACCGGCTCGTCACCATCCCTACCCCGGGGGTACGCACGCCACGCCCAGTCATGCAGCCATGCTGCGCATCGATCACTACCGCAACGCCGTGCGGGTGCAGATTGTCCCAAATGCAGCGCGCGACCTCGGCGGTCAGCCGTTCCTGCACCTGCAACCGCCGGGCATAGCCGTTGAGCACGCGCGCCAGCTTGGAAATGCCGACGACGCGGTCGCGCGGCATATAGGCGATCGACGCTTTGCCGGTGATCGGCGCCATATGATGTTCGCAATGCGACTGGAACGGAATATCCTTCAGCAGCACGAGCTCGTCATAGCCCCCCACCTCTTCAAAGGTGCGCGCCAGGTGGATCGCCGGGTCGTCGGCATAGCCGCTGCAATATTCCTTCCACGCGCGCGCCACGCGCTTGGGCGTATCGAGCAATCCCTCGCGCGCCGGATCGTCGCCGGCCCATTCGATCAGCGTCCGCACCGCGTCCGCGACATGGTCGGGAACGACCACCTTGCCATCCGCTCCCACTTCAACCTTGCTGTCGCTCATCGCCCCACTTTCACTGTTGCATTCTTGCCGCACATTTCGGTGCCCACGCCTAGATAAACAAGGGTGGAACGACAACAATATTGCAGCGTGCGCAAGTTTACGTTGCGGAAACTTGGGATTTTGCATCATTGCAACTGCCCCATTTCATGTCGCTTTCCAGATCGAACAAGTGGCTTGACGCTCGCGTCAACTAAGCGCACCTTTGGGTTGCATTACAGAACCCGCTCAAGCGGGTCGTGATCCGGAGAGGCCGGCGTTTTTCCCCGACGCCGGTGGGAGAGGACGATGACCAGCACAGCTGGCAAGTGGGATACACCCGGGCATCCGGCCGTTTCGGTCGGACAGCCTTTGCCATGTCTGGTCCTATCCCCTCCCCTTACCACAACTTGAATTTGGGCGGCCCCGCAGTGCGCGGGTTCGAAAAAGGGAGGCTGTAAATGAAGTTCAAGGCTCTGATCGGAACGTCGATTCTTGCGATGGCGGTGGCGACACCCGCATGGGCGCAGGATCCGGCGGAGGAAGTCGAACGCGACGCGTTCGGCGGCGAAATCGTCGTCACGGCACAGCGTCAGTCCGAACGGCTCCAGGACGTGCCGATCGCGGTCAGCGCCTTTTCGTCCGAAGCCCTGGAAGCGCAGCAGATCAAGACGCCGTCGGATTTGCAGCTGACCCTGCCCAATGTGACCTTTACAAAAACCAACTTTACCGGCGCCAGCTTTACGATCCGCGGCATCGGCGACCTGTGCGTCGGCACCACCTGCGACAGCGCGACCGCGATCCATCTGAACGGCGACCCGCTGTTTTCAACCCGCCTGTTCGAAACCGAATTCTACGACCTGGAACGCGTCGAAGTTCTGCGCGGGCCGCAGGGTACGCTGTTCGGCCGCAACGCAACGTCGGGCGTGGTCAACGTAATCACCGCCAAGCCCAAGCTCGGGACGTTCGAAGCCGCCGCCGAGGGCGAATATGGCAACTATAATTCGATCAAGGGCAAGGGGATGGTCAACATCCCGCTCGGCGACAATATGGCGTTCCGCGTTGCGGGCATCTACCTGAACCGCGACGGCTATACCCGCAACGCCTTCCTCAATACCCGTATCGACGATCGCGATCTCTATTCGGTCCGCGGCTCGCTGCGCTGGGAACCGAGCGACGACACGACGATCGACATTCTGGCGTCCTATTTCCACGAAAGGGACCAACGCACCCGTATCCAGAAACAGCTTTGCCAGCGCGACCCGACCGGCATTTTGGGCTGTCTCAACACCCGCCGCGACAACGCCCCGTTCAACGGCAACGCCACCTTTACCGCGGCGCTGACCTCGCGCGAGTTCCTCGCCATCCGCGGGATCCCCACTGCATTCGCGCTAGGCAGCCTTTATGGCCCCGATGTGTATGCCAACACCACGGTTCCCGCCGATCCGCGGGTGGTGAACACCGCTTACACCCCCAGCTATTTCACCAGCGAACTGACCGTTCAGGGCCAGATCGAGCATAATTTTGGGCCGGTGTCGCTGCAGGTGTCGGGCCAGTATCAAAAGGTCAAACTCGACGCCTCGCAGGATTATAACAGCAATGTCGGCAACCGCGCGCTCTACGCGGGCGGCCTCGCTACCTTGCAGGCGGCGGCAGGCGGCGCGCTGGGCGCTGCGTTCACCCCCTATTTTGCGCCGGTCGCCGCGGCGATCATTCCCAACGGGCCGACCGGGCAGCTCTGCACCTCGCTCGCCGAGGAAACGGGTTATGGCGCCTATGGCGGCAAAAAAATCTGTAGCGATCAGTCGCTGCAATTCGACCGGTCGAACCAGAATAACAGCAGCTGGTCGGTCGAAGGCATTTTGACCAGCGATTTTGACGGACCGTTCAACTTCCTGGTCGGCGGCATCTATGCCGATTATCATCTGACCGAGAACAGCTATTATGTGAACGCCTTCCCGATCGATTATCTGACCGGGGTGTTGGGTGCATTCACCGCGGCGACCAATCCGCCCGCTGCGGGCGGTCCGTTGCCGCCGTCGTTCCTGGCGACGCCCTTTTTCCGCAACAACACCGACGACCTCAAGATCACGTCCTACGGCCTGTTCGGTGAAGCCTATTTCGAGTTCAGCGACCGGCTGAAACTGACGGCGGGCCTGCGTTACAACAATGACAAAAAGGCGGTGACGGCGCGCTCGACGCTCGCCAGCTTCCTGGCCCCGCATGGCGGAACCAGCGACACCGTGTTCGGATCGCCGTTCGTCGGGTCGTTCGACGCCGATCCGGGCACGCCGGGCAATCAGATCATCCAGTCACGCCAGGTCAAGTTCAACAAGCTGACCGGACGCGCCGTCCTCGACTTCAAGGTCACCGACGACAATCTGCTCTATGCGTCCTATTCGCGCGGATATAAATCGGGCGGGATCAACCCGCCGCTGCAGCCGATCTTTGCGGTTCCCGAAAGCTTCGCCCCCGAACAGGTCGACGCGTTCGAAATCGGGTCGAAGAACAGCTTCGGCAACGGCGCGCTCCAGCTGAACCTGACCGCCTTCTATTACAAATATAAGGATCTTCAGCTAAGCAAGATCGTCGCCCGCACCGCGGTCAACGACAATGTCAGCGCCAACATTTACGGGTTCGAAGCCGAAGCGATCGTGCGGCCCGACCCGGACCTGGTGATCAACCTGGGCTTCAGCTACCTGCACAGCAAGGTCAGCGACGACAAGTTCACCAGCAATCCGCGCGACTTTGGTGGTGGCCGTTCTGACGCGGTGATCATCAAGGACATCACCAATGCCGCGAACTGCGCCGTGGCGTCGCGGTCGGGCAACGTCGCCGGGGTCAATGCCTTTGTGAACGGGGTACAGCAGGTCATCAACGGCGGCTTCGTTCCCGGTGTCCAGGGCGGGGCCGGCCTGCAACCCACCACCGCCTTCCCTGCCGACGGCGGCATCGCGTCAACCGGCGCGTTCAGCATCTGCGGCGTCATGGAAGCAGCGGCCGCCGGCGCCTTTGCCGGGGCGGGGCTCAATCCGACCGCTTTCGGCGGGATCGAATATTTCTCTGCCGGGGTTCCCGTCAACATCAAGGGCAACCAGCTGCCGCAGGCACCGAACTACAAGTTCAGCGCCGGCGTGCAATATACCGCGCGGCTGGGCGGCGGCGACATGACGCTCGTTCCCCGCCTCGACCTCGCCTACACCGGCGAAAGCTACGGCAGCATCTTCAACGGCAATGTGAACCGGATCAAGGGCTATGCCCAGGTCAATGCCCAGCTGCAGCTCAACGGCCCCGACGAGAAATGGTATGTCAAAGGCTTCATCCAGAACGTCTTCGACTCGGCCAGCGTCACCGGCCTGTACATCACCGACCAGTCGTCGGGTAACTACACCAACATCTTCACCCTCGAACCGCGCCGCTATGGCATCGCGGCGGGCGTGAAGTTCTAAGCGACCGGCGGTAACGCCGACAAAAAACCCCGGCCTCTCCATCGAGAGGCCGGGGTTTCTTTTGTCTGCTGACCGGAGGGCCGAAGCGTTCGAGCGCTCCAGCCCGCCGCGATCAGAATTTGAAGCGAACGGTGCCGCCATAGGTGCGCGGCTGGCTGGGATAGCCCGACACGCTGCCCGCCTGCGCCACGGCCGGGAAGATCGTCGTCAGATACTGCGCGTTGGTCAGGTTGCGACCCCACACGCCGACGTCCAGGCCATTGGTCAGGCGAACCGTGAACGACGCGTTGAGCGAGTTCACCTCGCGCTGCAGGCTTTCGACCACGCCTGCCGGGAAACCGCTCAGGCCTTCGACGATCTGCACCGGGCTTTCATAGCTGTAGTCGACGTGCGCGATCGCCTTCGTCCCGCCCGCAAATTCATGCGTATAGGTCGCGCCCATTGACATCGACAGCGCGGGGATGCCCGCGGGGGTCGTGCCCGAGATGTCGCCGAACGCCGAATTGACGAAGCTGTCGTACTTGGCATCGAGGTAGGTCGCCGCCAGCGTCAGGTTCAGCCCCTCGACCGGCCGCACCGACCCGTCGAACTCGATGCCAAAGGTCGACTGCTTGCCGGCGTTCGCCAGCGCGAAGCCGGTGCCGGTGAACACGTTCGACTGGAAGCCCTTGATCGACTGTTTGAACACCGCGACGTTGACCGCCGCAACGTCCCACTGGCCCTTGATCCCGAATTCGTAAACCGTCGATTCTTCGGGCGCCGCAAAGCGCGAGCCCGTCGCCAGGTTCGGGGTGCGCAGGCCCGCAGCGGTGATCGCCGCCAGGTCCGACGCGAGCGGACGGCTGTCGCGCGACAGGTTGACCGAGCTCGCCTTGAAGCCGGTCGCATAGGTCGCATAGACGTTGACCGTGTCGGTCACCTCATAGGCGGCGCGAACGCTGTACGAGAAATCGCCGTCGCTGGTCTTGCCATCCTCAACCGAATTGGGGACGTTCAGGAAGGGCGGCAGGAACTGGAACGCCTTCAGCCCATTGAGCGGGTTCGCCGCCGGGTTGTTCTGGTTGGCGTTGGCAAAAGCCTGCACCTGTCCCGAAATCCCCGCGAAAGCCGCCGGGTTCGCCGCTGCGAACGCGCCGATTTCAGCCGCGGTCGCCGAACGACCGAGGTTGAGCACGCTCGGGCCGCCGATCGTCTGCGCCAGGCCGCCCTGGAACAGCAGCTGGTTGCGGAACGGCGCATATTGCGGCGCGTCGAGATTGAGCCCCGAGAAGGTGTCGGTGCTGATCACGTTGGTCGAGAAATTCTTGCGGTCCTTGGTGTAGTTGCCGCCGAACGACAGGGTCAGCCGGTCGGTCACTTCAAAATCGAGCGTGCCAAAGATCGAGAACGCCTCGTCCTTCATCCGATAGGCTTCGTCGAGCCCGTCGCCGGCGCGGAAGAAGGTGCCGAGATAGCGGGTCGGGGCGCCTTCGAGCGCGCCGAAGGTGCCTTCGAGCAGCGCGACGTTGAGCGCGTTGCCGCTCGCGGCGCGGATCAGCTGGTCGCCATAGGGGCGGAACTGGGTGCCGAAGCGAATGTCGTTCTTTTGCCGGATCTTTTCGTTGAAATAATAGCCGCCGAGCAGGAAGTTGATCGGGCCGTCAAAATCCGACGTGACGCGCAGTTCTTGGGTGAAGGTGTTGATCCCCAGGTCCTGGCTGTTTTCACCGATCAGGTCAGCGCCGGTGAAGTCCGAATCCTGGTTGGTCAGCGCCTTGACCTTGCGGTACGCGGTGATCGACGTCAGCGCGAGGTTGCCGAGGTCATAGTCGATCTGACCCGAACCGCCGTAGTTTTCGATCTCGTTCGACGACAGGAAGTTGTTGTACACATTGTACGAAAAGGGGTTGTTGGCATCGACGCTGGGGCCGCCCGCCAGCGCGTTGGTGATCGCGACGGTCGGACCGGCAATGACATTGCCCGCGATGCAGCAATTTTCGTCGATCTTGTCATAATCGCCGATCAGGCGGATCGACAGCGCGTCGGTCGGTTCGAACAGGAGCTGGCCGCGCACGCCCCAACGGTTGCGGTCGTTGACGTCGGTGCCAAGCTTCAGATCCTGCGCATAGCCGTCGCGGCGATTGTAGCTGCCGCCGATCGAGAAGGCGACCGTCTCGCTGATCGGCCCGGTCACGTCGCCCTTGACGGTGATCGCGTCGAAATTGCCATAGGTCACTTCGGCCGAACCGCCGAATTCATACTGCGGCTTTTGCGTGACGATGCTGATGACGCCTGCCGATGCGTTCTTGCCGAACAGGGTCGACTGCGGCCCGCGCAGCACTTCGATGCGTTCGACGTTCGGAAGGTCGCCGATCTGCGCGGCCGAGCGCGACCGATACACGCCGTCGATGAACACGCCGACCGACGGTTCGATACCGGCATTGTTGGCACCGTTGCCGAAACCGCGGATGATGAAGTTGGTGTTGGCGCTCGACTGGAGCTGCGACACGCGCAGGCTGGGGACCGCGGTCTGCAGGTCGATGAGGTCGCGGATCTGCGATTCCTCCAGCTGCGCCGCCGACGTCACCGAAACGGCGACCGGCGTGTCCTGCAGGGTCTGCGACCGCTTCGACGCGGTCACGATGATGTCATTGCCATAATCGGTATCGTCGACCGCGACCGCGCTGTCGTCGGCGGGTGCGGCGTCCTGGGCAAAAGCGATGGCGGGGGTGGCGCTGGCGCACAGCATCGTGGCGCCCAGCAAAAGGTTGCGCAAAGTCATGATGTCTCTCTCTCCAAACCGGTGCAAGCGCGGCCCTGCGGCCAAAGAGGGAGATGCCCCACCGGAACAGGCCGCTGTAGTTGCCGCGCGCGCCGCGTCAACGCGGCGGCATCAGGTAATGCCGTTTTTCTTCGCATTTGTGTCCGAAAAGCAACAGTTTGCACTGCAACATAAGCGTCGCGCACAAGTCCCGAAAGCCCTGCAAATGCCTTAGTCCACCGCGCGCCATGCGCCGGGCGCCCCCGATCGCCCAGCGCCCAGCCGCCGGCGCCTAACCGCACAAGCCGTAGCGTCGGGTAGCCCGGCGCCGCGGCCATCCGCCGCACCTGACGATTGCGTCCCTCGATGATGACGATCTCCAGCCAGCTGTCGGCGACGCTCTTGCGAAAACGCACCGGCGGATCGCCCGGTCAAAGTTCGGGCGGCTTGATTCCAGCGGCTGGGATAGTGGTGCCCGGGGACGGGATCGAACCGCCGACACTGCGATTTTCAATCGCATGCTCTACCAACTGAGCTACCCGGGCAGGGCCGCTGCGACCCGTTGGTCGCGCTGGCGAGCGGCGGCTATAGGCAGGGCTTGTTGTCCTGTCCAGTGGCTTTGTGATGTCGGATTTTCCGCGTCAACTTTCGTCGAAACGATCGCTGTCGGCGGTCCCGTCGGGCGCCTGCGTCGCGGCGACGCGATAGTCTTCGCCGAACCAGTTCAAGAGGTCGCGGTCGCGGCAGCCGCGACTGCAAAAGGGTTTGAACTCCGGCTCGCGCGGCTTGCCGCAGAGCGGACAGCGCGGCGGTTTATTGGGCATGTCCGGTTCCTTTGCTGGCGGCATCGACGGTGAGCTGGACCGGACGCCCGGTGCGCGTTTGCAACAGCGCCGTCCATGCGGGATGCGCTGCGATATGGTCGATCACCGCGGGCCGCGCGGTCAGCGTCAACACTCCCGTCCCCACCGCGCGCTCGGCCTGCCGCAGCAACAGCGCCGCATCGGTGGCGACCGGGTCGAGCACGACCTGTTCGATCAGCGAGGGGCGATCGCGGCGCCGGATGATCTGCATCAGCCCGAATCCGTTGACTGCGGTGCGTTCATAAGGCTGGGGCAGCGCCGCGTCGATTGCGGCATCGATCGCGTGACGCCCGGCACGGCCCGGCAGCGAAGGAAAGTCGATGCCGATCGATCCGCCGATGTCGCAGCAGCGGATCACCGCCGCCGCAGCCTTGGCACCGGCTGTGGCCAGCGCCAGCGCATCGCCGTCGCCATCGATATCGATCAGCACCATCGCAGGCGTCGCATCGACCCACAGCGCGCCGCCGTCGAAGGGCCAGTGACCGGTGCGGACATGATCGAACAATTCGGACCAGCCCGCCTGTTCGAGCCGGTCGGGATCGGTCGCGCGCAGCTCGGTTACCGGCAGGCCGCTGGCTGCGATCCGCGCGCGCAGGTCGGGTCCGTCGCCGATGACCGCGCCCGCCTCGGCCACCCGCGCCCGCGCCGGTTTGCCCCGCCCGCGTTCGCGCAGCGCCATGCGGGTGATCTCGACCGTCAGCGCGGCGCCGATCGATGTGGCAGCCGGCAATCCGGTCAAGCTGGCGGCGGGAGCGCCGGGCCAGTCGAGCGTCACCAGTGGCGATTTCCCGGCTTCGACCAGCCGCGCCGCGACCACCGCGCCGACGCGCGGCCCGGCGCCGTCGCGCTCGATCCGTGCCTCCAGAATGTCGTCGCCATCGACCAGCGCCGCGCGCACTTCGCCGATCCCGGCTTCGTACAGCCATTCAGCCAAGGGGGATGCCCGCGCTGGTCAGCAGGGTGCGTGTTTCGAACAGCGGCAGCCCGACGACATTCGAATGGCTGCCCGACAGGAAACGGACAAAGGCCTCGGCGCGACCCTGGATCGCGTAGCCGCCAGCCTTGCCCATGCCCTCCCCGCTTTCGACATACCAGTCGATCTCGGCGGCGCTCAGCACCTTGAAGGCGACGATGGTGTCGGCGACGCGCACGCGCGCCTTGCCGTCGGTCCCGACGACGCACAGCCCCGAATAGACATGGTGCCGCCGCCCCGACAGCAGGCCGAGCATGCGGCGCAGATCCGCCTCGTCGGCGGGTTTTTCCAAGATGCGGCGCCCGACCGCGACGGTCGTGTCGCCCGCCAGCACCACCTCGTCCGCCGCACGCGCGACCGCCAGCGCCTTGCCCTTGGCCAGCCGCGCGACATAATCACGCGGCAGTTCGCCCTTCAGCGGCGTTTCGTCGATGTCGGGGGACGCGATCCGTGCCGGGATCACGCCGATGCGCGTCAGCAGCTCACGCCGCCGGGGCGAAGTCGAAGCGAGAACCAGTACCGGCATGGGCGCAGGAGTTTTCGCCGCGCCGCTCACTTGAAGCGATAGGTGATCCGACCCTTGGTCAGGTCATAGGGGGTGAGTTCGACGAGCACTTCGTCGCCAACCAGAACGCGGATGCGGTTCTTGCGCATCTTTCCGGCCGTGTGGCCCAGAATCTCGTGGTTGTTTTCCAGTTTGACGCGAAACATCGCGTTGGGCAGCAGTTCGACCACTTGGCCGCGCATCTCCAGAAGTTCTTCTTTCGCCATCAGTTCTCTAGGATCTCACAAAATAAGGATGCGCGCCCATAGCCGCAAAATGCCGCGATGGAAAGCAGTCTGTCACGCAACGAGCCGCAGCTTTCGCGCGATCCGCCAGCCCACCGACCGCGCCCAGGCATAGCTTGGCCAGCGCGGCGGCATCGCCGGGTCCAGCCCCATGCGGCGCAGCGCGGCGTTGGCGGCGTGCGCTTCGGATTCGCGATAGCTCCATTCGCTGCGCCAGGTGATCGACAGCGAGATCGACGGCGCATCGCCATTGGCGACGAAGTGCGGCGCCATGACCGGCATCAGCACGGCGTCGCCGGGAGCGAGCGGCACCTGCTGCGCATCGGCATGGAAATCGTCCTGCCACGGCAGGTTGCGGTGGCCGCCGCCATGATAGCGTTCATGCTCGCGGCGATCGGCAAAACGCTCGTCGCCCGCGGGCCAGACGTTCATGACCTTGGTCCCGCGCAGTTGCAGCAGGATATTATGTTCGGGGTCGAAGTGATAGGGCGTGATCGACCCCGGCGACGAAATGAAGATGAACCCCTGCGGCGTCAGCATCGCGCCCGTCCGTGGTTCGACTACCGACTTGAGTTCGCCGAGCAGGTCCATCAGCAGCGTGCGATAAGCCGGAACATTTTCGATATTCTTGAGCACCGCCCAGCTGCCATTGGTGTCGATGGTGCGGATCGTCTCGCCGATCGACAAGCCGTTCGACGGGACATCCTCGGGACGGATCCCGATCGGGACATTGCCCGGATTATATTCGACCGCGCTCACCGGCATGCTTTCGGCAAGCTCTGCCAGCGCCTCGATCGACAGCAAGGGATGGTCGGGCAGATGATGGCGCAGCAGTCCCGCCTTCAAAGGATATAGTGCCGCCATCGCCGCCAGCGTGTCGGCGGGGAAAACGGGAGCAGAGATCGGCTGATGCGCAGTCATGTCGGGCTTTCTACTTCATTTTCGACGGCGGTGGGAGCTTTCCAGCGTCGCCAGAGCCGCTCGATCCTGGCGAGCATCGCAAAGCGCAGCCGGTCGGCGGGCGACGACAGCGCGGCGTTTACCCACACCAGCGCGCGGCGCTCGCGCCAGACGCTGTCGATCATCGGATGTCCGGGCGCAGCGCAGCTGTCGACCCACGCGATCGCGGGGTCGTCCAGCAGGTCGAGATTTTCCTGTTGCAGCAACACCCCGGGCGAAAAGCGGGCATATTCCTCGTCGAACGCGGTCTTGAACGAAAAGCCCCCGGGCGGCGCCCGAAAATTGATCAGCATCGCCAGCGGTCGCTCGTCGAGGTCCAGCGCACGCATGTCGAGCCGTCCCGCCTCTGCGGCACCGGCGATGATGGCGCGGAACCAAGCCTCGGTATCGCCATGGCTGGCGAGCGCCGATCCGGCGCGGCCTTTCCAGCCGCGCGCCTCCAGGTCCAGAAAGCTGTCGATCCACGGATCGATCGCCTCTCCCGCCCGCCAGCGCCGAAAACGCACGCCCCCCTGCTCGGCGAGCCGATTGGCCTGGCGTCGATGCTCCTTGCGCTTCTTGGCGCGCACCGCGGTGTCCCAATATTCGGCGGGCGACAGGTCGCTGGCGAGCAGCGCGCGCTCTTCGCGATGGACGATCTCGGCTTCGCCGCCGCGCACCCGCGCGACGTCGATCAGCGCGCGGTGCAGCGGTCCATCCTCGGTCAATCGCGGCAAATGCAACAAGGTCCGCGCCCACGGCGCAGCGTCGCACCAGCCGAGCAGGATCGACCAGAACAGGCGTTCGAACCCCGCGCGGACCAGCGGCAATCCCAGAAAATGATTGGGGTGCGCCCAGCCGGTCACATGGCGCAGCGGCAGGCGGCCATAATGCGGCGCAGCGGCGATCGGCATGATGCCGATCACCGGCCCGTCGCTGCCGTCGCGCACCATGACCAGCCGCGCGTGCCGTTCGGGATCGAGCAGGTGCAGCGCCGATTGCAGGCACCAGCGTTCGGCAAAGGGATTGGGTTCGCTGGCCTCCGCCGCCAGCCGGTCCCACGCCGCCGCCAGTTCGTGCGACAGCGCCAGCGGATCGACGATACGCACCGTCAGCGGATCGGCAGGGGTGGCGTCGGCGGGAAAGGCGGGGTGCACCGTCATCGGGTGGAGGTTAGCAGGGAAGCGTTAAAATGGGGTGGCGATTTATCTGAAGCCCCTCCCCTTTAGGGGAGGGGTTGGGGTGGGGGCTGTCGATGTTGCGCAAGGCCGACGGCCCCCACCCCACTCGACTAAAGGCCCGGCTGTGCCGGACCAAGTCTCGCTACCCCTCCCCTAAAGGGGAGGGGTGATCTTTCTCAAATCCCGAACAGTTTCGCCAGCGACTTTTCCAGCATGAAAAATTGCCAGATCAGCCGCCCATGGTCGCGCCGCCCAGACTGGTGCGCCGCGACGATACGCTCGATCTCGGCCATGTCGAACCAGCCCGACCGCGCCAGCGTCGACGACGTCGCCAACCCCCTCGCCTGCTCCACCAAAGCGCCGCGGAACCATTGCGACACGGGGGTCACAAACCCCATCTTGGGTCGATACAGAATGTCGTGCGGCAGATAGCGTTCCATGGCCTGCTTCATGATCGCCTTGCCGGTCGATCCCTTGACGCGCATCGACGCGGGCAGGCTCGCGGCAAATTCGATCAGCCGGTAATCGAGCAGCGGCTCGCGCGCCTCCAGGCTCACCGCCATGCTCATCCGGTCGGTCTTGGTCAGGATGTCGCCGGGCAGCCAGATCATCAGGTCGGCATATTGCGCGCGGTCGAGCGGCTCGCGCGCCGGGGCGTCGGCCATCGCCTTCCAGTAGCGCGCCTCGGCGACATGATCGCCCAGCGCCTGATGCGCCGCGTCGTTGAACAGGAGCGACCGCTGCGCCTGCCCCGTCACACCGACGGCTTCGGCATAGCCTTCGGCGCCGCTTTTCGACAGGCTGGCGAGCGTCGCGCGGGCGCGCAGGGGACGCGGCGCCCAGTCCATCTGCGGCCACACCTTCGCCAACGGCCCCAGCACCCCGCGGCGCAGGAAGCCCGGGATCAACCCGCGCAGCCGCTCCTCCTGATGCTGGAACACCAGCCGCCGATACCCCGCAAACGCCTCGTCGGCGCCGTCGCCCGACAGCGCTACCGTCACATTTTCACGCGCGAGCTCGCACACGCGATACGTCGGCAGCGCGCTCGCGTCGGCGAAGGGCTCGTCGAAATGATCGGCGATCGTGTCGACCAGCCCGAAATCGCCCGATGATACGGTGCGGGTGCGGTGATCGGTCGCGAAGCGTTCGGCGATTTGCCGCGCATATTCGGTCTCGTCGAGCGCCGCGTGATCGAAGCCGATCGTGCAGGTCTTGACCGCCTTCGCGCTCGCCTCGGCCATCAATGCGACGACCGCGCTGCTGTCGACGCCGCCCGACAGAAAGGCGCCGAGCGGAACGTCGGCGACCATCCGATCGGTCACCGCGGCGCGCATCAGGTGAACGAGATGCTCGGCCGCCTCACCTTCGTTGGCCTTGATACGCCGCGAAAAATCGGGCGCCCACCAGCGCGTCGGCGCGGGGATGGCCTTGCCGCGTTCGAGCAGCAGGAAATGCCCCGCGGCCAGCTTCTCGACCCCCGCGACGATGCAATTGTCGTCGGGTACATAACCAAAGGCGAGGAAATCCTCGATTGCCGTCAGGTTGGCTTCCTGCCGCAAGAGCGGATTGCGCAGCAGCCCTTTCAGTTCGGACGCGAACGCCACCGACCCGTCGGACAGCCGCGCATAGTGCAGCGGCTTCACCCCCAGCCGGTCACGGGCGAGGAACAGGCAGCCGCGCGCATGATCGTGGATCGCAAAGGCGAACATCCCGTTCAGCCGCGAAAGGCAATCCGGCCCCCATTGCCGCCACGCCGCGATGATGACCTCGGTATCGCCGCTGGTGCGGAACCGGTGGCCGCGATCCTCCAGTTCGGAGCGCAGCTCGCGAAAATTATAGATTTCGCCGTTGTAGGTGAGCGTCACCGTTTCGTCGTCGCTCGCCATCGGCTGCGGGCTGCCGTCGATGTCAATGATCGACAGGCGCAAATGACCGAGCCCGACGCCGGGCGCGGTCCAGACGCCCGACCCGTCCGGGCCGCGATGCGCCATCGGATGCAGCATCGCGCGGAGGCGCGCCGGGTCGACGGGCTTCGCCGTTTCCAGATGATAGATGCCCGCGATCCCACACATGGCGCGATCCCTAACGCAGTTTCAGCGCGCGGTCAGCCATCGCCGTGGCTCCGCCCGACGCGGAAACGAAATCCTCTATCGCATCGCGCCCGCCCTGCCCCGCCT
This sequence comes from Sphingopyxis microcysteis, assembly GCF_012274265.1. Taxonomy (GTDB): domain Bacteria; phylum Pseudomonadota; class Alphaproteobacteria; order Sphingomonadales; family Sphingomonadaceae; genus Sphingopyxis; species Sphingopyxis microcysteis. The sequence continues at coordinate 1,616,002 of NZ_JAANYY010000002.1, forward strand.
CGCTCGACACGATCAGCGACAGCGCGCGCGGATCGCCGCCGAGCAGTCGCGCCTTCAGGCCCGCGAGCTTGGCGCCACGCGGATCGCCCGTAATCGCCCCGTTCACAAGATACCAGGTCGCCGCATCGCGCAGCACCGGGCCGGGGTGGAGCAACCGTTCGGTCCGCGCGCCGTCGACCGCGGGCAAGGACGCGCTCCACGCCCATTTGCTGTCCGGATCGACTGCGCCCTGTCCGAAGGCAACCACCTCGCGGCCCTCGGCCTGGCGTTCATAGCCGCCAATCGCGACCGTCACCCGGCGTCCATTCGTATCGACGAAATGCCGCAGCAACCGCTGATCGGCGCCGTCGAAGCGCGGCGCCCATGCCATGCCCTCGGCGCGCGTTTCGCTCCAGCCGCGCGGCGCCTCGACCGCCATCGTCGCGGGCAGCGGGGCGCTGCGTCCGCCCACAAGCCATGCCCAGCCAGCAAAGATCAGCGGGATCGCCAGCGCCGCCGGCAGCACCGCCTTCGCCGCACCGGCAAAGCGCGGCGCGCCGTCAAGCCCGGTGACGTCGACCGCCACATCGTTCGCGGGCCGGTCGAACCAGCGCCGTGCGACCAGCATCACGATAACGATCACCAGCCCGAAAAAGATCCAGCCGTAGAAGATATGATCGATCCCGCCCGCCGCCTCGATCCCCCAGATTTCGGCGGCGACCATCGTGCCATAAGCGCGCAGCGCGTTGGCGAGGATCGTGGTCGCAAGTGCCGCGGCGACAAACACGACGCGCCGCGTCCAGCTTTTGAAACAGAGATGCGCCGCGAACACCGCATAGGCGAGCATCGCAATCAGGAAATTGACCCCCGAACATTCCTCGGCCACCTCGAAGAAGCCGGCGGGCGTCGTGATGAAAACCCCCTCCATCTCGGCGGAAATGCCCGACAGGTGGAGCAGGATGACGCTGATATGCGCGGTGAAGGTCTGGAGCAGCGGCACCAGTTCCTCGCCGAACGGCACCAGGAGTAGCGCGTAGCAGAGGGGAAAGAGCAGCCCGCGCACGAGCTTCTCGCCGAGTGTCGCGCCAACCGCGCCCTGCAGCATCAGGATCAGCCCGAGCTGGCGAAACAGCCCAACCCCCGCCGCCTCGCCGACCAGCCACACCAGCCCCGCCACCGCCATCCAGACGAGCGCGGGCCACCAGAAGGCGGGGGTCAGCGGGCGCAGCAGGTCGATCCGCTGCGACACCAGCCAGCCAATCATCGGCACGATCAGCAGGCAGTGCGTGAAGGTCGAGCTGTTCCACCAGATGCCCGCCATATCGGCAGCATCGCGCCAGAAGAGCGCGAGAATAGCACCCGTCAGCAGGGCGAGCGCGGCGAGATGGCGCTGCCAAAGCGTCATGCGGACAGTCCCAGCAGCGCGCCGAGCGGCGCCAGCCGCGCGTCCCAGCCATAGCGCGCGATCATCTGCGCGCGTGCCGCTTGTCCCATCCGGGCCGCCGCCTCGCGGTCGTTAAACAGCGAACTCACCGCAGCGGCCATGCCCGCGGCATCGTCGGCGACTAGCAGATGCTCGCCGCGGGTCGCATCGATGCCTGTCGCTGCGGCGGCGCTTGCCACCACCGGCCGCGCCATCGCCATCGCCTCGAGCAACTTGTTCTGCACCCCGCGCGCGAGCAGCAGCGGCGCGACCACCGCGGCGGCGGCGGCAAGCCACGGCCGCACGTCGGGCACTTCGCCAGTCACCAGCACCCCCGGCAGCTTGGCCAGCGCGCGCACCTCGTCGGTCGGCGCGCGCCCGACGATCGCGAACCGCGCGTCCGGGTGCTGCCGACGGATCAGCGGCAGGATGTCGGCGGCGAACCAGCACACCGCGTCGATATTGGGACGATAGTCCATCTGCCCGGTGAAAATGGCGAGTGGCCCTGCGTCGGTATCGACGGGGTCGAACCCCAGCGCAGGGTCGAAACGGTCGGTGTCGATGCCATTTTCGACGGCATGCACCGTGTCGCCACCCAGGCCACTGCGCGTGCGAAACAACGCCGCCTCGGCCTCGCTGACGAACAGGCTCGCGTCGACGTGCCGCGCCACCTTAGCTTCATACGCGCCGAGCACGCGCGCCTCGCGGCGGTGGACCCAGTTCAGCGGCTGGCGCTGGTCCTGCTCGGCGTAGGTCGCGAACTTGGCCGAATCGACATCGACAAAATCCATCAGTACCGGCCCGTCAAAACCGGCGGGCAAATATTGCGCCATCTGGCCGGAGAAGCCGACGATGTGGGTGATGCTGCCTTGGCGGACGAGCGCATCGACATAGCGCGCGAGCGCCGCATTCCGGAACAGCCGGTTCGACACCGGTTCGCCGCGCAGCACCGCCGATGCCAGCGCGAGCGGGCGCGAGATCTTGCGCACTTCGATCGCCAGGCTCTTGCAAAGCGGCGTCATTTTTTCGTGTGCCTGTGCAGCGTCGGATTCATTGTCGGCCAGCGCCGCAACATGCACCGGCGCCAGCTTCGCCAGCGCTTCGAACATATGCCAGCTGCGAATCCGGTCGCCGCGGTCGGGCGGCCAGGGCGCACGGTGAACGATGAAAAGGATTTCGGGCATGACCCGCGTCTTACCCAAGGCCGCGCGCGATCAGCGGCCCGATCCGGTTCGCCGCCCACAACGGCAATTTCTTCCACAGATCGACCTGTAGCCGATATTTGGCGCTATTCGGGTTGGTATCGCGTGGCGCCTCGCCCGGCGCCAGCCAGCGCGCATAGACAAGCGGCTGCGGCTCGAAACCCCAGTTCTTCTTGTAGCTATAGGGGCCGGTGCCCATTTTCGACCGCCCGAAATCGAAGCGCGTACAGCCCTTGGCGCGCGCATGGCGCATCAGCGCAAAATACATGAGTTCGTTAGCGCGCAGCCGCCGTGCATCGGCGGTGCCGCCGCCCCAATAGGGCATCACCGTCCCGCGCCAATAGAGGCTGAGCACGCTCGCGACGGGTTTCCCGTCCGCGCGCACGGTCAAAATGTCGGCATCGTCGCCGAACGCATCGAGCACCGCATCGAACAGCGCTTTGGGGAATACCGGCGTGCCGAGGTTGCGGACGCTGGTCGCGTAGATGCGATAATGATCGCGTCGTTCGTCAGCATCGCGCCCCGACGTCACGGTCAGGCCGCTGTCCAGCACCTTGCGCACTTCGGCGCGCTGCTTGCGGGGGATCGCTAGCAATTCGGCATCGTCGTCGCTGGCCAGGTCGCGCGCGAACCCGGCATAAACGCCCTCTTCGCGGCGCCAACCGTCGGCATCCGGCTGCGGTCCGCCGCGCAGTTCGACCGACGGCACGCCCAGCGATTGTGCCATCGCCGTCGCTCCCTCGGCCAGCGTCGCGGCGACCGCCGGATCATCGGCGAGGATACCGCCGTCGACCGCAAAACCGCTGCCGACCAGCGCCTGCCCGAACAACGGCGAGCGGACATGGTGGAGCGGCAACAGTCCGGTCAGCGCCCCTTCGGCGTCGCGCGCGGTCACCAGATGGCATTGATGCCCGGTCGCCCGGGTGACCGCCTCGCACCAGGCACGGCTGTGAAAGGGCGTCGCCTGTGCGTGCGCGGCGACATAGGCATCCCATGCCGCCGCGCCGGACAGCGGCGCGCCCGAAAAGCCCTGCATCACCGGAAAGCTCGGCGCATTCACGCCGCCGCGCGCCACGGCGCGGCGCGCTTCTGCTGGGCCGGGAGCAAGGCATCGGCGCGCGTCCATTCGAAATCGGCGAGCAGCTTCTTCAGCTTGCCAGCCATCGCCGACAAGCCGCTGTAATGACGGATTTTCGATTTGATCGGCGCGTCGGCCACGCGCGGCTGGCCGGGATCGATTTCCCATGGGTGGAAATAGAGGATCGCCGGATGCCCCTCGGCGTTCATCCGCGCGATCGCCCAGCGCGTGAAACCATAGGGCAGCATCCGCACGAAGCCCCCACCCCCTGCCGCCAGCGTCCGCCCGGCAAAGCGCGCGGTCGTCACCGGCCATTCGACCAGTTCGTTATCGGGCAGCGGTCGCCATGCGTGACGCGGGCTTTGCGGCCAGCCATAATGGTCATGGACCACCGGCGCGACGCTCGACGAATAAGCATAGCCCTGCTCGGCGAGCACCGCATGCGCCCAAGGGGTGCGCGTATCGACCGAAAAGCTGGGTGCGCGATAGCCGCGAACCGCGACGCCGCCGATATCCTCGAGGATCGCCCGCGTTTTTTTGAGGTCGGCGGCAAATTCGTCGGCGGTCATGTTGAACACACGCTTGTGGTCATAGCCATGGCTCGCCAGCTCATGCCCCGCCGCGACGATCCGCTTGATCAGCGAGGGATAGCGTTCGGCAACCCAGCCCAGCGTGAAAAACGTCCCCCTGGCCCCCGCATCGGCGAAAATTTCAAGCACCGCGTCGCAATTCGCCTCGACCCGGCACTCGAGCGTCGGCCAGTCGGCGCGGTCGATCGTGCGCTCAAAGGCGCCGACCTGGAACCAGTCCTCGACATCGACCGACAGGCCGTTCTGCATCTTTTCTCACCTTCATCCGCAGACTAGCCGAATTCGCGGTCGCTGTTAGGCCGCCCAGGTCCGCGACGTCGCCGGGTTCGGGGCATTCTCGGGATCGCGCTCGACCCATTCGATCAGCAGGTCGAGCACGCGGCGCAGCGCCGCGTCCTGTTCGACCAGCCGCGTCTCGAGCGAGGCGATCTGCGCTTCGAGCGCCGCCAGCTGTTCGGGGTCGATGGCGGGTGCCGCGGGGGCATCGCCATCCGCCGCGGCCATCCGCGCCAGCACCTCGTCGGCGCTCGGATCGGGCGGGGTCAGGATGACCGTCTCGGCAGGCTGGGCGAAGGGCGGGGCCCCGTCGGCAGCACGCTGCGGCCATTCGAGCGTCGTTTCATTGGCGGGGGTCGGGGCCGCAAAGGGCGCCGGGGTCGGCGCGACCGCAGCGGCGGCGGCGGCCACGACCTCTTCGACCGGCAGCGGCGCCAGCGTCGATGCGTCGATGCCGCGATCGGCCTCGATCTCGGCAACGACCGACCGCACATTCTGCGCGGTGATCCGCGTCATCTGTTCGACCGCGCCGTACAGCAGCAAGCGGCTGACCAGCACGTTCAATTTGCGCGGCACGCCCTCGCTATAGTCAAAGATTTCCTCGAACGCGTCGGGGCTGAAGCTGGGGTTGCCCGTCCAGCCGACCTTGCCCAGCCGGTGCAGGATATAGGGTTCGACCTCCTCGGGCTCCATCGGATCGAGGTGATGCGTCGCGATCACGCGCTGGCGCAATTGCTCCAGCGTCGGCGAATGGAACAGCGTCTGACGAAATTCGGGCTGACCCAGCAGGAAGATTTGCAGCAGCGAATGGCCGCCGAGCACAAAGTTCGACAACATCCGGAGCTCTTCGAGCGCCGAAATCGCCAAATTCTGCCCCTCGTCGACGATCAGCAGCGTGCGTTTGCCCGCACGCGCCTGTTCGCGCAGATATTGTTCCATCGAGCGCAGCAGCTCGGCCTTGCTTTCGCCTTCCCATTCGATCCCGAACTGTTCGGCGACCAGACGGAGCAGATCGTCGCCCTCGACCTGCGTCGACACCAGCTTGACCGCGGTCAGGCGGTTGGGATCGATCGTGTTCATCAGATGCCCGACCAGCGTCGTCTTGCCCGCGCCGACATCGCCGGTGATGACGATGAAGCCTTCGCCCTGCGCCAGCCCATAGCCGAGGTAGGACATCGCCTTGCGGTGGGTGCCGCTTTCAAAATAGAAATGCGGATCAGGCGTCAGCTGGAACGGACGGCCGGTGAAACCATAGAATTGATCGTACATCGCGAATTCCCGTTGCCCAATGGGTCGAGCCCATCAGAAGTTGTAACGCAGTCCCACCAAAGCTGAACCAATAAGCTGGCTGTTGAAGCCATCCTGATCGAACGCGTTCAGGCTCGCCGCCGCGGTGCCGGTCAGGCTGCGCCAGAACCGGCGCGAATAGGCGGCCGACAGCCCCGCCGACTGTACGTCGCTGACCCCCGGAGCGCCATTGTCGAAATAATTGAGATAGCCCGACAGGCTGATGTCCGAATCGGCGTCGAGTCGGCGCCCAGCCGACAGGAACAGATAATAATTCTCGTCCTTGATCCCGTTCAGGCTGGCGATCGGCGACAGCAAGGGGGCAAGCAGCTTGCGCTGGTCATAGCCGACGCCGACCCCGTAATTCCACCCGCCAAAGCGCGAGCCGATCGTCGCCTGCACCCCGCGGCTGCGATATTGCGCCGCCGTTGCATTGCCGAGCTGGTTGCTGAGGCATCCGCCGCCCGCCTGTCCGAATACGCACGGGTTGATATTGCCGCCGATCGGGTTGCGCGTCGGATCGAACTGGGTCGGCAGCGCCGCCAGTCCGCCCGACAGCCCGCGACCAAGGCTCGACAGCCCGTCATAGACGCCGACCTGGATCGTCGTCGCATGGTCGGCGCGATAGGAAAAGCTGCCGGTATAGATGGTATCGCCATAACGGCGCCCGACGCGCGCGGTCGCCGACGTACGGCGGCTTGGCTGCCACATCACACCCGCGTCCCAGATCAGGCCGTCGGTATCGAACGACAGCTGGCGCGGGGTCGATTTGTCGGTCACGAAACGTCCGTTCGCATCGCGCACCGGCACGCCGCCCGCATCGACCACCGGATTGCGCTGGCCGATTTCGATATCCTCGTAACCGACACCGCCGAGCAGCGCGACGGTCGGCCCGATCGGCATGGTCACGTCGGCGCGGGCATATTTGCCCTCGAAACGCTGGTCGAGCTGGCTGGCATCCTCGCGTTCATAACCGCCCGAAACCTGCCAGCCGAACGGCAGATCGCCGGGGCGCGCGCCGACGCTGGCCCAGGCGACATGGTTGGTCGAGCTGTCGAAAATATCCTGCGGCTGCGATCCCGGCGACAGGATCGGCGGCGTATCGACATCGACCTTGGTATAGCCAAAGCGGTAACCGGCGCCGACATCAAGCCCGCCGATCCGCCGCGCCAAGGTCGGCCCGGCATACACCGAATAGAGGTTCGCGACATTGCTGGCGTCGCCGATGAACAAGCCGCTGTCGGCGCCCGCGCCGTCGGCGCGGGTGCGGGTCGCAAGCGCGCCGCCCTCCAAGTTCAGCCCACGCGCCACTTCGATCCGGCCGCGCGCCAGCCCGCTGATCGTATTGGAATCGTCAAGCCCGCCGTTCCACCCGAAACGATGTTCATACCGCACCGTCGCCGCCAATTCGGCGCGGCTGGTCACGATCGCGGCGTCAACGCCAGCCGCCACCGTGGTATAGGTCAGGACGTCGCCGCCGTTCTTCAGGTCGGCGGTCAGCACCTGGCCGACCTCCAGATAGGGGCTGACATCGACCTGTCGCTGGCTGCGACGCGCTTCGGCGCGCTTGGCCGATCGGCCCGGCTCGGCCGACGGCGCGCTAGCCGGAGCGTCGCTGGCGCCGGATGCGGGATCACCCGAAAATTGCGCCTGCGCGCCGGTCGCGGTTCCCGCCAGCAGCAGCGCCGCCAGCACGCCCGTGCGGCGCAATGTGGTGGTGGTGCGCATCACGCGCCTCCTTGTCCGTAATAGGTGCCGAAGCGGCGGCCACCCGGCGAAAATTTCACGCCATTGAGAAGCAGTTGGATATGCGGACACGCGCCCATCAGGCCGATCGCGTCGCGCAGGGCGGATTCCAATGTTTCATCGGCGCGCACGACCATGATCGTCTGGCCGACATGCCCGGCGAGCACCGCGGCGGGCGACGCCGCCAGCACCGGCGGCGAATCGATGATCAGGATGCGGCCGGGGGCGCCCTGTTCGAGCTGCGCCAGCAACGCATCGGTGCGCGCCGAAGCAAGCAGTTCGGTGTCGTGCATATGCCCGGTGCCCGCGGGCATGACCTTCAGGCCCGGAATATCGGTCTGGATCAGGCAATCACCAAGTGGCAGATGCGCATCGGCCAGCGCGTCCATCAACCCCGGACCATCCTCCAGCCCCAGCGCTTCCAGCACGCTCGGCTTGGCGATGTCGGCGTCGATCAGCAGGACGTCATGGTCGGCCTCGACCGCCAGGCTGAGCGCCAGATTGACCGCGGAAAAGGTCTTGCCCTCGCCCGGGTTGGCCGAGGCGATCAGCACGCGGTGGCCGCGCGGCAGGATCGGGCGATTGCCGGTGCCGCCGAAGTTGCGGATCAATTCGCGCTTCACGATGCGATATTCTTCGGAAATTCCGGTCACCGGGGTGCCGGGTACGATCATCCCGCGCGACGCCAGCCGCTCGCGGTCTATCGTCCCCTGCCGCGTCGGAACGATCGCAGGGGCGGCCTTGGCGATCTCCTTGCGCGGCGATGGCTGCGGCGTCGGGGCGGTTTCGACCGTCGGGCTGGCCGGGGCGATCGCCTCGGGCGGCAAGACTTCTGCAACCGGTTCGGCCTGGACCTTTTTGGCCTTTTTGGGCGCTTCGGGGGGCAGGCTCGACACGTCGATCGTCGGCGCATTGGCCGCGGGATCGAGGCCGAACATGTCGGCCGCGCGTTCGAGGAGCGAGGGCGGGCGCTTGACTTTGCGTTGGTCGTTCATGTCATCGTCCCCCGTCACGCTACCATGCCGCGCTGGATGAATTCGGCGACCAGCAGCAGGGCGTAGAGCCCGACCAAGGCGCCGCCGCCGCTTGCCAGCCAAACCAGTTTCTTGCGCCGCTCAACGTGGCGTTCGGGGGTCACGACTTCGGTGATCGAACCGATGACGGGCAATCCGCTCGCGCGCTCCAGCTTCGCCGCGGTGGCATAGCTGGCGCGCACCTGGCCGAGGCCAAAGGCAGCGCCGATCCCGCCGCCGATCCCGGCGAGCAGGACGAGGGTCAGGAACAAGGGCCGATTGGGCGCCGCGGGGCTGGTCGGCTTCGTCGGCGGATCGAGAAGTTCGATCTTGATCGCGTCGGTTTCGGTCTGCACGTCGCCGCGCAGCCGTACCTGTTCGCGCTGTGCCAGCAGCTTGTCATATTGCGCCTTGAACGCGGTATATTCGCCGTTGATCCGGTCATATTCGGCGGCAATGCCGGGGTTCTGGATCTGCTGGCTGGTGATCCGCGCGATGTCGCCGCTCAGCTGCGCCTTGCGGGCATTGAGCGCGCTGACCGTCGCCTGCCGCTCGGCGCGCATCGCGGCGAGCGAGGCATAGGCCGGGTTCTGCGAATTGCCGCCGCCACCGCTGCCCGCGCCTTCGCGGTCGGCCATGGCTTTGAGCGAGGCGATCTGGCTTTTCAGCGCGATGACGTCGGGATGCGCATCGGTCAGCCCGCGCGCGCGCATCGACGACAGTTCGTTCTGCGCGCCTGCCAGCTGCTGCCGCGCAACCCCGCCGCCGACGCCGCCCATGCCGGGGACGTTGATCGTCGCGGGGGTCGACGCGAGCTGGCCGTTGGCGGCAGCGAGCTGTGCCTGCGCGGCAACAAGCTGCGAATCGATCTGGCCCAGCTCGGCGCGCGCCGCTTCGACGCGCTGTGCCGGCGATCCGGCCCCGCCGGGGATCAGCCCGATATTCTGCGCCTCGAACGCCGCGCGGCGCGCCTCGACTTCGCGTAGCGCCTTTTCGCGGTCGGCGATTTGCGCATCGAGGAATTTCAGCCCTTCGCGCGCGTTCATCCGCCCGCCGCGCAGCTGGTCGTCGCGAAACACGGTGATGAGGCTGTCGAGCACACCCGAAGCCAGCTTGGCATTGTCGGCATCGGACAGGCTGCCGACCCCGACGCTCGAGGTTATTTCAAAGATATTATCTTGTTGCGGTACAACCTTGATATTCTTTTGCAGCATCGCGACCGCGCCCGCCTTTTCGCGCTCGCCCGCGCCTGCGGGAAGCAGACCCGTCGTCGCCGCGACCTTTTCCAGATTGCGCGCGCTGGTCAGCGTTTCGCGGATCTGGTCGATGCGCTGGCGTCCGCCATAGGCGCCGCCCTGCGGATCATCGGGCAGGATTTCGTTGATGTCGACGAGCAGCCGGGCGCGCGAATCATAACGGTTTGGGATCGACGCGATCGCCAGCCAGCCCAGGATGCAAATGCCCCATGCCACCGCCAGCACGAGCCACCGGCGCGTCCAGACGCTGTGCAGCGCCACCCGGAATTCGTCGTAAAGGCTGGTCATCGGCTACGGTCAATCCTTGGATATGGGTCGGTCGGCGGTCGGTCTGGGTCAGAACATGCTTTCGGGGATGATGATGACATCGCCGGGCTGCAACCGCACATTGGCCTTGATGTCGCCGCGCTTGATCAGGTCATTCAGCCGCAAGGCAAATTCCTGCTGCTTGCCGCTGCCCTTGTCGAAACGGACGAGTCGCGCCTTGTTTCCAGCCGCATATTCGCCGAGGCCGCCAACTGCAATCATTGCGTCGAGCACGGTCATGTTGGCGCGAAACGGAATCGATGCCGGCTTTTCGGTCGCGCCGACGACGCGCACCTGCTGCGAAAAGGTGCTGTTGAACGTGGTGACGATGACGCTGACGATCGGGTCGGTGATATATTGGCTGAGCTGCAGCTTGATATCCTGCTGGAGCATCGTCGGGGTCTTGCCGACCGCGGGCATATCGGTGATCAGCGGCGTCGTGATCCGCCCGTCGGGCCGCACCTGAACCTTGCCGCCGAGTTCCGGATTGCGCCACACGAAGATCTGAAGCTCGTCGAGCGGGCCGATGATATATTCCTCGCCCGGGCCTTCCTGATTCTGGACAAAGGTCGCGCTCGGCAGCTGCGGCGCGCCGCCGCCCGTGCTGGCGCAGCCCGCGAGCGCCGTCGACGCGATACCGCAAACAAGCGCGGCGCGGGCGACGCGAAGCGAAGGGAACGAAGCCATAATCAATCAACCTTTCGTGCCGCGGGCAGCCGCCACGGCGCAAATCCCCGCGGCAACCGTCAATGCGTCAGCATCCACCCTTGCGCGAAAAGGGTGAACATAGAGTTAGTATTGAGATAGGTTTGACTAGCACATCGGCAGAACTGTCCCGTTAAGGAACAGGTTTTGCCGCGTCAGACGAGCATCTCGCGGGCCGGGCCTTGCCCCAGAAAGGCGGCGGGGCTCGCGCTTGCGCCATAGGCGCCCGCCTGGAAGATCGCGATCAGGTCGCCGACGTCGGCGCGCGGCAACGCGACCTGATCGCCCAGCCGGTCGAGCGGGGTGCAGAGGCACCCGACCACCGACACCGTTTCGGCAGGCGCATCGCGGAACCGCCCGGCGACCGCGATCGGATAGTTGCGCCGGATCACCGTCCCGAAATTGCCGCTCGCCGCGAGCTGGTGGTGGAGCCCGCCGTCGGTGACGAGGAACGTCTCGCCATGGCTGGTCTTGCGATCGACGACGCGGGTCAGATAGACGCCCGCCTCGGCCACCAGCCAGCGCCCAAGTTCCATTGCAAAGCGGCTTTTCGCGAGCACATCGGCGCGAGCGGCAAGCGTGTCGCCCAGCGCCGCGCCGACCGCCGCGGCATCGACCGCGGTGTCGCCGGGGAAATAAGGCACCCCCATGCCGCCCCCCAGATTGACGAGCGGCGGCGTCGCGCCAGCTTCGTCCGCCAGTCTGGCGGCCAGCGCAACCGTCTGCGCCTGCGTGTCGGCGATGGCCTCGGCATCAAGTGCCTGCGATCCCGCGAAAATATGGAAGCCCTGCCAGTCGGCGCCCGCCGCGATCAGGCGTCGAACCAGCGCCGGAACCTCGGCGGCATCGACCCCGAACGGCTTGGCGCCGCCGCCCATCTTCATCCCCGAGCCCTTGAGGTCGAAGTCGGGATTGACCCGCACCGCCAGGCTGGGTGTCAGACCGAGACGCGCGGCGATCGACAGCGCGCGCTCCGCCTCGCCCGCCGATTCCAGATTGAGCGTGGCGCCCGCCACAATCGCTGCCTCCAGCTCGCGGTCGCGCTTGCCGGGTCCGGCAAAGCTGATGTCGCCCGCGGGCATCCCGGCGTCGATCGCGGCTTTCAGCTCGCCGCCCGACGCGACGTCGAACCCGTCGACCAGCCGCGCCATGAAGGCAAGCAGCGGCGCATAGGGGTTTGCCTTCATCGCAAAATGCAGCTGCACGTCGGCGGGCATTGCGGCGCGCCATTCGGCGACCCGCGCGGTCAACATCGCGCTGTCGTAAACGAACAGCGGCGTGTCGCCTGCCATGTCGGCGAGCGTATCGGCGCGGTCGCCGCCGATCAGCAGCATCCCGTCGTCATCGGCGGCGTAACCCGGCGGAATCGGACCGTGCGGCTTCATGCCGCCACCGCCTGCGCCCAATCGGCGGCAATCGCCACGCGGTCGAGCTTGCCGTTGGGGTTACGGGGCAGCGTATCGCGCCATTCGATCGTCTGCGGCTGCATGAAATTGGGCAGATTCTGGCGCAGATGAGCGCTCAGCCCTGCTTCGTCAGCCACTCCGGATTTGCCGCGTACGATCAGGATGATCGCGGCCCCCAGCCGCGCATCCGACACCCCGAAAGCGACCGCTTCGTAGATCAGCCCCGACGCGACCGCGACATCCTCGACCTCGGTCGGGCTGACGCGGTTGCCCGCGGTCTTGATCATCGCATCGTCGCGGCCGACGAAATAGAGAAGGCCGTTGGCGTCGCGGCGCACCGTGTCGCCCGACCACACCGCCGTTCCGCCATATTCGGACGCGCGCGGCGCCGCTTTGAAGCGCTCGGCGGTCCGTTCCGCATCGCGCCAATAGCCCTTTGCGACCAGCGGCCCGCAATGCACCAGCTCGCCCGGTTCCTCGTCGGCAGTGATCGTCCCGTCAGGGCGGCACACCAATATTTCGGCATGCGGGATCGCACGGCCCATCGAGGTCGGATGGTGGGGAACGAGCTTCGGCTCGAGATAGGTCGACCGGAACGCCTCGGTCAGCCCGTACATCGGATAAATGTCGGCATTGGGAAAGGTCGCCCGCATCGCGTCGATCAGCGACGGTGTGAGCGCGCCGCCGCTGTTGGTCAGCCGTTTGAGATACGCTGCGGCCTCGCCGGGCCAGTCGCTCTCGACCAGCTGCACCCAGAGCGGCGGCACCCCCGCCAGCGTCGTCGCGCGATGCCGCGCCACCGCCTTCACGACGTCGCGCGGGGTGAGATAATCGAGCGGCGCCACCGCGGCGCCGGCATACCAGCTCAAAAGCAACTGGTTCTGCCCATAATCGAAGCTGAGCGGCAGCACCGCAAGCACGCGGTCTTCGGGCGCGAGTTCAAGATAGGAGGCAACGCTTTCGGCGCCGAGCCACAGATTGGCATGGCTCAGCATCACGCCCTTGGGCCGCCCGGTCGATCCGCTGGTATAGAGGATCGCCGCCAGATCGTCGGGATCAGCTGACGATGGCACCAGCCCGTCCCCGCTCGAATCGATTACTTCCTCGGCGATCTTCAGATCCTGCACGATGCAACCCGCGGGCAAACCGTCGCCGAGCATCTCTGCCCGCGCGCTGTTCGTGAGCAGCAGTTTCGCCCCGCTGTCAGCCAGGATATGCGCGACCTGCGGACCCTTGAGCAGCGGATTGACCGGCACATGGATCACCCCCGCGCGCGCCGCCGCCAGCGGCATCAGGCAGGCCAGCCGCGTCTTCGCGCTCCAGCTCGCCACCCGTTCACCCGGCGCGCCCGCCTGCGCCAGCAACCATGCCGCCAGCCGCCCGACCCCTGCGTCAAGTTCAGCAAAGGTCAGCCCAGCGTCTCCGATCAACAACGCAGCCGCATCGGGCGCGCCGCAGCGGGCGAGATGGTCGATCGGCCTGGAAGTTGGGTTTTCGGCTTTGGTCATCGGCTGTTAGGAGTGCAGTGATAGAGGGCGACACCATGCAAGGGAACGGTGAACATCACGCTAATGATGAACGGCTGCCCGCTACGGCGCGCGCCGAGGGCGTTGCCTCGCCCTTCGACCGTGCGGCGTGGTTCGACCTGCTCGCGGCACATGGCTTTGCAGGAAAGGGTCGGATTGACGCGCAGGGCCGCGCGGGCAACGTCACCGCATGGCTGCCGCTGCGGATCGAAAAGCCCGGCAAGTTCGCGGGCCTCACCAACTGGTACAGCTTTGCGATCAGACCGCTATTTACCGGCGATGGCGACCGGAGCGCCGCATTGCGGGCGCTGTTCCGCAATGCCCGCCAGCAAGCCGCGCATCTGACGCTCTACCCGGTCAGCGCCCCCGACGACCTCGCCGCCGCGTTGCGCGCTGCCGGCTGGTGGATGAAAGCAACGCCAGCGGGCGATCGCCACTGGCTCGATCTCGGCGACATGGACCATGACGCCTGGTGGGCGAGCCGCCCCGGCGCGCTCCGGAGCACCGTCCAGCGTAAGGCGAAAAAGGGCGTCGTCGATATTCAGCTGCTCACTCAATTCGACCCGGACAGCTGGGCTGCCTATGAGGCAATCTACGCCGCGAGCTGGAAACCCGAGGAAGGGCACCCGGCCCTGCTGCGCGCCTTTGCCGAGGCAGAGGGCGGGCGCGGCACGCTTCGCATGGGGCTGGCCCGCATCGACGGGACGCCGGTCGCGGCGCAGTTTTGGACCGTCGAGGACGGCACCGCCTTCATCCACAAGCTGGCGCATGTCGAGGATAGTCTGAGAGCCTCACCCGGGACGCTGTTGTCGGCGGCGCTGTTCCGTCACGTCATCACGATAGACGGCGTAAAGCGCGTCGATTTCGGGACCGGCAACGACAGCTACAAACGCGACTGGATGAACCGCCACGACCCGCTGTGGCGGATCGAGGCTTTCAATCCCGTGCGCATCGCGGCATGGGGACCGGCATTGAAGGCTTTTGCCCGCTCGCTGCTCAGGAAAGACAAATGACCCAAGCCGCCACCGTCGATACCACCCTCCGCGCCCTGCTCGCCGACGTCCTCGGCCTGGGCGAAGCGCGCGCCGCGGCACTGACCGACGACAGCGGCCTGTTCGGCGCGCTGCCCGAATTCGATTCGATGGCGGTGGCGACGGTACTGACCGAGATGGAAGACCGGCTCGGCATTCTCATCGACGATGATGAAATCGACGGCGAAATTTTTGAAACCTATGGCAATTTGCTGGCGTTCTCGCTGCGCAAGGTGACCGATTGAAGGTCGCGCCGTCCTCCCTACCTCGTCATCCCGGCGAAGGCCGGGATCTCGCCGTCGCGGAAAACGCCACGGAGAGATCCCGGCCTTCGCCGGGATGACGACAGGGAGCATGCGAATGCCTCTCCCCACCCCCGAACATATCCTCCGCATCGCACCCGATGACGCCCCGCGCGCCACCGTGCTGTTCGTCCCACCTTTGTTCGAGGAAGCGAACCGCACCCGGCGCACACTGGTGCTGGCGATGCGCGCGCTGGCGCGCCATGGGCTCGCCGCCGTTCTCCCCGACCTGCCCGGCCAGAATGAAAGCCTTGTGCCGCTGGACCAGACCGATCTTCATCGCTGGCAAGAAGCGCTGGCCGAGGTTTCCGCGACGCTTGATGGCCCGGTGATCATCGCGTCGCTGCGCGGCGGCGCGCTGATCGATCACCTCGCGAGCGCCGCCGCGTGGTGGCGGCTTGCCCCTATCGGCGGCGCGTCGCTGCTCCGCACGTTGATGCGTGCCCGCGTCGCCGCCGACCGCGAAGCCGGGCTGACCTCGTCGCTCGACAGCCTGCAAGCCGAAGCTGCCACCGCGCCGCTGCTCCTCGCGGGAAATTTGCTGTCGCCCGCCATGATGGGACAGCTTGGCAGCGCCGCGGTCGAGCCCGTGGCGCCGCTCCGCACCGTCACCCTCGGCAGCGGTGCCAACGCGATCGCCGGAACCCCGCTGTGGCTGCGCGCCGAACCCGGCGAGGATGGCGCGATGGCCGAGGCGATCGCCGCCGACATCGCCGCCTGGAGCCAGACATGCGGCATCAGCTGAGCTTCGCCTGCGAAGGCGCGACCCTCGCCGCCAGCTTCGACGACGCGCCCGGTACTACCGGCCTGCTGATTGTGTCGGGCGGCAACGAAATCCGCAGCGGCGCGCATCGCGGCATGGCGATGCTGGCACAGCGCATCGCCGACGCCGGTCACCCCGTCTTCCGCTTTGACCGCCGCGGGATCGGCGACAGCGACGGCGCGAACGGCGGCTTTGAAAGCAGCGCCCCCGACGTCGCCGCCGCGATCGCCGCCTTTCGCGCGGCCGCGCCGCACCTCACCCGCATCGTCGCCTTTGGCAATTGTGACGCCGCCAGCGCGCTGCTGCTCCACCAGCCGCTTGGCTTGGACGAACTGATCCTCGCCAATCCGTGGACCTATCAAGGCGGCGCCGACGATGAGGCCGACGAACCCGCGCTGCCCCCCGCATCGGCGATCCGCGCGCGTTACCTTGCGCGGCTGACCGATCCCAAAAGCCTGCTGCGGCTGCTGAAGGGCGACATCGACTTCAAGAAACTGGCACGCGGCCTGTCGGCGCTCGGCCGCCGCGCCGCGTCCGCCGCGTCCGACAGCCTGCCCGCGCGCCTCGACGCCGCGCTCGCCAACCTCGCCTGTCCGGCCACGATTTTGCTCGCCACCGGCGACCGCACGGCGCAGGCGTTCGTCGAGAATTGCCATCCGGGCGCGGTACCGGTCGAACGATTGGACAGCGTGTCGCACAGCTTTGCGGGGGATGATGGGGATTGGTTGGCTGAGCAGATACTGAAGATTCTCCGCCCTACCCTTTAGGGGAGGGCAGCGAGACTTGGCAGCTTGCTGCCTAGTCGCAGCGGGTGGGGGTCAGCGGCCTTGCGCAAGGTCGCTGGCCCCCACCCCAACCCCTCCCCTGAAGGGGAGGGGCTTTTGAAATTACGCCTCGACCAACGCCTTATATTCCGCCTCGGCCAGAAACCGCTCAGCATCCAGCGCTGCCATGCAGCCCATGCCCGCGGCGGTGACCGCCTGACGATAGACCTTGTCGGTCACGTCACCCGCGGCAAAAACCCCCGGGATCGACGTCAGCGACGTTCCCGGCGTCACTTCCAGATACCCGTCGCTATCCAGCGGCAGCTTGCCCTTGAACAGCTCGGTCGACGGGCTGTGGCCGATCGCGACGAAGCCGCCGTCGGTCGGCTCGTAGCTCGCCTCGCCCGTCACCGTGTCGATCAGGTCGACGCCGACGAGCCCCGAAACGCCCTCTCCCGCGACGAAGCGGTCGACGCGCTTGTTCCACAGCACCTTGATCTTGGGATTGGCGTGCAGCCGGTCCTGCAAAATCTTTTCGGCGCGGAGGTGATCGCGGCGATGGATCAGCGTCACATCGTCGCTATGGTTCGTCAGGTACAGCGCCTCCTCGACCGCGGTATTGCCGCCGCCGATCACCACGACCTTTTTGCCGCGATAGAAAAATCCGTCGCAGGTCGCGCACGCCGAAACGCCCTTGCCGCCCAGTTCCTGCTCGCCCGGCACGCCCAGCCATTTCGCCTGCGCGCCGGTCGCGATCACCAATGTCTCGGCCATATAGACGTCGCCGCCATCGCCGGTCAGCTTGAACGGGCGCTGCGACAAATCGACGTCGACGATCGTGTCCCAGATCATCGACGTGCCGACATGCGTCGCCTGCGCGGTCATCTGCTCCATCAGCCACGGCCCCTGCACCACCTCGGCAAAACCCGGGTAGTTTTCAACGTCGGTGGTGATCGTCAGCTGGCCGCCGGGTTGCAGCCCCTGCACCACGATCGGCATCATCCCGGCGCGCGCGGCATAGATGGCGGCGGACAGGCCCGCGGGGCCGGAACCGAGGATGAGCATCTTGGTGTGATGGGTGGTGGGCATGACGATCTTTCTCTGGCTGTGCGGGCAGGCACAGATGGGTGTTGCCAACCGCGCTAGCAAGGGTCACCTTCCGCGCCAAGGGGAGTCCGTTAAATGGCAAGCTGGTGGGAACGTCATGAGGTGCCGCGGCTGATCAAATGCGCCTGTTCGCAGGGGCAGATCATGAAGGTGCGGAGCAAGGTTGTGCCGAACGCCAGCGGCGATGTGCTCGAGCTGGGCTGCGGCGGCGGGATCAACATGGAATTTTACGATCCCGCCCGGATCACCAGCTTTACCGGCCTCGACCCCTCGCCCGAGCTGCTCGCGATGAGCCGCGCCGCGGCGCAGGCGCGCGGAATGGACGCGGACATCCGGGGCGGGGTTGGCGAAGCGATGCCGTTTGAGAGTGGCCGGTTCGACACCGTCGTCACCACCTTCACCCTCTGCTCGGTCGCCGATCAGGCGGCGGTGCTCGCCGAAATCCGCCGCGTTCTGAAGCCCGGCGGCACCGCGCTGTTTCTCGAACATGGCGCCGCACCCGATGCCGGGGTCGCGAAATGGCAGCGGCGGATTGAACCGGTATGGAAACGCATCGGCGGCAATTGCCACCTGACCCGCCCGATCAGCGAGGCTTATGAAAAGGCAGGCTTTGCGGTCGACCGGCAGGCTGCCGCCTATATCCCCAAAACCCCCCGGCCGTTCGGTTGGTACGAATATGGCGCGGCGCACGCCGCCTGAGAGAGAGGATTGCGAGATGTTGCGATTCTGGCCTGTCATCCTCACCGCATTTTTCCTGCTCGCGCCAACCGCGGCGGAAGCGCGCAAGGTCGCGCTGGTCATCGGCAACAGCGACTATGCCAACACCAGCCGCCTTGCCAACCCGGTCAACGACATCAGGATCATCGCCGCATCGGCGCGGCAGGCCGGGTTCGACGACGTGACGATCGCCGCCGACCTTGCGGTCAATGATTTCCAGAAAGCGATGCGCGACTTTCGCGCCAAGGCCGACGGCGCCGAGGTCGCGATGGTCTATTTCGCCGGCCACGGGATCGAGGCGCAGGGCAAGAACTGGCTGATCCCGACCGATGCGCAGCTGCAATCGGACCTCGACCTGCCTTATGAGGCGATCAACCTCGACCGTTTGATGGAATCGGTGTCGGGCGCGCAGATTCGCATGGTCATCCTCGATTCGTGCCGCAACAATCCCTTCGGGCGGTCGTGGCGATCGGGGACGCGCGCGGTGGTGAACGGGCTGGCGGGGGTCGAGGCCGACGATGTGCTCGTCATCTTTGCTGCCGCGCCGGGACAGACCGCCGCCGACGGCACCACCGGCAATTCACCCTTTGCGACCTCGCTCGCCAAGCGCCTGCCGCAACCCGACGTGCCGGTGCAGCTACTCGGCGGGCTGATCCGCGACGATGTGCTGGCGGCGACGGGCGGCAGCCAGCGGCCGTTCGTCAGCGCCAGCATCACCGGCACGCCCGTCTATCTCGTACCGCGCCCGTCCGGCGCATCGGGTGAACGCCGCGGGCTGGAGGAATTGCTGTGGAAAGGTGCGATGGCCGAAAATAATGTCGAGGCATTCAAGGCATATCTCGCGGAATTTCCATCGGGAAAATATGCGGGTCAGGCGAACGACAATATCAATCGTCTGCTGAAAACGCCCGACGCGATTGCCGCACCGGTAACGATGGTGGCGATGAAGCAGCCCGCGGCATCGGCCCGCCCGGCAACGCGCAAATTCACGCTGACCAACATCCGCGTCGAATGCATCAAGCTGACCGGGCGATTGGGGCTTGGCCTGCCCGATCAGCTGTTCCTGCGCTTCAACACCGGCCAGCGTTTTCCCGAGGGCAAGGGCGACATTTATTCGATCAAGAAGGGCGAAAGCTGGGTCGTCGATCAGGTTTTCGAATTCGACCAGCCGGTGAGTTTCCAGCTGCGCGAATTCGACGACATCGGCGGCAGCGACAATATCGGGACGATCGACATTGGCGAAACAGCGGGGACATTCACCAAAACGCTGGACGGCGATGCGAGCGACTATCGGGTCACGTACACGTTGGTGGTCAGCTAGCGACCGGAAGGGGACGTAAGGGAAAAGCAGCCCCTCCCCTTTAGGGGGGGGGCAACGAAGACTTGGCAGCTTGCTGCCTAGTCGTAGTGGGGTGGGGGCCAGCGGCCTTGCGCAAGGCCGCTGGCCCCCACCCGCTGCGACTAACGAACAAGTTCGTAAGTCTCGCTGCCCTCCCCTGAAGGGGAGGGCGTGTCTTTGCCGCGACGTCCGCTCCCCACCCCTAAACAACCGTCGGCCTATTCCTTCTCCCCCACCTCGACCAGCCCATGCCCGACGCTCACCCGTTCGTCGAAGACGAAGCAGCTGCCGTGCCAGCGGCTTTCTTCCGCCGGAACCTGTTCCAGATAGGCGAGGATGCCGCCCTTCAGATGCACGACCTCCTCGACGCCCTCGCTGCGCAGGAAGGCAGTCGATTTTTCGCAGCGGATGCCGCCGGTACAGAACATCGCGACGCGTTTGCCGGCAAATTCGTCGGCGTTGGCGCGCCACCAGTCGGGAAATTCGCCGAAGCTTTTGGTCGCGGGATCGACGGCGCCGTCGAAACTGCCATAGCCCACCTCGAACCCGTTGCGCGTATCGATCAGCACCGTGCCGGGATCGTCGACCAGCGCGTTCCAGTCGGCGGGGTCGACATAGGGCGCTGCATCGCGCGCGGGGTCGAGGCCCGAAACCTTGAGCGTGACGATTTCCTTCTTCAGCCGTACCTTCATCCGCTGGAACGGCATGGCTGCGGCGGTCGAATATTTGACATCGAGCTCGGCGCAACCGGGCAGCGCGCGAATATGGTCGATCACTGCGGCGATGCTCTCGGCGCTGCCTGCGATCGTGCCGTTGATTCCTTCGCGCGCCAGCAGCACCGTCCCCTTCACGCCATACTCGGCACACAGGTCGATCAGCGGCTGACGCAGCGCGGCGGGATCGTCGAACGGCGCGAAGCGGTAAAGGGCGGCAACGGTGAAGGTCATGATCAACGCCCCTTAGCCGTTCGTGTCGAGCGAATTAGCCCCTTCTACCCGAACGGATCTCCCCGCCCGGTCGCATAATGCGCCATTGCCATCGTGGTCCATTGCGCATTCACCCGGATGCAGCTCGGAAACACGCTCGCATCGGTGACCAGTACATTGGTCGTCCCGTGCACCCGGCAGCCGAGGTCGACGATGCCATGCGCGGGGTCTTCGTTGATCGCATTGCCGCCATGCGGGTGGCTGCTCGACAGCGTCACGTCGTCCTGTTCGCGAATCGCAGCGGCGAAAAAGGCATCAACGTCCATGTCGGGCGTCACCACCTGCCCCCGCGCCAGCGCCGGATAGCATTCGATCGCCCCGGCGGCGAAATGCACCTTGGTCAGCGTCGCCATCGCGTCGCGCAGCACCGGCAGATCGTCGGTCGGATCGAGGCTGAACTGCAATTTGTCGCCCGTCACCCGCCCGCGCCGGTCGGCGGGAAACAGGATGCCCGCCGAATGCACGCGGCCGAAATTCTTCATCCGGCTCGCATGGTCGGCGAACCAGCCGGGCATCAGCGACGCCATCGACATCGGCGGCTGAAAATGGCTTTCGAGCAGATAGTCGCCGACATCGACATAGCTCGACATCTGGTCCTCGTCCCACGCATTGCCGCCGACTCCCTCGGGCATCAACGCAACGACCGGCGAGGCGACGTTGAGCGACACCTGATAACCGGTGCCGTCGATGTCGCTGCGGTCGAGCAGCTTCGACGAGGCGATCGTGCCGCCCGCGACCACGACGCCGACGCGGGCGCGCACCATTTTCCGCACATCGCCGGGCAGGATCAGCACCACCGCCTCGGCCTCGCGCCGCCCGTCATAGGCGGTCTGCCAGACGATCCGCTCGGCCTTCGTATCGGGCAGGATGCGCGCGCCAAAATCGCGGCACGCCGCGGGTAGATAGGTCTGCGCCACGCCCATCCGCCGCCCATAGGGACAGCCCGAATTGCAATAGCCGCAATAGGCGCAGGCGTTGGGTGTGTTCGGCGGCCCGAAATTCTTGGCGAACCAGTCGGTGACCGCGCGCGCGTCGCGCGGATTGCCCGACTGCGCAGCATAGGTCTTCCACCCCTCGATCAGATGGGGGCCGTTGTGGCGCCCGCTGCGCGGTTCGATGCGGGCGATGCCCAGCTTTGCCTGCACCGCGTCGTAACTCGCGTGGAACGCTGCGGCGTCGATCGGCGCGCCGATGGCGGCCCATTTCGCCAGCACATCCAACGCATCGGGATGCGTCCGTCCCGCTTCGTTGACGCGCAGGCAGATGCCGTTGTTGATCGTCGACGATCCGCCGACGCAGCGCCCCTGGAACACGACAAAATCGCGGTTGGTCGAGGTCTGGAGCGCGCCATGCTTGTAGAGGCTGGCGATCATGTCGAGTTCGTGGTGGTTGATCTTGGGCGACGGGAAAAAAGGTCCCGCCTCGACGATCAGCACCTTATAACCCTGCGCCGCGATATTATGCGCCGCGACCGCCCCGCCCGCGCCCGACCCGATAACGACTACATCATATTCGTCGCCCAGCGTTGTAGCATCAAGAATATGCGCTTCGTCGATCTCGCGGCCGACGACCGGTTTGATCTCTACCTCGCCATCGCCGCGGACACGGTGTTTCGGCAGCTTGAACCCGATCTGGCGGTGCACCGGATTGGCGGCATTGGCGTCCTGATCGCCGGGCTCCAGCCCCGGCTGCCAATGGCCGTAATAGCAGGCGTAAACGATGCCGCGCAGCCGCGCCATGTCCTGAAACAAGTCGATCTGGCTGTTCTGAAGCCGGTTCTTCAGCTTGGCGGCGCGCCCCGCAACATCATCCTCGGTAAAGAACGGCCCGCCCAGCACGACCTCGGTCGCGGTCAGCGACAGGCGGATTTCATCGAGCTTGGTCCCGCCGACCTTGGCGAACAGGTCGCAGATATTGTCGACCACCTGATCGGCGGTAATCACCATCTCGGCGCCATGAAAAAGCGCCTCGGTCAGCGCCTTCAGAAATTTGAGCTGCCCGAAATTAAACGGTGCCGTCATCGCCCTGCCCCCAGTTTGCCCTGCGCCCAAGATGGCGCGTTATAGCGAATGAGGGCAAGGCGTATTGTATGGAAACGGCGGCGCGGAACGGAGCGAGCGCCCCTAAGCCGATCGTCGCCCCCGCGCAGGCGGGGGCCGCAATCGGTCTGATCCTGCGCTGCTGCGTAACACCGACAGCGGCCCCCGCCTGCGCGGGGGCGACGGCGGTTCAACCTGGTCCCTGCGCCAACCATGCCAGCCAGAAAAAGCCCAGATCGGTGTAACGCCCACCCGCCGGATCGTCCGCCGCGACGCGAAACGCTGCCTCTGCCTCGCTGCGCTGTCCGGCGTTCAGCCGCATCATGCCCGACCGGACCGCTGCCCCCGCCGCGCTTGGCGGCTCCGGCCGCACGACACCGGGCCGCGCAATCGCCCGCTCGACCTCGGCGATGATTTCGCGCGTCGGCGACGTGGCGGCGTCGAGCAGCCCGCGCTGCGTCCCCTCCGCCAGCACAGCCTTCGCTTCGCGCGGCTGGCCCGCTTCGTTGAGCAGCTGTGCCATCCGTTGATATTCCGCCGCCTGCGTCAGCACGCCCACTTGGCGGGTCAGCCGAAACAGGTCGATTTCCAGCGCCCCCTCTGTGGCGACCAGTTGCCGATACACCACCAGCGCGATGCGCCAGTTTTCGCGGGTCGGATAAGCAGCGACCAACGCGCGCGCCGCATCGACGCCGGGCGCAACCAGCTGCCCCTGCTGCGCAATGCTCAGCCGTTGCCGATACCAGCCCTCCGCCACCGGCTGTCCCAGCGCCGTCCGCGCCGCGATCGCGCGCGTGAGCAGGTCCATCGCGCCCACCGCATCCTGTTGCGCCAGCCGAACCTGCGCCACATTGGCCAGCGCGTCAGGATCGGCGGGGGTCAATTCGGCCAGCCGCCCCCACAAAGCGCCCGCGGTATCGAAATCACCGGCGCGATAGGCGATCTGCCCGCGGGCCGCCAAATGCCCGACCAGCCGTTCGGGCCGCGTCAAGGGGCTGGCAATCAGCACGTCGAGCGCCCCGGCGCGCATGGCATCGTCGCCGCGCCGATTTCCGATCTCCAGCTCATACAGGGCCAATGCGAAGCGTGCGTCGCGACTGTTCGCCACCCGCCGGGCATCGGCGAGCGCGCGATCCTGCCGCGCCGACTGCGTAGCGCGCGCCAGATTGCCCAGCGCCGACAGTGCGCGCATTTCCTGCGCCGACACGGCGAGCTTGCTGCCGCCGATTTCCATGACGGTGCTGACATTGCCTTGCGCGTGGGCGGCGGGCGATGCCGCGAAACTGGCGCTGACGAACAGCGCAATCGCGGCGGCGAGGCGAGCGCGCGAACGCAACCGCATTTGTCGACCACCCGCGTTCGACTGAAGCTCGCGAAAGGCTCGGTTCGCCACGATAGCTGTTCACCCAAAGGATCAATTGACCTTGAAGGACTACGCTCGTCGCGCAATGCTTACAATGGCTTGTCCTCTTTGGGGTGGGGGGCGGACCTTCTGCTCCCCGGCGAAAGCCGGGGCCCAGCCGACTTCGGTCGTTCCTGCACATCTTCTCTTCTGTCATCCCGGCGAAGGCCGGGATCTCGCCGGTGCGTAGATCCGATAGGGTGAGATCCCGGCCTTCGCCGGGATGACGAATTTGGTCAGGAGCAGCGTCTGGTCGCCAGCCGCCGTGCCCCTTACCCCGCCTTCTTCGCCAGTCGATATTTGTGCAGCAACGGCTCGGTATAGCCCGACGGCTGCGCCACGCCCTCAAAGATCAGCGCGCGCGCCGCCTGATAGGCGACCCCCTCGGGCGTCAGCTTTTCGTAGAGCGGATCGCCCGCATTCTGTGCGTCGACCTTGGCCGCCATGCGCGCGAGCGCGGCGTCGACCTGATCCGCCGAACACACGCCGTGGAGCAGCCAATTGGCGAGCGCCTGGCTGCTGATGCGCAACGTCGCGCGGTCTTCCATCAGGCCGACGTCGTCGATGTCGGGCACCTTCGAACAGCCGACGCCCTGATCGATCCAGCGGACGACATAGCCCAAAATGCCCTGACAATTATTGTCGAGCTCGCGGGTGATCTCGGCCTCGCTCCAGTTGCGTCCGGTGGCGACGGGGATGTTCAGCAATCGGTCGAGCGACGGCACCGCCTCGCCCGCGATCTCGCGCTGCCGCGCGAACACATCGACCGCATGATAATGCAGCGCGTGCAGCGTCGCGGCGGTCGGCGATGGCACCCACGCGGTGTTCGCGCCCGATTTCGGGTGGGCGATCTTGGCGTCAAGCATGCCGCGCATCAGGTCGGGCATCGCCCACATGCCCTTGCCGATCTGCGCCTTGCCGCTGAGCCCGCAGGCGAGGCCAATGCGGACGTTGCGGTCCTCGTAGGACGCGATCCAGTCGCTCGCCTTCATCTCGCCCTTGGGGATCATCGGCCCCGCGCGCATGCTGGTGTGGATTTCGTCGCCGGTGCGGTCGAGGAAGCCGGTGTTGATGAAGACGATACGGTCCTTCACCGCGTGGATGCACGCGGCCAGGTTGGCGCTGGTGCGCCGTTCCTCGTCCATCACGCCGACCTTGATCGTGTAGCGCGCGAGGCCGAGCATATCCTCGACCGCGTTGAACAGGCGATCGGTGAAGCCGCATTCCTCCGGCCCGTGCTGCTTGGGTTTGACGATATAGATGCTGCCCGCGCGGCTGTTGGTGAGCGTGCCAAGGCCTTTGAGGTCATGGAGCGCGCACAGCGCGGTAATCACCGCATCGCACACCCCCTCGGGCGCTTCGGCGCCATTCGGCAGCCGGATCATCGGCGTCGTCATCAGGTGGCCGACGTTGCGCACGAACATCACGCTGCGGCCGTGGAGGGTGACCGGCTCGCCCGACGGCGACGTCCAGTCGCGGTCGGCAGCCATAGCGCGCGTCACGGTCGCGCCGCCCTTGGCAAAACTTTCGGTCAAATCGCCGCGCATCAGGCCCAGCCAGTTGGAGTAGCCGAGCACCTTGTCCTCGCCATCGACCGCCGCGACGCTGTCCTCCAGGTCAATGATCGTGGTCAGCGCCGCTTCGAGCACGACATCGGCGATCCGCGATTTGTCCCCGTCCCGACGTTCCACGCCTCCGGTCAAATCAAAAGACAGCTCGATATGCAGGCCATTGTGCCTAAAAAGGAGACCGTCCGACCAATGCCCGACCAACTGCGCGGGATCGGCAAGTTCCGGCTGGCCGCCATGCCAATCCCAATCTGCCCAGCTGCCCAATGCAAGCGGCACCGCTTCGTCGAGGAACGCCTTGGCGCGCGCGATCACCGCGGCGCCGCGTTCGGCGTCATAGCCCCCCGGCTTTGCAGGCGGCGCGTCGAGCGCGTCGGTGCCATAGAGCGCGTCATAAAGGCTGCCCCAACGCGCGTTGGCGGCGTTCAGCGCAAAGCGCGCGTTGAGCGCAGGCACAACCAGCTGCGGCCCCGCCATCGTCGCGATTTCGGGGTCGACATTCCGGGTGCCGATTTTGAACGGCGCGGGTTCGGGGACCAGATAGCCGACATCGCGCAGGAACGCCTGATAGGCTTCCGGATCATGCGCCTGCCCCGCCCGCGCTTCGTGCCAGGCATCGATCTGCGCCTGCAAATCCTCGCGCTTGGCGAGCAAAGCCGCATTCTCGGGCGCGAATCTGCCCAGCAAGGCGGCAAAGTCGGCCCAGAATTTGGTGGCATCGATCCCGGTGCCGGGCAGTGCACGCGCCTCGATAAACTCCGCCAGTCGCGAATCGACGGACAGCCCGGCACGGTCGAGAAATTCGGTCATTTATGCACCCTCTGGTCGGCGCGGCTGCGCCAGTGGACCCGGGGAGGAAAGGGCCAGCGCCCTATGCCGCGATTGGCCCGATATGGCAATGGCGACGATATCGCGCGCAGGATTTCAGGGAATAAGTTGCGTTTCGACACTTGCCGGAGCCTTCGCCATGTGCATTATGCTGCAACGCACAACAAAACTCTCCTCCCCTCTCCAAGGCTAGATCATGAGCGAAACCCGGCTCACCCTGATGGAAGCGATCGCGCGCAAGCGCGTCGTGACCGCACAATATAACGGCCAGCAAATGAAGCTGGCGCCGCACCAGATGTTCGAACGCCGCGGCGACCTGTTCGTGAGCGCGCTCAACCTCGACAAGAATTGGCGGTCCGACGACGAACGGCGGCTTGGCCATTTCAAGCTCGACGGACTGGTTTCCCCGGCGATCATCGACGCCGAATTCGACCCCCTCCCCTCGTTCGAGGCCGCCGCGCCGCAAAGCGACGACACGTTGCTTCTCGCGATTTGAGCGCCGGGCCCACGCCAAATTGGCGTGGATTGCCGATTGAGCGCACCATGGCTATGGGGTCGCCGAACGCCAGCCATCGGATGAACGATCATGAAGAACATTTGTCCCCGCACTGTTTTTGCATGGATTCTTGTTTCGCTCGCGATCGCATTTCCATCGCTCGTCGCTGCGCAGGAAGCCAAGAGCAGGCTCGTGATTCTGGGCGTCGACCATGCCGCCCAACTTGTTGCCGAACGGGACCAGCCCGGCATTTACCCAGCCTATTTCGATCTCCTGAAGCCTGCGGCGATTTGCATCGAAAGACCGCCGGAGCAGGCGTCTCGTCAGGATTTTTATGAGTTCACCTATGAGGTTCAGGGGATCATCCTGCCCTATGCGACCGGCCGGGGCATCGAATTATGTCCGATCGACTGGATGCCCCCGATCGACGACCAGCTATTGGGCTTTGGCGTCGATCTCGACACCCCGCTCGAAATACGGCGCCCGCAAGGGTTTCAGGGTTTCCTGACGTTTCCCGATGCCAAAATGTTGGACTGGGACTTCTTCGCCGCTGAAAAGCCCGAAACCTTGGCCCCCGCGCAAAAATGGGCGGCCGAACCAGCGCCGCGCGCCGATCGCGACCTGCCACGTCGCCTCTATCTTTATCGCACTTACATGCAGGCGCAGCGCATTCGTGCCATCGCGCACAAGAGGCGCGGCCAAACCGTTCTTGTCGTTGTCGGCCACTTCCACAAACCCGATATCGAAGCGATACTGCAGCATGACCCCACGATCGAACTGGTACCCGCCACCAGCGTTGGTCGGCCGACCGACGCGGCGGTGCGCGCTGCTACGACCGCGGAACATCGCGGCGCGATCCTCGCGTTCAACCTGCTCGGAATGCAGGCGGCGACGGGCAACGTGAACTGGGGTTGGATCGAGCGCGTACTCACCGATTTTGCGGGAGCAACACCTTCACCCGAAGCGAAGCTGTTCCAGACGCGGCACGCAGTGCTGACGGGAAAACTGTCGCTTACCGATGCCGCGCGGCGTTACGAGTTGATCGCCAACGACGCGTCGGCAGCAGTGCCTTTTACCTGGAATGGCGTCAAGGATCGCTCGCGGATCGATTCGTTCTTCGACCCCTTTGGCAATCTCGATGTGCGGCAACGCGCCCGCGTCGAATTGGCGCGGACGCTGTTTGCACAGGAGCAGGCGCGCCGGGCAGAGCAGGCACTCGCGCCCCTCACCACCGATCTTTCGCCGCGAAAGGCGCTACAGCTTCACGGCTATGCTCGGCTGCTGCAGCCGTCGCCGAAGTCCGAAAAGGCTCCCTGACGCGCAGTGCGTCACGCAATCTCGGGGGTCGCCAAACGACTCCACTCGCGGCTATAGCCGCAGCATGACTTCCATCTCGGCCACCGAAACCGCTACGATCGAGCGCGCCGCCGATGCGCCGATGCTGGCGCAGGTCGAACGCTGGGCGGCTATCAACAGCGGGACCGGCAACCTTGTGGGCCTGAAAAATGTTGCGGGCCAGCTCGCCGACGCCTTCGCATCGCTACCCGGCGACATCCGCCTGATCACCCCCGACCCGATCGAGAGCGTGGACGCCGCGGGGCAGATCCGGACGACGCAGCGCGGCGACCATCTGCACCTGCGCGTGCGGCCCGAAGCGCCGGTCCAGCTCCTCTTCACCGGCCATATGGACACGGTATTCGCCGCCGATCACCCCTTCCAGTCGCTGCAATGGCGCGAGCCCGGTGTCCTCAACGGCCCCGGCACCGCCGACATGAAGGCGGGGATTTCGGTGATCCTGGCCGCGCTCACCGCGCTCGAAGCCTCGCCGCTCGCGAACCGCGTCGGCTATGACGTGATGATCAACAGCGACGAGGAAACCGGCAGCCACGCCTCCGCCGCGCTGATCTCCGAGCTGGCGAAGGGCAAGACCGCGGCGCTGACCTATGAACCCGCGCTGCCCGACGGCACGCTCGCGGGGGCGCGGCCGGGCAGCGGCAATTTCTCGGTCGTCGTCCACGGCCTGTCCGCGCATGCGGGGCGCAATCCCGACGACGGTCGCAACGCGCTGCTGGCCGCCGCCGACCTTGCGCTGCGGCTCTCGGCGCTCAAATCGGCCGAGCTCAAGGTCAACCCCGCAAAGATCGACGGCGGCGGCCCGAACAATGTCGTCCCTGATCAGGCGATCCTGCGCGTCAACATGCGGCCATCGACCCCCGAAGCGATGATCGAGGCCGAAGCCGCGCTGCGCGCTGCGGTCGCCGCGGTGTCGCGCGACCATGACGTGCACTGCCATATCCACGGCAGTTTCAACCGTCCGCCGAAGCCGCTCGACGCCGCCGCGACGCGCCTGTTCGAACTGGTGCGCGACTGCGGCGCCGCGCTCGGCCTGCCGCCGATCCGCTGGAACGCGACGGGCGGCGTGTGCGACGGCAATAATATCGCGGCGTGCGGCATTCCCGTGGTCGACACCATGGGGCCGCGCGGCGGCGCGATCCATTCATCCGACGAATTTCTGATCGTCGACAGCCTCGCCGAACGCGCGCAGCTGTCGGCGCTCGCCATAACCAGAATAGCGGAACGGGGGACTGTGTGAATTATGTGATCCGGGCGGCCAAACCGGGCGACCTGCAAAGCATTTACGAGATGGCGAAGCTGACCGGCGGCGGCTTCACCAACCTGCCCCCCGACAAAAAGGCGCTGCGCGCCAAGCTCGAGCGCGCCGAGGCCAGTTTCGCGTCCGAAAAGGAATATCCCGCCGACGAGCTGTATCTGATGATGCTCGAGGATCTCGACAGCGGCGAGGTGCGCGGCACCTGCCAGATTTTCGGTCAGGTCGGCCAGCGCTGGCCCTTTTACTCGTACCGTATCGGCACCGACAGCAAGCATAGCGAACAATTGGGGCGCACCTTCCACGCGCAGGTGCTGATGCTCAGCAATGATCTCAACGGCGCGAGCGAGGTCGGCGGGCTGTTCCTGCACCCCGCCGCGCGCGCGGGCGGGCTCGGGCTGTTGCTGGCGCGATCGCGCTACCTGTTCATCGCGCGCCACCGCGCGCGCTTCGGCGACCGTATCCTTGCCGAGCTGCGCGGGGTGATCGACGAAGCCGGCGGATCGCCCTTCTGGGACGGGGTCGCGGGCAAGTTTTTCGGGATGAATTTCCAGGAAGCCGACCAGTTCAACGCGGTCCACGGCAACCAGTTCATCGCCGACCTGATGCCCAAGCATCCGGTCTATATCGCGATGCTGGGCGAACATGCGCGGAGCGTCATCGGCGTCCCCCACCCCACCGGCCGCGCCGCGATGCGGATGCTGGAGAATGAAGGCTTTGCGTTCGAAAATTATGTCGACATCTTTGACGGCGGCCCGACGATGACCGCGCGCACCGACCAAGTGGCGAGCATCCGCGATGCAAAGCATGTCGAGGTCACCGGCATCGGTGAGGGCGGCGAGGACGCGCTGATTGCGACCGGTCGTCTCGCCGATTTCCGTTGCTGTTTTGGCAAGGTCGGCGCGGACGGCACGATCGATGCCGACGCAGCACGCATCTTGCGCGTCGACAAGGGCGACCAGATCAGCTGGATCGGACGCTGACCGATGCTAACCGAAATCAATTTCGACGGGATCATCGGCCCCAGCCACAATTATGCGGGGCTCAGCCGCGGCAACATCGCTTCGGCGTCGAACGCGGGTGACGTGTCGCAGCCGCGCGCAGCGGCGCTGCAGGGCATCGACAAGATGCGCCATAATCTGGCGCTCGGCCTGCCGCAGGGCTTTTTCGTGCCGCTCGATCGCCCCGATACACGCTGGCTGGAAACGCTAGGCACGACCGAAAAAGGCGCCGAGGCTCACCTTCGCGCGCAGGCCTGGTCGGCGTCGTCGATGTGGGCAGCCAACGCCGCGACCGTCTCGCCCGCCCCCGACAGCGCCGACGGCAAGTGCCACCTGACCGTCGCCAACCTGGTCACCATGCCGCACCGCAGCCACGAATGGCCGGGGACGTTGGCGCAGCTGCGGCTGGCCTTCGCCAACCCGGCCTTTGCGGTCCACGCGCCAATCCCTGCGCCCTTTGGCGACGAGGGCGCGGCAAACCATATGCGGCTGTGCAGCGGACATGAAGCCGCGGGCGTCGAAATCTTCGTTTATGGGTTGAGCGGCGGCCGCTTTCCCGCGCGCCAGCATCTCGACGCATCGAAAGCGATCGCGCGCCACCACCGGCTCGATCCGACGCGCACCTTGTTCATCCGCCAGTCGGACATCGCGATCCAGGGCGGCGCCTTTCACAACGATGTCGTCGCGGTGGCGAACGAGCATGTGCTGTTCACCCATGAAACCGCGTTCGAGGATCGCGAGGCCGCGCACGCGGAAATCCGCGCTGCCTTTCCCGCAGTCGAAATCGTCGAGGTTCCCGCAAGCGCGGTGACGCTGCCCGACGCGATCAAATCCTATCTGTTCAACGCCCAGCTCGTCAGCCTGCCCGAGGGCGGCATGGGGCTGGTGCTGCCGACCGAGGCGCAGGATACACCCGCGGTCTGGAAGTGGCTGGAGGCGCATGTCGCGGGCAATGGCCCGATCCGCAAACTGCTGCCGGTGAACGTCCGCCAGTCGATGGCGAACGGCGGCGGCCCCGCTTGCCTGCGGCTGCGCGTCGTCGCCGACCCGGTGACGGTGGATCCGCGCTTTGTCGCCGACGCGGCGAAGCTCGACCGGATCGCCGCGGTGGTCGCGAAGCATTGGCCCGAAGCGATCGCGCCGGGCGACCTGGCGTCCGCAACGCTGGCGGGCGAGGTTCGCAAGGCGCGCGCCGCGCTGCTCGAAGCGCTCGACCTCAGCATATTGGCCTGACCCGTGAAAATGCGCGAACTGATCGGCACGGCGCTGGTCCCGGGCGGCGACGAACTGCGGCTGTTTCGGCGCGGCGACGATTTCATCATAGCGGTCGAGGGCAATGAGCTCATGAGCAGCCGGATGAGCGGTTCGGAAGAAGCGCTGGCGACGATGACCTGCGACCGGCTGAGCAGCACCGATAGCGCGCACCTGCTCATTGGCGGCTATGGCATGGGCTTTACGCTGCGCGCCGCGCTGGCGACGCTGGGGCCGGACGCAAGGATCACCGTCGCCGAACTGGTCCCCGGAATCATCGATTGGGCGCGCGGACCGATGGCCGACCTTGCCGCCGGCTGCCTCGACGATCCGCGGGTCGAGCTTGTCCTGCACGACGTCGCGACCGTGATCGGGTCGGCGACGCGCCGTTACGATGCGATCCTGCTCGACGTCGACAATGGGCCCGACGCCCTGACGCGGGCCGCCAACGACCAGATCTACTCGTCGACCGGGTTGGCGATGGCCAGGGCGGCGCTGCGCCCTGGCGGCATATTGGCGATCTGGTCGGCGGCGCCCGACACACGCTTTACCCGCCGATTGAGCGCCGCGGGCTTTGAGGTCGAAGAGGTCGGCGTGCGCGCGCGCAGCAATGGCAAGGGTCCGCGCCATATGATCTGGTTTGCGCGGGCGGGTTAGGCGCGTGCCACGCGGTGGGTGGCGAGCGAGTGAAGTAGGACGTAGCGAAGAGGCAGCCCCTCCCCTTCAGGGGAGGGGCAACGGAGACTTGGCAGCTTGCTGCCTAGTCGTAGTGGGGTGGGGGCCGTCGGCCTTGCGCAAGGCCGCTGGCCCCTA
>NZ_JAANYY010000001.1 GCF_012274265.1 Sphingopyxis microcysteis
CTAGGGTCAGGACCCATTGATTTGCGGTGATGGCTGTGATTCAGGCGACTGCGAAGGAGCTTGAATTTGAGCGATTTATTCTGGCTGACGGACGAGCAGATGGCGCGTCTTCAGCCCTATTTTCCGAAGAGCCATGGCCGCAAGCGTGTCGATGACCGGCGGGTTTTGAGCGGCATCATCTTCGTCAACCGCAATGGGCTGAGGTGGCGCGATGCGCCGAGGGAGTATGGCCCTGCAAAAACGCTCTATAATCGCTGGAAACGGTGGAGCGACAAGGGCATCTTTATCCGCATGATGGAAGGCCTGGCGACGCCGCAGGCACCTGATCACAAGACGATCATGATCGACGCGACCTATCTCAAAGCGCACCGCACGGCGTCGAGCCTTGGGGTAAAAAAGGGGGTCCGGGACGTCTGATCGGCCGCACGAAGGGCGGCATGAACACCAAGCTGCATGCCGTGAGCGATGCGAATGGTCGCCCGATCAGCTTCTTCATGACCGCCGGGCAGGTCAGCGATTATACGGGCGCGGCCGCCTTGCTCGACAGCCTGCCCAAAGCGCAATGGATGCTCGCCGACCGGGGCTATGATGCCGACTGGTTCCGTGACGCCTTGCAGGAAAAGGGAATCACGCCCTGCATCCCGGGCCGGAAAATCCGGAACAAGACCGTCAAATATGACAAGCGCCGCTACAAACGCCGTAACCGCATCGAGATCATGTTCGGCCGCCTGAAGGACTGGAGACGCGTCGCGACGCGCTACGATCGGTGCCCGAAGGCCTTCTTATCTGCCGTGGCTCTCGCCGCAACCGTCATCTTCTGGCTCTGATCAATGAGTCCTGACCCTAG
>NZ_JAANYY010000003.1:0-439965 GCF_012274265.1 Sphingopyxis microcysteis
CGGAAAATAGGGCTGAAGGCGGGCCATTTGCTCGTCCGTCAGCCAGAATAAATCGCTCAAATTCAGGCTCCTTCACGGTCGCCTGAATCATAATCGCTACCGCAAATCAATGGGTCCTGACCCTAGCCACGATCGCGTCGGCATGGCGCCTCTGACCTTGTGTTTGGGGAATTGGTGATGACCGTGCGACGTCTATTTTGCTTGCCGATTCTGACCGCGCTCTGTGTCGCGTCGTCCGGAACCGCTCAGGCGCAGGTCACCGACCCAACTTTACGCGACAGTTTTTCGATCGGCGACCAAGGCGGCTCGCTGTGCGCCGTCCAAGCGACGGTGCGCGACAACGTCATCGGCGGCATGTTCGATCGTGCCTGGGTGATCCTGTGCCGCGACGCCAGTCAGCCGGTGGGATATGTCCGCATGCTGCGCGCCAGCCCCGACCAGGCGCTCGCCCGGATCGAACGCGGCCGCGCCGACAGCGTCATCTGCGCCGCCGACGGCACCTGCACGGTCAGGGACAGCAGCGTCGCGTGGCAAACGCGGGTCGAAACGGACGGAAACACCGCATACACGGTCGAAGGCTTTGCCGCCTATGCCGACGCACTGAATCTCGCGCTCGAATCGGTCCGTCAGCGCAGGGTCGTCCCCGGCGTGATCAAGGTTGCAACGACATCGGTCGGCGCCAACGACGGTTTCGCGCGCACGCTGGCCGGCGCCATCGACGTCGACAAGGCCTTGGCCGAGGGATATCGGCGCAACCACAGCGGCGATTATGCCGAAGCCGCCGAATTTTTCGAAACCCTGTCGCGCCGCGCACAGGGGGACGAGGCCGCCGCCGACATCGACCCGACCGAATTCACCCTGAACCGCGCGCTGCAACGATCGAACCTCGGCGAATTTGGCGAGGCGGAACGGCTGTTCGCCGAAGCCGAGGCGGTGCCAACCAGCGATCCCGTCCAGCTCCGCCTGCGCCGCAATTTCCGCGCCATTCATGCGCTGAACCAGCGCAATTACGACAGCGCGGCCGAACTGTTGCAGCAACCGATCGCGCCATTGACCAGCGCCGTCACGGTCGATGGCGCCAGCGTCACGCTGACCCCGGCGATCGTCGCCGGGGTGAACAGCGGCAGCAACGCCCGCGCCGTCCAGCAGGCATCGGACCGCGAACGGCTGACCCCGATCGAGCGTGCCCAGATCATCGACGCGCAAGCGGTGCACCTGCTTGGCACCGTCGAGCGGCTGCGTGGCAATGGCGCCGCGGCCAAGACGGCGCAGCTCAAGGGGCTGACCGACGCGCTCGCGGTGCGCGAAGGCCGGGTCACCTCGATCGTCCGGCTGCGCTCGCAAATGCTGGGCGAGCTGGCGCTGGCCGAAGAGGCGCTCGGCGACATTGCCGCCGCCGATGCGCGCTTTCTGGAATCGGTGAACGCGCTGGCGGTCGAATATCCCGAAACCAACGCGCTTGCCTCTGCCCGCGCGCGCTACGCCGCTTTCCTGACCCGCCACGAGCAGGACGACAAGGCGCTCGGTATCTATCGCGACGTTGTTGCCGCGCTTGCCGGATCGCAGCGCTCGACCACCGGCATGGCCAACATGATGGCACCCTATTACCGGTTGCTCGCCAGCCGCGCTGCCACCGATGCCACCGCGGTCGGCGACTTTTTCGTCGCCAGCCAGTTGCAGGTCCGTCCCGGCGTCGCCGACACCCAGGCGGTGCTGGCGCGCGAACTGTCCAGCGGCAGCGACGATGGCGCGCGGCTGTTCCGTCAGGCAACGACGCTGAACCGCGACATCGAGCGCGCCCGGATCGAGGATGCCCGGCTCGGCCAATTGCCGGTTTCGCCCGAAATCAATGCGCTGCGCGCCGACCTCAAGACCCAGATCGACAACCTGTCGTTCCAGCAGGCCGAAACGATCGTCGCGCTGAGCGCCTTCCCGCAATATCGCGTCGTCGCGCCGGGCAAGCTCGACCTTGTCGAACTGCAACAGGTGCTGCGCGCCGACGAAGCCTATCTCAAAATGCTGGTGGTCGGCGATTCCGTCTATGCGATGCTGATCGAACCCGGTGGTGCCCAGCTCTGGAAATCCGACATCAGCGCGGCAGGGCTCGACACCGCGGTCGACGCGATCCGCTCGACGATCTCGATCGTCGAGAATGGCCGCCGCGTGACCTATCCGTTCGATGCGGCAACCGCGTACAAGCTCTATGGCCAGCTGTTCGGCCCGGTCGCCGCCAAGCTGCCCAGCGTTGCCCATCTGATCTTTGAACCCGATGGCGCGATGCTGCGACTGCCGATCAATCTGCTGATCACCGCCGATACGGGGCTGGCCGCTTACGAACAGCGACTGCTCGATCCCGATGCCGATCCGTTCGACATGCGCCAGGTCGCGTGGCTTGGGCGCACCTCGCGGCCGAGCACCGCAGTATCGACCCTCGCTTTCCGCAACGCACGGCAGGCGGCGCCGTCGAAGGCCGCCAACCAATATTTCGGGCTGGGCCAGAATTTGCCGGTCGACGGCACCACCCTGCCGTCGCTTGGTACCCGCGGCGCGGCGGGCAGCGCGATCGACAGCGACTGCCAGTGGGACATCGCGCAATGGGCGCGGCCGATTTCCGCCGACGAGCTCGTCACTGCGCGCAACGCCATGGGCGGCAACGCGGGGACGCTGCTGACCGGCGGCGCCTTCACCGACAGCGCGGTCAAGACGCGCACCGACCTCGATGACTATCGGATCATCCATTTCGCGACCCACGGCCTCGTCACCGCGCCGCGCCCCGCCTGCCCGGCGCGCCCCGCACTCGTCACCTCGTTCGGCGACGGTGATTCGGACGGGCTGCTGACCTTTCAGGAAATTTTCGACCTCAAGATCAATGCCGACCTGGTCATCCTGTCGGCGTGCGACACCGCGGGCGCGGCATCGGTCGCGGCCACCCGCGAAGCGGGGCTGTCAGGCGGCGGCAACGCGCTCGACGGACTGGTACGCAGCTTCATCGGCGCCGGCGGGCGGTCGGTGATCGCCAGCCATTGGCCGGCCCCCGACGATTTCGACGCAACGAAGCGCCTGATCGGCGGTCTGTTCGGATCGGGTCAGGGTACCAGCGTCGCCGACGCCATGTGGGGCACGCAGCTGCGGCTGATGGACGATCAGCAGACGTCGCATCCTTATTATTGGGCGGGCTTTGCGATCATCGGTGACGGCGGCCAGCCGTTGCTGCACGGGACCACGGCCACTGCCGCCGCGCCCGCGCAGGAAGGTATCGGCCGCGCTGCCCGCTGAACCCATGCCCTTGCCCGAAGCCAGCCTCACCGCGGACAACCCGGTCGCGCCCGATGACCAGCGCCCCGCTGTGCCGCTGCGCAAGCAGGTGCGGCGTCTGGTCATGCAGCTTGGCCCGTCGCGCATGGCGGCAACGATCGTCTTCCTGCTCGTCGCGATCCTGATCGCGCGCTTCAGCTGGCAGATGCCGTTGATCGATGCCGCCGAGCGGGCGCTGTACGACGCGCGCGCGACACTGATGGCGCCGCATGTCGAACAGGACAAACGCATCGTCCTGATCACCTATAATGATGAAACCCTGTTCAACACCGGCATCCGGTCACCGCTCGACCGCACCCTCCTTGCCAATGCGCTCGGCAATATCGACCAGATGGGGGCAAAAGCGATCGGCATCGATATCGCGTTCGATTCGCCCCGGCCCGACGACGAGGTGCTGAAGACGCAGTTGCGCGCCATGACCACCCCGACCTGGCTCGCCTATGCCGAGCAGGCGAGTAATCCGAACACGATCTTTTACGAACAGCAGAAGTTTCTCGAAGCCTTCATCGCTGCGGTCGCGACCGACAAGACCAAACCGACCAGCGTGCTGTTTCGGACCGACGACGACAGCGTGATCCGCACCTGGCCCGACCGGCCCAAAAACCTGCCGCCGCTCATGTCCAACGCCATGGCGCCGGTCGATCCGGCCTTTGCGAATTTCCAGGGCAATATTCGTTTCCTGGTTCCCGCGCGCGCCGCCGCGGGACAGGAGGAGCCCGTTTTCGCCAATATCCCGATCGACACCTTTGCGATGCCGATGGACGCCGACATGCGCGCCGGGTTCGCCGAGCTGGTGAAAGACCGTTACGTCCTGATCGGCGGCGACATCATCGACAACGACCAGTTCAACACCCCGCTCAGCCGCTTTACCGATCCGATCACCGGCCAACACGAAACGATGATCGGGCTGGAAGTTCACGCGCACATGCTGGCGCAGCAGCTCGACAATGCGTGGTCACGGCCCCTGTCGGTTCCGGCGCTGTGGATCCTGGCGATCCTGATCGTGCTGGCGGGCGGGCTGACCAGCCTGATCGACCTGCGCGCGCGCTGGGTCGCGCTCGCCTTTTTCGGGCAGATGGCGTTTTTTGTCGCCTTCCCCTTCTGGTTGCAGGGACGCGGGGTTGATACGACGACCCTGCCGACCTTTGGCTGGGCGATCGGTTGGCTGTTCGGCTATGCGGCGGTCGGCACGGCCGCGCGCACGATCGGGTCGCGCCAGCGCGCCTTTGCCCAGTCGGCGCTCGGCAAATATCTGCCCGCCGACGTCGCCGCGCAGATCATGCGCGATCCCGACCAACTGTCGCTGCACGGCGAACGGCGCAATATCTTCTGCGTGTTCACCGACCTCGAGGGCTTCACGAAACTCAGCCATGCGGTCACCCCGGAAACCGTCGCGCGGTTGCTGAACGAATATCTCGATCGCCTGTCCGACATCGTGCTGGAACATGGCGGCACGATCGACAAGTTCGTCGGCGACGCCGTCGTCGCCTTCTGGGGCGCACCGCTCAGCCGTCCCGACGACGGGCCAAAGGCCGCCGCTGCCGCGTTCGCAATGTATCAGGCGGGCGAGAAATATCGCGTCGACCTGGCCGCCGAAGATGTGCCGCCGATCGGCATGACGCGCGTCGGGCTGCACGTCGGCGACGCGATCGTCGGCAATTTCGGCGGCGAAGGGCGTATCCAATATACCGCGCTCGGCGACAGCATGAACACTGCGGCACGGCTTGAAGCTGCGAACAAGAGCCTGAAGACGGGTGTCCTGATCTCCGCCGAAGCCGCGGCGCGATCGGATCGCGACGATCTGATACCGATGGGGCGGGTGACGCTGCGCGGTCGTGCTCAGCCCGTCGATGTGCTGACCCCGCGCCCCGACCTTGCCCCCGAACAGCGCGCGCGCATCGCGGCGCTTGTTGCCACGCACACCGCGGGCGACGAAAATGCCTATGTGACCTGTGCCACAGCAGCACAGGCCGAATTCGGTCAGGATCCAGCCATAATGTTTCTGATAGAACGTCTGAACAATACGAAGAATGGAGAAAGCTATGTCCTTTCCTGATCTGCCAAAGGGCCGCCTTGCCCTCTCCGCCGCCGCGGCGATCATGGCGGTTGCGGTGGTCGGCAGCGCTGCCGCGCAATCGATGGTCGTCCGTTCGACCGGCCCGTCGGCGAGCAAATATCCGACGGGCGCCAAGCTGAAATCGGCCGACAAGCTGACCCTCGTTGCGGGCGACAAGGTTGTATTGATGCAGGCGGGCAAGACCCGCACCCTGTCCGGCCCCGGCACCTTTGGCGCCAGCGCTACGATCCAGACCAGCCAATCGATGAGCGGGACCGTGACGCGGATGCTGGCCAAGGGGCCGACGATGCGGTCGCGCGGCGGATTTTCCCGTGGCCCCGGCGACACTGCACCGGTCGAGGCGCGGGCGCCGAACCTGTGGCTGCTCGACTATCGCGAAGGCGGCACCTTCTGCGTCGCCAACCCGGCCACGTTGATGCTGTGGCGTCCCAACATGGAGGGCGACACCGCGCTGGAAATCGAAAGCGCGGGTAAAAAATCGACCGTCGCGATCGTCGATGGCGCCAATTTCCGCAAATGGCCGACCGATGTGCTGCCGGTGCAATATGGCGTCGATTACCGGCTGTCGGGTGGCGGCCTCGCGGCGCCGGTGACGGTGCGCTTTACCGCGCTCGAAAACGCGCCCGACACGGTCGAAGGATCGGTCGATATGCTGATGGCAAAGGGCTGCACACCGCAGCTCAATCGGCTGGTCGACGCGATGTCGGAATCTGAAGCAGGTTGAGGCAAACGGATTTGGCCGGGCATTGAACCCGGTCGAGCCATCTGATACAAAACGGGCGAAAATCTGCCGCTACAACCGGCAGAACCTTTCCTTGGGTCGAACAATTCGCGCTGCCCGGCTTTGCGGCAGAGCCATATGAATTTCCGCACCGCGATTTCGCGGTCGCGTTCGTACTTAAGGGGTGGTGATGACCAAGGGGGATGTGGGATATATTGCGCGCGGGCGGCCGAAACGGGCGGGGCTGCGGCGAACGCTGATCGGTTCGGCCGGACTGGTCGCGGCCGCGATGCCCGCCGCGACACTGGCGCAGGTCACCCCGCAGATCCCGACGCGCGAGGAAATCCAGCAGCCGACCCTTGCGCCGCTGACCCCGCCCAACGAACAGGTGGTGACCGCCGACGACGGCATCGAGCGCGCGCCCTGCCCGCTTGCCAACCCCGAATTCGCCAATGTCCGCATCACGCTGCGCGGGGTCGAATTTTCCAGTGTGGCGGGCATCGACGATGCCATGCTGGCGTCCAGCTGGTCGGATAAGGTCGGGCAGGATCTGCCGATTTCGGTCGTGTGCGACATCCGCGACCGCGCCGCGACGATGCTACGGTCGCAAGGTTATCTCGCTGCGGTCCGCGTGCCCCCGCAAACGATCGACGATGGCGTCGTACAGCTCGATATTCTGGCGGCGCGGATGTCGCGGATCGAGGTGCGCGGCGACGCCGGTGCCAACGAACCGCTGCTACAACGCTATCTGTCGCGCCTCGACGATCAGCCGGTGTTCAACATCATCGATGCCGAGCGCTATCTGCTGCTGGCGCGCGATATCCCGGGCATGGATGCGCGGCTGACGCTCCGTCCGGGCGGCGCCCCGGGCGAGGTCGTCGGCGAAGTCACCGTGGCGCGCACACCGGTGCTGTTCGATTTCAACGTGCAGAATTTCGGTTCGCGCGACGTCGGGCGCTGGGGCGGGGTGGCGCGCGTCCGCCTGGCCGGGCTGACCGGCATGGGCGATCTGACGACTGCCAGCTTCTATTCGACCCCCGATTTCGACGAGCAGCAGGTTGTCCAGCTGGCGCACGAGTTCCGCGTCGGCGGTGAAGGCTTACGGCTGGGCGCCAGCTACACTTACGCCTGGACGCGCCCCGACATCACGGCGTTCCCGATCAAGTCGAAAACCCAGGTCGTCAGCCTGTTTGCCTCCTATCCCGTCACGCTGACGCAGGCGCGGCGCTTGACCGTCGGCGGCGGGCTCGACCTGATCGATCAGGACATCGGGCTTGGCGGGGTGCCGATCAACCGCGACCGGCTGCGCGTCTTTAACCTGCGCGCCGACGCAAGTTGGATCGACCCGTCGTCGGTGGCGGGTCGCGGCGGCTTCAGTCCCAGCGAACCGCGCTGGGCGCTTTCGACGTCGATCGAAGCGCGGCAGGGCGCCAGCTTCCTTGGCGCGAGCGACGATTGCGGTCCCGGCGGGGCAACCTGTTTCCTGCCCGGCGCGGTACCACTGACCCGCGTCGAGGGCAAACCCGACGCGTTTCTGCTGCGCGCCAATGCGCTCGCCGAATGGCGACCGCACAAATTATTCACCCTTTCGACCGCCCCGCGCGCGCAATGGTCGAACGATCCGCTACTCGCTTATGAGGAGTTTTCGGGCGGCAATTTCACCGTCGGGCGTGGGTTCGATCCCGGCACGATCATCGGCGACAGCGGCATCGGCGTCGCGCTCGAGGCGCGCTACGGGTCGTTCGTCCCCGCCAATACCAAGGCGTTCGCGGTGCAGCCCTTCGCCTTTTTCGACGCCGCCTGGGTGTGGAACAAGGATACCGCATTCAACGGCCTCAATCCGCAGAAACTCTATTCCGCGGGCGGCGGGGTGCGCGTCGCCTATGGCGATGTCGCGCGGCTCGACGTGACGGTCGCGGCGCCGCTGAACCGCGGCGGATTCCTGGTCAAAAAGCCCGACCCGCGGCTGCTGGTGTCGCTGACCACCCAATTTGGCGTGAAGGCGCGCTGACCCATGACGACGACATCGAGGACTACAGACATGCGTGCCACGGCCAATCCCGCACCGACCCGCAACGGCAAGCGCCGCCTCCTCGAAAGCTGTGCGATCGTGGCCGGGCTCGCGGCGCTGGCCTATGGTGGACCGGCGCTCGCGCAGGTCGCGGGTACCGGGCAAGCCGTCACCGGTCCGGGGCTCAGCACGCCAACAATCTCGCCGCCGGGACCGGGACCAACCACCGTCGACACGACGGGCGCCCAGACCATCATCAACTGGACGCCGTCGAATGCACCCGTCAGCGGGGTGATCGACTTTCTGCCCGCCGGCAATTCGCTCAACT
The DNA here is from genome assembly GCF_012274265.1 of Sphingopyxis microcysteis. Lineage (GTDB taxonomy): Bacteria > Pseudomonadota > Alphaproteobacteria > Sphingomonadales > Sphingomonadaceae > Sphingopyxis > Sphingopyxis microcysteis. Next base: position 8,453 of record NZ_JAANYY010000003.1, read on the forward strand.
TCACCGGTACCGGCCAATATATCGTCCTCAACCGTTTCATTTCCGGCGCAGGCCTGCCGATCTCCGACCAGATCGCGATCAACGGCACCGTCAACAGTATCGACTTTGCCACCTCGGGCGGGCGCGGCGGCAATATCTGGTTCTATAACGCCGGCGGCATTCTGATCGGCGCGAGCGGCGTGATCAATGTTGGCAGCCTGGTGCTGACGGCGAACGACATCCTGACCACCGACGGCCTGCTCGGCCCGGCGGGCGAAATCCGGTTCCGCGGCGCGGCGGGCAGCACTTCGGTGATCACCGTGAACGGCGCGATCAACGCCAATACCGCGCTCAGTCCCGGCAGCAGCTATGTCGCGCTGGTGGCGCCGCGCGTCGTCCAGGCAGGCGTCGTCCGCGTCGACGGATCGGTCGGCTATGTCGCGGCCGAGCAGGCCGATATCCGCATCAACGGCGGGCTGTTCGACATCAATGTGCAGGTCGGCGCAGAGGGCGGCAACGTCATCACCCACACCGGCACCACCGGCGGCCCCGGGCATCTGGACAGCAACCCGAACGACAGCCGCGTCTATATGGTCGCGATCCCCAAAAATCTGGCGGTCACGATGCTGGTGTCGGGCCAGATCGGCTATGACGCGGTATCGGCGCAGGTCGATCCCAACGGCGCGGTGCGCCTGTCGGCGGGGTATAATGTCACCAATGGCGAAGTGAACGATACGCCGGTGAACGGCGTCGCGGCGAACATCACCGTCGGCGATACATTGTTCAACAGCAGCGTCGTGGCGCGCGCCAGCGGCACCTTTGCCGGTCGGCCCGACAATCTGATCCCGGCCAGCACCCCGCCGACCCCGCAAACCGGCAAGATTATCGTACGCGGCGATGCCGATTTCGGCGGCGACGCGGGTGCGACGCTGACCGCCGGGGCCAACCAGGCGATCGAAGTCGACGGCGCCTTGGCGCTCCAGTCGCTGGGCCAGCTGCAAACCGACGGATCGCGGCAGGGCGGCAATGCGACCTTGTCGGTCCTCGGCGGCTCGGTCACCGCGGGCTTCATCACCGTCGCGTCGATCGGCGCAGCGGGTATCGGGACCGGCGGCGACGGCGGCGACGGGACGGGCGGCGATGCGACCGTCCTGATTTCGGGCGCGGGCAGCACCCTCACCGCCAACGGCCTGAATGTCCAATCGACCGGGATCGGCGGCGGTGTCACCTTTGATTCGAGCGGCGTAGGCACGGCGGTCGACAACAGCGGCGACGGCACCGGCGGCAACGCAACACTGACCGTCGAAAACGGCGGCGCGCTCGCGATCAACGGGTTTGTGAATGTCGCAGCGACGGGCATCGGGCAGACCGGCAACATCCAGTCGGGCCGCGGCACCGGCGGCACCGCGCGGATCGGGGTGACCGGCGCCGGAACGTCGCTCAATGCGCTGGGGACCGGGGTCAGCGCCGATGGCTTTGGGGGCAGCGGCATTTCGCAGTCGGGGACTACCATTTCGACCCAAAACGGTGGCGCAGGCGCTGGCGGCACGGCGGCGATCGACATCAATGCCCCGGCCGCGACGACCGTCGATCTGGGCGCAGTCAACATGTCGGCGAGCGGCAGCGGCGGCGACAGCAGCGGGATCGAGGGCGCGTCCGGCGCCGACGGCAGCGGCGGCAACGTCAGCTTGACGGTCGATGGCGGCATCGCGGTCAATATGAGCGACCTGCTCCTCAGCGCGGCAGCACGCAGTGGCGGCGCGACCACACCCAGCAATCTGACGTCTTCATCGGGCGACGCCGTCGGCGGCTCCGTCACGATAGCGGTCGCGAACGCCAGCGGCATCATCAACGATGGCAACACGTCGATCAACGTCAGCGGCGTGACCGGGGTCGCGAACAACATCGGCAGCGGCACGGGCGGCGATGTGATCGTGCGCGCGGCCACTGGCGGCCTGCTTTCAACCGATGGCAATGTGGACATCAATGCCGTTGGCGGCAATTTTGTGTCGTCGGGTGTTTTCACCGCCGGCATCGCGCGGGGCGGCAACGTCGATCTGACTGCCGATGGCGGCACGATCAGCGCAGGGTCAATCTTTGTCGACACGACCGCACAGCGGCCCAATGCCGAAACCAGCGGAGGCGCGGTGACCGGGGGTACGATCGACCTGCTGGCAACCAACAATGGTACGATCATCGCGACGAACACCGGCGGCTTCAACGAATTTTACGCATCGGCATCCAGCGGCAGCGCGCCCAGCGACGTCGCCACCACCGGCGGCACGATCCAGGTGATTGCCGACGGCGGCGCCATAACAATGGCCAATTTTGCGAACTTCTCTGCAACCGGCGTGTCCGGTGGCAATTCGGTCGTCGGCGCTTCGCCGGTCGAATCGGGGATCGGCGGGACCGTTCTGGTCCGGGTGCGCAACAGCGCCACCGGTGCAGGCAGCATGACTTTCGATGACATTTTCTTTGAAGCAAACGGTGCCACCCAAAGCTTTTCCGAAGGCATCACGGCGGGCAATGGCGCGGCAGGTGCCGTCGGCGGCACCGCGACCTTTGATATGCAAAGCGGCACCTTTATCGCCAACCAACTGACCGTCAGCGCCAACGGCTTTGGCGGCAACGTCGCCGGAACCGGACGCGGGGGAACGGCGACTTTGACGCAAACGGGCGGCACGATGACGGTCGGCACGCTGTCGGTTTCGGCATCGGGTCGTGGCGGCTTTGATCCTGTCGTTTCGGGCAACGGGGTCGGCGGCACCGCAACGCTCAATCTGCTCGGCGGCACGCTGAACGGCGGCAATGTCTCTGTCTCCGCCAACGGCGAGGGCGGCAACGGCGCCAATGGCGATGACGACGATCCGACCAACCCGACCCCGACCGGCGCCGGGGGCACAGGACAGGGCGGGACCGCAATCGTCAATATCGACGGTACGGCGGTGATCAATACCGCCACGCTCGCGGCCTATGCCAATGGCGAGGGCGGCGAAGGCGGCAGCTATTTCGCGTTCAATGGCGTCGCCGGCGATGGCGGCAACGCGGGCGATAGCGTCGGCGGCACCGCGACGATCAATATCGTGTCGGGAACGCTGACCACCGGGGATCTGATCGCCGACGCCGGCAGCATCGGCGGCGCGGGCGGCAACGTCTTTGCGTCGAGCAGCTCGGGTTCGGTCACCGGAATCGGCGTCGGCGGCAATGGCGGCAATAGCCAGGGCGGCACGGCGACGATCGATTTTGCGACCGATTTTACTGCCACCGGCACGGTCGCCAGCACTGCGCGCGGATCGGGCGGCGTCGGCGGCTTTGGCACCGTCGGCGGCAATGGCGGCGCCGGGGCGGGCGGTCTGGCCCAAGTCATCGTTTCCGATTTCGATGCGGGTGCGCTGGCGCTGACCGTCGATGCGTCGGCGATCGGCGGCAATGGCGGCTTTGGTGATGACGGCGCCGGCGGCGACGGCGGCAACGCGGCGGGCGGCATCGGGCGTATCGAAGCCGATGGTGCCAATGCGAATATCAGCGTCTCGCAGGCCAATTTCGTCACCGCGGCGACCGGCGGTAATGGCGGCGGCGCCAACAGCAGCTTCTTCTCCGAAGAACTTGTCGGTGCTGCGGGTGGCCGCGGCGGCGATGCCACCGGCGGGACGCTTGAGATTGCGGCCAGCAACGGTTCGACCGTCGCGATCACCCCTGAAACCAGCGGCATCATCGCGCTCAGCAGCGCGGGAACCGGCGGCAACGGCGGCAGCGGCGCATTCAACGGCTTCGGCGGGATGCGGGTTGGCGGCGACGGCGGCAGCGGTGGCGGCGGCACTGGCGGCACCGTGCGCCTGTCGGCCAATGGCGGCACCATCACATCGAACGGCGCGGCGGTCGACATCAACGTCAGCGGCCTGTCGGGAATCGGCGGCGCTGGCGGCACGGGAAGCGCCGGGAATGGCATCGCGGGCGGATCGGTCGGGACAACGGGGGGCCGCGCCGTCGTCGACGCCTCGGCCACGTCGTCCGGCATAGGCGTGGTCGATCTGGGGGCGACCACGATCGCCGCGAACGGCGACGCCGCGGGCCGGATCGAGGTCCGGAGCAACGGCGAAATCACGTTCGCCAGCCTGACCGCCGACGCGCTCGGGACAGCACCGCCGACCAACAACGACACCGACGAAGCCCCGGCTGGGATCTTCTTTGCCGTAACGGGCGGCACGATCGCCACCACCGGCGACATGACGCTGACCACCGACAGCTCGTTCGGCACCTATGGCCAGTCGAACGGCAGCGTCGCGGTGGATGGCAACCTGCTGATCACCGCCGCCGACCAGATCGACATCCGGCACGATGGGCGCGAAGGAACCGCGCGCACAATCGGCGCGAGCGGCAGCCTGTCGGCAACCGCCGGCAGCATCAGCGGCGCGCCGGGCAGCTTGCTGGGCGCGGACGGAACCTTGTCGCTGACCTCGACCCTTGGCGGCATCGGGGTCGACCGGCTCGACGGCAACAACATCGTCGTCACCGCGGCAGGCGCGGCGTCGGTCGAGCATGCCGAAGCGGTCAATGATTTCACCGCCAGCGGCGCCAGCTTCCGAACCGGGCTCAATTCGATCATCACCGGCGGCGATATCTTCGTGACCTCGCCGGGCGCCGTCGATCTGGGTAATTCGACCGCGGGCGGCTTCGTCCAGGTCAGCGGCCAGTCGATCCTGTTCAACAATATCGATGCCGGGTCCTCGGTCTTCCTGACCGCGACCGGCAACGCCCCCGGCGCCGAAGGGATCAGCGGCGGATCGATCGATGCAGGCGGCAGCGTCGACCTCAACGCAACCCGCATCGCCATCAGCGGCGAAATAGCGGGCGGCGGCGCCCTGTTTGCCAATGGCAGCGCCGGACCAGTGGCCATCGCGCTTGCCAATATGGGCGACTTCATATCGGTGTCGGCCACCGGCGACATTACCGGCACCTACAACACGCCGAACAGCATCCGACTGACGTCGGACGCCAATATCAGTGCATCGGCGAACGCGACCGGGTTCGAAAGCTCCAGCAGCGGCACGCCGATCGCCGCGAGCGTCTATGTCGATGCGGGCGGTGACGTCGTGCTGACCAATAACAGCGCCACCGGCATGTTCGGGGTCCGCGCGGGCGGGTCGGCATCGGTCAACGGCGCCAATGTCGGCGAAGACGTGCTGGTGCTGGCGGGTACCACCGCAACGCTGGCCAACATTACGGCGGGCGACGACCTGACAGTCACGGCACCGGGCGGGATTACCGCCAACGGCCTCGCGACGACCGGCACCGGGCCCGATGATCGAACGCTCAGCTACGGACCTTTCAGCCCGTCCGGCCCCAGCTTCTTCCAGGCCAATTCGTCGCCCCCCGACCTGTCGAATATCACCCTCACCGCATCGGCGGGTACCATCGGCGGCGGCAATATCGCAGCGTTCGACAATCTCGGCCTGACAGCATCGGGTGCGGTGACGACAACCGGCACGCTGGCGTCGGGTCAGGCCACCAGTGTCAGCGGCGACAGCATCGCCTTTGCCGCGATCGATGCGGGCAGCACGGTCAACCTGACCGCAACCAACGCCATTACCGGCGCGAACATCGCCGCGGGCAGCGACATCAACCTGATCGGCGACAGCATTGCGCTGACCGGCGCCGTGACCGGCGGCGCAAACTTCTTTGCCTTCGGCCTCGGCGGACCGGTCGCGGTCAATCAGGCGGACGCCGCCGGGACGATTTCGATCTTTGCCGACGGCAACCTCACCGGAACCTATGTCGCTGGCGGCGACATTCGGTTGAATTCCAACGCGAATGTCGATGCTTCCGCGACCGCCAATGGCGGCTTCCCCGATCCCAGCGGGATTCCGACCCAAGGCAATGTCTTTGTCGAGGCGGCGGGCAATGTCGTGCTGGCGAACAGCGCCGCCGCGCGTATGTTTGGGGTCACCGCAGCCGGATCGGCGACGATCGCGGGCGCCAATGCGGGCGAGGATATGCTCGTCCTCGCAGGCACGACCGCAACGCTCACGGGGATCACTGCGGGTGATGACGTCGATGTGCGCACGGTCGGCGATCTCTCGGCAACCGGGGTCAGCGCGACGGGCGCCGGCGCCGATACCGCCATGTTGGGATTTGTTGCGGGCAGCGGCTTCACGATCAATTCGGGCGAAGGGGTGTCGGCAACCGATGGCTCCGATGTCCGGCTGTCGGCCGGCGGGGCGATCAGCGCATCGGCGCTGTCGGCAGGCGACGACATTATCGCGACGGCACCCGGAGCGATCGCGATCAACGGCGCGACGACGCTTGGCCTTGGCGCGACCGGCGGCAGCAGCGACATTCGCACGCAGGGCGGCGACACGACGCTGGCGGGGCTCAATGCCTTTACCGACGTTCTGGTCACGTCGACCGGCATCTTCAGCGCGACCGGCACCGTCGCCGCGGGGCGCGACATTGCCGTCACCGCTACGGCCGCCAATCTCGAAACGCTGGCCAGCCCCGGCGGCTCCTTTGTCAGCACCCTCGACGCCGGAGCGAATCTGACCGTCACCACCGCGGGTGACATCATCGGGGGCCGGGTGCGCGCCGGGGGCGATCTGACGCTGACCGGCGCCCGCATCGACATCACCCGCGCCCAGACCACCGGGACCGGACAGCTGACCCTCGACGGAACGAACGGCGTCAATTCCAGCAATATCCAGGCCGGCGGCGCGACCCTGCTCAACGCAAGCAACGGCGCCGTGACCTCCGACGGACTGATCTCGACCGGTCCGGTGACCGCAAGCGGCGACAGCATCAACCTTCGCACCGGTGGCAATATTGTCTTCGCCAGCCTGACTGCCGATGTCGGCGATGCGGTGGTGCGCACCAGTTCCGGCACATTGACCGTCACTTCGGGCGTCGTTGCCGGACGCGCCGCGCTGAGCGCGGAGAGCGGCGATGACATCATCATCGACCAGCTCACCGCGAACCGTGCCGATGTGACGACGCAGGGCGACATCACCGTCAACACATTGCTGACCGCCCGGAACATCTCGCTGCAATCGAACGACATCATCATCGCCAGCGGCGCACGGGTCGGTACCGCGGGCAGCACCGATACGCTGTCGATCGAAAACAACGATGTGTTCAGCCAGACGTTCGTCGGCGGCACCGGCACCCGCAACGGCTTCCATCTCGACGCGAACGAGCTTACCCGGCTGTTCGGTACGAATATCGAGGTATTCGCGCCCGAAGTGCAGGCGGCGAACAACACGTCGGTGGGCAGCGCTTCGCCGCCCGACATCATCGTCGATAGCTTCACCCTTGCCGGGGGTGCCGCCGGGTCGAACCTCGGTGCCAATGGCGCCCTGACCATTCGCACCCCGGGCAAGATGCGGGTGATCGGCAATGTCCAGCTGACCGGCCTGACCGACGCGAACGCGCTCAACCTCTTTGCTGGCGACGCGCTCGAAGTCATCCTCGGACAGGGCACGGTGCGACTGGTCAATGGCGCCAACGCCGCCGGTCAGCTCAACATGGTGTCCGACGACATCATCGTCGCGACGACCGCCGCGATCAACGACGTCGGCGCCGCGACAACGACCAACGCGATCGAAGCGCGTCTGGCGCAGAACGACGGCGTGCTGATCGACGAAGGCGCGCTGTTCGCACGCGGGATCCGCGGCGAAGTCGTCGGCGGTTTCTATGTCCAGAACAGCGGCAGCGGCACCGATTTTGCCGCCCGCCGCGGGCTCAGCTTTGGCGCAGGCGGGCTCAACATCGTCACCAGCGGTCCGTCGCGGATCGTCATAAACGGCGTCCACATCGGGCCCAATGGCCAGGTGACCGGACTCGACACCATCCCGCTGCTGACCATCGGCGGGGTTGCGCCCGTCGCGGGCAGCTTCGATCCGCGCTCGACCTTCAACGGCTGCCTGATTGCCAATGTCAGCGCCTGCGCCTTCATCGACGTACAAAGCAACTTCCCGGTCCAGGATGTCATCGAAGAAGAGGCCGACGCCGTCGATGAGGATGGCAACGGCCAGAGCCTGCCGGTACCGCTGATCACGATGCGCGACCTCGATCCGCTGAGCGGCGAGCCGCTGCTCGACGATCCGGTGACGGGGGCGGGCAACGATGATCTGTGGACGCCGACCGAACAGCCCTGAACGTCGCCCCCGCGCAGGCGGGGGCCGCCGGCGGCCTACTCAACGGCGAATTATAGTGGCCGCTCGCGGCCCCCGCCTGCGCGGGGGCGACGCAAGAGTTGACGCCTCCCCATTGCGCGAGGCATGGGCGCGAGCATGACCGACGCCCCTGCCTCGCAGCCGCTGATGCTGTTCAACAGCCTGACGCGCCAGCTGGAACCCTTTGTTCCCGTCCACCCCGGCGTTCCCGGTGATCCGGCGAACCCGCCGGAGGCGCGCGTCTATAGCTGCGGCCCGACGGTCTATAATTACCCGCATATCGGCAATATGCGCGCCTATGTCTTTGCCGACACGCTGGGCCGCACCCTGTCGTTCAAGGGCTATAAGCTCACCCACGTCATCAACATCACCGACGTCGGCCACCTGACCGACGACGCCGATGCGGGCGAGGACAAGATGGAAAAGATGGCGGCGGAGAAAGCGCAGTCGATCTGGGACATCGCGCGCCACTATACCGAGGCCTATTGGGCCGACGTGAAGGCGCTCAATATCCGCCAGCCTGCGCACTGGTCGATCGCGACCGATTATGTGCCGCAGATGATCGAATTTGCGAAGGCGATCGCCGACAAGCATTGCTACGAGCTTGAGGGCGGCCTCTATTTCGACACCTCGACGGTCGCCGACTATGGCGCGCTGGCGCGCGCGAAAACCGACGAGGGCGAGGGCCGCATCGAGGAGGTCGAGGGCAAGCGCCACGCCGCCGACTTTGCGATCTGGCGCAAGACCCCCGCGGGCGAAACGCGCCAGATGGAATGGGACAGTCCCTGGGGCCGCGGCGCGCCGGGCTGGCACCTCGAATGTTCGGTGATGTCCGAAGCGCTGCTCGGCTTTCCGTTCGACATCCACACCGGCGGCATCGACCACCGCGAAATCCACCACCCGAACGAAATCGCCCAGAACCAGGCGCACAGTTGCTCGGACGCGAGCGGGGCGCGCATCTGGATGCACAATAATTTCCTGATCGAACGCTCGGGCAAGATGAGCAAGAGCGCGGGCGAATTCCTGCGCCTGCAATTGCTGATCGACAAGGGCTACCACCCCCTCGCCTACCGCCTGATGTGCCTGCAGGCGCATTATCGCAGCGAGCTGGAGTTTTCGTGGGAAGGTTTGGGGGCCGCGCTGACACGGTTGAAGCGACTGGTGATTGGCTATCAGCGACTGAAGGAATCGGTCCCTTCGGATTGGCAGCCGACATCTCTCGAAACTATCTTGTCCACGCACATGGACCAGTTCGATGGCGCAATCTCGAATGATCTAAATACTCCGATCGCTTTGACTGCTTTTGAAGATTTGTTGTTGGCGAAAAAGATCGACATCCGGAAACGGCTGACGGTTCTCGGTCAGATGGATTCGGTTCTGGGATTCGATCTAGGCAGCCTGACACGCACCGACCTGCGCATCCGCCCCAAATCGGCCACCATCACCGAAGACGAAATCGAAATCATGCTCACCCGCCGCAAGGAAGCGCGCGCGGCCAAGGACTTCGCGACTTCGGACAAACTCCGCGACGAGCTTACCGCCGCGGGGGTCGAGGTGATGGATGGCGACCCGCTTGGCTGGGATTGGCGGCTCGACGCCAATTGAGCATCATTGGGTTGGGTCGAAAAACCACCTTCCCGAGTCCGGCTTGGAAAGTCGGGATCACCAATCACCGTAGCCTTGAGCTTGTCGAAGGGCGCCTCTCGGCGATAGGCGCCCTTCGACAAGCTCAGGGCTACGGTTCAATCCGAACAGAATGCTCCCCTCTCGTCATCCTGGCGAAGGCCGGGATGACGATGCGAACGGGAATGATCGCGCTTTAAGGACTTGCCCCGGCGCCGCGGGCTGCTAACTTCGTTGCATGTCGCAACTGATCTGCTGGCTGCTCCTCGGCCTCGTCCACCTGATCCCCGCACTCGCGCTGTTCCGCCCGGCGCTGATCACGCGGCTCTACGGCGTTCAGCCCGACAGCCCGATCTTCCTGCTGATGCACCACCGCGCGGCACTGTTCTTTGCGGTGCTCGTCGCCTGCGTATGGGCGGCTTTTGATCCGGGCGGACGCAAGATCGCGACCCTGCTCGCGGCGATCAGCATGCTCAGCTTCCTTTTTCTCTATCAATCCTACGGCCGCCCCGCGCAGCTTGGCACCATCGCGCTCGTCGATCTGATCGGCCTTGTCCCGCTCGCCTGGGCGGGGTGGCACGCATTTCAGCAATAGGAATTTCATGACCAAGACCGTCACCGTCCTGTCCGGACTCATCCGCCCGCTCGTCGAAAACCGCCTGCCCGACTGGGTCGAACCGCGCTTCTTCGCGTCCAAGGACGAAGCGCTTGCCCTCGCGCCAGATGCCGAAATCGGCTGGTTCGACATGTATGACAAAAAGGACATGGCCGCGGTCATCACCGCCGCAACCAACCTCAAATGGCTGAACTCGATCTACGCCGGGGTCGACGGCATGCCGCTCGACCTGCTGCAGCAGCGCGGGACCGTCGTCACCAATGGCGCGGGGATCAACGCGATCACCATCGCCGAATATGTGGTGATGGGGATGCTCACCATCGCCAAAGGCTATCGCGAAGTCGTTCGCGCGCAGGAGCGCCGCGAGTGGCTGATCGATTCGCCGGGCAAGGTCGAGCTTTACGGGTCGAAGGCGCTGCTCCTCGGCTATGGCGCAATCGGCAAGCTGATCGAGGAGCGATTGAAGGCCTTTGCGGTCGACGTGACGGTGGTGCGGCGCTCGCCCGGACCGAACACGCTCACCCCCGATCAATGGCGCGCGCAGCTTGGCGATTTCGACTGGGTGATCCTCGCGGTCCCGGCGACCCCCGAAACCGACGGCATGATCGGCGCCAGCGAACTCGCGGCGATGAAGCCGAGCGCGACGCTGATCAACATCGCGCGCGGCAGCGTCGTCGATCAGGACGCGCTCGTCGCCGCGCTCGACAGCAGGCAGATCGCGGCCGCCTTCCTCGACGTCACCACCCCCGAACCGCTACCCGCCGACGACCCGCTGTGGAGCCTCGACAATGCGCACATCACCATGCACCTGTCGGGCCGCGCGCAGGACAAAATGTTCGTGCGGTCAGCGCAGCGGTTTCTGGAAAATCTGGCGCGCTGGCACAAGGGCGAGGCGGTCGAGCCGCGGGTGGATCTCTCGCTCGGCTACTGACACTTTTGTCTCGTCATCCCGGCGAAGGCCGGGATCTCACCCTCGCGTTCCGAAGCACCGGCGAGATCCCGGCCTTCGCCGGGATGACGGATGATTTTGATACCGGTGTTTATCCCGGCCGCTCGGCCTTCAATTCACGCACCAGCGGCTGCAAATTCGCATCATATTTCGCCAGCATCGTGTGCGCCCCGGCGAAATCATAGAAACTCACCAGCTCGCGCCCGTTCCAGCGGTGCAGCGCATAGGCGGGGTCTTCGGCGACGATCATCGGGCGGTCGTCGGGCCGGTCGGCATCGATCGGGCGCAGGTCGAGCGAGACTTGCGGCGCGGTCGATGAACAGATGGCGACGGTGCGTCCCTCCCACGCCACGGTCACGCTGCGATGCAAATGGCCGCAGATCAACCCGCGCACCTGGCTGTGCTTGCGCACCACGTCGGTAAAGGTCGCGACCCATGGCTCGTCGGGATGGGTGTTCATCCACTCGATGCCGCTTTCGATCGGCGGGTGATGCATCACGATATAGGTCGGCTTTGCGGGATCCTTCGCTAGCTCGGCGTCCAGCCACGCCGCGCGTGTCGCACAAAAAGCGCCGCCATGGCGCCCTTCTTCCAGCGTATCGATCGTGACCAGTCGCAGTTCGGGCAGCTCGATCGCATATTGGACAAAGCCATTGCCATCGTCGAGCCCCGGAAAGCGCGCATGGAAATTGTCGCGCAGGTCGTGATTGCCGACGCTGACCCACACCGGAAAGGGACAGCGCGAAAAGGCGTTGGCCAGACGGCGATAGCTGTCCTCGTCGCCGCGATCGGTGACGTCGCCGGTGGCGAGGAGCAGATCGGGACGGTTCGGCCCGTCGATCAGCACGTCGAGCACCTCGTCGAGCCGTTTGCGATTATATTCGGCCGGATTGTCCGGATCGAACCCCAAATGGATATCGGTGATCTGCGCGATCAGCACATCCGCCCCCTGCTCCGGCCCATCCTGGCCCCGGTCCTGAACCTATCCGCCCCGACTTGCCCCGTGCAAAGCAGGTGTGCGCCATGTCACTTTGTAAAGTCCCCGCCCCTCGGCGCCTGTGATCAAGCTCACACCATAGGTAGCACGCAGGGGTTTATTTGTGATTGCCGCGCTATTTACCTTCCGCTGACGCTTCGGCGCCCACGGCTGGCCGCCGTCCGAATGATATTCGTGGCACATCGCGCAGGGCGATTCGGTCGCGGTTTCGACCTTCACCAGCCGCGCGCCACTTTCGCCGACATGGCAGTCGCGGCATTGGCGGAGGCCCGGGACGAGCAGGTCAGTCGACGTTTTCGACGCGGGCGCCGCGGTGTGGCAATCGGCGCAATCGGTCTCGCGGTGCGCGTCATGGTCGAACCAGCCCTTTTGCAGATAGCGCGCGGTCTGGTTCACCGCGGCGACGCGCCAGTTTTTCCCTGCGGCGGGCGCAAAGATCGTGTGGCAATCATAACAGGCGCCGCCCTTTGAAAACACGGCGCGCACCGCGTCCTGCGCGCGGCTCGGCCGCACCGCGACCTCGTTGAAATAGATGTTGTACACCTGCCCCTCGGCATAGGCGCCGGGGCGGCGGCGCTGCATTCCGCCGAGTTGCAGCGGGCGCGCGGGCGGGGTCGAACGGTAATAGGCGGTGAGGTCGGCCACGACCTGATCGGGCTCGCCATGGCGCAGCGTGCGCGTCACCCCACCCACGGTCTCGAACGCCAAGCTGTGACACATCGCGCAGTCGCGTTCCATCTCGACCGGCTTGACGCGCACCCCGTCGGCCTCGACGCGGTGGCAATTTTCGCATTCCAGCTTTTGCCCGAAATCATAGCGCCCGCGGAAACTCGCCGCCATGCGCGCGACGCCGCCGGTCGCCTGCAAATGCATGTCGTGCGGGAATTTGAGACCGTTATAGTCGACCGTTCCCTTGCCCGGCGCCGCGCGTGCCAGCTTCGCGCCGGGCGCAGCGCGGACGAGCGGACGAAACTCGGGGTGGCCGGTTCCAAAGTCGGCAGCATCGGCCAGTAGCGTCGGATGTCCCGCGGCCTTCAGTCGCCCCTGCATCCCGTCGTGGCAGTCGGCGCAGAATTTCTGCGGCGTCGCGGGCATCGGCCCGGCGCCCTCATGTTCGGTGTGGCAATCGACGCAGCGCCCCTGCGGCCGGTTGAACACCTCGCCGACATTGGCCAGCAATTTGTCGAACCCGCCATCGGGTGCGCGCGCCGCGAGCAGCATCGCGGTCGGTGCGCCCGCGTGCGCGGTGCTCATCGCCTTATGCTCGCCGGTGTGGCAGCTCACGCACGCGGTGTCGGTGACCGCCACGAACGGTTCGACATGGCACGACTGGCAATCGTCCTTCAGGCTGGCGTGCGCGCTCGACAGCGGTCCGGACGACCAGCTGCTGTCGGCGTGGAAACCCTCGGGGCGTTCATCAACATTTTTATAGCTGTACCAGGCCCAGATCGGTCCGATCAGGAACGCCGCCAGCATCAGCACGGCGAACGCCCACGCGCCGACGCGCTTGCCGAGCATCACGCCCTGCAGCGAGAAGGCCTTTGCTTCGTCGACGTCCTTCGACGATTGCGACAGCTCGTCGATGCGTTCGACCAGCAGGATGATCTTGTCATCCTCGCGCGCGATCGTCAGCCGGTGGCCGCCGAACCGCAGCTCGCCGCCCGCGGCGCTGTCGATGTCGGCGACGGTTTCGCTGCGGCCGTTGAGGTCGAACCCCAGCCCCTCGCTTGCCGCGACGCGAACATGGCGCCCATCGGTGCTGCTGATCGTCGCATGCTGCGGATTCACCGCCAGGTCGGCGACGTGGATGATGTTCGAACCGTCGCGGCCCAGCGTGATCGCATCGCCCGGCAGCGGCTGATCGCGGACGATCTGCTTGCCCGTCTTGGTCGTCGAAACGCGGCGCAGGATGAAGCTCATGATCCCCGCCTCACCAGTAGAAAAAGACGCTGATGATATGCGCCGACAGCGCCGCGATCAGCGCGAAGGTCAGCGGCACATGCACATAGAGCCAGATTTCGAGCAGTGCGCGGAGCCGCAGATGCGCGCGCAGGCGTGCCAGCGCCGCAACCTTCTGCTTCAGCAGGCCGGTCACCTTCTCGCGCGCCGCCGCGTCGCTGCTCTGCGACGCCGCCAGCGTGCGCAACGCCGCCGCGGTCGCGCAGTTCGGATAGCGCCCGCTCAGCCTCGCGCCGATGCCGCCCGCGAACGGATCCTCATCGAGCGCTGCCAGCACCGGCGCGGTGTCGGCGGGGGTCAGCGGCTGCGCGGCGCTGTGCAGTTGCCGGTCAAAGGCGCGGATCGCCTCCAGCATCTGCATCTGCGTCATTTCGTCGCGATTGTTCGACAGCGCAGCCGGCAAGGTCGCATAGACGATCACCCCGTACAGCCCCGACAGGATGACCAGCATCATCAGCGCCCAGGCGAGCGTATGGACGTTCCAGCCGAGCTGGAACCCGGTGTGCCAGGTGCCGATGACGATCAGGCTCAGCCCAAGGTAGACATGCGCCGACGTCCACGCCTTCAGCGACCAGTAATCGCTCGTCATCTTGCGCTTGCGATAGCCGAGCGCGGTCAGCCACAGGATCAACCCCGCGCCGATCGTGCCCAGCGTGTAGCCATACCAGCTGCCGCCATTGTGCCGCGGCGTGACGTCGACCAGCGCGTAGGAGATGATGATCAGCAGGCAGAGGCCGCCGGAAATCTTGGCCCAGCGAAATCCCGCATAACGCAGGAACCCCTCATGCTTGCGCTCGCGCACCCGCTCGGTCTGGGTCGCCTTGTGGCGGCGGCGTTGAAACAGCGAGGCCATCAGTCGGTCGCCTCGTCGAGCCGCGCGATCGACAGGAATTCTTCGGGCGACACGCGGATCGCGGCGCCGGTCGGACAGGCGCGAACGCACGCCGGACCGCCCGCGATACCCTTGCACATGTCGCATTTGACCGCGATTTTCTTGGGCTTCTCTTCGCCCAATTGCTTCTTCGTCCATTTGGGCGACGGTTCGCCGGGGCCGGGGCCAAAACCGGTGAGCAGCCAGCGGAGCAAGCTGGGCTTTTGCGGCGGCGCCGCCTCCATGCGGATCACGCCATAGGGGCAGTTGCGCATACAATTGCCGCAGCCGATGCAGCCCGGCTCCATGAACACCTCGCCATCAGGGCCGCGGTGGATCACGTTCGGCGGACAGTCGGCCATGCAATGCGGATGCTCGCAGTGGCGGCAACTGGTGGGCACATGCAAATGCGCAAAAGTCTTGCCCGCCTCGCGGTCGAGCCGCGACAGCCCTTCATGGCTGTCGGCGCACGCCTTTTCGCAATTGTCGCAGCCGACGCACAGATTTTCGTCGATCAGCAGCGCGTCGGTCGCCTCGCCCAGCCCCTCCTTCATGATGAAGGTCGCGGTGTCCGAATAAAGGTCGACCGCGCTCGAATAGCTCGCCTTGCGCGATTCGATGAAGTCGTTCATCGCCGCGCGCTCGGCGACCGCGGCCTCGGTCGCGGCGCGCACCTGCGGCCGCGCGCTCAGCATCTTGCGGAAACTCTCACCGGTCAGCTTGATCAGTTCGGCGCCGACCGCGGCCTTGACCGTGGCATTTCTGGGTTGCCCGCTCAGCACCCCCATTTCGCCGAAGAAGCTGCCCGCGGGCAGGTAACGGAGGAAGATCGGCTTGCCGCCGATGTCCTTTTCGACGACCATCGATCCCGAGCGGATCACATAGACATCATCGCCCTGCTCGCCCTCGGTCAGCACGACCTTGCCTGCGGGCACCCGTTCGACCTCCGCCGTATCGACGACCGGTCCCAGATCCTCGACGGTCAACCCGCCCTTGAAAATCTGGAGCAATTGCCGCTCGAGCGAGATGCGGTTGATCACGCGCTTGGCGCCCGGCACTGCCGCCATCAGTTTCAGCGCCGCAGTGCGCGAAACCTCGACAAAGATCGCATCCTCACCCGCGCGGATCGTCGCGCCACGCTTGCGGCCCGAAATCAGCCCGACCTCGCCAAAGATCGACCCCTGCTCGATCGGCACAGTGATGTCGGGACCGACCTCGACCACCGCATGGCCGTCGGCGATCGCGAACAGCGACGAGCCCGGCTCGCCCTTTTCGAACACGACGTCGCCCCTGCGGTAAAAGGCGACCTTCGAATCGAGCATGAATTCGCGCATCTGCAGCGGCGACACATCGGCAAATATGCGGATGCGGGTGCGCAGATATTCCAGCCATTCGCTGACCGACTTTTTCTGCGGCAGATCGGCAAAGATCGCCGCCAGATCCTTTTCGTCCGCCGGGGTCAGCGCGCTGTTGCCGTTGATGAACTCGACGACGTCATAACCCTGGTTCATACAATGCTTGATCAGCGGATAGCCCGCGAGCGCGCCGATGACGTAAAGACCCGGCACGGTCGTTTCGAACGTCGGCGACAATTTTGGAAAGGCTTCGCGGTCGGGGCCGGTGAACTCGATCCCCATCGATTCGACAAAGCCGCGCGGCGCGACCGACCCCAGCCGCGCGACGATCACGTCGCATTCGATCTTTTCCTCGCCATTCGGGGTTTCCAGCGTCAACCAGCCCGGCTCGACCTTCTTCGGCTGCGTCTCGGTGCGGATCGACATGAAGCCATTCTCGCCCGCCTCCATCATGTCGGCGACATTCTTCGCCTTGGCGCGCGCAAAATCCTTCGACCGGTTCAGGATGGTGACGGTGTTTTCCAGCGCCTCCTCGGCCACCCCCAGCGCGTTCTCGATCCCCGCGTCGCCCGACCCGACGACGGTGATATGCTTGTCCTTGAAATCCTCGGGATCGTCGACCTGATAGATGATGTGCGGCAGGTCGGCGCCTTCGCAGCGCATCCGGTTCGGGTTACCCTGCGTGCCGATCGCCAGCACGATATTTTCAGCGTGAAAGACGTCGCCCTTGGTGGTCTTGATCGCGAACGCGCCCTTTGCGCCCGTCACTTCTGCGACCTCGGCGTGATACGCCACATTCACCTTGTTGTTCGCGGCATCCTCGTCCCAATTGCCAAGGATATATTCGCGCGCCCCCTCGGCAAAGCGGCAATCGGAGCGCAGGTCGAGCCGTTCGGGCGTCGCCAGCACCCGCTTGCCCTTCTGATATTTGAAGATCGTGTCCGACAGATGGTCGGTCTTTTCGAGCAATATGTGGCTGAGCCCCAGCTGCGCCGCGCGCGATGCGGCGCTAAGCCCCGCAGGACCCGACCCGATGATCGCAACCTTCACGGGCTCGCTCATGCGCTCGTCACCGCGCGGCCAAGGCCGGTGTCCCTGTCGCTGGCCGTGATGCTGACGAACGCGCGCACGGGCATCCTACCCCCCTCTCGCCAGCCCCCCGGCGAATACATAACGGATGCGACCCGGACTTATGTCCTGGACGCAAAGCTATGCCCTTGAAAGCGGGGAAAGGTCAACCGTTCGCGGCTGTCCGGCGGCGGCGGGCGGCGATGGCCGGGGGCAAATCAACCACGCGCGCGCCGCGCGACGCATTGTTTCAACCGGTCACGCGCCGCGTGTCCGCCCGTCCAGTCAACCTTGGCAACCGATTTACCCTTGATTTGCAATTCGAAGCCGTGGGTATCGAGCATATTGTCGAGCAGCGCTTCGACCGACGGCACCGCCAGCGCGATCGCCCCATAGGCTTCCCCGGGCAAACGGTAATTATATGCCTCGACCGTCTGCGGCGGGCTGCCGTCCGACTGGACCAGCGTCACCTTGATCTTTTCGACTCCGACCGGCTGCGGGATGTCGTCGCTCCAAAAGGTGAGCAGCGCCCCCTCATAGTCGCCCCCTGGACCAGAAACACGGACCAACCCGTCCTTTTTCCAGTAAAAGGCGGCACAATATTCGCCCGGCGCCGGTTTGGCATGATCCTGAAAAAAGTCCCAACCACCATTTTCGTAGCGGGCGTAGCGCGGGTCTTTCATGATTTCGGCCCGCCGCGCCATATTGTCGACATTCTGCTGCATCAGCGCGATCATCCCCGTGGCGACGCTCATCCGGTCGCGCATCGGGTCCGCCGGCGGCTCTGCATAGCGCGCGCCGCCGTCGTCTGGTTCGCCCTGCTGCGGTGTCGCCGCAATATCCATCATCTGCCGGTGATGCTCGGCATTCGCGGCGCAGATATTGGGCAGGTCGGAACAGGCCGCGGCAGGCCCGCCAACCGACAGCGCGAGCATCGCCGCCGCACCTGACAGCAGGGATTTGATCAGCGGGGGGCGTGACATCGGGCGTCTCCGAAATAGCAGGGCAAGGCAGCGGATGGCGGGCGGGAACATGGCATCGTCACCCCTCGTCGGCAATCACGACCACACGTGGCGTCGCGGCGTCATAGGTGGCGATGACCCGGCACGACGAGGGCGGACAGATACGGGCGATACGCTCCTTGACCGTCACCGGATCGGCAAGGGTCGGGGGCGGATCACCCAGCGGTGACCTCTTCTTCTTCTTTTTCGGGGCCGCCGCCAACGCCGCGGTCCAGCGGTTTTGCCCGCGCCCGTCCACGAAATGAACGAGCAGGCCGTTGGTGTCGGCCCAGCCGGCGTCGGTCACTTTCTTGCCGTTCACCGCATAGGCCGATATCGCGCAGCGCTGTCCCGAATCCGCCTGGCAGCGGTCGAGAATCTCCTTGCGCGTCGCGACCGAATTTTCCTTCCCGCTGATCAGCCAGCTTTTGCCGATAGCCGCCGGATCAATGGGCCGCGCAACCATCGCCCAGCGGTTCCAGTTCAGCTTTCCCTTGGGAAAATAATCCTTCGACTGATCGAGCCCCGGATCCTCGTTCAGAAAGATCGCGCCGCTGTCATAGACGGCGACCAGATCGCAGCCGAACGAGTTGGTCAGGCAATGACGTGTCGACACATCCGGGTTCGCCAGCATCTCGTCATTCACCGCCGCCCTGATCCACGACTGGCCCATGCCATCCTGCGCGAGATAGACCTGTCCCGTGCCGCCAATCGCCGCCGCGACGTCGCATTCGTTTCCGGTCGCAGCCTTGCAGCGCTCGAGCACCCGCTGCCGCGCCAGATTGAGCGTCCTGTGGCCGACCGAGACCCATGTCGACCCCGTGTCGGCATGATAGGCCGCCGCCATGAAGCCAGGCTCCGTGGGCAGCGAAGGCAAGTCGTAACCCGGCTCGTCGCCCGCATGGTCTTCGCCTGACTCCTGCGGCGGGGTTGCAGCGATGTCGTTCATGTCCCTCGCATGTTGTTCGGCCGATTGCGCCTGCGCCGCATCGGGCAACAGGATCAGCGTCGCGAGCGCCGTTGCGATCGAGAAAATGGGACGAAATTTCATGTCGTTGATTTCCAATGCAAAGGGACAAGCGAAACTTCGCCAGCCAAATGCCTAATCCTTGTGCGATCACCGGTCATCGGCCGCGTTGTCCCGGGTCATTGGCACCGGGCACGGCAAAATAGTGTGAAAAGCCAGCGCGATATGATGTGGGCTTGCCATCCATGCGACCGGCGTAGGCGGCGTGTCACGCCGATCCTATGACCGTGATCACAACCAGTACACCGCGATGGGCGGCGCCAAGTCAGGCGAGTTCGAACATCGCCGCAATGCCGCTCGGCGCGGCGGGCTCGAAGCGCGACCAGCCGTCGGGGCCAAGCCGCTCGATCGGGCGGAAACGCGCCTTGTACGCCATGCGCGCCGATCCTTCGATCCAGTAACCGAGGTAGACGTAGGGCAGGCCCGCCCGCGCCGCGCGCTGGACATGGTCGGCGATGATATAGGTGCCCAGCCCTTCACGCAGCGGGTGCGCGGCGTCAAAGAAGCTGTAGATCATCGACAATCCGTCGCCCTGCCGGTCGGTCAGGCAACAGCCGATCAGGCGGCCCTTGCTGCCGTCGGTGGTCGGCTCGCGATACTCGATCATATAGCTGTCGACCGGGGTCTGCTCGACCATGTCGGCGAAATCCTGCTCATCCATGTC
The DNA here is from genome assembly GCF_012274265.1 of Sphingopyxis microcysteis. GTDB lineage: Bacteria > Pseudomonadota > Alphaproteobacteria > Sphingomonadales > Sphingomonadaceae > Sphingopyxis > Sphingopyxis microcysteis. The sequence goes on from NZ_JAANYY010000003.1 coordinate 28,727, forward strand.
GGCCATGCCGCCATTGGGGTGGCGCGAGCCGAGATAAGAGCGCAGCAACGCATATTGTTCCTCGGTCGCCCACGGCTTGCACGCGGTCGCGACCAGGTCGCCGTTGCGGCGGATCGTGCGCTTCTGCGAATTGCTGGGGGTGAATTCGGCGGCGCAGACGCGCACCGACACGCAGGCCGCGCAATCGGCGCAGCTCGGGCGATAGGCCACTGACTGGCTGCGCCGGAATCCGATGCGGCCCAGCGCGTCGTTCAGCTCGTTCGCCGTATTGCCGCTGAGTTCGGTAAACACCTTGCGTTCGGTCTTGCCCGCCAGATAGGGGCAAGGCGCCGGGCTGGTGACGAAAAAGCGCGGAAAACGGAACGGTGCGGACACGCGGATGAACCTCCAGATATGCGATGCGGAATCCCCCCCGACGCGGGTCCGACGCTCACCACCCACCAACTATGCCGCGCGGCGTCAATGGTGCAAAGTCCGTTTACCATTTTTAGTCGTGCCGATCTGAATCACCTCGAAAATTATCTGAATCGGGCGGTAAGGATTGTGCCGATTTGAATCAGAGGTGGGCAGCTTGGTGATCGCCACCGATCATAAGCCCGCCCCTGTTCGTCATCCCGGCGAAGGCCGGGATCTCGCCGGTTCGTTAAAACGCGAGGGTGAGATCCCGGCCTCCGCCGGGATGACGGAAGGACTTAGAAGCCGGGCGGTGCAAAGCCCGATCAGCTATACCCGCGCAGCTCGTCGCCGGTCAGCGTCGCCACGTGCAGCACGTTGGTCGACCCCGGCGTGCCGAACGGGACCCCCGCCATCATGACCAGCTTCGCGCCCGCCTTGCCGATGCCGTGGCGCAGCGCCATGCGCTTACCCTTGGCGATCATCTCTTCGAAACTGCCGATGTCCTTGGTTGGCACCGCATGCGCGCCCCAGAGCAGCCCGAGCCGACGCGCCGCTTCCTTTTTGGGCGTGAGGACCAACAGCGGCGCGTTGGGCCGTTCGCGCGCCACCCGCCGCGCAGTCGATCCCGATGCGGTGAAGCAGATGATCGCATCGGCGGCAATCGTGCCGATGATGCCGCCGGCGGCCTCCGCCAGCGCGTCGGCGGTGGTCGCGTCCGGCAGCGTTTCGGTAAAGTGCAGGCGGCGAAAATAGTCAGGGTCGCTTTCGACCGAGCGCGCGATCGAATCCATCATGGTGACAGCTTCCACCGGCCAGGCGCCCGCCGCGGTCTCGGCCGACAGCATGATCGCGTCGGCGCCGTCGTACACCGCGGTGGCAACATCGCTGACTTCGGCGCGCGTCGGCGAGGGCGAGACGATCATCGATTCGAGCATCTGCGTCGCGACGACCACCGGCTTGCCCATCCGCCGCGCAGTGGCGACGATGCGCTTTTGCAGCGGCGGCACCGCCTCGGGAGGAAGCTCGACGCCGAGGTCACCGCGCGCGACCATCGCCGCGTCGGCGAGCTCGAGGATTTCCTCGATCCGCTGCACCCCCGACGGCTTTTCGAACTTCACGAGCAGTGCTGCCTTGCCGCCGATCAGACGCCGCGCCTCAGCGACATCCTCGGGCCGCTGGACGAACGACAGCGCGACCCAGTCGACATGCTGCTCCAGCGCAAAGGTCAGATCCTTGCGGTCCTTTTCGGTCAGCGCCGCGAGCGGAACGACGACGTCGGGGACATTGACCCCCTTGCGGTCCGAAATCTTGCCGCCGACCTCGACCACCGTGTCGATCCGCGACGGCGACACGCTCTGCACCCGCAGCACCAGCTTGCCGTCGTCGATGAGCAGCCGGGTGCCCGCTTCCAGCGCCGCGAACAATTCGGGGTGCGGCAGGTGGACGCGCGTCGCGTCGCCCGGCGCCTTGTCGATGTCGAGCGCGAATGCCGCGCCCTTCACCAACTCGGCGGGGCCGTCCTTGAACGTCCCGACGCGCAGCTTCGGTCCTTGCAGGTCGACCAGGATCGTCGTCGGCCGCCCGGTTTCCTTTTCCAGCGCGCGGATGGCCGCAATCACCTTGGCGTGACCCGCATGGTCGCCATGGCTCATATTGACGCGAAAGGCGTCGGCGCCGGCGCGGTGCAGCGCCGCAATCATCTCGGGATTGGCGCTCACGGGACCAAGGGTCGCCAGGATGCGCACCTTGCGCTGGCGGGGGGTAAAACTCTGGACCACAGATGCTCCGATATGGTTTCGATCATCGCCGTAGCCCTGAGCCTGTCGAAGGGCGCCTATCCACGATAAGCGCCCTTCGACAGGCTCAGGACCATGGTTTTGTCCGAACAGATAGACACCGCTTGCCTAGTCTCACTGCCCCCGGCAAGGCAAGCCGCGTATAGCTATTCATGCCCCCAGCAGAAGGAAATCCGCCATGTCCTGCAGCGACGACCAGGCCGCCCCGAACGATGCGCTCGACGCGCTGGACGATGCGGTGGCGGCGGCCGCCTTCCGCCGCCTCGCTCGCCTGCTCCAGCACCGCCACGACGCCGCGAACATCGACCTGATGGGGCTCGCCGGTTTCTGCCGCAATTGCCTCGGCGACTGGATCGCCGAGGCGGGCGGCATGGACAAGGAAAGCGGCCGCGCGATTGTCCACGGCATGCCGACCGCCGATTGGAAAGCGCTGCACCACACCGCCGCTACCCCCGAACAGCTCGCACGGATGGAGGCGAGCATGGCAAGGAATCCGCGCGACTGAGCTTGCGACGCCCCGGCTTTCGCGACATGATCGGACGACAAGGCGGAGAGCCAACAGGGAGATAATCGGGATGCGTATGACATGGGCCGCGGCGACGATCGCGGCAGGACTGATCGCAAGCACACCGCTGGCCGCTCAGCCGTCCGCCACCACCTATATCCACGCCGGGCGCCTGCTCGACCAGCCGGGCCGCGAGCCGCGCGGGCCATCGACGATCGTCGTCCGCGACGGGAAGATCGCCGAAGTGCGCGACGGCTTTGCGACGCCCGAGGGCGATGCGCGTGTCGTCGACCTGAAGAACGCCTTTGTCCTCCCCGGCCTGATCGACATGCACGTCCATATCTCCAGCGACGACAATCTGCTGCGCAGCCGCCTCGAAAGCTCGGGCCGCGACGTCGAGGATATATTCGTGATCGCGCAGGGCAATGCGCGCAAGACGCTCGAAGCCGGCTTTACCACCGTGCGCGATCTGGGCGGCGATGGCCGCACCACGACGACGCTGCGCGACGCGATCAACAATGGCGTGATCGTCGGCCCGACCGTCATTCCCGCCGGAACGATGATTTCGGTGACCGGCGGCCATGGCGGGGTCAACGGGCTGAACCGCACCCTGACCCACGCGGTCGCGGCCGAGCGGACCAATATCTGCGACGGCCCCGACGGCTGTGCCAGCGCGGTACGCGCGCAGATTTCCCTCGGCGCCGAGGTGATCAAATTCGCCGCGACCGGAGGGGTGCGATCGAACGTCGCGGGCGGGCTGGGCAAGCAGATGTCCGACGCCGAAATGAAATCGGTGGTCGACACCGCGCACAGCTTTGGCCGCAAGGTGACCGCCCATGCGCATGGCAAGGAAGGCATCGACGCCGCGCTGCGCGCCGGGGTCGATTCGATCGAGCATGGCAGCTTCATCGACGATGAAACGGTCAAGCTGTTCAAGGCGTCGAACGCGGCGCTGGTCCCGACCGCCGTGGCGCCGATCGCCGCGCTGGCACAGGCGCGCCGCGGCGACGCACCGGGACCGCAACTTGCGAAGGCCGAAGAGGCCGCCGCATCGCACGCCGCCAGCATGGCGCGCGCGATCCGCGGCAATGTCCGCATCCTGTTCGGCACCGATTCGGGCGTCGCGCCGCACGGCGACAATGCCAAGGAGTTCGCGTTGATGGTCAAGGCGGGGATGACCCCGGCGCAGGCGATCAAAGCCGCGACCATCGACAATGCCGCCGAACTCGACCGGCCGATCGGGGCGATCGTGGCGGGGCGCGATGCCGACATCATCGCCGTCAGCGGCGACCCGCTGGCCGATGTCACCGCGCTGGAAAAGGTCGATTTCGTGATGCGGCGCGGCGTGGTCCACAAGGATGGCGGCAAGCGCCAGCCGTTTCCGCCCGAATGAGCGATCGGGTCCAAGAAAGCATGGCGAAAACGCAGCGGGACGATTAGGGACGCGGCAGCCGCGATTCTCGCGCCGCATCATCCCAATCACCGGAGCCCAAAATGAGCGAAGCCACCGTATCCGACGAACAACTGCGCCTTTTCATCGAGCGCATCGAACGGATGGAAGAAGAAAAAAAAGGCGTCGCCGACGACATTCGCGACACCTATAACGAAGCGAAATCGCAGGGTTACGACACCAAGATCATGCGCCAGGTCATCAAGCTGCGGAAAATGTCCAGAGATGATCGAATGGAAATGGAAGCCGTTCTGGACGTCTACAAAGCCGCTTTGGGCCTCGCCTAATCACCTTCCTGAAGTCGGCGGTAAAGTGTCAGTGCAGCTTCGTCGCCGACCTCCAGCAATCGGATAACGTCCCCTAAACGCTTTGAATAATCGCGGAGCGTATCGTTCGTTCGTGCCATCTCGCTCACCATGAGCTCGGAAAACCAGAAGAACGCCGATCTTGCGCGGGTGATGTCTTCAGCCGAAACTGTCAAATCGGTCACGGCTTTCGGGTGCGTTATCCGGTTCCTCAGCTGAATCGTTTGTTTCAAGTTCGCCCAGCCTTCGACACCAAAATTGGGCTGGTCACCCAATGCGCATTTGGCAGCAAGTCGAGCAGTCAAACGGACCATCGCCGTGGTCGATATGAACCGGCGCTGCTCAGAAATCTTTCCGTCCTCACTTACAAAATAGGTCGTTTCAGAAAGGGCGCGGCGCTCATTTTCCGAAATCAGTCCCATCGTTTCGGCGGCTGCCATCACATCCTCTCGATACAGCCATGCGAGCCCTTCGACAGCAGCAATGAGTGTGCGCACCAACCCGCGCCGGTTCACAGGGGTATCCGCCTGAGTTTGCCGGGACATCGCGTCATCAACATCAAGAAACAGCTCGCCAATCAGGCCCGGCAACGCCGGTTCCGAAACTTTCGACAATGTGTCCTCCCCATGTCGATTTCTTTCGTTATACGGCTTTAGATACAATCAGCCAGTGCGAGGAAAAGCAGTTTATGTTCAGCACCACCACCAATACGATCGAAGGCCGGCCGGCCCGCGAATATCTGGGCATCGTCACCGGTGAAGTGATCGTCGGTGCCAACCTGTTCCGCGACCTGTTTGCCAGCATCACCGACATCGTCGGCGGCCGGTCGGGCAAATATGAGGACGTCCTCGCCCGCGCCCGCAAGGAAGCGATCGCCGAGATGGAAGCCGAAGCGGCCCGCCTCGGCGGCAATGCGGTGGTCGGCGTCGACCTTGATTATGAAGTGCTTGGCCAGAACGGGTCGATGCTGATGGTCAGTGCGTCGGGAACCGCGGTCGTCATCTGACGCAGTTGTCTCTTGGGGGCCGCCGCTGTAGGGCGGCGCCAGCTTTCAAATTGACCGATGGAGGGTGGCTTGGCCGGCCATAGTAAATTCAAGAACATCATGCACCGCAAGGGTGCGCAGGACAAAAAGCGCAGCAGCCTGTTTTCGAAGCTCAGCCGCGAAATCACCGTGGCGGCGAAGATGGGCCTGCCCGACCCCGACGCGAACGCGCGCCTGCGCGCGGCGGTCAATGCCGCCAAGGCGCAGTCGATGCCGAAGGACAATATCCAGCGCGCGATCGACAAGGCCGCGGGCAACGACGGCGATAACTATGAAGAAATCCGCTACGAAGGCTATGGCCCCGGCGGCGTGTCGCTGATCGTCGAGGCGCTGACCGACAACCGCAACCGCACAGCGACCAACGTCCGCACCGCGTTCAGCAAGAATGGCGGCAACCTCGGGACGTCGGGCAGCGTCAGCCACGGCTTCGACCGGCTGGGCCTGATCAACTATGCCGCGAGCGCCGGCGACGCAGACACGGTGTTCGAAGCCGCGCTCGACGCTGGCGCCGACGACGTCGAATCGTCCGAGGACGGCCACGACATCTGGACCAGCGTCGACAGCCTGCACGAAGTCGCCAAGGCGCTCGAAGCGAAGCTGGGCGAGGCTGAGGGCGTGAAGCTGGCGTGGCGCCCGACGCTGAAGAGCGAAGTCGCCGACGAAGCCATCGCGCAGACGCTGTTCAAGCTGATCGACACGCTCGATGACGACGACGATGTGCAGACCGTGTGGGGCAATTACGAGATTCCCGATGCGGTGATGGAGAAATTGGGGTGAACCATTTCTCCCCTCCCCTTCAGGGGAGGGGTCGGGGGTGGGGGCCATCGGCCTCGCGCAACCTCGACAGCCCCCACCCCAACCCCTCCCCTGAAGGGGAGGGGCTAAAGATATGATCATCCTCGGCCTCGACCCCTCGCTCAGCTGCACCGGCTGGGGCATCATCCGCGTCGAGGGCAGCCGGATCAGCCACATCGCGAACGGCCAGATCAAGACCGACGCCAAGGCGCCCCTGCCCGACCGCCTCGCCCATCTCGACACGGTGCTGGCGGCGGTCATCGCCGACCACGCCCCGACCCACGCCGCGGTCGAGGAAGTGTTCGTCAACGACAATCCGCAATCGACCTTGAAACTCGCGCACGCGCGCGGCGTCGTCCTGCTCGGCTGCGCGCGCGGTGGGCTGGCCGTGGCCGAATATGCCCCGCGCCTCGTCAAAAAAGCGATCGTCGGCACCGGTGGCGCCGCGAAGGAACAGGTGCAGGCGATGCTGCGCGTGCTGCTCCCGGGCGCGAAGGTCGCGGGACCGGACGCGGCGGATGCGCTGGCGGTGGCAATCTGCCACGCGAACCACCGGCCGCGTGTTTAAGAGTTTCGCACGAAGACACAAAGACACGAAGAGGTCGCATTTGCCGCGAAGCGGCTTTTCTCCCCTATCGTTGCGGCAGACAAAGAGGCTGAAGGAGAAAAGGGCCTATCGGCCCGAACTGCCCTCTTTGTGTCTTTGTGTCTTCGTGCGAACCAATTTTGTTCCCTTTTCATTCCCGCCGCGCTAGGCACGGACCATGATCGCGAAACTAACGGGGCGGCTGGATTCGAGCGGCGCAGGCCATGCGGTGATCGACGTCGGCGGCGTCGGTTATCTGGTCGAGGCATCGGCGCGCACGCTCGATGCGCTCGGCGCCATCGGCGGCGACGTCACCATCCACACTGAAATGCTCGTCGGCGAGGATTTCCTGCGCCTGCTCGGCTTTGCCAAGGCCGAGGAACGCGACTGGTTCCGCCTGCTGACGAGCGTGCAGGGGGTCGGCGCCAAGGTCGCGCTCGCGATCCTCTCGGCGCTCGAAATCGGCGATTTGCAACGCGCGCTGGCGAGCGGCGACAGCGCGATGATCGCGCGCGCGAACGGAGTCGGGCCGAAGCTGGCGCAGCGGATCGCGCATGAACTCAAGGACAAGGCGGGCGCGCTTGGCGGGATCGCCGGTTCGAGTCCGGCCAGGGGCACCACCAGCGGCCCCCTCGCCGACGCCGTCACCGCCCTCACCGGCCTCGGCTTCAAACCCGGCGAAGCCAGCGCTGCAGTTGCGGCAGCGAGCGAGGAACTGGGCGCGGGAGCGAGCCTTGATGCGCTGGTGCGCGTGGCGCTTAAGAAGGCGGCAAAGTGACCACCCCCACCCGCCACGCATCCTGCCGCTGCGGCCATATCCGCATCGCCTGCACCGGCGAACCCATCCGCGTGTCGGTGTGCCATTGCCGCGAGTGTAAGGCGCGGAGCGGCAGTGCCTTTGCTGCGCAGGTCCGTTTTCCTGCCGAGCAGGTCCGCATCGAGGGCGAGACAAATGCGCGGATGTGGCAATATACTGGCGACAGCGGTCACACTGCCGACTTCTTTTTCTGCGTCACCTGCGGATCGGGCGTCTGGTACCGCGCGCGGCCCCATCACGACGCTTTCGCCATCCCGCTCGGCAATTTCGAACCCGGCCACGGCTTCGTTCCCGATTATTCGGTGTACGAGGACCGCAAGGAGCCTTGGGTTTCGATCAGCGGCGAGGCAATAGAGCATCATGACTGAGCCTGACGCCTGCCACCGCCCCAAAGCCCTCGCCTTCGACGTCTTCGGCACCGTCGTCGACTGGCGCAGCAGCATCGCCCGCGAGTCCGCGATCTTCCTTGCCCGGATCGACCGTGCCGACATCGACCCGCATGATTTTGCCGATCAGTGGCGGCGCCGCTACCTGCCCGCGATGGCGGCGGTCAGCGGCGGGCAGCGGGGGTTCGTCAAGCTCGACATCCTGCACCGCGAAATGCTCGAAGCGGTGCTGCGCGATCTGGACATCGACCCCGCGTCGCTCGACCCGGCGCTGCTCGGCGACTGGACCGACGCATGGCACCGGCTCGATCCCTGGCCCGATAGCGTCGCCGGGATCGCGCGGCTGCGCACGGCCTTCCCCGCTGTCACCCTGTCGAACGGCAATGTCGCGTTGATGGTCGATATGGCGCGCCGCGCGGGGCTGGTGTGGGACGCGATCCTCGGCGCCGAATATGCCCGCGCGTACAAGCCGCAACCCGCCGCCTATCTGGCGACCGCCGACGCGCTGGGGCTCGCGCCGCAGGAGCTCTGCCTTGTCGCTTCGCATCACAGCGACCTTGCGGCGGCGCGTGGCTGCGGGCTGATGGCCGCCTATATCGACCGGCCGATGGAATATGGCGGCGCCCGCGCCCCCGACGCCGACGCGGCGCAGGATTGGGAGTATCGCGCCGACAGCCTGACCGATTTGGCGGCGCAACTGGGATGCTGACTTGACCGACCTCACCACCCCCAATCGCACCCCCGAGGATGCCGACGCCGCGCTGCGGCCCAAGACGCTCGCCGAATTCGTCGGGCAGGCGGCGGCGCGCGAGAATCTGCGCATCTTTATCGAAGCCGCCAAATCGCGGTCTGACGCGCTGGACCATGTGCTGTTCTATGGCCCGCCGGGGCTCGGCAAGACGACGCTGGCGCAGATCGTCGCGCGCGAACTCGGCGTCGGGTTCCGTTCGACCAGCGGCCCGGTGATCGCGAAGGCAGGTGACCTTGCCGCGCTGCTCACCAATCTCGAGGACGGCGACGTCCTGTTCATCGACGAAATCCACCGCCTGTCGCCCGCGGTCGAGGAAATCCTCTATCCCGCGATGGAGGACCGCGCGCTCGACATCATGATCGGTGAAGGTCCGTCTGCGCGGTCGGTGCGGATCGACCTGCCCAAATTTACGCTGGTCGGCGCGACGACCAGACAAGGCCTGCTCACAACGCCGCTCCGCGACCGTTTCGGTATTCCGGTGCGGCTCAATTTCTACACGCATGGCGAGCTGGAACAGGTCATCACGCGTGCCGCGCGGCTGCTGGCGCTGCCGATCGCCCCCGATGGCGCGCTGGAGATCGCCAAGCGCTCGCGCGGGACGCCGCGCATCGCGGGGCGGCTGCTGCGGCGGGTGCGCGATTTCGCAACGGTCGCGGGGCATGCGATCGTCGATGCCAAGGCCGCCGACGCCGCGCTCAACCGGCTCGAAGTCGATGCGCTTGGGCTCGACGCGATGGACCGCCGCTACCTCACAATGATCGCCGACATCTATCGCGGCGGGCCGGTCGGGGTCGAGACGATGGCGGCGGGGCTGTCCGAACCGCGCGACACGATCGAGGATGTGATCGAACCCTATCTGTTGCAAGTCGGCCTGATCGCGCGCACCGCGCGCGGGCGCATGCTGAACGCCAGCGCGTGGAAGCATCTGGGGCTCAATCCGCCGGCGGGGTCGCAGGACGGATTGTTCGATAACGGTAAGTGACCGTGCCCCTGCGCAGGCAGGGGCCCATCACCGGATGTCGCGCCCTTGCACGAACGGCGGGGTAGTCCGCAACGACCGGTGATGGGCCCCTGCCTTCGCAGGGGCGCGAGCCTCAGAAGAATGGCGCGGATTTCCGCCATCATCTCCCACCAAATGGCCCCCATCTGCGACGAACCGTTGGTTAGGGGTTTGCGACGAGTCGAAGGGCGGCTATCGATCAAGGCCATGGTAAACACCCCGCCTCCTTTTGTCCCCGGCGCCTTCGTCGGGGCCGAGCATCATTACCGGGCGCGCGTCTATTTCGAGGATACCGACCTCAGCGGCATCGTCTATCACGCCAATTACCTGCGCTATATGGAGCGCGCGCGGTCGGACATGCTGCGGATCGCGGGCATCGACCAGCGCGCCGCGATGGACGCGGGCGACGGCAGCTGGGCGGTCACCGACCTCGCGATCAAATATCGCCGCCCCGCAAAGCTCGACGACGACCTGCTGGTGGTCAGCACCGTCGAAGCGGTGCGCGGCGCCAGCGTCATTATCGCACAGCGCATCCTTCGCGGAACTGATACGTTAAGCGGCGAGACATTGACCGACGGGCAAGTCACCGCCGCCTTCCTGTCGCCCGAGGGTCGGCCGCGCCGCCAGCCCGCGGGATGGGCCGACCGCTTTACCGCCATCATGAATGGAGAGAAAATCCCTTGCTAGACAATATCTCGCTGGCCGCCGACGCGGCGACCCTTTCCCCGGTCGCGCTGTTCCTGCAGGCCGATATCATTGTGAAGGCGGTGATGATCGGGCTGCTGCTCGCGTCGATCTATGTCTGGGCGGTGATCTTCACCCAGGGGCGCGGGGTCGGGAAGCTGATGCGGGCGTCGGAAAATTTCGAGCGCGATTTCTGGCGTGCCGAAAATATCGACAAATTTTATGACAAGAACAGCGGCGAGGATCTGCCGAGCGCCAAGGTGCTGAGCGCCGGGATCAGCGAATGGCGCCGCTCGACCAAGGGCAAGACCATCGACCGCGACGGCACGCGCGAACGGCTGGGCATTGCGATGAACTCGGCAATCGCGGGCGAAGTCGACCGGCTGGCCGACAAGATCGGGACGCTGGCAACCATCGGCTCGGTCGCGCCCTTCGTCGGGCTGTTCGGCACCGTGTGGGGCATCATGCGCAGCTTCACCGCGATTGCCGCCAGCAACAACAGCAGCCTGGCGGTCGTCGCGCCGGGCATCGCCGAGGCGCTGTTCGCGACCGCGATCGGCCTGTTCGCGGCGATCCCGGCGGTGATCGCGTACAACAGTTTCTCGCAGCGGCTGAACCGCCTTGAATCGCGCCTCGGTCGCTTTGCCGACGGGCTGCACGCGACCTTCAGCCGCGAGCTGGAGGTCGACGCCTGATGGGCATGACCGGTCCCTCGGGCGGTGTCGGCGGGCGGCGCGGTCGCGGCGGCCGCCGCGCCCCGATCGCCGACATCAACGTCACCCCGCTCGTCGATGTCATGCTGGTGCTGCTGATCATCTTCATGATCACCGCGCCGCTGCTGGCCTCGGCGGTGCCGATCGACCTGCCCGAAAGCCGCGCCAAGCCGATCGAGACCGAGGAGCAGGAGCCGGTCCAGCTGTCGATCAACGCCGACGACACGCTCTATATCGGTGAAGAGGTGGTGCCCGAGGCCGAACTTCCCGCTCGTCTCGACGCCATCGCGCGCGAGCGCCAGGGCGAGGACAAGCCGCGCCAGATCATGCTGCGCGCCGACAAGGGGCTCGATTATGGCCGCGTGATGCGCGTGATGGGCGAACTCAATCGCGCCGGACTGACGCGCATTTCGCTGGTGACTACGGGCGCGGAGGGTGCTGCCGAAGCCGCACCGACCGCCGAGGCCGCGGTCACCGACGGTTCAGAAACGGGGCAATAGGGTCGCATCATGGCCGCAGCACGGGCATTGGGGGGAAAGGAAGGACGCGGCTTTGCCATCGCGGTGGCGGCGCATGTCGTGATCATCGGCCTTCTTTCCGTCCAGTGGACCGCGGGCGAGCGCCGATTCGACAATCCGCCGATGGAGGTCGACCTGATTGCCGAAACTGCGGTGCAATCGACCGCGCCGGTGATCAGCGAAACCCCGCCCGCGGCGCGGCTGGGCGAAGAGGATATGACCGACATCGCGGCGCCCGAACCGACGCCCGCGCCGCCGCTGCCCGAACCGATCGTCCGCCCGACGCCCGCCCCGACTCCGAAACAGGTCGCGCGGCCGAAGGCGCAGCCCAAGCAAACCCCGCCCGCCGCCGCGAAGGCGCAGCCCAAGGCCGCGCCCAAGGCGCCCCCGGCCAAAGATCGCCCCGCGCGCCCGACCGGGCGCCTTGACGGAATCGCCGAAGGGCTCTCGAAATCGCAGCCCAAGACCCCGGCGAGCAAGGGCGCGCCTGCCGCTGCGACAGCGGCCGAGGTGCGCCGCTCGATCGACGTCAGCATCAAGTCGGCCGTCGCGCCGCGCTGGAACGGGTGCCGCATCTCCGGCGTCGATGTCGATCAGCTCAAGACCGTCGTCAAATTCCGCCTGACCCAGTCGGGCGCCCTCGCCGGGTTCACCAGCGTCACGACGTCGGGCGAAAACGACAGCAACAAATTCCAGATTCAGCGGCACCAGGAGTGCGCCAAACGCGCAGTCGAACTTGCCGCACCTTTCGATCTGCCCGAGGATAATTACAGCTTCTGGCAGAATTACACGCTCGATTTCATCAAGAGGTAAGAGACATGTTCCTTCGCCCGATCGGCCTCTCGCTCGCGCTGCTCATGACCACCGCCCCGGTGCTTGCGCAGACCGCCCCCACCCCGCCAGCGGTGACGCCCACCGAACCGCGCGAAACGATCGAAGGCACGCTGTCGCAGGACCGCACCGTCATCGCTATCCCGGCGCTCGCCACCTCATCGGTGCAGACCGTCGCGGGGCTGCGCACCGACAGCCTAGGCCGCCAGATCGCCGAAGTGATCGCCGCCGACCTTGAACGCAGCGGCCTCTACGATCCCTTTGGCCCCAGCGGCGTCCGCGCGATCACGCGCGCCGAGGTGCAGGCGCCGCGCTTTGCCGACTGGCAGGCGCGCAACGCCGAAAATGTCGTCCACGGCTTCGTCGATGCCGGTTCGAACGGCAGCTTGATCGTCGGCTGTTACCTCTACGACACCGCGCTCGGCAGCGAGCTGGTGCGCAAAGGGTTCGAAATCCAGCCCGGCGACTGGCGCCGCGCCGCGCATAAGTGCGCCGATGCCATCTATTCGCGCCTGTCGGGCGAGGCGCCCTTTTTCGACAGCCGCGTCGCCTATATCGCCGAGAGCGGCCCCAAGGGGAACCGCATCAAGCGGCTGGCGATCATGGACAGCGACGGCGGCAACCACCGCTTCATCACCAACGGGCAGGCGCTCGCCATTTCGCCCCGATTCTCGCCCGATTACAAAAAGATCGTCTATGTTTCCTATCTGAACAACCGCGTCCGCGTCTTTATCTACGACGTCGCCAGCGGATCGCAGAAGCTGGTCACCGAAAGCGGCAACGCGACCTTTGCGCCGCGCTGGTCGCCCGACGGCACCCAGATCCTCTATTCGATGGCGGTCGGCGGCAACACCGACATTTATCGCATCTCGGCGAACGGCGGCACCCCGGTACGGCTGACCAGTACCCCGGGGATCGATGTCGGCGGCAGCTTCTCGCCCGACGGACGCAAGATCGTGTTCGAAAGCGACCGGTCGGGCAGCCAGCAAGTCTATACAATGAACATCGACGGGTCGAACCAGCAGCGGATCAGCTTTGGCGGCGGACGCGCCGCGACCCCCGAATGGTCGCCGCGCGGCGACCTGATCGCCTTTACCCGCATGGGCGGCGGCGAATTCCGCATCGGGGTGATGACCCCGTCGGGCGGCAGCGTCCGGATGCTGACCAACAGCTGGCAGGACGAGGCGCCGACCTGGTCGCCGAACGGCCGCGTCATCCAGTTTTTCCGCACCACCCCGGGGCGCGAAGGCAAGTCAAGCCTGTGGCAGGTCGACTTGACCGGCGTCAATCTGCGCCGCCTGCCCACCCCGCAGGACGGATCGGATCCCAGCTGGGGGCCGGTGCTGCCGTAAGCAAAGCGGAACCAAAATCGGCCATCCGGGTTCCCATAATGGCATAAAATGGCGGCAAAATGGGCCGAAACGAGATTTTTCGAGCAACAACAAAAGGACAGACGACATGACGATACGCAAGAGCACCGCAATGATAGCGGCGATCACCATGCTTGCCGTTGGCGCCTGCGCAAAAAAAGCGCCCGATACGCTGCCCCCTGTCCCCGAAGGCACCGCCACCGATACCGGAACCGATACGGGCACCGGCGTGATTCCGGGGTCGCAGGAAGATTTCCTGGCGAGCGTCGGCTTGGAAGGCGACCGCATTTTCTTTGGCTTTGACCAATATAATGTCGACAGCGAGGACATGGCGACGTTGCAGACGCAGGCGCAGTGGTTGCAGCGCAACCCCGCGGTGCGCGTCACGCTGGAGGGCCATGCCGACGAACGCGGTACCCGCGACTATAATATCGCGCTCGGCGAACGCCGTGCCAATGCAGCGAAAAACTATCTCGCCTCGCTGGGCATCGATCCCTCGCGGATCAGCGTCATCAGCTATGGCAAGGAACGCCCCGCCGAACTCGGCTCGACCGAAGAAGCCTATGCGAAGAACCGCCGCGCGGTGACCGTCGTCATCGGGCGCTGATCAGCGGCCATAGCGGCACCGTCGCGAAAGCGGCGGCGCAAGCAAAGACACCGAAGGGGACCCGTCGCTGAACCAGCGGCTGGTCCCCCTTTCGTTGGACGATCAGCGCCCAGATGATGCCGCACAGGCTGGCGAGCAGCAGCATCAGCGGCAGCGCCTGCCAGCCGATCCAGCAGCCGATGGCCGCCACCAGCTTGGGATCGCCGCCGCCCATGCCGTCCCCACCGCGCGCGCGGCGATAGGCCCAGGCGATCAGCGCGAGCACCGCTCCGCCGACGAGCGCACCGATCCAGCGGTCGAGCAACGACGCATCGAGCAGCGGGCCCGCCAGCAGCAACCCCACCACCGCCAGCAAAGCGCTCAACCGATCGGGAAGCCAGAAGTGGCGGGCATCGAGGAGCGCGAGCGGCAGCAGCAGCCAGCCGAACAGCGCCCACAGCCAGCCGGACGTCCCCGGCATGATCATCAGCGCAATTCCGCCGATCAGCGCCGACCCCAATTCCACTCGCCAGTGGAAAGGATCGATCGCTGCGCGGCACTTCTGACAACGTCCGCGTGCCAGGATTGCCGAAAGCGGCGGCACAAGCTCTGCGATGCCAAGCGGCCGCCCGCACCCGTCGCATTGCGAGCGCCCCAGCACCGAACGCCCCACAGGCCAGCGCAGCACCAATGTCGCGACAAAACTGCCGAGGACCAGCCCGATCAGCACGGCGAACCCGACGCCCATGCCAAAGGGCAAGGCATCGAGGGCCGTCACGTCAGAAGCGACCCGTCGTCGCCAGTACGAAACCGCCCGAACCGGCCTTGAAGCCCAGCGTCGCCAGCGCCGCCGCCATCGCCGGATCGCGATCGACGTTGATCGCCAACCGGGCGCGATAAGCGCCGCTGCCGTCGAATGACAAGGTCAGCCGTTCCATCCCCGACTGGCTGGCCAGTGCCGCTTGCGCACGGCCGTTCGCACAGCTGAGCGGGCCCGCCAGCCCGCGCGACAGGTCGAGCCCCGCGATCGGCGCGCTGACCGCCAGCTGAATGCGTCCGCTGGCGCTGGTGCACCGGCCGCGCGCGTCGAACCGCAATGTTGCGCCTTCGAACCGGATGGTGTCCACGGGGATCATTCCAAGCCCACCCGACATTGTCGTCGTCCCGTTGACGTCGGATACCCCGCGCGGGTTGCTGCCGTGCAGCCGCCCCGCGAGCGCGCCGAGCCGCTGGTCGGCGCGCGAAAAGACAAGTTCGGTATCGCCGCCAAGCAGCGCCAGCGGCGACAGGCTGGCCTGCACGGTGCCCAGCGGCAACGCGCCCAGGCGCGCGTCGACCAGCTCGCCCGCCCACACCGACCCGCGCACCTCGCGCGCAGTCACCCCGGCGTCAGTGGCGCCCGACCATGCGAGCGCGAGCCGCATCGGAAAGGTGGCGACGATCAGGACGAGCGCCAGCAATAGCACCGCGACGCCCCAGCGTTGCCCTACGCTCATTGGCCACCCTTCCGAAGTTCGGCCGTCAGTCCGACGGTGCCGTCGGCGGCGGGGGTGATCGTCAGCTGGTCGATGACAAACCCCTGCCCCTCAAGCGACGCGAGCCAGTCGGTCAAGACCGGCGCGCGCGCTGTGGCGATTGCGATTGTCGCCTGCCCTTGTCCGCGCGCCTCGTTACGGTCGAGCGTCAGCCCGATCTCGCCCGCCGATTGCGCGAGATATTGGTCGATCGTGACGGCACCGACCGCCGTCGCCACCGATGTCGCCGGGCGCTGTGCCAGCAATTGCACCTTGGCGGCGACGCGACCTTCACGTTCGATCGCGGCGCGATGTCGGGTTTCCAGATCGACGAACGCCGCAACCGCCGGCCGGCCAAGACCCCAGATGAGGACGCCGAACGCCAGCACGCCCGCGATCCCGACCAGCCAGCGTTCGCGCTGCGACAACCCGATCCACCAATTTTGGAGTCGTTCGGTCATGGCACCGCCCGGATCGTGATATTCGCCATCTGCTGGCCGTCGCTGCCCGCCATCGGCTGCGCGGTGACGCGATAGCCGCGCGCCTGCAGCGCGAGCAGCACCGGATTAATGTCCTCGACGCGCGGTGCGGCGAGCGTCGTCGTCAGCGTCCCGTCGGTGCGGTGCGACAGCGTCTTGAGCGTAACCCCCGGCGCATCGCGCATCGCGTCGTAGAGTGCGGAAGCGGGGACCGAAAAGGCCAGCGGGCCGCCACCCGCCGCCGCAAGACGCCGGTCGAGTTCGGCCTCCGCCGCTGTCGCGTCGGGCGCGGTGACGCCCGCCTTTTTGGCCATCGCGACGACCGCGTCATCCGCGCGGCTGCTGTCGCGCGACAAGCGAAACGCATGGATGATCGGGACCAGCAGGCTGACGACGAGCAGCGCGATCGCCAGCCGCTTGGCCAGCCGCACCAACGCCGGGTCGAACGACCAGCTGCGCCGCGGCTTCCAAGCGCCGCTCAGCAGGTCGAGCGGGGGCGCCGCGAGTGTCAGGAGCAGCGCGTCGCGCATCCGTTCGGCATCGAGCGGCGCGATTGCGTGACCGCCCGCGATCAGCGGATCGAGTTCGGGGTCGGAAACATAGGCGCGGTCGGTGGAACGGATGATCTGTTCGCGGCCGACCTCGGCCGACCACAGGCCGTCGGGTTCGGGCGGCGGCACCGCGGCGGCGGCGGGAATGATCGCCGCGGGCGACAGGCGGCGCGAGGCCAGCCAGTCGGTCCACGCGGTCATCGCCGCATGCGTCGTCACCGCGACCGGCGCGGCCTGACCCGCCTCAACCGGCTGTCCCGCGACGACGTGCAGCAACGCCGCATCGCCCAGACTGGCTTTCAAGGCGTCGATCCGCGCCGCCGCCATCGCCTGCGCGGGCGCGGCTTCGGGATAGGCCATCCAGCGAAGCGGCACATCGCACGCAGGGGCCAGCGCTATCAGCCGGTCGTCGGCATCATCGCTCTGCGGCTTTTCCCACGCATCGACCCAGCCGTCGTCCTGCCCCGAATCGACGATCACGCCATCGTCGATCCGCAGCCACGCGGGATCGGGCGCGTCTCCATCGCCCAGCGCCGCCACCGGGGGCAGCCAAAGAACCAGCGTCGCGCTCATATCAGTCGGCTTCACCCCAATCGCGCCGCACGACCGTCGGCGGTGCGAGCCCGGCCGACGGCGCACCGCCATTCGCGTCGATGAGCGAAACTGCCGTCAAAAACCCGTCCCCCATCGTCACATTCGTCGTCAGGCTCAACCAGCGACTGGTTACCCCGGCCTGCTCGGCAACGTCGGTCGGCGGGTCGAACCCTTCGAACGGCGCCGCCTCCCAGAATCGCACGCTGCTGCCATAGCCGCCCGCGGGACGCGCCGCCAGCGCCGCCCGCGCGTCGCCAAGCGTGATTTCGCCGGGTAGCAGCATCGCGATCAGCGGCGCCTGCTCGGGCGCCAGCGTGTTGACGTTGAGCCGCACCGGCTCGGTCGCAGGCAAGACGCAGATCCAGCGTTTCAGCTGCGCATAGATTTTCGGGCTGACCCCGCGCACCGCGCGCAGCTCGCTGACATCGGCCATCTTGCGGTTTGCGGGCAGATAGACCCCCGGCATCGCGCGATAGGCGTTGTCTTCGGCGCCGAGCGGGCCTTCGTTGCTATCACTGTCGATCCAGTCGGCCGCCGCACCGGCGATCGCCTGTGCCTGCCCCGCATCGATCCCGAGCAACGTCATCAGCTCGCCGAACTGGCGCATCGACCCCGCCCGCTGGCTGAAGCGTCCCGGCGCGGTTTCAGCGACGAGGCTGTTGAGGTTGAAGCAATTATTGGCATCGGCCAGCTTTGCCCGCCCCTCGCCGCCGGGCAGCGGCAGGACGAAATCGCGCCCCAGCCAATCGCCCGCCAGCGTCAGCTTGGCCGGATCGCGCCCGACCAGATCGGCGACGCGGCGCAGCGCAATCTGTTCGGCGGCGAAGCTGTAGGCGCGGCCCTGATCGACCGTCGCCGCGCTGCCCGCGATCCGCGTCGCGAGCGTCAGGCGATCGAGCGCGGTCGCCGCGATGACCGCCATCACCGCGACCAGCAGCAAGACGGTGAGCAGCGCGGCGCCGCGCTCGCCGGGCGCGCGGCGCATCATGGCGCCGCGCTTTCGGCGACGGGCGGCGGCGGTAGCGTTGGCGCGGTCAGGAACAGCATCGTCAGCGCCTCGCGCCCGCGGCGCGCCACGCGCACCTCGACCGCGCGCGGCAAACGGTCGCCGGGCTCGGACGTCCAGCTGTCGCCCCAATTGCCGCGCTCGTCGCGGTATCGCACGGTCACGCCAGCGACATCGCCGATCAACCGGTCGCCCTCGCCGAGCGCCGTGCCGTCGAGCCTCGGCTGCGTTGCGCGGCGCCACTCGCCGCCCACCAGCGCATAGGCAACGCGCTCGACCGTAGGCCGCGGCGATCCATCGAGTGACCCGGCACCGCCATGGACAAAGGCAAAGCCGGTGGACGAACCAATGAAGGCCGGCACCGCCTCGCCCGCCGGACCACGCGTCGCGCGCTGCACCGCTTGCGCGAGATCGTTTGCCATCACGGCGCGGAGCCGGTTGACCCCGCCCATCGCCTTCAGCCGTTCCTGGACCGCATCCTGCGTGTCGACGCTGCTGCGCAAGAGCCCGACGCCCATCGCCGCGATCGCGGCAAAGATCGACAGCGCGACGAGCATTTCGACGAGGGTGAAGCCATTCGGATATGCCCCCACCTCCGTTCGTGCTGAGCTTGTCGAAGCACCGTCCTTCCTTCTCGACCTCGCAGAGAACGAACGGCCCTTCGACAGGCTCAGGGCGAACGGAAATAGGGGGACGGCGCGCAATCTCATCGCGACGGCCGGATGATCGTCAGCACCGCCTGCCCGCGCCCGCTTTCGGGGCGGACGGTGAGGTCGATGCGCAGCAGGCTGTCGTCGGCGGTTCGCGCGACGCGCTGTTCGACGCGCCAGTTGCGCCCCGCATTGGCCACCCCGATCGCGCTGTTGCCGATCGTCGGCGGCGCGGGGTCGGTCCACAGTTCGACGGCGCGATTTTGCGCGACGATACCCGCCATCGTGCTTTCATCAAGGTCGCCCGCGGTGCGCACCGCATAGGCGTCGAGCCGGACCAAAGCGAGCGCGGCGATGCTGATGACGCTAAGCGCAACGAGCATTTCGAGCAGGGTGAAGCCGCTGTCGCGGGTCTGGCCGCGTTCACTGGCCACGGCTGACCTCCCCCGTCGCCGAGACGCGAACGATCTCGCGCGCATCGCCGCCGGTCAGCACGACCGCCTGCGGGGTCGGACTGATACCGACTCGGTCGAACAATATGCGCGCCGCGCCGCGGCCATCACCCGCCGAAAACCGGACATCGCCCGGCCAGTTGCGCTGTTCGAAGGCGCGTCCGGGCAGCGCCTGCCATTCACCGGCAATCCGCCGTTCGAAGCCATAGCCCGACGGCGCGAAATTGACCGCGACGCTGCGCCCTTCGATCACCGCGACATCGCGCGCGGCGGCGAGGCGCGCGGCGAGCCGGTCGGCTTCGCTGCGCACGCTGCGTTCCTCGCCCGGAAGCGTGAGCACGACCGCGGTCGCGGCGAGCGCCATGATCGCGAGCACGACCATCAGTTCGACAAGGGTAAAGCCGTTGGCGTGGGGACGCGGACGCGTCTCAGCTGTCGGCGCGAATATCCGCATTGTCGTCGGTCCCGCCGGGCGCGCCGTCGGCGCCGAGCGACCAGACGTCGAACGCCTTCCCGTTCGGCCCCGGCGCCTGATAATTATAGGGGCGCCCCCACGGATCGGCGGGCAGCTTCTTGATATAGCCGCCGCGGCGATAGCGTTCGGGCTGTGCGAGCGAGGGCGGCGGGGTCGACAGCGCATTCAGCCCGTCAGTCGAGGCGGGGTAGGTCAGATTGTCGAGCCGATATTGTTCGAGCGCGCTTTCCAGCGTCGCAATATCCGCCTTCGCCTTGGTCACCATCGCCCGGTCCTGACTGGGCAGGACGTTGATCATCACGACGGTCGCGAGCAGCCCGATGATGAAGATCACGACCATCAGTTCGGTGAGCGTAAAGCCGCGCTCGTCCTTCTTGCGGCGACGGCGGACCGGTGCGCGGCCTTCGCCGGAAAAGGAGGTATCGAGCATCAGGCGGATCAAAAGCTGCATCAGCGACATTTATTATATTCCGGCAAGGTTCTGCAACTGAAGGATCGGAAGCAGGATGGCGAGGATGATGAGGGCGACGCACGACCCCATAAGGACTATTATGACAGGTTCGAGTAATGCCATCGATGCCGCGGTAAAGCGGTCGAATTCACGCTCCAGATAATCGGCCGCGCGTTCGAGCATCTGCTCGAGCCGTCCGGCGCTTTCGCCGCTGGCGGTCATATAGACGAGAAGCGGCGGAAAGACCCCGGCGTCGCGGAGTGCCGCCGACAGGCTGCCGCCCGCGCGGACCTGATCGACGATCGCCGCGGTCGCGCCTGCGAGCGCAGCATTGCGGATCGTCGGGAGCGTCAGGCGCAGCCCCTCGACGAGCGGCAGGCGGCTCGACACCATCGTCGCCAGGGTGCGGGCAAAGCGCGCAGCATAAAGATCGCGGAGCAAGCGGCCGAGGAGCGGCAGGCGCAGCAGCCGCGCATCGACCCGCGCCTTGAACGCGGGCCGCCGCATCGCTGCCGCCCAGCCGAAACTGCCTGCGACAAGGAGCAGCGCGATCAGCCACCACCAGTTCGCGGCAAAGCTGGAAATTGCGATCACCGCGCGCGTCAGGAACGGCAGTTGCTGGCCGGTGTCGGTGAATTGTTCGACGACGCGCGGGACGACGAAGATCATCAGCGCCGCGACGACCCCGATCGCGACCACCGCGAGCACGATCGGGTAAGCGAGTGCGGCGATCAGCTTGCCGCGGACCTCGGCCTGCCGTTCGAGCAGATCGGCGAGGCGCGCGAGGATCGTCGTCAGGCTGCCCGTCGTTTCCCCCGCCGCGACCATCGCGCGATAAAGCGGTGGAAAGCTGGACGGCTGGCGCGCCATAGCATCGGCGAGGCGCCGGCCTTCGAGCAGTCCGGCGTGGACGTCGCCGATCACCGCACGCGCCTTTTCCGCCTCGCTCTGCCGCGTCAGCGTGCGCAGCGCTTCCTCGAGCGGCGCGACTTCGGCGAGCGTCGCGAGCTGGCGCGTGAAGAGCGCGAGTTCCTTCGACGACAATCGCGTGCGACGAAAGGCAAAGAGCGAACGCCCCGCCGCCGGTTTCGCGCCCGCCGCCGCGACTTCGACGATATGAAATTTGCGGCGAACGAGGTCGGCGCGGGCTGCATCGTCATTGGCGGCGGTCAGCCGCCCCTTGCGCTCGCGGCCCTGGCTGTCGATCGCCACATAGCGATAATCAGGCATCGATTTCCTCGCGCCGCGCGATGCGGATCGCTTCCTCGGCGGTGGTCAGCCCCTTGGCGACCATCGCGCGCGCCGATGACGCCAGCGTCGGCGCTTTCAGGAAGGCGTGCTTGGCGATCATCGCCTCGTCGCCGCCGTTGTAGATGTAGCGGCGCACCGTCTCGTCGACCTTGATCGCCTCGAACACGCCGATGCGGCCCTTGAAGCCGGTGCTGCCGCACTGGTCGCAGCCCTTGGGGCGCCAGATCACCGTGCCGATGTCGAGCCCGAGGATCGCGGCCATGCTGTTGTCGGCCTGAACCGGTTCGCGGCAATTGTCGCAAAGTTTGCGCACAAGGCGCTGCGCGATCACCGCGCGGAGCGTCGAGGCGAGAAGAAAAGGTTCTACTTTCAAGTCTTTAAGGCGCGTTATTGCGCCGACGGCGTCATTGGTGTGGACGGTCGAGAGGACGAGGTGGCCGGTGAGCGAGGCCTGCACCGCGATGTCGGCGGTTTCGCGGTCGCGGATTTCGCCGACCATCACGACATCGGGATCCTGGCGCAGGATCGCGCGGAGGCCCGCGGCGAAATCGAGCCCGACCTTGGCGTTCACCTGCGTCTGGCCGACGCCGTCGACGGCATATTCGACCGGGTCTTCGACGGTCAGGATATTGCGCTGGCCGTCGTTGAGCTGCTTGAGCGCCGCGTAGAGCGTCGTCGTCTTGCCCGAGCCGGTCGGGCCGGTGACGAGGATGATTCCATTGGGTTCGGCGAGCGCTTCGCGCAAGATCTGGTCGGCGGCGCCCGACAGGCCGAGGACGTCGAAGTCGATCCCCGCCGCATCCTTGTCGAGGATACGCATCACGACGCGCTCGCCCGCGCGGCTGGGGAGCGTCGAGACGCGGACGTCGACCGCCTTGCCCGCGAGCGTCAGCCCGATACGGCCGTCCTGCGGCACGCGGCGTTCGGCGATGTCGAGCCGCGCCATCACCTTGATACGGCTGACGACGACGGGGGCGACATGCGGCGGCATGCGCAGATGTTCGCGCAGCACGCCGTCGGTGCGCATGCGGACGACGAGGCCGCTTTCATAGGGCTCGATATGAATGTCGCTGACGCCTTGGCGCACCGCTTCGGCGATGATCGCGTTGATCAGGCGGATTGCGGGGGCGTCGTCGGCGCTGTCGAGCAGATCCTCGGCGCTGGGGATGCCGAGTTCGAGGTCGCTGCCATCGAGCGACCCCGCCATCGCCGCCGCCGAGCTGTCGACGGCATAATGGTCGGAGAGCAGCCGGTCGAAATCGGCGGCGCCCGCGGTCGCGACGCGCAGCGGCTGCGCGAGATAGCGCTTGACCTCGATCAGCACCGCCGGATCGCTGCCTTCGCGCAGCGTTGCGAGCCAGCGGCCCTCGCCATCCGGCGCAATCACGACGCCATGGCTGCGCGCGAAGCCGTAGGGAATATCAACCGGCGCCGGGGGAGGCGCCGCCGGTTCGATGTCGGTCACGGATAGTCTCCGGGCGGCGGCGCGGGCGCCTGCGAAACCGACGGCGGCACGTCGGTCGAGATGACGCGGCCATCGGGACCGCGCAGTTCGGGCAGGTTGACCGGGCCGACGGTGATGTCGGCGGCGGTCGCCTCGGTCGGGACCGGCGGAACGGCGCCCAGATAGTCGCGCACCAACGTATCGATCGCGGGCTCCTCGTCCGGGTTCCGCTGGAGCTGGAAGTCGCGGATATAGCCGTAACGGCGCGCGGTCAGTGCAGCATTATCCTCGCGATTGCGCAGGATCGTCGGGCGGATGAAAACCATGAGGTTGGTCTTCGACCGGGTGCGGCTGCGCGATTTGAACAATTCGCCAAGCAGCGGAATGTCACTCAAAAGCGGGATGCGTTCGATCGTCTTGCGCTCGTCATCGTTGAGCAGCCCGCCGATCGCGAGGATTTCGCCATCGTCGACGGTGAGCACGGTTTCGAACGCGCGCTTGTTGAGGATGAGGTCGCTGTTGCGCGACGACACCGGCCCGGCGACGCTCGACACTTCCTGGCGCAGGAACATCTTCACCTCGCCCGCGCCGTTGACCTGCGGCGTCACCTCCAGCTTGATCCCGACCTCTTCGCGCTGGACGGTGCGGAAGGCGTTTTCGAAATTGGTGCCGAGCTTTTCGCCGGTGGTGATCGGGACGTCCTGCCCGACGAGGAATTTCGCCGCCTGATTGTCGAGCGTGACGATGTGCGGGGTTGCGAGCAGGTTCGACGTCGTGTCCGATTTCACCGCGTTGATGATCGCGCCAAAGATCGTGTTCTTGCCGATGTCGCCCGCGAAACCCGCGAAGCCGCCGGTCGCCTGCAACAGCGACGCTGCAGCGGCCTCCTGCAGGCTGTTGCCGAGCGAGCTGTTCGTTTGCGTGACCGTCGTGTTGCCGTTGACCGTCGTCGTTTCCTGCGACAGCTGGTTCGCGGCATAGGCGCCGCCGAGCGTCAGGATATTGGGCGACGCATTGCTGTAGCTGGTCGCGACGAACGGGATATTCTTGCCGCCGAGCAGGAACTGGACGCCGAGGCGCTTCGCCGCATCGTCGCCGATTTCGACGACGATCGCCTCGACCAGCACCTGCTGGCGCCGCGCATCGAGCTGGCGGATCAGCTCGCCGAGCATGCGCTGCACTTCGCTGTTCGCCGCGACGATGATCGCGTTGGCGCCTTCGTAGCGCGTGACGATCGCCGGGCCGCGGGTCGAAATGCTGCCGCTGCCGCCTCCCCCGACCGATGCTGGCTGCGCCGGTGCCGCGGCGACGGGGGCGCTGCCGTCGCCGGATGAGGATGTGGACGCGGGCGGCAGGCCTGCTTTTTGCGCCGGATCGCTGCCGCCGCCGATCAGCTGTTGCAGCGTCGGCAGCAGCGTTTCGGCATTGGCATGTTCGAGCCAATAGACGCGAAGCTCGGTACCGCCCGCCGCCTTGGCGTCGAGGTCGTTCGCCATCGACACGAAGCGCGCGACGAGCGCCTGATCGCCGCGAAGCGCGATGGCATTGCTGCTGTCGATCGGGACGATCGCGAGCGGCGCGCGCGCGCCCTCGCCCGCCGCGGGAACGAGCGCGGTCAGCGCCGCCGCAATTTCGCGCGCCCCGGCGTTTTTGAGCGTTACGATCTGGCTGGTCGAGCTGTCGCGATCGATGCTGGCGGCGAGCGCGCGGATGCGGCGGATATTGTCGGCGAAGTCGGCGACGACGAGGCTGTTGGCGTTGCGGTTCGCAGTCAGCGAGCCCTGCGCGCTGACCAGCGGGCGGAGGGTTTCGACCGCCGCGACCGCGTCGATATGCCGGAGACGGATGATTTCGGTGACGAACTGGTTCTGCGCCGCGCCGCCGCTGCCGATGCGGCCCGGCTGCGCCGCGGCGCCGTCGATCGGCTGGACGCGGTAGCTGCCATTGGGTCCGGGGACGGCAACGAGCCCGTTCGAGCGCAGGGTCGACAGGAAAATCTCGAAATATTCGCTGCGCGACAGCGGGCGGTCGGTGACGACCGACACCTTGCCGTTGACGCGCCCGTCGATGACGAAGGTGCGCCCGGTGATCCGCGCCGCGTCCTGGATAAAGGCGCGGATATCGGCGTCGCGGACGTTGAGCGTATATTGGGCGGATGCCGGTACCGGAGCGGCGGATACGAGCGCGGCGGCGAGCATCAGGGACAGTTTGAAACGCATAAAACCTATTTCGAAAGAAAGATGGCGACGGGAACGACGCTGGCGCCGCGTTCGACTTCGAGCGAGATGCGCGCACCGGGCGCGATCTGGTTGGCGAGCGACGCGGCATCGCTGGCCGACCCGATCGGACGGCCGTTGACCGAGCGGATGACATCGCCCGGGCGCAGCCCCGCGGCGCGGAACACTGCGCCGTCGCCCTGCGGCTGAACGACCAGCCCGGTGACGCGGCCGTTTTCGGCGCGCGGCGCAAAGCCGACCCCGGCCTTCAGACTTTCGGGTGACATTTCACCGCTGGCACTGGTGCCGGTGGCGGCGACAGACCCGATTTCGGGCGTCGGGGCGGGGAGCGGCGTGGCCGGATTGGCGACCGGCGCCTCGCCGCTCTGGTCGAGGAACAGGCTTTCGCGGGCTCCGCCGCGATCGAGCAGGACATGATCGAAGGCGATACCGGCGAGCTTCAATCCCGGCGCAATCTCGTCGCCGACGGCATAGCTTGTCTGCACGCCATCCTCGCCCGCGATGATCGCCGAGCCGCCGCCCGTCGCCTCGTTGAGGTTGATCCCGAACAGCGTCAGCCCCGCCGACGTCACGGTCGCGGTGGCCGCACCCTGAGCGTTGCTGCGGAAAAAGGGATCGAGGCTGGTGAACAGCGCCCGCCGTTCGGCGGGCGAGGCGATGACCGCCGCCTGCGGTTGCCACGCACCGAGCGGCGACAAGGGGGTGATGACGGTCCAGAGCAGGCGGACGAGTTGCCAGACGAGCAGCCCGCCGAGCAGGCCGACAAGCAGCATCGGCCCGATCTCGCGCGGCGAGCGCTTGCCTGCGCGCAGCCAGGAAGGCAGCGCACGGGGCAACCGAACAGCCGATCCGGACATCAGCGTCGCCATTATTCTTCCCTGTCCCCCAACTGAAAAGCGGTCTCACGAATCGCCTAGGGGCGGTTGGTGACAATCAGTTGACCGGGAGATTACAGTTTTTTGACGGACGGGCGAGTCCGGTGCGGCGAGATCGACGCATGAACGCCCTCCCCTTCAGGGGAGGGCAGCGAGACTTGCGAACTTGTTCGCTAGTCGCAGCGGGTGGGGGCCAGCGACCTTGCGCAAGGCCGCGGGCCCCCACCCCACTACGACTAGGCAGCAAGCTGCCAAGTCTTCGTTGCCCCTCCCCTGAAGGGGAGGGGCCAATACACCCGTCAGAACTTCAGCGAAGCGCTGAGCGAGAAAGTCCGCCCGAGTTTATAGCGGTTAAGGAAGATGCGGTTGTCGCCACTTTCCTGCACTTCCTGATATTTGCGCCCGGTCAGATTGCGCGCCTCGAACTTCAGTTCGATCTCCTTGTTCAGCAGGCTCAGCCCCTGCCGCGCGACGAAATCGACCGAGATGCCGGGCTTTTCGCGGATGTCGGGCTGCCCCGACGGACCGCGGCTGGTGACGCGCGGGCTGGCGTAGGTGACCAGGATCGTCTGCTGCGACAATTTGTCCTGATCTTCGAGCCCGATCTGGAAGTTGATCAGATGGTCCGACTGGCCGGTCAACGGCGATCCGTCGAAGAAGAAGTTGCGGGCATCCTGCACCACGCCGTTGATGACGGTGGTGTCGCCCGCGCCGACCTGAATCTCCGACTTCGTAAAGGTGTAGTTGCCGATCAGCACCAGCCGGCGACTGGCCCAGAAGGCCGCATCCGACAGCGTGTCGAGCGCGAAATATTTCTGCACCTCGATCTCGCCGCCATAGAGCAATGCCTTGGGGGCATTGGCAAAGCTGGTGTTCGCGACCGAATCGGTGCTGAGCGAGGTATAGGCTTCGATCGGGTTTTCGATCTTTTTGAAGAAGCCCGCCGCGGTCAGCCGCTGATCCTTGGCGAAATACCATTCGTAACGCAGCTCGGCGTTCCACAGCTCGCTGTCGCTGAGCGACGGGTTGCCGCGGAACTGGCGGTTCGATTCAGGATCCTGATAGATTTGCGCGATCAGCTCGCGGAACTGCGGCCGGGCGATGGTGTTCGATGCGTTCATGCGCACCTGCATATCGGGCGCGACTTCCCAGGTCAGCGTGACCGCGGGCAGCCAATAGCTGTTGTTCAGGTTGGTCTGCGCGATCGCGCTGCCGCCCGACCCGAACAGGTCGATCGGCACGACGGTCTGTTTGGCATCTTCGTACCGGATGCCGACATTGACGTTCATCCCCGACACAAGTTCGGCCTGCAGCTGGGCATAGCCGGCGTGCGTCGTCAGCCCGGCGTCAAAGGCGGCGGTGCCGTCCTGCGCCGAGGTTTCGAGCAGGGTGATGTCGTAAAGCTGGATCGTCGCGTCGGACAACAGATAGTCGGGGCGGAGCTGCGTCACCGCGACCGGCAGCCCCGGGGCGCGGAACTGGAACGCCCGGCGCACCGCGGTGCGGCTGGTGTCGGTATAGGCGTAGCCGACCGTCGCGGTGATCTGCGGTGCCAGCTCGTACGACAGATCGACGCCGCCCGACCACAGATTTTCGTTGAGGTCCGAAAATGCGATCGTCGCATCGCCGCGGTTGCCGCCGAGATCGTTGACGAACTTGTCACCGGTCGGATCCTGCGTCGTCGGCAGATTGGTGCGGACATAGGTAAAGCCGCGCTCATAGGGCGCTTCGCGCTGCGAATTGGCATAGGCGCCGCGCAGGTCGAGTTTCAGCGCGTCGAACTGGAATTCGCCCACCAGCTGGGTATTGATCAGCTGGCGTTCGTACCAGGCGGTGTCCTGCTTCATGATGTCGCGGCCGACCTGGTTCGCGTCGGTCCCGAGCCCCAGCCGCGCCTGCTTCAACGTGTCGCGTATATAAAGGTTGGTCCACCGCAGCTTGTGATCGCCGAGTTCGAGCCCGAAGCCGATCAGGCCGTTCACGACGATGCGATTGTCGGTGATGACGCGGTTGTAGCTGGTCTGCGGATCGCCCGCGAGGTCGAGGTTGAGCGAGGTCTGCTGCAACGTGTCGCGGGTGCGCCATTTGTTGCTGATCCCCGCGGTCGCGATGATCCCCAACTCGCCATCGGCAAAGGAGATCGTCGTGCCGCCGGTGATCCCCGCCGACCAATTGACCGGGATATGGTTATTTTGTTGCAGCAGCGTCGTTTCGGCGTTGACCAGCTCCATCTGGATCGCTTCCAGATCGTCCTGGCTGTAATCGGCGCCCTCGAGGATCGGCTTGCCGCTGGCAAAGGCGGCTTTCAGCAGCGGCGGCACGTCGCGAGTGCCGTCGTCGAAACCGGTCCAGTCGGTATCGCTGCCATAATAGGTATAGCCGAGCTCGTTCGTCGTCTCGCTGTCCCAGCCGATGCCGCCGCTGAAGGTCAGAAAGGGTTCGCGCGGGGTCGATTTGGTGGTGAGGTTGATCACGCCGCCGCCGAATTCGCCGGGGAAGTTCGCCGAATAGCTTTTCTGGACCAGCGTCGAATCGATGACGTTCGAGGGGAAGATGTCGAGCGGAACGACACGCTTCAGCGGTTCGGGGCTGGGCAGCGGCGAACCGTTCAGAAGCGCGAGCGAATAGCGGTCGCCAAGGCCGCGGACATAGACGAAGCCGCTGCCGACGACCGACAGGCCGGTGACGCGCTGGAGCGAGCCCGAAATATCGCCCTCGCCGGTACGCGCGATGTCGGCCGACGACAGCACCGACACGACTTCGGGGGTCGCGCGGACGATATTGGGGGTGTAGCGGCCGGTGACGACGATTTCCTGGTCGGCGCCGCCAGGGATCGAAATGTCGCCATCCTCGTCCTGCGCCGCAGCTTCGTCGGCGACCGGCTCGTCGGCGGCGGTCGGCGTATCGGCGGCGGGTTCGGCGCTGGCGTCCTGCGCGAGCGCAGCGGGCGCAACGAGCGCGGAGCTGAGAAGAAGCAGGCTGGCGAAGATCGGCCGCTTGGTCATGGTGAAAGTCCCCAAGGAATATGCAGGAAGGGAGCGGGCCAGCCCGTCAGGCGTGCCCGCTCCCCAATGGATCGCGAGCGATCAGGTCGTCGGGATGGCGCTGCAGCTGCCGCTGGCGGTGCCGAAATTCGCCGTCGACGAGTTACACGTCCAACCCTGGTACCAGGTGTCGTTGGCGTCGCGGACGGCGCCGACATAGGCGGTGGTGTCGAAGAAGGCGTTGAGCGTCTTGGCATTGAACGGCGTGAAGCCGGTTTCGGTCGCGCCATTGACGAACAGGTTGGTCAGCGTCGGGACATAGTTCGACCGGTTGTTCGTGCCGCCGTCGAAGATCGCCTGGACCTGCGCGTCGGTCACGCCGCTGGTGCCGCGGAACGGCGAGGCGTTGCACTGCATCGACACCGAACGGAACACCGGCGGTCCCTGTTCGTCGGCCGCGGCGCCCGCAGCCTGCACGGTGGTCGCGCTGTTCATGCCAAGGCAGCGGAAGCCCGGCGCCACGATCAGGCCGTTGGCGAAGGTATAGTCGGCGCCGCCACGGATCAGAATCGACACGCCGTTGCCCGCGGCATTGTTGCGGTGGATATAGGTGAAGTTCGACAGGTTCACGCGCTGGCGCGGCGAGGTGTCTTCATTGCCGTTCGAGTCGATTTCCATCATCGAATCGCCGACCGCACCGCCTTCGCGCTGCACGCCGATGACGTACTGGATGTTGCCCTGGTAACCGACGTCGGTGTCGAGCCCGTCATCCTCGGCGCCGGTCACGACCAGATGCTTCATGTTGACGCGGCCGCCGAACACTTCGATCCCGTCGTCCGAGCTGTTGTGGATCTGGACATGGTCGATCTGGGTGTTGTTGCCGACGCCCGACGGGGTCAGCCCCTGCAGTTCGCTCGCTGCCGACAGGATGAAGCCCGAATAGCGGATCTGGACATAGGACAGGCGGCCCGAATTGTCGCCCGGCTGCGCGCCGCCGTACAGCGCGTTCGACGTGCCTTCGGTGTCGCGCTCGCACGCCGCGGTGCCGGGGGTCGCGCCGGGGGCAAGGCAGTCGGTGATCGGCGCGCGGCCGAGCAGCACGATGCCGCCCCACAGCTGCGAGGTCTGGTCGTTCGCCGAACCGACGACATTGCCGCGGCCGGTGAAGATGATCGGCTGGGTCGGGGTGCCGACCGCGTCGATGCGGTTGCCGCGGTTGACCGCGAGGAACGACACGCCGGTCGCCCCGAACACGGTGACGCCCGGATCGATCGTCAGCGTGACGACATTGTTGGTGCTGGTTGCGCCCTGGTCGGTGCCGACATCGACGCGGCCAGGCAGCGAATAGAGCACGCCGGGAACCTTAGGGATCGCGGTCGTCGCGGTGAAGCGCGTCGGGAAACCGCAATTGCGCCATTCGCCGCCGGGACCGGTGATGGTGCCGAGGTTCGCCAGCTGGTCGGGACCGGCGATGGTCGGGCAGTTCGCGGCGGGGGTAACCCCCGTCGGGGTCGGGGTGGGCGTCGGGGTGGGCGTCGGGGCCGGTGCCGGGGCGGGAATGACGATCACGCCTTCACCCGGCGAAGCGACGCCGTCGGCGCCGCAGGCGGCCAGAATTGAACAAGCCACGCCGCTGAGCATGACCAAACGAACGCGTGCGAAAGCCGCCATGAAAATCTCCGTTCCCGGTGTGCGCCCCCGAAGTTGGTCGAGCCGCGCCCCTGATGAAAAATCACCGGTGAACGATGCTTCGCCCCCGGTGACGCCGCCACTAGGGTGATTCGATGACGGTCTGACGCCAGAGCCGTGACAGATGCGTGACTCTTTTGAGTCGGGTTGGTGACACGCCGGGTCCGGGCGCGGGCGCCGCGCCGCCCCGCGCCTTCGCACCCGCAAAAATAAATGCAGCGAAGCTCGCTTGCATCGTCCCGCAAGCTTTGCTAGGCGCCCGCTCCTACCCGGAGCCGGACCCGTTCGGCCCCTTCATGATGTGCGGTCGTGGCGGAACTGGTAGACGCGCAACGTTGAGGTCGTTGTGGCCGAAAGGCCGTGGAAGTTCGAGTCTTCTCGACCGCACCATACAGTCCTGTGGGACGTCAGAAATCGGCAGTGATCTGGGACCGCCCCGCAAGGGCGCGCCGTTCTGCGCGGTTTGCGTCCCGCTCGATCCGCATTGCAGTCAGAGACCCAGAAAACTCGACATCAAAATGGCAAAAAGAAAGCCCGATCTCTGCCGGGCATTTTGGTGACTGCAGCCTGCCACTCATAGCAACGCTCACGCGCGCATTCGTTCGACCTCGGCCATGTTTTGCATCTCGTCGATGAACTCATGGACCGCGCGTGCATTGATCGGTCTGCTGA
Organism: Sphingopyxis microcysteis; assembly: GCF_012274265.1. Lineage (GTDB taxonomy): Bacteria > Pseudomonadota > Alphaproteobacteria > Sphingomonadales > Sphingomonadaceae > Sphingopyxis > Sphingopyxis microcysteis. Next base: position 60,585 of record NZ_JAANYY010000003.1, read on the forward strand.
GCAGATAGCCTTGAATCTGACGACATCCTTCCTGCCGGAGGATCTCCGCCTGCGCCTCATCCTCGACGCCTTCGGCCAATGTTTCCATCCCAAGGGCATCGGCCAGAGTGGTGATCGCGCGAATGACGGCATTCGCGTTGCCGCCAGCCGTTAGGTCGCGAACGAAGCTCTGGTCGATTTTCAGCTTGTCGAACGGGAAGGATCGCAAATAGCTCAGCGAAGAATAGCCTGTTCCGAAATCGTCGAGCGCAATCCGCACACCGAGCTTGCGCAGGCCGTGGAGCGCATCGAGCGTACGTTCCACGTTGGAAATAAAAATACTCTCTGTGATTTCGAGTTCGAGGCGGGTCGCGGGAAGCCCCGAAGTTGCGAGCGCCGACAAGACGACCGTCGCCAGATTTGGACTGAGGAACTGCTTGGGCGAGATATTGACCGCCACCGCGAGATCGCCCGGCCAGGAAGCTGCCTGGCGGCAAGCTTCGCGAACGACCCACTCACCGATCTGAACGATGAGACCCGTTTCTTCCGCAAGCGGAATGAATTCGGCGGGACTGATCATCCCGCGCTCCGGGTGCGGCCATCGAATGAGCGCCTCGAACGCCTTGAGCCGCTCCTCCTGGAGGCTGTAGAGTGGCTGGAAGTGGAGTTCGAAACCGCCGTCGCGGATGGCTAGGCGGAGGTCGAGCTCCATCTGTCGCCGATAACGCGCCTGCTCGTCGAGGGAGCGTTCGAAGAATTGATATGTCGACTTGCCGTCACGCTTGGCGCGGTAAAGCGCAAGGTCGGCATTCTTCATCAAGGTGATCCCATCGACCCCATCAGCAGGCGCAACCGCGATGCCGAGGCTCGCCGAGGCATCTGCCTGCTGACCGTCGATCACGATCGAGCGATCAAAGCAATCCTGGAGCCGATCGGCCAGAGCCGCCAGATTCTCGGTCGCTGGCAGATCACTGAGCAGAATCGCGAACTCGTCGCCTCCCAGTCGCGCGACAATCGCATCGCCAAGCACATCCTGAAGATGCGCGGCCACGTTGCGAAGCAGCGCATCTCCGGCGGGGTGTCCGAGCGTATCGTTGACGACCTTGAAATCGTCGAGATCGACGTACACGACCATCAATTGCATATCGTCGCGGCGGCGCAGCAAGGCATGGTCCAGCTGTTCGACAAACAATTTGCGATTGGGCAGATTGGTTAGTCCATCGTGGAGCGCAACGTGCGTGATCTGCCGTTCGCGCTCCGCGATCGCGTCAACCATAGTATTGAAGCTCGCACCGAGCCTTCCGATCTCGTCCTCCGACGTAATTTCGACCTTCGCGTCCTTGCCTTCTCCAAGCCGCCGCGTCGCGGCGTCAAGGGCGCGCAGAGGGCTGGTGATGGTCCGGGCAACACGCCAGCTCAGCACGACGACCAGCGACAGGCCGGCGGCCGCGAGCGCCGCAAGCAGCCATTGAAGGCCGGAATATTCGGCCAGCGCCTCGCTGAGTGAGTGGTTGAGAAGAAGCCGCGGCCGGAGACCCTGCTGCAAGGCGGGGAGCGCCGTTACATGATGCAAGATTCGATCGCCATCGTTGGTTTCGACAACATTCCCGAGAGTTGCGTTGCCAAGCGCAGTTGGGAGACGCGACGCGGGCAGCACGCGGGCATCGATGTCGACCGCAGCAAGGCGGCTCAGCCGCTTCATCTCGGCGGCATCGAGCGGCTGGGCCATGACGAGCCAGCCGATTGTATCCGGCGTCTCCACAGGCGAAGCGGCGGCCAGGGCAAGTTTTTCGCCAAGCCGAATTACCCCGCGCTCCTGCCCCGCATCGAGCGCGTTCCATAAATCTTCGACGGCAGGCAATGCCGCATCCGACGAACCGACGATGCTGCCGTCGAGGCCAACGACGAAGGCCGCGGCGCTGCGCGAACGCTGCCGCAGGCTGAGCAGTGCGCTTTCGATGGTCGCGTCGTCATGCGTTGCCACAGCTTCTCGAAACCCGAAGTCGCGCGACAGGATATCGGTCGATCCCCGCATTTGCTGGGCCCGCAAGGCAATGATCTCGTCAAAGACCCGGGCGTTCGCGGCCAGATCACGCGACGCGCTATTCTCGCCGAAACGCGCAATCCCATTGCCCGCCAGAAGCACGACTGCCGCGAGCACGAGCGCAAACAGCGTCGCATAGGCGACCGCGATACGAAGCTTCAGTGATCGAAAACGAAAGCGCGCCGGAATGGAAAGCGATAACGTCATCGCAGCCGTAACGCGATCTTCTGGCTGGCCGCTCCGGCGCCCACAACGACGGCGCGCTTGACCTCTCCCCCGGGTGTCCGGGCACGTGGGTGCCAAATGGTCAGCTGATAGGAGCCCGCCGCCATACCCGACAAGCGGACAAGACCGTTCTGGTCGGTTTTGGCCGCATAAGGCGTGTCGACCACGCGTATATATCCTCGCATCTGATCGTGGATATTGCATCCGAGCGCGACGGTGCCGACGACCGGGAACGCCTGCGACCGCGACTGATCGCGCCCATAGAGGTCGATCTCGAACCGCGCTGCTTTGGAAAAGCTGAAGACGCTGTGCCGGACGGTATCAAGGTTGGGAAAAGCGACACTGCCGCCCTTGGCGACAATGAGTGTACCGGGCGTGAAGGTGACGTTCTTCTGCGCCATGGCGGCACGCCCCGGAAAGCGGATCGCTCCGCCGCGCCAACCGCCGCTGGGCTCGAGTTCGATGACCGCGTCACGCACCGGGACACCACGCTCGTCAACGACCTGGACCTGCATCGATGCAGGCGTCGCAGCCCATGCAGCGGCAATCCATATGCCCGGGCCGAGCAACGCAGCAAGGATGATTGGTCCCTTCATTTGCGCCGAACTAGGGCTAGTTATTTAATTTTGCGTCAAAATTTGGGGCTCATGGTTAACACAATCTTAGCCGATTGATGTGATGTCTCCATTATGGACCAACCTCTTCCCATACACGGCCTGCTGGCCGGACTTGCTTTTTCGTGCGTCCTGGCGTCGCCAGCCGCGGCGCAGGAAAGCGCGCTACTCGACGGTGGAAAATTGTTGCTGACGAACGGTGTCGCGACGATCGAGGGTACCAGCGGCGGCGGCCTTGCGACATGGGCGACGATCAGCGGTCGCGAAACCGATGTCGGCGTCGGCTTGTCGGCGCACGGCACGATCATCGAACTCCCCGACTATGGGTGGACGAGTTTTGGGCTGTCGGTCGGGCTCTTTGATCGCGTCGAACTTAGCTATGCGCGCCAGAACTTCGATACGCGCGATGTGGGAACCGCGCTCGGGCTCGGCGAGGGCTATATGCTCAGCCAGGATGTGTTCGCCGCAAAGCTCCGGATCGCGGGCGATGTCGTCTATGGCAATCCGCTTGTTCCGCAGATCGCAGCGGGCGTCGAGCACAAGCGAAGCAGCGATACGCCCGTCGCCCTCGCGGTGGGTGCTGCCAACGGCCAAGGCACAGCCTTCACGCTATCGGCAACAAAATTGTTCCTCTCGCACAGCGTCCTCGTCAATACGACGGCGCGGCTGACCAAGGCCAACCAAGGCGGGCTCCTCGGCTTCGGCAGCGCAGGGGAAAATAGTTACTCGCTCCAGTTCGAGGGATCGGTTGCTTATCAGCTGTCGCGCCGCGCGGTCATCGGCGCCGAATATCGCACCAAGCCAGACAATCTCGCCGTCGCGCGCGAGGATGATTGGTGGGATCTGTTCGCCGCCTATGCTGTGACCAAGAATCTGACCGTCACCGCCGCCTATGTCGACCTGGGTTCGATCGCGACGTTCGACAACCAGCGTGGCGGATTTCTGTCCGCCCAGCTCGCCTTTTGAGGACCGCCCAATGCTTATCCTTGCCGCCGCACTACTGACGCAATCCGTCGCCGAGCCGCCGGTGGACTGGGACAAGGAATTCGGCGTCGAAGAAAAAATGCGCGATCCTGTTACCGGCGAGCTGCCGGTTGATCCCTATGTCCAGGGCGACGGCAATGCGGGAGCGAAGCCGTTCGACGGCGAGGCGATGGCCGACGCCTTCGGCGGTCAGGCAGGCATCCGCCGGATCGCCAACCGGACGGTCGAACTGTCGGAAGCCGACCCGCGCATCGCCGCGATCTTCGCGTCACACGACATGGTTCGACTGAAACGGACCTTGTTCGAGCAGTTCTGCTATATTCTCAATGCGGGCTGCACCTACACGGGGCGCGACATGACCGCTTCGCACAAGGATCTCGGCGTGCGGACGCGAGATATGAATGCCCTCGTCGAAAATTTGCAGCGTGCGATGCGAGAGGAGAATGTCTCCTTTGCTGCGCAGAACCGATTTCTCGCAAAGCTCGCGCCCATGTCGGGGGCAGTAATCACGAGGTAGAGCGAGCTTGCATACCGCACTGCCAATCAGAGATGGCCATCAGCAGACTGTCGACTTCCAATCCGACGTTCAAGAAATTGGACACAATTGATCGACGCCGACCTGATCGCGAATTAACGCGCTACTTCACGCATGTGGAAGCAAGCGCGAGCGATCCGAGAGGACCGGCGGCTTTTCCCAAGCCGGGAGCAGCGATCAAGTCGTCGACGTCAGCGGGCATGCCATATCCGGCCATACTGTCGCGAAGGCGCTGGCGGACCAAACCGAGTAGCTGCGGTTGAGCTGCAACGACACCTCCACCGACGAAAATGCGCTGCGGAAGCGTCGTGAGCACGAGATTGTGACACAGCATCGCAAGCGCGTGCGCAACATGGTCCCAAATCTTGTCGTCGGATGCAATGTCTTGGCCGGGTTTGCCAGCCCGAGCACTGATTGCCGGGCCGCTCGCCAAACCTTCGACGCAATCGCCGTGATAGATGCAGGTGCCTGCGAACGAATCGCCTGCCAATTTCGGTACGCGCTGATGCCCCGCCTCGCCGTGCCTTGCACCGCGCAATATATGCCGATCAGAAATCGAACCGACGCCAACCCCGGTGCCGACCGTTATATACGCCCAGCTTTCAAGATCCTGAGCCGCGCCCCAAAACCCCTCGGCGAGCGCGGCGCCATTGACGTCGGTGTCAATCGTCATCGGCCCTCCTCGGGCCAGCACCGTCAGATCGGTTGCGCTCCACCCCGCTTTGGGGGTCGAAACGATGCTCCCGAACGTGGCCGAGCGATGGTCCAGATCCAGCGGTCCGAAGCTGGCGATGCCGAGCGCCCCGAAGTCCCACCCGCCCAGAATATCGGCAATCGTCGCGAGGGTGGCGCGGGGACTAGTGGTCGGAACCTCGACTTGCGCCCGCACGTCGTCGGGTCCGGTACCTAGGATGCAGATGCACTTGGTGCCGCCGAGTTCGACCCCCGCCAACATCAGCTCAGAACTGGTCCTTGAGCATTTCGCCGATCGAATTGTTGAAATGACTCTCCATCGCGGCGCGCGCGCGCGCGGGATCGCGCGCCGCGATCGCCTCCGCCACCTCGCGGTGCAGCGCCAGCGTTTCGTCGCGTTCCTCGCGCGTGGTGCGCCCGGCCCAGGCGCGCGGGATAGCGGCCGCCATAAGCTGTTCGAACGAGCGAACGATTTGAAGAAATAGCGGATTGCCGCTCGCCGCCGCGATCGTCTGGTGAAAACGCGTGTCGGCCGCGGTCCGCGCCGCCTCGTCATGCTCGACCGACAGCGCGTGCGCGGCGCTCAGAATGGCGCGAGCCTGCTCCTCGCTGCGATTGACAGCCGCCATCTCGGCGGTGCGAAGCTCGAGCGTCCGGCGCACTTCCCACACGTCGGCGAGCGACACTTGCGCGGTGTTCACCGCATGCCCCATCGACGCCGCCATCACCGACCCGTCGATCGCGGCCACGCGCGGTTTGCGACCGTTGCCGACGTCCACAAGGCGCAGTGCGGTGAGCGCCCCGAACGCCTCGCGCATCACCGGACGACTGACGCCGAGCTGCGTCGCGAAGCTCCCCTCACCCGGCAGAGTGTCGCCGACTTTCAGGTCGTGCGCGCGGATATAGTCGCGCACCGCCTCGACCGCGCGATCGACCAGCGAGCCGCGACCAAGTTCGATCATTCCGCTCATGCCGCGACCCCCTGTCGCCGCATCGCGGTCGGCGCCATGCCGAACCGTCGCGAGAAAGCCCGCGTGAAGCTGGCATTGTTGAGGTAGCCGCAGCGATAGCCGATGCTCGCCACCGGCAGGTCGCTCGCCGCCAGCAAGGTCCGCGCCTGCCGCAACCGCCGTTCGCTCAGCGCCTCGCCGACGCTGCAATGGTAGAGCTCGCGAAAACCGCGGGTCAGCTTGTCACGATTGATCCCGCAGCTGCGCGCGATGTTGTCGATCGTCAGCTTTTCGTGCCAGCGGGTATCGACGATCCGCTTCGCCGCTGCGATCCGCGCAATGTCGCTTTCGCTCAATCCCGGCTGCCCGTCGACCGCCACCAGCTTGCCCGCCCGCAGCGCTGCAAACAGCTGGCACAGCATTTCGATGCTGCGCGCCAGCCGCAGCGTATCCGCCGCTGCCGCATCGCATTCCGGGGTGACGATCGATTGACCGAGGGCGCGCAAATCCGACGGCAGGTACCAACGCTGGCCGGGATCGGGGAGATTGCCGAACAGGCGTCGACAAGCGCCGCGCGACACTGCGAACACCAGCATATGGTCTTCGCTTTCCAGCGCGCGAAACGCCAGCGTGCTCACCACCGGTTCGCCGATATCGCCAAAGCCGATCAGCAAAGCATCGGGTGGCAATAACAGTCGGTCGCATGTGCCGGGGCCGACGAAGGCGGTCATTTCGGGCGATACGATAACGCTGTGCTTGCTTGGCATAAGCAAAACTCCCTCGCCGTCCGCTATATACCTGTCTTACAGCTTTGGCAATACCTATCTGACAGGTTCTGGCGCGCGCCGCATCGCAAGCAAGAAGGCGAAAAATGACAGCGCGCTGACGATCACCCCGACCAGCGCCAATGCTTCGGCCAGCATTGACTCGCCGCCCATCAACCCGCTCACCTGCGTCACGATCCACGGCGCCAGGCCGAAGCCGATCAAGCCCGCGATTGCGATGAAGGCACCGATGCACAGCCCGCGCAGTTCGTTGGGCAGCAGCACGGTCAGCGCAACTGACACGACCAGCCCGGTCACCGCGCCGCACATCGACATGATACCAAGCGCAACCGCCAGCCCGGCGACGCTGGGCATCAGCGGGAACAGCGCGGCAGGTACGCCGATCCCCGCCGCGATGACCGCGCCCAGCAAAATGCCGCCGCGCCGCTGGCTCTTCTGGCCCATATCCGCCGACAAGCCGCCAAGCACCGCGCCTGCAACGCCGGTGCCGAACATCAAGGCGCCGACCCATCCAGCAAATTGCTGCGGCTGGAGCCCGAAATCGCGCGACAGCACCGGCGCGACCCATACCGTTGCGGCAACATCGGCCATCACCACTGCGACCTGTCCTGCGAATAGCGGGCCGAGGAAAGACCGGCGTGCCCATAGTTCGGCGGCGACAATCCGAAACGGTGCATCGGGGCTCGCCTCGACCTCGCGGCGTGCGGGCTCGCGCAGCAGCAGCAACGGCAGCAGGCACAGCGTGCTGATCGCGGCGAGCAACACATGCGTGCCGCGCCACGGCGCAAGTTCGGCCAGCCAGCCGACAGCCGAAAAATCGGTGAGCAGACCGAACAGCCAGCCGGTCAGCGCAAAACCCAGCGCAACGCCCAGCGCCTTGCCCAGGTTGACGATCAGCATCGCGCGGCCGCGCTGGTCGGGGGCGCAAAAATCGGCGCACAGCGACAGTGCCGCAGTCAGCGAGCCGGTCGAGCCGATGCCGACCAGCATCCGCGCCGCGGTGAGCCACCCTGCACTCGGCGCAAAGGCGGTGAGCAAGGTTCCGAGAGTCCACAGCAGCGCCAGCCCGATCGTCAGCCGCACCCGGTTGCGCCGGTCGACGAGGATACCGATCGGGATCGAGAACAGGACCATCGGCACCGCGGCACCCAAACCCTGAATCAGCGCCAGCGCATCATCGGTGAGCCCCAGCTCCGCCTTGGCGCTTTCCTGGATCGTACCGAAGCTGCCCAGGGCCGTGAAGCCCATCGTCGTCACCAGCGCGAGCAACAGCAGCGGGACGAGCGTCGCCGGCGCCGTCAGCCGCGACGTGGGCGCTGCGAGCGGTTCGGCCTGCGTCGCCATCACAGCGCGAAGATCTTGCCGGGGTTGAGCAAATTTTGTGGATCGAGCGCGCGCTTGATCATCCGCATCTGCTCGACCGCACCGCCCAGTTCCGCGACGAGCCAGTCCTGCTTGCCGATGCCGATGCCATGTTCACCGGTGCACGTCCCGTTCATCGCCAGCGCGCGTTCGACGATACGGGCGTTGATCGCCTCGACCTCCGCCATCTCGTCGGGCGCGTTCGGGTCGATCGAGAAAATGACGTGGAAATTGCCGTCGCCGACATGGCCAAGGATCGTGGCCGGGACCGACGCCGCTTCCAGATCGACGTGCGTTTCGGCGATGCATTCGGCCAGGCGGCTGATCGGGACACACACATCGGTTGCCCAGCCGATCGCGCCGGCGCGCATATTGACTGCGGCATAATAGGCCTCGTGACGGGCGCGCCACAGTTTCGTCCGTTCCTCGGGCAGGTTCGACCAATTGAAGGCGCTGCCGCCATTGGCTTCGGCGAGCGCCTTCACCGTCTCGACCTGTTCGGCGACGTTCACGGCACTACCGTGAAACTCGAAAAACAGCGTCGGCGCCTCGGGATAGTCAAGCTTGGACCAGCGATTGACCGCGATCATCTGTTTGGCGTCGAGAATCTCGACCCGCGCCAGCGGCACCGCGCACTGGATCGACTGCACCACCGTATCGACCGCGCCGCCCAACGTATCGAAGCTGCATACCGCGGCCGAGATCGTGTCGGGTACCGGGTGCAACCGCAGCGTGACCTCGGTGATGATGCCGAGCGTCCCTTCGGACCCGACATAGAGTCGGGTCAGATCATAACCCGCCGCCGACTTGCGCGCGCGGCGCGCCGTGCGGATCACCGTCCCTTGCGGCGTCACCACTTCGAGGGCGAGCACCGCATCCTTCATCGTGCCATAACGCACGGCATTGGTACCCGACGCCCGCGTCGACGCCATCCCGCCAATTGTCGCATTGGCGCCGGGATCGATCGGAAAGAACAGCCCCTGATCGCGCAAATGGACGTTGAGTTCTTCGCGGCGCACGCCCGGCTGGACGACGCAATCGAAATCTTCGGCATTCACCGCGACGATTTTGTCCATCAGACTCATGTCGAGCGAGATGCCGCCGTTGATCGCCAGCGCATTGCCCTCGATCGATGTCCCGGCGCCGAATGGCACGATCGGAATGTCCGACGCCGCGCAGAGCTTGACGAGCGCGACGACATCCTCGGTCGAATGGGCAAAGACGACGGCGTCGGGCAGCACGGGAGCGAAATGGGACTCGCTCGATCCATGCTGCCCGAGCACCGCTTCGCTCCGCTGGAAACGGTCCCCAAACCGTTCCTCCAGCGCCCCCACCAGGCTGGCGGGGAGCGGCCTGCGTTCCCCCGAATGCGCCGTCCCCGCCATGGTCAGAACTTCAGGCTGGCGCGCACGCCGTATCGGCGGCGGTCGCCCGTGATGCCAAGGTCGGAGGCAGGCAGGCCCGCGAGCGCCAGCGTCGTTCGTTCGATATAGCTTTCGAAATATTCGGTGTTGAAGATGTTGTTCGCGAACAACGCGATCTCGACCGGGCCGGTGCGATAGGCGATCGACGCGTTGGTCAGCCAATAGCTGTCGAGGATCGTCGGCGTCGTCTCGTTCAGCGTCGCCGCCAGCCGCTTTCCTTTGCCAAACAGTCCGGCGCTCAGCACCACGTCGCTGTCGCCGCCCATCTCGATCCGGTAATCGGTCGAGATATTGGCCAGCCAGTCGGGCTGGAAGGTCAGGCGGTCCGACGACAGGCGCCGACCCGTGGTATTGAAATAGGCACTGTCGTCGGTGATCCGGGCGTGCATGTATGTAAAGCCGCCGCGCACCGTCCATGCGGGCACCGGGCGCACCATTGCCTCGAGCTCAAGACCATAGCTTTCGACATCGCCGGTATTGAGGTCGACGGTGACAAGTCCTCCGCCCGCCGCCGGGGCGATCGAGTTGAGGCCGATGTAATTCTTGTAATCATTGTAGAATACCGCACCCGACAGCATCAGGCCAGGCGCCGCGTATTTTGCGCCGGCTTCATAGGTCCAAGCTGAATCGCCATTATAGGTCCGCGTCGGCGCAGTCGGAGCGTTGAACCCGCCGCCGCGATAGCCGCGCGCAACAGACACATAGGTCATCAGGTCGGGCGTCCATTTGCGCGTGACGGTTAGCTTGGGCTGCCACTCGCTCGACTTCAGCCTGGCGGTCGGCACGATCCCGCCCGACGGCGCTGCCCCCAATATGGTGGTCGTCACGCTGTTTACCGCACCGCGCGACACGCGGTTTTCGCGGTCATAACGCAGCCCGAGCGCCACTTCCCAATCCGCGTTCGGTTTCCAGAACAGGGTGCCAAAGGCGGCGTAGGTGTCGGCGACATTTTTGGCGGTCGTGTTGCGCACGATATTGACCGGTCCCAGCAGGGGATGGACCAGATTGATCGTGTCGGTGTTGTTGACGCGCGTTTGCTCGTTACTCGTGAACAGGCCGACAAGGGTCGAAATCTCGTCGTTCCATTCGCTGTCGAGCCGCGTTTCCAGGGTCATTGTGCGCAGGCTGTCGCGGCCGACCGAGCGCACCGTGTTGTCGGGACCGAAATCGCCATCGCTATCCGGTGCAAAGGAATTGCGCATGTCATAAGCGCCGATAACGCTCAGCTTCGATCCCCCGCCCAGATCGGCTTCGGCGCGGGCGTTGATCCCCCGATATTTGTACGAGATACGATTGAGCGTGTTGAACCGGACGTCGCGGCGGTAATCGGTCGGGCCGCTGACGCGCGAATAGGGGATGTTGACCCCGTCGACCCAGTCATAATAGCCCTTGATCGTCAGCGAGAAGCCGTCCGACGGCGCCAGGCGGAGCGTCGCATTGATCGAATCAGTGTTGAAGCGATTGGCGTCCGCGTTGAGGATTGTATTGGTCAGGAAGCCGTCTTGCTGGCGGTGCGACGCCGCGATACGGAACCCCAGCGCGTCGCCCGCGATCGGCCCACTCACAGCGCCCGACACCAGCCAACTGTTGTCGGGACCAGCATAGCTGGCATTGGCGCGCGCCTCGAACACGTCGCTGGGCGCACGGGTGATGACGTTGATCGCGCCGCCCAATGTGTTCTTGCCGTAAAGCGTTCCTTGCGGCCCGCGCAGCACTTCGATGCGCTCGACGTCGAGGAGCGGGTTGTTGAGATAAGCGGTGTTCGGCTGGTAAATGCCGTCGATGAACAGGCCGACGCCCGGCTGCACCGACTGCACCAGCGTCACGCCAACGCCGCGGATCGCGACAAAGGCGCGGCCGCTGCCGTCGCTGTTGATGTTGAGACCGGGCGACAGCACCGCGGCTTCGCGCACCGAATTGATCCCCCGCGCGGTCAACGTATCGCCGTCGATTGCGGTCACCGCGATCGGCACGTCGGACAGCGTCTCGTCACGCTTGCGCGCGGTGACGACGATGATGCCCTCGTCACTTTCATCGCTCGCAGCAGGCTCGGCCGTATCCTGTGCATAGGCTGGCGTCGCCACGAGAAGGGCCGCCAACACGGCGGCGGAAGCGGAAAATCTCAGCTTGGTCATCAGACATCCCCAAATACGGCGGTCTCGGCCACCCCTTGAAACCTATCTGACAGCTTTTCGACCTATATGAAAGGTTTCCGATTGTGCCGATCGGCAGACGGGGTTTGCCGGATGCGGATATCCCATCCCGTCATTGCGAGCGAAGCGAAGCAATCCAGGGTTGGCGTAAACCGCTCTGGATTGCTTCGCTTCGCTCGCAATGACGATGTTGTTGGCGTCCGCTACCAGCAACTATATCCGCCGTCGGCCAGCACGATGCTTCCGGTCATCAAGCTCGCCATATCCGACGCCAGGAACAGGATCACCGCAGCGACCTCCTCCGGCTCGCCCAGCCGCGCCATCGGGGTGCCGTCGATCCAGCGGCGATACATCTCGCCCTCCTGATCGGCAAAGGCGTTGAGCGGCGTCGCGATATAGGTCGGCGCGACGGCATTCACCCGCACACCGCGGCCAGCCCATTCGGCGGCCAGGCTTTTGGTCAGCTGATGTACAGCCGCCTTCGATGCGTTGTAATAGCTTTGCGGCTGCGGCCGGTTGACGATGAAGCCCGACATCGACCCCACATTGACGATGCTCCCCCGCCCTGCTGCCAGCATATGGCGCCCGAACGCCCGGGCGGACCAGAAGCTGCCGTTCAGATTCACATCGATCACATTCAGCCAATGTTCGTCGGCGACATCCTCGGCGGCGGTCTCGCTGCGCGCGATCCCGGCATTGTTGATCAGGATGTCGATCCGCCTGTCGCGGGCGAGCATCGCGGCGGCGGCGGCGTCGACTGCGGCGCTGTCGGTCACGTCAAGCACCTCACCGAAAACCGCATATCCCTTCGCCGCAAGACTGGCGACCGCGCACTCAAGCGCCGCGGCGTCGCGGTCGGCGATCGTCACCTCCGCGCCCGCTTCGGCCAGCGCCTCGGCAGTAGCCAGCCCAATGCCCTGCGCCCCGCCCGTTACGAAGGCCGTGCGCCCGTCCAGCCGCAGTTTGTCCAGATACACGGGTTATTCCGGTACGAAGGCGGCAGCAGGCAACACCGGTTCATGGACCGCCTCCCCGCGTGTCATCTGATACACCATGCGAGCGTCGTCGAATTCAGACCAGGGCATTGCTCCTGTGCGCGCAAAGCCCGCCCACAAATCATGCACCTCGTCGGCAAGCGCTTGCGGCGGAACCATTCCCGCCAGTCCCTGCGGTCCGGTAACGCTCGGCAACGTCTTGAAGACGAAGGGCAGCTCGATTCCGTGACACGCGCCAAGCTCACCATCGCACGCAGGCGACCGCCAGTCGAACTCGTACAGCCACGTCCTGCCCTGATGCGCCGCCGCATATTGCCGCGCAGGCCAGCGAAACACCAGGTCGTTCATTGCATCGGTCATCGCCTCGCCCGGCCGCACGCCTTTCTGCTTGTAGCCATAAGCCAGCAGCGCCGCCTTCGCTTGCGGATGCGATCGTCCGAGCAGCCAGCGCGCGAGCAGGCCGCCGATCTTCCGGCGCACCCCGGTGGGCACGAAATACAGGTTCATTTCCTCGGCATTGGTGCCGATCACGATTTCAACATCGCGTCCGGCTCCCTTGCGCAGCGCTTCGATCGGCTTCTCGGGCAGCACGTCGTCGCCATAGACCGGAATGAACCGGCTGATGCCGTACACAGGTTCGCGCCCCTCCTTGTCGCGCAGATCGATCGCCCAGGGTTTCGCGATCTTGTCGATCGCGTCCATGGCCGCAGCGTGCGACACGCTGCGAAACCCGTCGGCGTCGGGCGCGATACGCAGCAGCTTTGCAAGCTTGCGAACCAATCGCTGCGCCACATCGATCTCGCGCACCATTGCGCCATGGCCGCTCTGGATGATCGCGCGGGCGAACAGCCCTTCCGCAAGCGGCGACGTCACAAGGTCGGCGATCGCCATTGCGCCCGCGCTCTCCCCGAACACCGTCACATTGCTCGGATCGCCACCAAATGCCGCGATATTGCGCTGCACCCAACCCAATGCGAACAGCATGTCGCGTAGCCCCAGATTGGTCGGCGCACCCGGGACAGGCAGGAATCCGTCGATCCCCATGCGATAGTTGATCGCAACGCACACCACGCCCGACGCAGCAAAGGCAGTGCCGTCATGGACCGCTGCATCCTTGCTGCCGACCACAAAACCGCCGCCATGGATGAAGACCATGACCGGCGCGGCGCTTGCGTCGCGCGGCGCCCAGACGTTGAGGCGAAGATAATCGTCATCGCTGCCATCGCTACCATGGCCGATCAGCGGCGACGGGTCGATCGCGGGAAAGGCCTTGATCCGATGCGGCGCCGCTGGTCCGGGATCGTCCATGTCGCGAACGCCGTTCCAAGGCCGGGGCATGCAAGGCAGTTCAAAACGTGCGGGCGGAGCGGCGTAGGGAATGCCAAGATAGCGACGAACCGAGCCGTCGTCAGATCCGCGAATATCCCCACCTTCGATCGAGATCATTTCGGTCAATGCATCGACGATAGTCATCGTTGCATTATAAGCGCCACGCCGCCCGCCGCACGGACCGTTTCATGTGCTGATCAGAAGTCCAGATATGCAGAGAGGCTGGCAGTGGCCGCTTGCGGACCGTCAGCTTGGGGGCAAATTCGGCGAAATGCCGACGGATGTGACGCCCTGACGTCGCTGCTTGGCGGTTTCGAAACGGACTGACGATCCGAGTGCCATGCTCAGGCGGCTAAGACGCTCGACAACCTCGTCGACCGAAGAGCCAGTCGCGAGTCGGGGACTCCCCCTGACCCGCCGCCCCTCATGGTGGAGCCCACCGGCGTCCAGTTGTACGGGGATCAGTCGGGTCTCGACCACATCGTCGATGATGTCCAGTTCGGCAATCGCCGACTGCCATGCTTCGGGGCCATAAGCATCGTCAGCCTTTTCGGACTGGAAGATGAAGGATGAAAGTCCGTGGAACAGCGGGGCGCCGCGATAATATTCGATACCCTGAAGCTCGGGAACGCCGTGCGCGACGAAGGTTGCGGCGCCGACGTCGATCGCCTGCCGCGCGAGCTCGCGCTGCCAGCCCGGCGTGTCCGACTTGCGCGGTTCCCAGTAATGGCTGTGAAGATAGGCGATGACGGTCGCGCCGCCGGCGGCCGCGAGGCGGATCGCCGCCAGATAGCGCTCCACATCGAGCGGCAGCAGCGCGCCGTCGGCCGCCCGCCGCAGTTCGTTGACCCCCGGCCGCGACCCAGTCGCCGCGGCGCCCTCGCGGATCGCGCCAGCAGCGGCGGCGACCAGCGCTACGGTCCCACGTCCCCTGAGGAACCCCGGCGCGCTTGCTGCCGCAAGGTCGCTTCCGGTCCCCGCGAAGGCGAGCTGGCGCGTGCGAAGCGCATCGATCGTCGACAATATGCCGCCCGTGTCGAGGTCCCACGCATGGTTGTTCGACGTGGCGACGATGTTGACGCCGATCGCCTGCAGGCAGTCGATGACCGACGGGTCACCGACGTGCAGCACCTCGCTGCCCGCCGGCCGCGTCGACTTGCCCGCCAGCGGTCCCGCGATCACCGTTTCCAGATCGGTGAAGACGACATCGCGTCCTTTCAGCACACGCCGGAACTCGGCCAGCCCCTTCCAGCCGGTCGCGCGCAGATCGGTCTTGATCAGCGATTGCCCGAGCAGGCTGATCCGCAGCGGCCGCTTTCCGGCGCCCGCCACAACCGGCAGGAAGGCGATTGAAATTCCGGCGCCAAGCAAGTGCCGCCGTGTCGGGACCGTCAAGCAGGCTGGCATCATCATCCCCTCCGTCTGAAGCGTGCCATACCAACGGCGCCCGATGCGGGGCAACATCATGCACTTTCGTTATGAGCATATGTAGAGCTGTCATAATATTTTTCGCCGCGACGCTTCGCCCTAAGCCAATGAGCGAATCACATCCTGGGGGAACATCATGACCATCGCATCCGCTCGTTTCGCCCGGCGCATCCGGCCCGCAAAGCTTGCCGCCGCCGTCGGCATCAGCCTCGGCGCGCTCGCCTGGCCTTCGCTGGCACAGGCGCAGGAAGCGGAGGAAGATGCGGTATCGGATGCCGACACCGGCGGCGACATCATCGTCACCGGCTCGCGCATCGGGCGCAAGGATGCAGACTCGGTCGGACCGATCCTGACGGTCACGTCGGAGGATATCACCAAGTCGGGCACCTCGTCGATCGGCGACCTGCTCCAGAAGCTCCCCTCGGCGGGGGTCAGCCTCAATTCGAACGGGACGCAGGGCACGTCCTATGGCGCGAGCTCGATCAACCTGCGCTATCTCGGCGGCGGCGAGGGCAGCGGCAACCGCGTCCTTGTGCTCGTCGACGGGCATCGCTGGGTCGACGGTGTCGGCCAGCGCGGCTTCCGCGACTTCGTCGACCTCAACACGATTCCGCAGGGCATGATCGACGGCATCGAAATCCTGAAGGACGGCGCATCGGCCATCTACGGCGCCGACGCGATTGCGGGCGTCGTCAACATCAAGACGGTGCAGCCCTTCGACGGGCTGCGCGGATCGGTCCGCGCCGGGATCACCAGCCATGGCGACGGGGCCGAACTTGGCGGCAAGCTGACCGTCGGCAAGACGTGGGACCGCGCGTCGGTCATCCTGTCGGGAAGCTATTTCAGGTCGCGACCGATCCGCACCGACGCGCGCAAGCTGACGACGCTGACGCTCGTCCCGCAGACCGCGGTCGGCACCAATCCCAACGGGCTGTTCATCCTGCCCGGGCTCGCGGGCAACGCCTATTTCGGGACGCCCGCGGGCTTCGCCAATTCGACGAACCCGATCGTGCTCAACAATGGCGCGACGATCGGCACCGGCAATACGGCGGACAACGCCTTCCACGTCGGTGCGCTGCCGGGCGATTTCTACAACACGCAGGCGCAGGGCATCTATTCGACCGGCCCGTCGGAGCGCTACGGCTTCTATGGCCGCCTCGATTACGAGCTCACCGACGACGCTACGATCAAGATCGAGGGCGTCTACAACCGACGCACGTCGAACCAGCTCTTCTCTCCCGTCCTCCTCGACATCGGCGGCACGGCCGGAACGGTGCGCGGTTTCGCAATCCCGAACAATCAGGCCTTCAACCCGTTCGGCACCGCCAACGGCGTCCCGGGGGCAAATGCGCTGGGCTTCGCTGCGAACAGCGCCTGGCGCATCCGCAAGGTGATGGGCGACGTCGGCAACCGCAACAACATCCAGGACGTCGAGACGCTCCGCTTCTCGGTCGGCGTCGACGGCAGTTTCATGATCGGCGGCGGCGAATGGCGCTGGGACGTCTTCGGTTCTTATTCGAGGAACAGCATCGATACGGTCGCCGAGAACGGGATCAATTACGACAATCTGTTCCTCGGCCTCGGTTCGCCTGCAACCTGCGCGGCGATCGCGGGCTGCGTGCCGATCAACCTGTTCGCGCCGATGACCGAGGCTCAGGCTGCGTACATCCGCTTCACGACGCGCGAATATAACCGCACCGAGCTCTACAACGCGGCGTTCAACGTCACGGGTAATCTGTTCGATCTGCCCGCGGGCCCGGTCGCCCTCGCGCTTGGCTATGAATATCGCCAGAACCGCGGCTTCGACGCGCCCGACCCGATCGTCAATGCGCCGCCGATCTATCTAAACCCCGGTCTCTATACAAAAACGACCGGACAGACGCGCACGCCGACGGCCGGCAGCTATGATCTTCACGAGGCCTATGCCGAACTCAACGTCCCGATATTCCGCGACCAGCCATTTGCCGAAAGCCTCGAGCTCAGCCTGGCCGGCCGCTACTCGGACTATTCCACCGTCGGCAACAAGGTAACGCTGAAGGCGGGCCTCGGCTATCGCCCGATCGAGGACATCCTGTTCCGCGGCACCTATTCGCAAGGCTTCCGCGCGCCGTCGATCCTCGAGCTTTATCAGGGCGCGCGCCAGACGAGCTTCCAGGGGGCCGACCCTTGCAACGGCGGCGCTTCGGCCAATCCGGGACTGCCGGGCTGCGCCGGCGTGCCAACGGGTTACAACCAGGCCAATTTCAACCTCAACGGCCTGATCCCCGGCGTGATCAGCGGCAACCCCGGCCTCAAGCCCGAGACCGCTGATACTTTCAGCGCCGGCGTCGCCATTTCGCCGAGCGGAATTCGCGGGTTGTCGCTGACGGTCGATTATTACAAGATCAAGATCAAGAACGCGATCGCCGCCCAGACGCCGACGCAGATCATGCAGCTGTGCGCGGTGCGCGGCGGTGTGTTCTGCGACCTCGTCAGCCGCGATGCCGGGACCGGTGCGATCCTCGAACTTCTTCAGGGGGCGCAAAACCTCAACTCGATCACGACCGACGGGGTCGACGCGACACTGCGCTATGACTTCAACACCGATATCGGTCGCATCTCGGCAGTGGTCGACACTTCCTATCTGAACTCGTTCAAGACGACGGCACCCAATCCCGCGGGCGGCGATCCGATCGTCGACGAGCGCGCAGGCCGCGGCGATGCGCCGCGTTCGACCTATCCGCGCTGGAAGGGGCAGGCCTCGCTCGGCTGGACCGGCGACACCGTCGATGCGACGCTGCGAGCGCGCTATATCGGCCCGACCACCGATGTCGTGAACACCGTCAAGAACGCCCGGACGCGCTCGATGATCTACACCGACTTCGAAATCGGCTTCAGCATCGACGACGACGCGGCGCGCTTCAGCCTCGGCATCAACAATCTGTTCGACAAGGCCCCGCCCGCTTCCTACGCCAATGCCCCTATCAACTATGACATCTACACTTACGACGCGCGTGGACGCTTCGTTTACGCCAGCTTCTCGGTAAAGATGTGATCGGATCGGCCGCGCCGAGAGCGGCGCGGCCATTGGGACGCGGGGCGGCAAATATGCCAGGCAAGACGCAGAAATGGCTCGACCGTGTCGAGCGCTGGGGCAACGCCCTGCCCGACCCGGTGTTTATCTTCCTCGGCCTGATCGCGCTGCTGGTCGCGGCGTCGGTCGCCGCAGCGCTGCTCGGGTGGAGCGCGATCAATCCGGTGAGCGGTGAGGTCCTGACTGCGAAGAGCCTGCTCTCGGCAGAGAATATCGGCAAGCTGCTCACCGAGATGCCCGATACGATGGCGAATTTCCCGCCGTTGGGGCTGATCCTCGTCGTCATGCTCGGCGCCGCGGTCGCCGAGCGGTCGGGGCTGTTCACCGCGCTGATGAACCGCGCGATGCGCGGCGTCCCGAACCGCTTCCTCAGCCCCGCGATCTTCCTGATCGGCCTGCTGTCGCATCAGGCGGCCGACGCCGCCTATGTCGTGCTGATACCCCTGTCGGCAATCATCTTTGCCGCCGCCGGGCGCCACCCGCTGTCGGGGATCGCGATCGCCTATGCCGGGATCTCCGGAGCCTTCGCCGCCAATCTGCTGCCGGGCCAGTTCGACGTGCTGATGCTGGGCATCACCAAGTCGGCGACCACGCTGCTCGTCCCCGACCATATGCTCAACCCGCTCGGCAACTGGTATTTTACCGCCGCGCTGGGGCTGATCCTGATCCCGGTCACATGGTTCGTGAACGACCGCATCGTCGAGCCGCGTCTCGGCGCGTGGACCGGCTCGCCGCCCGAGGGTGAGATCGAGGATGAGGCCGACCCGGGCGCCCAGCGCAAAGGCCTGCGCCGTGCGGGGCTCGCCGCGCTGGCGATCGCGCTGCTTTTCGCGGCCTTCGCGCTATGGCCTGGCTACACGCCGCTCGTCGACAACACAGCCGCCGGGCCCGCGCGGCTCGAACCCTTCTACGCCTCACTCGTCGCGGGTTTCATGCTGCTCTTCCTCATCTGCGGCTGGGTCTATGGCGCCGCGGTCGGCACGATCGGTTCGCACCGCGACGTCGTGAAGATGATGACTGAGGGGCTCGCGACGGTGACACCCTTCCTCGTCATCTCCTTCTTCGCCGCGCATTTCATCGCGATGTTCGCCTGGTCGAACCTCGGCCCCGTCATGGCGATCAACGGCGCCGACTGGCTGCGCGCACAGCAACTCGCGACGCCGCTGTTGCTGATCCTGCTGCTGCTCATGTCGTCGGTCTTCGATCTCGTCATCGGGTCGGCGTCGGCAAAGTGGAGCGCCATGGCGCCGATCGTCGTGCCGATGCTGATGCTGCTCGGCATATCGCCCGAATTGACGACCGCGGCGTATCGGATGGGCGATTCGATCTTCAACATCGTAACCCCTGTCGCGTCGAACTTCGTCCTCGTCCTCGTCCTCGCGCAGCGCTGGCGGCATGATTTCGGCGTCGGGTCGCTGATCGCGCTGATGCTGCCCTTCTCGATCGCGATCGGGCTGACGGGCCTCTGCCTCGTCGGCTTGTGGACCGGCTTCGAGCTGCCCGTCGGTCCGGGCGCGCCTGCGACCTATGCGATGCCCGCGCGATGATCGAAACCGTGGATATCCGGATCGTCCGCAATGCGATGGTCCCGATGCGCGACGGGGTGCGTCTGGCAACCGACATCTACCTTCCGGCCGATGCGACCGCGCTGCCCGTGCTGCTCGAACGCACCCCTTACGACAAGGAGGGCACCAATCACGCCGATTTTTCGGTCGCAGAGCCTGTACCGAAGTCGAAGCCCGAGATCGCTCGCCTTTTTGCCGCGCAAGGTTACGCCTTCGTCGTGCAGGATTGTCGAGGCCGTTACGGCTCCGAAGGCGTGTTCCGCAAATATATGTCGGAGGCCGAAGATGGCGCC
The DNA here is from genome assembly GCF_012274265.1 of Sphingopyxis microcysteis. Lineage (GTDB taxonomy): Bacteria > Pseudomonadota > Alphaproteobacteria > Sphingomonadales > Sphingomonadaceae > Sphingopyxis > Sphingopyxis microcysteis. Next base: position 81,016 of record NZ_JAANYY010000003.1, read on the forward strand.
GACACCATCGCCTGGATCATGGCACAACCATGGTGCAACGGCCGCATCGGCACGCTCGGCCTGTCCTATGGCGCGCATGTGCAGGCTGCGCTCGCGACGCTCGACCCACCCGGTCTCGCGGCAATGTTTCTCGATTCGGGCGGCTTTTCGAGCGCCTATCACAGCGGCATCCGTCAAGGCGGCGCCTATGAGCTCAAGCAACTCACTTGGGCGCTGAAGCATGCACTGCTAGCGCCCGAAACGGCCGCCGATCCCGCGCGTCGCGCCGCGCTCGAAGCGGCCGACATCGGCGAATGGATCGGCGTCGAGAAATGGCGCCCCGGCCATTCGCCGATCAGCGCAGCTCCCGAATATGAGGATTTCATCCTCGAACAATGGCGCGAGGACCGCTTCACCGATTTCTGGAAACAGCGCGGCCTGTATGCGCGCGGCTGGTACGACGCTTTCTCCGACGTCCCGATGGTGCATATGTCGAGCTGGTACGATCCCTATGCGCTGACCGCGATCGAGAATTTCGCCGACCTGTCGGCGCGCAAGCAGAGCCCGATAAAACTGATCATGGGGCCGTGGACGCACGGCAAGCGCTCGCTGACTTATTCGGGCGATGCCGATTTCGGGCCGCAATCGACGCTCGACCATCTGTTCGGCGACTATGTCGCGCTCCGCCAGAGCTGGTTTGACCGGCATCTGAAGGGAGTCGGACCCGATCCCCTGCCCGAACCCGTCTATCTCTTCACCATGGGCGGCGGCTCGGGACGACGGCTGCCGAGCGGGCGGCTCGACCACGGTGGCGCGTGGCGGAGTGCCGCAAACTGGCCGCTTCCCGATATGCACATGACGCCTTTCCACCTGCACCCAGATGGAAGCCTGACCAAAGGGCCAGCAGGTACCGACGGCGCACGCAGCTTCGTGCACGACCCGCACAATCCGGTGCCGACGATCGGGGGCGCGATCGCCTCGGGCGCGCCGGTGATGGAGGCCGGCGGCTTCGACCAGCGCGAAGGCCCCGGCTTCTTCGGATCGCGCGAGCCCGGACGCGCACTCGCCGACCGGCCCGATATTCTGATCTTCGAAACGCCGCCGCTCGATACCGACGTCGAGCTGACCGGTCAGGCGGTCGCCGATCTGTTCGTCAGTTCGACCGCCGCCGACACCGACGTCATGTTCAAAATCATTGATGTTTATCCAGCCAGCGCCGACTATCCGGAAGGCTATGCGCTCAACATCGCGCATGGGTTGCTCAGAATGCGGTTCCGCAATTCGTTCGAGGAACCCGGGCCCATGGAAGCAGGAAAGGTCTATCGCGTGCAGATCGCGTCATTCCCAATGAGCAATCGCTTCGCGAAGGACCACCGCATCCGCATCGAAATCGCCGGCAGCAATTTCCCGCATTTCGACATCAATCCGAACACCGACTGGCGGATCGAGGGTCTTACGCCGGTGACGGCGGAAACCAGCATCCACCTCGGCGCTGACCAGCCTTCGCATATCCTGTTGCCGGTCGTGCCGATCGAGATCGTCTGACCGTGCGCAAACCGATCGCACCGGCCGGGGTGGAACCCGACAAGGACGTCAGTTTTCGGGCGCTCCGCGTCTTCGCCGAGATCATGCGCACCGGATCGGCGACTGCGGCGGGCAAGCAATTGTCGCTCTCACAGCCTGCGGTTAGCCGTCTGATCGCCCAGCTCGAGGCACAGGTCGGTTTCGATCTTTTCTACCGTGATCGCGGCAAGCTGGTGCCGACCGCCGACGGCACGAAGCTGATCCAGGAGGTCGAGCTGACGCTCGCAAGTATCGACCGGTTCAACAGCCTCGTCCGTGATATCGCGGGCTATTCGGCGGGAACGGTTCGGATCGTCGCGCCGCCGAGCTTTGCCGAGGGCGTCTTGCCCGAGATCGTCTCGCGCTTTCGCGAGCGTTTACCGGGGGTTGAGTTCAGCATCGATTCGCGCAGCGTAGAGACCGCGCGGACGATGATCGCAATGCGCTATGTCGACTGCGGCTTCGTCAAGCTGCCGACCGATGAGAGCGATCTCGCGATCGAGCAGATCGTGTCGAGCGGGTCTGTGTGCGTCATGCGACAGGATCATCCGCTGGCCGGGATCGATACGATCACGCCCGCCGACATCGCGCAGCATCCACTGATCCTGCTTGGCGCCGGGCGTCATTGGCGGACGCAGGTCGACACAGCTTTCGCCGCCTTCGGGCTCCGGCCCTCGGTCGCGATCGAGACGCATACACATGGTTCGGCCTGTGCGCTCGCGGCGCGTGGAAACGGGATGGCGATCTTGAACGAACTTCTGGTGAAGCCTTATCTTCATGGATCGCTAGTGACCCGTCCGTTCGCCCCACCGATCATGCACGAATATGCTTTCGCGGTGTCAAATGTATCGCGCCCCTCGCGCCTGACGCAGGAATTCCGGAACGAAGTGCAGGCCTATTTCTCATCCGCAGTCACATAGAACGCATTGGCCGGTTGCGGTCAGTCGGCTTTTTGGAAATCAGAGCAGTAAGCTGCCGTTCCACCGCTTACTGCCGTCGACTATGTGTGAATATTGACCTCACCACCGCAAGGCTCAGATTCCGTCTGGATAGTCGCGCGGCCGATGCTGAACCTCGCCTCGAGCATTTCGATTGCGGTGCGGCGTGTCGCGTTCATGTCGATGTTGTCGGATTGGGCAATGTGCGCCGTCAGGCTCGCATCGTCCCCGGCGATCGACCACAGGTGCAGTTCATGAACGTCGCTGACGCCGTCCACCTTTAGCAACGCGGACCGAATGGCCGGAAGATCAACTCCTCAAGGTACGCCTTGCAGAAGGATGCGGATCGTGTCGCGAAGAAGCAGCCAGGTACGCGGCAGCACCCATAGTCCAATGGCAATGGCGACCATCGGATCGATCCAGAAATAGCCGGCAAAATGGATTGCGACCGCCGCGCCGATGACGCCAGGCGAGCCAAGCATGTCGGCCCAGACTTTCAGATAGGCGCCTTTGACGTTGAAGCTCGCATCCTTGCCGTCGGCGAGGATCCGCATCGAGATCAGGTTGATGGCAAGGCCGAGCCCCGCCGCGACCAGCATGCCGACGGATTCGACAGGGCGCGGATCGAAGAAGCGACCGATGCCTTTCACGAAGACAAAACCTGCTACAACGAACAGGAGGATGGCATTGAAAGCGGCGGCAAGAATCTCGAACCGCTAACACCCTCCAACTCGACAGTATTATCTTCGGTTCCGGTAGGCGCGGCGGGCACGGACCTGCCATGCCCGCGGCGCCACGACGCTAGGTTGTCGGCTTCGTATCGTCGTCGCAGACAAAGACCCGTTCACCGATCGCAGTGACGTCGGCGTAGTCGCCGGCCACATGCCTGTTGTGCCGACCGCGCAGCAGCAGATGGCTGATTGCAGGCATCACGAACAAGGTCAGCAAGGTCGAGGTGATCAGGCCGCCAATGACGACGATCGCGAGCGGCTTTTGTACCTCCGCCCCTGTTCCCGTCGCAAGTGCCATCGGTACGAAGCCGATCGCCGGGACGATACCCGTCATCAGCACCGCGCGCACCCGCTCCATAACGCCCTCGCCGATCGCGACATCGACCGCCCTTCCTTCGTTGATACGCTGGTTGATGCTCGCCATCACGACGAGTCCGTTGAGCACCGTCACGCCTGAAAGCACGATGAAGCCCACCGCGGCCGATACCGAGAAGGGCAGGCCCGTCAGCAGCAGCGCGAAGACCCCGCCCGCCAGCGCCAGCGGGATGGCAGAATAGACGGCGATCGCTTGCCTTACGCCGCCGAGCGCCATGAACAATATGCCAAAGATCGCCGTGAAGATCACCGGAATGACGATCGAAAGCCGGGCCGATGCAGCTTGCAGATTTTCGAACTGCCCGCCCCATTCGATGAAGCTTCCGGTCGGCAATTTGACCTCGGCGTTCACCTTCTCCTGTGCCTCGGCAACGAAGGAACCCAGATCATTGCCGCGAACATTCGCCTGGACGACGACGCGGCGCTTGCCGTCTTCGCGGCTCACCTGGTTCAGGCCTTCAGAAAAGCCGAACTTCGCCAGCTCGCTGAGCGGGACCGAAGCGCGCGCACCGCCTTCGCCGGGTAGCAGCACCGGCAGCGCCCCTACCGCATCGAGGTCGTCGCGCGTGGCCCGGTCGAGGCGGACGACGATGTCGTATCGCCGATCGCCTTCGAAGACGATCCCTGCCGCGCGGCCGCCGAGCGCTGCCGCCACCGTATCGCTGACATCCTGCAGGGTCAGGCCGTAGCGCGCGATGGCGTCGCGATCGAACTGGACGTCGAGGACGGGGAAGCCCGCGGTTTGTTCGACCTTGATGTCGGCAGCGCCGGGAACGGTGCTGAGGATCGCCGCAACCTGCTGCGCTGCGCGGCCCATTTCGTCGAGATCGTCGCCGTAGAGCTTGATCGCGATGTCGCCGCGAACGCCCGCGATCAGTTCGTTGAACCGCAACTGGATCGGCTGACTAATCTCGAAGGCGTTGCCAACGAGAGGCGCGAGCTTTTTTTCGACCCGTTCGATCACATCTTCCTTGGTGCTGACACCATCGGGCCAATCGTCCCGCGGCTTGAGGATGATGAAAGTGTCCGACGCGTTGGGCGGCATCGGATCGCTCGCGACCTCTGCCGTGCCGGTTTTCGAATAGATGAAGGCGACTTCGGGCAACGTCGACACTGCCTTTTCGACCTGCAATTGCATCTCCTGCGACTTGTTCAGCGAGGTCGAAGGGATGCGGAGCGCCTGCATCGCGAGATTGCCTTCGCCGAGCACCGGGATGAACTCGCTGCCGAGCGTGCCGAACACCAGCAGCGCGGCGGCGAAGGTCCCGCCGCCCGCACCGATCCACGGCCAGGGGCGCGCGATGACACGCTTCAGCAACGGCTCGTATCGCGCCTTCACCCAGGCGATGGCGCGGACCTCCTTCTCCGCGACCTTGCCGCGAATAAGCAGCGCCACCATCGCCGGAACGAAAGTGAGCGAGGCGACGAACGCGCCCGCCAGCGCCAGCAACACGGTGATCGCCATCGGCGAGAAGGTCTTGCCCTCGACCCCGGTAAAGGTGAGCAGCGGCACGAACACCAGGAAGATGATCGCCTGCCCATAGATGGTCGGCCGGATCATCTCGCGCGAGGCTTCGAAAACCTCGTGCAGGCGCTCGCTCAGCGACAGCAGCCGCCCTTCAAGATGCTGCCGCTCGGACAATCGCCGGAGACAGTTTTCGATGATGATGATCGACCCGTCGACGATCAGCCCGAAGTCGAGCGCGCCGAGGCTCATCAGATTACCCGACGTGCCGGTGATGTTCATCCCCGTTCCCATGATGAGGAACGAGATCGGAATCACGAGCGTCGCGATGACCGCGGCGCGGAAGTTTCCGAGCAGCCAGAACAGGACCGCCGCGACGAGCAACGCCCCTTCGGCCAGATTCTTCTCGACCGTGCCAATCGTCGCATCGACGAGCTCCGACCGGTCGAGCACGGGCTTGACCACGATGCCGGGTGGCATCGACTTTGCGACCTCCTTCAACCGTTGGGCGGCGTCCGACGCCACGATCCGGCTATTACCATTCGCGAGCATCAATACGGTGCCGACGACAAGCTCCTTGCCATTTTCCGACGCCGAGCCGGTCCGGAGTTCACCGCCGATCTGGACGGTGGCAACGTCGCGGACCGCGACGGGGATACCGCCGCGGCTGGCTACCGTCGCGCGCGCGATTTCGTCGAGCGTGCGGATACGCCCGTCGGCGCGCACGAGGAACGCCTCGCCGCCGCGCTCGACGAAATTCGCACCGACCGAGATATTGGCGCGCTCGAGCGCGTCGGCGAGCTCGGAGAAGCTGATGCCGTAACTTGCCAGCTTCGTCGCGTCGGGCTGCACCACGAACTGCTTTTCATAGCCGCCGATCGAATCGATCCCCGCGACCCCCGATACCGAGCGCAATTGCGGCCGGATCACCCAGTCCTGCACCGAGCGCAGATATCCGAGCTTCGCAACGTCATCGACCAGGACTTCCCCGCTCGGCGTCATATAGGAGCCGTCGGGCTGAGGACCCGGCTTTCCGGCAATTCGTGGGTTGGCCCTGCTTGCGGACGGCGCAAAATCGACTGTGTACATCAGCACTTCGCCAAGGCCGGTCGAAACCGGCCCCATTTGCGGCTCGGCGCCTTCGGGCAGGCTGCCCTTGGCCTGCGCCAACCGTTCGGCCACCTGCTGCCGCGCGAAGTAGATGTCGGTGTCATCCTCGAAGATCACGGTGACCTGACTGAATCCATTGCGCGAGATCGAGCGCGATGTTTGGATGCCTGGGATTCCGGCCATGGCCGTTTCGATCGGGAATGTGACAAGGCGCTCGATGTCGAGCGGCCCGAGATTGGGTTCGACGGTGTTGATCTGCACCTGCTTGTTGGCGATGTCCGGGACGGCATCGATCGGCAGCTTGAGAAGCTGGGTGATACCAAAGGCCGAGACGATAAGGGTGAGGAGAACCACACCCCAGCGAAAGCGTATCGACGCATCGAGAAGTTTTTCGATCATCTCAATGCTCCGCCTCGCCCTTGCCGATTTCGGCCTTGAGCAGGAAGGCGCCCTTGGTCGCGATGATCGCGCCCGGTTTCACGCCGTCGATGATTTCGATGCGACCGCCGCCACGCTTGCCGGTGACCACGGTTGTCGTCTGAAAGCCCTTCGCGGTCTTCACGAACACGACCTCGCGCCCCTCGACGGTCTGGACCGCTTCCTCCGGCAGCGCGATCAGCGTCGGCCCGGCTGCGCCCCGCGGCTTTATGCGGGCACGAAGACCCTGGCCCGGCGTCAGGCCGCCAATGCCTTCCGGCACTAACACGATCGTCGCGGTCTTGCTGTCGGGGTCGAGGCTGGGCGTCGCCGAACGGACGATTGCATTGACGCTCTCGCCGCCCAGCAGTTCGATGACCGCGGTATCGCCCGGCCGGATCCGCCGCGCATCGGCGGCGAGCACGGCGGCGTTGACCTGGATGCGGTTGGGGTCGGCGACGCGAAACAATTCGGTCCCTGCGAGCACATATGCGCCGAGCTTCGCGTCGGATTTGGTAATGCGTCCCGAAATCAGGCTGGTCACGGCGAGCGTGCGCCCGTCGCCCGAGACCTTGGCCGCCGACGCGGCCGATTGCGCACGCCGCGCCTCGGCGTCAGCCTCAGCGAGCGCCGCAGCCGCGGCTTCCAGATCCTGCCTGGCCGTGATGCGCGCGTCGAAGAGCTTCTTCTCGCGCGCATAGTTCGATCGTGCGAGCGCCAGACGCGCGGTCGCCGAACTGCGCTCCGACGCGATCGCTGCCGCATCGCGGCTTTCCATGACCGCGACGACTTCGCCGGGTCTTACCGCGTCGCCCAACCGCCGATTGATCCGGATGATCGCACCGTCAGCGCGCGCTGTCAGAATGGCCTCGCCCTCCGGCGTCGCCGCGACGACCCCTTGCGCCAGAATCTCCGATTCCAAGCCACCGGCCTGGACCGTCTCCGTCAGGATCCCCGCGCCTTTGGCCCGGGCTTCGCCCATCAATATCTGGCCTTTGACATGGTCCTCTTCTTGCCCAGCCGGCTCCGCCACCGGTGCAGCCGCTGGCGGGGCCAACGACCGGCCGATAAGCACCCCGCCGCCGCCGAGGATCAAGGCTCCGACCGCGGCGGCGACAATCAGGCGATTCCTGTGTTCGAATATTTGCATGATGGATGTTCCTATTGCGCGTTCGCACGGCCCAGCGCGGCAAGCGCGCGGGCACGATCGCGTTCAGCTTCGATGAGTTTGAGGTTCGCGTTGGCCTGCGCTTCCTGCGCGTCGATCAGTTCGATCAGCGTAAATTTACCTTGCTGATATCCGATCTCTGCTATTCGCGCGGCTTCATTCGCCTGGAACAGGCTCGCGCCTGACAAGGCGGCCACCCGTTCGTTGGCGGCGGCCAGCATCCGTTCGGCATCGCGGCGCAAAAAGCGCATACCGAGCCGGGCCTGTGCCAAGTCCGCTTCGGCCGCGTCGCCATCGGCCCGCGCCGCGGCGATGTTGCCGCGGTTGCGATTGAAGACGGGAAGCGGGATCGACACGCCGACGATGAACGCCGTGTCCCGGCTTTCGCGAAAGTTCCGGACACCCCCCGACGCAGTTATGTCGGGGACGCCTTCCGCCTGAGCCAGCTTCACGCGCGCCGCGGCCGCATTGCGCTCCGCCGCGGCAAGACGTTCGTCGAGACTTTGCGCATCGACGGCCAAGGCTGGCGGCGGGGCCATGTCTTGGGCCGCTGCCGAAAGCTCGGGGTCTTCGCTGCCGATCAACAGCGCCAGCCTTTGGCGCGCCGACAGCAGATCGGCCTCGGCGCGCAGAGTCTCGGCCCTGGCTTCGGCGAGCAGGGCGTCGGCACGGAGCTTGGTCAGCGGTGGATCGCGGCCGACATCGACAAGCGTCTCGGCTATCCGCACAAGTTCCACCGCGCGGGCCAGCACTTGCCGCGCCAGCACCGCGCGATCCTCGGCGGCGCGAAGTTCGGCATGCGACACGATGATGTCATAGGCGAGATCGGCTTCGGCCTTCCGCAGGGCGATTTGCGCAAAGGCGCGTTCGGCCGATGCGACCTCTTTTCGCGCCCGGCGCTTGCCGCCGAATTCGAACGGCTGCGAGACTGCAACCGTCGTCTCGGTCTGCCCGAAGGTCCGATAGGGTCCGGTGCCACTGAAATTTTCGACTTCTGCCGAAAGGGTTGGGTTCGGACGGACGCCCGCCTGGATTGCGCGGCCTTCAGCTGCCTTGAGCTCGGCCTTGGCCTTGGCAATGCGCGGCGACGCATCCTGTCCGCGCGCGAGCGCGTCGGCCAGCGAGACAGGCTCGGCGAAGGCCGGACAGCTCGCGACGGCCAGCACCCCTGCAAGCAGCAGGGTGCCCAATGATTTAGACATAAATACTCCTGATCAATGCGTGACGACGCAGGCGAACGCCTGCGCGAAGCAGTGATCAGGCGGCGGGAGGCTGAGTGGGGGGTGCCGTCGCGTCGGACGCGAGAACGGTCGCGGGTTGGCCGAAGAACAAGGCACTCGAAACCAACCTGTCCGACATCGGCGGGCGACCGTTCAGCTCGGTACAGGCCGAACAATGATGATGATCGATATGCAGCGGCGGTGGGTTGTCGGGCGAATGTTCGTCAGCGTCCGACGGTGCAGCAACGACGTCGCAATCGACATCGATGATTTCGATCACATGCCCCGCTTCTGCGCCCGCCATCGCCGGCACGACAACGCTGCCGAACAGCAGCGAAATGGTGACAATTAGGCGGGCAAGGAAAGCCGACATGGCTCGCCGCCTATCATGAACGCGACGGCCTCGCAATCCGAGCCCGTTGAGCGTCTTATGTCGAATGTCAGCCATCTTCATTCCTCTCGATCGGCATCGAGTTAGCCAAGCATATGCACCCTGTAGTACCTACAGGGTCAAGTGGGATTGCGCGGGCAATCTTTACACAGTGGTCAGGATGCCTGCGCATGGCCGGTTTGTGACGAGCAGCTTTCAGGCCCAGATCCGAGACAGCCGCATTCACGGGCTCGCGGCGCGCACGATGTTTGACGCGACGAATACGTCCCATAGTCTTCGCTTGGGCGTCCAACCGCGGTGACCCGTTCGTCAACGAGCCGTGTATATTGTCGCGTACTGATATGCGCTGAGTGATCGACGCGGCTCGGGAACACGTGATCGTCAACCGATCCGCCGCGACGTTCGAGCCACGCGAGGAGGCTCCCACATGCATCCTACCTGATTGCGAATTGAACTGGCCGATTGGTCTTCTGCTGAATCACCATCGCCCGCGTTCTCAACTCACCACCGGTAACAAGGGCGCCGGTGCTGACCTTCTCTAGATTGCACCCTCTCAGTTTGCCGTCGATCGCCCGATGGAAAAACGCCCGATCATGGAGCCGATGCTCTCGATCCAGGTGAAAGCGAAATGCCCATATCTGTCTGGGCTTCAATGGTCGCTTGGTTCCAACTTTTCCTCCAGCATTCCACGCAGGGGGTGGATACAAATTTCAAACTCAAATCTTCCCATGATCTTTCTCCTGCGGCCGAGACGGCCTTCAGAGCAACGCTCAGGAAGGGTCGATTGTTTTGGAAATCAATCGGTCGGGGAAACTGAGCGTAAACGCCGCGCCGCCGTCGGGATGATTGGCTGCGGCAATTCCGATACCGAGCGCATCCGAAAATCCCTTTGCGATCGCCAGCCCCAGGCCGCTGCCGCCGTGCCGGTCCCCGCCTTTACCCTGCGCAAACGTATCGAAGATCGTCCGTTCGGTTCCCGGCTCCAGCCCCTCGCCCCGATCGCGGATCGTCAAGGTGACCGCATCGGCGGTTCGTCGGCCGATGATGCCGATGGGTCCGGAATTTCCGCCATGCTGTATGGCGTTGGCCAGGAGATTGAGCAGGATATGATGGAGCAGCCGTTCATCGACCCGGACGAGCGGCAAACCGGCGGGAACCTGAAAATCAATATGATGGCCGCGCAGGGAATCCTTGAGATCGTGAACCACGGCCGCGACGACGTCGGTGAGATCGACGGGGGTCAGGTCGAGCTTGACGCCGCCCGCATCGAGACGAACGAGTTCGAGAAGATTGTCGAGAAACCGTCGTAGCCTCGCGACTTCGGCGCGCGCGACGGGCAGCGCCGCGGCGTCGGGGTGTTCATCGGCCATTGCCTCGATCGCTGCGGTGACGCCGGTAAGCGGCGTGCGTAGATCGTGCCCGATTGACGAGAGCAACGCCGCGCGCAATCGGTCGCGTTCCTCCAGCACCGAGAGGCTGCGCATTTCGTCCTCGAGGTGCAGGCGTTCATGCGCCAGCGCGGACTGGCCGATCAGTGTCGCCAAAAGGGCAGCCTTGTCAGGCGCAATCGGATCCGCTCCGTCGTCGCTCGCGATGCCAAGCACGGCCAGCACACCGAGCCCGGTTCTGAGCGGATGAAATTGCCAGTCGGAGGCCACGAGCGTGCTCGTGCCGCGCCCCGCCGGCTCGCCGCTGCTCCACGCCCAATCGGCGGCGGCCTGGTCGACCGGCGAAATGGTTGCCTCGCGCGGCCGCGCCACGATCGAGGACAAAATTCCGTCGGTTTCTACGAGCATAACGCAGCGTACACCTAATAGCCGCGACACTTCATCGCACGTCGCGGTCGCGGTCGCCTCGCGATCCGACGCGCGCGCGAGCATCTGACCAAAAGCGGCGAGCGACGCATTCTCTTCGGCGCTGCGTACCCCGATGCGGGCGCGGGTTCGCAGCCGTCCGGCGAGGTTGCTGGTCACCGCCGCCACCCCGGTCAGCAACAGCATCGTCAGCACACTTTGCGGATCGGAGATGGTGAAGGTGTGGACCGGGTCGAGGAAAAAGAAGTTGAACGCCAATGCCGCAGCAAGGCTGGAAAACAAGCCAGGCCGCAGACCATAAAGCGTCGCGGTCACGATGACCGGGACCAGATAAAGCAGATCGACCGCGCCGCGCCCGATCAGCGGCTCGGCAAATTTGGCGAGCAATGTCGTGGCCGCGATCAGAAAGAGCGCGCCTGCATAGGCCGTCGGCTGACCCCAGCCGCGCAGCCAGCCTTTCCACCCGGCTTTATTTGTCGCCGTTTCGGGCGACGGAATGACATGCACCGCCAGATCTCTTGACCCGCGTATCAAAGTTTCGACCACCGACCCGTGACGCAGTTCGAACCACCAGCTGCGCTGCGACCGGCCGATGATCAGCTGCGTTGCGCGCTGCGCCTCGATCTGCCCACGCAAACCCGTGATGACATGCTCGGACGGGATCGTCGCGATCGTCGCGCCGAGCGTCGCGGCGAGCGACAGCGCCGCGGCGATCCGGCGTTTGGTCTCCTCATCGAAATTTTCGCTGCGCGGGGTTTCGATGTGCACCGCGGTCCACGGCGCGTTGAGCCCGTCGGCCAGCCGTTTTGCGGACCGCACAAGGGCGTCGACCCCCCGCTGCTCGCTGATCGCCACCAATATGCGCTCGCCCGCCGCATAGGTGCCCGCCACGCCGCTAGCGTCGAGATCGTGCAGCATCTGGCGATCGACGCTGAGCGCCGCGCGCCGCAGCGCCATCTCGCGCAGCGCCGACAGGTTTGGTTTGGAAAAGAAGTGCGCAAGCGCGCGTGACGCCTCTTGCGGCACATAGACCTTGCCGTCTTTCAGCCGGTCGATCAGCTCGTCGGGGGGCAAATCGACGAGCTTGATCTCGGCGCCCTCGAAGACGCTGTCGGGCACGGTCTCGCGCACGCGGACGCGGGTGAAGCTGGCGACGACGTCGTTGAGGCTTTCCACATGCTGGATGTTGAGCGTCGTATAGACATCGATGCCGGCGTCGAGCAGTTCGGCGACGTCCTGCCAGCGCTTGGGGTGGCGGCTGCCCTCGACGTTGGTGTGGGCATATTCATCGACCAATGCCAACGCGGGTGCGCGGCGCAGCACGGCGTCGAGGTCCATTTCGGTGAGGGTCCGGCCGCGATACTCGACCTTCCGCGGCGCGACGACTTCCTGCCCGTCGAGCAAGGCTTGGGTTTCAGCGCGGCCGTGCGTTTCCACCACGGCGACGACGACATCGACCCCGTCGCGTTTCAGCGCCGCGCCCTCGGTCAGCATTGCATAGGTTTTGCCGACCCCCGGCGCCGCGCCGAGGAAAATCTTGAGCTCGCCGCGATCCTCGCGCCGCGCCTGACGCAGCAAGGCCTCGGGCGAAGGTCGTTTTTCCGGGGGCGCAGGCGTCGGCATGTGCCGGGCTTAGCCGAACGGGAGCGCCAGCGCCAAGCACGCGACGCCCGGACTTTATGGAAACTTTATGCCGATCGGCGAATTCGCCCGCGAAACTTTACGGCGAAGGGGCGTAGCGGCGCCCACATCCCAACCGGCTCCCGCTGGAGTCCCTCGCCGGAGAATATCCATGTCCGATATATTGTGGCTCGGTCTGATCGCCCTGCTGGTCGCAGCGACGCTCGGTTACGCGCGCCTTTGCGACTGGGCATAGCGATGAACAGCTCGCTGATCCTCGCCGGCGTCACTGCCGCTGCCCTCCTCGTCTATCTGCTCGCTGCCTTGCTGCGGCCCGAGCGTTTCTGATCGGAACCTGACATGACCGTCGCTGGCTGGGGCTTGATCCTCCTCTTCGTCGCCATCCTCCTCGCGCTCGCCAAGCCGATGGGGTTGTGGCTGTTTGCGCTCTATGAAGGGCGCATCACCCCGCTGCACCGAGTGCTTGGTCCGGTCGAGCGCGGCTTCTACCGTCTCGCGGGGATCGACCCCAATGAGGAGCAAGGCTGGCGACGCTACGCGCTGCACATGCTGCTGTTCAACGTCGCGCTGCTGATCTTCACCTATGCGGTCCTGCGATTGCAGGGCGTGCTGCCGGTCAATCCGCAGGGGTTCGGGGCGGTCGGTGCCGACGGCGCGTTCAACACCGCGATCAGCTTTACCACCAACACGAACTGGCAATGGTATTCGGGCGAGGCGACGCTGTCGAACCTGTCGCAGATGCTGGGTTTGACGATCCAGAATTTCCTCTCGGCGGCGACCGGTATCGCGATCGCTTTCGCCTTGTTCCGCGGTTTTGCGCGGCGCGAGGTGAAGACGATCGGCAATTTCTGGGCCGATATGACGCGCGTCACCCTCTATCTGCTGCTCCCCATTTGTATCGTCTATGCGATCTTTCTGATCGCCAGCGGCGTGCCGCAAACGCTGGCGGGCTCGGTCGATGCTACCACGCTCGAGGGGGTCAAACAGACGATCGCGCTCGGCCCGGTCGCGAGCCAGGAAGCGATCAAGATGCTCGGCACCAATGGCGGCGGCTTCTTCAACGCCAACAGCGCGCATCCCTTCGAAAACCCGACTGCGCTCACCAATCTGGTCCAGATGCTGTCGATCTTGGCAATCGGCGTCGGGCTGACCTGGTGCTTCGGCAGGGCGGTCGGCGACACGCGCCAGGGATGGGCGATCCTCGCCGCGATGGGCGTGCTGTTCGTCGCCGGCGTGGCGGTCACCTATTGGCAGGAAGCCGCGGGCAACCCGGTGCTGCACCAGCTGGGTGCCCTCGGCGGCAATATGGAGGGCAAGGAGGTGCGTTTCGGCATCGCCGCCTCCGCGCTGTTCGCGGTCGTCACCACCGCCGCGTCGTGCGGCGCGGTCAACGCGATGCACGACAGCTTTACCGCGCTCGGCGGCATGATCCCGCTGTTCAACATGCAGATCGGCGAAGTCGTCGTCGGCGGGGTCGGCGCGGGCATCTATGGCTTCCTGCTGTTCGCCATCCTCGCAGTGTTTGTTGCCGGGCTGATGGTCGGGCGCACCCCCGAATATGTCGGCAAGAAGATCGAGGCGCGCGAGGTCAAGCTCGCGGTGCTGGCGATCGCGATCCTGCCGCTCGTCATCCTTGGTTTCACCGCGATCGCCAGCGTGCTGCCCGCGGGACTCGCCGGGCCGCTCAACAAGGGACCGCACGGCTTTTCCGAGATCCTTTATGCCTTCACCTCGTGCGCCGGGAACAATGGCTCGGCCTTTGCCGGTCTGACCGCGGGCACGCCCTTTTACAACGGGATGCTCGGCGTCGCGATGTGGCTGGGGCGCTTTTTCGTCATCGTTCCAGCGCTCGCCATCGCGGGCAGCCTCGCCGCCAAGCGCCACGTCCCGGCGTCGAGCGGTTCCTTTCCCACCACCGGCGGCCTTTGGATCGGCCTGCTCGTCGGGATCATCCTGATCCTTGGCGGCCTCACCTTCCTTCCGAGCCTCGCCCTTGGCCCGATCGCCGACCATCTGGCGATGGTCAACGGCCAGCTTTTCTGACGGATTCGATCATGACAGCACCCAATTCGATGTTCAGCGCCGCCCTCGTCATCCCCGCGATGCGCGATGCGGTGAAGAAGCTGAAACCACGCGAACTGTCGCGCAATCCGGTGATGTTCGTCACCGCAAGCGTCGCGGCGCTGCTCACCCTGCTTCTCGCGCTCGGCGAGCCCGGCCTGTCGACGGGTTTCCAGGTTCAGCTCGCGCTCTGGCTCTGGCTGACCGTGCTTTTCGGCACCTTTGCCGAAGCACTCGCCGAAGGGCGCGGGCGCGCGCAGGCTGCGTCGCTGCGCGCAACCAAGGCCGAACTCAAGGCCAAGCTGATGCTCGGCGTCGGCGACACCTATGAACTCGTCCCCGCCACCCAGCTCGAAAAGGGCGAGATCGTACTCGTCGAGACGGGCGACCTGATCCCCGCCGATGGCGAGGTGATCGAAGGCGTCGCCTCGGTCAACGAGGCCGCGATCACCGGCGAGAGCGCGCCCGTGATCCGCGAAGCGGGCGGCGACCGCAGCGCGGTGACCGCGGGCACCCGCGTCATTTCCGACCAGATCAAGGTGCGCGTCACCGCCGAACCGGGCCAGGGCTTTCTCGATCGCATGATCGCGCTTGTCGAAGGCGCCGAGCGGCGCAAGACGCCGAATGAAATCGCACTCACCATCCTGCTCGTCGGGCTGACGATCATCTTTCTGATCGCGGTGTCGACGATTCCCGCCTTTGCTTCTTACGCGGGCGGAGCGATCCCGGTGGCGCTGCTCGCGGCGCTGCTGATCACGCTGATACCGACGACGATTGCCGCGCTGCTGTCCGCGATCGGCATCGCGGGAATGGACCGCCTTGTGCGCTTCAACGTCCTCGCGAAGTCGGGCCGCGCCGTCGAGGCGGCGGGCGACGTCGATGTGCTGCTGCTCGACAAGACGGGGACGATCACGATCGGCGACCGGCAAGCGAGCGAATTTCGCGCGCTGGCGGGCGTCGAAACCGACATGCTGGCCGAAGCGGCCTTGCTCGCGAGCCTGGCCGACGAGACGCCCGAAGGCCGCTCAATCGTTGCCTTGGCGCGCGAGCGCTATGCGATCCGCGTTCAAGCCTTGCCCGCCGGGTCCGAGATCATCCCCTTTACCGCGCAGACCCGGCTGTCGGGCGTGACCGTCGCCGGGGTGACGATCCACAAGGGCGCCGTCGATTCCATCCTGAAGGCGCATCCTCTCGAGGATGCATTGCCTGCCGTGCAGGAGATGCGCCGCATCACCGACGAGATCGCGCGCGCCGGCGGCACGCCGCTGGCGGTGATCCGGGACGGGCGACTGCTCGGGGCGATCCACCTTAAGGATGTCGTCAAGTCGGGGGTCCGCGAACGCTTCGTCGAGCTCAGGAAAATGGGCATCCGCACGGTTATGATCACCGGCGACAATCCGCTGACCGCCGCGGCGATCGCTGCCGAAGCCGGGGTCGACGACTTCCTGGCCGAAGCAACGCCAGAGGACAAGCTGGCGCTGATCCGCCGCGAACAGGCCGAGGGTCGCCTCGTCGCGATGTGCGGCGACGGCACCAACGACGCCCCCGCGCTTGCGCAGGCCGACGTCGGCGTCGCGATGAACACGGGAACGCAGGCGGCGCGCGAGGCGGGCAATATGGTCGACCTCGACAGCGACCCGACAAAGCTGATCGAAGTCGTCGGGCTCGGCAAACAGCTTCTCATGACGCGCGGCGCGCTGACGACCTTTTCGGTCGCCAACGATGTCGCCAAATATTTCGCGATCATCCCGGCGATCTTCGTCGCGCTCTATCCCGGCCTTGGCGTGCTCAACGTCATGGGACTCGCCACGCCCGAAAGCGCGGTGCTGTCGGCGATCATCTTCAACGCGCTCATCATCCCCTGTCTCGTGCCGCTGGCGCTCAAGGGCGTGCGCTACCGCCCGATGCCCGCCGGTCCGCTGCTTGCGCGCAACCTGTCGGTCTATGGCCTTGGCGGGCTCGTCGCGCCCTTTGTGGGGATCAAGCTGATCGACCTCGCCGTGTCCGGCCTCAACCTCGCCTGAAGGAAAAACGATGCTTTCCGACCTCAAATCCGCGCTGCGTCCGGCGCTCACACTAACGCTCTTGTTCGCTGCCTTGTTGGGGCTCGCCTATCCGCTCGCGCTCACCGGCATCGGCCAAGCGCTGTTTCCGGAGCAGGCGAACGGCAGCCTGATCCGCGAAGGTGACCGCGTCATCGGCTCGAACCTGATCGGCCAGAAATTCACGAGCAACGCCTATTTCCACGGTCGCCCCTCGGCCGCAGGCAGCGACGGCTACGATGCCAGCGCCTCGTCGGGATCGAACCTTGGGCCGACAAGCAAAGCGCTGGCCGAGCGCGTTCAGGGCGACGTTGCCACCCTTTCCGAAACGACACCGGGCTCTCCTGTCCCGCCTGACCTGGTGACGACCTCTGCCTCGGGGCTGGACCCCCATATCAGCCCCGAGGCAGCCTTTTTCCAAGTGGAAAGGGTGGCGAAGGCACGCGGCGCAACCGAAAACGAAATCCGCGCGCTGGTACGGAAATCAATCGAGCAGCCATTGCTCGGCTTTCTGGGCGAGCCCCGCGTTCACCTATTGCAACTCAATCGCTCGCTCGACGTCCGCTTTCCGGCGCGGTAGGAAGCGGCGATGTCGCAGGCCGCAAAAATCCTGGTCGTCGAGGACGACGCCCATATCCGACGGCTGCTGAAAGCGACGATGCAGCGCGCGGGACATGATGTCGTCGAGGCAGCCGACGCCCGGCAAGCGCTCGCGCTGCTCGACATCGAACATCCCGACGTTGTGCTGCTCGACCTGGGCCTGCCCGATCGCGACGGGCTTGAACTTATCGAACCGATCCGGCTGCGTTCGACCGCGACGCTGATCGTCGTTTCGGCGCGCGAGGACAGTGCCGAAAAGGTGACGGCACTCGACCTTGGCGCCGACGACTATGTTACCAAGCCGTTCGATACCGAGGAGCTGCTCGCACGCATCCGGACCGCCCTGCGTCACCAGCGCCTCGCACAAACGGACAATCAGGCTGCGGTAGTCGATGTTGGACGGGTGCGGATCGATCTCGAACATCGCCGGGTGCTGCGCGACGGCGAGGAGATTCATCTGACGCCGAAGGAATATTCGGTTCTGGCCGAACTTGCACGCCGACCAGACCGCGTGCTGAGCCACGTGCAATTGCTGAAATCGGTCTGGGGGCCGGCCCAAACCGAGCGCGTCGAATATCTGCGGATCGCGATCCGCGGTTTGCGCCAAAAGCTTGAGGTCGATCCATCGCAGCCCAGGCTGATCGTCAACGAATTGGCTGTCGGGTACCGCTTGCGTAGCTGATTCGCCGACTGCGACCGGTCGACTTTTGGGCGTGTTGCAAACAATGCAGACACGCGCGATCGACGACGCGCTAGGGATTCGCGGGGGACCGACCTAGAAGTCGGCTGTCAGAGAGACAAGGACGCGGCGCCCCTGCGCCGGCGCGAAGCCGCCGTCCTACGCGCGCCTTTTGAACTCGAGCTCCGGAAAATCGTCCGCCGCCGATCGGTCCAGCGCGTCATAATAAAGGTTGGCGCCACCGAAATAGATCAGCACGCGCGCGCCCTTGTCGTCGCGGTTGGCGCCCATCATCCACGAATTGACCTTGTCGCCTTCGGCCATCAACGTCTGGCCGTGAATATCGGCGGTCGCGGCGGTCCATTCGCGCTCGGCCTCCTCGCGCGGTTCGAACAGATCGAGCCCCTCGCGTTCCATCTTCGCGATACAGCGCGATATCCAGATCGCATTCTGCTCGATCGACGTCGGCAGGTTGGCGAACGGCGCCTGCGGACCGGTAACGATGAACATGTTCGGGAAGCCGGCGACGCAGACTCCCATGATCGACGACGATTGGACCTGCCATTTTTCGCGCAGCGTCTGACCGCCCTTACCGCGGATCGGAAAGGCTTCGAGCGCCCCCGTGTAGGCCTTGAAGCCCGTCGCCAGCACGATGATGTCGAATTCATAATCGTTGAGTGTGGTGCGCACCCCCGTGTCGGTGATCTCGACCAGCGGCTCGCGCTTCTTGATGTCGACCAGATGCACATTGTCGCGATTGAAAGCTTCGAAATAGCCGTGATCGAGCGGCGGACGCTTGGCGAACAGCGGATAATCGTCGAAGCTGGGGGTCAGCAGGTCAGCCAGCGCAGGATCCTTGACCCGCTCACGCATCTTGGCGGCGATGAAATCGCCCGCGATGCGGTTGGCTTCGGGACTGGCGAGCAAATCGTCGAAGGTTTCGAAAACCCAGCGGAAGCTGCCGGTCCAATTCTCCTCGAAAATGCGCTGGCGTTCCTCGGGCGGGGTGTCCAGCACGTTGCGCCCGACCGGGCTGTCGAAGGCCATGCCAAAGACATGATTGCGGCACTTCGCCACGATCGCCGGATAATTGTCCTTGATCTCTTTCTCCCACTCAGGGGTCATGTCTTTCTGCATCGCGGGCAGGACATAATTTGGCGTGCGCTGGAATACCGTCACGCTGCCGGCGGTTTCGGCGACGACGGGCAGCATCTGAACGGTGGTAGCGCCGGCGCCGATGATGCCGACCTTCTTGCCAGTATAATCCAGCCCTTCATGCGGCCAGCGCAAGGAATGGAAGATCGGTCCCTTGAAGCGGTCCATACCGGGGATCTTGGGGATCATCGGTTCCGAAATCATCCCCATGCCGCTGATGAAATATTTGCAGCTATAGACGTCGCCCTCGCCGGTCTTGACCTGCCAGCAGCCGCGCGATTCCAGATACTCCGCCTCGACGATTTCGGTGTTGAACTGGATGTGCGGCCACATGTCGCATTTGTCCGCGACGAACCGCATATAATTCTGGGTTTCCTCGCGGCCGGGATAGCGTTTGGACCATGACCATTGCTGCAACAACTCGGGCGAGAAGGTCAGGCAGTAGTAATAGCTTTCGCTGTCAGTCGCCGCGCCTGGATAGCGGTTCCACGTCCAGGTGCCGCCGATGTCCGATGCGCGGTCAAAGACACGGACGCTGATACCGGCCTCGCGCAGATAATGGATCAGCGCCAGGCCGGCAAAGCCGGCGCCGATGACGATCGCGTCATAATCTACGGCAGGCTGATCTTCGCGACGCTCGGGGGCCACGCTTGTATCGGCGATTGTCGTCATTGCTCTCTCCAGTATCCAACGGCGCCTTGGTCAGCGCCCGTCATTCTCACTCAAAGCTTTATGTCGCCGCGATCCGATCGGGGTCTGCCACGCCGATCTCGGCAAGGATTTCCGCGCGGTCGGAATCACGCTGCCACATCTGGGGCGCCGCAACCTGGGTGCCGATGAAGCGCGGTGCCGGATGCGGTTGCGTTAGACCCCCGACCTCCAGATAGCTGCCGCGGGCGCGGTTGTGCGCGTGCGACGGCGCTTCGGCCATCGTCAGCACCTCGGTGTAGCAACAATCGCGGTGCTGCAATCGCTCGGTCCAGCTCGCCCGCGACGCCGACCCAAAAATGGCGGCCAGCCGCGCCTTCATCGCGGGCCATTTCGATTGGTCGTGCTGGGCGGCAAACAGGGGATCGCTGGACAAACCCAGCGCGTCAATCAGCCGCGCATAAAATTGCGCCTCGATCGCGCCGATCGCGATAAAGGCGCCATCCGAGCAGGCGTAGCAGGCGTAGAACGGTGCCCCGCCATCGAGCAGATTCTGGCCGCGGCCCTTATCCCACATCCCGTTGTGGGTGAGCGACCACATGCCCGCCATCAACGCGGCCGATCCTTCGGCCATGCTGCAATCGATCACGCGCCCCTCGCCGGTCTGGCGCGCCGCGAGCAACGCCGCGACGAACCCGAACGCCAGCATCATGCCGCCGCCGCCATAATCGCCGATCAGGTTCAGCGGCGGCGGTGGCGGTTCACCCTCTGAACCCAGCGCGCCGAGGCAGCCGTTGAGCGATATATAATTGAGGTCGTGGCCCGCCTTGTCCGACAAGGGGCCATGCTGCCCCCAACCCGTCATCCGCCCATATACCAGTGCCGGGTTGCGCAGCAGCAATTTGTCAGGCCCCAGTCCCAGCCGCTCGGCCACCCCCGGCCGAAACCCTTCGATGAGGCCATCGGCGGTTTCGACAAGCCTGCCAACGATCTCTACCGCCTCCGGCTGCTTCAGGTCGAGCGTGATCGAGCGCCGCGAGCGCAGCAGGACATCGCGCCGCTGATCCTGCGCCAGCGGGTCGCTGCCCCCGGGCCGGTCGATCCGGATCACCTCGGCGCCGTGGTCGGCGAGCATCATGCCGCAAAAGGGCGCGGGGCCGATCCCTGCCAGCTCGATCACGCGAACACCGTCGAGCACCGGGCGCATCAAACCGCCGTCAACGCGATCAGCGCGCGTCATCCGTCGAATTTTTCAGTGATACGCGACGGAGGGCTGCGCCGGGCGACGCGCATCCGCAGCGGCATCGCGACCAAATGGTCCCCTATGCTGCACAATCGCCGCGGATCGACAACCCATGCCAAGCCAACTCTCCCATATGTCAGTGCCATTATCGGCATCGCGCAATTTATTTGCTAGCGTCTAGCAAATAGAAAATCAAGCGCAAAAACTTGCCCCCATATCATTGGTTTTACAGGACTTATTATGACTTGACCGAGAGACTCAGTACGTGGTTCCAAAGGCTTTCGCGGTCGAGCGGCGAAAGGCTTCGAACTGTTTCGGCAGGTCGACGCTGCCGGGTGCGACAAGCCATTGATAGATCGTGCCGAAGATAAAGCTGCAGAAGCCGAACGCATAGCATTCGGCGTCGACCGACGTATCGATCTCGCCGCTGGCGATGCCTTCCTCGACCCAGTGCGCGACGTCGCGGCGATAGATTTCGTGATAGGCGGCAAGATGGTCGCGCACATCATTGTGCGAACTGATCGATTCAAACCACAGGATATACATCGCCTGCATGTAACCCGAGTGGCTCGACAAAAATCCCTCGACCGCGCGCAAGGCGGCAAGGCAGGCTTGGGCGCCGCCGCGGGTACCGACCTTGTTCGCCAGTTCGCGCGTCCAGCTGGTGTTGAAGTGCAACACCAGCTGTCCGAACAGCGCATCTTTCGATCCGAAGCGGCTCGATGCGAGTCCGCGCGAATAGCCGGCGCGCTCGCCGACCTCCTTGAGCGTCGTTGCGTGGGTTCCCTGCTCGACGATCAGCTGCATGGCAGCGTCGAACATCCGGGCGTCGGACAATGCGGTGCGTTCGGCCTGCGTGCGGCGAACGGCGCGCGGCTTGGCACGGACCTTGGCGGGAGCCGGCTGGACCTGTGTCACCTCGCGCAGCGAGGCCTTGCCCTTCATCGACGACGGTGCGTTCATGAAGATTCATCAATCCTTTCAAAAGCCATTTTGCCCGTCGCGACGGCCGCGCGCAGCGCCTGCTTGTCAATCTTGCCGACGCTGGTCAATGGCAGCGTATCGGTGTGCGCCCAATATTCGGGAATCCAGAACCGCGCGATCCCGCCCTGTAACGCCGATCGCAAGGCCGCGAAATCGGGGCGCAGGCCGTCAGGCGTCGTGACGATCGCCAGCGGCCGCTCCTCCCAGCGCGGATCGGAAACGCCGATCACCGCCGCGAGATCGACGCCGGGCAGGCTGGCGATATGGTTCTCCAGTTCCGCCGAGGGAATCCACTCGCCCCCCGACTTGATCAGATCCTTCAATCGGTCGGTGACCTGCACATAGCCGCGCGCGTCGATAGTGCCCGCATCGCCGGTATCGAGCCAGCCATCGTCGGTCAGCACGCCAGCCCCAGCGCCGCGGTGGTAACCGCGCGCGATCCAGGCCCCGCGCAGCTGCAACCGCCCGACGCTCCGACCATCTTCGGCGACCGGCCTGTCCTGATCATCGACCAGCCGCACCCGGACCCCGGCGACGGGACGCCCGCTTTTCGCGCGCAACCGGCGCGCATCTTGGGGCGGTACGTCGGCGGGGGGATGCGACAGGACGCATAACGGGCTGGTTTCGGTCATGCCCCAGCCCTGGATCAGCGGGATATTCCAGCAGCGCTCGACATCGGCGATCAGCCCTTCCGAAACCGCCGATCCGCCCGCCACGATGACGCGAAAGCTGGTCATATCCACCGGGTCAGCGGCATCGGCACGCAGCAGGTCGTTGAGGATGGTCGGGACCGTCGCGGTAAAGGTCGGCGCGGTGGCGCGAATCATCCGGCGAATGGCCTCGGGCTGCAAATGCGGCCCCGGCAGCACGAAATCGGCGCCCGCGAGCCAGCCCGAATAGGGCAGCCCCCACGCATTGGCATGGAACATCGGGGGCAGCAGCAGGATGGTATCGCGGTCGCTGAGCGCAAAGGCATTGGCGGCCATCGACGCCAGGCTGTGCAGAAAGATTGTGCGATGCGAATAGACGACACCTTTGGGATCGCCGGTCGTCCCCGAGGTATAGCATGTGGCCGCGGCGGCGGTCTCGTCGACGTCCGGAAATTGCGCGATCGGCGCGTGGCCCGCGATAAACGCTTCGTAGGACGTCCAGGGCTTCTCGAGCCCGGCAAGCTGCTCGGTGTCGCCCGTCACGATGATGTGGCGCAGGTCGGTCAGCGAATTGACCTGTGGCACCAGCCCGGCGAGCAGCGTAGCATCGGCAATCAGAAAGCCGTCTTCGGCGTCCGCCATGATGTAACGCAGTTGATCGGGATGCAGACGCAGATTGAGCGTGTGGAGCACCGCGCCCATCGCTGGCACCGCCAGATAGGCCTCGAAATGCGCAAAATCATTCCAGCTGAGCGTTGCAACCCGGGTGTTCGCTTCGACGCCCGTAGCCTGCAACGCCGCGGCAAGACGGCGGGCGCGTTCGGCTGTCTCGGCATAGCTGCGCCACGTCACCCGCTCACCGTCGAACAGGCCGATGCGGCTCGTAGCGTGGATATGTTCGCCGTGCGCGACGATGGCCGCAGTCCCCAGCGGCTCGTGCATCATCGTCGCGTCCATCACGCCATCCCCTCGGCCGCCGCGATTCGCCACGCTGCATCGAGCAACGCTGGCACATCATGCTCCAGCCCGCGCTCATATGCCCCGTCGACCTGCCCTTCGCGAAACAGCACATAGGCGCCCTCGACGATCGCGGCGAGGCGCCACAGCGCGAAAGCCTGAAAATATCCGAGATGATCGATCGACAGTCCGGTCGTGTGAGCCCAGCGTTGCGCCAGCCCCGTGCCGTCGATCACGCCGGGCAAATTCGACACGCGCTGAACAAAGGCGAAACCGAGCGGCAGGCTTTCATCGCGATTCCACATCGCGGTGACCAGCCCGACGTCGACCATCGGATCGGCCAGCGTCGCCATTTCCCAATCGAGGATCGCCCTGACCTCTGGCACTTCGGGGTCCATCAAAACATTGTCGAGATGATAGTCGCAATGCACGATCCGCACCGCTTCTGGTTCCGGCACGTTCGCCGCGAGCCACGCGCCGAGTGTTTCGATCAGCGGCAGATTGCGGACCGCATGGACAGCGCGCACCGTGCGCCAGCGCTCGATCTGGCGCGGTACAAACGTCCGCGCCTTGTCGACATCGCCCAGCTCAGCGGGGACCGGCGCGATCGCGTGAACGCTGGCGAGCGCGTCGATCAGCGCGTGGCCGACCGCATCGAGCGTATCGACGCTGTTCGAATAAACGGACGGCAGCGTGTCGGTGATCGCCACTCCGCGGACAAAACGGGTCAGCGAAAAGGGCGCGCCGAGCACCGCAAGATCGTCGCAGAACAGGATCGGTTCGGCCACCGGCGCCTTGCCCGCGATCGCCGATATGAACCGAAATTCGCGCGCAATGCCTGCACTGGCTAAGTCGGACACCGTATCCGCGGGGGGATAGCGGAGCACCATCGGGCCGTCGGCGGTTTCGACCAGGCTCGTGACATTGGCATTGCCGCCGGTCAGTGGGCGGACGATCCGTGCCCCCGCTATGCCCGCTTCGTCTTCCAGCCAACGGGCAAACCGCTCGGCCGGATCGCTCACAATCTGCACAGCAGCCCGCCGTCGTTCGAGATGATCGAGCCGGTCATATAGGGCGACCCCGCCACCCACCAGACGACATCGGCCAGCTCCTCGGCGGTGCCTTCGCGACCGAGCGGAATACTCGCGACAAGCTTGGCTTTGGCGCGTGCCGATATGCCCGCGGTCATTTCGGTCGCGGTCAGCCCCGGAATGACATAATTGACCCGGATACCGCTCCGCGCCAGCTCGACCGCCAGCACCTGTGTCAACCCGGCCAGCCCGGCCTTTGACGCGCCATAGGCCGCGTCGCCGGCAAAACCGCGCAGCCCGACGACGGCCCCGATATTCACGATCGACCCACCTTCGCCCATGTGCGGCAGGGCGGCGCGCACAAAGTTGAGCGGGCCGGACAGGTTGGTATCCAGCACCGATTGCCAATCGCCGTGCGACAGCGAAGCAAGCAGCCCGCCGCGATGGAGGCCGGCGTTGTTGATCAGGACATCGATACCGCCCCAACGCTCGGCAATCTGCGCGCAGGCGGCCGCGACCGACGCCGGATCGGTCACGTCGGCGACCAGGCCGATGGCCTCGCCGCCGACCGCTTTCGCCTGCGCGTCGATATCCGCGCCGCGCGCGATCAGGGCGACGCGATCACCCTTGCTGGCGGCCAGCCGGGCGATCGCGAGGCCCAGCCCTCGCGATGCGCCGGTGACCACCCATCGGCGTGGTTCAGGCTTCGACCATGTCGTCATCTCCAGCGCTACTCAGAAGGCCTGGGTCACGGCAACGCCCCACGTCCGCCGCGGGCGCGGCGCGGCGTAGCTCCACACCCCCTGCACGTCGTAGCCGATCGTCCAGCCCTTTTCATTGGCCAGATTTTTGCCGAACAGGCTGACCGTGGTCTGGTTGAACCGCGCGTTGATCGACGCATCGACCAGATACTGCCCATTGTTGCGCAGGTTCGGGTTGTTGAGGAAGGTGATCTCGTGCCCGCCGATATAATGGACGTCGCCGGCAATCCACGCCGATGCATTGCTGCCGATGTCGGCCTCATAGATGCCGCCCAGGCTCCACGTCCATTTTGGCGCGCGGCGGATCTTCAGGAACGAGGCATCGACCGGCGTGCCGGTGCTGTAGATGTCCCCAAAGAAATCCTTATATTTGGCGTCGAGATAGCCGAGGTTGCCGCTGAGCGTGAAGCCGTCGAACAGGCGCGCGGTCAGATCGAGCTCAACGCCCTTAAATTCTGCCGAAGACGCATTGATCGTGCGGTTCTCGCGCCCCGTTGAGGTTCCCGGCGCAGGGACGTCGAGATCCTGCTGCATATCCTTATATTTCATCAGGAACGCCGCACCGTTCAGGCGCACGCGCCCGCCCGCGAACTCGGTCTTGAAACCGGCTTCGTAGTTGTCGAGCGTTTCGGGATCATAGGGAATCGTCGCCGCACCGATGGTTGCCGGACGGCCGTTGAATCCGCCACCGCGATAGCCGCGCGACCATAGGGCATAGACCATGGCTTCATCGGAAAGCTCGTAACGCAGCGAAACGCGCGGGGTGAATTTCTTCCAGCTTTCCTTGACCGGCGCGGCCATGACGATCGAACCCGGAAGCGTTGCAATCGGGTTTGCTTCGACCGTGGTGCCATAGATGAAAACCGGCAGATCGTTGACGATGCTCGACTTCCTGTCCTTCGTGTAACGCGCGCCGACGGTCAGCGTCAGCCGGTCGAAAATCTCATAATCAGCCTCGCCATAAATCGCCCATGACTTGTTGGTCTGCGTCACGTCTTGCGCACTGGTCAACAGCGGGGGACCGGCAAAGCCGATGTAGTTTTTGAGATTGATCGTGTAGCGGGAATCCCAAAGATAAGCGCCGAGGACGAAGGTTAGCGGACCGCTGCCACCCTTCGTCAGCCGCAGTTCATTGGTCGTCTGGCGCCAGCGCGCCGGGCGGTCGGTGTGATACAGCGTTTGCGGGCCTGCGTCGAAATCCTGATTGATCTCTTCGTCGGTTTTCAGCCAGCCGAAAATATAGTCGACCTGCATGTCGGAACCGACGTCGTAGGTCGCCTTGGCGATCGCCATGTCGAGCTTGAACGTCGCATTGCGCTCCAGTCGTCCGTCGGAGACGCTGACATAGCGGTCGCCCGACGTCGGCACGCCGGGCGAAGGCGAGCATTGCGCGTACGCGACGCAGAACAGATCGGTCGGCCGATTGATCGCCAGTAGCTGCGGCGGATCCTGCTTGGTCTTTTGATGATCATAGCTCAGCTGGATATCGAGATTGTCGGTCGGCTCAAAAAGCAGCGCTGCGGACAGCGCATAGAATTTCGACCGCTGGCCCGGCTGGTCCTGGACGCGGTTGAAGATATAGCCGTCGGACTTTTCATAAGCGCCGCTGACCTTGACCGCGACATTCTCGGACAATCCGGTGCTGGCGACCCCCTCGATTTTCCAGGTGTCGAACCGGCCATAGGTCAAGCGCGCCTTGCCGGTGAGGTCATAGGTCGGTCGCGAGCGGGCGAGATTGATGACGCCGCCGGTGGCATTGCGGCCAAACAGCGTGCCCTGCGGTCCGCGGAGAACCTCGACCCGGTCGATATCGATCGCCTTCAGCAGGCTGCCCGAGCTTTGCCCGATATAGACATCGTCGAACACCACGCCGACCGCGGGGTCGACCGATTTTTCGACGTCGGCAACGCCGATGCCGCGAATATAGACCGCGGCAACGCCGCCCGGCCCCTGCTGGGTATCGTCGATCACAATATTTGGCGATGAGTCGGCAAAATCGCGCACGTCGGAATCGAACCGCCGATCGAGCTCGCCGGCCGACAGCGCGCTGATCGAAGCAGGCACGTCCTGCATGCTTTCTTCACGCTTGCGCGCGGTGACGACGATTTCTTCAAGCCCGCCGGACGATGCCGCTGACGCTTCGCCGCTCGCATCCTGTGCGCTCGCGGCCGATGCCGGACAGATTATCATTGCAGCGGTAGCGAGCAGGCTCGCGGTTTTGACGCGATCGGTCATGATCATTTCTCTCCCATCGACGGGCGTATGATTTTCTCGCGAATGCGGTGTGCGAATTTCGCGAGTCACGCTCCGGGGAGCAGATTGACGCAGTTGCTTGCTTTCGACAAGCAAATTTTATCTCGACGCGTTTCCCGATCGGATATTGGAGGTATATATATCTGTTTTATAAGTGTAATTATATCATTCAGCTCGTGGGTGAATATTGTTGCTTGTTCTCATCTAGTAAGTGTGTAACAAGATTCGCAACGATAATGACGAGTTGGGAGAGTGTGGAATGGCAGGCCGGCTGAGCGGTAAGTCGGCGTTGATCTCGGGCGGCGCGAGCGGCCTGGGCGAAGCGCAAGCGATCCTTTATGCGCGCGAAGGCGCTTCGGTGTTGATCGGCGACGTGCAAGCAGAAAAGGGGCATGCGGTCGTCGCCGCGATCGAAAGCGAAGGCGGCACGGCGGCCTTTATCCATCTCGACGTGAGCGATGCCGAAAATTGGGCCAAAGCCGTTGCCGATGCCGTTGCGCGGTTCGGCAAGCTGACGACCTTGGTCAACAACGCCGGCATCTTTCACCCCGGCGGGATCGTCGACGAAACACAGCAAGGCTGGGACCGCATGATCGCGATCAACCAGACCGCGGTCTTTCTGGGCATGAAAGCCGCCGCGCCAGCGCTGCTCGCGTCGGGCAATGCGGCGATTGTCAACATCAGCTCGCTTTACGGCCTGATCGGCAGTCCGAACGCGATTTCCTACCACGCCTCGAAGGCTGCGGTGCGGGTTATGGGCAAGGCCGGGGCGCTCGAATTCGCCAAGCAGGGTATTCGGGTCAACACGATCTTCCCCGGCCAGATCAAGACGCCGATCCTGGGCGACATCACCCCCGAACAGGACGCCGCCATCAAGGCATCGATCCCGATGGGCGTCGTCGGCGACCCGATGGATATCGCCTACGCCAGCCTGTACCTCGCCTCCGACGAAGCCAAATATGTGTCGGGTGCCGAACTGTGGGTCGATGGCGCCTGGTACGCGGGGCAATGATCGTGGCGGCGCGCGAAGGGATGAACCGCTGATGGCTTGGGATTTTTCGACCGACCCCGAATTTCAGGCTCAACTCGACTGGATGGCCGCGTTCGTGCGCGCGGAGGTCGAGCCGCTCGACCTCGTATTTCGCGGGCCAGCAGACCCATTTGATCCGGCTGGCAAGGCGCGCAAGATCATGCGTCCGCTCCAGCAAATCGTCAAAGAGCGAGGCCTATGGGCCTGTCATCTTGGCCCGGAACTTGGCGGCGCGGGATTCGGCCAGGTAAAGCTTGGCCTCATGAACGAAATCCTCGGACGAAGCAGGTTTGCTCCGGTGGTGTTCGGAACGCAGGCGCCCGACACAGGCAATGCCGAGATCCTTGCCCGCTTCGGCACGGCAGAGCAGAAGGCGAAATATCTCCAGCCGCTGCTCGATGGCGAAATCGTCTCCTGCTATTCGATGACCGAACCGCAGGCCGGCGCCGATCCCGGCGAATTCACCTGCCGGGCGCGGCTCGACGGCGACGAATGGGTGATCGACGGCGAAAAATGGTTCGCCAGCCACGCGTGCATCGCCGAATTCCTGATCGTCATGGTCATCACCGATCCGGACGTTCCGGTGCATCACGGGTCGACCATGCTGATCGTCCCGCACGACACGCCGGGGTTGGAAATCGTGCGCAACACCGCGGTGGGACCGAAGGACGAGATCGGCAGCGGCGTCCACGGCTATCTGCGCTTCACCGACTGCCGCGTGCCGGAGGCGAGCCGCCTCGGCCCGGTCGGCGAGGGATTCAAGGTCGCGCAATCACGTTTGGGCGGCGGCCGCATTCATCATGCGATGCGCACCGTCGGCATGCTCAACAAGGCGATGGACTATATGACCGAGCGCGTCGTTAGCCGCACCACCAAGGGCGAACGGCTGGCCGACAAGCAGATGGTCCAGGAAAAAATCGCCGACAGCTATACGCAGATCCTGCAATTCCGGCTGCACGTACTCTACGCCGCCTGGCTGCTCGACCGCGATCAGGCTTATACCCGACCCGTTCGGCGCGAGATCAGCGCGATCAAGGCAGCGATGCCCGGGGTGCTGAAGGACGTCGTCTATCGCGCGCTCCATCTTCACGGCTCGCTCGGCATGTCGAACGAAACCCCGCTGATGGATATGTGGCAATATGTCCCCGAAATGGGGATCGTCGACGGCCCGACCGAGGTCCACAAGGTCGGCGTCGCCAAGGACATCCTGCGCGACGTCGTCCCGTTCGATGGCCCCTTCCCCAGCTATCATGTGCCGACGCGGCTTGCCACGGCGCGCGCGAAATTTGCCGCCTACCTTGACTGATGCGCTGCGGCGCAAGGAGCCCGAGATGACCGAAGCCACCGACCTTGAACAGCGTCTCGACCGTGTCGAAAGCCGCTTTGCCATGCACGATCTGGTCAGCGATTATTGCCATGGTTTCGACAAGCGCGACTGGGACCGCTTCAGCGCGATCTGGTGGCCCGACGCGGTGTGGGACATCGGCCCGCCCTTCGGCAAGTTCGAAGGCAGCGACGGCATCGCGCATGTCACCAAGGATATTCTCTGGCCCGCCTGGCTCGCGTCGAGCCACTTCACCACCAATCTTGTGATCACCTTCGACAGCGATGACCGCGCGACCGGCGTGTGCGATGTCGATTGCATCGGCACGACTGCCGACGAACAGGCGCAAACGGTGAGTGCGAGCTATTTCGACATATTTGAGCGGCGTGGCGGGGTGTGGAAGATCGCGCACCGCAAGGTGAAGATGTATCACTTCAACCCGCTGCCCGGCGTCACCTTGTCGCCCCCCGCATAGGAGCATTTATGGCCTATCTCGACACCGACGACGGCGGGCGCGTCTATTATGAACATCACCGCGCGGCCAAATTGCCGACCGTGCTGATCCACGGCTGGGGCATGTCGGGCGACTATTGGGCATCGGCGGTCGAAGCGTTGATGGCGGGCGGGCATGGCGCGATGGTCGTCGATCACCGCGGCTGTGGCCGTTCCGATCGCGACTTTGCCGACATGTCGATCGATGCGATCGCGCGCGATGTCGCGGCGATCGTCGAGCGCTGCGGCGCATCGCGCGTCGTGCTCAACGGCTGGTCGCTCGGCGGCGCGGTTGCCGTCGCCGCGGCCGAATTGCTGGGCGATCGCGTCGCAGGCCTGATCCTGACCTGTGGCGCATCGCCGCGTTATGTGCAG
This sequence comes from Sphingopyxis microcysteis, assembly GCF_012274265.1. Classification (GTDB taxonomy): domain Bacteria; phylum Pseudomonadota; class Alphaproteobacteria; order Sphingomonadales; family Sphingomonadaceae; genus Sphingopyxis; species Sphingopyxis microcysteis. The sequence continues at coordinate 112,113 of NZ_JAANYY010000003.1, forward strand.
GGTGACGGCTTTCCGCATGGCGGCCTGCCCGAAGACGTGCTCGGCATCGGCGCTGCGATCACCGCCGACCGCCCCGGCTTTTTCCGCGCCCTCGCCGAGGGCGCCTCGGGCGAAGGCGCGAGCGAGGCGATGATCGGCTGGGTCGAGCGCGGCTTCCTCGCCACCGGCCCGCGCGCGAGCGAGACGCTGGCCGGGCTGGCAACGCTCGACCAGCGCGACCTGCTCGCGTCCTTCGCCTTTCCCGTGCTATCGATCGGCGGCTCCAAGGATAGCATCGCCGATCCGGCGATCGCCGGTTTCGCCGCAAACTGCGCCGCGAACGGCACGCTGCTCACGATGGACACCGGTCACTCGCCGCAACTGGAAAATCCGTCCGCCTATAATGAGGCGCTGCTCGACTTCGTGAGGACGCTTGCCTGATGACCACCGCACCGCTCGATGATCTCGCCGCCCTGCTCGCCCCGCTCCACGCCCCCTTCACGTGCAAGTCGCTGAAGGCACCGAACCGTTTCTGCATGGCGCCCATGTCGCGCTATTTCGCGCCCGGCGGGGTGCTGACCGACGACGGTGCCGAATATTACCGCCGCCGTGCTGCAGCCGGGATCGGCACGATCATTACCGAAGGGACGGGCGTCGCCATCGACCATACGGTGGCCGCGGACACCGTGCCGCTTTTCGCGGGCGACGAACCACTTGCGGGTTGGCAGGCCGCGGTTGATGCCGTCCATGCCGAAGGCGGCATGTTTGTCCCGCAATTGTGGCACGTCGGTGGCTGCATCGATTTCAACTATCCCGACGCACCACATGCCGAGTTGGTCAGCCCGTCGGGTTTTGCCGGTCCCGACGTTCCCGGTGGCCGCGCGATGACCGACCGCGATATCGCCGACACCATCGCCGCCTTTGCCGAATCGGCGCGGGCGGCCAAAGCGATTGGCTGCGATGCGATCGAGCTGCATGGCGCGCATGGCTATATTTTCGACCAGTTTTTCTGGGACAGGACCAACCTGCGCAGCGATCGCTATGGCGGCCCCGACATCGCCGACCGCGCCACCTTCGCCGCCGAGGTGATCGCGGCGTGCCGCGCCGCGGTTGGCGACGATTTCGCGATCATTTTCCGCGTGTCGCAGTGGAAGACCTATGATTATGACGTGAAGCTCGCGCGCGACCCCGACGAGATGCATCGCTGGCTCGACCCGCTGGCGCGCGCCGGGGTCGACATCTTCCACGCTTCGCAGCGCCGCTTCTGGGAGCCCGAATATGCGGGCGATCCCAAGAATCTGGGCGGGTGGATCAAGGAAGTGACCGGAAAGCCGGTGATCACCGTCGGATCGATCGGGATGGACCGCGACCTGATGCAGGACTTTGTCGAGGGCATTTCATCGCCGATGCTCGGGCGCCTGGAGGATCTGGTCGCGATGTTCGAACGCGGCGAATTCGACCTCGTCGCGCTTGGCCGCGTTCTCCTTGCCGATCCCAATTGGTTGGAGAAGGTCGAACAGCGCCGCATCGATGAGCTGACGCCTTATGACCGCGCGACCGCGCTTCAGCAGTATGAGCATGGTTGAAACGACCCGCATAAGGTCGGCATAGCCCATACGGACGGATTGCAGTCCGGCGCTGGCCTTCACGATTTGGCCCGCGCCAGCCCGCTCAGTTGGCCCAGTAGATATAGTCCTGCCCGTCGCGCCACGGCGCGTTCAGCGGCACGTCGATGCGCACCGGGCCCTCGATCAGGCCCGGCCAGATCGGTTTCGCCATGCCCTTGTTCTGCGCCTCGATCAGCGCGCGCAGCGCCGCGACGCGCTGCGGGTCGCTCGCGGCGAGATCCTTTTGTTCGGTCGGATCCGTCGCGAGATTGTAGAGCCGCGCCTTTTCGGGGCGCTTGGTCACCTGCAATTTCCAGTCGCCCGCACGCACCGCGCGGTAATCGCCCGACCGCCAGAACATCGCGGCACGGCTGGCCGGACCCGCGAGGATATTCTCGCTGTCGATGGTCCGGTCGCGCGGCACCGCGGCGCCCGCCGCCGCCGCAATCGTCGAAAAGATGTCGAGATGGCCGGTCACGTCGGCGCGCTGTGTTCCGGGTGCGATGCCGCCCGGCCAGCGCATGAACAGGGGCGTGCGGATGCCGCCTTCGAAAAAGGTCGCCTTCCAGCCGCGGAAAGGCGCGTTCAGCCGCTCGATCCCGTTATACCACGCGCCGCCATTGTCGCTGGTGAAGATGACGAGCGTATCGTCATCGATCCCCTGTTCCTTCAGCTTGGCCATGACGTCGCCGATCCGCCGATCGAGCTGGGCGATCATGGCGCCATAGACGCGCGTCTTGTGATCCTTGATCTGCGACAACCGGTCATAATCGGCCTTGGTCGCCTGCAATGGCGTGTGCGGCGCGTTGAACGCGAGGTACAGGAAGAAAGGTCGATTGCGGTTCGCTTCGATCGTCTTCATCGCCTCCTCGGCGAAATAGTCGGTCATATGGCCGCGCGGGTAAAAGCGCTTGCTGCTGTTGAAGGTCACCGCGTGGCGCAGATTGGCCCACAGGAAGCGGTCGATCGGATCCCATGGCAGTTTGGCATTGACGACCCCGGGATCATCCTCGCGCATGAACATCGCGCCGCCCGCCAGCACGGCGAGGCTTTCGTCGAAACCCTGCGCCTCCGGCCGCAACGCGGGCGCTTCGCCCAGATGCCATTTGCCGATGTGCAGCGTGTGGTACCCCGCCGCCTTCACCGCTTCGGCAATCGTCACCTCGCTCGCGGGAACCCCCATATCGGGATAGTCGGGGATGTCGGGGGCGATCAGATCCTTGTGAAAAATCGCCTTTAGCGGCCCGACGCCTTCGCCATGCGCCAAATTTTCGGCGAACTGGACCGGCACCGCGGTAAATTCGAAGCCGAAGCGCGTCGGATAGCGCCCCGTCATCATCGCGGCGCGCGAGGGCGAGCAGGTGGCGTTGGCGGCATAGGCGGTGGTGAAATTCACCCCCTCGCGCGCCAAGGCGTCGATGTTCGGCGTCTTGACGATCCCGCCCGCGACGCCGCCGCCGTTCAGGCTGATGTCGTTATAGCCAAGGTCATCGGCGACGATCAGGATGATGTTGGGCGGGCGCTTGCCCGCAGGTGGCGTCGCCGGTCCCTGCTGCCACGCGACCGGCTGGTTCGGCTGCACCGGGTCGCGCCAGTCCTGCAGGATGCCGGGCAGGCGGTATTTGTTCGACTCGAATGCGAAATAGCCGCCGACACCCAGCGCCGCGATAGCCCCCAATGCGATCCATCTTTTCTTCATGGCAACCCCCACCCTATCCAGTCGTCAGCACGGCGATGTGCGCCAATGCCGCCAGCAACCCCAGCAGCAGCCCCATGGTGACCCGCGGGCTGGCGTAAAAAGCGATCTGCCGCTGGGTCGGGAACGAAAAGGTCGTCGCGATTCCCAGCAGCTTGGCCGGATGCGCCGCGCGGAATGCCGGATCGCTTGCCATGCGGATCAGGTCGCGCCGACTGCGGTATCGCATCGTGCCGACCAGCGACCAGCCCGGATCGTCCGGCGTGTTCCACGCGTCGATATAGCCCCCGACCTTGCGCCCCACGAACAATGGATGCCCGCCGCGCGCGATCAGCCCGCGGACGAAGGGGTCGGAATAGCGCCGCAGCCATTCGCTGCCCTCGCGCGTTTCGCCGCTGTCCGGATCGGTGACCGGCCCGGCGCGCGTGCCGACCAGATTGACCATCACGAACTCGCGCCCGTCATCCGCCTCGAGAAAGGCGCGCAGCCGCGCCGCGTCGTTGCCCGTTTCGGCCATGCGCGGCCCCAGCGTCGCGAGGAAGGCGTCAATCTCTTCGCGGCGAAGCGGGCGACGGATGCCGTCGTAGAAAAGCAGGAAGGCGAGCCACAGCAGCAGCGCCGCAGCCCATATGCCCGCTATGGTCGCCCCCTGCCCGGCCATCGATCCCGCCTCCCCATTGCGCCGAAACTTATGACACTATATGTGTCACTTTATTCGTTGCGGCGCAAGACCGATCGCGACGCGGGCATTGACCCCGGCGTCAAGCTGGGCCAGCGGAGAAGCCATGACCAAGGCGACGAGCAAATCGACGGCGACAAAGGCGGGGTCCGCGCGGGTCGACGGCCGACGCGAACGCGGCCGGTCGAGCCACAAGCGGATCGTCGAGGCGATGATGGAGCTGATCGTCGGCGGCGACCTGGCGCCGAGCGCGGCGCGCGTGGCCGAGGAGGCCGGAATCGGGCTGCGCACCGTGTTTCGCCATTTCGACGACATGGACGCGCTCTATGCCGAAATCACCGCGACGATCACCGAACAGGTGATGCCGATCGTCAGCGCGCCCTATCCCGACCAAGACTGGCGCGCCAATGTTCGCGACCTGGTGCGCCGCCGCGTCCGCGTGTTCGAAACGACCCTGCCCTTTCGCCTCGCGGCCAATATCAAGCGGTACCAGTCGCCGTTCCTGATGGGGCAATATGGCAAGGTGGTGATGCTGGAGCGCGAGCTGCTGCTGCGCCTGCTGCCCGGCGACGTCCTGACCGACCGGATCGGGGTCGAGGCGCTGTGCGCGGCGCTGTCGTTCCAGAACTGGCGCGTGCTGCGCCACGATCAAGGGCTGTCGGCGGAAGAAGCCGGGACGGTGATGATGCACATGGCCGAAACGCTGATGGCGACGATCGGGGACTCGGCTTGAAGCGCCGCGCGGCGGCGGCGCTGCCGATCGTGGCGCTGGGCGCGCTGGCGGGGTGCGGGACCGCGGTGGACGATCCGCCCGCCAAGACTGCCACTCGCGAATGTCCGGCGATGCCCGCCGAGGATTATGTGTGGATCCCCGGCGCGACCTTCACCATGGGCGCCGATGCGCGGCTGCCCGAAGAGGGGCCGCCGCGCGAGGTTCGCGTCGCGGGCTTCTGGATGGCGACGCACGAGGTGACCAATGCGGAGTTCACCGCCTTCGTCAAGGCGACCGGATACAAGACCCTCGCCGAGCGCGACCCGCCGCCGCTGCCGGGCGCGCCGCCCGACATGCTGGTCCCCGGCGGCGCGGTGTTCACCGCGCCGACCGATGGAAACCCCAACTGGTGGCGCTGGGTCGTCGGCGCCGAGTGGCGCCATCCCGCCGGACCCGGCACCGCGATCGACGGGAAAGACCGCGAGCCGGTGGTGCAGATCGGTTATGACGACGCGCTCGCCTATGCGCGCTGGGCGGGCAAGGCGCTGCCGAGCGAAGAGCAATGGGAACTGGCGGCGGCGACCGGCGGGGCGGATCGCCATGTCCCGGTCGACGCGGCGGGCAAGCCGCAGGCGAATTATTACCAAGGCGCCTTTCCGGCACGCGACCTTGGCACCGACGGCTTCACCGGCCGCGCGCCGGTTGCCTGCTTTCCCGCGGACGAGCACGGCGTCCACGACCTGATCGGCAATGTGTGGGAATGGACGACCAGCAAGGCGGGGGGCGAGAGCAATGTCATCAAGGGCGGCAGTTTCCTGTGCGCCGCCAATTATTGCGCCCGCTATCGCCCCGCGGCGCGGCAGTTTCAGGAACGCAGCCTGGGCACCGACCATATCGGGTTTCGGCTGATCGATACGGCGCGTCCGGCGCCGACGGGGTAGGTGTCCGACAAAGCAGTGACCGGTTGCGACCGGAAGTGGCCATACCACTATCGTCATCCCGGCGAAGGCCGGGATCTCGCCGGTGCGGTAAACCGATAGGGTGAGATCCCGGCCTTCGCCGGGATGACAAATAAGGGAACGTCGGGAATCCACCCCAAAGCTGACGACCGCGTACACAACTTGAATTATCCCCGCCGTCACCGACATCCGCGCCAACGCTACCGCCGCGCCCTCCGCCGCCGCCAGCCCCAGACCAAGAACGCCAGCGCCAGCAAGCCGCCGCCCAGCCACAGCGCCGCCTTGATCGCGCGCTTGCGGCCCTGCTGCTGCCACGCGTAGGCGTTGATCTGTTCGTTGGCGGTGTAGCCCGCGGGCATGTCGAGCACGCCGTTCGCCTTGGCATAGGCGCGGTAGTCGGCGAGCATCGCGGCGAAGCGTTCGGGCTGCGCCGCCGCCAGGTCGCGTGTCTCGCCCGGATCGCTCTTGAGGTCGAACAACCGCCATTTTCCGTCGCCCGTCGGCGCCAGATTACGGACGAGCTTATAGTCGCCCTTGAACAGCGCCGCATTGCCCGACAGTTCGTAGCCGAGCGGGGTGTCGCCATGGACGCTGTCGGTTGCGCCGGTCAGCATCGGGACGAGGCTGCGGCCCGTCACCGGCTCGACGTCCTTGCCCTGCCAGCGGCCGCCATGGCCAGCGACCCCGGCGAGTTCGGTCAGCGTCGGCAGGATGTCGGAGACATGCGCCAGCCCGTGGCGGATCGCGCCCGGCTGCACCTGTTTGTTCCCCGGCCAGGTGACAATCAGCGGGACGCGCAGCCCGCCCTCGGTCGCGCTAAACTTGTATCCCGACAAAGGCGAGGCGGCGGCGCTCGCCCAGCCGGGTCCGATCGCGCTGAAGCTGCCGCGGCGCCCGATATTGGCGGTCGACAGGTCATATTGCATGTCGAGGAACAGCCGGTTGCGCAGGCTGGCGAACGGGTTGGTCGGCTCGGCGCCATTGTCCGACAGGAACACGAAGATCGTGTTCTCATAGTCGCCGGTGGCCTTCAGATGCGCGACCAGCCGCCCGACCTCGCGGTCCATCGCGGTCGCCATCCCGGCATAGGCCTGCATCACCCGCACCGCGGCGGCGCGTTCGTCGGCGTCCAGCTTTTGCCAATCGGCGGTCGTCGGCATCGTGACGATCGGTACGCCCGCGGGGACAATGCCGAGCGCGGCGGCGCGCTTCGCCCGCGCGGCGCGCAGCGCGGTCCAGCCGTCCTTGTACAGCGCGGCATAGCGGGCAATGTCGCTGTCGGGCGCCTGCACCGGGATATGATTGGCGAGGAAGTTGATCGAGGCGAGGAAGGGTTTGCCGCTCGCGCGGTCGGCCTCGACATAATCGATCATCTTCTGGACGACGAAGCGCGAAGAATAATAATCCTTCGGCAGCGTCGCGGGTTTGCCATTTTCGGTCCACGCGGCGGTGTCGTACAGCCCCTCGATCGGGCGCTGCTCGAAATTGTCGGCGCCCGCATCGGCGAGGCTATAGGCCCGGTCGTAACCGCGCGCGTGCGGCAGCCGCGTGGTGTCGCTGCCGAGGTGCCATTTGCCGGTAAAATAAGTGCGATAGCCCGCCGCCTTCAACAGCTGGGCAACCGTCACCACGCGGTGGTTCATCACCGTGTCGTATCCAGGCTGGCCGCGATGTTCGTCGGGGATGGTTTCGGGCATGTTGCCGAGCCCGTTGCGGTGGTTCATCACCCCGGTCTGGAGCATCGCCCGCGTCGGCGAGCAGGATCCCGCGACATGGAAATTGGTGAAGCGCGTGCCCGCATAGGCGAGCGCGTCGAGGTTGGGGGTCGCAAACTCGGCGCCGAATGCTCCGACATCGGTAAAGCCCCAGTCGTCGGCGAGCAGGATGACGATATTGGGCTGGCGCGCCGGCGTCTTTTCGGGCTGCGCCTGTACCGGCGCGGCCAGCAGCAGCGCGGCGCCAAAAATGATGGCAGTACGCCGGAACCGGCCCTTGCGACCCGGCACGTTGGTGGTCCTCACGCGCACTGCCATCGCCCCCTCCCCATGGGATAATGGCACTTACTATGCCAATATATCGGCGAGTCAAGCTGGGGCGGTAGGCCTAGCGTTCGCGATACTCGGGCGCGCGCTTCTCGAGAAAGGCAGCGAGCGCTTCGCGGTGATCTTCGGTCGCCGACAGGATGACCTGCTGGCGATCCTCGATCGCCATCGCGGCGTCGAGGCTCTGCGCATCGATGTTGAGGTTGAGCGCCTGTTTCGACAGCCGCAGGCCATAGGGGCTGGTTGCGAGCATCTCGTCGGCGAGCGCGAGGCCGCGACCCAGCAGCGCGTCTGCATCGACGATCTCGCTGACCAGCCCGGCGCGCAGCGCGCGCTCGGCGTCGATGAAGCGCCCGGTCAGGATCATCTCCGCCGCGAGGCTGGCGCCGACCAGCCGCGGCAGGAAATAGCTCGACGCCATGTCGCAACCGCCGAGCCCGATGCGGATATAGGCGGCGTTGCAGCGAAAATCGGGAGTGGCGTAGCGCACGTCCGACGCAAGGAGCAACGACAGCCCGCCCCCGCACGCCGCGCCATGGCCGAGCGCGATGATCGGCTGCGGACAGGCGCGCATCTTGCGGTAGATATTACCAATCGCGGTCTGGGTGCGCAGCGTGCGCAGCACCGGAGTTTCGTCCGACGACCGATCCTCCTGAATGTCGAGCCCGGCGCAAAAGCCGCGCCCCGCGCCGCGCAGGATGACGACGCGGACGTCCCGGCGATCGGCCAGCCCGCCGAAATAGGCGTTGAGCTCGTCGACCAGCCCTTCGCTGAGCGCGTTGAGCCGGTCGGGGCGGTTGAGCGTCGCGATCTCGACCGCGCCGCGCGCTTCGATGAGCAGCTCGTTCACAGCGTCTGTCCGTCGTCGATGGTAAAGACGCTGCCGGTAATCCCCACCGCCGCGTCGGAACAGAGCAGCAGCAAGGGGGCGTGCAAGTCGCTGGGCGGGCGCATCCGCTGGCGCGGGAAGCTTTTGACCATCGCGGCGCCAGTGTCGCTCTCGAACAATTCAGCGGTCATTTCGGATTCGAAATAGCCGGGCTGGATCACATTGACGCAAATCCCGCGCCGCGCCCATTCGCGCGCCAGCGCCTTGCCCAGATGGCGCACCGCGGCCTTGGTCGCGCCATAGACCGAGGTCGCGGGAAAGATTTTCTCGGCGGTGATCGACCCGATCAACACGATGCGGCCGTGCTGTTTGTCGCGGCTGCCCGCCTTGTCGAGCCGCTTGGCGCCTTCGTTCGCGGTCAGGAACACGCCGCGGACATTGGCGGCGAGCAGGAAATCCACCTCGTCGACCGATAGCCCCATCGCCATTTTTTCGGTGGCGACCCCGGCGTTGGCGACGATCGTATCGACGGTGCCGAAGGCAGCCTCGGCGGCGTCATAAGCGGCGATCGTCGAGGCCACGTCGGTGACGTCCATGCTGACCGCAATCGCCTGCCCGCCCGCGGCCTCGATCGCTGCGACCTGCTCGGCCAATTTGTCGGCGCGGCGCGCGGCGAGCACGACCTTGGCCCCTGCCGCCGCCAGTGCTTTCGCAAAGCCGGCGCCCAATCCGGACGAAGCGCCGGTGACGAGGGCCACCCGGCCCGACAGATCGAATTTCGGTTGTGCCGTCATCACCAACTCCTGTTGCTGTCCGCAGCATTGGCGCTGATTGACGTTAACGTCAACCTGCGCAGCCGAACCGATCGGGAGAACAAAAGGAGGTTGACGGCTGCCCGATGTTCTACTAATGTTCCTATGTGCACAACGAACCTGTTCCCCCGTCGCAGCTGCCAAGCGTGGCGGACGGGGGATAAAGGTTCCGCTTCACCTTTTTGGCAGATTCGCTCCGGTCAGCGGTTGACGCCGGGCCAGGGCCGAGGCGCCTGAACGGCAGCCGGCGACGAGCCCGGTAGCGAGAAGCGCAACATTCGGCCAAAATCGTAAAATTGCGCAGCGGCGACGACAGCGCGGCTGGCATTTTCGGCGGCATGATTTCCGCCGTCGTCGCGCAGTGCGCCAACCTGGTCGGAAGGCATCCCAGACATGGCGGTCAAATGACAAATCACGGGGGCAAGACCGCACCGGCTGGCTGGGGCGGCAGGATTCGAACCTGCGAATGGCGGCATCAAAAGCCGCTGCCTTACCACTTGGCGACGCCCCAACGGGCCGGTGCGAGCGCGCTCTATAGCGCCTCGGCTTGGGTTGGCAAGGCGGCGGTTAGAGCCGCGTCACCCAGCCATGCGGATCGGCGGCGCGGCCGCGCTGGATGTCGACCAATTTGTCTTTCAGCATCCCGGTCACCTGTCCGGGGCCACCGGCGCCAATCGTAAAGCTGGTCTGCCCGCGCGTGACCTTGCCCACCGGGGTCACCACCGCGGCAGTGCCGCAGGCAAAGCTTTCGGTGAGCTTGCCACTCTCCGCATCGGCCTGCCACTGGTCGATCGCATAGGGTTCCTCGCGGACCGTAAGGCCAGCGTCGCGCGCCAGCGTGATGATCGCGTCGCGGGTGATGCCGGGCAGGATCGTCCCGGTCAGCGGCGGGGTGACGATGCTGCCGTCGTCGAACACAAAGAACATGTTCATGCCGCCCAATTCCTCGATCCAGCGATGCTCGGCGGCGTCGAGGAAGACGACTTGGTCGTGCCCCTTGGCGATCGCCTCGCGCTGCGCGATCAGGCTGGAGGCGTAATTGCCGCCGCATTTGGCGGCGCCGGTGCCGCCGGGCGCGGCGCGGGTATAATCTTCCGACACCCACAGCGAGATCGCCGGGGCGCCCGATTTGAAATAATTGCCGACGGGCGAGGTGATGACAAGGAACTGATATTCGGCGGCGGGCTTCACCCCCAGGAACACCTCGCTCGCGAACATGAAGGGGCGGAGATAGAGCGCCCCGCCCTCGACGGGCGGGAACCAGGCGGCATCGGCGGCCACGGCTTCCTTGACCGCGGCGATGAACAGCTCCTCGGGCATTTCGGCCATCGCCATCCGGCGGGCGCTGGCGTTGAAGCGCGCGGCGTTGGCCTCGACGCGGAACAGCGCCATCGATCCGTCGTCGAGGCGGTACGCCTTCAGCCCCTCGAAAATTTCTTGCGCATAATGCAGCACCGCGGTCGCGGGATCGAGGGTCAGCGGCCCGCGCGGCATCACCTGCGCGTCGTGCCAGCCCTGCCCCTCCGTGTAGCGGATCGACACCATATGATCGGTAAAGACCCGCCCGAACGCCGGATCGGCGATCGCCGCCGCGCGTACATCGTCCGCAACGCGATTGGGGTGCGGCAGATGGGTGAAGGCGGGAGCGGACATGCGAAAACACCTATGGTCATGGGGTCGATGGAGCGCGCCTCTTGCCAAAGACCCGCGCGGCGCGCAACGGTAGTGACCATGGCTGAGGAAAATTTTCTTTCACAAGTACCCGCCGCATCTGCTCTTTTCTTGCGCGAAGACGAAGTGCGTCGCGGGATCGAATTTCTGTTTTTCGCGCATGCGTCGCTGTGGCGATCGATCGACGCACAGCTGGCCGAACAGGAATTGGGGCGCGCCCATTACCGCGCGCTGTATTTCATCGCGCGCCAGCCGGAGCTGACGATTTCGGACCTGCTGGCGCTGCTCGGGATCACCAAACAGTCGCTGGGCCGAGTGGTAAAGGAACTGGAAGCGCGCGCGATGTTGACGACGCGCCCGGGCAATCGCGACCGGCGGCAAAAGGAGCTACGGCTGACCGAGGCCGGACGCGCGATCGAAGCCGCTATCTTCGTGCTGCTGCGCGACACGATGAGCCGCGCCTATACGCACGCCGGGCAGCAGGCGGTGACCGGATTCTGGCACGTTAGTGAAGCGTTGGTTCCCGCGCGCGAGCGCAAACGCATTGTGGCGCTGGGGAAAGAGGCGGGGTAATCCGAAGCAGTCGCCCCGCGAAGGCGGCGGCCGCTAGCCGCCTATTCCTGCTCCGCTGCGTAAACCGACAGCGGCCCCCGCCTTCGCGGGGGCGACGGTTAGGATTCTCCTCGCGCCAGATCGGCGAGTTCGCGGCCGCGGTCGCGCGCCGCGCGCAGGACGTTAGTGAGCAATGCGGCGAGCTGTCCGTCGCTGTCGAGCACGTCGAGCCCGGCCTGCGTGGTGCCCCCCTTGCTCGCGACCTGCGCGATCAGCGTTCCCGGCTTTTCGCCGCTGTCGGCGAGCAGCGCGGTGGCGCCGCCAAAGGTTGCGGTCGCCAGCGCCAGCGCATCCTCCGCCGACAGACCCAGCCGCTCGCCCGCCGCCGCGTAGGATTCGATCAGCCGAAAGACGAAGGCGGGGCCGCTGCCGGTAAAGGCGGTGATCAGATCCATCGTCATATCATCGGCCAGCGTGACGGTCTGCCCCAGCGGATCGAGCAAGTCGGCGATCGCCGCATGATCGGCGTCGCCCAGCGTCGCGACTGCGCTGACCCCCGCGCCGATCCGCGCGGCCAGATTCGGCAGGATGCGGACGTGCGCGCGGGCGCCCGGAAAGCGCGCCGCCAGATCGGCGAGCGACACGCCCGCGAGGATCGAGAGCAGGTGCGTGTCCCCGGTGGCCAACGGCGCAAGGACATCGGCGACGTCGCCCAGTTGCTGGGGCTTCATGCCCAGCATGATCCAGTCGGCGGCGGCGCCCGCGGCCTGCCAGTCGGCCAGCGCCGCATATTGGACGATGCCGTCGCGCGGCGCCGCAAAGGGATCGACGATCGCCACCTGCGCGCGGTCAAACCCCGCCGCGAGCCAGCGATCGAGCATCGCTCCCGCCATATTGCCACAGCCGACCAGCAGCAACCGGCCGGAGAAGTTCCGCAAGTTCATCGTCATCTTCGTTTCTTTTCTTGTTCCTAACGGCAACTGCTGTCGGTACCTGACAACAGGTCGAGGCAGCGTCCGTCGATTTTCCCCGCATCGACCGGCAAACCGATCAGCGACGCCAGCGTCGGCAGGATGTCCACGGTCATCACCGCATTCGGCTGTTCAAAGCCCGTAAGCCCCTTGCGCCAGAACAGCATCGGGACGCGCCGGTCATAATCCCACACCGACCCGTGCGTCGCGACATAGCCGAGCCCCGATTCGGGAATCGGGGTGACGCGCGGTTTCAGCACCACCACAAAATCGCCCGAGCGGTCGGGGTGGAACGATGCGCGCAGCTTGTCGTGCAGGCTCCAGGTGTCGGGCGCGTGTTTCGAGATGGGCCGGTTCGCGAGTTCATCCGCGGTTATTACCGCCTCGATCTGCGGATGCGCGCGCAGCCGGGCCAAAATTTCGTCCTGCGCGGCCTTGCGCTGCGCCGGGGTCAGCGCTTTCGACAGATACATGTCGCCGAACGGGCCATCGCTATAGAGCAAGGGTTGCGGCAGGCCGAGCTTTTCGGCGACCGCCTTGCCCAGCGCGTCGGGGTCGAGCGCGCGATCGACGCGCTCGGCAGCGGGCCAGCCATTCTGGCGGTTGCGTTCGGGCATGTCGTGCCCGCCATGATCGGCGGTGAGCGCGACGGCATAGTCGATGCCGGTCGCGTCGAGCCGCGCAAAGAAATCGCCGAGTTCGCGGTCGAGCCCCATCATCTGAAGGCACATTTCGCTGCCCTCGGTTCCTGCGCCATGACCGACATAATCGGTCGCCGACAGGCCGACGATCAGCAGGTCGGTGCCGCTGCCCTCGCCCATCTTGCGAACCTGACGCAAGGCGGCGGCGGTCGCGAGCACCGCGCCGTCGGCTTCGGGCGAGGCCATGAAGCGGCGGAAGTCGCCCGCGTCGCGCGCCATCCGGCCCGTGCCGACGGTCGCGCCCTTGTCGCCGACGGGGATGGCGATGTCGTGCGCCGTGCAATCGGCGGGCAACGCCAGCCCCGGGCGCGGCTGCGCGATCGCGGCGGCGATCGCCGCACCAGCCTGCGCCGCGGTCGGCGACAGGGCGGTGCCGCGGTAGCTGGTGAGCCCGGTGGGCGCGAGCCACATCAGTTCGTCGGCCTGACGCCCGCCCATCATGATCGCCGCGCGATCCTTGCCCGCGACCGACACGACCTGCGCTTTCGGATCGCGCGCCTTCATCAGATCGCCGAGCGTCGGGACGAGCAGATGGTTCACCGACGGCGCATATTTGCCGCCGCCCGACGCGGTGCCGGGGACGCTTTCGTCCTCGGCGCAATAGACACGCTTGTCTTCGCGCGCGACCGACAGGTCGAAATAATTATTGGCGACGATCCCGGCGCGACCGGGGTGGCTGCCGGTAAGGATGGTCGCGTGGCCGGGGCAGGTTTCGGTGGCGCCATGCGCCTGATAGCCCGACGGAAACACGACCCCCGATGCCAGCCGCGCGAGGCCGCCGGTGAATTTGCCGCGATATTCGGCGAACAGATCGGCCGAAAGCTGGTCGACCGCGACCATCACGATCAGCTTTGGCGGCGGCGTCGCGGCGGTGACCTTTGGAGCGGGCGGCGCTGAATTTTGCGCGAGAACGGTGGTGGCGCTACCGATGCAGAGGGTGGCGGCGAGAGCGATTTTGAGATGTTTCAGCGTCACGAGCGGCGTCTCCGTCAGGCAGGGTGTCAGCACGGGCTGTCCTGTCGGCGAAAGCCGCCTATATGGCAAGCCTCGACAGATGGATGACAGCGGAACGGGCATGGATCGCGGCAACGACCTTTTTGTGACAAGGCTGTGGCAATCGGTGCTGGTGATGCTGGCGCTCGCGCTGCTCGCGGTCAGCCCCGCGCAGGCGCAAACGACGCATATCCAGCCAAAGCTGGTTGCCGAAACCGCCGCGCCCGCGCCGGGCGGAACGACGACGCTGGCGCTCACCATGACCCCCGACAAGGGCTGGCACGGTTATTGGATCAACGGCGGCGACGCCGGGTTCGGGCTGTCGGTCGAATGGAATCTGCCCGAGGGCGTGACGGTGGCGCCGCTGCGTTATCCGGTGCCCGAGCCGCTGATCCTGTTCGGCATGATGAACCATGTATACGAGCATCCCTATGCGCTGCTCGCCGAGGTAAAAGTGGACGAAAGTGTCGCGCAGGGGAGCGACCTGACCCTGTCGGGGGTCGCCAATTGGCTGGCCTGTACCGACAAGGTTTGCGTGCCGGAAAAGGCGGTGATTTCGGTCGCGCTAAAGGCGGGCGACGGCGCCGTTGCTGCCGCGACGCAGGCGCGCTTCGACACGTGGCGGGCGCTGCTGCCGCAGCCGCTCGATCGCAGCGGGACTTGGGAGCGGCGCGGCGAGATGGTGCGCTTTGCCATTCCCCTGCCCGCCGGGTCGGCGCTCGACGCGCCCTATCTGTTCGCCGAGACGCAAAATCTGGTCGATTACGCCGCGCCGCAAACTTTCAGCCGCAATGGCGATTTCATCATCGTCGAGACGCGCGCCAAGGGCGAGGCGAGCGGGCCGGTGGCGGCGCTGCTCAAGTTGGGCGACGGGCGCGGGCTTGCGGTGCAGTTCGAACCGGGCGCGGTCCCCGCCGCGGGCGAGGCGATTGCAGGCCCGACGGACGCGATCGACATGAGGCTGTTCTGGACCGCGCTCGGCGGGGCGATCCTCGGCGGGTTGATCCTCAATCTGATGCCCTGCGTCTTTCCGATCCTGAGCCTCAAGGCGCTGAGCCTTGCACGCTCGGGCGGCGACGCGCGGTCGGCGAGGATCGAGGCGCTCGCTTACACCGCGGGCGCGATCGTCACCGCGCTGTTGCTCGGAGCGGCGCTGCTCGCGCTGCGCGCGGCGGGCGAGCAGGTCGGCTGGGCGTTCCAGTTGCAGCATCCGGTCAGCGTCCTCGCGCTCCTGATCCTCGCGATTGCGATCACGCTCAA
Source organism: Sphingopyxis microcysteis (assembly GCF_012274265.1). GTDB lineage: Bacteria > Pseudomonadota > Alphaproteobacteria > Sphingomonadales > Sphingomonadaceae > Sphingopyxis > Sphingopyxis microcysteis. The sequence continues at coordinate 127,576 of NZ_JAANYY010000003.1, forward strand.
CCTGCTGGGTGCTTATGAGCTGCCGTCGTTCGGCGGCGGGCAGGCGCTGGCGGGCAAGGAGGGCGCAGCGGGCGGTTTCTGGACCGGGGCGCTCGCCGCCTTTGTCGCGACGCCGTGCAGCGGGCCGCTGCTCGGCGCCGCGCTCGGGGCGACGCTCGTGCTGCCCGCATGGGCGGCACTGCCGATCTTTGGCGGCCTTGGACTCGGCCTTGCCCTGCCCTTTCTCGCGGTCGGCTTCGTTCCGGCGCTGAGAAACCGGCTGCCCAAGCCGGGGCCATGGATGGCCAAATTCCGGAAATGGATGGCGCTGCCGATGGGGCTGACCGCGCTCGCGCTCAGCTGGCTGCTGTGGCGGCAATTGGGCAGCGGGTCGCAGCTGATCTGGCCGATCGTCGCGGTCGCGATGGCGCTGGTACTGCTCACCCATTATGGCGCGATGCAGCGCGGCGACCGACGGTCTTGGCTGCTGATCGCGGCGGGCGCGCTCTTTGTCGTCGGTCTCGGCGGCACGGTGACGGAGGTTGCCGACGCCGAACGCACGGCGACGTCGAGCGGATCGACCTTCACCCCCGATGCGCTCGCCAAGGCGCGCGCAACGGGCAAGCCGGTGTTCGTCTATTTCACCGCCGACTGGTGCCTGTCGTGCAAGGCGAACGAGGCGGGCGCGATCAACCGCGCGGCGGTGCAGACGGCGTTCGACAAGGCGGGCGTCGTCACGCTGGTCGGCGACTGGACCAATGGCAATCCGGTCATCACGCGGACGCTGGCCGAACATGGCCGCAACAGCGTGCCGCTGTACCTGTGGTATGTTCCGGGGGCGCCGCAGCCCGAAATCCTGCCGCAGATATTGACGCCGGGGATGCTGACGGAATTGGCGGAACGCTGATGGCGAAGGTTCGCGCCGACCAGTTGCTCGTCGATCGCGGCCTCGCCGAGAGCCGGACGCGCGCGCAGGCGCTGATCCTTGCCGGGCTCGCCTTTGTCGGCGACCGCAAGATCGACAAGGCGGGGCAGCAGGTTGCCGATGACGCCGATGTGAGCGTCAAGGGGCGCGACCATCCCTGGGTGTCGCGCGGCGGGATCAAGCTCGACCATGCGCTGACCCACCTCGGCTGGGACGTGACGGGCGCGGTGGCGATCGATGTCGGGTCGTCGACCGGCGGCTTTACCGACGTGCTGCTGAGCCGCGGCGCGGCGCGCGTCTATGCGGTCGATTCGGGGACGAACCAGCTGGCATGGAAGCTGCGCCAGGACGACCGCGTCATCGTCCACGAGCAGACGAGCGCGCGCGTCCTGACGCCGGCCCACATCCCCGAACCGATCGACCTGATCGTCTGCGACGCGAGCTTCATCGCGCTGGCCAAGGTGCTGCCGGTGCCGATGTCGTTCGCCAAGCCCGGCGCGCGCATCGTCGCCTTGATCAAGCCGCAGTTCGAGGCCGAACGGCACGAGGTGGGCAAGAAGGGGGTCGTGCGCGACGCCGCGGTCCACGCGCGGGTGTGTGCGGCGGCGCGCGATTGGCTGGAACAGAATGGCTGGACGGTCGTTGAAACGGTCGAAAGCCCGATCACCGGACCGGAGGGTAATGTCGAATTTCTGATCGCCGCGGTCAAAGCTGCCGCTTGACGCCAGCCCCGCCCGCCGCGACACCCTTAAGCAGCCGATTCCCGCGCAAAGGACCATGTGCATGACCGAGATCGCTACCCCGGGACAACTTCGAATGTCGTACCTTCGCTGGGCAATGGTGACCGTCCCCGCGATCGTCCTGATCGGCAGCCTCATGGGGGTGCTGTCGAACAGCGGTTATGGCAATCGCTGGTTCGCCGCGCTCGACCTGCCCGACATCACCCCGCCGGGATGGGTGTTCGGGGTTGTCTGGCCGATCCTTTACATCATGCTCGGGCTGGCGCTGGCGATGATCCTGCATGCGCGCGGCGCGAAGGGGCGCGGGCTGGCGCTGACCTTGTTCTTTGTCCAGCTGATCGCCAATTTCGCCTGGTCGCCGCTGTTCTTTGGCCAATATCAGGTGACGGCGGCGCTCTATCTGATCCTCTTCATCCTGCTGACGACGATCGCCACCGCCTTTGCCTTTGCCCCGATCCGCAAGGCGGCGGCGTGGCTGCTCGTGCCCTATATGGTGTGGCTGAGCTTTGCCGCGATCCTGAATTTCCAGATCGACCAGCGCAACCCCGACGCCGAAACCCTTGTCCCCGCCGCCGCCAGCACCCAAATAGGGTGACGGCAAGGGACTGAGACGTCCGATAAAGGAATTTTGAGATGCAGAGCGAAAACCGCTTTTTCGACGATCTGGCCAAGATGGTGAACGGCGTGGCCGGAACCGTCGCCGGCGCCGGCCGTGAGGCCGAGGCCGCGATGCGCGAGCGCGCCAAGGAATGGGTCGGCCGGATGGATTTCGTCAGCCGCGAAGAATTTGAAGCGGTGAAGCAGATGGCGGCAACCGCGCGCGCCGAGACCGAAGCGCTGAAGGCGCGGCTCGACAAGCTGGAACGTGCGGCGAAGCCTGCGGCAGCAGCGAAAGCGGCGGCCAAGCCTGCTGCTGCGCCGAAGCCTGCCGCGAAGCCCGCTGCGGCGAAACCGGCGCAAAAGCCCAAAAGCTGATTGCGTCATCCCGGCGCAGGCCGGGATCTCGACCGCGCATCCTGACGCACCGGCGAGACCCCGGCCTTCGCCGGGGTGACGGTTGATTGGTGAGTGGTACGGACTCGCTACTCCGCCAAACACCCGCTAAAGCGCCCCCATGAGCGACGATATTTACGACGATGACGACGGCCAAGACGCCGCGCCGATGGACATGCTGGCGTCCTATTTTGCCGCGCATGACTGGCCGCACGAAATGGTCGGCGAGGACGAGATCGTCGCGACCGCGCAGGGCAGCTGGACCGCCTATGAACTGCGTGCAGTGTGGCGCGCCGACGATGGCGTCATCCAGCTGCTCGCCTTCCCCGACATCCGCGTCGTCGAGGAAAAACGCGCCGTGGCGCACGAAGCGCTGGCGCTGATCAACGAACAATTGTGGCTCGGGCATTTCGAGCTGTGGTCGAACAGCGGGACTATATTGTTCCGGCACGGGATGTTGCTGGGCAGCGATGGTTCGCTGGCGCTCGACATGACCGAGACGCTGATCGAAAGCGCGATCGACGAATGCGAGCGCTTTTACCCGGTGTTCCAGTTCGTGCTGTGGGGCGGCAAGTCGCCCGCCGAGGCGTTGGCGGCTTCGCTGATCGAAACGCGGGGCGAGGCGTAAAGCCCTAATCCTCAACCGTTCGTGTCGAGCGAAGTCGAGACACGTTGAGGTCGTGCATTGCCTCGCGTGTCTCGACTTCGCTCGACACGAACGGATTTGGGAAGTCTGGGCTCAGCGTTTCTCGAACCGCGTCAGCCCCGCGCCCAGCTCATTCGCCCCGATCGCCAACGCCTCGCCGCTCCAGTCGGCAACGAACACCGACTTGCGCCCGATACCGGCGGGCAGGCTGGCGCGGTTGCCGACGATCGACAGGCCGCGCGACGGATTTTTGCGCTCCTCGGCGGCGACAGCGATCAGCGCCGAATAATTTTCCTTGTCCTTGCCCTGCACGAACATGTTGTTCGCGATCCGGCCGACCGACCCCGACGGCAGGTCGATCATGTAATTGGTGCCGGTGCCCTGCGTATCGTCGAAACTATTGTCATTGATGTCGACCGCGATCGCGCGGGTTTTCAGATAATGGCCGCCGCTGCCCTTTTCGAAGCGCGTCCGCGTGACGACGACCTTGCCGTAAATGCCGGTGTAAACGCTGTGCGCGCAGCTGAGGCCGCGGTCGCAGCGACCAAGGCGCGAGAAGGTCGAGCGGTCGATGGTCAGCGTGGCTTCGGGATCGTCGGCGGTCAAAATCCCCTGCTCGCTATTGCGGAACATCGCGTTGACGATGGCGAGGTCGCTCGTTTCCAGCCGGATGCCCGCACCATTGCCGTCGGGGACGCGCATGTTCTGGAAAACCAGCCCGTCGACCCGCGCGCCTGCGCCGCGCAGCACCAGCGCCGCCTTGCCCTCGCAGGTGACGCCGTCAAAGATCGCGCGACCGGGTTCGGCGGCGACAAAGGCGATGCGGCCCGCGGTCTGCACCGCGCAGTCGCGGTGATAGCCGGAGGCGATGCGGATCGTCCCCTCGCCATCGCCGATCGCATCGACGGCGTCCTGGAGCCGGTTGAAACCGCGGCCATCGACGCTGTAGGGCGCGCCGCCGGTCTGCGCGGGGAGCGGCGCCGGGGCGAGGAGAAGCGGCAAGGCGAGGAGCGGCAGCAGGGGCCGACGGAAGAATGACTTGAGCATGGGTCGGCCATAGCGGCTTTTACGGCGACAGTCGTTGGCGAAGCTGGTTAATCCTCGGCGTGTCCTGTTGTCGGACAGCCTAATATCCAATCGTTACACTGGTGCGTCCCCGCGAAGGCGGGGACCCATCACCTGCCGGTTCGAGATGGCACCGACCGGAGATGGGCCCCTGCCTTCGCAGGGGCACGCGAGTTTCAACCGCTCAATCCAAATTGGGCCGCAGCCAACGCGTCGCGGTTTCCAGATCGACGCCACGGCGGCGCGCATAATCCTCCAGCTGGTCGCTGCCGATCCGCGCGACGCCGAAATACTGGCTTTCGGGGTGGCCGAAATAAAAGCCGCTGACCGCTGCGGTCGGCAGCATCGCGAAGCTTTCGGTCAGTACCAGCCCGGCATTTTCCTCCGCCGCGAGCAGTTCGAACAGGATCGGCTTCAGGCTGTGGTCGGGACAGGCGGGATAGCCCGGCGCCGGGCGGATACCGCGATATTCCTCCTTGATCAGCGCCTCGTTGGTCAGCTGTTCGCCCGGGGCATAGCCCCACAGCGTCGTGCGGACATGCTGGTGCAGCCGCTCGGCAAAGGCTTCGGCGAAGCGGTCGGCAAGCGCCTTGAGCAAGATGTCGGAATAATCATCCTTGTCGGCGCGGAAGCGTTCGGAAAAGGGCTCGATGCCGTGGATGCCGACGGCGAAGCCGCCGATCCAGTCGCCCGCCGGATCGATGAAGTCGGCGAGACACATATTGGCGCGGTCGCGGCTCTTCTTGATCTGCTGGCGCAGGAAGGGGAGCGTGACATGACGTTCTTCCTCGGCGAGGTGGATCGTCACATCGTCGCCGTCGCGCGCGCAGGGCCAGAAGGCGCAGACCCCGCGCGCGGTCAGCCATTTCTCGGCGATCAGCTTGTCGAGCATCGCATCGGCATCGGCCTTCAGCGCGCGCGCCGTTTCGCCGACCACCTCGTCGTCGAGGATCGACGGATAGGTGCCGTGCAGTTCCCAAGCGCGGAAAAAGGGCGTCCAGTCGAAACATTCGCGCAGATCGTCGAGCGACCAGTCGTCGAAGCGGTGCAAGCCGGGCTGGAGCGGCGGCGCGGGTTTGTCGCTCAAATAGGCGTCGTAGTAATTGGCGCGTGCTTCCTCGAGCGTGTGGAGGACGCTCTGCCCCTTGCCCGCGCGCACGTCGCGGATATGCTCATAATCGTCCTTATACCCCTGCACATAGGCGTCGCGCCCGGTGTCGCTCACGAGCGCGGTCGCGACGCCGACCGCGCGGCTGGCGTCGAGGACGTGGAGCACCGGCCCCTTGTACGCCGGGTCGATGCGCAGCGCGGTGTGGACTTTCGACGTCGTCGCGCCGCCGATCAGCAGCGGCATGGTCATGCCGGCGCGTTGCATCTCCTCGGCCACCGTCACCATTTCGTCGAGCGAGGGGGTGATGAGGCCCGACAGGCCGATCATGTCGGCGTCATTTTCGTTCGCCGCCTCCAGGATTTTCGACCATGGGACCATGACGCCCAAGTCGACGATCTCGAAGCCGTTACATTGCAGCACGACGCCGACGATATTCTTGCCGATGTCGTGGACGTCGCCCTTGACGGTCGCCATCACGACCTTGCCCTTGCCCTTCGCCCCGGGTTCCTTCGCCGCTTCGATGAAGGGGAGCAGGTGCGCGACCGCCTTTTTCATCACGCGCGCCGATTTCACCACCTGCGGCAGGAACATCTTGCCCGATCCGAACAGGTCGCCGACGACGTTCATCCCGTCCATCAGCGGACCTTCGATGACTTCGATCGGGCGGTCCATCTGCTGCCGCATCTCTTCGGTATCATCGACGATATGCGCGTCGATGCCCTTGACCAGCGCATGTTCGAGCCGCTTCGCGACCTCCCAGCCGCGCCATTCCTCGGCGGCCTTTTCCTGCGCGGCAGTGGTGCCCTTGTAGCGTTCGGCGAGCGCGATCAGCCGTTCGGTCGGGCTGAGGTCCTCCCCTTCGACCTTGCGATTGAGGATCACATCCTCGCACGCGGTGCGCAGTTCGGGGTCGATCGTGTCATACACGTCGAGCTGGCCCGCGTTGACGATCGCCATGTCGAGCCCGGCGGGGATCGCGTGATAAAGGAAGACGCTGTGCATCGCGCGGCGCACCGTCTCGTTGCCGCGGAAACCGAACGACAGGTTTGACAGACCGCCCGAGAAGTGGACGTGCGGGCAGCGGACGCGGATTTCCTTCACCGCCTCGATGAAGTCGACCGCATAATTGTCATGTTCTTCCAGCCCGGTGGCGACCGCGAAGATATTGGGGTCGAAGATGATGTCCTCGGGCGGAAAGCCGATGGTCATCAGCAGTTTGTAGGCGCGCTCGCAAATCTCGATCTTGCGCTCTTTCGTGTCGGCCTGACCGACCTCGTCGAACGCCATCACAACGACCGCGGCGCCGTACGCCATACATTTGCGGGCATGGTCGAGGAACTGCGCTTCGCCCTCTTTCATGCTGATCGAATTGACGATCGGCTTGCCGGGCACGCATTTCAGCCCCGCTTCGATGACGCTCCATTTCGAGCTGTCGATCATCACCGGCACCCGCGCGATGTCGGGTTCGGCGGCGATGAGCTTCAGAAAGGTCGTCATCGCATATTCGGCGTCGAGCAGGCCTTCGTCCATGTTGACGTCGATGACCTGCGCGCCATTCTCGACCTGCTGGCGCGCGACCTCGACCGCCGCGGTGTAATCGTCGGCGAGGATCAGCTTCTTGAACGCGGCGGAACCGGTGACGTTGGTGCGTTCGCCGATGTTGACGAAGTTGGAGGAGGCGGTGGTTTCGGTCATCTTATGCTTTCAAGCCCCTCCCCTTCAGGGGAGGGGTTGGGGTGGGGGTCGCAGGCTGGTGCAAGGCCGGTATGCCCACCCCGCTGCGACTAGCCAGCAAGCTGGCAAGTCTCGCTGCCCCTCCCCTGAAGGGGAGGGGTTAGAATCACGCCGCCATCGTGAACGGCTCCAGCCCGGCCAGCCGCGTCCGCACCGGCACTTGCGGAATCTGCCGCGCGGGCAGCCCAGCGATCGCCTTCGCCATTGCGGCGATATGCGCGGGGGTCGAACCGCAGCAGCCGCCGAGGATATTGACCTGGCCATGCTCTGCCCATTCGCGCACCAGCTCTGCGGTCGTATCGGGCAGCTCGTCATATTCGCCGAGTTCGTTGGGCAGACCGGCATTCGGGTAAACCATCACCAGCGCGTCGGCGAGATCGGACAGCACCTTGACGTGCGGACGCAGCTGCGATGCGCCGAACGAGCAGTTGAGGCCGATGGTCAGCGGCTTGGCATGGCGCACGGCGTACCAGAAGGCCTCGACCGTATGGCCAGACAGGTTGCGGCCACTGAGGTCGGTGAGTGTCATCGAGATCATCAGCGGCAGTTCGCGGCCGACCTTGGCCTCGGCCTCCAGCGTCGCGGCGATGCCCGCCTTGGCATTGAGGGTGTCGAAGATCGTTTCGATCAGGATGAAATCCGCACCGCCCTCGGCGAGCGCGACGACCTGTTCCAGATAGACGTCCTTCAATTCGTCGAAATCGATCTCGCGAAAGCCGGGGTTGTTGACGTCAGGCGACAGCGACAACGTCTTGTTGGTCGGCCCGACCGCACCCGCGACGAAGCGGCGGCGACCGTCGATGCCTTCATATTTGACCGCGGTTTCGCGGCCCAGTCGTGCGCTTTCGCGGTTGATGTCGCCAACAAGATGCTCGGCGCCATAATCGGCCTGGCTGATCCGGTTGGCGCTGAAGGTGTTGGTCGACACGATATCCGACCCCGCCGCCAGATAGGCCTCGCCGATCGCGGTGACGATGTCGGGGCGGGTCAGCGCCAATATGTCGTTGTTGCCCTTCTGATCGTGCGTCAGGCCCAGCGAACCCGCGTAATCGGCCTCGGTCAGCTTGCGGTCCTGGATCTGGGTGCCCCAGCCACCGTCGGTGAGCAGGATGCGCTCCTTCGCCGCGGCCAAGAGAGCTTCGCGTGCGCTGTTCATGCTGCCTGATCCTTTGCGGTCGAGACCGGCCGCAGCCCCAGCAGATGACAAATGGCATAGCTGAGTTCGGCGCGATTCAAGGTGTAGAAGTGGAAATCGCGGACCCCGCCCGCATAGAGGCGGCGGCACATTTCGGCGGCGACGGTCGCCGCAACCAGCTGGCGCGCACCGGGATGATCGTCGAGCCCGTCGAACAGCGACACCATCCACGCCGGGATCGCGGTGCCGCACATGTCGGCCATGCGCCGCGTCTGCGACACATTCGATACGGGCAAAATGCCGGGGATGATCGGCGCGTCGATGCCCGCCGCCGCCGCCGCGTCACGGAAGCGCAGGAAGCTGTCGGGCGCAAAGAAGAATTGCGTGATCGCGCGCGTTGCCCCGGCGTCAAGCTTGCGCTTGAGATTGTCGAGGTCGGCCTGCGGGCAGTCGGCGTCGGGGTGCGTTTCGGGGTAGGCGGCGACCGAGATTTCAAACGGTGCGACGGCCTTCAATCCCGCGACCAGCTCGATCGCATTGGCGTAGCCGTCAGGATGCGCGCGATAGGGCGCGCCGCCCGGCACGTCGCCGCGCAGCGCAACGATGTGGCGGACCCCGGCCTCCCAATAGGCTTCCGCCACTTCGTTGATTTCCGCGCGCGATGCCTCGACACAGGTCAGGTGCGCCGCGGGCGGTACCGCGCTTTCGGCGGCGATGCGCGCAACGGTGGCATGGGTGCGCTCGCGCGTCGAACCGCCCGCGCCATAGGTCACCGATACGAAGCTGGGGCCCAAGGGTTCGAGGGTACGGAACGTATCCCACAGCTGCGCTTCCATCTTTTCGGTCTTGGGCGGGAAAAATTCGAAGCTGACGCCGATGTCGCCATCCAGATTGGCGAACAGCGGCGACGCCGCGGCGCGGCGGGCCTCGGCCAGCGAGTTCAAATTCGACGTCATGCCGCGAGCCTTTTGGGTTGGCCGTCGCCATCATGGGCGACCGGCGGTTGATCTTCATCGCTGCGGCGGCGGCCAAGCCAGAGCTTGACCACCAGTTCGCCGCCTTCGAGCGTCTGGGTGTTTTCGAGGAGCAGTCCCGCCGAAGCGAACCAGCCCCGGATCTGCGCATCCGAAAAGCCGAGGCGCGCATGGGCGGCAAGGTCGCGCAGCGCCTCATCCTCGTGCGGCGCGAAATCGACGATCAGCAGATGGCCGCCGCCCCGCAACACCCGGCTTGCCTCGGTAATCACCCGATCGGGTTCGTGCGCGAAGTGCAGCGCCTGGTGGATCACAATGCTGTCGACGCTGGCGTCGCCGACCGGCAGGTTCAGGAAATCGCCCTGCACCAGATCGACCGGGACTGTCTGCCCCGCCAGCTTGGCGCGCGCGATGCGCAGCATTTCGGGGCTGCGATCGAGCGCGGTGATGCGACGCGCGGTCGGCGCGAAGATTTCCGCCATCCGGCCGGTGCCGGTGCCGATGTCGAGCAGATGCCCCAGACGGCGATTGTGCATCATCGCCAGCATCGCCGCCTCGACCTCGCTTTCGGCAACGTGGCGCGAACGGATCGCGTCCCATTCGGCGGCATGTTCGGCGAAATAGCGTTCGGCGACCGCGGCGCGTTCATCGCGCACCGCCGTCAATCGGCGCGCGTCATGCGCGATAACCAAGGCTTCGCGCGTCGAAAACGGCCATTTTTCCGCTTGTCCGATGATGTCGGCGATCGGCCCGCTCTTGGCGATCCGCAGGAACACCCAACTGCCTTCGCGCCGCCGCTCGACAATCCCCGCTTCAACCAGGATACGGACATGGCGCGAGACGCGCGGTTGGCTCTGGTCGAGCACCACCGCAAGCTCGCCGATCGCCAGCTCCATTTCGCGCAGCAGCGCCACGACTCGCAGGCGCGTCGGGTCGGCCAGGGCACGAAAGATGTCGATCAGCTCGCTCATGGCAATAGATATAAAGCTTTCTTTATATCTGGTCAACCAGCGGCTTCGGCCTCGATTTCTGCCGCGCGGCGCCCTGTCCGATCCGCGTTCGGTCGAAACATCCCGACCCGCAAGCAAAAGGGCGTTGCGCGCCATTTGACGAGCGAGTAATTCTGCCCGCGATTGGCATATTCCGGGATCGATCTGTTCCTGTGCCGGTCGATCTGTTCAAACCGAGAGGGGTTTCCCAAATGAAAAAATCGATCACCATGTCGCTCGTTCTCGCCGCCTCGCTGGGCCTCGCCGCTTGCGGTGAAAAGGCTGCCGACGACACCGCCGCCGCCACCGAAGATGCAGCAGCGACCGTCGAAGGTGCCGCTGATGGCGCGATGGAAGCTGCCGAAGGCGCTGCTGACGCTGCTGCCACCGCCGGCGCTGCTGCCGAAGGTGCCGCCGATGCCGCTGCTGCTGGCGACGCTGCTGCCGCGACCGACAAGGCCGCTGAAGCTGCCGACGCTGCCAAGGAAGCGACCGACGCTGCCAAGGGCGCGATGGAAGAAGCCAAGAAGTAAGCTGTTTGCGGGCCAGATTGGCCAGTTGAACAACGGGGGTCGTCGGTTCGCCGGCGGCCCCTTTGTCTATGTGGGGTCGGACGCATCCCAAGCTGACAAAAGCTATGGATTGCCAAGCCCCTGAACCCTCGCTAACCCTCTGCATCCATGACCGGTGACCCGGTCATTGCATTCGAAAGGAATACCCATGCGCAAGATCCTCATCGCTTCGATGGCCGCTGCGGCCTTCAGCCTGACCGCCTGCTCGGAAAAGGCCCAGGAAGAAACCTCGGAAGCCGGCGCCGCCGTTGCTGACGATGCGGCTGCTGCTGGCGACGCGGTTGCCGAAGGCGCCGCTGACGCCGCCGATGCGACCGCCGAAGCGGCTGCCGATGCCGGCAACGCCGTCGAAGGCACCGTGAACGCCGCTGGCGACGCTGCCGCTGCCGCTGGCGACAAGATCGAAGCCGAAACCGCCAAGGCCGAAGCCAACGACAAGTAAGTCGTTGGCGCGCGTCTGAGCGTGCGACTATAGAGGGGCTCCATTCTTCACGAATGGAGCCCTTTTTCGTGGGAGATTGCATGATGGGTCGGACCAGCCTGGCAACGATCATCGCCGCCGCGGCGACCCTTGCGCTGACCACGGGGTGCAGCCGCACCGACAATGAGCCCGGCCCGGGCGGGGTGACGGTTAGCGAGGCGAAGGCGCTCGACGATGCCGCCGAAATGCTCGAAAGTCGCGACCCCGCACCCGCCGCCGATGCTGAGGCGACACGCGACGCAGGCGCGGCAGCGGACGAATAGCGCCTTTCCCTCGGCACGCCATGGGGTTAAACTGGCGCTGCCCCGCGACTGGCGCTGAAGATGGAAACCCATCGGGAAGCGGGGCTGGCGAATATGCCAATTCGAGCCGCGCGCCTGGGTGATCCACTGCCACTGCAAGGACATCCGCATGACCGACGCACCCGTTCCCCCTGCACCGACCACCGTCGTTTTTCTGCTGTTTCCAGGGATCACCCAGCTCGATTTCACCGCCCCCGCGCAGGCGCTCTGCCGGATGCCCGGCGCGCGACTGGTCGGCGCCGCGGCCAGCCGCGATGCAATCGCCACCGACAGCGGCTTTTCGATTGTGCCGACCGATGATTTTGCCGGCTGTCCGCAAGCCGACATTCTCTGCGTCCCCGGCGGACATGGCGTCGTCGAGGCGCTGAACGATCCCGCGACGATCGATTTCATCGCCCGCCAGGCAGCGGGCGCGCAGTGGGTGACCAGCGTCTGCACCGGCGCCTTCCTGCTCGGCCGCGCCGGGCTGCTGACGGGCAAGCGCGCGACGACGCATTGGGCCTATGCCCATTTGCTGCAGCTGGTGGGCGCCGAACCGGTAAACGCGCGGATCGTCGAGGACGGGAGTCTGGTTACCAGCGGCGGCGTCACGTCAGGGCTCGACTTCGCGCTGACGCTCATCGGGCGGCTGCACGGCGACGCGGTGGCAGAGGCGATCCAGCTCGCGATCGAATATGACCCTGCCCCGCCCTATGTCGGCGGCCATCCCGACCGGACGCCGCCAGCGATCACCGCCGGGTTGAAGGCGCGGGTTTATGATGCGGCGGCGGCGCGGATGGAGCAGGCCTTGGGCGGTTAGAGGCTGACCCCAATATCGTCATCCCGGCGAAGGCCGGGATCTCTCCGGTGCGTCCTGCCGCGCGGGCGAGATCCCGGCCTTCGCCGGGATGACGAAAGCGGAAATACCGTGCAGAGCGACACACCCAAGGAACTAACCACAGTCGGCCAGCACAATCTCGTACAGCTTTGGCCAATATTTGCCGGTCACGAACAGCCGCTTCTGCTTCGCGTCCCATGCGATGCCGTTGAGTACGCTGTCACTTCCCCGCGCCCCCGCCTGTTCCTTGAGCCCCGACAGGTCGATGTAGGACCGGATATGGCCGCTCGCGGGATCGATCCGCACGATCATGTCGGTCATCCAGACATTGGCCCAAACCTCCCCGTCTATCGTCTCCAGCTCGTTGAGCATCGCCAGCGGGCGGCTGCCGAACCGCACGGTGACGCGTTTTTGTTCGGTCATCGTCGCGGGATCGAAAAAGCGCAGCTGCGACGTCCCGTCGCTCAGCACCAGGCTGTCGCCCACCATGGTGACGCCCCATCCCTCGCCCGCATAGGAAAAGGTGCCGACGGGTTTCAGATCCTTGATCCGCCAGCGGTTGCCGACCCCACCCTGCCAGGTGACGCCGATGATCTGGTCGCGCCAGCGGGTGATGCCCTCGCCGAACTGGTTGGATGGCAATTTTGTCTGAGCGACCGCCTTGCCGGTCTTGAGATCGAGCCGCGCGACGCGCGAGCGGCCATATTGGCCGGTGGCTTCGTACAGATGACCGCCGTCCCAGAACAGCCCTTGGGTAAAACTGGTGGTGTCGTGCGGGTAGGTCTGGACGATGCGATAGCCGCAGCGTTCGATCGGCTGGGGCGGATCGGCGACGGCGGTAAGGAGAGCAAGCACGATCATGGGGCTTTGCTATGCGGCGCGCGATGAACTGGCAATGACAGAACCACCGTGCCCCTGTGAAGGCAGGGGCCCATCATCTGGCGTTGCGATTCAAAGCGATGGGCGCCGAGTGCCGACAGCATCGGTGATGGGCCCCTGCCTTCGCAGGGGCACGGCATAGAAAAAGGGCCGGAGGATTGCTCCCCCGGCCCAATTTCAGTCGACTGTGCGCCGAACGGTTTGGACTTAGAAGTCCATGCCGCCCATGCCGCCCATGCCGCCGCCGCCCATCGGCATGGCGGGCTTGTCTTCGGGCGTTTCGGCGATGCCGGCTTCGGTGGTGATCAGCAGACCGGCAACCGATGCAGCGTCCTGCAGCGCGGTGCGGACGACCTTGGTCGGGTCGATGACACCCGCAGAAACCAGGTTTTCATACACGTCGGTCGACGCGTTGAAACCGAAGTTGGTGTCGTTCTGGTCGAACAGCTTGCCCGCAACGACGCCGCCGTCGAAACCGGCGTTTTCGGCGATCTGGCGGACCGGAGCCTGCAGCGCGCGACGGATGATGTCGATGCCGCGGGTCTGGTCTTCGTTGACGCCCGACATGCCGTCGAGCGACTTCGTCGCGTACAGCAGCGCGGTACCACCGCCGGGGACGATGCCTTCTTCGACCGCAGCGCGGGTCGCGTGCAGCGCGTCGTCGACGCGGTCCTTGCGTTCCTTCACTTCGACTTCCGAAGCGCCGCCGACCTTGATCACCGCAACGCCGCCGGCGAGCTTCGCCAGACGTTCCTGCAGCTTTTCACGATCGTAATCCGACGTCGTCGTTTCGATCTGCGCCCGGATCTGTTCGACGCGGCCCTTGATCGCATCGGCAGCACCGGCGCCATCGACGATGGTGGTGTTGTCCTTGTCGATCGTGACGCGCTTCGCCTGACCCAGCATGTTCAGCGTGACCGATTCCAGCTTGATGCCCAGGTCTTCGCTGATCATTTCACCATTGGTGAGGATCGCGATGTCCTGCAGCATCGCCTTGCGGCGATCGCCGAAGCCCGGTGCCTTGACCGCAGCGACCTTCAGGCCGCCGCGCAGGCGGTTGACGACCAGCGTCGCCAGCGCTTCGCCTTCGATGTCCTCGGCGATGATCAGCAGCGGGCGACCCGACTGCACCACGGCTTCGAGGATCGGCAGCATGGACTGGAGGTTCGACAGCTTCTTTTCGAAGATCAGGATGTAGGGATCCGACAGCTCGACGAGCATCTTTTCCGGGTTGGTGATGAAGTAAGGCGACAGGTAGCCGCGGTCGAACTGCATGCCTTCGACGACGTCGAGCTCGAAATCGAGACCCTTGGCTTCCTCGACGGTGATCACGCCTTCCTTGCCGACCTTTTCCATCGCTTCGGCGATCTTGTCGCCGACTTCCTTGTCGCCATTGGCCGAAATGATGCCGACCTGCGCGATTTCCGAGGTCCCGGCGACCGGCTTCGACTGGGCCTTGATCGTTTCGACGACCTTATTCACCGCAAGGTCGATGCCGCGCTTCAGGTCCATCGGGTTCATGCCAGCGGCAACCGACTTCATGCCTTCGCGGACGATTGCCTGGGCGAGAACGGTCGCAGTGGTGGTGCCGTCGCCGGCCTTGTCGTTCGCCTTCGATGCGACTTCGCGCAGCATCTGCGCGCCCATGTTTTCGAACTTGTCCTTCAGTTCGATTTCCTTGGCGACGGTAACGCCGTCCTTGGTGATGCGGGGCGCGCCGAAGCTCTTGTCGATGACGACGTTGCGGCCCTTGGGACCGAGGGTGACCTTCACCGCGTCGGCGAGGGTGTCGACACCCTTCAGGATGCGTTCGCGCGCGTCGCGCGAGAATTTGACGTCTTTAGCAGCCATGTGCTTGTTCCTTTCAAAGGCGCAGAAAACTGCGCAACTTCACTCTCGATTCGATGAAATCGCTCAGGCGATGACGCCGAGGATGTCCGATTCCTTCATGATCAGCAGCTCTTCGCCGTCGACCTTGACTTCGGTGCCCGACCATTTGCCGAACAGGATGCGGTCACCCGCCTTCACGTCGAGCGGGGTCACCTTGCCGTCGTCGGCGCGGGCGCCAGTGCCGACCGAGACGACTTCGCCTTCCTGCGGCTTTTCCTTGGCGGTGTCGGGAATGATGATGCCGCCAGCCGTTTTTTCTTCGGCTTCGATACGGCGGACGAGCACGCGGTCGTGCAGCGGACGAAATTGCATGGATATCCCTCCAGAAATGCAATGGATGTCATTTAGCACTCACAAGGTGCGAGTGCTAACAAGCGGCCATATGGGTGGGAGTCCGATAGGCGTCAACCACCGCCAGCCAAGTTTTTTGCGTCAGAGCGGCAAAAGGCCAAGACGGGCGCGCATCCGCCACCTGAGTAGCAGCACCGCCGACACCACGATCAGCCCGACCGCCAGCCCGATCCACACGCCGACCCCGGCAAGCGGGGTCCAGAAACCGAGGTAGATGGCGGTGCCATAGCCCGCGATCCAGTAGCCGCAGATCGCGATGATCATCGGGGTGCGGGTGTCCTGTAGCCCGCGCAAGACCCCCGCCGCGACCGCCTGCGCGCCGTCGAATAGCTGGAAGGCGGCGGCGACGACCAGGAACTGCAACGCGAAACCGACCAGCGCCGCGTTGCGCGCCGCGTCGACATCGACATAGATCGACAGGACCAGCGTCGGGAACAGCCACATCAAGAGCGCGGTGAACGCCATGAAGCCGATGCCAAGGACCAGCGACGCCTGCCCCGCCAGCGCAATGCCGCGGTGGTCGCGCGCGCCATAGGCCAGGCCAACGCGGATCGTCGCCGCCTGCGCCACCCCGAACGGGATCTGGAACGCAAGCGCCGCGACCTGAAGCGCGATCGTATGACCGGCGAGTTCGGCTTCGCCAATCCGGCCCATCAGGAACGCCGCGCCGGTGAATAGTCCTGCTTCGGCCAAAATGGTCAGGCTGATCGGGGTGCCGATCCGCAGCATGTCGAAAAAGCGCGTCCATTCGGTGCGCCACCAGTTGCCGAACAGATGATAGCGGCGCAGCCGCCGGTCGGACTGGATGACGACGACATAGGCGGCGAGCATCAGCACGCTGGTCAGCACGCTGGACATCGCCGACCCGTGCAGCCCCAGCGCGGGCATGCCGAGGTTGCCGAACACCAGCGTCCAGTTGCCGAGCGCGTTGACGCCCAGCGCGCCAAAGGTGATCGCGGTGGCGATCGTCGGCCGCCCGAGCGCCGAGACGAAGATGCGCAGCACCGCCGCGGCGATCATCGGGAACATGCCCCACATCAGGATGAGCAGGAATCCCGCCGCACGCGCCGACGTTTCGGGCGGCTGGCCGGTCGCGATCATGATCGGCCCGCCCGCAGCGCAAATGCCCATGAAAACGAATGACACCAGCGCGCTGAGCCAGAGCGCCATGCGCACCGTCCGCCGCACTTCGCGCACGGCATGTTTGCGGCGGCCCAGCTCGGCAGCGATCAGGGGCGCCGCGGCGCCGACGAGCCCGCTGCCGGTCCAGAGCAAGAGGCCAAAGATCGACACGGCCAGCGACGAGGCGGCGAGCGCCGCGTCGCCAAGCCGCGCCACAAAGATGACGTCGATCGCATGGACCAGCATCTGGAGCAGGTTCGCCGCCGCCAGCGGCAGCGCGAGCGCCAGCGTCGCGCGAAACTCGGCGCGAAGACCCTGCGACGTTGGCGCGGTCAAAGGCGTGGCCTGCTGCAACATAGCCGGCCCGGATAGGCGCGGCGGGGCGGCGGGGCAATCGTGGGTGGGGATTGGCGGGATTTTCGCGGGCGGGGGTGGTAAATTGGCAACAGCAGGTGGCGTGTAATCCTCCCTGTCGCGCAGCGATGGGGAGGGGGTAGCGCGAAGCGCTGACGGAGGGGCCATGGCGCGACGTCGTCGCCCCTCCACCCCTCGCCTGCGGCGAGCGGTCCCCCTCCCCATGGCTTCGCCACAGGGAGGATTATTGCATCACCCTCGCCACATCTCCACCATCTGGAACGCAAATGCGCCGAAAGTCAGCGTCAGCCCGACCACGAACAGCCGGTACGCATAAGCCAGATACCGATATTTGCGCCGCGCCAGCACGATGCCGTTCTGATAGGTGTCGCGCAGCATCGTTTCATAAAGATCTTCCTCGGTGCGCAGCCGCGCCTTGACCGCGTCGATGAACTCATCCTCCTCCATCTGCGAAAAGCGACCGAAGAACAGGATGTTGCTATGATCCTTGCCGTCCTTGTAAACGATCGGCGGCGCCTTGCCGACGCGCGGCAGCACCGCCGAGACCGCGAGCAGCGCCGACAGGAAGGAAAAGGTCGCGAGGATCGTCAGCGGCATCGCCAGCGCTCCCGCCCCGGCGCGCGCCTGCCCCACCGCGAGGGTGAACACGACAAAGGTCGCGCCCATCAGGATCGACGCCTTTTGGTCGGCCATCTGCGACAGCTGCATCGTCAATTGCTGGTTGGTGCGCACCAGATGCACCGCGTTCGGCGGGAAGGACACCGCTGGCGGCGGCGCCGGTGTCGATGCGTTTTCGCTGCCCATGCCATTCCCCCGCGTTCGCAATGCGTCAGCGACCCGCCACAGCGATGCCATGAAGTGCCGCCAGCGGCAAGATGCTGCCCTGTTCCCGCCGCATTCGCTTGCCAATCGGGCGAGAGCGCGGCATTCCCGCGCGCAACTTTATGCCTTTATGGGACGCACCACATGAGCACCGCCCTCACCGACCAGATTTACGGCCTGATCGCCCCCTTCAACAAAAAGGGGGTCGAACTGACCGATGCGACGACCTTTGCCGGCGACCTTGAATGGGACAGCCTGACGGTGATGGATTTCGTCGCCGAGGTCGAGGACACGTTCGACATCATCATCAGCATGAACATGCAGGCGGAGATCGAAACCGTGGGCCAGCTGGTGGCGGCGGTTGAAAAGCTGCAAGGCTGACCGTCACTTCCGTTCGTCCTGAGGAGGGACTGAGCGGAGCGAAGGCCCGTCTCGAAGGACATACGCGCAACGATCCTTCGAGACGCCATTTCGTCAAGCTCAATGGCTCCTCAGGACAAACGGATGGTTTAGGATTCACACATGACCGACCTCTTCTCAAAATTCGATCCGCTGATCCAGCAGCGCGAAACGCTGCTCGCGACCGGGGTCACCGATCCCTATAATCTGGTGATGGAAAAGGTGATCTCGCCGACCGTCGCGATCTGCAACGGGCGCGAGACGATCCTGCTTGGCACCTATAATTATATGGGCATGACCTTTGACGAGGATGTCATCGCCGCAGGCAAGGACGCGCTCGACAAATTCGGCAGCGGCACCACCGGCAGCCGTGTGCTCAACGGCACCTATCAGGGGCACAAGGAGTGCGAGGAAGCACTGAAAGAATTTTACGCCATGGATCATGCCATGGTGTTTTCAACCGGTTATCAGGCAAACCTTGGCATCATTTCGACGATCGCGGGCAAGGGCGACTATGTCATCCTCGACATCGACAGCCATGCGTCGATCTATGACGGGTGCAAGATGGGCGACGCCGAAATCGTCGCCTTCCGCCACAATGACGTCGATGCGCTGGAGAAAAGACTGAAGCGCCTGCCCGCAGACGCGGGCAAGCTCGTCGTGCTCGAAGGCGTCTATTCGATGCTCGGCGACGTCGCGCCGCTGAAGGAGATGATCCGCGTTTCCAAGGAAGCCGGCGCGATGGTGCTGGTCGACGAAGCGCATTCGATGGGCTTTATCGGCGAGAACGGCCGCGGGGTTGCCGAGGCGCAGGGGGTGCTCGACGATGTCGATTTCGTCATCGGCACGTTCAGCAAGAGCGTCGGCACCGTCGGCGGCTTCTGCGTGTCGAACCATCCGAAGTTCGAGATCATGCGGCTGGTCTGCCGCCCCTATGTGTTCACCGCGTCGCTGCCGCCCAGCGTCGTCGCGACCGCGGCGACCAGCATCCGCAAGCTGATGCACGGGTCGAACAAGCGCGCGCACCTGTGGGAAAATTCCAAGGTGCTGCACAAGGGGCTGCGCGATCTGGGCTTCCAGTTGGGCACCGACGAGCCGCAGTCGGCGATCATCGCGGTGATCATGCCCGACCTCGAGCAAGGCGCGATGATGTGGGAGGCGCTGCTGGAGGAAGGGCTGTACGTCAACCTGGCGCGCCCGCCCGCGACCCCCGCGGGCATGACCCTGCTGCGCTGTTCGCTCTGCGCCGAGCACAGCATCGACCAGGTCGGCGAAATCCTCGGCCGTTTCGAACGCGCGGGCAAGCGCGTCGGGATTATCGGCTGAACCGAGCCGCTGCGCCGACCAGCGGATTCCTTTTTGCGCCGAACCGAAGCCGGGCGGCAGCGACCGGGCCTTCGGCGCTTTGCGGCGCCGCGCATGTCCGGTAAGACACAGGCGTGTTCGAGCGGGATAGCGATACCGAAACCGAGACGCGGCGCGAGCGATTACGCTTTTGGCTGACGATCGGCATGGCGACGATGCTGACCGGCATCGTCGGCGCCCTTGTCATGCTGCTCGCGCGCGCCAGCGACAATTACGACCAGTCACTCGGCTGGCAGACGCAAAGCCTGGAAGTCATTTCGCAGACGCGCTCGCTCGACGCCTCGCTCGCGCGCGCCGAGGCGGCGCTCGGGCGCTTTGCGGTGGGGCTGCAAAAGGAGGACGGCCGCGTTTACGAACAGCAATGGGGGCTGGCGCGGCAATATCTGACGCGGCTCGACCGCAGCGTCCGCGACAACGCCGCCCAGTCGAAGCTGGTCGATGACCTGACGCGCGAGATGGACAGCCGCGGACGCCAGCTTGGCGACGCGGCACTGAGCGCCAATTACAGCCAGACCGTCGCCGCGATTTCGAAATATCATGCCGCGGGGCACGACGCCGGGCTCAGCCGCATCGACGATCTGCTCAACCAGATTATTGCCAATGAACGCGCGCTGCTGCGCGAACGTATTCGCACCGCCGCCGCGGATCGCGCCAGCCTGAACCAGGCGATGTTGCTGTTTGCCCTGCTCGGCGCGGCGATTGCCGCCGTCGCGATCGGCACGACATTCTCGTTCGTCCGCGCCGAGGCCGAGCGCCGGGTCGCGCGGCGCGAGCAGGTGGCGGAAAGCGAACGCGCGATGCAGCTGGAGGAGGCCGTCGAAGCGCGCACCGCCGAGCTGGAACAGGCCAACATCGCGCTGCGCAGCGAGATGAGCGAGCGCGCCGCGGCCGAAGCCCAGCTGCGCCAGGCACAAAAGATGGAAGCAGTCGGCCAGCTGACCGGCGGCATCGCGCATGATTTCAACAATATGCTGGCGGTTGTTGTCGGCGGATTGGAACTGGCGCAGCGCTGGCTGCCCGGCACCCCCGAAAAGGCCGAACGCCACCTTGCCAACGCGCTCGACGGCGCCAATCGCGCCGCCGACCTGACGCGGCGGCTGCTCACCTTTGCCCGATCCGAACCTGCACGCCCCGAAATGACGCCGATCGACGCCTGCATTACCGGGTTTGCCGAACTGATCGAACGGACGATCGGCGACCGGATCGCGCTGACGCTCGATCTCAATGCGGACCATCTCGCCTGCTGGCTCGACCGGCAGCAGTTCGAAAATGCGCTGCTCAACCTGGCGGTCAATGCGCGCGACGCGATGGACGGCCATGGCGCGCTGACCATCCGCACCATGGGCGATGGCGACGGCAAGGCGCTGGCGGTGCAGGTGATCGACACCGGTTGCGGCATGTCGCCCGAGGTGCTGGAACGCGTGTTCGATCCCTTCTACACAACCAAGCCCGCGGGTCAGGGGACCGGGCTGGGGATGAGCCAGGTCTTCGCCTTTTGCCGCCAGTCGGGCGGCGAGGTCCAGATTTCCTCGACCGAAGGCGAAGGGACGAGCGTCGCAATGCTGTTGCCGGTCGCCAAGCCGGAGGATGTTGCAGCGGCGGCCAGCGACGGTGATGGCGATCCCGCCGACTGCGCACCCGCCGAAGCGCTGAACATCCTGGTGATCGAGGACGACCAGCGCGTCCTCGCGGCGACGGTCGATGCGGTCGAGGAACTGGGCCATAGCGCGGTGGCGTGCGGCAATCCGCTGGAGGCCGAGCAGCTCGTCGAAGGACGGCTGGCCGACGGCGGCCGGTTTGACCTGGTGCTGTCCGACGTGCTGATGCCCGAACTGACCGGCCCCGAACTGGTCGCGCAGCTCAAACAGCGCTGGCCCGAACTGTCGGTGCTGTTCGTCACCGGCTTTGCCGGCGACGCCGGCGAGGCCGAAAGTTTCGGCGACCATGACGTGCTCCGCAAACCCTTTACCCTCAACGCGCTCGATCAGGCGATCCGGCGGTGCGGCGAAGCCCGGGCGGGCATGGGACAGCGGCTGGCGAGCTGAGCCTTGTTACGCTCCGGCGAGAGTCCAACTTTCGCCGGGATGACGTATCGCATTCTACCGGATCGCGCCGCCCTTGATCAGCCGCGGTACCAGCGTGACCGCGGCGATCAGCGGCCAGCGGCGCTGCCACGGCTTGATTTCGATCTTGG
Source organism: Sphingopyxis microcysteis (assembly GCF_012274265.1). GTDB lineage: Bacteria > Pseudomonadota > Alphaproteobacteria > Sphingomonadales > Sphingomonadaceae > Sphingopyxis > Sphingopyxis microcysteis. Next base: position 149,436 of record NZ_JAANYY010000003.1, read on the forward strand.
TCCCCGCGTGGCGATTGATCTTCCACGCCAGATAATCGATCCCACCGGCATAAGTCAGGCTGGCCTTGGCCAGCCGCGCAATGCTGAGCGCCTTGCCCTCGATCCGCCGCCGCGCCCATGCACCACTGCGCGCGGCCACCGGGATCGCCGCCATCGCGGGGGCGCTGAAACGCTGGTAACGGTCGGTGTCGGCATCGACCACCGACTGCGCGCGCCCCGCCCGTTCGGCGCGCAGCTCGACCGAATAGGTGAGCGCAAAGGCGCGTCGCCACCAATCGAGCGGCGCCTCGCCATCGACCTTGCCCGCTGCCGCCAGCAAGGTCGGCGCGGCGCGCGCGACGGCGGCGACGGCGCGGTCGCGCGCCGTATCGTCGACCGCCCATACCAGCCGCGACGGCTGCGCAAAGCGCGCCCACACCGACACATTGCGCGTCTCCGGCCCGTTCAGGCGGTGAAAATCGCTTTCCGACAGCACCGCATATTTCGCGATTAGCCCGCGGTGCGCGAACGGAAAGACATTGGGCGGGATCAGCCGATTGGCAGCCGCCATCCACCGCTTGGGATACGCATCGCCATAATCGGACACGATCAGGTAGAAATCGAGCATCAGCCCGTCGAGTTCGCTCATCCTGAGGCAGCTGCCGTAAAACAGCACGGCGCGCGCGCTGCCCGGATATTCGGCGGCGATCGCCTGTGCCATGGCGGCGACGCGCGGGTCGACCGGAGTCGACAGTTCGGCGCGGACCAGGTCGATCAGGTCGGACATGCGCGAACGCTCAGGCGGCGAGGCGCAGGAACGGCACGGGCTGGGTCGAAGTCAGGATGATCGGCATGCCGTTCTTGGCCTGAAAAATCTCGCCATCGAGAATCACGTTCGACCGCTCGCCCTCGATCCGGATCTCGTCGCCCTGCTGGAAGTGGACACCATCGAGCTGGCGCTGCCCCAGCGTCCCGCGCCAGGTGGCGCCCAGCATGCGGAACAGCGCGCCAAGGCCGCGCTCGACCGCGAGCAATTTCATCTGCCCGCTCTGCCCGGCGCTGTCGGTGGTGCGGATGCTGAGCAGCAGCTTTTCCAGCGTGGTCACGATCAGCAGCGAAAATTTGCCCTTGAACTCGCCCTGGCGGATCAGCGACACCGTCATCGCCTCGGGGCTTGGGGGCAGGCGCCCGCCGCCGAGGCCGAACATCATCGCAAACAGGCCCAGGATCGCGGCCAGGAAATGCGAAATGCCGTTGGGCAGCCCGAGCGGATAGATGCGATTGCGGCAATAGAGCATCACATCGGCGAGATAGGCACCGCCCAGGAACATGCCGAGCACCGGGCGCGTTTCGCCGCCGCTGTCGAGCGAGATCAGCTGGCGCTGGATCACATGATCCTCCAGCTGTCCCGAATTGACCAGTTCGATCACCCGCTGCAACGCCTTGATCGGATCTCCCGCGGCGCCAAGGTCGAGCGCGATCAGGTTGGTCTTGCCGTTCGGCAGCACCGCGACCGGCGGCGGCGAACCGCCGAAATGGCCGCCCGAATAAAGTTCGGTCAGCGCGGCCTGCACCGTGCCGTCGCCGCCGTTGATGACCACAACGCGCGGCCCAACCATCGCGATGGTGCGGATCGCCTCACCGATCTGGTCGACGTCCTCGACCTCATAATGAAAGATGTCGGGATGCGCCGCGCAATATTCGCGAACCCGCGGCAACAGGGCGCGGTTGCCGGTCGAACGCGGGTTGGAAAGGAGCGCGACGCTGGCCATCTGGTCCCTATTCGACCGGGTCGAACGACAAGCCGTTGACGTAGTTCAGTACGATCGGCACGCGCTTGGTGGAGCCGCCGACGGCAAAGCTGACCGTCGCCAGTTTGGGCTTCCGCTTGAAGATGAAATCGCTGACCTTCATGTCGGGGTTGCCCGACAGGCCGGCGCCGTCGCTGCGGTCCGATTTGCCGTTGCCGTTCATGTCGTGGCGAACCGACACGACATAATTGCCCGGCTGCTTGACCGGGACGCACACCGACATCGTCCCGGCGCGCGAGACGGGAACGTCGACGCGCTCGATCCACTTGCGCTTTTCCAGATAGCTGCTGTTCGCGCTGTAGATCTGGACCCGCACCGTGCCGGTGCGCGCCTTGAATCCGCGCACATCGACCTGCACCGCGGTCGCATTGCTGTTGCACAGGGCGGCTGCCGGACCCAGCGCAGCACCCTGCGCCGCGACGGGCGCAATCAGCGCTCCGGCGGCGAGCATACCGGCGAGAATAATTTTCGACATGACCTCAATTCCTCCAGAGGTTATAGCCACGCCGACAAACGCATGATGCACCTGCCGACACGGGCCCCTGTCGCCCTTGAATCGGCATATCGGAAACAACTGCGGCCAAATCATGGTGATGGGGCGACGAAAGATTGAATAAGCTGCCTGCCATCGACCGCTACATCGCGCGGCTCATCTTTTTTCCCATGCTGGGTACGCTGGTCCTGTCGGCGATGCTGCTCGTGCTCGAAAAGATGCTGCGGCTGTTCGATTTCGTCGCCACCGAGGGTGGGCCGGTCAGCATCGTGTGGCGGATGCTCGCGAACCTCATCCCCGAATATCTTTCGCTGGGCATTCCGATCGGCCTGATGCTGGGGATTCTTCTGGCTTTCCGCAAGCTTGCAACGACGAGCGAGCTCGATGTGCTGAAGGGCGTCGGGATGAGCTTCGGGCGGCTGATGCGCGTGCCTTTTGCCTACGCCCTGGCGCTGGCCGCGCTCAATCTGGCGATCGTCGGCTTCATCCAGCCCGTCGCCCGCTATGCCTATGAAGGCTTGCAGTTCGAACTGCGCTCGGGCGCGCTGGGGGCGTCGATCAAGGTCGGCGAGTTCACCAAGCTCGGCGACCGCATGACGCTGCGCATCGAAGAAAGCTATGACGACGGCAAGTCGCTGCGCGGCATTTTCGTGCGCGGCGACAATCGCGACGGCCAGCGCGTATCGGCGACCGCGGCGCGCGGGCAGTTCCTGGCCACCGACGACCCCAACACGATCATCCTGCGATTGTCGCAAGGCGTGCTGATCCACGAATCGCCCAAATTTGCGGTGCCGCGGGTGCTGACCTTCGACAATCACGACCTGCCGATCCCGTTGCCCAAGATCGAGGCGTTCCGCCTGCGCGGCGGCGCCGACCGCGAAATGACGATCCCCGAACTGTTCGTCGCGGGCAAGGACCAGAGCCAGTCGGAACAGACGCGGCTGGAATCGCGCGCCAATTTCCATTTCCGCATCGTCGAGGTGCTGTCGATGTTCCTCATCCCGCTGATCGCGGTGGCGCTGGCGATCCCGCCCAAACGGTCGACCTCCTCGCTCGGGGTCTTCCTGTCGATCGTGCTCTTGGTGACCCAGCACAAGATCAACCAATATGCCGAGGACATGGGCGCGCGCGGCGTCGTCGATCCGGTGATCGCGCTGTGGGTTCCCTTCCTGCTGTTCGCGGCGCTGGCGATCTGGATGTATTATGTCGTTGCGCATGTGCCGGGCGGCCAGCCGATCGGCGCGCTCGAGCGCGTTGCGGCAAAGACGGCGCAAAAGATTCGCGGGCTGATGACGATGTTCCAGCGCAAGCCGCGGGGCGTGGAAAGCCTGACCTGATATGCACCAGCTTCATTTTTTCCCGTCGCGCACGATGGCGCTCTATGTCGGGCGGCTGTTCCTGGTCCGCTCCTTCTCGATCCTGTTCGCGCTGGTGCTGATCCTGCAAACGCTCGACCTGCTCGGCGAAAGCGGCAAGATCCTGGCGGTCGCGGGCAACAGCGACAGCGATGTCTGGCGCTATGTCGGGATGCGGCTGCCGCAGATCATCGAAACCTTCCTGCCCTTTTCGGTGCTGCTCGGCACGATATTGACGATGGTGACGCTGAACCAGAACAGCGAGGTTATCGCGATGAAGGCGTCGGGGATGTCGGCGCACCAGGTACTCGCGCCGCTGTTCCTTGCCGCGCTGCTCGTCGCCGGGATCAGCTTTGCCTTCAACGAACGCATCGTCACCCGCTCGACCGCGGCGCTCAGCGCCTGGCAGAAGGTCGAGTATAAACGGGTGCCCCCCGACAATGGCGTGCGCAGCAACATCTGGGTGCGCGACGGCAACAATCTGATCAACGCCGAAACGGTCGAAACCGGCGGACCTGCGATCGTGCTGCGCGGCGTCACCATCTATGAACGCACCGGCGGCGTGCTGTCGTCGATGCTGAAGGCCGACAGCGCGCGCGCGGTGGCCGGGGGCGGTTGGGAAATGACCAATGCGCGCCGCTTCATCCGCCGGTCGGGGACGCTGGAACCGCTGGGAACGATCGTCGCGGCAAAGTCGGTGCGCCCCGACCAGTTCACGCTGGCGCAGGTCGACGGCGACGAGCTTCCCTTCCTGAAGCTGAAGGCAGCGATCGACGATCTGGAGGCCGCGGGCCGCCCGGTCGGGGCGCTGAAAGGCGTGTTGTGGCACAAGATTTCGGGTCCGTTGTCGGCGATCCTGATGCCGCTGCTGGGCGCCGTCGCGGCGTTCGGCCTCGCGCGGTCGGGCAAGCTGTTCATTCGCGCAATCGTCGGGATGGGGCTGGGCTTCGCCTATTTCGTCGCCGACAATTTCGCCCTCGCGATGGGGGATTTGGGCGCCTACTCGCCGTTTCTGGCGGCGTGGGGGCCGTTCATCCTGTTCGCGCTGATCGGCGAGATGATTTTGATCCGGACCGAGGAATAGGATCAGCGTCGGCTCGCGACGAACAACCTGCCATCCATAATGTCGTCATCCCGGCGAAGGCCGGGATCTCAACCTATCGTCCAACCGCACCGGCGAGATCCCGGCCTTCGCCGGGATGACGAGTTAGAAACAGTCAGTGACGAAAACGAACCGTCGCCCCCGCGCAGGCGGGGGCCGCAGTCGGTTTACGCAGCAGCGCGGGACCAGGCAGCTAGCGGCCCCCGCCTTCGCGGGGGCGACGTTCCATTCCTCAGGCCGCAGCCCCCCGCGCCGAACCGGCGACCAGATTCGCCACCAGCTTCGGCAAACTATCATAGTTCGCGCCATGATATTGCGAATCGGCGGGCAGCACGTCCTTCAACCGGCGATGCGCCTCGGCGAGCGCATGATAGGGGACACCCGGCAGCAGGTGGTGCAGCGCGTGGTAGCGCAGCCCTACCGGCGCCCACAGCTCGGGGAGTAGCCCCGGTGGCGGCACGTTGACGCTATCGAGGAACTGGCCGGTCACGGTCAGCACCTCGCCGTCATTTTCCCACAGATGCGCGACGAGCGTGCGGATCTGGTTGAGCACCAGCGTCGCCGCGGCGATCGTGCCAAAGATCAGCAGCGCGCGCAGCGGCACCCAGCCGAAGACGCCTGCGGCGATCAGCAGGCTCGACCACGCCCACGCGCCGCCCTCCTGCCACGCCCACATGCGGCGGAAATCGCCGTCGGGCGCCTTGCGACGGAACAGCGGGTTGATGATCATGCCCGAATAACGCTCGACGACGATCCGGCGCAGCGGCGGGATCAGGAACGACAGCGGGGTCAGCGCCGCATAGCGGAACAAGAGCGCCAGCGGCGCGAACGCCGCGGCGACCACGAACAGCGGCACCGTCCACGGCTTCATCAAGGCCAGAGGCAGATATTCGGGATCGTCGACCGTGCCATATTTGGTGCGGTTGTGGTGCAGGCTGTGGATGCCTTCATACATGTATGACGGGATCAGCAGCGGCACGCCGACGAGCAGGTTCCACGCGAAGCGGAAACCCGGCAGCGCGTTTTTGCGGATATGCGTGAGCTCGTGGATGAAGCTGCCGGCGCGATAGAGCGCGAGGATCGCGATCAGCGCGGCGGCGAGCGACCAAGCGAGCGTCGGCGCCAAAATGGCGCCCGCGACGCCCGCGTAACCGATGACGGTCGATGCCAGAAAATCGGTCCAATAGATGCGCGCCGACGGCGTGACGAGGTCGCGCGTCAGCTCCGACGCGGCGCGGATCATCGCCATGTCGTCGGCGATCGCCGACTTGGGCGTTTTCGGTGCCGACGGCGCGAAGGGGGTCGCGACCCGATCGGCAGAGGGATTGATCGTCGTCATAACGCTCGCTCTTCACCATGATTTCGTGGCAGCAAAATGGCCAAATGCGGGTCGCCAGCGCCGCGGCGATGCCCTAATGCGTCATCCGACATATAGGGTTGGCATTTCAGGAAACCAGTATGAGCGGACATTCGGACGGACCGATCACCATCCACCCGGTCAAGGACAAGAACGACCGGCGCGAGTTTGTCGAGCTGGCCTTTCGGCTCAATCGCGGCGATCCGGCGTGGGTGCCGCCGCTGAAGGGCGAGGTGTATAACCTGCTCACGCCCGGCAAAAATCCGTGGTTCGAACATGGCAAGGCGCAATTGTTCCTGGCGCGCCGCAAGGGCCGCACCGTCGGCCGGATTTCGGCGCATATCGACGAACTCGCGCTCGCGCAGCCCGCCGAACAGGGGATGGGACCGGGGACGGGCAACTGGGGGCTGCTCGAAGCCGAGGATGCGGAAACGACCCGCGCGCTGCTCGTTGCCGCCGAGGATTGGCTGCGCAGTCAGGGGATGCACCGCGCGCTCGGCCCGCTCTCGATTTCGATCTGGGACGAACCGGGGCTGCTGATCGAGGGGTTCGACAACCGCCCGACGGTGATGATGGGGCACAACAGCCCGCTCTATCGCGGCTGGATCGAGGACAGCGGTTATCGCCCGATCAAGCAGCTGCTAAACTACGACGTCCACGTCGCCGACGGTTTCCCGCCGCTGGTCAATCGCATCGTCGCCGCGGGCGAAAAGAACGCGCGCATTCGGATTCGCAAGGTCGACAAAAGCCGCTTCGATGCCGAAGCCAAGCTGATCATGGGCCTGCTCAACGATGCCTGGTCGGACAATTGGGGGTTCGTCCCGCTGACCGACAGCGAAATCGCCTTTGTCGGTAAAAAGCTGAAAACATTGGTGTTCGAGGATCTGATCCGCGTCGCCGAAGTCGACGGCGAGCCCGTCGCTTTCATGATTGTCTTGCCGAACATCAACGAGTTGCTGATCGACATGGACGGATCGCTGCTCCCCTTCAACTGGGCGAGGCTGCTGTGGTGGCTGCGCAAGCCGAAAAGTCGCACGCTGCGCGTACCGCTGATGGGGGTCGCCAAAAAGCTGCAGAACAGCCGGATGGCGAGCACCCTCGCCTTCATGATGATCGAATTCATCCGTCGCGATGCGGTGCGCGATTATGGCACCGAGCGCGGCGACATCGGCTGGGTGCTCGACGACAATCAGGGCATGAACGCGGTCGCCGAGGCGATCGATGCCAAGGTCAACCGGGTGTACCAGATTTACGACAAGCCTTTGGGCTGAACTGCTGGAGCTGGAGCGGAGAGTCGCTGCCGAATCCTCCCTGTCGCGAAGCGATGGGGAGGTGGCAGCGGCGCAGCCGCTGACGGAGGGGCGACAACGCCGGCGTCGCGGCCCCTCCACCCCTCGCTTCGCGAGCGGTCCCCCTCCCCATGGCTTCGCCACAGGGAGGATCAAAGGCGCCTGTTGCTCGTTAACCGCCGCTTTGCTTATGCCCGCGCTTCAAGCCAGCACCGCCCAGGTCGGCGCATGGTCGCTGGCCTTCTCCCGGCCGCGGTGGTCCTTGTCGACCCCGGCGTCGATCAGCCGGTCGGCGAGCGCGGGGCTCAGCAGCAGGTGATCGATGCGGAAACCATGATCGCGTTGCCAGCCGCCCGCCTGATAGTCCCAGAAGGTCCAGACATGCCCGCCCGGATGGCGGCTGCGGATTGCGTCGGTCCAGCCGTCGCCGAGCAAGCGGAACCACGCATCGCGCGATTCGGGCTGCATCAGCGCGTCGGTGGCCATGGCGCGCGGATCCCACACATCGTCGTCGTGCGGTATGACATTGTAGTCGCCGGTCAGGATCGTCGGAATTTCGGCGGCGAGAAGGAACTTCGCCCGCTCGCGCAGCCGCGCCATCCAGCGCAGCTTGTAATCGAATTTCGGGCCGGGCTGCGGATTGCCATTGGGGAGGTAGATCGACGCGACGCGGATCCCCTGGACGTCGGCTTCCAGATAGCGTGACTGCTCGTCCTCGTCTTCGCCCGCCAGCCCGCGCTGGGTTTCGACCGGCTGGGTTCCCTTGGCGAGGATCGCGACGCCGTTGAAGCCCTTTTGCCCGTGATAGAGAAAACCGTAACCCGCCGCCTCAATCTCCTTGGTCGGCATCGTCTCGTCGCTCGATTTCAGTTCCTGCAGGCAGGCGACATCGGGCTGGGTTTCCTCGAGCCATTCGATCAGGCGCGGCAGGCGGGCCTTGATCCCGTTGATATTGAAGGTCGCGATTTTCATCGCGCACCTATGCCAGCAAGATTGGTGCATAGACAAGTATCGGCCCGTGCAAACGCACCTCAATGCCTTGCACCGTAGCCCTGAGCCTGTCGAAGGGCGCTTCTCGGTGAGGCGCCCTTCGACAGGCTCAGGGCTACGGTGACTATTGTCTCCGCGGTTTGAGATCTAAATCGAGAAGCTCGATCCGCAGCCGCATCCCGAGGCCGCATTGGGGTTTTCGACCTTGAACGACGATCCGCCGAGCGAATCGACGAAATCGACGATGCACCCGCGCACCAGATCGATGCTGATCGGATCCACAACCAGTTTCACGCCATCGGTTTCGGTGACGATATCGTCGCTCTCGATGCTCTCGGCGAGGCCGAAGCGATAGGTGAAACCCGAACAGCCGCCGCCATCGACCGCGAGGCGCAACGCTGCCTGCGTCTCGCCCTTGCGGTCGGCGATCCAGCGGACGCGCGCCGCGGCGGCGGGCGACAGGGTGATATCGGAAAGCTGCGTGACCATGGGGGCTAGATAGGCGCTTTGTCTCAAATGAAAAGGGCGCCGCGACGGTTATCCCGCCTGGCGCCCCTCCTCTCCGACCCAGGAAAGCTCGTCATTATTCCTTATTCGGGACCGCCCATCGCGACATCTTTGCCCGTGATTGCGGCGATCGCCATCTGGTCCGACCGCACGAACGGCATCGGATTGACCGGTGCGCCTTCGATGCGGACTTCATAATGCAAATGGTTGCCGGTCGAACGACCCGTCGAACCGACATAGCCCAGAATATCGCCCTTTTTGACCTGCTGGCCGGGGCGCACAATGTAGGACGACATATGGCCGTAGCGCGTCTGGATCGCGTTGCCATGTTCGACTTCGACATAATTGCCGTAGCCGCCAAGGCGCTGCGCGCGGCCGACGATGCCGTCGGCGGTCGCGTAAATCGGGGTGCCGTGCGGCGCCGGAATGTCGATGCCATTGTGGCGCGCGACCTTGCCGGTCACCGGGTGGACGCGCATGCCGTACGACGACGACAGCGACATCTGGTCGATCGGGCGGCGCGACGGCACCGCAACGCCGAGCGAGGCGGTCAGGCCGGTGTCGAGACGCTTCCACGCCTGGAAAATCGCGCGGGCTTCGCTGTCTTCGCCCACCGACGGAACGCCAGCGGTGAAGCTGTCGTCATCGGGTTCGTCGGGAACGATAATGCCGGCATCGGCGCTGGTTTCGGCAGCTTGAACGGCGGGCGTTGCCGTCATGAAACATGCTGCGGCGCAGAGCATTGCGACTTGATGCAACTTCTGCGTCAGAAGAGTGTTTATCAAAATACGACCCCGCGTGTGCCATGTCGCCAAAGTCATCAAAAGGCTTTGGCGCCGGTGTTTGTTGGTTTGGATGATTGCTCATCCCCCGCGAAGCCTGTGTGCTATCCCAATGGTTAAGACGCAATAACACCATAGTATTCTTGCGTCAGACCGGCGTCGTGGCGCGCCGAGTCGTTGAACGGTGGCTTCAACGCCCCCCGAAATCGCGCTTTTACGAGGGTCTGCCACGTTTCGACGGCGTTGAATCCCCGTTCGTCGCACATCCAGCCGAACCATCGGGTGCCAGCGCGCACGTGGCGCACTTCGTCGGTGTAGATTCGCGACAGGATCCGCGCCGATGCGTCGTCCCCCGCGTCCCGGAAGCGCGCGATTGTCGGCGGCGTCACATCGAGCCCGCGCGCTTCGAGCACCATCGGCACGATCGCGAGCCGCGCCAGGACGTCGTCCGCCGTGACCTGCGCCGCTTCCCATAGTCCGGCATGCGCGGGCAACGCGCCATAATGGCTGCCGACCGCACGCAGCCGCCGGTCGAGCAGCGCAAAATGCATCGCTTCGTCGGCGGCGACGCCGATCCAGTCGTCGACAAACGCGCGCGGAAATTCGCTGCCAAAGCGGCCGACGAGATCGACCGCCAAGTCGATCGCGACGAATTCGATATGCGCCAGCGCGTGGAGCAGCGCGATTCGCCCGCGTTCGGAGCCGCCCTTGCCGCGCCGCGGCATCCGGCTGGGTTCGAGCAGTTCGGGCGCGGCGGGCCACGCGGGCTCGTCGGGCATCGCCGTATCGCAGCGATGATCGAGCCGCCCCTGTCGCCACGCGCGCGCCAGACCGCGCGCCGCGCGGCGTTTGTCGTGCGGATCCGGCGTCAGCAGGACCGCACGCGCGGCTTCGCCGATACTTTGCATAGTCATATTGCCGTTCGTCCTGAGGAGGGGCTGAGCCTTGGCGAAGACCCATCTCGAAGGACAGCAGCGCACCGTCCGCGTCCTTCGAGATGCCATTTCGACAAGCTCAATGGCTCCTCAGGACAAACGGATTGCAAAGGCACCATATCCTAGAGCGCCTTCGCCGCCTCCAGCACCGCTTCGGCATGCCCTTTGACGCGCACCTTGCGCCACTCCTTCGCCAGCTTGCCATCGGCGCCGAACAGAAAGGTCGAGCGTTCGATCCCCATATAGCTGCGCCCGTAATTCTGCTTTTCGACCCAGGTGCCGAACGCCTCGCACACCGCGCCGTCTTCATCCGACGCGAGGCGGACGGTCAGGCCATATTTGTCGCGAAACTTGCACAGCTTTGCCGGGGCGTCGCGCGACACCGCGAGCACTTGCGCGTTCAGATGCGCGAATTCGGGCGCAAGGCGGGTGAAGTCCTGCGCTTCGACCGTGCAGCCCGGCGTATCGGCCTTGGGATAGAAATAAACGACCAGCGGGGCGCCGGTCATCGCGGCGAGATCGATCGTCGCACCGTCGGCGTCGAGCAGCTTTACCGCGGGAATGGCATCTCCGATTGCGAGGGTCACGGCTTTGTCTCCTGCTGGGCGGGGCGAATCGAGGTCCACCAATTTGCGATCTCCTGCCGCGCCGCGTCATGCGCGGCAAGCAGTTGCGGCCAGCCCGGTTCGCCGCACTGACTGGCGACGAGTTGCCGCGCTGCCGCGGTCGGCGGCTCGCCATCGGGCGCGGTGAGGCGCAGCATCACGAGCATGCGCGCCAGCAAGCCATGCGCCGCGACGACCTCTGCCGGGACCAGCCCCGCGGCTTGCAAACAGCCGAGCGCCGCAGCGATATTGGGGTCGTGGCATTGGCCGCTGGCGAGCTGGGTCACCTGCATCGCGAATTCCATGTCGACGAGGCCGCCGGGGCCACCCTTGATATCGAGTGCGCCCTGCGACGGCTTGTGCGCCGCGATCTTGGCGCGCATTTCCGCGGCGTCGGCCGCCAGCCTTGCCCGATCGCGCGGCATCGCGAGCAGTTCGGCGATGATCCGTTCGACCTCGGCGCGCGCGCCGTCCGATCCATAGACCGGCCGCGCGCGCAGCAGCGCCATATGCTCCCACGTCCACGCTTCCTCGCGCTGATAGCGTTCAAAGCTGTCGAGCGTGACCACCAGTGGCCCCTGCGCGCCCTGCGGCCGCAGCCGCGTGTCGACATCGTACAGCTTGCCCGCTGCGGTCGGTACCGACATCGCCGCGGTCACGCGCTGCGCGAGGCGGTTGTAATAGGTGGTCGCGCCGAGCGGGCGCGGCCCGTCGGATTCGGCAAGGTGGTCGCCGGTGAACAAATAGATGAGGTCGAGGTCGGACGCGTGGGTCAGCGCCCTGCCCCCCAGGCGCCCCAACGCAAGCACGACAAGCTCGCTGTCCACGATCCGCCCGTGCGCCTGGACGAATTCGGCAACGGTCGCGTCGGCCAGCACAGCCAGCGCCGCCTCGGCGAGTTCGGAATAGCCGCACGCGATCGCCAGCGGATCGGTCGCCCCCGCGACGAGCTGAACGCCGTAGGCAAAGCGTCGCTCGCCGACATGATCGCGCACGCGGTCGAGCAGCCGTTCATAGTCGAGCGCCGCCAGACCCGGCGCCCATTCGGCGCGCAGCTGCTGCTTGTCGGCGGGGGCATCGAAGGCGCGGCTGTCGATGAGCCCCTCGATCAGCTGCGCCCGCGTACCGAGCGCGTCGGCGAGCGTCGGCGCGAGCGCAAGGACGCGCGTCGCGATCCGCGCCAGCGCCGGTTGCGCTGCGAGCAGGTGGAAGAAATTGACCGCGCTCGGCAATCCCGCGACCAGCTTGTCGAAGCGCGTCAGCGTCGCTTGCGGATCGGGCGCCGCGCCCAGCGCCCTGACCAGTTCGGGGAGCATCGTTTCGAGCGCGTCGAGCGCCGCCGCGCTGCGCAGCGCGCGCAGCTTGCCGCCGCGCCATTCGCCGATCGTCCGGACCGCGGCGTCGGGCGGGTCGAAGCCTGCTGCGATCAGCGCCGCCGCCAGGCCATCGTCGTCGCGCGGCAGGCCGGTGGTCACCGCGCGTTCGGCGACGAGCCGGTCGTAACAGCCACCAACGTCGGCGGCGACGGGTTCGAGCATCGCAAGCAGCGCCGCGCCGTCGGCGACGCCGTCGAGCCGCGCGACGCAATCGAGCGCCGCGGGCTGGACCGGCAGGCAGTGCGTTTGCTGATCCTCGACCATCTGCAACCGATGCTCGATGCGGCGCAGCGTGGCATAATGGCCCGACAGCCGCGCCGCGACGTCCGCCTCGACGCGTCCCGCCGCTGCAAGAGCGGCCAGCGCATCGACCGTCGCCGGAACGCGCAGCGACGGATCGCGCCCGCCGTAGATCAGCTGATGGACCTGCGCGAAAAATTCGATTTCGCGGATGCCGCCGCGCCCGCGCTTCAGGTCATAGCCCGGCCCGAACGCCTGCCCCTGCGCAAAATGGTCGCGGATCCGGTCGCTCATCGCGCCGATTTCCTTGAGCTGGCGGAAATCGAGGCTGCGGCGCCAGATGAAAGGCTGGATCGCGGCGAGGAAATTTTCGCCCAATGCCCGGTCGCCCGCCGACGCGCGCGAGCGAATGAAGGCGGCCTGCTCCCACGCCAGCGCTTCGGATTCATAATAGGAAATCGCCGCGTCCACCGGCAGCACGATCGGCGTCACTTCGGGGTGCGGGCGCAGGCGCAGGTCGACGCGCAGCACATGACCGTCACCGGTGCGCGCCGACAAAATCTCGGTCATCCGCCGCGCGATCCGCACCGCCGCTTCGGTCGGGTCGTCGCGTTGGCGGCGCGGCAGCGTGTCGGGATCGAAGATCAGGATCGGGTCGATGTCCGACGAATAGTTGAGTTCGTGGCTGCCAAGCTTGCCCAGCGCGATCACCGCCAGCCCGCGCGGTTCCTCATCGGGAACGCGCTCGGCAAAGGCGGCGGCGAGCGCGGCGTCGCAGGCCTGATCGGCGAACTCCGACAGCAGCCGCGTCGTCGTCGCAACGTCATGCTCGCCCGACAGATCGCCAAGCGCGAGCAGCAACGCCATTCGCCCGCGCCAATGCCGCAGCGCCCGCATGATGTCGTCGTCGGCGGGCGGCGCCGATACGGTCGCGAGCGCGACGTCGGTACCGTCGCCGAGAAAGCGCGTCACGTCATCGGAATGAATGTCAGCAAGGCGCGCAAGGAACGGCGCGTTGGCGGTCAGACGGTTGAGCGCCGTCTGGCGGCTGAGGGCGTCAGATGTCGTCATCGCGCGCCGCTATCGCCTGCCACCCTTATCGTATCAACCCCTCCTCGTCATTGCGAGCGTAGCGAAGCAATCCAGAGCGCGCGTAAACCGCTCTGGATTGCTTCGCTACGCTCGCAATGACGATACGTTGGGCGGACGGCGGCTCAGGCCGGAACCGTGCTTTCGTCGAAGAACAGCACCTGCGAAATCGCCGCGCGCAAGGTCGCGGGTTGATAGGGCTTGGTGAGCAGGAACGCCGGTTCGGGACGGTCGCCGGTCAGCAGCCGCTCGGGGAAGGCGGTGATGAAAATGACCGGCACCTTCATGTCGGTCAGGATTTCCTGCACCGCCTCGATCCCCGAACTATTGTCGGCGAGCTGAATGTCGGCGAGCACCAGCCCGGGCTGATGCTTTTGCGCTTCCGCCACGGCTTCGCGATGCGTCGTGGCGACCGCGACGACATCATGCCCCAGATCGCGGACGATCATTTCGATGTCCATCGCGATGATCGGTTCATCCTCGATAATCAGGATGCGCGCGCGTGTCTGGCGGTCGATTTCGTCGGTCGCTTCGGCAATCAGCGTTTTCACTTCGTCGTTGTCGCGGCCAATGATGCGGCCGGTATCTTCGGCATTGAAGCCTTCGACCGCGGTCAGCAGCAGCGCCTGCCGGGCCAGCGACGGAATGCGGCGCAGGCGCGCGTCGGCGATCGCAATGTCGGTGAGCTGCGCGGCGTCGTCGGCCGCCGCCGCGTCGGCCATGAGGCCGAAATTATCGTGGACCATCCGGTAAAGCTGGATGCGCAGGTCGCTGGCGGTATCGACCGCCGCGGGGTTGGCAACCAATGTTTCGAGCAAACGCGCGACCAACGCGTCGCCATTCTGCTGGCTGCCCGAAATCGCCCGACCATAACGCCGCAGATACGGAAGATGCGGCGCGATCGCCTGACCCAATGACATAATTTCCCTCCTGAAACGGGACTTAACCCGCCAAAAAACCGGCAAAAGCGGCCCAAAGCCGCGCCCGCCGACATAATTTCACCCCATGGGAACGATTTAGCCGCAAATTAGTTTCATGGGGAAGAACAAACGCGCCATTGCGGTTTGATAAATGCGCGGTTAGCAACGGGCCCCATGTTAAGCGAATGCTTCGATAATGCCGTCTGAAACACGCGCGCCACGCGGCGCCAATTCGGCAAAGGACGTGGAAAAGAAGGTTTCCACCAAGGGACAGGACGTCAATGGCGCCCTGCGCCGTGCGTATGAATCGACGGTCGATGAAACGATCCCGCAGTCGATGCTGGACCTTTTGAGCAAGCTCGATTGACCTCAGCGCTGATAGCGCGCCTCGAAATCACTCTGAAAAGCCGCAAAGGTCCCGGTCGCGATCGCGTCGCGCATCGCCTGCATGAGCGCCTGATAAAAATGCAGATTATGCTGCGTCATCAGCATCGCGCCCAGCATCTCGCCCGACCGAACCAGATGGTGCAAATAGGCGCGCGACCAGGTCGTACACACCGGGCAGTCGCATGATGGATCGAGCGGCCCCTGATCCTCGGCATGCCTGGCATTGCGGATGTTCACCGGGCCATCCCAAGTAAAAGCCTGCCCGTTACGCCCCGACCGCGTCGGCAGCACGCAATCGAACATATCGACTCCGCGCGCGACCGCGCCGACCAGATCGTCGGGCTTGCCCACCCCCATCAGATAGCGCGGCCGGTCGGCCGGTAATTGACCGGGCGCATAATCGAGCACCCCGAACATCGCCGCCTGCCCCTCGCCGACCGCGAGGCCGCCGATCGCATAACCGTCGAACCCGATCTCGGTCAGCGCCGCTGCCGATCGCGCGCGCAGCTTTTCGTCGAGCGAACCCTGCTGGATACCGAATAGCGCCGATCGTTCGGCATGTTCCCCGCCCGCGTCGAAGCCGGCGCGGCTGCGCGCCGCCCAGCGCATCGACCGCTCCATGCTCGCTTCGGCGCGCTTCGCATCGACGCCGTTCGGCGGACATTCGTCGAACGCCATCACGATGTCGCTGCCGAGCAGGCGCTGGATTTCCATCGAGCGTTCGGGGGTCAGCATATGCCGCGACCCGTCGAGGTGGCTCTTGAACGCCACCCCCTCTTCGCTCTGCTTGGTCAGTGCCGACAGGCTCATCACCTGATAGCCGCCGCTGTCGGTCAGGATCGGGCGGTCCCAAGCCATGAATTTGTGGAGGCCGCCCAGCCGTGCCATGCGTTCGGCGGTCGGGCGCAGCATCAGATGGTATGTGTTGCCAAGGATGATGTCGGCGCCGGTCGCGCGCACTTCGGCGGGGCGCATCGCCTTCACCGTCGCCGCGGTGCCGACCGGCATGAAGGCGGGGGTGCGGATCTCGCCGCGCTGCATTGCGATCGTGCCGGTGCGCGCGGCACCATCGGTCGCGGCAATCGAAAAAGCGAATCTAGCGGTCATCGCGCGCGCCTATGGCGGGCAGGAGGCAAAAAGTCGAGCGGCAGGCCGATCCTCCCTGCCGCGCAGCGGTGGGGAGGGGGATCGTCGCCGCAGGCGATGGTGGAGGGGCGGCGCCGTTGCGCCTTGGCCCCTCCGTCAGCGCTTCGCGCTGCCACCTCCCCATCGCTCCGCGACAGGGAGGATCGACGATCGCTTATTCCTTCGCATCCTCGCTCGACGGCTCATCGGCCGCCGCCTTGGCTTTTTCCTTCGGCTTTTCCTTCTCGAAGATCGCCAGCAGTTCCTTTTTCTTCGCCTCCGACAGACCTTCTTCGGCTTCGGGGAACATTTCTTCTTCCTCCTCCTCGATATGGTGGAGGTAGCGGTCCTTCATCGTGCGAAAGCGGGTGAGCCAACCGGTCGAGCCGAAATCCATCTCGTAAAGCTCGGTCAGCATGTCGTCGATCTCCTTATGCTCCGACACGCTGTGCTGCGCCTCTTCGCGCAGGTCGGGCTTGCCGAGCATCGTCGCATAGAGCGACATTTCTTCGGACGCCGCATGCGCGGTCACTTCGACGCGAAAGGCTTCGAACAGCGTCTCGCGCTCGGGGCTGTCGCCCTTGGTCGCGTCGATCTGGTCGAGCAATTTGCGGTGGCGGTCGTGATCGGCCTTCAGCCGGGCGAAGATTTTCGTATCAGCCATGTTTGTCTCCTGTTCCGGAGCAAAACGGGCGATCGCGCGGACGGTTCCACGCCGCCGATCAGGCGGCTTTCCAGTCGTTCGTCGTCGTGAACAGCGGCAGCGCCATCGCCGCGGTCGATTGGGTCGCGGCGGCGATCAGATAGGGCGATACCCGGTGCCGTGTACACAGCCCGCCATTGCCGTCGCTGACCATCGTCTGTTCAAACTCGACGCCCTGTTGATGCTTCATCGATCGGCGAACGGTCGCGGTGACGAGCTGCCCCTCGCCGAAATCGATCACGAACTGGGTGCCGAGCGGCACGTCCAATATCCCCTCGATAAAGGCGCCAGTGGACGACAGGTTTCGGATCACGACGTCATAGCGATGATTGTCGTGAATGGCGCCAACTTTCCGGAACAGCGAGAAGCGGTCGTTGCGCTGACGCGCCGGGCCCGCGGGCTTGATCATCCACGATCCGGCTTCGGCATGCTCGAGCAGCTCGTCGTGGACCACCGGCTTGCTATAGACATAGCCCTGGACGTGACTGACGTTGAGCTTGCGGATCAGGTCGAGCTGGTCGAGCGATTCGATGCCCTCCGCGGTGGTCTCCATTTCCAGCGCTTCGGCCAGCGCGACGATCGCGGCGATGATCGCGCCGTTGCGCGACCCCGCCACGGTCGCGTCGCGCACGAAGCTCTGGTCGATCTTGATATTGTCGAACGGCGCGGTCTGCAAATAGCTGAGCGACGAATAGCCGGTCCCGAAATCGTCGAGCGCCAGGCGGACACCCAGCGCCTTCAAGGCTTTGAACATCTTGGCGGTGTCGGCCGAATCGCCCAGAAACACGCTTTCGGTGATTTCGAGTTCGAGCCGATCGGGAGCCAGCCCCGTCGTCGCCAGCGCATTGGCGATAATCTTTGGCAAATCGGCGTTGGCGAACTGGATCGGCGACACATTGACCGCGACCCGCATGTCGCCCGGCCATTTGACCGCATCCTCGCACGCCTTGCGCAGCACCCATTCGCCGAGCGGCCAGATCAGATTGGCTTCCTCCGCGATCGGAATGAATACCGCAGGCGAGATCACCCCGCGGTCGGGATGGGTCCAGCGGACGAGCGCCTCGACCCCGGTCACCAGGTTCGACTTGGCGTTGACGACCGGCTGGTACCGCAGCTCCATTTCGCCGCGCACCAGGGCATCGCGCAGATCATCCTCGAGCGCGCGGCGATCCTCGGCCGCCTGATGCAGGTCGCTCGAATAGAAACTGAACCGGCCACGGCCATTGCCCTTCGCCGCATAGAGCGCGAGATCGGCGTTGCGGACCAGGTCGTCGCTGCTCAGCCCGTCGAACGGCGCAATCGCCACCCCGACCGAAGCGCCGATAATACAGCGACTGCCCTCGACCGAATAGGGTTGCGACAGGCTGGCGATGATGTCGGCGGCCATGTCACCAAGCTTGCCGCGATCATCGACGTCGGGAAGGATGATCTGGAATTCGTCGCCGCCGAGGCGGCTGACCATTTCCTTGTCGCCGACGATCTTGAGCAGCCGCTGGGCGACCTGTTTGAGCAGCGCATCGCCCGCCGGATGTCCCAGCGTGTCGTTGACCTGTTTGAAGCGGTCGAGATCGAGCAGCATGATCGCGCACACACGCTGTTGCTGGGCAAAGGCGGCGAGCGTGGTATCGAGCTTTTTCGAAATATTGAAGCGATTGGCGAGCCCGGTCAGCGAATCGTAAAGCGCCAGCCGCGATGCGTCCTCGGCCGATCGGCGCTGCGCGGTGACGTCGGTGCCGCTGCCGCGATAACCGGTAAATTTGCCGCCAGCGTCGAATTGCGGCCGCCCCGAAATCGCCCACCAGCGATCGTCGCCTTCAAACGCGCTGCGCAAGGGCAGCTCGTCGAATTTCGATTGTTTGGTGAGCAGGAAGGGCAGCGTCCGCTGGCGCTCGCCATGGCTGTCGACCGGCAGGAAAAGCTCGGTAAAGCTGGTGCCGAGCAATTGACCGCTGGCGCGCCCCATCAGCCGCGCGACCGAATCGGTGATATAGGTCAGCCGGCCCTTGGCATCGGTCGACCAGAACCAACCCTGGCCGCTTTCCTCGTAATTCTGGAGCAGCAGCAAAGCTTCGCGGGTATGCAGGTTCGGCGCGATGTCGCCGCGCGGTTTGCCGATGCGCGATCCGATCAGACCGAAAAAGCCGCGCTGGCTTTCATCGACCCCATCATCCCCCCGCTCGCCGGATTCGATCCGCGATGGCATTTCCATCAAATCAAACTCTTGCTGGTCCCCACATGGCCGCCATCATGCGTCCAATGCCTTGCGATATCGTGAATAATTGTCTGGAATTGTCGTGCGAGAATAAAGATCGGACACGACCACCGCCCCCGCACGAACAGACCCCGGAATTGGTCAGCTGGGAACGATCCTCAGTTCGAACCGGTCGGTGTCGAACCCGTTGTCGCCAGGCACGGCCGCGATCGGACGCTCGCGAATGCGCGGCCCCGACGCGCGGCTCAGGATCGCCTGGCCCGAACCGTTCAGGATGATCTCGTCGTTGCCGGCGATGATCCGCGTCCCCTCCAGCGACCCCGGTGCATAGTTGATCACCAGATCATAGCCCGTGGGCGCGTTGCAATATTCGCGAAAGCTGCCGAGCGACACCGCATCGCCGCTGATCGCGCCAAAGCCGGTCGGCTGGTGCTGCACCGTGCAGTTCACCGCGACCACCAGATTAAGGTTGAACCCGTATGTCGCCGCCATTGCGGCGGTCGGCGCGACCGCCATCACCGCGGCCGCCATCCCGAGCGAGAATTTCCTGAACATCCGCAAACCTTTCCGCCCTTCGGCAAAGCTTCGGATGAGGGTTTAGTTATGCAGATATAAAATGAAGTTAAGCGCTGGTTTGCCGTCCGCTAACCATAATGGAAGCGGCGAGCGCAGCGAGCAATTCAGCGGGCGGTCACGGAGATCGAGATGACGTCGCTGTAAACCCCGGCGCGGCGGTCGGCGGTATTGCCGATAACGAACTGGATAGGCAGCGCGTCGCGGCGAGGGCCGTCGTTCGACGCTCCTGATATCGTCCGCGCGCCCAACAGATTGAGCGAATTACCACCAATCGCCAAGCTGTAAGGCACATACCACTCGCTCGATCCCAACCGCAGGCGGCCGGAATTAGTCGACGTGACATTTACGTCATAGGAACCAGTGCTGGCGACGAGAAGATTGAGCTGTACCTGCGCAGGCCCGGGCTGCAGTTCGCCGAGATCGACCACCGCGTACCCGCCATTCATCGTATAGGCACCAGCAAGGCCGATCCGCGCCGACGGCAGGACATCGATGCCAAGGACAATCCGCGTGCCGCCGAACGAGCGAAAGCTCTCATCCTGCGCCTCAAGCTTCACGTCTTGCGTAAAGGTACCCGAACCCCGAATATCGTCGGGATCCGCGACGAGTTTGTACATCAACGTGCGCGATGCGTTGGCCCCCAGCGTGATCATTCGCTGCGTCGGGTTTCGCTGGGTTCGCCCGGCCCGGGGGGTTACATCCTGCGTATCGGTCAAATTGAGCAAGGCATAACCAATGGGCTTTCCGGTGCCTTTCGACAGACCAAAGGGGGACCGATCAAGTTCAAAAGTCGGCGTGAAGCGGCACTCGCCGGTACCCTCATTCACAAAGGTGACGCTAAAGGTGCCCTGAGGCACGGCCCCGTCGAACGGATCATAGCCTTGAATCAGCCAGCTTGTCGGCGTCGCGTTGACCCGAATAAGACATTCGGCGCCCGGAACAGCCACGCGCGGAGCCGACGCCTGCGCGTAAAGCGGCGTTGCCATCAAGGCGGCGGCGAGGAAAAGGGTTGGGCGCAGCATATTGCCTCCTAATTTTTCGAGCCGGGGCGAACGATACCAAGGTTTACGAGGCCATCGGTTTCCGGCGGCACGGCGAATTCGAAAGCCTGGTCGATCGTGCCATTCCGCCCATAGGTTTCGACCAGATAGCGGCGCCCCGGAAGCAAGTTGGCAATCGCAAAGCGTCCGACCGAATTGGTGAAGAACGGAATCGGCTTCGGGCTTTCGCCGTCCTTGACATCAAGAAGGGTCACGCGCCCGCCGATCAACGACACGGGCGTGTCAGCCGCGAGGACAAGGGTGCCCATCACACTCACAAAAGCGTCGGTTCCGATCCGCGCCGCATAGCCGCTCTTGTAAGGCGGATGGACGCGAAACACACCCGGACCGATGTCGTAACCCGCCGGTGGATTCTCGACATCATATTGAACCGACTGTGTCGCATAGGAGCCAAGGAAATTGTTGACCGCGGCGCCAAGCGCTCCGCTGCGACCGATGTAGTCGTTCTTGGCCAGCGACTGACCGGCCACCACACTGCGCTTGCCCAGATTGTTGTGCGGATAGAGCAGCATGAAGCTGTCGTTGATGCGGCGCCCCACACCCACCGCGCCGTCGGCAAAGGCGAGCGAAGTGCCGACGCGAACCGACGTGGCGTTGATGTCGGCGACGTTGGACAGGTTGGGACCGAATGTCGCGTGGCTGACCGATGCGTCGAAACGATTTCCGGAATAGGATGCATATCCGAGCGCGCGAGCGCTACCGTCCTGCCGGGTCACGACGCCGCCAAATCCGACGCTGCTGAGCTGGTTAAGGCCGCTCTGGTTATAGGAAAGCTCTCCTAGGTTGTCGCGGCTCTCGTACCGCGCTTCGGCGCGGCGCCGGTAATCGGGCTGGAAGACAAGGCCGATGTTGACGCTAAAACCCTTGCCCTGACTAAAGCTCGACGGGAATTTGGCATAGTCGACGCCGGCGCGCACCGACCACCGGTTATCGATCCGGTATTGCCCTGATGTCCCAACGCGATAGCTATTCCCCAAACCATTTCGTCCGCGCAGGTACGAAGCGGTCGAGGTCGTCAGGAATTTTTGGCTGAACTGATGCGTATATTGCGCGGATAATGAATAAGCCGACGAGTTATTACCCTCGGGATTTCCAAGCGTCGTGAATTTTGGCGAAATATAGTCTGCCCTCAGCGAAAAGCTGTCCGCCAAGCCACCCCGATCGAAAAAATGTTCATAGCTGACGCCGCTGGCGAAACCCTGCCCCTGCGATTTGGAATTGCTGGCCGCGCCGTCGAGAAGTAGCCGCCCGCCGTTACCCAGGACGAACTGGGTCTGCCCGGTCAGTGTCTGGACCTGTTCACTCAACTGCAAACCGACACCGAGCGCGGGACGGTCGAAGAAGGCCTTGCGGAAAAAGCCGGTAAAGACAATCGGCCCCCGATAGTCGGGAGCGCCGCCAAACCGGCGACTCATCGGACCCAGGAACGCGCCATATTCATAGTCGCCGGGATCGAGATCGATCGGATCGAGATATTGCTGATAGGATAGATTCTGGACGGCACCCGTATTGTCGGTAACCTGAATCTCGATGTCGTTGCTGCCCGACGTCAAGGGCAGCGAGCTGAAGTCATAGCGTCCGGGTTGCAGCCGAACCTCGCGGTACAGCGACCCGTTCCGCATGAAACGCACCGTTGATTCACGCTGGAGGACAAGCTGCCGATTCGACTGGAGCACGGCCGCGCGGAACGCATTGAACCGGCGTTGCTGCCGCAGCACGCCAAGCCCGCCCATCTGGACAAAGCCCTGCTGCCCGCGCGTTTCGACATCAAGATCACCGAGGAACCAGCGACGATATTGTTTTGGCTGGTCGAACACGACACGCGCATAATTACGATCAAATTTGTATTTTTCGCCGCTCGCCGTGGACTGCTGCGAAAATTGTGCATCGCCTTCGAAAACCAGCCCGCCGAAGCGAACGGCGCCGTCGAAATTGACGGTGGGCGGATCAGCCCGGTCAAGTTCCCAGATATAGGTCTGGATCAGATTGAGATTCAAGAAAGCGGAGAGCCCCGCAGGCTGGAGCGAAACGTCATTCAGATCGTCGCGTGGCGGAGCGAACAGATCCTGCGTGGCGCGCTGATCGGGCATGACCTCGACGACGACGACCGCGAGCGAGCTGGGATCGTAGTTAAGCTCCACCCCCGTCTTGCTGAGATCGTCCGGGCCGAAGGTTTCAAGACCCTGAAGGCGACTGCTCAGGCCTGCATGTGCTTCGTCGTTCAAGATCGGCTGCATCAGCCGGATGAATGTTGCCGTGTCGAGCGCAAAACGGTCGTCGGCCGTCAGCTGCATCGGGATATCACCCAGGCTGCGGTTCTGGAACGTCAGCGGCACCGTCATATCGATGTCGCGGTCATAGGGATTGATGTCAGGCCGACCGTGCGGCCCGATCGGCAACTGCGGAATCAGCGACGTCGGCGCCGGTGTCG
Organism: Sphingopyxis microcysteis; assembly: GCF_012274265.1. Lineage (GTDB taxonomy): Bacteria > Pseudomonadota > Alphaproteobacteria > Sphingomonadales > Sphingomonadaceae > Sphingopyxis > Sphingopyxis microcysteis. The sequence continues at coordinate 172,761 of NZ_JAANYY010000003.1, forward strand.
GCATCGGCGTTCCGGGCAGCGGAATCGTGGTAGGCGCGCCCGTTGGCGCAGTCGCTGGGCCTTGGCCCCCAGGTCGCTGCGGCAAGGGAATCGACACCTGCGCCGCCGCTGTGCTCGCACACAGCGCCGGTAGCGCAACAGAACAGAGAGCGGCTGCTATCCTCACTGAGCGAAGGTCAGCTTGATCGGTCCTGGGCCAAAGCCCGAAACGGGAACGCGGAACGACCGCTCGCCCCTCGCCGGAACATAACCAGAGCCGACAAGGCGGTTCAGCTCTTCAGGTGACAGATCGACACGCAACCACTTGCCGTCTTTTCCTGTACCCTCCAGTTGCCAGCCAAAATTTGCCATCATCGCATGACGGCGGCCGGCATTGCGCAGGGTGATTTCCACCCCGTCCTGCATCGGCGGAAGCTGGTCGGATCCCGGCGGTGCGGGCGGCTGATAGGTCAGCTGATGGACTGAGCTCGCTTTGACGTCGGGCGTCGCACCCGGCGGCGCAACGACGACGAGCCCGCGCATATGATAAAGCACCTGCACCTGCGCACCAAGGCCTTCGGTCGTCGACGGTTCGAGCGCGACGGGCAATTGCTCGACCGAAACATAGAAGGCTTGCGAGGTTTCCGGGTTGGGATCTCCCACCCATTGCAAGCGGATCACCTGGCGGCCGCCCGGCGCCAGCACACCCTGCGGCGGAAAAACGAGGAATTGATCGTCGGCGGGCGTCTCGGTGACGTTGCCGTCCTTGTCGATATCCATCCGGAGAATTCGGGTTTGAAATGCCAAATTGCCCTGATTGACGTTCTGGACCTCGATACGCGCAACGGCATCGCTTCCGCGCGATTCCATTTCGAGCACCATCGGCGATACGCGCATCGCCAGGGCCGGGCTAACGACAAGCAGCGTAAGCGCGGCGAATATCGCCAGCAAAGCGCGTGCACGACGCTTCAACCTCGCCAAAACCGTCATAAGCCCCATCCCCTGCCGCTGGCGGCATCATCCATGCTATTCATAAAGAAAGGGGAAAGATCGCTCTTTCCCCTTTCCCTTTACGGACTATCCGAAATCAGGAAGCCGTCAGCGTCAGCGTGGTGTGGCCGCTGTAGGTACCAGCGACCAGACCCTTGGCTGCAACCGGCGCCGTGATCTTGATGTGCATGCCCGAACGCCATGCGCCCTGCGCCAGCTGGTCGCTCAGTTCGGTGGTCGAAACGTCGAGCGTCTGGCCGGTACCGACAGCCGGACCGCCAGTGCCAACGCCGGTCCAGGTCGCAACAACCTCATACGGAATGTTGGCCTGGAATTCGTCGATGTCGTAACCGCCCGGAGCGGCATTGACCAAGCCGCGGACGTCGCTCTTCACCAGCTTGACGGTGTTGTTGAAGTTGCAACCGGCGGTCAGCGTGTCGATATCGGCAACGGCCGGGCCGACCATGTCGAACGCCTGATTGACGTTTTCATTGTTGCCGGCGCGAATGCCGATTTCGCCGAAGCTGATGTTGCGGACGTTGCTGGTGTAACCATTGCCCGAGTAGAACGAGCAGTCCTTCGGGACCGTACCCGTCAGGTTGAACTGCAGGCTGATGTTTTCGACCGTGCCGGTGGTGTTCGGCGCGTCGGCCTGCACCGTGTAGCGGGTGCCGACTCCGTCATCTACGCCAAGTTCGCCAGCCGCAATACCGATCACGTTGAGCGGAAAGGGCGCGTTCTGGGGGTTCGTGATCGTGTACGGGATCGGCGCTGTACCCGCATAGTGCACTTGGGTGGTCTGCGCAGCAGCCGGGGTCGCGACGGCGGCGAGAGCGATGGCGGCAACGGCGCCGCTAAGGATCTTCTTCATAATCTTCTTCCCTCTATTATAACGCCGTCGCCCAAGGCCGGGCGGGGCGTGATATTTGCACCGGTTGGTCGGAGAACCGGGAGGGCATCGGTGCCTGCCCTGCCGGTTTTAAGTCCGCCCGCGACAAAGGCCGCAGGCGAATTCTTCAAAGCGGGGAAACGGTGATCGTGATCGTCTCCGAATAATCGCCCGCCAGCAGTCCGGCCTCGCCCGAAGGCTGGCCAAGGTCGACCGACAGGCGCATGCCGTCGGTGGCGATGCCGCCGTTGCTGGAAATGACGCCGCCCGACAAAAGCTGGCGGCTGTTGAAAGACCGGCTGATCGTCTGCTGCGCCGGAAAGCGAACCGGCATTTCGACCGCCAGGCTGTACGGCAACATGCCGCTGTACGGCCCCTGCCCGTTGGGCATCGTCGTATGCGCCAGACCGCCGCGCGCGCCCTTGATCGTCATCGTGAAGGGGACATTGCAATCGAGCGCGACCTGGGTTTCGGCGCCGAGGCCGCGGCGTTCCAGATTGCCGAAATCCATGTTGCCGATGTTGCCCATGGCGCAGTGGGCGCGGATCGCGCCGCTGACCGCGATGTCGAGCGAGCGGACGTTCTGGATGTCCTTGGCGCTGGCGGCGGTGGCAAAGGCCGCCGACAACAGCATCAAAGCTGCCCCCGCGCCGAATCGCGCCACCTTGCGGTGAAGACAATGTGCCAAAAAACCCCAATGCCGGGCCCGATGCCTGATTTCCCCAAGGCATCGCGCCGCGCGCTATTCTTGTTCCCGCCACCCCCGGTGGTCAAAGAATCGTTCAAATCTGATAGAGAAAATAAACAAAATATTTACATTGGCAATGCCGATACCATTCGGCTGAACCCGTTTCGGGCGTGCATCGGGACTCTGTTCCCCTTTGAGACAGTGATCGACAACACATTAATATCATGGAAAAAAGCGGAATCGCCGGATTCTCGGGGCTTTGGCGATGCCGGATGGCGCGCGAATCGGATCGCTCCTGACAAAGCTCGGCGTCAACTGAGCGCGATAGGCAAACTAAACTTTTAACTTAGCTGGTCTTGGCCGTGCGCCCCGCCGCCCGGGTCGGCACCGCCCGCAACGCCGCGCATCGCGCCTCGACGGCGGTCGCCAAGCGCGCACGCATGGCCGCATATCGGTTCCGGTAACGCCGCCTTAACCCCAGAGCACCGATCATGGACGCGATGGCAATCCCGGCATTTATCGAAAAAGCCCCGTCAGGCGGCACAGCGCGCAGCACGCGGCGGACGTTGCGACTGCGGCTGCAAGGCCGGGCTGGCGGCGGCGATCTGAACGTGTCGGTGCACAATATCTCGGCGACGGGTCTGTTGCTGGAAGGCGATGCCGCGCTCGCGGTTGACGACCGCGTCGACATCGACTTGCCGCATGCCGGGGTGACCCGCGCGAGGGTCATCTGGGTCAGCGGTTCGCTCTATGGCTGTCAGTTCGAAACCCCGATCTCATCCGCGACGCTGAGCGCGGCGCAGCTTCGCGCCGTCGTCAGCGGTGATCGCACGGAGGACGTCCCTGCAAACGAACCCGCCGACGAGAGTTTTGGCGACCGACTCCACCGCCTGCGGACCGCCCGGCGGCTGACGCAATTGGAAATTGCGGGCGAGCTGGGAGTCAGCGAGCAGTCGATCTCGGCGTGGGAGCAGAACAAGGCGCGGCCCAAGGCAGGGCGGATCAAGGCACTGGCGATCCTTCTGAACGTCGAAGTGACCGAATTGCTGGGGATCGATGAGGCACACAGCCTGCGCGATGTCGTCGCGCGTGCCAAGGCCCAGGTCGCCGAAGCCGCCGCGATCAGCGCCGATAACGTCAAGATCATCATCGAAATCTGAACGGTCGCGCGCAGCGCGCGACGAAAACGCTATCCCGCGCGGTTGGGCAGCAGCAGGCTGGCGTCGCCATAGCTGTAAAAGCGATACTCGCTTGCGATCGCGTGGGCATAGGCCGCCTGCATCGTCTCCAGCCCCATCAGCGCACTAACCAACATGAACAAGGTCGACTTCGGCAGGTGGAAATTGGTCATCAGCCCGTCGATCGCCTTGAAGCGGTAGCCGGGGGTGATGAAGATCGCGGTGTCGCCCGCGAAGGCCGTGATCGTGCCGTCGTCCTGTGCGGCGCTTTCGAGGAGGCGCAGGCTGGTGGTGCCGACCGCGATGATCCGCCCGCCCGCGGCGCGCACCGCGTTCAGCCGCGCCGCGGTGTCGGGCTCGATCCGCCCCCATTCGGCGTGCATCACATGATCGTCGGTATCGTCGGCCTTCACCGGCAGGAAGGTGCCCGCGCCGACGTGCAGCGTCAGCGTTTCGGTCGCGACGCCCGCAATTTCCAGCGCCGCGAGCAAGCCCGGGGTGAAATGCAGCGCCGCGGTCGGCGCCGCCACCGCGCCATCCTTGGCCGCGAACATCGTCTGATAATCGGACCGATCGTCGTCGTCGGTCGCGCGCTTGCCCGCGATATAGGGCGGCAGCGGCATCGTTCCCGCGCGTTCGAGCAGCACTTCGACCGGTTCGTCCCCCGCGAAGGCCAGGATGAAGCTGCCGTCAGGCAAGCGTTCCTCGGCCACGGCCGCGACATCCGCGCCGAAATCGACCGTCTCGCCAACGCGTAGCCGTTTCGCGTTGCGCACGAACGCCTGCCAGCGGCGCAGGTCGATCCGCTTATGCAAGGTCGCGCCGACCCGCGCGTCGCCGCGCCGCCCCTCCAGCTGCGCAGGAATCACGCGCGTGTCGTTGAACACCAGGCAGTCGCCGGGGCGCAGCCATGTCGGCAGGTCGCCGACCCCTGCATCGACGATCGTCCCGCCATCGACCACCAGCATCCGCGCCGCATCGCGCGGCCGCGCCGGGCGCAGCGCGATGCGCTCGTTCGGCAGGTCGAAATCAAAGGCGTCGACGCGCATCGCGCGCGGCTCTCTTACCGGATCGGGGCGTTGAGCTGGTCGGCGGTGATCTCGGCCGCAGGTGCCGGCGCCGCTTCGACCAGCATCGACGCGGGCGGCATCGGCTTGTTGTCGGCGGCGACCGACACCTGCACCATGCTCGACATCACCGCGGGCGGCTCGCCCTTCTGGATCGCATCGATATATTGCATACCCGATATGACGCGGCCGAAAGCGGTGTAGCGATTGTCGAGCGCAAAGCGCGGCTGGAACATGATGAAGAACTGGCTGTTCGCGCTGTCTTCGCTTTCGGCACGCGCCATCGACACCGTGCCGCGCAGGTGCGGGGTGACGTTGAATTCGGCCTTGAGGTCGGGCAGCTGCGAGCCGCCCTGCCCGGTCGCGGTCGGATCGCCCGTCTGCGCCATGAAGCCGTCAATCACGCGGTGGAATTTGACCCCGTCGTAAAAGCCCGCGCGCGCCAGCTGCTTGACGCGCTCGACATGGTTCGGGGCGACCTGCGGATAAAGCTGGATCACCACCCGCCCACCGGTCGAAAGGTCCAGGTTGAGCATATATTCGGGGTTGTTGATGTACTGGTCGGGCGTCATCGTCGGGGCCGCTGCGGCAGCGGGTGCGGCCTCCGTCGCAGCGCCGGCGTCGGGCGCGGGCGGAACATCGACCGGCGGTGGCGGGGCGTCCGTCGGCGGCACGGGCTGCGCCGTTTCGGGCATCGGGTTCGGCGCGGGCGGCGCCTCTTGCGCGGCGGCCGAAGCCGCGAGACCGAACGCCATCGCCGTGAAGATCATGGGGCGGAAAGAAAATTTCATGCTGGATCGGCCTCTGTCAGAAAATCGGATCTTGCGCCCCGTTGGCGCGCCCTAGCGGGAAAAAGCTGAACGCTCAATGATCGGTATCAGCGATCGCCCTGGAGCAGCCCGCGCTCGGCAATACGCCCGACGACGGCGTCGCGCACCGAAGGCGTCACGAATTTGTGGATGTCGCCGCCAAAGATCGCGATTTCCTTGACCAGCCGCGACGCGATTGGTTGCAGGCTGACGTCCGCCATCAAAAAAACGGTTTCCACGCGGGCGTTGAGCTGGCGGTTCATGCCCGTCAGTTGATACTCATATTCGAAATCGGTGACGCCGCGAATGCCGCGCACGACGATCGACGCCCCCTGCGCGTCGGCGAAGTCCATCAGCAGCGAATTGAAGCCGACAACCTCGATATTCCCCTCGATGCCCGCGACTTCGGCCTTCACCATGGCGATCCGCTCATCGTCGTCGAACAGCGGCGATTTCGCGATGTTGGTGGTCACCCCGATGATCAGCCGGTCGACCAGCTTCGCGCCGCGGCGGATGATGTCCATATGCCCCAGCGTGATCGGGTCGAAGGTTCCGGGATAGACCCCAATGCGCATCAACGGTCCCTTTCCACCACATAGCGGGCGATGGCACGGAGCAGCGTCGCCTCGTCGCCAAAGCTCGCCAGATGCCCGATCGCCTGGTCGACCAGCGCGGTCGCCTGTCCGCGGGCGCGTTCCAGTCCCATCAGCGTGACGAATGTACCCTTGCCCGCCGCCTCGTCCTTGTGCAGCGCCTTGCCCGCCAGCGCCTCGTCGCCTTCGACGTCCATGATGTCGTCGGCGATCTGGAAGGCGAGCCCGATGTCGCGCGCATAAGCGCGTAGCGCGGTCCGTCCCTCGGGCGGAATGCGCGCCAGGATCGCCCCGGCCTCGACCGAAAAGGCAATCAGCGCTCCGGTCTTGAGCTGTTGCAGCCGCGTCACCGTCGGCAGGTCGAAGTTCGATATTTCGGCGGCGAGATCCATCATCTGGCCGCCCGCCATCCCTGCCGGCCCGGCGGCGCGCGCCAGTTCGCAGCAGAGCTCACCGCGCACGAACGGATCGCTGCTCGTCGCTGGATCGCACAGCCATTCGAACGCCAGCGCATGGAGCGAATCGCCCGCGAGCACCGCGGTCGCCTCGTCGAACGCCTTGTGCACCGTCGGCTTGCCGCGGCGCAGGTCGTCATCGTCCATGCACGGCAGATCGTCGTGGATCAGCGAATAGACATGCATCGCCTCGACCGCCGCGCCGACGCGCAGGCTGAGCCCGCGATCGACATGGAACAGGTCGCCCGCGGCGCGCACGAGCAGCGGGCGCAGCCGCTTTCCGCCAGCAATCGCGGCATGCCGCATCGCTTCGTAAAGCGGCGCGCGCGGGTCCTTGGGAACCGGCAGCAGCTGGTCGAACAGCCGGTCGATGCCCGCCATCACCTCGGCCTGCGTGGCAAGCAGCAACTGCGTTCCGCTCGAAAGATCGTCGCTGGGGGACGTCATGACGGTTCAGCTTTCGCCGAAGGGGGTGGTTCCCGCCGGTCGCCCGTCGGCGCCCAGGCTCACCTGCTCGATCCGCGCCTGCGCCGCGGCGAGCCGCGCTTCGCAATGGCTGCGCAGCGCATGGCCGCGCTCATAAAGCGCCACCGATTCCTCCAGGCTGACATCGCCGCTTTCCAGCCGCCGCACGATCGTTTCCAGCTCGCCCATCGCGGCCTCGAACGAAAGCGCGGCGATGGCAGGGTCCGGGGCGGGCGCGGCAGCGGCGTCGGGGGTGTCCGTCATGGCCCTGCTTTGGCCCTTTCGCCCCCCAATGGTCAAGTGCGGTCAGGCTTGACGTCGCACCGCGTCCGCCTAGGCTGCCCGCATCCGATCGCCAGGACGAAAGCTCCGTCATGACCCTGCAAACCGTCGCTGCTTATTTCGCCACCGCGATCATCTTTGGTATTCTCGACGCGGTCTGGCTCCGTACGATGCTGACGAAAGTCTATCGCCCCGAAATCGGCGCGCTGCTGATGGATGGCTGGCGCCCGGCGCCGGCGCTGATCTTCTATGCGCTCTATATGCTGGGTATCCAGATTTTCGCCGTCGCCCCGGCGCTGGCGGCGGGCAAATGGCAGGTCGCGGCGCAGTGGGGCGCGATGTTCGGCTTTTTCTGCTACATGACCTACGACCTCACCAACCATGCGACGATGAAGATCTGGTCGACCAAGGTGACCTTGCTCGACATCGCGTGGGGGACGCTCGCCACCGGTTTTGCCGCGGGCGCCGCGGCTTGGCTGGTGCTGACGCTGCTGCCGCGACCCGCGTGACCCCGCTTGGCCTTCAGGCTTTTCCTGTTCCCCGGCGAAAGCCGGGGTCCAGAGCGCCATAGAGCAACGCCTGTTTTTGGACGCCCTGGACCCCGGCTTTCGCCGGGGAACATCTTCTTGTCCTTCTCGAAGGGATAAACGCCACGCCCGCTCCACTTTCGGCAATCACGATTCCGCTTTTTGCAATTGCCGCGCCGCGCGCGGCCACGCATGCTGCACTGCACAAGAGAGAGGGGCGTAAAGGCAAGTTTTGTTCTGGTAAACAAGGACTTGCATCATGAAAAAATTCTTCCTCCCCGCCATCGCGCTGCTCGCGTTCACCCCCGCAATCGCCCGTGCCGACGAACCCGCCACGCAGCGGTTCGAGCATAAGGGCAGCAGCTACAGCTACACCGTCACCCGGGTCGGCGACGTTCGCGTCATCAGCGGCGTCGAAGAACGGACCGGCAAGCCGTTCCTGCTCCGCGTCGGCCAGCACCGCGTGCGCGGCACCGTCGGGTCGCAGCAGGTCAGCTTTGCGCTGCGCGACGTCGCGCCGCTGACCAAGTCCGCGACGACACTCGCTTCGCGCTGACGCCGATCAACCACAGACCCCATGGTGCTTTTCGCATCATGGGGTCTGTTCGTTTTGCGCCTACATCGCTAAAGGCGCGCCATGACTCAGCCCGCGCCCGCCATCACCCCCGAAATCGTCGCCGAACACGGGCTTTCGCCCGAAGAATATGATCGCGTCCTCGCCGCGATCGGGCGCGAACCGAATCTTGTCGAACTCGGCATCTTTTCGGTCATGTGGTCCGAACATTGCAGCTACAAAAGCTCGCGCATCCATTTGAAGAAACTGCCCACCGAAGCGCCCTGGGTGATCTGCGGTCCCGGCGAAAATGCCGGCGTCATCGACATCGGCGAAGGCGCAGGTGGCAAGAAGCTCGCCGCGATCTTCAAGATGGAGAGCCACAACCACCCGTCGTACATCGAACCCTATCAGGGCGCGGCGACCGGGGTCGGCGGCATTTTGCGCGACGTGTTCACGATGGGCGCGCGCCCCGTCGCCAACCTCAACGCGCTGCGTTTCGGTCGCCCCGACCATCCGAAGATGAAGCACCTCATCTCGGGCGTCGTCCACGGCATCGGCGGCTATGGCAATTGCGTCGGCGTTCCCACGGTCGGCGGCGAGGTCAATTTCCACAAGGCCTATGACGGCAATATTCTCGTCAACGCGATGACCGTCGGCGTCGCCGAGCAGGACAAGATCTTCTATTCGGCCGCATCGGGCGTCGGCAATCCGATCGTCTATGTCGGCTCGAAGACCGGCCGGGACGGCATCCACGGTGCGACCATGGCATCGGCGGACTTCGGCGAGGATGCCGAGGAGAAGCGCCCGACGGTGCAGGTCGGCGATCCCTTCACCGAAAAACTGCTGATCGAGGCGTGCCTCGAACTGATGGCGTCGGACGCGATCGTCGCCATCCAGGACATGGGTGCCGCTGGCCTCACCAGCTCGTCGGTCGAAATGGCGTCGAAGGGCGGCGTTGGCCTCCACCTCAAGATGGACGATGTGCCGCAGCGCGAAACCGGCATGACCGCCTATGAGATGATGCTGTCCGAATCGCAGGAACGCATGCTGATGGTGCTGAAGCCCGGCAAGGAAGAGTTTGCGAAAGCGATCTTCCACAAATGGGAACTCGACTTCGCGGTCATCGGCACCGTGACCGACACCGGCCGCATGGTGCTCGAGCATCATGGCGAGATCGTCTGCGACATCCCGCTCGCCCCGCTCGCCGACGACGCGCCGCTCTACGACCGCCCACACGTCCCGACGCCGAAGCAGCCCGAACTGACCAACGTCCCGGAAACGACCGACGTCGCCGCCGACCTCAAGACCTTGATGGGCACCCCCGACATCGCCAGCCGCCGCTGGATCTGGGAGCAATATGACAGCCAGGTCGGCGCCGACACGCTCCAAACCGGCGGCGACGCCGCGCTGGTCCGCATCCACGGCACCAACCGCGCGCTCGCGATGAGCACCGATTGCACCCCGCGTTATTGTTACGCCGACCCGGTCGAGGGCGGCAAGCAGGCGGTTGCCGAAACCTGGCGCAACATCAGCGCCGTCGGCGCGACCCCGCTCGCGATTACCAACTGCCTCAACTTCGCCAACCCGCAGCGCCCCGAGATCATGGGGCAGATCGTCGGCTGTCTCGACGGCATGGCGCAGGCATGCCGCGCGCTCGACTATCCGATCGTCTCGGGCAACGTCAGCCTCTATAACGAGAGCAAGGCGACCGGCGGCGGCAGCGCGATCCTGCCCACCCCCGCGATCGGCGGCGTCGGCGTGATCGAGGATCTTAACAAGGCGGTCGGCATCGGTTTCAGACGCACGGGCGACATCGTGCTCGCGGTCGGCGAACGCGCCGGCCATCTCGGCCAGTCGGTGTGGCTGCGCGAAATCCATGGCCGCGAAGAAGGCCCGCCGCCCCAGGTGAACCTGCGCTGCGAAAAGCGCACCGGCGACTTCATCCGCACCGCGATCAACGCAGGCTGGATCACCGCGTGCCACGACGTGTCCGACGGCGGCATGGCGGTGACGCTCGCCGAAATGGCGCTGAAGTCGAACATCGGCGTGCTGGTGAGCGAAGAACAGCCGTTCGGCGTCGCCGAGAGCTTCTTCGGTGAGGATCAGGGGCTTTACCTCGTGACGGTGTGCGACACCTGCCTCGCCGACTTCCTCGACGCCGCGGGCCGTGCCGACGTGCCGGTCGATCCGGTCGGCCGCACGATCAAGGATCGCATCGTGTTCGAGCTGGAAGGCAGCGATCATCAGGTCACGCTGGCGGAACTTCGCGAAGCGCATGAGGGCTTTTTCCCGAACCTGATGGGCGCCGACGCGGCTTTGGCGTAACAACCCCACCCCGTCATTCCGGCGAAGGCCGGAATCTCGCCGGTGCGGCATGGCGCGACGATGAGATCCCGGCCTTCGCCGGGATGACGATAATGGTGGAGATAACGGACAGATGACCATCCACATCGGCATCGGCGGCTGGACCTACGAGCCCTGGCGCGGCACCTTTTACCCTCCCAAGCACCCGCAGAAACGCGAACTCGAATATGCCGGGCAGCATCTGACCGGGATCGAGATCAACGGCACCTATTACAGCAGCCAGAAGCCCGAGACGTTCGCGGGCTGGGCGGCGGCGGTTCCCGACGGCTTCAAGTTCAGCGTCAAGGCGTCACGTTTTTGCACCAACCGCAGGGTGCTCGCCGAGGGCGCCGCATCGATTGAGAAATTCCTGACGCAGGGGCTGACGCGGCTCGGCGACCGGCTTGGCCCGATCCACTGGCAGTTCATGGCGACGAAGAAGTTCGACCGCGACGATTTCGCCAGCTTCCTCGACCTGCTGCCCGACAGCCAAGGCGGCCTTGCGCTCCGCCACGCGATCGAGGTCCGCCACGAAAGCTTCCGCGACCCGGCGTTCATCGACCTGGCGCGCGAGCGCAACATGGCGGTCGTCTTTGCCGACAGCGACGAATTTCCGTGCATCGAAGAACAGACCGCCGATTTCACCTATGCCCGGCTCCAGCGCAGTCAGGAGGATATCGAGACGGGCTATGACGACAAGACGCTAGACCGTTGGGCGGCTCAAGCAAAAGACTGGGCCAAGGGCGACCGCGACGTCTTTCTCTTCTTCATTTCGGGCGCAAAGGTCCGCAACCCCGCGGCGGCACAGGCGCTGATCGCCAAGCTGGCGGGCTGACGATCCGCCCTGTCGCGTAGCGATGGGGAGATGGCAGCGCGAAGCGCTGACGGAGGGGCTTTGGCGCCAACGGCGCGGCCCCTCCACCACTGATCTGCGATGAGCGGTCCCCCTCCCCATCGCTGCGCGACACGGAGGATCTGGTTCAGGCCGCCATCGCCTGCGGCGCGGCCAGGAAATTATACGGATCGATACCGCGGCTGCGGTACGCGCGGTGCGCTTCCTGATACAGCGTCGGCTCGCCGATCCCGAGCCGCGCCCGCGCGGCATCGAGCGGTTCGGCGAGCAGCGCGCGGATGTCCTGTTCGATGATCGCCTTCGCCGCCTTGCCATGGCGCTGTCCCTGGCGGATCGCGCCGAACACGGGGGCATTGGCCTTGACGCTGCGCTTCACCTCGTAACCGCCGGCATAGGCGATGAAGAAATTTCCGTAATTGCCGGTCTGGCCATAGGTGAAGCCGAGCACGCACTGTTCGCCCAGCGCATCGCGGCCATAGCCGGTCAGGATGTGGAACAAATCATGCGTGTCGCGCAGGCGATTGGCATACCATTGCACCTGATCGTCGAATTTCGGGCGGCCCATCTTGTCGGCCTCGGCCACTAGACCCGCCGCCGACAGTCCTTCGCGGCGCATGAAGGTGACATAGGCGTGACCAACGCTGCCCTCGGGCAGCGCATCGATCCACGCATGATCGTCGAGTAGGTCGGGCAGATAGGGTTCGCTCGCCATCAACTGGCGACCCTTTTCGCTTTCGACAAAAGCGCGCGCGTCGTCCATGAAGCCCTTGCGCGGCAGGCTTTCGAAGATGTGGAACACCTGTTCGGTGTCTTCCTTGTCCTTGATCAGCTTGCGGAAATGCGACAGCGCCTTGAACGGGCGAAAGGTCGGCATCTTGCGGTCGGGGTGGGAGAAGATGGTCGGGGTCATGGCGGGTCTCGTTAGGGTCGGTTGCGGATTGTCAGATAGCACTACTGACACAAATGTCAATAGTCGGTAAACGGAAGCTGGCGAGATCGTCGCATCGACGATAGACCGTCGATCATGAAACCGCACGCCACCATCCCCTATACCGCCCTGCCCTCGATCACCGACGCCGACCGCGTCGCCGCAGCAGAGGCGTTTCGCAATCATGTCGCGGCGCGTCGGACGTGCCGGATGTTCGCCGACACCCCGGTCCCGCGCGCGGTGATCGAAGCCGCGATCGCCGCCGCCGGAACTGCGCCGAGCGGCGCCAACCACCAGCCGTGGCACTTCGCCGCGGTTTCGAGCCCCGCCATCAAGCACCAGATCCGCATGGCCGCGGAAGCCGAGGAGCGCGAATTCTATGCGAGCCGGGCGGGACAGGAATGGCTGGAGGCGCTCGCGCCGCTGGGGACCGATGAGGACAAGGGCTTTCTCGATGTCGCGCCCTGGCTGATCGTCGTATTCGGACAGCGGCGCGGCGGCATCGATCCCGGCGACACGCGGCAGAATTACTATGTCACCGAAAGCGTCGGCATCGCGTGCGGCCTGCTGCTCACCGCGCTGCACAGCGCGGGGCTCGCGACCTTGACCCACACGCCGTCGCCAATGGGTTTCCTGCGCGAGATTTGCGGGCGCCCTGCCGACGAAAAGCCGCTGATGCTGATCGTGACCGGCCACCCCGCGCCCGACGCCACCGTTCCCGTCTATGCGACACGGAAAAAGCCGCTCGACCAGATCACCACCTGGCTGTAGTATAGAACTAGTACAGATGGAGAGCGGCATGCGCGAAGATCAACCCGTTTTGCCCGGCCGCCTCGTCTCGCTCGACGCGATCCGCGGAGTTGCGGTGATGGGCATTTTGGCGATGAACATCGTAGCCTTTGCGCTCCCCTTTCCGGCCTATTCCAATCCCGCCGCGGGCGGGCCGCCGAGCGACATCGACCTCGCGACCTGGTTCTTCAATTTCGTCTTTGTCGATTCCAAGATGCGCGGGATGTTTTCGCTGCTGTTCGGCGCCAGCACGCTGCTGGTGATCGACAGCGCGGCGATGGCCGGGCGCAATCCCGCCGGCGCCCATTATTCGCGCATGTTCTGGCTGGCGCTGTTCGGCCTCGCGCATTTCTATCTGGTCTGGTTCGGCGACATTCTGTTCCTCTATGCGATTTGCGGGCTGCTGCTGTTCCTGTTCCGCAACCTGTCGGCAAAGGCGCTGCTGCTCTGGTCGCTGCCGTTTTTCCTTGTCGGGATCGGCTTGCCGGCGAGCCTGTGGGCCATGTTGTCGATGGCGCAGGCTGGTGGGCTTCCTGCCGAGGCCGCGGCAGAGATGCAGGAAGCGCTGCGGCAGATGAACGCCGATATGGGTCCGTCGACGCCGACCTATGGCAAAGAGACGGCGCTCTACCTCGGCAGCTACGCCAGCATTGTTGGACATCGTACCAGCGCGATGGCTGGCGATCCGCTCTATTTCGTCGGCATGTTCCTGTGGGAGGCGATGGGGCTGATGCTGATCGGCATGGCGCTGTTCAAATCGCGGATGCTGACCGGCGACTGGCCGATCGCGCGCTATCGCAAATGGGCGATCGCCTGCTTCCTGATCGCGATTCCGCCGCTGGTCATGCTGGCGCTGTATCAGATGCGCTCAGGCTATGACGCGGTGGCGATTTTCGGCGCTTCGCTCGCGCTATCGATCCCCTTTGACACGCTGTTGACGGTCGGCTGGATCGCGCTGATCATGCTCTTGATCAAGTCGGTGGCCAGCGACGCCGTGCGCGAGCAGCTCGCCGCCGCGGGCCGCATGGCGTTCACCAACTATCTCGTCACCTCGATCGTGATGACGACGATCTTTTACGGCTATGGGCTGGGGCTGTTCGGCAGCGTCGGGCGCGCTGCGCTCTATCTTTTCTGCTTCGGCATGTGGACGGCCATGCTCTTGTGGTCGAAGCCGTGGCTCGACCGTTTTCACTATGGCCCGTTCGAATGGCTGTGGCGCAGCCTGTCGCGCGGTGCGGTTCAGCCGATGCGGAAATCGCCGCCGGTTCAGTAACCGACCGCGCGGCCGAACCCGGTAGGGCGGCGTTGGACCAGCGGATTGGCCTCGCGCTCCAGCGCGCTCAGCGTTTCTTCGAACAGTTGGCGCAGTTCGACGACGCGCGGCAGATATTCCTCGGGGCTGATCTGACTTTCGACACAGTGGCGCGCGAACATTTCGATGTCCTCGGCGACCGCACCCAGTCTTTCGCCGCCGAACTGGCGCGCTTCACTTTTCAGCGTATGCGCGGGCATGACCAGCCCGCGCGCGTCGCGGGCGCGCATGGCGTCCTCGATCGCCGCCACCGATTTGGTGCCGTCTTCGCGAAAATAGCCCAGAATCCGGACAAACGCGGCGCCCAGCTGGGTGCGCGTGGCGCGGAATTCATCCCAATCGACCAGCACTTCGTCCAATGTCGTGTCCCTTGGTATTCAAATTCGGTCGTGGTCCCGCCCGACACATGCCCAGTTTGGGTAAAAAAGACGTTACGACGGCGGGCCTTTGCCACCAAAGCCGCCCCATTTTGGGTCAGCGGCGACGCACACGCCAGCGCTGGGCATCGTCGGCCGCCGCCTCGACCTCGACCGTCCAGCCATGTTCGGCGGCCAGCGCCGTCACTTCGCGCCCGGCCTGCGGATCATCGGCGATCAGCTGCACTTCGGCAGAATCGCGCATTGCGCGCGCCAGCCGCAGCGCGGGCCAGGGGCAGCGCATCCCCCGCGCATCGACGACCAGCGCCGACGCTCTATTCGTCATAGGGGTTGCGCGAATTGCGGAAGTTCAGCCGCACCGGCACGCCCTGAAACCCCAGTTCCTTGCGCATGCCGTTGACCAGATAGCGTTCATAGCTGCCCGGCAGGCTATCGGTGCGCGAACCGAACACGACAAAGGTCGGCGGCCGCGTCCGTGCCTGGGTGATATAGCGCAGCTTGATCCGCTTGCCGCCGGGCGCGGGCGGCGGGTTGGCATCCACCGCACCCTCGAACCAGCGGTTGAGCCGCGCCGTCGATACCCGGCCCGACCATATCGCGCGCTGTTCGAACGCGACGCGCACCAATGTGTCGATGCCCTTCCCCGTCGCGCCCGAAACGGTGAGCACGGGGACGCCCTTGACCTGACTGAGCCCATCGTCGAGCGCGTTTCGCACGCCGTTGAACAGCGCCGACGCCTCCTCGGCGACATCCCATTTGTTGAGCGCGACGATCAGCGCGCGCCCTTCCTGCAGCACCTTGTCGGCAATGCGCAGATCCTGCGCCTCCAGCCCCTTGGTCGCATCGAGCAGCAGCACGACGACCTCGGCGAAATCGACCGCATGGAGCGCATCGGCGACCGACAATTTTTCGAGCTTGTCGACCACCTTGGCGCGCTTGCGCATGCCCGCGGTGTCGAACAGCTGGATTTCGTGGACCTCGCCGTCCTTTTCCCATTGCCAGTCGACGCGGATCGAATCGCGGGTGATGCCCGCCTCGGGGCCAGTGATCAGCCGGTCTTCGCCGATCATGCGGTTGATCAAGGTCGACTTGCCCGCATTCGGCCGCCCGACGATCGCGAGCTTCATCGGGCCGAGCGGGGCGTCCTCATCCTCATCGCTTGCGGCAGCAACGTCGTCTTCGATCGCATCGAACGGCTCGACGATCGGGCGCAGCGCGTCGAACAGGTCGACGACGCCTTCGCCATGCTCGGCGCTGAGCGCGATCGGATTGTCGAAGCCGAGCGAATAGCTTTCCATCAAGCCATTCTCGCCCTGCTTGCCCTCCGCCTTGTTGACCAGCAGGATGATCGGCGTGTCCTCGCTGCGCAGCCAGCGCGCGATTTCCTCGTCGAGCGGCGTGACCCCGGCACGGCCATCGATCATGAACAGCGCGGCATCGGCCTCGCGCACCGCCTTTTCGGTCTGGACACGCATCCGTCCGGGCAGCGTCGCGGCATCCTGATCCTCGAAGCCCGCGGTGTCGACGATGCGAAATTCCAGCCCGAGCAGCTTGGCGTCGCCCTCACGCCGGTCGCGCGTCACCCCGGGCTGGTCGTCGACCAGCGCCAGCCGCTTGCCGACCAGCCGGTTGAACAGCGTCGATTTGCCCACATTCGGGCGGCCGACAATGGCGATCGTCGCGAATCGCGACATGACAATTTATCCCTGTTGTTGCGCCGGGCCGCCCCGGCCCGGACGCTTGTCAGCGCCAGGCCGTGATTTGCCCGTCATCCGCCAAAATATATAAAATATTGTTCGCCACCACCGGCGCCTGCGAAAGCGACGATTTGAATTCGGTTGACCCGAGCAGCGAGCCGTCGGTCGGCGAGAATTCCTGCATCATCCCTTCGCTGTTGACCGCGATCAGGCGGCCACCGGCCAGAATCGGGCCGGTCCAGCGGATCGGATCCTTCTTCTTCTTTTCGGTTTCGACGCGGAAGCGCGCGAGCTGTTGCAGCCAGCGCACCTTGCCCGTCGTGCGCGCGACGCACAGCAGCTTGCCGTCGTCGGTCATCGCATAGACCCATTCGCCGACCACATAAGGCGTCGAAATGCCCGCGATCGAGATTTCCCAGCTGCGCTGGCCGGTGAGGAGCTCGTAGCTCGCCATGCGGCCGCCTTGGCCCAGCGCAAAGACGCGGCCATTGTCGACGACCGGGTCGGCATCGACGTCGGTCAGCGTCGAAACCGACAGCGCCATCGAGGTGCGCGCCAGCGCATCTTCCCACAGGTCGCGACCATTTTCGTACCGATAGGCCTGGACTTCGCCCGACGAATAGCCGGCGACGATCGTCCCCTGCCCCGCCGCGGGCGACGCCGCCCCGAACACGCTGCCGGGTTCGAGCGAAGCGGTCGCCTGCCACAGCACCGCTCCGTTCGCGGCATTCAGCGCGATGATCTGGTTGTCCTGGCTGATCACATAGACACCGCCAAAGGCAATCGTCGGCGCGCCGCGCAGCGGCCCCGCGGGCTTCACCTTCCAGATCACCGATCCGTCGGCGGCATTCAGCGCCGCAACGTCGCCGACGCCGCTGGTTGCATAGACGACATTGCCGTCGACCCCGGCACCGCCGCCGAACAGCGAGTCCTTGAAATCCTTGCCCGTGCTGCCGATCGAGGTGCGCCACAGCGGCGCCCCGGTGTCGGCGGCAAACGCCTGAACGACCGCTTCGGTATCGACCGCAAACAGGCGGTTGTCGGCGATCACCGGCGAAGCGGCCAGTCGCTGCTTCTTGTTGCTGCCGGCGATATTCGCCTGCCACAGCTTGCTGCGCGTCGCGCCGAGCGCCGGGTGGCCCATCGATTTCGATGCGTTGCCGCCCGACTGCGCCCAAGCGGCGTTGACCGCGGGTTCGGGCAGGACGACGGCGATCGCCGCGGTTGCCGGATCAACCTTGATGCTATTGTCGTTCGACAGGATCGACACCCGCTCGCCGACGGTCGGCGTCTTGGGGCCGCCGTCGCCCTTCAGCACGCCGCAACCCGCGAGAGGCAGCGCCAGCAGCGCCGCATAGAATCCGTAACGCGTCTTCCGCATATTAATTGGCTTCCTCAACTGGGGCGGCTGCCGCTGCCTTCGGCGCGGCATTGCCTTTCTGGTCCTCTGCGGCGCTTTCGTCCGCGCGGTCGGCGACCGCATCGACGCCGAGCATGCCCGCCATCTGCACCGACCGCGATTGCAGCGATTTGGCCACGCCGGGCGATTTGGCGATGCGGCCATAAAGCGCGCCTGCCTGATCATATTGGCCGAGCTGATAATGGGCGGTCGCGGACAGTTCGGCGGCGCTGGCGAACCAGCTCGACACGGGATCCTTGGCATCGACCAGCGGCTTCATGCGCGCGATCACCGCTTCGGGTTTCAGACTGTCATATTCGAACGCGGTCTGGCGGATCAGCGCCAGGTCGCGCAGCGCCTGATCGAGCTTGGTGTCGGCAGCGACTTTCGCCATCAGCGCGGCAGCGGCTTTCAGGTCGCCGCCCTGCGCCTTGATATTTGCCTGCTGCATCATCGCGACCGCGCGGTAGGCGGGATCGCCCTCCGCCGCGATCTTTTCAAGTTCGGCGGCGGCGGCGCGCGGCTGGTTCGTCGACAGTTTCTGGAACGAGGCGATCAATTCTTCGGCCTGCTCCCCGCGCGCGGCATCCTGGCGATGGCTCCAGTACAGATAACCGCCGAAGGCCAGCAAAGCGGCGATTACCCCGCCGAAAATCCAGCGGCCATAGCGCTGCACGATCGTGTCCAGCCGGTCCTTGCGGACGGCTTCGTCGACTTCTTGCAACAGCGCGGCATCGTTGGTCGGGCTCAGGGCCAATCAAACCTCCATTTGTCATTCATGGCTCTGGGGCCGCGGCTTCCTTAGCGACGGCGTCGAAAAAGGCCAAGCGATTCACTGTGCCTTGATCGGTACCGCGCGCCGTCTCAACCCGCGTAGGTCTGATCCTCGGTCGGGAATGAACGAGACCTGACTTCATCGGCATAGTCCTTGACCGCACCGCTGACGACGCCCGCCATGTCCTGGTATCGTTTCACGAATTTGGGAACGCGTTCGAACATGCCGAGCATGTCGTCGGTGACCAGCACCTGCCCGTCGCACTGTGCCGACGCGCCGATCCCGATCGTCGGGCAATCTACCTTGTTCGTGATCTCGATCGCGATCGATTCGAGCACGCCCTCAATCACGATCGAAAACGCCCCGGCCTGCGCCACCGCAACCGCATCTTCGACGATCGAGCGGGCTTCTTCCTCGCTCTTGCCGCGCACGCCATAACCGCCGAGGATGTTGACCGCCTGCGGGGTCAGCCCGACATGACCCATCACCGGGATGCCGCGCTGGGTCAGGAATTCGATCGTCGGCGCCAGCACCTTGCCGCCCTCGACCTTCACCGCGGCGGCGCCGGTTTCCTTCAGCAACCGCGCAGCATTGTCGAACGCCTGTTCGGGGCTGCCCTCATAGCTGCCGAACGGCATGTCGACGATCACCGCAGCGTGATAGCTGCCGCGCACGACCGCGGCGCCGTGCAGCGCCATCATGTCCATCGTCACCCCGACCGTATGCGGCAGGCCATAGATCACCTGCGCCAGCGAATCGCCGACCAGCAGCATGTCGCAATGCGGGTCGAGCAGCTGCGCCATACGCACCGTATAGGCGGTCAGCATGACGATCGGCTCGCCACCCTTGCGCTGGCGGATACGCGGCACCGTCAGGCGCTTCATCGGCTGCGGCGTCGGATTGGCGCGGCTGGTGGAGGTGTCGAGGGTGAGCGTTTTGGGCAGCGTGGACATAGGATGCGGGCTTAGCGGCTTATGTTGCGGTGCGAAAGCGGCAAAGCCCGGTGATGTCATTGACGGTTGACTCAATGTTAAGAATATTAGACATTGAGTTCGAATCATATGACATGGAGTTTGACATGGCGTTTCGCGAGAAAATTCACTGGGTGGCCTTCGTCACCATGTTGCTCGCCTTTGGCTGGTATTTTCTGGCCTTTCCCTGGCGCGATGCTGCATCGCCCGGGGCGCTGTGGACCGCGGGCGGCATGCTCATCCCGCTGACGCTGGGAATCATCGTCGCCATGACCGTGGCGACCGCGATCATGGCAATCCGCAACCGCAGCGAAGTGAATCTGGCCGAAGATGAACGCGACCGCGCGATCCACTGGCGCGGAACGCATCTGGCCTATTATCCGATGGTCGTTGGTACCTGGGCCTGCATCGGGCTGATCTTCACCGGCGCGCCGCCCGCGATCCTACTCAACCTGCTGCTGGCGATGGTCGTGCTGTCCGAACTCGTGCGGATCGGATCGCAGATTTGGCTGTATCGGCGGTCCTGAGCGCCTTTGCTGACCTTTGAGCTGGGATTCGCACATGCTGCTGATCGAACAAATCGGATGGCTGACGCTGATCGGCGTCATTTGCGACTACGGCCACCATTTTCGCGGCCCGCTTCCGGACTTCGTTCCGCTGGCCGCAATGACACTCTGCCTTTGGAGGGACCAACATGGCTAGACTCCCCTTCACCAACGACATCCGCACCCTGCGCTTTCTGGCGGGCGAGATGACACAGGGCGATCTTGGCGAGCGCGTCGGCGTGACGCGCCAGACGATCGCGGCGATCGAACAGGGCAAATATTCGCCGTCACTAGAGGTCGCGTTTCGCATCGCCCATGTTTTCGGCAAGCCGCTCGAAGCGGTATTCCAATGGGAAAATGGCACCGGTTGAAGACAGCGCGGCCGCGCGGCCCGGCCCACGCTTCCCCCCGGGGGCGTCGGGCCGGGTTTTGGGCGGCTTTGGGGTGGTTTTCAGACGTCTCCTATTCCGTTCGTGTCGAGCGAAGTCGAGACACGCCGACCGCTCACGCCAAGCCACGCGTATCTCGACTTCGCTCGATACAAACGGGAATTGGATTGGGCGGCTGCTTCCGATCGCAACCCGTCACTAGCGAATGCTTAGCGTTGTGCCACTTTCGTCGCCGCCACCGCCTCGCGCACATTGTCGCTGAACAGGCCGTCGATCCCGGTCGCCAGATAGGCGGCGATCTCGGCCCCCAGGTCGCCGTGCGCCGACGGGTTCAGCCCGCCCTTGTCGCCCAGCGGCAGGAAATAATTCTCGCGCCGGAACGTCCACGGGTGGACTTTCAACCCTGCGGCATGCGCATCGCGCACTAGGCTGGTCGGTTCGCCAAGCGAGCCGAGCGTCGCGCGCGGGATCACCATCGCCTTGTTCGGGCCGATCCCGTCGGCATAGCTGGCGATCCGCGTCAGCCCCGCAGGCGTCGCCATCACGGCATAGCTGGTTTCGGGCATGTCGGGCGGCCCCCCTTCGCTATCTATCAGCTGGATCAGCGGCAGGTCGCTTTTGGCGCGCAGGTCCATCAGGTTCCGCACTTCGAAACTCTGGATGAAAACCGGCGCCTTGCGCCCGCGATAGCCGAAGCGATCGAGCAGCGCGAGCAGCGGCGCTTCGTGCGGAAGGCCGATCGCGATGAAATGGCTGGGATGCTTGGTTTCGGGATAGACGCCGACCGGCTTGTCGCGGCCGCGGTTAACCTCGGCCAGCAAAGCCAGAATTTCCTCGAACGTCGGAATATCGAACTGGCCATCATAGTCGGTCGAGCGCAGTTTCGGCAGCCGTTCGCGCGCGCGCAGCGTCTTGAGTTCGGCGAGCGTGAAGTCCTCGGTAAACCAGCCGCTGACCTCGCGCCCGTCGATCGTCTTGGTCGCCTTGCGATCCGCAAATTCGGGGCGGTCGGCGACGTCGGTGGTCTCCGAAATTTCATTCTCGTGCCGCGCGACCAATATGCCGTCTTTGGTCAGCACCAGGTCGGGCTCGATAAAATCGGCGCCCTGCGCGATCGCCAGCCGATACGCCGCGATCGTATGTTCGGGCCGCTCGCCCGACGCGCCGCGATGCGCGATGACGATCGGCGGCTGGCCGTCGAGGGTCGGCTGCATCGTCACCGGATCAGCCGCGCAGCCGGCGAGCAGCGGCAGGGCGAGCGACGCCAGCAGCCAGCGGATCATGCCGCAAAACGGGCCTGCCAGTCGGCGGGCGAAAAACCGACGCTGATCGCGCCCGCGGCATCGACGACCGGGCGGCGGATCATCGCCGGTTGATCGAGCATCAGCGCCTTGGCCGAAGCCGCGTCGAGCCCGTCCTTTTGCGCGTCGGGCAGCTTGCGAAAGGTCGTGCCTGCCTTGTTGAGCAGCTTTTCCCAGCCCAGCGCATCGATCCAGCCTTGCAGCCGTTCAGCGTCCAGCCCGTCCTTGCGAACATCGTGAAAGCGGTACGCGACACCCTGTTCGTCGAGCCAGCGCCGCGCCTTTTTCACCGTGTCGCAATTCGAAATGCCATAGAGAATCATCGTCATGGCGGCGGGATTAGCAGGCCGCGATGACAAGTTCGAGGCGTCGCAGCGGTTATCACGCTCACACGATCGGCGCCCGGTCGGCGATCCGGGTATTCGCGCTGGCCAATTTGCCGCGCAGCGCGCGCGCAAAACCCTCGTGCAGCGTGCTCGCGATGGCGGGATTGGCCGCCAGATAGGCGCGCAGCGCCGCTGCGGGGACAAACCACAACCGTGCATTGCTGCCCAGCAGCACGGTGCCGGTCGCGTGGGTGCCGTCGAGCACCGTCGCTTCACCGATCAGCGCGCCGTCGGTCAATTTGCCGACCTCGGTGCCATCGCGGAGAATCGCTGCCTGTCCTTCGGCCAGATAGAAGAGGCTGGGCGCCGCCTGATTTTCGCGGATCAGAATTTCGCCGCGCTTTGCTGAAATCCAATGCCCCTGATCGATCAGCCCGCGCGCCGCCACGGGATTGAGGCCGTTGAAATGCTCGCGCCGCAGCGCCTCTTCCTCGGCCGAAAAGCTCACCTGGCGCTGGCGCAGCCACAACCGCGCCAAAATGCCCAGGTTGACGACGAGGATCGCCAGCACCAGCATGCCATAGCCGACGTCGGGTTCGCGGAACAAAACCAATGGCACCGCGACCAGCGCTGCCGCGGCCAACCCGATCCGGACATAATCGATGCGCACGACAAAGCTGGTCGCGAGCAGCAACAGCAATGCCCCATATACAAACCATGCGGACTCGAAATTCGCCATAGCCAGTCGCTTTGCGTGGAGACCCGGTATCGGGTCGTTGCATCCATAACGTCGCCGATAGCCAGATGCCTTGGATGCGCCGGTTGCATTCCAAAACCATGAAACAAACTATCAGTTTTT
This sequence comes from Sphingopyxis microcysteis, assembly GCF_012274265.1. Taxonomy (GTDB): domain Bacteria; phylum Pseudomonadota; class Alphaproteobacteria; order Sphingomonadales; family Sphingomonadaceae; genus Sphingopyxis; species Sphingopyxis microcysteis. Next base: position 196,103 of record NZ_JAANYY010000003.1, read on the forward strand.
GGTCCCCAAGAAAAGCATAGGTGCGCAAATGTCACGATAATGCTAATTTTATCGTTCGCGAATTGGCATAGATTGCATCGACGCGACATTCGCGCCATGGCGGCGCCCGGTTTGAAGACAAGAAGACAGGCAGATGACGAAGAATTGGCAACCGCATAGCTGGCGCTCGCACGACGCCCGCCAGCTGCCCACCTATCGCGACGCCGAAGCGCTCGCGGCGGCCGAGCATGAGCTCAGCAATTACCCGCCGCTGGTCTTTGCCGGCGAAGCGCGCGACCTGACCGCCGACCTTGGCCGCGTCGCCGAAGGCAAGGCGTTCCTGCTCCAGGGCGGCGACTGCGCCGAAAGCTTTGCCGAATTCCATCCGAACAACATCCGCGACACCTTCCGCGTGCTGCTCCAGATGGCGGTCGTGCTGACCTTTGCCTCGAAAATGCCGGTGGTGAAGCTCGGCCGCATGGCGGGCCAGTTCGCCAAGCCGCGCTCGGCCGACATGGAAGAGGTCGATGGCGTGTCGCTGCCGAGCTATCGCGGCGACATCATCAATGACATCGCGTTCGAGGAAGCGGGCCGCGAACCCGACCCCACGCGCATGGTGAAGGCGTATAACCAGTCGGCGGCGACGCTGAACCTGCTGCGTGCTTTCGCGAACGGCGGCTATGCCAATCTGCACCAGGTCAACGCCTGGACCCACGACTTCATGGACCGCAGCCCGTGGGCGAAGAAATATCAGGAAACCGCCGCGCGCATCTCCGAAGCGCTCGCCTTCATGGAAGCTTGCGGCGTGACGCCGGAGACGGTGCCGCAGATCAAGGGCACCAGCTTCTACACCAGCCACGAAGCGCTGCTGCTCCCCTATGAACAGGCGCTCACCCGGCAGGACAGCCTGACCGGCGGCTGGTACGACACGTCGGGCCATTTCCTGTGGGTCGGCGACCGCACCCGCTTCGAGGGATCGGCGCATATCGAGTTTCTGCGCGGCATCGGCAATCCGGTCGGCATGAAATGCGGGCCGAGCCTCGAGGCCGACGTGCTGCTGCGCCTGCTCGACACGCTCAACCCCAATCATGTCGCGGGGCGCATGACGCTTATCACGCGCTACGGCCATGACAAGATCGAGGCGCATCTGCCCAAGCTGGTGCGCGCGGTGAAGGAATCGGGGCATCCCGTCGTCTGGTCGTGCGATCCGATGCACGGCAATGTCATCAAGACCTCGACCGGCTACAAGACGCGCCCGTTCGAACGCATCCTGGCCGAAGTGCGCGGCTTCTTTGCCGTCCACCGCGCCGAGGGCACGCATGGCGGCGGCATCCATATCGAGATGACCGGCCAGAATGTCACCGAATGCACCGGCGGCGCGATGGACGTGACGCAAATGGACCTCGCCGATCGCTATCACACGCATTGCGACCCGCGGCTCAACGCGGGGCAATCGCTGGAGCTGGCGTTCCTGCTGGCTGAGATGCTCAATCAGGAAATGAGCGAGCGGGCGAAGCAGGCGGCTTAGTTTTTACCGTCGCCCCCGCGAAGGCGGGGGCCGCTATCGGCCTTGCGTAAGGTTGCCAGCGGCCCCCGCCTTCGCGGGGGCGACGTTATCATTCTGCCATTATTCGGCGAAGCTCACTTCCCCGGCCACGCCTTCACATCGGCGAACGCCCGCCCAAGCCCGACGTGCAGGTCGGCATCTTCCGCCGCGCCGCCGAGCGGGATCTTGTCGCTGAAATTGTCGTTGGGCCCATGATAGTCGCTGCTCAGAAACGCTTCGAGCAGCGGCATGTCCGAAAAGCTGCCGCCGACCATCAGCGACGTCACGCCCTTCGCGCCGAGTGCCCAGCCGTCCTGACGCTGGATAAAGGCGTCGGCCTCGCCATCCTCGTCGAGCTTGCGGCCAAGCTTCGTCGCCACCTGGCGCACCACCGCGTCATAGGCGGGCTGGCCGCGGCCGATCGTCGCAACCGGGGTGCCGCGCGGCGAAATCGCGATCGTGTCGACGTTGAGCGCGACGGTAATGTTGGTCAGCGGCACGACGGGATGGTCGGCAAAATAGCGCGCACCCAGCAGGCCTTTTTCTTCGGCCGTCGTCGCCAGGAAATAAATGTCGCGGTCGGGACGCGCGCCGGACGCCAGTCGCTTGGCAACCTCGATCAGCACTGCGATGCCGCTGGCATTGTCGACCGCGCCGTTGCAGATCCGGTCGGCCTCGCCTTCGTCGCCGCAAATGCCGAGATGATCCCAATGGCCAAGGAACAGCACCGCCTTGCCGTCGGGCTTGGCGCCGGGCAGCTTTGCGATGACATTGTTGCTGATAAAGGGCCGGATCGCCGACTGTGTCGTCAGATCGGCGCTGACCGGCAGTACCGCGCCGCGATAGTCGGGCGACTTTGCCGCCTCCCGCAGCGTCCCGCCATCCTGACCCGCCTTGGCGAGCAGCGCGTCGGCGGCTTCGAGCGACAGGAAGCCGCTGACCGGCGCCGCAGGCTTGGCATCGGCGAGCCGCATCGACGTAGCGCCCGCGCTGTCGTGCAGCTGCGCCCATGGCACTGCATCGGTCGCTATCACCAGCACCGCCGCAGCACCCGCGTCGGCAAGCAGTTGGCGCCGCTCGCGATACCGCGGCAGCTTGTCGCCGAACGGCGCATTGTCGAACAACATGATCGCCAGCTTGCCGGCGACGTCGGCATTGACCTTGCCCGTGCCATCGACCCCGTAGCCGACAAACACCGCGGGGACATTGGTCAGCGCCGCCGACGCTTCGCGCCCGGTCAGGATGATGCCGTCATCCTCGATCGCGAAATCGCGGCCATGCACCTTGAACCTGGCGGTGCCGCTGACGGCGCGGCTCTCGACAAAGGGGATCGGCTGCAACCATGGCGTCGCGCTGCCCGGCACGGCTTGGAGGCCTGCCTTGGCCCATTCGCCGACGATATAGGCGATCGTGCGATCCTCGCCATCGGTTCCCGGCGCCCGCCCTTCGAACGCGTCGTCGGCGAGTATCTTGATATGCGCGGCCAGCTGAGCCTCGGTGACCGGCGGGTCGGCCTTGGCGGGCGCGGCCGCGGCGGCGGCGGGGACACAGGTGACAAGGGCGACGGCCGCGATTGCGGCGCGGAAATGAATGATCTTCATGGCGCCGCCGCATGGCATTTCCGCCCCGGTCAGGCAAGGCGCGTTCGTCGAACGACAAATGCCGTTGGGCGTTGCGCTGCCATTCTGGCTTCGTCAACCCGGCGATGGCCGGGGTCTCACCGTCGCATCCTAACGTACCGCCGAGATCCCGGCCTTCGCCGGGATGACGGACATATTCAGCGCCGCGCCAGCAGCGCCCGTGCCGCCGCGACGTGCATATCCTCGATCATCCGCCCCTCATGCCGCTGCGCGCCCCCGGTGGCCGCGGCGACCAGCGCCTCGGCGGCGGCGATCTCGCGCGCCGATGGGGCAAAGGCGGCGTTGCACGGATCGACCTGCGACGGGTGGATCAGCGACTTGCCGTCGAAGCCCAGCCGCCGCCCCTCGTCCGCTTCGGCGGCAAAGCCCGCCGCATCGTCGATCGCATTATAGACGCCATCGAACGCCCACACCCCGGCGGCGCGCGCCGCCAGCACGATTGCCTGGATCGCGTGGCTCATCGCCCCGCGGTCCATTCCGGCGGGCAGTTTCAATTCGTGCGCAAGGTCGTTCAGGCCCGCGATCAGCCCCGCGACCGCCGGATCGGCGGCGATGTCGCGCGCCGCGTAGATGGCCGTCGGCGTCTCGATCATCGCCAGCAGCGGCAGTCCCAATCCGCGCGCGGGATCAAGATCGGCGGGGGCATCGACCTTGGGCAGCACCAGCGCATCGAGCGTCAGGTCCGCGATCGCATCGATGTCGGCGGCCTGCTCCGCCGTCCCGGTCGCGTTGATCCGTACCGCGACGCGCTTGCCGGCAAAGCCCGCGATCACCGCGGCGCGCATCGCGGCGCGCGCTTCGTCCTTGCGATCCGCGGGAACCGCGTCCTCCAGATCGATGATCAGCATCTCGGCGGCCAGCCCGCCTGCCTTTTCCAGCGCACGCGCGTTGGAGCCGGGAACATAGAGCAGCGAGCGGGGCGCGAACATGTGTTGGGTCATGCGCTTTTGTCTGGCGCAAGGCAGCGGTTCCCGCAATAAAGGAGTGCGGCCCGGGCGGCCTGCATCGCGGAGGGGATTTTCGATGGATTATTGGTTTCCGATCGCACTCGTCGTACTCGCGGCGGTGTTCCTGCTGTGGGCGCTGACCCCGGTTCGGCAGGGTTACAGCTATACGATCGAACGCTTCGGCCGCTACACCCACACTGCGCAGCCGGGCCTCAATTTCATCATGCCGATCTTCGACCGCGTCGGGCGCAAGGTGAACATGATGGAACAGGTGCTCGACATCCCGGGCCAGGAAATCATCACCAAGGACAATGCGATGGTCGCGGTCGACGGCGTCGTGTTCTTTCAGGTGCTCGACGCCGCCAAGGCGGCCTATGAGGTCAGCGACCTTTACTTGGCGATCATGAACCTCACGACCACCAACCTGCGTACCGTGATGGGTTCGATGGACCTCGACGAAACGCTTTCGAAACGCGACGAGATCAACGCCCGCCTGCTGCACGTCGTCGACGATGCGACAACGCCGTGGGGGGTCAAGATCACCCGCGTCGAAATCAAGGACATCCGCCCGCCCGCCGACATCTCGAACGCGATGGCGCGCCAGATGAAGGCCGAGCGCGAAAAGCGCGCCAACATCCTCGAAGCCGAAGGCATGCGGGCGTCGGAAATCCTGCGCGCCGAGGGCGAGAAGCAGGGCCAGATCCTGCAGGCCGAGGGCCGCCGCGAAGCCGCCTTCCGCGACGCCGAAGCGCGCGAACGCGAAGCCGAGGCCGAGGCCAAGGCGACGATGATGGTCAGCGACGCGATCGCCGGCGGCAACGCGCAGGCGATCAATTATTTCATCGCGCAAAAATATGTCGAGGCGGTCAGCCAGTTCGCGACCAGCCCGAACAGCAAGACGATCCTGTTCCCGGTCGAGGCGACACAGCTGATCGGCACGCTGGGCGGCATCGGCGAGCTGGCGCGCGACGCGATCGAACGCAAGACGGGAGCCTGACATGCCCGATTGGCTGAGCAATATGTCACCGCATTGGGCCTGGCTGACCATCGGGGTGCTGCTGTGCGCCGCCGAAATCGTTGCGCCGGGATTCTTCCTCGTATGGCTGGGGGTCGCCGCGATCGCCACCGGCGTCCTCGCCTTTCTGCTGCCGGTCGGGGTGCCGATGCAGCTCGGTATCTTTGCCGTGCTGGCGTTCATCGCGCTCTACGGCGCGCGCCGCTGGCTCAAGGCCAATCCGATCGAGTCGACCGACCCGCTGCTCAACCAGCGCGGCGGGCGGCTGGTCGGCGAAGTGCTGACGCTGGTGACCGCGATCGAAAACGGCCGCGGGCGCGCCAAGGTCGGCGACGGCGAGTGGCCGGTGCGCGGGCCGGATGCCGCCGAGGGGACAAGGGTTCGGGTGATCAGCGCCGACGGCGGGGTGTTGGTGGTCGAGGCGGCGTAAAAATCCTCCCCGCTCGCGGGGAGGTGGCAGCGGCGTAGCCGCTGACGGAGGGGGGTCGCGTCCTGCAACCGCCGCTCAATGCCGATAGCCCCCTCCACCGCTTCGCGGTCCCCCTCCCCGTTCCGGGGAGGATCTTATCCCCCGCGCGGCCGTCCATAAATCGCCACCACATGCCCCAGCGCGTCGCTGTCGCCGATCCGCCGGAACCCCAGCTTCGCCGCCACCCGCTCCGACGCGTCATGCCCCGGATCGATGATGCAGCGCACCTCGCCGGCATCGAGATTGGCGTCGGCCCAGCCGAGTATCGCGCGCATCGCCTCGGTCGCATATCCAGCGCCCCAATGGTCGGCGTCGAACGCCCAGCCCGCCTCGGGCAACCCTTCCAGCTCGGGAATCCCGCGGCCGAAATAGGACAGCCCCCCCATGCCGACGAGCGCGTCGCTCGCCTTGTCGGCGAACACCCAGTAACCGAACCCCATCACCGGCCACAGCCCCGCCGAGCTCAAAAACTTGCCCCAGCTGACATCGGGCGCGCGCGGTTCGCCGCCGATGAAGCGGGTGACGCGCGCGTCAGCCCACATGGCGATATGGACGTCCTTGTCGGACAGACGGCCGGGGCGCAGGCGCAGGCGCTCAGTTTCGATGACGGGGGCGATATGGAACATGCGCGGGGTGTGCCGAAGCCCGCGCAGCGGGTCAATCGGGGATCAAATAATGATCGAACAGGTCGTGCAGCACCGCCTTGCCATCGACCTGCTGCTTGGCCCGCATCACCGCGAGCGTGTCGACGCGGGTCAGCACATCGACATGTTTTTGCACCACATGATAATGCGGCCGGTCGGTGAAATCGTGGAACAGAAAGACGCATTCGGGCTTGCAGTGGATGATCGCCTGCAACAGGCACGCGACGCGAAAACGCCCGTCGATCAGAACCGCATCCGGGCTGCCCCCCATCCCGCGCCAGATCTGGCTGTGATAGCGCGGCCAGTCGCGGAGGCGGCCTTCATCGGTCGGATAACCCCATTCGCCGACCGGGCCGATGTCGATATGCACGGGCGTGAATTCGACCGCCGCGCCCGCAAGATCGGCCTGCACCTTCGCCAGCCAGGCCGCATCGCTGTCGACGCTGACGATCCGCCGCACCTGCCGCGCCGCGATCAATGTGCTGCCGCCGCAGCCGAACTCCAGAAGCGACGACAGCCCCGCCAGTTGCAGCTCGAACTGTATGACCTCGGCCGCCGTCATCTGTGGTTGCATGGTCCCCTCCACTGGCAAGGGGATATGGGACGCGGGGCGCGGCGTCTAGGGCGGTCCTGTCATCCGGGTCGCCCGTCACCGTAGCCCTGAGCTTGTCGAAGGGCGCCTCACCGAGAAGCGCCCTTCGACAAGCTCAGGGCTACGGTAGAATATGATGTGAACGAAATGGCGGGTAGCAGTCCAAATCAGGCCGCCGCCGCGACCCGATCCGCCATCGACGCCTGCGCCGGCATCACCGCATCGGCATAATCGCTCTCGTACAGCTTGATCAGCGCGCGATCGTCATGGTTCCACGGGTGGAAGCCCGGCAGGAAATAGCTCAGCCACGGCAGGAAGCTTTTGCGCAGCACGCCGGGCTTGCCGAGCAAGTACCACCAGATGCGCGCAGTGATGCGCCAACCGGTCAGCCCGTCCTGCTTCAGCAGATTTTTCATGCCCTTGATCCGCTTCGGCCAGAAACGGCTGGTGACGAGCAGCATCATGATCGACTTGGCGCGCCAGCGCTTGAACCGGCTCCAGTCCTTTGTCGCGTGCAGCCAGGTATCGTATGCGACGCCCTTGTGCTCGATCTCCTCGATCGCGTGCCATTTCCACAAGGCCGCCCATTCGGGTTCTGCGCCCGCATACATGCTCTCGTCGCGCAGCATCACCGAGGCCATCATCGCGGTGTAATGTTCCAGCGCGATCGTCGCCATCAGGTTGACGATCTGCGGGCGCGTCTTGATCAGGTCGAGCACCTGATTGACGTCGTCTTCCAGCTCGCTGAGGTCGTAGCCCGCCTCCGCAGCTTTCTTGTTGAACACGACATGTTCGCGGCTGTGGATCACTTCCTGCTGCGTAAAGGCGCGGATTTCGCGCGCCAGCTTCTCCGGAACCCCGTCGCGATGCGCCTTCACCGCCTCGATGAACATCGCTTCACCGCGCGGGAAGGTCACCGACAGCGCGGTGTGGAAGGCCGATGCGATCGGGTCGCCGTTCAGCCACCAGCGCCCCTGTTTGTCGTCACGGCCAAAGCGCATGTCGCGCGGGGTGATCGACAGGTCGGCGGGGGTCGGGGAGAGGGAAAGGCTGGACATATGGTTCATACCGTCGAAAAGGGGCGATGGGGTGGTTGAATAGGGTTTACTTACATATATGTCAATAGTGAAGAAGCGCCTGAGTCCTGAGGAAAGCCGATCCGCAGCGCTGCACGCGGCGCGGGAGATTTTGATCGAAACCGGGCCCGCGGCGGTAACATTGAAGGCGGTGGCGGCGCGCATCGATCGCACCCACGCCAATCTGCTGCACCATTTCGGCAGCGCCGCCGGGCTGCAAAAGGCGCTCGCCGCCTATCTCGCCGAAACGGTGTGCGCGACGATCGGGCGGAAAATGGCCGAATCGCCGCCGGGCGAACGCAATGTGCGCGAAATCGTCGACCTCGCGTTCGACGCGTTCAACAGCGGCGGCGCCGGCGCGCTGGCGACGTGGATGGCGGCGACCGGTAACGAGGACGCGCTCGATCCGATCGTGGAAGCGATCCACCGCCTGATCGACGGCATGGCGCCCGACGCGCATGAAAAGCGGCTGATGCACGAAGACACGCTGGCGCTTGTGCTGATGGCGCTCGGCGACGCGCAGATGGGCGGCCCGATGGCCGAAGCGCTCGACCTGCCCCGCGATACGTCGCGCGTGCTGGCATGTGAGCTGATCACCGGCCGCATCGCCCGCTTCTGGGCCGAACATGGCGGCAAGTCGGAGGGCTGAGGGCTGGCAATTTTATTACGCAGGGGCTAAGGGGCCGCCCATCCCTCCTCCCCGTTCGTGTCGAGCGAAGTCGAGACACCCCGCGGGCATGCACGGCTGAGGGGCATCTCGACTTCGCTCGATGCGAACGGGACTTAGTAGTAGCGCTCTCCACCAGCCCCCCAAAAGGCTCCGCCATGCATTTCCTCGACCAAGCCAAGATTTTCATCAAGTCCGGCGACGGCGGCCCCGGCGCCGTGTCGTTCCGGCGCGAAAAATATGTCGAATATGGCGGCCCCGACGGCGGCAATGGCGGCAAGGGCGGCGACGTCATCTTTGAAGCCGTCGCCGGGCTGAACACGCTGATCGACTTTCGCTATACCCAGCATTTCAAAGCGAAGCGCGGCACCCCCGGCGCGGGGCGCGACCGCACCGGCGCGGGCGGCCCCGACCTCGTCATCCAGGTACCGATCGGCACGCAGATATTGGACGACGACGAGGACCGCAGCCTGCTCGCCGACCTGACCAAGGAGGGCGAACGCCTCGTCTTCCTGCGCGGCGGCGACGGCGGGCGCGGCAATGCCAGCTACAAGACCTCGACCAACCGCGCCCCGCGCCAGCACGGCCCCGGCTGGCCGGGCGAGGAGATGTGGGTGTGGCTGCGGCTGAAGCTGCTCGCCGACGCGGGCCTCGTCGGCCTGCCCAACGCGGGCAAATCGACCTTCATCAACGGCGTCACCAACGCGCAGGCCAAGGTCGGCGCCTATGCTTTCACCACCCTGCGTCCGCAGCTCGGCGTCGTCAGCCACAAGGGCAATGAGTTTGTCGTCGCCGACATCCCCGGCCTGATCGAGGGCGCCGCCGACGGCGCCGGGGTCGGCGACCGCTTCCTCGGCCACATCGAACGCTGCCGCGTGCTGCTCCATCTGGTCGACGCCAATGACGAGGATGTCGCCACCAGCTACCGCATCGTCCGCGACGAGCTGGAGGCCTATGGCGCCGACCTGACCGACAAGCCGGTGATCGTGGCGCTCAACAAGATCGATACGCTCGACGACGAACTGGTCGCGGCGCTGTCGGCCGAGCTTGCCGCCGAAAGCGGCCATCCGGTGATGGCACTGTCGGGCGCGAGCGGTGCGGGCGTGCCTGCGGTGCTCGACAAGCTGCTCGAAATCATCGTCGGCGACAAGGCAGGCGAGGATCCCGGCGACGACGCCGACGCGGGATGGTCGCCGGTTTAGCGTCCTGATTTCAGGAACGAATTGGGCGGGGGCGCTTTGTAGCATAAACAACAAGGAATTCCGGATGTTCTCCCACCCCCGTGCGACCAAGCTTCTGCTCTGTATTGCGCCCCTTCTGGGCGTCGCCGCCCTCCCCGCCCATGCGCAGGAAACCGCCGGCGGCTCGGAAACGCGCACCCGCGTCATTTTGGGTCCGCAGCTGTCGCCGTCATGGCCGGGATCGAAGGATTTGTCGGTCGGTCCCTATATCGACGTCTCGCGCGAACGTGTCGGCACCGAATTCACTTTCGAAGCCGCCGACGAAAGCTTTGGCGGACCGCTCATTCAAAGCGGAAACTTTGCGTTCGGACCGTCGCTGGGGTTCATCGGCAAACGCACCGCCGCCGACATTGGCGCGGACCTCCCCAAAGTCGGCTTTTCGTTCGAGGTCGGCGGGTTCGCGCAGGTCAACCTGACCCCGGCGCTCCGCGTCCGCGTCGAAGGCCGCAAGGCGGTGAGCGGCCACGAGGGCTGGGCGGGCGAAGTCAGCGCCGATTATGTCGCGCGCGAGGGCGACGACTGGCTGCTCTCGATCGGCCCGCGCGTGACGCTGGGTGACGCCAAATATAAGAGCGCCTATTTCGGGGTGACCCCCGCCGCAGCCACGACCTCCGGCCTCGCGGCCTATGTCGTCGATGGCGGCATCCAATCGGTCGGCCTGACCGCCGGCTATCACCGGATGCTCGGGCGCCGCTGGGGCGTGGCGGTCTATGGCCGCTACGACCGGCTGGTCGGCGACGCCGCCGACTCGCCGATCACCCGCGAACTCGGCAGCCGCGGCCAACCGTCGGTGGGGGTTGCGCTGAGTTATACCTTCGGGGGCGGGGGTTGATCGGATTGGTCGGCCGTTCCGACCGCATTCGACCGAAGTAAGACGTCGCCCCCGCGCAGGCGGGTGCCGCTGTCGGTTTACGCAGCGACGCAGAACAAGGCCGGTTGCGGCCCCCGCCTGCGCGGGGGCCGATGGTCTATTGGAACGGCAGCTCGCCACGCATCACCGCCAAGCTCCGCCCCTAGGGGCCGATGCAGTGACAAGTCCGACAACTTTGGAATAAAATTACGCTGACCGATGCCCTCGAGACATTCGCATTGGCGGCGGCGGTGCATCGCGCTATCGGCGGCGCGATGAGCCTGTTTCCGCCCGCCGCCTGCCACCGCCTGATCGTCAAGATCGGGTCGGCGCTGCTCGTCGATCCCGCGGGCGCGGTGCGGCGCGATTGGCTGGTCGGGATCGCCGCCGACATCGCCGAGCGAGCGCGCGCGGGGCAGCAGGTCGCGGTCGTCTCGTCGGGCGCGATCGCGCTCGGGGCGCGGCGGCTCGGGCTGGCGAAGGGTGGGCGCGGGACGCTGGAGGATGCGCAGGCCGCCGCGGCCACCGGGCAAATCGCGCTGTCGCAAGTATGGGCCGAGGTGCTGGCCGCTGAAGGGCTGACCGCGGCGCAGATGCTGGTGACGCTCGACGATCTCGAAGACCGGCGGCGCTATCTGAACGCCGCCGCGACGCTCGACCGCTTGCTCACGCTGGGCGTGGTTCCGATCATCAACGAGAATGACAGCGTCGCGACCGAGGAAATCCGCTTTGGCGACAACGACCGCCTCGCCGCGCGCGTCGCGCAGGCGGCGGGCGCGGGGGGCGTGGTGCTACTGTCCGACATCGACGGGCTTTACGACAAGAATCCGGCGCTACCCGGCGCCAGCCATATCGCACGGATCGAGCGCATCGATGCGGCGATCGAGGCGATGGCCGATACCGGATCGGCGTCGGGCATGGGATCGGGCGGCATGGTGTCGAAAATCGCCGCAGCGCGCATCGCCAATGCCGCGGGCGCGCACCTCGCCATCGCCTCGGGACGCATCGACCGGCCACTGTCGACCGCCGCCCGGCACAGCCTGTTCGTCGCCGAAAAGGGCGCGAGTGCGCGCAAGGCGTGGCTGGCGGGAGGGCTGACCGCCAAGGGACGGCTGACGATCGACGCCGGAGCAGCAAAGGCGCTGCGCGGCGGCGCCAGCCTACTCGCGGCGGGAGTCAGCGGCGTCACGGGCAGCTTTGCCCGCGGCGACGTGCTCGACATCGTCGGCCCCGACGGCGCGGTGATCGCGCGCGGCCTGTCCGAATATACCGGCGCCGACGCCGCGGCGATCGTCGGCCTTGGCCGCGACGCGCAGGAGGCTGCGCTCGGCTATGCCCCGCGCAGCGCGATGGTTCACCGCGACCATATGGTGCTCTTATGATCCTCGCCATTCATGGGGAGGTGGCAGACGCGCAGCCGTTGACGGAGGGGGGGTGCGTCCTTCAGCGACGTAGCGAAACACCGCCACCCCCCTCCACCACCGCTTCGCGGCGGTCCCCCTCCCCACAAGTGGGGAGGATTTTATGAGCGCTGTGCTGGCGATGACCGGCGCGACCGGCTTTGTCGGCGGCGCCACGATGCGGCAGGCGATCGACGCAGGGTGGCATGTCCGCGCCCTCACCCGCCGTCCGCAACCAGACCGCGAGGGCGTGACCTGGATCGCGGGCGCGCTCGACGACCCGGACAGCCTCAACGAAATGACCGCGGGCAGCGACGTCGTCATGCACATCGCCGGGGTGGTCAATGTCCCGACGCGCGCCGCGTTCGAGGCAGGCAATGCCACAGCGACCGGCCATGTCATCGATGCGGCGCGCGGTGCCGGGGTGACGCGCTTCGTCCATGTCTCGTCACTCGCGGCGCGCGAGCCCGGCCTGTCAGATTATGGCTGGTCGAAGGAACGCGCCGAGGCCGCCGTGACCGCAAGCGGGCTCGACTGGACGATCGTCCGCCCACCCGCGGTCTTCGGCCCCGGCGATACCGAAATGCTCGACCTATTCCGCATGGCTCGTCGCGGCATCGCGCTGCTGCCGCCCAAGGGACGCATGTCGGCGATCTATGTCGACGATCTGGCGCGGCTGCTCGTCGCGCTCGCCGCCGATCGCAGCACAAGCATCGGCGCCATCTACGAACCCGATGACGGCCAGGCGGGCGGCTGGTCGCACCGAGGCTTTGCCCACGCGATCGGACGGGCGGTGGGGCGCCGCCGGATCGCGACGCTAGCGGTTCCCGGCGCGGTGCTGAAGGCCGGAGGTCGGATCGACAAGCTGGTGCGCCGCGGTGGCGCCAAGCTGACCCCCGACCGCGCGCGCTATATCGCGCATCCCGACTGGGTTGCGGCAAGCGGCGCCCAGCCCCCCGCTGCGCTGTGGCAACCCGAATGGGCGACCGACGACGCGCTCGCCGAAACGGTAGGCTGGTACCTGCGTGCCGGCTGGCTCTAGCCTTGGTTCCGTTCGTGTCGAGCGAAGTCGAGACACCGCGAAAACGCGCAAAGCCGATGGGCATCTCGACTTCGCTCGATGCGAACGGGGATTTGGGGACGTAGTCGTCCATAGGACTGGGTTCCCCACCCGTCGAAGCGTGCATTGCCAACGGCCAGCCGCATCCCTAGGTTTGCAGCCATGACCGACACCACCGCCAACACCCCGAACGATCCAGCCGGCCCCTGGGCCATTCCGGTACGCCGCCCGCTACCCGGCGACGACAAGCCGAAATCGGGAACCAGCTTTCCGCGCAAGGTGTGGCGGTTGCTGGTTGCGATCAAGGATGGATTGGCGCTGATTTTCCTGCTGCTGTTCTTCGTCGCGATTTTCGGCCTGCTCGCGGGCCGTCCCAACGCCGGTCTGCCGGTCAGCGAGGGCGCGCTGCTGATCGAACTCGATGGGGTGGTCAGCGAACAGCCCGCCGAGGTCGACACTGTCACCGCGCTGTCGGGCGGCGACCAGCTGCAGGAAATCCGCGTCCGCGACGTCGTTCATGCGCTGGAAACAGCCGCCAACGACAAGCGCGTGACCTCGGTCGTGCTGGACCTCGACCGCTTTCTGGGCGGCGGCCAGGTGTCGCTCGCCGAAATCGGCGCTGCGGTCGACAAGGTGCGCGCCAAGAAAAAGCCCGTACTCGCCTTTGCCACCGCCTACACCACCGACAGCTATCAGATCGCCTCGCACGCCAGTGAAATCTGGGCCGACAGCGTCGGCGGGGTGGCGATCGCGGGTCCTGGTGGTTCGCGGCTCTATTACAAGGGGTTGATGGACCGCCTTGGCATCACCGCGAACATCTACCGCGTCGGCACGTTCAAGAGCGCGGTCGAACCCTTCCTGCGCAGCGACCAGTCGCCCGAAGCGAAGGAGGCCAATCTCGCCTACGCCAGCGTGCTGTGGGACAATTGGCTGACCGACGTCAAAAAGGCGCGCCCGGCGGCCAAGATCGACGCCTATATCGCCGACACCGCGGGCGCGGTGCGCGCCGCGGGCAACGATCTGTCCAAGGCATCGCTCGACGCGGGGCTGGTCGACAAGCTCGGCAGCCGGATGGCGTTCAACACCCGCGTCGCCGAAATCAGCGGCGCTTATGACGACAGCAAGCCGTGGGAATATAATGCGATCCCGCTCGAAAACTGGGTCGCCGCCAACCCGCCTGCAACAAAGGGCAGCGCCATCGCGGTCGTTCCCGTCGTCGGCGAGATCGTCGATGGCGAGGCGCCGACCGGGGTCGCGGGCGGCACCACGGTCGCGCAGCATATCCTCGACGCCGCGGCCGACGACAGCACGAAGGCGATCGTGCTCCGCGTCGATTCGCCCGGCGGATCGGTGCTGGCGTCCGAAGAGATCCGTCAGGCCTTGCTCGTCGCCAAGGCGAAAAAGCTGCCGATCGTCGTGTCGATGGCGAATGTCGCAGCATCGGGCGGTTACTGGATTTCGACCCCCGCCGACCGCATCTTTGCCGAACCCGAAACGATCACCGGATCGATCGGGGTGTTCGGAATCCTGCCGAGCTTCGAGCAGGCGCTCGCCAAGATCGGGGTCACCGCCGACGGCATCGCGACGACGCCGTTGTCGGGTCAGCCCGACGTGGTCGGCGGCGTCAACGACGAGTTCAACGCGCTGGCGCAGGCGAGCGTCGAGGACGTCTATGCGCGCTTTACCGGGCTCGTCGCGAAAAGCCGCAAGCAGCCACTCGAAAAGGTGCAGGCGATTGCCGAGGGCCGCGTCTGGGCCGGGGGCACCGCGCGGCAGCTGGGGCTGGTCGACCAGTTCGGCGGCCTGCCCGACGCGCTGGCCGCGGCGGCGAAACTCGCCAAGGTCGAGGGCGATTTTCACGCTCAATATTATGAGGACGAACCGAGCGAATTCGCCAAGATGCTGGCCAATTTGGGCAAGAGCGAAGAGGAAGTCGCCGCCGCACCGCGCGGCTGGTTCGGCATCGCGGCGATGAACCGCCAGCTGACCGAACGGCGGCTGGTGCAGGATATGGCGCTGCTGACGCAGACGGGATCGGTGCAGGCCGCGTGCCTCGACTGCCGCGGCTACCTGCCCGCCGTGCCGCGGTCGGGTGCGGCGGAAGCGAAGGGGTTCTTCGCGACGGTGGCGTTGTTCCTGAAATAAAGCGACATTTTATGGCCTGTTTCCCCGCGAAGGCGGGGATCCATCTCCTGCTGGCGCAACCTTGCACCGACGGGAGATGGGCTCCCGCCTTCGCGGGAGAACAGGCTCATTTCCAATGCCCTGCTTTACGCCGCCACCGCGCCCCCCTTGGCATGCCCCGCAATCGCGTCGGCCAGCGTATCGACCAGCGCCAGCGGCAGGTCATGCCCCATCCCCGGGATCGTCAGCAGTCGCGCGCCCGCGATGTTGGCCGCCGTATCGCGCCCTGCGGCGAGCGGTACCAGCGGATCATCCTCGCCATGCACGACCAAGGTCGGCGCGGTGATCGTCTTCAGCAAAGGGCGCCGGTCGCCGTCGGCGACGATCGCCGCCATCTGCCGCGCGACCCCCTGTGGGTACCAACCGCGCTCGAAATCGGCACGGACACGGCGCTGCAACCGCTCCTCGGCAGCGGGATAGGCGGGGCTGCCGATTACCCGCGCGGCGCGCACCGAATAGGCGATCATGTCTTCGGGATCGCCGCTCATCGGCCGGTTCGCCAGCACTTGCATCGCTTCCTTACGCGCGCGCGGCAGGCGGCGGTTGCCGGTGCTCGACATGATCGAAGTCAGCGACAGGGTGCGATCGGGATAGCGCGCGGCGATATGCTGCGAAATCATTCCGCCCATCGACGCACCGACGATATGCGCGCGCTCGATCGCCAGATGATCAAGCAGCGCGACGCCGTCGGCGGCCATATCGGCGAGCGTGTAGGCGGAACGGACCGGAAGCCCCAACATCGACTTGACGACCATCCACTTGACGTTCGGCACCCCCGCCGCGTCGAAGCGCGTCGACAGGCCGACGTCGCGATTGTCGTAACGGATGGTACGGAATCCGTGCGCGTTCAGCGCATCGACAAACTCGTCGGGCCACAAGGTCAGCTGCCCGCCCAGCCCCATGACGAGCAGGATCGTAGGCGCATCGCGCGGTCCCTTGTCTTCATAGGTAATCGTTATGCCATTGGCGGTCGTCTGCGCGGTGGTCATGCTGCGGAAATCCTTCGGCCGGTTTTCCTTAGCATGGCGCAGTTGACGCGAACGTCAAGTCGGGCATCCAGAACCTTACGCGCCGCCTCTCGTCCGTTCGTGTCGAGCGAACGGGATGGTGGACAGCGCCCTAAGCGCCTGTTTTGGGATCGCGATAGGCGGGCAAAGCTAGCGACCAGCGGATCGCTGCGCCGCGCAGGATGAACCCGGCAACCGCGCCGACCACCGCCGCAACCGGGGTTCCGGCGCCGAGCCACAGCAAGAGCAGGAACAGCCCCGACGCGAGCGCCGCCGCGGTAACGTAAATTTCGGGGCGCACGATGATCGACGGCACCCCTGCCAATATGTCGCGGATCGTGCCGCCAACGCAGCCGGTGATGACGCCCATAAGCAGCGCCGGGGCGGGCGGCACCCCCCATGCAAGCGCCTTGGCGGTGCCGAACACCGCGTAGGCCGCCAGCCCGACCGCGTCGGCCCATTCGAGCAACTGCCCCTGCCACCAGCGTTCGGGGGTCAGCCACACGATCAGCGCGATCGCGATGCACACCGCCGATATCGCGCCATCCTGCACCCAGAACACCGGCGCGCCGATCAACAGGTCGCGCACGCTGCCGCCGCCGACCCCGGTGACCAGCGCAAAGAAGGCGGCGGTGACCAACGTCTGGCGCAGCCGCACCGCCATCAACGCGCCCGACAAGGCAAACACGCCAATCCCCGCCAGGTCGAGCAGGCGAACGATCAGCGCATTGTCGACGTCGAGCATCGGCGCCTATTTCGCGCTCGGCCATACCCCGCCGATGACCGACAGGACGATCGCCGACACCGCGCCGCGGATCACCGGCTCGGCCTGGGGCGCAAAGAAAGGCGAGTGGTTGGTCGGGATCGGCTGCCCCTTCGCCTTCAGGTCGGCGAGGACCGCGGGATCATAGCCGCCGATCGCGAAATAGAGCGACGGGATGCCGGCATCGACGAATTCCGAATAATCCTCGCTCGCCGAAACCGGCGCCGCGCTGGCGGGGGCGAACAGCAATTTGTCGCCGAACACCGGTTTCAGGATTTCGAAGCCGTTGGCGGCCATCGACTCATTGTTCACCAGGCTCGCGGTGCCGGTCAGGTAGGTGATCGTCGGTTCGGGGGCATTGCCCATCATCGCCGCCGCCTTCGCCGAACGCTCGGCGCCCGAGCGCAACAGCTGGCGCACCTCGGGGGTGAGCGAGCGGATGTTGACCTTTACCTCGGCGCTGTCGGGGATGATGTTGGGCGCGCTGCCCGCGTTGATCGCGCCGATCGTCAGCACGCCGAATGCGTAGGGATCCTTTTCGCGGCTGATCACCGTCTGAACATCGGTCACAAAGCGCGCCGCGATCGGTATCGGGTCGAGCGTCGCCGACGGCATCGAGCCATGACCGCCGCGACCGTGGAACGTGATCGAATAGCTGTCCGACGCCGAAAAGGCGGTCCCCGCCTTGATCCCCACCGTCCCTGTCGGGCCGTTCAGCACATGCGCCGCGAAACCATAATCGGGCTTGGGGAAGCGCGTCAGCAGCCCGTCGTCGAGCATCGCTTTCGCGCCCTTCAAAATCTCCTCGGCAGGCTGGCCAATCAGCACGACGGTGCCCGACCAGCTGTCGCGCATCGCGGCGAGCGCCTGCGCGACCCCGACCAGATAGGCGACATGCGTGTCATGGCCGCACGCGTGCATGACGGGGACATCCTTGCCCTCATAGGTGGCGCGCGCCTTGCTCGCCCAGGCGAGCCCGGTCTTTTCCTCCATCGGCAGCGCGTCCATGTCGGCGCGGATCAGGATCGTCGGCCCCTCGCCGTTCTTGAGCACGCCGACGACGCCGGTGCCGCCGACCTTTTCGGTGACGGTAAAGCCTGCTTTACGCAGATGTTGCGCGAGGATGCCCGCGGTGCGGACCTCCTGCATCCCGAGTTCGGGGTTCTGGTGCAGATCGCGATACAGCGCGTCGAGCGCCGGATAATTTTTGTCGAGCAGCGCGGTCAGCCGCGCATTGGCGGCGACAAGGTCGGGCGCCGCCTGCGCGCTCGTTGCGGTGAGGGAGAGAGACAGCGAAGCCGCTACCCCGAGCCAATGCTTCGCCATAATTCTCTCCCCCTCGATATTCGTGTCAGACGTGGATCGGTTTGCCCGTCACCGCCATCGCGGCTTCCTTGATCGCCTCGCTGTGCGTCGGATGCGCATGACAGGTATAGGCGATGTCTTCGGAGGTCGCGCCGAACTCCATCGCCTGCGCCGCCTGCGCGATCATCGTGCCCGCGACGCTTGCGATGCACCACACGCCGAGCACCCGGTCAGTCTTGGCGTCGGCGATAATCTTCACAAAACCGTCGGGTTCGTGGTTGGTCTTGGCGCGGCTGTTACCCGCCATCGGGAATTTGCCGACCTTGACCTCGCTCTTTTCCTTCGCCTGCTCTTCGGTCAGGCCGACCCCGGCGATTTCGGGCCAGGTGTAAACGACCGACGGGATCACATCATGGTTCACGATGCCGGTCTGGCCCGCGATATTTTCGGCGCAGGCGATGCCCTCGTCCTCGGCCTTGTGCGCCAGCATCGGACCGGGGATGACGTCGCCGATCGCCCAGATGCCGGGCACCTGGGTGCTGAAATCATGGTCGGTTTCGATCTGGCCGCGCGCATTGACCGCGAGCCCCGCCTTGTCGAGCGCGAGCCCGTCGGTGTTCGGCCGCCGTCCGATCGACACCAGCACGACATCGGCCTCGAGCGTTTCCGCCTCGCCGCCCGCCGCGGGTTCGAGCGTCAGAACGGCTTTCTTGCCCTTCACGACCGCGCCGGTGACCTTGGTCTTCAGCTTGAATTCAATGCCCTGTTTCTTGAAGATGCGGTTGGCATCCTTGCGCACGTCGGCGTCCATGCCGGGCAGGATCTGGTCGAGAAACTCGACGCAGGTGACCTTGGCGCCCAGACGGCGCCATACGCTGCCCAGCTCAAGCCCGATCACGCCGCCGCCGATCACGACCATATGCCCCGGCACCTTCGCCAGTTCGAGCGCACCCGTTGAATCGACGATCACCTGCTTGTCATTGTCGACCTCGACACCGGGCAGCGGGGTTACCGACGATCCGGTGGCGATGATGATATTCTTGGCGCGATAGGTCTTGCCCGCAACCTCGACACTGTCCTTGCCGGTAAACGCGGCATAGCCCTTCAGCCAGTCGACCTTGTTCTTCTTGAACAGGAATTCGATGCCTGCGGTCAGCCCCTTCACCGCATCGACGCGCTGCGCATGCATCGCGGGCAGGTTGAGCTTGGGCGTCACGTCGATCCCCATCTTCGCCATCGCGCCGTTGGCGGCTGCGTCAAAATATTCCGACGCATGCAGCATCGCCTTCGACGGGATGCAGCCGACGTTGAGGCAGGTGCCGCCCAGCGTTTCGCGCCCGTCGGCGCAGGCGGTCTTCAGCCCCAGCTGCGCTGCGCGGATCGCCGCGACATAACCGCCGGGACCGGCACCGATGACAAGGACGTCGTAGTCGTAGGATTGCTCGCTCATGTCTCTTCTCTCGTCATCCCGGCGGAGGCCGGGATCTCTACGTTGCGTCGGACCTTACCGTCGAGATCCCGGCCTTCGCCGGGATGACGGGTAAACCAGTTCAAAGGTCGATCAACAACCGCGTCGGATCCTCGATCGCTTCCTTGATCGTCTTGAGGAAGGTTACCGCCTCGCGACCATCGATCAGACGGTGGTCATAGCTGAGCGCCAGATACATCATCGGACGGATGACGATCTCGCCGTTGCGCACGACCGGGCGGTCCTCGATGCGGTGGAGGCCGAGCACCGCCGACTGCGGCGGGTTGATGATCGGGGTCGACATCAGGCCGCCGAACACACCGCCGTTCGAAATGGTGAAGGTGCCGCCGGTCATGTCGTCCATCGTCAGCGTGCCCTCCTTGGCGCGCTTGCCAAGATCGGCGATCGCCTTTTCGATGTCGGCGAACGACAGGCTGTCGGCGCCCCGCACGACGGGGACGACCAGGCCGTTCGGCGCGCTGACCGCGACCGAGACGTCGAGATAGTCGTGATAGACGATCTCGTCGCCGTCGATGCGCGCGTTGACCGCGGGAATGTCATGCGCGGCGAGCGCCACCGCTTTGGTGAAAAAGCTCATGAAGCCAAGGCGCACGCCATGCTTCTTTTCAAAGCTTTCGCGATATTTATCGCGCGTCGCCATCACCGCCGACATATCGACGTCGTTGAACGTCGTCAGCATTGCCGCAGTGTCCTGCGCCGACTTGAGCCGCTTGGCGATCGTCTGGCGCATCCGCGTCATCTTGACGCGTTCTTCGCGGCGGCCCGATGCACCGCTGGCGGCGGAAGCGGGGGCGGGCGCAGCAGCCGGAGCCGGGGCGGCTGCGGGCGCCGCGCTCGCGGCGGCGAGTACATCTTCCTTGGTCAGGCGGCCGTCCTTGCCGCTGCCCTGGATCTTCGTCGGGTCAACGCCATGTTCGAGCACGAGGCGGCGCACCGCGGGTGACATGGTCGTGACCGTATCGACGCCCTCGCCCGCCGGAGCGGTCGCGGCAGGCACCGGCGCGGCGGCTTCAGCCTTTGCCGCCGGGGCGGGCGCAGCGGCAGCGGCGCTACCGGCTTCGATCGTGGCGATCACCGCGCCGACATTGGCCGTGTCGCCAACCGCGACAACCTGCTGCCCCATCACGCCCGCGACCGGCGAAGGCACTTCGACCGCGACCTTGTCGGTTTCAAGGCTCGCGATCGGCTCGTCGAGTGCAACGGCTTCGCCCGGCTGTTTCAGCCACTCGCCGATCGTCGCTTCGGTGACGCTTTCGCCCAGCGTGGGGACTTTGACTTCGGTGCTCATAGGTGCAGTTCCTTGGGGGTCTTGTGCCTGGCTCAGGCTTTATTCTTGCTGCGGCGAATTTCGGCACGGACACTGAGGCCCAGTGCGTCGGCGACCAGCGCCGACTGCTCGGTCTGGTGGCGGCTCATCAGGCCCGTCGCGGGCGACGCCGCGGCGGCGCGTCCCGCATAGCGCGGGCGCATGCCCTTGTGGCCCGCTTCGTTCAGCGCCTCTTCGATAAAGGGCTCGACAAAGAACCAGCTGCCGTTGTTGCGCGGTTCTTCCTGCGCCCAGACGACCTCCTCCAGCTTCGGCATCCGCTTCAAGCGCACCGCGAGCGGATCGCCCGGGAAGGGATAGAGCTGTTCGATACGGATCACCGTCGTGTCGGTCAGCCCCGCGGCGTCGCGCGCTTCCATCAGGTCGTAACCGACCTTGCCCGAACACAGCACGACGCGCTTGATGTCGGCGTCAGCGGGCGGCGTGCGGTCGGACATGATGCGGCGGAAATGCGCGTCACCGATAAAGTCGCTGCGCTGCGACACCGCCAGGTTGTGCCGGAGCAGCGACTTCGGCGTCATGATGATCAGCGGCTTGCGGAACGGGCGCAGCATCTGGCGGCGCAGGACGTGGAAATAGTTCGACGGGGTCGAAATATTGCACACCTGGATATTGTCGCCCGCACAGAGCTGGAGGAAGCGCTCGAGGCGTGCGGAGCTATGCTCCGGTCCCTGCCCTTCATAACCGTGCGGGAGCAGCATCACGAGCCCGTTGGCGCGTAGCCATTTGGCTTCGCCCGACGCAATGAACTGGTCGATCATGATCTGCGCGCCGTTGGCGAAATCGCCGAACTGCGCTTCCCACAATACCAGCGATTTCGGATCGGCCATCGCATAGCCATATTCAAAACCGAGCACGCCATATTCGGAGAGCGGGCTGTCGAGCACCTCGAACCGGCCGTGCGGGACGGTGGTCAGCGGCACATATTTCGCCTCGGTCTTTTGATCGACCCAGACCGCGTGGCGCTGGCTGAAGGTGCCGCGCCCCGAATCCTGGCCCGACAGGCGGACCTGATAGCCTTCGCTGAGCAAGGTGCCGAAGGCGAGGCTTTCGGCGGTCGCCCAGTCGAACACTTCGCCGTCGCTCTTGTCGGCGAACATCGCGCCGCGTGCGTCGATGACGCGGCGCAGCGTCTTGTGGACTTCGACGTCGGCGGGGATCGTCGTCAGGACGCGCCCGATCGAATCGAACAATTTGTCCGAAACCCCGGTCGAGATGTTGCGGCGGGCATTTTCGGGATCGGCGGGAGCGTGTAGCCCCGACCAGCGCCCGGCGAACCAGTCCGCCTTGTTCGGCTTATAGCTCTTGGCGCCCTCGAAATCGCTTTCGAGCCGCGCAATGAACTCGGCGCGGCGCGCGTCGGCCCAACCGGCGTCGATCACGCCTTCGCTTTCCAGCTTGGCGGCGCAGAGCTGCGACACCGGCGGGTGCTTGCGGATGCGTTCGTACATCAAAGGCTGGGTGAACGACGGTTCGTCGCCCTCGTTATGACCGAAGCGGCGATAGCACCACATGTCGATCACGACGTCGCGTTTGAACTGCTGGCGAAAATCGATCGCGAGCTTGCACGCGAAGGTCACCGCTTCGGGATCGTCGCCATTGACGTGCAGGATCGGCGCCATCACGCCCTTCGCCACGTCCGACGGATAGGGCGACGAGCGCGCATATTGCGGGCTGGTGGTAAAGCCGATCTGGTTGTTGACGATGAAGTGGATGCAGCCGCCGGTATTGTAACCGCGGATGCCCGAGAAGCCGAGGCATTCCCACACGATCCCCTGCCCCGCGAACGCCGCGTCGCCATGGATCAGCACCGGCAGCACCTGTTCATGCTTGGCGAGGTCGTCACGCACCACCTGCTGCGCGCGCACCTTGCCGAGCACGACCGGATCGACCGCTTCGAGGTGCGAAGGGTTGGGAACCAGCGACATATGCACCGACGCGCCGCCGAACTCGCGGTCGGTCGAGGTGCCGAGGTGATATTTGACGTCGCCCGAACCGCCGATGTCGTCGGGGTTCGCCGATCCGCCGGCAAATTCGTGGAAGATGATCTTGTACGGCTTCGCCATGACGTTCGCGAGCATGTTGAGCCGCCCGCGATGCGCCATGCCATAGACGATTTCCTTGACCCCATATTGGCCGCCATATTTGATGATGGCTTCCATCGCGGGGATCATGCTTTCGCCGCCGTCGAGGCCGAAACGCTTGGTCCCGACATATTTCTTGGCGAGGAATTTCTCCCATTCCTCGGCCTCGATCACCTTGTTCAGGATGGCGCGTTTGCCCTCGACCGAAAATTCGATGATCTTGTCGGCGCCTTCCATCCGCTCCTGCAGGAACTGGCGTTCCTTGAGGTCGGCGATGTGCATATATTCGAGGCCGACATTGCCGCAATAATTGGCGCGCAGGATCGCCACGATCTCGCGGATCGTCGCTTTTTCCAGGCCCAGCGTGCCGCCGATATAGACCGGGCGGTCCTGATCGGCGCCAACGAAACCGTGATATTCGGGGGTCAGGTCGGCGGGCAGCTCGCGCGTACTGAGCCCCAGCGGATCGAGATTGGCGGCGAGATGCCCGCGCACGCGATAGGTGCGGATCAGCATCATCGCGCGGATCGAATCATTCGCCGCGCGCTCGACTTCAGCATTCGACAGCGGCGCACCCGCCTTGGCCGCGGCGGCCTTGACCGCGACCTGCATCTGCTGCGGATCGAGCGCGGCGGTCAGGTCGTCGCTGTCGATCTGGGGCCAGTTCTTCGGCGCCCAGCTGGGACCAGCCTGCGGCTCGTCGATGTCAAAGCTTTGTCGTTCGAGGTTCATTGTCTTTTCCATTCTCGAAAGAGAAATGGCTCCGGGGAGGGTATGGGAGCGACGCCCGCTGACAACGGCTGTTGACAGCGGGCGCTTAAATCAAACGCGTTCTTTCAGCACTTCGACAAGCGTCGTGCCGAGTTCGGACGGGCTCGCCGACATGGTGATGCCCGCGGCTTCCATCGCCGCGATCTTGCTTTCGGCGTCGCCCTTGCCGCCCGATACGATCGCGCCGGCATGGCCCATGCGGCGGCCCGGAGGCGCGGTGCGGCCCGCGATGAAGCCGGCCATCGGCTTTTTGCGGCCGCGCTTGGCTTCGTCGATCAGGAACTGCGCCGCCTGTTCCTCGGCGTCGCCGCCGATTTCGCCGATCATGATGATCGACTTGGTCGCTTCGTCAGCCAGGAACAGCTCGAGTACGTCGATGAAATTGGTGCCGTTGACCGGATCGCCGCCGATGCCGACCGCGGTGGTCTGGCCGAGGCCCGCGTTGCTCGTCTGGAACACCGCTTCATAGGTCAGCGTACCCGAACGCGAGACGACGCCGACGCTGCCTTTCGAGAAGATGCTGCCGGGCATGATGCCGATCTTGCATTCGCCCGGCGTCAGCACGCCGGGGCAGTTCGGGCCGATCAGGCGCGACTTCGAACCCGACAGCGCGCGCTTCACCTTGACCATGTCGAGCACCGGGATGCCCTCGGTGATGCAGACGATCAGCGGGATTTCGGCGTCGATCGCCTCGAGGATCGAGTCCGCGGCGAACGGCGGCGGCACATAGATGCAGCTTGCGGTCGCGCCGGTCGCATCTTTCGCTTCGGCAACGGTGTCGAACATCGGCAGGCCGATGTGCGTCGTGCCGCCCTTGCCCGGCGTCACGCCGCCGACCATCTGCGTGCCATAGGCGAGCGCCTGTTCGGTGTGGAAGGTGCCGGTGGCACCGGTCATCCCTTGCGTGATGACCTTGGTATTCTTGTCGATGAGGATGCTCATTCGAAAGTCTCTCCGAGTTTTGACCTAGCGCGATTGTCATCGAACCGAGTCTTCAAATAGCGAACGCTCCAACCGATACAGTGGGCCAAAGACATTCCTGCGATCAGCACGCCCAAGAAATAAGGGAAAATCTGGGCGCCATATTCATTCAACGATGGATCGTTCGGGTCGCCAGTCCAATGGAGGTATAAGATGTATACCAGCCACAAGCCCAGCAACCCGACGATAGCCGCCGTCACCTTCCATTTCCCGAAATACCCCAGCAGCAAAAACGGCAGGGGAAGAAGCAGGAAGAGGATGGCGACCATATCCGGCTTAAGCCAGCGACGGATCCAGCGCCTTGCACGCGTCGAGCAGTTCCTTGACCGCGTCGACCGAGACCTGCAGGCCGGCCTTGTCGGCATCGTCGAGTTCGATCTCGACGATCTTCTCGACGCCGCCGGCGCCGATCAGCACCGGAACGCCCACATAAAGGCCGTCGAGGCCGTACTGGCCGTCGACATAGGCGGCGCAGGGCAGGATGCGCTTCTGGTCACCCAGATAGGCTTCGGCCATCGCGATGCCCGAAGCAGCGGGCGCGTAGAAAGCCGATCCGGTGCCGAGCAGCGCGACGATCTCGCCGCCGCCGCCGCGGGTGCGCTTGACGATCGCGTCGATCTTGTCCTGCGACGACAGGCCCATCTTGACGAGATCGGGAACGGGGATGCCGTTGACGGTCGAATAACGCACGACGGGAACCATCGTGTCGCCATGGCCGCCGAGCACGAAGGTGTTCACATCCTTCACTGACACATCGAATTCGTCTGCGATGAAGTGGCTGAAGCGCGCCGAGTCGAGCACGCCGGCCATGCCGACGACCTTGTTGTGCGGCAGGCCCGAAAACTCACGCAGCGCCCAGACCATGGCATCAAGGGGATTGGTGATGCAGATGACGAACGCATCGGGAGCGTTCGCCTTGATGCCTTCGCCGACCGCCTTCATGACCTTCAGGTTGATGCCGAGCAGGTCGTCGCGGCTCATGCCCGGCTTGCGCGCGACCCCGGCGGTGACGATGATGACGTCGGCGCCCGCGATGTCCTTGTAATCGTTCGAGCCGGTGATCTTGGCATCGAAGCCCGCGATCGGGCCGACCTGCGACAGGTCGAGCGCCTTGCCCTGCGGCACGCCTTCCACGACGTCGAACAGGACGACGTCGCCGAGTTCTTTCTGCGCGGCGAGCAGCGCCAGCGTTCCGCCGATATTCCCGGCTCCGATCAATGCGATCTTCTTGCGTCCCATGGCGCGCGGCACTCCCTTCCTGGCAAGCCCGGCAATGCTTCACAGACCGGCGGCACACGGGCCAAAGTGCCGTGCCGATCCCAAGACTTGGGTCGCCCCTACGCCGATTCCGTTAACGAAACAACCGCGAAAAGCGCGAAATTCCGCCTTTTTCTGCAAATAGTTCGCAATAACAACAAGCGGCGATGTAACCGATCCTGCGCGGGTTTGGATGGACAATAGCGTGCATGCATGACAGGCTGATTGACGTCGGGGAACGGCCACCCGGCGAAGTTAACCCTCCTTTATCGCTGGGGTGATAGGCGCGAGCGGATGACGCGGGCAATCATCAGTTTCGATACCGAGCTGTCCGCCGGGCTATACCAGCGCGGCGCCGATGCGCGCGCCAATTTCGAAAGCTCGATCCTGGGGCGCTGCCGCGAAGGCGATTTCGGCATCCATTTCCAGATGGACATGCTCGAACGCCACGGCCTGACCGGGGTGTTCTTTATCGATCCGATGCCGGCGCTGGTTTACGGCCCCGAAGTCATCGATGCGATCGTCCGCCCGGTGCTGGACCGTGGGCACGAGGTGCAGGTCCATATCCACACCGAATGGCTCGCCTTCGCCCGTTTCAACCCGGTCGGGCGATTGACCGGACGGAACATCGGCGACTTTCCGCTGGCGGCACAGAAAAGGCTCATCGCGCTCGCGCGCGACATTCTGGTCGGCGCGGGGGCGCCCCGACCGACCGCGTTTCGGGCCGGAAATTTCGGCGCCAACGACGATACGCTGCGCGCGCTCGCCGCGCTGGGCTTTCGTTTCGACAGCAGTTTCAACGCGGCCTATCTGGGGCATGGCTGCGCCATCTCGCTCGACGCGGGCAACCAGGGCATGCGCGAGCATCATGGCGTGATCGAAGTGCCGGTCAGCGGCCTGATGGACCGCGCCAACCGCTTTCGCCCGGCGCAGCTGTGCGCGATGTCCGAAGAGGAAATGCGCGACGCGCTCGACCATAATGCCGCCAGCGGCGCGATCCAGTTTTCAGCGTTCAGCCACAGCTTCGAATTGCTGAGCCGCGACCGCAAGGTCGCCAACCGGCTGGCGATTTCGCGGATGGAGGCGCTGTGCCGCGCCGTTGCCGACGATGCCCGCGTGACCAGCGGCGGGCTGATCACCCTGCCCGCGCCGCCCGCGCGCCCCCGCCGTATCCATGTTCCCGCGCCGCGCCCGTTTCGCACGTTGCGCCGGGTCATTCAGCAAGGGCTGGGCCACCTCGCGCATGAGGTGCGCTATGTCCGCGATGTCATCGCGGTGACGATCAATTCGTCACGCTGGGGCAAAATTGCCACCGGCGTCCTGCTCGCCATGGCTTGAGCCTGCTTCGGGCGGGTCGACTCTAACCGTAGCCCTGAGCCTGTCGAAGAGCGCTTACCCAAGAAGCGCCCTTCGACAGGCTCAGGGCTACGGCTCAGATTGGCCGGAGCAATATGCTAAACGGTGGCGTCCTGCTCGCCATGGCCTAGCGCGAGGTAGTGGTCCGACTGCATTTCGGACAAGCGGCTTGCGGTGCGTTCGAATTCGAACGCGCCGTCGCCCGCGACATACAGATCATCGGGCATCGCCGCGGCGCTAGCCAGCAACTTGACCTTATATTCGTACAGCGCGTCGACCAGCGTCACGAAGCGTGCCGCCTCGTTGCGATTTTCCGGCCCCATGCGCGGAATGCCGACGATGATGACGGTATGAAAATGCCGCGCGACCGCCAGATAGTCCGATGCGCCGCGCGCCTCGGCGCACAGCCGCTTGAACGAAAAGACCGCGACCCCTTTCAGCGCCTTTGGCACGTGTAGCGTCCGCCCACCGCCAAGGTCGAGATCGAGCGTCGGGACATGCGCGCGGTCTTCGGGCGGATAGTCGGTGAGGCGAAAAAAGGCCGCCGACAGCGCGGCGCTCGCCGCCTCATCGGCGGGGACGAACCAACGCGCGCCATCACCCAGCCGGTCGCGGCGATAATCGGTCGGCCCGTTCAGGCCCATCACGTCGAGCTTCGCCTCGACCAGCGCAATGAATGGCAGGAAATGCTCGCGGTTGAGCCCGTCCTTGTAAAGGTCGGACGGCGGACGGTTCGAGGTCGCGACCACCGTGACGCCGCGGTCGATCAGCGCGGTGAACAGCCGCGAGAGGATCATCGCATCGGCGCTGTTGTTCACGACCATTTCGTCGAACGCGAGGCAGCGGACATTTTCGACCAGCGCGTCGGCCACGAGCGGAATCGGGTCGCCGGCCTCGCTTTTGCGCACCTCGCGCATCCGCGCATGGACGTCGAGCATGAAGGCGTGGAAATGGACGCGCCGCTTGCGCTGGATGTGCAGCTGGTCGTAGAACAGGTCCATCAGCATCGACTTACCGCGCCCGACCGCGCCCCACAGATAGACGCCGCGCGGGCTCTCGGGCTTGCGCCCGGTCAGCCGCCAAAGCAGGCTCCCGCGCGGCGGCACCGCTTCCAGTTCGGCCTGCAACGCGTTCAACCGTTCGGCGGCGGCGCGCTGCTCGGCGTCGGGGCGGAGTTCGCCGCCCGCGACGAGCGCATCATAGGCGGCGAGAACCGACATCAGCCGCGATCCTTGCTCGCCTTGCGGATGGTGCCCGAAAAGCTGAGCACGATATGACTGTCGTCTTCACCCTGCACCACCAGTCCGCGCAGAAAGATCAGGCGACCGGTCTCGCGGACCAGCTCGACCACCGCGTCCAATGGTTCGCCGAGCCGACCCGCGCCGACAAACTGCGTCGACAGGTCGAGCGTCACCGAATGGCCTGCATTGAGCGATCCGAACTGGTGCGACGCCGCGAACAGCGCAATGTCGACCAGTGCCAGCGTGACCGCGCCGTGGACATTATCCCCCAGATTGCTGTGCTTGCGCTCCGGGATCATGCGCACCCGCGCACAGGGGCGGCCGTCGGACGTGGGCGGCTCGACCCGTACCGTCAGCGGCTCGATAAAGCTGTTGAAGCGGCTCGCGTCCTTGAGATCCCAGCTCAGCCAGCCGTCGTCGAGTGCCTCGGCGCTGAAATGGTCACGCCGCTTCGGTTCCTCGATCCCGTCGTTCATGCCGTGCAATATCCGTCCAGTTTTCCCGCGCGGATCAGCCCGCCATAATAGTCCGCCATCGCTTTGGCCCGCACGCTGTCATCGCCGATCCACCGCGACGCGGCCGCGAGCCAGCCCGCCGAGCAGCCCTCAAGCGCGCCTGCGCCGCGCGCGCAAGCGATAAAATCGCCAAAGGCGTCGCGCCAGCGATGAAAATCGGCGGTCGACATGATCGGGCCATGACCCGGGACGACCTGTTCGGCACCCGAAGCGGCGACGTCATCCAGCGCCGCCAGCCAGCCTTCGGGGCAGGCGGTGTCGAGGAATGGTGCGGGTAACGTGACCAGATCGCCCACGATCGCGCGTTTCTGGTCCGCATCGTAAATCCACAGGTCGCGCTCGGTCGCCGCGAGGTGGGCGACGCGAAGCGACAGCGGACGCCCGGCGATGACCATGTCGCGCGTTTCGTCGACGATCACATCGGGCCGAAGCTCCGTCCCCCGCGCGATGGTCGCCAAGTCGCCCTCGACGTCGCCGACGGCCGCGGCGGGGACGGCGCCCTCGGCAAGCGCCTTGCGCGAGGCGGCAGCACTGTTCGCGAGAAAGCCCATCAGCGCGCCGTCGATCGCCGAGGTGCCATAGACCTTGAGCCTCGGGAAAGCTGCCTTCAGCGCCGGATTGCCGCTCACATGGTCAAGATGCCAATGGGTGTTGACGATGGCGACCAGCGACATGCCGATTCCGCTCAGCCCCGTTTGATCAGGGTCAGATGCTCGGCATGGCGCCCCGTGTCGACAACGATCGCCCCCTCCGGCCCATACAGGATCACGCTGTTGCCGTCCGGCGAGCGGCCGGGCGGGAAAGTGCCGCCGATCAGGAAGGTCGCGCCGCCAATTCCGTGCGCATAAGTGCGCGGCGCCGGAACGGTTTCGACTGCGGGCGTTGCCGTGCAGGAGGCGAGCGCCAGCGCGGCGAACACCCCCCAGCGCATCAGACCTGCCGCTCGGCTTCCATTTTCTTGATCTCGGCGATCGCGCGCGCGGGGCTCAGTCCCTTGGGGCAGGCGTTCGAGCAGTTCATGATCGTGTGGCAGCGATAGAGGCGGAAGGGGTCTTCCAGCTCGTCGAGGCGCTCGCCGGTCATTTCGTCGCGGCTATCGGCGAGCCAGCGATACGCCTGAAGCAGGATCGCGGGGCCCAGGAACTTGTCGCTGTTCCACCAATAGCTGGGGCAGCTGGTCGAGCAGCAGGCGCACAGGATGCACTCATAAAGCCCGTCGAGCTTTTCGCGCTCGGCGGGCGATTGCAGCCGCTCCTTGCCGCTCGGCGTCGTCGTCTTGGTTTTCAGCCAGGGTTCGATCGACGCATATTGCGCATAGAAATGGGTGAAGTCGGGAACCAGATCCTTGATCACGTCCATCGCGGGCAGCGGCGTGATCGTGATGTCGCCCTTCAGATCCTCGATCGCGGTGGTGCAGGCGAGGCCGTTCTTGCCGTTCATGTTCATCGAACAGCTGCCGCAAATCCCCTCGCGGCACGAGCGGCGGAAGGTCAGCGAGCTATCCTGTTCGCTCTTCATCTTGATCAGCGCATCGAGCACCATCGGGCCGCACTTCTGGGTGTCGATCTCGAAGGTATCGAAGCGCGGATTCTGGCCGCTGTCGGGGTCGTAGCGATAGACTTTGAACGTCTTGACCGCGGCCGCGCCTTCGGCCTTGTGGACCTTGCCCGTCTTTTGCGGGCGGCTGTTCTTGGGCAGACGGAATTCGGCCATGTCGCGGGCTCCCTGTACGATTGCGGGCTGACTAGACCCGATTGGCAGGGACGACAAGGGGTTGGATAGGGTGAAATCGCCCTGAAATTGCCTTCCCCCTTGATAGGCGAAGGATACTCAGCCTTGCCGCAAAGCGGCTAGGCGAAGTTGGATGGGGGTGAGGGTGCGCCCTGGCACCGTGGTTTCAGGCCGACAGCGCACCCCCTCCGCTGCGAGTAAGCCAGCAAGCTGGCAAGTCTCGCTGCCTCCCCCATCAAGGGGGGAGGGAAGATTGCTTTATTCGTCAGCCAACAAACGCTACGTGCGCAGCGATGAGCGAAAGCGCCGCCCAACCCGCCGTCACCAGCCGCAGCGTCGCGCGCGGACTGGGTACCACGGTACTCGCGCGGCTCGGCGCGGTGGTCGAAATCGTCGCACAGCCGCTCTATGTACTGATGTTCGGGCTGGCCGGATACGGCCTCTATGCGGTGCTGTGGGCGGCGATCAACCTGCTCGAAAATATCTTCGACATGGGCATGACCAGCGCGATGCAGCGCACCGTGCCGCAATCGGCGAGCGACGCCGAAGCAGCGGCGGCGCTGCGTACGGCGATGATTTTCGGCGTCGGCCCGTGCATCCTTGTCGCGGCGCTGATCGCCGCATTTGCTGCCGATCTTGGTCCGCTGCTCAATGTCGCCGCCAGCGACCGCGACCTCGTCACGCCTGCGATCCGGGTGTTCGTGTGGGCATTGCCGTTATGGGCCTTTGTCGAGATTGCAACGTCGGCGCTGCGTGCGCGGATGGTGTTCGGCGCCGAAATCCGGCTGCGGATCGTTTGGGAACAGGTGCTGCGACTGGTGTTCGCCGGGCTGTTTTTTGCGGGCGGGCTCGGGCTGAAAGGATTGTTCATCGCGCACCTCTGCTCGCTGGCGATCACCGCGATCCTGTGCGTCCGGTTGCTTGCCCAACATTACGACCTCAGCGGCTTTTGGCGCGGCCCCCGCGGCACCGAAACGGCGCGCAATACCTTTTGGGCCGGGCTGTCGATCCTGCCGTCGAACATTATCGCGCGCCTGTTCGGTGACGCCCCCGCGCTAGTGCTGAACCTGCTGTTGCCCGGCGCGGCGGGCGCCGCGGCGGCGGGGCTGTTCACCATCGCGCGCAAGCTGTCGAGCGTCGTCCAGCTTGTTCGCATCGCATTTGTCTATGTGATGGCGCCGCTCGCGGCCAGCGCCGAGCGCCGGGATCGGGCGCAAGTCGCTGATATTTATGCCTATGCAACCCGGCTGATCTCGGCGATCGCGCTACCGCTCGCCGCCGTCCTCGCAGCGGGCAGCGCGTCGCTGCTCAGCCTGTTCGGCGCACAGGCGCAGGCCGCGCAGGCCGCGCTCGTGATCCTGCTGTTCGCGCGCGCCGCCGAAGCGGTGCTCGGCATTTCGTCGCCGGTGTTGCAGGTCGTATCGGCGTTTCGCCACCAGCTCACCGCCAGCATCTTTGGCGTCGCCGTGGCGGTCGGCGCCGGCTGGCTGATCCTTGGGCATATGGATGCGCTCACCGGGGTCACGCTCGCGACGTCGATCGGTCTGGTGGTGATGGCGGGTATTCCGACCCTGCAGCTGGCCATGAACGAAAAGCTGCACCCGTTCGACCATCAGTTCCCGGTCGTTGCGACGCGCGGCATGGCGCTGACCTTGGTCGCGGGCGCCGCGGCGCTGCTCGCCGACCGATTGCCCGATCCGGTTGCGCTGCCGCTGATCGTGATCATCGCGCTGGGATCGATATGGGCCGCGATCCGTTTCGCGCTACCCTATGCCGACCGCGCGTCGCTCGGCAAAGCGGGACGGAAATTGCGGCTGATCGGGGACGATACCCCATGACCGGTTCCCCCGCGCGCATCGCCATTTACGATCTTGACCGCACCGTGCTGCGCAAGCCGACATTCACCCTGTTCCTCTTGTGGGCGCCGGCCCGCGAGGCGCCGTGGCGCCTGTTGCTGCTCCCGCTGCTCGCCGCGCTGATGATCGGTTACGCGCTGCGCCTTTACGGTCGCGACCGGTTCAAGCCCGCCGCCATCCACCTGATGCTCGGATCGCATTTGACGCCCGCGCGCGCGGCGCGGCTTGCTGCCCGTTTTGCCGCCTGGCGCGTGCCGCGCGATGTGCCGCCGGGCGCCCGGGCCTGCATCGCGCGCGACCGGGCCGAGGGCTACCGGCTGTTGATGGCGACCGCGGCGCCCGAATTTTACGCGGGCGCGATCGCCGACGCGCTGAACTTCGACGCGATCGTCGCCTCGCGCCACCAGCGCGACGCCGACGGCAATTGGCTGCCGCTGCTCGACGGCCCCAATTGCTACGGCGCCGAAAAAGCGCGGCGGGTCGCCGAATGGATCGAAAGTCACGCGGCTGGCGCGACGCATATCCGCGCCTATTCGGACCATGTCAGCGACGCGCCGACCTTTGCCCTCGCGGACGAAGCGTGGCTGGTCGGGCGCGGCGAAAAATCTGTCCGGCTGGCAGCGCGGCACGGCTGGCAGGTAGCCGACTTTGAAAGTGAGGCGGCGGGCACCGCTGCCAAGGTGCGGTAATGCGCATCCTGTTCCTGTTCATCGGCGAACCGCACCAGATTTTCCACGCGCTGCCGATCGCGGCCGAAATGGCGGCTGCGGGCAGCGATGTCGAGGTCGCGGTCGCCAGCACCGGACATCTGCCGGTGGTCGAACGGGTAATGGCAGCCTATCCCGGCTTTTCGCCCCGGATCAGGCTGCTCGGGCAGCGCGGGATCAGCCACTGGCTGCGCGCGCGTGCGATCATTCGCCATCCGCGCCTGCCGATCCTGTTCGGCGCGCTGCGCTTTTTGCGCCAGTTCGACGCGATCGTCGTACCCGAACGGACGACAACCGCGATCCGCCACTTCCTGCCGCGCCGCACCCGGCTGATCTTTACCCCGCATGGCGCGGGCGACCGCGCGATCATGCTCGACCCGCGCGACCGCCATTTCGATTTTGTGCTGGTCGCGGGCGAAAAGAGCGAACAGCGCCTGCTCGATGCCGGAACCATCCGACCGGGCCATTATGCGCTCAACGGCTATGTGAAGCTCGACCTGATGACGCGTCTGGACAAGACGCGCGCGCGGCTGTTCGACAATGATCGCCCGACCGTCCTCTATGCACCGCATTTCCATCGCGGGCTGTCGTCGTGGGACCGGTTCGGGCGCGACATCATCGACTGGTTCGCGGCGCAGGGCCGGTACAACCTCGTCGTTGCGCCGCACATCCGCCTGTTTGCCGAGGCCAGCGACGGCGATCGCGCGGCGATCAAAACGCTGGCTATTCCGGGCAAGATTCTGATCGATCTCGATTCCGACCGGCTGTTCGACATGAGCTACACCAGCGGCTCCGACCTCTATCTGGGCGATGTCAGCAGCCAGGTTTACGAATTTCTGGCGACCCCGCGCCCCTGCCTGTTTCTCAACGCGCATGACGCGCAATGGGTCGGCGACCCCGACTATCTGTTCTGGACGCTCGGCGACGTCATCGACGATGTGGCAGACCTTCCCAATGCGCTCGATCAGGCGACAGCGCGTCATTCGCGCTATATCGACGCGCAACGCGAGCGGCTGGCGGAATCGATCGGCGGCGATCCGGCGGGCGCGGCGCAGCGCGGGGCCGAGGCGATCGCGCGCTTCCTTGCAAAGGATGCTGCACAGGATAAGAGCGGCGGATGAGCGAACCAACGACCCTGCCCGCGCTGGCACTGATCGGCGACAATCCGACCCTGCTATGGGGAATGACCAACGCCGAACGGCTGCGCCGCATGGCGCGCGCCGAAGGCTTGCCCGACACGCCGCCTGCGTCCGGGACGCGGCTGTTCGTCAACCTCGACTATGTGTTCGACCCGGTGTGGCTGCGGCATATCGTGACGCTGCCCGGCACCGTCGTGATGGACGGCGATGCGCTGGTGATGGCGCATCTGACCGGCGGCCTCGGTCCCGATGACATCGCGGCGCATCGGGATGCGCTCACGATCATCGACTACCGCGACAAGCCGCAAATCTATAACCGCCAGCTGCGCAAGCTCGATACGCCGTTCATCCAGCGGCTGACCCCCGAAACGCGACGCGAAATCGAACGCAAAAGCTATTTCGGCGCCTATAAGGGCGTTACCGACGTGCTGACCAAATATCTGTGGCCCGAACTCGCGCTATGGCTGACGCGGATCGCCGCCAGCATCGGCATGACCCCGAATATGGTCACCGCGATCGGCGCCGCGCTCTGCGTCTACGCGACCTATTTGTTTGCCTATGGCCATTACTGGACCGGAATGCTCGCCGCGTTCATTTTCATGGTTTTCGACACCGTCGACGGCAAGCTCGCGCGCTGCACGATCACCTCGTCGAAATGGGGCAATGTCGCCGATCATGGCGTCGACCTGATCCACCCGCCCTTCTGGTGGTATTTCTGGGGCGTCGGGCTCGGCAGTTGGGGGCTCGCGCTGTCGACACAGACCTTCCTGTTCGTGATGATCGCCGTGCTCGCTGGCTATGTGCTCCAGCGGGTGATCGAGGGGATGTTCATCAAGGATTTCGGGATGGACGTCCATGTGTGGCGGCGCTTCGACAGCCAGTTCCGCCTGATCACCGCGCGGCGCAACCCGAATATCGCGATCCTGTTTTTCGCGACGCTTGCCGGGCGCCCCGACATCGGGCTGATCGCGGTCGCGTGGTGGACGATTATTTCGCTGGTCGTTCATGCGGTGCAGCTGGTTCAGGCCTATGCGCAGCGGCGCGCCGGGCGCCCGATTGTCAGCTGGATGGAGGAAGCATGAACGACACCATCGCGAAATTCGGCTACCCCGCGACGCTGATCGCCGAATATGACCATTGGGTCGTGCTGCTGCGCCCCGCCCAGCCAACGCTCGGCGCGCTGGTGCTGGCCGCAAAATCCGACGCCACGGCGTTCGGCGATTTGCCCGCGGCGGCGCACGCAGAACTCAAGGTCGCGACGTCGGCGATCGAGGCCGCGTTGAGTCAAGCGGTCGGCTATACCCGGATCAATTATCTGATGCTGATGATGGTCGATCCGCACGTCCATTTCCACGTCCTGCCGCGCTATGACGGCGAACGAATGGGCGCGGGCCTTGCGGTCACCGATACCGGTTGGCCGGGGCCGCCCGATCTGGCGCAGGCGGTCAAGCTGGGCGATGCACAGATCGCCGCGCTCACCGGCTGGCTCAAACCCTATTTCGCGTAGCGGCCTTCCTCGGCCCATTTCGCGGTAAGCGCATCGGCGGCTTCGACGTCCTGCGGGAAGTCGACTTCCTGCCAGTCCAGCCCCTCGATCGACGCGGTGCCGACGCGGTTGCCCTTGGCGATGACATCGATCGCGCGCAGATACCAGCGCTCGACCCCTTCGGGAGTGCGCATCATCTGGTCGACCTGGCTGCGGAAAATCGACGGGCCGTCGCCGACGAAGGCGAGCATGCCGATCGATTCCGCATTGGTATCGGGGGGCAGCAGGCGCTTGCCGATATGGTGCAGGCGGCCGTCGGCGTCGCGGTTCACTTTCATATCGTCGTCGTCATAGTCGGCCTTGACGTCGACGGTGACGGTGATCGGCTCATGGGCGCCCGCGATCAACTTCGCGACGATCTCTTCCGAAACGATGGTGTCACCGTTGAGGATGATGAAATCGCGGTCCATCTCCTCGCGCGCGATCCAGCAGGTGCCAAGATTGTCGGCGACCTGAAAGAAGGGGTTGAACAGGGTGCGGATGCGCACGCCGGTATCGCGGTAAAGCTGCAATGCATGATCCTCGACACGCTCGGTACGGAACCCGGTGACGACGACGATGTCCTTGATACCGTTGGCGGCAAGCGCCGCGACCTGCCAGCCGATCAAGGTCCGGCCATTGAGGTCGATCAGGCATTTGGGAATGTCGCGGGTCAGCGGCAACAGGCGCGAACCCTGCCCGGCCGACAGAATGATGGCTTTTTCGATGGTCATAGCGGCTGCCCTATAGCGGCTTGCCGCCGCGCGGCAAAGATTTGCTCGATCAGCACGATGTCGGCGGGCTTGTCGGCGTCGATGCACGCCTCGGCCTCGGACATCGGTACCACGCTGGCGTGGAGGCCGAAGCGCAGACCCGCGCGCGCGACGCCCTGCTGGATCGTGAACAGGCGAAGCAGCGCGCCGATCAGCAACCATGGGCCAAAGGCAGCGATGATCTTCAGCCCCTTTTTGCGGTCGCGTTCGATGCGGCCCCAGAAATCGAGCAGCGGCAATACGCGCCGTCCGCGCAGGTAGAACATGTTCGCCCCCGACCACCAGCCGCCGCGGAATTTCAGCCAGGTGCGTTTCGATTCCGGATAGCGCGCGAGCAGCACATCACGCTCGACCATCGCCACCGCAACATCCTTGTCCGCGGCACCGTGCAGGAATTCGGCGATCATCGTCGGCGTCAGCAACACATTGTCGGCGGTCGTCACCAGCAGCGGTTCCTCACCGGCGGGGAGCGCCGCGGCGAGCGAGCTGCTGATCCCCTGCCCCGAGTCCGCAAAATGCAGGTCGGCGAACCCTGCCAGCCCCGACGCCGCCGCCAGCTCGGCGCTGTTCTGCGCCAGTATCGTGATCGGGCCGACATCGGGCGACGCCCGTAATGCGCCGACGACATGGACCAGCATCGCGTCGCCCGCGATCGGCAGCAGCGCCTTGGTCGATACGCCGCTCCCCGTCAGCAGCGGGTCGGGACCGGGACGGCTGCCCGCGAGGACGATCGCGGGGATCATTGCGCAAGCGGCGCCGGTGCGATGCGCCGCGCCGTGGCGCCGCGCAGGAAATCGGTCATTTCGGGCAGGATCGGCCCCTTGTACGCCAGCGGTTTGGTGAGCGCCATGACGAGGTCGTTGTGGCTGAGCCCGTCATATTCGCGTAGCGTTGCCGAACCGCCAACCTTGTGCATCGCCGCCGCCAGTCGCTGGCTATTGCGCACGCGTACCACCGTGTCGGCGGTGCCATGGCCGAGCCACAGCGGCGGCGCGTCGCCGCGCACGAAACGGATCGGCTGCGTCCGTTCGATGGGGCGAATGTCGCCCATCGCCACATCGGCGCGGCCACCCTTTTCGAAAGGCGCAAAATCATAGGGGCCGGCAAGCGCCGCGACGCCGCGGATCACCGACGTATCGCTGCCCGCCGCGCGCAGCCATTGCGGGTCGAGCGCCAGCATCACGGCATTATAGGCGCCCGCCGAATGGCCCGCCAGTGCGATGCGATCGGGATCGCCGCCATAATTGCCGATATGCGCGTCGGTCCACGCCACCGCGGCGGCGCTGTCGTTCAGGAAGTCGGGCCAATGCCCGTCAGGGACGATGCGATAATCGGGGATGACAACGACAAAGCCCCGTTTGGCAAAGGCGCGACCGGCAAAACCATAGTCGTCGCGCGCGCCGCTGTACCAGCCACCGCCATAGAGGAAAACGAGCACCGGCAGCCTGTCGGTCTTGTTCGTTCCCGTCGGCACCCAGATGTTGAGCTTGTTGCGCGCGCCCGCGCCATAGGGCTGCCCTGCCACCTGCAAAGTCGCGCCGCCACCGTCGCCCAGCAACCGGTCGCCGAGGTTGAGCGACTTTGCCCCGCCCGCAACGATCACCCGCGCCGCGCCGCCGAACAACAGCACCAGCAGCACGGCCACCAACAGATATTTGATCAATCGCCGTCCTTTGGAAATCGGTGCTGCCATCGTCACGCCCTATCGCGCGGCGAAGCGGGGAACAAGCGGCGGACGAACCGCGCATCTGTGATCAGGGAGGCGCCGGGATGACGAAATTCAGTGGCCACCTTTTTCGTCCTCATGCGTAGGAAAATCCGATGACCAGCCCCTTCACTCGCCCCGCCCTGATCTGCAACACGCAAAGCGGCAGTCATGACGATGCCGTGCGCGAGCAGATTGCCCAGCTATGCCAAACGCATGGCACGCCGCTCGTGGCGACCTTCGCCCTGCCCGAAGGCGAGATTCCGGACGCCGCCGAGTTGCAGCTGCAGCGCATCGACCTGCTCATCGTGTGGACCGGCGACGGCACGATCAACGCCGCGGCAACCCGGGCCGCGGGTTGGGGCGGCGCGATCCTGCCGCTCCCCGGCGGTACGCTCAACCTGTTGTCGAAGGCGCTGCACGGCGACCGGCCAGCGACCGAGATCGTCGCCGACGCCCTTGACGGCAAAGTGCGGCGCTGCCCGATCCCGACCATCGAATCCGACGGCGGCACCGCGTTCATCACCATCGTCGCCGGACCCGCGACACGCTGGGCCGAAGTGCGGGAGACGATGCGGCAGGACGGGTTGATCGAGGCGAGCCGCGCGGCGCCCGACGCGCTCGACGAGATGATGAACGCCCCGGGCGTGCGTGTCGGCGAGGACGGCAAGGCCTATCCCGCGGTGATCCTGACCCCGACGCCGATGGGAATTCACGCCGACGGGATCCTGACCGAGGGCACAGCCGACGTGCTACGCCATGGGCTCGCCTGGCTCAGCGGCGATTTCCGTGATGGACCAAGCGAACCGATCGTCACCGACGCGACGATCCTATTGGAAAGCGAACAACCGATCAGCCTGGAATATGACGGCGAGCTCGACGAAGTCGCATCGCCAGCGACGTTCCGCCTTGGCACCAGCGCGGTCGATTTCATCGCCACGGCATGACGCGACTGTTCCATATCAGCGACCTGCATTTCGGGCTGGAGGATCGCGCCGCGCTCGACTGGTTCCGCGAATGCGTGCGCCGCGAACAGCCCGATGCGGTGCTGATTACCGGCGACCTCACGATGCGCGCCCGGAGCCATGAATTTGCCGCCGCATGCGACTGGATCGAGGCGCTTGATGTGCCGGTGACGGTTGAGGTCGGCAACCATGACCTGCCCTATTTCAACCCGTTCGCGCGTTTTTTCTGGCCCTATCGCCGGATCCGGCGGATCGAGCGGCTCGTCGAGCGCGAGCTGAACCTCGCCGGGGTCGCCGTCGTGCCGCTCAAAACCACCGCGCGCGCGCAGTGGCGGCTCGACTGGTCGAAAGGCTGGGTGACGCGCGATGCGCTCGCCAAGACGCTGGCTGCGGTCGATGCGCTGCCCGTCGGCACCACCGCGCTGGTCACCGCGCACCATCCGCTGGTCGAAGCCGGGACGAAAGGCCGCGCGCTGACCCGCGGCGGCGCGCGCGCGCTCGAAGCGCTGGCCGCGCGGGGCGTCGCGGCGGTGCTGACCGGCCATGTCCATGACGCATTCGATCT
This sequence comes from Sphingopyxis microcysteis, assembly GCF_012274265.1. Classification (GTDB taxonomy): domain Bacteria; phylum Pseudomonadota; class Alphaproteobacteria; order Sphingomonadales; family Sphingomonadaceae; genus Sphingopyxis; species Sphingopyxis microcysteis. The sequence goes on from NZ_JAANYY010000003.1 coordinate 236,475, forward strand.
GGTTACCCCGACCGCCGCGGGACCGATCCGCATGATCGGCGCCGGAACGCTGTCGCAGCGTATCCGGTCGACCCCGCCCAGCTTCAACGAGCTCCGCATCCGGGATGGCGAAGTCGCGGTTCGGGTCCGCAACAGCGCCGCGGTGCCGACCCCCGACATGCTCATCGACGCCGTCCCGCCCAACGCCCTCCCTCCGCGCGAACCCGGCGAGCCGGTGGCGCCGATCCACGCCGTACCCCCGGTCGACCCGCCGGTGCATTGACGCCGCGCCGCATCGCGTTAGGTTGCAAGAAAAAACGGGATGAGGAAAAGCGATGCTGACCAAGGGCGACGATTTCCCGCTGCACCAGAGCGCCGAGCCGATCGCGTTCGCGGGTACCGACCGCAATTTTTACGACCGCTATTTCTTCAACGGCTATGCGCCGGACGGATCGATATTCTTCGCCGCCGCGATGGGATTTTATCCGCAGCTGGGCATCGTCGATGCGGCGTTCTGTGTGCTGATCGACGGGGTGCAGCATAATCTGCGGGCCAGCCGTCGCTCGGGTGGCGAGCGGCTTGACCTGGCGGTCGGGCCGATCGCGATCACCATCGACGAACCGCTGGAGCGGCTGACGCTGACCGTGGCCGCGAACGACGGCCCGCTCGCCGGCGAGCTGCATTTTACCGCGCGCCATTTCCCGATTCTGGAACCGCGCTTCACCCGCCGCAACGGCACCCGCCTGTTCATGGACTATACGCGCATGACCCAGAACGGCCATTGGTCGGGGTGGCTGGCGGTCGATGGACAGCGGATCGAGGTCGGCGCGGATTGGGCCGGAACCCGCGACCGCAGCTGGGGCATCCGCCCGGTCGGCGCCGCCGAACCGCAACCGCCGCCGCAGGGCAATTTCCACCAATTCTTCTGGCTGTGGACACCGTGCAATTTCGCCGACCGCTCGCTCTTCTTTCACAGCAATGACGATGGCGAAGGTGCGCCATGGAACCGCCGCGCGGTGCTGGTGGGCGGAACCGGCGGTGAGCGCCATTTCGCCGATCCGGCCTTCGCCGCCGAATGGCAGCAGGGTACGCGGCGACTGAACAAATTGACCGCCGACTTCGACCGCAGCACCCGCCTGACCCTGACCCCCGACGGCCCTTTGTTCGCGATGAGCGGGCTGGGTTACACCCACCCTATTTGGGGTCATGGCTTCGATCATGGCGACCTCGAAGTGGCGCACGACAGCCTGTCCGCAGCCGAGCGGGCGTGGGGCAATCCGCTGGCGATGCATGTACAGGCGCTGGTTCGCGCCGAACTCGTCGATGGCGACGCGGTGCATCAAGGCGTCGGCGTGCTCGAACAATTGTTCGTCGGCCCGCACGCGCCCACCGGCCTGAACGGGTTGATGGACCCCGCTGCATGAGCTTTCCGACCTCGCCCGAGGCGATGACTGCCGAATGGCTCGGGGCCGTCCTGGGGTGGCCGGGTAAACTCAAGGCATTTACCGCGACCAAGGTCGGCACCGGGCAGATGTGCGACAGCTATCGCCTGACGCTCGACTGGCAGGGCGACACCGACGCGCCCGCAACCGTCATCGCGAAATGCCCGAGCCACGACGCGGCGAGCCGTAACATCGCCAAGCTCACCGGCACCTATGTCAAGGAAGTCAGCTGGTACCGCGAGCTTGCCGCGGCAAGCGGCGTCCCCGCGCCGCATTGCCACTATCACGCCATTGCCGATGAAGAGGTCGATTTCATCCTCATCCTGTCCGACCTTGCCCCGGCGCGGCAGGGCGACCAGCTGGCTGGGCTGGGGCTTGCCGGGCTCGTACCGTGCATCGAAGCGGCCGCTAGCCTCCATGCGCACCTCTGGAACGATCCGCACCTCGCGCAGCTGCCCTGGCTCGCGCGCGACAATGGCGAACTGGTCCGCGCGCTGTTCCCTGAGCTCTATCTGGGATTTCGCGAGCGCTATGCCGCGCGCCTAGCCTCCGAAATCCTCGACATCGGCGCGGGGATCGTCGCCAAGCTCGACGCTTATCTGGCGCGCGAACCCGCGGCGCGGACGCTGGTCCATGGCGACCTGCGCATCGACAATATCCTGTTCGCGCCCGACGGAGATGCGTGCTGGCTGGTCGACTGGCAGACGCTGGGGCGCGGCAGCAGCGCCGCCGACCTTGCCTATCTGGTCGGCACCAGCATCGCCGACCCGTTCGAGCGCGCCGCCGCCGATCGCCCGGCGTTCGACCACTGGATCGCGGCGCTGCGCCGACACGGGGTCGATCCCGACCCGGCGCCCCTGTGGGACGATTACCGCGTCGGCGCCTTGAGCGGCTATTTCATGGCCGTATTCGCGTCGATGAACGTCGAGCGCACCGAGCGCGGCGACGAAATGTTCGCGGTGATGGCCGAACGCCCGGCGCGGCAGGCATTGGCGCTGGAGAGCCTGGAGCTGCTGTAGTCGGCGACTTCAGGAAATCAGCGCGATGCCGATAAAGGCCGCCAATCCGGCTGCGGAGGCCAGAATTGCGGGGCGCTTCATGGCGCGGACGCGCCACGCCATCAGCAGTCCCGAGACAACGAGGAACAGCAACCCCAGCGCCAGCACCACCGCATAGATTTTGAACGCGATGCCGCCCTTCGCCTTGTGCATCTGGACCAGCCAGCGGTGCCAGCCGGTATCCTTGACGGTCAGCTTGGCAGTCAGGGCTTCGGCGGTCGGATCGAGCAGGACGTCGCGGCGCGTGCCCGTCCACTCCAGCTGAAAGGCATCGCCCATCGACTTCACCGATGCAGCGCCGGACGGCAGATCGATCTGGCGGCGCCTCAATTCGGCGGCGGCCACGGCCTGCAACGCATCCTTGTCTTTGGTCAGGGGGGCGGCGAGCGCCACCTCATATTCGGCCGACGCGTAGTCGCCCTTGATCCCCCAGGTGTACAGCGCACCTGTCGCCAGAAAGAGCAGAATGGCGGGAAACAGAAATGCCGCGGTCAGCATATGCCACCGGATCAGCGTTGCATGGGTCATGAGGGGCTTTCGATAGGAGGAGGCTGCACATCGCCATGTCCGTCGCGCGATGTCAACGCCGAGACCCGGCGCCCCGACGAAAAAGGGCGGCCCGTTGCCGGACCGCCCTTCCCCCTTTGGTCAGGGTTCGATCAGAAGTGGAAGGTCACCGAACCGCGATAGCTCTGGTTCGACACGTCCTTGCGTCCGATCGTCGTGTCGGCGCCGATCGACAGGTCGACATTGCCCGTCTTGAACGTGACCCCGCCGCCGACTTCGAACCAGTCCTTGTCGGTCCCGGCAAGGCCGAAGATCGCATTGGGTCCGGGGCCACCGACGAAGGTCGCACCGAACGATGCCGGGGCGTCTTCGAATTCATGGACATAGTCGGCGCTGAGGTGCGGCTGGAAGCTGCTGCGGCGCTTGCCCGACAGCGCGAGGCCGAGGCGTGCCTGCAGGCTGTTGAAGCTCGACCGGTCGAGCTGCAGCGCGGGCCCGCCGCCATTTTCCTTGATGTCCGAAAAGCCGATATGGCTCGCCCGCAGTGCAGCCCGCGGCCCGAATTCGACCGAACCGAGGTCAAAATTCTTGGCCAGGCTGACTTCGCCGGTGAAGACCAGCGCGCTGTCTTCGCCAGTCAGCGTATAGGGCGTGCCAACCAGATCGGCGACCCGCGTCGTACGCGAATCAAACGCACCGGCGCTAACCTGCGTCGCGAGTTCGAGCCCGCCGCCCAGCATCGCCTTGCCGTAAAGCGTCCCCTGGTACAGGCTACCGCTGGCCTTCTGGCCCGCAATCGGGGTGGTGCCGTCGACGTCGGTGTAGTTGAGTGCGAAGCCGATCACGCTGCCCTCGTCGAGCGCCTTTTCGATGCCGCCCGCCAGGTAGAAGCCGTCGAACTGGTCGCGGCCGCCACCCGGCAGCGCGCTCGCCATCGGGCGGCTGTCGCCGTCGAGATAGCCACCCGCCAGGAAGGCGCTGGTATCTTCGGGCAGGCGGCCCTGCTGCACTGTCACTGCATCGCTGTCCGACCGCACCGCCATCGTATCGGCGCCGACCGCGGTCATGTTGAGCTGCGCGAGTTGCACCGGACGGCCGATCATCGACAGGGTACCGCCCATGTCGCCGTCGTCGAGCTGGAGCAGGCGATCGCGAGTGAAACGTGACATATTGTCGACCGCCACCGTCGCGAGCGAACCGCGCAGCGTTTCGGTGCGCGGCGCCCAGCTTTCAAGCGTCGCGCGGATCGTCGCGGCGTTCTGGAGGTCGAGCGGACCATAGACGCTGGCAAGCCCGGCTGTGCCGCGCGACTGGTCGAGCAGCTGCGCATAGGCGCCCTGCACCGCGGTGGCGGCGACGACGTCGCGGTAGAGACCGGCCTGGATTTCGACCGACACGCTGTTCGGACCATAGGTCAGACGCGGGGTCAGGATCGCCGACAGCGCGTTCGCCGAGCTGAAGGTGCCCGTCACCCCGCCCGCGGCGGTCAGGAAGGTATAGCGATTGCCTGCCGTGACCTGCGTCCCCGCGACGGGCGAGAAGCTCACTGCGCCGCCCAGCGTCGCCGATCCGGTCGATGTGCCGTTCGCGACGACCGCGAGCACGTCCGACGTGCCGTTGGGGCCGAAGTTGATGAACAGGTTGCTGCCCGAGGACAGCACCAGATTACCGCCCACGGTCAACGTGCCGATCGTGGTCGGGGTGCCCGGGGCGATCTGGCCGAGGACGCTGGTCAGGAAGGGCGCGTTGATCCGGCCCGACCCCATCAGGCCGCCACCGAACAGGCTATAGTCACCGACCGAGCTCAACGTGCCGTTGACTGTCACCATCCCCGCGAGCTGGTTGACGTTGATCAGCGACGACAGCGATGCGCCCGAGTCGATCTGCAACGCCGCGCCCGCGGTGCCGATGGTCAGCCGGTCGATCGTGATATTCGCGCCCGACAGCGTCGTGAGCCCGGTCGCGCTGAGCGTCACGTCGAAATAGCGCGGCGGCGTCCCCGTGGTGCGGACCGGTTCGACATTGTTCGGAACGAAGTTGGTGGCGCCGGGCAGACCATTGGCGAGCGTCGCAGCGGGCAACGGGGTTGCCGCTGCCTGTGCCTCCGGCTGCGCACCGGGCATCAACGCGTCGCGCGAGGCGGTCGCGCCGCCCGTAATGTCGGCGATCGAGGCCGAACCGGCGTTGTCGCCCGAGGTACCGATCGGCCGGTTTTCGACGACCTCAATCCCGGTGCGGGTGTCGAGGCAATCGCTGACCCCGCCGCTCTGGAAACAGATTTGGCCGAAATCGCCGCTGGTGCCGGTCTTCTGTTCGCCGGTCAGCGCCGGGATGCCGTTGACGAGCTGCCCGCCCGATTCGATCATGTACGACGGGTCGATCGTCGACACCCAATGATTGGGGTCGGTCCACGACCCGTTGCCCGCCTTCGCCGACACATAATGATAGGGATTGTTCGCTGCGATCCAGTCCCAATAGAGATAGAGCGGCTGGTAGAAGGACACCGTGCCATAACCATTGGCCGGCTGTCCGGTGAAGAAGCGGGTATAGCCGCCCGACAGAACCCCGATGACGACCTGGCGTGCAAAGGCGTTCTGCAGGATCAGCGGGCCACCCGAATCGCCCTGCGACGTGATACCTTCCAGCGAGGCACCGTTCGGGTTGGTGCGCGCGTTGTCGCGGAACGCGTTGAAATCGAAGGGGCTCGCGCCGGTCATCCCGCGCCGCGGATCGTCGAAGTCGAGGAAATAGAGATTCTGGGTCAGACCGTTGGGCGCGCCGCCGAACAGAAAACCTTCGAACGTCTGCAAGTCGGTCAGCGCGCCGAGGATATTTTCGGCCGCACGGCGGCGGAAATCGCTGCCCGAGGCGCCGCTGGTGCCGGTGCCATTGTTGCCATAACCGACGATACCCACGTCATAGCCGGTCCCCGAAGCACCGATGGTGCCGGTGTTGGTGAGCGGCGAGAACAGCAGCGCCCATGTCGGAACATTTGCCGCCGGGGTATCGAGCGAAGCGACCGCGACGTCACCGTAAAGGAAGCTGCGCGCCGCGGGTTCGAGCGACAGCGGGTTATAGGCCAGCCAGTTCGAATTGTAGAACGCCTGCGCGGTATTGGTCTGATATTTGCCGGCACCACCGGCGCCGCCGAGCAGCCAGCGCACCAGTTCGTCGGTCTGCCCCGCGGCGTTCGCGCGGGTGTTGGTTTCAAAACCGAAGCCGATCGCGGTGCCGCCCGAATTCGCGCCATAAGCCGTCGCGGCGCGGGTGTTCACGCAATGCGCCGCCAGCAGCACGGTGCGCGGATTGATCAGCGTGCCGGTGCACAGGCCGACAAAGCCCCCGCCATTGTCGATGATCATCTGGCCGACGCCGGTGATGTTCACCGGGTCGCGCGCCGTCGTCGGGGTCCCGGGATTGGCGATCAGGATTTCGGGTTCGGGGGTGATCTGCTGGATCGTCGGCCCGGGGGTTACCGGGACCAGATTGGCCTGCGGTTCGGGTATCGTGACCGTGATATGGCCTTCGCCGCCGGTCGGCACGATGCCCGCATCAGCCTCGGCGAGCGCGGGTGCCGCCTGCAGCAGGCCCGCGACGCAGACCGACGTGAGCAACGCTCCGCGGCGCATGCGCCGCGAATCAAAACGAAAATTCATAAATTACCCCCAAAGTATAAGTGTACACCTCCTCCGGGTCAGAGAGTCGGCGCATAGGGGTAGCTTAGCTGCGCGCGGCCAATAGACAATGGCCTATTTACCGTCGCTTAACTCTGTTCATCGCGTCGGCGCCGGAACGAGAAAGGGCGGCCCGTTGCCGGACCGCCCTTCCTTTCTCCACCCGTCGGCGGAGGAAACTTAGCGCTTCGAGAACTGGAAGCTGCGGCGGGCCTTCGCCTTGCCGTACTTCTTACGCTCGACCGCGCGGCTGTCGCGGGTCAGGAAGCCGGCCGCCTTGACCGGGCTGCGCAGCGCCGGTTCGAAACGGGTCAGCGCCTGCGCGATGCCGTGCAGCACGGCACCCGCCTGGCCCGACAGGCCGCCGCCCTTGACGGTCGCGATGACGTCATACTGGCCAACGCGATCGGTCAGGCCGAACGGCTGGTTGATGACGAGGCGCAGCGTCGGACGCGCGAAATAGACTTCCTGGTCGCGGCCGTTGACGGTGATCTTGCCCGTGCCGGGCTTGACCCACACGCGGGCGACGGCGTCCTTGCGGCGGCCGGTCGCATAAGCGCGACCCTGCTTGTCGACCTGCTTCTCGCGCAGCGGCGTGTTGCTGGTCGGAGCGGCAACGGTGCCTTCGACGGCGCCGGCGAGATCCTTGAGATCGGTCATGGTCTGTTCGTCAGCCATTATGCACCCACCTTGTTCTTGCGGTTCATCGACGCAACGTCGATCACTTCGGGGTTCTGCCCGTCATGCGGATGTTCGCTGCCGGCGAAGATGCGCAGGTTGCGCATCTGCTGGCGGCCGAGCGGGCCGCGCGGGATCATGCGCTCAACGGCCTTTTCGAGCACGCGCTCGGGGAAACGGCCTTCGAGGATCTTCGCCGGGCTGGTTTCCTTGATGCCGCCGGCATAGCCGGTGTGCTTGTAGTACCGCTTGTCCTGCAGCTTGTTGCCGGTGAACGCCACCTTTTCGGCGTTGATGACGATGACATTGTCACCGCAATCGACGTGCGGGGTGAACGACGGCTTGTGCTTGCCGCGCAGGATGTTGGCGATGATCGAGGCAACGCGGCCCACGACGAGACCTTCGGCGTCGATCAGCACCCATTTCTTTTCGACCGTGGCGGCATTCGCCGAAACGGTCGTCTTGGTCAGCGCCTTCATGGCACGCTCCTTGACAGATATGGACCGGAGCAACAGCGCTCCGAAACAGTTGCGCCGCGTGTCCAAGGCGGACGCAGCGGCGCTTCGGAGCGGGCCAATGGCTGTATGCAGCTAAAAAGTCAAGCAGGGAGCGGCTTTGCTGACAGGTATCATGATACCTTGCGATTTACGAGGCAGGCTCGACCGCCCTCACCCGTTCCTCGACCAGCGTCCGCGCCGCGCCGTCCGGTTCGACGATCCAGCTCTGGCGACGTTCCTCCATCACCAATCCCGTGGCGGTATCGACGGTCCACAACTGGTCGATGTGCAACGGCGCCGCGTCCGTGCCGCCGACGACGGCGGTGTCGGCGGTCGCGATCGTGCGCAGCGTTCCGCCATGCCGCGTCGAGACGCTTGCACCATCGGCCGCTGCGGCGGTGGTGATCGCATCATTGGCCGCCGCAACGAGCGCGCGGGCGTCGGCGGTCGCCAGCCGGTCGCGTTCGACCGCGGGAAGTGCCGCGATCAACTGCGCCAGCCGCCTGGCCTCGGCGCGGTTACCCTCGGCCGCCGCAGCCTCGACCCGCGCGGTCGCGCGGTCCCACAGGCCGTCGGGATCGACCAGCTCGACGCGGCTGCCGTCGGACGCGACCAGATAGGCCAGTTCTTCACCGACCAGCGGCTGAAGCATCAAGGTCAGCGCGCGCGTGACTGCCGGCGGCGCATCGGAATCGATGCGTTGCAGCACCGATCGCAACTGATAGCCGCGCCCCATTCGCTGCCATTGCAAAGCATAGACCAGCGAAAAACTGATCAACGACCCATCGCGCCCGATGCGACGCGTGGTCACGCGATAGGTCATCGGGCGATCGACGGGCGGGGCAAACTGAAATGCCGGGGCGGCCGCGACCGACACACCGCCCGGCGCGGGTACGGGTTGAGCGACCAGCAGCAGCGCGCTGCCCAGGCCGCCGAGCAGGGTCATGCCGCCGCGCGGCCCTGCCGGTGCAATGCGGCGGCGGCGATGGCGACGAGGATCGCCCCGACCACCTGATGCGCGACCGCGACCCACATCGACACCCCCGATATGACGGTCCAGATGCCGAGCAGCATCTGCACCGCGACGACCGCGACCAGCAACCGCGCCTCGCGCCCCGCGCCGCGCCGTGCCAAATTGCGTGCGAGCAGCAGCAGGGCCAGCGCCGCGATCCACGACCACCAGCGATGCAGGAAATGGATCAGAAACGGATCATTGGTGAGCGCGAGCCACGCGCCGCCCGCCCAGTCGATACCTTCCGGCACGAAATGGTCGTTCATCAGCGGCCAGGTACTGGCGACGAAGCCGGCGTTCAGTCCGGCGACCCATGCGCCGAGCAGCAGCTGGACGAACAGGATCGCGATCACCGCGATGCCGCCGCCGGTCAGCCGCGCGGGCCGTGCCGACGGATCGCGTGCCAACGCATCGAGATCGCGCGCCGTCCAGACGAGGCCAGCGAGCAAAAACAATGCGGTCAGCAAATGCGCGGCGAGCCGGAAATGGCTGACGTCGGTACGATATTCGAGCCCCGATGCGACCATCCACCAGCCGAGCGCGCCCTGCAGCCCGACGAGCGATGTCAGCGCGAGCAGGCGCCCGCCATAGCCCGCCGGGATCGCGCGGCGCCATGCGTACCAGGCCAGCGGCAGCACCATCGCCATGCCGACGACGCGGCCCAGAATGCGGTGCAGCCATTCCCAGAAAAAGATCGCCTTGAACCCGGCCAGCGACATGCCGCGGTTGATTTCCTTATATTCCGGGATCTGCTTGTATTTCTCGAATTCCTTGACCCAATCGGCCTCGTTCAGCGGCGGCAGCACGCCCGATACCGGCCGCCATTCGGTGATCGAAAGCCCCGATTCGGTCAGCCGGGTAATGCCGCCGACCCCGACGACGATGACCACCAGCAATGCGACGGCCCACAGCCAGCGCGCGAGCGCGGCGGGGCGGGGTTGGCGAGCGGCGGGCGAGGACAGGGAGGCGGCGTTCGTCATCGCCCCGCCCTATCGGCGCTTGTCGGGCGATAGGCAAGAGGTGGGCAGCGGCGTGGACAGGGAAATTCATGGCCGCGACAGGCGCGCATTGATAAGCGGAACCAATGCCGCATCGTGCCTCCGCCCTTGTCGTCGCCCTGTCGCTGCTCGCCGCCGTGCCCGCGGGTGCCGCAGCGCCCGCCGATCCGTCGCCCTATGCGGCGCTGGCCGCGATCGAGGCGCGCGTCGCGGCGATCGGTTTTCGGCTGACCACTGCCAATGCCGCCTGGTGCCCGGTGCAGCAGCCGCAGTTCGGTTGGATCTGGGGCGATCCGCGGCTCTATGATGCGGATCGGCGGGCCGAGGCGCTTGCGGCCTATGACGCAGCCGACCGCGATGCACCCTTTGTCGCGGCGATCGCGCCCTCGTCGCCCGCGGCCGCCGTGGGCCTGCGCGTCGGCGCGGCGGTCACCGGGATACAGGGCAGCGCGGTTCCCGATGGCGCCGACGCGCACCCCTTTGCGCGGATCACCGCGATCGAAACATGGCTCGCGGCGCTGCCGCCCACCGCACCGCTCGCACTCGACGCGGGAGATGTGGGGCCGCTGACGCTGACCCCGGTTGCGGGATGTGTGAGCGATTTCCGCGTCGAGGCGAGCGAAAAGGCGGGCGCCGTCGCCGACGGCCGGATGGTGCTGGTCAATCAGGGGCTGGCGCAATTTGCCGCCGATGATGACGAGCTCGCCGCGGCGATCGCGCACGAGCTGGCGCATAACATCCTCCGCCACCGCGCCCGGCTCGACGCCGCCGGGGTCGATCGCGGGCTCGGCAAGCAGTTTGGCCGCAGCGCCCGGCTGTTCAAGCAGACCGAGATCGAGGCCGACCGGCTGTCGGTGTGGCTGCTCGCCGGGGCCGGATATGATCCGGCGGCGGCAGCGCGATTCTGGACGCGCTTCGGCCAGCGCAAGGGGCGCCCGCTGATCCAGGCGGGAACGCATCCGCCTTGGCGCGACCGTGTCACGTCGCTCGAGGCCGAGGCCGCGCTGATCGCCGCGGCGCGAACGGCAGGCCAGCCGCTGCGCCCGCCGTTGATCGACGCACCGCCGCCCTTGGAATAGCCGCCGCCGCTCCCTATCTGGGCAACTCTCCCTCCCCCGACCAAGGATCGACCCGATGACGCATGAGACCGCCATTTTTGCCGGAGGCTGCTTTTGGTGCACCGAAGCCGTGTTCCAGTCGCTCGCCGGGGTAGAGACGGTCGAAAGCGGCTATATCGGCGGCCATGTCGCAAACCCGACCTACAAGCAGGTGTGCGGCGGCGATACGGGCCATGCCGAGGCGATCCGCATCACCTTTGACCCCGCGGTCATCACCTATGACGATCTGCTCGACGTCCATTTCGCGACGCATGATCCGACGACGCTGAACCGCCAGGGCAATGATGTCGGCACCCAGTATCGCAGCGCATTGTTCCCGCTCGACGCCGCGCAGGGCGACGCGGCGCGCGCGGGCATCGAACGCGCCGCAGCCGATTGGCCCGCACCAATCGTTACCACCATCGAGCCTGCCGCCGACTGGTATCCCGCCGAGGATTATCATCAGTCCTATTGGGACGGCGAAGGCCAGCGCAATCCCTATTGCATGGCGGTCATTCCCCCCAAGCTCGCGAAATTGCGCAAGGGCTTTGCCGACCGGCTGCGCGCCTAAGTTATCAGGTCGTCATCCCGGCGAAGGCCGGGATCTCAACGTGGCATCCTGTTGCACCGGCGAGATCCCGGCCTTCGCCGGGATGACGAGATATGGGCATGATCGCTCGCCATTCGGGTCCGGCGCACTGTTGCCAAATGGCCGCATGACGTCACTTTTCATTGACTTTCCAATCCTTTTGACTAGCGGACGCCCCCGCGCTGGGGCAGACTGGAGTCGAGCGCAGTTGGGGGTCGCTGCAAAGTGTTGGCATCGCTGTTTCTGATTGGCGCGTCGCTGACGACGCCGCAGATGTCGGTTCAGGCCGCAAGCCAGACGATTGTCGAAGACAGCGACGGCGGCATGAGCCGAGCGGTGAACCGCATGGTCGGCGGCATCGTCAGCTATGCGCGCTGGCCCGAAGGTACGGCGGACACCCCGCGCGTGATGTGCGTGATCGGAGCCCCGCGGCTGACCAATCGCATGGCGCCCGACGTGCCTGGCGCCGGGTCGGTCACGGTACGCCGGTTGAGCGCCGGGACCGTGGCGGGCCGGTCGGATTGCGACATCCTGTTCCTGGGCCGCATGGCGATCGCCGATCGGCGGCAATTGATCGCCTGGGTCCGGGGCCGCCCGATCCTGACCATCACCGACGACGATGCCGCGTGCATTTATGGCGCGATGTTCTGCCTGAGCAATCGCACGGCGAGCCTCAGCTTTTCAGTCAATCTGGACGCGATCGCGCGCGGGCCGCTGCGTATCGATCCGCGGGTGCTGAGCATCGGACGCAGCGCCGGAGGCCCGCCATGACGGGCCAGACCCCCGAACGGATCGGCGCGCGCACGACGCTGCAAAAGCTGTTGTCGCGCTTCCATTTCGGCATCACCCTGTTCGCGGTCGCGCTGTCGGGGCTGACGATCCTGCTTGCGGGGGTGTCGGCGCTGCGCGGCTATGCCGATCGCAACATGGAGCTGGCGGCGCAGCTTGGCGCCTATGGTGTCGAACCCGCGCTGGTGTTCAACGACCCGCAGGCGGCGCGCGAAGGGCTGGAGCCGCTGACCCGCATTCCCGGGATCGCCCGGCTGCGCGTGCTGAACGATCGCGGCCAGCCGCTCACCCAATGGTCGTCGCCGATGGCCGACCCGGCGCCGCTGCTGACCCGGATGTTTTTCCCGCGCCCCTTTGCGGTGCCCATCGAGCGCAACGGATCGGCGATCGGAACGATCGAGGTCTGGGGCGATAGCTCCACCTTGATCGACTATGTCCGCATCGGCTTGCTCGCCGGTCTCGGCTGTTTGCTGATTACCGCCTTGGGGACAATCTTTCTGGCGCGGCGGTTCGAATATGAGCTGGTCAAGCCGCTCAACGAAATTGCGACGGTCGCGCACGATGTCCGGCTGCACCGCCGGTTCGACAAGCGCGTCAAACCGCTGGGCATTGCCGAACTCGACCGCCTGGGCGGCGATATCAACAATTTGCTCGACGAACTTCAGGGCTGGCAGGGGCATATGGAAAGCGAGCGCGCCATGCTCGCCCACCGCGCCTCGCACGACACGCTGACCGCCATGCCGAACCGCCACGCGTTCGACGAGCAGCTGGCGCAGCGCATCGCGTCGGCCGATGCGCGCGGCGACCGCTTTGCGTTGCTGTTCATCGACGCCGACAATTTCAAGGCGGCGAACGACAGTTTCGGTCATGCCGCGGGCGACGCGGTGCTGGTCGCGCTGTCGGCATGCATCAAGGACACGCTGCGCAAGGGCGATTTCGCGGCGCGCATCGGCGGCGACGAGTTCATCGTCATCGTCGACCCGCTCGACGCCGACACCGTCCCCGCCGACCTCGCCAACAGTATTCGGGCCTGCGTTGCCCAGCCCGTCAAGCTGCCCGGCGGCGAGAGCTACCATGTGTCGGTCAGCGTCGGCGTGGCGGTTTACCCTGACGGCGGGCGCGACGCGACCGCGCTGCTCACCACCGCCGATGCCGCAATGTATGCCGACAAATTGCGCAACCGTTCCCGTGTATGACCATCGGAGTATCGCCGTGACCCAGACTATCCCCCAATCGATCCGAAGCGCGCTTCTCATCGTCTGCGCCGCGCTGCTGGCCGCATGCCAGAGCGTACCGACCCCGACCGGCTTTACGCCCGAGCAGGTCGCCGTGCTGAAGGCCGAAGGCTTTGTCGACCAGGGCTTCGACTGGTCGCTCAACATGCCCGAACGCCTGTTGTTCCAGACCAACGAGAGCGCAATCTCCACCGAGCAGCAGGCGCAGATCGCCCGCATCGCCTCGCGCCTGGTCGGGGTCGGCATTACGACGGCGCGCGTCGAGGGACATACCGATTCGGTGGGGACCGCAGCCTATAACCTGACGCTGTCGCAGGCACGCGCGGCCGCGGTCGCGGCACCGATGCAGGCGGCGGGGATGCAGCTTTCGCCCGACCAGATCGTCGGACGCGGCGAAGCCGTGCCGATGTCGAGCAACGATACCGACGAGGGTCGCCAGGACAATCGCCGGGTGGTGGTGATCGTGACGCCGCAATAATCGGGCGGACCGTAATCGACCCGCCTTTTCTTGTTCCGCTATCGCCGCTAAGCCCCCGCCCATGAAACCGATCCGCAAAGCCGTTTTTCCCGTCGCCGGTCTCGGCACGCGCTTTCTGCCCGCGACCAAGGCGATCCCCAAGGAGATGCTGCCGGTCGTCGATCGGCCGCTGATCCAATATGCGGTGGACGAAGCGCGCGAGGCGGGGATCGAGCAGATGATCTTTGTCACCGGGCGCGGCAAGAGCGCGATCGAGGATCATTTCGACATCGCGTTCGAGCTGGAAAAGACGATGTCCGAACGCGGCAAGGACCTGTCGGTGCTGGCGCCGACGCGGCTTGGCCCCGGCAATTGCGCCTATGTCCGCCAGCAGGAGCCGATGGGGCTGGGCCATGCGATCTGGTGCGCGCGCGACATCGTCGGCGACGAACCCTTTGCGATCTTCCTGCCCGACGAGTTCATGCACGGATCGCCCGGCTGCATGAAGCAGATGGTCGATGCCTATCACAAGGTCGGCGGCAATCTGATCTCGGTGCTGGAAGTGCCGCGCGAGCAGGTGGCGAGTTACGGCGTGATCGCCCCCGGCACGCGCGACGGGGCGCTGACCGAGGTCAGGGGGTTGGTCGAAAAGCCGAAGGTCGCCGATGCCCCGTCGAACCTGATCATCTCTGGCCGCTATATCCTCCAGCCCGAAGTGATGCGGGTGCTCGAGGGGCAGGAAAAGGGCGCGGGCGGCGAGATCCAACTGACCGACGCGATGGCATCGATGATCGGCAGCCAGCCGTTCCACGCGGTGACGTTCGACGGCGCGCGGTACGACTGCGGGTCGAAGGCCGGCTATATCCAGGCCAATCTCGCGGTCGCGCTCGAGCGTCCCGACATGGCCGACGAAGTGCGCGCCTTTGCGATCGATTTGCTGAAATAAGGCCGGCGGAAGCGCCCTGCCCCCGCCGGATCGGTGCCTATTCGCCTTCGATATTCGGTTTCGGGAAGGTGTCGGCGCCCAGCGTCTTGTAGAGCAGGCCGCCCACGGCGCCGCCGATCAAGGGCGCGATCCAGAACAGCCAGAGTTGCTGGATCGCAAGGCCACCGACGACGAGCGCCGGGCCGGTGCTGCGCGCCGGGTTGACCGAGGTGTTGGTGACCGGGATCGAGATCAGGTGGATCAGCGTCAGCGCGAGGCCGATGGCAAGCGGCGCGAAGCCTGCGGGCGCGCGGCCATCGGTCGATCCCATGATGATCCAGAGGAAGAAGGCGGTCAGCACAATTTCGATCAGGAACGCCGACCAGATGTCGTAGCCGCCCGGCGAACCCGTGTCGAAACCATTGGCGGCGAGCCCGTTGGTCGCAAGGTCATAGGCCGGACTGCCGCTGGCGATGTAGAACAGCAGGAACGCCGCGATGACCGCGCCGACTACCTGCGCCCCGACATAGAGCGGGATGTCGCGCGCCTCGAAGCGCCCGCCCGCCCACAGGCCGACGGTGACCGCGGGGTTGAGATGGCAGCCCGAGATATGGCCGATCGCATAGGCCATGGTGACCACCGTCAGACCGAACGCCAGCGAGACGCCGAGCAGGCCGATGCCGACATCGGGGAACGCCGCCGCCAGCACCGCGCTGCCGCAGCCGCCGAAGACAAGCCAGAATGTGCCGATCAGCTCGGCCAAGCCCTTTTGCATATTCGTCATGTGACCCTCCTCCCCACCGGCGGCCATCGACGCCCCCGGCGCCGCACCATCCTATCAGGGCTGGGCGGGCGAGCAAGTCTTTGCGGGAGCGCCGAATTTCAGGCGGCGGCGACGGTTTCGACAAAATGGCGCGCGCGTTGGTCGAGCGATCGGGCCGCCGCAGTCAGTCCGGCCGACAATTGGCCCAGCGCCTGCGCGCCGTCGCCGACCGCACGCGCGCCATGGCCGATTTGCTGGACGCGATGGTCGATCTCGCGGCCCGCCGACACCGCCTGTTCGACATAGCTCGCGATCATCAGCGTCGTCGCGCTTTGCCCGTCGACGGCGCGGTCGATCGCATCGGAGAAGCCGTTGTTGGCGTCGATCGCCCGCTCCACCTCGGTAAAGCCCGCGGCGACCTGGCCGACGATATCGCGGATCCGGTCGACATATTGGGCGATGTCGCCCGCCGCCTCGCGGGTCTGGCCGGCGAGCGTTTTCACTTCGGCGGCGACCACGGCAAAGCCGCGCCCGGCGTCGCCCGCGTGCGCGGCCTCGATCCCCGCGTTGAGCGCGAGCATGTTGGTGCGGCTCGCCATGTCGATGATCAGCGCCAGCATCTGTTCGATCGACTGGCTGGCCGCCTTGAGCACCGCGGCGCGTTGGCCGGCTTGCTGGACCTTGCGATGCGCTTCGCCGCGAATGGCGCGGGCGCGCGAACCGTCATCGACGATCTTTGCCATCGTCGCCGCCAGCGCATGGCCGCGATGGCCGAGTTCATCGAGCCCCGCCAAGGTCTGCGCCGTCGCGCCCGCAACGGTCACCGCGTCGTGTCCGGTACGGCGCGCGCGATCGGAGAGGCCGTCAGCGACGGTTTCGACCTCGCGCGCCATGTCGGCCAGCGCCGCCGTCAGCGCCGCGATGTCCTGTTGAAACGCCTGCCCGGCCTCGTCGACGCGCGTCGCCAGTTCGACCCGCTCCTGCGCAAGTTCGACATCGCGCAGCATTGCCAGCCGCGCGAGCTGGCCGCTGTCGAGCGTTTCGACAAAGCGCCCGCGGTCGACGAGGATCAACTCGCCCTTGCCGCGCCCCGATGCCGCGATACGGAGCAGGTCGGTGGTCGGTTTCGCAACATCGGCGACCGGGCAAGGATCGATCATCGACGCGATCGAGCCGCCGATCGTCGGGTTCTGCATCAGCGAGAACCAGAAGGGGCAAAATAGCAGCTCGCGCACCCGCTGTTCGTGAATGACCCCGACCGGGCGCGCGTTGGCGTCGAGAACCGCGACGGCGCGCAGTTCGGAATCGGCGCGAAACAGATCGATCACGTCGGACATATGCGCATCGACGGCGACCGCGGCGGCGTGGCCCGATGAGGGTGACAAAATGGTGTCCATGACGGGCGTGGTCTCTCTTCGCGCTGTGGCTATCGTTTCGCGGCTCGACCTAAGGGGCGTTGGTAAACACGACTTTAACCATTTGTTTCAATGGTGTGACACAGGGCCGCACGATGGCGGCGATCCATCGCAATATCCTGTTCAGATCACGCCCGCTATGCGATGAGGCGGCGAGCGACCGAGTAGCGGGGCGAGGAGAAGACCATGCGTGCCATCATCATCGTCGTTGCGGCGCTGCCGCTGCTCACCGGCTGTGTCAGCGCCGTAAAGACCGTGGTGACCGCGCCGGTCAAAGCGGTCGGGCAGGTCGCCGATTGGACGACGACCAGCCAGGACGAGGCCGACCGCAACCGCGGCCGCGAGATGCGCAAGCGCGAGGAACAACTGGGCAAGCTGGCGCGCGAGCGCGACAAGGCGGCGGAGAAATGCCGCGACGGCAAGGTCGAGCAATGCCAACGCGCCGAAGTGCTGGAGCATGAGATCGAAGCGTTGATGGCGGAGCCTCGTTGATTTGAAGGTAGCCGTGGCCCTCAGCCGTTCCTTAGATTCCGTTCGTGTCAAGCGAAGTCGAGACACGTGAAGGCTGGTGCGAACTCGGCGTGTCTCGACTTCGCTCGACACGAACGGGAATAGGGAGTCCACCCCAACGCGCACCTACCGCACCCGGCGCCCCGTCCACACGACGCGGCCGACCAGCCGGACCGACGCCATCGGCAGATCGTCCCAGCTGCGGTAATGCGGGTTGTCGCTGATCACCGAAATCCGTCCCGGTCCCGGCGCGCGCGCGACGCGTTTGACCATCAGCACATCGTCCATGCGCAGCACATAGATGCCGTCGCGAAGCCGCGCCGCCGCATCGCCGCCATCGACCAATATGTCGTCGCCGTCGTTCAGCGTCGGCGCCATCGAATCGCCCTCGACCCGGATTATGCTGAGCGCGCGAGGATCGGCGCCGAGGTCGCGCAGCCATTTGGGATCGAACGCGACCTCGCCCTCGATCGCTTCGCCCTCGACGCTGGCCCCCGCGCCCGCGGACGCGCCGATCGCCAGTTTGGGGACGAGGATCATGCCGGGACCGCGCATCCGCGCCGGGGTCGCGACGCGCTGCACCGGACCGCCGAGCAACGCTTCGGACACCCCCAGATAAGCCGCGATCCGCGCCCGGTCCTGTTCGGCGAGCCGCCGCGGCGACCCGCGCTTGATATATTGCTGGATATAGGCGGGGTTGCGCCCGATCACCTGCGACAGGCGCGCGTAATCGATGCCCTTGTCGGTCAACAGGCGGTCCAGCGCAGCGCGCGGATCGGCAACATGGTCGCTCATGGACTAGTCCTTCCTATTTCGTCTCTAGCAAGCGGATTTTTCCTAGACAAGTAGGAAAACGACATTCAGATAGGATTTATCCTATCGGGTGAGTCGCCCGGTTGTCGACGCGGTCAGGGAGGAAGCTATGGAGCGCACATTGTTGCAACGGATCGACGCGTTTCTGAAGGAATCGGCGATGCCGCCGACCGTATTCGGCCGCGCCGCGGTGCGCGATCCGAAACTCGTCAGCGATCTGCGCGGCGGTCGCGAACCCGGTCGCCAACTGATTTGCCGTGTGGAACATTTCATGAACATCTGGCGTGCTGAACGGCATGCCGGCCGGGTCGCGCCGCAGGGCGACCGGCGGACGCGGGGCTTTCGCGGAGCGGCCAAGGGAGCCGAGGCATGACGCGCTGGTCACCCGTGCAGGCGCGCCGTCCCGGTTGTCCGCACCGCCGGTTGCGCCACCTGTTGGGCGAAGCGCTGCCACCCGGGCTGACGATCGGTGCGTCGACGTTCCGGCCATGGGCGAGCGCAAATTTCGTCGGCGCGCGTCACCTGTTTCCGTGCGATCTGGCAGCGGGTCAAGCGGCGGCGGTCAGCGCCGCATTGCAGGGGGTGTTGAGCGCGACCGAATGGGCGCTGCCGGGCCATGTCGTCGCCGATGTCGCGGTCGAATGCGGGGTCGCGCCGGAGGCGTTACGGATCGAGATCTTGACGGTGGAGGATTGAGGGGTGGACGATGGAGCGGCGCGCGACCGGATTTTCTCCAGCTTTGCCCCGACCTTGCCGAAGCCTGTCCTGAGCGCCTGCAAGGCGGTCAAAGGGGGCGTCTTTTCCGAGAAGCGCCCTTCGACAGGCTCGGGGCCACGGTTCAACCGGAACGGAGCAATGTCCCTAACCCACCGATTGGCGGGTCATTCGTTGCAGGGTGCTGAGCGCGGCTTCGAGGGCGAAATCGACCTCGGGCTCGACCGCAAGTGCCGGTTCATCGGGCGCATCGACCGCAGCGGCCGCGGTCGGTTCGCGGCGACGCGCCAGCCCCGCCTCGAGCCGCGCAACCATGGCGCCGAGCGAATTGTCGGTGGGCGCGGGCAGCGGCGGCGCCTTCATATCGGCGGGTTGCAGCCAGGGCTCGTCACCCGTGGGCTCGTCCTCGGTCGGCGCGAGATCGGCGAGCACCAGCTCGTCGGCATTTTGTTCGGCAAATTCGCCGAGCCACAGGTCGGCTTCGGCGCTGCGGTCGGCGGCATCGCGGTCGGCGGTCAGCGGTCCCAGCCCGCCCGCAGGCAGATCGCGGCCCGCGCGGATCGGCGGGCGCAGCGAATCGTCGGGGTGGAGATCGACGCGGCGGCGGCGGGTCCAAAAGGCGTCGCCATCCTCGTCGGCGTCCGCCGCGGGCGCGCGGCGGAAGCGGCCGCGCAGCGAGGTCAGTCCCGCCGCTTCGGGCTGCGCGATCAGCAGCGCGACCAGCCCCGCGATCAGCGACGCGATCGCCGCCATGCCAAGTGCGAGCACCAGCCGCCCGGCGTTGCCGATCGGCGGCACGAAATAATCCGACAGCCGGTCGAGATAGAGGTTCCAGCCAATCCCGGCGACCCACGACATCGGCATCACGGCAGCGAACAGGAAGGTCAGCGCGGCGGCGCCGATCGCCGCCGGAAGCGCGGGACGCAGCGCGCGGAGGAGCACACCTGATTTGCCCGGAACGGGGTTGTCGCTGCTATCGTCCATATCGTCCAATTCCGTGCGGCCGCTGGGGCCCAAATCTCGTCTTGCCCGGCAACGCGCTCAAGCGCCGCCGCGCAGCAATCGCTGGTAAACCGGCTCGTAACGTAAAATGTTTGATGACCAGTTACGATGGGTTTCGACAAAAATACGCGCAATCCGTCGGCGTTCCGCCCAAATGGCCTGATTTTCGAGCAGCTTCGCCAGCGCGTCGGCGATCGCAGTTGGATCATCGGGGGCGAACAGCGTTCCGGTCTGGCCGTCCTCGATCAGTTCGCGGTGACCGCCGACATCGGACGCGGCAACCAGCTTGCCCTGCGCCATTGCTTCCAATGGCTTGAGCGGGGTGACGAGGTCGGTGAGCCGCATTTTCTTGCGCGGATAGGCGAGGATGTCGATGAGCGAATAATAGCGCTCGACCTCATCGTGCGGGACGCGGCCGACGAAATGAATGTGCGCCGTGGCGGGCGACGCCGCGGCCTGCGCCTTCAGTGCCGCTTCCATCGGACCGCCGCCGACGAGCAGCAAGCGCGCGCGGGGCTGCACCGCAACCAGCGCGGGCATCGCGGCGATCAGGTCGTCGATCCCTTCATAGTCGTAAAAGCTGCCGATATAGCCGATGACGGCATCGTCGGCGGCGATCCCCAGCGTGTCCGCCAGCACATCGTCGCGCGGCGGCGGGTCGCCGAACAGGTCCAAATCGACGCCGTTCGGGGACACGGTGATCTTGGCAGGATCGATACCGCGCGCGATCAGGTCGCCGCGCAAGCCTTCGCAGATCACCGCTACGGCATCGGCGGCCTTCACCGCGCGGGTTTCGAGCATCTTGGTCAGCCGATAGCGCAAGCTGCCCTCGCACCCCGTGCCGTTGCCGACCGAGGCATCCTCCCAAAAGGCGCGGATTTCATAGATGACGGGGATGCCGAGCCGTTTGCCGACGCGCAGCGCCGCGAGCCCGTCCAGCACCGGCGAATGCGCGTGCAGCACATCGGGTTTCCATGTCTGCGCCAGCGCCGCGACCCGACGCGCCAGCGCGCCGATTTCGCGCCATTCGTTGATGACTGGCATTCCGGGCGCGATCGCGGGGGTCCGATAGAAGGTCAGGCCATCGACCGTCTCGCCATCCGGCCCGGGTTCGGGGTGCCGCACCCCGGTCACCCCCGCAACCTCCCACCCTTTTGCCACCTGCGCCTTCATCAAGGCGCGGGTGCGAAAGGTGTAGCCGCTGTGCGTGGGCAGGCTATGATCGAGGACGTGCAATATGCGGGTCATGGGCTAGCGCTTTGACATACTAGCCTTAACGCAGCGTCAACCCCGATCGCGTAGCGGGAGCGGACATGGTCGACAATTTTTCCATTGGCCTGACGCACGTCCTGATGGCGATCGCGTTATGGCGCCTGCTGCACCGCGACGATCTCGACCGCGAGGTCAGCCCGCGCCTGCAGTGGCAGCAGCGCCGCGACGCCGAAACGGACGACCGCGCCGATGCGTGACATTGCGTTCGTCGCCTTTCTGTTTGCCTTTATCGGGATCGGTTTCCGCAAGCCGTTCCTGTTCGTGCTGTGCTTTTGCTACATCGACATCGTGGCGCCGCAGCGGCTGAGCTATTTCCTGATCAATTCGATCCCCGTCTCGCTGATCGTGTTCGGGCTGGCGATCGCCGGCTGGCTGGCGATCGACGACAAGCGCGACACGCGCTGGTCGGGGCGGCAGACATTGCTGGTCGTGCTGCTCGCCTATTGCTGGATGACCACCATCTCGGCCGACTTTCCGGTCGAAGCCGCCGACAAGTGGGATTGGGTGTGGAAGGCGCTGGTGTGGGCGATATTCCTGCCGCTGACGCTGCGCACCAAGCTGCGCATCGAATCGCTGGCGCTGATCATGCTGCTTTCAGCCGCGTCGATCGCGATTGCCGGCGGGCTCAAGACCGCGGCGGGCGGCGGCGGATACGGATCGCTGCAATTGCTGCTCAACGAAAATTTCGGGCTGTACGAAGGGTCGATCATGTCGACCGTCGGTATCGCGATCATCCCGCTGATCCTGTGGTATCGCCGCCACGGCACGATTTTCCCGCCCGACTGGCGGGTGTCGCTATTCTGTTTCGCGCTGTGCTTTGCGTGCATGCTGCTGCCAGTCGGGACGCAGGCGCGCACCGGGCTTGTGTGTCTGGCGGTGCTGGCGGTACTGTCGCTGCGCGCGGTCAAGCATCGCCTGCTCTATATGGCGGGCGCCGGGTTGCTGGCGATCGCGGCGGTGCCCTTCCTGCCGCAAAGCTTTACCGAGCGGATGGAAACGATCCAGGGTTACAAGTCCGACCAGTCGGCATCGACGCGCGTCGCGGTGTGGGCGTGGACGTGGGACTATGCCAAGGAAAACCCGTTCGGCGGCGGCTTCAACGCCTATATCCAGAACCGCCTGCGCGTCGAGACGGCGGGATCGGATTATGACCCCGACCGCGCGCAACCCGGCGGTCCGATGGTGCACGAAGATGCGGGGCGCGCTTATCATTCGAGCTATTTCGAGATGCTGGGCGAGCAAGGCTATCCGGGGCTGGCGCTGTGGCTGTTGCTGCACATCGTCGGGATCGCGCAAATGGAGCGGCTCAGGCGGCGCTATCTGAAGACGCGGCGCGGCGAGGAACAATGGATCGCGCCGCTGGCGACCGCGCTCCAGCACGGCCACATCATCTATATGGTCGGGTCGCTGTTCGTCGGCATCGCGTTCCAGCCGTTCATTTACATGATGCTGGCGCTGGAAATCGGGCTGTCGACCTATTGCCGCCGCCGCGAGCAGGAGGCCGGATGGCGCCCACTGATGGCGCGCCCGGCCGAGGTGCCGGCGCGGCATTCGCTCCCCGACGCGCGCTGAAGCGGAACCAAAGGGCAAGGCGGCGCGCTATTGGGCCATGCCCTTCCCGCGCCTGATCCATGTCGACGACGGCCTGCCCGGCATCAGCCGCGAACGCGTCGGCGACCGCTGGCGATACCGCGACCCGCAAGGCCGGATCATCCGCGACCGCGATGAGATTGCCCGGCTGAACGCGATCGCCCTGCCCCCGGCGTATGAAGACGCATGGTATTGCCCCGCCGCCAACGGTCATATCCTGGCGACCGGTTACGATGCGCGCGGGCGCAAGCAATATCGCTATCATCCCGACTTCCGGCTGGCGCAGGAGGCCGACAAATATGACCGCTGTGCCGCATTCGGGCACGCGCTACCGCTGCTCCGCGCGCGACTGGAAAGCGATCTGGCGCGGCGGACGCTGTGCCAGGAGCGCGTCGTCGGCGCGGTCGTGCGGCTGCTCGACCTGGCCGCACTGCGCGTCGGCAACGAACAATATGTCGCGGCGAACAAGAGCTTCGGCGCGACGACGCTGCGCCGCCGTCACGCGAGGCTGACCGGCCAGACGCTGCGCCTCAGCTACCGCGCCAAGGGCGGCGCGCAGCGCGAAGTGACGATCAGCGACCGTAATATCACCACATTGGTCCGTCGGTTGCAGGATCTGCCGGGGCAGCATCTGTTCCAGTATCAGGATGCGGACGGCGTCTGCGCGGTCGGGTCGGACGACGTCAACGCCTATATCCGCGAGGCGATGGGCGGCGCGTTCAGCGCCAAGCATTTCCGCACCTGGACCGCGAGCGTCGAAGCCTTTGCCTTTCTGTACGACGCGCCCGATCCGCCGACGTTGAAAGCGATGGTCGAGCATGTCGCCGACCGTCTGGGCAATACCCCGGCGATCGCCCGCAAATCCTATGTCCACCCCGCGATGATCGCGGCGGCACAGTCGCGGGACGATTTTGCGGGCGCGACGGGCGCGCTGCCCCGTGCGACCAAATATCTTTCGCGTTACGAGCGCGGATTTTTGACCTATCTGGAGCGGGCGCCCGATGCCGCGGCGCTGCTTCGTTCCGCCTGATCCACACGCAAGAGGACCGATTTGACCTTTTCCATCCTTGCTGCGGCCACCGCCGCCGCCAAGCCCGCATCGACCCGCCCCGCCGCCGCGACCAACCCGATCGAGGACATCCGCCTGTGGTGGGACAGCAGCATCGCGTGGGTGAACAGCCACTGGCTGCAGATTGGCATCGCGATCGCGGCGGGCCTCGCCATCTATTTCCTGCTGTCGATGCTGCGCGGCTTTGCGCTGAAGCGCGCGCAGGCGACGCCGGGCGAATTCACCCTGACCCACATCGTCGGGCGGGTGATCCACAAGACCAAGTCGTTCGTGCTGGCAATCGTCGCGGTGCGGCTGGTCGCGGGCTATGCGCAGCCGCCCGCGGTGATCATGCAGATCATCCAGCTGGTGTTCACCGTCGCCGTCGTGTTGCAGGTCGCGATCTGGGCGCGCGAAGTCATATTGGGGCTGATCCAGCGGCGCGCGTCGGACGGGCATAATGAAACGCTGTCGAATGCGATGGGGATCATCCGCTTGTTGATCAGCGTCGCGCTGTTTGCGATCGCCGCAATCGTCATCCTCGACAATATGGGGGTCAATGTCACCGGGCTGGTCGCCGGGCTTGGCATCGGCGGCATCGCGATCGGCCTGGCCGCGCAGGGGATTTTTTCCGACTTGTTCGCGTCGCTGTCGATCATTTTCGACCGGCCGTTCCGCGTCGGCGAGACGATCAAATATGACACCAGCACCGCGACGGTCGAACGCATCGGGCTGAAAAGCACGCGGCTGCGTTCGATCAACGGCGAGCTGCTCGTCGTGTCGAACACAAATTTGCTGGCGAAGGAAATCACCAACTTTGCCCATCTGCACCGCCGCCGCGTGACCTTTGCGATCGGCGTCATCTACCAGACCAGCCCCGCGATGCTGCGCGAGCTGCCCGCGTTGCTGGAGGAACAGGTGCGCGCGGCGGGGCACGAGTTCATCCGGTCGAGCTTTGTCACCTTCGGCCCGTCGAGCCTGGATTTCGAACTGTTGTTCGACGTGTACAGCGAGGATTTCGACGTTGTGACCGCGGCGCGGACCGAGGTCGGGATCCGGCTGTTCGAGGCGATGGCGAAGGCGGGATATGAGTTTGCCTATCCGACCCAGACGACCTTCACCGCCGCGCCCGACGGCACGATGATCATGCCCTTCGCCGAGTCCCCGAAACCCAAGGCGAGCACGGCGAAGACCCCCAAGGCAAGCTGACGCTACGGCGCCGTGGCATGACCGCATGGCCCTTGTGCAACGCGTCCCGACAGGCCTAGAACGCGCCCCGAACCAATGATCGAGGGGATAAGCCATGGCCACAATCACGCCGCAGGAATTGCAGACCAAGGTCGGCGAGCATCTGGGCACGTCGGATTGGGTGCTGGTCGATCAGGAGATGATCAACAAGTTCGCCGACGCCACCGGCGACCATCAGTTCATCCATATCGACGAGGAAAAGGCCAGGCTGACGCCGTTCGGCGGCACGATCGCGCACGGCTTCCTGACGCTGTCGCTGATGCCCATGCTGGGCGCGAGCACCGACGGCCCGAAGGTCGGCGGCGTCAAGATGGGCGTCAATTACGGCTGCAACAAGGTCCGTTTCCTGTCGCCCGTCCGCTCGGGCAAGCGCGTGCGCAGCCACATCAAGCTGCTCGAGCTGGAAGAAAAACGCCCCGGCCAATGGCAGCAGACCAATGAAGTGACCGTCGAGATCGAAGGCGAGGAAAAGCCCGCCCTAATCGCCGAATGGATCAGCCAGTTTTTCGTTTGAGGTGACTAAGCCCCTCCCCTTCAGGGGAGGGGTTGGGGTGGGGTTTCGCGGCGTAGAGCAAGGCCGATGGCCCCCACCCGCTGCGACTAGGCAGCAAGCTGCCAAGTCTCGCTGCCCTCCCCTGAAGGGGAGGGATTTGGGATTGTTAGGAGAAATATCATGCGTGACGCCGTCATCGTTTCCACCGCCCGCACCCCGCTGACCAAGGCGGGCCGCGGATCGTTCAACAACACGCTCGCCCCGACGCTGGGCTCCTATTCGGTCAAGGCCGCGGTCGAGCGCGCGGGCCTGGAGGGCGGCGAGATCGACGACGTCGTGTTCGGCGCGGCGATGCAGCAGGGGTCGCAGACGATGAACGTCGCGCGGCTGATCGCGCTGCGTTCGGGCCTGCCCGTCACCGTCCCCGGCATGTCCATCGACCGTCAATGCTCGTCGGGCCTGATGACGATCGCGACCGCCGCGAAGCAGATCATCGTCGACCGCCAGGACATCTGCGTCGCCGGCGGTATCGAAAGCATCTCGAAGGTCAGCGGCAGCGGCAAGGCGTTCATCGAAACCGACGCCGAGCTGATCGCGATGCACAAGGACACCTACATGCCGATGATCGGCACCGCCGAGGTCGTCGCCAAGCGTTACAACATCAGCCGCGAAGCGCAGGACGAATATTCGCTCCAGTCGCAGCAGCGCACCGCCGCCGCGCAGGCCGCGGGCAAATATGACGACGAGATCGTCGCCTGTAACGCCACCATGGCGGTGATGAACAAGGAAACCAAGGAAGTCAGCTTCCACGAAGTCGTCGCCGACAAGGACGAATGCAACCGCGCCGATACGACGCTCGAAGGTCTCGCCAGCCTGAAGCCGGTGATGGGCGAAGGCCACACGATCACCGCGGGCAACGCGAGCCAGCTCGCCGATGGCTCCTCGGCGTGCGTCGTGATGGAAGCCAAGGTCGCCGAAAAGCGCGGGCTCCAACCGTTGGGGCGCTATGTCGGCATGGCGGTCGCGGGCACCGAACCTGACGAAATGGGCATCGGTCCGGTGTTTGCGATCCCCAAGCTGCTCGAACGCTTCGAGCTCAAGATGGACGACATCGGTCTGTGGGAACTCAACGAGGCGTTCGCGGTGCAGGTGCTCTATTGCCGCGACAAGCTCGGCATCCCCAACGAGCTGCTCAACGTCAACGGCGGCTCGATCTCGATCGGCCATCCGTTCGGCATGACCGGCGCGCGCTGCGTCGGTCACGCACTGATCGAAGGCAAGCGCCGCGGCGTGAAATATGCCGTCGTCACCATGTGCATCGGCGGCGGCCAGGGCGCAGCGGGCCTGTTCGAGGTCTTCTGATGCGCCTCAGCGCTCCGCGTATCGAGCCGGTCGATCTGGACCGGCTCGATGCCGACCAGCGCGCCGCGCTCGAACCCTTCCTTTCCACCGAGGGTGGAAAGGTCGGGGGCGGCAAGATCCTCAACATCTTCCGCACCCTGGCCCATGCGCCCAAGGCGCTCACCGCCTTCCTCGGCTGGGGCAATTATATCCTGTCGAAGCGCAATGCGCTGAGCCCGCGCGATCGCGAGCTCGTGATCCTGCGCACCGGCTATAATTGCCGTTCGGGCTACGAGTGGACCCAGCACAAGCGGATCGGACTCGACTGCGGGCTGACCGACGCCGAGATCGCGCGGATCAAGGCGGGGCCGGGTGCAGACGGCTGGAATGATCTCGACCGCGCTATGCTGTGCGCGACCGACGAGCTGACCGCCGATCATTTCGTCACCGATGCGACTTGGACGGCGCTGGCACCACTTGGCGACAAGGGCCGCATGGATCTGGTGATGACGGTCGGCCAGTACACGCAGGTTTCGATGATCCTGAACAGCTTCGGTATCCAGGTCGAGGACGGCTGGGACGTCGATCCCGAGCTTCGCAAATAGAACAAGGAGAGAGAAACATGGCCATCGGCATCATCGCGACGCTGCGCGTCCAGCCCGGCAAGGAAGCGGAATTCGAGGGCGTGTTCGCCGAACTGGCGCCCGCGGTCGCCGCGAACGAGCCCGGAAACAGCTATTACCGATTGTTCCGCACGGGCGAGGCGGGCGTGTACAAGGTACTGGAATGTTATGACGACGAAGCGGCGGTCGACGCCCACCGCGCGTCGGACCATTTCCGCAGCCTGGGCGCGAAGCTGGGGCCGTGCCTGGCGGGGGCGCCGGAGATCGAAAAGCTGAGCGGGGTTTGAGTACGGAAACGGCGGCTAACGACCGGAAACCGCGCCATCCATCATCGTCACCCCGGACTTGATCCGGGGTCAACGACTTCAGCGCCGCAGTGGATCCCGGATCAAGTCCGGGATGACGAATGTCCTTAGACGACCGGAAGCGGACGTAGCCGATCCTCCCCCAACGGGGGAGGGGGACCACCCGAAGGGTGGTGGAGGGGCACAGGAGGTTACCGCAGCGCCGGGCTGGAAGAGCCAAGCGTTCCGGGAACGTAGCAATGGAGCACGACTTCGGCGGCAAGGCAAACCGAAGGTGCCCCTCCACCAGCTTCGCTGGTCCCCCTCCCCGTTCCGGGGAGGATCGCTCCGACCGCTTCCCACCCCAAAGCCGACGTTGCGTGCGTCGATCTCCGGCGCCGGAACCTAAACCCGCCCCGGTGCCCGCGCGCGGATGAAATTTTCCAGTGCGACAAAGATCATCTCGCGCGCGTCGCTGCCCAGCATTTCGGCGGTCAGCACGTCGAAGGCGACGCGGTCGCCATGCGCGGCGGCGGTGACCATGTCCGCCAGCAGCGCTTCGTCGAAGCTGGCGCGGGGGCAGCATGGCGGGGCGACGGCAAAGGGATCGGGCCAGCTGTGGCCGATCGCCTCGACGACCAGCCGGTATCGCCGGGCGGCGAGGACGTTGCCCCATCGCCGCTCCAGTTCGGGCATCGGGTCGCGATCGTTGCGGCGGCAGACGATGCAATAGCGCAGCGCCAGCACGGCCTGCGCCGCCTCGACCGACAGGTCGCGGATCAGCGGCTGCGTCGTCAGTTGCCGGATTAGGGTGCTGCTTTGCATGGCTTTATCGTCTCCCGGCGGTTGCCGTCCTCCCTCCCCGCTTTTGAAAAAGATGCCGGTCGCCGCGAGGCAGCGACCGGCAGGAGGGGACTGCCCAACCTTGCTATTGCGAATTAGTCGCAAGTGCAAGCGAAAATATTTCCGGATGCGGCATGCCCGCGCCACGGCGTTTGCACGGCAGTCCACTGCGACTTTTCCGCCTTAGTACATTGGCGCAGCTTGCGCCGGTCGCCGAGCCGGGCTGTGTGTCTGGCACGCGAGGAGGCAAGTTCATGGGCAAGGTGCGCCGGTTCTTGGCGGTGGCGATCGCGGTGGGCGTTGCGGCGACAGCCGCCCCGGCCGGTGCCGAAGGCGGTTGCCCGGCGGGTCTTCAGCCATGGCGCGTCCCGATTCAGGGGCCCGGTGATTGCGTGCCGATTCCGGGTTATCACGACGCGCCGGACCGGCAACCCGAACCTGCCCCGCGCCCGTTACCGCTCGAATGGTTTTCAACGTCGTCGGCCGTGGCGTTCGGAAGCCGGAAGCGCGACGCCGCGTTCCCGACCGATTTCGTTTATTTCAAAACCTCGGTTTCCGACGAGGCGGATGCCAGGAAGCTGGCGGTCGCGAAATGCGCCGAAAAGGCCTTGTTCAACTGTGCGCTGGTCGGATCGATCACCAACGGGTTCATCGCCGTCTATAGCGACAGGCAGGGTCGGCTTGCCGCGCATGGCGGCCCCGAGCGGGACGAAGTGATCCGTGAAATTCACCAAATATGCGCAGCCGCCAATCAGGTCTGCAAAATTCGCCAGCTAATCGATTCGTCGCCGATCCGCATGTGACCGGCACACGGAAACCCGCCGCCGCGCACCGCGACCGCGAGTTCCTGCGTGCCGGTCGATGAAATCAATCGTCGTGGGCGGGCTTCGACTGCAGCTGGATATAATTGGCGATGCCCATCCGCTCGATCATCTCGAACTGCTTTTCCAGCTCGTCGACATGATGCTCCTCGCTTTCGAGGATGTCGGCGAACAGGTCGCGGCTCACATAGTCGCGGACGCTTTCGGCGTGCGCGATCGCATCTTTGAGCAACGGGATCGCTTCTTCCTCGAGCGCCAGGTCGGCCTTCAATATCTCTTCGACCGTTTCGCCGACGCGCAGGCGGCCCAGCATCTGGAAATTGGGCAGCCCGCCCAGGAACAGAATACGGTCCGCCAGCTTGTCGGCGTGCTTCATTTCGTCGATCGATTCCTCGCGCTCGAAATGCGCCAGCTTCGCGACTCCCCAATTGTCGAGCATCCGGTAATGCAGCCAATATTGGTTGATTGCGGTCAGCTCATTCTTCAACGCCTCGTTGAGGAAATCGATGACCTTTTCGTCGCCCTTCATGCTGTCTGTCCTGTCATATGTTCTTGGAATGGGATGCGCGCATTATACGCGCCCCGGCCCCATCAGGCCAAGGTCAAAAACGGCAGAAAACCAAGAAAAATCAGGCGGTCGCGGCGACGTCGCTGATGATATTGCGAGCGAAAGGCAGGCATTGGCCGCATTTGGGTTTGCGACCCAATTGCGCATAAGCCGCCTTGGCACAGCGCAACTGGCCATCGCGCGCGACATCGCGCAGCTGGCTTTCCCTTATTGCGTTGCAGACACAGACAACCATGTGCGAATCCTTCTCAACAATGCCGATGTAGGGATAGTGCGAGAGATTCGCAACAGGAAAGATGCGACTGGTTCGCAATCCGAACAGCCACTTTTTTCCCGGTTCCGGCCCTTGCCCGAAAAGTGATTCGCGGGCATAGGCGCGCCCAACTTCCCCGCACTTCTTTGCAAAGGCCCGCCCCATGAAAGTGAATGTCTATGTGACGCTGAAGCCGGGGGTTCTCGACCCGCAGGGCAAGGCGATCCATCATGCACTCGAAGGGCTGGGATTTGGCGGCGTCGCCGATGTGCGCGCGGGTCGCTTCATCGAACTCGACGTCGCCGACGACACGAGCGATGCCGATCTCGACGCGATGTGCGCGAAACTGCTCGCCAATACGGTGATCGAAAACTACCGCATCGAACGCCCGTAACAGGAGCCTGCGCCATGAAGACCGCCGTCATCGTCTTTCCCGGCTCGAACTGCGATCGCGACATGGCGGTCGCGCTGGAGCAGGTGACGGGCCGTGCCCCCGCGATGGTTTGGCACCGCGACACCGACCTGCCCGACGGCACCGATTTCATCGCGCTGCCCGGCGGTTTCTCTTACGGCGATTACCTTCGCTCGGGCGCGATGGCGGCGCGGTCGCCGATCCTGCGTAGCGTCGCCGATGCCGCGGGCCGCGGCGTCCCGGTGCTCGGCGTGTGCAACGGGTTCCAGGTGCTGACCGAAGCGCAGCTGCTACCCGGCGCCCTGATGCGCAATGCGGGCCTCAACTTCGTGTGCCGCACCGTGCCGCTCAAGGTCGAAAACAGCCAGTCGCTGTTTACCGCGAGCTATAATGCGGGCGAGGAAATCAATATTCCCGTCGCCCACCATGACGGCAATTATTTTGCCGATGCCGCAACGCTCGACCGGATCGAGGGCGAAGGGCGCGTCGCGTTCCGTTATGCCGACAGCGTCAACGGGTCGGCGCGCGACATCGCGGGCGTGCTCAATGATGCGGGCAATGTGCTCGGCATGATGCCGCACCCCGAACGCGCGATCGACCGCGCGCACGGCGGCACCGACGGGCTACGCCTGTTCGAGGCGGCGCTCGGCGTCCTCGCCTGACATTTCGCTCGCCATAACCGCCGCATCCTTCGTGCGCGGTTGCAACCAGCGCCCGACGAGCAGCAGCACCGTCGGCCAGAAGATCGTGTTCCAGATGTCGTGCCAATGCGCTGCGTCGGGCTGGATGGTCGCATCACCCATCTCGCGCGTCATGTCGAGCCATTCGCCCCCGATCGCCATCACCAGAACCGCCAGCCACGCAACCACCCAGCCGCCGCGCCAGCGCCAGAACAGGCGAATGATCAGGAACAGCGACAGCCCGAAATAGATGTGCAGCGCGTCCTTATCCAACCCGGTCAATTCGACCAGCGAGGCCTTCCGCTCGCCAAACAGCGAGGCAATTTCAATCAGCGTCATCGATCAAACCTTGGCCGCGAACGGCGTAAAATTGGTGCCTTCGTCGAATACGTCGACACCTTCGCGGCGTTTCAACGCCCCCACCACCACATAGGTTGCGGGGGTCAGCGCGGCTTCCCAGGCGACCTTCATCGCCCAGTTCGTCACCATCACCAGCAGCACCTGTTCGGTTTCCCAGATGCCGAGGAAGGCGATCGGGTAAAAGATCAGGCTGTCGATCCCCTGGCCGACGATCGTCGACCCGATCGTGCGCATCCACAAAAACCGCCCACCGGTCGCGATCTTCATCCGCGCCAGGACATAGGAATTCACAAACTCGCCCGCCCAAAAGGCCGCGATCGACGCCAGCACAATCCGCCACGCGCTGCCGAACACACTTTCGTACGTTGCCTGGCACACCGCGCCGCTGCCACTCGCCTCACCCGATTTCAAGGTCAGGTTTTCGGTGCCGCTGCACCACCAGTCCTGCGCCGGGGGCATCGCCAGCACGACCCAGCTCATCACCGCCATAAAGACAAGCGCCCCGAAACCCGTCCAGATCACGCGCCGCGCGCGCGCATAGCCATAGACTTCGGTCAGTACGTCGCCGATGACATAACCGATCGGGAAAAACAGGATCCCGGCGCCAAAGGTCAGTCCGCCGAGCGTCGACAGCTTTGACGCGCCGATGATGTTGGACAGCAGCAACACCGTGACGAACGCCGCCATGACCAGGTCATAATAGCGAAAGTGGCGAACGCTCGACGCGCTGACGGCTGCGGGTCGGTTGGGGAAAGCGGCGGACTCGGTCATCGGGACGCTGCTTAACCTGCTTTGCAGCCCGCGCAAACCACGCTATTCGCGCGAGCCAAGCGCCCGTAGCTCAGCTGGATAGAGCACCCGCCTTCTAAGCGGGTGGTCGCAGGTTCGAATCCTGCCGGGCGCGCCATTCCAACTTCGCGCCGTGGTCCTATTTCAGAATAAGATGCATATGCGCCAGTCTCTCATAGGCCGCGGCGCTACGCGCGGCTGTTGGTTCGGCATAGCTGACGACTTCATATTCGATGCCGTCGGGGTCGAAGAAGTAAAAGCGGCGGCCGGGCTCGTAATCGCCGTGGCTAAACGGGATTAGGTTCGCCGCCTTGACCCGCGCCTCGACCGCGTCGAGGTCGTCGACCTGGATACCGAGATGATTGAGCGGTTCGCCCTTCGGGTAGCGCGCGTCGGCGTGCTGACCGTCGGGGCCGGTGTAGAGCGCGACATAGGCGGTATCGTTGCCGAGGTGGATCGTCCGCCCACCATCGCGCGCGGGGCCGCGCCAGCGTTCGTGCCAGCCGAAGATGGCGGACAGCAGGGTAGCGGTGCGGTCGGGGTCGCTGACCGTCACATTGACATGCTCGATAAAGGAATGCGTCACGCGGTTGCTCCTGATTCGGGTTGACGCGGCAGCTATTGCAAGCTCAACTGAGGTTTAGGTCAAGCCCGTTTGTCCAAGGAGCCACGATGCACCGCACCGACCTGATACCGATCGGCGACCTTGCCGCGCGCACCGGAGTCGCGGTATCGGCGATCCGTTTCTACGAAGCGAGGGGGCTGCTCGCGGCGCTGCGCACGCGCGGCGGCCAGCGCCGTTTCCTGCGCGCCGACATTCGCCGCGTCTCGTTCATCCTGATCGCGCAGCAATTGGGATTGAGCCTGGAAGAGATCGCTGCCGAACTGGCGCGGCTACCCGCCGGCCGCACGCCCAACGCCGCTGACTGGGCACGGATCAGCGCCGGCTTGCACGCGCGTATCGCCGAGCAGATTGCGGCGCTCGAACGCACGCAGGAGCTTTTGGGCAATTGCATCGGTTGCGGCTGCCTGAGCCTCAAGAAATGCGGGCTGTACAACCGCGCCGACAAGGCCGCGCAGCGCGGGGCGGGGCCGCGTTATGTGCTGGGGGATCGCGCGGGAGAGATTGCCGAGGTCGGGTGAGGTCGGCTTGGGGGTGGGGAGCGGGCGTTGGGACAATATCACGCCCTCCCCTTCAGGGGAGGGCAGCGAGACTTACGAACTTGTTCGTTAGTCGCAGCGGGTGGGGGCCAGCGCCCTTGCCCATGGCCGCTGGCCCCCACCCCACTACGACTAGGCAGCAAGCTGCCAAGTCTTCGTTGCCCCTCCCCTAAAGGGGAGGGGCTGCTTTTTGCGTACGTCCGCAATCGGTCGCTAGCTGCCATACCTCCCCGCCGAAAGCGGTTTGCTACTTCCCCGCCTTGTCACTCACTGCCTTGATCACCAGCGCCTTGTCGTCGACTAGATAGCGGCGCGCCAGCGTCTGCAGGTCGGCGGGGGTTGCGGCTTCGACTTCACCGATGCCCTTGCGGCTGCGGTCGAGGCGGTCGGCCTGGCTGGTCGCTTCGGCGACATAGTTCAGCCAATAGGAATTTTCGCGGCGCGACTTCGTCATCGCCTCGACCAACGGCTTGCGGGCGCGGTCGAGCAGGTCTTGGTCGATGGGCGCGTCGCGGAGTTCCCTGGCGATCGCGAAGATCGCGGCACGGGTGGTCGCCAGATCCTTGTGATCAACATTGCTGGCGGCGAACAGATGGCCATAGCCCGGAAATTCGTCCGACAGGCTGGCGGCGGCGCCAGGGCTGTAGCTTTCGCCAAGCTTTTCGCGCAATTCTTCGGTCAGCTTCAATTGCATGACGCGCACCAGCAGATTGAGCCGCATCGCTTCGGCAAGGTCGCTGTCGTCGCGCGCGGGCCAATAGACGCGCAGTTCCGCCTGTTCGGTCGGCCCTTTGTGGATCAGCGTCCGTTCGCTGCGGTCGCTGGCATATTCGCGCACGCGCGCGTCGGCGCGCGGGTCGAACGCGGCGCGGCGTTCGGGCAATGCGCCGAAGGTCGCGGCGATGGCGTCGATCGCCGCCTGTTCGTCGATGTCGCCGACGACGCCGATTTCGATCGCACCCTTGGCAAAGCTGTCAGCCACCACCGGTTTCAGCTGCGTCCAGTCGAGCGTCATCAGCTTTTCTAGCGGCGGGGTCTGCGAGCGCGGATCGTCATTGGCAAGGATGCCGCCCGCGTCGCGGCCGATCACCGCCGCCGGGGTCGCGTCGTTCGCCGCATATTGTTGCGGCAGCACGCGGCGGATCAGCGCCAGGCCGTCGGCGCGGTAGCCGGGATGGGTCAGGAACGCCGCCATCAACTTGGCCTGGAGCGCAAAATCGCCCGGCGAGCTGGTTGCGGTGCCGCCGAAGAAATCGGCCCCGCTGCCAAAATTGGGGCTGACAGTGCGGCCCGCGAGGATCGATCGCAGATCGTCGACGCTGTGCGCCTCCAGCCCGCCCAGCACCATCGACCCCGCCAGCGCGACACGGGTCGGGTCGTCGCGGGTCGCGAGCAGATTGCCGCCATCGACGCGCACCGACAGATAGACCGTTTCCTTCTGAAAATCGGTTTTCTTGATGTTGAGCATCACATTGTTGGCAAAGCGGATGCGGCGAATGCCCAGATCCTCGACGCGGTTGTCGCTGACGATTTTGCCGGGGGTACCGAAATTGTCATAGGCGAAGGCAGCGTTCGCGGCCTGCGTCGGGGCGGCGACGGCAACCTGCGCCGAAGCGCGGAGCGCGGCGAGGATAGCGTCGGTGCCGCCCTCGATCGGCTTTTTCGCCGAAACCCGCGCGAGCGG
Source organism: Sphingopyxis microcysteis (assembly GCF_012274265.1). Taxonomy (GTDB): domain Bacteria; phylum Pseudomonadota; class Alphaproteobacteria; order Sphingomonadales; family Sphingomonadaceae; genus Sphingopyxis; species Sphingopyxis microcysteis. The sequence continues at coordinate 272,099 of NZ_JAANYY010000003.1, forward strand.
AGCGCTGAGGCCGTCCATCCGTTTGCGGAACGCCGCGGTCACCGCGGCGGCGCTGAGCGATGGCGCGGTCGCCTCGAACAAGGCTTGCGAGGTTTCTGGGCGCACGAACACAAAATCGCCCTTGGCCGCGGCCACCAGCGTGTCGGCGAGCGCGTCGCTACGCCGCGTTGTCACCCCGGCGACGGCATTCTTGAACGCGGTGCGGCGGTTCGCGAGCTGCTCGTCGACTTCGGCCTGCGTGAAGCCATGCTGGATGGCACGGCGCTGTTCCTGTTCGATCAGCGCCAGCGCCTCTTTCCACGCGCCTTCCTTGGCGACAGCGCCGAAGGTGACCTGATCGAAAACTTTCCAGCCCCCGGCTTCGGCGAAATAGCCGGCAAGGATCGGTGAATCTTCGCTCAACGCGATCTTGGCCAGTCGGCGGCTCACGATCGCTTCGCCGACATCTTCCGCCAAGGTGCGGGCGCGCTTCGCCTTGGTATCGGCTTCTTCGACCCAGGGTTTGAACGCAGCGATCGTCACCATGTCCTGGATCGCGGGGTCGATGAAGTCATCGGCCGCTGCGGCGCGGCGATAATCGATGGTACCGATGTCGGGATCGGGCCCGGCCGGACCGCGTCCGCGCCAGTCGCCAAAGCGCGCCTTGATCTTGGCTTCCACCTTTGCCGGATCGAAGTCGCCGACCATCACCAAGGTCGCGCGCTCGGGGCGGTAATAGCGGTCGTAGAGATCGCGCAGGCGGGCGGCGGGGGCGGTCTTGATCACCTCCTCGGTACCGACGGGAATGCGGCTTGCGACCTTCATGCCCTGCATCTGGAAATCAAGCTGGTCGATCAGATTGCGGAGCTGATAAGTATCGCGCGCGCGCCGTTCGGACAGGATGATGCCGCGCTCGCGGTCGACCGCCGCGGGGTCGATCGTAAGCTCGCTGGCGGTTTCGCGCATCAGCATCAGCCCGGTGTCGATCAGATCGTCGGAAGCGTTGGGCAGGTCGAGCTTGTACACCGTCTCGTCGAACCCGGTCGAGGCGTTGGTGTCGGCGCCGAACGCCAGCCCCTTGCGCTCGAGCAGCTTGATCATCTCGCCCTCGGGTACGTTGGTCGAACCGTTGAACGCCATATGCTCAAGGAAATGGGCGAGGCCGCGCTGGTCATCGGCCTCGGCAAAGCTACCGACGTCGAAACGCATGCGCAGGACGACGCTGTCCTTGGGCGTGCTGTTTTGCAGCAGCGCATATTTCATGCCGTTGGACAGGACGCCGAAGACGATGTTGGGATCGACCGGCACATCGCTGGCGGCGAAGTTCCACGCCTTGGCTGCGTCGGTTTGCGGGTTGATCGCCGCCGCCGCGGTCGGCGGCGCGGCATCCCGGGCATGGGCCGGTACGGCGGTCGCGATCAAAAGGACGAGGGGCGAAAGCGCGGTCGAGGCGCGCCGGACAAGCGATTTGGTCATCGCACCGATGTGGCCACCGCCCCGCAAGCGGTCAAGCGATGGTTATCCGCCCGGGCGGTGGTTTTCGACCGACGACAGCATCATGGCCAAATATGGTTCAAGCCGCGTCCTTGGATTCCCGCTGAAACGGATAGACCATCTGGCGTCCGTAGCCCGGCGGCACCGGATCCTCGATGCCATAACGGTCCGGCATCGCATCGCGCCGCATCTGCGCGGTACCGAACAATATATCCCATAGCGGGAATTGCGCCGCGAAATTGCGGTTCCAGTGCGCCGGGTCATTGGCATGGTGCCAATGATGGAAACAAGGCGATGCGACGAGCCAGCTGAACGGCCCGAAGCCGATCCGCACATTGCTGTGCAACAGCAAGGTATGCCATTGGAAGACGACGAAGAAGATCGCCAGCGCCGCATCGGAAAAACCCAGCGCAAAGGCGGGGATCAGCGAGGCGCCCTTGGTCAATATCTGGTCGAGCGGATGGATGCGATAGGCGGCGAGCCAGTCGAGGTCCGAGATGCTGTGATGAATGGCGTGAATGCGCCAAAGTGCCGGAACGGTATGAAACAGCCGGTGCATTGCGTAGAAGATCAGATCGGCGAGCAGCATCAATATGACCGTCTGGAGCCAGAGCGGCTGCGCGGCGACACTGGCGCGAAAGGACGCCGGTACGGCGGCATCGCCCAGCCATATCGACAAGGCCGCGACCAGCCCGAGCCCGATTCCGATCGGGATACGATTGACCACACAATGAACGGCATCGGTGGTCCATGCCCGTCGCAGCGCTGGCTGTTGCGGGCGGGCCGGCAACATGCGTTCCAGCGGCCCGAAGATCAGGATGACGATCAGGATCGCCTTGACGTCGATAAAGCCGAGCAGCCAGTCCATATCCATTGTCGGGTCAGAAGATACCGGGGAACAGCCGATACCGAACCCGCGCCGCCATCTCGCGATAGGCCGGATCGTCCATCAACACCCGCTCTTCGGCGACCAGCCGCGCGATATTCAGCCCCAGCGCAAGGGCATAAACGGCAAAGTTCCAGACCGTGGGGCCGCTGAGCAGGAAGCCGATATGCGTCAGCGCATAGCCGGCATACATCGGGTGCCGCACAAAGCGATACGGCCCGCCGATCTTGACGCCGCGATTGGCAGCAACGACGCCGAAGCTGCGGCGCAGGATGAATTTGGCATAGAGCTGGATAAACAGCCCCGCCAGCATCAGGAACAGACAGATCTGGAGCGGAACCAGCGGTACATCGCTCGACGGCACCGCGAGCATCGCGGCGAAGGTTCCGCCGAAACCCAGCACCCAATCGCGCGGACGCCGCGTGATCGCCGTCGTGGGCCGCCGAATGAGCACGAAAAAGGCCACGCAGCCCTCGGCGAGCAGGATGATCCAGTTCTGCCAGGCTCCGCTCTCGACCGCCGCGGGGATCATCCGCGTCGCGAGCGTACCGAGCAGCAAGGTGACGACAATTTTTTCCAGCAGATCCCAGTTGATCGACCGCGTTTGGTCCGCCGCAGTAACCTTTGAAACATCCATGCTGAAATCCCCACGCTATTTGACAATGCGTTAGAGAGGGATGGTTACCAAACCGATAAGATCGGGGTCAAAACGCGCCGAAATGCGGGCATTCTGGCGCGGATTTCATCGATCGTGGCGCGGCGTTCGGACAAGCCTGCGGCAGGGACCGCCCGCGCCTGACGGATCAGGAATAGGCCTGGACGTCGGCGCCCGGATTGGCGCCGAACCGGCGCCCGCCGGGTTCGCCCGTCGCCGCGTGCCCGCGGCCGGCAGCCTTGGCCGCATAGAGCGCGCCGTCGGCGACTTCGCACAATTTGCGCACCGTCTGACCATGGTCGGGCCAGCGGGCCGTACCGACACTCGCGCCGACGCGGATCGGGCGACCGTCGATGCGATAGGGCGCCGCCAGCGCCGCGAGGATATGGTCGGCAAGCGAGGTCGCGAGCAGCGGCGATCCGGCGGGCGCCAATATGGCAAATTCGTCGCCGCCCTGGCGCGCCACCATCGCATGATTGCCGCAGGCGCGGCGCAGGCGCTCAGCAATTTCGCACAGCAACAGATCGCCGACCGCGTGGCCGTGCTGGTCGTTGACCGGCTTGAACCCGTTGAGATCGAGCAGCGCGATCGCGAACGGCCTGCTTTCGTCGGCCTTGGCAATCTCTTCCTCGATCCGCAGGTCGAATTCGCGGCGATTGGCAAGGCCCGTGAGCGGATCGGTGTGCGCAAGCTCGCGCATCTGCCGCTGGAGTTCGAGCAGGTCGATGACCTGCCCGTGCTGCTGGATCACCATGCGAAGCAGGAACAGCGTCGCGATAACGAGGCTGGTTCCCGCAGCGATTTCGGGCGGGTTGCCCGACGTCAGCATCAACAGCGCCACCGGCGCGAGGCCGATGCCGAGATTGACGATGGTGGCAAAGCGGATCGACGACAGGCAATAGGCGGTCGCAAGCGATCCCATCGCCATGATCATCGCATAATAGCTGTGCGTCGCCGCGGGCGCGGCGAGCCAGTTGGTCACCGTCCACACGCTGCACATCAGGCCGGTGGTGCCCGACACCCAGCTCGCCTCGCGGATCATGCGTCTGGCGCGGCGCGGACTCATCCGGCGACCGCGGTTGTGCATCAGGAACAGGAACCCGAGGACGCCGACGATCGCCAGGGTCACCGGAAAGCCGATACGAATGATCGGGTGGACTGTCGCCACCCCGGCGTAGATTGCGGTCGGCGTCGTCGCCGCGAGCATCAGGAACAGCATCGGGGTCAGCGTTTCGATGCGATTGGCGCGCAAAATCGCGACATCGTCGCGGATCGCGTCCGGCACCGGCGGAAAAATCCGCGTGATCAATCTGTTAAAGACCCCCGTCATCCCCTTCGGATAACAAGCAGGGGTAAAGCATCGGTTAAGGATCGAAACCACGTCTTATCACAGGCCTAGGGGGCCGCAGCGGGCCAATGGCTTGCGAAATATTAACCATGTCCGGCGACAAGCGGCGACCGATTTCACGCGCCCGACAGGAGCCACGTCATGTCCTATCCGATGCCGCCGCTGACCCCCGCCACTACCACGCCGACGACACCGATGCCGCCCGCCGCCCCGACACTGCCGCAACAGGACACCCCTGCCGAGCAAGCGGCGCGCGCGGCGCAGCTGACCGCGACGCAGGCGGTCTATCAGTGGACGACCGACGTCCCGACGCTGCCCGGCGTGCCGCTCGCCACCGCGGTGCCGAAGAATGACGAGCCGACGATCGCATGGTTCGTGATCCTGATCGGCGTCGGGCTGGGCATCGTCCGCAACGCGCTGACCGTAAAGCTTGGCGGGGTCGACAAGGGCGAACTCGACAGCCCGCGCGCGCAATATGAAGCCGCGCTGACCGAATGCGACGCGATCGAGGCGTCGACCGCCAAGATCGCGGCCGACCATGGCGTCCACAGCGGCGGCAATATCTTCGAACGGATCGTCGGCGATGTCGAAAATGCCGTCGCAGCCGCCGAACGCGACGCGCATATCGCGCTGCTGACGGGCTATAAGGAGCGGATCGAGGCGCTGATGAAGATCGATGAGGCGATGGGGCTCGGCAGCCGGACCCCGCGCAGCATCGAAGCGTATCGCGCGCTGTTCGCGACGCTGCCCGTGCCGGGGATCAGTTACATGTTCCAGAGCGACGGCGAATTCGCCCGCCTGCGCGTGCAAGGTCCGAACTGCATGCTGATTGCCGCGGTGGACGGCGCCCTGCCCGCCAATTTCGGGTTGAGCGCGGCGCAATATGCCGCGGTCGTCAATGGCGACACGCTGGCCGCGGCGCTCGCCGACGGCCGATTGTTCATCCTCGACTACAAGCCGCTCGAAGTCCTCGATCCCGGGACCTATGGCAGCCTCGCCAAATATGCCTGGCAGCCGATGGCGCTGTTTGCGGTGCCGCCGGGTGGATCATCGCTGGTGCCGGTCGCGATCCAGTGCGGGCAGGACCCCGCCGACTGGCCGATCTTCACCCCCTCCCCCGCCGCCGACAAGCTATGGGGCTGGGAAATGGCGAAGTTCGTCGTGCAGGTTGCCGACGGAAATTATCACGAGCTGTTCGCGCATCTCGCGCGCACCCATCTGGTGATCGAGGCGTTCGCGGTCGCCACCCACCGCCACCTCGCCGAGGTACACCCCATCTGGGCGCTGCTGGTGCCGCATTTCGAGGGCACCTTGTTCATCAACGATCAGGCCGCAACCTCGCTGATCGCGCCAGGCGGCCCGATCGACCATATTTTCGCGGGCACCATCACGTCGAGCCAGCTCGCCGCGGTCGATGCCCGGCTGGCGTTCGATTTCTGTGGCAAGATGCTACCCGCGGACCTCGCCGAACGCGGCGTCGGCGTCGATTCAGCGCTCGCAGAATATCCGTATCGCGACGATGCGCTGCTCGTGTGGAACACGATCCACGAATGGGCACGGCAATATGTCGACCTCTATTATGCGAGCGACGCCGATGTCACCGGCGACACCGAACTCGCCGCATGGGCCGCGTGCCTTGCAGGCGAAGCGAAGATCAAGGGTTTCGGAGCGATCCTCAGCCGCAAGCAGCTCGCCGAAATCTGCACGATGGTGATGTTCACCGCGAGCGCGCAGCACGCCGCCGTCAACTTCCCGCAAAAGGACATCATGGCGTTTGCGCCCGCGTTCACGGGTGCGGGCTGGCAGGCGGCGCCGAGCGGTCAGCGCGGGCATGACAAGCCGGGCTGGCTCGCGATGATGCCGCCGATGGCGCTCGCGCTCGAACAATTGAATGTGCTCGAACTGCTGGGGTCGGTGCATTATCGCCCGCTCGGCGATTATCGCAGCAACGCTTTTCCCTATCCGACGTGGTTTCAGGATCCGCGGGTAACGGGCGCCGAAGGGCCGCTGGCGTGGTTCCAGGCGGCGCTGACAGGCGTCGAGGCCGAGATCGTCGCGCGCAATGCCGAACGGATGCAGTCCTACCCGTATCTGCAGCCGAGCCTGATTCCGACGAGCATCAATATTTGATCAAACCCGTCGCCCCCGCGAAGGCGGGGGCCGCAGTCGGTCTACGCGGCGCTGCTGCGCTAAGCCGCCAGCGGCCCCCGCCTTCGCGGGGGCGACGCGCTGGTCAGCTGCCCTTTTTCTTCCGGTGGCTTTCGAGGTCGAGCACGGCATTCTCGCCGCCCTCGGGCATCAGGCCGAGCCGACGCGCGACTTCCTGATAGGCTTCGACCTCGCCGCCGAGGTCGCGGCGGAAGCGATCCTTGTCGAGCTTTTCGTTCGTCGTCATGTCCCACAGACGGCAGCCGTCGGGGCTGATTTCGTCGGCCAGGATGATGCGGCTGAAGTCGCCTTCGTAAAGCCGCCCGAACTCGAGCTTGAAGTCGATCAGGCGGATGCCGACCGCGGCGAACATGCCCGACATGAAGTCGTTGATGCGGATCGCCATATCCTGAATATCGTGAAGCTCGTCCTGGCTGCACCAGTTGAAGCAGGCGATATGCTCCTCGGCGACCAGCGGGTCGCCGAGCGCGTCGTCCTTGTAGCAATATTCGATCAGCGTGCGGGGGAGCTGCGTCCCCTCCTCGATCCCGAGGCGCTTCGACAGCGTGCCCGCGGCGACATTGCGCACGATCACCTCGATCGGCACGATCTCGACCTGCCGGATCAGCTGCTCGCGCATGTTGAGGCGGCGGATGAAGTGCGTCGGGACGCCGATGTTGCCGAGCAATGTAAAGACATGCTCCGAAATCCGGTTGTTGAGCACGCCCTTGCCGTTGATCGTCCCGCGTTTCTGCGCGTTGAACGCGGTCGCATCATCCTTGAAATACTGGATCAGCGTACCGGGTTCGGGACCTTCATAGAGGATCTTGGCTTTGCCTTCGTAGATCTGGCGGCGACGGGCCATGGCGGTCAACTTTCTGTCGGAACCAAATGAATGGCCCCGGCAAGCGACTCAGGAAGAGGCGGCGCCGGGGCGGTCGGGCGGCCTATAGCGGCAAAGCAAGGGCGCGTCATCAGTCACGTCGCCGATGATCCTCCCTGTCGCGAAGCGATGGGGAGGTGGCAGCGGCAGAGCCGCTGACGGAGGGGCGATCGGCGCCGACGGCGCGGCCCCTCCACCACCGCTTCGCGGCGGTCCCCCTCCCCATGCCTGCGGCACAGGGAGGATTTGCCCCTTACGTTTACGTCAACTAGAGCTTGCCTTAGTTCCCGGCGCTTGCAACGATGACGTTAAATCCAAGGAGAGAGATGAATGAGCTTCGACCAGATTCGCCTCGACCGCCAGGAGGGCATCGCGCTGCTGACACTGCACCGGCCCGACCGGATGAACGCCTTCACCACCGAAATGATGCTCGAGATCGTCGCCGCACTCGATGAATGCGACGCCGACGACGGCGTCCGCGCGGTGATCTTCACCGGATCGGGCGACCGCGCCTTTTGCGCCGGCGCCGACCTCGGCCAAGGCGCCGCGACCTTCGATTATGACAAGCGCACCGACAAGCAGGCGATCCTGCCCGATGGGATGTCGGCGAGCCCGGTGGCCGAGGATGGCACGATCGACTGGTCGCACCCGCTGATCCGCGATTCGGGCGGGCGCGTGTCGATGCGCATCTTCGACTGCAAGAAACCCGTGCTCGGCGCGATCAACGGCGCCGCGGTGGGCATCGGCGCGACGATGACGCTGTCGATGGACGCGCGCCTCGCGAGCGAGACGGCGCGTTACGGCTTCGTCTTTGCGCGGCGCGGGATCGTCCCCGAGGCTGCATCGAGTTGGTTCCTGCCGCGGCTGGTCGGCATCCAGAACGCGGTCGACTGGTGCTATTCGGGGCGGCTGATCGACGCCGCCGAAGCGCATGAAAAAGGCCTCGTCCAGTCGGTCCACGCGCCGGGCGAGCTGGTCGACGCCGCTATCGCCAAGGCGCGCGAGCTGACCGAGCACAGCGCGCCGGTGTCAGTCGCGCTCACCCGCCATATGCTGTGGCGGATGCTCGGCGCGCCGCACCCGATGAGCGCACACCGCTGGGACAGTCGTGCGATCTTTGCGCGCGGGCGCAGCGCCGATGCCGCCGAGGGTGTGTCGAGCTTCCTCGAAAAACGCCCCGCCAATTTCACCGTCAGCGTTGCGAACGACTATCCCTGGTTCGCCGAATTCGAGGATACGCCGCCCTACAGCTAAGCCGCGTCATATTTCCGCCGTCCGCGCGCCGCGGTCATGCTGTGGGTGCCTTTCAGCACCGGGCTATGGGTACGGATCGTTTCGACGCTGTGCCAGTTTGCCGTCACCCGGTCGCGCGTCAGTTGCACCGTCACATAGCCGCGATCCTGGGTGTTCGCCCATTTGAGCTGCGGCGACGCGGCGCGCAGCGCCGACACCCGCGCGTCGTCGGAAATGCCGCGCGTATAGCCTTCGTAGCCGGGCGAGGTGACGCTCTGCCCGGCGATCTCGATCCCGGCCGCGCGGCCGCCCTCACTGAGGTCGAACGCCCAGGCGTTGTGCGTATCGCCGGTCAGGGTGACGAGGTCGGCATCGGCTCGCTGGGCCGCGGCGAGCAACCGCGAACGCGCCGCCGGATAGCCGTCCCACGCGTCGAAGTTGAACGGCAGCCCCGCTTTGGCCGCAAGCTGCGCCGTTTCGACGCGGCGGCGGACAACGTCGGCCATGGTGGCGCCGAACCAATCCTTTGACTCGGGCGGCGTAAACAGGCTGCCCATCACCACCTGCTGCGCGCAGACCTGCCAGCGCGTGCCGGCTTTGGTCGAAGCGGCGAAGCCGTCGAACAGCCACTTTTCCTGCTCGGCGCCCATCATCTGGCGCGCCGGATCGCGATAGGCGGTTTCGGCGAACTGCCGCAACGTGGCGGCCGTGTCGCCGTCGCCCGCGACGATCTCGTCGATCTCGAACGGCTTGTCGCGGCCGGTCAGGCGCGTTTCGGGCAGGAAGATCGTCGCGAGGTCGCCGACCTGGTAATCGCGCCAGCGCGTATCGGCGACCGGCATCCATTCGCGATAGGCGCGCTCGGCAGCAGCGACGCGGTCGGGCCAGCTGCCTTCGCCGTCATTGTGATTTTCTGCCCCGCCCTTCCAGCTGTCGTTCGCGGTTTCATGATCGTCCCATTGCGCGATCATCGGAAACAGCGCGTGCAACCGTGCGAGGTCGGGATCGCTGCGATAGGCGGCGTAGCGGAGGCGGTAATCGGCGAGCGCCACCATCTCGTGTGCCGGCTGGATCGTGCGCCCCGGCACCGCCTGTTTGAGCGAAGGATAATCGCCGACCGGATATTCATAGAGATAGTCGCCCGCATGGACGACCAGATCGATGTCCTGACGCGCCGCGGCATGGGCATAGGCATTGAACCAGCCGAACGGCAGGTTCGAACAGGAAAAGAGCGCGAGAGTGAAAGCGCTGGTCGGTCCCGCGGGCAGCGTGCGGGTGCGGCCGGTCAGCGATTTGGTGCCGTCGGGGGCGACGAAGCGGTAGTAATACCAGCGGCCTGGCTGAAGTCCCGTGACGCCGAGCTTGGCGGTATGGTCGCGGTCGCCCATCGCGGTGACGCTGCCGCCGCCCGAAATCTTGGCGAAATCCGACGTTTCGGACAATTCGGCGGTCAGCATCGTATCGCTGGCGGCAGCGTAGCGCGTCCATAGCAGCACCGAATTCGCCCCCGGCTCGCCGCTCGCGACGCCGTGGGTAAAGCCCTGCGCCATCATCGCCGCCGCCGCGCCGGGCAGCGACAATGCCGCGAGCCCCGCGGTGCCGAGCGCGATCAGCTGGCGCCGATCCATTTCGCCCCATTGATGATGCATCGCAAATCTCCTCCTCGATCGGCGGGTTCTTTGCCCGGCCTTTGTTACGATTCGGCGCCGCCAGCTTTGGGGTTACCCCATCACGCCGAGCGCGAGCAGCAGGAACATGAACATCATCACCGAGAACAGGCTGAAAAACAGCAGCAAATTTGTGCGAACGAACGCCCCGAACCGCGACGAACGATAGGCGCCGCGCAGCTGGCGATACATGTGGAACGGCACGTAGAGCAGCGCAAAGAAAGTCGCGAGTTCGCCGAAGATCGTCAGGTTGAGCAGCCGCACCACGACGAACAGCAGCAATATGGACGAGATCGAATAGGTGACGAAGACGAAATGGTCGTAAGTGTGGAAGCGTCGGCTGAACGGATAGAGCAGCCACATGAAAGGCAGGGACAGCGGGATCAGCGCCCAGGCGAATTTATAGGCGTTTGCCTGCACCTTGTAGAGCACGAGCGCCGGGTTCGCGAGCGCCTTTTCCAGCCCGCGATCGATGAAGGGCACGCCCGTGTCGACCTTGTTGCGCGAGATGAAATCGACGCTTGTCATCACCTGCTTCCCCGGATCGTCGAGCACCGGGGGTCCCGCGGCGCGATCGGCGGACCGCTCGCTCTTGCTGCGCGCCCGCGCGACGCCGAGATATTCGGCGCTCTTCTGCAATATGTCGCGTTCGCTCTCCAGCTCCTGACGGCTGGCGGCCGCAATGTCCTTTTTCGCCAGCTCGGTGTCGATCCGGTCGACCTCGCGCTGAATGCTGTCCTTGATCGCGGTCGTCCGCGTCTGTTCGGCGACGGCCTCGTCAAAGCCCATGCCGTCGTTCAAGCCCCTTCCGAAATCGCCGCTGCCGACCATCGCAAGCACCGCATAGGTCAGGAACACCGCGAACAGGAACAGCGCGAGCGGCGAGATGAAGCGCGCGCGCTCGCCATGGATATAGCGGCGCGTCAGGTCGCCGGGACGCCAGGCGAGGAGCGGCAGCGTGTTCCAGATCTTGCCCTCGAAATGGAAGATCGCATGGACCAGATCATGCCCGATCGCGCCGAAGCTGCGGTGAACGTCGGCGCGCTGGCCGCAATGATGGCAATGCGAACCCGTCAGGCTGGTGCCGCAATTCAGGCAGCGCAGGCTGCCCGGCGATTCGCCCGTGCCGCCATGCTGCGGTTCGACCGCGCGGCCCGCCAGCCCCGCGGTTACCGCCGCCCCGATGCCTTCGATATCCCCGCTCATGCCGTCTTGACTAAAGGTGGGCGAGGCTGGGCGCAACGGGACTTTCGGGCGCCACGCAAAACATGATAGTGGCAGCGCGATGAACGCCGAAGCTCTCTCTGCCCCGCCCCTGCCCAGCGACGCCGCCGCCCTGATCGCCGACATGGGCGCGCGCGCGCGCGTCGCGGCGAAACGGCTGGCGCTGACTCCGACCGCGGAAAAAGCCGCGGCGCTGGTCGCCGCAGCGGCGGCGATCCGCGCCCGTTCGCCCGAGATACTCGCCGCCAACGCCGAAGATATGGCCGCGGGACAGGCCAATGGCCTGTCGGGCGCGATGCTCGACCGGCTGCGCCTCGACGAAGCAAGGCTCGCCGGGATCGCCGACGCGATCGACGCCGTCGCGGCGCTGCCCGATCCTGCGGGCGCCGAGATCGACCGCGTGACGCGCCCCAACGGGCTGGTGCTCAGCCGCGTGCGAGTGCCGCTGGGCGTCGTCGGCATCATCTACGAAAGCCGCCCCAATGTGACCGCCGACGCCGCGGCACTCGGGCTGATGTCGGGCAACGCGGTCATCCTGCGCGGCGGCAGCGAGGCGGTGCATTCGAACCGCGCGATTCACGCGGCCTTCGCCGCGGGGCTGGTTGCGGCGCGACTGCCTGCCGATGCTGTACAGCTCGTGCCGACGCAGGACCGCGCCGCGGTGGGCGCGATGCTGCGGGCGCAGGGGCTGATCGACATCATCATCCCGCGCGGCGGCAAGGGGCTGGTTGCACGGGTGCAGGATGAGGCGCGCGTGCCCGTGCTCGCGCATCTCGACGGGATCAACCATCTCTATATCGACGGCGCCGCCGATCCGGCGAAGGCGGTGGAGCTTGCCGTCAACGCCAAGATGCGCCGCACCGGCGTCTGCGGCGCGACCGAGACGATCCTGATCGACCGCGCCTATGTAGCGCCACTCGCCATCGTCGATGCGCTGGTCGAGGCGGGCTGCGAAGTGCGCGGCGACAAGGGAATCGCGGCGCTGAGCCCGCATGTCGAGCCCGCATCGACCGGCGACTGGGACACCGAATATCTCGACGCGATCGTCTCGGTCGCACTGGTCGACGGGATCGACGGCGCGCTCGCGCATATCGATGCGCATTCGAGCAAGCATACCGACGCGATCGTCACCGAGCATGCCGCGAACGCCGAGCGTTTCCTAACCGGCGTCGACAGCGCGATCGTGATGCACAATGCCTCGACGCAATTCGCCGACGGCGGCGAATTCGGCCTCGGCGCCGAAATCGGCATCGCGACGGGGCGGCTCCACGCGCGTGGCCCGGTCGCGCTCGAAGGGCTGACGACGTACAAATGGCTGGTGCGCGGAACGGGGCAGGTCCGTCCTTGAAAAACGGGGAGCGCCGCAGCAGGGCGAAGTGGCTTCGCTGGGCGGCGCTTGTTCTATTGATCGCCGCGACGCCCTTTGGCTGGCTGGTGGCGCGCGATACGGTCCTGATTTGGCGCGCAAGCGATGGATGGGGCGAACAGTTGGCGCGGGGCAATCTGGTTGATCGTCTGGTCCAGACCATCAGGGATTCCAAAATCTCGGTGAATTCGCGGGAGCCTATGAAGCTGACCATGTTCTTCGATCCCAGCTGCTTCTTGCTGGAAGGTGGCGAGCTACGGCCTAGCGAGACGCCCGCCGCACAATCCGGCTTCCGCGATCGGAGATCGCCATCGCTGAAAGAAATTTTGGCCGAACACCGTTTTCTCGCCGATCGCGCGATCAAGGACATGGCCGAAAGCAAAGCGGTCAGCGACAGCTTTTCTACTTCCGAATTGATTTTGTTCAACGCCTGCATCGCCGCCACGCCGTTTTCGGCCGCCTGTGCAGCCCGTGTCGCCAAACGACGCGATGCGGGATATGACAAAGCCTTTGCCGACGTTACCCGTAACCTCGGAATCAAAGCCCAGCGAGCCGGCGAACCGGGGCAATATTGTTATACGATGCCTGAAGTGATCGACCCGCCTGCTCGACGAGCCCTGTCGACTGCGTTAGGGGTCAATGATATCGAGGAACCTTGAATCACTTGTATACAAATGATACAATGGACTATGGAACCGACGACTCCCATCACCACTCGCCTTGACATGGCGACGTTGGAAACGCTCGACAGGCTCGCGGAGCGCTATGACCGGTCGCGATCCTGGTTGGTCGCGCAAGCGGTCAGGCAGTTCGTCGAACGCGAAGCGGAGATGCTTGCAATTATAGAAGAAGGCGAACGGTCGGCGCGCGAGGAACCGCTGATCTCGCATGAAGAGATGAAGCAGTTCATCGCCGCGAAGCGGGGCGAACTCCACGCAAAGCATGACAAAGCCGCGGCGTGATCAAGGTCCAATGGTCGCAGGCGGCGAACGACGACCTGCTGAACAATGCGGACAGCCTTTTTCTCGTCGATTTTGATTTGGCCGACCAATTGCTGACGGCAGCTGATCGCGCGAGCGACTTTCTCGCTTTGACGCCTCATGCCGGATCGCTTGTCGATGCGACAGGCCTCCGCAAATGGCGCCTCGGCCAGCTTCCCTTCGCCCTGCTCTATAGCCTTAATGCCGAACGTCTGGTGGTTTTGCGCGTGATCCATCTCCGCAGCGACTGGCAAACCCTGCTGTGATCCCCACCGGCCTCCTCGGCGGCAGCTTCAATCCCGCGCATGGCGGGCATCGCGCGATCAGTTTGAATGCGATCGACGCGCTCGGGCTCGATGAATTGTGGTGGCTGGTGTCGCCGGGCAATCCGCTGAAGCCCAAGGCGGGCATGGCCTCGCTTCCGGCGCGGCTCGCATCGGCACAGAAAATGGCGCGCCGATCGCCGATCCGCGCGACCTCGATCGAGGCCGAACTTGGCACCCGTTACACGATCGATACGCTGAAAAAGCTCGTGCGGCGTTACCCGAACCGGCAGTTCATCTGGATCATGGGCGCCGACAATCTGGTCCAGCTGCCCCAATGGCGCGACTGGCGGGAAATAGCCCGTTTGATGCCGATTGCGGTAATCGCGCGTCCGGGTTATAACGACCGCGCCCATGCAAGACGTGCGATGGGATGGCTGCGGCGCTTTGTCCGGCCCGCAGACCAGAAAAAGCATTGGACAGACTGGAGACCGCCCGCCCTCGTGTTCCTGCGATTTTCGCCCGATGTGCGATCCGCAACTGCGATACGGCAGGCCAACCCCCGCTGGTTCGAACGCTATGAAGGCCGCGCGCTGCGCGACCCGATCACGCGTTCATGGCTGGTGGAACCGACCAAGAAAGGACGCATTTGATCTCCGCCACCCAGGGGGCCGCCTCCGGCGCCGCACCCGCCAATGACAGCGTGGAAGCGCTCCACGCGCTGATCCTCCACCAGCTGGACGAGGACCAGGCCCAGGAAACCATTTCCATCCCGCTTGCCGGCAAGAGCAGCATCGCCGATCATATGGTGATCGCGAGCGGCCGGTCGACGCGCCATGTCTCGGCGATCGCCGAGAAACTGGCGCAGCGGATCAAGCAGGAAGCGGGCCGCAGCGTTCGTGTCGAAGGACTGCCCAATGCCGATTGGGTGCTGCTCGATGCGGGCGACGTCATCGTCCACCTGTTTCGTCCCGAGGTCCGTAGCTTCTACAACCTCGAGCGCATGTGGTCGTTCGGCGACGCGCCGCCCGTCACGCTGGCAAATTGACGTTTTTGATCTGTTCGGCCTAAAGGCCGACAGAGGCGGCACCAGCCCGCCTTCACCGAAGGTGAACAAAAACCCATGCTGCTGCACATCATCGCGCGCGGGCGCATCGGGCGCTCTCCCGAGGCCGAGCTGGTCGAGCGCTATATGAAGCGCGTGACCTGGGCTCAGAAGATTTCCGAGCTTCCCGATACCGGCGGGCGGATGCCTGTCGCGGCAGACAACAGCCGCACCGTGCTGCTGGACGAGGGCGGCGACCAGATGTCGTCGCTCGAATTTGCGAAACTGCTGGAAAAATGGCGCGACGGCGGGGTGCGCGAGGCGCGCTTCTGCCTAGGCGCCGCCGATGGGTTTACACCCGACGAGCGCGAGGGCGCCGACAAGGTCATCGCCTTTGGCCGCGCGACCTGGCCGCATCTGATGGCGCGCGCGATGCTTGCGGAGCAATTGTGGCGCGCGACCAGCATCATCGCGAACCATCCCTATCACCGCGAGGGGCGCCAATGAGGCGCATGTTCACCGCGCTGGCGCTGTTCGCCATCGTGGCGGGCGGCGCGCTGGCGCTGGCGCAAAGCGACATCTTCGATCCCGCCGCGATTGCCGCACGCGAGCGTGAACAATTGCTGGGCGCCAAGCAGCAGTCCGCCGAGGCCATGGCGCGCAGCACGCGGCTGGAAGCGCAGGCGGCGGCGGCCAGCAACGAGGCCGACCGGCTGAAGAAACGCAGCGCCGCGCTGGCCGCGCGCATCCAGTCGGCCGAGGCCGACATCAGCGCCGGCGAAGCGCGCGTCGCGCTGGTCAGTCGCCGCCTGGCAGCCCAGCGCGCGGCGCTGGCAGAGCAGCAACAGCCGCTGCTCGAACTCGCCGCATCGCTCCAGCAGCTCTCCCGCCAGCCCCCGGTCAGCGTGCTGGCGCAGCCGGGATCGCTCACCGACATGGTCCACGCGCGCGCCGTGATCGACGCCGCGATGCCGGTGATCGAACAACGCACCGCCGGGGTACGGCAGGAACTGGCGCAGCTGCAGATCACCCGCCGTCAGCAGGCGGTCGCGCTGAGGGCGCTGGCGGCCAGCAAGGTCCAGCTGTCCGAGCGGCGCAGCGCCTTGACCCGGCTGGAGAATGAAGGGCGGCTGCGCTCGCGCGAGTTGATGAGCAGCGCCCAACTTGAAGCCGATCGCGCTCTCGGGCTGGGCGAAAAGGCGCGCGATATCGTCGAACTCATGGATTCGCTGGAGGCCGACAGCGCGGTGCGCGCCGAACTGGCGCAGCTTGCCGGTCCGCTGCCGCGTCCGCGTAACCCCGCCAGCAGCCTGGCCAACGCCGCGCCGCCCACTCCGGCCGAAGCCGAGCTCACGCGAGGCGCCTATCGGCTGCCCGTCGTCGGTCGCATCGTCGCCGGGCTGGGCGAGGTCAACGACAGCGGGGTCCGCTCGCGCGGCGTGACGATTGCGGCGCGGCCCGGCGGACAAGTCGTTGCCCCTGCCCCCGGCCGGGTCAGTTTTGCCGGCGATTATCGCGGCTATGGCAAGATCGTGATCATCGACCATGGCGGCGGCTGGGTCTCGCTGCTGACCGGCATGATCGGATTATCGGTTGGGGTCGGCGACACGCTGGACAGCGGCGCCCCGATCGGCCGCGCCGGGTCGGACGACAGCCGCATCACCGTCGAACTGCGCCGCGGCGGGCGCCCGGTGGATATTGTGGCGATGATCGGGTGACGTCGCTTGCCCGGATTTGGGCTGATTAATCCCCCGTTCGGGCGCTGTCCCCTATCGGGATGCACCGCTTGACGCCTGCGCAAATGCGTAGGAGGATGGCGAGCCGGGGTATATATGGCGGAAGATCCCGCCTGAGTGAAAGACGCACATGACCGACTCGACCAAGAAGCCCGCATCCTCGAAGCGCCGCTTCGCCTTGTGGCAGGGCGCCGCCGCGCTCTCGACGCTGGCGCTGGTACCGCTCGCGACCGGCGCGATGGCGAGCGTCGACAGCAAGACGCAGGAAGAAATCTCGCGCTTCATGGACGTCTATCTGGAAGTCAAATCCAACTATGTCGAACCGGTCGACGATTCAAAACTGATCGAGGGCGCGATCAACGGTATGCTCGCGAGCCTGGATCCGCATTCGGGCTATCTCGACGCGCGCGGCTTTTCGAACCTGCGCACCCAGACCGATGGCGAATATGGCGGGCTGGGCCTGTCGGTGACGATGGAAGACGGCGTCGTGAAGGTCATCGCGCCGACCGCCGACACGCCCGCCGACAAGGCAGGGATCAAGTCGGGCGACTATATCACCCACATCAACAAGGAACTGATCTTTGGCCTGACGCTCGACGAGGCGGTCGATCAGATGCGCGGACGTCCGGGAACCAAGATCGACGTCACGATCGTTCGCGAGGGCCAGGACAAGCCGATCGAAATGTCGCTGACGCGCGAGATCATCGACCTGAAACCCGTCAAATGGGAAGTCAGCGGCGACGTTGGCGTGCTGACCGTAACCAGCTTCTCCGCCGACGCGACCACCGACATGCGCGCGGCGATGATGGCGGTCGAAAAATCGCTGGGCAAGAAACCGCGCGGCTGGATCGTCGACCTGCGCTCGAACCCCGGCGGGCTGCTCGATGAGGCGGTCGGCATCAGCGACCTGTTCCTCGAACGCGGCGAAATCGTGTCGCAGCGCGGCCGGCGCAAGGGCGACATCGAACGCTTCTTCGCCGAACCCGGCGACCTGGCGGGCGGCGCGCCGGTGGTTGTGCTGATCGACTCGGGCTCGGCCTCGGCCTCTGAAATCGTTGCCGGGGCGCTGCAGGATCAGCACCGCGCGATCGTCATGGGCGAACGCAGCTTTGGCAAGGGGTCGGTGCAGACGGTGCTGCCGCTGAGCGACACGACCGCACTGCGGCTGACCACCGCGCGCTATTACACCCCATCGGGGCGCAGCGTGCAGGAGGGCGGCATCGAACCCGACATCCGGGTGCCGCAGATTTCTGACCCCGATTATGCGTCGCGGCCGAAGTTCCGCGAAAGCGATCTGCGCCGCCACCTGATCAACGAGAAAAAGGTCGACGACGGGCTGATCGAAAAGGACGAAAAGGCCGATCCGCGGTTCACGGCGACCGCCGCCGAGTTGAAGGCCAAGGGGATCGAGGATTTCCAGCTGCACTATGCGTTGCAGACGATCGGGCGGATCAGCCCGGCCGCGCCGCGCATGGCGCAGAGCAGCAAGCCACCGGTCAAGCCCGCCAAGCCCACCGCGCGCAACTGAGCCACGGTTTTTCTCTCCGTCATCCCGGCGAAGGCCGGGATCTTACCCTCGCGTCCCATCGCAACGGCGAGATCCCGGCCTTCGCCGGGATGACGGTTAAATTGCAGGATAGTTTTTGATGCTTCAATCGCGGATTTCTGCTCCCCTCGTCGCATTTCTCGCGCCGCTCCTGCTCTATGGCGGCGCGCTGGTGTCGCAGTTCGGCTTTGGCCTGCACCCGTGCGAAATGTGTTACTGGCAGCGTTGGCCGCATCAGGCGGCGATCGTGCTCGCGCTGCTCGCGCTGTTGCTGCGCGCCAATGACAAGGCGATGCGTAGCCTGACGCTGCTCGCCGCGCTTGCGATCGCGATCAGCGGCGTCATCGGCATCTACCACGCGGGGGTCGAATATGGCTTTTGGGAGGGGCTGACCACCTGCGCGACCGGCGGCGGCGGCCCGGTGTCGCTCGATGCGATCATGAACGCGCCGCTGATCCGCTGCGACACCGCACAATGGACGCTGTTCGGGATTTCGCTCGCGGGGTTCAACGCGATCTTTTCGCTCGGCGCGGCAGCGCTCGTCTTGACCTTGCTGCGCCGAGGGATCACATCGGCCGTATGACGAGCAAGCGCACCGCATCGATGATCCGCGTCGATCAGGCCGGCGAATATGGCGCAACGCGCATCTATGCCGGACAGCTTGCGGTGATGGGCGACCGCCACCCGATGGCGCGCGAAATCGCGCATATGGCCGAACAGGAAGAGCGGCATCGCAAATTTTTTGATGCCATGATCGCGCGGCGCGGCGTGCGCCCGACCGCGCTCCAGCCCTTCTGGAACGTCGCGGGGTTCGCACTCGGCGCGGTCACCGCCGCGATGGGTCCGCGCGCCGCGATGGCCTGCACTGCCGCGGTCGAGACCGAAATCGATCGCCATTACCGCGACCAGCTGGATGAACTGGACGACAGCGACCCCGAACTCAGCGCTGCGGTGGCCGATTTCCGCGCCGAGGAACTCGAGCATAAGGAGGCCGCGCTGGCCGCGGGCGCCGAAAGCGCGCCGGGTTATCCGGTGCTGAGCCTCGCGATCCGCGCCGGATGCCGCGCAGCCATCGCGCTGTCGAAGCGTATCTGATAGATTGGCGGCTCGGCATTCGTTCATGGCGGATGCAGGGTCGCAGTGCCAAGCCACGCCCGAGCAGACGAAGGAAAATCCGATGAGCCGCCTCCCCCTTTTCGCCCTGGTCATCGCCGGTAGCGCGCTGTCGGTACCCGTCGCAGCGCAGCAGACGGTCGACGGTGAGAAGGTCAATCAGGTTGTCGTCTATGGCGACGATCAATGCCCCAAGGGCGCACCCGACGAAATCCTGGTCTGCGCAAAATTGCCCGAAGGCGAGCGCTACCGCGTTCCCGAGATGCTGCGCGGCAACCCGCTCGACGTGCGCAACGAGGCGTGGGCGAACAAGGTCGTCGCGGTCGAGCGCATCGGTCGCTTCGGCACCGACAGCTGCTCGCCGACCGGGCTGGGCGGCTTCACCGGCTGTACGCAGGCGCTGGTCGCGGGTGCCAAGGCCGAGCGCCAGGCCGCCGACAAGACCGACTGGCAGGCGATGATCGCCGACGAACGCGCCAAGCGTCTGGCGGGGATCGATTCGGCAGCCGCCGACGTCGAGGCCGCGGTGGTCGCCGAGGAACGCGCGCTCGCCGAGCGCCAGAAGGCCGCCGAGGAGCTGGAACGGCAGGCCAGCGGTCAGGCGCCGATGCCGACGGCGCCCGATGAAGCCGACGCCGAGCCGCTGCCGGTTCCGCCGCAGGGTTGATTAAACGTCGCCCCCGCGAAGGCTGGGGCCGCAGTCGGTTTGCACCGCGACCAACCGCAGGACCGTCAGCGGCCCCCGCCTTCGCGGGGGCGACGGACCAACTCAGTTCAGCAAATATTGCTTCCAGAACAGCAGCGACGTCCAGAAATTATAGTCGGCATTTTCCTTCTTGGCGAAGCCATGGCCTTCGTTGGTCCCGACGAGATGCCAAGCCGTGCCGCCGTTCTTGCGCACCGCCGCGACGATCTGGTCGGCCTCTGACGCCGGGACGCGCGGGTCGTTGGCGCCGGTGACGACGAACAGCGGCTTCTTGATATCGGCAACGCGCGTCAGCGGGGAGATTTCCATCAGCTTCTTGCGCTGCACCGGATCGCGTTCGTCGCCATATTCGACGCGGCGGAGGTCGCGGCGGTAATCCTGGGTGTTTTCCAGGAAGGTGACAAAGTTCGAAATCGCGACGACACAGAGGTTGGCGCGCAGCTTGGCGGCATATTGGGTCGCGGCCGCATAGCACATATAGCCGCCATAGCTGCCGCCGGTCAGGCCGAAGCGCGCCCCGTCGAGCGTCTTGTCTTTCGCCAGCGCATCGAGGAACGCGCCCATGTCCTTGACGCTGTCCTCGCGCTTGAAGGGGCCGTTGTCGAGGCTGACGAAGGTCTTGCCATAGCCGGTCGAGCCGCGGACGTTGGGATAGAAAAGCGCGATACCCATTTCATTGAGCAGATAATTGCTGCGCCCCATGAACCCCGGGCGCGACTGGCCCTCGGGCCCACCGTGGACGTTCATGATCAGCGGCCGCTTGCCGGGGAATTTCGCCGGGTCGGGGCGATAGAGGAAGCCCGATACCTCGAGCCCGTCGAAGCTTTTGACCTTCACCAATTCGGGCTCGACATTCTTCGTCACGTCAAGCCCGCCCGTCTCGCTTTCGGTCCAGCGCGTTACCGCCAGCGTTTTGGGATCGACGCTGAACGCATCGGCGGCGCTGCGCGCCGAGGTGAAGGTGATGCCGATCTCGCCCCACGGCGCAATCCTGAGGCCGCCGATGATCCCCGCGGGCAGGCCATCGACGGTGCGCACCGCGCCGGTCCCGGGATCGAGCAGCCGCAGTTTCGACGTACCGGCTTCGTTCACGACATAGGCGATAAAGCTGCCGTCTTCGGCGATGTCGAACGTGTCGACATCCCATTTCTCGGCGGGTCCTTTCGGGGTAAATTTGCCCGTCGCGGGATCGAGCGTGCCGAGCCGCTGGAAATCGCTGCCCTCGTCGCTGGTCATCCAGATCGTGCCGTCCGGCGCAAAACTCGCGCCGCCAAGCGCCACCGTCTTGCCATGGTCACCGATCGCGGTCATCGCGCCGCTGGCGAGGTCGAGCCGGAACAGGTCCGATTTCTGGACCGAGGTGTATTTGCCGACCAAGGCCCAGCTTTTGTCGGGGGCGAAATCGACCAGCCGCCAGCCGCCGCCTTCAACCTGCGCCACCATCCGCCGCGATTTGGGATCGCGCGGATCCATGACATAAATGTCGCTGTCGCGGCCGTTGCGCAACGTCGAGGTAAAGGCGACGAGCTGGCCGTCCTTGCTCCACGCGTTAAGCCCGTTGCGGCTCTTGCCGTCGGTCAGCAGCTCGAGCCGCCCGTCCTTCATCGCATAGATCTGATAGAATTCATTGCCGCCGATGTCCTTTTGCACCAGCATCACATCGGCCTTTTGCGGCGCCCAGCTGCCCGACCCGACCGGCTCGGCCTCGAAAGTGATCTGTTTGCGCGCCCCCATCGGCATCGCGACGCGGTGGAGCTGCGCGGTGTTGCCAAAGCGGGTGGCGATCAGCATCGATTTGTCGACGGGGTTCCAGCCGGCGAAGCCCGCGCCGCGATTTTCCATGTACGGCCGCGTCGCCGCCGCCAGTTCGGCAGGGACTTCGGGCACCCCGTCGGCGATCAGCGCCGCAGGCTTGGGTTCGACTGCGGGCTTGTCGCCCTCGGCCGCCGCAGCGGACGCGACCGGCAGGGTCAGGGCGGCGAGTAAGGCCAGATAACGCATGATGATTTTCCCCGTGTTGCAGTACAGCAGAACGACTGGAACTAGACGCTATCAACGTCGCGGGCGGATGCAAGGCTTCGACCAACCGCCCGCCGCCTTCGACCACCGCCAGTCGTATTTCGCGGTCGGCTCATCGGTGTCGACACGGCCCATCGCACGAAAATTGCAATATTTTGGGCGATCCGGCGCGATTTGGTTGCGAATCCGGGGTGAAGCGAGCGGAATTGTTAACGAATCGGTGCCAACCTGTCTTGACTCGGGAATATTGGGCTGAAATCGTGGCGTTTCTGGGAATCGCCAGCCTAAGGGGGCTGAAAAATGGCATCAGCATTCGGACCGCGCCTGTGGCGGCGCTCGACACATAGTGTGCCGGCAGCGCGAAG
This sequence comes from Sphingopyxis microcysteis, assembly GCF_012274265.1. Classification (GTDB taxonomy): domain Bacteria; phylum Pseudomonadota; class Alphaproteobacteria; order Sphingomonadales; family Sphingomonadaceae; genus Sphingopyxis; species Sphingopyxis microcysteis. The sequence goes on from NZ_JAANYY010000003.1 coordinate 294,755, forward strand.
TCTCGGTCGCCGAATGACCTGGCACGCCGCGACCGCGCTGGTCGCATTCGCCGCATTGCAGATCTGGCTGGTGTCGAGTGCGATCGCCGCGGGCGCCTCATCGATGCTGATTTTTGCGGCGCTGATCATTTTGCTGGCGCTTGCCGTTCCCGTCGCGCGTTCGACCGAACGCCGCTGGTATCACCTCAGCCGCCAGGCGCTCGCCAGCTGGGGGCTGCACGCGCGCTTTCGCCGCGACGTCCGCCGCCTGTGGGTTGCGGCGCTGACGCTGCCCTTTTTGTGGGTCAGCGGCGCGATGGCCGCCACCGACGCAATCGCCGCGATCATCAAGTAAACACCGGCAGCCAGGTTTGACGCCCTGCCGCCCGCCGTATAGGGCGCGGCAATGCTGACCGTTTCCGAAGCCCTCGACCGCGCGCAGATGCTCTGCGACGCCGCCGCCAAGGCGGGCGCCGATGCCGCCGACGCACTTTATTATTGCAACGCAGCCACCTCGGTGTCGATGCGGCTGGGCGCGCTCGAGGATGTCGAGCGGTCGGAGGGGCAGGATATTTCGCTGCGCGTCTTCGTCGGCCAGCGCAGCGCCAGCGTGTCGACCGCCGACATGGATGCGGGCGAGCTGACCAAATTGGTCGAACGCTGCGTCGCGATGGCGCGCGAGGCGCCCGAAGATCCCTATGCGGGGCTCGCACCCGAAGAATTGTTGTTCAAAGGCCCGGTTCCCGACCTCGACCTGGACGACGGCAGCGAAGCCGATCCCGCTGCGCTGCGCGAAGCCGCGCTCGCGGCCGAGGAAGCCGCGCGCGCGGTCGCGGGGGTGACCAACAGCGAAGGCGGCAGCGCGAGCCACAGCCGCACCCGCTTCGCGCTCGCGACGAGCCACGGCTTTGCCGGGGGTTACGGGTCGAGCGGCCACAGCCTGTCGGCGAGCGTCATCGCGGGCGAAGGCGCCGCGATGCAGCGCGATTATGGCTGGCACAGCGCGCATCATCTGTCCGACCTTGAAAGCGCCGCCGAGATCGGCGCGCGCGCCGGAACACGCGCCGTCGCCCGGCTGAACCCCGGCAAGGCGCCCACCGGAAAACTGCCCGTCATCCTCGATCCGCGCGTCAGCGGCGGCATCGTCGGCCATTTGCTCGGCGCAATCGCCGGTCCCGCGATCGCGCGCGGCACGAGTTTCCTGCTCGGCAAGGAAGATCGCGCGCTGTTCGATCGCAGCATCGTGATCCGCGACGAACCGCACCGCCTGCGCGGGCTGCGCAGCCGCGCCTTTGACGGCGAAGGCCTACCGACCGCGGCGCGCAATCTGGTGGCCGACGGCAAGATCACCGGCTGGCTGCTCGATACCGCATCGGCCAAGCAGCTCGGGCTGACCCCGACCGGCCACGCCAGCCGCGGCGGCGGCGCGTCGGGCGTGGGCGCGAGCAACCTGCATCTCGCCGCCGGCAGCGTGACGCCCGCCGCGCTGATGGAAGGGATCGCCGACGGCGTCTATATTACCGAATTGATCGGACATGGCGTCAATCCGGTGACGGGCGACTACAGCCGCGGCGCGTCAGGTTTCCTGATCAAGGACGGCGTCATCGCCGGACCGATCGCCGAATTCACCATCGCGGGGAATCTGATCGATATGTTCGCGGCGCTGGTGCCCGCTAACGACCTCGAGTTCCGCCATGGCATCAACGCGCCGACGCTGCGCATCGACGGCATGACCGTCGCGTCGAGCTGAGGTTCCGCAGCCGATGCCGGGCCGCAACCTTGAAGCCGCGATCGCCGCGACACGCGAGGTCGGCGACATGGCGATGGCGCGGTGGCGCGGCGAAGGCAAAGCGGTCAATGTCTGGCACAAATCGCACGACAATCCGGTCAGCGACGTCGATCTGGCGGTCGATGCGCGGCTGAAAGCCGTGCTCGGCGCCATGGTGCCCGAAGCCGGATGGCTGTCCGAAGAAACCGCCGACAATGCCGACCGGCTGGCGCGCCGCGCAATGTGGTGCGTCGACCCGATCGACGGCACCCGCGATTTCATCCGCGGTCGTCCCGGCTGGTGCGTGTCGGTCGCGCTGGTGCTCGACGGGACACCGGAGTTCGGCATCCTCTATGCCCCGGCGCTCGACGAATTATGGGTGGCGCAGCGTGGCCAGGGCGCGCAGCTCAATGGCGAGCCACTGTCCGCCAGTCAGCGCACGGCCTTCGCCGGATCGCGGGTTCCCGCCGATGCGCTGCCCAAGGTCGACAGCGATCTGGTGATCGTGACCAAGCCGAACAGCATCGCGCTGCGCATGGCGCTGGTCGCGGACGACCGCGCCGATCTGGTCGCCACCTTGCGCTGGGGCTTCGAATGGGACGTCGCCGCCGCCGCGCTGATTGCGGCCGAAGCCGGGGCGACGGTGACCGACGCGTTCGGCGCGCCCCTGATCTTCAACACGCCGCGCGCGCAGGCCTTTGGTGTCATCGCTTGCGCGCCGGGAATTCACGCCGCTGTCGTCGACCGGTTGCACGATCGCGCGGTGGCCCTTACATCGTCGCCATAGCGATGCTCCCCGCCGCGCAGCGATGCAGCGGATCAAGCGCAACCCGCCGCAGTTCGCTTGACTTTCGGCACGACTCACCCTAACTGCGCCTGCATTCCGACAACATAACCGGACGGCGAAGCGCGGCTGCGTATTCGTGGTCCGTTTTTTGTGTTGGAAATCAGACGCTTTGAGATGGGGCCGTTTGCCTGCGGCCCTGTGGAGCAGGAGAAAGTTACCAATGGCACGTATCGCGGGCGTCAACCTGCCCACCAACAAGCGCGTGATCATCGCGCTCACCTACATCCACGGCATCGGCCGCAAGACCGCCGTCGACATCGCCAACAAGCTTGGCATCGACCACAGCCGCCGCGTTCAGGATTTGTCGGACGCCGAAGTGCTCCAGATCCGCGAAACGCTCGACGCCGACCACACGGTCGAGGGTGACCTTCGCCGCAACACGGCGATGAACATCAAGCGCCTGATGGACCTCGCCTGCTACCGCGGCCTGCGTCATCGCAAGGGCCTGCCGGTCCGCGGCCAGCGCACGCACACCAATGCGCGCACCCGCAAGGGCAAGGCCAAGGCGATCGCCGGTAAGAAGAAATAAGGTTCGAGCGCGTCCCACCGGGCGCGCTTCCTTATTTCCCCTGCCGGGGCAGCGGCGCATCGCCCGCCACCGGCCATTCAGGATTAGGTTAGGAATATATCATGGCTCGTGAACCGCAGCGCCTTCGTCGGCGCGAACGCAAGAACATCTCGTCGGGTGTGGCCCACGTCAACGCGACCTTCAACAACACGATGATCACCATCACCGACGCCCAGGGCAATGCGATTGCCTGGTCGAGCGCCGGTATGATGGGCTTCAAGGGCAGCCGCAAGTCGACCCCTTACGCCGCGCAGGTGTGCGCCGAAGACGCCGGCAAGAAGGCCGCCGAACATGGCGTCCGCACGCTGGAAGTCGAAGTCAAGGGTCCGGGCGCCGGTCGTGAGTCGGCGCTGCGCGCGCTGCAGGCGGTCGGTTTCCACATCACCTCGATCCGCGACGTGACCCCGATCCCGCACAATGGCGTCCGCCCGGCCAAGCGCCGCCGCGTCTGATGCCTGCTTCGGATGCGCCCCATTCCGGGGCGGCATCCGCTAAACTCCTAACGCCGGACAAATTGGTCGACCCCCAATTCGTCCCGCCAAAAGCAAAGGGAAGACCATGACTGTCAATATCCGGAACTGGCAGGAATTGAAGAAGCCCAGCAACCTGGAAATCAAGGCTGGCAGCGACGGCAAGCGTAAGGCGACCTTCGTCGCCGAACCGCTCGAGCGCGGTTTCGGCCTGACGCTCGGCAACGCGCTGCGCCGCGTGCTGCTCTCGTCGCTTCAGGGTGCGGCTATCACGTCGATCAAGATCGAGAATGTGCTCCACGAATTCTCGAGCCTGGCCGGCGTGCGCGAAGACGTCACCGACATCGTGCTGAACGTCAAGCAGATCGCGCTCAAGATGGAAGGCGAAGGCCCGAAGCGGCTCCAGCTGTCGGCGACCGGTCCCGCGACCGTCAAGGCCGGCGACATCATGGTGTCGGGCGACATCAAGGTGATGAACCCGAACCACGTCATCTGCCACCTCGACGATGGCGCGACGCTGAACATGGAACTCGTTGCCGACACCGGCAAGGGCTATGTTCCCGCGACCGCCAACCGTCCGGTCGACGCGCCGATCGGCCTCATTCCGGTCGACTCGCTCTACTCGCCCGTGCGCCAGGTCGCCTATAAGGTCGACAATGCCCGCATCGGTCAGGAACTGGACTATGACAAGCTGAACCTGACCGTCGAAACCGACGGCACGGTCACCCCCGAAGACGCCGTCGCCTACGCCGCGCGCATCCTTCAGGACCAGCTGCAGGTCTTCGTCCACTTCGAAGAAGCGATGAACGACAGCGGCATGATCGGCATGGCGGCACCGTCGACCACCGCCGATGAATCGGACGTCAACCAGCTCAACCGCTTCCTGCTGAAGAAGGTCGACGAGCTGGAACTGTCGGTCCGTTCGGCCAACTGCCTGAAGAACGACAACATCATCTATATCGGCGACCTGGTTCAGAAGACCGAAGCCGAAATGCTTCGCACGCCGAACTTCGGCCGCAAATCCTTGAACGAAATCAAGGAAGTGCTGTCGTCGATGGGTCTGCGCCTCGGCATGGACATCCCCGGCTGGCCGCCGGAGAATATCGAGGAAATGGCCAAGAAGCTCGAACAGGAGCTGCTGGGTTAAAATCCTCCCCGCTTGCGGGGAGGTGGCAGCCCGCAGTGCTGACGGAGGGGGGTGTCGGCATAGCGCCGCGCTCGAACGAGAGCCCCCTCCACCACCGCTTCGCGGCGGTCCCCCTCCCCGTTCCGGGGAGGATCAAACGGGAATGGGTCGGCCCGCAATCGACCTGGCTTGGGGTACCTAAAACGGCCCCTCTGACAAACGAAGGAAGAAATCATGCGTCATAAATCAGGTGGCCGGAAGCTGCAGCGCACCAGCGCGCATCGTACCGCAATGTTCCGCAACATGTCGGCCTCGCTCATCAAGCATGAGCAGATCACGACGACCGTCGCCAAGGCGAAGGAACTGCGTCCCTATGTCGAAAAGCTGATCACGCTGGCAAAGCGTGGCGGTTTGGCCAATCGTCGCCTCGCGATGAGCCGCCTGATGGACGATACCCAGCTGGTCAAGCTGTTCGACGTGCTGGCCGAGCGTTACAAGGACCGCAACGGCGGCTATGCGCGCATCATCAAGGCCGGTATCCGCGCCAGCGACGCCGCCCCGATGGCCGTCATCGAACTCGTCGATCGCGACGTCGACGCCAAGGGCCAGGATTCGGGCCCGGTCGATCAGTATGACGAGGATATGGCGGAAGCCTGAGCCTCGATCCGAGCGACACAAGATCAAGGGCGGCGTCCGCAAGGATTGCCGCCCTTTTTGCGCGCACCGTCCGCCTTGCCGTCGGCGCGGCGGCCGGTGTACTCGCACATTTTTGCGCCGCCCATCGGCTAGTCGCTGGTGTATCGTCCGCCAGATGGCCAGGGAAAATGACGTCCGTCCGGCGCCCGGTGCTCGGTCGGCAACCGACGTTCAGCAGGATAGGCGCCCGGGCAGCGAAAGCTTTGGCGCCCGCCTGCGCCGCCTGCGCGTCACCCGCCGTCTCAGCCAACAGCAGCTCGCCGCCCATCTCGGCGTCAGCGTTCCCGCCATATCGGCGTGGGAAAAGGACCGCACCCGGCCGCGGCATGGTCGCATCGAGGCGCTGGGCGCACTGCTCGATGTGTCGACCGCCGAGCTGCTGGGCACCGACGGCGGCGAATTTTCGCTCGACATGCTCGCCGAAAGCCGCGCCCATATTGCGCGCGTCGTCGGCACCACCCCCGACAAGGTCCGCATCCTGATCGAATTCTGAATCCGCCGCGGCAACGGCTGGTGGCTAAAATAGGTCCGGAATCCGCTTGCCCCCGGGTTTCGCATCCTTACATATCGGCGCACGATAATTTCCCCCGGATCATGAGGATCGCCTTGCCATGTCCCGTAAAAGCCTGTTCGCGCCGCTGGCGCTGGTTGCCCTGTCGATGACCCCCGCAGCACTTCACGCGGCCGAAGCCGCCGCGGCATCGGCCACGGTGCCCGCGCTGACCTATCCGGACACAGCCCGCGGCGACACCGTCGATCCGCAGTTCGGGGTCGATGTCGCCGATCCCTATCGCTGGCTGGAGGATGATGTCCGCGTCAACCCAAAGGTCGCCGACTGGGTCGCGGCGCAGAACAAGGTCACCGACGCCTATCTCGCCACGCTGCCCGGCCGCGATGCGTTCAAGAAACGCATGACCGAGCTGTATAATTACGAGCGCTTCGGTCTGCCGACCAAGGCCGGAGGCCGCTATTTCTACACGCGCAACGACGGTTTGCAGCCGCAGTCGGTGCTGTATGTCCGCGAAGGGTTGAGGGGCGAAGGCCGGGTGCTGATCGACCCGAACCTGTGGGCCAAGGACGGCGCGACCGCGCTCGCCGAGTGGAATCCGTCGGAGGATGGCAAGTATCTGCTCTATTCGGTGCAGGACGGCGGCACCGATTGGCGGATCGTTCGGGTCAAGGACGTCGCGACCGGTCAGGATCTGTCGGACGAGGTCCGCTGGGTGAAATTTTCGGCGCTCGATTGGGCCAAGGACGGCAGCGGATTCTATTATTCACGCTTCCCCGAACCCAAAGAGGGCGAAGCGTTTCAGTCGCTCAACGAGAATCACGCGGTCTATTTCCACAAGCTCGGCACCCCGCAGAGCGCCGATGTGCTGATCCATGCTACGCCCGCCAAACCCAAGCTCAACAACAGCGCGATCGTCACCGACGACGGCAAATATCTGCTGGTGTTCGGGTCCGAAGGGACCGACGCACGGCTGGGGCTGACGCTTTATCCGGTCGGCACAAAGGGAGCGGGCAAGCCGATTACGCTGGTCGATGATTTCGCGAACAACTGGGAATATGTGACCAACGAAGGGCCGCTGTTCACATTCGTCACCAACAAGGGCGCGCCGCGCGAGCGGTTGGTGTCGATGGACATCCGGCGGCCCGGCAAGCTGACCGAACTGGTCGCCGAAAGCGAGAATACGCTGGTCGGTGCGTCGCGCGTCGGCGATCGCATCATCCTGTCCTATCTGGGCGATGCGAAATCGCAGGCCGAGATGATCGCGCTCGACGGCAAAAGGATCGCGGCGATCAAGCTGGCCGACATCGGATCGGCGTCGGGCTTTGGCGGCAAGTCGAGCGATCCCGAGACCTTTTATTCTTTCTCGAGCTATGCACGCCCGACGACCATCTACCGGCTCGACACCGCGACCGGCAAAAGCGAGATTTTCGCCGAGCCCAAGCTGACCTTCAAACCCGATGATTTTACCGTCGAACAGCGTTTCTACAAGTCGAAGGACGGCACCGAAGTGCCGATGTTCGTCGTGATGAAAAAGGGGCTCGACCGCAGCAAGGGGTCGCCGACCCTGCTTTACGGTTATGGCGGCTTCAACGTATCGATGACCCCCGGCTTTTCGCCAACCCGCCTCGCCTGGGTCGACAAGGGCGGGGTGCTGGCGATCGCCAACCTGCGCGGCGGCGGCGAATATGGCAAAGCGTGGCACGACGCCGGTCGGCTCGCCAACAAGCAGAATGTGTTCGACGACTTCATTGCGGCGGGCGAATATCTGATCGCCGAAGGGATCGCCGGAAAGGGCCAGGTCGCGATCGAAGGCGGGTCGAACGGCGGGCTGCTCGTCGGCACGGTCACCAACCAGCGCCCCGACCTGTTCGCCGCGGCGCTGCCCGCGGTCGGAGTGATGGACATGCTGCGTTTCGACCGCTTCACCGCCGGGCGTTATTGGGTCGACGATTATGGCTATCCGTCGAAGGAAGCCGATTTCCGCAATCTGCTGAGCTATTCGCCCTATCACAATATCAAGGCGGGCGCCGCCTATCCCGCGGTGCTGGTGACCACCGCCGACACCGACGACCGCGTCGTGCCGGGGCACAGCTTCAAATATACCGCGCAGCTCCAGCATGCGAAGGCGGGCGACAAGCCGCACCTGATCCGCGTCGAAACCCGCGCCGGACACGGCAGCGGCAAGCCGACCGACAAGATCATCGCCGAGGCCGCCGACAAATATGCGTTCGCGGCAAAATGGACCGGGCTGGCCGTCGAGTAATGTCCTATGCGCTCGCTTTTTCCGCCACCGACCCCGCCGAACGCTGGGCGGAGGCGGGCGACGCCGCGGCGGCGCTGGTCGCGGGCGAACCCGATGGTATCGCCAATATGGCCAATGTCGCGGCGTTGATCTGGCAGGCGATCCCTGACCTCAACTGGGCCGGCTTCTACCGCTTCGACGGAGAGGAGCTGGTCCTCGGCCCGTTTCAGGGCAAGGCGGCGTGCATTCGCATCCCGCTCGACAAGGGCGTGTGCGGCGCCGCCGCGCGGCTGCGCGCGACGCAGCGCGTCGACGATGTGCACGCCTTTCCGGGCCATATCGCGTGCGACGCCGACAGCCGCAGCGAGCTGGTGGTACCCGTGATCGCAAATGATCGGCTGGTCGGGGTACTCGATCTCGACAGCCCGGTGCCGGGGCGGTTTGCAGCGGCGGATCAGGCCGGGGCCGAAGCACTGGTGGCGCGGATTGCCGGGGCGCTGGCTTCCTGAAAAGGCGCATATTGTTGTAACTGCGACTGGCTGCTTTGGGGTGGATTCCAGACGTTTCGTATTTCCGTTCGTGTCGAGCGAAGTCGAGACACGCCGACCGCTCACGCCAAGCCACGCGTATCTGACTTCGCTCGATACGAACGGGGACTGGATCGAGCGGCTGCTTCCCGTCGTTTCCGGCCATCTCCCCACCATTCCTCATCTGACCCAAATCGGGACGCAATCGTCAGGGTTAACGGATTCGCGAAAAGTCGCTGATTTTGCTAACAAGCTGTTAACCAATCGGTTCGGGCCGAGGGAACAGGGAGTTAGTCATGCGTACGTTCGTCTTGTTGGGGGTGGCCGCAGGGTCGTTGTTGCTGGCGGGCCGGGCCCATGCCGAAGCCCCGGCGATCGATGCGACCGCTGCGACCGACCTGGTAAGCGGCGTATCCTATAATCACGATCCGCGCCCGGCGCTCGATTATGGCGCGCCCGCCGACGCTGACGTGCGCGTTTACACCGGCCACGCCGACCGGATCCCGAGCGAAGTCGAATATCGCCGCGTGTCGGGCTACGACGCCGAGGGGCGCTGGACAGGGACGTGGAACGGCACCTACGAAGCGCCCGACGGACGCCGTTACGACGGCAGCTATGAAGGCACGGTCGAGGGGCATGGCGCGGGCTACCCGCCCCCGCCGCATCACTATTATGGCGGCGCGTACGACCCGCGCCACGACGCAGAAATGGAACGCCGCTGTGGCCGGGGGGGCACAGTGGGCGGCGCGGTTGTCGGCGGAGTCGTGGGGGGCGTCGTCGGCAACCGCATCGCCGGCAGGGGCAACCGTACCGAAGGCACGATCATCGGCGGCGCGCTGGGCGCAGTCGCGGGCGGCGCGATCGGCGATGCCGCGGACAAGAAGAAATGCGAAGCCTGGTGGTCGAGCCGCGGATCGCATCACAGCAGCACGACCTATCATCATGGCGGCTATGGCTATGGTTACGGCTATTACACCCCCGGTGTGGTGGTCACCACGATCATCACCGGCGGCGCGCCGGTGGTGACCGAAACGGTCGAGACGACCACCAAGACCTATTATGAAAAGGCGCCCGTGCGGAAACGCTATGTGGCCAAGAAAAAGTGGAAGCCGCGGCCCAAGCCGCGCTGCGTCTGCTGATTACCCGACAGGTCTGGTCACCTGGGGTCAGAAGGCCCGCCATCCAAGCGATGGCGGGCCTTTTCCATTCCGGCGCTCGGGCTGTCGTATTAGCACCACGGTTCAGCCGCGCGAAAGCATCGGGGGCGTAGCAAGGCGGCATTGCGGGCCGGACCATCCTTTGCCCGTCCTTGGGGAGGTTCCCGCGATGCGTAAATTCACCAGCCTTGCCGCTGCGGCCGCCGTCGTCATCACCTCGGTCGGGTTCAGCGCCGTCCCCGCCGAAGCGCGGTCGCGCCATGGCGGCTGGGGCCATCGCCATCACGACCGGGTCAGCGCGGGTGACGTGCTCGGCGGCCTGCTGATCATCGGCACCATCGCCGCGATCGCCAGCGCCGCAAGCAAGGACAAGCGCGAACGCGCACCCGACTATCGTTACGATCCGCCGTATCGCGACGATCAGCGTTACGAGCAGCGCGACAGCGATTATGTGCCGCCGGTCGACGACCGCCGCGGCGAAGATGGCGCGGCCGCCTATGGCAATGGCGATGTCCAGCGCCGCGCCGCCGACGCTTGCAGCTGGGCGGTCGAGGCCGAGATGGGCGACGACGCCCGCGTCGACCGGATCGACGGCACCGAAGCGAATAACGGCGGCTGGTACGTCACCGGCACCGCGTCGCGGCTGGGCGGCGAAGTTCGCAGTTTCGGTTGCAGTTACCGCAACGGCCGCGTCGTCGACGTCAGTTTTGGTTGAGCCAATCAATCCTCCCTGTCGCGTAGCGATGGGGAGGTGGCAGCGCGAAACGCTGACGGAGGGGCTTTAGCACCACCGTCGCAAAGCCCCTCCACCATTCCCGCTTTCGCGGGGACGGTCCCCCTCCCCATCGCTGCGCGACGGGGAGGATTTTTATGAACGCCAGCAAAACCAAGGCTGAACGCCAGATAAGCGGCGGGTTCAGCACCGTGTCACCCGCGAATCGGTAGAACATCTTCAACAGGCTGCAACGCTGCCGCCTGCGCCTGAAGGAGACCGAACCATGGCTATCAAGACCAACCTGACCAAGGCCGCAATTGGTGCGGCCACCGCTGGCGCGATGCTGATGAGCGCCGCCCCCGCCGCTGCCCGCGATCGCTACGACCGCGACGGCATCAGCGCGGGCGAAGTGATCGCCGGTGCCGTCGTGCTCGGCGGCCTCGCCGCGATCCTGTCGAGCGGCAACAACGACCGCTATGATCGTTACGACGATCGCTATCGCGGCCGCTACGACGATCCGCGCTACGGTTATGGCTATGACTATAACCGCTATGGCAACAGCCGCAGCGCTGTGAACCAGTGCGTGAACGCGGTCGAACGCGGCAGCCGTCGTTATGGCAACACCGACGTCACCCAGGTGACGAGCATCGATCGCAAGCGCGACGGCTATAAGGTGAAGGGCCGCGTCGTCGTCCGCGACGGTTATGGCGGTCGCTGGGGCCGTGGCGGCTATTACGACCAGGGCAAATTCACCTGCGACATCCGCTATGGCCGCGTGCAGGACATCCGTTTCTCGGGCCTGCGTTAAGAACCGGCAAGCCCCTCCCCTCACCGGGAGGGGCTTTTCTTTGTCGGCGGGGCGCCGCATGATGCGGCATGATCAAACAGAGCCTGCTCGCCGCCCTCCTGCTCATTGCGCCGACCGCTGCGCATGGACAGGACCAGACCCCCGCCGCCGATCCCGTGCGCCTGAAGGCCGATGTCGAAAAGCTGGTGTCGTTCGGTACCCGCCACACGCTGTCGTCGGCGACCGATCCGAAACGCGGCATCGGCGCGGCGCGCAATTGGGGTGCGGCCGAGTTTACCCGTATTTCAAAGGCCTGTGGCGGCTGTCTGACCGTCGAGCGGATCGCCGACCGGTTCGACGGGCCGCGCGCGCCGGACGGCGTCATCGTCGAGAATGTCCTCGCGATCCAGAAGGGTAGCGGCGACCCCGCGCATGTCATCATCATCGCAGGTCATATCGACAGCCGCGTCAGCGACCCGATGAACTTCACCGCCGACGCGCCGGGCGCCAACGACGATGCATCGGGAACGGCGCTGGTGATCGAGGCGGCGCGGCTGTTATCGAAGCAAAAGCATCGCGCGACGATCGTCTATGCGCTGCTGTCGGGCGAGGAACAGGGATTGTGGGGCGGGCGCCTGCTTGCGCGGCACGCCAAGGAACAAAACTGGCCGGTCGCCGCGATGCTGAACAACGACATCGTCGGCGGCATCAAGGGGACCGACGGTACCATCGTCGACAACCGGGTGCGAGTGTTCAGCGAGGGCATTCGCGCGTCGGAAGATCTGGCGGCACAGCTCGCGCGGCGCGGCATCGGCGGCGAGGATGACGGCCCGTCGCGCGCGCTGGCAAAAGCGGCGATTCGAGCGGGAAAACAAAGTCCCACGATTGGCCTAGACGTGCTCGCGGTGCGGCGTCCCGACCGTTTCCGCCGCGGCGGCGACCATCTGCCGTCGCTCGAGCTTGGTTATCCGGCGATCCGGTTCAGCGTCGGGATCGAGGATTACGACCATCAGCATCAGGATTTGCGGACCGAAAACGGCCGCAAATATGGCGACACCGTCGACGAGATGGACTTTGCCTATCTGGCCCGCGTCACCGCGCTGAACGTCGTGCTGGCGCGCGAGCTCGCCGCCGCGCCGCCCGCACCCGCCAGCGTCAGCATCGACGGCGCGGTGAGTTCGGATACCAAAGTGTCGTGGACACCGGTCAAGGATGCCGCCGCCTACCGTTTGTACTGGCGCCGTGCCGACCGCAACGACTGGACCGACAGCCAGCTCGTCCCGGCGAATGCCGCCGCCGCAGGAAGGACGTTGCCCGGCGTGATCATCGACGATCATTTCTTTGGCGTTTCAGCACTTTCGGCCGATGGCAGCGAAAGCATCGTCACCTTTGGCGGCTTGCCGCCTGCGCAATAATTACCGAACACGCTATACGAATATTTACCTTCCGCTGTTACCGCGAGAACGGGACCATCATCATCGGTCGACGTGGGGGTCGGGCGACAGCAATGGGTCGCGCCATGTCAATTCCCGAGGCTCCCCCAGCCTCACCGCCCCCAGACGAAAAGCGCCAGCCGCGGCAATCGCGCCTGGTCAAGGCGGCGCTTGCCTGCGCGCGCCTGGGCAAATTCGACGTCACCATCCGCAACGTGTCCGAAACGGGCATTGGCGGGCAGGCGCCGGGTGCGCTGCATATCGGTGAACGAATCACGGTTTTCCTGCCCGGTCACGAACCGATGCTGGGCACGGTGCGCTGGGTCGCGGGTACACGTTTCGGGATCCAGACCGACCACCCGGTCGAGGCCGCGCGCCTGCGCGCCGCACACGGCAGCGGCGCGGCACCTGCCGAAAATATCGCGGGGTTCGAGATTATCCCGCCGCCGATGGCCCCAGTGCGCCGCCCGGGGCTGGTGCTGGGGAGTGCACAGCCAGCGCAGTTCGGGCGCAGCCTGTGGCAGGACAAGCGGTCGTAGGATTGCCCCTCCCTCTTGGGGAGGGGTTAGGGGTGGGTACAAGCGCAGCGAACCGAGGCAGCGAGCCGCCTTCGGCGGCTTACCCAACCCCCGACCCCTCCCTAAAAGGGAGGTGAGACAAGGTGACCGCCACCCCGCAACTCCACCCCCAAAAGAAAACCGGCGCGGATTTCTCCGCGCCGGGTTCCCTCGGTTAACTCTTGGCGAGGTGTCGTGCGTCAGGCGACCCGGCGCACCTCATTGCCCTCATCGTCGATGTCGCGAAGGACATAACCGCGGCCCCAGACCGTCTCGATGTAATTTTCGCCCTCGCACGCCAGCGCCAGTTTCTTGCGCAGCTTGCAGATGAAGACGTCGATGATTTTGAGTTCGGGTTCGTCCATGCCGCCATACAGATGGTTCAGGAACATTTCCTTGGTCAGCGTCGTGCCCTTGCGCAGCGAAAGCAGCTCGAGCATCTGATATTCCTTGCCGGTCAGATGCACGCGGGTCGTGTCGACCTCGACCGTCTTGGTGTCCAGATTGACCGCCAGCTTGCCGGTCTTGATCACGCTCTGGCTGTGGCCCTTCGAACGGCGGACGACGGCATGGATGCGGGCAACCAGCTCGTCGCGGTGGAAGGGCTTGGTGACATAATCGTCGGCACCGAAGCCGAACGAGCGCACCTTCGAATCCATTTCGGAAATGCCCGACAGGATCAGCACCGGCGTCTGCACCTTGGCGGTGCGCAGCTTTTTCAGCACGTCATAGCCGTGCATGTCGGGCAGGTTCAGGTCGAGCAGGATGATGTCGTAATCATAGAGCTTACCCAGGTCCAAGCCTTCTTCACCCAGATCGGTGGTGTAGACGTTGAAGCCTTCGGTCGTGAGCATCGTGTCGATCGCCTTGGCGGTCGTCGGCTCGTCCTCGATCAGCAATACGCGCATTGGGCACCCCTTGATTGTTTCCCACGACAGCCCTGCTTTTCCGATCGCCTGGCCATCATGCGATGCCACCGACCGACCCCATCTGCGGACTGCCGGAACATTAACCACGAAACTAATGAAGGGAAAAGGTTAATTTTGATTTAACCCGCAGAACTCCGCGAGTCGCGGCGAATCCGTACCGCCCGATTTGTGTCTTTCTACGACGTCCCGAGCGCGAGATGATCGGTATGCGCGCCGGTGCACGACCGCTTCAACGTATCGACAAGATGGTCGGCGAGCGCCCGCACTCGCGCCGGACGCAGCCGTGACGGCGGCGACAGCAGGTGCAGATACGCCTGCGGCAGCGACCAGTCGGTCAGGATGCGGACGAGCGCGCCCGACGCCAGCGCTTCCTCTGCAATGAAGTCGGGCAGCGCCGCGATACCGCCGTCCGCGATCAGCAGCGGGATCATGATGTCGCCATTGTTGGTGAACAACGGCCCGGTCGGGATCACCGTCGCATCCTCCCCGCCGCGATGAAAACGCAGCGGCGACGTGCGCTCACGGTGGCCGTAGCCGATCAGCCGATGACCGGCGAGGTCGAGCGGATGACGCGGGGTGCCGTGCTGCGCCAGATAGGCGGGACTGGCAATCAGGGACGCCGCGACCGGCGAAATGGTGCGCGCGAGCAGGCTGCTGTCCTCCATCGTCGCGATGCGCAGCCCCAGGTCGATGCCCTCGGCGACCAGATCGTGGCGCGCGTCGCTCAGCATCACGTCGATCTCGACCGCCGGGTGCATCGCCAGAAAGGCGGCAATCGGCCCGCCGAGCACCTTGATCCCGAAACTCATCGGCGCGGCGAGGCGGATCGGGCCTGCCAGGTCGACGCGGTCGCCGCGCGCCGCCTCGGTCGCCGCGGTCGCCGCCGCGACCATCGCCTGCGCCTCGCCGAGCAACCCTGCGCCGGCGGTCGAGACGGTGACAGTGCGCGAGCTGCGATGGAGCAGCGCAATGCCGAGCGATGTTTCGAGGCGGGTCACCGCCTTTGATACGCTGGCCTTCGACATCCCCAGCGATGCGGCCGCGGCCGTGAAGCTGCCACTGTCGGCGACCGCGGCGAAACAGGCCCAGCCTTCGTAATCGGGTAAGGACACGGATGGCTCCTCGAACTTCACCGTAGCCCTGAGCTTGTCGAAGGGCGCTTCTCGGATAGGCGCCCTTCGACAAGCTCAGGGCTACGGTGCTTGCTGCAACAATTATCACGATTATGGAAACGATAGATTTCCATCTACGCTATTTTAGAAACAATCCCAACGACTATCTTGTCCTCAACACCGCAGCGCCGCCGGGCATCCCGCCGAGGCGCAACGCGACAGAAAGGACAAGGCCATGATCGACATTCGCAAATTCGACACGCTGGGCCACGCCAACCACGGCTGGCTCGACGCCCGCCATCATTTTTCCTTCGCCAACTATTATGACGAAGGCCGGATGGGCTGGGGCGCGCTGCGTGTGTGGAACGACGACGCCATTGCGGCGCAGTCGGGTTTCCCGCCGCATCCGCACCGCGACATGGAAATCATCACCTATGTCCGCACCGGCGCGATCACCCACCGCGACAGCATGGGCAATCAGGGCCGCACCGCGGCGGGCGATGTCCAGGTGATGAGCGCCGGCACCGGGGTGACGCACAGCGAGTTCAACCTGGAGGATGAGGAAACCACGCTGTTCCAGATCTGGATCATGCCCGATCAGGCTGGCGGAAACCCCGGCTGGGGGGCGCGCCAGTTCCCGCAGAACGATCGTTCGGGCCAGTTCGTCACGCTGGCGAGCGGCATCGAAGGCGACACCGACGCGTTGCCGATCCGCGCCAATGCCCGGGTGGCGGCGGCGACGGTAAACGCGGGTGAGAGCGTATCCTACGTTCTCGACGCCGGTCGCCACGCCTATCTGGTGGCTGCCAAGGGCCGCATCCGTGTCAACGGCACCGACGCCGATCCCCGCGACGGCATTGCGCTCCGCGATGTCGGGACGATCACGGTCGAGGCGCTCGACGACGCCGAGCTGGTGCTCGTCGACAGCCTCTAAAGCACCCCCCGGGCCGCCGATGTCCCTCCCCGACGGCGGCTCAACCCGTGCCACGAGCTTTCCCCAAGAATAGGGGCGGCTCGCGGCACCCCCTCCCCTCCAAGTTCAACGTCCATCAAAGGAGTCTTTAAATGTCGCATATTCTTCGCATCGACGCCTCGGCCCGCCACAGCGGATCGACCACCCGCCAGCTCGCCGACCAGCTCGTCGCCCGCCTGGTCGAACAGGGTTATGGCAGCGCCGTCACCCGCCGCGACCTCGCGCTCACCCCGCCCGCGCTGCTCACCGAAGCCTGGGTCGGCGCCAATTTCACCGAAGATGCCGATCGCAGCGACGATCAGCGCGCGGTGCTCGCCAGCTCGGACGAGTTGATCGCCGAACTCGAAGCCGCCGACACGATCGTCATCGGCGTGCCGGTCTATAACTTCGCCGTCCCCGCCGCACTGAAGGCGTGGATCGACCAGATCGCCCGCGCCCGCCGCACCTTCCGCTATACCGAAACCGGCCCCGAAGGGCTGCTCAAGGGCAAGAAGGCCTATCTGGTCGTCGCATCGGGCGGCGTGCCGGTCGGCAGCGACTATGATTTCGCGACCGGCTATCTGCGCCACGTCCTCGGCTTTGTCGGCATCACCGACGTCACCATCATCGAGGCGGGCCAGCAGATGATGGACAGCGAAGCAGTGAACCGCGCGACCGCCGCCATCGAAGAACTGAAGCAGGCCGCCTGATCGAGAATCCTCCCTGTCGCGTAGCGATGGGGAGGTGGCAGCGCGTAGCGCTGACGGAGGGGCATTGGCACTACCGTAGCGGCCCCTCCACCATCGCCTGCCGCGACGGTTCCCCTCCCCATGGCTTCGCCACAGGGAGGATTTTTCCTCATCGTCATCCCGGACCTGATCCGGGATCCATGGCTGCGCCGTCGTCATGGATCCCGGATCAAGCCCGGGATGACGAAAATTGGAAATGGCTGCTTACGACCGATTGCGGACATAGCCGATCCTCCCCCAACGGGGGAGGGGGACCACAGGAAGGGTGGTGGAGGGGGACAGGAGGTTTACGCTGCTCTGGGCTGGAAGAACCAAGCTTCCCGGGACCGTAGCGGTGGAGCACGACTTCGGCGGCAAGGCAAGCCGATGGTGCCCCTCCACCAGCTTCGCTGGTCCCCCTCCCCGTTCCGGGGAGGATCAGAACTGTCCGCTCCCCACCCCAAGGCAGACTCTCCCAGCAGCCCCACCAACCTTTCCGCTTTCGGCTGCCCCTCGCTCCGCCTATAGCGCGCCATGCTCCTTTCAGACCGTGTCCTGTTCCTCGACGGCGAAGCCCTCGTGATCGACAAGCCCGCGGGCCTGCCCGTCGACGCGCCGCGCGACGGCAGCCTCAGCCTTGAAAATCATCTCGATTCGCTGCGCTTCGGTTTCAAGCGCTGGCCGCTCGCGGTCCACCGGCTCGACCGCGACACCTCGGGCTGCCTGCTCCTTGCGCGCAATCCGAAAGCGCATGGGCGTTTCACCCGCGCGTTCGAGGACCGCGCGGTCGAGAAACAATATCTGGCAATCGTCGATGGCATACCTGACGCGGACAGCGGCACGATCAACCTGCCGCTCGGCAAGGTGTCGACCGCCGAGGCGGGCTGGCGGATGGTCGGCGACCCGAAAGGCAAGCCGTCTATTTCGCATTGGGAAAAGCTGGCCGTGATGGATGGCCGCAGCCTGCTGCGCTTTCGCCCCGAAACCGGCCGCACCCACCAGATCCGCGTCCATGCGCGCGAAGGGCTCGGCTTCGCACTGGTCGGCGATCCGGTTTACGGGCGCGGCGGCACCAAGACGCGCACGCTGCTCCACGCCGAACGGCTGGTGGTAAAACGTGACGTCAAGCCGTCCATAATTGCCGAAGCGCCCTTCCCCGACGCCTTCGCTACGTTGGGCTTTGCGGCGCCGGAGGGGGCGTCGCCGACCCGTGGCTGACATCCCCGAAAGCGCCATTTCGGAGAAGTTTCTCGCCGGGACGGGGCCGGGCGGGCAGAATGTCAACAAGGTCGCGACCGCGTGCCAGCTGCGCGTCAACGTCTATGCCCTCGGCCTGCCCCTCGATGCCTATAAGCGATTGAAAACGCTAGCTGGTAGCCGGATGACGAGCGAGGGCGAGCTGATCATCCTCGCGCGCCGCTATCGTACGCAGGAAGCCAACCGCACCGACGCGCGCGCGCGCCTTTCCGAGCTGATCGACGCCGCGCTGGTCCGCCCCGAACGCCGGATCAAGACCAAACCGAGCAAGGCCGCCAAAGCGCGCCGCGTCGACAGCAAAAAAGCCCGAAGCAACATCAAGGCCGGGCGCGGACGGGTGCGCAGCCCAGAGTAAACGGCATGTTTACGATCCTGCGCTAAATGGCTCCGGACCAAGCGAGCGGAGCGGTACATGGGCGAGATCGTGAAATCGGTATTGATGGGGCTCGGCTGCCTCAGCATCATGAGCTTTGTCGGTTGCAGCATGATGGGCGCCGGGGTGATGGTTGCGGCAGACCGCGCCGCCGACGCGGCGCGCGACGAGCAACGCTCTGAAACCGGACAGAAATCCCCTTGGGATAAGTAATCGACAAGCGACCGATTGACAGCCACCTTGTCCAGCGCGATCGCCAGGCGGTGACCAGCCTCTACCGCCTCGACGCCCCCGCGGCTGCGATTGCCGCGGCCTTTGCTGCCGAGGCGGGCGACGATCCATGGACCGGCGATTATGTCGCGCCCGCGCGGCCCGCGCCGGTCATCGTCAGCGACGGTCGCGGCGGCGCGCGCCGCTTTCTGCGCCCGAAATTGTGGGGCGTCCCGCCTCCGCCGCGCGGCGACCGGCCTGTGACGCACGTCCGCAACCTCGCCAGTCCGTTCTGGATCGGGACATTGCGCCATGCCGAACTGCGCTGCCTGATCCCTGCGACCGCCTTTGCCGAATGGTCGGGGCCAGCGGGTGCACGCCGCCAGCATTGGTTTTCAATCCCGTCGCAGCCCATTTTCGCCTTTGCCGGGGTCCACCGCGATGGCGAAGATTGGCCCTGTTTTGCGATGCTTACGACCGACCCCAATCGGCTGATCGATCGGTATCAGCCGCACGCGATGCCGGTGATCCTGCACCCCGACCAGCATGCGACCTGGCTGAGCGGCGAATGGCGCGATGCGGTCGCGCTCGCGGCGCCATTTCCGGCGCAGCTGATGACGGTGACCGATAGCCCGCCAATGTAGGCGAAATTCACCATATCTCTTCACTTCGAGGTAACCACCGACGCGCTAAAAGCTCCGGAATGAACACATAAGAACTGGGACCAAAGCAGTGTTGGGCAATCGCATTATCGAAACCAAACGACCCGCCGTCACCGGTCGCCGCGCCGAGCGCGCACCGGTGCAGGCGCGAGCGCGCTACCGCGAGGCCGGGTTGAATCCGTTCGACGTCGAACTGTTCGATCTGTCGTCGACCGGGTTTCGCATGGTGACCTTTTTCCGGCCGCAGATTGGCAAGCATATCTGGGTGAACCTGCCGGGACTGCAACCGATCGAAGCCATCGTCCGCCGCGCCGACGGCAACAGCTATGGGTGCGAATTCATCCACCCGCTGCACCCGTCGGTAGCGAAGCATTTGCAGGTCAAGCTGCGCTGATATTCCCTTCCCCCTTGGTGGGGGAAGTTGGATGGGGGTGACGGTGCGTCCTTGCACCGCCGTTGCGGGCCGAGAGCGCACCCCCACCGCTGCGCCCCGGACTTGATCCGGGGCTCGCTGCCTCCCCCATCGATGGGGAGGAAACCTTGGCAACCACGGCGATCAGCCGTCTGCCGTCTCTGACTTCTGCAAAATATGCTTCCACTCGCCGGCGGTCACACGTCCGACCGACAGCCGTGACTGGCGGATCAGGTCCATATCGGCAAGCTTGGGATCGGCCTTGATCGCCGCCAACGTCACCGGATGGGTGAGCGCGCGTACCGGTTCGACGCGCACCACCACCCACGGCGAGCCTTCTTCGGCGGTCGGATCGGGGAACGCCGTTTCGGTGATGCGCATGATCCCGACGCATTCCTTGCCGATATTGCTGTGGTAAAACAGCGCTTCGTCGCCAACCTGCATCGCTTTCAGGTTCAGCTTGGCGGTGTGATTGCGCACCCCATCCCAGATGCCGGTGCCTTCGCGCACCAGCTGCTCCCACGGATAGGCGTCGGGTTCGGATTTCATCAGCCAATATTGCTTGCTCATGGCGAGCGGCTTAGCCGAGCCGCAGGCGCGGCGGAAGGCGCCTTTTTTGCTTTCGCTGCGGCGCGGCAGCGCCTAAATCTGATTCATGTCAAAGACGCGCCGGCGGCCCTTCGCCATGGCGTGCCACAGCACCAACATATTGGACCTTACAGCATGACCGCCGCCGTTCCCGTCATTTCCATGTCGCTGCCCGCCGAAAAATTCGCCGAAGATTTCGGCGCCTCATTCGAACGCTTCGGCTTTGCGATGATCACCGACCATGGCATCGACGCCGCGCTGATCGACGACGCCTGGGCAAAAGCGAAGGATTTCTTTGCACTGCCCGAAGAGGTCAAGCGCACCTATCATATCCCCGGCGGCGGTGGCGCGCGGGGCTATACGCCGTTCGGCACCGAGATCGCCAAGGGCGCCAAGGAAGTAGACCTCAAGGAATTCTGGCACGTCGGTCGCGACCTCCCCGCCGGGCACCGGCTGGCCGCGCAACAGCCGAACAATGTCTGGCCCGCCGAGGTCGACGGTTTTCGCGCCGTTTATGACAAATTATTCGCCGAATTCGATCGCGTCGGCGGCCAGTTGCTGTCGGGCATCGCCCGCTACCTGGGCCTCGCTCCCGATTTCTTCGACGACACGGTGCTCGACGGCAACAGCGTGATGCGGCTGCTCCACTATCCCCCCGTCGAAGCCCCCGCCAAGGGCATCCGCGCCGAGGCGCATGAGGATATCAACACGATCACCTTGCTGCTGGGTGCCGAGGAAGCGGGGCTCGAAATCCTCGACAAGGACGGCAGCTGGCTGCCGGTCAGCCCGCCGCCGGGCGCAATGGCGGTGAATGTCGGCGACATGCTGCAACGGCTGACCAACAACAAGCTGCCGTCGACCACCCACCGCGTGCGCAACCCCGACGAAGGGCGGGCGAGCGTCGCGCGTTATTCGATGCCGTTTTTCCTCCACTTCCGCTCGGACTATCCGATCGAGACGCTCGAGAGCTGCATCGATGACGCGCATCCGAACCTGTATCCGACGCCGATCACGGCGGATGAGTATCTGCAGGAGCGGCTGCGCGAGATTGGGTTGAAGAAGTAACGAACCCCTTGTTCGTCACCCCGGACTTGATCCGGGGTCCAGACCACGGCGCAGGAATGGATCCCGGATCAAGTCCGGGATGACGAGGAAAGAAAGTCGGCTTTGGAGTGGCAAGCGGCCGTTAACTCAATCGTGAGAAAATGCCCCTCGTGAAACGCCAGCTTCTTCTTCTCGCTTTGACAGTCGCACTCACGCTGAACGCGTGTGCTTCACGACGCGAAAGCATAAGGACGATGAGCATCGAAGCACTTTGGAAATCCACTAATAAAGGTGACGCATTTGTCGATTTACGATGTCAGGGACTAAACCCGGATGCGGTCTGGACTATTCTACAGCCTTACCACGACCTTGAACAAAAGCTCTGGGTCTTTCGAAAGCCGATGCCGGGCGACAATGACGAGATCATACCGATTCACCTTGGCTGCCGACACTACCGTGGTGCATTCGATCGTTACAAGCAGCACCTGAAAGAGCTTGACCGGCGGCTATCCCCACAGTGATCAGTGGGTTTGAAACGTCCCCAGCTTGGATTAGCTGC
Organism: Sphingopyxis microcysteis; assembly: GCF_012274265.1. GTDB lineage: Bacteria > Pseudomonadota > Alphaproteobacteria > Sphingomonadales > Sphingomonadaceae > Sphingopyxis > Sphingopyxis microcysteis. Next base: position 316,964 of record NZ_JAANYY010000003.1, read on the forward strand.
CGCCCTACCGCCCCGCCCAATAATCAAACACCGCCTGTTGCTGCTCGCGGATAAACCGCGCCGCCGCCGCGCCCTCCCACGGGCCATCGTACCCCAGCAGCAGGGCCGTCCCACCGACCCACCATCCCTGCCCGGGCAGGCGGTCGCTTTCGCGCACCACCAGCACCGCGAGGTCGGGTTCGCCGTCGAGCGCGCACAGCCGATCGACCTCGGCCAGGGTCTTGCATACCGCCCGCATCTTGGGCCGGGTGAAGCGGAAGCCGAGGTCGCCGAGCAGTTCGGAATAGCTGACGCTGCGGCCGTCGCGCGCGGCTTCGGTCAGGATCGCGCGGATACGCGGGGCGTCGCCGAGCGCGCTGGCGTCGGCGGCAACCGTATCGGCCCCTAACCCTTCGTCTTTGGCGGCCATGGGATGAACCCTGAGGTGCGCGCGACATAGGCGGCATAGTCGGGCCGCGTCTTGTGCAGCCCCTTTTCAAGCAGCGCCTTGCCCGACCATTTGGTGAGGGTGAAGGTCAGGAACAGCGGCCCGATGACGCTCGCCAGCGCGACCCACGGCCCGATGTCGGCGGCGATCAGCCACAATCCCCACCAGGTCAGCGCGTCGCCGAAATAATTGGGATGGCGCGTGTAGCGCCAGAGCCCGGTGTCGAGCACCTGCCCCTTGTTCGCGGGATTCTTGCGAAACGCATCGAGCTGCGCATCGCCGATCGTCTCGAACGCGATGCCGATCAGCGCGGCGATCACGCCGATCACGGCGAGGATGCCGACGCCGTCTGCCGCCGCGTCGCCGCTCGCCCAGATGCCGATCTGCGCCGGCAGGCAGGTGATGAACAACAAGGGCGCCTGCGTGAGGAACACGGTGAGCAGCGCCGTCTTGGCCCAGCTCCAGCGCTTCGTTTCCACGGTCCGCGCCAGGATCCTGGCATAGCGAGGATCCTCGCCATGTTTCACCCAGCGGACGGTCAAATGGATCGCGAGCCGCAGCCCCCACAAGCTGGTCAGCCCCAGCAATAGCTGGGCGTGCAGCGCGTCGAACCCCGCTTGCCACGCCGCACCCCACGCCAACAGCACCATGCCGAACGCCCAGAAGGCGTCGATGAACGACACGTCGCGGATGACGACCGAAATTGCCCACAGGATCAGGATCACCCCCAGCAGTCCGGCAAAATTGATCGCCAGCAGCAACAGCAGGTCGGTCATGCGCGCATCTCCAATTCGGGGCCGTCGTCGCCGACAATATCGTCGATCGAGCGCACCGCGCGCTCGGGAAATTTCGGGATGCAGGTGCGATAGACCTCGAGCACCTTCAGCATGTCGGCGCGAAAATCGCCGCTCGGCCAGATCAGGGGGCCGAGCCCGCCGGTCTTGGTTCCATAGTCCATCATGCCGACGACCATCGGCACCTTCGCCGCCATGGCGATCTGGTAAAAGCCGGTACGCCATTTCGCTGTCTTGCCGCGCGTACCCTCGGGCGCGACGGTCAGCATGAATTCGGCGCGGCGCGCAAATTCGTCGACCATCTGCTGGACGACATTGCCGCCGCCGCGTCGGTCAACCGCGACGCCGCCCATCTGGCGGATGAAGCCGCCGAGCGGCCAGCGGAACAGCGACAGTTTCGCCATGAAATGCGGCCGGATTTTCAGATCGGCGGTCAGTCCCAGAAAATTGACGAAGTCCCAATTGCTGGTGTGCGGCGCCGCGATCAGGATGAAGCGGCGCGGTTCGGGGACGACGCCGACGGCCTTCCAGCCGCGGATGCGGTACATCGCCAGCAGCAAGCGCCGCACAAAGCGTGCCACCGGACCCGGCGGTTCATCGATGATGGCTGTCACGCACTCTCCTCTACCCGGCGCACGGCTTGCGCGAAAGATCGGGGCTTCGCAAGAGGGCGCGATGACGGGTTGCGGCCTCTTGCTCTTTCTGCTCCCTTCATCAGCCGGAACGGGGAGAGAAATTCGATGAAAAAGCTGGCTGTTTTACTGTTGTCCGCGCTGGCGGTGGTGACGCCCGCGTTCGCCGCCGATCCGGCACCGCGCCCCGACCAGCTGGCGTTTCGCGAAATTTACAAGGAACTGGTTGAAACCAACACGACGCTGTCGTCGGGGAGCTGCACGCTCGCCGCCGAACGCATGGCGGCGCGGCTGAAGGCGGCGGGCATTCCCGACAGCCAGCTGACCCTGTTCGCGACGCCCGACAAGCCCAAGGAAGGAGGGCTGGTCGCGGTCTATCCCGGCACCTCAAAGACCGCCAAGCCGATCCTGCTGATCGCGCATATCGACGTCGTCGAGGCGAAGCGCGAGGATTGGGAGCGCGACCCCTTCATCATGGTCGAAGAGAATGGCTATTTCTACGGCCGCGGCACCGCCGACATCAAATCGCAGGCGGCGGTGTGGGTCGACACGTTGATCCGCTTCCAGCAGGCGGGCCATAAGCCCAAACGCACCGTCAAGATGGCGCTGACCTGCGGCGAGGAAACCAATGGCGCGTTCAACGGCATCGAATGGCTGGCAGCGAACAAGCGTGACCTGATCGACGCCGAATTTGCGCTGAACGAAGGCGGCGGCGGCGACAGCGACGGCAAAGGCAAGGTGATCGGCCAGTCGGTGCAGGTCGGCGAAAAGACGTTTGCCAATTTCCGCCTCGAAACGCGCAATCCCGGCGGCCATAGCTCGGCGCCGGTCCCCGACAATGCGATCTACCAGCTCGCGCGCGCAGTGACGAAGATCGAGGAACATCGCTTCCCCGCCGAAATGACCGATACCACGCGGCGCTATTTTGCCGAGGCGGGCGCGTTGCGCGCCGATGCCACCGGCGCCGCGATGGTCGCGCTGGCGAAGAATATCGGCGACAAGGACGCCGAGGCGATCGTCAACAAGGATCCGTTCCTGCACAGCAATTTGCGCACCACCTGCGTCGCGACGCTGCTCGACGGCGGCCACGCCGCCAACGCGCTGCCGCAGCGTGCCGGTGCCAACATCAATTGCCGCATCTTTCCCGGCCACAGTATCGAATCGATCAGGGACGAACTGGTGAAAGTGATCGGCGACCCCGGCGTCACGGTCACCCAGCTGGCCCCCAAGCGCCCCGCCCCGCCCGCGCCGCCGCTCGACCCCAAGATCATCGGCCCGATGCAAAAGCTGGTCGACAAATATTGGCCGGGGCTGAAGGTCATCCCGTCGATGGCGAACGGCTATACCGACGCGACGTTCCTCGGCGCCGTCGGCATCCCGACCTATGGCATCCCCGGCATGTGGGGCGACCCCGACGGCAATGGCGCGCACGGGCTGAACGAGCGGATGGAAGTGAAATCGGTGTATGTCGGGCGCGACTATATGTTCGATCTGGTCAAGGCTTATGCCGATTGAGCACATCAAACGGCAGTCTCGACGCTATGCACAAACCCACATTTGTGATAAAGTGCGAAGCTGATGTCTGGAGTTTTGATATGAGCCGCCTGACGATCGATATTTCGGATCAGCAGCACCAGAATTTGAAGGCGCTGGCTGCGCTGCAAGGGAAGACGATCCGGCAATATGCGCTCGAACGTCTGTTTCCCGAACCAACCGGCGACGATGAAGCGTGGCAAGAGCTGAAGATCCTGTTGCAGCAGCGCATTGGCAACGGACTGGCCGGTGACTTTTCGGGCAAAAGTATCGACGCGATCGTCGCAGAGGAACTGGCGACGGACCGCGACGCTTGACGCCTCGCTATGTCTTGCTTCCGGAAGCGGAGGCCGACCTTCGGGCGATTATTCGCTATACGCGCGCCGAATGGGGCGATGCGCAAACGCGGAACTATGTCGCGAAACTGACCCGATGCATCGAGAATATCGCAGGAAGCGGGCGGACCGGAAAGGATTTGAGCGATATCCATCCCGGATTGCGGGTGGTTCATTGCCAGCACCATTATATTTTCTGCCTGCCGCGCGAAAATGCCGCCGCGCTGGTGGTTGCGATTCTGCACGAACGGATGGATTTGATGACGCGATTGGCCGACCGATTGAACTAGTCGCTCTGGTACAAGCACAGCGGGCATTGACGACGTCGTCACGGCGACGTGGGCGCGAAGCGGAACCCACGCCCCCGATCGCCCTTTGCCTTGACGCGCTAGCCTTGCTATCGCGCCGCGACCATGGCGACCACCACCGACGATCCCGACAATCCTGAACCCGTTCCCGGCATGACCGACACGCCCTTCGGCAGCGCGCTGTCCGAACGCTATCTGGTCTATGCGCTGTCGACGATCACCGCGCGGTCGCTTCCTGATCTCCGCGATGGATTGAAGCCCGTGCACCGCCGCTTGCTGTGGGCGATGCGCGCGATGCGGCTCGACCCGTCGCAAGGGTACAAAAAATCGGCACGCGTCGTCGGCGACGTCATCGGCAAATTCCACCCGCACGGCGACACCGCGGTTTACGACGCGATGGTCCGCCTCGCGCAGGATTTTTCGCTCCGTTACCCGCTGGTCGACGGCCAGGGCAATTTCGGCAACATCGACGGCGATAATGCCGCTGCCTATCGTTACACCGAAGCGCGGCTGACCCGCGTCGCAATCGACCTGATGCAGGGGCTCGACGAGGGGACGGTCGATTTCAGGCCGACCTATAATGGCGAGGACGAAGAACCCGAGATTATGCCGGGGCTGTTCCCCAACCTGCTCGCCAATGGCGCGAGCGGGATCGCGGTCGGCATGGCGACGAACATTCCGCCGCACAACGCCGCCGAGGTGATCGACGCAGCGCTGGTGCTGATCGAAAATCCGCGCGCCGAGCTTGCCGAGCTGCTCGAGCATGTGAAGGGGCCCGACTTCCCGACCGGCGGCATCGTCGTCGACGGCGCCGAGACGATCCGGCAAGCCTATGAAACGGGACGCGGCGGTTTTCGCGTCCGCGCGCGCTTTTCGACCGGCAAGCTGGAAAGCGGCGGGTGGGAAGAAAGCGGGATCGAGAAGCAGTCGGGCGGCACCTGGCAGCTCGTGATCAGCGAAATTCCCTACGGGGTCGCCAAGGGCAAGTTGATCGAACAGATCGCGCAGCTGATCGCCGACAAGAAATTGCCGATCCTGGAAGATGTCCGCGACGAAAGCGCCGAGGATCTGCGCATCGTGCTGGAGCCCAAGAGCCGCAATGTCGATCCCGACATATTGAAGGAAAGCCTGTACCGGCTGACCGACCTCGAAAGCCGCTTCGCGCTCAACCTCAACGTCCTCGACGCGACGCGCACGCCGAAGGTTATGGGGCTGCACCAGCTGCTCACCGAATGGCTCCAGCACCAGATCGTCGTGCTCGTCCGCCGCGCGCAGCACCGGATCGCCAAGATCGACGACCGGCTGGAGCTGGTCGCGGGCTATATCATCGCTTTCCTCAACCTCGACCGGATCATCGAGATCATCCGCACCGAGGACGAGCCGAAGCCAGTGATGATCGCCGAATTCATCCTGACCGACCGGCAGGCCGAGGCAATCCTGAACATGCGGCTGCGCTCCCTGCGCAAGCTGGAGGAAATGGAGCTGAAGCGCGAGCAGGCCGACCTCAACGCCGAACGCGAGGAACTGGCGAAGCTCGTCGAAAGCCCGGCGCGGCAGAAAACCCGGCTGCGCAAGGATCTGGAAAAGCTGCGCGCGGTTTATGGCCTCGAAACCTTGCTCGGCGCGCGGCGCACGACGATCGCCGAAGCCGCCCCGGCGCGCGAAATCCCGCTCGATGCGATGATCGAGAAGGAACCGGTCACGGTAATCCTGTCGAAACGTGGCTGGATCCGCGCCCAGCGCGGCCATGTCGCCGCCGACCAGTGGAGCGAGTTCAAGTTCAAGGAAGGCGACGAGCTGTTGTTCGCCGCACACGCGCAGACGACCGACAAGCTGTTGATTGCGGCGAGCGACGGGCGGTTCTTCACCGTCGGCGCCGACAAACTGCCCGGCGGACGCGGCTTTGGCGAACCGCTGCGGCTGATGGTCGACATCGATCCCGAAGCCAGGATTGTCGCGATGATCCCGGCGAGCGCCGATGGTCGCCTGCTCCTCGCCTCGACGAGCGGCCACGGCTTTATCGCGCAAATGGCCGAGGTGGTGGCCGAAACGCGCAAAGGCCGGAACGTCGTCAACCTCAAGACCGGCGCCCAGCTTGCGGTCGTGCGGCCGATCAGCGCCAGCGACGACAGCGTCGCCGCGGTGGGCGAAAACCGTAAACTTGTCGTGTTCCCGATCAGCGAAGTGCCGGTTATGGCCCGCGGTCAGGGCGTCATGCTGCAACGATACCGCGACGGCGGGCTGTCCGACGCGGTGAGCTTCGCCTTTGCCGAAGGATTGAGCTGGGCGATGGGCGGCGATACCGGGCGCACCCGAACCGAAACCGACCTTGTCCCCTGGCGCGTCGCGCGCGGCGCCGCGGGGCGCATGCCGCCGACCGGCTTTCCGCGGAACAATCGTTTCGGCTGAACCTAATTTCGCGTCGCCGTAAATCGCTTCTTTACTCTCCCTCCTCTAGGTCATGACCAATGGGGAAAGGTCGCACAAAACCCGCTGTTATGCCTATCGATAGAACCGGCGAAGACCGGCCCTTGCTGTTCGTCGGCTGGATCGACGCCCTTCCCGTGCCAGCAGCGTTGATCCGCCCGCTGGCGCGCGGCAATTTTCGCCTGCACGCCAGCAATGTCGCATTCGACCGCCTGCGCCTGTCGCCCGCGGGCGCCGACGCCCCGATCGCCTTGCTGCGTGCGATCGAACGCGCGGCGCAGAACCCCGACGATACCCAGGAATTTTCGTGCCAGTTGGGCGACGGCGTCGCGGCGCGCGACCTACGCGGTTCGATTGGGCCGCTGCCCACCGAATCGGGCGACGAAAGCCTGTTCCTGCTGACGCTGATCGACCGCACGCAGGAAATGATGACCGAGCGCAATTTGCGGCGCGAACTGGTGTCGGACAGCCTGACCGGCCTGCCCAATCGCGCCGGGTTCGAAGAAATGGTCGAACAGCGCGGCGTGACCGACGGTGTCGGCGCCGACCATGCGATCCTGCTGCTCGACCTCGCCCGTTTCAGCCGCATCAACGAACATATCGGGCCGATGGCGGGCGACGAGTTGATCATCACCGTCGCGCGGCGACTGAAATCGTCGCTGCGCAGCGGCGACATATTGGCGCGCACCGGCGGCGACGAATTTGCCATTTCGACCCGCGTCGCGGGTGGCCGCGCCGATGTGCGCGAAATGGCGCGGCGGATCCGCGGCTGTTTCGACCACCCCTTTCGGATCGGCGAGCTGAAGGTCAGCGTCGACTGCGCGCTCGGCTGCGCGATCCAGCCGACAGGCGAAACCGACGTCGCCGACCAGATCCGCCACGCCCAGATCGCGCTGAAACGCGCCAAGCAGACCGATCGCATCGAAATCTACGAACCCGAATCGGCGATGCTGTCGGACAATCGGTTCGGGCTGGAAACCGAACTGCGCAATGCGATCGAGGAAGACCGGCTGCACCTCGCCTTTCAACCGCTGATCGAGCTTGCAACCGGCAAGGTCGCCGGGTTCGAGGCGCTCGCCCGTTGGGACAAGCAGGACGGCCATTCGATCTCGCCCAGCGAATTCATCCCCATCGCCGAAGATTCGGGCCTGATCGTCCCACTCGGACAATGGGCGATCGGCAAGGCGGCGGCCGTATTGGCGGACTGGGACCAGCAGAATGGCGGCAAGGTCGTCGACTGTTATTTCTCGGTCAACGTCTCGGCGATCCAGCTGCTGCGCGACGATGTTGCCGCGGTCGTGCGCCAGGCGCTCGACACGCACAAGATCGGCGGCGAACGGCTGATGATCGAGCTCACCGAAAGCGCAATCATCGGCGACCCCGATCTGGCGCTGTCGGTGCTCAGCGAACTGAAGTCGCTCGACGCGCGCGTCGCGATGGACGATTTCGGCACCGGCTATTCGAACCTCGCCTATCTCCAGCGGTTGCCGCTCGACGTGCTCAAGATCGACCGCAGCTTCGTCGAACATATGGTCGACGACCGCGACAAGGTGGCGATCGTCCGCACGATCCAGAGCCTCGCCGAAGTGCTGGGGATGAAGACCACGGCGGAAGGCGTCGAAACCGCCGACCAGGCACGACTACTGTCGGCACTGGGGTGCGATTTCGGCCAAGGCTATCTCTTTGCGCGCCCGATGCACAGCGGCGACGCGCTCGCCTATTGGCGTCAGTCGCTGGTTCGCCCGATCTTCTGATCGACAAGCTCGGCGAGGAGCTCGGCGATTCTGACCGAACCCGGAAAATTCTCCGCCACCCAAGCCGCCTCGACCGCCTTCAGGATCCGCGCAACCTCTGGCCCGACCGCAATCCCGCGCGCGACGATATCGCCGCCCCGGATCGGCAGCACCGGCACCTCCCAGCCTGCCAGATCCCGCGCGCCGGCAGCGTCTCCCGCAATCAGATGGGCATCGCGCGCGGCCTCGACGCCGATGCTGTACGCCAGCTGGCGCACCGGACGCGCGGTATCGCCGCGATGTCCGGCAATCACGGCCAGATATTTGCGTTGCCGCGTCGATAGCCGCAGGCGGCTCGCGACCTGTTCGGCGGCGCCCGGGTCGGCGGGCAACAGCGCGGCGAGCCGACGATGCGCCGCGACGGGTACGCCCGCCTCCACTTCATTGGCGATCAACCGGTCGAGCGTGGCCGAGAAATCGCGATCGAGTTCGGGCAGCATCACCGCAAAAATGCCGTCGGCCGCCATCTGCGCGACAATGGCGCGCGGGTCGGGCAGCGCCAATATCTTGGTCAGTTCGTCGGCGATGCGCTCGCGCGACAGGCTCTTGAGCGACTGGCGTGCGGCGATGACCGCGGCATGGCTGTCCGCATCCAGTTCGCCCCGCCCGAAACGCGCCGCAAAGCGATAGAAGCGCAGGATGCGCAGATGATCCTCGGCAATCCGCGTCGCCGCATCGCCGATGAACCGCACACAGCCCGCGCGAAGATCGTCAACCCCGCCGAAATAATCATCGACCGCCCCGGTATCGGGATCGGCATAAAGCGCATTGATCGTGAAATCGCGCCGCGCCGCATCGTCGCGCCAATCCTCGGCAAAGGCGACCGTGGCCCGGCGTCCGTCAGTTTCGACGTCGCGGCGCAGCGTCGTGATTTCGTGATGGTCGCCGCTGGCAATCGCGGTCACAGTGCCATGTGCGATACCCGTTGGGATCACCTTGATGTCGGCTGCCTCCAGCCGCCGCGTCACCTCCTCCGGCACCAGCGGTGTCGCGAGGTCGACATCGGTGACCGGCAGCCCCAGCAGCGTGTCGCGCACCGCGCCGCCGACGATCCGGACCGATCCGCCGGCGTCGGTCAGCGCCGCGACGATCCGGCGCAGCCCCGGTCTTGTGCGCCAATCGGCCTCGGGAAGCACGCTCACCGGTGCCAGCCCGTCGGCATCCGCCGCGCCAGATTGATGATGATCCCCGCGGTCACGCCCCAAATCCGCCGACCTTGCCAGTCCATGTCATAATAATGTCGATCCTGACCCTGCCAATGCGCTTGCTGGCGCTGGTAATTGGCGGGATCGAACAAAATGTCGAGCGGGACTTCGAACCAATCCTCGACCTCGTCGGGATTGGGATCGAGCGGCAGGTCGGGCGGAATGACGCCGAGCACCGGGGTGATGATGTAACCGCTGCCCGACCGATAGGGCTCGGTCACTCCGGCGACCATCACGTCGCGCGGGCTGAGGCCGATCTCTTCCTCGGCCTCGCGCAGCGCGGCGTCGATCGCGTCGCGATCGTCGGGATCGATCTTGCCACCCGGGAAGGCGACCTGCCCCGCATGGCTGCGCAGCCACTGCGGGCGCTGGGTCAGGATGACGCCGGGGTCGGGGCGGTCGGTAAAGGCGATCAGGACGGCGGCATCGCGCAGCGTCGGTGTCCCCAGATACGCCTCATCCTCCCCCGCATCGGGCAGCAGATTGTCGAGCGCGGCGCGCAGCTTTGCCGACAGCATCAGCGATCAACCAAAGGAAATTGCGCGCCGTTCGACCAGATCGCGGGCGGATCGCCAGCCTCGGCAAGCGCCATTTCGACGATCTCGTAATAAAGCGCGCGCTCGATCCGCGCCTCGAGCCCGTTGTCGATGGTACCGCGGACATGCAGCCGCGGGTCGGGCTCGTCGGGGTCGTCGCCGAAGCGCAGCGGATGATTGGGCCCAGCCACAACCAGATCGTCGGTATCGAGGCGAAAGACGAGCTTGCGAGCCTCGCCTTCTCCTTCGCTTTTCATCTCGACCGCACGGAAGGGGGTGTCTTCGATGGCGATCGTGAGTTTCTCGGCAGGGGTGACGAGGACGTGACTGCCATCGGCTTCACGGCGCAGGATGGTCGAGAACAGCTTCACCATCGCGGGGCGGTTGATCCGCCCCCCTTCATGAAACCAGCTGCCGTCGGCGCGGATTTCCATGAAGCTGTCGCCCTCGCGCTCAGGGTGCCATTGCTCGACCGGCGGCAATTGGCGCGCCGCGAGCAGTGCGACGGCTTCGGCGAGCGAGAGCTGCGCGAAGTCCTTGGGCAGCGAAGGCGCGGGAGTGACCATGGTTCCGACATAGGGGGCAGGGCGGTGGGTGCAACCCCACTGTCCCACCAACCGAGCCGTCACCCCGGCGAAGGCCGGGGTCTCGCCGCTGCGTCAGGCAGAGACGGCGAGATCCCGGCCTTCGCCGGGATGACGATTGTTGGGCTATCGCGGCCCGATCATCCCTGCCGCAATCGGCAGTCCATGCCCATTGATCGCGCGCACCAGCAGGCGGCGCTTTTCAAACGGCCCCGGCAAATCCCACGCGCCCGTCGCATCGGCATCGAAGCCGAAGAAGCGGCCATAATATTCAGGGTCACCAATCATCATCAGCGCGCCGTCCGCCTTGGTCTCGGCCGCCGCCAGCATATGCGCCATCAATGTGCGGCCATACCCGCCGCGCTGGACGTCCGGGCGCACCGCGACCGGGCCGACCATCACCAGCGGCGTTTCGGCACCGTCGGCGGCGCGGTGCGCGACGGGCCAGCATTGGATCGTGCCAACGAGCGCGCCCGCCTCGACCAGCGCAAAGCTTAGCGCCGGGATCGCATCCGTGCCTTTGCGGATGCGATAGGCGGTTCGTCCAAAACGGTCAGCCCCGAAAGCGTCGTCGAGGAGAGCCTCGACCGTCTGCGGTGCAATATCCGACAATGGAAGTAACTCGACCAACGCGCGCCCTTTCGCTAATGCGGCGGCGCTTTAGGGGTGCTGCGCGGCGATGCAAAGCCGAATGTCGCACGCGATCGACAGGATTTCTTGTGACCGATACATTGTGGCTGGAGGTGGACGGGCTGATCGCCCAGGTGCTGACCGGCATTTATTCCGAAGAAACCCACCTGCCGCAGCCGCTGCGCATCGGGGTGCGCGCGCGGCTGGCGATGGCGGATCGTTATGACCCGACCACGCCACTCAGCGCGTCGAAAAATTACATGCACCTGAAATTCGCCGCGACCGAGGGCATTCCCAAGGATGTCCATTTCGTGCTGATCGAGAGCGTCGCCGACCATATCATAGACACGTTGTTCCTGCAGGACGACAAGGTCGAAGAGGTCGAGGTGAAGATCGTCAAGCTGGCGATCGCCGAGGAAGGCGAAGAAATCGGCATCACGATGCGGCGCGCGCGCAAATGACGCATAAGCTCGCTCTCGTTACGGGCGGGCTCCACCGCGTCGGCGCGGCAATTTCGGCGCGGCTGGCACGCGAAGGCTATGCGCTGGCGATCCACAAGCGCAGCCCTGGCGATGCCGATGCGGTGCTGGCCGATGCGCTCGCCGAAACCGGCGCGATCAGCCACCGCTTCGCCGCCGACCTGTCCGACCCCGCCGCGGTCGATGCGCTGATCCCCGCGGTGATCGAAAAATTCGGCCGTGCCCCCGACCTGCTCGTGAACAATGCCGCTTTGTTCGCCGAGGGTGAGTGGACCGACCTGTCCGCCGATGCGCTGACCGAGATGATGCAGATCAATCACCACGCACCGGTGATGCTGGCAAAGGCGCTGATCGCCGCCAGCGACGAGAAACGCCCGGCGATCGTCAACATCGTCGACCAGCGCGTTGTGCAGCCGGTGCCCGATCAGCTCGCCTACAGCCTGTCGAAATCGGCGCTGTGGCAGGCGACGGCGACCCTCGCCGTCGCGTTCGGCAACCGCGCGCGGGTCAACGCGGTGGCGCCCGGACTGACCATGGCCACCGACGATTATTCGGCGGCGCAGGTCGAACGGCTTGCAGCGCGCATGCCGCTCGGCGCACTGCCGACCCCGGCGCAGATTGCCGACGCAGTCGTCTATCTGGCGCGCGCCGAGGCGGTAACCGGGCAGACGATCTTCGTCGACGGCGGCGCGCATCTGGCGCCAATGGGCAGGGATTTTGTGGCGCTGGAGCGGGATTAGCGCCGTCGCCTACCCCAAACCCGTTTGCCCTGAGCTTGTCGAAGGGCCGTTCTTTCTTGGCGACGTCGAAGAAAGAAGGACGGTGCTTCGACAAGCTCAGCACAAACGGGGAGATAGGTTGCGCGCGGTTACTAGCGGCCCTCGCCTGCGCGGGGACGACGGGCATCAATAAATATGCACCGCCTTGGTGACCAGATACCCGTCCAGCCCCTCGGGTCCGCTCTCGCTGCCGAAACCCGATTCCTTGATCCCGCCGAACGGCATGTCGTTCGCCGAGATGACGAAGCTGTTGATCCCGACCATGCCGCTTTCGATGCCGTCGGCGATGCGGTTGATGCGGCGGCCATTCTCGGTGAACGCAAAAGCGGCGAGGCCATAGGGCAGCCGGTTCGCCTGTTCGAGCGCCTCGTCCTCGCTGCCGAAGGGGCGGATCAGCGCCATCGGGCCGAACGGTTCGTGGTTCATCGCATCGGCATCAAGCGGCACATCGGCGATCGCGGTCGGCTGGAAGAAATAGCCGTCGCCGGTCGCAGCGCCGCCCGCGATCACGCGCGCGCCCTTCGCCTTGGCGTCAGCAACCAGCGCTTCCAACGCGGGAATCCGTCGCGCGTTGGCGAGCGGCCCCATCTGGGTATCGGCGTCGAGCCCTCTGCCGATCTTCACCTTCTGGGTGCGCTCGGCGAATCCCGCGACGAAGGCGTCGTAAATCCCCTCCTGCACATAAAAGCGCGTCGGCGAGACGCAGACCTGCCCCGCGTTGCGGAACTTCTGCATCACCACGCGGTCCAGCGTGCTCTCTAGATCGCAATCGTCAAAGATCAGCACCGGGGCATGGCCGCCCAGCTCCATCGTGATCCGCTGCACGCGATCGGCGGCGAGCTTCATCAGATGCTTGCCGACCGCGGTCGAGCCGGTGAAGCTGACTTTGCGGATCACCTCGCTACCCAGCAGATGACGGCTGATCATGTCAGGATTGCCGTAAACGAGCTGAACGACATCACCGGGGATCCCCGCGTCGGCTAGACAGCGCATGATCGCGCTGGTGCAGCCGGGGGTTTCCTCGGGCGCTTTCGCGATCACGACGCAGCCCGCGGCGAGCGCGGGGGCGATTTTCTTGACCATCAGATTGACGGGAAAATTCCACGGGCTGAACGCCGCGACCGGCCCCACCGGCTGGCGCAACACCATCGCGCGCTGGCCCGCGGGGCGCTGTGCCACGCGGCCTTCGATGCGCTTTCCTTCCTCGGCAAAATATTCGAGCAGCGACGACGCCGACAATACTTCGCCGCGCGCCTCGGCGATCGGCTTGCCCTGTTCGAGCGTCAGCAGCGTCGCGATATGGTCAGCGCGCTCGCGGATCAGCCCCGCCGCCTTGCGCATCAGCGCCGCGCGCTCGTCGGGGGTCTTCGCCCGCCACACCGGCCAGCCGCGTGCCGCCGCAGCGAGCGCCTCGTCGAGATCGGCGGCAGTCGCGATGGGTAGATCGGCGATGATGTCCGCGGTGGCAGGGTTATACACCGGCCGCGCATCGCGCCCCTCACCGCTCCGCCAGGCGCCGTTGATGAAGAGCTGGAGGTCGGCGTCGTAGGTGGCGCTGTCGGTCATGGGGAGCTTTCTAACTGTTCCGTTCGCATCGAGCGCAGTCGAGATGCGTCTCGCGATGCGCTGGCGTGTCTCGACTTCGCTCGACACGAACGGGAATGGGGTTGGTCAGACAGCGTCCATATAGTCGCGATCAGCGATAGTTAAAGCTGATGCTGATCCGCTCGCCCTTGCCCAAATGCGGCATCACTTCGTGGCGGAGCCAGCTTTCCCACAGGAACACCCGCCCCGCCGCGGGCTGCGCATAGACGAAGGGCAGCAGATGCTCGGGGGCATCGTCGGTGCGGCCCGGCGCGGCCATCAACATGGGCAGACGCGGGTCTTCGAGCTTCAGCGCCCCCGATCCCGGGGGGACGGCGACATAGAAGGTGCCCGACACGATGCTGTGCGGATGGATATGGCCGCTGTGCGTGCCGCCCGGCTTCAATATATTGACCCACAGGCTGTCGAGTTTCAGCGGCTTGGCGAGATCGAAATGGCACGCCTTGGCAAAGGCCTTGACCTCTTTGTCGAGCAGCTTCTTGAGGTCGTAAAAAGCGGGGTCGCGCTCGGGGAGGTCGCCGAGGCTCGCATAGCTGGTATATCCCTTATAGCCATGCTCGCGGCTCCACGCGCGCCCCGCGCCGTCCTCCTCAGCGAACAGGCGGCAACTCTCCTCCAGCGCGTCGAGCAGGTCAGGAGTACCGATATCGGCCTCGTAAAAATTTGTGGCGAAGAGCGTGCGAACGGGCATGATGGCCGCAAAGCATAGGACGCAAACAAGAGCAAGGGAGACGAGGATGGCCGAGTTCGAACTGATCGCCGACGGGTTGCGCTTTCCGGAAGCGCCGGTGGTGATGGAAGACGGCAGCGTCATCGTCACCGAGATCGCGGAGGGCCGCATCACCCGCTGCTGGCCGGGCGGCAGGAAACGTGTCATCGCGACCCCCGGCGGCGGTCCCAACGGCCTCGCGATCGGACCCGACGGCAAGCTCTATTGCTGCAACAATGGCGGCTTCAACTATGTCGAATCGAACGGCTATCTGGCGCCGCACGGCATTGCCGACGATTATTCGGGCGGGCGCATCGAGCGGATCGACATCGACACCGGCGAAGTCGAAACGCTGTACCAGAGCGGCGATCACGGCGTGACGCTGCGCGGCCCGAACGACCTGATGTTCGACGCGCACGGTGGTTTCTGGTTCACCGACCATGGCAAGGTCGATTACGCCGCGCGCTGCCACGACATCGTCGGCATTTTCTATGCCAAGGCCGATGGCAGCTTTATCGAGGAGGTGATCTTCCCGAGCTATAACCCGAACGGCATCGGCCTCTCGCCCGACGGCAGCAAGCTCTACGCCGCCGAAACCTATACATGTCGCCTGACCCAGTTCAACATCGTCGCGCCCGGCAAGGTCGATGACGCCGCAGGGCCGGGCGGTCCCGGCATCCCGCTCTACCGCCCGGCGGGCTATAAATTCTTCGACAGCCTGGCGATGGAGGCAAATGGCAACATTTGCGTCGCGACGATCGGCGAATGCGGGATTTCGGTCGTCGGCCCGGACGGGCAGCTCGTCGAATTTGTCGCGACAGACGATATTTTCACCACCAACATCGCGTTCGGCGGCCCGGACCGACAGGATGCCTATATCACCCTGTCGGGCACCGGGCGGCTCGTGAAGACGCGCTGGGCCAGACCGGGGCTGCAACTGCAATATTGACTTAGCTAACCGAATTAGCTAATTAAGTCAGCATGACCGTTGTCACCATCCATGAGGCCAAGACAAACCTGTCGCGCCTGATCGCCCGCGTCCTCGCGGGCGAAGAGGTGACGATCGCGCGTGGCAAGGAACCGGTGGTGAAGCTGATGCCGGTGAATGCGCCACCAAAGACCAAGCGCGTCTTAGGCACATTGAAAGGCAAGATCGATCTCGACGCCGGCTTTTGGGATCCTTTGCCCGAAGAAGATTTGGCGCTGTGGAACGGCGAAGACAGTCCAGAGGCGCAATGAACCTGCTCCTCGATACGCACGCACTGATCTGGGCTGCCAACGACCCGGAGAAATTGCCCAGCGCGGTGAGGTCCGCCATCGAATACCCCGACAACCATATCTGGATCAGTTCCGTTTCCGCGATCGAGGTCGCGATAAAATTCCGGATCGGTAAGCTGGAAGGCGCCGACGAGCTCGCCGAACGCTTTGAAACCGTCATCGCGGGTTTCGGTTTCGACCAACTCCCCATTTCGGTTGCGCATGCCAGTCTGGCGGGCTTGCTGCCGTTCGACCATCGCGACCCGTTTGACCGCATTTTGATCGCCCAATCGCAGATTGAGCAATATGCACTGGTTTCAAACGAAAAGCTGTTCGACCAGCTTGGCGTCATCCGTTTCTGGTAGGAGCACGCCCCATGCACCGCGAAACCCATGCCGCAAGCCGCATCGGCTGGCTGCGCGCCGCGATCCTGGGCGCCAACGACGGGATCGTGTCGACCGCCAGCCTGATCGCGGGCGTTGCAGCGGCGGGGGCTTCATCGTCGTCGATCCTGATCACCGGTACCGCGGGGCTCGTCGCCGGGGCGATGTCGATGGCGGCGGGGGAGTATGTCTCGGTCAGCTCGCAGGGCGACGCCGAAAACGCCGACATCGCCAAGGAAAAGCGCGAGCTCGCCACCGTTCCCGAACTGGAGCTTGAGGAACTGACGCAAATCTATCAGCAGCGCGGGCTCGACCGCCCGCTCGCCGAACAGGTGGCGGCCCAGCTGACCGCGCATAACGCCCTCGACAGCCATTTGCGCGACGAGCTGGGCCTCACCAGCGAACTGGCGGCGCGTCCGATTCAGGCGGCAGCCGCGTCGGCGGCGAGCTTCACCGTCGGTGCCGCGCTGCCGCTCGCGATCGTGCTGCTGGACTCCGGCCCGTCGCTCCCGTGGATTGTTTCGGCGGCATCGCTGCTCTTCCTCGCTCTCCTCGGCGCCTTGGGCGCCTGGGTCGGGCGAGCGCCGATTGCCCGCGCCGTCCTGCGCGTCGGCTTCTGGGGGGCGGTCGCGATGGGCGTGACGATAGCAATCGGATCGCTGTTCGGGACGACGGTCGGCTAACGCTGGCGCAACCAATCACGCAGTGCGACGGCATTGTTTCGCTCCACACTTTTCGCGGCGTACAGCAAGGTTACCGGTCCCGCCGCCACCGCGGCATCGAGCACGAACAGCGCCGCGCGCATCGCCTCACCACTCGCATCCAGCTCGGCGAAATAGTCGAGCCGGAAGGCGTCCCACGCCGCGTCCGATGCGGCGGTTTCGCCATGATAGCGTTTGCGCAAGGCGTCGCTCGGCGACAGCGGTTTCAGCCACGCCGCCAGCGCTGCCTTGTCCTTTGACACTCCGCGCGGCCACAGCCGGTCGACCAGAAAGCGCGCACCGTCGCCGGGACCGACCGGTGCATGAATGCGTTTGACCGCGATTGTCAGGGGCGTTCCCATCTGTATGACTATCGGCCATCCCGCGGTCGCGGGCAAGCCAATCGGAGGGGTCCGGACATGCGTGGAACAAGCTGGGCGATCGACATCGATCGCGACGATATTGCACAAGCCCGGCTGGTCGCCGACCCCGAAGCGCCGCTCGCCCCCGGCCAGGTGCGGGTGCATGTCGACAGCTATGCGATGACCGCGAACAACATCACTTATGCCGTGTTCGGCAATCCCGCCGGCCTGTTCGGCAATGACCAGGGCTATTGGGATTTCTTTTCGGATTCCGGCGGCCCCGGTCGCCTGCCGGTCTGGGGTTTCGCCACGGTGACCGAAAGCGCCGCCGACGGGGTTGCGGTCGGGGACCGCTTCTACGGCTATTATCCCATGGCCGAACATGCGGTTTTGACCGTCGGCAAGCCCGGTCCCGGCGGCTTCACCGACATCACGCCGCGCCGCACCACGCTGCCGCCGATCTACAACCAATATCAGCGGGTCGAGGCGCTCGCGGATTATCGCGCCGCCGACCATGATTATTGGCCGGTGTTCCGCCCGCTGTTCCTGACCGGCTGGCTGATCGCCGACCAGTTCGAGGATGAGGGCGATTATGGCGCCGCCCAGATTCTGATCGCCAGCGCATCGAGCAAGACCGCGATCGGGCTCGGTTTTGCCATCAAGCAGCGCGCCGCGCGACCCGAGACGATCGGGCTGACCAGCGCCGCCAATGTCGAAGCCCTCGCGTCGCAGGGCGTCTATGACCGCGTGATCAGCTATGACCAGATCATGACGCTCAATGCATCGACCCCCGCGGCGCTGGTCGACATGGCGGGCAATGGCGCGGTGACGCGCGTCGTCCACAGCTATTTCGGGAATAATCTGAAGGCGTCGATCATCGTCGGCAAATCGCATTGGGATGCGCAGGCCGATGCCGACGGCCTGCCCGGCCCGGAACGGCAGGGTTTCTTTGCCCCGGGGCGCAGCCAGAAACGCATCGCCGACTGGGGCGGCGCGATATTCGGGCAGAAGATCGCCGAAGCCTGGCTGGCGTTCATGGACATTGCGCCGCGCCTCGCTTCGGTCGATAAGCGCGGCGGCGGCGATGCGGCGCTCGCTGCCTATCGGGAAATGCTCTCGGGACAGGCCGACCCCCAAAAGGGGATCGTCGTCGTCCCATGAGGGTCGCATGAGCAGTCCCTTTCTCCGCCGCACGAAAGGATAAGCCATGCTTCGCACCCTGGTTTTCGCCACCTCGCTCGCGATCCTGCTTCCGGCGGGCGCGGCGCTTGCCGAAACGCCCAAGTCCGCACCCGCGCACAAGCCCGACCTCGCGGACCGCGTCGCGGGGACTTATCGGGGTGACATCATCTCGGACGCGCGCGGCTCGTCGAAAAGCGGCATCACGATCACCGTCACGCGCACCGGACCAAACAAGGTCGAGATCAAGTCGAGCCACACGCGCATCCCGACCGTCACCATCCCGCTCGAAAAGGCGATGGACGCGATCCTCGCCGCGAGCGGACCCTATGTCTTCCTGCTCGACACGGTGCGTTCGCCGGACCGGCTCGACCTGACGATCGACGATGCCAGCTGGTCGGGCAATCGCGTCGCGACGCCCGCAAAGAAGTAGGAACTCACGCTCCCGCATGACTTACACGACCGTTATTTTCGACTTCGGCGGCGTCATCACCGCGTCGCCGTTTGAAGCCTTCAATCGCCTCGAAGAAGAACGCGGGCTGCCGCGCGATTTTGTGCGGCGGGTCAACGCCATCAATCCCGACGGCAATGCCTGGGCAAAGTTTGAACGCGCCGAGATCGATGCGGCAGCGTTCGACACGCTGTTCGCCGAGGAGGCGCGCGCACTGGGGCATGCGCTGGAAGGCGAAGCCGTGCTGGCGGTGATCGCCGGTGCGGTCCGTCCGGCGATGGTCGCCGCGCTCGACACGCTGAAGGATCGCGGCTTCACCATCGCGTGCATCACGAACAACGTCCCCGGCGGCAAGATGGGGATTCGCGGCGCCGGGATGACGCGCAGCGAAGAAACCGCGAGCGAGGTTGCCGCGATCATGGCGCGTTTTGAACATGTCATCGAATCGAGCAAGGCGGGCGTGCGAAAGCCCGATCCGCGGATTTACCAGATGATGTGCGAGAGGCTGGAGGTCGAGCCCGGCGAGTGCATCTATCTCGACGACCTCGGCATCAACTGCAAACCGGCGGCGCAGCTGGGTATGCACGCCATCAAGGTGACGAGCGGCGAGCAGGCGCTGGCCGATCTGTCGGCGGTGCTGGGGATCTCACTGGCCTGACATTGGCCGTGCGATCTCGCCCTGAATAACGGCTTTGGGGGAGTCCCTATCGCTTCTTACCTCCGTTCGTGTCGAGCGAAGTCGAGACACGCCGAAGACTTACGCGAAGCCACGCGTATCTCGACTTCGCTCGATACGAACGGGGACTGGATTGAACGGCTGCTTCCGGCCCCAACCCGCCGCCCTGTTCAAACACCCACCTCGGCCAGATCGAGCTTCGCCGCGCGGGCAAAGATTTGCGTCAGCACCGGTTCGGTATCGGCGACGCGCATCGCCACCTGAAACTCCACCGGCGCCAGCGACGGCATGCCATCGAGCAGCGCGAGCGCGCCGCTCGCGACCTCGCCGCGCACCATCGGCTGCGGGAAAATCCCGATCCCTCCGCCCGCCTTGGCGATGTCGATCATCGTGCGCGCGTTGTTGCACAGGTTCAGCGACTTCTGCGCGATGCGCGATGCCGCGATCGCCTCGCGCATCCGGCCATGGATCGGCGAATGGCTGGCGAGCGACCAGACGGGCAAGCCAGTATCGCCGCCCGCAAACGCCGCAGCGACGCCCGGGCTGGCCAGCCACACCAGTTGGACATCACCGATCGGGCTGGTCTTCAGTGCCGGATGCGCGATCGGTCCGGCGGCAAAGGCGATGTCGGTCCGCCCGGTCAGCAATTGCTGGATCAGGTTCGCGGTCAGGTCGATTTCGATCTCCAACCCGACCTGCGGCATGTCGGCTTTCAGCCCGGCCACAAAGCCCGGCAGGCAGCTCGCGGCGGCGATCTCGCCCGCGCCGATCCGCACCACGCCGCTCGCCTCGCCATAGCCGCCGCTGCCGAGCAGCGCATATTGCATGTCGCGAAGCAGCGGATCGCAGTCGCGCACCAGCTTGCGTCCCGCCGCGGTCAACGACATCGTGCGGCCATCGCGCCGGAACAGCGCCGTCCCCAGCCGTTGCTCCAATTCGCGCATTCGCGCCGATACCGCGGGCTGGGTCGTGTTGAGCCGCTCGGCGGCGGCGGAAAAGGTTCCCAGCCGGTCGATCCACAGCAGCGTTTCGAGATGATAGAGCGCAACGCGATTGATAGACATCGCCTATGTATAATCCAAAATTTGAACAATTAGAATTGATGGATCAAATACGCCAAGGTCGCGCCGAAAATTGGACAAGGGAGCCTGACATGGCGAGCAAGCAATATTCTGACGCCGCAGCCGCACTCGAAGGGCTGCTCTTTGACGGCATGCACATTTGCGCCGGGGGCTTTGGCCTGTGCGGCATTCCCGAACGCCTGATCGACGCCATCCGGGATGCCGGAACCAAGAACCTGACCATCGCCAGCAACAACGCCGGGATCGACGGCGAAGGGCTCGGCAAGCTGCTGCGCACCCGGCAGGTCAAAAAGATGATCAGCTCCTATGTCGGCGAGAACAAGGAATTCGAGCGGCAATATCTTGCGGGCGAGCTCGAGGTCGAATTCTGCCCGCAGGGGACGCTCGCCGAACGCTGCCGCGCCGGCGGCGCGGGCATCCCCGGTTTTTACACCAAGACCGGGGTCGGCACGGCGGTGGCCGAGGGCAAGGAGGTCAAGAATTTCGATGGGCAGGATTATATCCTGGAGCGCGGTATCTTTGCCGATCTCGCGATCATCAAGGGGTGGAAGGCCGACGAAAGCGGCAACCTGATCTTCCGCAAGACCGCGCGCAATTTCAATGCGCCGATGGCGACCGCCGCGAAAATCTGCGTCGCCGAGGTCGAGGAAATCGTGCCCGTCGGCAGTCTCGACCCCGACGCGATCCACCTGCCCGGTATCTATGTGAAACGTATGATCGTCGGCGCGCCCTATGACAAGAAGATCGAGTTCCGCACGGTGCGCCCGCGCGAGGCCGCGTGAGCTTCGGGCGCAAGGGTATCGGCCATAAGGGGTCGATCGACGTCAGCGGCATCCCGGCGCTGGCAGGTGGCGAGGAATTTCTGCGGATGTGGAAGCAATCGAACGGCAACATCTTGTGCGTTATCGACCCTGCTGCCTTGGGCGCCGACCCGATGCTCTTTGGCCTCGCGATAGTCGACGCCGCGCGCCATGGCGCCAAGGCCTATGCGGCAGCGGTCGAGATTGACGAAGCGCACGCCTTTGATCGAATCATGGAAGGCGTGAACGCCGAACTGGCGAATCCGACCGACCTCCCCCGACCGCTCGGCCCACAAGGAACGCATTGATGAAAGCCCAGTTGATCCCGATTGCCGCGCTGCTGCTGGCAGGCTGTGCGGGCAATGCCGCGAAGGTTACGACTGCCCCCACCCCGCCACCCGCCGTCACTCCCGCCGAAGCGGCCAAGCCGCCGGTCGCGCTGCAATATCTCTATGGTTCGGCCGAGGCGGCGATTGCCGTTCGCGCGACCAATGCCCGGATCGCCGATTATGCCGCAGCGCGGATCAAGCAGCGCCCGACCGACAGCGTCATCCTTGCCGCCGGAGCGACAATGGACGCGCCGCGCTTTGAACCGTGCGGCAACAAGCCCTTCGCGGCGGTGTTCGACGCCGACGAGACGCTGATCTGGAACCTTGGCCCGATGCGCTATTTCGCGGAGAAGGGCACCGCCTTCGACCCGAAAATCTGGGACCAGTGGGAAAAAACCGGCGCCGGCAAGGCGGTCGCCATGCCCGGCACGGTGGAGATGCTGGCGAGGCTGCGCGCGGCGGGCATCACCGTCGTCGCCAACACCAACCGCAGCGCCGCCAATGCCAGGGGCAGCGAGGATACGCTGCGCGCCGCCGGGCTGGGTGATTTCAAGCATGGCGAGACCCTGTTCCTGATGGGCGACGACGCCAGCGGGTCGAGCAAGGACGCACGCCGCGCAACGATCGCATCGCGTTACTGCGTCATCATCCTCGCGGGCGACCAGCTCGGCGATTTTAGCCAGCAGTTCAACGTCAAGGACCTGCCCGCCGCGCAGCGCACGGCGCTCGCCACGAGCGCGGGCGCGACCGCGCGTTGGGACAAGGGCTGGTTCCTGTTCCCCAACTCCGTCTACGGCCCATGGGAAAAACTGGGCTGGGACGACATCTTCCCCTCCGACAAAAATTGGGAGCCGAAATAATGCCCTGGACCCGCGATGACATGGCGGCGCGCGCCGCAAAGGAACTGCAGGACGGCTATTACGTCAATCTGGGGATCGGCATCCCGACCCTGGTCGCAAATCATATCCCGGAAGGGATGACGGTGACGCTCCAGTCGGAAAACGGCATGCTCGGCATCGGCCCCTTTCCCTATGAGGGTGAAGAAGACGCCGACCTGATCAATGCGGGCAAGCAGACGATCAGCGAGCTGCCGCAATCGGCTTATTTCAGCTCGGCAGACAGCTTTGCGATGATCCGCGGCGGCCACATCGACCTCACCGTCTTGGGCGCGATGGAGATCGCCGAAAATGGCGACATCGCCAACTGGATGATCCCCGGCAAGATGATCAAGGGCATGGGCGGCGCGATGGACCTGGTCGCCGGGGTTAAGAAGATCATCGTCGTGATGGAGCATGTTGCCAAGGACGGCAGCCCCAAATTCATCCCCGAATGCACGCTGCCGCTCACCGGCCAGAATGTCGTCGACATGATCATCACCGACCTCGCGGTGTTCAAGCGCGACGACCACAGCAGCCCTTTCAAGCTGATCGAGCTCGCGCCAGGAGTCACGGCGGAAGAGGTTGCTGCCAAAACGACGGCGAGCTACTTATCCTGAATGGATGACAAGCCACCGCCGCGTTCCCGGCTCCGTCTGGACAATTTTTCGCGCGCCTTGGTGGGTCTCCGCGAGGCAGTCGAATTGCGCCAGAGCCGTCCGCTGAGCGAACTGGAAAAGGCGGGGATGGTCCAGCGGTTCGAAATCGCGTGGGAATTGGGCTGGAAACTGCTGGCCGATCGGCTTGCCGAAGAGCTGGCCCCCCCGGAAGCGCTGACCCCGGCATCGACCATTCGCGCCGCACACGCCGCTGGCATGATTGCGGCCGCCGACGAATGGTTGGCGATGGGCAAGCTGCGCAACCAACTGTCGCATACCTACAGCGAGTCAATCCGCGATCACGGCTTGGAACTGATCGCCGTTCAATTTCTTGCGACATTGGTCGCGCTGGAACGGGATGCCGATGCGCGTCGAGCATGACGCCATCGGCCTGTCGGTCGATGATATACGCATCGTCGCCGGGGTTCTCTCGCCCTACGCCGATCAGATCGACCGGGTGAGCCTCTATGGCTCGCGCGCGGCGCGGACGTCGCGGCCCGGTTCCGACCTCGACCTTCTTTTGAGCGGGCCGATCGATTTGCGCGCCATGCTGAATCTCGGCGTTGCGTTTGAAGAAAGCGACCTCTCGGTAGCGGTCGATCTGAAACATGAGCGGGATCTGATCGACCCGCGCGTTCGCGACGAGATTTTGAAGCAATGCCAGCTGCTCTTTACCCGCGACGACTTGTTGAACCTCGAACAATGAACGCCCCGCGAACAGAGGTAAACGCGCATGTCTGACGTCGCCGCCAACCCCGGTTCGACGTGGCTGCTGATCGGGGGCGGGCTGTCGGTTGTGGCGGCGCTGCTCCATATCGCCTGCATTTTTGGCGGCCCCGACTGGTATCGTTTCTTTGGCGCGGGCGAGGGCATGGCGCGCGCGGCGGCGCGGGGTGACTGGACCCCGACGCTGATCACCCTGGCGATCGGCGCAGTGCTGCTGATCTGGGCTGCCTACGCCTTTTCGGGCGCTGGCTCACTCCCGCGCCTGCCGCTGCTGCGCACCGGGCTGGTGACGATCACCGCCATCTACCTGATCCGCGGTCTGGTCTTTGTGCCGCTCCATCTGTGGCGGCCGCAACACAGCGACGCTTTCGCGATCTGGTCGTCGGCGATCGTTCTCCTCTATGGGACAGTCTATGCTATCGGTACGGTCAAAGCCTGGCGTTATCTGACGGCCTGAGCCCCTCCGGGGGTGACGACGGGGGCAGCAGCGGCTAAGTCGGCGGCAACTATGAGGTCGCAGCTCAAACCCGTTTCCATGTCGCGCGTCATCCTGATCCTGATTGCGGTGACCGCATTGGGATTTTCGGGCTGGTTCGGGATTCATGCGATCGGCGGGAAGCAGCCGCTCGCCAGCGTTCCCATCCCGATGACCGCGCCGGAAAACCTGCCACAAACTCCCGCACAGTGGCGCGGGCGGATCGACTATCGCGCGCTCGACCGGCAGCTCACCGACCTTGCGCAGCGGCCCGAAATGGCAGGGCTGGCGGTGGCAGTCGTCGAAGACGGCGAGCTGCGCTTTGTCCGCGCCTATGGTGTATCGGACGTATCAACGGGGGCGCCGGTGACTGCGCAAACGCTGTTCCGCTGGGCTTCGGTTTCGAAAACCACGACCGGGGTGATGGCGGCGGCGCTCGCGAAAGACGGCACCCTCGATCTCGACCGCCCGATCGCGGACTGGCGCACGTCGCTGCGCCTGCCCCGCGGCGCCGAGGCACAGGTAACCTTGGACGACCTGCTCGCCCAGCGCACCGGGCTCACCAAAAATGCCTATGACGAGAAGCTGGAGGAAGGGCAGAACCCGGCGCAGATCCGCACCGACCTCGCTGCGGCGCCGCTGCAATGCGACCCCGGCACGTGCCATACCTATCAGAATATCGCTTTCGACGCGGCGACCGAGATTTTGACCGCGGCGGCGGACAAGCCCTTCACCAATGCTGTCGAGGACCGCTTTTTCCTGCCGCTTGGCATGATCAGCGCGGGTTTCGGAATGGAGCGACTGACCGGCGCTGCCGACTGGGCCAAGCCGCATCGCGGCCATCGCGTGCTCCCCGTCAAGGAGGCCTATTGGCGCGTTCCCGCCGCCGCCGGGGTCGAAAGCGACATCGTCGATTTCGCCAAGTGGATGCAGGCGATGATGGGCGCGCGCCCCGACGTGCTGCCGCAATCGGTGTTGCAGCTCGCCCACCGCCCCCGCATCGGCACCGCGAAACTCTATGGGGGTAATTTGCGCCAAGCGATGGGCGATGCCGCCTATGGGCTCGGCTGGCGCAGCTTCAGCTATGGCGGCCACCGGCTCGAAGGCCATTCGGGCGCCGTTGCGGGTTACCGCGCGACGATGATTTTCGAACCTGCGACGCGGACCGGCGTCGTCGCGATGTGGAACAGCGACTGGGGCTTTCCCTTCCGCATCCCGTTCACGGTGATCGACAGCTATCACAAGCGCGGCGACGCGGGGTGGCTGGATCTCAGCGAGCTACCGCCCGCGCCGGGCATCGCCGCGGCCCGGACCCCGGCTGTCGCGGCTGTGAAAGGCTGAAGCGCGCGACTTGGTTGCGTTCCGGACCGCTGCTTGAGTAAAGCGCGCGTCCAGGAGCCAGAGGAGAATCATCGATGCGCCTGCTGCTGACCGGATCATCAGGCTGGCTCGGGCGCTATCTTGCTCCGTTGCTCAGCCAGAGTGGGTATGAAGTTACTGGCATCGATGTCGTTCCCGGCGCCCACACGCAGGTAATCGGCACCGTCGCCGACCGCGCGCTGATCGACCGGACGATGGGCGAGCATGGCATCGAAGCGATCATCCACGGCGGTGCGCTGCACAAACCCGACATCGTCCGCTATCCGCGGCAAGCCTTTATCGACGTCAATGTGACCGGTACGCTGAACCTGATCGAAGCCGCGGTCGCAGCGGGCAATGATCGCTTCCTGTTCACCTCGACCACCTCGCTGATGGTACGCGCCGACGTCCGCGCGCGTGCGGGCGACGCGGGCGCGTGGTGGATGGACGAGGATTTCGGTCCGCTGGAGCCGCGCAATATCTATGGCATCACCAAGCTCGCCGCCGAGCAGGCCTGCCGCCTTGTCCACCGGGAGCATGGTATCAATGTCGCGATCCTGCGCACCGGCCGCTTCTTTCCCGAGGATGACGACACCCATGCAGTGCCGAGCGGACCTAACCTCAAGGCGAACGAATTGCTCCACCGCCGCCTGACGGTGCAAGATGCGGCGGCCGCGCATCTTGCCGCACTGGAAGCCGCGCCAACGATCGGCTGCGACACCTTCATCCTCTCTGCGCCGCCGCCGTTCGGGCGCGAGGACGCCGCCGAACTCGCCCGCGACGCGCCCGCGGTCATCGCGCGCTATTATCCCGACGCCCCCCGGCTTTATGCGCACGCGGGCTGGGTGCTCCCCGACCGGATCGAGCGCGTTTACGACCCGTCGCGCGCCGAACGTCGGTTCGGCTGGCGGGCGCGGACCGATTTTGGCAGCGTGCTGACGGCACTCGCCAAGGGGGGACCGCTGCCCATCGCACACGACCCGGCCTACACCTCCCCCATCGTCCGTCAGGAGCGCGAAGCATGTACGAGTTGATCACCGCGAACCGCAATTATTCCAGCTGGTCGCTGCGTCCGTGGGTGCTGATGACCGCGCTCGGCATCGCGTTTCGCGACCGGGTGGAGCCGTTCACAAAGCCTGCCAATTACGAGGATTTCCGCAGCTTCTCGCCGACCGGACAAGTGCCTGCGCTGCTCCACGAAGGGCGCACCGTATATGACTCGCTCGGCATCACCCTCTATCTCGCCGACCGGCACGCGGGGGTGTGGCCGACCGACCCCGACGCGCGCGCCTGGGCACAATGCGCCACGGCCGAAATGCACAGCGGCTTTGCGGCGCTGCGTAACGATTGCACGATGAACGTAGGGGTCCGCGTGACGCCCAAGCCGATGTCCGAGGCGCTTCAGGCCAATGTCGCGCGGATCCGCGAGCTGTTCGAGGAGGGGCTGACGAAGTTTGGCGGTCCCTGGCTCGCCGGGCCGGATTTCACCGCGGCCGACGCCTTTTTTGCGCCGGTCGCGTTCCGTATCCGCACCTATGGCCTCGACGTCGGCGCCGGGCAGGCGTGGGTCGATCAGATTCTGGCGCACCCCGCGATGCTGGAATGGGAAAGGCAAGCGCTCGCCGAAAGCTGGCGCGAGGTGGGGCATGAGGAAGAATTGCGCGCGTGCGGCGCGATTACCGCGGATTACCGGACGGGTTAGAAGCCCCGTCGCCCCCCGCGAAGGCGGGGGCCGCCAGCGGTTTACGCGGCGAAGAGGTATCAGGCGGCCAGCGGCCCCCGCCTTCGCGGGGGGCGACGGTCAATCCACCAGCGCCTCGCGCACGACCGCAATCCCGGCTTCGCGCTGCACCTTCAGCTCCGCCTTCAACTTCGCCGGATCGCGCGCAAAGACGAAACCAAAGCTGACCCCGCCCTCCTTACCGATCGTCGCATGGTGCAGCTTGTGCGCCTGCACCAGCCGCTTGGCATAGCCGCGCCGCGGCACCCAGCGGAAATAGCGCTGATGGACCAGCCCGTCGTGGACGACGGTATAGATGATGCCGTAAATCAGCACCCCCAGCCCGATCCACGTCCCCGGTTCCCAAGCATCGGCGCCCATGATCATCGGGCTGCCCACCGCGAACATCGAAATGCTCAGTGCTGCACCGAACAGTCCAAAAAGATCGTTTTTCTCGAAGATCTTGTCATGCGGTTCGTGATGGTCGCGGTGCCAGGCCCAGCCAAAACCGTGCATGATATATTTGTGGGATGCCCACGCGATGAATTCCATGGCGACGACGGTGGCGAGGATGAGTGCGAGGATGGCTGGGAGCAACATGGGATGAATATAGGCATGCCCAGCCGGTCACGCTACTCCGTTCCCTGTTCTCTCGCCTCTGCCTGTCATCCCGGCGAAGGCCGGGATCTCGCCCCCCCGTCTATCCGTGAGGGAGAGATCCCGGCCTTCGCCGGGATGACGACAAAAGAGTGTCGGTCGGGGCGACGAGGGACGACCGAAAATTGCGTTTCTTATCGCCACCAGCTTGCAAAGTTGTGCCGCTGATCTAAGGCAACCGCATGACTCGGCCCCGCACCCTGTATGAGAAAATCTGGGACGCTCATGTTGTCGAACAGCGCCCCGACGGTACCTGCCTGATCTTCATCGACCGCCATCTCGTCCATGAAGTCACCAGCCCGCAGGCGTTTGCCGGGCTACGCGCCAGCGGGCGCACGGTGCGCCGCCCCGACCTGACGCTGGCGGTGCCGGACCACAATCTGCCGACCACCCCGCGCAAAGATGCCGCGGGCCAGCGCCTGCCCATCGCTGACGCCGAAAGCGCGGCGCAGCTTGCGGCGCTGGAAACCAACGCCCCCGCATTCGGCATCCGCTACATCGACGCGGTTGCGCCCGAACAGGGGATCGTCCATGTCGTCGGCCCCGAACAGGGGTTCTCGCTGCCCGGCACAACGATCGTCTGCGGTGATAGTCACACCGCGTGCCACGGCGGCATCGGGGCGCTCGCCTTCGGCATCGGCACCAGCGAGGTCGAGCATGTGCTGGCGACGCAAACCCTGCTGCTCCAGCCCGCGAAAACCATGGAAGTGCGCGTCGAGGGCGAAGTCGGCCCGGGCGTGACCGCCAAGGACATCATCCTCCACATCACCGGGGTCATCGGCGCTGCAGGCGGCACCGGTCATGTCATCGAATATACCGGCAGTGCGATCCGCGCGCTCAGCGTCGAGGGCCGCCTGACGGTCAGCAATATGGCGATCGAGGGCGGCGCGCGCGCCGGGCTGATCGCGCCCGACGACGTGACCTTCGCCTATCTGAAGGGCCGGCCCTATGCACCGAAGGGCGCCGATTGGGACGCGGCGGTCGCCTATTGGACCAGCCTCGCGACCGATCTGGGCGCAACCTATGACAAGACCGTCGTCATCGATGCCGCCGACATCGCGCCCAGCGTCACTTGGGGTACCAGCCCCGAAGACGTGGTGCCGATCACCGGCACCGTTCCCGCGCCCGACAGCTTCGCCGATCCGTCGAAGCAGGCGGCGGCGGCGAAATCGCTCGCCTATATGGGCCTCGAGCCCGGCACCCGGATGCAGGATGTCGCGATCGAGAATATCTTTATCGGCAGCTGCACCAACAGCCGCATCGAGGATCTGCGCGCCGCCGCCGCCGTGCTGAAAGGGCGCCACAAGGCGGCGGGGGTCAAATGGGCGATCGTCGTCCCCGGATCGGGGCTGGTGAAGGCGCAGGCCGAGGCCGAGGGGCTCGATCGCATCTTCACCGACGCGGGGCTGGAGTGGCGCGAGCCCGGCTGTTCTGCCTGTCTCGGCATGAACCCCGACAAGGTGCCCGCGGGCGAACGCTGCGCCAGCACCAGCAACCGAAATTTCGTTGGTCGCCAGGGTCCGGGCAGCCGCACCCATCTGGTATCGCCCGCAATGGCGGCGGCGGCGGCGGTCACCGGGCGGCTCACCGACGTGCGCGAACTGATCGACTGAACGTGAAAAGAAGGAGCGGATTGGCATGATCTGGAAAGCGATTGCATCGGCCGCAGCGGCATTGGCGCTGGCGACGCCCGCCCTGGCGCAGGACAAGCCCGCCGCTGCGAAGGTGAGCCTGACCCGGCTCGATTGCGGCACGGTGCGCGTCAACCGGCTCAATGCCTTCTCGGACACCCAAGCCTATCCAGGGCAAAGCCGCGACCTGACCGTCGGCTGCTACCTGATCCGCCACGGCGATCAGCTGATGCTATGGGATCTGGGCCTGCCTTCGGCGCTGAAGGGCGCGGCGTTCACCGCGACGGGCGACATGTCGGCGTCAGTTAACCACACCCTCGTCGAACAGCTGGCCGAACTTGGCATCACGCCGGGCGACATCGACGTCGTCGGTATCAGCCATTTCCATTTCGACCATATCGCCCAGCTTCCCGATTTCCCCGGCGCAAAGCTATACATCGGCAAGCACGATTGGGATTTGCTTACCCAGAACCCACCACCCGCATTTGTCAATCCGACCCCTTTCACGCACTGGATCAGCGGTGGCGGCAAGGTCGAGCCGGTGGCGCGCGATCAGGACATTTTTGGTGACGGCAGCGTCGTGATGCTCGACATGCCCGGCCATACTCCGGGTCACCACAGCTTGCTGGTAAAACTGGCGGGAATGGGGCCGGTGCTGCTCACGGGCGATCAGGCGCATTTTCAGGAAAATTACGACAGCGAAGGCGTGCCGACCTTTAACACCAACCGCGCCGACACGTTGGCGTCGTTCGACCGCTTCAAGGCGCTTGCCAAAAATCTGAAGGCAACGGTGATCATCCAGCACGAACCGCGCGATGTCGGCAAGCTGCCCGTTTTCCCCAAGGCCGCCGAATAGCATGGCCCCGATCGAAAAAGTCGAGGGCCGCGCGATCCCGTTCGGGCTGAAGAATGTCGATACCGACGTCATCATTCCGGCCAAATGGCTGAAAACGATCAGCCGCGAAGGGCTGGGCCGGGGCGCGTTCGAGACGCTGCGCGCCGACCCCGACAATCTGTTCGACAACCCCGAATTTGCGGGCGCGCCGATCCTGATCGCGGGCGACAATTTCGGTTGCGGGTCGAGCCGCGAACATGCCGCCTGGGCGCTCGGCGACCTTGGCATCCGCGTTGTGATCGCGCCGAGCTATTCGGACATTTTTTCGGGCAATGCGGTCAAGAACGGCATCCTGCCCGTGGTGCTGCCGCAAACGGCGATCGACCGGTTGATGGAGGTAGCGGCGACCGATCCGATCCATGTCGATCTCGACACCCAGACGGTGACGACGCCGTTTCAGGACCGCTTCCGCTTCGACATCGACCCGTTCCGCAAGATGTGCCTGCTGAATGGGCTCGATGAGATTTCACTGACCGAAAAAAGCGAAACGGCGATCGCCGCACATGAGAAAAAAATGGCGACGGACCAGCCCTGGCTGATCCCCGCGACACCATGAGGAGAAGATGATGAAGGCTCTCTTGTCGACCGCCACCGGCGGCCCCGAAACGCTGGCGCTCGGCGAACTGCCGCGGCCGACCGCAGGCGCCGGCCAGATCGTCATCGACGTCAAGGCCTGCGCGGTCAATTTCCCCGACACTTTGATCATCGAGGATAAATATCAGTTCAAACCTGCGCGCCCCTTCGCGCCCGGCGGTGAGGTTGCGGGCCTGGTGGCCGAAATCGGCGAAGGCGTGACCGGGTTCAAGGTCGGCGACCGCGTCATCGCGGGCTGCGGCAATGGCGGCATGGCCGAAGCCGTCGCGGTCGGTGTCCACAATGTCTATCACCTGCCCGAAGGCCATGACTTCGCCGAGGGCGCCTCGCTGCTGATGACCTATGGCACCAGCATCCACGCGCTGGTCGATCGCGGCCACATCCAGGAAGGCGACACTTTGCTCGTGCTTGGCGCATCGGGCGGCGTCGGCATCGCGGCAGTCGAGCTGGGCAAGGCGTTCGGCGCGCGCGTCGTCGCGGGCGTGTCGAGCGAAGAAAAGGCCGAAATCGCGCGGCAGGCGGGCGCCGATGAGGTCGTCATCTACGGCCGTCAGCCGTTCGACAAGGACCAGTCGAAGGAGCTCGCGAACAAGTTCAAGGAAGCCGTCGGACCGGGCGGCGCCAATGTCATCTATGATGCCGTCGGCGGCGACTATGCCGAACCCGCGCTGCGTTCGATCGCGTGGGAAGGCCGTTATCTTGTCGTCGGCTTCCCCGCCGGCATTCCGCGCCTGCCGCTCAACCTGACGCTGCTCAAAAGCTGCGACGTCGCCGGGGTGTTCTGGGGCGCCTTTGTCGCGCGCGAGCCCGAACGCAACCGCGCGCATGTCGCGCGCCTGTTCCAGCTGTGGGAACAGGGCAAGATCAAGCCGCGCGTGACCGGCACCTATCCCCTCGCCGACGGCGGCCAGGCGATTGCCAAGCTCGGCGACCGCAGCGCGGTCGGCAAGCTGGTCATCACGATCTGAAATATCGGCCCGATCCCGCGCTGACGGCGGCGCTGCGCGCTCTCGCGGCGCCGACGGGACGGCTGGAGGTGCGAGTGACGCCGGGCGCCGGACGCGACGACGTGACGATCGACGGACCCACCGTTCGCCTGCGCGTCACGGCACCCCCTGCCGACGGTGCCGCGAACGAGGCGGTCATCGGCCTGCTCGCTGCGGCGCTCGGCCGCCCGCGCCGCGACCTGACCCTGCTGCGCGGGGCGACGGCACGGATCAAACTGATCGCTATCGCGCCTGATTGATCGGGGCGAATTAACGGTTTCGCAGGGGCTGTGCCCTATGACTGACCACAGGACTATCTTGGTCAGGGTACAACCATGGCGACTCGCCGCGTAAAGGCTGACGAAAGTAACGCGAGCATCGCGAATATTTCGCGCACCCGCCGCGCGCAGCTGGTCGCCGAGTTCGAGGGCGAACTGGGCATCGATTACAAGGCCCGCGCCAAGGCGGCCGAGGCCGAACGCCGCTGGCAAGCCCGCAAGACCTTCATCGTCTGGACGATCGCGCTGATCTTTTTCAGCATCGCGTGCCAGAAACTGTGGATCATGGGTCAGGACGTCGACCGGCCCTTCTCGGACGTCAACCTGTTCGATAGCTGGTTCTAGACTGCGTTACCAAATTTTGGTAACCTCAGGCCATGGCAATCAAGAACACCTCGGTCGCCTTGGGCGAACCCTTCATCCAATTCGCCAAGCGTAAGGTCGAATCGGGCGAGTTCGCGACGACGAGCGAAGTCGTCCGCGAAGCGATGCGGCGTTATATTGCCTATGATGATCGGGTAGAGGCGCTTCGGCGCGAAATTCAAAAAGGCATCGATAGCGGCCCTCCGCAGCCATTCGACTGGGATGAATTCATGGAGCGAAAGTTCGGCCCCGAAAACGATGCGTAGCATCGTCATCCGCCCCGAGGCCGCGGCAGATATCGAAGACGCCGCCGATTACACTACCGAACAATGGGGCCGCGATCAGGCCCGTCGCTATATTGGCGATATTCGCAAGGCGATCGAACGTCTCACCATCGACGGCCTGCGCTATCCGGAAGAAACAGCAGCCTATCCGGGTTTACGACGAATGCGCAGCGGGCATCACCTCATCTTCTTCCTGATCGACGACGACAAAGTCGACGTCGTTCGCGTGATGCACGAGCGCCGCGATGCCGTCAGGCATTTGACAGATCAATGAATTGCAGATCCAGCAGCTGGGGCGCGTTGACTACCCGGGCGATCGAGAGTCGGTGGACCACGTCACTTTCTGTTTTTCGCCCTCAACGTCGAAAACAACGATGTTTTTACAAAACCTTGCTTCCAACCAAGGATTATGACCACAAGTGTAGGCGATTAGACGGTGATCGGAGGTCAACACAGCAGATGCCCTATAGGGACTCTTCTTCTTTCTTGTTGAATAGTATAATAATTCCCGCGAGCTATACTCAACAGCCCGATAGTGAAGCTCCAAAAAATCAAGAATCTTCTGTTCCGATGTCCTAGGGTCTAATGCCACAACAAGATTGTTGGTAAAATCTGCGACAGGACAATCGGTTCCGTTCCAAAAAACCAACCAGGAACTGCGCGCTTTCCCAATAATCTTGTAGCGGTCGAGAAACCGTTCAACGCCAGCGAGCTGTATCGTCAAACCGTTCTCATTGACCCCATGATCGCGCAAATGATCAGCGGCCGCGCATAGAATATCTGACTTATCAGCCCCTGCTCTGGCAGCGACAAAAAACATACGCTCTGCACGGCGACTGTCTTTCGGATGAACGGCAAATGGCGCAGTCTCGAAAGCGAAGCCTCCCTTTAGAAGACGTCGCCATTCTTCGTCGGCAGTTTCCGGTTGCCTCAATAAACCCGCGCCTTCGGCTTGATATACTCGACGTCGTCCGACAGCGTATATTCGTGGACCGGGCGGTAATCGAGGCGGACGCCGCCGCCCTTGCCGCCCCAACCGTCGAACCACGCCACGGTGTGCTTCATCCAGTTCGCGTCGTCGCGGTTCGGGAAATCTTCGTGCGCATGGGCGCCGCGGCTTTCCTTGCGGTTGTGCGCCGAGTGCATCGTCACCGTCGCCTGGCTGATCAGATTATCGAGCTCGAGCGTTTCGACAAGGTCGGTGTTCCAGATCAGGCTGCGGTCGGTGACGCCGATGTCGTTCATCCGCTGATAGGTTTTGGTCAGCTTTTCCTTGCCCTCGGCCATCAGCTCGTCGGTACGGAACACCGCGGCGTGCGCCGACATGGCGCGCTGCATTTCGGTGCGGATTTCGGCGGTCGGCGACCCACCCTTGGCATAGCGGAAATGGTCGAGGCGGCCGAGTGCCAGGTCGGCGCTGTCGGCGGGTAGCGGCTGCTGCGCCGCGCCGGGCTTGATGATGTCGCGGAGGCGATGCCCGGTGGCGCGGCCAAAGACGACGAGGTCGATCAGGCTGTTCGACCCGAGGCGGTTCGCGCCATGCACCGACACGCACGCCGCCTCGCCGACCGCGAACAGGCCGGGGACGACGGTGTCGGGGCCGTCCTTGCCGAGCGTGACGACTTCGCCATGATAGTTACAGGGGATGCCGCCCATATTGTAATGGACCGTCGGCACGACCGGCAGCGGCTGGCGAGTCAGGTCGACGCCCGCGAACACCTTGCCGCTTTCGGTAATCCCGGGCAGCCGCTCGGCCAGCACCGCGGGATCGATATGATCGAGGTGCAGGAAGATATGGTCGGCGTGCGGCCCGACGCCGCGGCCTTCGCGGATTTCGAGCGCCATCGAACGCGACACGACGTCACGCGACGCCAGATCCTTCGCCGACGGGGCATAGCGTTCCATGAACCGCTCGCCTTCGGAATTGGTGAGATACCCACCCTCGCCGCGCGCGCCTTCGGTGATCAGCACGCCGGCACCATAAATGCCGGTCGGGTGGAACTGGACGAATTCCATGTCCTGCAGCGGCAGCCCGGCGCGCAGCACCATGCCGCCGCCGTCGCCGGTGCAGGTATGCGCCGAGGTCGCGGTGAAATAGCTGCGGCCATAACCACCGGTTGCGAGCACGACGGCCTGGCTGCGGAAGCGGTGGATGCTGCCGTCGTCCATACACAAGGCGATGACGCCGCGGCAAACCTTGCCGTCGGGGCCGTCTTCCATGATCAGGTCGAGCGCGAAATATTCGATAAAGAAGTCGGCGTCATATTTCAGCGACTGCTGATACAACGCGTGCAGCATCGCATGGCCCGTACGGTCAGCAGCCGCGGCAGTGCGCTGCACCGGCGGGCCTTCGCCCATATTCTGCATATGGCCACCGAACGGACGCTGATAGATGGTGCCATCGGCATTGCGGCTGAACGGCACGCCGGCATGTTCCAGCTCGTACACCGCGGCGGGTGCCTCGCGGACCATATATTCGATCGCATCCTGATCGCCGAGCCAGTCCGACCCCTTGACCGTGTCGTACATGTGCCAGGTCCAGTGGTCGGGCGAATTATTGCCCAGACTGGCCGCGATGCCGCCCTGCGCCGCCACCGTGTGGCTGCGCGTCGGGAACACCTTGGTGATGCACGCAGTCTTCAGCCCCGCTTCCGCCGAGCCCATCGTGGCGCGCAGGCCCGAACCCCCGGCGCCGACGACGACGGTGTCATAGATATGGTCGATAATCTTGTAAGCGTCGGTCATCTCACATGCCCCCCGGGCCGGCCGTCACGGGCGCAAGCGCGATCCGGGCGATCGTGAAGATCCCGTAGGCGCCGCCGCCGATGGCGTAGAAATTGAGCAGGACGAGCGCCAGCAGCAGCATCGGCCCGTGGACATAATCCTCGATCAGCACCTGCAGCCCCAGCCGCAGATGCCAGAATACGCTGACGACCATCAGGATCAGCGCCAGCGCGACCATCGGGTCCGACGCCCAGCGCAGCACCGCGGCATGATCGCCGAGCGGCAGGCGGATCAGCGACACGAACAGGAAGCTGACGAGCAGGATGTTACCGAGTGCGGTCAGCCGCTGTTGCAGCCAGTGCTGCGACCCGTGCCCCGACGAGCCAAGCCCGCGGACCTTTCCGAGATGCGTGCCGTCGCCCATCAGAGTGCCTCCGCCATGATATAGAGCCAGGTCGCGGCGGTCGCGAATACGCCCGCGGCGATCACGACGGTCGACCACAGCTTGTTCGATTTGAGTTCATAGCCCGCGCCAGTGTCCAGAACGAAGTGGCGCAGCCCCGAAAACAGGTGCTGGAAAAATGCCCAGGTCAACCCGACAAGGACGATCTTGCCCAGAATATTGGTGATCTGGTGAAACAGGCTGATTTCGGGGCTGGGATCATGCCAGATGCACGCAACGAACGCCGCATAAGCCTCCGGCCCCGCCGCGATCGCGCCCAGCCACCACAGGAACAGCCCCGCGCCGACGATAGCCAGCCCGTCACCGCTCGCGCGGTGCAGGATCGACACCGCCATATGCGGCCCCCATTTATACACCTGCAAATGCGGTGCGCGCGGGCGCGCGTTCGGTTCGTTTCCAGCCATATCAGCCCCGTTCCTGACTCTGTTCGGTCGATGCGCGCCGGTTTAGCGCGGCGCGCGCGATATGCAATTGCTTAGGGTCGGTACCCGTCAAATTCCCGCGCGCGTTTGACGGCGCCGTCGCGGCCCCACGCTTGCCCTGAAACCCTTAGGCGATAAGGTAGCGGATGAGCGCCGGGTCGCGCACCAGAAGCTAAGGGAGTCCGATCGTGATCGCCACGCTGGCGGCTGCTTGGCTGGCCGCATTCTCCGCCGCTCCGGCGCAAGTCGACGCTGGCGAAATCGTCGTGACCGCGCGCAAGCGGTTAAAGGAATGGCGCGGAACGATGCGGATGAGCGGCAAAGGATATGGCTGCCGGACCCGCAAGAGCAGCGGCGATCCCGAGATCGACGCCATCGCCTGCCGCGCGATGGCGCGGTGCATGACGAGCCTCAAGCCCCGGATGGACGCCACCGCCGCCAGCAAGCCTCCGCGAAGCGAACGCGCCGCGATCAATCGGGCCTTCAGCAAGGAGGCGGGCGACTGTTTCCAGAAAGATTATGACGCGGCGGTCGCCGAGCTCGACGCGCGCCGCGATGCCGCGCGGGAATAGGGCAAGATAGCGGCGCGTGAAATTGAGCGCGCATTAGACCGAAACGACCGGTGCTAGATTCTGTCCTGTTCAAACTGATCTGTAGCCCTGAGCTTGTCGAAGGGCGCTTCTCGGCGAGAAGCGCCCTTCGACAAGCTCAGGGATACGGTGACTTGATTCAGCCTGAGCAGGACAGACCCTAGCGGTCGCCCCCACGCTGGCGGGGGCCGCTGTCGGTTTACTCAGCAGCGCAGGAATGGACAGCTAGCGGCCCCCGCCTGCGCGGGGGCGACGTTGCCGTGGTGGCACCTCCCCACCCCCAATCGGTGGTTTCGCCGCCTTACTTGATCTTGTCGCGGTTCGCGTAAAGCAGCGCCGCGATCACCGCCGCCGACCCGATCCCCAGCCCCGCCGCCGCGGCCGTTTTCCAGCCGCGCTTGCCGCCCTTTGCCGCGGCTTCGGCGGCGTCGGCGGCTTCTTTCTGCTGGCGCTGTTCGCGCGCGGCGCGCAGCACTTCATTTTCCTCGGGTGCGTCGTCGTGCGGCGGCGGGGGAGTCTGGTCGGTCATTCTTGCACCTATGTCCTTGTTATCAGGCGAGTGCCTGCTCAACAGGCACATAATCGGTTCCGATCGCTTCCGCTACGGCTTCGAACGTCACCTTACCATTCCAGACGTTCAGACCCTGCGCAAGATGCACGTCGCGCTTCAGTGCTTCCTTCCACCCCAGGTCGGCGATGCGCAGCGCGTGCGGCAGTGTCACGTTATTCAGCGCATAGGTGCTGGTGCGTGCGACCGCACCCGGCATGTTGGCGACCGCATAGTGGACGATGCCATCGACGACATAGGTCGGTTCGGCGTGCGTCGTCGCGTGGCTCGTTTCGAAGCAGCCGCCCTGGTCGATCGCGACGTCGACGAGCACCGAGCCTGCCTGCATCGTCGCCAGCATGTCGCGGGTGACGAGCTTGGGCGCTTCGGCGCCCGGGATCAGCACCGCACCGATGACCAGGTCGGCCTCGGCGACGCATTCGGCGAGGTTGGCGCGGTTCGAAAAGCGCGTCTTGGCACGCGATTCAAAGAAGGTGCCGACGCGTTCGAGCACTTCGGGGTCGCGGTCGAGGATGGTGACGTCGGCGCCGAGGCCCGCCGCCATCTGCGCCGCGTTGAAACCGACGACGCCGCCGCCGATCACGCACACCTTGCCCGGCGCAACGCCGGGAACGCCGCCCAAAAGCACGCCGCGGCCGCCATGCGCCTTTTCCAGTGCGGTCGCGCCGGCCTGAATCGACATGCGCCCTGCAACCTGGCTCATCGGCTTCAGCAGCGGCAGGCCGCCGTGCGGGCTGGTCACGGTTTCATAAGCGATGCACACCGCACCCGATTTCATCAGATCGCGCGTCTGGTCGGGATCTGGCGCGAGGTGGAGATAGGTGTACAGGATCTGCCCTTCGCGCAGCATCGCGCGCTCGCCGGACTGCGGTTCCTTGACCTTCACCACCATGTCGGCGGTCGCGAAAATTTCCTCGGCGGTCCGGACGATTTCGGCGCCCGCTTCGACATAGAAACGGTCGTGCGCCCCGATGCCTTCGCCGGCGCCGGTCTGCACCAGCACGCGGTGGCCGTGCGCGCTGAGTTCGCGGGCGCTTTCGGGAGTCAGCCCGACGCGATATTCGTGATTCTTGATTTCCTTGGGGGTGCCGATGATCATTGTCGCTCTCCATTGGTTCGCCGCCGGTCGCGCTGGTCCGGCGCCGCGTCGTTCATGGCCTGCCTAATAGCAGTTTTGGGGCGCGAGGTGCTTGCATATCGTCGCTGGTTTCGCGACAAACGCGCACAAATCACGCGCCAAACTGATCAAGGACGCACAATGATTGATCGAATCGACCGCAAGCTTCTCGACATGCTGCAACGCGGGGGGCCGCGCCCCGCCGCCGAACTGGGCGAAGCGGTCGGACTGTCGGCGTCGGCGTGCCACCGCCGCATCCGCGCGCTGGAGGCGGCGGGCATCATCACCGGCTATACCGCGCGCCTCGCCCCCGATCGCATCGGCCTGGGGCTTGACGTGTTCGTCGACATCAGCCTGACCTCGCAAAGCGAAGAGGCGCTGACCGCGTTCGAAAGCGCGGTCAAAAGCTTCGACGAGATCCTCGAATGCCAGCTGCTTTCGGGTGCCTCCGACTACCGACTGCGCGTCGCGGCGCGCAACGTCGCCGATTTCGACCGGCTTCACCGCCACTGTCTGTCGCGCCTGCCCGGGGTCGCCGCGATGCACAGCGCCTTCGCACTCCGCACGATCAAGGCGTTCGAGGGATATCCCGTCCCTGCCAGCGAAGCGTACTAGCCGCGAAAATCGCAGCGCTGGTTAACGCGCAATTTACCAAAAGCACCGCATAGCCCGGTCCTATGTTTTGCGGACGACAGGCGGGCGGCAGACTCGCGCGTCGGGATCGATCAGGGAAGCAGGATCATGGTGAAGGATAATCCGATTCATAAGCAGCAAATCGACCCGATTTCGATGGCCGACCGCTTCCCCTATTACGACCTCGACGGTCAACTTGCCGCGCACGCCACCGAGATTCATTCGATCATCACCGGCCGCGAGGACGCCATTGCGCGCGCCTATTGGGATGCGTTCAACGCGCTACCCAGCGTTGAACGCGCGGTCGAAGGCGAATTGCTCGAATCCTATGTGCGCGGCAGCGCGCGCCACACCGAGACCAAATATGCCGATGCCGCCGGACAGGAAGTGGCGACGATCGCCTGCCAGAACGCGCATATGGCGCGCCGGGTCAAACTGCCGCTCGCGTCGGTGATGTCGTGCATCGCCGAAAGCCAGCGGCTGACGATCGAATATGTTGTCGCTGCCTGCATCGACGATGCGCCGCGACTCGTGCGGCTGACGAGCGCGATCAACCGGCTGGCGCTGCTCGAATTCGACATCATGCAGCGCTATGCCGAAAAGCTCGACCGCGCGGTGATTTCCAGCGAACGCCAGACGCTCGCGGGCGATTTTGACCGCTCGATCGCCTCGCTGGTGCAGGACACCGACGGGGTGCGCGAGCAATTGGCCAAGCAGGCCGCTTCCGCCGATCAGGCCGCCAAGGGCATGATCGCCAAGACCAGCGAAGTCGCCGCCGCGTCCGAACAATCGGCGATGGCGATGCGCGAAGCCGCTTCGACCGCCGCGGGCCTGATCCGTGCTATCGAAGATGCGCGCAGCGAGGTCGAGGCATCGGCCAGCGTCGCCACGCGCGCTTCGGAACAGGCGGGCGAAGCCGTCGCGATGTCCGAAACGCTGTCGCACCACGCCGAATCGATCGAGTCCATCTTGGGACTGATCCGCGAGATCGCGGGCCAGACCAATTTGCTCGCGCTCAACGCCACGATCGAGGCGGCGCGCGCCGGCGAATCGGGCCGCGGCTTTGCCGTCGTCGCGCAGGAAGTCAAAAGCCTCGCCAATGAAACCGCACGCGCGACCGACGATATCGCGGGCAAGATCACCGCGATCCAGCAGGCGACGCGCGGATCGGTGAGCGCCAACCAGTCGATCCAGCAGACGATCGTCGAGGTCCAGCGCTCGGCGCAGCGCATCCGCGACGCGATGGACGCGCAGGCGCAGACCGTCACCTCGATCACCGCCGCGGTCGATGAAACCGCGCTTGCCGCCGACAGCATGTCGTCGACGATCGCCAGCATCCGCAACGATTCGGGGATGGTCGCGAACGAAATCAGCGTGCTCAGCCAGGAATTTGGCAAGATGGGCGGGCGGTTGCAGCAGTTGGAACAGGCCGCGAGCGAGTTCAGCCGCCGGGTGGCGTAAGGGCACAAATTTGATCCGTTCGTGTCGAGCGAAGTCGAGACACGCGAGGCCATGCACAAACGCAACGTGTCCCGACTTCGCTCGACACGAACGGAACGAGGAAAGTCCTGACGCTATTGGTCGCGGTTTGGCGGTTGGACTGCCGCCATTGCATCGCTAAAGCCGCTCCATGCAAACCCACATCCTGATCACCGGCGCCAGCCGCGGCATCGGCGCCGCGATCGCCGCCGCGCTGACCTCGGACGCCACCAGGACGGTCGCGCTGTCGAGCGCCGATGGCGACATTGGGGACCCGGCAGTCCCGGCCCGTCTGTGGCAACAAAGTATCGACCAACTCGATGGCCGCATCGATGTGCTGGTCAACAACGCCGGAATCTTTGAGGCCAGCCCGCTCGATGACGACGATGCCGTCTGGCTCGCCAGCTGGAACCGCACGCTCCAGGTCAATCTGACGGCCAGTGCAGACCTCTGCCGCCGCGCTGTCCTCCACTGGCAGGCGCGCCAGGCGACAGGCCGCATCGTCAATATCGCCAGCCGCGCCGCGCACCGCGGCGACAGCCCCGCGCACTGGCATTATGCCGCGTCGAAGGCCGGAATGGTCGCGATGACCAAGACGATCGCGCGCGCCTATGCCGCAGAGGGCATCCTCGCCTTTGCGATTTGCCCGGGCTTCACCATGACCGGCATGGCGGACGATTATCTCGCCAGCCGCGACGGTGACGCGCTGCTCGCCGACATTCCGCTCGGCCGCGTCGCAATGCCGGAGGAGGTCGCCGAAATGGCGCGCTGGTGCGCGCTCGATGCCCCCGCGTCGATGACCGGCGCCGTGCTCGACGTCAACGGCGCCAGCTATGTGCGCTGAGCGATGAGCTGGATCGTCTCCCTCCCCTGCACCCGCGCCGAGGCCGAGGCGCTGTCGGGCGAAATTCCTGAACTCGATGCGCTGCCCGAGGCGCCCGT
The DNA here is from genome assembly GCF_012274265.1 of Sphingopyxis microcysteis. GTDB lineage: Bacteria > Pseudomonadota > Alphaproteobacteria > Sphingomonadales > Sphingomonadaceae > Sphingopyxis > Sphingopyxis microcysteis. The sequence goes on from NZ_JAANYY010000003.1 coordinate 359,400, forward strand.
CGTCGTCACGCGCGAAATCGACGAGGATAAGGGGCTGTGGCAGCTCGACGCCTATGTCGATGACAAGCCCGACGCGGCGTTGCTGAGACTGCTCCAGTCGCTCGTGCCAAGCGCTAAGGGAGTGAAGCCCACCGCCGAACAATTGCCCGAGGAGGATTGGGTCACACTGTCGCAGCAGGGGCTCGAACCGGTGCAGGCGGGGCGCTTTTTCGTCCATACGAGCAGCTACGCCGACCGCATTCCGCCCGGCACCACGCCCTTTCTGATCGACGCGAGCCAAGCGTTCGGCACCGGCGGCCACGACACGACCGCGGGCTGCCTCGCCATGCTCGACCATCTCGCGCGGCAGGGCGCCAGCCCGCGCAATATCGCCGACATCGGCACCGGCACCGGGCTGCTGGCCTTTGCGGCGATGGCGCTGTGGCCGCGCGCGCGGGCGATCGCTTCGGATATCGATCCGGCGAGCATCTTTGTGACCCGCGACAATGCCGGCATCAACGGCGTCCCCTTGGGACGCGGTGGCGGGAGGCTGGCGCTCGCGGTCGCGCCGGGAACCGACCATCCAGCGATCCGTCACCGCGGGCCTTATGATCTCGTGATCGCCAACATCCTCGCGGGGCCGCTGATCACCCTCGCCCCCGACATCGGCGTCGCCACCGCCCCCGGCGGTCATGCGATCCTCGCCGGGCTGATCGCGCGCCAGATGGAACCGGTGCTGGCTGCCTATCGCGCGCAGGGTTTCCGCCTCGCCGCGCGCGGCGGCAGCGCCGAATGGCCGTGCCTGCTCCTCGTCAAGCGCCGCCGCTACGGCTGGCGCCGCAAGGAACGCGCCTTCCACCGCGCCGACCCGGCGGACGCGAGTTTCGGCAGCTGGTGAGCAGATCGCGAATTTTCCGTTCGTGTCGAGCGAAGTCGAGACACGCATGAGTGGCGCAAGACTTCGGAGTGTCTCGACTTCGCTCGACACAAACGGGTTCAGGCGATTTGCTTGCCTAAAGCATATTCCTGCGTACCGCGCGTGATCACCGCATCACCCGGCAGGATGTCGGCAATCGCGATCGGCGGCAGCGCGTCATTCGCGGCGTAGAGCGGCGCAAAATCGGTGTTCACCGTCGTATCAAGCAGCTGATCGAGGCTGTCGATGACGAAATAATTCTGCTGGAAATCGTCGATCCGATAGTCCGTGAGCATCACGCGCGCGAGGTCGAAACCGATGCGATTGGGGCTGTCGCTGTCGAGCGCGAACACGCTTTCGGCATAGGAGGAGACGATCCCGGCGCCATAGATGCGCAGACCGCCCGCCTCGCGGATCAGCCCGAACTCGACCGTGTACCAGTAAAGCCGCGCCAACTGTTTCAGCGCATCGAACTTCAGGCTGCGCAGCCCACCCTCGCCATAAGCGACCATATAATCGGCGAACACCGGGTCGGCGAGCATCGGGACATGGCCGAACACGTCGTGGAACACGTCGGGTTCCTGAAGGTAATCGAGCTGCTCGGGCGTGCGGATGAAATTGCCCGCCGGGAAACGCCGGTTGGCCAGATGGTCGAAAAAGACGTCGTCGGGAACCAGCCCCGGCACCGCGACCACCTGCCACCCCGTCGCATCCATCAACCGCGCGTTGAGCTCGCGATAATCGGGAATCCCCGGCTTTTCGAGCCGCAGCACGTCGATCCCGCGCAGAAACGCCTCCGACGCGCGCCCCGGCAGCATCGCCGACTGGCGTGCGAACAGCTTGTCCCACATCGCATGTTCGTCGGCGGTAAAGGCGTCCCAATTTTGCGAAATTGTCCAGTCGGCCGCGGCACCCGGCGGCGGCGTTTCGTGGACATGGGTAAAGCCGTCTTTCATGGGAATCATCTAGCATGAAAAAGTTTCAAATGAAACCGTCTCGACCGGGCCGCAGCAGCCGGATCTGGCCATAGCCGCGTTCGACCTCCCCGGCCCCGGCCAATATACGTAGCGCCGCACCCAGCGTCACCCGCGAAACGCCGAGCAGATCCGCAAGCTGCTGCTGCGTCGCGGTCACCCGCTCGCCCCCGGCGCTTTCGCGCGCCATCGTGCGCAGCAGGCCGAGCAGGCGGTCGGGGGTCGACAGCCGCCGCTCGGCGTCGATCGTGTCGAGCGTCGCCGCAAGCTGACGCGACAGGCTCCGCAGCAACAGCTCGGCCCAGCCAACGTCGGCGGCCATCAGCTGGCGCAGCAAGGAGCGGTCGATCGCCACCAGCCGCGCCGGACCGCTGGCGAGCGCATCGACTTGACGCGGCACTCCCGTGAAAAAGGCTAGCTCGCCGAACAGGTCGCCCGCGCCGAGCACGCCGAAATGCGTAAATCCGCCGTCAGCTGCAAAGCGCCCGACGGTGACATGGCCCTCGACCACTGCCCAGAATTCCTGACCCGGATCGCCCTGATACTGGATAAACTGGCCGTCGGCGAAATCGCGCACCCGCGCGCGCGCCGTCAGCTGCGCCAGTTCGCGCGGCGACAGCGTCGAGCGTTCGGCCATCGCAAATTGATAAGTTCTTTGCATTTCGAGGCGCGACACTGTGGCAAACAGCGGGGCATGGCAAGCAACGACTTGTCACTGGCCATGGGAGTGCCGCGACATGTATCTGACCACCGCCCAGTCGAGCGCGATCGTCGCGGCGATCTTTCTCGGCTTCTGCCTCATCGAGCTGATCCGCACCCGCCTGTTCGCGAAGGACGAGCAGGCGCGCCACGACGGGATCATCGAAATCATCAGCACCTTCATGCTGCTGATCGTTACCCAGCCGACGATCCTGCTGGTGGTCGGCGCGCTCGGCCACCGTTTCTTTCCGCAATATGAGGGGGCGCTTGCGAACGCGCCCTTCCTCGCCGCGCTCGCGCTCTTCCTCGTGTTCGAGGATATGATGCAATATTGGTGGCACCGCGCGAGCCACAGCTTTGCGTGGCTCTACAACCTCCACCGCGCGCACCATAATGCGCGCTATATGAGCGTACGGCTCGTCTATCGGAACAACATCATCTATTACGCGATGATGCCGAGCATCTGGTTTGCGGGCGTGCTCGTCTATCTCGGGCTCGGCTGGTTCTATGCGGGTTATCTGGTGGTCAAGATGGCGGTGATCATCGGCGCGCACAGCGATGTCGCGTGGGATGCGCCGCTCTACCGGATCAAGGCGCTGTCGCCGCTGATGTGGGTGGTCGAACGCACGATCAGCACCCCCGCGACGCACCACGCGCACCACGGCCGCCACGCCGATGATCCGGCGGTGAACTACAAGGGCAATTTCGGAAACCTGCTATTCTTCTGGGATGTGCTGTTCGGCACCGCGAAGATCACGCGGCACTATCCGGCGAGCTATGGCGTCGAAAATCTGCCGCCAGCGACGCTGGGGCAGCAGCTCCTGTGGCCGATCTTTCCCGAGAATAAGGACATGAACGCACACATCCCCGGCGCCGTGCCGTCGGCGCCGGGGACGGCGGCGGCAACAACCTAGACCGCGACTCCGAGCCAGCGCGCGGCGCGCGGCAGGCGCGGGAGCAACAGCCGATCGACGACCCATAGCAAGATTAGCGACGCGGCGAGCAACGGCAGCAGCGCGGCGAGCAACAGGATGATCGCAGCCACGCCTTTGAGCTTCGCCGGGTCGCGTGGCAGCGGCGGGGCGCCCAGCGCGTCGTTGGGCTTGCGGCGGCGCCACATCAGGAAACCCGACACCGCTAGCGTCATCAGCATCAGCGCGGTGAGGACGCCGATCAGCTCGCTGACGATCCCGAACAACGCGCCTTCATGCCAGGCGATGCCGATGCCGACGATGCGGTCGATGACATGTTTGTCGGCAAAGCCGCTGCGCGACACCTCGATCCCGGTGACGACGTCATAGCTCACCTTGCGCACCTGCGGGCGGTTCTGCGTCTGGGTGGTCAGCGTCCATGTATCGCCATTGGGCGGCCCGAACATGTTCGGCGCGCCCGGCGGCTGGATAATCACCGGCGCGGGCAGATTTTCGTTTTGCGCGCGCAGGACGATGCGGTCGAGCGGGACGCGCGGCGCATCGCCGACCGCGGCTGGCGCGGGCATCGCTTTTGCCATCGCACTGTGGTCATGCGCGGCATGATGACTGGCGTCACCGCCGCTTTTCCAGTCCTGCGCGCCCTGCACCCACCCCATTTCGGCACGCACGGCGCGAAAGCCCTGCGCCCAGACATCGGTCCACGGCAAGGCGGTGAGTAGCAACACCAGCGCCAGCCCCGACACCCAGAACCCGGTCACGGCGTGCAGGTCGCGCAGCGCGGTGCGGCCGCCGAGCGACAGGCGCGGCCACACGACCCCTGCCCCCCCGCGCCCGCGCGGCCACCACAGGTACAGGCCGGTCAGGATCATCACGATCGCCCAGCTCGCCGCCAGCTCGACGATGATCCCGCCCGCGCGCCCGATCAGCAGGCTGCCGTGGATTTTCGCCAGCCACGCCGAAATCCGGTCGTCGGGATTGGCCGATCCGATCACCTCTCCCCGCGGCGCCACCGCCACATCGCGCATCGTGCCGCTTGGCAGCCCGACATGGACGATCGCTGCATCGCCCGGCGCCTCTGGCACGCGGTAATAGTGAAAGCTCGCGCCCGGAAAGGCGGCGAGCGCCGCCGCCACCTGCGCATCGGCATCGATCCGCTCGGCGACCGGCAGGCCGCGCCATTCTCGCTCCTGCCACCGGTCGAGCTCAGGCTTGAACAAATAGGCCGCCCCCGTCACCGACAGCAGCAGGATGAAGGGGATGACCAACAGCCCGGCATAAAAATGCCAGCGCCAGATCGTGCGATAGAGCGGAATCCGGTTGATGTCGGTCATCCCCTGTCCCTCCCTTTAGAAGCGCGCGCGAATGCCGGCGGACACCGCGCGGCGCTCGACCGGATAGTAGACCGCCGATGCCGCGGTCACCGTGATCGCCGCGCTGATATCGCCGATCGCCTTCTTGCCGGTGATGTTGCGGACATCGACGAACGCGTCGATCCCTTCGGCGATCCGCGCCCCACCGGTCACGCCCAGTAGGGCATAGCCAGGTGTCTGGACGAGGTTGCGATAATCCGCGAACGGACCATCGGGCACCCACTCGACATTCGGCGCGATATGCAGCGCGTCGCTACCGATCCGCGCCTCGGCCCGATAAACATGCTTCGGCACCACCGGCAGCCGGTTGTTGCCATAGGCAGCGTCACCCCGGAACCGGAAGTCGCTGTAGGTATAAACCTGCCGCAGCCGCAGCCAGTCGGTCGGCGCAATTTCCAACGCCGCTTCGACCCCTTGGTGCAGCGTCCGGTCGGCGTTGAAGGTCGCCGCAGGGATGCTGACATTGGTCGTGAATTGCAGCAATTCGCCCTTCAGCGTCGAACGGTAGAGCGCCAGATCCCAGCGGACGATCCCGGCCTTGCCGCGCGTCCCGACCTCGACCGTCCACGCCCGCTGCGGGCGGATCGTCGAGACGACCTGGCTGACCGGCGGGGTACCGATCGTCTGGAACACTTCGCCAAAGCCCGGAAATTCGGCCGAGCGGCTGTAGTTGGCGAAGAATTGTACATCTTCGCTCGGTTCAAACAGCACGCCGAACTTGGGCGAAAAGGCGTCGAAATCGATCCGCCCGTCACGCGACGTTGAGACATTGACCCGCCGCTTGCGGAAGCCGTCGGCATAGACGCCGCCCGCGATCAAGGTCAGCTGCTCCACCGGCCGCACCCGCACCTCGCCGTAGATGTTGGCGGTGCGCGCGGTCTGGTCGGCATCGAACACCAGCGCGCCGCGCCGCCCGGCGATATTGACGAACTGGCGCGCGTCGGTGCTGCCGCGCCGCAGTTCGCCGCCCAGCGTCACCTCGATCGGCCCGCTCGCATAGTCGGCGCGGAAGAAGCCGCCGAGGTCGAGCGAGTCCTGATCGATCACCTGAAAGATCGGGTGATACAGCGACTTGGCGTTGACGAACCCGCCGAGGTCGACCCGGAACGCGCCCCAATCGAAAGACGTGCGGTTCTGCAATCGCAGCGACACGATGTCGCGCGCCTGATCGCCCGCCACCGCCGCGGCGCTCGCGACGCGCGGCGTGATCAGCGCCTGATCGAAGGTCAGCGCGCCCGGGATTTCCTGCTTGATGTCGTTGTAGCTGGCATAGAAGCGCGTCGAAACAATGTCGCTCAGCTTCAGCCCGACATTGCCGTGAAAGCGGAAACTGCGCCGGTTGACATGGTCGCGGTCGCCGCTCGACGTGTCGGCGCTAACCGCCGCCCAGGCATCGACGCGGTCGCCCGCCACGCCCGCCGACACCAGCCCGCGATAGCTGTCGAAACTGCCGACATCGCCGCGCAGGTAAAAGCCTTCGGCGGTGCGCCCGGTCGGCGTCACGCCATTGACCGCGCCGCCCAAGGTACCCGACCCGAAACGCAGCGCATTGGCGCCGCGATAGACCTCAAGATGGTCGAAAAAGATCGGCTCAAGCTCCTGGAAATCGCCATTGTCGTCGGCAAGGTTGATCGGCACCCCGTCCTGCAGCAACGTCAGCCCGCGCATATGGAAACCGCGCGACAGCCCCGATCCGCGGATCGAGATGCGCACCTCCTGCCCATAGCGCGGCTGGAGATAGACCCCGGGCGAAAAGGCGAGCGTGTCGCGCAGCGAGACGATCGACTTGTCGGCATAATCCTGATGGCTGACAACATCGGCCCCGCCCGCGGTCTTCTGGACGCGGGCTTCGGCTTCATTGGTCAGTTCGGGGGCGGTAACGATGATGGTGGCGTCGGCTTCGGCCTCGGCGGCGTGCGCCGCGGTGGGGACAAACGAGAGGACGAGCGCCAGCAAAGGCGCCGCCCGATAGGCAGTTTTTGTCATGGGTAATTTCTTCCCGATAAGCAGATTTTGGGGTCGCGCGGCATGGCCAACGCGACGTCTCAAAACGTCATCCCGGCGAACGCCGGGATCTCACCGTCGCATCAATGCGCAGCGGCGAGGCTCCGGCTTCCGCCGGAGCGACATATCAGGCCTGGGAAGGGGGTCCGGTACTCGGCGGCAGCGGTGAGGCTATGCCGGGAGCAAAGCCTAACGCCCGCACCGCAGCGGGAATCGGCGCCGCCACCATCGGCGCGGCGGCCAAAATCGGTTCATCCGGAACGATCGGCGCATTGGCCAGCGCGCCCCACGGGCAATGCTGCTGCGTCTCGCCCGCATCGTGGGTGCCCGCCTTTTCGATCGGGATTTCGATCGTCCCACCGGGGTTGGCGGGGTCCGAACAGATGCGCACGGTAATCGACCCGCCGGCATCGCTCTCGATCATCCACCCCGGCGCCACCAGCACCCGCGCCGCGATTGCGAGCAGCAGCGGCAACAGCAACAGGATGCCGGGACGGCGAAAGGCGGCGAGCAGGCTCACGCGGCGGCCTTTATGGCCACTGGGCGGGCGTGGCAAGTATGGAACCGCAGCCCTGAGCCTGTCGAAGGGCGCCTCACCGAGAAGCGCCCTTCGACAGGCTCAGGGCTACGGTGATCAAAACCGAAACTACGCCGCCGGCGTCTCGTCGATCTTTTTCCCCGTCCGCGTCCACGGATAGAGGAACTGCCCCCAATAGTTTTTCGGCACGTCCTCCGGGATGCCATAATTCTCCGGCCAGCGGTCCTTGGGCAGGTGAAAAGTTCCGAAAATCTTGTCGAGCCACGGGAAATGGATCGCAAAATTGACGTCGAACGCCTCGCGTTCCAGCCCATGGTGCCAGTGATGAAAGCGCGGCGTCGCGATCCAGTGGCCCAGCCGGTTGAAATTGCCCCCGACATTGGCGTGGAGCAGCGACGACCAGACATAGACGAAGCCGATATACGCCTGCATCACCGACGGGCTGAACCCCAAGGTGAACAGCGGCAGCGAAGTGATCGAGCGCAGCAGGATGATCTCGACAAAGTGCATCCGCGACCCCGCGAGCCAGTCCATCGACTTCGCGCTGTGGTGGATCGCGTGGAAACCCCACAGGAACGGTATTTTGTGGAACAGCCGGTGGTACCAATATTGCGCGAGGTCCGACGCGACCAGCACGATGACGAACTGCACCAGCCACGGCAGCGACGCGACCCCGGCGCGAAACGCCTGCCAGCTTGACGTATTTTCGTTGATGATCGTCGACGGCGCGAGCGCGAGGAAACCCAGCACCTGCACGAACATCGTGCTGACCAGATAATAGAACAGATCCTCGCGCCATTCGGTGCGGAACAGGCGCTGCGCGCGGCGGTGCGGGAACAGGCGTTCGAGCGGCGCGAACATAAAGCCGGTGATCAGCAGGTTGACGACGAAAAAGTCGAGCCCGAAGAAAATCCCCCAGCTTCGCGTCTCCTCGGGCTGGACATTCGCGCCGCCGATCAGCGTCGCGGCGAGCGCAATCATCAGCGCGGTCGCACCCAGCACCTTGCGCGGACGCAGCAGCAAGCTGAGCAATGCGAGCCCGTAGCTCACCAACAGCATCAGGTGGACGAGTCCGCGAAACCCGCCCCAATCCTTGATGATCGCGAGTTCCGGCGTCGCGAACCAGTCGGGAAAGCGCAGCGCGACGACCATGCCGAAGCCGACGATCGCGAACAGCAGCGCGAAAAAGCCCGACAGCCACCCGCTGCCAAAGCGTCGCACCTCGGTATGCGATTCCAGGTCGCGCATCAGGTGGTTCAGATAGTCGCGTTTCGCCATTTGGCCCCCCCAACCCCATTTGCGCGGCCTCGTCTATGACCACGCGCACCGTGCTTACAATCCTCCCTGTGGCGAAGCCATGGGGAGGTGGCAGTCCGAAGGACTGACGGAGGGGCTATGGCGCCCCCGTCGCAACGCCCCTCCACCACCGCTTCGCGGCGGTCCCCCTCCCCATCGCTCCGCGACAGGGAGGATCATCACCCCGCCGCCGCTACGATCGCCGCCCACTCGGCCTCGTCGATCACCCTGATCCCGAGCGCCGCCGCCTGCTTGAGCTTCGATCCCGCGCCCGGCCCCGCCACCACCAGGTCGGTCTTCGCGCTCACCGATCCCGCCGCCTTGGCGCCCAGCGCTTCGGCCTGCGCCTTCGCTTCGTCGCGGCTCATCGTCTCCAGCTTGCCGGTGAACACCACCGTCATCCCCGACACCTCGCTGTCGCGCGTTTCGACCACGAACGGCGGTGGCGACACTTCGGACAACAGATCATCCCACAGCGCGCGATTATGCGGTTCGTGGAAAAAATCGCCCAGCGCCTCGGCGACTGCGGGGCCGATGCCGTCAGCGCGCACCTCGAGGATCGCCTTGATCGCCTCCAGCTTCCGCGCTGCATATTTGCCCTCGGACTCGCCCTCGCCGCGCGGGTTGGCCGCGACATAGGCGTTGATCTCGGCGGCCTTGGCGGGCAGCAGCGCTATGTCGCCGATGCCCTTCAGCAGGTCACGCGCGGTCACCGCGCCGATATGGCGGATGCCCAGCCCGAACAGCAGCCGCGCGGCGTCGGGCGCCCGCTTCGCCTCGATCGCGGCGAGCAGATTGTCGACCGACTTTTCCTTCCACCCCTCGCGCATGAGCAACTCGTCGCGGTGCCGGTGCAGCCGGAAAATATCGGCGGGTCCCTTGTCGAGCCAGCCGAGCTCGAGAAACTCGGCAATGCTCTTTTCGCCCAGCCCGTCAATGTCGAGCGCGCCGCGGCTGACGAAGTGGCGCAGCCGCTCGAACTTCTGCGCCGCGCAGATCAGCCCGCCGGTGCAGCGGACATCGACCTCGCCCTCCTCGGCGACCGCCTCGCTGCCGCACACCGGGCAATGGTCGGGAAAGACATAGGGATCGCGCGCCTCATCGCGGGTCAGATTTTCGACCACCTGCGGGATCACGTCCCCTGCGCGCTGCACGACCACCCGGTCGCCCGGACGCACGCCCAGTCGCCCGATCTCGTCGCGGTTATGCAAGGTGACGTTCGACACGACAACACCGCCGACCGTCACCGGGGTCAGTCGCCCGACCGGAGTCAGCTTGCCGGTGCGCCCGACCTGGATGTCGATGGCCTCGAGGGTGGTCTGCGCGCGTTCGGCGGGGAATTTATGCGCGATCGCCCAGCGCGGCGCCTTGGCCACAAAACCCAGCCGCGTCTGCCAGTCGAGCCGGTCGACCTTATAGACGACGCCGTCGATGTCATAGGGCAGCTCGGCGCGCTCGGCCTCGATCATCCGGTAATGCGCGAGGACCTCGGCAACATTCTCCAGCCGCGTCAACAGCGGCGACACCGGCACGCCCCACGCCGCGATGCGCTGCATCATGGCGAACTGCGTCGTCTCGGGCAGGTCGCTCACCTCGCCCCAGCCGTGCGCCAGGAAACGCAGCGGACGCGACGCGGTGACGCTCGCGTCCTTCTGGCGTAGCGACCCCGCCGCGGCGTTGCGCGGATTGGCGAACTGGCGCGCCTTTTCGGGATCGTCGGCCTCGGCGAGCAGCCGGGCATTGAGCGCGGCGAAGTCGGCCTTCGCCATATAGACCTCGCCGCGGATCTCGAACACGTCGGGAACCGCGCCGTCCAGCTCCTGCGGAATATCGGCGATGGTGCGGACATTGGCCGTGACGTCCTCGCCGACGCTGCCGTCGCCGCGCGTCGCGGCCTGCACCAGTTTGCCGCGTTCATAGCGCAGCGAACAGGACAATCCGTCGATCTTGTCCTCGGCGGTCAGCGCGACCTCCGCGTCCTCGGGCAGATTGAGGAACCGCCGCACCCGCGCGACAAATTCGGCGACATCTTCGTCGGCGAACGCATTGTCGAGGCTCATCATGCGCTGCGCATGGGTGATTTTCGCGAGCGGCGACGCCTCGACCGCCGCGCCGACCAGCCGGTTCGGGCTGTCGGCGCGGATCAGGTGCGGGAAGGCCGCCTCCAGCGCATTGTTGCGGCGCACCAGCGCGTCATAGTCGGCGTCCGAAATCTCCGGACTGTCCTCGGCGTGGTAGAGCTTGTTATGACGCGCGATCGCTTTGGCAAGGCGCATCAATTCGTTGGCGGCGTCGGCTTCGGTCAGCGATTCAATCTCGATCATGCGCGCGCTTTTGCCACCGGCTTGAACTCGGCGCGAGTGCCAAATCCGGCGATCAGCGGGCGCGCTTTGTTGATGGCGGCCTGCACCGCGGGTAGCTCGAGCGAGGCAGCGTGCGACGCCTTGGTGTCCCACAGCTCGACGATCCAGATCGCGTCCGCATTCGCGCTGTCCTCGCCGATCAGATAGCCCATGTTGCCGGGCATCGCGTCGGTCGCTTCGGACAGGATCGCGACCAGCGCCGCGCGCTGGCCGGGCTGCGCCAGCATCTGGCCGATCAGCCCATATTCGGGAATCACTTCTTCCATTTGCGCCTCCAGCGCCTGCAGTTTTCGGTGCGGCAGCACCATCGCCGCCATCGCCAGTAACGCCGCCAGATGTTCGCGGCGGTTCATGCGCGGACGATCGCCAGCACGTGCACCTCGCGCCGGATTCGAAAGCCGAGTGATTCATAGAGGCCGATCGCCCCCGCATTGTCGGCGTAGCTGTGCAGGAAGGGCTGTTCGCCGCGCGCCACCATCTGACGCATGACATGACCGATCAGCGTCCGCGCGAGCCCGCGGCCACGGCAATCTTCCCAGGTGGCGACGCCGCTGACCTCGGCCATGCCGGGCATCAGCATCCTTTGCCCGGCCATCGCGAGCAGACGGCCCTCCTCGCGAACGCCGTAAAACGGCCCGTACAGGTGCGTTTTAGGCCCCCATGGGCCGGGCTGGGCGTGGGCAGCCAGCGCCGCCATTTCGGCGGCGTCGGCATCGCCCAGCGCGACGATTGCAGGCTCGCCCGGCCGCGGCTCTGGCGGCCGCCCCTCGGCGACCATCTGGGTCAGCGCGGCGCGCTTCACTTCGCGCGCCCCGGGCGGCAGCGGCCATGGGTCGCCCTCGACGATCCATAGATCCTCACCGAGAGGAATGAGCGCCGCCAACGCCTCCTGCGCCGCGGCGCCAGTGTCGGCAGCGACGCCGAACACGCCATAGCCGCGGTCGAGGCGCAGCGCGCGCGCGTCGCCGGTGGCGAGATGCGCCTGCCGCCCGGTGAGCATGCTCCAGACCGGGCGATCGAGCGGGTGCGCGGGCATCGTGTCAGGCACGTTCCATCGCCAGTGCTGCGGTCGGCAGGATATTGACACCCTCGAACGCATTGTTGGCATAAGGTCCTTCCGGATCGACCCAGTGGAGGAACAGATGCGCCGACCAGCGGTTGGGGTTGGGCGTCATCCGTCCGTGCAGGCGATGGACCCCCTGATAAAGCACCGCATCGCCGGGCAGCATCGGCACCGCGCCATAAGCCTCGTCACCAAAATCGGGATCGGCGCGCTGGCGCGGCGTCTCAATATGCTGCGCCCCGACCTCGAGCGGCCAAGGTTTGTTGTCGCTCGCCGCGAGCATCAGCGAGAGACTATGTTCGCAGGCATAGCGGTCCGAATGAATACGGCAAACGTCGCCTTGGCGGTACATGCGGAAATAGCAATAGGTCGGTCGGAGATCGTGCTCGACGAGCGCGCTGATCGCCGGGGTCATACCCCAGAGAAAGGTCGATAGCGGCATATATTGCATGCCATAGACCTCGACCGCTTCGGCGGTGAGCAGGTCATGTTTGCGCTTCAGCTGGTCGAACGACACCCCGCCCCGGACAAGATCGGTCTTTAGGGTGCTGAGCAACGCGTGCGTCACTTCGGTCGAGCAGAAGCTCGGGAGGCCCAAATAGCCCTCGCGTCGATATTGCTCCGCCCCGCCGGTCATATCACCTCCAACAGCCTTTCCGCCTGCGCCCGCGCTTCCTCGGTCACCTCGGCCCCCGACAGCATACGGGCGATTTCTTCGCGGCGTCCGGCTTCGTCGAGCGCGTGGACGCTGGTGCGCGTGACAACGCCCTCGCTCGATTTGGCGATGATGAAATGCGCCGCGCCCTTTGCCGCCACCTGCGGGCTGTGCGTCACCGCAAGAAGCTGTTTTCCGGCGCCTGCCAGCCGCGCCAGCCGTTCGCCGATCGCGCTCGCCACCGCGCCGCCGACGCCGCGGTCGATTTCGTCGAAGATAATCGTGTCGGCGCCGCCCTCTTCGGCGAGCGCGACCTTCAGCGCGAGGATGAAGCGCGACAATTCGCCGCCCGATGCGATCTTGGCGAGCGGCGCGAAGGGCGCGCCGGGGTTGGTCGAGATGAGGAATTCGACGCGGTCCATGCCGTCCGGTCCCCACCGCTCGGCGGGCAGCCGTTCGACCAGCGTCTGAAACCGCGCCGCGTCGAGCTTCAGCGGCACCAGCTCGCTCGCCACCGCCGCATCGAGGCGGACCGCGGCCTTGCTGCGCTGGTCGGAGAGCGCGCTTGCCGCATGGGTATAGGCGGCAGCGGTTTCGGCCACCGCCGCTTCGAGCTTTGCCAGCCCCGCGCTGCCGCCCTCGATCGCATCGAGCCGCGCCGCGAGCGTCCCGGTGAGTTCGGTGAGCTCGTCGGGCTGGACGCCATGTTTGCGCGCCATGGCGCGCAGTTCGAACAAACGCGTCTCGGTCGCCTCGAGCCGTTCGGGATCATATTCCATCGCGCGCGCCGCTTCGTGGAGCTTGCCCTCGGCCTCGTCGGCCTCGATGATCGCGCGGTCAAGCGCCGCCAGCGCTTCGGCGAGCAGCGGGTGGTCGCCCGCCAGCCGGTCGAGCCGCCGCGCCGCGCCGCGGAGCTGCGCGGGACCGCTCTCGCTGCCCTCGAACGCTTCCATGATCGCGCCCAGGTCGCCCGCGAGCCGCTCGCCCTTCTGCATCGCTGCGCGCGCTTCCGAAAGTTCGGCGTCCTCGCCGGGCTGGGGGCCCAGCGCCTGCAGTTCGGCGACACAATGTTCGAGCCACTCGCGGTCGCGTTCGGCCTCCGAAATCGCGGCGCGCGCGGCGGCAAGCCGTGCCTCGGCAGCGCGCCATGCAACATGCGCCGCGGCGACCGCACCTGTGTTCGCGCGCGCATAGCTATCGAGCAGCACGCGGTGTCCGGCGGGCGCGAGCAGGCCGCGATCGTCATGCTGGCCGTGGATTTCGACCAGATGCCCGCCCACTTCGCGCAGCAGCGCCGCCGAACAGGGCTGGTCGTTCAAAAAGGCGCGGCTGCCACCGTCGGCTTTCAGCGTGCGGCGGATCAAGAGCGGCTCGCCCGGCTCGGGCGCAATCTCATTTTCGGCGAGCAGCACGGCAAGCGGGGTTCCCGCCGCGGGGGCAACAAAACTGGCGGTGACCTGCGCCTGCCCGCTTCCCTGCCGCACCAGCGCGCTGTCGGCGCGCGCGCCGAGCGCAAGTCCCAGCGCGTCGAGCAGGATCGACTTGCCCGCCCCGGTCTCGCCCGTGAGCACCCCCAGCCCGCCCGCGAAATCGAGGTCGAGCCGTTCGATCAGAACGATGTTGGCGATGGACAAAGCGGTCAGCACAGGCCGTCCTTACCGCAGAACAAAGGCAGAATCTATTCCCGGCGCAATCAGGCGCTCGGCGCGTGCTTCTGCATCAGCTTGTACGCGCGCTCATACCATTCGTTGCCCGGATAGTTGGCGCCCAGCACCGCCGCCGACTTCTTCGCCTCGGCGGGAATGCCGAGCGACAGATAGCATTCGGTCAGGCGGTACAGCGCCTCGGGCGCGTGGCTGGTCGTCTGATATTTGTCGACGACTTCGCGGAAGCGGATCGACGCCGCGAGCCAGTTCGAGCTGCGCTGATAGAAACGGCCGATTTCCATTTCCTTGCCCGCCAGATGGTCCTGCACCAGGTCGATCTTCAATCGCGCGTCGGCGGCATAGCGGCTGTCGGGATAGCGGCGGATCACCTCGCCCAGCGCGTTCGACGCCTGCTGGGTGATCTTTTGGTCGCGCGTCACATCGCTGATCTGCTCATAATAGCTGAGCCCGATGAGATAATAAGCGTAGGGCGCGTCCTTGTTGCCCGGATGGATCGCCAGGAAACGCTGCGCCGCCTCGATCGCGGGCGTATATTCGCGGTCCATATAGTAACTGAAGCTGCTCATCAGCTGCGCGCGGCGTGCCCAGGGCGAATAGGGGTGCTGACGCTCGACCTCGTCGAACAGCGCCGCGGCAACGCCATATTGCTGGCGATCGAGGCGATCCTGCGCGGCGCGGTACAGCGTGTTGACGTCGCGCGCGACATAGCGCGTGTCTTTCTTGACCCCGGCGCCGCCACAGGCCGCCAGCATGGGGGTAATAACCAGAGCGGCAGCGAGCAGGCGCACGGCGGCGCGCGAAGGGGTGCGATGAGTCATGCGCGCGGTATAGCCACAGCGCCGATGAACGCAAAATAAATGATGGGTGGTTCGCCGCAGATTTACGGCGCCTTTACCACGCACCCTTTCGGCGCATCGGCGGGCGCGGCAACGCGGCGCGCGGTCTTGATCGTGACCTGCGGCTCCAGCATCTGGCCCTTCATCACCCCCTCACCGGCCGTGGGCGAGATGGGCGCGTTGAAGATAGCCGCCGCGACATCGGCGCCGCTGACGATTTCGCCGAACACCGCAAAGCCCGCCCCGTCGCCGCCCGGTGCGTCGCTGTCGAACCCCTTGATGTCCGACAGCAGCAGGAAAAAATCGGTCGTGGCATCGCCGGGGTTCAGCCGCGCCATCGACAGCGCGCCCCTGCAGTTGGTCAGCCCGCTGGTCTTGGTCGGCTCGTGCGCGATCGGCGGGAAATTCTTGCGCGCATCGCCGCGATTTCCCGCCTGCACCAGCTGGTTCGCCGGCCCCCAGCTTTTGGTCGAACGATAGAATTTGAACCCGTCCATCCGCTTGGCATCGACATAGCGGAGGAAATTGGCGCTGGTCACCGGCGCCCGCTTGTTTTCGAGCCGCACGGTGATCGTGCCAAGGTCGGTGACCAGCGCAACATAGGGCCGCGTGTCGGGCGCGACGACCGGCACCGGCAAGGGCGGCGGCGGGGGCGGAGGCGCCATCATCGGCCGGACGGTCGGGCCGGTACCCGGCGGCGTGGTCACGACGGCGGGACCAGCCTGCGCCGTCAGGGCGAGCGAAAGAAGGATCGTCAACATCCCCCGCTTATGATCCGATCGCCCATGGCACGAAAGCCGAAATTTGCCGCGCCCCGGCGGGGGTATCGCCCCCTGCGCGCCGACGCCGCGCCGTTTCTGATCTCAGGGGTCGTTGGAAAGGAACCGAAATCCGGCTAGGTCACACGCCAACTGCGCCACATGGACCACACAGGGGAAAAGCATGCCCGATACGCCCGACCATGATCCAGCCCCCAGCGCCGCCGCCGCGACCGAGACCGCATCGCGCCTGCTCCGCTATCTGCCGCTGATCACGATCGCGCATTTCCTGATCGGCCTGCCCGCGCTGATCGCGTCGCTCGCGCTCGCTTGGTTTGCCTTTGTCCAGGCCGATGCGACGCAAAAGATGCAGACCGGCGGGGTGATGCCCTTCGTCACCTTTGGCACAAGCAACGGCGACGCGGACGGCAATCAGGATATTGCGCTGTCACTGACGAACAATGGTGTCGGCCCCGCGATCCTCGGCCCCATCGAAATCCGATATGAAGGCAAGCCGATCGCCACGCCGCTCGAACTGCTGCGGGCGTGCTGCACCAACACCCCGGCGCAGGCGCTGCGTTTTTCCACCTCGCCGTCCAGCGGGGTGGCGGTACGCCCGGGCGAGACGCTCGAATTCATCAGCTTTCCGCGCAGCCCGGCATCCGAACAGGTGTGGCAGAAGTTCAACCGCGAACGGTGGAAGCTCAAGGTCCGTTCCTGCTATTGCTCGATCTTCAACGATTGCTGGGTGACCGAGGGCATGCAGGGATTGCCAAGGGCGGTGAAAACATGCCCCGCCGACTGGACGCCCTACCGCGAAGACGCCGGAAACCGGATTGCCGGGATCGACGTCAAATAATTCAACCAAACGGTTGACAATAAAATTGGCCACGTCATATTAAACCACATGGTTGAACATGATTCGCTCGCTCTCGATACGATCTTCCACGCGCTCGGCGACGCAACGCGGCGCGCCATGCTCGGCGAGCTTGCCACCGGCGAGCGCAGCGTCGGCGACCTCGCCGCGCCCTTCGCCATGTCGCTCGCCGCGGCGTCGAAGCATATCAAGGTACTCGAGGGCGCGGGGCTGATCCGCCGCGACGTCCGCGGGCGCACCCATATCTGTAGCCTCGATCCGGCGCCGCTGATGTCGGCCGACCAGTGGCTCGGCATCTACCGCCGCTTCTGGACCGACCGCCTCGACACGCTCGAAGCGCTGCTGCGCGCGCCCAATTCGGGGACGCCTCCCGTCAAACCAACCCTCCCCGGGAAAGAAGGAGAATGACAATGACTATCATGACGACAGCCCAAGATTATGGCGTGGTCCGCGAGGATGCGACCCTCACCTTGGAGCGCCTGCTCCCCGGCCCGATCGAGCGCATCTGGTCCTATCTCGTCGACAGCGACCTGCGCCGCCAGTGGCTCGCCGCGGGCGCGATGGAGGAAAAGGTCGGCGCCGCGGTCGATCTCGTGTGGCGCAACGACGAGCTGACCGATCCCCCCGGCACCCGCCCCGAAGCCATGGGCGACGAGCATCGCATGACGTGCGAAGTGCTCGAATGCGACGCCCCGCACCGGCTGGCGATCAGCTGGGGCAGCACCGGCGGGGTAACCTTCACCCTGCAACCGCGGGGCGACGAGGTGCTGCTGACGATCACCCACCACCGCGTGACCGACCCCGCCGTCCTGCTCAACGTCATCGCCGGCTGGCACGCGCATGTCGATGTGCTGGAGGCAAAGCTCCGCGGCACGCAAGCCACCCCGCACTGGGACAATTTCGTGCGCCTGCGCGAGGTATATGCGGCGCGGCTGGTAGGCTGATCGCCATGCACTAGTACAAATGGGGCCGTGCGAGCGGCCCCTTTTTTGTCGCCAACCCGGAAACTGTTCTATATGGATAATACAGTTGGACGGGAAGGGCGACGATGAAACGCAAATGGAAAATCACGCTTGGACTGCTGGGCGCGCTCGTTGTTGTCGGCGCGGGCGGCGCGGCGTGGATGATCGTCCAGCCGCCGAAACCGGCGCGGATCGTCGATGCGGGGCCCACCGGCCAGCGCGTGGCGAACAACGGCATTCTTGCCAATTATTTCCCCGCTCAGGGGTCCGGTCCCTCGCCCGCTATATTGCTGCTGGGCGGCTCCGAAGGCGGCCTGGGCAAGGACATGCACGCGCTGGCGCTGTTGCTGCAGGCGCAGGGCTATAACATACTGCAACTGGCGTATCACAACGCACCGGGAAAATCGGCCAAGCTCAAGAATATTCCGCTGGAGGATTTCTACAAAGGACTCGACTGGCTCAAGCAGCAGCCCGGGGTCGATCCCGGCCGGATCGGCATCATCGGCTATTCGAAGGGCGCCGAGGCAGGCTTGGTCGTCGCGACGCGCTATCCGGGGGTTCGCGCCGCGGTGCTCGGTATGCCGTCGAGCGTCGTGTGGGACGGCATGTCGGGCGAAAATTACATGTTCGGATCGTTCAGCTCGTCGTGGAGCGAAAAGGGCGAACCGCTGCCGCATCTCGCCTATAAGGGCCGACCCGGTGCCGACGGGCTGATGCCGGTATTCGTCAACGGCCTCAAGGAAGTGAACGCCAATCCCGCCGCCGTCATCCCGGTCGAGAAATTTCAGGGCAAGCTGATGCTCGTTTGCGGCGAGGCCGAAAAACTATGGCCCAGCTGCCCGATGACCGACCAGATCGTAGCGCGCGCCGCCAAGAATGCAGCGCCCGAGCCGATCGTGCTGCGATACCAGGATGCCGGACATGGCGTGATGGGGGCGCCCTTTACCGACGCCAAGACGCGCCGAAACTGGGCACAGCTCGGCGGCACCGAAGCCGGCAATGCCGCGGCGCGCGCCGACAGCTGGGCCAAGATCCGCGCCTTCCTGCGCACCGAGCTGGGACCACAAGCCGCACCCGACTGACGGGAGTTACCGCTAACCCGCCTTGCGGACGCCGCCCCGCCCGATTACCCCTCGGCCATGACCGCCGACAAGATCTTCATCAGCGCCAACGACCTCCTCGCCGATTCGCTGCGGCTGGGGATGCAGGTCATCGATAGCGGGTTCAAACCGACCCACCTCGTCGGCATTTGGCGCGGCGGCGCGCCGGTCGGCATCGCGGTGCAGGAGCTGCTCGACTATCACGGCCAGCATTGCGACCATATCGCGATCCGAACCTCATCCTACCACGGCATCGACCGGCAGGATCCCGAGGTGAAGGTGTTCGCCTTGGGCTATCTGATCGACACGCTCGATCCCGACGACCGGCTGCTGATCATCGACGATGTGTTCGATAGCGGCCGCAGCATCCGCGCCTTCATCGCCGAGCTCAAGGCGCGCTGCCGCCACAACATGCCGCGCGACATCCGCATCGCGACCGTCTGGTTCAAACCCGGACGCAACGTCACCGACCTCCGTCCCGATTTCTTCGTTCACGAAACCGACCAGTGGCTGATCTTTCCGCACGAAATCGACGGGCTGACGATCGACGAAATCCGCCAGCACAAGCCCGAAGCGGCGATCATCCTGCGCGAGGAAGGACACGCCGGTGCCTGACGGTTTCGCCTCCGCCGCCGACCGCGCCACCTTCATCGCCGCGCTGCCCAAGGCCGAACTGCACCTGCACATCGAAGGCTCGCTGGAGCCCGAGCTGATGTTCGCGCTCGCGCAGCGCAATGGCGTCGCCATCCCCTTCGCCAATGTCGAAGAGGTCCGCGCCGCCTACGCCTTCTCGAACCTCCAGGATTTTCTCGACATCTATTATCAGGGGATGGGCGTCCTGATCACCGAGCAAGACTTCTACGACCTCACCGCCGCTTACCTCGCTCGCGCGCATGCCGATGCGGTGCGCCACGTCGAAATCTTCTTCGACCCGCAAGGGCATACCGCGCGCGGCGTTGCGTTCGGCACTGTGATCACCGGCATCACTCGCGCGCTCGACGATGCGCAGGCGCGTTTCGGCATCACCTCGAAACTGATCATGTGCTTCCTCCGCCACCTCAGCGAAGCCGACGCCGAGGCGACCCTCGACGAAGCAGTGCCATATCTGGGCCGCATCGACGGCGTCGGTCTCGACAGCTCCGAGGTCGGCCACCCGCCCGCCAAGTTCGAACGCGTCTTCGCGCGCGCCCGCACCCTCGACCTGAAGATTGTCGCGCATGCGGGCGAGGAAGGCCCGCCCGCCTATGTGTATGAAGCACTCGACCTGCTCCAGGTCGACCGCATCGATCATGGCAACCGCAGCCTCGAAGACCCCGCCCTCGTCGCACGCCTCGCCGCCCGGGGCATCACGCTCACCGTCTGCCCGCTGTCGAACCTGAAGCTCTGCGTCGTCGACGACATCGCCGCGCACCCGCTGAAAACCATGCTGGACGCGGGACTGCACGCCACGGTGAACAGCGACGATCCCAGCTATTTCGGCGGCTATGTCAACGCCAACTATCAGGCCGTCGCCGACGCGCTCGACCTGTCGAGAGGCGACCTGCTGACCCTCGCGCGGAACAGCTTCACCGGGTCATTTCTGGATGACGCCGCAAAGGCGGCGCACCTCGCCGCGATCGACGCTTACGCCTGACTGAAGAAGGTCAGATACTGATTGTTTGCGGGCAAGCTGTCGTTTGAAATCCGTTCGTGTCGAGCGAAGTCGAGACGCGCTGACATCGTGCATGACCTCGCGTGTCTCGACTTCGCTCGACACGAACGGGAATAGAGGGCAGCCTGGAAACCTCCCCCTATCGGCCCATCGGCGTCCAGCCAAAATCAAGCCGCGATCAGCACCCCATGGTACGACCGGTCCTCGAACGCCTGCCCCGCGCCCATCGCGACGCAGATCAGCGCATTGTCCGCCACCCGCACCGACAATCCCGTCGCTTCGGCGATCGCGACGTCCATCCGCCGCAGCAGCGCGCCGCCGCCGGTCAGCGTGATGCCTTCGTCGATGATGTCGGCGGACAATTCGGGCGGCGTCTGTTCCAGCGCGGCGCGCACCGCGGCGACGATCTGCCCGACCGGTTCGGCGAGCGCTTCGGCGATCTCGGCCTCGCTGACCTGCACTTCCGCCGGTCGGCCGTTGACCAGGTCGCGGCCCTTCACCGCGATGATCATACCCTCGCCCTCGGGCGCCACGGCACAGCCGACGGCCAGCTTGACCCGTTCGGCGGTCATTTCGCCGATCATCAGATTATGTTTGCGGCGGATGTACGAGGAGATCATGTCGTCCATCTTGTCGCCGCCGACGCGCACCGAATTGCTGTACGCGATGCCGCCCAGCGACAGGATCGCGACCTCGGTCGT
Source organism: Sphingopyxis microcysteis (assembly GCF_012274265.1). Classification (GTDB taxonomy): domain Bacteria; phylum Pseudomonadota; class Alphaproteobacteria; order Sphingomonadales; family Sphingomonadaceae; genus Sphingopyxis; species Sphingopyxis microcysteis. The sequence goes on from NZ_JAANYY010000003.1 coordinate 380,741, forward strand.
GCCGCCGCCGATGTCGACGACCATCGCCCCCAGCGGCGCGGTGACGTCCAGCCCGGCGCCGATCGCCGCCGCCAGCGATTCCTCGATCAGCTGTACCGACACCGCACCGGCGTTCGATGCGGCGTCGCGGATTGCGCGGCGTTCGACCATCGTCGATCCCGACGGCACACAGATCACGACATTGCTGCGCTGACGCAGCACGCCCACGCCCCCCTTTGCCTTTTCGATGAAATGCTTGATCATCTGTTCGGCGACGTCGATGTCGGCGATCACCCCGTCGCGCAGCGGCCGGATCGCCTGGATGTTGCTCGGCGTCTTGCCCATCATCAGCTTGGCTTCGTTGCCGACGACCTTCACCCGCCGCACCCCGTCGCGCGTTTCCAGCGCGACGACCGACGGTTCGTTGAGGACGATGCCCTTATCGCGGACATAGACGACGGTATTCACGGTCCCCAGATCGATGGCCATGTCATGCGCGGCCGAACCGAACCGATTAAAAAATTTCATATGCGCCGAACGCCCCTGGTGATGCGGATTGGAGAATCGGGCGCGCGCGCGGTCACGCCCGCAACACCCGTGGATTTCGGCTTGTGACGATGGTTAAATCAGGTCAACGCCGCTGGCGCAGACCGTTGGTTTATCAGGCCCGGTCGAGCCGGAGGCGCCACTTGCCGCCGCCCAGCAACGCTTCGTCGTCCAAAGCCGCCATTGGTCGGCGATCGCCGCGCGGCGCTAGGCGCCGCCCGGAACGATGAATTTCAAACCCTGCAATTTGACGATCGCGCCATCGACGCACAGCGGCGCGGCGATCAAACGCATCCAGCGCGGCGGCGCCGCGGTCGGCCGGATTTCGACATCGAGCGTAAAGCCGCGGCGATGCTTGATCGCATAAGCGCGCAATTTCTCCATCGCCGCGCGCGACCCCTCCTCGTACAGCCCGGCGGCCTCGGCGCGCGTCACCGCGGCGCCGCGCGGCAGGCCGAAAATATCAAAGACCTCGTTCGACCAGCTCAGCCGGTTGCCCGCCGCCAGATCGCATTCCCACCAGCCCGGCAGCCCCGGTCCGAACCGCTCCACCGCGGCGATATCGCCGCTGTTCGCCACCGCGTCGAGCGTATCGGCGCCGTGCAGCCGACCCAGCTCGAAATAGCGTTCGCGTTCATACAGCGGCCAGCTGTGATGCACGGGCAAGGGATGGGTCGGCTTCAACGCACCGTTCTTTCATTATATTGCATCGGGATAGCCACGCTTCCCCTTGCAAGAACTAGTACAGATTTGCAACCAGATCGGATGCTATCGCGGGTCAGCGCCGCGCCAGCGCAATGCCCGCCAGATTCTGGCTGCGCTTGACATGACGGACGCGCGGGGTCGGGCCGTCCCCGACCAAGCCCCGGAATATTGCCAGATGCGCCGCAGCCCCGTGGCGCGCCGCAACCGCGCCATTCGCCTGCGCGACCACCGCCGCCGCATCGCCCAGCAAGACAAAGTCGCTGAGGCCGCGCGCTTGCGCCAGCCGCAGCGCCGCGATCAGCGCCAGCCATTCGGCGTCCATGCTGCTGCCCGTCCCCGCCGCGCGGTCGATCGCCGCGACGCCGCCGATCACGACGGCAATCTCCATCGCGCCGGGATTGGGGCGGCACCCGCCGTCGAAATAGATTTTGGTGCGGCGGGGTTTCATCGCGCTCGGCATAGCGCGCCAAGCGGCGCGCGGAAATCCTATCCTCCCTGCGGCGAAGCCGTGGGGAGGGGGACCGCTCGCCGCAGGCGAGGGGTGGAGGGGCCGCGACGCCAGCGTCATTGCCCCTCCGTCAGCGCTTCGCGCTGCCACCTCCCCATGGCTGCGCCACGGGGAGGATCATGTCCCCCCTCAAAACGTCCCGCGCGCCGAGAAGGAGAAGATCGGACCGATCAGCCGGTCGCGTTCTTCGACAAAGGCGATCGGACTCGCACCGCGCACCCCCGTGTAAACGGTGCGGTCGCGCTTCGACCGGGCGTTGGCGATGTTGCGGATGTGCGCGCGCACGGTCAGCCCCATCACATTCTTGTGCTCGACAAAGACCGTCGCCCACACCGGCCCTTCCCAGATCTTGTCGCTTTGGTTGCGCCGGTAACTGGGCTGATTGTGCGTATATTCGGCGTCAGCGCCCCATGCCCAATCGGTGCCCGCGACGTCGTGCCGGAGGCCGACATAGGCGACGGTGTCGGTGAAACCGTTCCACTGGCGCTTTTCGCCGGTAAAGGGATCGCGGAGCGACGATTTCTGGAGCAGCAGCCGCGTGTCGAGCTTGACGCCCTTCAACCCCGCGGGGTCGAGGTTGATCGTCGCGGTCCAGTCGATCGCGCCTGCCTTTGCCTTGGCGATGTTGCCGACCGCCTCTCCGGTCGCGCCGACCGGGACGACATCGACCCGGTCCTCGACATCGCGGTAAATCAGGATCAGCTTGGTCGATCCCCACGCGCCGAACTTCTTGTTGATCTCGGCCTCATAGGTCCAGTCCTGCTGCGGGCGCAGGTCGTTGTTGCTTTCATTCTGGTTGCCGTCGTTCAGGAACGCGCGCGCCAGAAAATCATAAAAGGACAGTTGCAGCACCCGGCGACGCAATTTCGCCGACACGTCGAAATCGGACGACGGCGTCCACGCCAGCGAGATTGAGCCCTTGGGACGGAAAAAGCTGCGCGTCAGCCCGTTCATTCCGGTCTGGGTGATCGTCGAATGTTCGGCGCCGCCGATAATCTGGAAATTGAGCGTATCGGTCAGCTTGCGACCGAAGCTCAGCAAGCCTTCGTAGCGATCTTCCTTCACCCCGCCAGTGCCGCCGACAAATGGTTGTTCGATAAACACGCCGTTCGCGTCGAGCACCGCGATCGATGCGACATTGTCGAGTTTGTTGAACGCCGCCTCGCCCGACAATTGCCAGTCGCCGCCCAGCATCTTCCACTGATATTCGCCGCGCCCGATGGTTTCGCCGATGTCGCCGGTCTGCGCAAAGCGGTCGCCCGTCGCGGCGCCGCCGATGGGGGTGGTGACGATCTCCTGCACATAAGGTTCGTGACTGAAGCGGCGCAGCCCGATCAGCTTCAGCCTGCCCGGCCCCACCCCGAACTGATAATCGCCGTTGACCTCGTAATTCCAGGCATCGTCGGTCTGGCGGACGATACGCTCCCGGTCGGGTTGGCCCGGCGACGCGCGTACGCCATCCTCGTCATAGCGGTCATATTCGCGCTGATAATGTCCGCCGATGTTCACCACCGTGTCGCCCGCCGGGTCCCAGGTCAGCCGCCCCGACAGCTTCGGTGCATCGAAATGCGTGTTCCAGACGTCATGGCGCCGTTCGGTGATCTGCCCCGCCCCGTCGGTGATGATCGTCGGCCCACCGGCGCCGCTGCGCCGGGCGCTGTCGTTGCTCAGCGCAACCTCATATTCGACCGTACCGCTCCGCCCGCGAACCGACACGTCGGCGCGTGTCAGCAACGGGTCGGTATGATGCGCCCGAAATTCGGGTTTCCAGGAAAACTGGCCCGAAAAACTGTCGGCGCGATACACGATATTGGCGACCTGGCCCGACAAGCCCGGAATATCCAGCGTCGCGCCGTCGACGATCTCGATCCGTTCGACATTGCCCGCCGGGATGCGCGACAGCTGGGTGTACATATCGTCACCCTTGTTCGACGGTCGCTCGCCGTTGAACAGCACATTGCCGGTCGCCTGCCCCAGCCCGCGCAGATTTTCATTGTCGCGGATCGAAAAACCGGGAACCTGGTTGAGCATGTCATAGGCGTTCGTCGGTGCGTAACGGGCGAAATCGGCGGCGGTGAAGACCTGCCGCGCGCTGCCGTCCACGCCAGTCGCCGCCGTCGCTGTGGCAGCGGGCGGCGGTGCTTCACCGGTCGCTGCAGTTTCCTGCGCCATCACCGGCGATGCGATTGCGGCGGACAATGCGCAAAGGCTGATGAGCCGCATCACTTGATCCCCTGCGTCGCGCGGTTCATCGCCATGGCATATTCGCCGGTGACCCCCATCGCCTTCATCCCCACGACATCATGGGCGCTCAGCTTGCGATACCCCGCCGCCGCCAGCCCGCGCACATAGGCGCCGTCGACCCCCAGCGCCTTGCACGCGATCGCATCGTCGACGTCGGTCAGCACCAATGCTTCGGATTTCAGGTCTTGAAGATAGGCGGGGGTCACCTCCAGCGCCGCCGCGGCGATCAGCTCGTCGGCGTCTTTCGGCCGCGCCCCGGCATCGGTCAGCCCGTCGGCCAGCGCGATCGTCGCGTCGACCATCAGCATCGACAGCATGTCGCTGCGCCGCTCGGGGACCAGCGCGCGCGACGCCAGCGCCGCCTCGAACGCGGGGTCAGACGTAAAGCGGCAACGGCCCGCCCCTTCGAACGCGCGCGTCAGCGTGCCGGTACAGGCGAGCGTTCCCGCCTCATGCTGCACCGTAAAGGTCACCGGCCCCGCCGCGCCCTGCAGCGCATCGCGGGCAGGCGCCAAGGCGGCGCGCGCGCTGCCCAGCGACAGATCGCTGCTCGACCGCCCGTGGCTTACGCGCAACTGCGGCTGGCCTTTGCCGGGCTGCGCTTTCCATTCGATGTCGGTCATCACCAGCGGGTCGGCGGCGTTGCTTGGCGCGGCGCAGGCGATGACGGTCATCAGCGCGGCGGTTGCGGCGATCATGGGGGTTTTCATGGCAGCACTCCTGTTGCCGACGCTGGACGAGCGTCATCGCTCGCCCCCGCAGCGGCGTTTCAAAACAAGGCTTCGATCAACGATATTCAGGCTTGGACGAATGTCCGGGCGTCAGCTGGTTGGCGGCACCGGAGGTTCGGGGGGTGCCGACGGTTCGGCCATTTCGATCCGCGCGACCCGGCCATCGCTGCTGTGCGCTTCCATCGTCATCCCGTACGCGCTCATGCGGACCGTGGGGCCGCTCGCCGACCGCGCCGTCGCCGACTTTGACCTGGCGGTCGCTCGGACTTTCGACGTCGCACGCAATTCGATCGCGTCGTCGGCGCTGCGCATCCGCACCCCGGCCTTCCGCATGTCGGTGACGAAGTCGCAATCGACCCCCATCGCGCGCAGCGCGATCACATCGTCGATGCCGATGTCGGGGAAATGCGATTTCATGTCGCGGGCAAAGGCAGGCTCGATGTGCAACGCCGACGCGCCGACCAATTCGTCGACGTCCACGTTCGGAAAGATGTGGCGCATCTGCCGGATATAGGCGGGATCGACCCCGCTCGCGCGGGCCGAGATCAGCTCATCAACATCCATCGACGCCCCTGCGGCGCGCATCTCGGCGGCATAGTCGGCGGTTACCCCGACGGCGCGCAGGTTGATCAGCTGCTCGGCGCTCAGCTTCTCGGTCGATGCCGCCGCGGCGGCCTGATCCTCGGCATCGCCTTGCGCCGCTCCGGCAACGCGCGCCGACGCGATCGCCGATTTCCGCTCGGCCAGCGCCGCGGTCCGGTTATCCTTTGCGGCGATCTTTTCTTCGGCTGCGGTCGCCGAAAAGGCGGCCAGCGGTGCGGTGACGCCGGCCAGCACGACCAGGCTCATCAACACCCAGCTCGCGCTTGCGGGCCCGCGCTTCAGACTGGCGTCGAGCACGCGGGTGATCCGGCGTTTCAGGCTGCTCTTCGACGGCGCGACGCCATGCGCCGCCATCAGCGCCGCCCTATTGTCATGCCGCGCCGCACCGACCAGCAAGGTCGCATAGTCGGGACCGTCGATGTCGGCCATCAGCACCGCGTCATCGGCCGCCTCTTCGCGCAGCTGATGGCTTTCGCGCGCCAGCATCCACACCAGGGGATTGAACCAGAAAATCGCGCAGGCGATGCGCGAGGCAAGCAGCTTGGCCCAATCGAGCCGCGCGATATGCGCCAGCTCGTGCGCGATGATCGCCTCTGCCTCGCCGACCGCCTGCGCCGCCTTCGGGCTCAAGACGATCGTCGACCGCAGCAGTCCCCAGCTGATCGGCGAGCGCAGTTCGTCGCTGACCAGCAAGGCCGTACCATGTTTGAAGCCCATCCGCCGCTGCGCCTCTGCGAGCGCCGACAGCCACGACCCGTCGACCAGCACCTCGGCGCGGCCGCGCATCGCGAACAGCCGCACCACCGCCAGCAGCATCACTCCAAACAGCAGCGCGAGCGGGACAAGGTAGAGAAAGGGCGCGAGGTCGGCCCCCACCGACCAGCTGATCGGCGGCCATCCGGCGGTGTCCGCCACGACCGGGACGGATGTCGTCGCGGCCACCGGATCGACCGCCGATCCCCCCGTCGCGTCGCTCGAAACGGCTCTCGGCGCCGCCTCGGCGACCCAGCTCGCGGGCAGCGGCTGCCATATCGGCAGCGCCAGCGAGGCGACCGGCAGCACCAGCAGCGCCAGCAGGCCGACATGCGCGACCAGCGATCGCTCGCCCGCCGAACGCGTCCGCGCCAGCCGCAGCAACGCCAGCGTCAGCCCGGCGATCAGCACCGACTTCCAGGCGAGCCCGATCAACATCGAAGCGGTGATCATCATTTCGCTCTCCCTTCGCGCGCCTGCCCGATCAGCTTTTCCAGCTCGTCGAGCTCATCCGCGCTCATTTCCTCCTGCATCCCCAGCAAGGCCGCAGCGGCACTGGTCGCCGATCCGTTGAAAAACACCCGCACCACCTGGCTCAGCGCCGATTTGCGCGCGGTCTTGTCCGATACGCTCGGCGCATAGACAAAGCCGTTGTCCGACGCTTCGCGCGCCACGAACCCCTTCGCCTCCAGCCGCTTCAGCATCGCGCGGATCGCCGAGCCCGACAATTCGTCGCTCAGCGCCTCGCCGATCTCGGTCACCGTCGACGCGCCGCGCTCGTACAGAATATCGACAATTTCGCGTTCCCGCGGCGGCAAACTGGACAACATGCGACTCACCTCATGCGCTACATTTGTAGCGTGCTACATTTGTAGCGCCCATTTGGCAAGGGGTTTTATTTGGGTAACACAGGTGGGGGCAGGCGCCGACTAAGCATATTTTCGTCATCCCGGCGAAGGCCGGGATCTCACCCTCGCGGGATTACGCAGCGGCGAGATCCCGGCCTTCGCCGGGATGACGAACCAAATGGCGCTGGCTCAAATCCAAATGTACCGGGTCATCACCTCGCCGCGCGCCAGTGATCCCCGTCACACCCCCGCAAATCGGCGCCTTTTAAGGCCTGACCATAACCCACGATTTCCGACCGCCGCGCGATCGCGCAAGGCCACCACTGCCAATATCCAGATTTATCATTATCTTGACACAAGACAGGGAATACGCCGTCCCATGACCGACCGACGCCATCGCTTGCTCGCGCTGCTCCTCGCCGCCCCCTTGTGGACCGCCGCGCCCGCCGCCTTTGCGCAGGACACGGCCCCCGCCAGCGCCGCCGCCCCCGAGGCCAAGCCGCTCGACGCCGACCAGCAAAAGATGCTCGACCTGATCAACCGCGGCATGGAACTTGAACGGGCGGGCAAGCTTGGCGAGGCGGGCGAGGTCTATCGGCGCTGGATCGACGAAGCGACGAAGCGCTATGGCGCCGACAATCTGATCACCAGCCTTGGTTATCGCGCGCTGGCATTCAACCTCGAGGAACAAAACCAGCTGAAGGACGCCGAAGCCAATTGGCGCCGCCTCCTCGCGATCAATAGCCGATACCTTGGGGCGCAGGACGATCAGACGCTCACCGCCACCGGCTTCCTGGCCACCAACCTTGCCAAACAGGGCCGCCCGGCCGAAGCCTTGCCGCTGCGCCGCGACCTGCTCGCTGTGCGCACCGCGCAATTTGGCCAGCAGCATGCCAAGACGATTGCAGCGACCGGCAATCTCGCCGGGCTTATGGTCGAACTCGGCGACATGCAGGGCGCCGAAAAGCTGTTCCGGCAGGCGCTCGCCGCCAACATCGCGCTGCACGGCGAACAGCACCGCGAAACTGCTTCGCAATATGCCAATCTGGCGGTCACGTTGCGCAGTCTGGGCCAGTTCGAAGACGCCGCGACGATGCTCGACAAAGCGCTGGCGATCGACGAGGCGATGACCGGCCCGAACGGCCCCGACGTCGCGCTGCATCACTATAACCGCGCGGTGAACTTTACCGAACTCGGGCGCTATGCCGACGCCGAAACCGCGGCGAACCGCGCGCTCGCGATCTGGCGCGCGACCAAGGGCGACGACAGCGTTCAGGCGGCGCTCGGCTATACCGTGCTCGGCTATAGCTACGGGCTGACCGGACGCTTTGGCGAGGCCGAAACCGCCTATCGCAAGGCGCTCGACATCCGGACAAAATCGCTGGGCGCGGCGCATCCGCTGACCGCGGAGGCGACGAACAATCTGGCGCTCAACATGGAAAATCGCGGCATGCCGCCCACCGCCATCGAACCCCTGCTGCGCCAGGCACTCGACAGCACGCGCCGCGCCTATGGCGACAGCAGCGAGCGGACCGCGACGATGTACGCCAATGTTGGGCATAATCTGAACCGCCAGGGCCGCTATGCCGAGGCCGAGCCCATGTATCGGCGCGCGCTGGACATTCAGGGCGGCATCGCGGGCCGCGACCATCCCTCTTACGCCGCGACCCAGATCAATCTTGCCTATAATTTGCGCGACGGTGGCGACGCGGCGCGCGCCGAACCGCTGATACGCGAGGCGCTCGCCGTCTATCGCGCCAAATTCGGTGAGGATAATCCCGAAACCGCCTGGGCCTATCTCAGTCTCGGGACGACGCTCGGCGGGCTCGGACGCCATGCCGAGGAGGCCGAGATGAGTGGCAAGGCGCTCGCCATCCGTCGCCGCCTGCTGGGCGAAGATCACCCGCTGACCGCTGTCGCCTACAACAATGTTGGCGCGGCGCTGGTCCGCGGCGACCGCAGCGGCCCCGGCGACCGCGCCGCCGAACCCTATTATCGCCAATCGCTCGCCATCCTGCGCCGCAACCTTGGCGAGACGCATATCGACACCGCGCGCGCCTATGAAAATCTGGCGCTGACCCTGCTGCGCCAGGGCAAGGCCGCCGAGGCCGAACCGCTGGCCGCCAAGGCGGTCGCGATCCTGCGCCGACTGAACGAACAAAGCGCGGCGGGCAGCGGCGCGGTCGGGCTCGCGGCGCTCGACCGGCAGCAGGCCGCCCCCGACCGCGGCATTTTCACCACCTATCTGAACACCGCGTTCGGCCTGATGGAGGTCACCCCCGACGCCGCGCAGCAGGCGGAGATTCAGGACCGTGCCTTTCGCGCCGCCCAGGATGCGATCGCGTCCGCTTCGGGCCGCGCGGTGCTGCAAACCGCCGCGCGCAGCGCCGCCAGGACGCCGCAAATGGCCGAAACGGTACGCCAGGAACAGGATCTCGCCGCCAAGTCGAACCTCATCGACAAGAATTTGCTGCGGGCGCTCGGCGACCGCAAGCCGGTCGAGGCGGCACGGCTGCGCGGCGAACTCGACACGGTACAGGCTGAGCTGGCCAAGGTGAGCGCGCTGATCGACAGCAAATATCCATCCTATCGCCAGCTCGTCGCGCCGCGCCCAATCAGCCTGGCCGAAGCGCGGCAGGCGCTGAAGCCGGGCGAAGCGCTGCTGCTCATGACCGAAGCGGCAAACGCGCTGCACCTGTTCGTCGTCACCCCGACATCGGTCGGGTGGAGCCGTCCGGGCAAAGAGGTCGCGGTCGTCCTGAAACAGATTTCGGACCTGCGCTGCGACGTCGATTTCGCCACCTGTTCGGCGGCGCGCAAGGCCGAGCTCGACGCGCTGCCGATGTCGGCGCTCGAACTCGAAGGCCATCGACGCTTCGATCTCGACACCGCCAACGTGCTCTACAAATTGTTGATCGAACCGGTCGAACCGCTGCTGAAGGACAGCAAGCGCATCTATGTCGCGAGTTCGGGCAAGCTCGGCGACCTGCCGCTGGCGATGCTGTCGGCGACCGCGCGGCCCGAGGGCGCCGACATCGCCGATCCCGACACGCTGGCGCGCGCCGCCTGGCTGTCCGACCGCTATGCCTTTACCAGCCTGCCCGCGGTCGCGGCGCTGACCCTGAACCGCGACCCGCCGCGCGATCGCCGCCGCAACAGTTTCCGCGGCTATGGCGCCCCGGTATTGGCCGGGGGCGACACCGGATCGCGCGCCGCGCGCGGCATCGCGGTATTCGACGCCGTGTCGCTATCGGGCGCGCCGCTCGCCGACCCCGACGTCCTACGCCGCCTCGCGCCGTTGCCCGGGACCAAGGTCGAACTTGCGGCGATGGCACGTTTGTTCGGCGTCGCGCCGGGCAGCCTGACGATCGACGGCAAGGCGACCGAGACGGCGCTGCGCCAGGACCCCGCGCTCGCGACCAGCGAAATCGTCGCGATCGCTACGCATGGGCTGCTCCCCGACCCGTCGATCGGCTTCAGCGAGCCGGGGCTGGTGCTGACCCCGCCAACCACGGCCAGCGACATCGACGACGGGCTGCTCACCGCGACCGAGGCGGCGCGGCTCACGCTGTCGGCCGACTGGGTGATCCTGTCGGCTTGCAACACCGCGTCGGCGGAAAATTCGGGCGGCGGCGACAGCCTGTCGGCGCTCGCGCGCGGTTTCCTCTACGCCGGGGCCGACGCGCTGCTCGCCAGCCACTGGCGCGTGTCGGACGATGCCACGGCGGTACTCACCGTCGAAACTTTGCTCGCACGGCGCAGCAACCCGAACCTGTCGCGCGCGCAAGCGCTGCAACAGGGCATGGCCGCGGTGCGCAGCGGCAAGCGCGCCGACGGCAGCGCAATCGCGGGCTGGAAAACCGAATGGGCGCACCCCGCCGCCTGGGCCGCCTTCACCAACATCGCCAACCGCGACGATTGAGCCTTTCGGCCACCCACCCCCGCGCCCCTGCGAAGGCAGGGGCCCATCGCCTACGCCATCGTTGGCCAGCCATCGTCGCTTAACATCGTGGCGCCGGGTGATGGGCCCCTGCCTTCGCAGGGGCGCGGGCGATTATTTCCCGATCGACATGCCGTCGCACAACGAACCCTTTCCCCTTCGCCGCCGCGCCGATTATAGGAGCGGCAGTACAAGGGAGTAGCCCGCCGATGCCGATCATGGCCGCCCGCGTCTATCATGACGGCAAGCTCGTCCGCGACATCGGTCCCGACGAGGAACTTCCCGACGATTGCGCCGAGGGCGATTTCTTCTGGCTTGGCCTCTACGAGCCGACACCGGGCGAACTCGAAGGCATCGCCAAACGCTTCGGCCTCCACCCGCTCGCGGTCGAGGATGCGACCAAGGCCAAGCAACTGCCCAAGGTCGAAGTCTATGGCGACCAGCTGTTCATCATCGCCAGCACCGGCAACCTTGGCGGCGGCACGATCCAGTCGGGCGAAACCGCGATCTTTGTCGGGCGCCACTTCATCGTCACCGTCCGCCACGGCTCGGCGCGCACCCACAGCGAAGTGCGCGCGCGGCTCGAAACCCTGCCCGCCAAGCTCGCGCACGGCCCCGATTACGTCCTCTATGCCATCCTCGATTTCATCGTCGACGGCTATTTCCCGCTGATCGACGCGATCGAGGACCGGATGCTGCTGGTCGAGGACAGCGTGATGGACACCCCGCTCGACGCCGCCGAGATCCGCCAGCTTTATGCCCAGCGCCACGAAGTCATCCGGTTTCAGCGGCTGGCCGGATTGATGAAAGACGTCGCCGGGCGCCTCGCGGGCGAGGACGACCTGCCATGCATCGACCCGGCGGTGCGGCCCTTCTTTCGCGACATCTGGGATCATGTCCAGCGTGCTGAGTTCCGCCTCACTGGCCTCCGCGATGTCGCCGCGTCGGTCATCGAAACCAACGGGATGCTCGAACAGCAACGCCAGGGCGTCATCACCCGCCAGCTCGCCGCCTGGGCCGCGATCCTTGCGGTGCCGACCGCAATTGCGGGGATTTACGGCATGAATTTCGAGTTCATGCCCGAACTCGACTGGGCCTTCGGCTACCCCTTTGCGCTGGCCCTGATTTTCGGCGGCTCGGGGCTGGTATTCTGGCGCTTCAAAAGCATCGGCTGGCTGTAGCAACCCGGCTTGACAGCGCAGCGCGCCTTCGATGATAGGCGGGCCAACGGGCCAACGGGCCGACGCGGACGCCCGTTCAGACGGCCAAGAACAGTTCGGCGCCGTCCAAGTCCGCTCCACCCGCCGCAACCGCGGCGCCCGGAGCGTTGATATGAGCCTTCTCCCCACCCCGACTGACCCGTCGCAGCTCAGCCTGCCCGCGCTGTTCCTCAAATTCCTGCGTTTCGGCGCGCTCGCCTTCGGTGGCCCGGTCGCGCAGATCGCGATGATCCGCCACGCGCTCGTCGATCAGGAACGCTGGATCGATTCGGCGCGCTTCAACCGCCTGCTCGCGGTGCTGCAGGTCCTGCCCGGCCCCGAAGCGCATGAACTGTGCGTCCACCTCGGGATGATCGCGCGCGGGCGGATCGGCGGCCTGCTCGCCGGGCTCGGCTTCATGCTCCCCGGCCTCTTGCTGATGCTGCTTGCGGGCTGGCTCTATGTCACCTGGATCGCAGGCGCCCCCGGGCTGACCGGCGTCCTGCTCGCGGTACAGATTGCGGTGCTGGCGATCATCCTGCGCGCCATGGTCCGCATCGGCCAGCATATCATCGAGGATCGCCTGCTCGCCGTCATCGCCATCGCCAGCCTGCTCACGACCCTCGCTGCGGTGCCCTTCTGGATCCCGCTCATCGCGGGCGGGCTTGTCTATGCCGCGGCGCAGCGCCCGCTCGTCGCGCTCGCCGTCGGCATTGCCGCGATCGGCGCCGCCGTGGCGGCGCGACAGCTGGCGATGCCCGACCCCGGCGCGGCGCTTGTTGCCGGGGCCGCGAACGCCCCGATCACCCTGCTCGCCTTGTTCGTCGCCGGACTGAAGGGCGGCCTCCTGACCTTCGGCGGCGCCTATACGGCGATCCCCTACGTCCGCGCCGACACCGTCGGGCGCGGCTGGATTGACGATGCGACCTTCCTCGACGGCGTCGCGCTCGCCGGGATACTGCCCGCGCCGCTCGTCATCTTCGCGACCTTCGTCGGTTATGTCGTCGGCGGCCCCGGCGGCGCGCTCGCGATCACCGCGGGGATGTTCCTGCCCGCCTTCGCCTTCTCGCTGATCTTCTTCGAACGGCTGGAGGCGGTGGTCGAAAACCCCGCGCTCCACCGCCTGCTCGCCGGGGTCGCCGCCGCCGTGGTCGGTGTCATCGCCGCGACCTTCGTCCAGCTCGGCGAAGTCACCGCCGCGCGCGTTACTGCGCCGCTGCCCGCGATCCTGCTGTTCGCGCTCGCGCTCATCGCCGTCTGGCGGATCAAGGGCGCGTGGGTGACCCCGGCGATCATCGCCGCCGCGGCGCTCGCGGGGTGGCTGCTCGCGTTATGACGCGGGGGCCAGCACCCGCGCCATCATCCGTTCTTCCTTGGCGATCCACGGCGCGATGCTCGGGCGCGACAGGATCGCCTCGCTCCACGCCGCCGCCTTCGGATAGGCCGCGGCATCGACCCCGCAGCCGCAGTGGCGCAGGTTCATCAGCGGCGACGCGACCGCCAGGTCGGCAAGGGTCAGCCGGTCGCCGACCAGAAAGCCTGACGCCGGGATCGCGCTTTCCAGATAGGCAAGCAGCTTGGGCAGTTCCTCGCTCTCGGCCAGCGCCGCCGCCGCCAGATCGCCCTCGCGCCCCAGGAATTTCGGCGCGACGATGCGGTTGAAGAACATCTTGCCGCCACATGCGGCCAGCACCGTGTCGCCAAATTCGTCCCACCAGATCACCCGCCCGCGTTCCTGCGGATCGGCAGGGATCAGCGCGGGTTCGGGATATTTCGCCTCCAGATAGTGGATGATCGCGCTCGAATCGGCGAGCGTGAAGCCATCATCCTCCATCGCCGGCATCTTGCCCAGCGGCGACGCGGCGCGGAACCCCGGGTCGGGATCGCCGATGCCGACGCCCTTCAGCTCGAAATCGATCCCCTTTTCGCCCAGATACGCCAGCAATTTGCGCACGAACGGCGACACCAAAGACCCGTAGATAATCATCGCGCCACGCTCCCTTTTTTTGTTGCTGGCAGCATAGAGAAAAGGTTGCTGTCCGCAACCCATTCAACCGAATTTCACCGCCTCGCGAAATATTCTTGCCAACGACCGCGCCGCGTGGAACATCGACGATTGCGAGGGGGGCGCTGCCGCGGCAGCCAGCAGGCAGGAATATTGAATGCGCCCTAATTCTTGGGCAGATCGGCTGTTGGCGCTGCTGGTCCGGTTCGTCGGGCTGGTCATCCTTTTGGCAACGCTCGCCGCCGCGACTGCAAGTTTCCTCTACAACCAGTCCGAAGAGGCCGATCGCGCCGAGCGGGTGGCGGCGCACGTCAACATGCGCCTGCACGATCATGTCGCGGTGCTGAAGGGCGTCCGCGCGCTCTATCAATCCGACGCCGCCGCCAGCGGCCCCGGCATCCGCGCCTATCTCGCCGCGCTCCAGCCGCAGGTGCAGGCGCCGGGGATGGAGGGCGTGGGCATCGCCGCTGCGATGCGCGCCGACACCCCCGCCGCGGTCGAGGCGAAGCTGCGCGAAAATTACGGCCGCGACATCAAGGTATGGCCAACGACCGACCAGCCCGTCGGCTTTGTCGTCGTCCTCGTCGAACCCTATACCCCGCGCCGCGACGCCGCGCTGGGGTTCGACATGTACAGCGAACCGACGCGCCGCGCCGCGATGCGCCGCGCCTGGCAGACCGGACAGCCCGCGGCGAGCGGCATCGTTCAGCTCGCGCAGGAAAAGGGCGTGAAGATCAAACAGCCGGGATTTCTGATTTATGTGCCCGTTTATGCGCGCGCTCCGGCAGGGACGAACCCCGAAACCATCGCGACCTCGGGCGACAGTCGCCCGATCGAGGCCTTCGTCTATGCGCCGTTCCGCACCAGCGACATGATGCAGGCGGTGCTCGGAACGCAGCTCGACACCATCGACGGCATCGAAATCTTTGCCGGGGAAGGCCCGTGGGCGCCGCTCGTTTTTCGCAAGGGAACGATGGGCTGGGACGCGCAGGAACAGATATTGCACGTCGCCGATCGGCAATGGACGATGCGAATCTCCTATGGCCGCCTGCTCGAACGGCTCGGGCGCCCGATCGCCATCCTGATCTTCGGTATCGCGCTCGCGCTGCTTGCGACCCAGCTCCACCGCGTCCAGCGGCGACGCATCGACGCGTTTCAGGCGCTCGCCGCCGAAAAGGCGCGCCATGCCGAAGACCGCGAGCTGATGATCGGCGAGATGGCGCACCGGATGAAAAACGCCTTTGCGCGGATCGGCGCGCTCGCGCGCATCACCTTGCGCGAATCGGCCAGCCTCGACGAGTTTGAAACCAAATTTGACGGGCGGATGCGCGCGCTCTCCGATGCGAAGCAGATGCTGGTCACCGGCGCCGTCGACAATGTCGAACTGGGCAAGATCGTCCGCCGGGAACTCGAACTCGCCGGCTGGCCATCCGACCGGCTGGCCGCGACCACCGGACCCGACGTCCGTCTCGACGACGAAGGCGCGCAGGCGCTGTCGCTCGCGATCCACGAATTCGTCACCAACAGCATCAAATATGGCGCCCTGTCCGGGCAGGGCGACCTTGCCGTCGCCTGGCGCCGCGACGGCGGCGACGTCGAATTCAGCTGGATCGAAACGGGCCTGCCTGAAACCCCGCAGATCGACAGCGAAAGTTTCGGCACTCACTTCATCCGTTCGCTGATCGAGCGGCAGCTGAAGGGCCATTGGCAGCGCAGCGCCGCCGACCACGGCCTTTCGATCACCATCCGCTGGCCCGACCGTGAACCTGCGCGCTGACAATCGCTGGCAGATCTGGATCGACCGCGGCGGCACCTTCACCGACGTCGTCGCGCGGTCTCCGGACGGGACGGTCGTCACCACCAAATATCTGAGCGACGATCCCGCGCGCCCCGGCGACGCCGCGGTCGGCGCGATCCGCGACCTGACCGGTGCAGGCGATGGCGCGCTGCCGCCGCTCGCGATCCGCATGGGCAGCACGGTGGCCACGAACGCGCTGCTCGAACGCAAGGGCGAGCCGACCTTGCTCGCGATCACCCGCGGTTTCGGCGACGCGCTGGCCATCGGCTATCAGGACCGCCCCGAGCTTTTTGGGCGCAAACTCGACCGCACGCAGCCGCCGCACGCCATGGTGGCCGAAATCATCGAGCGCGTGGGTCCCGAGGGCGACGTCCTGACCCCGCTCGACGAAGCCGCCGCCCGCGCATCGCTGCAGGCGGCCCGCGACCAGGGGCTCACCAGTATCGCGATCGTGCTGATGCACGGCTATCGCTACCCCGCGCACGAACGACACCTCGCCACCATCGCCGCCGAGCTCGGCTTCGCGCAAATTTCGGCCAGCCACGACGTCAGCGCGCTGATCAAGCTCATCGGCCGCGGCGACACGACGCTCGCCGACGCCTATCTGTCGCCCGTTCTTCACCATTATGTGCGGCAATTCATCGGCCAGCTCGGCGCCGGATCAGAGGGGGGCGTCGACCCGCAATTCATGAAAAGCTCGGGCGGCCTCGCCGCCGCGGCCGCCTTCCACGGCCGCGACGCGATCCTCTCCGGCCCCGCGGGCGGCATCGTCGGCATGGTCGGCAGCGCCGCGCCGCTCGGCAAGGACCGCCTCATCGGCTTCGATATGGGCGGCACCTCGACCGACGTCAGCCATTATGCCGGCCGCCTCGAGCGCGATAACGAGACCATCGTCGCGGGCACGCGCATCCGCGCCCCGATGCTGCGCATCCACACCGTCGCGGCGGGCGGCGGCTCGATCTGCCGCTGGGACGGCGCGCGCCTGTCGGTCGGCCCCGAAAGCGCCGGTGCCAACCCCGGCCCCGCCGCTTATGGCCGCGGCGGGCCATTGACGGTCACCGATTGCAACGTGCTGCTCGGCAAGATCCAGCCGGGTCACTTCCCCAAGCTTTTCGGTCCCAAGGGCGACCAGCCGCTCGACCGCGAAGTCGTCGTGCAAAAATTCGCCGCGATGGCCGCCGAAGTCGGCAACATCACCCCCGAGGCGCTCGCCGAAGGCTTGCTCGCGATCGGCGTCCAGCAGATGGCGAACGCGATCAAGCGCATCACCATCGCGCGCGGCCACGATGTGTCGCAGGGTTACAGCCTCGTCGGTTTCGGCGGCGCCGCGGGCCAGCATGTCTGCCTGGTTGCCGACGCGCTCGGGGTCGACGAGATCCTGCTCCACCCGCTCGCCGGGGTGCTCTCGGCCTATGGCATGGGGCTCGCGCGCCCGTCGGCGATCCGCGAGCGCACGCTGGCGCTCACGCTCGACAATGATTGCGCCGCCGCCCTCGCCGCGGTCGAAGCCGAACTTTCGGTGCAGGCGCGCGCCGACCTGTCCGCTACCGCCCAAACCAGCCGCGAAACCCTGCTCTTCGTCCGCCTCGCCGACAGCGACAATGCGATCGAACTCCCCCTCGCGCCGCCCGCCGAGGTCGCCGCCGCCTTCGCCGCCGCCTTCCGCCAGCGCTTCGGTTACGCCCCGCACAACAATCTCGTCGTCGACCGCATCCGCGTCGAACTGACCGAAGCGGGCGATGCACCCGCGGTTCTTCCCCCGCCATCGGCGACAACTGCGACTGAACCCGAAACCGTCACCGCCTGGCTTGCTGGCGCGGCGCACGACGTTCCGCTCCACCAGCGCGGCGCCCTCGCCCCCGGGCACACCGTGGTCGGCCCTGCTATCATCATCGACGCGCTGTCGACCACGATCGTCGAGCCGGGCTGGACTGCGACGGTCGAACAGGAAGGGACGCTCCGGCTCTCGAAAAACCAGATAAGCCCCTCCCCTTCAGGGGAGGGGGAAGGGGTGGGGTCCATCGACCTTGCGCATGGCCGCGCGACCCCACCCCCGGCCCCTCCCCTGAAGGGGAGGGGAGACACAGAACCCGACCCCATCCGCCTCGAAATCTTCAACAGCCTGTTCATGGCGATCGCCGAGGAAATGGGCGGCGCACTCCAGCACAGCGCCTCGTCGATCAACATCCGCGAACGGCTGGATTTCTCCTGCGCGATTTTCGACGGCGACGGCCGCCTCGTCGCCAACGCGCCGCACATGCCCGTCCATTTGGGATCGATGGGCGAAAGCGTGCGCACCATCCTGCGCCAACGCGGCCCCGGCCCCGACGGCCAGCCTCGCGATGGGCGCGGCCTGCGCCCAGGCGACGCCTACGCCCTCAACGCCCCTTATGACGGCGGCACCCACCTGCCCGACATCACCGTCATCATGCCGGTGTTCGTCGCTGGACAGGACACCCCCGCCTTCTTTGTCGCCGCGCGCGGGCATCACGCCGATCTTGGCGGCATCGCCCCCGGATCGATGCCGCCGAACAGCCGCAGCATCGACGATGAGGGCATCATCTTCGACAATATGCTGCTCGTCGACGACGGCCATTTCCGCGACGCCGCGGTCGCGGCGCATCTGATGGACAGCCCGTTCCCGGCGCGCAACCCGGCGCTCAATATCGCCGATCTGAAGGCGCAGGTCGCCGCGTGCCAGCGCGGCGCCAGCGCGCTCGCCGACCTCTCCGCCGCGCACGGCGTCCAAACGGTCGCCGCCTATATGGCCCACGGCCAAGCGCAAGCCGAAGCCGCGGTGCGCCAGCTGCTCGCGCGCCTCGCCGACGGTCGGTTCCGCTATGCGATGGACAATGGCGCCGAGGTCGTCGTCGCGGTGACGGTCGATCGCGCCGCGCGCCACGTCACCATCGACTTCACCGGCTCCAGCGCCACCCTGCCCGACAATTTCAACGCGCCGCTCCCCGTCGTGCGCGCCGCCGTTCTTTACGTCCTGCGGACGATGCTCGACGACCCGATCCCGATGAACGAGGGCTGCCTCGCCCCCGTCACCCTGATCGTCCCCGAAAATTCGATGCTCTCGCCCCGCTATCCCGCCGCGGTCGTCGCGGGCAATGTCGAAACCAGCCAGGTGATCACCGACGCGCTGTTCGCCGCCTTCGGCGCGATGGCGCCCGCGCAGGGGACGATGAACAATTTCACCTTCGGCAACGAAGCGCACCAATATTATGAGACGATCGCGGGCGGCTCGGGCGCCGGGCCGGGCTTTAATGGCACCAGCGTCATCCAGACGC
Source organism: Sphingopyxis microcysteis (assembly GCF_012274265.1). Lineage (GTDB taxonomy): Bacteria > Pseudomonadota > Alphaproteobacteria > Sphingomonadales > Sphingomonadaceae > Sphingopyxis > Sphingopyxis microcysteis. Next base: position 399,893 of record NZ_JAANYY010000003.1, read on the forward strand.
ATATGACCAACAGCCGCATGACCGACCCCGAAGTCATGGAAATGCGCTTCCCGGTGATCGTCGAGGAATTTTCGATCCGCCGGGGCTCGGGCGGCGAAGGCCAGTGGCGCGGCGGCGACGGCGCCACCCGCCGCATCCGCTTCCGCGAACCGATGGCCGCCAACATCCTCGCCAACCGCCGCGCGGTCGCGCCGCGCGGGCTGGCAGGCGGCAGCGACGCCGCGCCGGGGCGCAACTGGGTCGAACGCGGGGACGGTACGGTCGAGATGCTGGGTGCAACAGGCAGCGCCGACCTCGCGGCAGGCGATGCGTTCGTGATCGAAACGCCTGGTGGCGGTGGGTACGGAAAAACCGGGGAGAGTTAAGTTGACGACAGCGCAGTCTACCCCACGCGGGGATGACGGAATGCCCACCGCCCCCCTTCCCCCTCGATGGGGGAAGGATACGAAGCCTTATCGCGAAGCGATTAGGCGGAGTTGGATGGGGGTGCGGGTGCGCCCCGCCCCCGTCGCCTCTGATCGAGCGCCCACCCCCACCGCTGCGACTAGCCAGCAAGCTGGCAAGTCTCGCTGCCTCCCCCATCAAGGGGGAGGAAAATAGCCATGCTCGTCCTGATCGGCATCCTCATCATCATCGCGGGCTTTGTGCTGCGCTTCAATCCGCTGCTCGTCATCATGGCCTCGGCGCTCGCGACCGGCCTCGCCGCGGGGCTCGACATCGCCGCGATCGTCGCCGCTTTCGGGAAGGCGTTCAACGACACGCGCTATGTCAGCATCATCTGGATCGTGCTCCCGGTCATCGGGCTGCTCGAGGCTTATGGCCTCCAGCAGCACGCCCGCACCCTGATCGGCCGCATGAAGGGCGCGACGCTCGGGCGCCTGCTCACCGGCTATCTCTTGCTCCGTCAGGCGATGGCCGCGGTCGGGCTCACCTCGGTCGCGGGCCATGCCCAGACCGTCCGCCCGCTCGTCGCCCCGATGGCGGAAGCCGCCGCCGAAGCCGTCAACCCCGCGCTCACCGACGAGCAGCGCGAAGAAATCAAGGCGCAATCCGCCGCCACCGACAATATCGGGCTGTTCTTCGGCGAAGACATCTTCCTTGCGATCGGCTCGATCCTGCTGATGAAGGGCGTCCTCGAAGGCTATGGCTATCAGATCGAGCCATTGCATTTCTCGCTCTGGGCGATCCCGACCGCGATCGCCGCCTTCCTGATCCACGGCCTGCGCCTCCGCCGCCTCGACCGGCGCATGGCGGCCAACAAGGGGGCCGCGGCATGATCACGCTCGGCTTCGTCTATGTCCTCGCCGGCCTGACCTTCGCGCTGTTTGCGCTGCTCGGCGCGATGGACCGCAGCAATCCCAAACGCTTCGGCAACGCCGCCTTTTGGGGATTGCTGGCACTGTCGATGCTTGGCGGCGATTATCTCGGCGATTTCGGCAACGGCCTCCTCGTCCTCGCGCTCGTCGCGATCGCGGGCACCGGCCAGATAGGCCGCGCCCCCAGCGGCGACATCCCCGCCGATGTACAGGCGGAGCGCGCCGCAAAGCATGGTCCCTTCCTCTTGTTCGTCGCGCTGATCATCCCCGCCGCCGCGCTCGCGGGTACCTTTTTGTTCAAATGGCTCCCCGGCCTCGCCGACCCCAAACAGGCAACGCTCATCTCGCTCGCGCTTGGCGTGCTCATCGCGCTCGCCGTCGGCATGGCGCGCCTCAAGCCCCCGCTCCTGCTCCCCGCCCAGCAGGGGCGCCGCCTGCTCGATTCGGTCGGTTGGGCCGCGATCCTGCCGCAGATGCTCGCCAGCCTTGGCGCGGTGTTCGCGCTCGCCGGGGTCGGCGAGGTCGTCGGCGATCTCATCGGTACCGCGATCCCGCAGGGCAGCCTGTTCGGCGCGGTGCTCGCCTTCGGGCTCGGCATGGCGCTGTTCACGATGGTGATGGGCAACGCCTTCGCCGCTTTCCCGGTGATGCTCGCCGCGGTCGGCATGCCGCTCCTGATCAAGCAATATGGCGGCGACCCCGCGGTCGTCGCCGCGATCGGCATGCTCGCGGGATTCTGCGGCACGCTGATGACTCCGATGGCGGCGAACTTCAACCTCGTCCCTGCCGCGCTGCTCGAACTCAAAAATCCCTATGGCGTGATCAAGGCGCAAATCGGCACCGCGCTGCCGCTGCTCGCGGTGAATATCGTCTTCATCTGGATTTTTGCATTCTAAATCCTCCCTGTCGCAAAGCGATGGGGAGGGGGACCGCGCCCGAAGGGCGTGGTGGAGGGGCGACAACGCCTGCGCCAAAGCCCCTCCGTCAGCGCTTCGCGCTGCCACCTCCCCATCGCTGCGCGACAGGGAGGATCATCTTGGCTAGGACAGCTCCATGACCCTCACCCCCGACCACGCGACCCGCTTCGCCACCGCCACCCTGTCGCACCTCGGCCGCGAATATCCCTACAAGATGGACCTCGTCCTGAACGGCCCCGAGGACGCCAAGCCCCCGCGCGAGCATCACCCGATCTTCCACGGCAGCTTCGACTGGCACAGCTGCGTCCACGGCTGGTGGCAAATCCTCCGCCTCGCGCGCCGTTTCCCCGACCTGCCCGTCGCCGCCGACATCCGCGCGCGCGCCGACGCCATGCTCATCCCCGAAAAGGTCGCGGGCGAACTTGCGTTTCTCGGTCGCCCCTATGCCGCCGGGTTCGAACGCCCCTATGGCTGGGCCTGGCTCCTCGCGCTCCATGCCGAGGCCGAGCGACACGGCGCCCCTTGGGCCGCCGCGCTCCAACCGCTTGCCGCAGCGTTCGCGCAGCGCTTCCACGCCTTCCTGCCCAAGCTCACCTATCCGCTCCGCGTCGGCACCCATTTCAACATCGCCTTCGCGCTGACACTCGCGCGTCATTGGGCCGAGGCCCGCGACCCAGCCCTCGTCGCCCTCATCGACGCCAGCGCGCGCCGCTGGTTCGCCGACGACCGCGATTGCCAGGCGTGGGAGCCTGGCGGCGACGAATTTCTCTCCTCGGCGCTCAGCGAAGCGCAGCTGATGACCGTCGTCCTCGGCGCCGATTTCCCCGCCTGGTTCGACGCCTTCCTCCCCCGCGCCGCCGCCCGGCAGCCCGCCACCCTCTTCACCCCCGCCACCGTCTCCGACCGCAGCGACGGCAAGATCGCGCATCTCGACGGGCTGAACCTCAGCCGCGCGTGGAACTGGCATAGCATCGCGGCCGCGCTCGGCCCCGCGCATCCCGTCACCCCCGTCGCGGCGGACGCAGCCGAACGCCACCTCGCCGCCGCGCTGCCGCACGTCACCGGCGACTATATGGGCGAACATTGGCTCGCAAGCTTTGCGCTGCTGGCTTTGGATGGTCTTTAAGGACAAAGCGCCTCCCCCTTATCCCGTCATCCCGGCGAAGGCCGGGATCTCGCCCTCTCGAATTTCCGCGCCGGTGAGATCCCGGCCTTCGCCGGGATGACGGGAGGGGCGCAATCACCGTCTACCTACATTGACAACCTCCACGCCCACGGCGACAGACGCCTTCAGAGGGGAGAAGCCTAGGTGACCGCAAAGATGCTGCGCCCGACATCGTTCGACGTCGCCGAGCGCGCCGGCGTGTCGCAATCGACCGTCTCGCGCGCACTCCGCAACAGTCCCGGAGTCAACGCCGAAACCCGCGCGCGGGTCGCCGCCGCGGCGCGAGAACTTGGCTATGTCGTCGACCGCCATGCCTCGTCGCTGCGCCTCAAAAGCAGCGAGACGATAGCGCTCGTCACCATCTGCCGACCCGGCGAAGATCGCAGCGCGATCAACCCCTTCTATTTCGCGCTGCTCGGCAGCATCGCTGCCGCCACCTCGGCGCGCGGGTTCAACCTGCTGGTGTCGTTCCAGGAGAGCGAGGCCAATTTCCGCGCCGATTTTGTCGCCTCGGGGCTCGCCGACGCGATGATCGTCATCGGCACCACCAGCAACCGCGAGGCGTGGAAATATTTTGCCGACGCGCAATCGTCGGGCCTCGACTTCGTCTGCTGGGGCAGTCCCGGCAGCCCGTTTCACTGGATGCGCAGCGACAATGATGTCGGCGGCCAGATCGCCGCCGCCCATTTCGTACAGACGGGGCGGCGGCGCATCGCCTTCGTCGGGCCGCAGCAATCGCCGCAGCGCCAGTTCGACGAACGCCGCGACGGCTTTGCCGCAACGCTGGCCGCGCACGGGCTGACCCCGATCCTCGCCGAGCCGCCCGCCGCCGCCGACCGTCACGCGCAGGGCGTCGCCGCGGTCCAGGCGTTGCTCGAAGCGCACCCCGATACCGATGCCATCTTTGCGGCGTCGGACATGCTCGCACTCGGCGTCCTGCAAGGCCTCAAGGACGCCGGGCGCCGCGTTCCCGAAGATGTCGCGCTGATCGGCTTCGACGGCATCCGCGCCGGAACGCTCGCCGACCCCGCGCTCACCACGCTCGAACCCGATCTCGACGCCGCGGGCGAGGCGCTTGTCGCGATGGCGCTCGAAGATGACGAACGCACCCGCAGCGGCACCCGCATCCCGGTTCATCTTGTCGTGCGCGGAACCGCCTGATCGTTCGGGGCTTTTACCTCACTGTGACCTAAGGCACAGAAAAGTAAGACATCGTTATCCATATCGCTGCTACCTTCCGGGGGCAGAGAGGCAGAAATTTGTCGGGGCAGTTCTTCATCCAGTTGCTCAATCCAGGCATCGGCCTGCTGTTTGCGGCTGCCTTTTTCCTGCTCTGGCTGAACCGCCGCGACATTTATGTCGCCTATGCCGCGGGCGCCTACACCGCCTCCGCCGTCGCCTTTCTGATCCTCGATGTCGGCCCCGCGCTGCCCTATGAGCTGCACCGCATCCCCGCCAATATCGGCTTCCTCGCGACCGGCGCACTGTTCGCCGCGGCGATCATCGGCCGCTATGGGCTGCCGATCCCGTGGCGATCGATGGCGCTCGCCGCCGCGGCGTCGATGGCAGTGTTTCTGTGGTTCCTCCTCGGCCAGCCGAGTATCGGCGGGCGCATCCTGTCGATCAGCATCGGCGCCGCGATCATCGCGATGATGATCGTCCGCGCGCTCTGGCCGCTCCACAAGCCCCATGTCATCGACCGCGTGCTGTTCTGGGTCGCGGCGCTGTCGGTCATCAACCTGACCGCGCGGCCGATCGTCCTGCTCGCACTCGGCGGCGGCTTCGACAGCTATGACGGTTTCCAACAGTCGGTCTATTGGACCACGGTCCAATTCACCCAGGCGATGGTGTCGGTGCTTGCCGCGATCGGGCTGATGGTCGCGGTCGCGATCGACCAGATCAACGAGCTGCGCCGTCAGGTCGATGACGACAATCTGTCGGGCCTGCTGAACCGCCGCGGGTTCGAAGCGCGCGCCGGATCGGCGCTCCGCCGCTGCCTCGACGACGATCGCCCGGTGGCGCTGATGATCGCCGACCTCGATCATTTCAAGCGCGTCAACGATACCTATGGCCACGCCGTTGGCGACGCGATCATCGCGGCGTTCGGGGCGCATGTTCGCGCCATCGCCCCCGCCGAATTGATTGCCGGCCGCATTGGCGGCGAAGAATTTGCGCTGCTCTTGCCCGGCGCGGGCATCGAGACCGCGCGCCAGTTTGCCGAGGCCGTCCGTACCGGCCTTGCCGCCGCCGCTGCCGACCGCATCCCCGCCGCGCTCGTCCCCACCGCCAGTATTGGCCTGACCATCGCCGTCCCCGGCCGCAACCTGTCGGCGCTGATGCACGAGGCCGATCAGGCGCTGTATGAAGCGAAGCGCACTGGCCGCAATCGCGTTCGCACCTTCACCCCCGCGTCGGTGCGTCTCGCCGCAGGCGGCTGATGCGCCAATGTGATCCGGGTCACCGCCGCCATGGCATCGGCGCGTTAGCGGATTACCATGGCGCGCCGCCACCACTGCTCCCAGCCACCCCACACAAAAGACAGGAGACTCCATGAAACTCGCCGCCGCCGCTCTCGCCGCCCTGCTCCCCCTGTCCGCCTGCGCCGAGGCAGAGACGCCAAAAACAGAACCGACCAAAACCGCCGCCAGCGAACCCAAGATCGCGCCCTCGATCCCGATCAGCGTCAAGGAAGCGCGCCGTGGCCCCGTCGACCTGACACCCTATATCGGCAAATATCCGTTCGACGTCGTGAACGGCCACCGCTTCCTCGACCACCCCGCCGTCAAGTCGGCAATTGCCGCCGCGGTCCCGGATGCCAAGACCCGCGCGGGGATCGCCTTTGCCGACCGCAGCCTCAGCCTTCCCATCGTCCGCGTCGCCGGTGGCCGCATCCTGATCTGGGGCGGGGCATGGCGCGCCGAAGATCGCTACAATTGGGCGGTGGTCATCGCCCCCGACGGCACCAAGCCCGAAGTGTGCATCTACAACGCCGATGATTATGACGGCGATTATCAGGCATCGTCCTGGTTCACCCCCGACGAGCCCGAAATCATGAAACAGGGCGGCTGCCCGTCGGCGGCGGAGGATTATCCCGCCGCCGAGATCGCTGCGGGATAACGCCGCTTCATCGGTCCAGCGCCTTGCCCGGGAGCAGGCGGCCCGGGATGGCAGGGCGATCGGGTGCCGTCAGCGTCACCCGGTCGCCGTCGAGCGACCATGCAACGCAATCACCATCGCGCCATGCCCGCTTCCGCGCGGCGACGCACAGCCTGCCGTCGCGCTGCAACAGCCATTGTATCGGCTCGGGCGGGCGATCGCCCTGTTTCGCCAGACCGGCGCCATCGCGCTGAAAATACAGCCGGCTGTCGGTCGCCGCCTGCCGGTCGGTCGCGGTCAGCAGCAACGTCCTGCCGACAAGCGCCGCGGCGCGCTTGCGGTTCGCCGCATCGATCGCGGGCGACAGCTTGCGGGCATCGCCCTCCACCAGCCGGGCGTGGAGCGAACCGACACGCGGGTGGCGCAGCGTCACCAGATCCCCGGCGATCGACACCGCCGCGCAAAATTCCTCTTTCCAAACCCCGCCGCTGAAACACAGCCGGTCCCCGTCGCCGATCGACCAGCGCTCGTCGCCCTGCAGCACCCAATGATCGAAATCGGGCTCGTCGTTATGCGCCCGCCGCGCGGTCCCGTCGGGCATCAGATAATGGGCACGATATTCGCGCTTGCCGCCCTCCGGAACAAAGATCATCGTATGACCGACCAGCGCCGCGATCGCCGCTTTGCCGTCGCTTCGCCGGGTAAAGGCGGTCGCCGGGTCGAGCTGCCAGGCATCGCCCGCCAGCACCCGCCCCGGCCACGCCGGTCCGCTTTTCGGGGTCAGCGTCGCGCGCGCGCCATCGACCGACAGTTTGCCGCAATCGCCGTCCCACGGCTGCCGGTCCGCATCGGTGATGCAGAATCGCCCATCCGACAAATTGGCCCATCGCACCGCCCGCGGCGCTGGCGCCTCGCCGCCGCCGCGCGTCGCCGCCAGTCCGGTACCGTCCAGCCGCAGGTACACGCCCGTCTCGACCTTCGGCTGCTCGGGCTTGGCATAGACCAGCGTGTTGCCGACCAGTTCGCGGGCGGCTTCATGCCCGACCCGCGGCGACGGCGCTTCTTGCGCACGCGCGGCAGGGCCGACGGCGCCGGAAAAGCTCAGCAGGACCACCGCCATGACCCGGACCCGAAATTGACTGTCGATCCGCACCTTGTCGTACCTCTTCGCCATCGCGCATAGCCCCCGCGCCGCTTGATCATGAAGCGATTTTCCGACCCGGTGCGGCGCACAGACCGCCGCGATCGCCCGGTTGACGGCTCGCCGCGAAAGGTACAAACCCGCGCCATCGGATAAAAAAAGGACGGCTTTTCATGCGCAAACTGGCAATTTTGGGCGCAAGCCTGCTCGTGCTTTCGGTTCAGCCAAGCTTCGCGCAGGATGCGCCGACTACGCCAACCGATGCGACCGCCACGCCCGCCCCCGCCGCGACGCCCGGATCGGCGGTGGGCAGCGCGCGCACCGCGCCCGAACGCCGCCTGACCGGCGCCGACCTGTTCGACCTCGCGATCGCCGCCGATCCGCAGATCAGTCCCGACGGCCGCCACATCGCCTATGTCCGGCGCCAGAACGACATCATGACCGACCGCGCAGTCAGCTCGATCTGGCTGATCGACACGGCAACGGGCGAGGAAACCCCGCTCGCAGGACGCCAAGGCGGCGCCTTCGCCCCGCGCTGGTCGCCCGATGGCAAGCGCCTGGCCTTCGCCTCGACCGAGGGCGGCAGCGCGCAGCTATGGGTGCGCTGGATGGCGGGCGGCGAGGCGGTGCGCCTGACCGGGCTGCCGACCGCGCCATCGTCGCTCGCCTGGGCGCCCGACGGCCGCTCGCTCGCCTATACGATGCTGGTCAAGGATCAGGGGCTCAAGCTCGGCAGCGCTCCCGCCAACAAGCCCGAGGGCGCAAAATGGGCCGAGCCGCTCGAAATCCGCGACCTCCTCGCCTATCGCGCCGATGGACAGGGCTATATCGAACCGGGGTTCGAAAAAATCTTCCTCGTCCCCGCCACCGGCGGCGCACCGCGCCAGCTCACCTTCGGTCCCTATCATGACAATGGCCCGTTGAGCTGGTCGCGCGACGGCCGCACGCTGTATTTCGCCGCCAATCGCAAGCCCGACTGGGAAACCGATCCGCTCGAAAGCGAGGTGCACGCGCTCGACATTGCCAGCGGCCGCGTCACCGCACTCACCGATCGCAACGGCCCCGACGCCAATCCGCTCGTCTCGCCCGATGGCGGCAAGATCGCTTATCTTGGCTTCGACGATGCCGGCCGCGCCTATGAAAATACCCATCTCTACGTGATGAACGCCGACGGTTCGGGGCGCCGCAACCTGACCGGCGACTGGGATTACAGCGTCGATGCGATCCAGTGGGGCGACGGCGGCCGCGCCATCTATGCGCAATATGACGATCGCGGCGAAACCAAGGTCGCGCGCATCGGCCTCGACGGATCGGTGCGCGACGTCGCCAAGGGGCTGTCGGGTGGCGGCATGGACCGCCCCTATGTCGGCGGCAGCTTCACCGTGTCCGACGGCGGCGCGATCGCCTTCACCGGCGGCACCGCGACCCGCCCCGCCGAGGTGCAGCTCGCGCGCGGCGGATCGGCGCGCATCCTCACCGACCTCAACCGCAGCTTGCGCGAAGTCAAATCGCTCGGCGAGGTGCGCAAGATCACCACCCCCTCCAGCCATGACGGCAAGACGATCGAAGGCTGGCTGACCCTCCCCCCCGGTTATGTCGAGGGGACAAAGGTGCCGCTGATCCTCGAAATCCACGGCGGGCCGTTTCAGGCCTATGGTCCGCATTTCTCGACCGATAACCAGCTCTATGCCGCGGGCGGCTACGCCGTCCTTTCCGCCAACCCGCGCGGATCGACCAGCTATGGCGAGGCGTTCGCGCAGGAAATCGACAAGGCCTATCCGGGCAACGACTATTTCGACCTTATCAGCATCGTCGATCGCGCGATCGCGCTCGGCATCGCCGATCCCGACGCGCTGTTCGTCACCGGCGGCTCGGGCGGCGGCGTGCTGACCAGCTGGATCGTCGGAAAGACCAACCGCTTCAAGGCGGCGGTGACCCAAAAACCGGTGATCAACTGGACGACGCAGGCGCTGACCGCCGACGGTCCCGCTTTCTTTGGCCGCTACTGGCTGGGGGCGCAGCCGTGGGAAAAGCCCGAACTTTACTGGTCGCTGTCGCCGCTGTCGCTCGTCGGCGATGTCGAAACCCCGACCCTCGTCGTCGTCGGCGCCGAGGATTACCGCACCCCGGTCAGCGAATCCGAACAATATTATACCGCGCTCCGCCTGCGCGGCGTCCCGACCGCGCTGGTCAAGATCCCCGGCGCCAGCCACGGCGGCATCGCGGCGCGCCCGTCGCAATCGGCGGCCAAGGCCGCTGCAATCCTCGCCTGGTTCGCCAAATATCGCCAGGGCTGGACGCGCCCCCCGGCACCCGCCGCCCCCTGATCCAGCCGCGCCGCTGTGATCGCGATCACCGCGTCACCCGGTCCGTCGCCATAGGATGATCCCGTCGGCCGATCGCGGCCGGGCAAGAACGGAAAATATGGTCGTGCAAAAACTGTTCATGGCGTCGCTCGCCATCCTCATCGCCGCGCTGGCCCCCGCGTCGGTCCCTGCGCGCGCCACCACGCCCGTCTTCACCCCGCTCGACGAGATCGACCGGGTGCGCCAGGCGGGCTGCGGCGTCGACGATTTTGAAGAATTCCTCGCCTGGTACAGCAGCGCGACGACCGGCGGCGGCTGGCTCGAACAGGTCGTTTTCACCGGCTATATGGTCCAGGTCGGCAAGCTCGCCGATCCCGCCGCGCCCGGCTATGGCATCGAACGCCAGCAATATCTGGGGCAGTTCCGGATTACGTCACGCGACTATAGCGCCAGCCGCGACGCTGGCGCGGCACCGCTGCCAGCCGACTATCGCCGCGTCACGCTGACGCGCCTCGGCGACACGCAATATCGCGTCGACTGGCAGGGCGGCCTGCCCTTCGCCGGGGTCGCGGGTGCCGATCGCGACGCGACCGCGGGCGCCTATATTTTCGAACATCAAAAGGATTGCTGGTACCTTACCGGCGACCTGCGCTGAACGGAGGGAGCATCGATGCGTCTCAGCCCCGCCCTCATCCTCCTGCCGCTGCTCCTGCTCGCCCCCGGGGCCGCCGAAGCCCGGCTGCCCCCGCTCGCGGGCCAGCCGCCGGTCGCCAGTCCGCCCTATCGCGAAAGCTGGCGCTACACCTGCGACGTCGAACAGCGGCTTGCGGGCGGCACCGTCACCCTCACCCGCCTGTTCACCGACGATGGCCAACTCGACGGCGGCGATTTCATGCGCTGGACCGCGGCGGGCCACGATCCGCAGAAAACGCAGCGCCCGCTCGAGGTCGAACTGTCGTACATCTGGGATCCCGCGCGCCAGCCCGCGATCGACGACCGCGCGATCGAGCTCAAGCTGCGCGTCGGCATCGACGCCGACCTGCCCGAAGTCGCGCTCCTCCACATCAAGCGCCCCTTCCCGGTCCAGCCGCACGGCATCATCGGCAGCACCGCGCTGTCGACCCAGATCTTTCCCTATGGCGCGCACGACATGACCAACGGCCATGGCGAGCTGCCGCTCGGCGACCTGCTCGCCTATGCGCAGGGTTACGACCGGCTCGACTGGGCGCTGATCCGCCCGTCCGAACGGCTCGGCGGCGACCGCGAGCTTGCGCGCGGCACCCTCGACGTCACGGCACTGCGCCAGGCGGTCGCGGCGCTCCCGGCGCTGCGCTCCGCTCTCGCCGCCAAGACCCCCGATCCCAAAGCGGGCTGCGAACGCGTGCTGTGGCCCGCCACTCCGGATTATTGAGCAAGCCCATGAACGCCCATATCCATTCATCGGACATTCTGAACCGCGCAGCTAAGCCGCACGCCATGATCGACAATATCATCATTGCCGACGATCATCCGATGTTCCGCGCTGGGCTTGGCCAGCTGGTCGGCAACGCCTTTCCGCACCTCGCGATCCATCAGGCCGGAACCGTCGAAGAGATGCTGTGCGTCGCCGAACGCGAAGGCGCGCCGCAGCTGTTCACCATCGACCTGTTGTTCCCCGGCATGGACCCCGCGCAGACGCTGCCGATGCTACGCGACCGCTTTCCGCGCTCGTCGATCGCGGTCGTCTCGATGCTCGACGACGACGCGACGATCGATCGCGTTATGGGTTATGGAGCCGATGCGTTTATTGCCAAATCGGTTCATCCGGACCATATGGTCGCCGGGCTCCGCGCGCTGCAACAGGGCGAATTCGTCGTGCTGAAGCCCGACCGTCCGTCGATGCGCGCGATGCCGCCGCCCCCCGCCGCGCTGACCGAGCGGCAGGTCGAAGTGCTGACCCTGATCGCCCAGAAACAATCGAACAAGCAGATCGCGCGCCGCCTCGACCTGTCGCATTTCACCATCCGCAACCATGTCTCGCACCTGCTGCGCACGATGGGCGCCGCAACGCGCAGCGAACTCGCGGAAAAGGCCCGGAGCGCGGGCATCATCGCCTGACGCACCATAATCCATCGACCAGTCGCCCCCGCAAGCCCCCCACCCCCTTGCATTTCCCCACCCCCCGCGTAAGGCGTCCCCAACAAAAACCGCGCGCGCGACTCCTGCTGGCCCGCTCTCCCGCCACGCCAGCGGACGGTCATTCCCCGCCGCGCCAACAGGGGACTGCTGCAAGATGACGACCACCGGACATGACACGCTGGGCACCCGTTCGACGCTGAGCGTCGGCGGCAAGGATTATGCGTATTATTCGCTCGACAAGGCCGCGGCAAAGCTGGGCGACGTGTCGCGCCTGCCGTTCAGCATGAAGGTGCTGCTCGAAAACCTGCTGCGCTTCGAGGATGGCGGCTTTACCGTGTCGACCGACGACGTCCAGGCGCTGGTCGACTGGCAGAAGGACCCCCATTCGAACCGCGAGATCCAGTATCGTCCGGCGCGCGTGCTGCTGCAGGATTTCACCGGCGTGCCGTGCGTCGTCGACCTCGCCGCGATGCGCGATGCGATCGCCAAGCTCGGCGGCGACACGACCAAGATCAACCCGCTCGTCCCCGTCCACCTCGTCATCGACCACTCGGTCATGGTCGACGAATTCGGCCACCCCAAGGCGTTCGAACAGAATGTCGAGATCGAATATTATCGCAACGGCGAACGCTATGACTTCCTGAAATGGGGGTCGAAATCGCTGTCGAATTTCAAGGCGGTGCCCCCGGGCACCGGCATCTGCCACCAGGTGAACCTCGAACATATCGCGCAGGCGGTGTGGTCGAGCGAGGATGCGTCGGGCGCGACGGTCGCTTATCCCGACACCTGCGTCGGCACCGACAGCCACACGACGATGATCAACGGGCTCGGCGTGCTCGGCTGGGGCGTCGGCGGGATCGAGGCCGAGGCCGCGATGCTCGGCCAGCCCGTGTCGATGCTCATCCCCGAAGTCGTCGGCTTCAAATTCACCGGCAAGCTCAACGAGGGCGTCACCGCGACCGACCTTGTGCTCACCTGCACCCAGATGCTGCGCGAGCGCGGCGTCGTTGGCCGCTTTGTCGAATATTTCGGCCCCGGCCTCGCGACGCTCAGCCTCGCCGACCGCGCGACGCTCGCCAATATGGCGCCCGAATATGGCGCGACCTGCGGCTTCTTCGGCGTCGACGACAAGACGCTCGACTACATGCGCCTGACCGGCCGCAGCGAAGAGAATATCGCGCTGGTCGAGGCCTATGCCAAGCGCCAAGGGCTGTGGATCGTCGAGGGCGCCGCCGACCCGATCTTCACCGACACGCTCGAACTCGACCTGTCGACCGTCGTCGCGTCGCTCGCGGGGCCGAAGCGGCCACAGGACCGCGTCTCGCTTCCCGACGTCGACGATGTGTTCAACGCCGACATGGCGAACACCTATAAAAAGGCGCAGGCGCGCGTGCCGGTCGAGGGCAAGGATTTCGACATCGGCGACGGCGACGTCACCATCGCCGCGATCACCAGCTGCACCAACACCTCGAACCCCGGGGTGCTCGTCGCCGCGGGGCTCGTCGCGAAAAAGGCCGACGCCTATGGCCTGAAGCCCAAGCCGTGGGTCAAGACCAGCCTCGCCCCGGGGTCGCAGGTCGTCACCGACTATCTCGAAAAGGCCGGGCTGCAAAAGCATCTCGACAATGTCGGCTTCAACCTCGTCGGCTATGGCTGCACGACCTGTATCGGCAATTCCGGGCCGCTCGCCGAGCCGATCAGCAAGGCGATCAACGAAAACGGCCTCGTCGCCGCAGCGGTGATCTCGGGCAACCGCAACTTCGAAGGCCGCGTGTCGCCCGACGTGCGCGCGAACTTCCTCGCCTCGCCGCCGCTGGTCGTCGCCTATGCGCTGAAAGGCACGGTGATCGAGGATTTCACCACCACGCCGATCGGTCAGGCCGAGGACGGCAGCGACGTGTATCTGAAGGACATCTGGCCGACCAATCAGGAGGTTGCCGACACGATGGCCGGCGCGCTTGATCGCGGCATGTTCGAGGCGCGCTACGCCAATGTCTATAAGGGCGACGAGCATTGGCAGAAAATCAATGTCGAGGGTTCGGACACCTATCAGTGGCGCGCCGGATCGACCTATGTCGCCAACCCGCCCTATTTTGAGGGCATGACGATGACCCCCGCGCCGGTCAGCGACATCGTGAACGCCAAGCCGCTCGCGATTCTTGGCGACAGCATCACGACCGACCACATCAGCCCCGCCGGCAGCATCAAGGCGGACTCGCCGGCCGGAAAATGGCTGATGGAACATCAGGTCAGCAAGGCCGACTTCAACAGCTATGGCGCGCGCCGCGGCCACCACGACGTCATGATGCGCGGCACCTTCGCCAACATCCGCATCAAGAATGAAATGGTCCCCGGCATCGAGGGCGGCATGTCGCGCTACGGCAGCGAAGTCATGCCGATCTACGACGCCGCGATGCGCCACAAGGCCGACGGCACGCCGCTGGTGGTGATCGCGGGCAAGGAATATGGCACCGGCTCGTCGCGCGACTGGGCGGCGAAGGGCACGAACCTGCTCGGCGTGCGCGCGGTGATCGTCGAGAGCTTCGAGCGTATCCACCGCTCGAACCTCGTCGGCATGGGCGTGCTGCCGCTGCAGTTCCTCGACGGCCAGAGCCGCGAGACGCTGGGGCTGACCGGCGACGACACCTTTACCATCACCGGCGTCGCGGACCTCAAACCGCGCCAGACGGTGACGGTCAACGTCACCCGCCCCGACGGCTCGACCTTCGCCTTCGACACGCTCTGCCGCATCGATACCGCGAACGAGGTCGAATATTATATGAACGGCGGCATCCTGCACTATGTCCTGCGCAAGCTGGCGGCGTAAGCGCGAACGGGCGGGGATCGGGCCATGGGCAAACTGCTGTTCCTGATCCTCGGCCTGGCGCTCGGCCTGCTCCTCGCCCGCTATCTGCGCGGGCAGCGGGCAGGCCGCGACCTTTCCGCGCCGCCGCGACCGATGGTGCGCGTCGGCGACGAGCGGATCGACAATGAGGAAATCCGCGCCCTGATCCGCGCGGACCGCAAGATCGAGGCGATCAAGCTGGTCCGCGAACGCACCGGCCTCGGCCTTGCCGATGCCAAGGACGCGATCGAGGCGCTCGAGCGGACGATGCGCTGAATCGCCTGTCCCCCCGCGGGGTGCAGGCCACCCAAAGGGACAGCCTATGAGCGTTTTACAGATCGCGATCGAGGTTATCGGCTGGCTCGCCGCCGCGCTGATCCTCGCGAGTTACGTCCTGCTCTCGCTCGGCAAAATCGAACCGCGCGGCTATCTCTATCAATGGATGAACGTCATCGGGGCGAGCGGGTTCGTCCTCAATTCGGGCTATAATGGCGCGCTACCCTCGGCGGGGCTGAACGTGGTGTGGGCGTTGATGGGGGTCTTCACCCTGTGGAGCGTGTGGCGCGCGCGCAGGGCAGCTGCGGCGACGCTCCACTAGCGCGTGATGATTTCCGGCTTATAACCCTCGTCATTGCGAGCGAAGCGAAGCAATCCAGAGCGGTTTACGCCTACTCTGGATTGCCGCGTCGCCTTCGGCTCCTCGCAATGACGAAGCGATCTGATGTCATCTCAGCCTACCGGACCACCGCCGTATCCCACGCCGCGACCCTGGCCTTCGTATCGGCCAGCATCGCATCGAGCGCCGCGCGATCATGCACCGATCCGCGCAGGATCACGCTGTCGATCGCCCGCGTCGCGGCAATATCGTCCAGCGGGTTGCGCGTCAGCAGCACCAGATCGGCCGCCATCCCGGGCTTGATCGCTCCATAACGATCCAGCCAGCCGAACCACGCCGGCCCTGCGCGCGTCGCCGACACGAGCGCCTGCGCCGGGGTCAGCCCCTTTTCGACGAAAAGCCCGATCTCGTCATGCAGGCCGAAACCGGGATAGTTGAAGCTGTTGAGGAACCCCGCGTCGGTCCCCGCGATGATCGGCACCCCTGCCTCGGCCAGCATCGGCAGGATCGTTGCGACAGCTTCGATCTGCTCGTGCCGCGCCGCGATCGCGGCGGCGTCGGCCTTGGCCGCGCGCTCGACCCGCCAATCATAGGTCTTGCGCAGCTTCGGTCCGATATAGGCCAGCCCCGCGTCCTTCTTATGATCGTCGCGATCGAGATAGGCGATGATCCGGCTGCCGTTCAGCGTCGGGGTGACCGACACCCCCTGCGCAGCAAAGCGGCGATAGGCGGCCATTGCGGTCGCGCGGTCGAACCCCGCGTCCAGGCGGCGATTCGCCTCGGCGCGGTCGATCCGGCCTGCGGCGAAATCGGCGGCAATCGCCGCCTCGTCCCTCGCCCCGGCATTATACGCATAGTCGAGATGCTCGATCGAACTGATCCCGGCGTCGACCGCCTGCTGCACCGTCAGCGCCATCGGGATATGGCCCGAGGTGCGCAGCCCCAGCGCCTTCGCGCGGGTCAGCGCATAGAGGAAGAGTTCGGGTTTCAACGTGCTGTCGGTGATCTTGACGAAATCGACCTTGTCGCGGCCTTTCAGCCGGGCAAGCGCCGCATCGATATCGGCGGTGCTGCCGACCTCGATCGTCCCTTTCCACAAGGGCTTGATCCCCTCGATCTTGGCGCCCGAGGTCAGCAGGCGCGGCCCGAACAGGTGGCCGTCCGCAATCTCGCCGCGCCAGCCAAGCACCTGATCGGGCAGGTCGCCCGACGCGTCGCGGATCGTCGTGATCCCGTTGGCGACATACAGCGGCAGCAGCGCCCTATTCTCTTCGATCAACTCCGGGCCGCCGCCGAAATGGACATGCATGTCCCACAGGCCGGGGATCAGGAACTTGCCTTCTCCCGCGACCCGCCGCTTAGCCCGCCATTGGCGCGCAATCGCCGCGTCCGCGCCAACCGCGACAATATCGTCGCCGCGCAGCACCACCGCCTGCCCCGGCACCGTCCTGGCACCCTCGACATCGACGATCGTCACTTGGCGGATAATGACATCGGCCTGCTGCGGCGCTGCCGATACCGGGGGCGACGCGGCGAAGAGGGCGAAGGCGATGGCAGCGAGCAGGCGTTTCATGACAAGGAATCCTTCCGAACAGAAGAGCGCCTTAGGATCAGAACCCATGAATTGCACTATCGCGGCTCGGCGCGGCTCCACCGCCGCCTAGGCATATCGCCGTGCAAATGCCGCGGCGGCGCCGAAAAGGCCGGGTTGCGGATGGGTGATCAGCTTCACCGGCATCGCCGCCATCAGATTTTCGAACCGCCCCTTTGCGACAAAGCGTTCGGGAAAGCCCGAGCGGACGAGGCTGTCGCGGATGCGCAGCCCCAGCCCGCCCGCGATGACCACCCCGCTTGCCCCCTGCGCCAGCGCCAGATCGCCCGCGACGCTGCCCAGCGACAGGCAGAAGCGGTCAGCAGCAGCAGCCGCAAGGCTGTCGTCGCCGCGCATCGCCAGCGTCCAGATCGTCCGGTCGTCGAGCGCCGCGACGGCTCGGCCCTCCAGCCCCGCCAGCGTTTCGTATATGTCGACGATGCCGGGCCCCGCCACGATGCGTTCGATCGACACGCGCCGGTACCGGTCGCGCAGCCGCGCCAGGATCGCGTCCTCGATCCGGTCGAGCGGCGCAAAGTCGATATGGCCGCCTTCGGTCGCCTGCACCCGGTAATCGCCGCCGCCGCGCCAAACATGCGCGACGCCCAGTCCGGTGCCGGGGCCGATGACGCTGATCGTGCCGCTTTCGGGAAGCGGTACGTCGGGGCCGCACAGCCGCTCGAAATAGCCCTCGTCGGCCTGCGCGACCGCATGCCCGACCGCCTCGAAATCATTGACCAGCACATGGCGATCGACGTCCAGCTTTTCGCCGATCAACGCGGGGCGGATGAGCCAGGGATTGTTGGTGAAGCGGATGACCTCGCCGCGCACCGGCCCCGCCACCGCGATCGCGGCGCTGCGCGGTACCCCGCCTTCGCGGCGCGCGAACGCTTCCCACGCCGACTGGAAACTGGCGTGCTGCGCGGTTTGCAGCGTCGTCGCTTCGCCCAGCGCCACGACGCGCCCGCCGGCCACTTCGGCGATCGCAAAGCGCGCATGGGTGCCGCCGATATCGACGACAACGACCGCCTCGCTCATCCTGTTCGCTCCCCTTGCGCCGCGATCAGGCCGCAATCGCCCGGATCCGGCGGCGAAGCAAGTATAGCCCGCCCGCCAGCACTGCGGTCGGGACGAGCATCAGCGTGAAGGCGGTGCGCCCGTCGAGATGCGCGAACAGCGCGCCGGTGATGACCGACCCCGTCGTCCCGCCCAGCGCCGAGAAAACGACGACCAGCCCCATCAGCGGCGGGTGGCTGCGCCCCGGCATCGCGCTCAGCATCACCGAAATGATCGTCGGATAGATCGGCGCGAGCGCGAAGCCGATCAGCGGGAACAGGAAAGCCGCGACCGGCGCGTCGCCCCAGCCGGCAATCGGTCCCGGCGCCAGTCCGTCGGCGAGCGGCAGGACCAGGATGATCAGCGCCGCCAGCAGCGCCAGGCAGATGTTGAGCACCGGATACCAGTCAAAGCGCGCCATCACCGCCCCTGCGCCGAACCGCCCGAGCGCGATGCACGCCGCGAACAGGCTGGCCGCCTGCACGCTCATCTGCGCCGGCAGGTGCAACACCTCGTTGTTGAAGGTCGGCAGCCAGGTGCCGATGCCCTGCTCGATCAGGACAAAGACAAAGGCGCAGACGACAAAGATCAGCACCAGCGGCAGCGCCGCCAGCCGCAGCATCGCCAGCATCGGCGCACGCTCGGCCGGCTCCGGATCGTCGGCACCGGGCGCGCCCCGCTCATTGACCGGGGCCGAGAGCAAGATCGCGAGCGCCAGCGCGGTCACCCCCGCCAGCACCCAATAGGCGTTCAGCCAGCGCAGTCCGGCAGGGTCGATAAAGGCGCTGAACACCCAATAGGACGACAGCACCCCGACCATGAACATACCCTCGATCAGGCTGGTCAGGCTCGCATGGTGCCGCGCGTCGGCGGTCACCAGCCCGATCATCGAATAGACGACAACCTTGGCCACCGCGAACGCCGCACCGACCAGCGCGAAATGCAGCTGCGCCGCCCCGAAACTGCCGAGCAAGGGCATGACAATGCACGCGGCGATCGCCAGCACCAGCGATGCGATCAGCGCGTTGCGCAGCCCGAAGCGCGGCAGGTAACTGGCGGTCGCGAACGATACGACCGCGATCGTGATGTCCTTGAACCCCTCCAGCGTGCTCGCCTCGGGCTTGGTCACGCCAAAGCTCGAAATCGACTGCAGGATCACCGTCCCGACGCTGTTGAGCAGCATCGCAAAGGCGACATAGGTCAGGATCAGCGCGGCGATCAGTCGGGTGCGGGCCATGATGCGTCCTTAGGCGAAAGGGGGACGGATGTATCGGGTACGGCAGTGATGGAGGCCATTTTCTACCTCACTTCCCGTCATCCCGGACTTGATCCGGGATCCACCGCTGCGCTGACGTCATGGCCCCCGGATTTAGCCTGTCCTGACCTTGTCGAAGGGTCCAGGGTGGAGAAATATCGAAGCCCCAAAAAAAGAAGGGGTGGCCGCGAAGAGGCCGCGACCACCCAGGGAGGGATGAACTCAGAACCGGTACGCCGCGCTGAACCGGAACGACCGGCCCAGGATCGGGCGCGCATTGACCACCTGTCCGCCGGTCTGCCCCAGCGTGCGCGGATCGCCCTCGGTCAGCCCGGCCTTGTCGGTCAGATTGTCGGCGGTCACCGCAAATTCCAGCGCGTCGTTCACATCGACCCGCACCCCGGCATCGATCTTGAAATAATTCGGCAGCGACTGGGTGTTGGCGGTGTCGGAGAAACGGTCGCCGACATAGCTGAAGGTCGAATAGAGCGAGACCTTGCTGCCGCCGCCGAATTCGATGTCATAGGACGGGGTCACCCGCCATTGCCATTTCGGCTGGCGCTGCACCCGATTGCCGCTGAGGTCGATCGTCCCGCCGCCCGCAAAGAAATCGCGATATTTGGCGTTCAGCCAGGTTCCCGAAAAGGCGATGCTGAAATTGTCGACCGGGCGCAATTGCCCTTCCAGCTCGATCCCGGTGCTGCGCGCGCCGCCGATGTCGGCGACCGGCGCGCCATTCTGGATCACCGTCGTCACCAGCCCGGTGAACTTGGTGTGGAACAAGGTGGCATAGAGCGAGACCGGATCGGTGCGGACCTTGAGCCCACCCTCGAAATTGTCGACCCGCGGCGACACGAAAACCCCGTCGCGCAAATTGTCGAAAAAGGGATTGGTGTTGCCGCGGTTGTAGCGGACATAGGCGCCGATCGACGACGAGAAGTCGTAATTCAGCCCCGCGGTCCACGACCAGGCGCCCTTTTTATACGCAATGGTGCGGAAGGTGCCGTTCAGCACCGCCGTGCCATTGTTATAGAGCGTGTTCGGGTTGCCGTCGGTGTCGACCCCGAAATCATTATTCTCCAGCGTCCCGCTCGCCTTGTAATTCTGGTACCGCACCCCGGCGTCGAAGCGCAATTCGGGCGTGATCTGAAACTCGTCGGTCGCGTAAAAGGCATATTCGCGGCCGTCATAGGCGGCGTTGACGTTGAAGAACGAACCCTGGGTAAAGCCGCGGTCGGTCGCGACCTGGCCGTTCGCCAGCGTCAAATTGAGCAGCCGCGCATTATTTTCGGCGGTCAGCAGATGGACATTGCCCAGGTTCCACTGATCGTTCGATGAAAAATCGGCGAAATAGGCACCGACGGTCAGCTTGTTGCTGCCGCTTTCCCATTCGACCGCCAGGTCGTTGGCGAAATTTTCGATCTGCTTGCGGACGATCCACGTCCCGGCGCGGATCACCTGCTGCGTCCCCGCCACGGCCTGCCCGCCGTCGACATAGGTCAGGCTGCCCACCGTGCTGCCCAGCGAGGCGGCATAGGCGTTGGCGGTCGTCGCGGTGCTCGCGGGGACGAGCCCCGTCGTGTCGGCGTCGCCCTTCAGGTAGCTCGCGCGGTAGCGCAGCTGCACCCCGTCGCCGACCTCATAGTCGAAATTGGTGCCAAGGTTGACCAGCTTGGCGCCGCGGCCGTCGGCCAGATTGGCGCGGGTGCCGTCGGGCAGCGTGCTCAGCCGCGTTTCAGGCCCGGCCAGCGCCCCCGAACCCAGGTCGATATTGCCGAACTGGCGCACCTTGTCGCCGTCGCGGATCACCGGGATCGGCAGCAGCCACTGGCCGCGATCGTTGAGGTAGCGGGCAAAGACGAGGATCGAACCCTTGTCCAGGTCGTGGCGGATATTGCCGGTGATCTGGCCGCCCTTTTCGGCGGTGAAGCGCGGGTCGCGGATGCCGTTGCCGCTGGCATAATAGCCGCCGACCATGAAGCTGGTGTTCTCGCCCAGCGGCCCCGACAGCAGCAGGTCGCCGCGCAGGTCGCCATAATCGGTGACGCTGGCCTTCACCAACCCTTCGAAATCGCGCCCGCCTTCCTTCTGGACGAAGTTGACGGTCAGGCCCGGCTGGCCGTTGCCGAACAGCGCGCCGGTGCCGCCGCGCACCGCCTCGACCCGCTCGATCGTCTCGTCGATGCGGATCAACTGGGTGTTCTCGAGGAACGACAGCGTCGGCGGCGAGAAAAAGGGGACGCCCTGCACGGTCAGCGTGACGAATTCGGCGTCGCCGCCCGACGGATAGCCGCGCACAAAGATGTTGGCGCCATTCTGGCCGCCCGAGCTTTCCGCAGACACGCCGGGGATGACCTTGAACAGGTCGGCGGTGCTGTTCGGCGCCGCGCGCTCGATCGCGTCGGAATTGATGCTGGTGATCGCGAACGCCGCGTCCTGGCGATTGACCCCGCCACCCGCGGTGCCGGTGACAATGATTTCCTCATTCGCCGCCGCCGCATCGTCGACCTGAGGCGATTCCTGCGCGAACGCCGCGGTCGGCAGCGCGGCGAGCGCGATCGACGACAGCAGATAGCTTTTCTTCAACATGGCATATCCTCCACTTTACCTGTTCTGATTGATCGGTTTTTTCGCTCCGCCGCGGCCTGTTCTGCCGACAGGATCTGACCGAGCGAAAGATCGCCGATGGCGGGGACGTTGATGTCGGCATCGGGCAGCGCCTCTTCTGACCCGATGCCAATGGCCACCATGCCCGCCGCATGGATGGCCGAAATTCCGGCGCGGGCGTCCTCGACGCCCACGCAGTCCCGGGGGGACAGGCCCATGCCCGCGGCACAGGCCAGGAAAATGTCGGGCGCGGGCTTGGCGTTCGCCACCGCCCCCGCGTCGGCAATGAAATCGAACGCGTCGGCGATACCCAGCAGGCGCACGACGTCGCGCGCGTTGCGGCTGGCCGAGGCAAGTCCGATCTTCAGCCCGGCGGCACGCAGGTCGGCGAACAGCCCTTCCACGCCATCGAACAGATTGGCGGGCGAATAGCCCCTGAGCCGCGCAACATAGCTGGCGTTTTTTTCGGCGAGCATCGCCTCGAACTTCGGCTGCGCGACCGCCTTGCCCGACTGGTCGAGAATCAGCCGCAGCGATCCGGCGCGATCGACGCCCTTCAGCGCATGGTTGGCGTCGCGGTCGAACGTCAGCCCGTGCGCGTCGGCAAGCGCCTGCCACGCGTGGTAATGATCCTCGGCGGTGTCCGTCAGCACCCCGTCGAGGTCAAAGATCACGCCCTTCAGCGCCGGGCGGACCATCGTCACCGGCTCGCTGCCCACCGCCAGCGGGCGGCCATGGTCCAGAATATCGACCGGCGCCCCCGCCAGCAGGCGATAGGTAGAGCCCGCGGCATCGACCGCCAGCTCGATCGTGCTGCCGCGCCATTGCAGGCGAAAGCGATAACCGGTCCAAGCGGTGGGCAGCTGCGGGCGAAACGACGGCACCGCGCCGTCGAGGCGCAGTCCGCCCCACCCCTGCGCCAGCACCAGCCAGCTGCCCGCCAGCGCCGCCATATGCAGCCCGTGCGACGTGTTGCCGTGGCGATCCTCCAGATCGACAAAGGCGCATTCGCCGAGGAAAGCGAGCGCCGCGGCCTCGTCGCCCAGCCGCGCCGCCGCGATCGCGAACGATACCGACGACAGCGTCGAATCATGCGTGGTGACCCCGGCATAAAAATCGAAATTGCGCCGCTGCCGCGCCAGTGGCATCGCGGTCAGGTCCATCGCCATCGCCTGCACGACATTGCCCTGCTTCGCGACCTGGTGGCGGAACAGGATCATCGGGTGATAGCGCATCAACAGCGGCCCATGGCCATCACCCGCCGCCCATCCCGGCAGTTTGGGGCGGCCCAGAAACGCATCGTCCTGCGGATTGATGCCAAGCTCGGCATCGACCGGCAGCCACATCGCCGCCGCCGCGCGGCGCCATTCGGTCGCTTCGGCGTCGCTCACATCCACCGCGCCCGCTTGGCCGCGGCCGCTGCTGCGCAGCCAGTCCGCGGTGTCGGCGGCATAGGCCAGATGGCGACGCGCGATCGCGTTGGTGTAAAAATCATTGTCGACCAGCGCCGAATATTCGTCGGGTCCGGTCACGCCGTGGATGCAAAAGGCGCCGCCGCGCCGCGGATCGAATGCGCCGATCTCCATCCAGATGCGCGCGGTGTCGAACAGCATCGGCGCCGCCTGGCTAAGGAAATCATCATCGCCGGTCGCCGCGACATACAGCGCCAGCGCATAGGCGATGTCGCCATTGATATGATATTGCGCCGACCCCGTCGGATAGTGCGACGAACATTCGTCGCCGCCGATCGTCCGCCACGGATAGAGCGCGCCCCGGCTGTGGCCGAGCGCCTTGGCATGTGCCCGCGCGCGGTCGAGCTTGCCGATGCGATAGGCCAGCAAGGTGCGCGCTTTCGCGGGCGCCTGCAACGCCAGCACCGGCAGCATGAAGGTTTCGGCGTCCCAGAAATAATGACCCTCATACCCCTCGCCGGTCAGCCCCTTGGCGCCGATGCTGTGCCTGGGATCGCGGCTCGCCGACTGGTGGAGCTGGAACAGGTTGAAGCGCAGCGCGCCGGCAAGTTCGTCGTCACCATCGATCGCGAGGTCGGCATTGCCCCACAGCTGCGCCAACGCCGCGCGCTGCGCCTCGGCAATCGTGTCGAAATCGGTCGGTGCATCGTCCAGCACGGCAAGATCGACCGGGTGGCCGCGCGCGGCAGCCAGCACGACCACCCGGTCGATCGTCAGGACGCCGCCGGCGACCAGCTCGCCCTGCACGACATGCCCGCCCACCACCGCGGCGACCGGCGCGGCGGGGCAAGTGACATGCTGCGCATAGGCAAGCTCGACGGCGTCCTGCGCGAACCGGGTGACCGATGACGGGTCGCCCGGCAGGGGGGAAAGCATCGCCCACGCCGGGCGCAGCCGCGCCGAAATGCGCGGATCATCGGCGTCGGCGCCGGTCGGGGCGGCGCTGTCGGCGCCAAAGGTCAGCGTCGCGGTCAAGGCACCGCCGAAATCGAGGGGGCGAATATCGATGCGCGACGCGACGCACGCCGCACCCGCCAGCGGCACGATCCGCGCGGCGGCAATCTCGATCCGGCGCCCATCGGCCAGCCGCCACCGCGTCACACGGTTCAATGTGCCTTTGGCAAGATTGAGCGTGGTTTCGGTGTCGGCAACTTCGGCGGCGGCAAAATCGACCGGCGCGCCGTCGATCGCCAGTCGCAGCAGCACCGGGCTGGGGCACGCGATCCGCGTATCGGTCGCGCTCGCATAGCCGGGGAAGCTTTCGTGATAATCGATCGGGCGGCGGACATAGGCGTCGGGCAGATAGGCCGCGGGCGCTGTCGCCAGCTCGTCGACCACCCCTTCGACGCCGACCAGCCCGTTCGCCAGCGCAAACAGCGCCGCCGCCTGCGCCCCGGTGGCATCGGCGCCGCGGCGGACGAGCGTCGTCACCCCGGCGCCATTCGGCGCCGCCGGTATCGCGCCTGCGCCAGACTGCGCTGACGCCACTACGCCCAGACTGTGTTCGGAAATCGCCACCGCATCCTCATCCCGGCACGGGCTGCTCGGCCCCTGCTCTGGAACGGGGTGTCCCGCAAAATGGTATCGATGTCAAGGTATCGATACCATTTTGCCTTTCAGGTCACGCTGTGCGGCACTTTCGCAACCTTCCGGCTAACTCTCGCGAACGATCAATTCGACCGGCATCGCCCGCGAATCCACGGCTTTTCCAGCCACCAGATCGAGCACCTTCTCGGCCAGCAATTCGCCGCCCACGCCCCAATCCTGGCGGATGCTGGTCAGCGGCGGCGAGAACAGTCCCGCCCCCGGCGAATCATCGAACCCGACGACCGACACCGCACCGGGAACATCATGCCCCCGCGCCCGCAGCGCCTCGATCGCCCCCATCGCAATCGCGTCGCTGCTCGCAAAAATGCCGTCGAAGCCCGGCGCCGCGCCGTCCAGCAACGGCGCCACCGCCTCGCGCCCCGCCGCGACCGTGAAGGCGCAGGGAATATTGGCGACGATCGCGGCATCGGTCCCAGCGAGTCCGTCGCGAAAGCCGTTCAGCCGGTCCTCGGCCTCGCCATGCTCAGCGTCGCCCAGGAACAACAGCCGCCGCCGCCCGCGACCCACCAGATATTCGGCCGCCAGCCGCCCGCCTTCGCGATTGTCGCTGCCAACGACGATACGCTCCGGCGGGCCATGCGCGGCGCCCCAGACCACATAGGGCAGGCCCGTCGCCGCGATCACCGCCGCCGCGTCGTCATGCACACCCTGCCCCAGCAGGATCACCCCGTCGGCCGACGGCGGCGCCTCGGAAAACAGGTCGATCGTCGTCAGCACCATATTCTGCCCCGCCGCGGTCAGCTGTTGCAGGATGCCGCCCAGCAACAGCAGCGGATAAGGCTCGCTCATCAACCGTTCGTGCGACGGCGTCATTTCAATGACCACCGCGATCGTGCGCGTGCGCTGTTGCCGCAAATTGCGCGCCGACACGTTGAGCCGGTACCCCATCCGCTCGGCGGTCTCGCGGATCAGAGCGCGTGTGCTCTCTTTCACCGTCGAATGGTTCGACAGCGCCCGCGAAACGGTGATCTTCGCAACCCCCAGTTCGCGCGCGACATCCGCCATGGTCGGCCGCGCGCCGTCGCCGGGCTTGTCCCTGCTCATCCGCAGTTCCGCGAGGCGATGGATAGCGAAGGATCGGTGCACGCAAGCATGCGCACCCCCTAACCATTGACCGGTGGCTTTCACAAGCGGCTTCGCAAGGCCGCGGAGCGGGTTAGGGGATCCCGGTTTCAACGATTGCAGTCAAATGGGGACCGGCTGGTGGGCGCTGACGGGCTCGAACCGCCGACCCTCTCGGTGTAAACGAGATGCTCTACCAACTGAGCTAAGCGCCCCCGGGAATGTCGCCATGTGCCGGGAAGCGCGCCCCTGCCACAAGCGGCGCGCGGTGGCAAGCGCGTGCGCCCTTATTCCTCCAGCGCCTCGAAATAGCGCGCGAGCGCGTCGTACGCCCCTTCGGCCAGCGCGATGAAGATGCGGCGCCCGTCGTGCGGATCAGCATCGCGCACGAACAGCCCGGCGTCGGTCATCGTCTTGATCCAGCGCAGCGCGGTCGTTGCAGGAACCGCCGCGGCGATGCACAGGCTCGACACCGACACCGGCTGGCGCTCCAGCCGCGCCGCGTACAGGTCGAGCAGCATGTCCCACGCGGGATCGGCGAACAGGTCAGCGGGAAAATATTGTTCGCGCATCCGCCGCTGGCGCAGCATCCGCCGCACCGCCTTGGCGCGTTGCCGGTCGAGCGTCCGTTCTTCGGGAACAAAGCTGCGCGGCATCGCGGCAAAATCGCGCGAGGGCGAACGCAGTTGCCCCGGATAGTCGTCCATATCTTCGCCGCGCGGGACAAACCCCGTCGGCGCACCGGACAAGCCGCCGCGTTGCCCCGCCAGATCGCCGAGCAATCGCGAGATGCGCGCCACCTCGTCCTGCAACCGGTCGATCCGCTCCATGGCATCGTCGCGAGCGATGTCGTGCAACACCCCGTGCCGGGTCCGCCGCGCCGCTGCCAGCGCGACCAGCTTGTCCGTCGGGTCGGCATCGACCAGGAACTGGGCATTGAGCGCCGCCGGAATGGCCGCCACGACGCGGTCAAGCGCGGTGAGCGACGTTTCGCAAATCAGGCGGCATTCCTGCTCGCCCGCCGCCGCGCAAATGTCCGCGAGCGTCGCACCGTCCACCGTATCCGCCGCCGCGAGCCATATGATGTCGAGCAACCCGCTGTGCCGGATATAGCCTGCCGCGCGCGCCGCGGGCAGCATATTGGCAAGCCGTATGTCGCCGAGCTCCGCCATCGCGGGCAATGCCGAAGGCGGGCCGACGAACAACAAGGGTGACGCCGCGCCGCTGCGCATTCGCCCGCCAATTTGCGGCGGCCAGGCGGCGGCCGTGTCGATACCGCCGAACGGAACCGTCGACAGCCCCGATCGCTGCGGTGCTTCATGGTCGATCATGCTCATAGTCCCCATTTCATCGCTCCACCTTGGCGTAACTATGTCGTCATTTCGGCGCCATTCACCTTTTGTTCGCTCCTCTTTGCCGCCGATATGGACCCGTCCGATCGCCACTTCGCGAGTCGGCGGGGATCGAGCGCCGGGAAGTTGATCCATTTTGGACACGGTTTGTTCTCATCGTCAACCGATATTTCACCCTTGCCAAGCGGTGACCACGCGGTCAGGCGCGTGCAATGGTCCGTCCCCGCTTTCTCCCTACCCGGCTACACTGGCGGCGGCGCCTTCGTTCGCTGCTGGCGCTGCTGCTGATCGCGGCAATGGCGATGATCGCGTGGACCTGGCTGCCATCGCCGGTGCATGTGGTGCCGCTCGTCCATGTCATCGACGGCGACAGCCTGACCGTGCGGCAAGGCGACGGGCCGGTGACGATCCGCCTGACCGGGATCGATGCCGCCGAATATCGTCAGGATTGCGCGCGCCGCGACGCGCGCCGCTGGCCGTGCGGGCGCGACGCGCGAACCGCGCTGGAGAAATTGGCAGGCCGCGCTCCGCTGCATTGCGAGCTCGCCGCGAAGGACCGTTACGACCGCACCCTCGCCACATGCCGCACCCGTCCCTCCCCCGACGGTATCGACCTTGGGGCCGAGATGGTGCGGCTGGGCTGGGCAGTGGCGACCAGCGATGATTATCTGCCCGAAGAAGCCGAAGCGCAGGCGCAGCGCCGCGGCATTTGGCAGGGCGATTTTGTGCGCCCCGCCGCGTGGCGCGCCGCGCACGAGCGCCCTGCAACTTTGCTGACGGCGCCCGACGCCTAGCCGCAACGCACCCGCTATGCCTCGCCGCCGTTTCCGGCTAGGGCGAGCAGCATGAACAGCCTGTTTCCCGTCATGATCGGCGGCGCGATCGGCGCCGGTGCCCGCCATCTGGTGGGACAGGCGATGCTTGCGCGGCTTGGTCCCGGCTTCCCCTGGTGGACGCTGGCGATCAATATCGCGGGCAGCCTGCTGATGGGCCTGCTCATCGGCGCGCTGGCGCGCGGCGACGGAGTCAACGATACGCTACGACTCTTCGTCGGCGTTGGGGTACTCGGCGGCTTCACCACCTTTTCCTCTTTCAGCATGGAATTCTGGATGCTCTTCGAACGCGGCCAGACCGCGCAGGCCTTTGCCTATGTCCTTGCGTCGGCGGTCGGCGCGATCTTCGCCTGCGGGCTCGGCCTCTTCCTGATGCGGCAGGTGCCGGCATGAGCGAGCCGAAGACCAAGCTCGACGGCGCGACGATCGCCGAGGAGGACGACGGCATCCGGCTCGACCGCTGGTTCAAGCGCCACCGCGAAGGCACGCCGCACGCGCTGCTCGCGCGCTGGGCGCGTTCGGGCCAGCTGACCCTCGACGGCAAAAAAGCCGATGTGTCCGATCGCATCGCCGCAGGGCAAAAGCTGGTCATGCCGACGCCGCCGGTCGAAACCGCGGCGCGCCCGGCGCGCAAGGGTCGCCCGCTGACCGACGCCGACGTCGAACTGGCGACCGGCATGATGATCCACCGCGACGCAAGCGCGATCGTGATCAACAAATTGCCCGGCCTCGCGACGCAGGGCGGCACCAAGACCGAGCAACATGTCGATGGCCTGCTCGACGCGTTGAAATTCGACGGCCCGACGCGTCCCAAGCTCGTCCACCGGCTCGACAAGGACACGTCGGGCGCGCTGCTGATCGCGCGCACTCCGCGCGCCGCGGCCTATTTCGCCAAAAGCTTTTCCAACCGCAGCGCGCGCAAGACCTATTGGGCGATCATCGTCGGGGTTCCCGACATCCAGCAGGGCGAAATCGACCTGCCGCTGGCCAAGCAGCCGGGGTCGGGCGGCGAAAAAATGCACGTCCACGACGATGGCCTGCCGTCGAAGACGCGCTACCGCGTGATTGAGCGCGCGGGCAACAGCGCGGCGTGGGTCGAACTCCAGCCGCTGACCGGGCGCACCCACCAGCTGCGCGTCCATATGGCGGCGATCGGTCACCCGATTGTCGGCGACGGCAAATATGGGGGCAAGGGGGCGTTCCTGACCGGGACGATCAGCCGCAAGATGCACCTGCATAGTCGTCGGCTGCGCATCGACCATCCCGACGGCGGCGCGATCGACGTTAGCGCCGAGGTGCCCGATCATTTCGCCGCCAGCCTCGACGCGCTCGGCTTCGATCCGCTGCTCGGCGAGATCGGGACCGACGATGTCGCCAAAGGGCCGCCGCCGAAAGCCGCGGCAAAGGCCGCCGCCAAGGCGCATAGCAAACAGATCCGCAAGGCGCGGCGCGGCGAGCGCCGCGGACGGACCGCGACGAGCAAGCCGACCGACCATGTCGGCAAGCCGAAGCCCAAGGCCAAGCCCGGCAAACCCGCGAGCCGCAAGCCCGGCGCGAAAAAGCCGCCCCCGCGCCCCGCCCGGCCCCGCTGATGCATCCGAACAGCGCCTTTCGGCCAAAGCAGGACGATCTGGCCGAACTGCTCGTGCGCGAGATCGGCTTTGCCGCGATCTTCGCCGCCACGCCCGACGGGCCGCGCGTCGCGCATGCGCCGTTGGTGTTCTCTGACGACGCCGCGACGCTGCAATTCCACCTCGCGCGCGGCAATGCGTTGACGCGGCATCTCGACGGCGCAACGGCGCTCGCCGTCGTGCAGGGGCCCGACGCCTATGTCAGCGCCAGCTGGTACGAAACGCCCGATCAGGTGCCAACGTGGAACTATGTCGCGGTCGAAATGGAGGGTACCGTCAGCAAGCTGGACGACGCCGCACTCATCGCGCAGCTCGACACGCTCTCGGCGATCCATGAAGCGCGCGTCGGGGCAAACCCGCCATGGACGCGCGGCAAGATGAACCCGGCGCTGTTCAGCAAGATGACCGGCGCCATCGTCGGCTTTGAAATGCGGATCACCGCTTGGCGCCCGACGATCAAACTGTCGCAGAACAAGTCCGCCGACGAACGCGAGCGCGTCGCCGCGGGGGTCGAAGCGACCGGCCACGGCGCGCTTGCCCAGTTGATGCGCCGCCTCGGCGGCGATAGGGACAGCGCATGACCCGGCCCGACGATACCCTCGCCAAAAAGCGCTTCTTTGCGATGACGATCATGCGCCTGATGGGCGTCGCCTTCATCGCGATCGGCTTTATCCTGATCAGCGGCGGCTTCACGCTCGCGGGCCAGCCGACCGACCGCTGGATCGGCGCCGCGATCGTGCTGGTCGGCGCGTTCGATTTCGCGGTGATGCCCCTGCTGCTCGCGCGCCGCTGGCGCTCTCCCAAAGACCTGTGAAGCGCTTCTGGAAAGAGGTCGCCGTCATCGATGACGATGGCGGCTGGGGCATCGCGCTCGACGGGCGCCCGGTGCGCACGCCGCAGCGCGCTTCGCTGGCGGCGCCGAGCGCGGCGCTGGCCGAAGCGATTGCCGCCGAATGGCGCGCGGTGGGCGAAACAATCGACCCCGGCGCAATGCCGATGACCGGGCTGGCCAATGCCGCGATCGACCTGGCGGCGCCCGACGTCGCGGCCTTTGCCGCGCCGGTCGCGGCTTATGCGGAGAGCGACCTTTTCTGCTATCGCGACGCGCGCGACGCAGCGTTGCAGGCCGAGCAGGCGGCGGCGTGGAACCCGCTGCTGGCTTGGGCCGAGGGACGCTATGGCGTCGAGTTCGCGCCGACGCAGGGCGTGCTGCCGGTCGACCAACCCGCAGCAACCATCGCGGCCCTACGCGATGCCGTGTTCGCACAGGACCCGTGGCAGATCACGGCGCTGACGCCGCTGGTCACGATCGGCGGCTCGCTCGTCGCCGGGCTCGCGCTGCTCGAAAACGCCTTCGACACCGATGCCTTGTGGCAGGCGGTCAGCCTTGACGAGCTTTACCAGGAACGCCGCTGGGGCGCCGACAGCGAAGCGCAGAAAGCGCGCGCGGGCAACCAGCGCGCGTGGGACAATGCGGCGCGGTTTCTCGCTCTGATAGAAAGAACCTGACCTTCAACCCGTTCGTGTCGAGCGAAGTCGAGACACGCTAGCGCAGCCCTAGACGCATCTCGACTGCGCTCGATGCGAACGGAGAAGTAGAAGGTTGCCTTGCGGCTCGCTTAATCCACAAAACTCGGCTTGCGCTTCTGCATATGCGCCATCACCGCCTCGATCTGGTTCGGGGTGCGGATGACCTTGACCTGCTCGTCGCTCTCGGCCTGCAAAATCTCCGCATCGCTCGCATCACCCAGCATATTGCACAGCCGCTTGGCGCCACGGATCGCGTGCGGGTTCTTGTCGGCAATGACTGCGGCCAGCTCCATCGCCTTCGCCAGCGGGTCGTCCGACACATGTGTCGCAAAACCGAGCAGCTTCGCCTCCGACCCCGTGAATTCGCGGTTGGTATAGATCATCTCGCGCAGCACATCGTCGGCGACCTGCGTGCGCCACAGCGCCATGCCGGCGACGTCGGGAACCAGCCCCCAGCGCATTTCCATGATCGCGATGCGCGTATCGGGGTGGACGATGCGGATGTCGGCGGCGGCCATGATCTGGCTGCCCGCGCCAAAGGCGACGCCGTGGACCGCCGCGATCACCGGCACCGGCAGCTCGCGCCAGCCCCACGCGGCATATTGCGCGTTATTCGCGATCCCCTTGGTCCGGTCGGCGAGTCCGCCGCCCGCGCTGCTCGCACCGGGATCGCGATCGCCGCCAAGGCTCGACAGGTCGAGCCCGGCGCAGAACGCACGGCCCTCGCCCGACAGAACAACGACGCGAAGTCCGGTGGTCGCCTTCAGCTGATCGACCGCTTCGGCGAGCGCTTCCCACATCGCGGTGTCGAGCGCGTTCATCTTGTCCGCGCGGATCAGCCGGACGTCGGCGATGCCGCCCTCCAGCATGGTGATTGAAATCCGGTCTTTCATGGGAGAGTCCTTGTTCAGCGTTTCAGCGCGGCTTCAACCAGCGGAAGCTGGTCGTTGCCGAAATACATATCCTGTTTGTCGACGAAGATCGTCGGCGAGCCATAGCCGCCGCGCGCGATGAGTTCATCGGTGTTGGCGCGCAGCCGCGCCTTCACCGCATCGCTGCCCGCGGCCGCCGCGAGCGCTGCGCCATCAAGGCCTTCGGCATCGGCGACCGCCGCCAGCACCGCAGGGTCGTCGAGATTTTCCTGCCGGTCGAAATAGCTCGCAAAAGCGCCGCGCGCGAAGCAGACGAGCGCCGCCTGATCATCTTCGATCGCGCAGCAGAACCGCATCGCCGCGATGCTTTTCGCCGGGTGCCATTGCGACGGGAAATTCATCGGCACCCCGGCAAGGCGCGCCCAATCCTGCAGCACTTTCCAGCTGTGCTGGAGCCGCCGGTTGTCCGCCTGCTCGCGCGCCGCATAGACGGCGGGATTGACCGCGTTGAATACCCCGCCGACGAGGATCGGCCGGTACACCGCCGCCGCGCCCGTGCGTTCGAGCACCCCCGGCAGGTTGTGGAACGCGAGGCAGGTCCACGGACTCGACAGATCGAAGAAAAATTCGACGCGCGCGGCCATCGGATCAGGCCTCCGCCTTTGCCTTCTCCCAATATTGGTCGCGCAGTAGCCGCTTGTAGAGCTTGCCCGTGTCGTGGCGCGGCAAGGCTTCGAGGAAGTCGATGCGGCGCGGAACCTTCACCCCCGACAATTTTTCGCGCGCATAGGCGACCAGCTCGTCGCGCAGCGCATCGCCCGCGTCGGCCATGTCGGCGGGCTGGACGACCGCGATCACCTCTTCGCCCATTTCCTCATGTGGCCCGCCCACGACGGCAACGTCGGCGACCTTGGGATGGGTGACGAGATGATTTTCGATTTCCTGCGGATAGATGTTCACGCCGCCCGAGATGATCATGAAGCTCTTGCGGTCGGTGAGGTAGAGAAAGCCCTCCTCGTCGAGCTTGCCGACATCGCCCAGGGTCGACCAGCCCTTCGAATTGCGGCTCGACGCGGTTTTTTCGTCGTCGCCATGATATTCGAAGACATTCTCGCTCTCGAAGAACACCGTGCCTTCCTCGTTCGGGCCGAGCTCGGTCTCATTGTCCTCGCCCATGATGTGGACGGTGCCGAGGATCGGGCGACCAACGCTGCCCCGGTGCGTCAGCCAGTCGGCGCTGGAGATGAAGGTCATGCCATTGCCTTCAGATCCGGCATAATATTCGAACAGCACCGGCCCCCACCAGTCGATCATCGCCTGCTTCACCGGCACCGGGCATGGCGCGGCGGCGTGGATCGCGACTTTGAGCGACGAAGTATCGTAACGGGTCCGGACCTCTTCGGGCAATTTCAGCATCCGCACGAAATGCGTCGGCACCCACTGGCTGCTGTTCACCCGATAGCGCTCCATATGCGCCAGCGCCGCTTCAGGATCGAATTTCTTCATCAGCACGACGGTGCCGCCCAGCCGGTGGATCGTCATCGACCAGCGCAGCGGCGCGGCGTGATAGAGCGGTGCGGGCGACAGGTAGATGCTGTCGGCATTGATCTGGAACACCGCCGAGGCGAGCATGACGAGGCTGTTCATTGCGTCGATCGCGGGCTCCTCGGGCAGCGGCACGCGCACACCCTTGGGTCGACCGGTGGTGCCCGACGAATAGAGCATGTCGACCCCGGCGCGCTCGTCGGCGACGGGGGTCGCGGGCATCGCAGCGACGGCATCCTCCCAGCTTTCATAACCCGCAATGTCGCCGCCCATCGCGAAACGCTTGACGCCGGTCGTCAGCCGCTGCGCGGCGTCCGCAAGACTGGCCGAGACAACCAGGATCTGCGCCCCCGAATTTTCGAGAATATAATCGGTTTCGTCCTGCGTGAGCCGCGACGAAATGCAGACATAACGCAGCCCGGCCCGCTGCGCGCCCCAGGTGAGGCCGTAATAATGCGGGGTGTTGTCGAGCATGAACGCGACGACATCCTCATGCCCCAGCCCATGCGCACGAAAAAGCTGCGCAGCGCGGTTCGAGGCGGCGTCGAGTTCGCCATAGCTGATTTCCTCGCCCGTCTCGGCGACGATGATCGCGGCTTTGTCGGGGTTGGCACGGGCGTGGACTGAGGGGTGCATCGGGTATCTTCTCCGGGAATCGTTGCTTTGTTTATGTCGGAGATGAGTAGCAACCTGAAACTTTTGGTCAAGCAAGCTGGGTTTGGTGACAGGATGGCGATCAAGAAACGGCATGTCCGTGCGGTACTGCGATCAAATCGTCGATCCTCCCTGTGCCGGAGGCATGTGGAGGTGGCAGCCTCGAAGAGGCTGACGGAGGGGCGAGGCGCGACGTTGCTGCCCCTCCGTCAGCGCTTCGCGCTGCCACCTCCCCATCGCTGCGCGACAGGGAGGATTAATCGGGACGCATGCGCAGCGCATAGCCCTGCCCCTTCACCGTGTGCAGCATCGGCCAGTCGAAGCCGCGATCGACCTTGGCGCGCAGCCGCGACATATGCACCTCGACGCGGTTCGTACCGGGGTCGAAGTCGAGCCGCCACACGGCGCGGAGCAGCGCGTCGCGCGACAGCGGGCGCCCCGGAACGCGCGCGAGGTTGGCGAGCAGGTCGAATTCGCGCAGCGGCAAGTGAATCAGCCGACCGGCGCGCTCGACGCGCCGGTCGATCAGGTCGATCCGAAGTTCGCCCCCGCCAAGCTGACCCGCGGCAATATGGTGCCTGCGGAGCAAGCTGGCGATACGCGCCAATAATTCGGGGAGATTGCCGGTACAGTCGATGGCATCGTCGGCGCCCGATTCGAGCGCGGTCATCCGATCGTCAAGGCTGTCGCGGTCCGACACCACGAGCAGCGGCCGCCGCCCCGCGATCGAGCGCGCGAGCCGGACAAATTCGGACGGCTCCTGCCAGTCGAGAAACGGATTGATCAGCAACAGGTCGAAGCAGGCGTCGATCCAAGCGCGCAGGCCGTCGATATGACGGGGCAGTATCCGCACGACGAACCCCGCGGCCTCGACCGCCGTGCGCAACACCGCAGCCCGATGCGCATGGGGATGATGGATCGCGATCCGTAACTTCCTGTCGCCTATCCCGGCCAAATCCGATGATGCCATCCGCATCCCCCGTCGTCGACGCAACGTCTTGTCGCCCCGCCGCCCCACCGGCATTGCACCGCCTTTCGGCTGTGCTAACCCTGAACCATGACCAGTATCGAAATGCTTGACGGCGACTTCGCCACCCTGCCCGACCTTGTCCGTGCCCATGCCGCGGAACGTCCCGATGCCGTAGCGGCTGCCGATCCCGAACGGCGACTGAGCTGGTCCGAACTGGACCAATTGACCGACCGAATCGCGGCGCGGTTGCAGCAGGACGGATTTGCGAAAGGCGATCGCACCGCGATTGCGGGCCTCAACAGCGTCGAACAGATGGCGGTCATATTGGGTACGCTACGCGCGGGCGGCGTGGCGGGGCTGGTTACCAACAGCGCCACCGGTGAACAGATGGCGGCGATGATCGCCGACACCGGCGCGCGGCACCTGTTCCTGGACAGCGCCGCCAAGGCGAGCCTTCAGGGGCAGGTCATCGCCGCGAGCGACCTGATCGCAATGGAGGGCGGCGACGCCGGGGTACCGCTCGACGCGTGGTTATCGTCGGCAAGCGCGCAGCCCGCGCCGGTCGACATCCTTCCCGAGGACGGGTTCAACATCATCTATTCGTCGGGGACGACGGGCACGCCCAAGGGCATCGTCCACAGCCATGCGATGCGCTGGCAGCATATCGTCCGCGGCGCGCCTGCTTATGGTCCGAATGCGGTGACGATCCTCTCGACCCCGCTCTATTCGAACACCACGATGGCAAGCTTCATGCCGACCGTCGGGTCGGGCGGGCAGGTCGTACTGATGAAGAAGTTCGACGCGCGCGGTTTCCTCGAGCTCGCCGAGCGCGAGCGCGCGACCAACACGATGCTCGTGCCGGTGCAATATCGCCGGATCATGGCGCTCGAGGATTTCGACCGTTTCGATCTTTCCAGTTTCGTGATGAAATATTGCACCTCGGCGCCCTTTCCGGCGACGCTCAAGGCCGATGTGCTGGCGCGCTGGCCCGGCGGGCTGGTCGAAATATATGGGATGACCGAAGGCGGCGCGGCATTCATCCTCGAGGCACATCAATTCCCCGACAAGCTCCACACGGTCGGCAAGCCCGCGCCGGGACATATCGCGAAGGTGATCGACGAGGACGGCAACGAACTGCCGCAAGGATCGGTCGGCGAAGTCGTCGGCCGCAGTCCTGCGATGATGACCGGTTACAATAACCGCCCTGACGCGACCAAGGCGATGCACTGGTATGATGCCGAGGGAAATCTCTTCTATCGCCACGGCGACATCGGGCGGATCGACGAGGACGGGTTCCTGACCCTGATGGACCGCGCCAAGGACATGATCATCTCCGG
This sequence comes from Sphingopyxis microcysteis, assembly GCF_012274265.1. Lineage (GTDB taxonomy): Bacteria > Pseudomonadota > Alphaproteobacteria > Sphingomonadales > Sphingomonadaceae > Sphingopyxis > Sphingopyxis microcysteis. The sequence goes on from NZ_JAANYY010000003.1 coordinate 436,788, forward strand.
CGGCTTCAATATCTTTCCCAGCGATCTGGAGGCGATCCTGCTCGCCGACGATCGCGTCGTCGAGGCCGCGGTGGTCGGCATGCCAAGCGAGGAATGGGGCGAAACGCCGGTGGCGTTCGTGGTGCTCAAGGATGGCGCCGATGCGGAAGGCGTACGCGCGGACTGCAACGCCAAGGTCGGGAAAACGCAGCGGCTGAGCGCGATTACGGTCGTCGAAGAACTACCGCGCAGCCCGATCGGCAAGGTGTTGAAGCGCGAATTGAGGGACGCTTACGCGGGGTAGGTCTTGTGCGGTCGGTTTCGACGGAAGGACCTTTGTTCAATCGTCATCCCGGCGAAGGCCGGGATCTCGCCGGTGCGGTAAACCGATAGGGTGAGATCCCGGCCTGCGCCGGGATGACGAATAAAGGATGGCCTGGAATCCATCCCGAATCCGTCAGTTGCTACGTGGAAGTTCGGCTTACCCCAATCCCGCCGCCTCTATCGCCGCCAGCGCGCTTTGCAGCCGCGCATCGCCGTCGCCTTCGACCCACGCCCATTTCAGCTGGCGCCGCTCAAGCTCGCCGATCGCAACGTCCATGAATTGCCGCCGTGCCAAGTCGCTGCCGAACAGGCGCGTGCCGTCCTCCTGCCATTCGAGGTCCATCGCCGGCACCAGATAGAGGTCGGCGACATCGTCCCACAGGTCGATTTCGGGCAGGCGGCGGCCGAGCAGCATGATCGCCCACGCCTGCGTCATCAGCGCATCGGTGTCCGAAATCAGCCATTCGGGGTTTTGCGCCAAGGCTTCGCGGGTCGCCGCGACATGTCCGTCGAAAATTGCCAGCAGGTCAATCTCGTCCAGATCGGTGCCGTTCGCCTCGGCGTAGGTGCGGCCATATTCGGGGACGACGAGCCCGCCGAGCCGCAGTGCGAGGCGCGGCGCCAGCGTCGATTTGCCGGTGCTCTCGGCACCGTGAAAACAGATGTGGCGGGTCATGCGGCAACCCTATCCGACGCTGCGGCGCGGCGCCACTGGATCAGCCCGTCGATCGAGAGGCCGAGCAACACGACATAGACCGCGCTGGTCGCGTACAGGCCGCGCCATGCGAACAGCGGGATCGCGATCAGATCGACGACGATCCACAGATACCAGCTTTCGACGCGGCGCCGCGCGAGCAGCCATTGCGCGGTGATGCTGAGTATCGCGATCGCGCCGTCGATCCATGGCGCCACGGCATTGGTATAGCGATCCATCGCGAAGCTCCACGCGGCCCAGGCGGCGATGGTGACCAGCGCCCATTGCTGTCGCGCGCGCTGGTCCATCCAGCCGACGGGAACCCCGCTCTCATTGCGGGCGCGCAGCCAGCTCGCCCAACCATAGAGATTGAGCGCGAAGAAGAAGCCCTGCAAAACCATGTCGCTGTACAACCGCGCGTCATAGAAAACGACGGCGTAAAGGCTGACCGCGACCAGCGCGAACGGATAATTCCACACGCTGCGCAGCGCGACGAGCGCGACATTGATCAGCACCAGCGCCGCGGCCAGCCACTCGATCTGGGTCATCCGCTCGCCCCGCTACGCGGCCGCGTCCACAGGCCGTCGCGGCTGATCCGCCGCTGCGGCGGGCGGCGCAGTACCGACCAGCCGGCGCGCGCGATCCAGCCGAGCTTGGCGAGCCGCGTCGTGCTCGCGCGGTGGTCCCACGCATGGTCGCCGCGCGCGCGAACCTCGCGCGCGATATCGCCATAGATGCCCGCGGCGGCAAGCACCGCCCAGCGGCTGCGTGGGGGCAGCTTGCGCGCGCCCCAGCGCGCCGAGGCCTCATATTCCCCGGCCATTTCGGCGAGCCATTTCGCCATCACCGCCAGGCGCGACCGAAAGGCGGGGTGCATGTGCTGGCCCGGCGGAATGTCGAGTTCGACCAGCCATTCGACGGGCAGGTAGCAACGGTCCGCGGCGGCATCCTCGGCCACATCGCGCGCGATATTGGCGAGCTGGAAAGCGATGCCGAGGTCGCAGGCGCGATCAAGCGTCGCCTCATCGGCGGGGTCGATCCCCATCACCAAAGCCATCGCAACGCCGACCGCGCCCGCGACATGATAGCAATAGCGCAGCAGGTCGGCCTCGCTGCGCGGGCGCCAGTCGTCGGCATCGAGCGCAAAACCGGCAATGATGTCGTCGATCACGCCGCGCGGGATCGCGACCTCGGTGAGCAGAAAGCCAAGCGCGTCGAATGCCGGATCGCCTGTCGGCTGGCCGGCAAAGGCGTCGTCAGTGAGGGCACGGATGCGGGCGAGCGCGGCCTGCGCATCATGGCCCGGCGCCATCGCGCCGCCATGATCCTGGCCGTCGGTCAGGTCGTCGGCGGCGCGGCACCAAGCGTAGAGCAGCCAGACGCGTTCGCGCGTTTCACGATCGAACAACTGGCTGGCGAGCGCAAAGCTCTTCGATCCGCGCAATATGCTGTCATGCGCGAAACCGTGGAGGGCGTGCGCATCATAGACGCCCGTCCCCTGCATTACAGATCGTCGGCCTTCATTGCGAAGATCGGGGCGTGCGGTTCGTAGGTCGCCATCTTGTCGAGCAGATCGTCGAGCCCGGCATCGACGATCATGATGCCCGCATGCGCGGGGCGGATGAAGCCAACCTCGATCATGTTCCGGTTGAACGCGATCAGGTCGTTGTAGAAACCCGCGGCGTTGAGCAGTCCCACCGGCTTGCTGTGATAGCCGAGCTGCGCCCAGCTGATCGCTTCCCACAGCTCGTCCATGGTGCCAACGCCGCCGGGGATGGTGAGGAAACCGTCGGAAAGGTCGGTAAACATCTTCTTGCGTTCGTGCATGCCGCTGACGACGTGCAATTCGGTGCAGCCACGATGCGCGACCTCGGTCCCGACCAGCGCATCGGGAATCACCCCGATCACCTCACCCCCAGCTTCGAGTGCGCTGTCGGCGACCGCGCCCATCAGCCCGAGACGCCCGCCGCCATAGACAACGCCGATGCCGCGCTGGGCCAGCGTGCGCCCGACGTGACGCGCGGTTTCGATATAGATCGGATCGGCTGGGGTCGCGGACCCGCAATAGACGGCAAGACGTTTCATAAATTTCCCCTTACCCGTTCGTGTCGAGCGAAGTCGAGACACCCCACGTGTCCAGATCACCGTCGCCGAAACCGTCGGCCTCGAAGGCCGCGTCTC
>NZ_JAANYY010000003.1:439974-489974 GCF_012274265.1 Sphingopyxis microcysteis
TCGAGCGAAGTCGAGACACCCCACGTCATTTCCGGACCGATGGGTGTCTCGACTTCGCTCGACACGAACGGAAACTAAATTGCGTCTTCGAGCATCAGCTTGGCGGTCGCCTTGGCGCTCCCGACCACGCCGGGAATCCCCGCGCCTGGATGCGTCCCCGCGCCGACGAAATAGAGGTTCGAAATCACATCATCGCGGTTGTGCGCGCGGAAATAGGCGCTCTGCCACAGCACCGGCTCGAGACTGAACGCGCTGCCAAGATGCGCCGACAGATCGCGGCCGAAATCGGCGGGGGTGTAATGGAAGCTGGTCGCGAGATTGGCCTTCAGCCCCGGCAGAACTCTGGCCTCGACTTCCTCCAATATCGCATCGGCGAACTGCTGCCCGAACGCACCGTCCCAGTCGACCTTCGTCTTGCCGAGATGCGCGACCGGCGCGAGCGCATAGAAGGTCGAATAGCCCTCGGGCGCCATCGCCTTGTCGGTCGCGGTCGGGTGGTGGAGGTAGAGCGAGAAGTCGTCTGGCACGACGCCATTCTTGTAGATGTCGTCGAGCAGCCCCTTGTAGCGCGGCCCGAACAGGATGCTGTGATGCGCGATGTCGGGATATTCGCCCTTCACCCCGAAATGGACGACGAACAGCGACGGCGACCAGCGTTTGCGCGCCAGCGCCTTCGCCGCCTTTCGCCCGCGCGGATGGTCGCCGAGCAGCGCCGCATAATTGTGCATCATGTCGCCGTTCGACGCGATCATGTCGGCCTCGCCGCGCCAGCCGCTCGCGGTCTCGACCGCGGTCGCGCGGTCGCCCTGCGTCTCGATCTTCGTCACCGGATCGGCAAGGCGGATCGTGCCGCCCAGCCGCTCGAACAAAGCGACCATGCCCGCGACCAGCCGGTTGGTACCGCCACGTGCGAACCACACCCCGCCATCCTTTTCGATCGTATGAATGAGCGCATAGATCGAGCTGGTGCTCATCGGATTGCCGCCGACCAGCAGCGTGTGAAACGACAGCGCCTGCCGCAGCCGCTCGTCCTGCACATAGGAGGAGACGATCGAATAGACGCTGCGCCACGCCTGATATTTCATCAGCGCCGGCGCTGCCTTGATCATCGAGGCGAAGTCGAGAAAGGCCGCCGAGCCGAGCTTGACATAGCCTTCCTCATACACCCCCTTCGAATAGGTCAGGAATTTCTCATAGCCTGCGACATCGGCGGGATTGAGCTTGGCGATTTCGGCGTTCAGCGCCACCTCGTCGTTCGAATAGTCGAAATTCGTCCCGTCGGGCCAGTTCAGCCGGTAGAAGGGCATCACCGGGTCGAGCGTCACGTCGGCGGCCATGTCCTGTCCGCTGAGCGCCCATAGTTCCCGCAGGCACGGCGGGTCGGTGATCACCGTCGGCCCGGCGTCGAACGTAAAACCCTGCCGCTGCCAGTGATAGCCGCGCCCGCCCGCCTTGTCGCGCGCCTCGACGATCGTCGTCGCCACCCCCGCCGATTGCAGCCGGATGGCGAGTGCGAGGCCGCCGAAGCCGGCGCCAATGACGATAGCGGTGCGGGTCATTTCCAGTCCAGTTTTGACAGCGCCGCAAGCGCGCGGCGTACAGATACGGGCGGCTTCCCCGCCAGGATGCGCAACTTGTCGGCGGCGTTCGATCGGCCCGCGTAGAAGCGGGCGATCAGGCCGGGCGCGAGGCCGTAGAAGCGCTGGAATATCCGGTAGCGTTCGTCCGGTTCGGCAGCGCGGAACAGCATCGCACCGAGCATGCGGTAGTAACGCTGGCGGCGCCAGGACGCTGCGGCGCGGGCACGGAGGCGGGGACCGAGGTCGCCGCGGTCGACGAGCGCGGGCAGCGCTGCCGCCGTCCGCACCGCATCGGGGAGCGAATAGCCGGTCATCGCGTGAAATACCCCGGCGCGCGCGCCGATCCGCCCGACCCGGTCGATCGGCGGCCACAAGCGGTCGAAATCGCCTGCCACGACGACGGGCAGGACGCCGGTCTCCTCGCGCGTCACCGCGGTAACATTCCATTGGCGAAGCGCGGCATAGGCTGCGATGCGGCCCCGCACCGCGGCGACGTCCAGATCGGCGTCATTGCTGTAATAAGTGTCCTCGACAAAGATCGTCTCGGCATCGAAGGGGAGCAGATAGACAAAGCGATAGCCGTCGAGCTGCTCGACGGTTGCGTCCATCACCACCGGCCGATCAATGCCATGTCCGCCCTCGACGGTCAGTGCCTGCCCGACGAATTTCTGCCAGCCGCAATCGAGCATCGATGTCTTGCCGGTGCCGCGCGCGTCGATGACGTGCTTGGCCGACAATCGCCCGCCGCGCGCGAGCAGCACATGGTCGGGCGCGACATGTTTCGCCTTATTGGCAATGATCCGCCCCGCGGGCAGCGCCGCGGTGACCGCTTCGGCGAGCGCTTCGCCAGTGATGCTTTTGTAGCCCATGCGGACCCGGCGCTCGCGTTCCGGAAAGGCGACATCATAACGGTCCCAATGATAGCGGACGAGCGGCGCGACGAGCCAGCGGTCGCGCTTGGCAATGTCGCTGTCGAAGAAAGACCAGATGTGGTTGCCGCCGATCGCATCGGGTTCGATCAGCCGCACGTCGAGCTTCGGTCGTTTCGCCGCGAGCGCCAGCGCCGCAAGCCCGCCGGCCAATCCTCCGCCGACGATAGCGATGTCGCAAAAATCGGGTTCGGGCGCGATCATTGCCTCGCCCTAGCCCCCACGCGCGCGGCCCGCTAGAGGAGTCGCATGGCGGCGATCATTTTCTCGGCATTGGCAATGACGGCGATCGTCGGCGTCCGCTATCTGCTCAGCAGCGGCGGATTCGCGCTGGCGACGCGGCTCAAACATCCCGGTCTCTATCGCGGTCTGGAACCACAGATGCGGCGCGAAGTGGGCTGGAGTCTGGCCAGCGCCGCGATTTACGGGATCCCGGCGGGCATCGTCGCCTGGGGGTGGCAGACGCATGGCTGGACGCGCATCTACACAGACGTCGACACCTTTCCGCTCTGGTATCTGCCGGTCAGCCTGCTCGCCTATCTGCTGCTCCACGACACATGGTTTTACTGGACGCACCGCTGGATGCACCGGCCCGCGCTGTTCCGCATCGCCCACGCCATCCACCACGACAGCCGCCCGCCGACCGCATGGGCGGCGATGAGCTTTCACCCGATCGAAGCGATCACCGGGGCGGTGGTCATCCCAGCGCTGGTGTTCCTGATCCCGATCCATGTCGCGGTGCTGGGACTGGTGCTGACGATCATGACCGTGATGGGGGTCGGCAATCATATGGGGTGGGAAATGTTTCCGCGCGCGCTCGTTCATGGACCAGTCGGGCGGTGGCTGATAACGGCGACGCATCACGAGCAGCATCACGCCGCTTACCGGGGGAACTATGGCCTTTACTTTCGCTTCTGGGACAAGCTTTGCGGCACCGATATTGGGCTTGGCGATTTTGCCGCTGCTCACCGCCGCCGCGCCGCCGTCAACGCCCAGCGTTGAGGTCAGCGTCAGTGGTCTGCGCAACACCAAGGGGCAATTGCTGGTCTGCCTGACCGCCAATCCCAAGGCTTTCCCCGATTGCAGCAAGGACAAGGCGTCGGTGCGCATGGCGGTGAAGGCCGCGAATGCCGGTCATTTCAAGGTCGCCGCGCCCGCCAACGGCACCTATGCGATCGCCGTCGTCCACGACGAGAACAGCAACAACAAAATGGATATGGCGCTGTTCCTGCCCAAGGAAGGCTTCGGCTTTTCACGCAATCCCGCGATCGGCATGGGCGCGCCCAAGTTCAATTCGGCCAGCTTTGCGGTGACCGGCGACACGCGGCAGACGATCAAGATGAAATATATGCTGTAATGCGGCGGCGTCCATTTTGGGGTGGAGAGCGAACTTCAATGCTGAGGGCCAATTAATATCAAAACTAGCGCACCAACCACACCAGTGCCGATGGTTACCCAATATGCAAAAGGTCGTCGAATGCCCTCATTGCGCCTTACTGTAGGCAGTCTGGCGAAGATGAAAAATGCGACAACGAGCAGGGCCAGAAGAACCCAATTGTCAAAGCCTTGAAACAGCCGCCACCCAAAAAACCGATTTGCTAAGGCAACTATAAATGCCGTCAACCATACGCCACAGATGATGCGCTCATTGACGGTGGGTGGACTTGGATCCCATTCAAACGCGCTCTGAGTCATAATCGTAGATTACGGGGAACTACACGCGCACGCAATGTCAGCTTCCAGTCAAAACCGGCCAAAGCGTTTTTCATCGTGTCGCCACCTCGCACAAGCCCACCCATGCACGCCCGATTGTCGCGGCCTCGCCGCATCGCTATGGGAGCGCATGTGACCGCGCTCCTCCCCCGCATCGCCGCTTTCGCCGACCGCTGGCCCAAGCTTGTCGCCCTTGCGCTCGGCGCCGTTTCGGCAACGGGTTTTGCGCCGCTCCACCTCTGGCCGCTGACCCTGCTCGCGCTCGCAGTCTGGATGGTACTGGTGGCGCGCAGTACCAAAGGCTGGCGGACGTTCGGGATCGGCTGGGCGTTCGGGGTCGGGCATTTTGTCGTCGGACTGAACTGGATCGCGACCGCCTTCACCTATCAGGCGGCGATGCCCGCATGGCTGGGGTGGATCGCGGTCGTGCTGCTGGCGCTGTATCTGGCGGCGTATCCGGCGCTGGCGGCGTGGGGGACTTGGGCGATGACCAAATTCGTCGCTCCCGCGAAAGCGGGGGCCGCTGGCGGTTTACACCGCAGTGAAGGCCCAACGCCGACAGCGGCCCCCGCCTTCGCAGGGGCGACGCTGTCCTTCATCTTCGCCTTTTCCGCGCTGTGGACGCTGACCGAATGGCTACGCAGCTGGGTCTTCACCGGCTTTGCGTGGAATCCGCTCGCGGCGGTCCTCGGCCCCACCCTTATTCCCAACATCTTCCTGCCGAGCGTCGGAACATATGGACTCGGTGCATTCGTGATCCTGCTGGCGGTTTGGGCGACCTATGCAATCGCTTACGTCGGGACGTTGTCGCGCGTGACGTGGCCGAAGTCCGGGACATGGATCGGCCTCGGATTCTTTGCCCTCTTTGTCCTCCCAGTCATCGTCGCCACTCTCTTTCCCGCTATACTCGGCAGATCCCCGCGAGCGGAGGAAGGCATCCCCATCACCGTCGTCCAGCCCAATGTCGGGCAGGCCGACAAATGGGTCGGTGCCAAGGCCGACGCCAATTTTGCCAAACTCGCGCGGTTGACTGCGCCAAAGGACGACACCCCGCGCCTGATCCTGTGGCCCGAAGCGGCGGTGCCCGACTATCTCGAATGGGGCTATCCCGCGGTCTATTACGACCGCTCGCCCGCCGCGGCGCGCGTGCGCCTGACCGCGCTGATGAACCCCGATGATGTGATGCTGCTCGGCGCGCTCAAGCTCGAACTCGACCAACAGGGCGACGTGGTTGGCGCGCGCAATGCGGTGATGACCGTCCGTGCCGACGGCACCCTTGGGCCGCGGTACGACAAGGCGCATCTGGTGCCTTATGGCGAATATCTGCCGATGCGTCCCGTGCTGTCGGCGATCGGCCTGTCGCGCCTCGCCCCCGGCGACATCGATTTCTGGCCCGGCCCGGGACCGCGCACCCTCGACCTTGGCGCCTTCGGCCGCGCGGGGCTGCAAATCTGTTACGAGATCATCTTTTCGGGGCAGGTCGTCGACCGCGACCACCGCCCCGATTTCATCTTCAACCCGTCGAACGACGCGTGGTTCGGCAGCTGGGGTCCGCCGCAGCATCTGGCGCAGGCGCGGCTGCGTGCGATCGAGGAGGGGCTCCCCGTCATCCGCGCCACCCCGACCGGGATCAGCGCGGTGATCGACGCCGACGGTCGGGTGCGCGAATCGCTGCCGATGCACGCCGCGGGACGGATCGACACGACGATCCCGCCCGCCCATGCCCCAACGCTGTTCGCACGTTATGGTAATATTCTGCCGGTCGGATTTGCGCTGCTATTGCTTGCCGCGGCCATTGCCTTTCGCCGCCGCGGACGCTAACAGCACGCCACATAAAGCTTCCTTTATATTCAATCCCCAAAAGGCTCCCCGATGCGCAACAGCTTCCTCTTCACCTCCGAAAGCGTGTCCGAAGGACATCCCGACAAGGTGGCCGATCAGATCAGCGATTCGATCGTCGACCTGTTCCTGTCGAAGGATCCCGAAGCGCGCGTGGCTTGCGAAACGCTGACCACGACGCAACTCGTCGTGTTGGCCGGCGAAATCCGTTGCAAGGGCGTTTATGAAGATGGCGCATGGGCGCCGGGGGCGCTGGAAGAGATCGAAGCCACCGTCAGGAAAACGGTGAAGGACATCGGCTACGAGCAGGATGGCTTCCACTGGCAGACCTTCCGTTTCGAGAATAATTTGCATGGCCAGTCAGCGCATATCGCGCAGGGGGTGGATGAAAGCGGCGACAAGGATGAAGGCGCGGGCGACCAGGGCATCATGTTCGGTTACGCGTCGGACGAAACCCCCGACCTGATGCCCGCGACGCTCGACTACAGCCACAAGATCCTCGAGCGCATGGCTGCTGACCGGAAGGCGGGTGTTGCGCCTTTCCTGGAACCCGATGCGAAGAGCCAGGTTACACTGCGTTACGCGAACGAGCGCCCGGTCGAGGCGACAGCCATCGTCGTATCGACGCAGCATGTCCCCGGCTATTTCTTCCATAACGGCGAAGGCGACGAAGCGCGATACATCGAACTGCGCAAATATGTGCTTGGCGTGATCGCCGATGTGCTGCCCGCTGAGCTGCTCACCGCCAACACGGTCTATCACATCAATCCGACCGGCCGCTTCGAAATCGGCGGCCCCGACGGCGACGCGGGCCTCACCGGCCGCAAGATCATCGTCGACACCTATGGCGGCGCATCTCCCCACGGCGGCGGCGCGTTCAGCGGCAAGGATCCGACCAAGGTCGACCGTTCGGCGGCCTATATCACCCGTTACCTCGCCAAGAATATCGTCGCCGCGGGCCTCGCGCGCCGCTGCACGATTCAGCTCAGCTACGCGATCGGCGTCGCCGAGCCGCTGTCGATCTATGTCGACCTGCACGGAACCGGCACCGTCGAGGAAGGCCGCATCGAAGCCGCGATCCCGCAGCTGGTGCGCCTGAGCCCGAAGGGTATCCGTACCCATCTGGGACTCAACAAGCCGATCTATAAGCAGACCGCCGCCTATGGTCATTTCGGCCGTACCGCCGACGGCGACGCCTTCCCGTGGGAGCGCACCGACCTCACCGACAAGCTGAAGGCCGCGCTGGCCGCCTGACCGCGATCGGGGGCGCTTGCCGCCCCCGTGTTGCGCGGCTAGGGGCGCCGCATGACTGCTTATAAATCTGGCGATCCGACGACGATCAACCGCCTTTATGGCCGATCGAAGGGCAAGCCGCTGCGCGCCGGGCAGCAGGAGTTGGTCGATACTTTGTTGCCGCAGATCGCGGTGCCGGATGCTGGCGAAGTTTCCGCGCAGCGTCTGTTCGGACAGCCATGTCCGCTGCATTTCGAAATCGGCTTCGGCGGCGGCGAGCATATGGCGGCGCGCGCCGACATGCTGCTCGATCATGGCTTTATCGGCGCCGAACCGTTCATCAACGGGGTTGCGCAGGCGCTGGTCCATGTCGCCGGCGATCATGGCGCGAAACTGCCGCTGGGCAATGTCCGCATCCACCATGGCGACGCGCTGGAGGTGCTGCAGCGCATCCCCGACGGCGCGCTGAGCTTTGCCTATCTGCTCCACCCCGATCCCTGGCCCAAGGCGCGCCATGCCAAGCGGCGGATGATGAATGACGGCCCGCTCGACCTGATCGCAGCCAAGCTGAAGCCCGGCGGCGAGTTCCGGTTCGGCACCGATCACCCGATCTATCTGCAACATGCGCTGATGGTCATGCGCCGCCACCGCCACCAGTTCGAATGGCTGGCGAAGGACGCATCGGATTTCCAGAACCGCCCCGGCGGCTGGCCCGAGACGCGCTACGAAGCCAAGGCGCGGCGGCTGGGGCACGAGGTCTGGTATTTCCGTTACCGGCGGCGCTGATCACCAAATTCGCGACGCACATACAAATGGGGCGGCCTCGTTATGAGTGCCGCCCCAGTTTAGTGGAACCGTCGGGGAGAGGGAGAGGACGGTCCGGAGATTGGTGTCAGTCTGTCTTAGCGCGAAGCCATGCGGCTTTCGGTTTCGACTTCGGCGACGCCGGCAATCTTGAGCGCGGCGCGGAACTGCTTGGCGGCGGCGCGTTCATTGCCTGCTTCGCACAGCTTCTTGCCGGTCGAAACGAAGCGCTTGGCGCTCGCCTGCTTGCCGCCTTCGACGCCGGTTGCGGCGACATGGGCCTGTTCGGCGAGGCCGGCGCAGCGATAGTCACCGCCCGACTGGGCATAGGCGGGGGTTGCGGTTGCCATCAGGCCGGTGAACGCCAGCGCCGAGGCGGCGACAATGGCGAAAGCGGCAGGAAAGCGGCGGAAAGAGGAGATCTGATAGGCCATGGGAGAGATTCCTTTCGTTTTGTTGTGCAACCTTTTTAGGCGCGGTTGCGCAGATAGATAATCCTCTATAATCTGCAAGTGCTTTGAAGCAGGATTTAACAATCCCCCATGGGGCGCTCGACGGGATCGAAGCTTTCCTGCGCGTCGCGGCAAGGCGCAGCTTTTCCGCCGCCGCCTCCGATCTCGGGGTATCCCCATCGGCGATCAGCCAGACGATCAAGGGGCTGGAAGCGCGTGTCGGCGCGCCCTTGTTTATGCGCACGACGCGCAGCGTCGGGCTGACGCAGGCGGGCGAGATGTTTTTCGAGCGCGCCGCCCCCGCCTATTCGGGACTAGCCGAGGCCTATGAAGCCGCCCGCAACCTGGGCAACCGGCCCGCCGGACGGCTGCGCATCAACCTGATGCGCGGCGCGATCCAGCCGATGTTCGAGCCGATCCTGGCGGGTTTTTGTGACGCGTACCCTGAAATCGAGCTGGAAATCTTCGGCGATGACGGCCTGAGCGACCTGAGCGCCGGGGGCTTCGATGCCGGGGTGCGGATGGGCGAATCGCTCGACGCCGATGTGATCGCGGTGCGGCTGACGTCGCCGTTCCGTTTCACCGTCTTTGGCGCTCCGAGCTATTTCGAGCGACATGGCCGTCCCCGCGATCCGGCTGACCTGCGCCATCACCGCTGCGTCCGGTTGCGGCTCGCGAGCGGGGGATTGCTGCCCTGGTCGTTCATGGAGGGCAATCGCGAAGCCGAAGTGCCGGTGACCGGCCCGGTGATCGTCAACGAGCAATCGGCGATGATCATGGCGGTGCGCAGCGGCGTCGCGCTGGGCATGACCGCCGAACCGGTGCTCAAGGAGCATGTCGAGCGCGGCGAACTGGAGGTCGTGCTGGGTGAACGTGCCGTGTCGACCGCGGGGCTGTTCCTCTATTACCCCAGCCGTAAGCAGGTGATGCCAAAATTGCGGGCATTCATCGACTATGCGCGCGATCATCTGCCCGACGACCTGAGCCGCTGACCCGCCGCCGACCGCTCCATTGGGCGCGCAAACAAATCCCTTCATCGGCAGCAGAAAAATTGGACTCGCATCGCGCGCCGAATCCCGGCAGCAGGTTGTCAACTAAAAGGGTTGGGATGATTTGATGAGCGAATTTTTTGCGACGATCGACTTTACCGCCCTTCTGCCCTTCATCCTGATTGGCTTTGCCGCGCAGCTGGTCGATGGCGCGCTGGGCATGGCGTTCGGCGTGATCTGTAACACGCTACTCGTCGCAGTCCTTGGTGTACCCCCGGCGACCGCGTCCGCGCGCATCCATGTCGTCGAGATTTTCACGACCGGCGCGTCGGGGCTGAGCCATTTGTTCCACCGCAACATCGACTGGCCGCTGTTCTGGCGGTTGTTGATTCCGGGCGTGATCGGCGGGGTGCTGGGCGCCTATGTCCTGACCTCGCTGCACGCCGATGTCGTGAAGCCTTTCGTCCTTGGGTATCTGGTGCTGATCGGCGTGTGGCTGCTGGTGCGCGGCCTGCTTTACCCGCCGAAAATCTCGAAGCCGAAGGTCGTTGCCCCGCTGGCGGTCGTCGGCGGCTTTCTCGACGCCGCGGGCGGTGGCGGCTGGGGACCGGTCGTGACGTCGAACCTGCTGGTCCAGGGCGGCGAACCGCGCAAGATCGTCGGCACCGTCAACAGCGTCGAGTTTTTCCTGGCCGTTGCGGTATCGGTCGCGTTTATCGCCAATCTGGGGTTCGAGGAAATCCTGGGCCCGACATTGGGCCTGATCATCGGCGGCGTCGCCGCAGCGCCGCTGGGCGCCTATATGGCCAAGCGCTTTTCGCCCAAGGTGATGCTGGTGATGGTCGGGGTGGTGTTGACGGCGACGAGCGCCTTCGGGCTGTATCGGGCTTTGATTTGATAGAGCCGTCGGTTACGGGACGATGATCCTCCCTGTCGCGCAGCGATGGGGAGGTGGCAGCGCGAAGCGCTGACGGAGGGGCGATGACGCTGGCGACGCGGCCCCTTCACCATTCGCTTCGCGAACGGTCCCCCTCCCCATGGCTTCGCCACAGGGAGGATTTGGCATTCGCTACCCGTTGGCCCGCCAACCACTCAATTCGCCGGCTTCGTCTCGTCGATCTTTTCGACCCACTCCGGGTAAAAGCTCGGCTCGCGCGCCGACCAGCCGGGGGCGGTTGCGGCGGCTTCGCTGATCGACTGGAGCAGCAATCGCCGCTTGTCGGGATGCAAGTGCGGCAGCGAGGCGGCGGCGCAGAAGGCGCCGGGCAGCCAGGGCCGCGCATGCGCGCCGAGCAGCCGTTCGTAAAGGAAGCGATAGGAGGCGAAGCCTGGCAGCCGGTCCTGCCCGAGGTCAAACGCCGACACCGCGACCAGCGGCGCCATGAAACCTTCGAGCGCGTCGAGTCCGCTGTCGTCGGGGATATGGGCGCGAATGTCGGTGATCCGCTGATAGACGCGCGTTTGGACGCGGATCGCGGTTTCCTCGACCATATCGCGCGACCAGCGCGCGATCGCATCTTCGCGTTCGAGCCCAATGTCGAGCGAGCGGCGGATGTACCGCTGCGTCGCCGCAGGGAAGCCTGCAAATTCCTTGATTTCCGCAATCGACAGATCACCGGCTGCCGGTCCCGAACGCGTCGCCATGGTCATGCTCCCGCACGGCGCCCGGGGAGCCATCCCCCCGGAGGCCTGCAACCGACAATCTGCCACGAAAAGGGTTAGTGGCAGGTTAACCATGATGTCGGCGACCGTTCAGCAAGCGTTGGGGCGTTGCGCGGCGCCGCGAGCAGGCCTAATCAGCGTGCATTCAAAACAGAACACGCAGGACCATCATGTCGCACGCACCGCAGCCGGTCATTTCCGCAACCGGCCTGTTCACCCCCGCCGAAGCGATCTCCAACGAAGAACTTGTCGCCAGTTTTAACGCATATGTTGCGCTGCACAATAGCGAAAACGCGTCGGCGATCGCAGCGGGCGAGGCGCCCGAACTGACCGAATCGAGCGTCGAGTTCATCGAGAAGGCAAGCGGCATCGGTTCGCGCTTCGTCGTCGACAAGGCCGGCATCCTCGACCCCCGCCACATGGCGCCGCGGATCGCCGAGCGCAGCAACGACGAACTTTCGATCCTGGCCGAAATCGGCGTCGCGGCGGCGAAGGATGCACTCGCGCGCGCCGGGCGTGACGCGGGCGACGTCGATGCGGTGCTGTGCGCAGCGTCGAACATGCAGCGCGCCTATCCGGCGATGGCGGTCGAGATTCAGGACGCGCTCGGCATCGACGGCTTCGGGTTCGACATGAATGTCGCCTGTTCGTCGGCGACCTTCGGAATCCAGACCGCCGCCGACTATATCCGCGCGGGCCACGCCCGTAGCGTGCTCGTCGTGAACCCCGAAATCTGTTCGGGGCATCTGAACTGGCGCGACCGCGACAGCCATTTCATCTTTGGCGATGTCGCGACCGCGATTCTGGTCGAAGACAAGGCGATCGCGCCCGTGGAGCATTGGGACATCCTCGGCACCAAGCTCAAAACTCAGTTCAGCAACAACATCCGCAACAACTTTGGTTTCCTCAACCGCGGCCACGGCGGGATCGACCAGTCCGGGCCGAAGTCCGACAAACTGTTCGTCCAGGAAGGCCGCAAGGTGTTCAAGGAAGTCGTGCCGATGGTCGCGAACATGATCGTCGAGCAGATGGAGGTGCTGGGGCTGGAAGGCGGCGACATGCGCCGCCTGTGGCTGCATCAGGCAAACACCAACATGAACCGGCTGATCGCACAGCGGGTGCTGGGACATGAAGCGAGCGAGGACGAGAGCCCGACGGTACTCGACACCTATGGCAATACATCGAGCGCGGGGTCGATCATCGCTTTCCACCTCAACCATGAAGACATGGTCGCGGGCGACACGGGGCTGATCTGTTCGTTCGGCGCGGGGTATAGTGCGGGGACGGTGTTCGTTCGCAAGACTTGAGGCGTGAGTAGCCCTTCACTCGTCATTGCGAGCGGCGAAGCCGCGCGGCAATCCAGAGTGGCGTAAGCCGCCCTGGATTGCTTCGCTTCGCTCGCAATGACGAGAAGGCCCGTTCTACGGCACAAATGTCGTGAACAAGTAGATCGCGAACAGCATCAGGTGGATCACACCCTGCAGCACGGTGGTGCGACCGTTCGCCAGCGTCTGTGACGCGACGATCAGCGACAGGAACAACAGCACGGTCGATTTGGCGTCAAGGCCGAGGCTGATCGGCAGGTCAGTGATGATCGACAGCACCGCGACCGCGGGGATTGTGAGCCCGATCGTCGCAAGCGCCGACCCCAATGCAAGGTTGAGGCTCGTCTGGAGCCGGTCGGCCTTGGCGGCGCGCACCGCAGCGAGGCCTTCGGGCGCGAGGATCAGCGCCGCGATCAGCACGCCGAGTACCGCGGGCGGCGCGCCCCAATCGGCGAGCAGCGCGCCCATCACCGGCGACAGATTCTTGGCGAGCAGCACCACCGCAACGAGGCTGGCAAGCAACAATGCGCCGGAGATCGCCGTGCGCTGCAAACTCGGCGGTTCGGCATGCGTGTCGGGCACGCCGTCGCCGTCGATGTCGATATCCGCATCGGGCAGAAAATAGTCGCGGTGGCGGACGGTCTGGACCAACGCGAAGGTGCCGTAGAGGATCAACGACACCACCGCGACGAAGCCGAGCTGGGTCGCGGAATAGAAGGGGCCGGGAATGCTGGAGGTGAAGTTCGGCAGCACCAGCGTGACGACGGTGAGCACGGTCAGCGTCGCGAGCGCGGCGCCGATGCCGGTACGCTGGAACCGCTGCTCGTGATGACGAATCGCACCGCTCAAAAGACAGAGACCCATCAGCAGATTGATGATCACCATCACCGCCGCGAACACCGTGTCGCGCGCCAGCGTCTGCGCCTTTTCGGGTTCGGCCTGCATCAGCGTCAGGATCAGCCCGACCTCGATCACCGTCACCGCGAGCGCGAGGATGAGGGTGCCGAAGGGCTCGCCGACGCGGTGTGCGATAACCTCGGCATGGTGGACCGCCGCGACGACGGCGCCCATCAGGATGATCGCCACCATCCACGCGTTGAGCGGCATCGCGAGGCTCGCCATCGCGGCGATGAAGCCGAGGATCGGGAAGAGATCGTTGGTGCGGTCGGCGAGGCGGAGTTTGGAGGTCATGGGCTTTTATTGCAGCAGGGTAGGCGCCTGACCACCCTTGATTGGCCGAATAGTCGCCGTAGCCCTGAGCCTGTCGAAGGGCGCCTCTCCGAGAAACGCCCTTCGACAGGCTCAGGGCTATGGTTTAGACGTGCGTCAGTGCGACCGCACCGGCAGTCCCGCGGCGGCGAGGCGCGCATGCGCCTCGGCGATCGTCGCTTCGCCGAAGTGGAAGATGCTCGCGGCGAGCACCGCGCTCGCGCCGCCCTCGATAACACCGGCGACCAGATGGTCGAGGTTGCCGACCCCGCCCGACGCAATCACCGGCACGCCGACCGCATCGGCGATCGCGCGGGTGAGCGCGAGGTCGTAGCCGTCCTTGGTGCCGTCGCGGTCCATCGAGGTGACGAGCAGCTCGCCCGCACCGAGGCTAGCGAGGCGGACGGCATGCTCGAGCGCGTCGATCCCGGTCGGCTTCCGCCCGCCATGCGTGAAAATTTCCCAACGGCCTTCCGCGACCCGCCGCGCGTCGATGCTGCCGACCGCGCACTGGCTGCCGAAGCGATCGGCGATGTCGGCGACGAGTTCGGGGCGCGCGACCGCCGCACTGTTCACCGCGACCTTGTCGGCGCCCGCGAGCAGCAGCGTGCGGGCGTCGTCGGCGCTGCGCACCCCGCCGCCGACGGTGAGTGGCATGAAGCAGACCTCGGCGGTACGGCTGACCATGTCGAGCAGGGTACCGCGGCCTTGGTGGCTGGCCGAAATGTCGAGAAAGCAAAGCTCGTCGGCGCCCGCCGCGTCATACGCGCGCGCGGCCTCGACCGGGTCGCCGGCATCGCGCAGGTCGACAAAATTGACGCCCTTGACGACGCGCCCGTCGGCGACGTCGAGGCAGGGGATGACGCGGACGCGGACAGTCATGAACCAAGCCTCCCAACCCCGTTCGTGTCGAGCGAAGTCGAGACACGCCGAACGATAGCGCCCAGCCAGGACGTGTCTCGACTACGCTCGACACGAACGGAACGGGGGATGTTTCTCATCACCGCCCCACCGCAATCGCTTCGGCCAAGTCCAGCCGTCCGTCATACAGCGCGCGGCCGGTGATCACGCCTTCGATCCCGTCCGCCACATGCGGGCGCAGCGCATGGACGTCGTTTATGTCGGCGACGCCGCCCGATGCGATCACGGGAATATCAACCGACCGCGCGAGCGCCACCGTCGCCTCGACATTGCAGCCCTTGAGCAGCCCGTCGCGCCCGACGTCGGTGAACAGCAGCGCGGCGACCCCTGCATCTTCGAATCGCCGCGCAAGATCCTCGACCCGCACGTCCGAAACATCGGCCCAGCCCTCGGTCGCGACCATCCCCTCGCGCGCGTCAACCCCGACGACAATCCGTCCGGGCAGGTCGCGAGCGGCCGACTTGACAAATTCGGGGTCCTTGAGCGCCGCGGTGCCGATGATCACGCGATCGACGCCGAGCGCGAGCCAGCGGTCGACGCCTGCGCGGTCGCGAATGCCGCCGCCGACCTGCACCTTGCCCGGGAAAGCCGCGATGATGCGCTCGACCGCGCCGCCGTTGACGCTGGCGCCTGCAAAGGCGCCGTCGAGGTCGACGACGTGGAGGTGGGTCGCGCCTGCATCGGCGAACAGCCGAGCCTGCGCCGCCGGATCGTCGCCATAGACGGTCGCGCGGTCCATATCCCCCTCGGCCAAGCGCACCACCTGCCCGCCTTTAAGGTCGATCGCGGGAAAAATGGTCAGGGCCGCCACTGGATGAACCTTTCAAGCGTTGCGAGGCCGTAGGCCTGGCTTTTTTCGGGATGATATTGGACGCCGACGATATTGTCCTTTGCCACCGCGGCGGTGAACGTCGCGCCGTGGCGGCTGGTGGCGGCAACGTCGATGGTGTCGGCGAAATAATAGCCGTGGAGGAAATAGGCCTCGCCCGCCACGATCACCGGATGCGGCGCCACCGGCACGACGTCGTTCCAGCCCATGTGCGGGATGCGGAGACCCGGCGCGGGGTCAAAGGCGCGCACGGTACCGCCGATCCAGCCAAGCCCCGCGTGCCGCCCATGCTCCTCGCCCGCGTCGGCGAGCAATTGCATGCCCACACAGATGCCGAGGAACGGCGCGCCGTCGGTCCGGACGCGGCGGTCGATCGCTTCGACGAGGCCAGGGATTGCGGTCAGCCCGTTCATGCAGGCAGCAAACGCGCCAACGCCCGGCAGCACGATGCGGTCGGCCCTGGCGACGGTATCGGGATCGGCGGTCACCGCCACATCGGCAGCACCCGCCGCGACGAGCGCATTATGCACCGAGCGAAGATTGCCCGCGCCATAGTCGATCAGGGCGATCGTCACTGAATTCCCCTCCCGCTTGCGGGAGGGGTAACGGAGCTTACCAGCTTGCTCGCTAGCGCAGTGGGGTGGGCAGCGGAAGCATTGCCCACCCCGCTGCGACTAGCGAACAAGTTCGCAAGTCTCGCTGCCCCTCCCGCTTGCGGGAGGGGGGGTGTCACAGCACACCCTTCGTGCTGGGGATCGCGTCGCCCTTGCGCGGGTCGATTTCGACCGCCTGGCGCAGCGCGCGCGCGAGCGCCTTGTACATGCTTTCGGCGATGTGATGGTTGTTCTCGCCATACAGCATTTCGATGTGCAGCGTGATCCCCGCGGCCTGGGCAAAACTGTGGAACCAGTGCGGGAACATCTCGGTGTCCATCTCGCCGAGCCGCGGCTGCGAGAAGCTGGATTTATAGACGCAGTGCGGGCGCCCCGAAATGTCGAGCACGCAGCGCGTCAGCGTTTCATCCATCGGCGCGTGCGCCTCGCCATAGCGGGCGATGCCGCGCTTGTCGCCGAGCGCCTTGGCGACCGCCTCGCCGAGCGCGAGCGCGCTGTCCTCGACCGTGTGATGCTGGTCGATGTGGAGATCGCCCTTCACCTGCATCGAGATGTCGATCAGCGAGTGGCGCGACAATTGTTCGACCATATGGTCGAGGAACCCGATGCCGGTCGAGACGGCATAATCGCCGGTGCCGTCAAGATTGACGGTTATGGCGATGTCGGTTTCCTTGGTCGTGCGCTGGACGGTGGCGGTTCGCATGGACTGCCCCATAGCAGCCACTTTTCACCATGCAAGGCGACTCTCCCCCCTTGACCCATCGGTTCCGCCCGTTCATCCCCCTGCCCCATGACCGATGACGTTCGCGACAGCCTGATTCCCTATGACGAAATCGTGCAGGACGCGCTGCGCGCCGTGGTCGGCCGCGTGCTGCGCCAGATCGAGGGTTATGACAGCCTGCCCGGCGAGCATCATTTCTATATCACGTTCAAGACGCAGGCGAGCGGGGTGTCGATTCCGGCGCATCTGATCGCGAAATTTCCCGACGAAATGACGATTGTGCTGCAGAACCGCTTTTGGGATTTGAAGGTCGCCGCCGATCATTTCAGCGTCGGCCTGTCATTCAACCAGACGCCGTCGATCCTGACGATCCCCTATGCCGCAATCACCGCCTTCGTCGATCCGTCGGTCGATTTCGGGCTGCAATTCCAGGTTAGCGACGACGAAATCAGCGCACCCGAACCGCATGACGAAGCCGACAACGACCGCCCCGACATGGCGAGTGAGGACGGGTCGAACGTCGTGACCGTGGATTTCGGCAAAAGGAAATAGAGGGGCCAGGCTCCGCCCGTAACGCCTTCGAGGTTTGAGGCGATTTTGTTCAGGGCGAGGAAGCGAGGCGTAGGCATATGATTATATTCCAAGGCTCGCTGACGCGGCCATGGACAAAATCGGTCAAATCCCGAAGGGACGACGAAATGGCTTCGATCTCGAGTTTGCGTGGCCTGACGGTTAGAACCACTAACCGCTGCGGCCACCCAAACCCGATATCTTCGCCATTTCGACGCCTCGAAGGCGTTACGGGCGGAGTCTGGCCCTGATGACACCGCGATGGCCCCCCAGCCGGTTCTGGCAATATTGGGCGCTTGCGGGAATGCTGGTCCTGACCGCTGCCTTCTGGTGGAGCGTCGAGGGCTTTACCCTGTTCGAAGAAGCGACGTCGCGCGGTCAGATCGCCGATGGATTGCTGCGCTTCAGCCTGTTGATCCTGACCCCGATGCTGGTGATCGTCTGGCTGATCGCGGCGTGGATGCGGCACCGCGTCGGCGAAACGGGATATTGGAAGATGCTGGGCCTGGTCGCGATGATCTGGGGCGGGTCCGTTCTGGTGATGCAGTTGCTGGTCGGATGAGCACGCGAACGGAAAGCGACAGCATCGGCGCGATCGAGGTTCCAGCCGAAGCCTATTGGGGGGCGCAGACCGAACGCAGCCGCCACAATTTCGCTTTCCCCGCCCATGAACGCATGCCGTTGCCGATCGTCCATGCGCTCGCCCGGATCAAGGCCGCGGCAGCGCGGGTCAACCGCGCGCACGGGCTGGATGCCGGGCTGGCCGACGCAATCGCCGATGCGGGCGATGCGGTCGCGGCGGGGCAATATGACGATCAATTTCCGCTCGCCATCTGGCAGACGGGCAGCGGCACCCAGTCGAACATGAACGCCAATGAGGTGATCGCAGGCATCGCCAACGAAAGGCTGGCGGGCACGCGCGGCGGCAAGACGCCCGTCCACCCCAATGACCATGTCAACATGGGCCAGTCGTCGAACGACAGCTTCCCGACTGCCATTCATGTTGCGGTGGCGGTGGAGACGACCGCGCGGCTGCTACCCGCGCTGACCCGACTGACCGACGCGCTGGCCGCCAAGGCCGACGCCTGGCGCGACATCGTCAAGATCGGTCGCACCCATTTGCAGGACGCGACGCCGCTGACGCTGGGGCAGGAATTTTCAGGCTATGTCGCGCAACTGATCGCGTGCCGCGCGCGGATCGAGGGCGCGCTCGCGCACAATGTCTGCAAGCTTGCGCAGGGCGGGACCGCGGTCGGCACCGGGCTGAATGCACCCATCGGCTTTGACGCCGCGATGGCGGCGGAACTCAGCCGCGCGACGGGGATCGCGTTCGAACCGGCGCGCAACAAGTTCGAGGCGCTGGCGTCGAACGATGGGCTGGTCTTTTTTTCGGGCGCGCTCAGCACGCTCGCCGTCGCACTGACCAAGATCGCCAACGACATCCGCCTGCTCGGCTCAGGCCCGCGCGCGGGCCTCGGCGAGCTCGAGCTGCCCGCGAACGAGCCCGGCAGCTCGATTATGCCCGGCAAGGTCAACCCGACCCAGTGCGAGATGCTGACGATGGTCGCAGCCCAAGTGATCGGCAACCATCAGGCGGTCACCGTCGGCGGTATGCAGGGGCATCTTGAACTCAATGTGTTCAAGCCGCTGATCGGCGCCAATGTGTTGCGATCGATCGACCTGCTCACCATCGGCATGGCAGGCTTCACCGAGCATTGCGTTGTCGGGATCGAGCCCAATCGGGCGCGCATCGACGAGCTGATGAGCCGATCGCTGATGCTGGTCACGGCGCTGGCGCCCGAAATCGGTTATGACAAGGCGGCGAAGATCGCGAAGCACGCGCATGAGAGCGGCGGTACCTTGAAGGAGGCCGCCCTCGACCTCGGCTATGTCGATGCCGCGACGTTCGACCGGCTGGTCGATCCGCGAACGATGCTGGGGCCGGAACCCAACCCCCTGTCCGCGGATTGAGAGGGGAGAAGGAGATATGGGCATGATCGGCAGGATCGTAGGCGGCGTGCTGGGCAGCGCCATCGGCAGGCAAAAAGGCAATCACCCGGTCGCGGGCGCCGTGATCGGCGCGGGCGCGCTGTTCGCGGCGCGGCGATTGTTCCCGCAACGCTATGCCGCGCTCGCAGCGACGGTTGCCGCGGGATACCTCACCAAGAAATGGGCCGAGCGCGCCGAAGCGCGGCAGGCCGCGGAAAAGGCGCACGCCGCCGATCCGCAGCTGGCGCAGGCGGGCGTGGTCGACAGCTATGCCGGTACCGCGGGTCCGGCGCCCGATGGCCAGACGATGGGTGACGCATTGCCGCCCGCGATTCCGATCGACGATGAGCGGCCGACCGCCATCCACTGACGGGTGAACCGGTACCTTGTCATCGCCGCTACGAGCTGTATTGCATAGATAATACACAGGCGGAACGGGGTGGCAAATGATACGGAATCGATGGGTTTTGGCGATGCTGGCGAGCGTCGCCGTCGGCAGCGCGGGTTCGGCGAACGCACAAGCGCCAGACGCCGATCCGCCGTTGGCCACCGCCGCCCCGTCGGCAGAAGATCAGGCGTTTGCCGCCGATTTCGAGCGTTTTCTGGATCGGGCGATGGCGCGCTTTCCGTCGATGCCCGCGATATCGGTCGCGATCGTCCATCGCGGCGTGCCCGTGTTCGTCAACGCAAAGGGGCGCGCCGATGTCGAAGCGGGCATTGCCGCAACGCCCGACACGCCATTCTATATCGCGTCGTCGACCAAAAGCTTCGTCGGCACCGCCTTGGCGCTGCTTGATGCGCGCGGGACGATCGACCTCGACTGGACGATGCGCGAGCTGGCGCCCGATATCGCCTTCGCCCCCGACGTTCCCGCTGACAAGATCAGCTTGCGCGACCTGCTGGCGCATCGCCACGGCCTTGCGGGCGACGCGATGGCGTTCCGGCTCGCCTATAGCGGCGAATATGATGACGCGACGCTGCTCCGCTTGCTGGCGCAGATCAGGCCCGATCCCGACACCCCGCCGGGCAGCTTCCGCTATGGCAATATCGGGTACAATATCGCCGCGCTGCTGGTCGAGCGGCGCATCGGGCGGCGGTGGCAGGACATCGTGCAGGACGAACTGCTCGCGCCGCTGGCGATGACCGAAACCCTGACCGAAGGGCTCGCCGAGCGCCGCGGAGCGCCCGTTGCGGCACCCTATCGCGGCGGCGAGCGCCTGTATCTGGTCAAGGACGATCGCACGATGCATGCCGCCGGCGGCATGTATGCGAGCGCCAGCGACATGGCGCGCTGGCTGACGCTCCAACTTCAGGACAGGGGAGAATTGGCGCAAGCGGCAACGACGGCGCGGGCGCCGGTGGCGGCGCTTGATGGCGCTTTCGGGCCGTTTCGCCGGACCGGCTATGGGCTCGGCTGGTACGCCGGGCCTTATGCGGAGCAGACGCTGTACCACGCCTTTGGCTCGTTCGTCGGTGCGCGCGCGCATGTGTCGGTGCTGCCCGCTGCGGGGCTGGGGGTTGCAGCGGCGACCAATGACGAGGGCGCGGGGTTTCGGATCGTCGACCTCGCCGCGCTCTACACCTATGACTGGTACCTCCACGGCGCCGCGCACGCCGAGGCCAAAGCGGCGGAGCAAATCGAAACCCTCGCCGGACAATGGGCGCGGCAGGTCGAAAAGGTCGCGGCGCAGCGCGCCGAACGCGCCGCGCGTGCTTCGACGCTCACCTTACCCGCCGCCGCTTATGCCGGCGATTATTGCAACGCCGATTATGGTACGATCGGCGTCACGCCGCAGGGCGCGCGGCTCGACCTGACGATGGGCCGCCTGCATGCGGCCGCCGAACCCGGCGAGGCGCCCGACACGATCCGCGCCGAACTGATCCCCGGCCAAGGCGAGGAACTTCGCTTTGTCGTCGCGAGCGGCGTGGCGACCGCGATCGAGGCGTTCGGCAGCCGGTTCGATCCGTGCATCGACAGCGGTGGATCGGCTAAGCGCCCGCCTGCCATTCCTTGATCGCCTCGACCGGAGAGACGAGCATGAGGACGTTGAGGGTCAGATTGTCGCGGATCGTCCACAGGGTGAAGAGCTCGAAGGCGACCGCGATGATCAGCGTGACCCACCAGCGCATCCGGCTGGCGGCGAGGAAGCCCGCGATCATGAACAGCGCGTCGCTGACCGAATTGAGGATGGAGTCGCCGCTGTAGCCGAATGCCATCGTCACCTCGCGGTAGCGGTCGATGATGATCGGCGAGTTTTCGAGGATTTCCCATGCGGCCTCGATCCCGATCGCCAGCGCGAGCAGGATCCAGAGCGGCTGGCGCGGCAGCAGCCAGCGACCGAGGCCGTAGAAGATGAAGCCGTGAATGATGTGGCTGAAGCTGTACCAGTCCGAAATCTGCTGGCTGTTCTGATCGGATTGCACGACGCCGTGCCACAGGCTGATCGTGCCGCACGGGCAGATCGGCGGGCGGCCCATCGCGAACAGGATCGCGGTGAAGACCGCGAGCAGGCCCGCGGCGATAATCCAGCCCGTTCGTGAAATCCCCGCCATATCGCTCCCCCTTGACCGCCGCCGCTACCCGCGCGAATAGCGCGCATGGCTGATAGCGTCCATCTGAACCGCCGCGGCGTGTTGTTCGTCCTCTCCTCGCCGTCGGGCGCGGGCAAGACCACCATCTCGCGCATGATGCTCGATGCCGACAGCGACATCGCGCTGTCGATCTCTGCCACCACCCGCCCGCCGCGGCCCGGCGAGGTCGACGGGGTGCATTATCATTTCGTCGATACCGAGACGTTCAAGAAGATGGCCGCCGACGGCGAATTTCTCGAATGGGCGCATGTGTTCGGCCACCGTTACGGCACGCCGCGCGCGCCGGTCGAGGAATTGCTGGCCGCGGGCAAGGATGTGCTGTTCGACATCGACTGGCAGGGCGCGCAGCAGCTCTATCAGGAGGCTGGCCCCGACGTCGTGCGCGTTTTTGTGCTGCCGCCGACGATGGAAGAACTCGAGCGGCGGCTGCGATCGCGCGGCACCGACAGCGACGCGGTGATCACGGCACGGATGGAGCGGGCGGCGAACGAGATCAGCCATTGGGACGGCTATGATTATGTGCTGATCAACGAGAATGTCGACGGCTGTTTCGACGAGGTCCGCGCGATCCTGCGCGCCGAGCGGCTGAAGCGGCGGCGCCAGATCGGGCTGATCGGTTTTGCGCGCGACCTGATCCGGTCGGTGCCGGATGCGGACAAGAAGCTGTAGATAGTGGGTCGTCGCCCCCGCGCAGGCGGGGGCCGCTACCGGCCTTGTCCTTCGTCGCTGCGTAAACCTTCAGCGCCCCCCGCCTTCGCGGGGGCGACGCTCAAGCGGGCTGCGCCAGCTTCGCCTCGAGTTCCGCCACCATCGCCGCGCGCAGCGGTTTGGCCTGACCGTCGGTGCGGCATACGACCACGGTGTCGCAGGTCGCGATGCAGCGGCCATTCTGGAACATCGCCTGGACGATCGTCCAGCTCGAGGTGCCGAGGCGGCCAATGCCGGTCGCGATCTCGACCGGATCGGGAAAATTGCCCTCGGCCAGATAGTTGATCTCGACCGCCGCGACCATCGTGCGTTCGTTGGCGGGGCGCTCGCCGAGCGGGCGCACCTCGCGGTTCAGAAGCACGCGGCCGCTTTCGAACAAGGCGGCAAAGGCCACATTGTTGAGGTGGCCGTTGATGTCCATGTCCTGAAAACGCGTCTGGAATTCGGTGCAGACGGGGTAGCTGGCGGGGTTCAGCCGCCAGCTCTCCGGTTTCGCCATATCAGCGCGGGCCCATACGGATGCCGCCGTCGAGGCGCACGTCCTCGCCGTTGAAATAGCCGTTCTCGATCATGCAAAGCGCGAGATTGGCATATTCGGCGGGGTTGCCGAGGCGCTTCGGGTTGAGCACCGAGGCGCCCAATGCGTCGCGGACATTCTGCGGCGCGCCGGCGAGCAGCGGGGTGTCGAAGATGCCGGGCAGGATCGTGTTGACGCGGATATTTTCGTTGCCGAGGTCGCGCGCGATGGGGAGGGTCATGCCGACGACGCCGCCCTTCGACGCCGAATAGGCCGCCTGGCCGATCTGGCCGTCTTCCGCAGCGACCGACGCGGTGTTGACGATCGCGCCGCGCTCGCCGTCTTCCATCGGGTCAAGCGTCATCATGCCCGCCGCCGATTTGGCGATGCAGCGGAAGGTGCCGACGAGGTTGATCTGGATGATCCAGTTGAACGCATCGAGCGGAAAATGCTTGATGCTGCCGTCTTCCTTCGAGCGGCTCGCGGTCTTGATCGCGTTGCCGGTGCCGGCGCAATTGACGAGGATGCGCTCCTGCCCGATCGCTTCGCGCGATTTGGCGAAGGCGGCGTCGACCGATGCGTCGTCGGTGACATTGCATTCGCAGAACACGCCGCCGAGCTCTTCGGCGAGGGCTTTGCCCTTTTCTTCCTGCAGGTCGAAGATCGCGACCTTGACGCCCTTTGACGCGAGCAGGCGCGCGGTCGCGGCGCCGAGGCCCGAGGCGCCGCCGGTGACGACGGCGGATACGGTGGAATCGAGTTTCATGAGAGGCTCTCCTTAAAGCCCCTCCCCTTCAGGGGAGGGGTTGGGGTGGGGTTTCGCGGCGTAGAGCAAGGCCGATGGACCCCACCCCGCTGCGACTAGCCAGCAAGCTGGCAAGTCTCGCTGCCCCTCCCCTGAAGGGGAGGGGTTTGAAGTGTTTAAAGCCGTTCGATGATCGTGACGTTGGCCTGACCGCCGCCTTCGCACATCGTCTGGAGACCATATTTGCCGCCGGTGGCATCGAGCACGCCGAGCAGCGTCGCCATCAGCTTGGTACCGCTGGCGCCGAGCGGGTGGCCGAGCGCGATCGCGCCGCCGTGCTGGTTGATCCGCGCCGGATCGGCGCCAAGATATTTAAGCCACGCGAGCGGCACCGGCGCGAACGCCTCGTTGACTTCATAGGCGTCGATGTCGCCAATCGACATGCCCGCTTTCTTGAGCGCGCGCTCGGTCGCGAACAGCGGCTCTTCGAGCATGATCACCGGGTCGCCCGCGGTCACCGAGACGTGATGGATGCGCGCGCGCGGGGTCAGGCCATGATCCTTCAGCGCCTGTTCGGACACGACCAGCGCGGCGCTCGCGCCGTCGCAGATCTGGCTGGCCGACGCGGCGGTGATCGCGCCGCCTTCCTGCAGCAGCTTGACGCCCGCGATACCCTCGAGCGTCGCATCGAAGCGGATGCCCTCGTCGACGAGGTGCATTTCGCGGCCTTCGGGGGTGTCGATCTCGACCCCGACGATTTCGCGCTTGAAATGGCCCGCTTCGGTTGCGGCGGCGCCGCGGCGATGGCTTTCGAGCGCATAGGCGTCGAGGTCGGCCTTGGTCAGGCCGTGCTTCTTGACGATCATTTCGGCGCCCATGAACTGGCTGAACATGATGCCGGGGTATTTTTCCTCGAGCCGCTCCGATTTATAGTGGCCGAGCCCTTCCTTCATGAACAGCGTCGCGACGCTGCCCATCGGCACGCGCGTCATGCTTTCGATGCCGCTGGCAAGCACGATGTCCTGCGTCCCCGACATCACCGCCTGCGCGGCGAACTGGATCGCCTGCTGCGACGATCCGCACTGGCGGTCGATGGTGACCGCGGGGATCGAGTCGGGAAGCTTCGAGGCGAGCACGGCGTTGCGGCCGACGTCCATCGTCTGCTGGCCGCCTTGGCTGACGCAGCCGGTGATGACATCGTCGATCTTCGACGTGTCGAAATCGTTACGGTCGGCGATCGCGTCGAATACCGCGGCGCCAAGATCGACGGGGTGGACGCCGGCGAGCTTGCCGCCGCGCTTGCCGCCAGCGGTGCGGACGGCGTCGACAATATAGGCTGTGGCCATTGGAGAGTTCCTTTCCGAATGTCGTCGCCCCCGCGAAGGCGGGGGCCGTTGGAGGCGTCAAGTGACGCCCAGTTAGACAGCCAGCGGCCCCCGCCTGCGCGGGGGCGACGGGCTTACAGCTTGCGCCCGATCAGTTCCTTCATAATCTCGTTCGTGCCGCCGAAGATCCGCGTCACGCGCGCGGCGCGCCACGCGCGGGCGATCGGATATTCGTTCATATAGCCCGCGCCGCCGTGCAGCTGGAGGCATTTGTCCATGACCTCCCACTGCAGGTCAGTGTGCCACAGCTTCGCCGCGGCGCCTTCCTCCGGGGTCAGTTCCTTTTTCAGGTGCCGCGCCAGCGCCCAGTCGAGGTGCGCCCAGCCGACCTGCAATTTTGCCTTCAGATCGGCGAGGACGAAGCGACTGTTCTGGAAATCGAGGATCGGCTTGCCGAACGCCTTGCGCTCGCGGGTGAATTCGACGGTGTCGTCGAAGGCGCGCTGCGCCGAGGCCTGCGCGCTGACCGCGATCGACAGGCGCTCCTGCGGCAGCTCGCTCATCAGATAGATGAACCCCTGCCCCTCTTCGCCGAGGCAGTTGGTGATCGGGACGCGGACGTCGTTGAAGAACATTTCCGACGTATCGGCCTCGTCCTGCCCGATCTTGTCGAGGTTGCGGCCGCGCTGATAGCCTTCGCGGTCGGCCTCGACGAGGACGATCGAGACGCCCTTCCACGCCGGTTGCACTTCGGTGTCGGTCTTGACGCAGACCAGGATCAGGTCGGCGTTCTGGCCGTTGGTGATATAGGTTTTCGACCCGTTGATGACATAATGATTGCCATCCTTTTTCGCCGTCGTCCGCATCCCCTGCAGGTCGCTGCCGGTGCCGGGTTCCGTCATCGCGATGGCGGTGATCACTTCACCCGCAACCATCTTGGGCAGCCAGTGCCGCTTCTGCTCTTCGCTGCCATATTTGACGATATAATTGGTGACGATGTCCGACTGGAGCGAGAAGCCGGTGGTGGCGCGGCCATAATAGGCGCTTTCTTCATCGACGATCGCGTTATAGCCGAAGTCGAGGCCCAGCCCGCCATATTCCTCGGGCACCGTCGGGCAGAGCATCCCAAGCTCGCCCGCTTTCGGCCAGATCGATTTGGGAACGATCCCGTCCTCGGCCCATTGCGCGGCGTTGGGCGCGACTTCCTTTTCCAGGAACTGGCGGACGGTGGCGCGAAACGCCTCATGGTCGTCGGTGTAGGCAGAGCGCGACAGCGTATCGAGCGACATGGCTTTCCTTTCCCTTGCGGCGGCCGAACGCAAGCGGGGAGTCGGCCGCAACTTTTCGGTCACCAAAAGACCTTACGTTTACGTGCACGTCAAGTAGAAAGACGTTACGGCAGGAAACTCATTCGTCGCCCCCGCGAAGGCGGGGGCCGCTGGAGGCCTTATCCGGCAGCGCCGCGTAAACCGATAGCGGCCCCCGCCTTCGCGGGGGCGACGACATTGCTTAGGCGGCGAAGGCAACGAATAGGTTTGCAGCCGCTGGGCAGCGCCCCCTCGCCGCGCTACGACATCGACCATGGTCGAACTCCTCCTCGATGCCGGCGCGCTGCTCGGCGAATCGCCGCGCTGGAGCGTGGCCGAACAGCGTCTGTACTGGGTCGACATCGAGGGGCGGACGATCCACCGCACTGACCCTGCAACCCGGACCGACGAAATGATGCCGCTGGACCAGCAGGTCGGCTGCGTCGCCCTGCGCGCGGGCGGCGGGCTGGTCGCGGCGCTGGAGGATGGCTGTGCGCTGATCGACGCGTGGGGTACGGCGCCGCGCCCCTTTGGTCCGGCGGCGCTGGCCGACAAGCCCGAGCAGCGTTTCAACGATGGCTGTGTCGATGCCGCAGGGCGGTTGTGGGTCGGCAGCCTGACCAGCGACAAGGCGCATCCGACCGCGACGCTTTACCGGCTCGCTCCCGACGGATCGCTGACCGAAATCTTTGGCGGCCTGACCACCAGCAACGGCGCGGCGTTCAGTCCCGACGGTCGCATATTCTATCATGCCGACACGCCGACCCATGCGATCCGTGCCTTTGACGTCGACCCCGCGAGCGGCATGCTCGGCGAGGGCCGGACCTTGCACCAGTTCCCGCTTGGCAATGGCCGCCCCGACGGCGCGGCGGTCGATGCCGAAGGCTGTTACTGGTCGGCGCTGTGGGACGGGTGGCGCGTCGTCCGCCTGTCGCCCGCGGGCGAATTGCTCCAGACCGTCGAGCTGCCGGTCCAGCGCCCGACGATGATCGCGTTCGGCGGCGCGGACATGCAGACCGCCTTTGTCACCAGCGCGGGCAAGAATTTGTCCGACGAGGAGCGCTTGGGCCAGCCGCATGCGGGCGGGGTGTTTGCGTTTCGGGTCGCGGTGCCGGGGTTGGTGCCGCCGCTGTTTGGGGGGTGATGATCGGGGGGGGCTACGGTGAGCGAATGCCGAGGCAAACGTGCGACCAGCCCCCGCCCGCCAACCTTGCACATCGTCGTCACATAAGGTTAAGACGTCCGCAACATGGTTTCCGCCGAAACCGTTTCCCCGGGGAGATTCACCTATGCCGCGCCACGCGCTTCCTTTCCGCCGCCCGCTATCGCTGTTGCTCGCATCCAGCGCGCTGCTCGCGGGTTGCACCAATATGGACCGACCGATGACCGCATCCGCCGAACCCGTCGCCGCCCCGGCGCCCGCCCCGACCAGCGTCAGCGCCAACCCGATGCTGGCGGAATGGACCGGCCCCTATGAAGGGGTGCCGCCGTGGGACAAGATGGACCCCGAACTGTTCCCCGACGCCTTCACCAGGGCGATGGCCGAGGTGAAGGCCGAGGTGCAGGCGGTGATCGACAATCCGGCAGCGCCGACGTTCGAGAACACCCACGTCCCGATGATGCTGGCGGGAGAGACGATGGAGCGCGTGTCGGCGCTGTGGGGCGTGCAGACGTCGAACAAGTCGAACGACCGCGTCGAGGATATCGACGCCGAATGGAGCCCCAAGCTCACCACTTTCTACACCGAGCTGTTCCTCGATCCCAAGCTGTTCGCCCGCTACAAGGCCGTGTACGACGCGCGCCAGACGAGCGGGCTCAATGCTCAGCAGATCCGCATCGTCGAGCGCGCCTATGACGAGATGGTTCGCGACGGCGCCAATCTGTCGGCGGCCGACAAGGGCAAGCTGGTCGCGATCAATTCCAAGCTGGAAAGCCTGTTCTCGGCCTTTTCGTCGAAGCTGCTGGGCGACGAGAAGCTGTACACCTTTGTCACCGACAAGGCCGACCTCGCCGGGCTCGACGCAGGCTTTATCGCCTCGCTTGCCGCCGCCGCCGAGGCCAATGGCAAGCCCGGTCAGTGGGCGATCAAGAACACGCGGTCGTCGGCGCAGCCGGTGCTGCAAAATGCCACCAACCGTGCGCTGCGCGAAAAAGTCTATAAGGCGTTCGTGAGCCGCGGCGACAACGGCGATGCCAACGACACCAACGCCACGATCGCCGAAATCCTGGCGCTCCGCCAGCAGCGCGCCGAGCTGCTCGGTTTCCCGACCCACGCCCATTACCGGATGGCCGACACGATGGCCAAGACCCCCGAAAATGCGATGGGGCTGATGATGAAGGTATGGCCCGCCGCGGTGGCGCGGGTGAAGGAAGAGGTCGCCGACATGCAGGCGATCGCCGACGCCGACGCCAAGGCTGGCAAGGGACCGAAGATCACCATCGAACCCTGGGATTATCGCTTCTATTCGGAAAAGGTCCGCAAGGCGAAATACGACCTCGATGAAAGCGAGGTGAAACCCTATCTCCAGCTCGACAAGCTGGTCGACGGCATGTTCTGGTCGGCGGGGCAGCTCTATGACATGGGCTTCCGCGAAAATACCGGCACGATCCCGGTGTTCGACCCCAAGGTGCGGACGTTCGAGGTGTACAACCTCAAGTCAGGCAAGAATATCGGCGTCTTCTACCTCGACAATTTCGCGCGCGACGGCAAACGGTCGGGCGCGTGGATGACGACCTATCGCAGCCAGCAAAAGCTGGGCGGCGCGCGCAACGTGCTGGCGTCGAACAATAATAATTTCACCGAAGCCGCAAAGGGCGAACCGACGCTGATCAGCCTCGACGACGCGGCGACGCTGTTCCACGAATTCGGCCATGGCATCCATTTCCTGCTGTACGACATCAACTATCCCGCGCTCGCCGGGGTGCCGCGCGACTTTGTCGAATATCCAAGCCAGGTGAACGAAAATTGGCTGATGACCCCCGAAGTGCTGTCGAAATTCGCGACGCACTATAAGACGGGGGCGCCGATGCCGCAGGCGTTGCTCGACAAGATCGAGGCGTCGGGCAAGTTCAACCAGGGCTTTGAAACCGTCGAATATCTGGCAAGCGCGATCGTCGACATGAAGCTGCACGATCGCAAGGTACCGCCGACCGACGTCGACAAGTTCGAACGCGAAACACTGGCCGCGATGGGGATGCCGCGCGAAATCGTCATGCGCCACCGCCTGCCGCAATTCGGCCATCTGTTTTCGAGCGATGCCTATTCGGCGGGCTATTACAGCTACCTCTGGTCGGAAACGATGGACGCCGACACCTGGGCGGCGTTCACCGAAGCGGGCGGCCCGTGGGACCGCACCGTGGCCGACAAGTTCCGCACGATATTGCTGATGACCGGCAACGAAACCGACCGCGCCGAAGCGTACCGCGCCTTCCGCGGCCGCGATCCCGACGTATCGGCGCTGCTGAAAAAGCGCGGTTTTCCGACCGACTGATCTGGACAAAACCGGGGAGGCAAAGGGGGTCTTTATGGCCCCCTTTGTTTGTCTGGCGCACAGGGGTGACGAATGGCGGGAAGCGACCGAAGTAAGACGTCGCCCCCGCGCAGGCGGGGGCCGCTTTCGGTTTACGCGGCCGCGCAGAATTGGGCAGCTAGCGGCCCCCGCCTGCGCGGGGGCGACGGTTTAGCTTCGCCCTCCCCATCCGAATCCCGTTGACCATCGCCCAAAACGATATAAATATGATATCATCTTTATATCGAATCGGAGGGTAAGATGGTTGAAGGAGGGACACCGGCGCTGAACCGCAGCCGCGAGACGCGCGCGCTGACGCAGAGCGGTTATCTGATGCTGCTGGTCTGGGTGCTGTTGCTCGGCCTTGCCCTGTGGGCGGGGATCAGCAATGCGACCGCCGAATTTCAGGTCGCGTGGAAATGGGTGATCGTGGCGGTGTCCGCGGTCGTCGGTTTCCTGATCCTGTGCGGCTTTTACCTGATCAACCCAAACGAAGCCGCGGCGATCCAGCTGTTCGGCGCCTATAAGGGCACCGACCGCGAGGAAGGGCTGCGCTGGGTGCTGCCGTGGCTGACGCGCAAGAAGATTGCGGTGCGCGCGAACAACGTCATCTCGGACAAGATCAAGGTCAACGACCTGCGCGGCAACCCGATCGAGATGGCGGCGCAGGTCGTGTGGCGCGTCACCGACACCGCGCAGGCGCTGTTCGACGTCGACGATTACAAGGAGTTCGTGATGGCGCAGATCGAGGCCGCGGTGCGCTCGATCGGCTCGCGCTATCCCTATGACGACATCGAACATCAGGAAATCACGCTGCGCGGCAACCATGACGAGGTTGGGGTCGAGCTGCGCAAGGCGCTGATCGAGCGGCTGGAAGTCGCCGGGATTACCGTCGATGAATGCGGCCTGACCCACCTCGCCTACGCTCAGGAAATCGCCGGCGCGATGCTGCGCCGCCAGCAAGCGGAAGCGGTGATCGCGGCGCGCAAGAAACTGGTCGAGGGCGCGGTGACGATGGTCGAGATGGCGCTGACCCAATTGTCCGAAAAGCAGGTTGTCGACCTGGACGACGAGCGCAAGGCGGTGATGGTGTCGAACCTGATGGTCGTGCTGTGCGGCGAACGCGACACCCAGCCGGTGGTGAACGCCGGATCGCTCTACTGAGCCTGCCGGTGCTTTAGTCGATGCCCGCGTCCGCCAAAAAAGCCTTTGCCCTCCGCCTCGATCCCGCGCTTTACGCGGCGATCGAGCGGCTGGCGGCGGACGAGCTGCGCAGCGCCAATGCCGAGATCGAGGTGCTGCTGCGCGAGGCGCTGGCGCGGCGCGGGGTGACGCCCCGGGCCGCTGCGCCTGCCAAACGCGGGCGACCGCCGAAGGAGGAGAGCGGATCATGATGCATATGTTCCTGCGCGAAGGGCCGTGGTTCCGCGCCAAACGCCGCGGCTATGGCACCGGGATGCCGATCGTCTGGCAGGGCTGGTTTTTACTGGCGCTGCACATTGCGTTGATCACGGGGGTCGCGGTCGCGCTACAGGGCCGACCTGTGGCGATGACCATCGCGGTCATCCTCGCGGGGCTGGCGCCGATGCCGATTTATCGCGCCAGGACCGAAGGCGGCTGGCGCTGGCGGTGAGTTTGGCCGGAGCGATGGCGGCTTGGGGGTAGGGAGCGGATGTCAAATCCTCCCCGGAACGGGGAGGGGGACCAGCGAAGCTGGTGGAGGGGCACCGTCGGTTTGCCTTGACGCCGAAGCAGTGCTCCGCCGTTAGATTGCCGGCAAATATCGCTCACCAAGTCTAGAGCGACGTAAACCGCCTGTGCCCCTCCACCACCCTTCGGGTGGTCCCCCTCCCCCGTTGGGGGAGGATCGCTGACGCCCCAACAAGCTTTTCCACCGCTAGCGCCGCGACCCCGCTTGCCCCCCAAGGGGTTGATGGTTAAGGCCGATGGTCATGACTAGTACGCCCGCCCCCGTCCGCATCGCCCCGTCGATCCTGAGTGCCGATTTCGCCGCGCTGGGGCAGGAAGTGCGCGCGATCGAGGCGGCGGGCGCCGACTGGGTTCATATCGATGTCATGGACGGCCATTTTGTCCCGAATCTGACGATCGGCCCGGCGGTGGTGAAGGCGCTGCGCCCCCATTCGACCCTGCCCTTCGACGTCCATCTGATGATCAGCCCGGTCGATCATTTCCTCGACGCCTTTGCCGCGGCGGGCGCCGACATCATCACGGTCCACCCCGAGGCGGGGCCGCACATTCACCGCAGTATCCAGCACATCAAATCGCTGGGCAAACAGGCGGGGGTGTCGCTGAACCCGGCAACCCCGGCCAAGATGCTCGACTATCTGATCGACGATATCGACCTGGTGCTGGTGATGAGCGTCAA
The DNA here is from genome assembly GCF_012274265.1 of Sphingopyxis microcysteis. Classification (GTDB taxonomy): domain Bacteria; phylum Pseudomonadota; class Alphaproteobacteria; order Sphingomonadales; family Sphingomonadaceae; genus Sphingopyxis; species Sphingopyxis microcysteis. Next base: position 472,443 of record NZ_JAANYY010000003.1, read on the forward strand.
TCCGGGCTTTGGCGGGCAAAGCTTTATTTCCAGCCAGCTGCGCAAGATCGAGGCGGTGCGCAAGATGATCGACAAGAGCGGCCGCGACATCCGGCTGGAGGTCGATGGCGGGATCGACGCGGGCACCGCACCGCTGGCGATCGCGGCTGGCGCCGACGTGCTGGTCGCGGGCACCGCGACCTTCAAGGGCGGCCCCGATGCCTATGCGGGCAACATCCGGCGGCTGCGCGGCGAGGGCTGAACGATGGAGGGGAGACCGTTAAATTCGGCCCCTGCCGACCCGCCGCTTGATCTGGCTGACGACGCGCCGCCGATCGACGATTCGATCGAGCCCGGCAAGCGGCTAATCCGCCTGCCCGCCGACAAGGGGCTGTCGCTCGGCGACCGCGTCGCCAATGCGATCACCCGGCTGACCTGGCGCACGCCCTTGCACGCCTTTCGCCTGAAGGGCCGCTTTCCGCTCAAACTGCTGGGCGTGCCGGTCGACCCGGTCCCGGGCGACACCCGCGCCGGGACGGCGATCCGCGCCGGCCACTTCCTGCACCGCGGGCTGAAGCTGCCGCTGGGCGAACTTGATTTTGCCGCGCTCGACGTTGCGCCGACCTTTGCCGATTATCTGCACAGCTTTGCGTGGCTGCGCGATCTCGCCGCCACCGGCACGCGCGCCGACGGGGTGCCGATCGCCGAGGCGGTCGTCCGCCACTGGCTGGGCACGCATGGCGAGACGGTCAGCGAACCGGCATGGAAGGCCGACAACACCGCGTGGCGCATCCTGTTCTGGGCGTGCCATGCGCCGCTGATCCTGTCGTCGAGCGATCTGGTCTATCGTTCCGCGGTACTCAACCACCTCGCCCGCGCGGCGCGGCACCTCGACCGCGTCGCCGACAAGACGCGCCCGGGTACGGGGCAGATGGTTGCGTGGGTCGGGATCGTCGCCGCATCGCTGCTGATGCCCGGCGGCGAGCCGCGGCAGGTGTTCGGTGAGGCTGGGCTGCGCAAGGTGCTCGAGACGAGCTTCTACGCCGATGGCGGCAATATCTCGCGCTCACCGCAGGCACAGCTCGACGCGGTGATGGCGCTGGCAATGCTCGCCAAGGTTTATGACATGCGCCGGATGGAGGTGCCGCCGTTCATCCAGGAAGTGCTGGCGCGCGCGGTCCCGGCGCTGCTCGGGCTGCTCCACAGCGACGGCGGCATGGGCAGCTGGCAGGGCAGCGGCGCGACGTCGGCCGCGCATGTGCAGGCGATCGTCGCCGCGAGCGGGGTGCGCACCCGGCCGCTCAAACAGGCGCGTGACTGGGGCTATCAGCGGCTGGTCGCCAACAAGGTCGTGCTGCTCGCCGATGCAGCGCCGCCGCCGATCGCGCGCGTCACGGAGGCGGGCTGCGCATCGACGCTGGCGTTCGAACTCAGCGATGGCGACGAACGCATCGTCGTCAATTGCGGCGGCGCAGCGCTGACCGGCGCGACGATTCCGGCCGATCTGGCGCGAGGCCTGCGCACCACGGCGGCGCATTCGACCCTGATCCTGGCCGACACCAATTCGACCGCGATCCTGTCAAATGGCACGCTCGGCAAGGGGGTGACCGAGGTCGAACTCGACCGGCGCGAGACGCCGCAAGGCAGCCGCGTCGAGATGAGCCACGACGGCTATGCGCGGCGCCACGGGCTGATCCACCGCCGCCTGCTGATCCTGTCGCCGAACGGCCGCGAGCTGCGCGGCGAGGACATGCTGCTCCCCGCCCCGCGCACCCGGCGCAAGGGCGACAAGGGATTCGCGCTGCGCTTTCACCTTGGCCGCAATATCTCGGCCAGCCTGACCGCCGACAAATTGGGGGCGCTGCTGCGGATCAACGGCGGCCCGCTGTGGCAATTCCGCACTTCCGAGGGCGCGCTCGACGTCGAGCAAAGCCTGTGGGTCGATGGCGAAGGCCGCCCGCACCCGACCGAACAGCTGGTCGTGACCGGCACCGCGCCCGCGGGCGGCGTCAGCATCGGGTGGATTTTCAAGCATATTGGGTGAAGTGCGACGGGTTTCGACCGAAATCAGCCGCTCAATCCAGTCCCCGTTCGTATCGAGCGAAGTCGAGATACGCGTGGCTTGGCGTGAGCGGTCGGCGTGTCTCGACTTCGCTCGACACGAACGGAAATGGGAGACGTCTGAAATCCACCCCAAACCGGACGCTCCACCCGTCGAGGTCCAGCAACCGGCGCCCCAGGGACTGAGCGCCGGTCACCGAAGCGTTAGAAAGCGTAGCGTGCCATCAGCTGGAATACCGGCCCGGCCTTTTCGCTTTCGAGTTCATATTCGTCGAAACTGCGATCGTTCTGATCCTCGATCGTGGTGAACTTGTTGAACCGCTCGCGCTTGGCGCCGTTGAGCAGGTTCGATCCCACCGCGCGGATCGTGAAGCTTTTGCCAAAGCGCTTTTCGACGAAGATTTCGAGGTCGGCGCCATAGCTGGTGAAGACCTCTTCACCCACGGTGCGGTCGAACGCCCCGCCCTGTTTGCGATAGGTGGCGCCGAACGCCGCGCCAACCGACGGGATGTCCTGGATCATCCCGAAATTATAGACATATTCGCTCTGGCCGTTGAAGCGACGCTTGCCGAATTCATCGACGATCTTGCTGTCGAGCCACGAGATGTTGCCGAATATGCCGGTGTCGGGCAGCCCGACGAAGCCAAGGTCGGTCGACAGGTCGAATTCGATCCCCCACACCTTGCCATCGCCGATATTCTGCGGCTGGTATACGAAGGTGCCCGCACCTTCCGACCCGGTGACGCCGGTGTTGGTCAGCTCGATGAGGTCGTTCACCTTGCGATAAAAGACGTTGATCCCGGCAATGCCGGCGCGGCCAAGGCGCTGTTCGAAGCCCAGGTCGGCGCCCCATGCGGTTTCGGGATCGAGCAAGGGATTGCCGAGCAGGTCATTGTCGCCGAGCTCGGCATCGAGCCGCGCCGGTGAAATGAAGTTGAATTCGGGACGGCGGCTGGTGCGCGCGATCGATGCGGTGACGCGGCCGCGGGCGCCGACGTCGATCTTGACCGATGCCGATGGAAGCAGCTTTTCGTAATCATTGTCGATGCGCGTCGCGGGCGGAGTCAGATCGACGATCGTGAGGTCGGTGGTTTCGTAACGAACGCCCGCCTCCCACTTCACGCCGGGCATGTCGCCCTCGATCAGAACGAAACCGTCGAGCCGCTTTTCCTCGATCATGTTGATGCCGCCAACCGCCGGGACAAAAGCGCCGAACGGGCGGACGAACTCGGTCGGGTTGCGGGCGAACTGATCATAACCCTGCCGGTTGGCGGCGGTCAGATTGTAACGATCGCGCGGCGCTTCGGTGATCGCGGTCGCGCGATCCTTGTCCTGCCACAGGCCGCCGACGAGCAGCTTGGCCCCTTCGCCCAAAGCAATTTCATGTTCCAGCCGCACCGAAAATTCCTTGTCGGTGATGCCGGTCAGCGTCTGGTCGCCGGTAAAGCGCGGCAGCGCGCGGTCGAATTCGACCTCATATTCGGTTTCGAACCGATCTTCGTCGAAATAGGCGTAACCGACCTTCAGGCTCGTTTCGCCCGCCGACCAGCGGTGCGCCAGCTTGCCGTTGACGCTGTAATTGTCCTGGTTGATCGTCGCGACATTGGCATTGTCGACGGTCAGATTGCCCGGCGGCGTCGCGCGGATCGGACCGTTGATGTCGGTCGGGTGATTATATTCAAAGCTGCGCTCGGTTTCGGTACGATCGGTGTGGACGTAAAAGCCGTTCAGCGAGAAATCGGTCGTATCGCCCTTGATGTCGTAGGTCGCGTTGAACGAATAATCCTTGCCGTCGCGCGTGTCGACCTGGTCTTCGCGGTTGTTGAAGTCGTCGACCGCGAAGTTCGGATTATTCTCGGGCGAGTCGTCGTAGCGCAGCGAGAATTTCTTCTTGGGGTTGTGCCGCCCCTGGAAATTGGCGCCGATCAGGAAGCGTCCCGGCCCGAGCGCACCGCCGAACACGCCGCCGACGCTGGGTTCGAGCTCCTTGTCGTCATAATAGAGCCCGCCGGCGCGCAGATAGCCGCCGTCGAGTTCATAACCGTCGCGCAGCTTGATGTTGAGCGTCCCCGCGACCGCATCGCCGGTGCGGCGCGCCGACGACGAACGGACGATTTCGACCCGGTCGATCAGCTCGGCGGGGATGCGATCGAGGAAAAAGCTGCGGTCGGCGTTCGATCCCGGCACTTTTTCGCCGTTGATCAATATCTGGGTGTAGCCCGGCGGCAGGCCGCGCAGCCGCGCCCCGTCGCTTTCGATCACGTCGGACAGGAAGGTCACCGACGGCACGCGCTTCAGCGCGTCGCCCGCGGTCAGCGGTTCGAACCGCTGGAAAAATTCGCTGTCATAGGACAGCACGGGTTCGGCCTGATTCTCGCTGCGGTTGCGGTACCCGATGCTGCCCAAGACGACGATTTCCTGCGACGTGGTGATCGTGCCGTCGGCATTCTGGATCGGCGCCATATCCTGCGCGTCCTGCGCGGCGGCGGGCGCAGCGATCATGGCGGTTGCGAGCGCAAGCGCTGCGGCGGAATTCAGGCTGAAAATACGAATCATGTTGGTCGAGCCCCCTTTGTGGTTGCCGGGCCTCTAGGGTGGTCCTGTGACAGTTTGCGACGAGCATCATGACGTTTGCATGACAGTTAAGTGACGGAAATATTGTGGGATTGACGCAGCGCAACTTTGCTGGAACGGGGCGCGACCAACCGCGCCGCGGCGCGTCCGCAATCAGGGGAAAGACGATGTCGGCCATCCATCATGCGAAGCTTTTGTCTTCGTTCGCTTTTGCGATCGCGCTCGCCGGATGCGCGGCAAGCCAGCCTGCGATCACCGGCCTGCCGCCAGTGCAGGTGACCGCAAGCGCCGAGACCGCGCCGGTCGGAACCGGCCGCGCCGACGCCGCCGACGACCCGGCGGTGTGGGTCGACCCCGCCAACCCGAACCGCGCGCTGATCGTCGCGACCGACAAGAAGGCGGGACTGCACGTCTATGACCTTAGCGGCAAGGACATCGCCTTCACGCAGGCGGGTCTCGTCAACAATGTCGATGTCGTCGGCGACATCATCGTCGCGAGCGACCGCAACGACGGGGTGAGCGCGCATCTCGCGCTATTCCGCCTCGACGCCGACAAGCCCGCGATCACCCCGCTGGGCCGCGCCGCGGCGGGCAGCGGCGAAGCCTATGGCCTGTGCCTGAAACGGACCGCGCCGGGCGCCCCGATCACCGCCGCGCTTATCGTCAAGGATGGCACGGTGCGCGTCGGCACGCTGGCGGTGAACGGCACGCCGACCTTCACGGTCGAGTGGGAGCACAAGATCCCGACCCAGTCCGAAGGCTGTGTTTTCGACGGCGACACGCTCTATGTCGGGGAGGAAGATGCCGGTGTGTGGCGGCTCGAGCCGAACGGCAAGGCGGCGACCGCGACGATGGTCGCGCCGGTCGACAACCAGCGCCTCGTCGCCGATGTCGAGGGACTGGCGACGATCGACCACAAGGGGCAGCGCTACCTGCTCGTGTCGAGCCAGGGCGACAACGCTTTCGCGGTCTTCAAGCTGCCGTCGATGGATTATGCCGGGCGTTTCGCGGTCGCCGCAGGAGCCTTTGGCGCGGTGAGCGAGACCGACGGGATCGAGGCCGTCGCGGGCAATTTTGGCGCCGCTTTCCCGGACGGGCTTTTCCTTGCGCAGGACGGGCATAACGAGCCGCGTGCCCAGAATTTCAAGCTGGTGCGCTGGGACCAGATCGCGGCGGCGCTGGGGCTGTAGCCTTTGCTGCTGGAAAAATTCTGTGTCCCCGCGAAGGAGCATCGGGTCGGGTCGTCCCCCGGACGATCCTTGAACATGCGGGGCATGTTCAACCCGATACTGACCCATTTCGGGCCGGTTCAAGGTCGCGCGTACAGATGATGGGCTCGCGCCTTCGCGGGAGCACACAGCCCGTTTACCGGTGGGTCGCACTTGCCCTGACCGCCCTTCGCGCCTAGGGGAGCCGCGTCTTTCCCTTCCTGCAAAGGCCGCCCTTTCCATGACCGACCTGATTCCCGTCCGCCGCGCCCTCTTGTCCGTCAGCGACAAGGCGGGGCTCGCCGAGCTTGCCGCCGCGCTCGTCAAGCATGGCGTCGAGCTGGTATCGACCGGCGGCACGGCGAAGGCGCTGCGCGAGGCGGGGCATAATGTACTCGACGTGGCGGATCTCACCGGTTTCCCCGAGATGATGGACGGCCGGGTCAAGACGCTGCACCCGACCGTGCACGGCGGCATCCTCGCGGTGCGCGACGACGCCGCGCATGTCGCGTCGATGCAGGAACATGGCATCGGTGCGATCGATCTGGTGGTCGTCAACCTTTACCCCTTCCTCCAGACGGTCGCATCGGGCGCCGATCGCGACACCGTCATCGAGAATATCGACATCGGCGGCCCCGCGATGGTGCGCTCATCGGCGAAGAACCACGCATTCGTCGGCATCGTTACCGAGCCCGAAGATTATGCCGCGGTCATCGCCGAAATGGACGCCAATGGCGGTGCGACCACGCTCGCGCTGCGCAAGCGCCTTGCCGCGACCGCCTTTGCCCACACGGCAAGCTACGACAGCGCCATCGCGCGCTGGTTCGCGATCGTCGATCAGGGCAAGACTTTCCCCGACACGCTGCCGCTGACCGCGAAGCTCGCCAGCGAATTGCGCTACGGCGAAAATCCGCACCAGAAGGCGGCACTCTATATTCCGGCGGTCCCCGGACCGCGCGGGATTGCCGGCGCCGAACAGGTGCAGGGCAAGGAGCTTTCGTACAATAATATCAACGACGCCGACGCAGCGCTCGAACTCGTCGCCGAATTCCGCGACGCCGATCCGACCTGCGTCATCGTCAAGCACGCGAACCCGTGCGGGGTCGCGAGCGCGGCGACGATCGCCGAAGCCTATGACGCGGCGCTGAAGTGCGACGATGTGTCGGCGTTCGGCGGGATCATCGCGGTCAACCGGCCGCTCGACGGCGCGACGGCGGAGCTGATCAGCGGCATCTTCACCGAAGTCGTGTGCGCGCCCGACGCCGATGCCGACGCCCGCGCGGTGTTCGCAAAGAAGAAGAACCTCCGCCTGTTGCTCACCGGCGAACTGCCCGATCCGGCGCGCGGCGGGCTGATGCTGAAGGGGATCACCGGCGGCTGGCTGGCGCAGAGCCGCGACAATGGCCGCATCACCCGCGACGAATTGAAGATCGTCACCGACCGCGCGCCGACCGACGCGGAACTCACCGACGCGCTGTTCGCGTGGACGATCGCCAAGCATGTGAAGTCGAACGCGATCGTCTATGCCAAGGGCGGGTCGACCGCGGGCATCGGCGCGGGACAGATGAACCGCCGCGACAGCGCGCGCATCGCCGCAGTGAAGGCGCGCGAGGCGGCCGAAAGCCATGGCTGGGCCGAACCGCGCACCGTCGGCAGCGCGGTCGCGAGCGACGCCTTTTTCCCCTTTGCCGACGGCTTGCTGGCAGCGGTCGAGGCCGGCGCGACCTGCGTGATCCAACCGGGCGGGTCGATCCGCGACGATGAGGTGATCGCCGCGGCGAACGCAGCGGGGCTCGCGATGGTTTTCACCGGCATGCGCCACTTCCGGCACTGATCGAGAGGCGCATAAATGGCTATTCAGATCGATCCGACGGCACGCCCCACCGCGCGCAGCCTGCTCGCCCATCTCTACAACTGGACGATCGCCAAGGCGTCGCACCGCCATGCCCAATGGTGGCTGTTCGCCATCGCCTTCGTCGAATCGAGCTTCTTCCCCATCCCGCCGCATCCGGTGCTGGGGCTGATGTGCCTTGCCGATCCCAAGCGCGCGGTGCGCTATGCCGCGATCTGCACCATCGGATCGGTGCTCGGCGGGCTGTTCGGCTACGCGATCGGCTATTTCCTCTATGAAAGCATCGGCTTGTGGTTGCTCGGCGCGCTGGGACTGACCGAGAAATTCCCCGTCGCGGTGTGCTTCCTCAACCAATATGACGCGGAGGCGATCATCATCGCAGGCGCCACGCCGATCCCGTTCAAGCTGATGACGCTGACCGCAGGCTTTACTGCCATGGACCTCGCGACCTTCATCGGGGCGAGCATCGTCGGGCGCGGCATGATCTTCATGGCCGTCGGCATCCTGTTCCGCGTCTTCGGCGCGCCGATCAAGGCATTCATCGAGAAATATCTCGGCATGGTGACGACCGCCTTCGTCGCGCTGGTCATCGGCGGCTTTGTCGTGGTCGGGCTGCTTTCGGGTGACGGCGACAAGAGCGCCGACGCGTGCAGCGGCGCGACGTGGGAAAGCATCGGGCTGGATCGGAAATAGCCCCACACCCCTCCCGCAGGCGGGAGGGGCAGCGAGACTTGGGAGCTTGCTCCCTAGTCGCAGCGGGGTGGGCCCCCGGAGGTTGCTGGCCCACCCCCGCCCCCTCCCGCCTGCGGGAGGGGAGAAAAATGCTTACTCGTTCGCCGCCGTATGCAGCCAATCGGCGTGGCGCGGCGCCTTTTTCGTCTGGCTCCATTCGTCGAGCATCAGCGGCGCGACGCGGCGCAGCTCGGCATATTGCTCGGCGGTGCCGATGTCGCACGCCAGCTCGACCCGGTGGCCGTTGGGGTCGAAGAAATAGATCGACTTGAAGATGCCGTGGTGCGTCGGGCCGAGCACGTCGACGCCTTCGCTTTCCAGATGTGCCTTGGCTGTGACCAGCTCGTCATAGCTGCCGACCTTGAACGCGAGGTGCTGGACCCACGCCGGGGTGTTCTCGTCGCGCCCCATCACGGGCTGGTTGGGCAGTTCGAAAAAAGCGAGGATGTTGCCGTTCCCGGCGTCGAGGAAGACGTGCATATAGGGGTCATATTCGCCGGTCGACGGCACATGATCCTCGGCGAAAGCGGTGGTGTAGGTCATGCCGAGCATGCGTTCGTACCACTCGACCGTCTGCTTCGCGTCTTTGCAGCGATAGGCGGCGTGGTGGACACCGCCCAGTTTGATCGGAGACTGACTGGTCATTTTACCCAACTCCATTTGTGCTGCGCTCGCCTTTCACCGTAGCCCTGAGCCCGTCGAAGGGCGCTTATCGGCGATAGGCTCCCTTCGACGGGCTCAGGGCTACGGCAAATAAATCAAGCGGGTTCTTTGATTTCCAGCGCGCCGCGGCGGATCTGGTCCATTTCCATCGATTTGAACAAGGCGGTGAAATTGCCCTCGCCGAACCCTTCATCCTTCTTGCGCTGGATGAATTCGAAGAACACCGGGCCGATCACCGTCTGGCCGAAAATCTGGAGCAGCAGGCGCGGGTCGCCATCTTCGGTCGATCCGTCGATCAGGATCCCGCGCGATTGCAGCGCCTCGACCGGCTCGCCATGTCCCGGCAGGCGCTCATCGAGCATCTCGTAATAGGTCGCCGGCGGCGACGGCGCGAACGGGTTGCCGAGCGCTTTCAGCCTGTCCCACGCGGCGTAAAGATCGTCGCAGCTGAACGCGATATGCTGGATGCCCTCGCCATTATAGGCGCGCAGATATTCCTCGATCTGGCCCTTGCCGCCCGCACCTTCCTCGTTGAGCGGAATGCGGATCTTGCCGTCGGGGGCGGTCATCGCCTTCGACGTCAGGCCGGTATATTCGCCCTTGATGTCGAAATAGCGGATTTCGCGGAAGCCCGCGATGCGCTCGTAAAAGGCTGCCCAATGCGCCATGCGGCCGCCATAGACATTGTGCGTCAGATGGTCGATCAGCTGCATGCCCGCGCCGACCGGATGACGATCGACGCCCTCCTCATAAACGAAATCAATGTCGTAGATGCTGAGGTCGTCGCCATAGCGATCGATCAGATAGATGATCGACCCGCCAATGCCGCGGATCGCGGGGAGGCGCAGTTCCATCGGACCCGGGGTCGTTTCGACCGGTTCGGCGCCGCGTTCGATCGCTTCGCTGTACGCCTTGGCCGCATCGCGAACGCGCCAGCCCATGCCGCACGCCGACGGGCCATGTTCGGCGGCAAAATAGGCGGCAGGCGATTTGGGTTCGTAATTGGCGATCAGGTTGATGCCGCCCTGGCGCCACAGCTGGACATCCTTCGAGCGGTGATGCGCGATCTGGGTAAAGCCCATCGCCTGGAAAACGGGTTCGAGGACGCCTTTTTCGGGTGCGGAGAATTCGACGAATTCAAAACCGTCGAGACCCAGCGGATTGTCAAACAGGTCAGCCATGATCGATCCCCATCTAGTTTCAATTGAAACTAATATGGTCGATTGGGGTGGGAGAGTCAATGCTCGGCGATGCTCCACCGCCGAAACGAGCCGTCATTGCGAGGAGCGAAGCGACGCGGCAATCCAGAGTGTGCGCAAACCGCGCTGGATTGCTTCGCTACGCTCGCAATGACGGAGCGTGATGACGTTGCGGTCCTGCGTGACCCTTTACGCCCCCACCCCCTCAAACGCCTCCAGCGCTTCGCCTGCCGCGATCCAGCGTGCCTCGGCGGCTTCCTGCGCGGCGACGATCTTGCCGCGGCGCTGTGACAGCTCGCTCATCGTCAGGCCTTTATATTCGTTCACGGCGCCCGCCGGGTCGAACATCGCGCGGTCGATGGCGGAAAGGATGACCTGATATTTCGCGAGATCAGCCTCGGCATCGGACACCTGCTTGCGGATTTTCGCCGCCGCTTCACGCGCCGCAGCGGCGGCCTTGCGGTCTTCCTTCTTGTCGGTTTTCGACACCTTGTCCTTGGACGGCCCCTTGCCCAGGATCAGGTCGACATAATCGTCCATGCTGCCCGAATATTCGCGCGCGGTGCCGTCGTCGACCAGGACCAGCCGGTCGGCGGTGAGTTCGAGCATATGCCGGTCGTGGCTGACCAGCACCACCGCGCCGTCAAAGCCGTTCAAGGCCTGGACCAGCGCCTCGCGCGCGTCGACGTCGAGGTGGTTCGTCGGCTCGTCGAGGATCAGCAGGTGCGGCGCATCGCGGGTGATCAGCGCCAGCGCGAGCCGCGCGCGTTCGCCGCCCGACAGCTTCTTGACCTCGGTCGTCGCCTTGTTGCCCGAAAAGCCGAAACGGCCAAGCTGCGCGCGGATCGCCGCCTGCGTCTTGCCCTCCATCACCCGCGTCATGTGGGCGAGCGGGGTATCGCTGCCGTCGAGTTCTTCGACCTGATATTGGGTAAAGTATCCGACGCGCATCTTGCCCGACGCCGCCATCGCGCCCGCCATCGGGGTAAGCTGTGCCGCGAGCAGGCGTGCGAGCGTCGTCTTGCCGTTGCCGTTACGGCCGAGCAGGGCAATGCGGTCGTCGGGATCGATGCGCAGGTTAAGCCGCTGAAGCACCGGCTTGTCGGCATAGCCGACGCTGGCGAGGTCGAGCGTGATCAGCGGCGGTTTCAGCTCGTCGGGGCTCGGGAAATCGAAGGCCAGCGTCTGATCCTCGGCCAGCGCGGCGATCGGCTGCATCTTGGCCAGCAGCTTCGCGCGCGACTGCGCCTGTTTGGCGGTCGAGGCGCGGGCACTGTTGCGCGCGACATAATCCTGCAGCTTCGCGCGCTGCGCATCCTGCGACGCCTTGGCCGCCGCCAGCTGCGCCGCGCGTTCGGCGCGCTGGCGCTCGAATGCGTCATAACCGCCCGCATAGAGCGTGACCTTGCCGCCCTCGAGATGCAGGATATTGTCGACGACATTGTTGAGCAGGTCGCGTTCGTGGCTGATCACCACCAGCTGCCCCGGATAGGCCCGGAGGAAATTTTCAAGCCACAGCGTCGCTTCGAGATCGAGGTGGTTCGACGGTTCGTCGAGCAGCAGCAGATCGGGTTCGGAGAAGAGTAGCGCGGCAAGCGCGACGCGCATCTTCCACCCGCCCGAAAAACTGTCGAGCGGTTGGCCCTGCATATCCTCGTCGAACCCCAGCCCGATGAGGATGCGCGCGGCGCGCGCGGGCGCCGTATAGGCATCGATCGCGATCAATCGTTCATGGATGTCGCCGAGCTTGTCTGGATCCTGCTCGGTCTCCGATGCCGCGAGCAGTTCGGCGCGTTCGGTATCCGCGGCGAGCACCGTGTCGAACGGCGTCGCGGTGCCGCTCGGCGCTTCCTGCGCGATGTAGCCGACGCGCGTCTTGCGCGGCATGTCGATGCTGCCCTCGTCGGCCTCGAGCTGGCCGATCATCACCTTCATCAGCGTCGATTTGCCCGCGCCGTTGCGCCCGATCAGCCCGACGCGGCTTTTCGCCGGCAGGCTCGCGGTGGCGCGTTCGAGGATGGCGCGCCCGCCCAGGCGTACAGTGATTCCGTTGATCGTCAGCATGGCCGCGCGCCTAGCATGTTGCGGCGCACAACCCAAGTCCCGCACTGGCTTTCCGTGCAAGGGTGCGGCACATGCAGGGAATGACCGAGCTCGCCCCCTTTCACATCGCCTTTCCCGTCGACGATCTGGACGCCGCGCGCCATTTTTACGGGACCATTCTCGGCTGCCCCGAGGGGCGCAGCGACGCCGACTGGATCGACTTCAACCTCTATGGCCACCAGATCGTCGCGCATCGGGTCGCTCGGCGGGAGGCGGCCGCGGGGCATAATCCGGTCGATGGTCACGCGGTGCCGGTGCCGCATTTCGGCGTCGTCCTGCCCCCCGCCAAATGGCAGGCGCTCGCCGATCGGCTGATCGCGCATGACATGACCTTTGTTATCGAACCGCACACCCGCTTTGCCGGGCAGCCGGGCGAGCAATCGACGATGTTCTTTCTCGACCCCGCGGGCAATGCGCTGGAATTCAAGGCGTTCGAGGATATGGGGCAACTCTTCGCCACCTGAGCGCAGGCGCATCGGGCCGCTCGCAGGTTCGCTTGCCTGAAAATCGCTCGCGCCGCAGGCGTCGCGCGCTTGGCCAAGGCTAGCCTGCTTTCCGTTTGACGCCCGTTTGATGCTCGCCGCGCTACGAGCGCCCTTTCAGCGTCGAGTGACGTGCCTTGGGCGCACGTCTCCGAAGCGACGGGAGCAGGTTATGCCGGACACGATCGAGCTAAACAGCATCAGCCATCATTTCGATACGCTCAGCGAACGAATCGAGCTGTTCCATGGCCTTTCCTACACGATCCGCGCGGATGAGACGCTAGCGATCATCGGCCCTTCGGGCGCGGGAAAGTCCAGCCTGCTGTCGATCGCGGCAGGTCTGGAAATTCCGGCGGACGGGGATGTCCGTTTCACCATCGACGGGGTTGCAGTGGACGCGCTGACGATGCGTGCCAACTCCGGTTTCATTTTCCAGCAGTTCCACCTGATGCCGGAGCTCGATGCGATCGGGAATCTGGCGTTGCCGCTTCGCCTGAAGGGCAACCGCCATGCGTTCGACATTGCCGCGACCTGGCTGGACAAGGTGGGACTGAAAGATCGCGCGCGGCACCGTCCGCATCAATTGAGCGGCGGCGAGCAGCAACGCATTGCAGTGGCCCGCGCCTTTGTGACCGGGCCGCGGTTCATCTTCGCCGATGAGCCCACCGGCAATCTCGACGTCCACACCTCCGAAAGCGTCGCCGCGCTGATGTTCGATTGCGCCCGGGAAACGCGGTGCGGCCTGGTCATCGTGACCCATAGCCACGCGATGGCCAAGCGGGCCGACACCGTTCTGCTACTGGACAGCGGCCAGTTGAAGGCCGCGGCATGAGCAGGCTCCAACTGATGCTCGAAAACAGCTGGCGCGACCTCAGGAGCGGCGACGGGCGCATCAGCATGGCGACCCAGACGGCGCTGCTGTTTTTCCTGCTGACGCTGACGCTGACCGGTGCGTCGATCCAGCGCTATCTGTCGGACAATCTCGATCAGATGCTCGGGTCGGATTTGGTGGTGGAAACCCATTCGCCGCTGACCGAGCGCGACGAAGCGACGTTCCGATCGATCGCGACGGGCCTTTCGGTCACCCAGCTCACCGACATCACCCTCACGCACAAGGATGAATGGGCGCGCGTCCAGTTGAAGCTGGTCGACGATGCCTATCCGATGCAGGGCGATCTGCAGATCGGCGACACGCCGGTCGCAACCCAGCGTGCTGTCGGCCGCGGGCCGAAGATCGGCGATATCTGGATCGATTCGCGGCTTGCCATAAAGCTGCGGACGAACGTGGGCGACATCCTCACTATCGGCGGCGCCGACCTGCGGCTCGGCGCGATCCTGTTCCACGAACCCGACCGCATCATGGAGGGTCATAGCGTGGCGATGCGCGCGATGGTGCACGCCGAAAGCCTGGCCGCCACGTCGATCAGCAGCAGCAAGGGGCGCCTGCGCTATCTGGCCACGGCCGACGAAAGGCAGCAACAGGCGATTGCAACCTGGGCGCGGCAGGCGCTGCCCGGCGCCAGTGTAATCCGGAAATTCGGCGGCCAGCATCCGCTCGCCAGCTTCTGGCAACGCACCGAAAATTTCCTCGGCCTGGCATCGGTGATCCTGTTCTTCATGGGCGCGGTCGCGCTCGACATGACCAATCGTCGCTGGCTCGCCAAAATGCGCTATCGGCTCGCGATCTATGCCAGCTTTGGTACGCGCTCCCGGACCGCGATGCTGATGGCGCTCGGCGAATGGCTCGCGGGCTTCCTGCTGTCGATCGCCTTCGCCAGCGCGCTGGCAATATTGGCCTACGCGCTGATCGTCGCCGAACTGCAAGCCTATTTCCCCGGGCTGCGGGCCGCATGGCATGTCGCACCGGCGCTGAAGACCATCGGCCTTTTCTTCCTGCTGTTGCTCGCGCTTCAGGTGCCGAGTTTTGTCCAGCTGTCGCGCGCATCCTTGCTCTCGCTCATTCGCAACCCCGGCGAAGGCCGCCATGTCTGGCAGCGGCTGTTCTGGAACATTGCCGCCGTGACGCTGCTCGCCGCGGCCTATTCGGACAACTGGTTGCTGACCGGAATGACGCTGACCGCGATCGCCGCGGCCCTCGCCCTGATGGCGGCGCTGACCTGGGCGGTCATCCGGCTGGGTGATGCGTGGGGCCGCCGCCGCGCGGGGCTCTTGCCCTTTGCCTTTTTCATGATGCGCCAGCGTCTGTTCGCCAAATCGGCGCAGGTGATGGGTCTCGGACTATGCGGCCTGCTGCTGCTGTTCTCGCTGATGCTGATGCGCGACCTCGGGACCATGATGGAAAGCCATGGCCGCAGCCATGACGGCAACCTGATGATCGCCGAAGCCCAGTCCGACCAGATCGACGCGATCCGTCACTGGGCCGCAGCGACGGGCAGCAGCATCCGAGCCTTGCGTCCCTTTGTGTCGGCGCAGCTCGTATCGGTGAACGGCAAGGCGCTGGCCGACATGGACAAACCCAGCGACACATTGGCGACACTCAAGGATCCGATCCGGCTGAGCTGGACCGATGCGATGCCCGAAAACAATCGCCTCGTCGGCGGCACATGGTGGTCCGCCGGCACCGACAAGTGGCGGCAAATCTCTGCCGAGCCCGAAGTCATGACCGACATGGGCCTCGCCTATGGCGACACGCTCTCCTACCAGATCGGCGGCGCGCGCCATGATTTCATGCTGGTCGCGAGCCATGCCTATCGACCAGGTGCCGGGTCGATCACCTTCTGGTTCCAGGTGCCGCTATCCGCGAGGCCGCAGATCGACGCCCCCACCCGCTATATGGGCAGCATGGAATTGTCCGAGCCGGCATGGAAGGCGCTGGCGGCGCTGTGGCAGCAGCACCCGACGCTCTCGCTGGTGCCGCTGCAGGAGCTGACCGAGCGGTTCGACCGGACGCTCGGCATCGTCACGAAGGTGACGGCGGGCTATGCCGCGATGGTGCTGCTGCTCGCGCTCTTCGTGCTCGCCGCGTCGGTCAGCGGCTTCAGCGCCGACGACCGCCAGAAAAACGGCCTACTGATGAGCATGGGACTGCGCGAGCGCGATTGCCTGCGTCTCAATCTCTGTGACTGGAGCGTCACCGCCCTGATTGCCGCCGTTGGGGCCATCGCGGGCACGTGGAGCGCCGGATTGCTGATCTATCGGGATCAGTTCGACCTGACGTATAGCCCCGACATGCTTTGGGTGGCGACGATCATCCTCGCGATGGTCGGAGCCGTATGTTTCGTGGGCTATTTGGCGTGCCGCCAAAACCTCAAGGTTTCGGTCCGGGACCTGATGGCGACTTAAGCGAACTGTCCGAGCCCGACCGCATTTGGTCATGAGCCGCGCGAACGGCGGCTTTCGGTCGGACAGCGTGTGTCGGCGAGTTTTGCCGGAGCTGCCGCTTTCGCAAAAAAACAAGGTTGGGAATGGCCGCAACCGATCCTCAGCGCCAATCGGTGTCGATCCCGCCGCAATGGCCCGAAACGACCGCGACCTCCTTCAAATTTTCTTCGCTATCCCGGACTTGATCCGGGATCCATCCACGCACCGTCGGACGAATGGATCCCGGATCAAGTCCGGGATGACGAATAAGGGAGTGTCGGCGCGCCACCCCAAAAGCGAATGTCGCGCCGCACATCGCAAACGTAGCGTCCAAAAGCAAAAAAGCCCGCAATCCCATAGGGAAAGCGGGCTTTTTGTTGGTTGCGGGAGTAGGATTTGAACCTACGACCTTCAGGTTATGAGCCTGACGAGCTACCGGGCTGCTCCATCCCGCGCCACCAATGTCGCGGCGCCAAAAGCGATCCGCGAAAACAGCAAAAGGCCGGCATTTCCGCCGGCCTCTAACTTTGTGAATGGGTTTTTCCGTATTCGTCCTCACGTCGGCTGCAATGCCTGGCGACGTCCTACTCTTCCAGGGCTTGAGCCATAGTACCATCGGCGCTGTCAGGTTTCACGGCCGAGTTCGAGATGGGATCGGGTGGGTCACTGACGCCATGGTCACCAAGCAATGAAGCCGGCGTGGGTCGAATTTGGGTTTCAATCGAATGCCCGTGCAATTTGGACTTTGTTACAATCATCCACTTCGCGGACAATCTTGCGGCTTGTGGCCATTCAGGACTGTCGTTGATGGTGGGACTCTTAAGTGCGAATAGAGCAATTAGTATCGGTTAGCTCCACACGTTACCGCGCTTCTACATCCGATCTATCAACGTGGTGGTCTTCCACGGCTCTATGAAATCTTATCTTGAGGGAGGCTTCCCGCTTAGATGCTTTCAGCGGTTATCCCGTCCATACATAGCTACCCTGCTGCGCCACTGGCGTGACGACAGGTACACCAGAGGTATGTTCAACCCGGTCCTCTCGTACTAGGGTCAACTCCTCTCAAATTTCGACGCCCACGGCAGATAGGGACCAAACTGTCTCACGACGTTCTGAACCCAGCTCACGTACCACTTTAATTGGCGAACAGCCAAACCCTTGGGACCTGCTCCAGCCCCAGGATGTGATGAGCCGACATCGAGGTGCCAAACGATTCCGTCGATATGAGCTCTTGGGAATCATCAGCCTGTTATCCCCGGCGTACCTTTTATCCGTTGAGCGATGGCCCTTCCACTCGGGACCACCGGATCACTATGACCGACTTTCGTCTCTGCTCGACTCGTCAGTCTCGCAGTCAG
>NZ_JAANYY010000003.1:494974-754638 GCF_012274265.1 Sphingopyxis microcysteis
AGCGGATGCCTGTTAGGAACGGCGTGATGAAAAGCCCAAGCGACCAGCCTGCCCCCCAGATTTCCGTGATCGTCCCGGCCTATGGCGTGGCCCGGTGGCTGGGCGCCGCGCTGGATTCGCTGATCGCACAGGATTTCGCCGACTGGGAAGCGATCGTTATCGACGACGGCGCGCCCGATGACGTCGCCGGCGCGGTGCGACCCTATCTCTCCGATCCGCGGATCCATTTCCTCGCGACCGCGAATCACGGCGTGTCGGCCGCCCGCAATCGCGCGATCGCTGCCAGCCGCGCGCCGCTGATCGCGCTGCTCGATGGCGATGATCTGTTCCGACCATCGTATCTGGGGTCCATGGTCGCGGCGATGAACGATGATTCCCTCGCGGTCATTGCCGCGTGCAACGCGCGCGTGTTCGGCGCGGTGGCAAAGGAGGAACTGGTGATCGGCGACGACCAGAATCGCGGCGCGACGGCCAGCCTGGCCGATGTGCTGGACCGGCGCTTCATGATCTATATCGGCGCGACATTCCGGCGCGCCGCCTTTGACCGGGTCGGCGGCTTCGACACCTTGATGACAAATTCGGAGGATTTTGACCTGTGGGTGCGGCTGCTGATGGACGGCGGCCATGTCCGTTATGTCGATTCGGCGCTCGCCGACTATCGGGTCCGTCCGCGATCGGCGTCGGTCAGCCTGCTGCGGAACATCCGCGGCAACGTCCGGGTCTATGACAAGGTCATCGCCGCCATGCCGGGGAGCCATGAAGCCACGGTCGCCGCCGCCGTGCGCGCCGCCGACCTCGACCGGCTGGAGGTAGAGGAAGCGCTGGCAGCGGTCATTGCCGGCGACGTCCGGCCCGGGCTCGCGCGATTGCGCGCCGGGCGCCAATATCTGAACAACCCATTGTGGTCCTTCGCCTTCGCACTATGGAATGTCTTTCCGTGGCTCGCGCCGCCGATGCTGGCCTGGCGCCAGCGGCGACATCAGGGGTCAAGCCGCCGCCGCCCGGTGCGCGGCACGGCGCAGGGACAGGTGCAGCGCGTTTGAGCGATTTCAACGGTCAGGATGGCAAGGTCGATACGGCGAAATTCGGCGATCGCGTCCGCTCGGCCGTCATCTGGCGGTCGGGCAGCCAGATATTGGCGCAGATCATCACCTGGTCGTCGACGCTGCTGGTGATTCGCCTGCTCGACCCGGCCGACTATGGGCTGTTCGCGATGACGCAGGTCGTGCTCGCCTTCCTCGCCTTCCTGAACGGCTGGGGATTCGCGAGCGCCCTGGTTCAGTCCGATTCGGTCGATCCATTCCGGCTGCGACAGGCCTTCGGGCTGCTGCTGCTGCTCAACGGGATGCTCGCGGCGATCCAATATTTCGGCGCCCCGGTGGCCGCGGCCTATTATGGCCAGCCGATCGTCGCTGACCTGCTGCGCGTCCAGGCGCTGATCTTTCTCGCCACCCCCTTTATCGCACTGCCCGAAGTGATCATGAGCCGCGCGCTGGATTTTCGGCGGCAGGCGCTGGTCAATCTGGTCGCGGCGCTGGCGGGCGCCAGCACCGCGCTCGCCTGCGCGCTCGCGGGCTATGGCGTGTGGACGCTCGTCTATGCCCCGATCGCCCTGTTCTGGACGCGCGCGATCGGGCTGACCATCGTCGCGCGGCTGCTCGTCTGGCCGAGCTTCAACTTCAAGGGCTGCGGCCAGATCATCGGCTTTGGCTCGGCGATCCTTTTCAGCCAGCTGTTCTGGCTGGTGCAAAGCCAGTCCGACATCCTGATCGCGGGCAGTCGCTTCGATCCGCACGCGCTGGGCCTCTATGCCGAGGCGCTGTTCCTCGCGCAGATCTTCATGGCCAAATTTGTGCCGCCGCTGAACGAGGTCGCCTTTCCCGCCTATGCGCGGATCAAGCACGACGGCGATGCGGTGCGGTGGAGCTTCCTGAAAACCGTGCGCCTGCTGACGCTCGTCGCCGCGCCTTTCTATTGCGGCCTCGCGGTCACCGCGGCGCCGATGGTCGAAACGGTGTTCGGCACGAAATGGCTGGGGATGGTCCCCTATGTCCAGATTATCGCGCCGGCTCTGATGCTGATGACGGTGCAGATATTGTTCGCGCCGCTCGCCAACGCGCTCGGCAAGCCGTCGCTGGCGATGTTCAATGCGCTGAGCGGCGCCATCCTGTTTCCGACCGCCTTTCTGATCGGCGCACAATGGGGCCTGATCGGCATGGCGTGGGCGTGGCTGGTCGCCGCGCCGCTGCTGTTGCTCATCACGGCGTACCGCACGGCGCCGCTGATCGGGGTGTCGGTGTGGGAGGTCGGCCGCGCGATGTTGCCGGGATTGACCCCGGCGCTGGCGATGGCGGTCGGCGTCGGGCTGGCGGCGCAGCTGATGGCGCCGTTCGGGATTGCCGCGCCGCTACGGCTGGTGGCGCTCGTCGCCCTGGGCGTCGCGCTCTATGCCGGTCTGCTGTGGCTGCTCGAACGCGACGCGATTGCCGAAGTGGTGCGGCTGGTCGTGCGCCGCCAACCGCCCGCCGCGGAGGCCGCGACTCAGGAAGCGATATAGTCGCGCATCGCCGCCGCTTCGGCTTCGATGCGGTCGATGCGATATTTGACCAGATCGCCGATCGAAACAAAGCCGACGAGTTTCCCGCCTTCGACCACCGGCAAATGGCGGATACGCCGCTGCGTCATCTGCGATAGCGCGCCCATCACCGCGGTCGACGGTTCGCAGGTCACGGGCGATTTCGTCATCACATCGTCGAGCTGGCGATCCAGCGCCTCGGGGCCATAGGAAGACATCAGCCGAACCAGATCGCGTTCGGAAAAAATGCCGACGATCGCCTCGCCTTCCATTACCGGCACCGCGCCGATGCGATGCTGGGCGAGCAGATCGAGGACGGCGCGGACCGTATCTTCCTTGCGCGCCGCGATTACCGGGCCCGTACGCCCGCGGAGAATCGCTCCGATCGTCATGCCATGCCGCTCCCCATGTCGATTCTGTAGGGACAAAGTCTATCATGATTCGCGGCAAAGCCGAAACATCTGGTCGCATTCCATTCGCGCTTGGCCTTGGCCCCGGCTTGGTTCATGGAGGCGCGATGGTCAAACCCTCCCCGCTCGACAAGGACGCCACCGCGAAAACCGCCTGGGCGCGCTATCGCCGCCTGATGCGCGGCATGGTGATGGTGTCGCTGCTCGCCGTGGTCGGTGCGCTGGCTTGGCTGCGCTTCAGCATGGGCGAGGCGCTGAGCATCCACATGATCATCGCGACCGCGGCCGGTGTCGGCCTGTCGGTCATGCTCGGCGCCGCGCTGATGGGGCTGGTCTTTCTGTCGAGCGGCAGCGGGCATGACGAGGCGATCGAAGATCCGTTCGAAAATGATCCGGATTTGAAGCCATGACCGAAAACAGCGCCTCCAACGCCGCGCGCGACCCGATCCTGCGCGTGGTCCCGGCTCCCGCCGACATCAACAGCAATGGCCACATCTTTGGCGGCTGGGTTTTGAGCCAGATGGACATCGCAGGCGGCATCGTCGCCGCGCGGATCGCCCAAGGCCCGACCGCAACGGTGGCGATCGAGGCGATGGAATTCATCGCGCCGATCCTCTTGCGCGACATCATTTCGGTCTATGCCCATCTCGAACGGCGCGGGCGCACGTCGATGGGAATCCGCATCGAAGTCATCGCGACGCGCGGGCGCGGCCAGGAAGAGGTCAAGGTCACCGGCGGGCTGTTCACCTTCGTCGCGCTCGACGAGAATCACCGACCGCGCGCCTTGCCGCCGGTCTAAGGTCAAAGCCCTATTCGGGCTCGACAAACCGATAGTCGAAACTGCGGCTGTCGTTGGCCGGAACCCGGATCGCCCAGGTCAGCAGGCCATCGCGGCGCGGGAGCTTGCGCAGTCGCTTGTCGAGCTTCGGATCGGGATCGACGTAAAAGCCCAGCTCAAAATCGACCGCGAACGGATTGGCGTTGGTCACGGTGACGCGGTAGTCGTCGTCGGCCATCTTCGGCGCGCCGCCCTTGACGATATCGACGCGCACCTGGCTGCTTTCGCCGATGACCAGGTCGACCTTCTCGCCGACTGCATGATCGCGCACCGACCCTTCGCCGACGAGCAGCGATTCGTCGCCGCGCGGCGCGAATACCGCAAGCTGGCCGCTGGGCAGCGGAACGCCCAGTCGCGCCGCTTCCTTATTCTCCATGCGCAAGACGCGCTCGGTCTCCATCGACTCGAACCGGTCGTCCGGAGAACTGCGCAGGCGATAGATGGTCTTGAACGGCACGCGATCCTTGACCAGCAGCGCGACCTGTTTCTGCCCGTTGGCCGCGACCGTGACGGGAATCGGAACCCGGTACAGTTTCAGATCGCCCAGATCTTCCTGACTGGCCATCACCGCAATGGGCGCTGACATAAACTCGTAGCGGGCGACGCGCGATCCGGTCACGACGATATCCGATGCTTCATCAACAGACATCATCATTGGCGGCGGCGCGGGGGGCGGCGGCGGCGTGCCATAACGGCCGGTCCCGAGCGGAAAACAGCTGAGCCGCAGCGGCGGCGACTGCGGCACATCGGCCAGCGCCTTGAAATCGGAAACCTTGTTCAACGTCCCGGCGATCGCCGCCAGCCGGGCGTCGGCAAAGCTTTCGGCATTGCTGTTGGCAACGGTGAGCCACGCGAACAGGTCGAGCGTCCGGCCATCCGCCGCAACCCGCGCGACATAGTTGCTCGCCCAATCGAACCCCGTCGCGAGGTAGGTCAGCGTCACCGCCGCCCGCTGCGCCACCGGACTGCGCGTCGTGACCGACAGCGTCGGCTTGGCGGTCAGCCCCGCCGGTACCCCGGCATAGACGATCGATTCGGGCAGCCCGGTGCAGCGCAGCGATTCGAACCCCGCCGCCGTTTGCAGCACCACCGCGCCTTGCGGTCCCGACCGGATGATCGCTTCCTCCTCGCTGACCCGCCCGGTGGCCCGATCGGTGCGGCGGATATGGACGCGATTGCCGAGCGACCCGTCGAGCAGGCTGGCGGGCGAAAGCAGCGCGGCGTCGCGATTCTTCTGCACCACGCCGCCGGGCAGGCCGGTGACGATCGCCGAGACCGCGATCATGCCTTCGGCAACGCCCTCGAAACGCACCACCGATTCGCCCGCGGGCAAATCAATCGTCCGCGTTTCAGAGATCAGCGCAAAGCCGTTCAGCCAGCCCGGCTCGATTTCGCCGCCTTCGCTGCGCCCGGGATCGCGAAAGACGCTGACCGCGACCGCATCGGGCGCGACCGAGGTCACCACCGACTGCGCCGCGGCGGGCGACGCGGCGAGCATCAGCAGCAAGAGCAGCCAGCGGCGCATCGCTCGGCTGTCAGTAACGCGTTTCGAAGGTCGCGGTGATCGTCACCTCACCGTTGGCGGGCATCGCGACCCGCCATTTCGTCCCGTCGCTGTCGAGCCGCTCGCTTTTCTGGCTTTCGGTGATGATGCGCGTGTCGTCCCAATACCAGTCGAGCCCGCGCTGGACGAGGTCGATCGTCACCGGCTGCGCGCGCGCGTTGGTGAGCAGATAGGACATCGAGGTGCGCCAAATGCGCGGCGACATCCGCTCGCGTTTCACCACCGTCGACTGCACCTTCACATCGAAGGCCTCGCCGGTCGCCAGCCCCAGCTCGCTGCCCATCGGGGTGTGGCCGATGCTGTTCTCGCCAATGAACTGCGGATCGCCGCGCAGATCGCGCTGATAGAATCGCACCGTCCCGGCCGGGAGCGCATCGCCCAGCCCGCCGCCCTTCGCACTGGTGTTGAACTTGATGACGCTCGCCGCGCTGCGCGGCTCGGTCATCGTGTCAAAGCCCGCGACGCTATATTCATAGATTTTCTGCGCGGGCACCCCGCTGACGTCGAGGAAGCTGACCTGTTTGGTCTGGGCGTTGGCGATCGTCGTTCGTTCGGCGAGCGGATAGAGATAATAGTCGCCAAGCTGTTCGCGCGGCGCGGTTTCGGTCCCGGCGCGGCGGATATTGCCCGGCGGCGTCGGGCGATAGCGGCTGTTGGCCGCCTGCCCCGACGGCGTTCCCGCCACCAGCAGCGTGCGCGCCTCGTCAAAGGTGGTGCCGGTGCTGTTATTCAGCGTCACCCACCCCTGGACATCGACCGTCCCCGTCTTTTCGTCATAGAGCGAGACATAGTCGGCCGACCAGCCGAGCCCGCCGGTCAGGTATGACAGCGTGGCGGGACGCGTACCGGCGCGCTGGCTGTCGACCGTGATCGACAGCGTCGGCTTGGCGCGCAGGTTCGTCGGAATCTTGTCGAAGATGACGCGCACCGGCATGCCATCGTCGCGCAGCACCTCGATCCGCGGCCCGATCTGCAACACCACCCCGCCATTGACCGCCAGCACCTTGGCGCGCTCGCGCGTTTCGGCGCCGGTCGCGACGTTGGTGCGCAGCAGCGTCACCGTCTCGCCGACCGCCTTTTGCATCAACGCGTTGGGCGACAGCAGGTCATAGTCGAAATTCTGCTCGACGATCGCGGTGCCGTCGGCGGCAAAGGACACCGTCTGCGGCCGGATCTGCGCCGAGACGTCGGGAAATTCCTGGCGCGAGCGCCCGGTCCGGAAGGCGATCTGACGGATGTCCTGCACCAGCGCCTGCCCGCCATTATAGATGGTGACCGACAGCTGGCCCTGCGCATTGCCCGCCGTGGGATCCTGCGCCGTCGCCGGTTGGCCTGCCCACGCCAAGGCAACGACGATCGCCCCGCAAGTCCTTGCCAAAGCGCGCATAAAAAGCCTCCCCGCAGATGGTTCGGCGGGGAGGCTATGGCATGTCGTGGTCGATGACCAGCGCGAAGATGTACTTCTATTCGGCCGCTTCGACGCCGGGGTTGCGCGCCGCCAGCGTGCGGCGGGTGCGGCGCGGCTTGGCGGTGGGCGCTTCCTCGTCGCCGGTCGCGGCGTCGACTTCGGCGCCGCGTTCGGGGCGGCCGATGGCGGGGGGGAGCACTGCCGTGTCGATACCGGCACTGCCGCTATCGTCATTGCCGCCCGCCTCGACCGCGCGCGGACGGCGCGGGCTGCGGCGACTGGCGCGCGGCGCCGGGGCTTCCTCGGCGACGGTTTCGCCGTCGTAACCGCTCGCGTCATCGCCATCGCTGTTCCGCGCATCGCTGCGCCCTTCGTCGCGATCGCGGCGCGGGCGGTCCTGCGACTGGCGGTTGCCGCGATGATCATCGTCGCGGTCGCCGCGCGTGTCGCGATTGCCGCGCGCTTCGCGCTGGCTGCGTTCGGGGCGGTCCCCGCGATCGTTGCGGTCCCCGCGGTCATTGCGGTCATTCCGCTCGCCGCGATTGTCGTCGCCATTGTCGTCGCGGTCGGCGTCCATATCCAGATCGCTGTCGTCATGGCCGTCGAAATCTTCGACGCCGCGAATCTCGCGCTGGCGGTCCTGCCCGCGTTCCTGGCCGTTCGCCGCCGCCTTTTCTTCCTGACGCGCGCGAAAATCGCTCACAACGCGGAAATAATGGTCGGCGAACTGAAGATAATATTCGGTCTGCACGCGGTCCCCGGCCAGCTGCGCGTCGCGCGCCAGGTTGCGGTATTTCTCGATCATCTGGGCGCCGTTGCCGCGAGCGCGGCTGTCGATACGGTTCGCCTGATCGACCCCACCGCGGCCGCCCGATTGCGACCGGTTGTTATTGTTGTTGCTGTTGTTGTTGCGGCCGCGACGGCGACCGCTTTGCCGGTTGTTCATGTTCAACTGAGACATCCTGTCGAAAAGCTAATAAGCTATGCCAACCCCTTTTGGCCGACCGCGCATCTTGCGCGTCGTGCCCGCGCGCCTTGCGCGGTTCTTGCCCTTTACCGCTCGTCTGGACCCGGGCCCGGTACGAACATCGTAAGTGGGAAGCAGATCCGCCGGACCAGTATCGATGCTTGGCATCGCCAAAGGTGTCCCAGCCGGGTCTGTGACTGGCCCCTACCCCGCTTTGCGGCGAAAACCAAGCAATATTTGCTTGTGTGTCTCAGCTGCGGGTCAGCAAAAGCGCGCGGTCGCGGCCACCCAGATCCTGGCGGCACGCGGCGGCAAACCCTGCGGCTTCGGCAAGCTCCGACACCGACGCACGTTGCCGATGCCCGATTTCAAGCACCGCCGCGCCGCCGGGGGCGAGCAGTCGCGGCAGATC
Source organism: Sphingopyxis microcysteis (assembly GCF_012274265.1). GTDB lineage: Bacteria > Pseudomonadota > Alphaproteobacteria > Sphingomonadales > Sphingomonadaceae > Sphingopyxis > Sphingopyxis microcysteis. The sequence continues at coordinate 503,149 of NZ_JAANYY010000003.1, forward strand.
AGGGATGATCCGGCGGTAATCGGCGAGCCCGTCGGCACAGGCAAACAGCGCCCCCGCCGGCTCATGATCGGCGACATCGGGCATCAGCGGCTCATCGGCGCCGATATAGGGCGGGTTGCAAAGGATCAGGTCGAACGGCCCGTCGATACCCGCGCCCCAGTCGCCCGCGCGAAAGGAAGCACGGTCCGCCATCCCCAACTCCCCGGCATTGTCGCGCGCATAGGCCAGCGCCTGTTCGGACGCATCGACCCCGACCCCGGTTGCTTCGGGAAATTCGCTCAGGGCGGCCAACAGCAAGGTCCCCGGCCCGGTGCCGAGATCGAGCACCCGCGACGGCCATCCCGCCCCGCGTTCGCGCGCGAGATCGAGACACGCCTCGACCAAGGTCTCGCTGTCGGGGCGCGGGACCAGAACCCCCGGCCCCACTTCGATCCGCAGCGTCCAGAAATCGCGGTAACCCACGATATAGGCGACCGGCTCGTGCGCCATGCGCCGCGCGACCAGATGCGCGTAAAGCTCGGGCACGTCGTACCGCGCCGGATCGAGCAGCACATCCTGCCGCTCGACCCCCAACGCATGCGCCATCAGCAGCTCGGCATCGAGCCGCGGCGTGTCGCTGATCCCGGTCAGCAGGTTAGTCGCAGTGCGGAGCGACTCGGCCACCCCCGCATAAGTCGGGCGGTCAGTCACCCAGCCCCGCCAGCCGCTGCGCCTGGTCCTCGGCGATCAGCGCGTCGATCAGTTCGTCCATCGCCCCCTCGATGATTTCGGGCAAGCGGTGGAGGGTCAGGTTGATCCGGTGGTCGGTCACCCGCCCTTGCGGGAAATTATAGGTGCGGATGCGTTCGGAACGGTCGCCCGATCCGACCATCGACTTGCGCGCCGACGCCTCGGCGCTGTGGATCTTCTCGCGCTCAAGGTCATAGAGCCGCGCGCGCAGCACCTGCATCGCCTTGGCGCGATTCTTGTGCTGGCTGCGCTGGTCCTGCTGGATGACGACCAGCCCCGACGGAATATGCGTGATGCGGATCGCCGAATCGGTCGTGTTGACGTGCTGGCCGCCCGCGCCCGACGCGCGATAGATGTCGATCTTGAGATCATTGTCGTTGATCGCGACGTCGATCTCCTCGGCCTCGGGCAGCACCGCGACGGTCGCAGCGCTCGTGTGAATGCGCCCCTGGCTTTCGGTCGCGGGGACGCGCTGGACGCGGTGGACGCCGCTTTCGAACTTCAGCTTCGCGAACACCCCCTGCCCGCTCACCGACGCGACAACTTCCTTGTAACCGCCCATTTCGGCCTCGTTCGCCGAGATGATTTCGACCTTCCACCCCTGTCCGTCGGCATAGCGGCTGTACATGCGCAGCAGGTCGCCCGCGAACAGCGCTGCCTCGTCACCGCCGGTCCCGGCGCGAATTTCGAGCATCGCGGCGCGCGCGTCGGCGACGTCCTTGGGCAGCAGCTTGATCGCAAGGTCATGCTCGGCCGCAGGCAGCGCCGCCTCGACCGCCGCAATTTCCTCGGCCGCCATCGCCTTCATCTCGGGATCGGTCAGCATTTCGGTGAGCGAAACCAGTTCGCCGCGCAACCGCACAACCTCGCGCGCCGCCGTGGCGACGGGCTCCAGCTCGGCAAACTCCTTCGACGCCGCAACAAAATCTGCAGGCGCCATGTCGCCCGTCGCCATGCGCGCCTGCAAGGCGGCGTGGCGTTCGATGATGGCGTCGATCTGCTTTTCGGAAACGGAGGTCATCTAATCCTCCCCGGAACGGGGAGGGGGACCGCCGCGAAGCGGTGGTGGAGGGGGCGCGCGGCCTCACGCGACGTCGAAGACCGGGAACCCCCTCCGTCAGCGCTACGCGCTGCCACCTCCCCGCAAGCGGGGAGGATTGGTATGTGCTTGGTCGAAACGCTCGTCATCTATTCGCTATCATTTCAATTCTTCGTCATCCCGGACTTGATCCGGGATCCATGACCGCCGGTGCCGCATGGACCCCGGATCAAGTCCGGGGTGACGATGGTCCTAATTGCCTATTTTTCTAGTCAATAGAACGGTGGCGTGAGGCACCAGACCATCGGACAAATCTACTTCAAAGTTCTGGCGGATGATCGCGTCCAATGCTTCTGCCGTTAAGGTCGTGTCCTGATCATCTCGCCCAAATGCAAGTCGAGCGCACACCACCCCCGGCGGAGCGGAAGGTGGCATGTCCGTCTTGATAATCCAGTCAGCCCTAAATCCCCGTGCCCGCTGGTAACGCTTCTTGACCGAGCCCGCGACGATTTGCTCAACGGCGATACCGCTGCGCCGAAAAAGTGAACTGATCTGAACGGCAAAATTTTCGGAACTTAGATCATCGGCGACCACGACCAAAGCGGGACGATATTCAACCGGCTCCTCCACCAACATCGCCAACCGCTCGATCCCCGCCGCCCAGCCGACCGCCGCGGTCGGCGGGCCGCCAAGCGCCTCGATCAGTCCGTCATAACGCCCGCCGCCGAGCACGGTGCCCTGCGCGCCCAGCCGGTCGGTGACGAATTCAAACGCCGTATGCCGATAATAATCGAGCCCGCGCACCAGCCGCGCATTGCGCTCCCACGCTACGCCCGCGGCGTCGAGCCCCGCGGTCACCGCCCCGAAGAAGTCCTGCGCCTCGCCGGTGAGGAACGCATCGATGTCTGGCGCGCTGTCGGCAATCCGGCGGTCCTTGGGGTCCTTGCTATCGAGGATGCGCAGCGGGTTCTTGTCGAGCCGCGCAAGGCTGTCCTCCGACAAATCCGCCCGATGGCCCATGAAATGCTCGACCAGTGCCGCGCGCCAAGCGTCGCGGCTCGCCGCATCGCCCAGCGTGTTGAGCGTCAGCGTCACGCCCTCGGCGATCCCCAATTCCTTCAGCAGTTGATCGGCGAACACCAGCAGTTCGGCGTCGGCGAGCGGGCTGTCGCTGCCGAGGACTTCGGCATCCAACTGGTGGAACTGGCGATAACGGCCCTTCTGCGGGCGTTCGTAACGGAACAGCGGCCCGTGCGTCGCCACCTTCAGCGGCGCATATTGCTGCCAGCCGTTGGTGATATAGGCCCGCGCGATCCCCGCGGTAAATTCGGGGCGCAGCGTGATCGATTCGCCGCCACGGTCATCGAACGAATACATTTCCTTCGACACCACGTCGGTGGTTTCGCCCAGCGAGCGCGCGAACACCGCGGTCGGTTCGATCACCGGCACCTCGATCCGCTTGTAGCCATACAGCCGCCGTACGCGTTCAAATGTCTCGACCACATGCGCGAAGCGATCGGCGAAATCACCCAGCATGTCCTGCGTGCCGCGCACGGCCTGCGGGGTCGCGATCTTGGCGGATTTATCCTTGCTCATGCGCGCGGCGTCTAATCGATTTTCGCGGAGGCGCAAAGGGGACAAACCCCTCCCCTTCAGGGGAGGGGCAGCGAGACTTGGCCCGGCTCTTGCCGGGCCTTAGTCGAGCGGGGTGGGGGCCAGCGGCCTTGCCCGACCTCGACAGCCCCCACCCCAACCCCTCCCCTGAAGGGGAGGGGCTAAGTCTGGACCTCACGCCCATTTCCCGCCACAACCCGTCCATGAAAAAACAACTGCTCGTCGCATCCGCCCTGATCGCCGCCATCCCTGCCGCCTTTGCGCAAACCGGCAACAGCCGCCCGCAGCCGGTGGTCCAGCCGCACGTCATCCCGTTGCCCGCCGACAAGCCCTATCCCGGGACCATGCAGCTTCGCGTCGATGCCACCGACGTCGCGCGCGGGATCTTTCGCGTGCGCCAGACGATCCCGGTCGCCAGGCCCGGCAAGCTGACCCTGCTCTATCCCGAATGGCTGCCCGGCAAGCATGCGCCGCGCGGCGCGATCGCCGAAATGGCGGGGTTCAAACCGAGCGCGGGCGGCAAGCCGCTGACGTGGACGCGCCAGCCGACCGATGTCTATGCCTTCGACGTCGATGTCCCGCCGGGGGTCAAGACCGTCGACGTCGCGTTCGACTTCCTGTCGCCGACGCGCACCAGCGAGGGGCGTGTCGTTGTCACCCCGGCGATGATGAACCTGCAATGGGAACAGGTCAGCCTCTACCCCGCCGGCTATTTCACCCGGCAAATCCCGGTGCAGCTGGAAGTGACCTTGCCCGAAGGGTGGACCGGCGCCGCGGCGCTCGACGGGCTGAAAGTTTCGGGCAACCGCTACAGCTTCGCCCCGACAAATTACGAGGTGCTGGTCGACAGCCCGATGTTCGCCGGGCGCCATTTCCGCAAATGGAACCTCGGCCAGAATGTCACGCTCAACGTCGTCGCCGACGAGGCCAAATATCTCGACGCCCGCCCCGACCATATCGCGCGCCACGCGGCGCTGGTGTCCGAAACCGTCGCGCTTTTCGGGTCGCGTCCGTTCGACCGTTATGAATTCCTCCTCGCGCTGACCGACGAGATGGGCGGGATCGGGCTGGAACATCATCGCAGCAGCGAAAACAGCCGCAGCCCCGACTATTTCACCGAATGGGACGAGAATGACCATATCCGCGGCCTGCTCCCACACGAGCTCGTCCATAGCTGGAACGGCAAATATCGCCGCCCCGACAAATTATGGACGCCCGATTTCCGCACCCCGATGCAGGGCAATCTGCTGTGGGTTTATGAAGGGCAGACGAGCTATTGGGACCTTGTCCTTGCCGGCCGATCGGGGATGCAGTCGAAAGAGATGATCCTCGGCGAATGGGCGACGCACGCGGGCTTTTACAGCGCGCAGCCAGGGCGCGAATGGCGCGCGGTCGAGGATACGACGCTCGACCCGGTCATCGCGGCGCGCAAGCCCAAGCCCTTCGCCAGCTGGGCACGCGGCGAGGATTATTACAATGAGGGATCGCTGACCTGGCTCGAGGCCGACTTGCTGATCCGCCAGGCCACCAACGACGCCAAAAGCCTCGACGATTTCGCGCGCGCCTTTTTCGGCGGGCGCGAGGGTGATTGGGGGCAGGACGCCTATGATTTCGACGATGTCGTCGCGGCGCTGAACGCCGTGCACCCTTATGATTGGGCGCGGTTCCTGCGCGAACGGTTGCAGACGCCGGGGCAGGGCGCGCCGGTCCGCGGCATCGAGCGCGCCGGATACCGGCTGGCGTGGCGCGATGCCCCGAATGTGTACGACCGCGACCGCATGGCGCAGGCAAAAAACCTCGACCTGACGCACTCGCTGGGGATGACGATCGACAAGGACGGGGTCGCGGGCGCGATCCTGTGGGATGGTCCGGCGTTCAAGGCCGACATCGTCAATGGCACCAAAATCGTCGCGGTCGACGGCACGGCCTATAGCCGGGAGCGGCTGGAGGCCGCGATCCGCGCCGCGACCGACGGCAAGACCCCGGTGCGGCTGCTCGTCGAGCGCGGCGGCCGCTATCGCCAGATCGACCTTGCCTATCATGGCGGGCTGCGCTGGCCGCATCTGGAAAAGGTCGGGACAGGACCGGACTGGTTCGACCGGCTGGTGGCGCCGAGGCGGGCTCTCTAACACCCTCTCCTTCAGGGGAGGGCAGCGAGACTTGGCAGCTTGCTGCCTTAGTCGCAGCGGGTGGGGCCATCGGCCTTGCGCAAGGCCGATGGCCCCACCCCAACCCCTCCCCTGAAGGGGAGGGGCTTAAAGCCTCGACTTTCCCCGCCACCCGGCGCTAAAGGCGCCCGCGATTCAAAAAACCAAAAGGACTCCACTCTCCCATGCGCATCGACCTGATCCCCGCCGGTGACAATCCGCCCGATAGCCTCAACGTCCTGATCGAGGTGCCGATCGGCGGCGAGCCCGTGAAGTACGAGTTCGACAAGGCGTCGGGCGCGCTGTTTGTCGACCGCTTCCTTCACACCCCGATGCGCTATCCCGCCAATTACGGCTTCGTCCCGCACACGCTGGGCGAGGATGGCGATCCGCTCGACGCCCTCGTCGTCGCGCGCTCGCCGATTGTCGCGGGTGCGGTCGTCAAATGCCGCCCGATCGGCGTGCTGCTGATGGAAGACGACGCCGGCGGCGACGAAAAGCTGCTGTGCGTCCCGGTCAACAAGACCTTCCCCTATTATGCCGATGTCGCGAGCTACACCGACATGCCGCCGATTGTGCTGCAACAGATCGAGCATTTCTTCACCCATTACAAAGATCTCGAACCCGGCAAATGGGCCAAGCTCAACGGCTGGGGTGATGTCGATGAAGCCAAGCGCATCATCGTCGACTGCGTCGAGCGGGCGAAGAAGGTCGGGTTTTAAGTCGATTGCCCATTGAATCGCCATCCCGGCGAAGGCCGGGATCTCGCCGCCGCGTGGTTACGATAGGGTGAGATCCCGGCCTTCGCCGGGATGACGAATACCAAACAAGATCAGTCTTTACTCTCGTCGTCCGCCAACACCCGCACATCGGTCCGCGGATAGGGTATCCGAATCCCCGCTTCCTGGAACCGGTCCCAGATCCCCAGAAACACCTCGCCCTGGATATTGCCCAGCCCCGCCTCGGGATCGGAAATCCAGATGCGCAGTTCATGCTCGACCGCGCGTTCGCCGAATGCGGTGATCCACACCGCGGGCTCGGGTTCGTCCAGGATGCGCGGGTTCGCCTTCGCGGTCTCGACGATCAGCCGCTGCGCCAGCCGCAGGTCGGCGTCATACGGCACCGGAATCCGCATCCGCACCCGCACCTCGGGGCTCGCATAGCTCCAGTTTTCGACCGCCTGCGTCATCAGCAGCTCGTTCGGGATCAGGTGCTTTTTCCCGTCGCGGGTCACGACATTGACCGCGCGCACCCCGATCTTGGCGACGCGCCCGACATTGGGCATCCCGCCCGGCAACGTCGATCCGCCCATGCTGCTGCCATCGCCGACGACCAGCACGTCACCGGGCTTGATCGACCGGTCCATCAACAGGATGATCCCGGCGATCAGGTTGCCGACGGTTTTCTGCAACCCGAACCCGATCGCGAGGCCCGCGGCGCCCGAAAACACCGCCAGCGCGGTCAGGTCGATGCCGAGCAGGTCGATGCCGAACAGCATCGCAAACACGAACAGCGCGATCGCGATCAGCTTTTCGGTAAGAAGCCGCTGCGTCTGGTCGATGCGGGTGTTGCGGCGGAGCAGCCATTTCGTCGCGCGCAGCACGATCTTGACCGCGAGATACAGCAGGATGGCGACAACCACGGTCGAAAACAGGCTGTAGAGCGACAGGCGGTACGCGCCGACATCGAGCCCGATCGCCTTCATCGCGATCACCATCCCGTCGAACCCCTCGCGCAGATTGGCCGCGGCGCTCATAGCGCGGCAAATCCGCGGGTCAGATCGGCGATCAGGTCGGCCGGATCCTCCAGCCCGATCGATAGGCGCACCAGCGGGTCGGGATCGGTCCACCGGGTCGCGGTGCGGACGGGGTTGCCCGGCACGACCAGGCTTTCATAGCCGCCCCAGCTGAAGCCGATGCCGAACAGCGCCAGCGCATCGATAAAGCGCGCCCGCGCCGCCGTGTCGGCATCCTTCAGGGTGAAGCCGAACAGCCCGCTGGTTCCCGAAAAGTCGCGCGCCCAGATCGCATGACCCGGATCGCTGGCAAGCGCCGGGTGCAGCACGCGACCGACTTCTGGCCGCGCGGCGAGCCAGTTCGCGACCGCCAGCCCGTTTTCGTCATGCCGCGCCATCCGCACGTCGAGCGTGCGCAGCCCGCGCAGCATCAGCGCGCAATCGTCGGGCGAGACCGCCTGCCCCAGCTGATACGCCGCACTGCGCAGCCGCGGCCACACCGCCTTGGTCGCGGTCAGCGACCCCATCATCGCATCGCTATGGCCCCCGACATATTTGGTCAGGCTCATCATTGTCACGTCGACGCCATGCGCGAGCGCCGAAAACAGCAAGGGCGTCGCCCAGGTGTTGTCGAGCATCGTCAGCACGCCGCGCTCGCGCGCTACCGCGGTGATCGCCGGAATGTCCTGCACCTCGAAGGTCAGGCTGCCGGGCGATTCGAGAAAGATCAGCCGAGTTTGCGGGGTGATCAAGTCGGCGATGCCCGCGCCAACCAGCGGATCATAATAGGTCGTCGTCACGCCGTAGCGGGCGAGCAGCCCGTCGCAAAAAGCCCGCGTCGGCTCGTACGCGCTGTCGACCATCAGCAGATGGTCGCCGGGCGCGAGCAGCGCGAGCAGCCCCGCCGAATTGGCCGCAACGCCCGAGGGATAGAGCAAAGTCCCCGCCGCCCCCGGCTCCATCCCGGTCAGCGCATCGGCGAGCGCCCACACCGTCGGCGTGCCGCGGCGGCCGTAATAAAGCTTGTCGTGCGTCGCATGTCCGCGCGCGTCGAGATCGGCGACATTGTCGTAAAGGATCGTCGAGGCGCGCCACACCGGCGGATTGACCACGCCGCCGCCCAGCCGCGGATCCCCCGTCCACTCGGGCCGCCGCCCGCCCTGCACCAGCCGGGTGGCGGGGCGGAGGCTCTCGTCGTCACTTTTGCTCATCCGCCCCTGTTAACGACACGCGGAACAAAATCCAGAGGTGGGCTTTGCTCCGCCCGCGCAGCGGGCTTTTCATTATCTCACACGAAGACACAAAGAGGGCAGTTCATTCGCGTGCGATTTGCGAATGAACTGCCCTCTTTGTGTCTTCGTGTGAGTCAAAATAGCGCTACGCGCGGGCATCGATTGATCGCCCGCGCCTCACGATACCCGCTTCAAGCCGCGCCGGTCGCCTTCGGCGTCGCCGGGTCAGCGCCCCATTCGGTCCAGCTGCCGTCATACACCGCGACATCGTCCTTGCCGAGCAGGTGCGCGCCAAAGGCAACGACGGTTGCGGTCATGCCGCTACCACAGGTCGCAACGAGCGGCTTGTCGAGGTCGATTCCCGCGGCGTCGAACGCCGCCTGCAGATCATCGCCACGCTTCCACGTGCCGTCGGCGTTGAACAGCGCGCTGTGCGGCAGGCTGCGCGAACCGGGGATATGCCCCGGCGCCACGCCCGGACGCGGGTCGCGTTCTTCGCCGGTGAAGCGCGCCGCGGGGCGCGCATCGACGACCTGTTCGGCGCCGCTGGCGACATTCGCCAGCATCTGGTCCTTGGTCCGCACCGCTTTCGCGTCGCGCCACACGGTGAAGTGACGATGGCGCAGCGTCTGCTTGCCCATTTCGAGCGCGCGGCCCTCGGCCTTCCACTTTGCCAGCCCGCCGTCGAGCAGCGCAACATCATGCGCGCCGAACAGCTTCAGCAGCCACCACGCCCGCGCCGCGCTTTTCAGCGGGCTGTCGTCGTACAATACGATGCGGCTGCCGTCGCCCAAACCGAGCGATTGCATGCGGCTGGCGAATTTTTCGGCGGGCGGCGCCATATTGTCGACGGCGTTCGACACGTCGGTCAGCTCGGCCAGGTCCATGAACACCGCGCCCGGGATATGCCCCGCCTCATATTCGCCGCGCGCGTCGCGGCCTGCGTCATCCATGAATTTCGTCGCGTCGACGACCCGCAGGTCCGACGCCCCCAGTTCGCGTTCCAGCCAGTCGGTTGAGACCAAGGCGTCCATGTCATGCTCCTGTTACGACCGATCGGAACTTTACCCGTCCCTTCGCCGGTCATCCTGCGCCGTTCTTTCCGGGGAGGCCAAGCCTATGCCCCGCCGTGCTCTTTTTCAAGCACGGTGGCGCTGTGCCTCAGCCCATGCTGCGCTGCAACAATAATTCGCGGTTCGCCACCGCGTCGCGCGATTCTATTGGGCGCGCTTGATCGCGGTCGCGCGCGCGCCCGGCGCATCGACCTGATAGGATGGGCGGTCGAGCGGCAGCGGCGCCAGCTTGTCGCTCGCCCCCGTCCCCTGTTCGCGGCCCAGCACAAAACTCCCGGCATTCTGGCCGAAAGCCTCACCCTCGCCATCCCAATGATAGGTGACGTCGAACGCGATCACCGGCACCAGCATCGGTTTGCCGCCGATCATCAGCGGTTCGATCGCAGCGCGCGGCAGCATGACTTCGGTCGACAATTCCTCGCCCGCCCCGGCATCGAGCGTCATATCGTCGCGCAGCACGCTGCCCCCCGCCCCGTCAAAGAAACGGCTCAGCACCGGCTCGGGCATCGCCGAGCCCTGGTTGAGCGCGATGCGGACCATCAGGCCGGTCGCGGGCATGATGCCCTGATTGATCAGGTGGAGCGAGAAAGCGACCACGACATGATCGGGGGCAAAGCGGATGCCGCGAATATCGAGCGCCATGCCGACCACTGCGCGGCGTTCGCCCGCGGCGCGATTGACCAGCGGCGACGCGGCGCGCGGCGCGGGCCGCGGGGGGGCCGGACGCGGCGCGTCGGCGACAGCATCGTCAACCCGGCCCGCCAGCGCCGGACGTCGGCGCCAGTACCAAAGACCGGCGCCCAGCGCGGCGAGCACCGCGAGCGCCCAGGCCCACAGCGGCGTGCCCGACGACCCTTCATCGGGCGCCGCGGCGGCTGCGGTGTCGCCGGCTTCGGGCGCGGCCGCGACGGGCGGTGCCGCAACCTCGGGGATCGTCGTTTGCAGCGGCGGCAGGTCGGCGGCGCCCTGCCCCGGCGAATCGGGCACCGCATCCGCGGTCGCGGGTGGCGCCTGCGGCGTCTGTGCGGGTGCGGGCGCGGGGTCGCGCCGGGTCAGGGTCGGGGCGGGCGACGCCCCTGTCGTCGTGGTCGGTTGGGTCGGGGTCACGCGCGGCGGCGTCGCGGGCGCGGTCTGCGTCGGCGCGGGCGCGGGCGTCGGGGCTGGCGAGGGGGCGCGATTGTCGTTGGGGCCAACCGGCGGCAGGCCGTTGTCCGACGGACCCTGCACCCCGGGGGTCCGGCCGTCATTGGCGGGCGGCAGGCGAAAGATCGACGATGGCGCCGGGGTCGGCGCGGGCGACTCGGTCTGCTGCGCGGCGATGGGAGCCGCCGCGCCGACCGCGATCATCGCAGCCGCCAGCGGCAAAGCCGCCCGCCACCGTCCCTGCCGAAATTTCCGCACCGTCATTGAAATGTCCGCGATCCCAAACTGCTGATATGCTAGCGGCGCCACTGAATTGGCGCTGAACCGGGCCATCCACGGGATGACAGCGGCCGCGCGCGTCCCTAGATGGTTTCGATGACCGATTCTACCCCTGCGCCGCTCGCGCCGAAACATCTTGGCCAGTCGAGCGACCTTCCTGCCGCACCCGAAGCGGCGATTCTCGACTATGTGCCGAACCCGCGCGCGGGCGAGCTTTATCTGGTCCGATTCGCCGCGCCCGAATTCACCTCGCTCTGCCCGGTCACCGGCCAGCCCGATTTCGCGCATCTCGTCATCGACTATGCCCCCGGCGAAACGATCGTCGAATCGAAAAGCCTGAAGCTGTTCCTCGGCTCGTTCCGCAACCATGCCGGGTTCCACGAGGATTGCACGGTGGGCATCGGGCGCCGCCTGTTCGACGAAATGCAGCCGCGCTGGCTGCGCATCGGCGGCTATTGGTACCCGCGCGGCGGGATCCCGATCGACGTCTTCTGGCAGTCGGGATCGCCGCCTGCGGGCCTGTGGCTGCCCGATCAGGGCGTCGCACCCTATCGCGGGCGGGGGTGATGATTCATCTTTCCGTCACAAAATATTGACATTAGTGTCAGCGATATGACCGCCGCCTCGCTCCCGCACGACCACGCCATCGCCGTGGGTTCCGACCAGATCGATTTCATGGGCCACGTCAACAACGCCCATTATCTCAGCTGGGTTCAGGAAGCGGTGCTGTCGCACTGGCGCCACATCGCGCCGCCCGAAGCGGTGGCACAGCATCTGTGGGTCGCGCTGAAGCACGAGATCACGTACCGCCGCCCCGCCTTCCTCGACGATCAGGTCATCGCGACCGTTATCCTCGAAAAGGTCCAGGGCGCGCGCGCCTTCTACGAAACGATCATCAAGCGCGGCGAAGATGTGCTGGCCGAGGTCAAATCGAGCTGGTGCTGCATCGACGCCCAGACGCTGCGCCCGGCGCGCCTCGCCAGCGACGTCATCGCGCGGTTTTTCCCGGGCGAGAAGGGTTAGATACCCCCTATCCCGTCATCCCGGCGAAGGCCGGGATCTCGCCCTCTCGAATTTACGCGCCGGTGAGATCGTGCCGGGAGTCACGTGCCTCCCGACACCCTCCGCCGGGATGACGAGTTGAGATATGGCAGCGCCCGCCCCCTAAGCCGCCACAAACCGGATCGGCAGCCGCTTCAGTCCGCCGACAAACACCGACTCCACCCGCGCCGGATCGCCCGCCAGTTCCAGACTTTTCAGCCGCGGCAGCAGCTCCTCCATCAATATCCGCATCTCCATCCGCGCCAGATGCTGGCCCAGGCATACATGCGCGCCGAACCCAAAAGCGATCTGCGGATTCTTCTCGCGGTCGGGATTGAACGCAAACGGATCGGCGAACACATCCTCGTCGCGGTTGGCCGACACATAATTCAGCATCAGCCAGTCGCCTTCGCGGATCGTCTGCCCGCCGATCTCGACATCCTCGCGCGCGCTGCGCATGAAATGCTGGACCGGGGTGGTCCAGCGGATCGCCTCCTCGATCAGCCCCGCCTTGTCGGCCTCCGCCTCGCGAAAGCGCTCGAACAGCGCGGGGTTCTTCGCCAGCTCCATGATCGCCCCCGCGGTCGACGCGCTGGTCGTGTCGTGCCCCGCGGTCGCGACGATCATGTAATAGCCCGACATTTCGCGATCGGGGATCTGCTCGCCGTTGATCGTCGCATTGGCGATCACCGTTGCGATGTCCTCGCGCGGGTTGGCGCGGCGTTCGGCGGTCAGGGCGCCGAAGTAATTTTCGAAATCGGCGATGACATAGTTCAGCATCGCGATCGCCTGCTCGGCGCTGGTGATCGCCTCGCGGCTGCGGTTCAGTTCGGGGTCGGTCGGGCCGAACAATTGCTGCGTCAGCATCAGCATCCGCGGCTCGTCTTCGGGCGGCACCCCCAAAATGTCCATGATGACGCGCAGCGGATAATGCGCCGCGACGTCGCGCGCAAAATCGCATTCCCCGCCCGCTGCCAGCATCTGATCCACGGTTTCGCGGGCGATCTGCCGGATGCGATCTTCGACGATCTTCAGATTTTTCGGCATGAACCAGCTCTGCGTCAGCAGCCGGTATTTCATATGGTCGGGCGCATCCATCTGGACCAGCGAGCGGATCAGGTGGCCGTCATTGTTCGGCGTGGCGGCGCGCGCCAGCGCCTCGCCATCGCGGTTGGTCAGCACCGTCGGGCGGATGCCGTTGGCGAAGCGCTGCGGATCACGGCTGATTGCCATGATGTCGGCGTGGCGCGTGACGAGCCAGAAGGGGTCGTGATCGTGGTTTTCCGCCACCGCCAGCGGCATGTTCGCGCGCGCCCACGCCAACTGTTCGTGCAGCGGGTCCCATTGGCCGTATGCGACGGGGTCGACGACGGCGGCGGCTACCTCTCCAGGCAATATCGGTTTTGTCATGAAACTGATGCTGCCGCGATTCGGGGGGCTTGTCGAGGGGGCAAGGGCAGACAAATCGACCGTAGCCCTGAGCTTGTCGAAGGGCGCTTCTCGGTGAGGCGCCCTTCGACAAGCTCAGGGCTACGGCGGATATGTCAGGCGCTATTCCGCAACCGCTGGCGCGCCCGCGGGCATCGCGCTGGCCCATTCGGCGCGGGCCTTGCGGATCATCGCCTTCAGCGCGTCAGCATGGCGCTGCCATGCGGCGGCGGTCGGCGCGCTCCACGCATCGCCGGCTGCGGCGCCCAGTTCGGCCACCGTCATATCGATAAAGGCATCATATTCGGCGATCGGCAGCGCGCCATAGCTGCGGTGAGTGAACACCAGTTCGGCGACCAGCGGCCACACCCAGCCCTCGCCCTGCGCCAGCCCCAGCATCATCTGCAACGTCTCGTCGGTCATCCGCCGCGATGCGGCGTCGACCGAAATGAAGCTGGCGCGACGTTCCGGGAACGCCGCGAAAAACCGCTCGAACAGCGGTTGGCGTATCTCGATGCCCGCGTCGGCGACGGCGATCAGGCTCGCCTCCATCAACGCGGCATCGCGATCCACCGCCGACACCCCTCTTCGTCATCCCGGCGAAGGCCGGGATCTCGCCGGTGCGTAAAATCGCGACGGCGAGACCCTGGCCTTCGCCGGGGTGACGTCAAAAGGACCGACAGGAAACATCACTTGAACAAGCTACCCAAAATCCCGCGCATCAACTGGCCGCCCAGCTTGCCCGCAACCTGCCGCCCAATGCTCGTCGCCGCCGACCGCGCCGCCGACTGCACCATTTTCTCGGTCATCGACGGCTTGGCGGCCTCGCGCGCCGCCGCCTTTTCCAGCCGCAGCCGCTCGCGTTCCTCTGCCGCCTTGCGCTTCGCCTCTTCCTTCGCTGCGATCGCCGCCTGCTTATCGGCCTCGGCCTGCGCCTTGGCCTCGATCGCCGCCGCCTGCGCCTGCTCGGCCTTGGCGGCGAGCAGCTCTTCGGCGCTTTCGCGGTCGACGACGGTGTCATATTTGCCCTCGACCGGCGAGATCGACTTGATGATCGCGCGCTCCTTGGCATCGAGCGGCCCGGCGCGCGAACAGGGCGGCTTGATCAGCGTGCGCTCGACCGGCGACGGCGCGCCGTCGGGCATCAACAGCGAGACGAGCGCTTCGCCGACCTTCAATTCGGTGATCTCGCGCGCCACATCGACCTTCGGGTTAGGGCGGAAGGTGTCGGCGGCGGCCTTCACCGCCTTCTGGTCACGCGGGGTGAAGGCGCGCAGCGCGTGCTGGACACGGTTGCCGAGCTGGCCCGCGACGTCCTCGGGAATGTCGATCGGATTCTGCGTCACGAAATAGACCCCGACGCCTTTGGAGCGGATCAGCCGCACGACCTGTTCGATCTTTTCGGTCAGCGCGGGCGGCGCGTCGTCGAACAGCAGATGCGCCTCGTCAAAAAAGAAGACGAGCTTCGGTTTGTCGGGGTCGCCGATTTCGGGCAGCGTCTCGAACATTTCGGACAGCAGCCACAGCAGGAAGGTCGCGTAGAGCTTGGGACTCGCCATCAGCTTGTCCGCGGCCAGGATATTCACATAGCCGCGGCCATTGTCGTCGCAGCGGATCATGTCGTGAATATCGAGCGCGGGTTCGCCAAAGAAATGCGCCCCGCCCTGACTCTCGAGCGTCAGCAACTGGCGCTGGATCGTGCCGACGGTCGCCTTCGACACATTGCCATATTTGGTCGTCAGCTCATCGGCATTTTCCGCGCACCACGCCAGCATCGCCTGCAAATCGCCAAGGTCGAGCAGCAGCAGATTCTGTTCGTCGGCAACGCGGAACGCAATGGCGAGCACGCCCTCCTGTACTTCGTTGAGGCCCATCAGCCGCGCGAGCAGCAGCGGTCCCATTTCCGAAATCGTCGTGCGAATGGGATGCCCCTGTTCACCGAACAGGTCCCAGAAGATCACCGGATTGTCGCGATAGGCCCATTCGCTGTCGCCAATCTCGGCCGCGCGCGCGGCAAAGATGTCGTGCAGCTTCGACATCGGGCTCCCCGCCATCGCCATCCCGGCGAGGTCGCCCTTCACATCGGCGACGAACACCGGAACGCCGACCGCCGAGAAGCCTTCGGCCAGACCCTGCAAGGTCACCGTCTTGCCCGTCCCCGTCGCCCCGGCGATCAGCCCGTGCCGGTTCGCGCGCTTCAGCACCAGCGATTGCCGCGGCCCGTCCGGCGCGCCGCCGCCGCCAAGGCCGATATAGATTTCGCTCGCCGTGCTGCCGTCGCTCACCCGCTGTCCTCCATTTTTGGTCCGTTCAAAGGTCTAGAATGGCATGGCAGGTCAGGCAATCGCCAAACGGGTGTAAGCGCCGATGCGAAACGGCGCGGGAACGGCGCGAAGCAAAAAATTCAAAGCCGCCGATCCTCCCTGTGGCGAAGCCATGGGGAGGTGGAAGCGCGAAGAGCTGACGGAGGGGCAATGGCGCTGCCGTCGCTAAGCCCCTCCACCATCCCCGCTTTCGCGGGGACGGTCCCCTCCCCATCGCTACGCGACAGGGAGGATTATTTCCTCATCGTCATCCCGGACCTGATCCGGGATCCATGACGACGGCGCGGCCATGGATCCCGGATCAAGTCCGGGATGACGATAGTCTGGAAATGACCGGAAGTGGACGTACGTCATTCCTCTCTCCCCTTGTGGGAGAGATACGAAGGCTTGGCAGCTTTGCTGCCTAGCCGCAGTTGAGAGGGGGCTTGCGCGTGCTGGCGTCTACCCCCCTCACCAAGCTTCGCTAGCTCCTGACGGAGCAAGCTGCGCTATCCTCTCCCTCAAGGGGAGAGGAGGTTGCGGCAGCTCCCCACTCCGTTTCAGCCCTTCGGTACCTCTCCGGCTGAAATGACGGCAGTCGGCCGGTTGCGGACATTGGTCTTCCGTGCGATGCTTCCAGTCATGAGCTACTCGGCGACGATATTTTCGATAGCTGTTCTGTGGTCATCGATGGTTTCTGAAGGACGGGAACCTGCTGCGTTAACCAGCCCCCAAGCCGCCGCTGAGCAAATCACCCAATGTGGCGCAGGCGCAGTCGATATCCGATATGATGATCTACTGCAGTCTTATGTTCTCACCGTTCGTGATGCGACAGAAGCGCAGCTCCGTTGCGTCGAAACGGCTGCCGGATATCACGAGGTCGAGTTGCAGCCGGAGCTTCAGAAAGCGTTCGATGAGATAAGAGCGGCCAAATATTCAGCAGTTTATCAAGATCACGCGGTCGCTTGGCTGTCCTCGCGGGGCCTTCTTGATAAGGTGCCAAAGTTTCGAGCCGGCGTGACAGATGTAATGGCATTCTCCGGAAAGATGGAGATGTTTTGTGGGCCCGCCGCCAAGGGCGCTTTGCAATCAGAATACGGCCCCCGCACCATCAGTCCCGAATGGCTTCGAAAGATTCCTCTGCCACCCAGAGCCGAAGACGACGAGGCGATATCGTGCCTGATGGCAACCGCGTCTGTTGCGGGATTTGAGCTGAGTTTTATCGGGAACGAAGCGTTCGCTGAGTAGGTCCGCTCTCCACCCCAAAACCGCCACCCATCACCCCATGATGAACGCGTTCAGCTTGTTCCCATCCGGATCGCGGAAATAGCCCGCGTAAAAGCCATCGCCGCGCGGTCCCGGCGGGCCTTCGCAGGTGCCGCCATTGGCGAGCGCAATGTCGTAGAGGCGCTGGACCTGATCCTTGTCCTTGGCCTCCAGCGCCACCATCACACCATTGCCGACGCTCGCGGCATTGCCGTCGAATGGCTTGGTGAGCCCGATCCCGGCCGCGCCGCCCGGCTTGCCCCAAGCGATGAAGGTGTCGAACTCCATCATCCGCGGCGTGTCCAGCTCGGCGGCGATCGCGTCATAGAAAACCGCGGCTTTCGCTAGGTCGTTCGTCCCCAGCGTCACATAACCGATCATTGCCGTCTCCCGATTCGTGTTTAGGGGAACAAAATAAGAACATATTTTCCATCTTGTCAAGCAAAAAGGGCGCCGGATCCGCGATCCGACGCCCTTTATTGATCCGCAGAACGCGCGTCTTACTTGACGCGCACCGCGATGAACGCCGACGGATTGCCGCGGCGCAAAATCTCCAGCAGCACCGCGTCGCGCCCGGCGCGCTTGGCATCGGCCACCGCCTTCGCCAACGCGTCGCTGGTCGCCACCGGCACCCGGTTGGCGCTCAGGATCACGTCGCCGCGGCGCAGGCCCTTGCGGCCCGCGTCGCTGTTCGCCGACGCGGCGCCGATGACCAGCCCCTTGGTCCCGGCATCGACCCCGACCGCGCGCGCGATGTCGGGGGTGACAACCTGCACCGCCAGCCCGAGCGATTCCTGGATCGCCTTGTCGGCCGCGCCGGTCGCATCTTCCGGCATCGTCTGTTCTTCTTCGGGATCGAAATTGGTTCCGGCCAGCTCTTCCTCGGGCGGACGGGTGCCGACCAGCACGTTCAGCGTCATCGGCTTGCCGTCGCGGATGATCTCGAGCGGGATGCGCGTCCCCGGCTTGGTGTTCGACACGATGTACGACAGCGTCTGCTGCGGCGTGACCTCCTTGCCGTTGACCTTGGTCACCACGTCGCCGCGGCGCAGCCCGGCCTTTTCGCCCGCCTGCCCCGGTTCGATACGCTGGATGAACTCGCCGCGATCCTTGGGCAGGCCCAGCGCCGCCGCCAGATCCTCGTCGACCGGCGCGATGCCGATGCCGAGGTAACCGCGCTGCGGACGCTCGCCGGCGCGCAGCGCGTCGATCACGGGGATCGCCGCTTCGGCGGGGATCGCGAAGTTGACGCCGATGTTGGCGCCGACGGGCGAGATCAGCATGTTGTTGATGCCGACGACATTGCCCTGCAAATCGAACAGCGGGCCGCCCGAATTGCCGCGGTTGATCGCGGTATCGGTCTGGATATAGCGGTCATAGGCGCCGGTCTGGCCGATGCTGCGTTGCACCGCCGAGATGATCCCCGCGGTCACCGTCGAGCCGAGGCCGAGCGGGTTGCCGATCGCCACCACCCAATCGCCGACGCGCGCGCGGCTGCTGTCGGCGAATTTCACGAACGGCAGGCCGGTCGCGTTGATCTTGAGCAGCGCCAGGTCCGATGCGGCGTCGCGGCCGACGATCGTCGCCTTATACTCGCGCTGGTTGGTCAGCGTCACGGTGACTTCGTTCACCGCCTCGCCGCGCGGGCCGCCCGAAATCACATGGTTGTTGGTGACGATATAGCCATCGGCGGAAATCAGGAATCCCGAACCGCCGCCCTGCTGTTCCTGCGTGATCGGCTCGCGCGTCCCGGCAAAGGGGTTGAGCCGGACGCCCAGCGTCACATTCTGCTTGGTCGAGATATTGACCACCGCGGGCTGCAATTGTTCGACCAGGTCGGCAAAGCTTTCGGGCGCCCCCGACCGCGGCACGACCTTGGCAATTTCGCTCTGCTCATTCTGCGCGACCTGCGCGCCCACCGGCGATTGGGTGACCAGCGCCAGCGCGGTGCCACCCGCCAGCAAGGCCGAAGTGATGCCATAAACATAACGCACGATCGATAATCCTCTTCTCTTCGGAAAACTCACTACCCCGGCCGCGATGGTCTGCGGCGAGGCGGCTGAACGCCAATTGAACATGAACGGGCGCTTTCGGTTCCATTCACCGGCGCACCCGGCCCGATCAACCGCCGCTGAAACGCTTCAGATATTCATTGTCGGGCGACATGATGATCGACGTCCCGCCCTGATTGTTCTCGCCCAGGAAGGTCTGGCGATAGCTCTGCATCGCGCGATAGAAATCATAGAATTCGGGATCCTTGCCAAAGCTCGCGGCATAGATGCGCGCCGCTTCGCCGTCGGCACCGCCGCGGATGATCTGCGCTTCCTTCTGCCCTTCGGCGCGGATCGAGATCGCCTCCTGCTGCCGCGCGGTGCGCATCCGGTTGTACGCCGCCTCCAGCGTCGCGCCTTCGGGCAGGTCGGCGCGCTTGATCCGGACGTCGATGACCTCGGCGCCATATTTGTTCGCCTCGCGGTTGAGCGCGACCTGGATATTGTCCATGACTGCGCCGCGTTCGGGCGACAGCAAGGTCGCAAAGGTGCGCTTGCCGAGTTCGTTGCGCAGCGACGACCCCAGGATCGTCGCCAGCTGCGTCTGGAGCCGCTCCTCGGTGCGGATCGCGGTGTACATGCGCACCGGGTTGGTGATGCGGAAACGCGCAAAGGCATCGACCTGCAACCGTTGCTGGTCGGTCGACAGCACCTGCTGGCGCTCCATGTTCACGCCCAGGATGCGCTTGTCGATATACTGGATGCCGTCGGTAAAGGGCACGCGCAGCACCAGTCCGGCGCCCGAACTGCCATATTCCTCATCGGGCTTGTACCGGTTGACCGTCCGCTCGATCTCGCCAAAGCGCAGAATCAGCGCCTGCTTGTCTTCGGGTACGATGGCCAGCGATTGCTGCAACACGACGAGCAGCGCGACGACGCCGACGAGCAGGCGCACCGGGTTCTGGGTCAGCGACGAAAACATCATTCGCCTCCCTTCGTCGCTGCTGCGGGCGGCGTGGCCGGGATCCGTTTCTGCACTTCGTTCAGCGGCAGATAGGGGGTCACCCCGCGCGCCTCGACGATCGTCTTGTCGACGTTCGACAACACATTCTCCATCGTTTCATAATAAAGTCGCTGACGGGTCACGCCCGGCGCCAGCTTGTACTGTTCATAGATTTTGTCGAACGCCGCGGTGTCGCCGCGCGCGCGCTCCAGCACCTGCTGCTCATAGGCGCGCGCCAGGTTGATCGCCGATTCGCGTTCCTGCCGCGCCGCGGTCACTTCCTTGAACGCTTCGTCGACTTGGCTCGGCGGGTCGACCTGCCGGATCGCGATGCCCTGGATCATCACCCCGGCGCGATACTGGTCGAGCAATTCCTGCATCCGCTGCTGGACCTGCGCCTCGATCTCGACGCGGCCGGGGCCGATCGCCTGCACCAGGTCGAAATTGGCGACCGTCGCGCGCATCGCGCTTTCTGCCACTTCGCGGATCGTGCCTTCGGGATCGGCGAGCTGGAAAAAGAAAAATTCGGGATCGCGCACCGACCAGCGCACTTCATAGGCGAGGTCGACGATGCTCTGGTCGCGCGTCAGCACGAAATTCTCGTCGGTCGCATTCGGCGACCCGACCGCCATCGTGCGGATCGCGCGCACATCCTCCATCCGTACCCGTTCGATCGGCGCCGGCCAGGTCAGCTTCACGCCGGGACCAACGGTGCGCGAATAGCTGCCAAGGCGCGTCACCACGCCTTCCTTTTCCGGCGGCACGATATGGAACGACGAAAAGATCACCCACAACAGCGCGACGCCCAGCACCGCCCATTTCCAGAACTTCGCCGAATCGCCCAGGTTGAACTGACCGCTGCCGCCGCCCGAACCGCCGCCGCCAAAGCCGCCGCGCCCCTTGCGCAGCAGCTCGTCGAGCGCCGAAGGGCCGCGCGGCTTGCGCCCGCGGTTGATGTCGATCGGATCGGGGGTCACCCACGGGTTGCGCGGGCCGGGCTTCTTGCCATCTCCCGAACCGTCGCCATCACCGCCGCCTTTGGGGCCATTGCCCCACGGGCTGTTCGCCATCAGGCTGATCGCCTCGAAAAATTGCCGCAATCCCCTCGGGCTGCGGCGTCCGATACTGCCGTCGATTTTCTCGTTCATAACGCTTTTATAGGGGCGGCGCGCGCGATTAACAGGGGGTGCGCGCGAAAATGGCTGGCATTCGGGTGCGCGATGCCTATCTGCCGCGGACATGACCGACCACAGCACCGCTCTCGCCCGCCTGTCCGATACTGCCGCCGCGCTCAGCGATGGCCGCACCTCGGGGCTGCGCCTGCTCGACGACAACGGATTGCTGGCGGTCGTGCTCGACGTGTCGGGGCTGGCGGCCGAGGACCGCAAGCCGCTCGAGGACAAGCTGCGCGCTGGCCTGCTCGCCGAGCCGGGGGTGAGCGAGGTCCGAATCGCGATGACCGCCGAACGCAAGGCGATGACGATCATTGCGGTCGGCAGCGGCAAGGGCGGGGTCGGCAAATCGACCCTCGCCGCCAACCTCGCGGTCGCGCTCCAGCGTCGGGGCGTCAAGGTCGGGCTGGTCGACGCCGACATCTATGGGCCGTCACAACCAAGGTTGATGGACAGCGAAGGCGTCAAACCCGAAGCGCGCGGCTCGAAACTGGCCCCCGTTCCCAATGCCTATGGCGTCCCGATGCTGTCGACCGGGCAGATCGCCGCGCCGGGTCAGGCGATCGCGTGGCGCGGGCCGATGGCGGGGCGCGCGCTCGAACAGCTGGTCGATGCCAGCTGGGGCGACATCGACACGCTCGTCGTCGACCTGCCCCCCGGCACCGGCGACGTCCAGCTGACGATGATCCAGAAACACAAGCCCGCAGGCGCGGTGATCGTGTCGACGCCGCAGGATCTGGCGCTGATGGACGCAACGCGCGCGGTCAGCCTGTTCGAACAGGCCGATGTGCCGATCATCGGCCTCGTCGAGAATATGGCGGGCTACGCCTGCCCGCATTGCGGCGAGGTCAGCGACCCGTTCGGCAGCGGCGGCGCAGAGGCGGCCGCCGCGACGATGGACCTCGACTTCCTCGGCCGCATCCCGCTATCGATGGGCATCCGCCTTGCCAGCGACGGCGGGGTGCCGCCCGCCGCCGGAACCGATCCCGCCGGTGAGCCATTCCATGCGATAGCGGCAAAGGTCGCGGCTTGGCTCGACGCACGAAAGGGCAAATGATGGCGATCAACGACGAAAGCGAAATCCGCGACCTGCTCGGTCAGAAACGCCGCATTGCGGTGGTCGGCGCCTCGCCCAACCCGGCGCGCGCATCGAACGGCGTGCTCGCCTTTCTGATCGCTCAAGGCCATGACGTGATCGCGGTCAACCCCGGCCATGCCGGCAAGACGATCCACGGCGCGCCCGTCGTCGCGACGCTGGCCGACGTCGAGCCCCCCGCCGAAATCGTCGACATCTTCCGCAACAGCGACGACGCCGGCGCGGCGGTCGACGAAGCGATCGTCCACGGCGCGAAGGCGGTTTGGATGCAGCTCGGCGTCATCAACGACGCCGCGGCCAAACGCGCCGATGCGGCGGGGCTGGCGGTCGTCATGGACCGTTGCCCGAAGATCGAAATTCCGCGGCTGGGGCTCCTGAAATGAAGATGATCCTGACCCTCGCCGCCGCGACCGCGCTCGCCGGCTGCGCGACCACTGCCGCCAGCAGCAATCCGCAGGACGCGTTCTTCGCCGCGCTGACCGCGCATTGCGGCAAGGCCTATGCGGGCAAACTCGCCAGCACCCAGGACGCCGACGCCGACATGCGCGGCAAGGCGATGGTGATGCACGTCCGCGGCTGCACCGCCGACCGGATCGAAATCCCCTTTCATATCGAAGGACTTGGCCCCGACGGCGGCTGGGACCGTTCGCGCACCTGGGTCATCACCCGGACCACCACCGGCCTGCGCCTCAAACACGACCACCGCCACGCCGACGGCAGCAAGGACGAGCTGACGATGTACGGCGGCGACACCGCCGACGCCGGAACGGCGACGCGCCAGGCCTTTCCGGTCGACGCCGAATCGATCGCGTTGTTCACGCGGACAGGGCGCAGCGTGTCGAACACCAACATCTGGTCGGTCGAAACCACGCCCGACAGCTTCACCTACGGCCTCAGCCGCGAAGGCCGCGATTTCCGGGTGACCTTCGATTACCGCCAGCCGGTCGCGCCGCCACCCGCACCTTGGGGTTGGTGACAATGATCCTCCCTGTGGCGAAGCCATGGGGAGGTGGCAGCGCGAAGCGCTGACGGAGGGGCCATGGCGCTAACGTCACGGCCCCTCCACCCCTTGCTTCGCAAGCGGTCCCGCTGGCGCTGCGCGCCGTCTTCGACTCCCCCATGGCTTCGCCACAGGGAGGATGGCATTGCACCAAAAGCCTTTGCCACGCCGACTCCCCCCGCTTATCAGCATGACCGATGGTGGGCATTCGCGACACGGCTTTGAAAAACAAATCGCGCCTGCCGCAGGTCAGCCGCCGCCAGATGCTGGTCGGCGCCACCGCGGCGGGCGGGCTCGCGATCGCGTGGAGCCTGTGGCCACGCGACTATCAGCCCAACCTCACCGCCGCCCCCGACGAGCATGTCTTCAACGCCTTCCTCAAGATCGGCGACGATGGGCATGTCAGCGCGATCGTCCCGCAATGCGAGATGGGACAGGGCGTCACGACGCTGTTGCCGCAGATCATGGCCGACGAACTTGGTGCCGACTGGCGGACGATCGCGGTCGAAACCGCGCCGATCAGCCCGCTCTATACCAACACCTTGCTGGTCGACGAGGATAGCGGCCTGTTCATGCCGCGCACCGGCGTCCCCGATTTCGTCGCCGACGTGCGCGGCTGGGCGCGGCGCGAATGGGCGGTGCGTCACGCGGTGATGCTGACCGCCAACAGCTCGTCGGTGCGGATGTTCGAAGGACCGTGCCGCGCCGCCGCGGCGCAGGCGCGGGCGCTGTTGATGATGGCCGCCGCGGCGCGCTGGGACGCCGATTGGGAAGATTGCGATACGCAGGACGGCTTCGTCACCCTCGGCAAGCAGAAACTGCGCTTCGGCGAAGTCGCCGCCGCCGCCGCGCTGCTCGAACCGCCCGCCGAACCCGTCTATCGTGCCAGCAGCGGCGACCCGCTCTATGGCAAGGAACTGACGCGGCTCGACCTGCCCGCGAAGGTCGACGGGTCGGCCAATTACGCCGGCGACATCCGCCTGCCCGACATGGTGTTCGCCGCGATCCGTCAAGGCCCGGTCGGCGCGACCCGCCTCAAAAGCATCGACCGCAAGGCGGGCATGGCGTCGCCCGGTCTGCTCCATGTCGTCACCCACGAACGCTGGGTCGCGACCGTCGCGCGCAACTGGTGGGCGGCCAACCGCGCGCTCGACCGTTTTGCGCCGGTGTTCGAGACCACGGGGACGCCGGTGTCGACCGACCGCATCGATGCCGCGCTCAAACAGGCCTTGAAGGATGGCGGTTATCGGATGTCGCACAAAGGCGACGTCGCCGAAGCGATGACCGGGCGCAACCGCATCACCGCCGAATATGCCGTCGCCCCCGCGCTGCACGCCCCCATCGAGACGCGCAGCGCCACCGCTGCCCCCGACGGCGCGCGGCTGCGCGTCTGGGTCGCAACGCAGGCACCCGCGCAGTGCCGCGATGCGATCGCGGCGGCAACCGGACTGTCGCCCGGCGATGTGGTGCTGTTCCCGATGATGGCGGGCGGATCGTTCGACGCCTGCCTCGACCACAGCGTCGCGGCGCAGGCGGCGATCATCGCGCTGCAGATCAAACGCCCCGTCCAGCTCGCCTGGTCGCGCGCCGAAGAGATCATGCGCCTGCCGCCCCGCGCACCGGTGCGCGCCCGGATGAGCGCGACGCTGAACGCTGCGGGCGGGATCGACGCGCTGGTGACGCGGATCGCGGTGCCGCCGACCAACCACGAGGTCCGCGCCCGGCTGTTCGACAATGTCCCCGCCGACGTCGCCCAGCGCGCCGCGGTCGGCAGCGCCGACGCCGCTGCGGTCGAAGGTGCGGCAACCAGCTATGCCATCCCCCACCATGCGGTCGATCATTGCCCCGCCGACATCGGGCTGCCGACCGGGCGCTGGCGCGGCAACGCCGACAGCTACACCGCCTTTTTCACCGAATGCTTCGTCGACGAAATGGCGGTGCGCGCCGGAACCGACGGCCTGTCCTATCGCATGGCGATGCTCGGCGACGCACCGCTGCTCGCGCGCTGCCTGCTCACCGCGACCAGCCTCGGCGGCTGGGAAGGCGGCGTGTCGGGGACCGCGCAGGGGCTGGCGTGTCACAGCATGCGCGGCAGCCATATCGCGCTGATGGCGACCGCGCGCCAAAGCGACAAGGGCTTGCAGGTCGAACAATTGGTCGCGGTCGTCGATGCCGGGCGGCTGGTCAATCCGGCGGTCGCGCGGCAACAGATCGAGGGCGGGTTGATCTTCGGCCTCGCCGCCGCGGTCGGCGCGACGACCGATTATGCGGGCGGCGTCGCGACCGCGCGCAAGCTCGGCCAGCTTGGCCTGCCGCGCCTGTCGCAGACCCCGCAGATCCTCGTCGAGTTCGTCGACAGCGACCGTGAACCCGGCGGTCTCGGCGAAATCGCCGTGCCCGTCGTCGCGCCCGCGATCGCCAATGCGATGTTCGCCGCGACCGGGCGCCGTATCCGCCGCCTGCCCCTCTCGGCGCAGCCCCTATGACCCTGCCCCCCGATCACCCGCCCGTCGCCGCGCCGCGCATCGGCGTGCTGCTCGTCAACCTCGGCACCCCCGATGCGCCCGATCCGCCCTCGGTGCGCCGCTATCTGGCCGAGTTTCTGTCCGATCGCCGCGTCGTCGAAATCCCGCAAATCCTGTGGCAACCGATCCTGCGCGGCATCATCCTGACCACCCGGCCCAAAAAATCGGCGCATGCCTATGCCCAGGTGTGGACCGAGGACGGCTCACCGCTCGCCGCGATTACCCGCGCGCAAAGCTCCGCCTTGCAGGCAGCGCTGGGCGGTGATGTGCAGGTCGCCCATGCCATGCGCTACGGCAAGCCCGCGATCGGCCATGCAGTCGACGCGCTGGTCGCGGCGGGATGCCAGCGGATCCTGATCGCGCCGATGTATCCGCAATATTGCGCCGCGACGACAGCGACGGTGGTCGACGCCATGGGCGATCATTTGAAGACCCTGCGCTGGCAACCGGCGCTGCGCTACCTGCCGCCCTATCACGACGATCCGGCCTATATCGCCGCGCTGAAAGCATCGGTCGAGACGGGGCTCGCCGCGCTCGACTTCACCCCCGAAGTGCTGCTCGCGAGCTTCCACGGCATGCCCGAACGGACCTTGCACCTCGGCGATCCCTATCATTGCCAGTGCCACAAGACCGCGCGGCTGCTGTCGGAAGCGATGGGGCGCCCGATCGAGGTCGCGTTCCAGTCGCGCTTCGGCCGCGCCAAATGGCTCGAGCCCGCGACCGACACCCAGCTCGAAGCGCTGGGCAAGGCCGGCAAAAGCGTCGCGATCTTTGCCCCGGGCTTTTCCGCCGACTGTCTCGAAACGCTCGAGGAACTCGCGATCCGCGGCAAGGAGCAGTTTGAAGCCGCAGGCGGAGCGCGTTTTGCCTATCTGCCCTGCCTGAATGCAGAGGCTTCGGGCATGGCGATGCTGGCGTCGCTGATACGCCGAGAACTGTCGGGCTGGCTATAGTTACCAACTGTTTAGGTCGATGCGCTAGATTGCTCCGACGCGGCACCGAAATGGTGCGGTCGCGGCAATTTGGAGAGACGCCATGAACCAGATCCAATCGGCAGCGCTGATGCTCGCCGCGGCTGTGGTCGCCTTTGCGGCGCTCGCTATTGCCGTCTGGTGGCTGCGCCGCCCGCGCACCGCCCCCGCCGCGCCGCGCGCACCGCAGGCGCCGCGCGAAATCCGGATGCCCAAATTGACGCGCACGGCAAAGGTCGAACTCGAACCGGTCGAAATCTCCGCTTCGCGGCTCGCGCGCATCAGCGGCAAGGGGCCGCCCGCAGCGCCGGACGCCGATCAATTCGATCGCGATCCGGCCCTCGAATTCGCGACCGAAGCCGAAACCGAGACGATGATCGACGAGGGCGCGCTCGCCGCGATGGTCGCCGAGGTCGAAGATACCGCACACCGGATCGAAGAAGCCGCGCCCGATGCTGTTTCCCTTCGCCTGGTGCCGCAAATTCCGCCGCGCGACGCGATTTCGACATCGAGCTGGCTCGGCGGTCGCCCGCGCCTGCCGGTCGGTACCGAATGGCCGCAAATCGACGGCGAGCCCGCCGACTTCCTCGCCCAGATCGACTGCGCCAGCCTGCCCCCCGCATTGTGGAACGGACTCGGGCCGCGCGATGGCGCGCTGGCCTTTTTCATCCATCGCCGCGGCTATCGCATGCAGGTCCTGCATGTGCGCGATACCGATGTCGCGGTGGCGCCGCCGCTGGCGCTCGATGATCAGGGCGGCTGGTTCGGCCCGCATGGCGGGCTGCGCTTCGGCGATCTAGAACCCTTTACGGTACGGGCCTTTCCCGAATGGCCGGTCGATCTGGTCGCGGTCGGTCCGGGCGATCCCGACCCGCGCGTCGACGCCGATCCCGCGGACCTTGCCGCGACGCTGTACGACCGCAGTTACGATATCGCCGACCCCGCCTTTCACCCGTTCGACTGGGGCAGCATGACCGCGATGGTCGCGCTGCTGGAAATGCGGCTCGACCGGCTCGCGACCGACCCGACCCCGCCGCCGGGCGCCAGTGCCGAGGCGATCGTCGAGCTGGAACAGCGCGCCGCGATCAATCGCGACGCGCGCGCCCGCGCCGAAGAGATCATCGCCATCGTCCACGATAGCGCCGCCCATGAAAGCTTTTCGGCCAGCGACGCGACCGCGGTGATGGCGGCGCTCCACGCCATCCATTGGGCGCGGTCGATCCACCGCATCGATCCCGAAACCGGCGCCGAAACGCACGAAACGATCACCCTGCCGCTGACCACGCACCGCGCCGACGCCAATCTGTGGGTGCACGACTATCAGACGATCCTGTTCGACCGCGCCAAGCACGCCTGGTGCGCCAACCCCGACAGCCTGTCGGCGCCGATGCGCGCCTTCTACGAACCCTGGTGGCGCGATCTTGCCGCGCGCGAGATGGCGGCGATCGGGCATGAACCATTCCGCTATGTCCACGACTATGATCACGACCGTGACGCGGTGCTGCTCGAATTGCCGACGAGCGGGTTGATGAGCCGGATGTTCGGCGACGGCGACAATCTGGTGGTGACGATCGACAAGGCCGATCTGGCCGTCGGCGACTTTTCCCGGCTGCGCGTTCAGGTGAGTAACTAGCCCGCTGAATAGCTTTGCGATTGACGTTCCGGTCAACTTGCAGCGTCCCGCACCGCGCCTTAGTCTGGCGCCACAATTGTGTGGGAGAGCTTGATTCATGGCACGCGTAGCAATCGTCACCGGGGGCAGCCGGGGTATCGGGGAGGCGATCAGCCTTAAATTGCAGGAACAGGGGGTCACCGTCGTCGCCAACTATGGCGGCAATGACGACAAGGCGCGCGAATTCACCGAACGCACCGGGATCAAGGCGTATAAGTGGGACGTCGGCGACCATCAGGCCTGCCTCGATGGCTGCGCCCGCGTCGCGGCCGAAGTCGGCCCCGTCGACATCGTCGTCAACAACGCCGGTATCACCCGCGACGGCACGCTGGCGCGGATGAGCTACGACGACTGGCACGACGTGATGCGCATCAACCTCGGCGGCTGCTTCAACATGGCGAAGGCGTGCTTCCCCGGCATGGTCGAGCGCGGCTGGGGCCGCATCGTCAACATCGGGTCGATCAACGGGCAGGCGGGCCAATATGGTCAGGTCAATTATGCCGCGGCCAAATCGGGCATCCATGGCTTTACCAAGGCGCTGGCGCAGGAAGGCGCCAAAAAGGGTGTGACGGTCAACGCGATTGCGCCCGGCTATATCGACACCGACATGGTCGCCGCGGTGCCGCCGCAGGTGCTGGAAAAAATCGTCGCGAAGATTCCGGTCGGACGGCTGGGTCAGGCCGACGAAATCGCGCGCGGCGTGGCGTTCCTGTGTAGCGAGGATGCGGGGTTCGTGACCGGGTCGACCATGTCGATCAATGGCGGGCAGCATATGTACTGACGGGCCAAGGGCGCCAGCGAAGGCGTTCGCGTCAGCGAACGGCGAGCTGGCAACCGGTGGCGCAGCCACGGCCCGGTACGGCCAGCGGGGCGGCGATCCCAAAGGATCGCCGAACCCGACTGACCCCCGCCTTCGCGGGGGCAAGCAGCGGCGGCTTTGCCGCCGCTGCCACACGCCGCGCCAGTTACATCGGCATCTCGACTTCGCTCGATGCGAACGGCTAGGGAGAGGCATGGCGGACCACCCCCTCCACCCCCCCGTCAAACGCTCGGTCACCATCGCCGGTCACCCGACCTCGATCAGCCTCGAGCCGATGTTCTGGGACGCGCTCGAAGCGGAAGCCGCGCGGCAGGCGCTCCCCGTCAACGCGCTCGTTGCGCGTATCGACGTCGAACGGATGGAGGCGGACGAACCGCCGAACCTGACTTCGGCGATCCGGCAATGGCTGTGGCGGGGACGCGCCGATTAGATCGCCGCGTAAACCGCCGCCCCGAACGCCGCGCCCTTGTCTGCGGCGTGGTGCAGGAACAGCGAGGGTTCGATCAGCTCCAGCTCCATGATGTGGAGCTTGCCCGCATCATCGCCGACCATATCGACACGCGCATAGACCGGCGGCGCAGGCGCCGCGGCCAGCGCGGCCGCGGCCAGCGCCCGCGCCGCGTCGTTCGCTTCCCACCCCGTCTCGCGTCCGCCGAACTGTTCCTGCACGCGAAAATCGCCAGCAGCGGGCCGCTTGACGATCGCGTGGCTGAATTTGCCGCCAAAGAAGAACAGCGAAAATTCGCCATCGGTCAGGATGCCGGGCATCAGCGGCTGGACGAGGCGGCGCTGGCCCAGCGCGTCGGCGGGAACCGCGTCGCCCGCGGCGATGCGGTGGGTGCCGTCGGCACCGCCCGAGATCGCGGGCTTGATGACGACTTCGTCGGCGCCGAGCTCGCGGCGCGCCGTGGCAAGGCTGGCATCGTCGAGCGCCGCAACCTCGACCGTCGGCACCACCGCGACGCCCTTGGCCGCCAGTTCGGTCAGATACGCCTTGTCGCTGTTCCAGCGCAGCACCGGCACCGGATTGGCGACCGGCAGGCTTTCCGCCTCCAACCGGTCGAGCAGCCCATACCAAGCGGCGACATCGCGCTGATAGCCCCAGGCAAACAGCGGCAGGATCAGGTCGTAACCCGCAAGCACGCCCGGATCGGACCACACCCGCTGCTCGACGATCAACCCGGCGCCGGTCAGCGCCGCCGCCTTGCGCGCAAAGGCGGGCTGCCATTTTTCATAATAGTCGGGCGCGGGGACAAGGATCGCGACGCGGGGCTGGAAGGGCATGGGCTCTCCTGAAGCCCCTCCCCTTCAGGGGAGGGGTTGGGGTGGGGGTTGTCGAGGTGGCGCGACGCCGATGGCCCCCACCCGCTGCGACTAACGAACAAGTTCGTAAGTCTCGCTGCCCTCCCCTGAAGGGGAGGGCGTATTACCTACCGCCCCAGCAGCCCGCGCGCCTGCCCGGCGATATGCGACAGCATCGCGCCGTTCGGGTTGGGAATCGTCCGCGCCCGGTCGACCGTCGCGCGGAACTGCGCCACGCGCGGCGCATGATCGGCCAGCCATTTGGTCACCGCCGCGTCCAGATCGCCCTTCGGCAAACCAGCAAGGAAGGTCAGCCGCATCTGCTGGAAATCGCGCGCCAGGCTGTTGACCAGCAGGCGTTCCCACGGGTCGCCGGGGCTCATGTGCGCCGCCAGCGTCTGCGCCCAGTCGAGCCCCAGCGCTTCGCCCAGATGGGTGAAGGCGCTGGTCACCGCGACCTCGTCGTCGCCGCGCCGCTCGGCAAGGTCGACGATGCCGATCGCGCCGTCGGTCTTGAACAGCCGCACGACCGCGGCAGTGAGCGCCTCGGGCGCGCCCGCGTCGAGCAATTGCTGGGTCAGCATGTCCCACTGGCGCTTGACCGACGGGCTGAGCAGTCCGTCGACGCTGGCGTTCAGGCGATCGACCCCGGGCTCGAGCCGCGCGACCACCGGTCCCGGCTGCGCCAGCGTCTGCGTCACGCGCAGCAGGTCGGCCATTTGCGACGTCATCGCCGACGCCGCCTGACCGAATAGCGACAGGCGGACACTCTCGTCGATCTTGGCCGCGTCGAGCGCGTCCCACAGCGCGGGCAGGTCGAGCAGCCGTTCGACCGCGACGAATGCCGCGGCGATGTCGCCAAGCGCGCACCCTTCCTCTTCGACCAGCTCGAAGGGATGGACGATACCCATGCGGTTGACGATGCGGTTCGCCAGCTTGGTCGCGATGATTTCGCGGCGCAGCTGGTGATCGGCGATCGCGCCCGCGAAATCGCGCTGCATCTCGCCCGGGAACGCGGCGGCAAGGTCGCTGCCCAGCGCCGGATCGTCGGGCAGGCTGCTGTCCTCGATCGCATCCTGCAGCGCCAGCTTGGCGGTCGACAGCAGCACCGCGAGTTCGGGGCGGGTCAGCCCGCGCCCCTCGGCCGCGCGGCGGAGCAACTCGTCGTTCGCCGCCAGCCCTTCGACCTTGCGGTCGAGGCGGCCCGACGCTTCGAACGTCTCCATCAGACGGACGTAAGAGGCGACCGCCGCCGATCCGCCCTGTTCGGCGATCGACAGCGCCAGCGCCTGGAGCCGGTTATCCTCGAGCACCAGGTCCGACACATTGTCGGTCATCCGCACGAGCAACGCGTCGCGATCCTCTTGGCTCAGCCGCCCTTCGGCCATCTCGCGGTTCAGCGCGATCTTGATGTTGACCTCATTATCCGAGCAATCGACCCCGGCGCTGTTGTCGATGAAGTCGGTGTTGATGCGGCCGCCCTTCGCCGAGAAGGCGATACGCGCCGCCTGGGTGGTGCCGAGGTTCGCACCCTCGCCCACCGCGCGGACGCGCAGATCCTCGGCATCGACGCGCAGCGCGTCGTTGGCGGGATCGCCGACTTCGGCATTGTTCTGGCTCGCGGCCTTCACATAGGTACCGATGCCGCCGAACCATAGGAGATCGGCGGGCGCCTTCAGGATCGCCGAGATCAGCCCGCTCGGGTCGATTTCGGACACCGACAGACCAAGCAGCGCCTGCACTTCGGCGCTCAGGGGAATGCTCTTCTGGCTGCGCGGGAACACCCCGCCGCCCTTCGAGATCAGTTTCTTGTTATAATCCTCCCAGCTCGACCGCGGCAGATTGAACATCCGCTCGCGTTCCTTCCAGCTTTTCGCCGGGTCGGGATTGGGGTCGAGGAAGATATGACGGTGGTCGAACGCCGCGACCAGCTGGATCGCCTTCGACAGCAGCATGCCGTTACCGAACACGTCGCCCGACATGTCGCCGCACCCGACGACGCGGATCGTGTCGCTCTGCACATCGACGCCCATTTCGGCGAAGTGGCGCCGCACCGACAGCCATGCGCCCTTGGCGGTGATGCCCATCGCCTTGTGGTCATAACCCTTCGACCCGCCGCTCGCGAACGCGTCGCCGAGCCAGAAGTCGCGCTCCATCGCCAGCGCATTGGCCACGTCGGAGAAGGTCGCGGTGCCCTTGTCGGCGGCCACGACGAAATAGGGATCGTCGCCGTCGTGGATCACCACGCCCTTGGGATGCACGACCTTGCCCGCCACCAGATTGTCGGTGATCGACAGCAGCGAACGGATGAAGATCCGGTAGCATTCGGTGCCTTCGGCAAACCACGCGTCGCGGTCGAGCGAGATGTCGGGGAGCGCCTTGGGATAGAAACCGCCCTTGGCGCCCGTCGGCACGATGACCGCATTTTTGACGCGCTGCGCCTTCATCAGCCCGAGGATTTCGGTGCGGAAGTCGTCGCGGCGATCGGACCAGCGCAGCCCGCCGCGCGCGACCGGACCGGCGCGCAGGTGGATGCCCTCGACGCGCGGTGAATAGACCCAGACCTCGCGCCACGGCAGCGGCTTGGGCAGGCCCGGAACCTTGCTGCTGTCGATCTTGAACGCCAGCGCTTCCGCCGCAGCGGGCGCAAAGGCATTGGTGCGCAAGGTCGCGCCGATGACGGCGTGGAACAGCCGCAGAATGCGATCCTCGTCGATCGACTTGATGTCGGCGAAGCCCGCAAGGATCTCTGCCTCCAGCGCTTCGGCGCGCTTGGCGTCGCGGCCCTTGGGATCGTGCAACGCGGTGAAACGCTCGATGAGCGCCGCGCTCAGCGCCGGGGCGTGGCGCAGCGCGCTGACCACCGTGTCCATGCCATAGGCCGAACCGCCCTGGCGCAGATAGCGGAACCAGGCGCGCAGCCAGACGATCGCGCGCGGATCGGTCTGGTTGGTCAGCACCAGTTCGTTGAACGCGTCATTCTCCGCCTTGCCGTCGAGCACCGCGGCGATCGCGCCTTCGAGCACTTCGGCATGGGGCAGCAGCGCCAGTTCGTCGACATTGGCGGGCAGGCGCAGCGTGAAATCATGGATGACGATCGGCAATTCATCGTCGGCTTCCGCCCCCGGCGCCCGGCCATGGCCGAGCGCGGTCGGGATTTCCTCCAGCACCTCGAACCCGAAATGTTCGAGCGCCGGGACGACGTCGGACAAGGCCAGCGGACCCGCGGCGCTGTACACCTTCAGCCGCAGCCGGTCATCGCCGTCGAGGCTCTTTTTCGCGAGCCGCACGCTGCGCGGGCGCTCGGCATCCAGATCGCGCAGGCGCAGAATGTCGCGCGCCGCTTCTTCGGGGTTGTAGAGGTTGCGGTAATTGGGCGGGAACATCGGCGCGAACCGCGCCGCCAGCGCCGCCGCGCGGCCCGCATCACCGCGCTTCGCCAGCGCGGCCTCGACCTCGGGCTGCCAGCCGCGGACCATCTGTTCCAGCTGGGTATTGAGCGCGGCCGTGTCGGGGACCACCCCGCCGCTGCGCAGGTCGAGCGTGTAGCGCAGCAGTGCCGCGCCGCCATCCTCGAGCACCATCGTCCAGCCGATGACCCCGGCCTTCGCCTCGCGCACCAGCATCGCTTCGACCGCGATGCGGCGGCCGGTCGATACTTCGTCGCGCGGCAGCCAGACAAAGGCGAACAGGTGACGACCGAGCGCGCTGCGCACCGTCACGATCTTGGGCCGCGGCCGGTCGGTGATCGACATCGAGGTGAGCACCAGCTCTTCGAGCGACGCACCGTCGAACGCGATCAACAGGTCGTGCGGCAGCGCGGTCAGCGCATGCGCCAGCGCCTTGCCCGCGTGGCCCGCGGGATCGAACCCGAATTTCGCCATCAGCGTGTCGAGCTGCGCGCGCAGCACCGGCACCTTGGCGGGCGGGGTCGACAGCGCGGCGCTGGTCCACAGACCGGCATGGATCGACAGGCGGTCGACCTTCTTGCCCTTCATTTCGGGGACGATGACGAGGTCGAGCAGGACGCGGCGATGCACCGCCGACAGGCGGTTCGATTTGATCAGCAGCGGCGCCGGGCCGCCCCCCGTCTTTTCTTGAGCGTCGAACCAGGCGAAGGCGGCATCGAGCGCCGCGGGTGACAAAAGCTGGCTCTCGCCGCTTTCGCTGACGCCCAGCGGCTCCTGAACCTTGCCGTCGCGCGTCCGCCATTCGTGGCCGAGCTGGGTCATCGCCCCGCCCTCGAACCAGCGCAGCAGTTCAGCGCCCTCGCCCTCGGCGCGCATCGCGGCGTCGGCGAGCATCGCGGCGCGCATCGCCCGCCAGTCGCGGACCGCGGCGCGCACGTCGCGCAGCGCCGCTTCGAGCGCGTCGAGCAGGCGCCGCCGCGCGCGGGCGTCGCCGCGTTCGAGTTCCATATAGATGACCGATTCGCGCGTCGGCCCCTCACCCGCTTCGACCAGATGGCCCTGCGCGTCGCGCTTTACCGCGACGACGGGGTGAAGGATGCGGTGGACCGCCAGCCCTTGCGCGGCGACGATCTGCGAGGTCGAATCGACCAGAAAGGGCATGTCGTCGTTGACGATGACCAGCCGCATGCGGCGGTCGGTGCCGTCGGCCGCCATCGGTTCGAGCAGCAGCGACGGGGTGTCGGCGGTGCGATCGAGCGACGCGCGCCCCGCAAACTGGCTGGCGTCGGCCAGCGCCGCCTTGTCCATATCGTCGCCCTCGCCGGGCAGCGCGCTGCCGTGCAGCGCCGCCAGATAGGCGGCGGCGATTTTGGCGGGGACTTTGGGGGTGTCGGTGGTTGGCGTGTCCGTTGCCGGCGTGGCGGACGAATTTTGAGACATAAAGTGCAGCATCCCGAAGCAAAACACGGGGATCCCTGCCGACGATCGGCGGGGGTCCGTTCGCTCCCCACCCTATGCGCCTGTGGCGCGCGCGGCTCAAGGCCTCGTTCGCGCGCCCATGTTAATTTATTTCAAATCTTGGTTTGTCTGTTACGCGGTCGGACTCAGCCGCCGGTGATCGGGACCGCCTTGCGCGCGAGCTTGGTGATCAGCGCCGGATCGTCGGCGGCCTTGGCGACGATGCCGATATGCCCGCCGGGCATGGTCCGCGCGATCAGCACGACAAATTCGGCATCGCCGGCATCATGTTCCAGGATGATCGCCGGGTGCGCGCTGCGCAGCGCGTCGAGCTTGTCATCGACCCGCGCGCCGTCTTCGCGCGCGGGTTTGCGGCGCGCACGCGCATCCTTGACCAGGCCTTTCAGCCCGCCCGGATAGCGATCGAGATAGGCGGCAAGTTCGCCGCGGCCAACGCCTTCGTCCTTGGCATGGCCCAGTACACAGGCATATTCGGCGAGGCGCGTCTTGTCGTAGGTCGCGCCGAATACCAGTTTGACCACCGGCGTCATCGGCGCGCGCTCTTGCACCGCCAGCCCCGCGTCGTCGAGGAGCGCGGCAAAGGCGTCGGGTTGCTGTTCGGCGACCAGTGCAAAATCCCACGCCTTCGCGACCGCCTGATACAGCGCGCCGCGGCTGCGGCTATCGGCGGCGATCGCGCGCTCGGCGGTCTCGCGCGCCAGCGCCAGCCAGTCGGCGAGTTCGGCGTCGGCGCCCGGATCCTCGCCGATGTCGAGGTCGTTCTCCGACGCATCGTCCGCGGTCGGCCCGACGACGATCGGCACGTCCTTATTGTCGATCAGGGCGCCAAAGCCGGGGGTTGCGTCGCCATGGCCGTCGACATCATCGTCGAGATGTTCGCTATCGGGGCCGTCGGCCCACACCGGCACCGGCGCGGTCAGCGGCGCCGCGCTGCGCAGCGCCTGTTCGACCGACAGCTGCAACTCGGCGGCCTGATCGGCAGGCACCGCTTCCTTCCAGTTGATCACCCCCATGATGAAGTCGATCGTGTCGTCGTCGGACGAGAAAGGCAGCAGGATGCCGCGGTACATGATGGTGACGCCGCGATCGTTGACGAATTCGGCCTCGAAGCCGATCGGCGCCCGGTTGGCGATGATCTGCAGATAATGGTCGGTCAGCCGCGACAGCAGCGAACGGCCGGGGATCTGGCTGATGTAATGAACATCCTCGTCGATCTGCGACTCCGCGCGGAGCCGGTCGCCGACAAAGGCGATGCCGGGGTTTTCGACGCCGGCGGTAAAATCGAGCAGCACGGCGTGCGACCCGAAATCGGCGCCCTCCAGATCGAGATCCTCGACCGAGGGATAAGCGCGGTCGGCGAGCAACGACGCCCAGTAATTATAGGCGCGCACCTGCATCCGCCGTTCGTCGACACCGACCGACGCCGGCGGATCGATCGCGCCGTCATCCTGGTCGTGGCTGCCCGAAAGCAGTCCGCGCATGCTGTCCATCATTTATCCCCAGCCATAAACATCGGGGAATGTCATGCACCAGAACTGGTAAAAGCCGCGTAAACGATGCCCCGCGCGCTGCCGGGCGGCGGCGTTGCCAAACAGGATGGCGCCGAGCGGAAGCAGAAGGTTCCGGCCGCCGCGCGATCTTTGCCACGCGGCGGCCGGTCCGGGGGGAGAGCCCGTTTATGTACTGAGAAGTATATAAATAGCCGGGACGGCGTCAAGCGCTTTCTGTACCGGTCAGTAAACTTCTTCTATCAGCGTCCCGGCCACAGCTTGAGGCCGGTTTCGACCAGCCGCTCAAGCTCGGCGCGCGTCGCGCCCGCGCCCGCCTGCACCGCCATCCCCTGATTCATCGCGGTCAGAAACGCCGCAAGCCCGGCCGGATCGACATCGTCGGGAAAATCGCCCTCGGCCTTGGCGCGCGTAAATCGTTCGAGCATCGCCTGCTTCGCCGCCGCGCTGCGCGCCACCACGGCTTCGCGGATGCATTCGGCCTCGGCGCCGCAAGCGACCGAGTTGATCACGCCAAGGCAGCCGCCCGGATTTTCGGGGCAGCTGTACATGTCGAGCGCGCCGTGCATCAGCCGTTCGGCCACTCCGCGCGCGGTCGGCGCGTCGAGCGCGGCGCGCATATAGTCGGTCTTTTCGAGCTCATAGAGATCGAGCGCCTTGTTAAACAGCGCTTCCTTGTTGCCGAACGCGGCGTAGAGGCTGGGCTTGGTAATCCCCATCGCTTCAGTGAGGTCGGCCATCGACGAGCCCTCATAGCCTTTCGACCAGAACACGCGCAGCGCCGCCGCCAGCGCTGCATCGACGCAGAACTCGCGCGGACGGCCTTTCGGGGCGGTGGCGGCTTCGATTTCCATAACGGCTGGTATATAAGTTAGACGCTGAAAAATGTCCAGCGGCGCCCGATCGGTACGCCGCCAACCGTCCGCGTGGACATTTTCGGCTTTGCCTCAACGAAAAAGGGGAGAGCCGCGGCGGCCCTCCCCCATATTCGCTCGTTCGCCGGCGATCACTTCAGGTTGAAGCGCACCCCGACGCGGAAGGCGCGGCCCAGCAGATCCGAATAGGTGCTGTTCGCCGCGAGCCCGGTTTCGGGCAGCAGGATCGGGTCGCCGTTGAGCAGGTTCGTCACGTTGATGAAGAACTCGCCGCGACCATCGTCGCCGCCGACCGAGAATTTCTGCGTCAGGTTGAGGTCGACGTAGAAGGCGCCCTTGATGCGATTGCGTTCATAGGTCGGCGCGTTGACCGTCGAGACGGGGCAGGTCGTCTGGCATTCGATGCCGTTGGCGACATATTTGCCCGCGCTCACCCCGCGGCCCACCGCGGTGATGCTGAAATCATCATCGTCGTAAGCGGCGCTGACGCGGTAGATCCATTTCGGCGTCGTGGTCTGGCCACCGTTGACGCCGACCGAATTGAGCACCACCGTCCCGGGGACGCCGCTGTTGAAGCGGTTTTCCAGATACCGGGTGGCAAGCCCGCGGATCGTGAACGCACCGCTGCCCTGTGCCATCGGGATCCGGTAGGATGCGTCGATATCGACGCCGCGGACCTTCTGGCTCGCCGCGTTGAACGGGCGCGTCAGGATGACGAGATAGGGCTGCGCCGGATTCTGCGTGCGTGCGGGGTCGACGCTGATCGCGTTACAGAATGCCTGTTCGCCCAGGAAACACAGATTGACGATCTGCTGGGCGCTGAACGCGCTGATCCCGCTCTTCAATCGGATGTCGAAATAATCGACCGCCAGATTGAACCCGGGCAGGAAACGGGGCGTGAAGATCGCGCCGACGTTCCACTGGTCGGATTTTTCCGGGGTCAGGTCGGTGTTGCCCGTCGCAAAGCCCGAATAGCTGTAACCGGCCTGCGGCGGTTGACCGGCGGGGACGAAGGACGGGCTGGTGCCGGTGATGAAGCCGGGGTTGCTCACCGAATCGCTGTTCGCGGTACCCGCCTGGAACAGGTCGTTGAGGTTGGGCGCGCGAATGTCGCGCGACCGCGTCACACGCAGGCGAATGTCGTCGATCGGCTGCCAGGTCGCGCCCGCCTTCCACGTCGTCACATAACCCGCGGTCGAATAGTCGGTCGCGCGCACCGCGCCGTTGAATTCCAGACCGAAGCCGAGCGGAATCACGGTTTCGAGATAGGCTTCCTTGACGTTGTACGACCCGAAGCTCGGCAGGTAATTGCCCACCGACCAGCGGTTGGTGGCGCCAATGACGTTGCCGTTCACGTCGCGCGTCGGTACCGGCTGGAATTCGTCGGGCACGAAGCCGCTGATCTTTTCCTTCCGATATTCGGCGCCGACCGCGATGCTGACGTCGCCAGCCCAGGTCGCAAACGGGGTGAGCGACAGGTTGGCGCCGACGACCATCTGTTCCAGCCGCTGTTTGCGATACGGATCGCCCAGCACATAATCGATCGCCGCCGGATCGGCGACGCCAAGGCCGAGGCGATTGAGCGGAACGCACGCCGCGTCATTGTTGTTCGGATTGGCGTCGACGTTGATCAGACACTGGATCGATCCGGTCGGAAAGCCGCTTCCGGCAGGCGCGAAGGCCGCGTCGCGGGCGGCGTTGATGCGCGCGATATTCTGGATGTCGCGCAGCTGTTCGCGCAGGTCGGCGCGGCCATATTGACCGTAAATGTCCCAACGTGCGGTCTTGCCGAATGCGTCGAACTGGCCTTCGGCGCCGATCAGATAGCGCTGGACTTCACGCTTGTTGTTGATCCCGCGGAACGGCAGATCGGCCGAGGTCGTGGCGATGGTGACGCTCGTGATGCCCTGCAGCGCTGCGGCACCCAGCGTGTTGAGCAGGAAGGCGTTGCAGGTGATCGGAACCGGGGTCTGGGTACAGCCGGTCGCGTTGAGCACGATCCCGGTCTGCAGGTTCGGCCCCGCGTTGAACAGCACTTCCTGCTTGTTGTACGCGGCTTCGGCGAACAACTCGACATTGTCACCGACCTCGTAGCTCAGGCGCCCGAACACGCCGTAACGGTCGTCGCGCGGGTCGAGGCCGATGTTGCGCCCCGAATCATTGACGCGCCAGTCACCGCCCCGCGTGCGCAGCGGCACCGCGGTGCCGGTGGGCGAAGGGAAGGTCAGATCGCCCCAGACGAACTGGTTTACCGATCCGCCGCTGCCGAAATAAATGCCGCGCAGTCGGTTGGCGGCACCGCCTGCGGAGTTTGTGATAATGCTGCCCGGGGTCGAGTTGGTCGGCCCCGCACCGCGCACGAAAATATATTGCGGCGCCCCCGAATTGGCGTTCGCCAGATAGGCCGGATTTTCGAACCGCAGGAACCCGATCGCGTTCCAGTCGCGATCGACCTGCAGGATTCCGTCATTGTGCGCGACTTCGCCGCTGAGCAGGACGTGACCGCGCCCGCCCGCAAACGCCATGCCGGCCGCGGCGCTGAACGAATAGTTGAAGCCGTCGCCTTCCTGGGTGATGCCACTGTCGGCCTCGAACTTCAGGCCTTCGAACTTGTTGTTGAGCGCGAAGTTGACCACGCCCGCGACGGCGTCGGAACCATAAGCCGCGGACGCGCCGCCGGTCACGACCTCGACGCTGGAAATCAGCGCCTGCGGGATCGTGTTGATGTCGACCAGCCCGGTGATCGTCGACCCCACCGAACGGCGACCGTTGACCAGGATCAGCGTGCGTTCGGACCCCAGGTTGCGCAGGTTGAGCGCGTTGATGCCCGCCTGACCGCTCGAGATGTTGAGGCGCGAGTTGGACGGACGGGTCGAACCTGCAAGCGACGGCAGCGTGTTGACGAAGTCGGCGATGTTGTTCGTCGGCGAACTGTTCTGGATCTCGGTTTCGCTCAGCACAGTGAGTGGGGTCGGCGCCTGGAACCCGTCGCGCGCAACGCGCGAACCGGTGACGATGATCTG
Organism: Sphingopyxis microcysteis; assembly: GCF_012274265.1. Classification (GTDB taxonomy): domain Bacteria; phylum Pseudomonadota; class Alphaproteobacteria; order Sphingomonadales; family Sphingomonadaceae; genus Sphingopyxis; species Sphingopyxis microcysteis. Next base: position 544,025 of record NZ_JAANYY010000003.1, read on the forward strand.
ATCGGCGTCTGCGGCCTCGATGGAATCGGCGGGCGCCGCCGTTTCCTGCGCCAGCACCGGCGCGCTGTGAACGAGCGCCAGCGCAGTCATCGCCGCGCCAAAGCTGCTGCTGCGGCCCAGCGACCGGCGATTTCGTTCAAGATAGCGCATGTTAAACGTCCCCTTCATTGCCCAACGGCGCGCCGCGCATCGCTCGATGCGGTTCCCGGCACCGATGCACCGGGCTGGCGCGCCCCCACTATGTCCGCCCTGACTGCCTGACGGCTGCTTATGCCGTCTTGTTATGATTTTCCGGCTTTCGACCTTCACGGCCCGATTGCCGCTGCGCGTCCTTCGCGCCGACAGCCGGGTCCGTGACGGGAAGGTTACAGGGTGGTTACGGGCGGTCAACCGCTTCGCGCTGACCCTGACGATATGGACCTATAGCCACAGGGCATGGCATCGCGGAACGCCTTGGCGCGGCGGCGGATAGCTTGCAGTTATAGGAGGCGCCCCGCTTGCTATGGGGTGGCGACCCCATGCTACGATAGGCTGACGCTTCGTCATCGGTCATTTTGTCGGGGAAGTTTCGTTGATCCAGCGCCGCGCGTTCCTGCTCGCCTCGGCCGCGCTTGTCGCGATGCCGGGAAGCCTTCTCGCGAAACCACGGGTCAAGGGCGGCACGCAACGGGTGAACCTCGCCGGGTCGCGCGCGCCGATCGAGGTCATCGAGGACGAATTGGGCGTGCCGCACATCCGCGCCGGATCGCGCCACGACGCCTTTTTCGGGCAAGGCTATCTGGTTGCGCGCGACCGGTTGTTCCAGATGGACATGGAACGCCGCCGCGAGATGGGGCGGATGGCCGAAGCCTTCGGCCCGCGCTTCGTCGCCGCCGACCGCGCCGCGCGGCTGTTCCATTATCGCGGTGACATCGACGCCGAACTGGCGGCGCTGCCGCCCGACGTGCTCGACTGCGCGCGCGGCTATGTCGCCGGGGTCAATGCGCGGATCGACGAACTCGCCGCCGATCCCACCGCGCTGCCGCTGGAATATGGCATTTTGGGGATTCGCCCGCTGCGCTGGGACGTGCGCGACCTGGTGCGCAGCCGCGGCATCGGCATGGGCGACGCCGACGACGAGGTGCGCCGCGCGCAACTGCACACGCGCGGCCTGCTCGACGCCGAACAGCTGTTTGCGCCGCTACGCCCCGCCTGGGCCTTTACCGTACCCGAGGGGCTCGACGTCGCCGCCGTCAGCGAGGCCGATCTGGGCGTGCTCGATCCCGCGGCCCGCCCGGTGCCGTTCGACGCCATCCAGGAAGCGGCGCTCGATCCCGAATTGCGCGGCAGCGACCGCTTTGCCCTCGGCAGCAATGCCTGGACCGTTTCGCCTTCGCGCAGCGCGACCGGACGGCCGATTTTGGCCAACGATCCGCATCTGGGCATCGGCGGCGCCAGTCCGCGGCACATGGTTCATATGACCGCACCGGGGCTCGACATCATCGGCGCGGGGGCGCCGGGGCTACCGGGGATCATGCAGGGGCACACCGACCGCTTCGCGTTCGGTCGCACCAATTTCCATATCGACCAGACCGACCTGTTCATCCTGCGCACCAATCCGGACGACCCGAACCAATATTGGCACAAGGGCAAATGGCGCGCGTTCGAAACCCATGAGGACGAGATCATCGTCAAGGGCGCGCCGCCCGAGCGCGTGACGCTGCGCTATGCCGATGGCCGCCCGATCGTGTCGCAAGACGCCGCGCGCAATCGCGCCGTCGCTTTTGCCACGGTCAGCATGCTGCCGGGCGCCAACATGAAATTCGCGATCATCGCGATCAATCTGGCGACCGATTGGGCGTCGCTTCAGCAGGCCTTCAAGCTGCACGTGTCGCCGACCAATCTCCATTACGCCGACATCGACGGCAATACCGGGTGGCAGACGATTGGCTTTACCCCGCGGCGGCCGAAGCATGACGGGCTGTTTCCTGCCCCCGGCGATGGCGATTTCGACTGGACGGGACTGCTGCCGGTCCAGGATATGCCGCACGTCTATAACCCGCCCGAAGGCTGGTTCGCATCGGCAAACCAGATGAATCTGCCCGCGAACTATCCCTATCGCGAGCGGATCATCAGCTTCAACTGGAGCGATCCCTATCGCTACGACCGCTGCGCCGAGGTGCTGCGTAGTCAGCCGAAGCACCGGATCGCAGACAGTATCGCGTTGCAGCACGACGTCCAGTCGCTGCCCGCGCGCGCGCTGTTGAAACTGCTTCCCGCAAATATGTCAGCCGAGGCGGCGCCAGCGGCGGCGCTGCTCAGGCGCTGGAACTGCGGGATCGAGGCCGATAGCGCGGCGGCGCTGTTGTTCGAAATGGTGATGGTGGCGCTGGCGACCGATTTCCGCGACCGCGTGGTTCCCGCGGCGGCAAAGGATCTCATCCCGACGGTCAACCTGTCCGAGATGCTGCGCATCCTGGGAACGCCCGACCAGCGGCTGGGCGAAGATCCCGCCGCGGCGCGCGATGCCATGATCGACCGCGCACTGGTGGCAGGCTGGCAAAAGGCAATCGAGCTTGGCGGTAGCGACCCCGCAAAGTGGCAGTGGGGCGACCTGCACCGCGTGATGATCGCGCACCCCCTGGCATCGTCGATCCCGGCGATCGCGGCGGCATTTCCCAAAATCGAGGGCGGCCGGTCGGGGGGCGACGGCACGACGCCGATGGCGCGCGGCTTCAATTCGCGGCGCGGGTTCAATGTGTCGCATGGCGCCAGCTATTTGTTCGTCGCCGACGTCGGCGCGTGGGACAACAGCCGCTTCCTGCTGCTCCCCGGCCAGTCCGCCGATCCGCGTTCTCCGCGTTACCGCGACTTTTACCCCAAATGGCTAGCGGGGGCGATGCAGCCGCTGTGGTTCAGCAAGGCTGCGGTGGATCGTCATGCGGTGGGGCGGACGATATTGGCGCCTGCGAAGAATTGATGGCGTCGTAGGCTGAAACAGCAACTCTATTGCGCCCAATTCCCCGTTCGCATCGAGCGAAGTCGAGATGCCCCTCGAACCGGCGCCGTCCCGATGGGTGTCTCGACTTCGCTCGACACGAACGGATCAAGCTAAGCGGCTCGCGTTTTTATAGCCCCTCGGCAATCGCCACCAGCGCGCGGTCGACCGCTGCGGTCGCCTGGCTGTCGGTGCCGTTGGGCATGTCGTTCGCCAGCACCGAAAAGATCAGCGTCTTGCCACTTTTTGTCGTGAGATACCCCGACAGCGCGCGCGAGGCGTTGAGCGACCCCGTCTTGGCGAATAATTTGCCTTCGAGGATCGTCCCCTTGAACCGGTTCTGCAGCGTCCCGTCGCGCCCCGCGATCGGCAGCGTGTCGCGCCACGCCATGCTCCACGGCTGGCGTGCGATCCAGCTGAGCAGGCCGACCGCGGCGCGCGGGCTCATTCGGTTGTAGCTCGACATGCCCGACCCGTCCGAAAAGTCGTAGCTGGTTTCGGCGACCCCGGCCTGCGTCATCAACTGCCGCACCGCCGCCCGACCGTCGGCGATCGAACCGCTGCCCACCTGCCGCGCCACGCGGCGCAACATCAGTTCGCTGTGCAGATTCTGGCTCTCCTTGTTGATCCGCACCATATTTTCGGCGAGCGGCGGCGCGGGCAGTTCGGCGAGCATGGCAGGTTCGGTCGGCACGGCGGCCGCGGCGCCGTTGCGCTTTTCGGGATCGTCGGCGGCAGTCAGCGGCCGGTGCCGCACCTCGATCGCGCCATCGACGCGGACGCCGCGCGCCTTCAGCAGTTCGCCGAGCCGCCACGCGGCATAATGCGCCGGATCGTCGATGCCATAGCGCAGCGTCAGCGGCGCGGCCTCGGCGCCGACGGTGCCGGTGAGGCGGAGGACACGGCTGTTCGGCATGCGATCGGCCTCGATCGCTTCGGCCTTGCCCGCGACCGTGGTGACCCGGTTGTCGATGACGTAGTAGCCAGAGGTCTCGATCGTCGGCGCGGCGCCGATCGCGCCCGGCGCCAGCTTCACCACCAGCTCATTGTCGTCGAGGGTCAGCGCCGAATTGCCGGTGCCATAGCGCGAGACGATATTGTTCCAGCTCATCCCCGGGCTCCAGCGCTCGTCGGGTAGCCAGCTGTCGTCGCCGACGATGTTGCGGACCGTGCGGGTCTTTGCCGCCACCGCATCGGCGAGCATCTGCAGGCAGTCGGTCTTGCAGTCGTCGGCGCTCGACAGCAGCGGGTCGCCGCGTCCGTGGAGGATGACGTCGGTCGCGCCGCCGCCGGTTTCGAGTCGCACCCCGGTGCCTTTGGCGCTCTGTTGGAGCAGCGGCAGCCGGGCATAGCCGACCGCGGTCGTGAACATCTTGGTGTTCGATGCCGGGATGAAGCGCTGGTCGGGGTCGATCGCCAGCAGCACTTCGCCCTCGAGCGTCGTCACCAGCAGCCCGAACCGCGACCCCGCCGGGGCGGCCGCCAGCGTCTGTTCGACCGTCGTGAGCAGCGGTGCGGGCGCGGGAACAGCAGGCGTGCGGGCGTGAACGGGGGCGATCAGCAGTGCCAGGGCAAGGGCCGGAGCGAGCGGTTTGAGCGCGGTTTTCATCTTCTCTCCTGAGCATCCCATGCGGCGACAAGCTGTTCGCCGACGACGGGGCGTAGTGCGGCGATGCCGCTGTCGAAGTGGCGGGTCGGATGGACCCGGTTGGTGAGCAGCGTCCAGCCAAGGCCGCGCTCGAAGTCGATCCAGAGGCCGGTGCCGGTGAAACCGGTGTGACCGATGGTATCGGCCGAACAGCCGCTCCCGCCGTGCCAGCCCGCGAACGCGCGCTCCCAGCCGCAGGTGCGGTGGCGCTCATCCGCGGTGCGAATTTCGCGCAGCATCGCGGGCGACAAGAGCTCCCCGGCGAGCAGCGCGCGCGCAAAGCCGAGCACGCCGTCGACAGTGCCGGACATCCCCGCATGGCCCGGCGCGCCGCCGAGCGCATAGGCGTTTTCGTCGTGCACCTCGCCCTTCAGCACCCGCCCGCGCCATTGACAATGCTCGGTCGCGACCGCCGGGCCGGGGGGCGGGCCGAAGCCGAGCCCTTCACCGAGTGGCCAGTCCGCGAGCGAGGCGCCGGTCAGCCGCTCGATCGCGATCCCGAGCAGGATGAAGTTGATGTCCGAATAGACCGGCGGGCCGTGCCGCCATTCGCGCTGGAGAACAAAGGCGCGCAGCCGCGCCGGATCGTCGCCATAGGTGTAGATCGGCTCGACCGCGGGCAAGAAGCTGCGGTGCATCAGGCAGTCGCGAAAGGTCAGCCGCCGCTCGGCTGCGTTCGCGACATCATATTGGCGCAGATCGGGGATCGCATCGGTCAAGGGGCGGTCGAGGTCGAGGCGGCCCTGTTCGGCCAGTTTGAGGATCATCGTCGTCGTCGCGACGACCTTGCTGAGCGAAGCAAGGTCGAACCAATGCTCGCGGGTCAGCGGCTCGGGCTCGGGAACAAGCGCGGCCATGCCCGCGAAACGCACCTCGCTGTCGCCATCGATAGAAACCATGCCCAGCGCCGCGCCGGGGATCCGCCCGGCGTCGACCGCGGCCACCACCGGCGCAAAGGCGGCGTCGATCATGGCCGATCGTCCGCGCGCGGCCTGGCCCGCGCGATCAGCGGCAGGAACAGGATCGCCGCCAGGCTGATCACGCCCGAGGCGAGGAAGAACAGGTCAAAGCCATTGTACCCCGCTGCATCGAGCCGCCCGACCACCGTGCCGCCCGCCCCCGACAACAGTCGGGGCAACAGGAAGGCGAAGCCCGACAGAAAGGCATATTGCGCGCCCGGATAACGCGGGTTCACCAGCATCGACAGATAGACGACAAAGATGGCGCCAGCCATCCCATTGCCGAACTGGTCGGCGGCGGTCGCGATATAGAGCAGGGCCTGGTCGTGCGGCTGGTGCGCGAGCCAGACGAAGCCGAAATTGCCGAATGCCGCGAACAGCGCCCCGATCGTCAGGGTGATGCCGAACCGCCAACGCGTCGTCATCCATCCGCCGAGCCCGACGCCGACGATGCTGGCGGCCAGCGCCACCACGCCGTCGGCCCAGCCGATCTCGGTCTTGGTATAGCCGAGCCCGAGGATCATCGGCTTCGACAGGTTGAGCGCCAGCACGTCGCCCATGCGATAGATGGACACAAAGGCCATCAAGGCGATGGCGAGGCCGCCATAGCGCCAGAAGAAATCGACATAGGGACCAATCGCCGCCGAGTTGCGGAGCGGCGAATCGGGCGCGGCGCCGCGGATGCGCGGCAGCATCGCGGCCATCGCCAGAAAGGGCAGCATGGCGATGCCGAGCACCCAGGGGGTGACGTTGGTCGCGGCGCTGATGCCAAGATTGGCGGCGGCACCGAGCAACACCCAGCCGACCGCCGCAACCAGCGCAGCGAGCGCGAGCAGGATCGCCGCGCTGGTCACCAATCCACCCATCAGCGCGGCGGCACGGCCGCGCGTGCCGCGCTGTTCGGGCGGGAGAGCGGCGAGGATCGGCAGCGGGACGAAAGCCGCGACCGCGATGAGCAGATAGGCCGCGGTCCAGCCGGGCGCAATGCCGAACGACTGCAGCGTCGGCGCGAGGCTGCCGCCGACGTCGGCGAACAGCAGCGCCCCGCTGCCCGCGGCGACCATCGCCGTGCGATAGCCCCACAGGTTCGCGGCGGCGAGCGGCCCCTGCAATTCGGGCGTCGGCCCCAGTTCGACCCGCCAGGCGTCGGCGGCAACCTCCAGCGTCGTCGTCCAGAAGGCGAGTAGAACCGCGAACAACGCGGTCAGCGCCAGACTGTCGTCGGCGGACGTGAACGCCATCGCCACCAAAGCGGTCACGATGCCGAGCTGCGACAGCATGATCCAGCCGCGCCTTTTGCCCCAGAAGCGCGTGAAGCCCGGCACCGCATAACGATCGAGCAACGGCGCCCACAGGAATTTGAAGGTCGGCAGCAACTGGACCCAGGCGAAGAAACCGATGATTGCCAGCGCGACGCCATGATCGGTCAGCCGCACCGCCAGCACGGTCGAGAACATGTAAAACGGCAGCCCAGCGGAAAAGCCGAGCATCAGATAGAGGATGCGGGCGCGGCGCTGTGCCGACCGGGCGTCGTGATCGCTCACAAATGCCGCCGCGGGCGCATCGGCATCGAAGGCCATGGCGGTCATTTGCCGACCTCGGGCTCGATCGCCTGTTCCCACCGGCCGACGACGCTGGTCACCGTCAGGTTCGCGCTCGCGCTCGCCACGGTGCGCGTCATGTCGAGCAGGCGATCGAAGGGCAGGACAAAGCCGACGACGAGCGCGGTCTGTTCGGGCGACACCCCGACCGCCGACAAGACCGCCGCGAGCATGAACAGCGACGCCGAAGGGATCGGCGCGGTGCCGAACGCCGCGAGCGCGCCGGTGAGCAGGACGATCGCGAGCATCGGCAGGTCAGGTTCAACCCCCACCGCCTGCAAGGCAAAGATGCTCAGCAGCCCGACGTACATCGCGGTGCCGTCCTTGCCGATGCTGGCGCCGATCGGCAGCACGGTCTTGGCGACCCCGGGCGCAATCCGCAGATCGTCGAGCGCGATGCGCAGCGCCACCGGCAGCGTGGCAGCGGAGGATGCGGTCGAGAAGGCGACGGCGAGCGCGTCGACGATCGTGCGATAGAAGCGCAGCACCGGGCGCCGCACGACAAAGGCGATCAGCGGGACATGGACGAGCAGGATTTGCAGCACGACCCCCGCCGCGACCGCGACCGCCAGCCAGCCGATATTGGCGAACACCGCGACGCCGTTGTCGGCGACCGCCTTGGCGATCAGCGCGAGGACGCCAAAGGGGGTGACCTCCATGACGATGCGCACCAGGTGGAACAGCACCTGCCCCGCCGATTGCAGCAAATCGGCCATCGGACGCCCCTGCTCGCCCGCCAGAATGACGCCGAAGCCCAGCAGGATCGAGAAAAAGATGATCGCCAGCATGTCGCCGTCGACCAGCGACTGGACGATATTGACCGGGACGATGCCGACCAGCTGGTCGTGGAGCGATTTGGGTTCCCCCAGCGCGTGCGGCGCGGCGCTGCCCAGCGCGGCGCCCTGTCCGGGCTCGAGCAGCAGCCCGACGACGATACCGATCGACACCGCGCAAAAGGTTGTGAAGGCGAACAGGCCGACGGTGCGCGCGCCAACCGAGCCGAGCTTGCGCGGATCGGCAAGCGCGGTGACCCCCGACGCAATGCTGATAAAGACAATCGGGACGACGAGCATCCGGATCAGCCGGACGAACAATTCGCCGATGATCGCGATCGCCGAGGCCGCCGCGGGCCACAGCAGCCCCAGCGCCACGCCGATCACCATCGCGCCCAACACGCGTTGCCACAGGGGCACCGCAAACCAGCCGCGAAGAAAAACTGTCATCGGCCCTGTTGCCCCGATCCCGTCAAATCCCGCCCCAAAATCCGGGCTGCGGCGGCGACAGCAGGCCATTGGCACCGCGGACACCCCCGGCCCGATCCTCGGCAAGCCAGAGCGGTCCGTCAAGGTCTGCGAAGCTGCTGGTTGCGGCGATTGCCCACGCCGGGGCGATCGACAGCGACGAACAGATCATGCAACCGGTCATGACATCCAGCCCGCGCGCGCGCGCCGCCGCGGCCAGTTCGAGTGCCCCGGTTAGTCCGCCGGTCTTGTCCAGCTTGATGTTCACGACGCCATAGCCATCGGGCAGCGTATCGAGATCGGCGGCGACGTGCACCGCTTCATCGGCGGCGATCGGGATCGCCGAACGGAACCCGGCGAGGTCGCCGTCGGCATCGGCGGGCAGCGGCTGTTCGAGCAGATCGATACGCAGATCGGTCAGCAGACCCTGCAAATCGCGGACCTCGGCGATCGTCCAGCTTTCATTGGGATCGACGATCATCTTCGGTCCCGGCGCCGCGGCACGCACCGCGGTCAGCAGCGCCGCGGGGTCGTTGCGGTCGACCTTCACCTTCAGCAGCGGTGCATCGGCGAGCGCGGCGGCGGCGGCCGCCATGCGGTCGGCGGTGTCGAGGCTGATCGTCATTGCGGTGACAATCGGGCGCAGCGGGCGGTCAAGATCGAGCGCCGTCGCCAGATCGCTGCCCGCAAGTTGCAGTTCGAGGTCCCACAGCGCGCAATCGACCGCATTGCGGGCCGCGCTCGCGGGCATCAGCTGGAGCAAGGCCTGCCGATCCAGCCCCTGCTCGATCGCACCGCGCAGGCTTTCGATCGCGGCCACCGCGCTTTCGACGCTCTCGCCATAGCGCGGATAGGGAACGCCTTCGCCGCGGCCCGTCATGCCATCCTGGCCGATGGTCACGGTCACCACGTCGGCGGCGGTCTTGACCCCGCGCGAGATGCGAAAGGGGGCGTGCAGCTTGAACGTCTCTGCAAAGACGGTGAGGGTGCGCGGCATGGTCGGCAAGGTCAGGCGGTTGCCGCGACGGCAGGCGAAGGGGCAGTCACGCCGAGCAGCCGATCGAGGATCGCCTCGACCCCGAAGCGATAGGGATCGCTGGTCGGCAGGGCGAATTCGGCCGCGGTCGCGGCGCAGAGCGCGCGCGCATCATCCTCGGCCATGGCCGACGTGTTGAGCGCGATGCCGACGACGCGGACATCGGGATTGGTCAGCTGCGCAACGCGGACGTTTGCCTCCAGCGTTTCAGCGATGCCGGGCAGCGGATAATGCGGCAGGCCCCGCATATGCGGGCGCACCGGATCGTGGCAGAGGACGAGTGCGTCGGGCTGTGCCCCGTGCAGCAGCCCCGTCGACACCCCGGCGAAGGAGGGGTGGTAAAGCGAGCCCTGCCCCTCGATCAGGTCCCAGCCATCGTCGCTGCGCCCGGGTGAAATCTGTTCGATCGCCCCCGAGATGAAGTCGGCGACCACCGCGTCGAGGGGAACGCCGTCGCCCGCGATCAGGATGCCGGTCTGGCCGGTGGCGCGGAAATCGGCGGCAACGCCGCGCTTTTCGAGCGCGCTGGCGAGGCAGAGCGTCGTGTACATCTTGCCCACCGAACAATCGGTGCCGACGGTCAGCAACCGCTTGCCCGCCCGCTTCTTGCCGTTGCCGATCGGGATGTCGGGGCGCGGGTCGCGCACGTCATGGAGCTTGCGGCCGAGCCGCGCCGCCGCCGCGATCAGCCGCGGTTCGGCATTCAGCCGGTGGTGCAGCCCCGATGCGATATCGAGCCCGGCCTCCATTGCGGCCAGCGCGTCGACGACCAGGTCCTCGCCCAGCTTGCCGCCCGCATTGGCAATCCCCAGCACCAGCGTCCGCGCCCCCGCCGCGCGCGCCGCGGCGAAATCCATGCGCGGCAGGTCGAGCGTCAGCGGACAATCATCGTGGCGATACTCGCCGACGCAGATGTCGGGCCGGAACACGGCGAGACCGCGCGACGTCTTGATATCGGCGGGATCCTGCGAATGGCCAAGGTAAAGAAGATAGGGTGTGTCGATCATGGCTCAGAGCAACCTGCGGGACGATGAAAGGACCAACTCTACCGCCACCCGTCGCATTGCCCCAATATCCTGCGCCTCATATCCTATAGCCTGATGCTATAATCCCTCGATCACCGTGGCGAGTTCCTCCAGAAACGCCGATGCCGTTTTTGACGGCGGGCGGTTCTGCAAATAGACCGCGTTGATGTCGAATGTGATCGCGGGCTGCAGCGGGCGGCTGGCGAGGCCGGGCGACAGCTCCGCATGGGCGGTGAAATTGTCGACGATCGCCATGCCGACCCCGGCGCTGACCAGCGCCGCCGCGACATAATAGGTGCGCGCCGACACCACTTCGTCCAGCTCGACCTCCAGACGGCTGAGCTCGCTCGACAGCATCCGGCCGATCGGGCCGCCCTGCACCGGGCTGATGAATTTCTGCCCGCGCAGCTGATCGAGATGCAGGCGCGGCGGCGCGGCGGGCATGTCCTCTTCGCGGTAGATCACCACCAGCTCGCCCTCGCCGATCACCTGATGCGCGACGGGGGCCGAGAGCGGCACTTCGAAACTGATCGCGATGTCGGTTTCATGTTCATAAAGCTTGCGCACCATCTCGTCATGGTGGAGCGTCTGAAGGTCGAACATGATATCCTCATGATCGGCCAGAAACCGCGCCACCGCCGCGGGGATCGCGCCCAGCCCCAGCGAGGGGAGCGCCGAGATGCGCAGCAGCCCGCCGCGCCCGTGGCGCAAATTCTGGCACGCCTGACGCAGCGAGCGCACCCGGTCCTGGATGTCGGACACTTCGGCGAACAGGGTGTGCGCGTCCTGCGTCGGGATCAGCCGCCCTTTCGAGCGTTCGAACAGCGTCAGCCCGATCGATCGTTCGGCGTGGCGCAGTACCTTCGTCACCGACGGCTGCGACACGTTGAGCGAGCGCGCGGCGGCGCTGACCGTGCCGTGCAGAAACACCGCGTGGAAAATCTCGATCTGGCGAAGGTTCATGTCGTGACGGTCCCAAGCTGCGTGCGCGGGCCGCTCCAGCCCAATTTGACGCCTTATGCCATTGGGTTATAGGCGCCGCAACACCCTCCTCTGGACGCCGGGGCGGTGTTCGGGACATCTTCGGCGCCGGAATAGTCCCCGGTGGCCAGCGCTCGCCATCGTCACCTGTCGTTCGTACAAAGGACCACGCCGATGCCGTCAACTGTCTCCTTCCCGATGCGCCGCGCCATCGGCGCACTGGCGGCAGGCGCGGCGCTGATCGCCGTGACCGGCGCCACGGCGCGTACCGACAAGGCGGTCGACGTCATCATCCGCGGCGGCACCATCTATGACGGCAGCCCCGACAAGCCCGTCGTCGGCGATGTCGCGATCCGCGGCGACCGGATCGTCGCAGTCGGCCGCATCGGCAATATCGCGGCGCGGCGGGTGATCGATGCGAAGGGGATGATCGTCGCGCCCGGCTTCATCGATCCGCATACGCATGCCGACAGCTTCCTCCGTTCGACCGACCCGGCGGTGCGCGTCAATGCCGCGTGGCTGCATCAGGGAGTAACCACCGTGATGATCGGGGTCGATGGCAATGGCACCCCCGACGTCGCGGCGGACAGCGGCAAACTCGCGGCGTCGGGAATCGGCACCAATATCGTCCCCTTCGTCGGCTTTGGCCCGGTACGCCAGCGCGTGCTGGGGCAGGACGCGCGCGCGCCGAGCGCCACGGAGCTGGACGCGATGAAGGCGCTGGTCGCGAAGGGAATGTGCGAAGGCGCGGTCGGGCTGTCGGCCGGGCTCTTCTATGCCCCGCAAAGCTTTGCCACGACCGACGAAGTCGTCGCGGTGGCGCGCGAGGCAGCGATCCGCGGCGGGCTGTACGACACCCACCAACGCGACGAATCGAGCTATAGCATCGGCCTGCTCGGGTCGGTGGAGGAAGCGATCGCGATCGGGCGGCGCGCCGGGATGCCGGTGCATTTCGCGCATCTGAAAGCGCTGGGGGTCGATGTTCATGGTCAGGCGGGGGCGGTGATCGCCGCGATCGATGCGGCACGGCGGACGGGCATGGAGGTCACCGCCGATCAATATCCCTGGCTGGCGTCGGGGTCGAACCTCGATGCATCGCTGTTGCCGCGCTGGGCGGTCGATGGTGGCGGCGCGGCGCTGCTGAAACGCCTCGACGATCCGGCGACGCTGGCGCGGATCCGCGACGAAATGCAGGAAAATCTGCGGCGGCGCGGCGGGCCGGGCGCGTTGCTGCTGATCGCCGAGGGCTTTCCCTGGACCGGCAAGACGCTGGCAGCGGTCGCCGACGAGTGGAAGATGGACAGCCGCGACGCCGCGCTGCGCATCATCCGCCAGAGCATCGAGGCAAAGATCGGCGGCCAAAAGGGCGGCGGTACCGCGGTCGCGTCGTTCAACATGGCGCAGGCCGACGTCGACGTGCTGATGCAGCAGCCGTGGATGGTGACATCGTCCGACGGGTCGGACGGACACCCGCGCATGTTCGCGACCTTTCCCGAAAAATACGCGCGCTATGTCCGCGAACGCCGGGTCATCGACGTGGCGACCTTCATCCGTCAATCGACCGGCCGCACCGCCGACATCTACAAGCTCGACCGGCGCGGCTATCTGCGTCCCGGCTTTTTCGCCGACATCGTCGTGCTGGATCCTGCGGGATATGCGCCGCGCGCCGATTATGTCCGCCCGCGCGAATTGAGCGTCGGCGTGCAAAGCCTGTTCGTCAACGGCGCGCTGGCGCTCGACGAGGGCCGCACCACCGGCGTTACCGCAGGCCGCGCGCTGCTCCGGCCCCGCCCGCCGGGCTGCCCCGGCTAGTTGAAGCGGAAATCCGTCTCGCGCCAAGCCTCTTGCGAAGTCGGCGTGCGCTAGCCGCCCAGTGCCAGCCACAACAGCAGGCGCGCGCGCCGCGCCGCGCCCACCGCGACCGCGGCGCGTTCCGCCGCGCCGTCGGCTTGCCGCCGCGTTTCCAGCGCCGCCGACAAGTCGGCCAGCCCGGCGCGAAAGCGGCTTGCGGTCAGGGCGTCGCTGCGCGCCAACAGCGCCGCCTCCTGCGCCGCCGCCGCCGCGCGCGCGTCGGCGGCGGCAATCAATCGATAAGCCGACTCGGCATCGCCCAAGGCGGTGAATACCGTCGCACGATATTGCTGAAAGGCGAGCTTCTTGTCCGCCGCCGCACCATCGATCTCCGCGGAAATCCGGCCAAAATCAATAAGCGGCCCCGCGATTGCAGCGGCGAGCGACCCGATGATCGAATCATCGTCGAACAACTGGCCCGGGCTGAATGCCAACAGGCCCAGCGTGCCCGACAGCGTCAGGCGCGGAAACCGCCGCGCGGCGGTCGCCGCCAGATCGGCGTCGGCCGCGGCGAGCCGCGCGGCTGCGGCCACGACATCGGGACGGCGGACGAGCAGGTCGGACGGCAGCGCGGCGGGCGCCGATGGCAACGCCTGCTCACCATGCGACGCATCCAGCTGCGCCTCAACCCATGCGGCATCGCGCCCGGTGAGCGTTACCAGGCGCCCGACGATGGTGCCCCGTTCGGTATCGAGCCCCGCCAGACGGCTCCGCGATGCGCTCGCCACGCTTTCGGCGCGCACGCGGTCGGCGCCCGGCGCAAGGCCGGCGGTCGATCGTGCGGTGGCCAGCGCAATCAGACGCTCGGCCGATGTCAGGTCGCGCTGAAGCGATGCCGCACGCGCGTCAAGGCTTCGCCAATCGACCACCAGCGACGCGATATCGGCGATCAGCGCGATCCGGACCGCGTCGGCGTCGGCGGTCGCCGCATCGAGCCGCAACGATGCGGCGCGCTGTTCGGACCGCAAGCGACCGAAGATGTCCGGATCCCAGCGCGCGCTGAGCGAAGCGCCATAAGCCGTCTGATCGGGATCGATCGAAATGCCGGGCGGCAGGCTGGCGCCGAAGCTCCCCGGATTGCTGCGGCTCGTCTCGATCGACGCCGACGCGTCCAATTGCGGCGCGCGTTCGGCGCGGGCGCGGCGCGCGGCGGCGCGGGCGCGTTCGATCCGCGCCGCCGCCTCACCGAGCGAGGGTGCTTCGGCGATCGCCGCGGCCTGTAGCGCCAAAAAAGCAGGATCGTCACTCGGCAACAAAGCCGCCAAAGACCCGGCGCGAGCAGCATCGGGCGCGCCGGAAAAGGTCGCAGGAATCGGCGGCGTCGGCGTCTCCACCGTCGGCGGTGACCCGGCGGCGCACCCTGCCAGCAGCGCCGCGGCGAAGAACAGGGGCGCGCTGCGCGTCACTTCCTGGCTCCGGAGGGGGCTTTCGCCGGGATGAAAGCATCGACCTGCTGCCCGACGCGGAAGAGGTCGCTGCCCGCCGGAAGCGCATAGATGATCTGCATCACGCGCACATCGACGCGTTCGGCGGCGCTGTTGGTCAGCGAGCGTTTCGGCACCACCAGCGGTTCGGCGCGAACGAAGCGCGCGGCGACCTGGCGCTCGGCGGCGCCGCGCGGCGACACGATGGCATTGGCCCCCAACGCGACATCGGCCGCCTGATCCTCGTCGATATCGATGCGGACATGCAGCGGGCGCGTTTCGCCCATGCGGATATAGGGTTCGGCATTGCCGCCCTGCGGCCCGCCTGCCTGCACATATTCGCCCGGGCGGATATTCACCGCCAGGATCTCGCCAGCGATCGGCGCGCGCACCGCCAACCGGGCCAGTTCGGTGCGCGCGCTGCCGGCCGCCGCGCTCGCCGCGGCAAGGCGCGCCCGCGCCAGCGCGAGCCTGCTCGTTGCTGCCGCGGCTTCGCCTTCGGCCCGCACCACTTCGGTCCGGCTGACCGCTTCGGCATCGTCAACCTGGCGATACAGTGCGAGCTGGCGCTGCGCAGTGATGCGCGCCGCATCGGCCTCCCCGATCGCCGCGCGCGCTTCGCCGATCGCGGCCTCCGCTTCCGCCAAACGTGCGCGCACGGCGCGATCGTCGACGGTGAACAGCAAGTCACCCTTGGCGACATAGGCGCCCGGCTGCACGTTCAACTGCATCACCAGCCCCGACAAGGCCGTGCCGACATCGACGATCTCGCTCGACGGCTCGACAACCCCCGCCCCCGCCACGCGCGCGCTGTTGGCGAGCGCCCCGGTCGCCCGCGGCGGCGTCTGCTGCGGCGGTTCGAGCTGCCGGTCGGGGAGCCCGCTCGCGATGAAGATCACCGCGATCACCAGCCCCAGCAAGGCGATCGCCGGCAGGATCTGGCGGGCGAAGTTCAGATTGGCAAAGCGTCGGGTCATGGCGTCAATGGTCCTTCGGCATGTCGCGGCCGTCGTGGGTGATCCGGCCGTCCTCGAGCACGAGGATGCGATCGGCGAGGTCGAAAATGCGGTTGTCGTGGGTGACGATGATCACCGATCGGTCGTCGGCGAGCGCCACCTCGCGCAGCAAGTCCATCACGCGCCGCCCGGACCGCGCGTCGAGCGCCGCGGTCGGTTCGTCGCAGACGATCAGGCGCGGCTGGTGGACCAATGCGCGCGCGATCGCGACGCGTTGCTGCTGACCGCCCGACAATTGGTTGGGCAGCTTGTCGGCCTGAGCGGCGATGTTCAGCGCGGCGAGCAATTCGATCGCCCGCTCGCGGGCCTCAAGCCGGTCCATTCCCTGCGCGATCAGCGGCACGGCGGCATTCGACGCCGCGTCGATCGCCGGGATCAGATTATATTGCTGGAAAATGAAACCGACGTTGCGCAGCCGGAAATCGACCAGATCGCTGTCGCTGAGGCGATAGATGTCGGTACCGAACAGTCGCACTTCGCCCTCGGTCGGCCACAGGATGCCGCACATGATCGAAATCAGCGTCGTCTTGCCCGATCCCGACTCCCCGACCAGATAGGTGAGCTCGCCGGCGCGCACGTCGAGGTCGATGCCGTGCAGCACCCGGATCGTCTGCTGCCCCGCGGTGAAGTCGCGCGCGACACCGCGCGTCGAAATCGCGGCGATCGCCGTCGCTGTGTCGGCGGCGGCGCTCACCGGAACACCGCCGCGGGTTCGGTCTTGAGCACCCGGCGCAGCGCAATCCAGCCGGTCAGCGCTAGGATCAGGGCGACCGCGACCAAGCTGATCAGCGGCACTTGCCAGGGGATATAAAAGCCCTTGAAGGTCGGATTGCTGGAAAAGCCCCAGATAAAGCCGACGGTGCCGAGAACGCCAAGCCCATAGCCGATCAGGCCGACCATCGCCGCCTGCGCCGCGACCATGCGGCGGATCTTGGCATTATTCACCCCGATCGCCTTCAGCGCCCCGAATTGTTTGATATTGTCGCGGATGAACAGGCTGAAGGTCAGGCCGACGATCGCCACCCCGACGACAAAGCCGAGCAGCACCGTAATCCCGAAATTCAGCGGAATGCCGGTGTTCTCGATGATGAAATCGACCCCATCGCGTGCGAATTCGTCGCGGGTGCGGGCGCGCAGCCCCGTATCTTGGGTGATCCGCGTCGCGAGCGCCTTCGCGTCCACCCCGGGCGCGGCGCCGACCAGCACAAAGCTCAATCGGTTGCGCGTACCGGGCACGAAATTGAGCGCGCGGCTATAGCGGGTGTAGAGCGTGACCTGGCTGGTAAAGCTGGGGATCGCATCGGCGACCCCCATGATCACCGCGCGCTGGTCGTTCAGTTCCAGCCGCTCGCCGACGGGGTCATATCCTTCCGGGAAAAAGCGCGTCGTCCCGACATCGTCGATCACCACCGCATCGGGCCGCTCGAGCACATCGGCGGCCCCCGACGCCATCCGGCGCGGCAAGCCGATCAGCGTCGCGTCATCGACCCCGATGACCGACACGCCTTCAAGGTCGCCTTCCTTCGTCCGCACCGACGCCGCGGCGCGCAGGTGCGGCACCGCCCATTCGACCCCCGCCACCGACCGCACCCGATCGAGCGCCGTTGACGGCATCGGCAGATTGACGTCGGTCGTGCGGCTGACCGGGTCCATCACCCAGACATCGGCCGACGGGACGTTGTAAACGCCGCTGGCGCCGCGCTCGATCAGGTTGACGAAAATCGTCAGCTGCTGGGTGATCAGCAGGGTGGAAAATGCGATGCCGAACAGCAGACCATAAAATTTGGTCGCGTCGCCGGTCAGCATTCGGATTGCGATCCAGACCATCGGGGGAGAGCCCTTTTTTCCTCACCGCTTGCAACCGCTCCGCTTTGTGAACATTATTGAACGGTCGCGTATAAGTGAACGGAAGCGTACAGTTTGTCAATCGCCCCCAAAACGAATCTTGGCCGCCCGGCCGATCTCGCCAAGCGCGAGGCCATTCTGGTCGCAGCCAGGGATGCGTTTTTTGAACATGGCTATGGCGCCGCTGCGATCGAACAAATTGCCGCGGCCGCGGGCGTGTCCAAGGTGACGGTCTATAATCATTTCTCGGACAAGCAGGGGCTGTTTACCGCGGCGATCGAACGCGAATGCGAACGGATGCGCAGTCATTTTTCGATCGAGCGTGACGGGACGACCTCGCTGCGCGATCGCCTGCTCCATATCGGCCACGCCATGGTGGCCTTTTTGTCGCGGCCCGAGATGGTTCAGTTCGAACGCCGCATCGCCGCCGAAACCGAGCGCAACCCGGAAATCGGCCTCGCGTTCCTGAACGCCGGTCCGCGGCGGATGAAAGCGACGATGGCGGCATTTCTGACCGCCATTTCCCAAAGCGGAGCCCTTGCCATTCCCGACCCCGCCCTCGCCGCCGAGCAATTTGCGGCCATGTGCAAGGGCTTCGGCGACGTCGAACTCCGCTTCGGCGCGCCGCCGAGCGCCCAATCAACCCAACGCCGGGTCGAGGCTGCGGTCGATGCCTTTTTGAATATCTACGGCGGGGGTCGGTAGGCTAGTCTGCTTCGTGGATGCCCGTATATCTGGCGGCGCGGCGCGCTGTGCTGTAGCGACATTCCATGGATCTCTATTCGCTCGTCAAAACGCTGCACATCTTGAGTGCGACGATCGTGTTCGGGACGGGGATCGGGATCGCCAATTTCATGTTCTTCGGAAGTCGTAGCCGCGTTCCGGTCGAGCGCGCCTTTGCCGCACGCCTGACGGTGAAGGCGGATTTTCTGTTCACCCTGCCTGCGGTCATCATCCAGCCGCTGAGCGGTGCGTGGCTGGTGTGGCACGGCGGCTTCCGGTGGGACGATTATTGGCTGGTCGTCACCTATGGCCTCTATTTGCTGGCGGCGCTGTGCTGGGTGCCGGTCGTGTTCATTCAGATTCGCATGAAACGGCTGCTGGAAGCGTCCGCACGGGGCGAGGCAATCGATGAAGCGGCCTATGATCGGCTGTTTCGCAAATGGTTCATCCTGGGCTGGCCGGCGTTCGGCGGGCTGGTCGTCATTTTTTGGCTGATGGTCACCAAACCGACATGGTAGCCCGCGTCCTGATCATCGGTGGCTATGGCAATTTCGGCAGCTATATCGCGCGCAGCCTTGCCAGTGACGCGAGCATCCGCCTGCTGATCGGGGGACGCTCGGCGGCCAAGGCAAAGGCGTTTTCGGCGTCGCTCGAACCCGCTCATGTCGCCGAGGGTCATGCGATCGACATCGATGGCGACCTCACCGAAGCGCTGGGGCGAATCGCGCCAGACATCGTCATCCACACCACCGGGCCTTTCCAGACCCAGGATCACCGCGTCGCGCGGGCGTGCATCGCACAGCGCTGTCATTATATCGACCTCGCCGATGCGCGGGCGTTCGTGGCGACGATCGGCCGGCTCGATGCCGAAGCACGAGCGAAAAATCTGCTGGTGGTCAGTGGAGCCAGCTCGGTCCCCTGTCTGACGGCAGCGGTAATCGATGCCTATCTCCCGTCGTTCGCACGGCTCGAGGCGGTCGATTACGGCATCAGCGCGGCGCAGCACACCAATCGCGGTCTGGCAACAACCTCGGCGGTGCTCAGCTATGTGGGCAAACCGATCGAGATGCTGCGCGATGGCGCGATGAAAACCGTCCATGGCTGGGAAGACACGCATGTCGTCCGCTATCCCGGGCTTGGCACCCGTCTTTTCGGCAATTGCGATATTCCGGACCTGGCATTGTTTCCCGAACGCTATCCCACGCTCCGGTCGATGCGCTTTTGCGCCGGGCATGAGCTGAAAACGCTCCATATCGGCACGCGCATGCTGGGCGCGCTGGTCCGGTTGGGGCTGATCGGATCGCTCAGCAACCATGCCGGATCGCTGCTCAAGCTCGCTTTCGCATTCGATCGCTTCGGCTCGGGACAAAGCGGCTTTCATATGTTCCTGCGCGGCATAGGTCATGGCGGCGATCCGCAGCAGCAACGCTTCTGGATCGTCGCGCGGTCGGGCCATGGGCCCTACATCCCGTGCATGCCGGCAATCCTGCTGGCCAGGCGGCTGGCAAGGGGTTGGGCGATAAGACCCGGCGCAACGCCCTGCGTCGATCTGATCGATCTCGACAGCTACCTCGGCGCGCTGTCAGATCTCGATATCGAGGTCATTCGGGATGAGATCAATGCCTGACGTCTCAAAACAGCCGTTCAGCTATCGCCATGATCCGGCGGTTCCCGATTTCGATGATCGCAAAGCGCTGTTCGTGTTCGATGGCATCTGCGTGCTGTGCTCGGGCGGCGCGAGCTGGATCATGCGAAATGACGGCAGGGGGCTCGTCAATTTCACGCCCGCGCAGGAAGCGCTGGGCCAGGCGCTCTATGCCCATTACGGCATTGATATGGACGAGAGTTATCTGCTGATTGCAGATGGGTCCGCCTATACCGCGTCGCGCGGCTATCTGGAGCTCTGCCGGATATTGGGGCGCTGGTGGCACGCCCTCCGCATGTCCGCCGTCATCCCTGAACCCCTGCGCGACTGGCTCTACGCCCTGGTCGCCCGCAACCGATATCGCTGGTTCGGCAAGGCCGACTATTGCGCGCTTTTGACCAAAGAGCAGCGCGAGCGATTGCTTTAGGAAGCGCGATCCCACCTCTATCGTCGTCTGATAGCAGATTGCAGGCTTTTGGCTGCGTCACACCAAAAATGCACACAAGCTCATCCCCGGGCGCGACAAGCAAAGCGATTGCCGAAAAGGTCAGCCGCGACCCGACGATCCGCAATAATCATCTCGCTGCCAGCGTCACGGCCATGGATGCATATCCCGACCGCCGGATCCCGGCTCAAATTCCTTGACGCATCCTAGCCTCTTGAGCCGGATCCCGCGATCCCGGACAAAACTTCGATATTTTGCCCGAAATGCCGCTTCATAGCCTCGTCGGCTTCGACCGGGTTTCGCTCGAGAATTGCCTGCGCAATGCGCGCGGGCGGTCGCTGAGCATATAGAGACCGCATGATGGACGCACTCCAGATCAATGACCCACCCCGCGCAACTTGCGCTCTTGCCGTTTGCTCGCTGAAAGCTGCCGAGCTGCAATCGGTCAAAGGTAGCCCCATTTTCAGTTACGTAGCTGCCGATCCCCGCCGAGAGACTCTGGCCATTGTCGCGCCCGGTCGAGCAAGCAGTATCGCTACGAGCCTGCCCACTCGACCATGATTGCCCCGTCAGGTCGTTCGACGAAGCGAAAGCCCGCTCCCAGAAAGCGCTCGACGAGCGCTGCCGCCGTTAGCGTATGCTGACTCAGTTTTACCGTTGAAAAGGACCCGCCCCTCGCCATCGCGAAGGGAAGCAGCAATTGGTCTTGCAGGTAAGGGCCGGCGAAAGCCTCACACGCCAAATATCCCGCTATCCGCCGCGCCGCAGTTTTGGCTAGGCGTTCGGCGGGAATTCCGATTTTGCCAAAAGCCGACATTACCTCGGTCACATGATCGAATTCGGCTTCGAGCAATAGCGCATTGCCCGGCCCCTGATCAGCGGGAAGCTGGCGGATGCCGAAGGCATCGGCGGGCCAGTCGGCAAGCGTCTTCGCCGCGGTCTTGAGCTCGCGATCGCCGACGTCGAAAGGAACCCCCGCTATGATCGCGGTCGCGGAGACGCGGCGCAGGGCACCGCGCTCGACGCATTCGATCGCGCGCAGCGGCGCCGGCGCGATGTCGATCTCGACGCGCCCGCCGCCGCGCGGGAAGAAGCCGTGGCGCACCAGCCGCGCGGTAACGGTCGGTCCCATGCGGTTGATGACGGACAGCAGCGTACGCTCGATGAACTCGAAGGGCGGCGCGGCCATCGCATGCGTCCCGCCCTCGAGTACGAGCCGCGACGGCGCATCGGCCAGCATCAGCGGCACCATGACCGTCTGCAGGACGAGCGCGGTGCTGCCCGCGGTACCGACCGCGAAATGATAGTCGCCGGGCGTGATCCGCCCCGGCCGGAACGAGATGCTGTTCGACCCCACCGCGAGCCCCGAGCATTCGGCGCCACCGATGACGCACGCAGCCTCGATCGCGGTCACATGCTGGCGCATCAGCCCCGGCTTCTCGCGTCCCCCGCGAATATTCTCGATCGTGAAGGGCTCGCCGGTCAGCAGCGACAGGGCGCACGCATAACGCAGCACCTGCCCCCCACCTTCGCCTTCCGATCCGTCGATTGTGATCATGTTCTTTGCTTACCTGTAAAATCCTGCCGACCAAGGCATCGGCCAAAACATCCAAATGTCGGGCTTGCGGCGGTCCGATGTTCCGATCCCGAAGTCCCCTCGGCCCACTTCGATGTCGCTGAACGCGGCGCGGAGATGGCGCAGCTGCGCATTGCCCAACGACATGACCAGCCGCGCTTCGGTGACCTCCATGGTCAAATCGCGCTTATCGGGATCGAAGACAATTCGCATGGACGTGAAGCCATCGTGCCGAGGTTCACCATAGTTGGGAACCGCCCAAATCGCGTCAGTCATCCGTCCGAGCGTCCAGGTCCGATGACAAGTCTCGCCGCCCGCCATCCGGTCGATGAGATTGCGGAACGAACGGCATCCGGCGGGATCGCCGGTGAAATGCCATTCGCCCGCATGCTTGCTGTTTTTCGGATAGCGCCAGACGAATATCTGACCCTCCTGCCGCCACTCGGCCACCCAATCGCGCATGTCAGCCCCCGACGATAGCGGCGTGAAGGGGGATCACCCTTTCACGCACACCACCTGCTTCAGCGTATGGACGATCTCGACGAGGTCGGCTTGCGCCGCCATCACCGCCTCGATCGGCTTGTACGCCTTGGGCGTCTCGTCGATGACGCCTTCGTCCTTGCGGCATTCGACGCCCGCGGTGTCGGCGATATGCTCGTCGAGGGTGACGAGCTTTTTCGCCGCGGTGCGGCTCATGACGCGGCCCGCGCCATGGCTGCAGCTGTCGAAGCTTTCGGCGTTGCCCAGCCCGCGCACGATGAACGATTTCGCGCCCATCGAACCCGGGATGATCCCCATCGTGCCCTTCGCCGCGCGCACCGCCCCTTTTCGGGTGACGAGCACATTTTCGCCGAAGTGATTCTCGCGCGTCACATAATTGTGATGGCAGTTCACCGCCTCGGCCTCGGCCTCGAAAGGCTTGGCGATCTGGAGTCGGAGCGCGGCGATGACATTCGCCATCATCATGCGCCGGTTCAGCGCCGCAAAGTCCTGCGCCCAGCCGACCGCCTCGACATAATCGTCGAAATGGTCGGTCCCTTCCGGGAAATAGGCGAGGTCTTCGTCGGGCAGGTTGATGAACCACCTGCGCATCTCCTTCTTCGCCAGTTCGATGAAGTAGGTGCCGATCGCATTGCCGACGCCGCGTGACCCCGAATGCAGCATCACCCACACCCGCCCCTCGGTATCGAGGCACAGCTCGATGAAATGGTTTCCCGTTCCGAGCGTCCCCAGATGCGTCAGGTTGTTGGTGTTCTTCAGCCGCGGATGCTTGGCGACGATACGGCCGAAGCGTTCGGCCAGCGTCGCCCAGGCGTCGACGATTGCTCGCGGGGGATCGCCCCACGAGCCCGTGTCGCGCTTGCCGCGTCCGACCGACCGGCCGTGCGGCACCGCCGCCTCGATCGCGCTGCGAATACCCTCCAGATTGTCGGGCAGGTCGTGCCCCATCAGCGTCGTGCGCGCCGCCATCATGCCGCAGCCGATGTCGACTCCGACCGCGGCCGGGATCACCGCGCCTTTGGTCGGGATCACCGATCCGACCGTGGCGCCGATCCCGACATGGACGTCGGGCATCGCGGCGACATGCTTGAACACGAACGGCATCTGCGCCGCCTTGCGAAGCTGCGCGCGCGCCATGTCCTCGACCGGAACCCCGCGGGTCCACATCTTGACCGGGCGTCCGCCCTCGACGTTCAGCACTTCATAGCTCGTCTGGGTCATGGCTGACCTCCTCTTCGCTTCCTTGGGGCAGCGCCGTAGCAATGGCGAGCCCTTGAATCCTTCCACGTCGTTTGGGCGCTTGGGGGCGACCGGCCCATTCCGGCCACCCCTCTTCCCGCGTCGTACCGGGGGACGTGAACCCCGGCACCGAACATAATGCAGAAGCCGTGCCAAACGGCTTGCCGATACCAAAATTTGGATCATCATTTTGATAAATTGCAATATTTTCTGAAACGAAAAAATCAGTCCCGCGAAACAAACTGAATTTTGAGATATGATTGTATCGTTCATTATAAATTTATATAAGAATGACATGAAGCCGCTGACCGTTCTTGGATTTCTGGGTTCGACCCTCGACGCGGGCAAGTTCGACGCCGGACGCTGGAACAAGTGGCGGCCGAGCGTGAGCATCTGCATGCAGGAGGATCTGCGCGTCGATCGCTTCATCCTGCTCCACGGCAGCCATCACCGCCGGCTGGCCGAAATCGTCGCGAAGGACATCGCCGACGTATCGCCTGAGACCGCGGTCGTCCCGCATACCCTCGACTTCGACGACGCATGGGATTTCGAGGAGGTCTACGGCAAGCTGCTCGACTTCGCGCGCGGCTTTCCCTTCGATCCCGACGCGGAAGATTATCTGATCCACATCACGACGGGCACCCACGTCGCGCAAATATGCCTCTTCCTCCTGACCGAGGCGCGCTACCTGCCGGGACGTCTCCTGCAGACGCAGCCACAGCGCGGCGCACCGCAACCGGTGGGCATCTGGAACAGCATCGATCTCGACCTCTCGCGCTACGACAGTATCGCGACGCGCTTCGCCGAGGCCAGCGCGGAGAGCGCGAGCTTTCTGAAAAGCGGGATCGAAACGCGCAACCCCGCCTTCAACCGCATGATCGAGGAGATCGAACAGGTAGCAGTCCGTAGCCGCGCGCCGATCTTGCTCATGGGACCGACCGGTGCGGGCAAGAGCCAGCTGGCGCGGAAGGTCTATGAACTGAAGAAGCTTCGTCACCAGCTCGGCGGCCCGTTCGTCGAGGTCAATTGCGCGACGCTGAAAGGCGACAGCGCAACCTCGGCGCTGTTCGGCCATCGCAAGGGCGCCTTTACCGGCGCCGCGCAGGACCGTCCCGGGCTTCTCAAGAGCGCCGACAAGGGCTTGCTGTTCCTCGACGAGATCGGCGAGCTCGGGCTCGACGAACAGGCGATGATCCTGCGCGCGATCGAGGAAGGGCGGTTTCTGCCGGTCGGATCCGACAGCGAGACCCGAAGCGATTTCCAGCTGATCGCGGGCACCAACCGCGATCTCGTCGAACAGGTGCGCAAAGGCCGCTTTCGCGACGACCTGTTCGCGAGGCTGAACCTCTGGACCTTTTCGCTTCCCGGCCTCGCCGAACGCCGCGAAGACATCGCACCCAATCTCGATTACGAGCTCGAACGCTTCGCCGAGCGTGAAGGGTCGCGGGTCACCTTCAACAAGGAAGCGCGCGAACGATATCTGGCCTTCGCGGAGGGCCACGACGCGAAGTGGCAGGGAAATTTTCGCGATCTCGCCGCCAGCGTCACGCGAATGGCGACGCTCAACACGACCGGGCGGATCGACGTCGGCGCCGTCGATCTTGAGATCAAGCGCTTGGGCACTACTTGGCACACCGACAAATCTGAAGCTGATGTTTTCGACCGGATTCTCGGCAGAGACCAGCTGGCCGAGATAGATCCATTTGACCGAGTGCAACTGGCCTTCGTCGTTAAAACCTGTCGTGCATGCCGATCGCTGTCGGAAGCAGGGCGGCAACTGTTCGCGGCGTCTCGCGAGCTGCGTACGAGCACGAATGACGCGGATCGCCTTCGCAAGTATCTGGCTCGCTTTAATCTGACGTGGACCGATCTTCAGCAACCGGTCGGCGGGTACCGATAGTCCCCGTCGAGCGCGGCTTTCAGAAATCAAAACCCTACATGCACTTTCGGCGGCAGAGACTCTGCTCTTTCGGAGCCTAATTCGCGGCAAATTTCCCTTGTAATTTCAGTCTCTCGGGCGCGCAATCAGGACGCCAGATCCCTGTAACCTGCGGGAATGTGGGGAAGAAATTTCCCGTTCTAAGTTGCTGTTTTTAAATGATAAACTTGGTGGAGGCCCGAGCCGGAATCGAACCGGCGTGCACGGATTTGCAATCCGCTGCGTCACCACTCCGCCATCGGGCCTCATGCCAGATACCGCATCCGTCGGGGATGGGCCGGGGGTTGGACGGCGCCGCTAGTGAGGGGGTTTCGCCGCCTTGTCAAGGATTCGCCCGCGCGGCCGTCCCGATGCGATGATGCAGGCTTGGCGGCACCGGCGTTGCCAGCTATGCGCGTCTATGCGGGCACAGGCTGTATTACTATTGCAATACAGCGTCGGTTGGGCTAGAGCTGCCCCGCACAGGTTCATGGCCCCAGGGAATCGGAAAAGGCTGATGGCGACGAAGTTTAGCGAATTCACCGCGGCGGACATGCGCGCTGCCATGATCGACAGCCAGCTGCGCACCAACGACGTCATCGATGCGGCGGTGGTTGGCGCGATGGCGGCGGTGCCGCGCGAGGCGCATGTTCCCGCGCATCTGGCGAGCGTCGCCTATACCGACCGCGCGCTTGCGCTGGGGCATGGCCGCGCACTCAACGCGCCGCTGGTCACCGGCCGGATGCTGGTCGCCGCCGCAATCCGTCCCGGCATGCGCGTGCTGCTGATCGGCAGTGCGACGGGCTATACCGCCGCGGTGCTGGCGCGCCTTGGCGCCGAGGTTCATGCGGTCGAGGATCAGGCGGAACTGATGGCGATGGCCGCAGCTGCGACGCCTGCCGAGGCGAACATCCATTGGGTCAAAGGGCCGCTTAACGGCGGCGCGCCGGATGCCGCTCCGTTCGATCGCATCATCATCGACGGCGCGATCGAAACGCTGCCCGACGCGCTCACCGCGCAATTGGCCGAGGGCGGCAGGCTGGTCGCGGCGCGCCGCGAAGGCGCGGTGACGCGGCTCGTCCAGGGGGTCAAGGCCGGCGGCGCCATGCCGCTCCGCAGCTTTGCCGACATGGACGCCGCGCCGCTGCCGGGCTTTGCCGCCGCGGCCGGATTCACATTCTAAAAGCCAATCCCCTCCTCGTTTCAGGCTGACATGATGATGTTCGATACCGATAAGAAACGGCCTCTCCCCCGCGCCCGCTGGCTTGCCGGCCTCGCCGTCGGCGCCCTGCTGCTGCCGAGCGCAGCGCACGCCGAAACGCTGCAGGATGCGCTGGCAAAAGCCTATGAAAACAACCCGACGCTGACCGCCGCGCGTGCCGGGCAGCGCGCGAACGACGAAAATGTCCCGATCCAGAAATCGGGCGGACTGCCGAACGTCGGGGTGGGGGTGGATTACCAGGAAAATCTGGTGCTGCCCGGCAACAGCTTTTTCTCGCCCAAGCGGTTCATCAGCGTCGGCGGTCAGGTGTCGGTGCCGATCTATCAGGGCGGCGCGGTGCGCAATGCGGTAAAGGCCGCCAAATTTCGCGTCGAGGCGGGCCAGGCCGATCTGCGCGCGACCGAAGCGAGCATTTTTGCGCAGGTCGTCGGCGCTTACATGGACGTGATTCGCGATCAGGCGATCGTGCAGCTCAACCAGAAGAATGTCGCGGTGCTGCGCACCAATTTACAGGCGACGAGCGACCGTTTTGAGATCGGCGACCTGACGCGCACCGACGTCGCGCAATCGGAAGCGCGGCTTGCGCTGGCCGAGGGTGATTTGCGCACCGCCGAAGCGAATCTGATCGCCAGCCGCGAATCCTATGTCCGTCTGGTCGGCGATGCGCCGGTCGACCTGGAACAGCCGCCGCAGCTGCCGAACCTGCCCGCCTCGCCCGATGAAGCGGTCGCGATCGCGCTGACCAGCAATCCCGACATCGAAGCGGCGAATCAGGTGGTCAACGCCAGCCGCGCCGACATCGGCGTCGCGCGCGCCGGACGCTTGCCCAAATTGTCGGCGACGACGAGCGGCGGCTATAACAACAACCTGAATTCGGTGAATGATCCGGCGTCGGAGAATACGACCAAGAGCGCTTCGGCGGGATTGTCGCTGACGGTGCCGATCTTTCAGGGCGGGCGCCCCTCGGCGCAGGTGCGTCAGGCGCAATCGCGGACCAGCCAGGCGATCGAAAATTACGTCGAGGTCGAACGCAGCGTCATCGCACAGACGCGCGGCGCCTATGCCGCATGGCGCGCGAACGAGCAGATCATCGCCGCGACGCAGCAGGCGGTGAGCGCCAACGGCCTGTCGCTGGAGGGCGTGCGCGCCGAAAACAGCGTCGGCACGCGGTCGATCCTCGACATTTTGAATGCCGAGCAGGAATATCTGAACACCCAGGTCCAGCTCGTGTCGGCGCAGCGCAACTCCTATGTCGCCGCCTTCTCGGTCCTCGCCGCGATGGGCAAGGCCGAAGCGCGCGATCTGGGGATCGAGGGCGGCGCGCTCTATGACCCCGAGGTCAATTATAACCGCGTCAAGGGCCAGATTTTCGACTGGGCCGACGATCCGGCGCCCCAGCAGCAGGCGACCGACACGCGCGCGATTCCCGCGACAACCGCCAGCGTTCCGGTCGGACCGCCCGCGCCGCCGCGACAATAAGGCTTGGCAAAACACGCCCCAAATCGGTAAGAGGATAGTTAACCATCCGGTAATCGCGATGGTTTAGGGGGTTGGTTATGGGCGATATGTCGCGGGAACCGTCGATGGAAGATATCTTGTCGTCGATCAGGCGCGTCATCGCACGCGATGAAGCCCCCGGCACGGCGCGCGAAATCACGCCCGCCATCGCCGAAGATATTCTCGATCTGCACGACGAGGAAGAGGATGAGGCCGATGCCGCACCCGCGGCCGACGAGCTCGTTTCCGAAGCCAGCGCCGATGCGGCGCGCCAATCGCTCGATGCGCTGACCGCCGCGATCGCCCCCGCGGTTGCCGCCGCGACGGTCGCCGCGCCCGCCGCGGCCGGCCGCACGATGGAGGATGTCGTGCTCGACGCGCTCCGCCCGATGCTGAAGGACTGGCTCGACGCCAACCTGCCGGGCATGGTCGAGGCCATGGTGGCCAAGGAAATCAGCCGGATTACCGGACGGCGGATCTAGGCCGCATCTCTGGCAATGCCGGGTGCGCAGCGACGCGCCGCGCCCTCGAACCCGGACTTTCCTTTATCGTCCGACATCCATTCGCAACAGTCGCCCGTCGCAAATGAGCCTTTCCTACATTTTGTGGCTGTGTCAGCCTGTGTTGCGGGGGTTTGACGTCGCGAGCTATGCGGCGGCGATTGCCTGCGTCCGGCACGGCATCGGATCGCGAACGCGACGCCATTGGGCTGACTTTTACTGAACTTTGCAATATCTGCGCGGACGTTGCCAAGAGCCAGCCCCTCCCCTTCAGGGGAGGGGCAACGAAGACTTGGCAGCTTGCTGCCTAGTCGTAGTGGGGTGGGGGCTAGCGGCGTAGCGCAAGGCCGCTGCCCCCCACCCGCTTCGACTAACGAACAAGTTCGTAAGTCTCGCCGCCCTCCCCTGAAGGGGAGAGCGTGTCTTTGCCGCCAAATCCGTAGCTATCCCGCCCAATCCTCCAGCAAGTAACGCGCGATCGCCAGTGGCGGCGGCGCCAGGAACGGCGCGCCCATGTCGCCCGCGAGCGCGGCGCGCACCTCGGCGCGGTCGACCCACATCGCCGCCTCGATCTCGGTCGTGTCGAGCGTCAGCGCCGGGTCGCTAGCGACCGCGCGGCAACCGATCATCAGCGATGACGGAAAGGGCCAGGGCTGGCTCGCAACATAGGTCACATCCGTTACGCGAATGCCCGCTTCCTCAAACAATTCGCGCGCCACCGCCTCCTCCAGCGACTCGCCGGGTTCGACGAACCCCGCCAGCGCCGAGAAAAAGCCCGGGGGAAAACCGCCTTGCCGCCCGACCAGCACGCGCCCGTCGCATTCGGCGAGCATGATGACGACCGGGTCGACGCGCGGGAAATGTTCGGCTTGGCAGCTGCCGCAGCGCCGCCCCCAACCGCCGCGGAACACCGCCGTCTGCGAACCGCACACCGCACAAAAGCGATGCCGCGCGTGCCAGTCGACCAGGCTGCGCGCGCCGCCATATAATGCTGCCTCCGGCCCCGACAGCAGCGGCAGCAACCGCATCACGGTGCGCGAACGCGCGTCGATGCGCACCCCCGCGGGCGCTTCGCGAACGAAATGCGGCACGCCCAAGTCGTCCAAACCGAGCAGCAACAGCGGGCGATCGTCGGCGGGGTCGAGCGCCTCCCAGCGCAGCCCGCCCCGTTCGCCGGGGACGAAATCGATCCCGTCGAGCGTCAGGCAGCGCGCGCGCGGGTCGGCGAGGGCGGCCGCAAAACCATCGGCATCGACCCGCAGCTGGTCGGCGCGGTCAAGCCACGCCCCGGTGAATCCCAACGGCAGGGGCATCAGGCCAGCACGTCCTTGATCACCGTTTCGCCGAACTTCGCCTGGAACGACACGGTTTCGGGCGGCATGATCTGCGTGTAGCCGGCGATGCGGTAGCCGAGCTTGCGGTGGACGAAACCGATCGTGCCCGCGGCGCCCGCCCAGCCGAACAGGCCTTCGCCGCCCGGCGAGGTCGGCAACGAAACCCGCCCGCCAGCGCCGAAGCCCTGGCCATCGACGAACGTGCCTTTACGATCGACGGCATCATCCAGCATGTTCGACATCGCGAGCCGCGCCGTTTCGACCTTCATGATCCGCTTGCCGCCTGTCTCGCCCTCGCCGAGCAGCATGGCGAGGAAACGGTCATAATCACGCGCGCTCGACACCAGCCCGCCGCCGCCGAAGGGGTAAGGCGGCGCATCGAGATAGATCGAGCTGGTCGCCGGGTCGAAGGGCAGCAACGCGCCGCCGAGAGCCGCATAATTGCTGGTGAAGCGCCCGACATCCTTTGCGCCCACCATGAAACCGGTGCTCTTCATGCCGAGCGGATCGAACAATCGCGCCTTCAGAAAGGCGTCGAACGGCTGCCCCGATGCGACCTCGATCACCCGCCCCAGCAGATCGAGGCTGATCGAATAGCTCCATTTGGTGCCGGGTTCATAAACCAGCGGCAGCGCCGCGAGACGGTCGGCCATGGCCGCCAGACTGGGCGCGGCCTTCACATCGGCAAAGCCCGGCAGCTTCATCCGGCTCGCCTGACCGCCGACGATGCCATTGTCGTCATAGGCCTTTTTGATCGGGCCTTTCTGAATGATATTATAGCCGAGCCCGGCGGTGTGGGTGAGCAGGTGGCGCACCGTAATCTGCGTTTTCGCGGGGCGCAGGTCGGTGATCGACCCGTCGGGGGTGGTCTGCACCTGCATTTTCGCAAAGGCGGGCAGGAAGTCGGCGATCGGCTGGTCGAGCTTCATCTTGCCGTCTTCGATCAGCAGCATCGCGGCGATGCCGGTGACCGGCTTGGTCATCGAATAGAGCCGCCACAGGGTATCGGGGCCGACGGGTACCGCATCGCTGATCGATTGCACCCCGGCGCCGAAAAAGTCGGCGGGCGCCTGACCCTTGCCGATCGCAGCAAGCGTGCCCGCGAGTTCGCGGCGATCGACGAAGCCTTTGATGAAGGCGTGGGTTGCGGGGTAGAGCTGCGCACCGCTTTCTCTCCACGCGAATGCGGCGCGCGGCAGCAGCGCGGCACCGCCGCCCAGCGCCAGCCCGCCGAGCAGCGTGCGGCGCGAAACCATCATGTTCATGCGTCTCTCTCCAGCATCTTGTCGATCAGCTTGCGATAGAGCGTCGGCAGCCCCGCCGCGTCAAGGTCAGAGATCGGCCACCATTCGCCTTCCGCTGCGGCATCGCCGCTTTCGGGAAGCGCGTCACGCCGCACCAGTTTCAGCGTCAGGTCGAAATGGGTGAAACCATGATCGACTTCAGCAACCGCCGACTCGATCGGACGCGTATCGGTCCAGTCACCGCCGGGCAGCGCGCGCATCCCGCCAAGCATCCCTTTGCCCGGACGGCGGACGAGCCAGACCCGCGCGTCGCGTTCGATCCAATGCGCCAGTCCGTGGCGGTGCGGCTTGGCCTTTTTGGGCGGCTTGACGGGCAGCCTTTCGAGGTCGGGGCGCCCGCGCGCGCGGCAATCCGCCATCAGCGGACAGGCCGCGCAGGTGGGAGCGCGCGGGGTACAGATGGTCGCACCCAGGTCCATCAGCGCCTGCGCGAAATCGCCCGGGCGGTCGGCGGGGACGATCGGCGCCAGCGCGGCGCGAATCTCGCGCTTCGCCAGCGGCAGCGGGGTTTCGATCAGGCGGTGGCGCGCGATCACGCGTTCAATATTCGCATCGACCACGACCGCCGCACGGCCAAAGGCAATCGCCGCGACCGACGCCGCGGTATAATCGCCAATCCCCGGCAGCGCGCGCAAGGCCGCCTCGCTGTCGGGAAAACGCCCGCCATGATCGCGCACGACCGCGCGCGCGCAGGCGAGCAGGTTGCGCGCGCGGGCATAATAGCCGAGCCCCGCCCAAGCGGCCATGACGTCGGCATCGTCCGCCGCCGCCAGGTCGGCGACCGTCGGCCAGCGGGCGGTGAAACGCTGAAAATAGCCCGCAACCGCGGCGACCGTCGTCTGCTGCAGCATCACCTCGGCGAGCCAGATGCGATAGGGATCGGGGACGGCGTCGCTGCCCGGCGCGATCCGCCACGGCAGCACGCGCGCGGCGCGGTCGTACCAGTCTAGGATGCGAGCAGGAAAGCTCACGCTCATAAGCCCCTCCCCTTCAGGGGAGGGGTTGGGGTGGGGTCCATCGGCCTTGCGCAAGGCCGATGGACCCCACCCGCTGCGACTAACGAACAAGTTCGTAAGTCTCGCTGCCCTCCCCTGAAGGGGAGGGCTGATTCAGTGTCGATAGTCTGGACGCTCACCCCCCGCCTATGGCATGGCACCCGCGATGACGAAAGACAGCGGCGACGGCCCGCCCGCCCAAAAGGCGGCAGCGAAGGCAGGGGCGAAAAAGCCAAAGGCGCCGGTGCGCGCTTACGAACGGCCGCGTGGCGGCGAAGCGCGGATGATTTCCGACCTTGTCCCTGAAATCGGCCGCGCCGCCTTTCGCAAGTTCGGTTTCATCCAAAGCTCGGTGGTGAGCCGCTGGCGCGAGATCGTCGGCGACCGGCTCGCCGACGTCACCCAGCCGGCGATGATCCGCTTTCCGGTCGGGGCGAAGGCGGGCGGGACGCTGCACCTGACGATCAGCGGCGCGCACGCGCCGATGCTGCAACATGTCGCCCCCGACATCATCACCGCGGTCAATCGCTTCTTTGGTTACGCTGCGGTCGCGCACGTCCGCATGACGCACGGCCATGTGACGCGCGCCGCGCCCGTTCAGCCGCCAGCCATGCTGAAACCCGTACCCGCCGAGCTGGGGGACAGTTTGCGCGACATCGGCGACCCGGAACTGCGTACCGTGCTCGAACGCATGGCATCGGGACTGGCCGCCGCGCCCAAACTTCCCCGGATCAGTTGAAGAGAGACCCGCTGCAGATGGCCGCATTTGACGATTCCCCGCTCGATCGCCGTACCGCGGTGCTGGCGCTGTCGGGCGCCGCGCTGACCCTGATCGCCGCGACCCCTGCCAAACCGGCGCCCTGGTCATCGAAGGTGACCACCAGTTCGATCGGCGCGCACGTCGTCGGCAACCCCGCCGCCAAGGTTCGGCTGGTCGAATATTTCAGCTACACCTGCCACGTCTGCGCCGATTTCGCGAAGCTCGGTTCGGCGCCGCTCAAGACGCAATATATCGACCGCGGGCTGGTGCTGTTCGAATATCGCAATCTGGTCCGCGATCCCGTTGACATGACCGCAGCGCTGCTCGCACGCTGCGGCGGCCCCACCGCGTTCGCGCGCAATCATCAGGCAATTTTTGCCGCTTTCGATACGTGGATGGCCAAGGTGAAGAACGCGAGCGAGGCACAGCAAACCAGCTGGTTCGAAGGCACCACCGCTCAGCGGGCGCGCAAGATCGCCGCCGATACCGGGCTCGCCGCGCTGATGCGCGCGCGCGGCTACACCCAGGCGCAGCTCGACGCCGCGCTCGACAGCGAAGTCGCGCAGGCCGAACTGACCGGGATGACCAATATCGGGCGCAGCGCGGACCGCGTCGGCGGCACTCCGACCTTTTTCGTCAACGGCCGCAACGCCGAAGTCACCGCCTGGCCCGCGCTCAAATCGAAACTCGACCTCGCGATCAAGGGATCGTAAAAGCCTGCCCATCTTGTTTCCGGAGAACAGCACATCATGACCGCATCGCTTCGTATCGCCCTTCTGTCTTCGCTTGGCGCGCTCGCGCTTGCCGGTTGTGGCGGCGGCGCCAGCGACCCCGCCAAGGAACAGGAAGTGGTCGCCAAGGTCGCGGCGCCCGCGGGCAAAAGCTGGTCGCAGGTCGTCAGATTCGATGGCGACGGCGTGGTGATGGGCAACCCCGACGCCCCGATCAAACTCGAAGAATTTGGTGCCTTCACCTGCGGCCATTGCGCACAGTTCACCAAGGATTCGCACGAAGAATTGAAACGGGATTTCGTCGATACGGGCCGCGTGTCGTACAAGCTGACCCCGTTCATGCTGCACCCGGTCGACGCGATCGCGGGCGCGATCGCGAAGTGCGCTGGCCCCGACCGCTTCTTCCCGCTCGCCGACGCAACCTTCCTCGAGCATGAGGCCTTCATCGCCGGGGCGCAGAAGCCGCAGCCGGGGATCGAGGCCGCGATGCAGCTGCCGCCCGAACAGCGCTTCACCGCGCTCGCCAAAGGCTGGGGCATCGATCAATTCTACCAGCAGCGCGGCGTCCCCGCCGCGACGATCCAGGCGTGCCTGAGCAAGGTCGACAATGTTTCGGCGATCGAAAAGGGCACCAACGCCGGGGTCGAAAAATATCAGATCACCGGCACCCCGACCTTCGTGCTCAACGGCCAGGTCGTCGAAGGCATCAACACCTGGGGTCCGCTGCGCGACCGCCTGCGCACGATGGGCGCGCGCTGAGCTCACAACGCCCTCCCCTTCAGGGGAGGGCAGCGAGACTTGGCAGCTTGCTGCCTTAGTCGCAGCGGGTGGGGGCCATCGGCCTTGCGCTACCTGGCGAGCCCCCACCCCAACCCCTCCCCTGAAGGGGAGGGGCTAAAGCCCTTGCGACTCCCCCGCCCGCGCGGCATGACGGCTGGCAGGGGGATATGTGACACCAGCGTTGCAACATCCGCGATTCGCTGACCTGCACGGGACGTCCCCGTGCAGATAAAACGCCTGCGCCTGACCGGTTTCAAAAGCTTCGTCGAACCCACTGAACTGCGCATCGAGCCCGGGCTGACCGGCGTCGTCGGCCCCAATGGCTGCGGCAAGTCCAACCTGCTCGAGGCGATCCGCTGGGTGATGGGCGAATCCAGCCCCAAGTCGATGCGCGGCGGCGGGATGGAGGATGTCATCTTCGCCGGGACGGCATCGCGACCGGCACGCGATTTTGCCGAGGTCGCGCTGCATTGCGACACCGAAGGCGCGCTTGTCGCGGGCCTGTCCGACGGCGAGGATGGCGATGATCTGGAGGTGATCCGCCGCATCGAGCGCGGGGCGGGCAGCGCCTATCGCGCCAACGGCCGCGACGTGCGCGCCAAGGACGTGGCGCTGATCTTTGCCGACGCCGCGACCGGCGCGCACAGCCCGGCGCTGGTCAGTCAGGGCAAGATCGCCAATGTCATCGCGGCAAAACCCACCGACCGCCGCGCGATGCTCGAGGAAGCCGCCGGGATCGCCGGGCTGCATGTGCGCCGCAAGGACGCCGAGCAGAAATTGCGCGCGACCGAAACCAACCTCGCCCGCCTGTCCGAAATCACCGCCGACATGGAAGTGCGCGCCAATGCCCTGCGGCGGCAGGCGCGTGCGGCGGAGAAATACAAGAAGCTGAGCGACGAGATCCGCATTGCCGAGGGGCGGCTGATCTACGCGCGCTGGCGCAACGCCGCCGAGGCCGCCGACCAGGCGCGCCGCGACAGCGATGCCGCCGAAGCGGCGGTCAAGACCGCGCAGACCGAGCTGGAAACCGTGTCCGCCGCGCAGACCGAGGTTGCTACCCGCGTCGCCACCGCGCGGCACGACGCGCAGGCACAGCGCGACGCGCTGGCCCAGGCGACCGCGACGCAGGTCCGCTTGCAGGGCGAAGAGCGCGCCGCGCGCCAGCGGCTCGAAGACCTGGCGGCGCAGCAGCGACGCATCGCCGACGACCGGGCGCATGAGGGCGAACTGGCGCGCGAAGCGCATGGCGCGCTGACCGCGCTCGATAGCGAAACCAAAGCGTTGGCAACGGAAATGGCAACGCACGATGCCGGCAAGGCAGCGCTTGCCGAGGCCAATCTGGCGGCGCAGGCGCGGCTGCGCGATGCCGAGGTTGCGCTGGCGCAGGCGCGCGCCAAGGCCGCGAGCGAAGCCGCCGACCGGCGCATCGCAGTGTCGGCGCGCGACAGCGCCGCGGCCGCGGTGCGACGGATCGACAACGACCGCGCCCGCGTCGATGCCGACATTGCCGCGCTCGGCGACAGCGCCGCGCTGACGGCGCGGCATGCCGACAGCGTGGAAGCCGCCGAAGCCGCCGAAGTCGCGATCGCCGCCGCCGAAACCGCACTGCAAACGTCGGAAGCCGACCGCGAAGCGATCGCCGCAGAGCTTGCGGAAATCGAAGCAGGCTTGGCCGAAGCGCGCACCGCGCTCGCAGCGCTCGACGGCGAGGCGGCAACGCTCGAACGCGCACTCGCTGCTGGACGCCGCGACGAGGCACGCATCCTCGACCAGCTGCGCGTCGCGCCCGGCTATGAAGCCGCGCTCGCTGCCGCACTGGGGGACGATCTCGACGCCGGGACCGCCAAGGAGGCCGCGCGCAGCTGGGGCGGCGCCGAACCCGGGAAGGATGACCCTGCCCTGCCCACCGGCACCCGGCCGCTCGCCGAATTTGTGACGGCACCCGCCGCGCTGGCGCGCCGCCTGGCGCAGGTCGCAGTGGTCGATGCCGACAGCGGCCAGCCGCTCGCGGTCGGCCAGCGACTGGTCACAACCGACGGCGTGATGCGCCGTTGGGACGGCTTTGTTGCGCGCGGCGACGGCGCCACCGCGACCGAGCGGCTGCAACGCCAGAACCGTCTCGACGCGCTGGCGGCGCAGCGCCCGCAGGTCGAGCTGGGGGTGCAGGAACTCCGCGACCGCCGCGATGCCGCCGCCGCCAGGGCCGCCGAACTGACTGAAGCCACGGTCGCCGCGCGCAAGGCGCTGGCACAGGCGGACGAGACCCGCCGCACCGCGCTGCGTGCCGCCGATCAGGCGCAAGCTGCGCTCGACCGTCATCGCGACGCTGCGGCGCTGTTCGACCGGCGGCTCGGCGAGATTGCCGCCGCGGCAAAGGAAGCGGCCGAGGCGCTGGCGGTGCAGGAAACCGCGCTCGCGGCGCTCCCCGACGACAGCATCGCGCGCGCCGCGCTCGACGCTGAGGAACAGACCGCGGAGCGCGCGCGCAGCGACGCCAATAGCGCTCGCGAAACCCTCACCGCGCATGAGCGCCGCCTTGCGACCTTGAGCGAGCGGCAGGCGGTCGTCAGCGCCGAGATCAAGAGCTGGAAAGCGCGCGCGGGCGAAGCCGCGCGGCGCGTCACCGAAATGGACAAGCGCGCCGACGCGCTGGCCGCCGAGGCGGCGAAGCTGGCCGATGCGCCCGAAAAACTCGCCGAGCAGCGCGCCGCGGCGGAAAAACAACAGGCGACGCTCCGTGACAAAGTCGCCGCCGCCGAAGCGCAGGAACGCGCCGCCGAAGCGGCGCTGCGCGAGGCCGAAACCGCGCTGAACGCGATCCGCGAGCGCGTCGCCGCGGCGCGCGAAACGCGCGCCGGGGCGATCGCCCGCTCCGAAAATGCCGAGCTGCGCCGCATCGAGATGGGCCGTCTGTCGGGCGAGCGCTTCGAATGCCCGCCGCCGCTGCTGCCCCAGAAGGCGGGTTTCGAAGGCGAAAGCGTCCGCGACGCAGGCGCGGAATCGGCGCAGCACGACCGGCTGATCGCCGACCGCGAGCGGCTCGGCCCGGTCAATCTGGTTGCCGCCGACGAACTGATCGAACTCGACAGCGAACGCGAAAAAAGCGCGGCCGAGATCGAGGAGCTGACGCAGGCGGTCCACCGGCTGCGCGGATCGATCGGAAATCTCAACCGCGAAGGCCGCGTTCGTCTGCTCGCGGCGTTCGAAACGGTGAACGGCCATTTCCAGCGATTGTTCACGACGTTGTTCGATGGCGGCCAGGCGCATCTTGAGCTTGTCGATTCGGACGATCCGCTCGAGGCCGGACTCGAGATCATGGCGCAGCCGCCGGGCAAACGCCTCGGCACGCTCACCCTGCTGTCGGGGGGCGAGCAGGCGCTGACCGCGGTCGCGTTGATATTCGGCCTGTTCCTCACCAACCCGGCGCCGATCTGCGTCCTCGACGAAGTCGATGCGCCATTGGACGACGCCAATATCGAACGCTTCTGCGACCTGCTCGACCGCATGACGCGCGAAACCAACACCCGCTATCTGATCGTCACCCACAATGCGGTGACGATGGCGCGCATGCACCGCCTGTTCGGGGTGACGATGGTCGAAAAGGGTGTCAGCCGCCTGGTATCGGTCGACCTCGGCGGGGCGGAGGAACTGCTCGCGGCCGAGTGAGTTAAGGCGCCATTCCGACCACCAGCATCGCCGCGAATACCAGCAAACCGGCAAAGCGGTTGCTGCGGAACTTCGCCAGCGCATCCTCGCCATTGTCGGGCTCCAGCGTCACCACCTGCCCGGTGAAATGCACGGCCGCGGGAACCAGCGCGACCAGCACCAGCGGATCGGGGCGCACCGCCCACAGCGCACCGGCCCAGCCAGCGAGCGCAAATCCGTAACAAAGCGCAACGCCGCCTTTGACATGGCGTCCCATCGCGCGCGCGCTGGATTTCACGCCGACCAGCATGTCGTCCTCGATGTCTTGCAGGGCGTAGATCGTGTCATATCCGATCACCCACGCGACGCACCCGGCATAGAGCAGCGGCAGCGCGATCCCCTCGCCGCCGCCGACCGCAATCCAGGCGACGAGCACCCCCCAGCTGAACACCAGCCCCAGCCACGCCTGCGGCCACCAGGTGATGCGCTTCATGAACGGATAGCCCGCGACCAGGATCAGGCTGGCGAGCGCGACGATCTGCGCGGGCCAGGGCAACTGGAGCAGCACGAACAGGCCGACGAGCGACAGCAGCACGGCCCACAGCGCGGCATTGCGCACCGACACCGCACCGCTCGCGATCGGGCGCGACGCGGTGCGCGCCACCTGCGCGTCAAGGTCGCGGTCGACGATGTCATTATAGACGCAGCCCGCGCCGCGCATCGCGATCGCGCCGATGAGCAGCCACAGGAACAACGGCCAATCCCCGACCGCACCGCCGCCGAGCGCGACGCCCCACGCACAGGGCCAGTAGAGCAGCCACCAGCCGATCGGGCGATCGAACCGCGCCAACAGCGCATAAGGGCGCGCGGCGGCGGGTAGCAGCGCCACAAAACCACGCAACTGGCTGTCGGGAGGATGGGTCGTGGTCATCGGCAGCGGCGCATGTAGCAGCCGCTGCCCGCGTGATAAACGGTTATCGGATGCAGCGCGCGATCAGGTACAGAGCGCGGGCGTCACCGCAGGCGCCGGATTGAACACGCCGGTGCCATTGTCGCCATGGAGGTCGCGCGCCTCGCGGATCAGGAAGGCGGAGGTTTCCCGAATCCGCTTCGTCTGGAACCATTTGCCCCACAACAGGGATTTATAGTCGTAGGTGACCTCGACCAGCATAATCGCGGTCCCCGCCGAGGCGGTGGCGCCGACACCCGCAAAGCTTGTGCCCGTCGCCCCCGTCCCTTGCGGACCGAAGGCGGAACTGACCGGCAGATCACCATAGCAGCGCTGCCAGTGAATCCATTGCCCGCCGTCGGCATTGCGTTCGATGCTCGACAGAATGACCCGGCCATTGGCCTTGAAATTCATGCCCTTCGCCTGTTCCTCGACCCCGGCAAACACTTCGTTGATGTCGACTTCCCGCACACGCGGCTGCGACAGGTTGCTGCCAAAGGCGATGCGGGCGGCGTTGTCGGCGGCACTGAGGCCGATCTGGTTCACGCGCGTCGTCGACAGGAGCAAGTTGGCATATTCGATGCCGCCAAAGCCGATCATCGCAAGGATGGGGACGCAAAAGGCAACTTCGATCATCGCCACCGCGCTGACGTCGCGCGCCAGACGGCCGAGCATCTTTGATCGCCGCGCAAGCCGCGCCTGCGCACGTTTGAGTAGGCTGGTCATGAACAGATCACCTGTTTCGTGGACGTCGCGGCGTTGTACGGCTGGTTGCGAAGCACCGTGGACGCAACGAGCGTACTCTGCTGCGACTGCCCCAGGAATTTCCACACCGGCAACACGCGATTGATCCGCAGCGAGGCGGTGTAGAGTACAACGTCTTCGGCACCACCATTGCCGGTCTGGCCGCGATCGGAATCCCAGCTGGCGTTGCCATTGACGTCCTCGAAACACTCGCCGCTATCGTAGCTCCCATTGTTGTTGGCGTCGGTGAACGCTTCGGGGTCGCCGACTTCGCTGAAACTGTCATAGGATTTCCGGGAAAAGGTCACGGTGCCTTGGGGAAAGACGTTCAACACCTTGCGGCGCACTTCATTGTCGAGCGCGGTCTGGCTGAGCGCATTGCCCTCGAGCGTCGCGGCGCGCGCCGCATCGTTGACCACGCCTTGGAGTGCCGTTTTGGCATAATATTGCCAGGAAAAGTCGAGGATCCCGAACACCACGATCAGGAACAGCGGCGCCGTCAGCGCGAACTCGACGATCGCGTTGCCCCGCTGGTCGCGGCGCAGGCGGCGGAAGAACGTCGCGCGTGTCATTGCGACAGCCGCAGTTTCGAGATTTGCCGGGCGATCGCCTGGAAATTCTCGTTAAGCTGCGCCGCATTATTCGCCTGATAGGCCTTGCCCGGGCTGGCGCAGCTGGTGAGCGAGCTGTTCAGCGACACGCCGAAGCTGACCACCCAGACGGTGATATTCTTCGCCTTCGCCTTTGAGCACAATTGCGCGAAGCGATTGTTGTGGCGCGTCGTCAGGTTGGCGTCGCTGGTGCCGCCAACGCGCTTCATCAACCACTCATAGCCCTGGAACGACAGGTTGCCCATGTTCGGCGCCATTTCGCCGTCGGTCATGAAAACGATGTGGCGGCTGATCGGGCGATTGTTCGGCGCCGTCGCATTCTCGTCCGAGAACATGCCGTCGGGCGACAGCAAGCGCACGCCCCACACCATGCCGGCGTCGTGATAGGTGCCGCCAACCGGCTGAAGCGATTGAATATAGCTGTTGAACGTCGACCGGTCGCTGGCCGTCTGCGTCGTCAGCTTCATCGCCGCGACCGGACAGACGCCCCAGCCGTTGGACCAGTAGCGCGAATAATTCTGCCAGCTACCGTTGGTGCTGCTGTTGCTCGACACGCTGCTGCTGTTGACGGTGATCGATCCCGTCGTCGAAGGCGTGCCGCCCGGGCTGCTCGCCCGCGGGAACGCAATCTCGGGAATCAGCACTTTCCACTTGGTATCGTCGTCGCTGGTCGGCGCGGTATCGACATCCATGTCGTGCGCGTCCGCTGGCGCGGTCTCGGTTGGACCGAAAGGCTCGGTACCGCGTTCCATCACGCAGCCACCCCAAGTGTTCGACACGGTCGCGCCCGAATCGCCGGTGTCGGTCTGGATCGCGGTACCGGCCTTGGCCTGGCTCACGTCGAACACGCGGTCCTGATAGGTATATTTATTGTCGAACGACTGGGTCGGCGTTTCGGTCACCGTCGTCGTATAGGTGCGCGTAAAGGTCGCGACACGGCGTTGCAGGCGGCATCGGCTGCTCGACCATGTGTAACGATAGTTGTAATAGGTGTAGGTCTGGTTGGTGTCGTAGGTCGTGATACGATTGCCATTGCCATCGACATATTGCGCCGTCTGGTTCGAATTGGGCGAACCGCTCGGTGTCGGCGTCGTATCCGACGGCGGCTCAAGATCGCCGCAAGTCGAGCTTGTCTGGCCGTTCACGGTGCTGACGTTCGAAAAACTGCCATACGTCGTGTTGCCGTCGGTATATTCCTCCGACTGCTCGGTCGTGGCATTGCCCCAAACCACTTTGAACACGGGCGTGCGCGACGGCAACAGCACATTGTCCGACAGCCAGGCCGGATTTTTGGCGTAGAGGATGCTGCCGACATTTGCGGTCGAGCTGTATGGCACGACGCCGAACCGCAGGCGGCCATCGCCGACGTCCGCGGTGGTCAGCGTATCGAAAAAGTCCATCGTCGCCGATTTGAGCGCGGTGATGCGGTTGACCGAGTCGCCCGAATTGGTCTGTGCCATCGACCCGGTGACGTCGAGCACCATCATCACGTCGGCGTTCGAAATCTCCAGCTTCGCGGTGCAATTCACCGCAAGGTCGAATTTCTGATAATTGAAGATCTGCATCAGGACCGTCGGCAGCCGCGCGGAGGCGGTTCCCCTGACGTTCGACGTCCCGTCGGCCTGCGACGCAAAGGTTACGTTGCTGCTGCCATAGGCAGTCTGGCTGTAGTTGAAGTTGAACATCTTGTTCGCTTCGGCCTGCGCCGCCGAGGTGTAGGTGCCGCCCGCCATCGCGCGGCGTCCGGCGAGGACGCCCGCGTCGCACGCCTGTTGCAGGCGCAGCTGCGCCATATAGGCGCGGCCGATGTCGATGCCCGATCCGAGCATACCGATGATCGGCAGAATCGCCGCCGCGGTCAGGAACATTGCGTTGCCGCGATTGTCGCGCAACAGGCTGTTGGTGCCCAGCCGCATGCGGCTGAAAACGGTCCCTCGCATGGTCTAACCCCTCTTGGTCCAGACACGCGGCCCACTACAGATGCGTGGCTGGTATCCTCGCACTAGGGCGAAACTGCTTACCAAACTGCTAATTGGCCGGTGACGGATTGGGCGCAAAAAGCCCCGATCTGCCCCGGATCGGGACAATATGCTGGGGCGGGACAGCATAGGTGCGCAGGTTCCTTTGCTCTGCTATCGCACACCCCATGCCCGCAACGCCCGCCTGGCCGCCTGCCAGCACCCCCCGCCTG
Source organism: Sphingopyxis microcysteis (assembly GCF_012274265.1). GTDB lineage: Bacteria > Pseudomonadota > Alphaproteobacteria > Sphingomonadales > Sphingomonadaceae > Sphingopyxis > Sphingopyxis microcysteis. Next base: position 586,939 of record NZ_JAANYY010000003.1, read on the forward strand.
TTTGTCGATCTGCCGCTGGCGCCCGGCACGGCGCCGATGATCGACGGCCCCGCCGCCCATTATCTGCTGAACGTCATGCGGCTGAAGGTCGGTGCGCCGATCCTGCTGTTCGACAATCGCAGCGGCGAATGGCTGGCCAACATCACGGAGGCAGGAAAACGCTCGCTCACCGTTTGCATCGAGCGCCAGACGCGCGCGATCGAGACGGTACCCGACCTCTGGCTATGCTTTGCCCCTGTGAAAAAGGCCCGGCTCGACTGGATCATCGAAAAGGCAACCGAGCTTGGCGTCCGGCGTCTGCAGCCGGTGATCACCGAACGCACGATCGTCGAGCGCGTCAAGCGCGAGCGGCTGGAAGCGCAAGTGATCGAAGCGTGCGAGCAATGTGGCCGCACCGCGCTGCCCGAGCTTGGCGAGCCGACCAAATTGACCCAGCTGCTGGCGGACTGGCCCGCCGAGCGCGCCTTGCTGTTCGCCGACGAAGCGGGCGGCGCGCCGCTGTCCACCCTCGCTGCCCCCGCCCCCGCCGCGATCCTGGTCGGTCCCGAGGGCGGCTTTACGCCGCGCGAGCGCGCCCTGCTGCTTGAAAACGCCGCGGTGCGGCGTATCGCGCTCGGTCCGCGCATCCTGCGCGCCGAGACCGCGGCGATTGCAGCGATCAGCCTGTGGATGGCGCAGCATGGCGACTGGACGACGAGCGGCTGAATCCGACATTCTGTTCCGTTCCCGGACAGAATGTGCACCAAGCGCCCGATTTTAACCGCATATTAGCTATGCATGGGCATAGCGGCCCGATGCAACGGCAGGACCAGAGCCGATATTGCTGGCGTGGGGGCCAGCACGCACAGTTTATACGAGCCCTTACGGTACTCGTTGGGCTGGCGCTGTCGCTCGTCGCCAATCCGGCGGCGGCGCAGACCAGCACGACCTATAGCAACACGACAACCGGGACGATCAGCGAGACCGCTACCACCTGTACCAGCCCGATGGTGCGCAACTTCACCGTCTCCGCCAACGCCCAGGTCACCGATGTCAACATCGGGGTCCAGTTCAGCCACAGCTATCGCGGCGATATTCGCGCCACTTTGGTGTCGCCGACCGGCACCGTGGTCAATCTGATCACCAACCTCGGGGCGGGGGCGGACAATCTGAACGTGCTGTTCGACGACAGCGCCGCGACCAGCATCACCACCCACAGCGCGAACGACAACACCGCCGCCGCGCCGCCCTATCAGCGGACCTTCAGCCCCGAAGGCTCGCTCGCGTCGTTCAATGGCCAGGGTTCGGCGGGAACCTGGCAGCTCACCATCTGCGACTCGCTGAACGGCGATACGGGCAATTTCACGCGCGCCGACCTGACGCTGACGACGGTGCCGATGGCGCCCTCGGCCGATTTGTCGCTGACCAAGTCGGTGAGCAACGCCGCTCCGGCTGTCGGTGCCAGCATCAATTATGTGCTCAGCGTTACCAACGCCAGCGGCTCGGCGCTGACCGCCACCGGGGTGACGGTACAGGATATGCTGCCCGCGGGCTTCGCCTTCACCGGCGCATCGGGTTTCGGCAGCTACAACAGCAGCACGGGGGTGTGGACGGTCGGCAGCATTCCGCCGGGGACGACGCGGACGCTCACGATAACCGGCACCGTCACCGCGACCGCCGGCGCAACGATCACCAATATTGCCGAAGTCAGCGCCTCGTCGGCATTCGATTTCGATTCGACTCCCGGCAATGGCGCGGCGGGCGAGGATGATTATGACACGGCCAGCTTCACCGTGTCCGGCACCCGCGTCGCGGGGACACCGCCGACGCTGGTCTGCCCGGTTGGCAGCACGGTGCACGACTGGGACAGCGTCAGCTGGACCGCGGGGACGACCAGTGGCAGCTATGCGCTGGCCGCGATCGGGACGATGAATTTCAACATTTCGATCAGCGGCGGGGTGTTCCTGAACAACGCCACCTATGGCGGCCAGTCGCCGACGCGGCAGAATGTGGTCACCGGCGGATTTTCCCCCGCGCAATTTTCGATCTTTGAGATCGTCGACATGACCAGCCAGGCGGGCAGCGTGTCGAGTGTCTTCACGCTCCCGACCGCGGTGCCGGGGGTGCAGTTCCGGTTGTTCGACATCGACTATGCCGCCGGGCAGTTCGCCGACCGGGTGACCGTCACGGGCAGTTTCAACGGATCGCCGGTAACCCCGGTGCTGACCAATGGCGTCAGCAACTATGTCATCGGCAACAGCGCCTATGGCGACGGCACCTCCGCCGACGCCAGCGCGAACGGCAATGTCGTGGTGACCTTTACCGCGCCCGTCGACACGATCACCGTCGAGTATGGCAACCACAGCCTTGCCCCCGCCAATCCGGGGCAGCAGGCGATCGCGATCCACGACGTCACCTTCTGCCGCCCGACCGCCAACCTGACGATCGCCAAGACCAGCAGCGTCGTCAGCGACCCGACGAATGGTACGACCGATCCCAAGGCGATTCCGGGCGCCGCGATGCGCTATTGCATCCTGGTGACCAACAACGGCAGCGGAACCGCAACGTCGGTCAACGTCGCCGACGCGTTGCCCGCCGCGACGACCTTTGTCCCCGGTTCGCTGCGCAGCGGCACCAGCTGCGCCGGGGCGACGACGATCGAGGACGACAACGCCAGCGGCGGCGACGAAAGCGACCCCTTCGGCGCGTCGATTACCGGTACCACTGTCACCGCAACCGCACCGACGCTTGCTCCCGGAACCGCCTTGGCGATTGCTTTTGACGTGACAATCAATTGATTTTCATTAACTTTAATCGCTCAGCCGGCATTTGAGCGAACCCAAATGACCCACCAGGATTGCCCTCTTCGCACGCTGGCCCGCTTTGGCGGGTTGACGGTCGTCGCGGCGGCGCTGGTTCTGGTACCCCCGGCCTCGGCCCAGCGCGTCATCGTGAACCCGTCGTTCGAAGCGAACGATCCGCAGGGGCCGGGCGCCGCCAATTTCCAGATTTATGCCAATGGGTCGGTGATCGGCTGGGACTCGGCATCGGGCGAGATCGAGCTTTGGGACAGCAATTTTCAGGGTGTGCCTGCCTATGCCGGGTCGGTGTTCGCCGAAATGAACGCCAATGTGCCGGGCGCGCTGTACCAGAATATCTGCATGGTGACCGGCGAGACAATCGGCTGGACCTTTGCTCATCGCGCCCGGTCGGGCGGCCCAGCGACGCAGACCGCGCGCTTTCAGGTGGCGAGCACGGGCGGCACCCTGATCCAGGCGCTCGCGACACAGTCGTCGACGATCAACAATGTGTGGAACGTCAACACCGGGTCGACGACCTATACGGGCGCATCGGGGATCCAGCGGGTCCAGTTCATCACCACCGATCCGGGCAGTTACGGAAATTTCCTCGACGACATCCGGATCACGCTCAACCCCTTTGTCGAGCTGTCGACGGCCTCGGCCTCGGGCGTCGAATCGCTGGCGAGTGCGAACCTCCCGACGCTGATCGTCAACGGGACCTTGTTCACCGCGCAGACGGTCAATGTCAGCATCACCGGCGGCACCGCGGTGCGCGGCACCGACTATACGACACCGGGCGGCGGCGCGAACTTCAACGTGACAATCCCTGCGGGCACTTATCAAAACACCGCCGTCCCGCTTGGCATCCAGATCGTCGACGACACGGCGACCGAAGGCAGCGAGACGATCCAGATCGCGCTGAACCCCGGCACCGGCTACACCGTATCGAGCACATCGAGCTGCGGCGGCGCGGCGCGCACCACGAGCAGCTATACGATCACCGACAATGATTCGCCGGTGGTGCTGACCAAAAACTGGGTCACCGGGATCGCGGGCGACGCCGTGAGCCTTGCGATCAGCGGCGGTTTCGCCGCCAGCGCAGGAACGTCGACCGTCGGCGGGGCGGCGACAAACGCCACCGCCGTGGCGATCCCCGGCAGCACGCTCACCCTGACCGAAGCCTATACGTCGGGCGCCGCGGCCAATTACAACAGCAGCATTGAGTGCCGCCGCAACAGCGACAATGTCGTCGTCGCGACCGCCGGCAGCGGGCTCAGTCGCACCGTCGTCATGCCGTCGGGCACGTCGCTCACCTGCACCTGGACCAACAGCCGCCGGTCGGCCAGCCTGGTCGTGGGCAAAAGCTGGGTCAATGCGGTGCTGGCCAATGCGGTTACGGTGGCGACCAGCGGCCTCATCAACAACGCCAGCCTGTCGTCGGTCGCCAACAGCGCGAATGAAACCGACACCAACGCCGCTGTGACGGTCTATGCCGGGGAAAGCGCGACGCTCAGCGAGACATTCACCGTCGGCAATGGCGCGAATTATGGGCAGCTGCTTGCCTGCACCGGCAATGGCACCGCGCTCGCGGGCAACGTCCTGACGGTGAACGCCGCCGACACCGCGATCGTCTGCACCTTTACCAACAGCTATGTCGCGCCCTTGTCGATCGCCAAGACGTCGGTTGCCTATAGTGATCCGATCAACGGGCTGACCAACCCGAAACTGATCCCCGGCGGCTTTGCCAATTACACGCTTACCGTCACCGCGCCGGCCAGCACCAGCCCGACCAACAACAGCGTCATCGTCACCGACGCGCTCCCCGCGAACCTCAGCCTGTTCGTCGCGACCTACGCGCCCGGACCCGGCCCGGTACGTTTTACCGCTGGCAGCAGCGGGCTGACCTACAGCTTCACCAGCCTGACCAGCACGGCCGACGATCTGGAATTTTCGAACAATGGCGGCGCCAGCTGGAGCTATGCGCCGACCGCCGATGCCGATGGCGTCGATGCCAATGTCACCCATGTCCGCATCCGTCCGAAGGGGTCGATGGTGCCGGGTTCGAGCTTCACGATCAACCTCCGCGGGCTCGTCAAATAGCGCCTGCTCAACAGTCGATTGCATTCTGTACTGAACAGTCTAAATGCGCGATATGAGCACGCGCACCGCTTCGGACAGCAACGATCCCATCGTCGAACATCGCGACGAACTGGCCATCCCGATGATCAAGGGCGAGAAGCCCAAGGACCGCTGGCGGATCGGCACCGAGCATGAAAAATTCGTCTATCGCACCGCCGATCACCGCGCGCCGAGCTATGACGAACCCGGCGGCATCCACGACCTGTTGATGGCGCTCACCCGCTTTGGTTGGGAGCCGGTCATCGAGGGCGGCAAGGTCATCGCGCTTGCGGGAAGCGACGGCACCGTCAGCCTCGAACCCGCGGGACAACTCGAACTTTCCGGCGCGCCGCTCGAAAACCTGCATCAGACCTGCGCCGAAACCGGCCGTCACCTCAAGCAGGTCAAGGAAGTCGGCGCCGAACTCGGGCTCGGTTTCCTCGGGCTTGGCATGTGGCCCGACAAGACCCGCGCCGAATTGCCGATCATGCCCAAGGGCCGCTACAAGATCATGCTCGACCATATGCCGCGCGTTGGCAGCATGGGGCTCGACATGATGCTGCGCACCTGCACGATCCAGACCAACCTCGACTATTCCTCCGAAGCCGACATGGTGCAGAAATTTCGCGTGAGCCTGGCGCTGCAACCGCTCGCGACCGCGCTGTTCGCCAGCTCGCCCTTCACCGAGGGCAAGCCCAACGGCTATATGTCGTACCGCAGCCATATCTGGACCGACACCGACCCCGCGCGCACCGGCATGCTGCCCTTCGTGTTCGAGCAGGGCTTCGGATACGAACGCTATGTCGACTATATGCTCGACGTGCCGATGTATTTCGTCTTCCGCGACGGCAAATATATCGACGCCGCGGGGCAGAGCTTCCGCGATTTCCTGAAGGGCGAGCTGCCCGCGCTGCCCGGCGAAAAGCCGCGCCTCAGCGACTGGAACGACCATCTGTCGACCGCCTTCCCCGAGGTGCGCCTGAAAAGCTTCCTCGAAATGCGCGGCGCCGACGGCGGCCCGTGGAACCGCATCTGCGCGCTTCCCGCACTCTGGGTCGGGCTGCTCTACGATCAGGGCGCGCTCGATGCGGCGTGGGATCTGGTCAAGGGCTGGAGCATCGCGGAGCAGCAGACGCTGCGCGATGCGGTACCCAGCGAAGGGCTCGACGCGCCTGCCCCCGGCGGCGGCACCGTCGGCGAGCTGGCGCACCGCGTACTCGACATTGCCGCCGCAGGGCTCGCAGCGCGCGGCGAGGTCAATTCGATGGGCGACAATGAAGTCGGCTTCCTCGAACCGCTCCGCCGCATTGCCAAAAGCGGCAAATCCCCGGCGCACGACCTGCTCGACCGCTACGAAGGGCCGTGGCACCGCGACCTGTCGAAAATCTACGACGAGCTCAGTTTTTAGGCGACGGGGCCAACCCGCTCGTCGGGTTCGAGGCGGATCAGGGGGCGCTTCCGCCCGGTCAGCCGCGCGCACAGCCGCGGGACCAGCGCATTGTCCTGCGCCCAATTCCAATAGGCGACATAGGCGGGATCGGCGAGGAGATGCTTTTCCTCTGTCTTGGCGCGCCAATAATAGACCGAGCTCACCAGTCCGAGCAGCACGACGTTGCGCGCACCTTCGACCCAGCCGCCGGTGGTGGCGAGAAACGGCATCGCCGCAAACCACCAGCTCAGATTTTTCGACACATAGGCGGGGTGCCGGGTGAATTTATAGGGTCCGTGGGTGATGATGCCGCGGTGGGTCAGGTTCGAAAAGCGGATGCCGAACGCCATCGTTGCCCAGCTGTAGATCATCGTGAGCAGCGCCAGCACCGCGGCCCAGACGATCAGCAGCGTCTCCTGCCCCGCCAGCCAATGCCCCCAGTCGGCGCCATGCACCTGATAGTCGAGCGGCCCGCCGCTCATCAGGATGAAGGGCGGATAGCAGACCAGCGCCGCGACCCACGCCATGCCATAGGGGTTGGCGGTGCGAATATGCGCGTCGAGCGGTTTCAGCGTCAGGATGTAGCCAACCGTCGCGATATGGACGTCGATCAGATACAGGAAATTGAGCGTCCAGATGCCGGTCATGTACGGATTGGCCAGCACATCGGTCATCGGCACGGTGACCAGCGCCGAAAAATTGCCCGGCACGATCGACAGCATGAAGGCGGTGAAAAACCCCTTCACCGCCCAGGCGCGCAGGTGGTGGCCAATTGCGCGGCGATCGACGGGCTGTCCGGGGGCAATCAGCCAGCGGCCGAATTGATAACATCCGTCGCGCGGTTCGATCATCCTTCGGTCGAGCCACAGCATATAGGGCACCGACACCAGCAGCAGCCACGGCGCCACCCGTTCGAGCAAATCCATCGAAAAGGCGTAATTGCCGGTCCAATAATAGCGCATCGTCGCATAGATCAGCGCGATCAGCCCCCATGTCGCCCACAGTCCGGCGAGCTTGGTCAGGCTGATGTCGATCGTCTCGCGCCAGGGGCGGCGCTGCGCCCAGTCGATCCCGGTCGACGGGTTGCGGTGCACCTTGTCGACAAAGATCGACCACAACACCATCGGGATGCCGCAGGCGAGCACACTGGCGACCGCCGAATTGGGACCGCTCATCGGTCCGCGCGTCCCCCAGTCGATGCCGAGCATGGCGGCGATGTCGGGCGCATAGCGCGCCAGCACCAGATAGGTGACGAGCCCCGCCAGACCGACAAACCCCACACCAGCGCTCACCGCCGAGCGGGGGCGCGGCGCCGCGGTCGGCGGCAGGTCGTCGGCAGCCGTCAGCGAGCCGGCGGAAGGGAGTTTGGCGACGTCGTTCACCGGCTTGGCCCTAGCAAAATTTGGTAAGCAAGCCGTCAATATTATTTGCCGATTCGCAGCGAATTTTCCCGCCAAAATGGCAGTGTTCCCGCCGTTTGACACCGTTCACCGCATGCCCGGTTCGACTCGGCGCGAGTCGCCCCGCAAAGATTCGCCGCGCCGCAAACGGCCTGTTAAGGCGCGCATCAATCGGGGCGGAGGGCTCCACAGAACAACAAGATGGGGTCGCCACTTGTCATCGAAATCCACGGGCCTGCGCCACTGGCGCCAGCGCTTCAACGCGCTGTTTCAGGACCATGAAATCTTCGTTCGCACGCATGGTCATGTTCGATTCCTGCGGATCAGCGCCGTTTGGCAAAAGCGCGTCGCGCTGATCGCCGCGGTCGTGCTGATCGCGTGGGCGGGCGCCACGCTCGCGGTACTGGTCAACCAGCTGCTCACCGCCGACGAACGCGCCGCCGTGGCGCAGCAATCGGCGGCGGCGGCCGCGTCCGAAAAGCGCATTGCGCAATATCGCGATCGCGTCGCCGAAACCGCCGCCGATCTCGAGGAGCGGCAGGATCAGCTGGAAGAGTGGCAGAAAACCTATTTCGGGTCCGAACCCGCGGCGATAGCCGAAGGCGTGAACGACACAAAGGGTGGAACGGCCCAGCCGGCCCTGAAAACCAGCGCCATCGACCCCAGCCTGCCTCCCGAAGCGCAGGCGCTCGCGCGCGTCGCCGCGCGTCAGGAGGCGCTCTCCACGCGCCTGCTCGCGGCGGTCAATGAACGCGCCGCCAATGCCGAAACGGCGGTGGCGCAGCTTGGGCTCAATCCCACCGCGATCATTCGCGGCGCCGCAACCGGCCGCGGTGGTCCGTTCATCCCGTACAAGGGCCGGATGGGCAAGGCGAAAGCGCTCGGTCCTTCGTTTGCCGCGCTCGAAGGCGCCCTGTTCCGCATGGAAGTGCTGGAACGCACGCTCGTCGCCGTCCCTTCGGGCAACCCCGCCGACGTGCTGATGATGTCGTCGGGCTTCGGCTATCGCAGCGATCCGTTCACCGGCGGCGCCGCAATGCATTCGGGGCTCGATTTCCGCGGCCCGATCGGCACCCCGATCCTCGCCGCCGCGCCCGGCCGCGTCAGCTTTGTCGGGGTCAAGTCGGGCTATGGCAATGTCGTCGAGATCGACCATGGCCAGGGCATCATGACCCGCTACGCCCACTTGTCGGGCTTTACGTCCAAGGTCGGGGCGCAGGTCGCCGCCGGCCAGCAAATCGCCAAAATGGGCTCGACCGGCCGTTCGACCGGCAGCCACCTGCATTTCGAAGTCCGTTTGAACGGCGTCGCGGTCAACCCGCGCCGCTTCCTGGAGGCCAAAGCCGATGTTCTCGAAGTCAAAGACGACGCAAGGCAGCGAGTCGGTGCCATCGCTGCCCGCGGTGCCCGCTAAGATGGCGACCGGCGCGCGTCACACGACCTTTTCGATCCTGGGATCGGACGTCGTCGTCACCGGAAATGTCTCCGCCAGTGTCGACCTGCACGTCGATGGCAAGATCGACGGCGACCTGAAATGCGCCAATCTGGTGCAGGGCGAAGCGAGCGAGATCAAGGGCGCGGTCACCGCCGAAACCGCCAAGATCGCGGGCCTGCTCGACGGGTCGATCGAGGCCAGGACGTTGATCGTCCACGCCACCGCGCGGATCACCGGCGACGTGACGTACGAAACGATCACGATCGAAAACGGCGGCAAGGTCGACGGCAAGCTGTCGCACCGCCGCCACGGCGCGGGCGCGGGCGCGGGCGCGGCCAAAGCACCGCCGCCGCTCGAAGTCGTCGAGAACAAATCGGCGCTGGGCATCTGATTCGGCGCTGCGCCGCGATGCGATGACCGCGCATCAATTCGACATCGACGCCCATGTCCATTGGGCGTGGGGCCGCGGCGAAGGCCATGGCCGGATTGTCCAGCGCTTCGAGACGCGCGTCGAGCGCACCATCAAGGGCACGCGCATCGTCCGCAACGGATCGCCCGCCAACCCCGCCTATCTGATCGAAATGATCGACGGGCGCGAGGTGCTGAAGCTGGGCAGCGAACTCAGCGGCGACTGACGTTGCCGATCTCGACGATCACCGCAATGCGGTCGCCGAACCCGACGCCCTCGGCGCGTTGCACCGCGACCTTGATCGGCAGCATATACGTGTCCCCGCGCCGGAACAGCGCGGTGGTAAAGTCGGTGCGCCCGATGCGCACCGTCGCCGGCACCATCCCCCAACCATAGCTGACTTCGCGCGCCGCATAGGCCACTTCACCGACCAGATGCTCGGGGACGGCAACGAACAGATAGGGCGGCGGGCCGCGCCATTCGATGATCGGGGCTTCGAACGCGAGCTTCAATTACGCGGCGCCTGCCGCCGATAGCTCAGCGCTTCGGCAATGTGGATGCGCCCGACGGCATCGGCGCCCGCGAGGTCGGCGATCGTCCGCGCCACCCGCAATATCCGCGTATAGCCGCGCGCCGACAGCCGCATCGCCTCCGCCGCCTGCGCCAGCAATTTGCGTCCGGCGTCGTCGGGGGTCGCGACCGCCTCCATCAGCTCGCCATCGATTTCGGCGTTGGTGCGCGCCCGGTGATCGGCGTAGCGCACGGACTGGCGCGCCCGCGCTGCGGCGACGCGGCCCGCGACCTCGGCGCTGCCCTCGGCAGGCGGCGGCAACACAAGGTCGGCGGCGCTGACCGCCTGCACCTCGACATGCAGGTCGATGCGGTCGAGCAATGGCCCCGACACCTTTGCCTGATAATCGGCGGCGCAGCGCGGGGCGCGGCTGCACGCGAGCGCGGGATCGCCGAGATGCCCGCAGCGGCACGGGTTCATCGCCGCGACCATCTGCACCCGCGCCGGAAAGGTTACATGCGCATTGGCACGCGCAACGCTGACCTCGCCCGTCTCGAGCGGCTGGCGCAGGCTGTCGAGGACGGTGCGCTGAAATTCGGGGAGTTCGTCGAGGAACAGGACGCCCAGATGCGCAAGGCTGACCTCGCCCGGGCGTACGCGCAAACCGCCGCCCACCAGCGCGGGCATCGACGCGCTGTGGTGCGGGCTGCGGAACGGCCGCGCGCGGATCAGCCGCCCGCCCTCGAGCCCGCCTGCGACCGAGGCGATCATCGACACTTCCAGCGCTTCGCCGGGGTCGAGATCGGGCAGGATGCCCGGCAGGCAGGCCGCCATCAGCGACTTGCCCGCCCCCGGCGGCCCGACCATCAACAGATTATGCCCGCCCGCCGCCGCGATTTCGAGCGCGCGCTTGGCGACCTCCTGTCCCTTCACCTGCGCGAGGTCGGCCATGCGCCGCGGCGGTTCGGCTTCGCCCGGGCGCGGCGGCGGGAGCAGCGCGTTGCCCTTGAAATGATTGAGCAGCGAGAGGAGGTCGGGCGCCGCCAGCACCTCGACATTGCCCGCCCACGCCGCCTCTGGTCCCTGCGCCACCGGGCAAATCAGCCCGCGATCCTGGCTGCCCGCGTGCAGCGCCGCGAGCAGGACGCCGGGCGAGGCAGCCACCCGCCCGTCGAGGCCGAGTTCGCCGACTACGACATAGGAGGACAGCGTTTCGGGATCGACGACCCCCATCGCGCCGAGCAGCGCCAGCGCGATCGGCAGGTCGTAATGCGAGCCTTCCTTGGGCAGGTCGGCGGGCGACAGATTGACCGTGATGACCTTGGGCGGCAGCGCGAGGCCGATCGCGGCGATCGCGGCGCGGACGCGCTCGCGGCTTTCGCCGACCGCCTTGTCGGGCAGGCCGACGACGACGAAGCGCGGCAAGCCGGGGGTGATCTGGCACTGCACTTCGACCCCGCGCGCCTCGAGCCCCAGATAGGCGACGGTGGAAACGATCGCGACCATGTTGTCCCCTGTTTGTTCCTCCCCGTTGTGCGGGCAAAGCGGCGCGGCGTCGAGTCGTTTTTCGCACCGGTTCGGATGGTGGCGAAAGGCCCGCCCAAGCGAAGGCGGGGGCACCGCGCGGCGGCGAGTCGCCTCGCGATTTGACAACATACCAACCAGTCGGTATGTAGATTCGCATGAGCCCGAATCATCCCCCTGCCTCCGGCGCCGACGGCCAGGCCGTCAGCGGCGTCGGCGCCGCTATCGCGGCGACGCGCGCGCCGCGTGGCCAAGCACGCGCGGCCTTGATCGCGGCGGCGCACAGCATGGTGCGCAAGCAGGGCTATGCCGCGACCACGGTCGATCAGATCTGCGCCGCCGCCGGGGTTACCAAGGGCGCCTTTTTCCACCATTTCGCGTCGAAGGAGGCACTGGCGGTCGCCGCGGCCGAGGCGTGGACCGAACGCGCGCGGCCGATGTTCGAAATGCCGCCGCACACCCAGTTGGACGATCCGCTCGCGCGGCTCATCGGCCATATCGATTTCCGCTTTGCGATGCTCGACGGCCCGGTCGAGGAATTCACCTGTTTCGTCGGCACGATGGTGCAGGAAGCCTTTGCGACGAGCGACGCGATCCGCGCCGCGTGCGAGGCGAGCATCACCGCCTATTGCGAGGCGCTGGTCCCCGATATTGCCGCCGCGATCGACGTTTACGATGCGCCCGAAGATGTCACCGCGCTCGGCCTCGCGCAGCACATCCAGGCGGTGCTGCAGGGCAGCTTCATCCTGGCCAAGACGACGAACGACCCGGCGATTGCGCGCGAGAGCGTCACGCATCTGAAGCGCTATATCCGCATGTTATTTGCACCGCCCGGCGCGCCCTGACGCGGCAGGTAATTGCCCATCCGCGCCGCGGCGCTGACTACCCCGATCCCATCCCCAAGGAGAGAGACGATGCCCCAGATGATTTTCGTGAACCTGCCGGTGACCGACCTTGCCCGGTCGCAGGCCTTTTATGAAGCGGTCGGCGCGGTCAACAACCCCGCCTTCACCGACGAGACTGCCGCGTGCATGGTCGTGCAGGAAGGCTCGATCCACGTCATGCTGCTGACCCACAAAAAATGGGCGACCTTCACGTCGAAGGCGATCCCCGACGCGCATACGAGCGCGCAGGTGCTGCTCTGCGTATCCGCCGACAGCCGCGCCGATGTGGACGCGCAAGTTGCCAAGGCGACCGCCGCGGGCGGCAAGGCCGACCCGACCCCGACCCAGGAATATGGCGATTTCATGTACGGGCGCAGCTTCGAGGATCCCGACGGCCATATCTGGGAAGTGATGTGGATGGACCCCGCTGCCATCCCCGCTGGTGAGCCCGCCGAAGCCGCTGCCTGACCGAGCCGCGGAGGGGAACGGACGGCCACCCTTGTGCCGGCCGCCGTTCTCCTCCCGACGGGAGACCGACGATGAGTTTCCAGGCCTATCTCGACAATGTCGAGGCCAAGACCGGCAAGTCCGCCGAAGCACTGAAAGCGATCGCGATCGCCAAGGGGCTGGCCGACGAGCGCGGCCTCGCCCCCGGGGTCAAGCCCGGTGCGGTGATCGACTGGCTGAAGGGCGATTTCGACCTGGGCCATGGCCACGCGATGTCGATCTTCGCCTTTATCAAAGGGAAGCGGACCTAGAGGCCGCGCCGATCCAAGAGGACATATCATGACAGCCTTTCCTCCCCTCCAAATTCTCCGCCGCCGCCATCCGGGGATTGCCGCCGCGCTCGCCCTGCTCGCCAGCGCCGCCGTCGTCGCGGCACAGCCCCAGCCCGCATATGCTCAGCAGCCCGCACCCGCGGCCGCGAGCGCCGCGAAAACGGGCCATGCCACGGTCAACGGCGTCCGCATCGCTTATGCGGTGCATGGCGACCTGGCGTCGAAACAGACACCGTTGCTGGTGCTGCACGGCGCCTTCATGTCGGGCGAGGCGATGGCGCCGTTCGTCAACCTGTTCGCCGCCTCGCGCCCCGTCATCACCATCGACGCGCGCGGCCACGGGCGCACCGGCAAGGTCGGCGGTGCTTTCAGTTATGAACAGATGGCCGACGATGCGGTCGCGGTGCTGGCATCGCTGCGTGTCGAGCGCGCCGATGTCCTCGGCTATTCGATGGGCGGCAGCACGGCGATCGCGATGGCGGTGCGCCACCCGGAACGCGTCGGCAAACAGGTGGTGATTTCGGGCGCCGCCAGCCTCGACGGCTGGGTTCCCGAAGTTCTGGAGGGCATCGCCAAAATGACCCCCGAAATGTTCGCGGGGACGCCGATGGAGACCGAATATAAGCGGCTGTCGCCCACCCCCGACGCCTTTCCCGACCTGGTCGCGGCGATCAAGCATATCGACGGCACGCCCTTTGCCTATAGCGACGCACAGCTGCGCGCGATTCCGGGCAAGACGATGGTCGTGCTGGGCGACGCCGATGGCATGACGCTCGAACATGCGATCAAATTGTTCAAGCTGCGCGGGGGCGGCGACATCGCGACCGCGACGCAGGGTTTCATGACCGCCGCTCCCAAGGCGCGGCTGTCGGTCCTGCCCGCGACATCGCACATCGGCGTCATGGCCGAAGCCGCGACGATCGCGGCGCAGGTCATCCCCTTTCTGGACGATGCCACCCCGCCGATGCCCGCCGGATTTTTCTGAACCCCTGCCCCCCCCCAAGGAGAGAGACTATGCCCGTCAACCCGAACGCCGATATCGAAATCATCGCCTTTGAGTGGGTACCCGACTTCGCGCGCGGCTTCGTCCGCGACCTGCGTCCGCGCTGGGCGTGCGAGGAGCTGGGGGTCGATTATGCCGAAAAACTGATCAGCGCGGTCGACCGACCGGCCGATCATTACCAGCTGCAACCCTGGGGGCAGGTGCCGGTGCTGCGCGACGGCGACATCACCCTGTTCGAAAGCGGCGCGATCATGCTGTATCTGGCGGCAAAAGATGCGCGGTTGCTGCCCACCGATGCACAAGGCCGCGCCGACGCCACCGCCTGGGTGTTCGCGGCGCTGAACAGCGTCGAACCGATGATGTTCGAGCTCGGCAATGTCGATATTTTTTCGAAGGATGAGGAATGGGCGAAGCTGCGCCGCCCCGGCCTGATCGAATTTATCCGCGGCCGGTTTGGCCGCCTGTCCGATGCGCTGGGCGACAAACCCTATCTGCTCGGCGATTTCAGCATTGCCGACATCGCGATGGCGACGGTGCTGCGCGAGGGTGTCGAGGCGGGATTGGTCGCCGAATATCCGCGCCTCGCCGCCTATCTCGATCGCTGCACGGCGCGTCCCGCCTTCACGCGCGCGATGGACGCGCAGCTGGCATCCTTCACAAAAGAGCCGGTCACGGCCTGAATTTCCCACCCCCCTAAAGGAGAGACAAGATGACCTATGTAGAAGGATTTGTGGTCGCGGTGCCGACCGCCAACAAGGAAGCCTATCGCAAACACGCCGCCGACGCGGCCCATCTGTTCAAGGAATTCGGCGTCGCGCGGATGGTCGAATGCTGGGGCGACGACGTCCCCGACGGGAAGGTCAATGATTTCAAGGGCGCCGTACAGGCCAAGCCCGACGAAACCGTCGTGTTCAGCTGGTTCGAATATCCCGACAAGGCAACTCGCGACGCCGCCAACGAAAAGATGATGAGCGACCCGCGCATGGCGTCGATGGGCGGCGAGATGCCGTTCGACGGCAAGCGCATGATCATCGGCGGCTTCGATTCGATCGTCGACGATCGCGCAGAGGGCGAAACCGCCTATGTCGACGGCTATCTCGTGCCCGTCCCCGACGGCAACAAGGAAGCCTATCGCGCGATGGCGAAGAAGGCGTCCGAAGTGTTCCGCGACTATGGCGCGACGCGCGTCGTCGAAGCGTGGGCCGACGACGTCCCCGACGGCAAGGTCACCGACTATGCGCGCGCCGCGCACAAGAAGGACGGCGAAAGCGTCGTGTACAGCTGGGTCGAATGGCCGAGCAAGGAAGCGCGCGTCGCGGGCTGGGAAAAGATGATGACCGACGAGCGGATGAAACATGATCCCGACAACACCCCGTTCGACGGTGCGCGGATGATCTACGGCGGCTTTGCCCCGATCGTCGAGGCGTGACGCCATGCTCCTCCCTGTGGCGAAGCCATGGGGAGGTGGCAGCCCGCAGGGCTGACGGAGGGGCCATGACACTACCGCCGCAGCCCCTCCACCCCTCCCCATCGCTACGCGTCAGGGAGGATCGAGAGGAGAAGAACGATGAGCAAGCCAGCGCATTTCATCTGGTATGAACTGATGACCAGCGATCCCGCCGGCGCCGCCGCCTTTTATGGCGCGGTGGTCGGATGGACGATCGCCAGCCACGCCGACCCCGCGGCGGGCGACATGGATTATCGCATGATTGGCCGCAGCGATGGCGGCAATGCGGGCGGCGTACTGGCGCTGAATGCCGACATGCTCGCCGGTGGCGCCCGGCCGATCTGGATGGGCTATCTTGAAGTCGAGGATGTCGATGCCGCGATCGACGCGATCAAGGCCGATGGCGGCGCGGTACAGATGGCCGCGATGGACATCCCGGTCGGACGGATCGCGATGGTGACCGACCCGCAGGGCGCGCCCATTTACATCATGGACCCGATCCCGCCCGAAGGCGTCCCGGAGGGGGCCAGCGATGTGTTTTCGGTGACCGAGCCGCAGCGCATCCGGTGGAACGAGCTGGCTACGTCGCACCCGGATGCCGCGGTGCGTTTCTACACCGGGCATTTCGGCTGGCGACAGGAGGGCGAGATGCCGATGGGCGAACTCGGCGCCTACCGCTTCATCCAGAGCGGCGACGACACAATCGGCGCGGTGATGCCGTTGATGGCGGGCTATCCGGCGCCGGTGTGGAATTTCTATATCGGCGTCGACGACATCGATCGCGCCCATGCCGCGGTGACCGCGAACGGCGGCACCGTGACCAACGCACCGATGGAAATTCCCGGCGGCGAATATGCGATGAACGCGATCGACCCGCAGGGCGCCGCCGTCGGCTTTGTCGGGCCACGCAAAGCCTGATCACCAATCCCCAGGAGAGAAACGATGACCAAGACCCCTTTGACGCTCTGCCTCTGGTATGAAGGCGATGCCGAGGACGCCGCGAATTTCTATGCCAAGACCTTTGCCAACAGCCATGTCGGCGCCATCCACCGCGCACCCGCCGATTCGCCCGGCAGCAAGGCGGGCGATGTGATGACGGTCGAATTTACGCTGCTCGGCACCCCCTGCCTTGGCCTCAACGGCCCGCCGATCTTCAAGCATAACGAAGCCTTTTCCTTCATCGTCCACACCGACACGCAGGACGAAACCGACCGGTTGTGGGACGCGATCACCGGCAATGGCGGCCAGGAAAGCGTGTGCGGATGGTGCAAGGACAAATGGGGCGTATCGTGGCAGATCACCCCGCGCGTCCTGCTCGAAGCGACCACCAACCCCGACAAGGCGGTCGCCAAGCGCGCGTTCGAGGCGATGATGACGATGAAAAAGATCGACATCGCGGCGATCGAAGCCGCTGTAAAAGGGTAAGCCGATGCTGATCCTCTACGCCCACCCCTTTTCGTCCTACGCGTGGAAGGCGCTGATCGCGCTTTATGAAAAGGGCATCGCGTTCGACTACCGCGCGCTCGAAACCGCGGAGCCGTTCACGCACTATGACGAACTGCGGTCGCATTGGCCGGTCGGGCAATTTCCGCTGATCGTCGACGATGGCGTGCCACATTTCGAATCGTCGATCATCATCGAATATCTCGACCAGAAAATCGCGGAACCGCAATTGATCCCCGCCGACCCGCAGGTGGCACTCGACGTCCGCTTCCTCGACCGGATTTTCGACAATCATTTTCAGGCGCGTTTTCAGGCGGTGGTTGCCGAATATCTTCCTTTTATCACGGAGAAACCGGACCTTGCCCGCATAGCGCGCGCGCGTGACCTGCTCGAGAAGGCCTATGGCTGGCTCGAGACGAGGCTGCCTGATGACGGCTGGGCGACGCCGCACGGCTTTTCGCTGGCGGACTGTTCGGCGGCACCGGCCCTCTTCTACGCCGACTGGGTGCATCCGATCGATCCACGCCATGCGCGGGTGCGTGCCTATCGTGCCCGCCTGCTGGCGCGGCCGAGCGTGGCGCGGTGTATCGAGGAAGCCCGCCCCTATCGCAGCTTCTTCCCGTTAGAGGTGCCGGACCGCGACTGACAAAATGACCGTCCCGCAACGGGGTTAACGGCGCGCTGACGCTGGCGCTTTGCGATTTGGTCATCGCACGTGCGCGAGGGCGGGGGCATGGTTTTGCCGACCGCCTTGTTTCGCACGCTGTGCGTCGCGCTTTGCGCGGCGGTGCTCGCGTTCGCCCCGGCGCATGCGCAGCAGGGGATCACCGTCACCACGACCGTCAGCTGGACGTGGGAAGAGGTGGGCGGTGACGACGAAAACGCCGCCTTTGACGACGAGGTCTTGGACGATGAGGCCGCACTGCTCGACGACGAAGCGCTGGCCGAAGACGCCGACCTGACGGCGACGCGGCGCTATGCGCCGAGCGCGACGCTCGCGACACTCGGCCGCGCCAAGGCGCATTATGGTCCCTTTGCGGTGATCGACGCTAGCACGGCGCGGATGGCTGGCGACGTGACATCGGCGACCCCGCGCCAGTTCGCGGCGATGCTCGCCGCCTTCCCGGGGCTCAAGCGGCTCGAGATGATCGACTGTCCGGGCAGCCTCGACGAGGATGCAAACCTGATCCTGGCGCGCGCAATCCGCCGCGCGGGACTGGAAACCGTCGTGCCGAGTGGCGGTTCGGTGCGCTCGGGCGCGGTCGAGCTATGGCTCGCCGGCAGCACCCGCCGCGCCGCGCCCGACGCCGAATTCGGGGTGCATAGCTGGGCCGACGATAGCGGGCGCGAGGCAAACGACTATGCCGCGAACGATCCGGTACATGCCGAATATCTCGGGCTTTATCGCGAGCTGGGGATGGATGACGCCAAGGCGCGCGCCTTTTACGCGCTGACCAACAGCACCCCGTTCGACGAAGTGCGTTACCTGACCCGCGACGACATGGCGCGGTTCGTCACGCTGCACTGATCATCGGCGGTAGGGCGCTCGCAGCGGCCTAGGGTCAGGATCCTAGCAGTTGCCCTGGACACCATCGGCACAGTCGCCGACCGATTCAACATCCTTCGCTGCACCGTCAATGGTATTGCACGCCGACAGGAAAAACATCGACCCGCTGATCGCAAAAATCGTCAGAAGCTTTTTCATTCTCTCTCTCCGACAAAAGGGCCGACCGCCCTCTCGTTTCGATGCTTTCGGCAACGGTGGGGTGAAAGGATCGTTCCTTGGTGTCGGTGGCGCGCTGGCCGAAGCGTTCCAAAAGACCGCTGGGCCGGGGTGAATAGGGGGTATGGCGCTGCCGCGCCCGAAAGCTTTTGGTCTTGCCGCGCGGCGCCCTCCTCCCCACATCGACCCCCATGGCAAAGCGCAGCCTCTACCAGCGATTGCGGTCGACCGCGCAGGTGCGGCTGGCGCTGTTCGTGCTGGGCGTGTTGCTGATCCTGATTTCGCCGATCGTCGGCGTCCTGCCCGGTCCGGGCTTTCTGATCCTGTTCCCGATCGGATTGATGCTGTGTCTCCAGAACAGTGCCTGGGCAAAGCGCATCTATGTCCGGTTCAAGCGGCGCCACCCGCGCTATGCCGCGTGGACCGACCGGGTGATGCGGCGAACCAGCGCGGCCCGGCGGCGCGAACGCGAGGCGCTGGCGAAGGGCGCCCGCGAAACGCCGGAAATCCGTGCCAATGCCGATTGACTTTGCCTCGACTCTCGCCTATCCGCGCCTCCATCGGTGGCCGCCCACGTTTGGCGGCCCTTTTCTGTTAAAGCCTTGCAAGAGATTTAGGGACAACCGCGATGAAGCGCACCTTTCAACCCAGCAACCTCGTGCGTGCACGTCGCCACGGCTTCCGCGCCCGCAAGGCAACCGTTGGCGGCCGCAAGGTTCTGGCCAACCGCCGCGCCCAGGGCCGCAAGAAGCTGTCGGCCTGATCGCTGACGCTTAGGCGCCAGTGAAACTGGTGCGAACGCTTTCAAAACGCAGCGAATTTCTGGCCGCCAACCGCGGCCTTCGCTTTCCCATGCCCGGCTTTGTTCTGCTCGTCCGCGCCCGCGGCGACGACGATAGCGCGATGGGCATCGGTTACACCGTGAGCAAGAAAGTCGGCAACGCCGTCACCCGCAACCGGATGAAGCGCCGGCTGCGCGAGCTGAGCCGCGCCGCGCTGCCCGAATCGGGGATAGCGGGCGCCGACCATGTGCTGATCGGACGGCCCGGCGGCAACGACATCCTCTTTGCCGAGCTCGGCGAGCAGCTCGATTCGGCGCTCGCGCGCGCGGCGAAGAAATTGGCGCGATGAGGCCGCCCCCCCTGCTTCGTCACCCCGGACTTGATCCGGGGTCCATTCCGGCCCCGACGTCATCGACCCCGGATCAAGTCCGGGGTGACGAAACTGGCGAAATCGCGCGTAAAGTTACGCAGTTTTCCGGGCTTTTGCGATGATCGCCAAACTGCTCATCCTGATCGCGCGCGGTTGGCAGCTTGGCCCGTCGCGGCTGCTGCCGCCGACATGCCGCTATTCTCCCTCGTGCAGCGCCTATGCGATCACGGCGCTGTCACGCTATGGTGCGATCAAGGGTGGCTGGCTCGCGACAAAGCGGCTATTGCGCTGCCATCCTTGGGGCGGGCATGGCCATGATCCGGTGCCGTAGCTGCCGTTTTCCCCGACATTTTTTGAGACGAAGAGAGACCGTAGAGCGTGGACGACAAGCGTAATCTGATCGCGGCAATTTTATTGTCGGTGGCCATCCTGATCGGCTGGAACTTCGTCTCGGCGCAGTTTTTCCCGACCCCCGCCAAGCCCGACGTGACGACCACGGTCGCGGGTGCCAACGGCACCCCGGCAACCACGCCCGCCGCGCGAGGCCAGCCGAGCGCGCTGCCGACCGCCACCGCCCCCGCTGCCCCCGCGACGCAGGCGATCCGCCCGGTCGAAGCGGCGCTGGCCGAGGGCAACCGGATACCGATCGCCACCCCGGCGCTGGCGGGTTCGATCAACCTGGTCGGCGCGCGCATCGACGACATCACGCTGACCAAATATCGCCAGACGATCGCCAAGGATTCGCCGCCGGTGCGCCTGTTCGCCCCGGGCGGTACCAAGGCCGCCTATTTCGCCAGCATCGGCTGGTCGGCGCAGGGCGTTCAGGTGCCGGGGCCGACGACGCTGTGGACCGCGAGCGGCAGCAAGCTGACCCCGACGACGCCGGTGACGCTCAGCTGGGCCAATGGCACCGGCCAGACGTTCCGCATCGAATATAGCATCGACGCCAATTACCTGATCACCGCCAAGCAGACGATCGCCAACACCGGCACCGCGCCGGTGAGCGCGAGCAGCTTTGCGCTGCTTGACAGGCTGGGCAAGCCGACCGACCCGCACGAGCAGGACAGCATCACGATCCATGTCGGCCCGACCGGCTATCTCGACGGCAAGTCGGTGTTCGACACCGATTATGAGGATCTGGAGGAGGCGCCGAACCGCACCGTGCGTTATAATTCGGCAGGCTGGCTCGGCTTTACCGACAAATATTGGCTCGCGGCGGTCGTTCCGGCCAAGGGCGAACGCGTGACCGCAGCCATTAGCTCGCCGAGCGCCAACAATTACCAGACCCTGTTCGCGCGCGATTTCGCGCAGGTCGCCCCCGGCCAGCAGATCGCGACGACCAGCCGCATCTTTGCCGGTGCGAAGGAAGTCGATATCCTGGAAACCTATCAGGACAAGCTGGGCATCACCCGCCTGTCGAACGCGATCGATTGGGGCTGGTTCGAATTTTTCGCGGTACCGATTTTCAAGCTGCTGCACTGGCTGTTCCTGCAGGTCGGCAATTTCGGCGTCGCAATCATGGCGCTGACCCTGATCATCCGCCTGCTGATGTTCCCGATCGCCAACCGGCAATTCTCGTCGATGGCGCAGATGCGCGTCGTCCAGCCGAAGATGAAGGCGCTGCAGGAACGCTTCAAGGACGACAAGCCCAAGATGCAGCAGGAGCTGATGAAGCTCTACAAGGACGAAAAGATCAATCCGCTGGCCGGCTGTCTGCCGATCCTGATCCAGATCCCGATCTTTTACGCGCTGTACAAGGTGCTGATGCTGGCGATCGAAATGCGCCACCAGCCGTTCATCCTGTGGATCAAGGATCTGTCGGCGCCCGATCCGCTGCACATCCTGAACCTGTTCGGCCTCTTGCCCTTTACCCCGCCGTCGATCCTGGCGATCGGTGTGCTGGCGGTGATCCTGGGTGTGACGATGTGGCTCCAGTTCCGCCTGAACCCCGCCCCGGCCGACCCGGTGCAGCAACAGGTGTTCAAGATCATGCCGTGGCTGTTCATGTTCATCATGGCGCCGTTCGCGGCGGGCCTGCTGCTGTACTGGATCACCAACAACATCCTGTCGATCGCGCAGCAGCAGTGGATGTACCAGAAGTTCCCGGCGCTGAAGGCGCAGGCGACGACGTGAGCGATCGCGACGACCTTGCGCCGGGAGCCGATCCCGAAAGGGCGGAACGCGCGCGCAAGCTGTTTTCGGGGCCGATCAATTTTCTGAAATCGGCCCCGGCGCTTCAGCATCTGCCGAACCCGACGATGCCCGAAATCGCCTTTGCGGGCCGTTCGAACGTCGGCAAATCGTCGCTGCTCAACGCGCTGACCAACCGCAACGGGCTGGCGCGCACGTCGGTGACCCCGGGGCGGACGCAGGAGCTCAATTATTTCGACGTCGGCGAGCCATTGGTATTCCGGCTGGTCGACATGCCGGGTTACGGCTTTGCCAAGGCGCCGAAGGATGTCGTCAAGAAATGGCGTTTCCTGGTGAACGACTATCTGCGCGGGCGGCAGGTGCTGAAACGCACTTTGGTGCTGATCGACAGCCGCCACGGACTGAAGGATGTCGACCGCGAGTTCCTGGAAATGCTCGACACCGCGGCGGTGAGCTATCGCATCGTGCTGACCAAGGCCGACAAGGTCAAGGCGAGTGACCTCGCCGCGATCCATGCCGCGACCGAGGCCGAGGCGCGCAAGCACCCCGCGGCGCATCCGGAAGTGATTGTGACTTCGTCCGAGAAGGGCTTGGGGATCGCCGAGCTGCGCACCGCAGTGCTGGAGGCGGTGGAGGTATAATCCTTCTCCCCTCCCGCTTGCGGGAGGGGTCGGGGGAGGGCATGTTGCGTCACCCATAGGGCCATACAGGCCCTCCCCTAGCCCCTCCCGCAAGCGGGAGGGGGACTTGGAGACCCCATGAAACTGTTCATCGGCAACAAGGCCTACTCCAGCTGGAGCCTGCGCGGCTGGCTCGCCGCCAAGCATAGCGGCCTGCCGTTCGAGGAAATCGCCGTCCCGCTCTACAATGAGGAATGGAACCAGCGCCGCGAGGGCGACGAGTTTGCGCCGTCGGGCGGCAAGGTGCCGATCCTGTGGGACGGCGACGACATCGTCGTGTGGGATAGCCTGGCGATCATCGATTATCTCAACGAAAAGACCGGCGGCACCAAGGGCTATTGGCCCGACGATATGGCGGCGCGCGCGATGGCGCGGTCGATGGCGGCCGAAATGCATTCGAGCTTCGCGGCGCTGCGCCGCGAGCACAGCATGAACATCCGCCGCATCTTTCCCGCCGCCCAACTGACCCCGGAAGTGCAGGCCGATGTCGTCCGCATCCTGCAAATCTGGGCCGAAGCGCGGGCGCGGTTCGGCGGCGCGGGCGATTATCTGTTCGGCGACTGGTCCGCCGCCGACATGATGTTCGCGCCGGTGGTCACCCGCTTCATCACCTACTCGATCCCGCTACCGCCCTTCGCGCTCGCCTATATGCAGGCGGTGATCAGCCATAAGTGCATGCAGGACTGGATCGGCGGCGCGCAGGCCGAGGATTGGGTGATCGAGAAGTTCGAGGGGCCGGTCGAGAGCTAGGGTAAAGACCCTAGGATTGCGGCGCCGCGGTCATTGCGAACCAGACCGCCACAGCGACGATCATCAGGGCCAATATACGGCGAATCAGGCGGGTCCGCGCGGGATCAGCGAGCCATTCGCCGATCCGGCTGCCCGCCAGCACAAGGCCCACGTGAACCGCCGTCGCGATAGCGATGCTGGCCAAAGCCAGCGTGAAGGCAAGTCCGAAGCCCGGAATCTGGCCGCCGTTGAACCTGGGAATGACGACGACATAGAAGAGCATGGCCTTTGGATTGAGCAGGTTGACCACCAATCCCGAGAGGAAATGATGCCTTGCCCGTCCGGCATCGATGGCGCGCGCAGGCGAATTCTCACCGCCATCGCGCCAGCTTTCCCACGCCAGCCACAACAAAAATGCTGCACCGCCCCAGCGCAAAGCCTGCCAAAGCGTCGGGCTGGCCGCTACGACAAACGCAATCCCCAAAGCCGCCGCCAGCGCATTAATGAACAAGCCGATCGCGATCCCCGCGGTCGCCGCCAGCCCGGCGCGCCGACCGTCGCCCATCGATAGCGCCGCAAGCCACGCCATGTTCGGGCCCGGCGTCAATTCGATCAACAGCACCGCCAGCGCGAAACCAACCCAGTCGGCGGCGCTCACGGAATCCGCTTCGTCGGATAGGGCGTGCCATCCTTGTGGAAATAGCCGTCGGGCGTAAACAGCATGTCAATGTCGGAATAGCCGCCGCCGGTGTCATATTTCTTGCCGCCGCCGAGCGCGACGAACACGCAGTCGGCGTCCGATTCATTGACCAGATGGTGGCCGTTGGTGCTGCCTTTCGGCCACACAGCGATATCGCCGGGGCGCATCGGCCAGCGGCCGTCGTCCTCGATCAGGGTCGCTTCACCCGAAATCATCACCAGCATCTCGTCCTCGCCGTCGTGCCAGTGGCGCTGCGACGACCAGGCGCCGGGTTTCAGCACGACATGGCTGGCGGCAAAATCGCTGAGGCCGGTGGCGGGCGCGAGGCGGCGGTACCAGCGGCCCTGCACCGCCGCATCATAGGGCGCGGGGTAGCCGGTGGCGTTGGTTTGCGGGATGGCGTCAAGGTCGAGTTTGGGCATGGCGTCTGTTCCTGTTGCGGCGCGCATGGGCGCGAACCAAGCTCCTTTGTTTCGCACAAAGACACAAAGACACGAAGAGGGCGGTCAATGATCGCTGATCGCGGTTTGCCGTCGCAGACGACATACAGAAAGGCGCTGCGCACCAAAGAGAAAAGCGACAGCCGCGTTTCCGCTCGGCTTCTTCGTGTCTTCGTGTCTTTGTGCGACCCCCCATTTCTATCGGCTCGACTTGGCGCGGCGTCAGCGGGTAAGGGGCGGGCATGCCCACGCACATCGACCCCGTCACCCTCGCCCAGGCGCTGATCGCCGCGCCCTCCGTCACACCCGCGACCGGCGCGGTGTTCGATGTGCTCGAGGCAGCGCTCACCCCGCTGGGCTTCACCGTCGAGCGCTTTATCGACGGGATCGAACCCGACGGGCCGGTCGAAAATCTGCTCGCGGTGCGGCGGGGTAGCGGCCCCGTCCATTTCGGCTTTGCCGGGCATCTCGACGTCGTGCCGCCGGGGGTTGGTTGGACCGGCGACGCCTTTGCCCCCGAAATTCGCGGCGACCTGCTCTACGGGCGCGGCGCGGTCGACATGAAGGGGTCGATCGCGGCCTTTGTCGCCGCCGCCGCCGCGACCCCGGTCGATGCCGGAACGATCAGCCTGATCATCACCGGCGACGAGGAAGGCCCGGCGATTTTCGGCACCCGCGCGCTGATGGAGCATATGGCGGGGCGCGGCATCGCGCCCGACATGATCGTCGTCGGCGAACCGACGTCGGTGAACAGGCTCGGCGACATGGTAAAGATCGGACGGCGCGGGTCGGTCAATATCTGGATCGACGTGCCGGGAACGCAAGGGCATGTCGCCTACCCCCACCTCGCCGACAATCCGATCCCCAAGCTGGTGCGGATCATGGCGGCGATCGACGCGGTGACGCTCGACAGCGGCAACGACTGGTTCCAGCCGTCGAATATCGAATTCACCGACATCGAGGTCGGCAATGGCGCGACCAATGTCATCCCGGCGTCGGCGCGCGCGCGACTGTCGATCCGCTTCAACGAC
Organism: Sphingopyxis microcysteis; assembly: GCF_012274265.1. GTDB lineage: Bacteria > Pseudomonadota > Alphaproteobacteria > Sphingomonadales > Sphingomonadaceae > Sphingopyxis > Sphingopyxis microcysteis. The sequence goes on from NZ_JAANYY010000003.1 coordinate 612,707, forward strand.
CAGCACAAGGGCGCCGATCTGGTCGCGATGGTCGAACGCATCGCGCACGACGTCGAACCCGCCGCCAAGGTGCTCGGCAAGATTTCGGGCGAAGCATTCCTGACCCCGCCGGGCGAGCTGTCGGAGCTGGTCGCCGAGGCGATCCGTGCCGAGACCGATGTGGTGGCGGAAATGTCGACGACCGGCGGAACGTCGGACGCGCGCTTCCTGCATGCGCTGTGCCCGGTGGTCGAATTCGGGCTGACCAACGCGACAATGCACAAGCTGGACGAGGCGGTGGCGGTCGCCGATCTGCACAAGCTGACCGCGATTTACCGCGGGATATTGATGCGGGCTTTGCTGGATTAAATTGATCTCACGCGAAGGCGCGAAGAAGATCAGAAAGAGATTTCTCACACAAAGACACAAAGGCGCAAAGACAACGGGTTATACCTAGGCCGCTGCGACGGATCACGCGTCGCGTCATTTGTGATTGCCTGCGACGATGGTCTTACCTCACGGACTTTCATCCCGCTTCGTGTCTTTGTGTCTTTGTGTGAGATTTTTCTTCTTCGCGCCTTTGCGCCTTTGCGTGAGATCAATCGTCCCTTGCGCGCCGCAGGATCACATAGACCGCGCCCGCGCCGCCATGACTGATATGCGCGGGGCGCAGCGCGACGATCTGGTCGGCGTGGGGCGAACAAGCGAGCCAATCGGGCAGCGAGGCGCGGATCGCGCCGCGCGGGCGCGGGTCGCCGTGCATTGTCGGCAGGCGGTCGGCGCCGGGGCGGAGGCGACCCGCCACGACGAGCAGCACGCGCGCGCCGCGCAGCAGCGCACGGCCGATCGCATCGTCGAGCAGCGTCTGCGCCGAGGCGAGGCTATGCCCATGGAGGTCGATGCTGAGGTCGGGGCGGACCAGCCCCTTGCGCAGGCGGCGGTCCCAATGGCCGTCGAGCGTCGCGGCGCTGTGGGTGCGGCGCGGCGGCGGCAGTTTCGTGGCGGGACGGACGGGCGCCGCCGGGGCGGCGGGGCGGCGCGGGGTCGGCGCAGGCGGGCGGATCGTCGGCGGGGCTGCGGGCGCGAGCGGCACTTTCGCCTTCACCAGCGGCTTCACCGTCGCCGCGACCTTTTTCCACAGCGCGCTTTCGTCGGGATCGAGCCGCCGCGCCATCGCGGCGTCAGCGCGCCGGGATCAGCCGCGCGACGCTGGCGCGCGGGAGCAGCAGCAACGCCGAACCGCGCGCCGCCATGCCGCCAGCGATCGCGCGCGCATCCTCACCCGCGCCCCAGAAGCTGTCGAAGCGGTTGGCGCCCTTGATCGCGCCGCCGGTGTCCTGCGCCACCCACAGCCCGTTCGGTTCGGCACGGTCGAGCGAGAGGAAGACGGGGGCGCCGAGCGGCACATATTTGGGATCCGCAGCGACGCTGGCGCGACCGGTCACCGGCAGGCCCATGGCGCCGAGCGGGCCGGGGCCGGTGAGTTCGCGGAAGAACACCCAGCTGGGATTCTCGTTCATCACCGCGGCGCCGCGTTTCGGATCGGCGCGCAGATAATCGAGGATGCCCTGCATCGACGCCTGTCCGCGCTGCAATTCGCCGCGGTCGAGCAATAGCTTGCCGATGCCGACATAGCCGCGGCCATTCTGGCTGTCGTAACCGATCCGCATGACGCCGCCGTCGGGCAGGCGCAGGCGGCCCGAGCCCTGCACTTGCAGGAAGAAGAATTCGGCGGCGTCGGCGGCATAAGCGATTTCGAGCCCGCGCCCTTCGAGCGCGCCGCTTTCGATCGCGGCGCGGTCGTAATATTGCACCAGCTTGCTGCCCTCGACGCGGCCGCGGATCGTCCGGCCCTTCAGCTCGTCGGAAAATTGCCCGAGGTCGACGTCGACCAGATCGGCGGGGCGGCGATAGATGGGGACGTCATAGCCCGGGCGCTTCGTGCGCGATCCGGCGATTTCGGGTTCGTAATAGCCAGTGACAAAGGCGGTTCCGGCGCCGATCTGCACCGTCCCGAAATAACGCGAAAAAAAGGAAGCGGCATCGCTGTCAGCCCAGTTTTTCGCGGCGTTGCAGCTTTCGGCCCAGTCGGCGCCCTGCGTCAGCCCGCTGACATCGGCGCGGCGCTGGACCGAAGGACAGCTGATGCGAAAGGCGGCAAGCGCGGCGCTTGCCTGTTCGGGAGCGATGCCAAGTGACGCAAAATCGGGGCCGGCAATGACGCCGCTTGCCGCCGCCGTCGTCGCGTCGGCCGGGACCGCGGGGGCGGGCAGCGCCGGGCGCGGCGTGGCCGGGATCGGCCTCGCCGCAACGCCGCCACTTTCCGATGGCCGCGGCTGATAGGGGCGCGGCGTGGCGCCCGACGGCCTCGCTGCGGGTGCCGGTGTGGAGGCGGCGGGGCGGCTGCCTGCATCGGGGATCACCGACGCGCATCCCGCGAGAAGCGGTAATACCGCGACCAAGGACAATCCGAAAACCCGCATCCGGCGCTTCCCGGACGAACCAAGCGCGGGCATCGCGGTCAGGCTGCTTCGATTTCGTCGAGCAGCCAGTTGGGATCGTCGCTGCCGATAGCGCGGCGGAACGTCCACAGGTCGTCGGTGCGCGACGCATCGCTCATCGACCCGGCGATCATCTTGCCATCGGCGTCGCGCGTGACCGCGCTGATGTCGGCCTGATAGCGCACGGTGACGCGCGCTTCCTTGCGGTCCATCTCGACCGCGACAATCTTCGCCGACTCGATGCCAATCAGGCGATTCTCCAGCTTTTCGCCGCGCGCATCGCGCGCCTCGATCGCCTCGACAAAGGCTTCGTAACTGTCGTCGTCGCACAGGTCGCGCAGCGTATCGCGATCGCCCTTCCAATAGGCTTCGAGGATCATGCGGTACGCCGCCTCGGCGCCCTCCATGAAGCGGCCGGCATCGAAATTGCGGTCGGTCGCGAGCAATTGGCGCAGGCCGATTTCGGCGGCAGGTTCATAGACTAGGCCCGAGGTGTCGGGTGCACCGATCGGCGCCGACGGCGCGTCGCCATCGTCCAGCCGCACCGGCGCGGGCGGCGCACGCTCGTCGCGGCGCGGCAACACCGGCTCCTGCTCGTGCCCGGTGCGCTTGCCGAGTACAGAGTACAGCCGCATGCCGAGGAAGGCGGCAATCATGGCGAGCAGGACGATCGAAAAAGCAGTCACGGGCAAAAGTCCAATGCGGGCAATGGAAACATCAAGGCCGATACATAGGCGATGCACGGCCAAGTTTCAAACGCCATGGCCCCGCCGATGCGGCAGGTCAACGATTCACCCCCAGCAAAGCGCCGCCGCGATCCCATTGTGCTGGCTGGCGCGCGCTGCTAAGCGCCGCCGCAACCGTCTGCCGCAGTCCCGACACGGCCTGCAGCGCGGATCCTGTTTCATCTTTTCGAGCGAAAGCAATGCACCATGGCTGACGAGACCAGCGCCGACATCAACAACCCCGCCCTGCAGCCCAATGGCGAAGATACCAGCCCGGCGATCGGCCTGATCTCGCAATATGTCAAAGACCTGTCGTTCGAAAATCCGAACGCGCCCGCGGTTTACCAGTGGCAGGATGCGCCGCAGATCGACGTCCAGTTCAACATCGCCGCCGAAGGGGTCGGCGAGAACCTGTTCGAAGTAACCTTGAAGATCGACGTCACGTCGAAGGCCGATCAGGGCACGATGTTCGTGATCGAGCTGAAATATGCCGGACTGTTCGGCGTCCGCAACGTCCCCGAAGACCAGTTGCAGCCGTTTTTCCTCGCCGAAGCGCCGCGCATCCTGTTCCCCTTCGCGCGCCGCGTCGTCGCCGATGCCGTCCGCGACGGCGGTTTTGCGCCGCTGCTGCTGGAACCGATCGATTTCCACGGCCTGTTCATGCAGCAGGTCCAGGCGCAGACCGAAGCCGGGGAACTGGGCGACGCCGTTCCGGTCGGCCAGGCCTGATCTGACGGCCTTGGCCCTCCTGACTAAACCCCTCCCCTTCAGGGGAGGGGCAGCGAGACTTGGCTCGGCAAAGCCGGGCCTCGTCGCAGCGGGGTGGGGTCTTTCGGCCTTGCTCTACGCCGCGAAACCCCACCCCAACCCCTCCCCTGAAGGGAAGGGGCTTTACCGGTGAGCGGCCTGCTCAAAAGCGTCGGGACGATCGGCGGGCTGACGATGGTCAGCCGCATCTTCGGCTTTGCGCGCGACATGCTGCTCAGCCGCATCCTCGGCGCCGGCGGCGTGGCCGATGCGTGGCAGCTGGCGTTCCAGCTGCCCAATATCTTTCGCCGCCTGTTCGCCGAGGGTGCTTTTGCCGCCGCCTTTGTCCCGCTGTTCAACCAGCGGATGACCAAGGAAGGCGACCATAGCGAGGCGCGCGCCTTTGCCGATGCGGTGCTGGCGGTGCTGATCCCGATCCTGATCGTCTTTTCGGCGCTGCTGCTGATCGTCATGCCGTGGATCATGCACCTGTTCGCCAGCGAGGCGCTGCGCGCCGACAGCGAAAAATTCGACCTGACGGTCATGATGGCGCGCATCGCCTTTCCGTATCTGGCGTTCATGAGCGTCGCGACCTTGTTCGCGGCGATCCTCAACAGCCTGTCGCGCTTTGCCGCGGCGGCGGCGGCGCCGATTCTGCTCAACATCTGCCTAGTCGCAGCCTTGCTCCTCGGCATGGTCACCGGCGATGGCGGCGAAGCGGCCAAGGCGGCCACCGGCCTGTATCTGGCGATTTCGGTGTCGCTGGCCGGGCTGTTCCAGCTCGTCTGGCTCCTGTTCTGGGTGCGGCGCTCGGGCTTTCGGCCGGCGCTCCGCCGCCCGCAGCTGACCCCCGGCGTGCGCGAAATGGGGGTGCTGATCCTGCCCGCGGTGTTCGGCGCCGGGGTCTATCAGATCAGCCGCTTCGTCGATCTGTTCTTCATCGCCTCGCTGCCCGACAAGAGCATCACCTATCTGGCGATGGCCGATCGGCTCAACCAGCTGCCGCTCGGCATCATCGGCATCGCGCTCGGGACCGCGATCCTGCCCGCGCTGTCGCGCTTCGTGGCGCTCGACGACCGCGACGGGGCGGCGCGCCTGCAAAGCAATGCGGTCGAACTGGCGATGCTGCTGACCGTGCCCGCGGCAGTCGCGCTGTTCGTCGCCGGTCCTTCGATCACCAGCGCCTTTTACGTCGGCGGCCAGTATAGCGTCGCCGACGGCCTCGCGACCGGCGCGGTGGTCGGCGGGCTCGTCGTCGGCCTGCCCGCCTATGTGCTGGTCAAGGTGCTGGTTCCCAATTTCTTCGCGCGCAAGGACACCCGCACCCCGGTGTGGACCGCCGCGATCTCCTTGCTCATCAATATCGGCCTCAACCTGGCGCTGATCCCATCGCTCGGCATCGTCGGGCTGGCGCTCGCCGGATCGATCGCAGCGTGGTGCAATGTCGCGATGCTCTATGCCATCCTGCACCGCAAAGGCCTGTTCCGGCTGACCGGGCGGGTCGCCGGGCGGATCGCGCGCATCATCCTTGCCGCGGCGGCGATGGCGGCGGCGCTGATGGTGGCAATCCCGCTGGCGGGCGACGCCTTTGTCGGCGGGGTGTTCGAGCGGATCGTTGCGCTGAGCGCGATCGTGGCCCTGGGCGGGCTCATATTCTTTGGTTGCGCCATGCTGTTCGGCGTGGTCAATCGCGACACCATCGGCCAGCTGCGCCGACGCAAACTCTAATGGGACAGATATGATGCGGACGTTATCGGGCATTCAGCCCACCGGAAACTTGCACCTCGGCAATTATCTGGGCGCGATCCGCAACTGGGTGCGGATGCAGGACGAGATGCCGGGCGACAAGCTCTATTTCCTCGCCGACCTGCACGCGATCACCGTCCACAACGACCCCGCCGAGCTGACCGCGAACACGCGCGAGATGGCGGCGGCGCTGATGGCCGCAGGGATCGACCCCGCCAAGGCGATCCTGTTCAACCAGGCGCGCGTCCCCGCCCATGCCGAGCTCGGCTGGCTGCTGTTCTGCACCGCCCGGATCGGCTGGCTGAACCGGATGACGCAATTCAAGGAAAAATCGGGCAAGAACCGCGAGGGCGCCAGCGTCGGGCTTTACGCCTATCCGGTGCTGCAGGCCGCCGACGTCCTGCTCTATCAGACGACGCATGTTCCCGTCGGCGACGACCAGAAACAGCATCTGGAGCTTGCGCGCGACATCGCGACAAAATTCAACCTCGATACGGGAACCGAGACGTTCACGCTCCCCGAACCGACGATTCCGAAGGCCGCGGCACGGATTATGAGCCTGCGCGACGGCAATGCCAAAATGTCGAAATCGGACCCGAGCGATGCGAGCCGCATCAACCTGGTCGATGATGCCGACACGATCATGGCCAAGATCCGCAAGGCCAAGACCGACGCCGAACCGCTGCCGTCGGAGGTCGCGGGGCTGGAAGGGCGCGCCGAGGCACGCAACCTCGTGTCGATCTATGCCGCGATGGCCGATGAAAGCGTCGACGACGTGCTGGCGCGCTTCGCCGGACAGGGGTTCGGCGCGTTCAAACCTGCTTTGGGCGAACTGCTCGTCGAAAGCCTGCGCCCGATCGCCACGCGGCTGACCGAACTCAAGGCCGACCCGGCGGCGATCGATGCGGCGCTGGAGGATGGCGCGGCGCGCGCGGCGGCGCTCGCGCGGCCGACGATCGACGCCGCCTATGCGGCGTTGGGGCTGTGCCGCTAATCGTCTGACCGGGCTTGCTTATTGGCAGCGGCACCCGATATCGGATAGGGAACCATGATGCGACGAGCCGGGTTCAACCAAGGTTAAGTCGCATCGGCGCAGTCATGGTATAAAGCGCCAGAGATGTGCGCCCCCGAATCACGGAGCCAAGACGATGAGCAATTCGACCCTTCGCCACCTCGGCCTTCGCCGCTTGGGACTCGCCGCGATGACCGGCGCCGCGCTGGCGCTCGCCGGCTGCGCGACGCCGTTCAAGGCCGATGTCGCGCGTTTCCAGACCCAATTGCCCGCGCCGCAGGGCCAGAGCTTTGTCGTCGAGGCGAACAACCCGGCGCTCGCCGGCGGCATCGAATTTGGCCAATATGCCAATCTGGTCGCGGGCGAGCTGACGCGATACGGTTATCGCCCCGCCGCACCCGGCGAGCGCGCCGATCTGGTCGTGCGGATGGACTATGGCGTCGACAAGGGGCGCGAACGCGTCGTGTCGAGCCCCGGTTTCGGCGACCCCTGGTATGGCGGCTATCGCGGCTATTATGGCGGCGGCTTCTATCGCCCGGTGATCGTCACCGGGCGCGGCGGGCGCCGCTACGTCTATGGCTATCGCGACCCCTTCCTGTGGGGCGGGTTCGGACCCGGCTTCGGCGGCTATAATGATGTCAGCAGCTATACGGTCTATACCAGCGGGCTGAACCTGCAGATCAACCGCGCCGCCGACGGATCGCGCCTGTTCGAAGGCCATGCCGAGGCGCAGTCGCGCGACAACAATTTGCAAACCATCGTCCCCAATCTGGTCGAGGCGATGTTCACCGGCTTCCCCGGCAATTCGGGCGAGCGGGTGCGGATCACCGTGGCGCCGCCCGAAAAGGGGTGAGATTGCTGCACGGCTGAAAAAAACGGCCCGCCTTTCGGATGAAAGGCGGGCCTTTTTTGTTTTGGCGTGTGGAGCAATGTCGGGTTGCGACCGGAAGTTGCCGCGCAATCATCGTCATCCCGGACTTGATCCGGGATCCATTCACGCACCGTCGGAAGAATGGATCCCGGATCAAGTCCGGGATGACGATGGTGTGGAAACGACCGACGGAAGAAAGACGTCGCCCCCGCCTTCGCGGGGGCGACGGTATGGGTACGTCCGCTCCCTCCCCCCCAAAAAAAAGCCGTCGATACCCCGCGCCGCCTCCAGCGCTGTGGACAATCCCGGGGATAACCCCGGCATCACCCTGTGGATCAGCTGTTCAAACTGCGCCGGATCGCGGCGATTTCGGCGTCGAGTTCGCTGTCGGCGACGCGCAGCGCCTCGACCGTGCGCACCGCGTGGATCACCGTCGAATGATCGCGTCCGCCGAAACGGCGGCCGATCTCGGGATAGGAGCGCGGGGTGAGCTCCTTGGCCAGATACATCGCGACCTGCCGCGGGCGCGCGACCGCGCGGACGCGGCGTTTCGACGCCATCTCACTCTTGTCGAGCCGGTAATGCGCGCACACCGCGCGCTGGATCTCGTCGATCGTGATCCGCGGGCGCGCGCTGCGGACATTTTCGGCGAGCCGATCCTCGGCAAGCGCGAGGTCGATCGTCATGCCGGTGAGCGCGGCATAGGCGAGCAGCTTGTTCAGCGCGCCTTCGAGCTCGCGGATATTGCGCGTGAAATGCTTGACCAGATAGGCGACGACCGCGTCGGGCACCTCGACCATCGGCATCGCGGCGAGCCGCTGGCGGATGATGCGTTCGCGCAGGTCATCCTCGGGCGCCTCGATGTCGGCGACCAGCCCGCCCGACAGGCGCGACAGCAGCCGCGCCTCGACCCCCTCGAGCATCGACGGCGGGCGATCGGCGGTGACCACCAGCCGCTTGCCCGCGGTCATCAGATCGTCGATCGTGTGGAGCAATTCTTCCTGCGTCGAATTCTTGCCGATGACGAACTGGAGGTCGTCGAGCAGCAGCAGGTCGGCGGCGCGGAGCCGCGCCTTGAACGCCATCATGTCGCCGCCGCGCATCGCGCCGACAAATTCGAGCATGAATTTTTCCGCCGACATCAGGATGATGTCCGCGGTCGGATGCGCCGCGGCATAATCCTGCGCGATCGCCTGGAGCAGGTGGGTCTTGCCCTGGCCGGTACCCGAGCAAAGGTAGAGCGGGTTGAACTGCGGTGCTTCGACCATCGCCATGCGCCGTGCGGCATTGGCGGCGAGAATGTTGCTGCGTGCAATGACGAAACGGTCGAACGACAGCCGCGGGTCGAAACCGAGCAGCGCCGGATTGGCGGCGGGCGGCGGCGGGTCGAACGCCGGGAGCGGCGGGCTGGCGAGGATGGCAGCACGTTCGCTGGCCCCAGCACCACCCCGCACGGTGACACCGCGCACCGCAGGCAGTTGCTGACGCCATGCAAGCTCGAGCCGGTCGCCGAAGCGTTCGTTGATCCAATTGGCCGAAAAACGGCTGACGGTTTCGAGCGTCACCACCCCCGACATCGCGCAATAATCGCCAAAGCGGACGGGTTTCAGCCAATGGTCGAAGGTGCGCACGCCGAGGTCGCGGCGCAAGCCTTCGGCAACGCGCGGCCACAGCGCTGCGGCATCGCCGCTCATCGCCCTGTCCTTCGCATCATAGCCATCCCGATTCCCGCTGTCTGTCACGCCCGCACCGCCCCCGCTGAACCCCCTGCCGCCCAGCGCTTCACGGAGCCGCTTCACACGCCGATTCGTCGCCCGCGCGATGACGCAGGCATCCTGCCCGGGACCGAAGGCCCGAAGAAGTGCGAATCATGTCGATGTGGCGGCCACCGGCGAAGGCCGACGACGCACCTGTCTAGTCAGGGCAAAGCGAGTCGAGCAAGGGGCGGTGGTGTAAAAATACTGAAATAAAAATCTTGACTCGGCAGGGGCGCCAGAATCACGTCAAAGTCGCATTTTTAATATATTTATCAGATACTTAAATGTGACATTCGCGTTGCAGATCAACGAATCGCCGTAAATCCGTCACTTACCGCGCTGCAACACATTTGCCATCGTCCGGTCACAATATCGGGCACAAAAAAAGACCCGCGGGCGCGATGCCGGCGGGTCTTTTTTGTTCCCTTTCGGGACAGCGAAATCAGGCGATCGCGTTGACGCTCTTGGTCAGGCGCGAGAATTTGCGCGCCACGGTGTTCTTGTGCAGCACACCCTTGGCAACGCCGCGCGCCATTTCGGGCTGCGCCGCCTTCAGCGCGGTCGCCGCGGCGTCCTTGTCACCGGCGATGATCGCGTTCTCGACCTTCTTCACCAGCGTGCGAATGCGCGAAACGCGATTCTTGTTCACGATGGTGCGCGCGGTGTTGCGGCGGATGCGCTTTTTTGCCTGGGGCGTATTGGCCATAAATTCCTCGGTTTTCAAACGGTCTAAGTCGGTCGGAGCACAGCGTCACCGGAGCAGCCGAATCGCGCGTAACGTGCGAATCAATGTCCGGATACGGCCGGTTCCGGAACACCGGACCCTGCTCGAAGGGTGCGCCCATAGCCAGCAAGGCCGCTTTGGTCAATGCATATTGCACGGATTTCCCGCATCAACGCTGGCATTTGGGGCAGTAGAAGGTCGATCGCCCGCCCTGGACGAAGCGCGCGATCGTGCCGCCGCATTCGCAGCCTTCGCCCTCGCGGCCATAGACGCGCCAGTCCTTGGCGAAATAGCCAAGCTCGCCATCGGGCTGTTTATAGTCGCGCAGGGTCGACCCGCCCGCCGCGATCGACGCCTCCAGCACCGCCTTGATCGCGGGGACCAGCACCGCGAGTTTGGCGCGCGAAACGTCGGCGGCAGGCTTTGCCGGGTGGATGCGCGCCATGTTGAGCGCCTCGCACACATAGATGTTGCCGAGCCCCGCAACGATCGTCTGGTCGAGCAGCATCGCCTTGATCGGCGCGCGCCGCCCCGCAAGCGCCTTCGCGAGATATGCGGCGTCGAAACTGTCCGATAGCGGCTCGGGGCCGAGGGTGACGAAGGCGGGAAAAGCGGTGAGCGGATCGCCGGCGACCAGATCGACCGACCCGAACCGCCGCGGATCGTGGAGCATCAGCCGCTGCCCCGCGGCGGTATCGATCAGCAGATGGTCGTGCTTGCCGGGTTCCCCCGCGCCGATCCGCCAGCTCCCCGACATGCCAAGGTGAAAGATCATATGGTCGCCGCGGTCGGTCGCGATGATGCCATATTTGGCGCGGCGCGACAGGCCGGTGACGATCGATCCGGTCAGCCGCTGCGCCAGATCGACGGGGAACGGACGGCGCAGGTCGGGACGCAGCGTCGACACGCGCACCAGCTGCTGGCCGCTGAGGTGCGGCGCGAGGCCGCGGACGGTGGTTTCAACCTCGGGAAGTTCGGGCATATCGCGCATCGGGCTACGCGCCATTTGCTTGCGCTTCAACCCTTGGCTAAAGGCCGATCAGACTTCGCTTCTCCCCCGCAAAGGCGCCGCCACGATGACCACCCCCGATACCGTCAGCTTTGGCTATGAACAGGTTCCCGCGACCGAAAAGACCGCCAAGGTCGGTGAGGTGTTCAGCCGCGTCGCGCGCAAATATGACATTATGAACGACGCGATGTCGGGCGGGATGCACCGGCTGTGGAAGGACCGCTTCGTGCGCCGGGTGAAGCCGCGCGAAGGCGAGGCGATCCTCGACATGGCGGGCGGCACCGGCGACATCGCCTTTCGCATGGAGCGCTTCGGCGCCAGCATCACCGTTGCCGACATCAATCCCGACATGCTGGGCGTCGGGATGGAGCGCGCGGCGGGGCGCGGGATCGACACGCTGGTCTGGTCCGAGCAGAATGCCGAGACGCTGTCGTTCCCCGACCAGTTTTTCGACGCCTATACGATCGCTTTCGGCATCCGCAACGTCACCGACATCCCGGCGGCGCTGAAGGAAGCGCACCGCGTGCTGCGCTACGGCGGGCGCTTCTTCTGCCTGGAATTTTCGACCAACGAATGGCCGGGCTTCGCGCAGGCCTATGACGCCTATTCGCACCATCTGGTGCCGAAGCTCGGCAAGCTGATCGCTGACGACGAGGACAGCTATCGCTATCTGATCGAATCGATCCGCCGCTTCCCGCCGATGCCCGAGTTCGCGAAGATGATCCGCGAAGCAGGCTTCACCGCGGTGAAGGTCGAACCGATCCTCGGCGGGCTGGTGGCGATCCACAGCGGGTGGAAGGCTTGACCCGTCCCGTCACCCATATCCTGCGCCTGCTGAAATGGGGCCGTATCCTCGCGCGCCACGGGGCGCTGCGCGGGATCGAGACCGCGCCGCAGACGCCGCCGGGGGTCAAGCGCCTGTGCCGGATCGCGCGCTTCGGCACCGGCCAGCCCAAAATCCCCGACTATGCCGCCGCGTTTCAGGCAATCGGCCCCGCCGCGGTCAAGCTGGGCCAGACGCTCGCGACGCGCCCCGATCTGGTCGGCGAGGAGGCCGCGCGCAACCTGCTGAGCCTGCAGGACGCGCTGGCGCCGGTGCCGTTCGACCGCATCCGGCAAGAAATCGAGTTCGTGTTCGAAGCGCCGCTGGAGAGCCTGTACCGCGAATTCGATCCCGACCCGGTGGGATCGGCGTCGATCGCACAGGTGCACCGCGCGGTGACCACCGACGGTCGCCAGGTCGCGGTGAAGGTGCGCCGCCCCGGCATCGACAAGCAGTTCGCGCGCGACATCGAAACCTATGAATGGGCGGCTGCGCATCTGGAGGCGCTGGGCGGCGAAGCATCGCGGCTGCGCCCGCGGCAGGTGATCGCCAATTTCCGCCGCTGGACCTTGCGCGAACTCGACCTGCGCCGCGAAGCCGCCTCGGCATCCGAGCTCGCCGACGCGATGGTCGGGGTGCCGACCTATGAAGTCCCCGCGATCGACTGGGACCGCACGACCAGCCGCGTGATGACGCTGAGCTGGATCGACGGCATCAAGATTTCGCGCCGCGATGCGCTGATCGCGGCGGGTCACGACATGGAGGCGCTGGCGCGCAACCTGGTTCACGCCTTCCTGCGCCAGGCGATCGCCGAGGGCTTTTTCCACGCCGACATGCATCAGGGCAATTTGTTCGTGAAGGCCGACGGCACGATCGCCGCGGTCGATTTCGGCATCATGGGGCGGATCAACCGGCAGGCACGCTACTGGCTCGCCGAGATCCTCTACGGCCTGACCACGGGCAATTACCGCCGCGTCGCCGAGATCCATTTCGAGGCGCAGTACGTCCCCGATTATCACAATGTCGACGAATTCGCGACGGCGCTGCGCGCGGTCGGCGAACCGATGCGCGGCAAGCCGGTGAGCGAGCTTTCGGTCGGGCAAATGCTCGACGGCCTGTTCGCGATCACCCGCGATTTCGACATGCAGACGCAGCCGCACCTGCTGCTGCTGCAAAAGACGATGGTGATGGTCGAAGGCGTCGCGACGATGCTGAACCCGCAGATCAACATGTGGGACGTGTCGGGACCGTTTGTGAAGGAATGGATCCGGGACGAACTCGGCCCCGAGGCGGCGCTCGCCGATGGCCTCCGCGAACAGGGCAAGACGCTGGCGCTGATCCCCGACATCATCCGCCGCCTCGACGAACAATTGCCGCGCAAGGGCGCCGCGCCGCCCGCGCCGCCGCTGCCCGACATTCCGCTGATGTGGGAACGAGGTGAGCGGCGGGTGTGGTGGCGTTATGCGCTGACCGCGGTGGTCGGAGCGGCGGCGGGTGCGGGCGTGCTCCAGTGGCTCGGTTGACACGCAGACACTATGCGCATATTTTTTGCGCATGAATAAGGTCCATCGTTTCACTGCCAGTCGAAAGCCGACCAACGTCACGCTGCCCGCCGACCTCGTGTCCGAAGCAAAGCGGCTTGGCATCAATGTTTCGCAGGCGTGCGAAGCCGGACTGGTCGATCAAGTTCGAAAAATGCTGGGCGAGGAATGGAAGCGCGAAAATCGGGAAGCCATGGAATCGTCCAATGAATATGTGCGCAAACATGGCCTGCCGCTGGCGCGATACCGGGATCGCTTGTGGCGCAGCTAGATGTGTTCCAAACCGATCAGGGTGAATATCTGCTCGACTTCCAGTCGAACACGCTCGACCATTTGAACACGCGATTCGTGATCCCGCTCGTCCGTCCGGACGACGGCCCCAAGCTTGCCGAACGGCTCAATCCGATCTTTTCCATCAATGGGGAACCCATGGCGCTCTACACGCAATTTGCGTTGACGGTGCCAGTGAGCGAGTTGAAGAATTTTGTGACATCTCTGTCGGATCAGCATTATCTCGTGATGTCGGCGATCGACATGCTGATCACGGGCTATTGAGATTATGACCAAACCCCGCATCCTGCTCATCGTCGGCGGCGGCATCGCTGCTTACAAGAGCATCGAGCTTGTCCGCCTGCTTCGCAAATCGGGCATGACCGTGCGCTGCGTCATCACCCGCGCGGGCGAGCAGTTCGTGACGCCGCTGACGCTCGCGGCGCTGAGCGAGAACAAGGTTTACACAAATTTGTTCGACCTCAAGGACGAGGTCGAGATGGGGCATATCCAGCTGAGCCGTGAGGCCGATCTGGTCGTCGTCGCGCCCGCGACCGCTGATTTGCTGGCGAAGATGGCGGCGGGCATCGCCGACGACCTCGCCACCACGCTGCTGCTCGCCACCGACAAGCCGGTGCTCGCGGCGCCCGCGATGAATGTGCGGATGTGGTTGCATCCCGCGACGCAGCGCAATGTCGCGACCTTGCGCGGCGACGGGGTGACGGTGCTGGACCCGGACGAGGGCGAGATGGCGTGCGGCGAATATGGGCCGGGGCGCTTGCCCGAACCGGCGGCGATTTTTGCGGCGATCGAGAGCCGCCTCTCGAATCCGCTCGCGTCGAGCGCAGTCGAGGCGCCGCCCCTGCCCTCACGTGTCTCGACTTCGCTCGACACGAACGGAAGCTTGGACCATCAACCCGATTTCGCGCCTGAAAATCACCGCCCGCTCTTTGGCCGCCGCATCCTGATTACCGCAGGCCCGACGCACGAGCCGATCGACCCGGTGCGCTACATCGCCAACCGGTCGAGCGGCAAACAGGGTTTTGCGATCGCCGCCGCCGCCGCCGAGGCGGGCGCCGAGGTGCTGCTGATCGCGGGGCCGGTGCCGCTACCGACCCCGCCGGGGGTGATCCGCGTCGATGTCGAGACCGCGGTCGAAATGGCCGAAGAGGTTCGGCAGGGACTGCCGGTCGATGCCGCGATCATGGTCGCCGCCGTCGCCGACTGGCGGGCGGCCGACACATCGGCGCAAAAGATCAAGAAGGACGGCAGCGGCGCGGTGCCGCCGCTGGCGCTGGCCGAAAATCCCGACATCCTTGCCGGGGTCGCCCGATCGCCCGACCGCCCGCCGCTGCTGATCGGCTTCGCCGCCGAGACCAACGACGTCATCGCGCACGCCGAAGCGAAGCTGGCCAAAAAGGGGTGCGACTGGATCGTCGCCAACGACGTTGCCGCCGACCCGATGGGCGGCGAAAGCAACCGCGTGCATATCGTTAGCAAAAACGGGATAGACAGCTGGGACCGACTGCCGAAAGCCGCCGTCGCCCGCAAATTGATGGAAAAGATCGCCGATGAGCTCGATGCGCGTAGCCCCCGCCACTCCGATTGAAATCCGCATCCAGCGGCTGCCCAATGGCGGCGGCCTGCCGCTGCCCGCCTATGCCTCGGGCGGCGCGGCGGGGATGGATGTCGTTGCGGCGGAAAGCCTGACGATCCGCCCC
This sequence comes from Sphingopyxis microcysteis, assembly GCF_012274265.1. Lineage (GTDB taxonomy): Bacteria > Pseudomonadota > Alphaproteobacteria > Sphingomonadales > Sphingomonadaceae > Sphingopyxis > Sphingopyxis microcysteis. The sequence goes on from NZ_JAANYY010000003.1 coordinate 628,133, forward strand.
GGCACCCGCCATGCGGTGGCGACCGGGTTCGCAATGGCGATCCCGCCCGGCTATGAAGTGCAGGTGCGCCCACGCTCGGGCCTGGCGCTCAAACATGGCATCACCTGCCTCAACACGCCCGGCACGATCGACAGCGATTATCGCGGCGAGGTCAAGGTGATCCTCGCCAATTTGGGTGAGGATAATTTCGAAGTGAAGCGCGGCGACCGCATCGCGCAGCTGGTTCCGGCGCCCGTCCAGCGCGCGAACTTTGCCGAAGTGACGACGCTCGACGAAACGGCGCGCGGCGCGGGCGGTTTCGGATCGACCGGGGTCGAGAGCGAGCCCGTCGACGAAACCGCCGACGCTGCAGGGCTGGCCTCGCTGTCGGGGATCAAGACCCGCCGATCGAGCGAGTAATTGCTGACCGACGCCGAACTTGACCGCTATGCGCGCCAGATCATCCTGCCCACGTTCGGCGGCGCGGGGCAGGCGAAGCTGAAGGCCGCGCATGTCGCGGTGATCGGCGCGGGCGGCATCGGCTGTCCGGCGATCACCTATCTCGCGGCGGCGGGGGTCGGCAGGCTGACGATCATCGACGATGATGTGGTCGAATTGTCGAACCTCCAGCGCCAGCCGCTGTTCACCGATAACGATATCGGCGCGGGCAAGGCCGATGTGGCGGCGGACGCGGCGCGGCGGATCAACCCGCATGTCGAGGCGGCCGCAGTGTCCAATCGGTTGGACGAGGCGAACGCCTCCACGCTGCTGACGAACGCCGACCTGATCCTCGACGGGTGCGACAATTTTGCGACCCGGCTGGCGGTCAACCGTGCCGCCGTCGCCTTGCGGGTTCCGCTGCTCAGCGCCGCGATCGGGGCGTTCGAGGGGCAGGTCGCGCTGTACCAGGGCTGGCGCGCGGACAGCCCGTGCTACGCCTGCCTGGTCGGCGACGATCCCGACCGGCCCGGGATCAACTGCGCCGAAACCGGGGTTATGGGCGCGCTGGCGGGCATGATCGGGACGATGGCGGCGCTGGAGGCAGTGCGCGCGCTGACCGGCTGGGGCTCGACCTTGACGGGGCGGCTGGCGATCATCGATATGCTCGACCGGCGCTGGCGCGAGGTGGCGGTGCCCAAGGATCCGGAGTGTCCGATATGCCGGGGCTGAACATCATCGTCGCATCGGCCGATGGCGAGCGCTTTTACGCCGCGCTCGAGGCAGCGACGGCAGCGGCCGCGCTCGGACGGTCGGCGCGCATTTTCCTGCAAGGACCAGCCGCGGCGCTGCTGCGCACGCCCGTCGCCTTTGCCGGCGATGCGCCGCGCCGCGCGGCGGGGCAGCCCGATCTGGTGTCGCTGATCGCCGAGGCGATGGCGATGGACGTGCGGCTGGTCGTCTGTCAGTCGGGCATGGCGCTGACCGGCATGACCGCGAGTGAACTGGTGCCGCAGGTGCGCGCCGGCGGGCTGGTGAGCTTCATGGCCGAGGTCGGCGATGGCGACCGGTTGGTGGTGTATTGAATATTTGATCCTCCCTGTGGCGAAGCCATGGGGAGGGGGACCGCTTGCGAAGCAAGTGGTGGAGGGGCAGCAACGACAGCGCAAATGCCCCTCCGTCAGCGCTTCGCGCTGCCACCTCCCCACGCCTTCGGCGCAGGGAGGATCAAGCGGTCACGGATTATCGCACACCGTAATCGCATCGGGCTCGGGCCGTTTCCCTTCGGGCACAAAGCGCGCCAGATAGCCCCCCGCATGCTGCTTGTCGTCATAGGACACCAGCTTGTACCCGACCGCCTCGAACTCGCAGACGAGCAGGCGGAAGGGCGTGCCATGGTCGGCGATCGGGCGGTCGCCGTCGACGACGATCACCTGCCCGCCCGCGCGCAGCGCCGGACGCAGCCGCCACAGAAAGGCGTAAGGCTCGCCGATCTCGTGATACATATGGACCATGAACACGCGGTCGAAACTGGCCGCGGGCAGCCGCGGATCGTCGACCGCACCGAGTTTCAGCGACACATTGTCGAGCCGTTCGCGCGCGACGCGGTCGGCGAGCCGTTCGATCACGTCGGGAATGATGTCCTGCGCCAGCACGCGACCGCCCGCGCCGACGCGCTGCGCGAGGCGCACGGTATAATAGCCGTCGCCCGCGCCGATGTCGGCGACGGTCATCCCGGGACGGACATCGGCCGAGTCCATGACGTCCTCGGCTTCGTTGACGCGGTCGCGCGCTTCCTCGGTCGACCATTTGGTCGATACGGTCGGTGCCACCGGGCGGTCGGCGGGTGGAAATTCGCGCGCCGTCATGGCGCGGTCGCCGCTATCGTCCCATGGCGCATCGCAGCCGCCGAGCAGCGGCAAGAATGCGAGCAGGACGACAGCGCGGCGGATCAATCGATGTCCTCCACCTCGACCTTTTCGCCCGTGACTTTTTGCGACAGCGCCGCGGCCATGAACGGGTCGAGCGCGCCGTCGAGCACGTCGCCGGGCGCGGTCGAGGTGACCCCGGTGCGCAGATCCTTGACCAGCTGATACGGCTGGAGGACGTAGGAGCGGATCTGGTGGCCCCAGCCGATTTCGGTCTTCGCCTGATATTCGCCCGATGCCGCCGCCTCGCGCTTTTGCAGCTCGGCCTCATACATCCGCGCTTTCAGCATCCCCATCGCGGTCGCGCGGTTCTTGTGCTGCGAACGGTCGTTCTGGCTCGCAACGACGATACCCGTCGGGATGTGCGTGATGCGCACCGCCGAATCGGTCGTGTTGACGTGCTGCCCGCCCGCGCCCGAGGCGCGGTAGGTGTCGATCTTGAGGTCGCTCTCGGCGATTTCGATGTCGATATTGTCGTCGATCACCGGATAGACCCACACGCTCGAAAAGCTGGTGTGGCGCCGCGCCGAACTGTCGTAGGGCGAAATGCGGACGAGGCGGTGGACGCCGCTTTCGGTCTTGGCATAGCCATAGGCATTCTCGCCCTTGACCAGCATCGTCGCCGATTTGATGCCCGCCTGTTCGCCCGCCTGATATTCGACGAGCTCGACCTTCATCCGGCGCTTTTCGGCCCAGCGGCTGTACATGCGCTGGAGCATTTCGGCCCAGTCCTGGCTTTCGGTCCCGCCCGCGCCGGCATGGACTTCGATATAGCAGTCGTTGCCGTCGGCCTCGCCCGCGAGCAGCGCCTTGATCTTGTCTTCCTCGGCCCGTTCGGCGAGCGCGGCGAGCGACGCGACGGCCTCGTCGACCATCGCCTCGTCGCCTTCCATCTCGGCAAGCTCGATCAGCTCGGCGGTGTCGGCGCACTCGGTCTCGATCGCCCGCGTCGCGGTGATCGCCTCGTCGAGCCGGCGGCGTTCGCGCATCACATCCTGCGCGGCCTTGGCATCGTTCCACAGCGTCGGGTCCTCGACCTTGGCATTGAGTTCGTCGAGCCGCCGCACCGCGCGGTCCCAGTCGAGAAAACGGCGTAGCAGCGCCAATGCGGCGCCAATCTTGTCGATATGATCCTGCGCTTCGGCGCGCATGTCCTTGCTCCTGAAATATGTTGGTTTCGCCCTTACGGCCTGAAAGGTCGAAGGGGAAGCGGGCCCGCAGCGTCAGATAATGCCGCCACGATCCTCCAGAAAATCGCTGTCGCTACGTCGGCCGTTACCCTGCTGGACGGGCGCGTCCTGACGCCGCGGGGTCCGTGCCGGCTTGATTTCTTCTTCGCGGATCGTCCGACGCGGTTCGCTTTCGGGTTTGAACGCTTCCCAGATGATCGACGCCTTGGGGTCGGTGCCCGGCCAGCTGCCATAGACGCGGCGACCCGACTGGCGATCGATGCGCACCATCCGCACGCCCTTGGGCGCGGCGAACGGAATCGGCTGGCGGTCGGCGAGAGCGGCGAGTGCAAAATCCTTGAAGATCGGCGCCGCATAGCTGCCGCCCTGCGCATAGCCGCCCATGCTGCGCGGCTGGTCAAAGCCGATATACATGCCCGCGATCACATCGGGGGTGCCGCCGACGAACCACACGTCGTTCGGCCCCGTCGTCGTGCCCGTCTTGCCGAACAAGGGCACGTTGAGGTCGCGCAGCCGCACCGCGGTACCGCGCTGGACGACGCCCTCGAGCATGTGGACGACCTGATAGGCGGTCATCGGGTCCATCAGCTGCTTGCCCGACTTGGCGAAGCGCGGCATCGGACGCCCGTCCCAATCCTTCTTGTTACAGCCTTCGCACGGCTTCCAGTTGGCCGGGAAAATCACCTTGCCGCGGCGGTCCTGCGCATAGTCGATCACGCGCGGCTTGAGTTCGCGGCCATGGTTGGCGAGCATCGCATAGGCGTTGGTGATTTTTTCCACCGTCGTCGATCCGGCGCCGAGCGCGGTCGACAGATAGGGTTCGTGCTTGCCGATTCCCATCGTCTGGATCGTCTCGACGATCGGCTCCATGCCGATCTGGCTCGCGGCCTTGACCGTCATCAGGTTGCGCGACTGTTCCAGACCCCAGCGCATCGTATGTTCGCCGCTGCCGCCCGAGCCGCCGAAGTTGCGGAAGCATTTATTGCCGAAACGCGCGCCCTGATAGACGCAAAAGGGCCCGTCGACGATCATCGTCGCGGGGGTCATGCCATTGTCGAGCGCGGCGGCATAGACGAACGGCTTGATCGTCGAACCCGGCTGGCGTTCGGCCTGCGTCGCCCGGTTGAACGGCGACAGCTTGACGTCGAAACCGCCCTGCATCGCATAGATGCGGCCCGAATGCGGGCTTTCGACGATCATGCCGCCCGACACTTCGGGAATGTTGCGCAGCGCGTAGCTCGACCCGCCGGTCGATTTGACGACGATCAGGTCGCCGGGGCGCATCGCCGAAAAAGCGCTGCCGCCCGTCTTGCGATAGCCCATGGTCGCGGCGCTGGCGGGCAGCGTGCCGGTGTCGCCATTGGCAAAGCCGATCTGTGCCGCCGCCGCCGATTTCGACAGCACGGCCGCGACGCGCCAATTGTCGTAATCGATCCCGATAAAGCTCGACGCGAGGCGGCTCTGCCACTGGTCGTCGGCCTCGATGCGGGCGATCGGCCCCGACCAGCCCTTGCCCGCGTCGTAGCGTTGAAGCCCCTTGCGCAGCGCCATCGTGGCGCCTGCCTGCATCTTGCCGTCATAAGGCGTGCGGACCCAGAGGCCGCCGGCATAGACGCTGAGCGGGCCGTCGTCGGCGGTTTCGCCGAACTGAGCGATCAGCTGGCGCCGCACCTCTTCCATATAATAGCCGCCGACCTGCGCGATCGCGGTGTTGCCGCTGTTGGTCAGGCCCAGCGGCATCGCGCGCGCGGCGTCGCGCTGCGCCGCGGTGATCCAGCCATTGTCCTCCATCGACCCCAGCACGAAATTGCGCCGCGCCAGCGCCTCGCGCTCGAAGCGGGTGCGCCCATATTTTTCGGGCGCCTTGGGCAGGATGGCAAGGAACGCCATCTCGTGGAGCTGGAGCTGGTCGACATCCTTGTCGAAATAGGCGCGGCTTGCCGCCTGCACCCCGAAGCTGCGGCGACCGAGCGGGATTTCGTTGAGGTACAGTTCGAGGATCTGTTCCTTGGTCAGCGCATCCTCGATCCGCATCGCGAGGATCGCTTCGCGCACCTTGCGGCGATAGCTGAGTTCGTTGGTGAGCAGCAGATTCTTCGCCACCTGCTGGGTGATCGTCGAGGCGCCGACCGGGCGACCGCTGTTGGTGAGGTTGGTGACGATCGCCGAGGCGATGCCCGGATAGTCGATGCCGCCGTGGCTGAAGAAGGTCTTGTCCTCGGCGGCCAGAAAGGAGCGCACCAAAAGCTGCGGATATTCGCTATATTCCAGCTGGACCCGCCGGTCGCGGGCATAGGCATGCACCGGCTTGCCTTCGCCGTCGCGGACCATCGTCGGCAGCGCCGGTTCATAGTCGCGCAGCTGGTCGACCGACGGCAGATCGCGCGCAAAGATCGCCCAGATCAGCGCGATCCCCAGCAAACCGGCGAGCGCCAGATAGCCAAGCCAGCGGAACCAGCGCCGCGTCCACATGTCGCGAAACCAGCCAATCACCGCGTTACTATCGCGGCGAAGACGCAAGCGGAAATGGGACGTGCTGTCGGCGACCATAGGGCCAAGCCTCTAAAGCGTGGATCGCCGAAAGGGAAGCATGCTTGCGGCGGAGTGGCAAAGCGGGTGCCGGTAGAGTGCGACGATCCCCTCCCGCAAGCGGGAGGGGCAGCTAAACTTGCGAACTTGTTCGCTAGTTGCAGCGGGGTGGGTGATGGCGATGCCGGGGGCTCGCGTTACTTGCGCCCACCCCTAACCCCTCCCGCAAGCGGGAGGGGAATTCGCCAAATCGAGCATGGCGAAGCGCAGCATCGCCGCGACATCGGCCATTACAGCGTCCTCCGAAACCTTGTCTTCCTCATAGAGCATTTCGTCGGCGGCAAAGCCGAGCTCGACCGCCAGCCGGAGCCGCGACCACAGCAGCTGTCGGTCGGGCGCCGCCAGATGCGCGGCGCAGGCGTCGGCCAGCCGGTCGGTCACATGCCGGTGCGATTCGAGCCGGACATGGACGAGCCGCGGCGAGGCGTGGAGCGCGCGCAAGATCCACACCGCGCCCGGCTCGGCGCGCGTCACCGCGGCATTTTCCGCGAGCAGGTCGCCGATATGGTCAGCCATCGCCGCGATCCCGGCGGGCGCGTGGCGCGCCAGCCAGGCCTCCAGCACCGCGTTCTGCCGCTCCATCAAGCGTCGCCCGAGCGCCTCCAGCACCGCATATTTATCGCTGAAATAGCGGTAGAGCGCGGGCGGGGTCAGCCCGGCGCGCGCGGCGATCATATTGGTCGAAATCCGTTCGATCCCGACCTCGGCAAGCAATTCGCCCGCGACGTCGAGCAGGCGGGCGCGGGTCAGATGCGCACGATCCTGTCGCGGCGGGGCAGCGATCATCGCGCCCGGCCGCGCGCGCTGACCGGCCAGATGTCGGTCAGTGTATCGCCCGCGACGACATGATAGCTGTCGTAGAGATTCACCGTGGGATCGCAGTGCGGCACGGTCAGGCTGACCGGATCGCCGGGGGCGAGCTCAGCGCCGATGCCCGGCGCGATCAGCGCCGCATGCTCGTCGCCCATGAAGGCAAAGAAGGCGGTTTCGGGCGCGCCGCGCTGAACCACCGCAACGCCGCCGTCGGTCGAAAGCGATTTATACCCGGCATCGATGGTCACCAGCCCGTCATGGTTGGCGCTGACCACCCGGGCATCGACCGACAGCGAAACCGCGAATGGCGATTCGCCGCCCGCACCGGTCAGGTCACAATCGAGATATTGTTTGTCCATAAACACATAGCTGCCCGCCTGAAGTTCGGTGAAGACGCCGAGTTCCAGGTCGATGCGGTGGGTTCCCGTCCCCGATCCGGTGACGATGGCTGGCGCAAAGCCCGCATCGGTCAAGGCCGCGATCACCGTCTGCAGATAGGCGGTGCGCTCGACGATCGCGGCGCGGCGATCGGCAAAGCTTTCGATATGCTGCTGCGACCCGCAGTAAAATTGTACCCCGCGATAGGCGAGGTTCGGTGCGGCGGCGATGGTCCGCGCCAGGGCGACGGCGGCATCGGCCGACGCGACGCCGGTGCGCGCGATGCCGGGGTCGATGTCGATGATCACGTCGAGCCGCGCGCCTGCCGCGGCGAGCGCGGCATCGATGCGCGTCGCGACACCCGGATGGTCGACTACCGCCATCAGCCCTTCGGCGCGGCACGCGAGCGCCGCGAGCCGGTCGATCGCGCGCGGCGCCGCAACCGGTGAGGTGATGAGGATGCCCGTCACCCCGCCGTCGCTCAAGGCCTCCGCCTCGCCGATCTTGGCGCAGCAGATGCCGACCGCCCCCGCACCGATCTGCCGCTTGGCGATTTCAACGCTCTTGTGGGTCTTGGCATGGGGGCGCAAGGCGACACCCTTGTCTGCGGTCAGCGCCGCCATCGCCGCGATATTGCGGCCGAGCGCATCGGCATCGAGCACCAGCACCGGGGTGTTGAGGTCGGCGCGCGACCCTTGCTGGCCGATCAGATGCGCGTGGAGATCGCGGTCGGTGGTCATGCGAACAGGCTTTCCAGATGCGGGTTGAGGAATTTTCCGCCGGGGTCGGCGGCGCGGCGGACCGCGGTATAGCGCCCCGCCATCGGATAGAGCGCCGCGACATCGGCGCGGCCCAGCGTGTGGCGCTTGGCCCAATGAGGACGCCCGCCATGGCCGCGAAAGATCGTCTCGGCCTCGGCGAACAGGTTTCGCCACGGCATTTTGGCATATTGATGCATCGAGATCGCCGCGACCGGCCCCGCGTTCATCGGGCTCATCCAGATGTCATCGGCGGCGACGGTGCGAAATTCGAACGGAAAGGTGACGGGCAGGCGCTTGCGGCGAATCCACCCCACGACTTCAAAGAGGGTGTCGAGCCCCGCCGCGCGCGGCATTTCATACTCCATTTCCTCGAAGCGGATGGTGCGGTCGGATGGAAAGACAAGGTGAGCGGGCCCGCGGCGGCGCCCCGAAATGCCGCTTTTCATCATCAACCGCTGGAGCGAGGGGGTCAGGAAGGGCAGCCGCGCCGCGACGTTCAGGATACGGCGGAAACTCGCCTCCTCCATATCGGTCGTTGTCGGCGGCGGCTCGCATGGATCGCACGGGTCGAGCGTTTTCAGGATCACATCGTCGCTGTGCGGAAAGAACCAGAATTCGACGTGGCGGTGTTGCTGCGCCAGATCGTCGTAGCTTTCGCGGATTTCGGCCCAACGGCGCTTTTCGATCCGTTCGGCAAGGTGGAAGGCCGGGACGACCGCAACCTCGATCTCGGTCGCGACCCCGAACAGCCCGAGCGACAGCCGCTGCGCCTGAAAGAGGTCGGGATTGGTGGTCGCATCGCACCAATGCGCCGCGCCATCGGCGCCGATCAGCCGGAAGCCGCGCGCAAAGGTGGCGAGCGAGCCGAGTTCGACCCCGGTCCCGTGCGTCCCGGTCGCCATCGCCCCCGCGAGCGACTGCGGATTGACGTCGCCCTGGTTGGCGAGCGCCAGCCCTTCATCCCACAAGGCCGCGGTCAGGCGCCGGATGCTCCAGCCCGCCGGGATGCGCGCCGTCTGGCGGTCGGCTGCGACCTGCAACTCGCCCGCCATATCGTCCAGACTGACAATCAGTTCGCCCGATTCGCAAAGCGGCATGAAACTGTGCCCGGCCCCAGTGACGCGCAGCTTGTGCGCGCTGCGGACCAGCGCCGCCAGTTCGTCCTCGCTCTGCGGACGGACGATTTGCGCGGGCGCGGTGACGCTACCCGACCAGTTGCTCCAGCCCATAACTCTCTCCCGCCATCGGCATGGAAGCTGGATTCGGGAGAAAAGTTAGTCAAGACTATATTTATCAGCCCGACGGCGGCTTGCGAGCGGAAGCAGCCGCTCAATCCAGTCCCCGTTCGTATCGAGCGAAGTCGAGATACGCGTGGCTTGGCGTAAGCGGTCGGCGTGTCTCGACTTCGCTCGACACGAACGGAAATAGGAGACGTCTGGAATCCACCCCCAGCCGACCCCACCCGCAAAAGGCTTTCCTGAACTTTGGACGATCGCGCGGGCCCGCGCGCCGACCCAAACCCGACGTCCGACCCTCAGCGCGCCGCGATCTGCCGCGCGAAATGGATCTGGACCGCATCGCGCACCCCGCGCGCGACCTTCTTCTGTCCCGCCGCCGACGCCAGAAACTCGGCGTCCTCCTTGTTCGAGATGAAGCCGGTTTCGAACAGCACCGACGGCGTGTCGGGCGCCTTCAGCACCACGAACGAGGCGAAGCGGTGCGCGTTGGTGCGAAATTTGATCGCTTCGCCCGCTTCGCGCTGGAGCAGGCGGGCAAAATCGGAGGCGACATTCATCGTCTCGCGCTGGGTCAGGTCGATCAGGATCGACGACACATCGCCGCTGTGCGCGCCAAGATCGACGCCGTTGATGACATTCGCCTTGTTCTCGCGCGCCGCCAGCCGCGCGGCTTCGCGGTCGGACGCGACTTCGGACAAGGTGTAGATTGACGCGCCATTGGCAGCCTGATTTTCGGCGGCATCGGCGTGGATCGAGATGAACAGATCGGCTTTCAACCGCCGCGCAATACCAAAGCGTTCCTCGAGCACCAGATACCGGTCGTCGCCGCGCGTCAGCGCCACGCGAACGCGGCCCGAAGCGAGCAGATCGTCACGGATCGCGCGCGCCAGCGCCAGCGTGATGTCCTTTTCGCGCTTGCCGCTGTGCGGGCTGATCGCGCCGGGGTCATGTCCGCCATGACCGGCGTCAATCACCACCAGTGGTAGGCGGCTGTTATTCGGCCCCTCGATCCGCGGCAACGCCACGCTGGGTTTGGGTTTGCCGATCGGGACGCTGACGCTGTAGCGCTTTTCAGGTGGCTTGGCGCGAAATCCGGCCGGCGGTTGCAATTCGGTGCGCGGGCCGCGCGATACGCGTGCAAATTCGTCGGCGGACACCGGGCGGAGGTGAAAGGTCAGGCTGCGGCCGTCGGCAGCGAAGCGCGCGCCCGTCACCACCGCGGGACGCGCAAGGTCGAGCACGATGCGGGCGGTCCCGGCGTCCTTCTGGCCCTGTCGCACCGCGCGGACCAGCCCCGCGCCTTGCGTCGAACGACCCGGCTGCGCGCCCGCGATGTCGAGCGCGATGCGGTCGGGACCGGCCAGCAGAAAGGTCGAGGCACCCGCCACCAGATCGTCGAAGCGCAGCGTCACGTCCGAATCGCCGATTTCAACCGCACCGACCGACCCCGCCAGCGCCGCTGCCGGGTTCATCATCACCGCGATCAGGACGAACAGCAGGCTCATGACGCTTTTATGCCGCCGCCCGCGCGCGCTGGTCCAGTGCTTATTCGAAAACATGTGGCCCCCAGCCGTGGAATGTCGTGAACCCGGCATTAGCCATTGGGGGTCAAACCCCCGTCAACCGGCAGGGTTAACCGGCAATTCAGCATATGTTGGGCCTGCGCGGGACTTGCACGCGCGCGCCGGCGTCCCATCTTTCTGCCCGGCCGCTGTTGCCGTCGGCCCGTGCCGATGCTAGCACAGCGCCACTGACGGTGTCGTTCCCGGTGCCGTCCGGCCTTTTGAGGGGAAGGCCTGCTCCGCAAAAACTGCGGAACATGGCCGCCTTGGCGCCGGATATGCGGGGATCGGCGACCTGCCGTCAGTCCACCCGGTTGACCGGACAGTCGGGGCGATCGCCACACGCACGCCCTGCCCGCCCGCTCAACACCGTAAACAGGTTGATGCCGCATGAGGCTTGCCATGCCCTCTTTCTATCCCGACGCGGGCCTTTGCGCCCCGGTCGTCGCCGGATGGAACGACTGCATGCGCGTCCACGATCGGACGCAGGCCACGCGCAGCAATAACGTCTTTTGTCTTTCCACCCTTTTCCGCCGCGACCGTCCCTCGAGGAGGGCCGCGGGAATTTTTGATGGCGCGCCGAGGCGCGCTTGGAGTGTAACTAATGACCACGCGCATGTTGATCGACGCGCGGCACCGGGAAGAAACCCGGGTCGCCGTCACCAAGGGAAACCGCATCGAGGAGTTTGATTTCGAGTCCGCCGAGCACAAGCAGCTCAAGGGCAATATCTATCTGGCCAAGGTAACCCGTGTCGAACCGTCGCTGCAGGCGGCGTTCGTCGAATATGGCGGCAATCGCCACGGCTTTCTGGCGTTCAGCGAAATCCACCCCGACTATTACCAGATTCCGAAGGAAGACCGCGACGCGCTGCTGCGCGAAGAGGCCGAGCATGCCGCCGCCGCCGCGCAGCGCGCCGAGGACGACCTCGATGAGCTGGAAGGCGATGTTGCCGACGTCGAATATCATGACGACGAAAATGGCGACGCCCCCGCGCCGGAAACCATCGGCGAAGGGGCCGATGACGATAGCGACGACGGCGCGGAAAATGGCGACGGCGAAGAGGGCGACGAAGGCGGCGATGCCGCAGACGACACCGAGGGCAAGGACGGCCGCGGCGACCGCAAGCGCCGTGGGCGCGACGGGCGCAAGGGCGGCCGCGGCCGCGGGCGCAGCCGCCGCAACGACGACGAGGAAGGCGAAAGCCGGATGTCGCTGCGCCGCCGCTACAAGATCCAGGACGTCATCCGTCGCCGTCAGGTGATGCTGGTGCAGGTCGTCAAGGAAGAACGCGGCAACAAGGGAGCCGCGCTCACCACCTATTTGTCGCTCGCCGGCCGCTATTGCGTGCTGATGCCGAACACGATGCACGGCGGTGGGATCAGCCGCAAGATTTCGAACGGCGCCGATCGCCGCAAGCTGAAGGCGATGATCGACGAGCTCAACCTGCCGCCGACGATGGGCTGCATCGTCCGCACCGCCGGGATGAGCCGCACCAAGGTCGAGATCAAGCGCGACTTTGATTATCTCGCCCGCCTGTGGGACGAAATTCGCGAAAAGACGCTGGCGTCGAGCGCCCCGGCGCTCGTCCATTCGGACAGCGACCTCGTCAAGCGCGCGATCCGCGACATCTATCACAAGGACATCGAGGAAGTGCTCGTCGAAGGCGACGAGGGCTATAAGGCCGCCAAGCAGTTCATGAAGCTGCTGATGCCGAGCCACGCGCGGCGCGTGAAACAATATGCCGACCCGGTGTCGCTCTATCAGCGTTACGGCGTCGAGGATCAGCTCGCGGGGATGCTCAATCCCGTCGTGCAGCTGAAATCCGGCGGTTACCTGGTGATCAACCCGACCGAGGCGCTGGTGTCGATCGACATCAACTCGGGCCGGTCGACGCGCGAGCATAATATCGAGCAGACCGCGCTCAACACCAACCTCGAAGCCGCGCATGAAATCGCCCGCCAGCTGCGCCTGCGCGACATGGCCGGGCTCGTCGTGATCGACTTCATCGACATGGATCATGGCTCGAACGTCCGCAAGGTCGAGCGCGCGATGAAGGACGCGCTGAAAAACGATCGCGCGCGCATCCAGGTCGGACGTATTTCGGGTTTCGGCCTGATGGAAATGAGCCGCCAGCGACTGCGCACCGGCGTGCTCGAAGCATCGACGCGCCCCTGCCCGCATTGCGAAGGCACCGGCCTCGTTCGCACCGCCTCGTCGGCGGGCCTCAGCGCGCTGCGCCTGATCGAAGAGGAGGCCGCGCGCGGCAAGGGCAGCCGCATCACCCTGCGCGCCAGCCAGGAAGCGACCTTCTACCTGCTCAACGAAAAGCGCCGCGAACTGCGCGACATCGAAGAACTTTACGGCGTCACCGTCGAAATCCTGCCCGACGGCGAGACCGAGGGTGCGCGGATGGCGGTCGAGGTCAGCGGCCCGCCGCCGGTCGCCCGCCGCAGCTTTGCCCCGATCGCGCCAATCGAGGATGACGACGACGACATCCCGGAGGACGAGGATGACGAGATCGAGGACGAGGCCGCCGACGAACGCCCCGCGCGCTCGCGCGATCGCGAGGAAGGCGAAGGCGACGGTGAAGGCCGCAAGCGTCGCCGTCGGCGTCGCCGTGGCCGCCGCGGTCGCCGCGACGAGGAAGGCAATGAAATTGCCGACGGCAGCGACGACGGCGAAGCCCGTGATGGCGACGCCGAGGGCGAGGACAATGGTGAAGCCGAGAGCGAGAGCGACGCGGCACCCGCAGAGGCGACCGCCGAAACCGACGCCGACACGGCCGACGCCAAGCCGCGCCGCCGCCGGGGCGGACGCGGACGCAAAAAGGCCGACGCGGTCGATGCCGCCGACGAAGCGGCAGTTGCGGACGAACCCGCTGCGCCGGTCGAAGCCGAGGTAACCGAACCGGTCGCCGAGGAAGCGCCGGCAGCCGAGGAAAAGCCGAAGCGCAAGCGCGCACCGCGCAAGACCAAGGCCGCCGCAGCCGCGGAGGCCGCCGAGGCTGCCGAAGCGGCGCCCGAAGCGGTTGAACCGGAGCCTGTCGCCGAAACTGAAACCGAAGCCGAACCCGCCAAGCCCGCGCCGAAAAAGCGCGCCAGCCGCGCGAAAAAGGCGGTTGCCGCCGAAGCGGCGCCCGAGGCGTCCGCAACGCGCGAGGCTGAACCGGTCGCGGCCGATGCCGAAGACAATGGTGTCGGCCCCGACGGCGAACCGCGCCGCGGCTGGTGGCAGCGCACCTTCGGCAACTGATTGCGCCAACGCATCTCATGAGATCGTCATCCCGGTACCTGCCGGGATGACGATTAAACGCCATGCAGCTTGCATCTCGCGCGCTGCCCCCCAATAGTCATCGCATGGCTTCAGTTGCGGTTCAGGCGTACAACGCAAGACAGTCGGCGATGACAGTCTCCCCGCCGCGAACCGCGCTGCGGGCGCATCGATCGCGCCCGCTTTTCCGCATCATCCTGACCCTGCTCGCGATGCTGGCGGTCGCGATGCGCCCGGCGATGGCGCAGTCGATCCTGCGCGACGCCGAAACCGAGGCGCTGTTTCAGGACATGATGGACCCGCTGCTCGTCGCAGCAGGGCTGCAACCGGGGCAGGTGCGCGTCCACCTGCTCGGTGATCGCAGCATCAACGCCTTCGTTGCGGGAAGCCAGGACGTTTATGTCTTTGCCGGGTTGATCGAGGCCGCCGACACCGCCGAAGAGGTGCAGGGCGTGCTCGCGCACGAGCTTGGCCATGTCATCGGCGGCCATGCGATTCGCGTCAACGAAGGCGCAAAGGCCGCAACCGGGATTTCGCTGCTCAGCCTGCTGCTCGGCGCCGCGGCGATCGCGGCGGGCGCGGGCGAGGCCGGCATGGGGGTGATGATGGCGGGGCAGCAGGCCGCGCTCGGCAAGTTCCTGGCGTTCAGCCGCGTCCAGGAATCGACCGCCGACGCCGCCGGCGCGCAATATCTGTCCAAGGCGGGGATCAGCGGGCGCGGCAGTCTGGCATTCTTCAAGAAATTGCAGAATCTGGAATTCCGCTATGCGGTCAAGCAGGACGACGATCAGGCCTATGGCCGCACCCACCCGATGTCGGGCGACCGCATCCAGACGCTGCGCGAGGTCTATGTCATCGATCCGGCGTGGGCGAAGCCCGCCGACCCGGTGATCGAAAAACGGTTCCAGCGCATCAAGGCCAAGCTGTCGGGCTATATGACCGACCCCGACCGGACGCTGCGCAAATTCCCCGAAACCAACAGCAGCATCCCCGCGCGTTATGCCCGCGCCTATGCCTGGCACCGCAGCGCCTATCCGCAAAAGGCGCTGTCGGAGGTCGACGCATTGCTCAAGAGCGATCCGAACGACCCCTATTTCCTCGAACTCGAAGGGCAGGTACTGCTCGAATCCGGGCGTCCGAAGGAGGCCATTCCCGCGCTGCGCAAGGCAGTGACACTGTCGCGGTCGCAGCCGCTGATCAGCGCCACGCTGGGGCATGCGTTGATCGCGACCGAAGACCCGGCCAATTTCGCCGAGGCCGAACAGGTGCTGAAAACCGCGGTCGCGCTCGATAACCAGAACCCCTTTGCCTGGTATCAGCTGGGGATTGTTTACGCGAACAAGGGCGATCAGGCGCGCGCCGCGCTCGCCTCGGCGGAACGCTATACGTTGCAGGGTGGACAGGCGTCGCTGGCGCTGCGTAATGCCGAAATGGCGATGCAGGGTCTGGCGCAGAATACGCCCGACTGGATCCGTGCACAGGATATTGCGCTGGTTGCGCGCGCCGAGGTGGAACAAGAGCGCAAACGACGCTAGATTCGCCAGCAATTTGCGGGGACGCATCGCCAAAATCGATGCATAAGGGCAACAAGTGACTGACAATAAAGACGAATATTACCAGCCGTGGCTGCGCGATGCGGAGCCGACCCCGACGGCCGCACCGCGGCCGCCGGTCGGCGCAGACGACGGGCTGGCGAAGCCGCGCGACATCCCGCCGGTCGGCATCGACCTGTCGCGCTACGCCGCCGACGCACCCGCCCCGCGCAAACCCGTCGTTACCTCGGCCCAGGTCAAGGCCGGTGCCGCAGGTGTCTGGCAGGCGCTGCGCGACGGAGCCGACGCCTTTGCCGACTGGACGATCCGCGTCGGCGACCGCGCCGACATTCCGGCGCGCGTCGAGGCGATGGAGATTCCCCGGCGCACGCGCGACCTCACCGCCAGGACCGCCGCGCTGACGGCCAGGGCGGCGCGCGCGATCGGGCGCGGGTCGGCGCAGGCGGGCCGCGCCACGGCGCGGGCCAGCGGCGCGGCGTGGGACAAGATGGCGCTCGGCGACAAGGCCCGGAAGCTGTCGAGCGACGCGGGCCGCGGGCTCGGCGAGGTCGCGGACCGGACGAAGGCCGGCGTCGGCCAGATCGCCAAGGCGGGAAGCGAAAGCATCCGGGGCAGCATCGGCGAAGCCGCGACAAAGCTGCGCCCGAGCCCGCGCGAAGAGATGACGCCGCCGCCCTCGGGCCTGGAGCAATTGCTCGCCCGCGAGGAAGCCGCGGCGCGCGCCAAAGACCAGTCGGCACCCGACCTGCCGCTGTTCGCGGGCGAAGCGGCACGCGCGCCCGTATCGGTGGCGACGGCGATGGCCGAAGGCGACGATCGATCGCCAATGGTCGCGCCGCCAGCAAGGAAGCCGACGGCGACCAGACCGATGGCCGCGCCGCGCTTGCCACAAATCGGGGGGATGGGGATGGACGGCGGATCGACACGGATCTGGGGCATCGCGCTTGGCGGGCTGTTACTGCTTGTCGCCACATTCTGGCTCGGCGGCCGCTTTGGCGGCGGGATGAGCAAGAGCGAGGTCGAGGGCGTAGTCGCCGATTATATCAAGGCGAACCCGCAGATCATTCCCGAGGCGTTGGAAGCACAGCGCAACAGCGAAATCGCCAAGGCGATCGACGCCGTCCGTCCGGCGCTGGAAAAACCCTATGCCGGGGCGTGGGCGGGCAATGCCGACGGCGATGTGACGCTGGTCGTGTTCACCGATTATGCCTGCGGTTTCTGCCGTGCGAGCGTGCCCGACGTCGACCGGCTGATCCGCGAAGACAAAAGGCTGAAAGTCGTGTTCCGTGAACTGCCGATCATCGCGCCGCAGAGCCGCGATGCCGCGATCATGGCGCTCGCCGCGGCGCGCCAGGGCAAATATGACGCCTTCCACCACGCGATGTTTGCGGCGAGCTCGCTCGACAAGGCCGCGATTGCCGCCGCCGCCGCCAAGGTCGGGGTCGTTACCGACGGCACCGCCGACGCGACCGCAAACGAGGCTTTGTTCCAGCGCGAGATCGACAGCAACCTTGCGATCGCCACCCAGCTGCAACTGAACGCCACCCCGACGTGGATCGTCGGCGACCAGCTGTTCCAGGGGCAGATCGGCTATGACGCATTGAAGCAGGCGGTCGCCAAGGCCCGCGCGGCCCAGAGCTGACGACGACGGGCATGGCGACGGTCACCCATGATGCCGCGCTCGCCAATGCGCGCCGTCTGCTGGTCGCCGAACCCGCAAGCGCGCTGGCGCAGGCGCAGGCGATCATCGAGGCGGTGCCGACATCCGCGGCCGCGCACCGGCTGGCCGCCCAGGCGCTGCGCGCGCTGAACCGCGTCAGCGAAGCCCAAGCCGCGTCGCTTGCGGCGGTCGGCGCCACGATCCACGATGAAGCGATGGTCGATGCGGCGCTCGCGCTGGCCGAAAATCGCCTGCCCGATGCCGAGGCGGCGCTGCGCCAGCGGCTGCGCGAGGATGCGACCGATGTCGCCGCAATCCGGATGCTGGCCGAGGTCGCGGGGCGGATCGGGCGCTATGGCGATGCCGAAAAATTGCTCAACCGGGCGCTCGAGCTGGCACCGGGTTTCGGCGCCGCGCGCGCCAATCTCGCCACCGTCTATTACAAGCAGAACCGCTATGCCGAAGCGGCGGAAACGCTCGATGCGGTGCTGGGCGAGGATCCCGACAATCCGGCACACGTCAATCTGAAGGCCGCGGCGCTGGGCCGGATCGGCGGCTATGACGAAGCGATCGCACTTTACGAACAACTGACCCGGCGCTTTCCGGATCATGCCAAGCTGTGGATGAGCTATGGCCATATGCTCAAGACCGTCGGGCGGCAGGACGACAGCATCGCCGCCTATCGTCACGCACTGGCGATCGATCCGGGGCTGGGCGAGCTCTGGTGGAGCCTCGCCAATCTCAAGACGATCCGCTTCGGCGCCGATGATCGGACCGCGATGGAGGCGGCGCTCGCCGCGATCGATACGCGCGACGCCGGGCGCGACGACGACCGGCTGCACCTGCACTTCGCGCTCGGCAAAGCCTATGACGACGCGGGCGAGGCGGAACCCGCATTTCGCCACTATGCCGCGGGCAATGCGATCCGCGCCGCCCAGCTGGGCTATGACGCCGCCGACACCAGCGCGATCGTCGATGCCGCGATCGCGACCTGCACCGCCGATTTTTTCGCCGCCCGCGCCGATATGGGCGATCCCGCGCCCGACCCGATCTTCATCCTCGGGATGCCGCGCGCCGGATCGACGCTGATCGAACAGATATTGGCCAGCCATTCGGCGATCGAGGGCACGATGGAGTTGCCCGACATTCCCGCGCTGGCGCTGGGGCTGGGGCGCGAGACGCAGGGCGAAGGACGGCATTGGGTTGCCGCGCTCGCCGACGCGCCGCCCGAGCGGCTGGCCGAAATGGGCGCGGCCTTCCTTCGCCGCACCGCGGTGCAGCGCAAGACCGGCAAGCCCTTCTATATCGACAAATTGCCGAACAACTGGCGCTATGTCCCGCTGATCCGCCTGATCCTGCCGCGTGCAAAGATCATCGATGCGCGGCGGCATCCGCTCGACTGTTGCTGGTCCAATTTCCGCCAGCATTATGCCAAGGGACAGGCGTTCAGTTACGACCTCGCCGACATGGGCGCCTATTACCGCGATTATGTCCGGCTGATGGCGCATATCGACGCGGTGCAGCCGGGCTGTGTCCACCGCGTCATCCACGAAGCGTTGCTCGACGACCCGGAGGCCGAAGTCCGCGCGATGCTGGGCTATCTCGGCCTGCCGTTCGAGGAGGCGTGCATGGCGTTCCACGCCAATGCGCGCGCGGTGCGCACCGCATCGAGCGAGCAGGTTCGCCGCCCGATCAATCGCGACGGGGTCGATCAGTGGCGCCCCTATGACGGCTGGCTCGCCCCGCTCAAGGCCGCCCTCGGGCCGGTCCTCGGCGCCTATCCGGCTCCGCCGCTCGGCTTCGACTGAGCGCGCAAGCAAATTCGTTGCCTTTTGGCAACAGCAGACGACATTTTCGACCAACGACGCACCGGGTCAGCGAACAAGGCTTGCGCTCTTGCTGCGCTGCGTCATGTTCGCGTCATACAGCTGTCATTTGAGGGGGGTCTCATGGTCAAGTTCTCAGCCGGTCTGGTACGGAGCAGCGCGCTGCTGCTCGCCGGGACCATCCTGTGCACGTCGGGCGCGGCGCTGGCGCAGGAAGCGGCAATAGACGACGATCGCGACATTGTCGTCACCGCGTCGAAACGCGAGCAGAATCTGCAGGATGTGCCGCTGGCGATCACCGCGATCGGCACCGAGCGGCTCGACGAGCTGCAGGTCAAGGAATTCCAGGATGTCGTCAAATTCCTGCCGTCGGTGACCATCCAGACCGCGGGCCCGGGTTTTGCGCAGGTCTATTTCCGCGGCGTCGCCTCGGGCGAGAACGCCAACCACTCGGCGTCGCTGCCGACGGTCGGCACCTATCTCGACGAAATGCCGATCACCACGATTCAGGGCGCGCTCGACATCCACGCCTATGACCTGGCGCGTGTCGAGGCGCTCGCCGGGCCGCAGGGCACGCTCTATGGCGCCAGTTCGATGGCGGGCACGATCCGCCTGATCACCAACCAGCCCGATACCAGCGGCACCTACGGCTCGATGGGCCTTGAGCTCAACACGGTGGCGAAGGGCGGTATCGGCGGGGTCGCCGAAGGCTTCGTCAACGCCGCGCTCAGCGAAAAGGCGGCGCTGCGCCTTGTCGGCTGGTACCGCCATGACGCGGGCTATATCGACAATATCGCGGGCAGCCGCACCTATGCGACCAGCGGGATCACCCAGTCGAATGCCAATCTGGTCGAAAAGGACTATAACGACGTCGATACCTATGGCGCGCGTCTGGCGCTGGGCATCGAACTCGACGACGACTGGACGATCCGCCCGAACCTGATGGGCCAGATCCAGAAGGCGAACGGCAGCTTTGCGCAGGAGCGGTCGAGCGCGGTCACCGGCAAGTTGCAGACGGTGCAATATAATCCCGAGCGCGGCGACGACAAATGGATCCAGGCCGCGATGACGATCGAGGGCAAGATCGGCAGCTGGGACCTCACCGTCACCGGCGGGCATATGCGCCGCAAGACCGAGACCGAAAGCGACTATTCGGACTATGCCTATTTCTATGACGCGCTCTATGGCTACGGCGCCTATTTCACCGACAATAACGGCGATCCGGTCAACCCGAACCAATATATTCAGGGCATCGACCGCTATAAGCGCAGCTTCGCCGAAATCCGCGTCGCGTCTCCCGCCGATGCACGCATCCGCTTTATCGGCGGCCTGTTCTGGCAGCGCCAGTCGCACAATATCGAGCAGAATTACATCATCGACAACATCGGCGACGCGATCACGGTCACCGGCACCGACAGCAATATCTGGCTGACCAAACAGCTGCGCATCGACCGTGACTATGCCGCGTTCGGCGAAATCAGCTTTGACATCACCGACCAGTTGACGCTGACCGGCGGCGGCCGTGTCTATAAGTTCGATAACAGCCTCGTCGGCTTTTTCGGCTATTCGGCAGGGTACAGCAGCCGCACCGGCGAAGCGGCGTGCTTTGCCCCGACGATCATCGCGGGGTCGCCGTGCACCAACCTCGACAAGAGCACCAGCGACACCGACTTCATCCACAAGCTGAGCCTGAACTACAAGGTCAACGACGATGTGATGCTGTACGGCACCTGGTCGCGCGGTTTCCGCCCGGGCGGGATCAATCGCCGCGGGACGCTCGATCCCTATGGGCCTGACACGCTCGACAATTATGAATTCGGCTGGAAAACGTCGTTCGGCCCGGTCCGTTTCAACGGCGCCGTGTATCAGGAGGATTGGAACAACATCCAGCTGTCGTTCCTGGGCGCCAACGGCCTCACCGAAATCCGCAACGCCGGCATCGCCCGGATCCGCGGTATCGAAGCGGACCTCAACTATCGCGCCGGCGGCTTTACGCTGAACCTCGGCGCCAGTTACAACGACGCGACGATCCGCCGCGATTTCTGCCGCATCGCCAATGCGACGTTCGATTGCACGATCAACCCGCCGGGTCAGACCAACGCCCTGCTCGCCCCGGCCGGTTCGCGCCTGCCCGTTACCGCCAAATTCAAGGGTAATGCCATCGCGCGCTACGAATTCCCGATCGGCGGCATGGACGGGCATTTCCAGTTCGCGGTCAATCATATCGGCAAACGCCGGTCCGACCTGCGTCCGTTCGAAAATGACATCGTCGGCAATTTCAAGGCCTATACCACCGCCGACATCAGCTTCGGCGTCAAGGGCGAGGGCTGGGATGCCGAGCTGTTCGCGACCAACTTGTTCAACAGCAACGGCGTGATCAACAGCGCGGTGCAGTGCGGCGAGTCGATCTGCGGCGACCCCGGCGGGGTCAGCAGCACTGGCGGCGTCTTTTACGACAATATCGTGCGTCCGCGCCTGATCGGAATCAAGGTCAGCAAGGATTTCTGACCGGGTGACGGGCAGCGTGACCAACGACGAAAGGCCGGGCCAAAAGCTCGGCCTTTTGATGTGCGTCGCGCTCGGCATGGGCAATATGATCGGGGCGGGGGTGTTCCTCCTGCCCCGCGATCTGGCGCCGCTCGGCTGGAACGCGGTCATCGGCTGGGGGGTGTCGATTGCGGGTACGCTCTGCTTGGCGGTCGCGTTCGCGCGGCTCGCGAAAAGGCTGCCGCGGGGCTGCGCCACTTACACCTATGCCGCCGCCGCCTTTGGCCCCGGCACAGGGTTCATCGTCGCCTGGAGTTACTGGATCAGTTGCTGGACCGTCGTCGCCACGCTCGCCGTGGCAGCGATCAGCAACTTGTCGATCCTGATGCCATCGCTGGGCAACGCCGGAGCGGGGACGGCGGTGATCGCAATCGCGTTCATCTGGCTCTTCACCCTCGTCAACCTGTTGGGGGTACGCCGCGCGGGCAGCGCGCAATTGCTCACCCTCGGACTCAAGCTGATTCCCGTCGTCGGCGCGGTACTCGTCGCGCTATGGCTGTGGGGAACCGGCGACGCCGCGACGCCGACGATGACCGGGACAAAGCCAGTCAATCTCGGCAATATCGGCACCGCCGCAACGCTGACCCTGTTCGCCCTGCTCGGTTTCGAGAGCGCCTGCATCGTTGGCGACCGGGTGCGCGACCCCGAACGAACGGTGCCGCGCGCAACGCTGATCGCCGCGGCGGCGACCGGGCTGCTTTATCTGCTGTCATGTACGACGGTGACCTTGCTGTTGCCGCTCGCGACGCTCGAGGGGTCGAACGCCGCCTATGCGACCTTTTTCAGTGCGCTCGTCAGCCCGTCGGCGGGGCAAGCCGTCGCGCTGTTCGCCGCGGTTGCGGCGCTCGGAGCGCTCAATGGCTTCGTGCTGCTGCAAGGCGAAATCCCGCGCGACCTCGCGCATCGCGGCCTATTGCCCGCCGCATTTGCCAAGGACAATCGTTTCGCGGTGCCTTGGGTAACGCAGATCGTGTCGAGCACACTCGCCAGCATTGTCGTCTATGCCAATTATTCGCGCGGTCTGGCCGAATTGTTCAAATTCATGGTGCTGGTGACCACCTCGACCGCGATCATCTTTTACATCGTCGGCGCGCTCGCCGCGCTCAAACTGGAATATGAAGGCGCGATCAAGGTTTCGCCGGTCTTTGCGATACTGACGATCCTCGGCTTCCTCTACAGCTGCTGGGCCTTTTACGGCGCCGGGTGGAACGCCGGGCTGTGGAGCGTCGGGCTGACCGCAGCGGGATTGCCGATCTATCTTGCAATGCGGCGTGTCAGCCCTGCCGCAGTCTGATCCTTGCCCCGAATCGCATAATCGCCTAAGGGCGCCATCCCGCTGGCCCGAATGTGGGCTTTTTTGGAGACGTAATGTGTCGGATCGCCGAATTTGTCAGGGTTTGAACCCCTGCGGCATCCGCCCGCTGTCGTAGCGCGTTTTTCCTGACGCGGTGCGCTCGGGCGCTGCCGCAACTTCCAACCTACCAACGTCAAACTCAGCCACCGGGCGCCGTGCGTCCGCGGGCCGTAGGCAGATATTTATGTTGCACGACAGCCACTGGGCGCGCGCGCTCGCGCGCGCCGTCGCCGCGGATCATCCCGGCAAGACAAAGACCGGCCGGGCTCTGCTCGGATGGGCCCGCGCGCGTGCCGCTGCGCTCGGGTTCGAAAATAATATCATCGCGCGCGCCGCGCTGCTCGGGCCGATAACTCCGGCACCCGACGCGCGCGAGGACGAAAGCCTGCTGCAGGCAAACCGGCTGGCGGACGCGCTCGACCTCGCCGCCGAAGAGCGTGCCCTGCTGCTGCTCGTCACTGCGATGGAGCGCGCGCAGCTAACGCGCAGCCTTGCCAAACTGATCGACGCCGAAGTGCTCGACATCGAGGCGTTGGTGGGAGCGCTGACGGGGCTCGCCCCGCACGCCATTCGCACAGCAGAAGTGGTGCGGCTCGATCTCGTCGGACGCTGGACAAGCAAGGAGGGCAAAGTCGAGTTCGGCCTCTGCTGGTCGTTCGAGCGACTGCTCGACGCCAAGGCAGGACAGCATGACAGCCTGATCGATGGCCTGGTCGGTCGCCGCCAGGTCGCGCGCCACGCGATCGCCGACTTTCCCGCGCACCAGGGCGACGCCGAACTGGCGCTGGCGCTGCTGCGCGGAGCGATGACAAGCGGCGCGCGCGGGATCAACATCCTGATCCACGGTCCGCCGGGGACAGGAAAGACCGAGCTCGCCCGAACGCTCGCCGCGGCACTCGGCGAGCCGCTGCACGGCGTCGGTGAAGCCGATAGCGACGGCGATGAGCCCAGCCGGTTCGACCGCGTCGCCGCTCTTCGGCTGGCGCTGCGGACGCTCGAAAGGCGCGGGCGAGCGCTGTTGCTGTTCGACGAAATGGAGGATCTGCTCGGCAGCGCGCAAGTCGAACCGGATGGCCGAATTCGCAATCGGCAGGGATCGAAGCTGTTCGTCAACCGGCTGCTCGAAGACAATGTCGTCCCGGTGATCTGGACCTCAAACTGCATCGCCGACATCGATCCAGCGATCCTGCGGCGGTTCAGCCTGTCGATCCGGATGGACTTTCCGGGTATCGCGCACAGCCCGGCGATGCTCGACCGAGTCAGCCGGGAGGAGCAGGTGGCCGTCGATCCGGCGCTGGCGGCGCTCGCCGCACATGCGCCTGAAGCCGCCTCGCTGTTCCGTATCGCGACGCGGGCTGCCGCGCTGGCGGGGGACGCCGAAAGCGCGAATCGCTTCGCCGGCTCGATTCTCGGCGCGATGCGCGGTGAGACGGTCGAGCCGCGGACGTCACGCGCTTTCGATGCGACTTTGCTGGCCGCAGACACCGACCTTCGGGCGCTGTTCGCCAGCCTGGCAAGCCAGGACGGCCCTGCCGATTTCTCGCTGCTGCTGACCGGCGAGCCCGGGACGGGCAAGACCGAAGCGGTGCAGGCGCTGGCGCGGCAGCTCGGACGACCGCTGCATATCAAGAGGGCGTCGGACCTGATGTCGAAATGGGTCGGCGAGACCGAGAAAGCGATCGCGCGCGCCTTTGCCGAGGCGCGGCGACAAGGCGCGATGCTGTTCTTCGACGAGGTCGATTCGCTGCTTGCTGACCGGCATACCGCGTCGCAAAGCTGGGAAATCAGCCAGGTCAACGAGCTGCTGACATGGATGGAGGATCATCCGCTGCCCTTTGCGGCGGCGACCAACCATGCGGCAAAGCTCGACCCCGCCTCGGCGCGGCGCTTCGTGTTCAAGGTCGAGATGCGCGCGCTCGACGTGGCCCGCGCGCGGCGGGCGTTCGCGCATTTCTTTGGAAGCGAGGCGCCAGCGGCGCTCGACGCGCTGGTCGGTCTGACGCTCGGCGACTTCGCCGTCGTGGCGCGCCAGCTGCGCTTTACCGGCGTGATCGACGATCGGGCGCTGGTCGACCGGCTGCGGCGCGAACGCGCGGCCCGTCCAGCGCTGCCGCAGCCGATGGGATTCGGGTCACACGTGCCATTTGGGCGCGAAGAAACCCCGGTCGCGTAGGATCACCGCTGCCGCATTGTGCCCCGGCGCGCCGGTGACGCCGCCGCCGGGGTGGGTGCCCGCACCGCACATGTAGAGGTTCTTCACCGGCCCGCGATAGGCGCCGTTGCCGAGTACCGGGCGCGCCGACCATAGCTGGTCGAGGCTCATATTGCCGTGCATGATGTCGCCGCCGACGAGGCCGAACTTGCGTTCGAGCCCCTTGGGGCTGAGGATCTGGCGACCGAGGATCGAGGCGCGGAAGCCGGGGGCGTGCGCTTCGACGGTGTCGATGATGCAGTCGGCGGCGGCATCCTCTTCGGCGTCCCAATCGCGACCATCGGGCAGCTCGGGCGCAAATTGCTGGCAGAACAGGCTGGCGACATGGCTCCCCGGCGGCGCGAGGCTGTCGTCGACGGTCGAAGGAATAAGCATTTCGACGATCGGTTTCTTCGACCAGCCATGTTCCTTCGCGTCAAGGAACGCCTTGTCCATATAGTCGAGCGTCGGGGCGATGATGATCCCCGACTGATGATGCTCGCCGGGTTCAGGGAGACA
Organism: Sphingopyxis microcysteis; assembly: GCF_012274265.1. Classification (GTDB taxonomy): domain Bacteria; phylum Pseudomonadota; class Alphaproteobacteria; order Sphingomonadales; family Sphingomonadaceae; genus Sphingopyxis; species Sphingopyxis microcysteis. The sequence continues at coordinate 653,930 of NZ_JAANYY010000003.1, forward strand.
GGTGAATCTGGGTAGCTCGCTGAGCGCGACATTCATCCGGAACGTCCCGCTGCCCGCCTTGAACGCCTTGATCCGGCGGCGGAATTCGGGGGCGATGTCGGCTTCGTCGAACAGGCGTTCGTAGAGCAGTTTCGGGCCAACATTGGCGATGACGCGCGCCGCCGCGATTTCCTCGCCGCCGACCAGCTTGACGCCGACCGCTTTGCCACCATCGACCAGCACCCGCGATACGGGCGATTCAAGGCTGATCTCGACGCCCAGCTGGGTGCAGACCTTCGCCATCATCTGGGTGATCGCGCCCATCCCACCGACGCTGTGGCCCCACGCGCCCTTTTTGCCATTCACCTCGCCAAAGACGTGGTGGAGCAGGACATAGGCGCTGCCGGGCGTGTCGGGGCTGGCGTAGTTGCCGACGACGGCATCGAAGCCGAACGCCGCCTTGACCGCCTCGCTTTCGAACCAGCTGTCGAGGAAGGTGCGCGCCGATTTGGTGAAGAGTTCGAGCACGTCGCGCTGCTGCGACAGGCTGAGTTTGGCGAGGCCGCGCCCCTGCCGCGCTGCATCGATCAGGGTCTTGAAGCCGTCGCCGACATTGGGAGGCGATTTGAGCGCGAGGTCGCGGAGGACATCGGCAACCCCCTCCAACATGTCATAATATTCGGGAAGCCGCGCCGCGTCGTGCGCCGAGAAACGCGCGAATTCCTTTTGCGTGCGCTCCAGCCCGCCGCCGAGCTTCAAATAACCGCCATCCTCCTGCGGCAGGAAATTGCTGATCGGCCGCTCGATGACGCGGTAGCCATGATCGGCGAGCTTCATGTCGGCGATCACCTTGGGCTGAAGCAGGCTGACCGTGTAGCTCGCGACCGAATTGCGGAACCCCGGCGCGAATTCTTCGGTCACCGCGGCGCCGCCGACTACGTCGCGCGCCTCGACAATCCGCACCTTCAGCCCCGCCCGCGCGAGGTAGAAGGCGCACACGAGGCCATTGTGGCCGGCGCCGATGATCAGGGCGTCATAGTGCTTGGTCATGCTTTGCTCCATCCCGCGCGCGGGGCTTGTTCGAGGCGGGATTCGGGGATCAGGTCGCGCATTCGCGCGCAGAAATGCTTGAGGCACACTTCCTTGTCGCTGAGCGGCCCCATGGTGAAACTTTGCGACGCCATCCCCTGCTGGACGCGGGTGATCAGCAACGTGTCCTCGGCATTGACCTGGCGGTTGATGCGCCAGTTGAGGTAGCGCGCGGCGCGCATCTCGCGGCGCGCATCGGGAAGCACGTATGAAATTTCGCGGATCAGGCAGCTGGTCGGGCCGGTCGGCAGCCATTGCATGAAATCGACCTGATCGGGATAGATGTCGAACGCGACATTGGGCCAGAGCTTGAAATAGAGCCAGTGGCGCTGGTTCGCTTGCGGCAGATGCGGCACCGGCGGCAGCAGCCGCTGATACATGCGCTCCGACCAATTCACCGACGGCCGGTCGATCAGATCGCCCCACATGCGATCAACATAATCTGTCGCCTCGACGCCATAGCTTTTGCCGAACAGCCGGGTGAGGCCGGGATGGGCGACGGGGATGTGGAGGCCGTCGGAATAATTGTCGCCGACATTTTTCCAGTTCACGTCGCGCGGGCGGAGCGTGACACGGCCGAGCGCGCCGAGGTCCTCGAAGCGATAGGGCGCGACCTGCTCCTCATAGGGCGCCATCATCGTGGCGACCGTAGGGCCGCCATCGTCGGTCAGGCGCACGAACCAGAAACCGCGCCATTGCTCGAGGCCGACCGGCACCAGCGACGCCTTTGCCTTGTCGAGCGTCGGATAACTCGCGCTGTCGGGCACCCCGGTTAGTCGCCCGTCGAGGTCGTAGGTCCAGGCGTGATAGGGGCAGACGAGTTTTTTGGCGCAGCCAGCGCTGCCATCGACCAGCCGCGAGCCGCGGTGGCGGCAGACGTTGGTGAAGGCGCGAACGATGCGGTCGGCACCGCGCACGACGATCACGCTTTCGCCGCAATAATCGATGCTGTGCCAGTCGCCCGCGTTCGGAATGTCGCTGTCGTGGCACACGACCTGCCAGCTGGGGCGGAAGATTCGCGCCATTTCGGCGGCGTAGAAATCGGGGTCGCTGTAGGTCCACGCCGGGAGCGACCAGCCGTCGAGTTCGTCGATGTTGTCCAAAGTGTCGCGCAGCGTTGCCATGAATCGATCCTTGTTGTACAAACGTATAACAAGATGCAGCCCGCTCGCCAAGCCTTTACGCGCGAAAGCGCCGATGCCCGCCGGACTGATCTGATCGAGGCGACCGCGGCGGTGTTGGCGGAGCATGGGCTGGCGGGAACCAATGTGCGGGCGATCTGCGCGAAAGCGGGGGTGTCGCCGGGGCTGCTGCGCCATTATTTCGGCGGGATCGACGATCTGGTCGCGGCGACCTATCAGGCGACGAGCGACCGGATGGACGCGATTTTCGCCGCCGCGGTCACGGGCGCTGGTGCCGATCCGCGCGCCCGGCTGACCGCGTACCTCACCGCCAGCTTTCGCCCGCCGGTGACCGATCCCGAACTGCTGGGGGCATGGACGGCCTTCTGGGCGCTGGCGCGCAGCGATGCCCGGATGGCGGAAATTCACGCGGAAAGTTACGCCGGGTACCGCGCGCGGCTGGGCGAGCTGCTGACCGCTTGCGGCGCGCGCGATGCCGAGCGGCTGGCGATCATGCTGACCGCGATGGTCGACGGGCTATGGCTCGAGCTGTCGCTCGACGCGGGCAGCTTTGGCGCCGAGGCGGCGGTGGCGATGATCGAGCGGGCGGTGGCGGCGTTGGTGTAAAACTTCCCAAGCGCCGTTCGCCCTGAGCTTGTCGAAGGGCCGTTCTTTCTTCCTGCGGCGTCAAAGAGAAGAACGGTGCTTCGACAAGCTCAGCACGAACGGATTTGGGGGTAGCGCTTGGCCTACTTCGACAAATCCCTGAGCAAACTGTCCCAATGCGCCAGCGCAGGGGCGATCGCGTCGACCGGCACCCGTTCGTTGAGGCCATGCGCGAAGCTGTCGCTGGCTTTCGAGAACAGTCCGGCGACGCCATAGCTCGGCACGCCCTGCATCCGGAAATGATAGCTGTCGGTCGCGCCCGCGCTCATCGACGGGATGATCGGCAGGCCGGGCGCGCGGGCGTGGACCGCTTTCTTGACCGCCGCCATGACGTCGGGGCGCAGCGGCGAGGCGTCGCTGGCGCTGGCGTCGGGATCGGTGTTCACCTTGACCGCGGGATCGGCAATTACGCGTTCGAGCTCGGCGCGCACCGTTTCGACCGGCACGCCGGGGAAGATGCGGCAGTTGATGTTGGCGGTCGCGCGCTGGGGCAGCGCGTTTTCGGCGTGGCCGCCCTTGACCAGCGTCGGGACGCAGGTGGTGCCGATCTGGCCGACATATTCGGGGTCGGCGCGAATCTTGGTGATCGCGTCCGCATCCTCCGGGTTGGCGGCGAAGGCTTTCAGCGCGGCGCCCATATTACCGCCGACCTGGTCGGCGACGATCGGCATGCCGATTTTGGTTAGCTCGTTCTGCTGCGCCGCGAATTTATAGGCGCCGACCTTTTCGAGCGCCGCAGCGAGCTGGACGATCGCATTGACCGGCGACGGGCGCGAACTGTGGCCACCGGGGTTGGTGACCTCGAGCGTGAAGTCGGCATAGGTTTTTTCGCCCGCCTGCAGCCCGTAATATTGCGGCTTGCCATCCTCGCCGAGCGTCCCGCCACCGCCGTCGCCGTTCAGGGCAAATTCGGCGTCCTTATATTTGGCGGCGAGCGCGCGCGTCGTCACCATCTGGGTTTCTTCGTCGCCCGTCAGCAACAGGATGATCGAGCGCTGCGGCTTGAAGCCGTCCTTTTTCAGCTGCGCCATCGTCGCGACCATCATCGCGATGTCGAACTTGTTGTCCTCCGACCCGCGGCCGAAAATATAGCCATTTTCCTCGACCGGCACGAAGGGATCGCGCGTCCAGTCCTTTGGGTCGGCCGCGACAACATCCATATGGCCGAGCAGCAGGATCGGTTTCTTCTTTGTCGTGCCAGTCAGCGTCGCGGCGAGGGTTGCGGTTTCGCCCATCGGGGTGATTTCGATGTCGCTGTCGGCAAAGCCCGCGGCCTTCAGCACCCCGGCATAGTACGCCGCCAGTTCGGGCACCTTGCCGCGTCCCTCGACCGTCGGAATCGCGATGCTGTCCTTCAAGATCTGCTTGGCCGCGTCGGCATCGGCAGGTTTGGCGTGGACGGGCGCGGCGGCGAGCAGGGCGGCGGCGAGGGCGAGCGGGGCGGTAAAGTTGCGCATGGCAACGGGTTATGGCGGGTCATGGGCAGACGGCAAGTGGCAATCGCCAGTGCCGCACCGCGACCGGATGCCGTACGGCAAGATACGGCCGGAAACCGCCCCATCCATCATCGTCACCCCGGACTTGATCCGGGGTCCACGACTTCAGCGCCGCAGTGGATCCCGGATCAAGTCCGGGATGACGAATGTCCTTAGACGACCGGTAGCGGCCGTCAATCCAGTCCCCGTTCGTATCGAGCGAAGTCGAGATACGCGTGGCTTGGCCTGAGCCTTCGGCGTGTCTCGACTTCGCTCGACACGAACGGAAATAGGAGACGTCTGGAATCCACCCCAAAGTGGACGTCTGCGCAACATGGACAGATCAGCCCGCCTGCCACCCCTTCGGCGCCGCCGTCTTGGGCTTGAACCGGCACAGGTCAGTGACGGGACAGCGCCAGCATTCGGGCGTCCGCGCTTTGCAGATGTAGCGGCCGTGGAGGATCAGCCAGTGGTGGGCGCCGACGCGGAAGGGGGCGGGCGTGCCCTTTTCCAGCGTCTTTTCCACCGCCAGCACCGTCTTGCCGGGCGCCAGCCCGGTGCGGTTGCCGACGCGGAAGATATGGGTGTCGACGGCAAAGGTTTCGGCGCCGAATGCGCAGTTCATCACGACATTGGCAGTCTTGCGTCCGACCCCCGGCAAGCTGGTCAAGACGTCGCGGTCGGCGGGGACTTCGCCGCCATGGTCGCGGACCAGGATTTCGGAGAGCGCGATGACGTTTTTCGCCTTGCCGTTGAACAGCCCGATCGTCTTGATATGCTCCTTCAGCCCCTCCTCGCCGAGGTCGATCATCGCCTGCGGCGTCGTCACCTCCTGAAAGAGCTTGCGCGTCGCCTTGTTCACCCCGACGTCGGTCGCCTGCGCCGACAGCACGACCGCGACGAGCAGCTGGTAGATGTTGCCAAATTCGAGCTCGGTTTCCGGACTGGGGTTCAATTCGGCAAGCCGACGGTAGAATTCGAAGATGTCGGCGCGTTTCATCCGATAGACCCCAAAGCGCGCCCGAACGATGCGGCGCGGCGCCTGCCCTAGCGCGGCCACGGGGGCAACTCCAACCCGGGAAATTTGACTCGAACCGGCGACAGGCGCAGCCTTCGCGCACCCGATGCCGAGTCGCGCTGCGACTGGCGTGGGGGGGCATCGACAGCGGGGACCGGACAAGAGAGCCAGGGGGGTTCTCGTTCCGGCGTTGGAGGATCTGACCATGTCCAAATTGTTGAAAACGGCCGCTTTGGCCGTCACCCTGTCGTGCGCCATTCCCGTACCCGCGTCGACGCAAAATTATCCGCTGGCCCCGGGCAATTATACCGAAGTCGCGATGATCGACGTCGCCGACGGCGGCGGCATGCAATATGCGACCTATCTGGCGAACGAATGGCGCAAGGCGCAGGAATTCGCCAAATCGAAAGGCTGGATCGTCAGTTACGCGGTGTTCAATAATGTCAATTCGCGACCGGGCGAGCCCGACCTGTATCTGTCGGTCACCTTCCCGAGCTTTCCCGACGCCGCCGAAGATGAAAAACGCGATCAGGCCTATCGCGATTTCATGAAGCGCACCGACACGCAAATGATTGCCGAATCGGGCGACCGCGCGAAATTTCGCACCGTATTGGGCAGCTTTTTGCTGCGCGAGTTGAAGTTCAAATGATCGGATAAGCGTGCTGCGGGTGGCGAACCGGACCGGTCCGCCGTCCGCAGCCTGCCCCGAACGTCAAAGCCCCAGCACCTGCGGCATCGTGTAGCGTCCCGGTTTCTGATGGATCAGCCACAGCGCCGCGCGGACCGCGCCGCGGGCGAAGATCATGCGGTTTTCGGCGCGGTGCGACAAAGTGATCATCTCCTCCGGTCCGGCAAAGATCACATCATGGTCACCCGCGACGGTGCCGCCGCGCAAGGACGCGAAGCCGATCTTGCCATGGCCGCGCGCGCCGGTCAGCCCGTCGCGGCCGCGTTCGGAACATTTGGCGAGGTCGATGCCGCGCCCGGCGGCGGCGGCCTGTCCGAGCAGGAGCGCGGTGCCGCTGGGCGCGTCGAGCTTCATCCGGTGGTGCATTTCGACAATCTCGATGTCATATTCGGGGTCGAGCCGCGCCGCCGCCTCGCGCACCAGATGCGCGAGCAAGGTGACACCGAGCGACGTATTGCCGGTCTGGAGCACCGCGATATCGGCGGCGGCATCGTCGATCAGATAATGATGGCGTTCCTCGAGCCCGGTGGTGCCGATGACGATCGGCTTTTTGGCCGCGACGCAGGCGTCGAGGGTGGCTTCGAGCGCCGCGGGCGAGGAGAAATCGACGAGGACGTCGGCGTCGGCGGCGAGTTTCACCACATCGCCGCCCTTGTCGATGCCGCAGCGCCGCTGTCCGGCTTCGGAAATCGCCGCGGCGAGCGCGACGCCCATCCGTCCTTCGCTGCCGATAATGCCGATGCTGGTCATATGCCGTCCCCTGATGCGCGCCTCCCCTTAGCCCTTTGCGGCCCGCGAAGTCGAGATGCGCTTATTCCCGTCATCCCGGCGGAGGCCGGGATCTCACCGGCGAGACCCCGGCCTGCGCCGGGGTGACGAAAAGGGGTGAAGGTGTCGATGCAGCTGGATAGAGAGGCCGGATGAGCCAATTGAACAACATCGTCATCCTGACCGGCGCCGGCGTTTCGGCGGAAAGCGGCATCGACACCTTTCGCGATGCGGGCGGATTATGGGAACAGCACCGCGTCGAGGATGTCGCGACGCCCGAAGCTTTTGCGCGTGATCCCGATCTGGTGCTGCGCTTTTACGACATGCGCCGCGAGGCGATCCAGACCAAGGTGCCGAACCCCGCGCACGAAGCACTCGCGCGGCTCGACGCCGAATGGCCCGGCGAATTGCTGATCGTGACGCAAAACGTCGACGACCTGCACGAACGCGCCGGGGCGAAGCGACTGATCCATATGCATGGCGAGCATCTGAACGCCTGGTGCACCGCGTGCGACGCGCGGATGCCGTGGACCGGGACACTGCTCGACCGGCCCGCCTGTCCGGCATGCGGCGCAGGAGGCACGCTGCGCCCCGACATCGTGTGGTTCGGCGAGATGCCGTACCGGATGGACGAGATATACCATGCGCTGAACCGCGCCGACCTGTTCGTGTCGATCGGCACCTCGGGGGCGGTCTATCCGGCGGCCGGATTCGTGCGCGAGGCGCGCCAGTCGGGGGCGCGGACGCTGGAACTCAATATGGAACCGAGCCAGGGGAGTTACTGGTTCGCCGAGGCGCGGCACGGCCCGGCGACGCGGCTGGTGCCTGAATGGGTGGAGGAGGTTTTGGGGGGTTAGCTGCGGCGGGAAACGACCGGAAGCGGACCTTTGTTCCATCGTCATCCCGGCGAAGGCCGGGATCTCACCCTATCGGTTTTCCGCACCGGCGAGATCCCGGCCTTCGCCGGGATGACGAATAAGGGACGGTCGGGAATCCACCCCAAAGCGCCCCCCCCCCTCTTCACCGCCGCGCCGCAAAAAATTCGCGAAGCAGCGCCGCCGCCTCCCCTGCCCCGATGCCGTCATAAACCTCGGGCCGGTGATGCACCGTGGGCTGGGCAAACACGCGCGGGCCGTGGACGACCGCGCCGCCTTTCGGATCGTCGGCGCCGTAATAAAGCCGCGCGATGCGGGCGTGGGCGATCGCCCCAGCGCACATCGCGCAGGGTTCGAGCGTGACATAAAGATCGCAGCCGTCGAGCCGTTCATTGCCCAGCGCCCGCGCCGCGGCGCGAATCGCGACGATTTCGGCGTGCGCGGTGGGATCATGCACGGTGCGCGGCGCATTATGACCTTCGCCGACGATCATCCCGTCCTTGACGACGACCGCCCCAACCGGCACTTCGCCCGCCGCGGCGGCGCTTTTCGCGAGATTCAGCGCGGCGCGCATAGGTTCGGGGAGCGGAAATTGTGGCATCGCTTTTCCCGCTAGTCCCTTGACGAATCTGCGGCAAGCCGATAAGCGCGCGCCTTTCCCGGCTCACTCCGGTCCTGCCGCCCCCGATTTTGCGGGACGCATCCGGACGCCGAACCGAAATTTTGTACGAGGACAAACAGCATGTCGCGCATCTGCGAACTGACCGGCAAGGGTCGTATGGTTGGCAACAATGTCAGCCACGCCAACAACAAGACCAAGCGGACCTTTCTGCCCAACCTGCAGAATGTGACGTTGCTGTCGGATGCGCTGGGCAAGGGCGTGAAGCTGCGCGTGTCGACCCACGGCCTGCGCACCGTCGAGCATAATGGCGGTCTCGACAACTGGCTGCTGAAGGCCGGCGACGACCAGCTGTCGGTCGGCGCGCGCAAGGTGAAGAAGGAAATCGCGAAGAAGCTGGCCGAAAAGGCCGCTTAAGCGCATTTCCATCGCTGACGCCAAAAGGCGGCCGGGTTTACCGAGCCGCCTTTTTGCTGTCCAGCGTCGGGGTGGACGGCAGGTCCACCAGCTCGAATTGCAGCAGCAGGCTGCGCTGCCAGCGATTGAAATTATTGTCGGAGACGAGCCAGAGCCAGGTGCGGTCGCCTTCGACCGTCACCGCGGCGCCTTCGTAATTTTCGGCGAGACGGCGCGGCACGATTCCGATCGTCCGCGAACGCAGGACGGCGTCCTTGGCGATCGGCGCCGGATCAAGCACCGCCACGACCGTCGTAAACACGGGATTGAAGCCAAGCCGACGATGGACAAGCAGGATGCGACCGTCGGGCAGGGCAACGGCATCGCTGACCAGCCCCTTGCCGCGCGAATCGTAAAAGAAGCGAATCGGTGGCGGCCCGGGCACCGCAGGATCGCTCGTGTACAATAGCGCCTCGGTCCCGCGCGGGTCGTCGTCGGCATCTTCGGAGAAAATCACCGTCCGCCCATCGCCGAGGCGCGCCATCGCCTCGGCACCGCGATTCGCGGGCCAGCGCGGTTCGGGCAACCGGCGGCGCGATTCGATGGCGGTCAGGTCGGCGTTCAGCCGCCAGATCTGGTTGATCCCTTCGAGCGCGATCCACGCCTTGCCGTTCACCGGATCGACAAACAGCGCCTCGGTATCCGCCATCGCCTTGCTCGCGCGGCGACCGTCGGGGGTCGGGAGCGGACGGATGTCGACCGCGGTGATGCCGCCACGGGCGCCCATAACGAGCCGCGTCGTATAGCCATTATCCCCGATCAGCCTGAACGTGCCGGGGCCGGTCCGCGCGAGACCTGAAAATCCGCCGAAATAGCTGTGCGGGCTGACGAGATGCCAGCCGCGCACGAAGCGCATGGTGCCGCGCGTCTCTGCCGCCAGTTCCAGCGGGTGCGCAGCGGCGCGCTGGGTGAGGTTGTCGACGGGAAAGCGCTGCACCGTTCCCGGCACCGGGCCGAGCGCAACAAAGATCAGGGCGGCGTAAATCAGGCGGCGCATCGGCGCGGGTTAGGGGGGCGGCGCGCGAAAGGGAAGCATTACGGGCGGCGAAGCTGAACGCCAGCCAACAGGCGCGTTCAGGGTCGGCTCAATGCGAATCGCGCATAACCCCTCCATCGACAACGCCCAGAAGGGCCCAACGACGAAAGAAGGAGAACGACGATGAAAAAGATGGTGACCCTCTCGATCGCCGCCCTGATGTCCACCGCGACGCTGGGGATGGCGGCTCCCGCCGCAGCACAGAACGGTTATTATGACCGTGACGGCTATTCGAGCTATTACAGCGGCTACGACCGCGACGACCGCCGCTATGACCGTCGTTACGATCGCCGCGCCGACCGCCGCGACTACCGCCAGGACCGCCGCTATTACAACCAGCGGTACAACAACCGCAATTATCGCCAGTGCGACAATGGCACCGGCGGCACGATCATCGGCGCGATCGCCGGTGGCCTCGCCGGCCATGAAATCGCCGGCCGCGGCGACCGCACCGTCGGCACGATCATCGGCGGCGCTGTCGGCGCCATCGCTGGCCGCGCCATCGACAAGGGGAATGACGGCTGCCGTTAAGGGTAGTCCCGACCTCCAATAAATTTCCTTCCCTCCTTTACCCCGTCCGGCCACCGCCGGGCGGGGTTTTCTTTGTCCGATCGGCGCGCAAAGGGGGCGGGGTTGCCTTGAACGCCGCCAAAGCCTAGGTTCTCATCCAAGTGCACATCCGCAGGTGACGGATGCGTGAGTAGAGACAGGTAATACTAGCCATGCGGCAAATGGCAGCGCCATCCGGGCGACCGCCGCGGCCAAGTTCGAGGACGGGGCCGACGGCAAAGACGCGAACCAAGGCGGAAGCCGCCACGCGTCCCGCGAATTTCGTACGACCGCGCAGCTATGCCGCGATCGACCTTGGCACCAACAATTGCCGGTTGCTGATCGCCCGCCCGCAGGACGGCGAGCTGGTCGTCATCGACGCTTTTTCGCGCATCGTCCGGCTGGGCGAAGGGTTGCACGGCAGCGGGCGGATCAGCGATGCGGCGATGGATCGCACCGTCGCGGCGCTGGCGATCTGCGCCGACAAGCTCCGCCGCCGCCATGTGTCGCTGTCGCGCGCGGTCGCCACCGAAGCGTGCCGCCGCGCGGCGAACGGCGCCGAACTGGCAGAGCGGGTGCGGCGCGAAACGGGCATCGTCCTCGACATTATTTCCGCCGCGGAAGAAGCGCGACTCGCAGTGCTCGGCTGTCACAACCTGATGGAACCCGGCGACGGTCCGGCGCTGATATTCGACATTGGCGGCGGCTCGACCGAGCTGATGCGCGTCGACGTATCCGACAATGACGTCAAAATTCGCGACTGGATCAGCGTGCCATGGGGGGTGGTGTCGCTGACCGAACATGCGCCGCTGCCCGATGACAGCTTGGCGGGCCGTCAGGCCGCCTATGCGCATATGCGCGAGGTGACGCGCACCGCCTTTGCCGCCTTTGCCGGGCGCGCCGAACAGTTCGCGGGGCAAAAGCTGCGCTTGCTGGGCACCAGCGGGACGGTGACGACGCTGGCCAGCGTGTTCCTGAACCTGCCGCGATATGATCGCCGCGCGGTCGACGGGTTGGTCGTGCCGGCCGATGCAATGCGCGGCATCAGCCGCCGCCTGGCCGACGCCAGCATCGCCGACCGCGCCGAGATTGCCTGCATCGGCCGCGAGCGCGCCGACCTGGTCGTTGCCGGCTGCGCGATCCTGGAAAGCATCATCGACCTGTGGCCCGCAGCCCGCGTCGGGGTCGCCGACCGCGGCATCCGCGAGGGAATTTTGCGGACGCTGGCGATGCAGGGACGCGACGTCCCGGTGACCCGCCGCGAGTATCGCAAATGAGCGGCGGCAGCGGCAAGAGCGGCGGCGGCGCCAAGGGTTCGAGCGGTCGCGGCGGGCTGCACGTCCGCGTCAAGACCGCGAAAAGGCGCAGCACGTCGTCGACGCGCTGGCTGCAGCGCCAGCTTAACGATCCCTATGTCCGCCGCGCGCAGGCCGAGGGCTATCGGTCGCGCGCCGCCTACAAGCTGATCGAACTCGACGACAAATTCGGCTTCATCAAGAAAGCCCGCGCCGTCGTCGATCTGGGCATTACCCCGGGCGGCTGGTCGCAGGTCGTGCGCAAGGCAAACCCGCGGGCGCGCGTTGCGGGCATCGACCTGCTGGCGTGCGAGCCGATCGAGGGCGTCGCGATCCTCGAGATGGACTTCATGGACGATGCCGCCCCCGACGCGCTGATCGAAGCGCTGGGCAGCGCGCCCGACCTGGTGATTTCGGACATGGCGGCGAACACCGTCGGCCACCAGCAAACCGACCATCTGCGCACGATCGCGCTGGCCGAAACCGCCGCTGATTTCGCGGTGCAGAACCTGCTGCCCGGCGGTGCGTTCGTGGCCAAGGTGTTTGCCGGGGGCGCCGATCACACGCTGCTGAGCTTGCTCAAGAAGCATTTCACCACGGTCAAGCACGCCAAGCCTCCGGCGAGCCGCAAGGGATCGCCCGAGCTTTATGTGATCGCGCAGGGGTTCAAAGGCCGCGGCGATCCGAAAACGGCAGAAAACCCGGGCGAGCAAGACGACTGAGCGCGCCTTGCGCCAAGTTCATTGCCGGGTCATTCAATCGCGCATAGATACGATGATGGCGATCGGATCATTCGGGATCCGGCGCCGGTCGCATAGCCATTCCCAAGGACGATCCATGACGCATCGGTCGCGCAAATCCATTGCCCTGCTTACCCTTTCCGCCTTTGTACTGGCATCGTGCGGGGGCGGCGGCGGTTCGAGTACGGGGAGCAATGGCGGGCCGGTGACCGTTACCCCGACCCCCTCGCCGACCCCGGCCCCGACCGGAGGCTGCGGCCTTGCCGCGCGGCAGGGCTTTGCCAAGGCGGTGATCGACGAATGGTATCTGTTCCCCGGCGACGTCGCGACCGGGGTCAATCCCGCGAGCTTCGGCAATGTCGACGCCTATATCGACGCGCTGGTCGCGCCGGCGCGCGCGCTCGGCAAGGATCGTTTCTTTACCTACATCACCTCGATCGCCGAAGAGAATGCGTTCTTTGCCAGCGGATCGAGCGCGGGGTTCGGCGTCCGCCTGACCTATGACCCGAGCGCCAATGTCGTCGTCATCGCCGAAGCCTATGAAGGCGCGCCCGCGATCGCCGCGGGCATCGACCGCGGCACGCGCATCGTGGCGATCGGCACCACGGCCAGCAACATGCGCACGATCGCGAACATCGTCGCGGCCGAAGGCACGCAGGGGATCACCAACGCCCTCGGCCCCAGCGACCCCGGCGTCACCCGCATCCTGCGCATTCAGGACAGCGCCGGCACCCGCGACGTCACCGTCGCCAAGGCCGAATATTCGCTCGACCCGATTTCGGATCGTTATGGCGCCAAGATCATCAGCGAGAGCGGGCGCAATTACGGTTATCTGAACCTCCGCAGCTTCATCTCGTCGGCGAACCCGCAGCTGCGCACCGCCTTCCTGAACTTCCGCAATCAGGGGGTGACCGACATCATCATCGATTTCCGCTACAACGGCGGCGGGCTGGTTTCGACCGCCGAACTGATGGGCGATCTGATGGGCGAGGGGCGCAGCGGGTCGCTGTTTTCGCAGACCGTGTTCCGCCCGTCGAAAGCCGTGGAGAATGACGAGCATCGCTTTGCCCCGACCGCCGAATCGATCGCCCCGACGCGCATCGCCTTTATCGGCACCGGATCGACCGCATCAGCGAGCGAGTTGGTGATCAATTCGATGCTGCCTTACCTCGGTACCAACATGACGCTGGTCGGCAGCAATACCTTCGGCAAGCCGGTCGGCCAGATCGCGCTCGACAAGGCCGAGTGCGACGACCGGATGCGCGTCGTCGCCTTTGCCACCGCCAATTCGACCGGGGCGGGCAATTATTACAATGGCCTCGCACCCCAGATTTCGAACAGCTGCGCCGCGGGCGACGATTTGAACCTGCCGCTGGGCGATGCACGCGAAGCGTCGGTGCGCGCTGCGATTGACTTTTTGGCCACCGGCAGCTGTACGACGCGGATCGCCGAAGCGAGCGTCGGGGCGGCCGCGCAGCGCAGCAGTACGCGGGTGCAGGCGGAACCCGAAATGCTGGTCCCCGCGCGGCCAAGCGTTGCGCAGCGCGAATTGCCGGGGCTGTTTTAGGGTCGGCGCGATGCGCCCTTTGCCCTCCCCCTAGATGGGGGAGGCAGCGAGACTTGCCAGCTTGCTGGCTTAGTCGCAGCGGTGGGGGTGCGCTCTCGGCCTGACGCGACGGTGCATGCACGCACCGTCACCCCCATCCAACTTCGCCTAATCGCTTCGCGATAAGGCTGCATATCCTTCCCCCATCAAGGGGGAAGGGCGATCTGCCCGACAAACGGCGATTGACCATCTGATCGAAACCAAGCTAACGGGCGGCAAGCGACAGGTTCCTCGGCGACGGGGACTAAGAGGGAACGGGAAAACCCCGGCTGCCCCTGCAACTGTACGCGGCGAGCCATCGGCCACATGCCATTGGGACTTTCAGTCCCGAGAAGGCGGCCGGACGGCGCTGACCCGCAAGCCAGGAGACCTGCCCGTCGCCGTCGTCTTTCGCGCGGGCAGGGTGCACCGGGCGGACGGGGGTGAACCCGCATGACGACAAAGTGGACCGCGTTCGCGCGGGGACGCTGTCGTGCGCCCGGTGGCCCAGACATCGATCCCGCGTGCGTGCGGTGTTGTCGATGAGGTTACCCAGATGAATTGCGTTTTCCGTCACTCCGTTTCGCTCGCCGCGCTGGCGGCGTCATCCCCCGCACTCGCCGAGGAAGCGGCGCATGCCGTCGCTGCCGACGGCGACAGCATCGTCGTGACCGCGACGCGCGCGCCGCTGACCCTCGACGAGATCCCCGCCGCGATCGCGGTGCTCGACAAGGATGCGATCGACCGCGCGCAGGACATTGGCGTCACCGAATTGCTGCTGCGCACCCCCGGCGTCAGCATCTCGCGCAACGGCGGTTATGGCACCGCGACGTCGTTGCGCATCCGCGGCGCCGAGTCCGAACATACGGTCGCCGTCATCGACGGGGTGAAGCTGAACGATCCGTCGTCGACGGGCGGCGGGTTCAACTTCACCAACCTGCTCGTCGGCGACATTTCGCGGATCGAGGTGCTGCGCGGCCCCCAATCGATCCTGTGGGGCAGCCAGGCGATCGGCGGGGTGGTCAATATCGTGACCGCATCGCCCGAAAAGAGGCTGGAAGGCAGTTTCGACCTCGAGGCCGGATCGCGCGACACCGTCAGCGCGCGCGCCGCAATCGGTGGTCGCACCGGGCCGCTCGCTTGGCGCATCGGCGGGCAGCGTTTCACCACCGACGGCATTTCGTCGCACGGAAAGGCGTTCGGCGGGGTCGAACGCGACGGTTATCGCAACCATAGCGTATCGGGCCGCGCCGAACTGACGCTCGCCGACAATGTCAGCGCCGAGGTGCGCGGTTATTATTCCAGCGGCCGCGTCGAATTTGACGGCTTCAACGTCGACAGCAACGATTATGGGCTGAACAAGGAATTCGTCGGCTATGCGGGGCTGAATTTCGACCTCGTCGGCGGGCGTTTCCGCAACCGCATCGCCTATGGCCACACCGACACAAACCGCGACAATTTCAACCCCGACCGCGCGCGGCCGCGCAGTTTCGAAGCCGACGGCAAAAACAAGCGCTGGGAATATCAGGGCAGCTTCGCCCTCTCCGACCGCATCTCCGCGATCTTCGGAGCCGAAAACGAACGATCGGATTTCCGCAGCCGCTCGCCTTCGGCTTCGCTCACGGTCCCGCTTCCGGCTTTCGCGCGCGGCAAGGCCGAGCTGACCAGCGCCTATGGCCAGCTCAGCGTCGAACCGGTGGACGGGCTGATCCTGAACGGCGGCGTCCGTTACGACGACCACGACCGCTATGGCGGCCAGACGCTGTTTGCGGCGGGCGGCGTCTGGCGCCTCCCGACGGGGACGGTGCTCCGCGCCAGCTATGGCGAAGGGTTCAAGGCGCCGTCGCTGTTCCAGCTGTTCAGCGAATATGGCAATGTGGCGCTCGATCCCGAGGCCGCGGATGGTTGGGAAGCGGGGATCGAGCAGTCGCTGTTCGATCGCAAGCTGGTCGTCAGCGCGAGCTGGTTCGACCGCACGACCACGAACCAGATCATCTACAACAGCTGTTCGGGCACTTCGACCAACCCGCTGTGCTTTGTTCCGGGCGATCCGACGACGCGGCGCTTCGGCTATTATTCGAACGTCGCGCGCAGCAAGGCGCAGGGCGTCGAAGCCGCCGCCGCGCTGACGCTGGGCGGGCTGGTCCTCGACGGCAATTATAGCTGGATCGCGAGCGAGGACCGATCGCCGGGTACCGCCAATTTCGGCAAATGGTTGCCGCGCCGTCCGCGCCAGACCGCCAATGCCTCGGTCAGCTATGGCTTCGACTTCGGACTCGACATCGGCGCGGCGCTGCGCTGGTCGGGCAAAAGCTATGACAATGCGAGCAACGCGACGCGGCTCGACGACTATACGCTCGTCGATTTGCGCGCCGAGTTCGCGCTGTCGGACGCGGTGAAACTGTTCGCGCGCGCCGAGAATGTCTTCGACGAGCAATATATGACGGCATTCCGCTACGGCTCGATCGGGCGCAGCATCTACGCCGGCATCCGGGGGCGCTTCTGATGGCGGCGCTGTCGCAGCGCGGCGCGTCGGCGCTATGGGTCGCCCTCCTCACCGCCGCGAGCACGGCGACGACGCTGGCGCTCGCCTGCGCGACGCCCTTTCCGTCGCTCGCGGCGCTCGCGGCGGTGCATATGCGCCGCCCGGGCGGCGTGGCGCTGATGCTGCTGGCGTGGCTGGCGAGCCAGTGCGTCGGCTTTTTCCTGCTCGGTTATCCGCGCGACGGCAGCACGCTGGCGTGGGGCTTTGCGCTCGGCACGGCGGCGGCGGGGTCGGCGCTGGCGGGCTATGCCGCGGTGCGCGCGCTGAATTACCGATCGGTCGCGGCGCGACTGAGCCTGGCTTATGCGGCGGGTTTTGCCGCGTATAAGGGGATCATCGTCGGCTGGGCGTTGGTGCTCGGCGGGCTGCATACCGCGACGGCACCCGACCTGCTGGCCGAGCAATTTGTCCGCAATGGCGCGATCTTGATCGGGCTGTACGCGCTCTATCGCCTGCTCGTCGCGGTGGGGGTTCCGCCACCGCCGCTGCCCGTAGCGAGCGCGGCCTGATGCTGACGCGCGTCGATCCGGGTCCCGCGGTGGTGGTGTGCAACAGCTGTCGCCACAGCCGCGAGGCGCAGGTCGACGCGGGCGGCGTGCGCGGCGGCGCGCGGCTGGTCGCAGCGCTGCACGACGCGAAGGCCGCCGACCCGCGCTACGCGGAAATTGCGGTGCAGGAGATGGCGTGTCTGTTCGCGTGCCAGGACTTTTGCACCGTCCACCTGCGCGCGCCGGGAAAGATCGCCTATGTGCTGGGTCGCTTCGTTGCGGGCGAATATACGGCGCGCGCGATCCTTGACTATGCGGTCCATTATGCCGCGAGCGAGCATGGCCGCGTTCCTTATTCGCTGTGGCCCGAGGGCGTCAAAGGCCATTTCATCACCCGCACGCCGCCGCCAGGATATGTCGCCGAATGACCAGCTTTACCTCGCCCCAGGGCTTCGCGGCGGCGCTGGCCGATCTCAGCGAACCCGATCCGTATGCCGTGGCTGATGCCCAGATTCGGCAGGCCGAACTCACCAAGCCGGCGGGCTCGCTCGGGAAGCTCGAGGATCTCGCAATCTTTTTCGCGGGCTGGCGTCGCAAGGCACGGCCGCGGATCGACCGCGCGCGCGCAATCATTTTCGCAGGCAACCACGGCGTCACCGTGCACGGGGTCAGCGCTTTCCCGGCGAGCGTGACCGCGCAGATGGTGGCGAATTTTGCGAGCGGCGGCGCGGCGATCAACGCGCTGGCGGGTGCGGCGGGGCTGGAGCTGGCGGTCGTCGCGCTCGACCTCGACCGGCCGACCGCCGATTTCACCGTCGCGGCGGCGATGACCGAGGAGGAGTGCCTCGATGCGCTGAACCGCGGCGCCGCGGCGGTCGATGCCGAGCTCGACCTGATCGTGCTGGGCGAAATGGGGATCGGCAATTCGACCGCGGCAGCAGCGCTCTGCGCGCGCAGTTTCGGCGGCGACGCGTCGGCGTGGGTCGGCCCCGGCACCGGGGTCGATGGCCATGGCGTCGCGCGCAAGGCCGAGGTGGTCGCGCGCGCCCTCGCCTTTCATGGCAGGGCGCCTGTGACGGCGTTCGAGACGCTGCGCCGCGTCGGCGGGCGCGAGATTGCGGCGATCGCGGGCGCGATTGTCCGCGCCCGCCAATTGAGGATTCCGGTCCTGCTCGACGGTTTCATCTGCAGCGCGGCGCTTGCCCCGCTCGCCGCCGACAATCCGGCGATCGCGGCGCATTGCATCGCGGGCCATTGTTCGGCCGAGCCGGGGCACCGGCGCCTGCTGGGTCTGCTCGGGCTCGATCCGCTGCTGGCGCTGAACATGCGGCTCGGCGAGGGCAGCGGCGCGGCGGTGGCGGCGAACATCATCCGCAGCGCGCTCGCTGCGCATGACGAGATGGCGACCTTTGCCGAAGCGCAGGTGTCGGGGTCGCTGTGAGCGGCTTTGCGCTCCATCTGCTGCGCCACGGGGCGCCCGACACCCCGGGGCTGCTCATGGGACGCACCGATGGCGCACCGACGGCGGCGGGGATCGCGGCATGCGCAGCGCAGACGGCGGGGCTGGGCATCGAACGGCTCCTCGCGTCGGACTTGATGCGCAGCCGCGCTGCGGGCGAAGCAATCGGCCGCGCCCTCGCGCTGCCACTCACGATCGATCCACGCTGGCGCGAACTCGATTTCGGCGACTGGGACGGGCGCGCGAGCTGCACGGTCGATCAAGACGCGCTCGGGCGATTCTGGGACGATCCCGACGCGAATCCGGCGCCCGGCGGCGAGCGCTGGTCGGCGCTGGTCGCGCGCGTGGCGGCCGCGCTGGCCGATCTGGCGCCGGTCCCGACGCTGGTCGTCGCGCACGGCGGTTCGATGCGCGCGGCGCTGCATATCCTCTGCGGCTTCGACCGGCGCCAGCTGTGGACCTTCGACCTGCCCTATGCGGCGCGGCTGTCGCTCCACGTCTGGCCGGGCGAGCCGATGAGCGCGCAAATCGTCGGACTGACGCCATGAAGGGCTTGCTGATCGCGATCCAGTTCCTGACCCGGCTGCCGACGCCGCGCATCGCGGTGTCGGGCGAAGAGTTCGCCGCGTCGATGCGCTGGTTCCCCGCGGTCGGGCTGATCGTCGGCGCGCTCGTTGCGGGTGCAGGCTGGGTCGGCGGGCGCATCGATCCGTGGACGGGCGCGCTGTTCGCGCTGCTGGTCTGGGTTGTGGTCACCGGCGCGCTGCACCTCGACGGGCTGGGCGACATCGCCGACGCGAGCGGCGCGGCGCACAAGGCCCGCGGACGGCTGTCCGCCGTCGAGGACCGCGAACGCTTGCTAGCGGTGCTGGCGGACCCGCACGCTGGCAGCTTTGCGGTCGTCGCGATCGCGCTGCAACTATTGGCCAAGCTGGTGCTGCTCCGCGCATTGATCGATGGCGAGTCATTCATCGCCATCGCGCTGATCCCTTTCGCAGCGCGCATCGGCCCGCTCGTCTGGTCGCGCGCGCTGCCCGACCTGCACGCGGGACTGGGGTCGCGGTTCCGCAATGTCGTGCGTCCCGTTGATTTCGCGATCTGGAGCGCGCTGCTACTGACGGCGGCATGGGCGTCACCGTCGTTGCTGGCCGCGCCGCTGGTCTTTCTGCTGTGGGGCTGGTGGCTGAAGCGCCAGATCGGCGGCATTTCGGGCGACGGCCATGGCGCGGGGATCGAGCTCGGCGAAAGCGCGCTGCTCGCTGCGGCGCTGCTGGTCGTGCATCTGGCATGAGCGACGCATGGACCTGGCACGGCGGCGCACTGGCAGCGGCGCAGCGCCATTTCGGCGGTAGCGACTGGGTCGACCTGTCGACCGGGATCAACCCGCATCGCTGGCCGGGCGCCGCCGACATGGCGTTCGACTGGCAGCGCCTGCCCGACCCCGCGGCGCTGGCGGCACTCGAAGCCGCCGCGGCGTCGTATTTCGGCGCCGATCCGCGCCATGTCTGCGCGGTGCCGGGCAGCGAGATCGGGCTGCGGCTGGTCGGCGCGATGATCGGCGGTCCGGCGGCGCATATCGCCCCCGGATACCGCACCCATGGCGCGATGATCGCGGGCAGCGCGGCGGTCTATCCCGAAGCAGCGCGCGAAAGTCGCGGCACACTGATCCTCGCCAACCCGAATAATCCCGACGGGCGCGTCATCGACGGCGAGGCGATGCTCGGCCTGCTGCGTGACCGCGACGGCTGGCTGTTGGTCGACGAGGCGTTCGCCGACACCGATCCGGCGCACAGCGTTGCGGCGGCGGTCGGCGACGACCGGCGGCTCGTCGTCTTTCGCTCGTTCGGCAAATTTTTCGGGCTTGCGAGCGTCCGGCTGGGCTTTGTTATCGCGCCACCCGCGATGATCGCGGCGCTGCGCGACCGGCTGGGCGCATGGCCGTTGTCGGCGGCGGCGATTGCGATCGGCACCGCCGCCTACGCCGACCACGAATGGATCGCCGCGGCGCGCGCGCGGCTGCCGCGCGACGCCGCCGCGCTCGACGCGGTTCTGATCCGCCATGGGCATCAGCCCATCGGCGCCTGCCCCTTGTTTCGGCTGATCGCGGTCGACGACGCGCGCGCGCTGTTCGAACGGCTCGCACGGCGCGCGATCCTGATCCGCCCCTTCGACGACCAGCCACGGTGGCTGCGCATCGGCCTGCCCGCCGACGGCGCTGCGCTGGCGCGGCTCGACGCGGCGCTCGTCGATGGCTGAGCCCATCGCGCTCACTGCGCTGGCGCTCGACGCGGCGTTCGGCTGGCCGCGGCGGCTCTATCGCCATATCGGCCACCCGGTCGGGCTGTTCGCGCGGATCATCGCCGCCTGCGAGACGCGGTGGAACCGTCCGAAGCGCAGCGATCGGCGACGTCGCGCCTTTGGCGTGCTGACCCTGCTGCTGCTGTTGATCGTCGCCGCGGGTCCGGCGGGGGCAATCCAATATGGGTTGCTCGCGTTCTTCGGTGGCTGGGGCTGGGTCGGCATTGCTGTGCTGGCCTGGCCTGCGCTCGCGCAGCGCAGCCTGTTCGACCATGTCCGCGCGGTCGTCGAGCAGCTGGACCGCGGCGACCTGCCCGCGGCGCGCGGCGCGGTCGGCGCGATCGTCGGCCGCGACACCGCGCCGCTCGATCGGGCCGGGGTCGCGCGCGCTGCGATCGAAAGCCTTGCCGAGAGTTTCTGCGACGGGGTCGCCGCGCCGCTGTTCTGGCTGCTGCTGCTCGGGCTGCCGGGTATCTGGGCCTATAAGGCGGTGAACACCGCCGACAGCCTGATCGGCCACCGCGAGGTGCGCTGGCGTGCCTTCGGCTGGGCGGCGGCGCGCGGCGACGATCTGGCCAACTGGATCCCGGCGCGGCTGTCGGGCGCCCTGATCTGCCTTGCCGGTCGCGGCGGGTGGGGCGTGATGGGACGCGACGCGCGGCGCCACGCGTCGCCCAACGCCGGCTGGCCCGAGGCGGCAATGGCGGGCGCGTTGGGGCTTCGATTGGCGGGGCCGGTCGCCTATGACGGGGTGATGCACGACAAGCCCTGGATCGGCGACGGCCGCCACGACGCCGACAGCGGCGACATTGACCGCGCGCTCGCGCTCTATCTCCGCGCCTGCCTGTTGTTGTGGGGAATTGCAGGGGTCGCCGCATGGCTGCGCTGATGGTGCAAGGTACCGGGTCGGACGTCGGCAAGTCGGTGCTCGTCGCGGGGCTGTGCCGCGCCTTTGCCAACCGCGGGCTGACGGTGCGCCCGTTCAAGCCGCAGAATATGTCGAACAATGCCGCGGTGACGATCGACGGCGGCGAAATCGGGCGCGCGCAGGCGCTGCAGGCGATGGCGTGCCGGACCGCGCCGCACAGCGACATGAACCCGGTGCTGCTGAAGCCGCAGGCCGACCGCACGTCGCAGCTGATCGTCCATGGCCGGGTGCGCGGGACGCTGGGCAGCGGCAATTTTCGCGAAGCGCGCGGCGCGCTGCTGACCGAGGTCATGCGAAGCTACGAACGATTGCAAGCGCAGTGCGACATCGTGGTGGTCGAGGGCGCGGGATCGCCCGCCGAGATCAACCTGCGCGTCGGCGACATCGCCAATATGGGCTTTGCCCGCGCCGCCAATGTCCCCGTCATCCTGATCGGTGACATCGACCGCGGCGGCGTGATCGCGTCGGTCGTCGGTACCCGCGCAGTGATCGATCCCGCGGATGCGGCGATGATCCGCGGGTTCCTGATCAACAAGTTCCGCGGCGATCCGGCGCTGTTCGACGATGGCTATCGCGAGATCGAAAAGCGCAGCGGCTGGCCGGGTTTCGGCGTCATTCCCTGGCTCGGCGCCGCAGCGCGGCTGCCGAGCGAGGATGCCGTGATCCTCGAACGCCCCGCCGACCCGCGCGAGGCGCGGCGGATCATCGCCTGCCCTATCCTGCCGCGCATTTCCAATTTCGACGACCTCGATCCGCTCAAGCTCGAGCCCGGGGTCGAGGTGGTGATGGTGCCGCCGGGGCGTCCGATCCCCGCCGAGGCGGCGATCATCGTCCTGCCCGGATCGAAAGCGACAATTGCAGATCTCAAGGCGCTGCGCGCCGAGGGTTGGGATATCGACATCAGGGCGCATCACCGCCGCGGCGGGATGATCGTCGGGCTGTGCGGCGGCTACCAGATGCTCGGGCGGCGGATTGCCGACCCGCTGGGGATCGAGGGCGCGCCCGCGGCGGTCGACGGGCTGGGGTTGCTCGATGTTGAAACGACGCTTTCGCCCGCCAAGACGCTGCGCCATGTCACCGGATCGGCGCTCGGTGCTGCGCTCGAAGGCTATGAAATGCATATGGGCGAAACGCGCGGGTCAGGCACGGACCAGCCCTTTGCGATGCTGGCCGATGGCGCGCGCGACGGCGCGGTCGGCGGCGATGGCCGCGTGATCGGATCCTATCTCCACGGCCTGTTCGCCTCGGCCGAGCTGCGCCGCGCATTGCTGGCGCGCATCGGGGTGGCCGGCGGCGGGCGCGACTATGCTGCCGATGTCGACGCGGCGCTCGACGACATCGCGGCCGAGTTGGCGGTGCATGTCGATCTCTACGGCCTGCTGGCGCTTGCCGGGGTGCGCGGATGACCGGCAGCAGCCTGTTCGTCCTCGGCGGGGCGCGGTCGGGCAAGAGCCGTTATGCGCAGGCGCGCGCCGAGATGCTGGGCGGCCGCCATCATTTTGTCGCAACCGCCGAAGCGTTCGACGATGAGATGCACGAGCGTATCGCGCGGCATCAGGCCGACCGCGACGCGCGCTGGCAAACCGTCGAGGCGCCGCGCGACCTGCCCGCGGTACTCGATGCGCTGAACGCGCCCGATGCGGTGGTGCTGGTCGATTGCCTGACATTGTGGCTGTCGAACCTGCTGCTCGCCGACGCCGATCCGGGTCTGGCCGAAGGCGAATTATGCAGGGCAATCAAACAGTTCTCCGGTCAGATCATCCTGGTATCCAACGAGGTCGGGCTGGGGATCGTCCCCGCCAATGCGCTGGCGCGGCGTTTCGGCGACGCCGCCGGCCGGCTCAATCAGGCGGTCGCCGCGACCGCGGCCGAGGTCGTGCTGCTCACCGCCGGGCTGCCGTTGACGCTCAAGCCGCGCGCCATCGGGCCATAACGCGCCGATTCGCGCATCGACCGCCCGCAAAACCGGGACTTGGCGAACGCCGTATCATGCGGCTATGGCAGCGCATTGATCGGGAATCGCCCGGTCGAGACCAGGAGAGAATTTATGAATCACGCCGAACTGTCGGACGCCGTCGCCGCGTCGCTGGACCTCAGCAAAGCCGACGGGCGCAAGGCCGTCGACGCCGTCTTCGCCGCGATCGCCGATGCCGCCGCCAAGGGCGACGAAGTTTCGGTCAACGGCTTTGGCAAGTTCAAGGTCAAGGCAACCCCGGCCCGCGAAGGCCGCAACCCTTCGACCGGCGCGACGATCCAGATCAAGGCCGCCAAGAAGCTGACCTTTGGCCCGGCAAAGGCCGTCAAGGACCGCCTGAACGGCTAATCCACGGCTGATCGATTGCGGCTCAACGCCGTACGCAGGGCTCCGCTGAACCATCGGCGGAGCCCTTGTGCTATGGACGACCGACGCCGAAGCGAAGCATCGTCACAGCGCACCGCACTGCAGCCACAGCGTGCCGCCTGGTTCTGTCGATCGGGATAAGCCCAGCCGCAAGGCGGAATGCAGCGGCATGGCCGACCGCCCGGAAATCGCATCGCCTCCCCGAAGGAGGCGGAACTTTACATAATTTGAGAAAACTGGAGCGGGCGAAGGGATTCGAACCCTCGACCCCAACCTTGGCAAGGTTGTGCTCTACCCCTGAGCTACGCCCGCTCTGGCGGCTGGAAACCGGTCGGTTCCAGCGGGTGAGGCGGGCGATTAGCACCGGCTTTTTGACTCGGCAAGCCCTGTTTGCGTTTTTTGCCGAAGGGTTGGCATATCGCCCGCAATTCCCACATAAGCAGGACAAGAGTCTCTGCGGTCGGCGCGCCGACGCCCGGGGACGCGTAACAGGAGCATGATTTCGTGGCCACATTGGGTCTGAATCCGCAAGAAAAGGAAGCCGTCGAAGCGTTCCGTCGCGACGTCGTCGAACCGTCGATGACCAGCCTCGTGATCCTCGATTTCTGGGCCGAATGGTGCGGGCCGTGCAAGCAGCTGACCCCGATCCTCGAAAAGGTCGCCGCCGATTATGCCGACAAGGGCGTGTTGCTCGCCAAGATTGACGTCGATGCGAATCGCTTCATCGCCAGCCAGTTCCAGGTCCAGTCGATCCCGACCGTTTATGCGATTTTCCAGGGCCAGCCGGTTGCCAACCTCACCAACGCGCGCACCGAAAGCCAGCTGAAGTCGATGCTCGACCAGCTGCTCGCGCAGCTGCCGATCGAAAGCGAAGCGACGGCACGCGCGGTCGAGATCGCGCCGCTGATCGACATGGGTGAAACCGTGCTGGCCGAAGGCGACGGCGAGCGTGCCGCGAGCATCTTCGGGCAGATCCTCGAAATGGCGCCCGACAATGCTGCGGCACATGGCGGGTTGATCCGCGCCTTTGTCCTCGCAGGCGATCTGACCAGCGCGCAAGGTGCACTCGACATGCTGCCCGCTGAAATCGCCGACGACCCCGCGATCGCGCAGGCGAAAAGCGCACTCGCACTGGCCGCCGACGCCCCCGATGCGGGCGAACTGGCGGCGCTTGAAGCCGCTCTTGCGGCGAATCCTGCCGATCATCAGGCGCGCTTCGACCTCGCCAGTGCGCAGATCGGCGCGGGGCAACGCGACGCGGCTGCCGACAATCTGCTCCATATCGTCGCCGCCGACCGCGAATGGCAGGAGGACGCGGCGCGCGCCAAGCTGCTGTCGCTGTTCGAAGCCGTGGGGCTGGAGGATCCGTGGGTGACGGCGCAGCGCCGCCGCCTGTCGCTCGTGCTGTTTGGTTGATGAACGCGGAGGCGCCCCTGACCATTCAGCGGATCGCGATTTTTCCGCTGCCCGGCGCGGTGCTGTTTCCCGGGCTGCACCTGCCGCTGCATATTTTCGAGCCGCGCTATTCGGCGATGGTGCAGGAGGTGCTGGCGCGCGATCGCCAGATCGGGATGATCCAGCCGCGTATGCTGCCGGGCGAGGAAAGCCGCGAGCCGCCCGCGCTCTATGACGTCGGCTGCGTCGGGCGGATTGTCGATGTCGAGGCGCTCGACGAAGGACGTTTCAATCTTGTGCTCGAAGGCGTGGCGCGGTTTCGCGTCCGCCGCGAACTCGATGTCACCACTCCCTTTCGTCAGGTCGAGGCTGAAATCGAAGCCGAGATCGAGGATGATGCGGTGCTGTCGAGCGTCGAGCGCGCCAGTCTGGAACGCGAGGCAAAGCGCTTTGCGACAAGGCAGGGTTATGTCGTCGATTGGGATTCGGTCGGGCAGCTCGATGATGCGACGCTGGTCAACGGCATCGCGCAGGTTGCGCCGTTCGACGCCGCCGCCAAACAGGCGCTGCTGGAAGCGACGCCGATCGACGCGCGCGCCGAGCTGGTCGTCCAGCTGATGCAGTTTTTCGGTCGCTACGATGGCGACGACGGCCGCGCCACGCTGCAATAGGCGGCATTCAATGCGATTTGCGCGGCGCCGCGTGGCGCGCGATGTCGGCGATCGCGCGGCGCACGATATGGCGGTCGCTTTCGCTTAGTCGCTCGCTCGTTGCGGTCGCCGTCAGCTGGTGGCGGACCAGCGCCTGTTCGGCAGCGACGCGCGCCTCGATCCGCGCATTCGTGTGTCGTGCCGACCGCGACATTGTCGCGCGGCGCCGCGTCGCCCAATCGGCAACCAGGCGATCGGCGGCGAGCATCGCCAGCCCGTCGGCCGCGCGCTGCTCGGTCGCGGCTTCGGCGGCGGGATCGATCAGCCAGTCTTCGGCGCCATCGGCCTGCAAGGCATCGAGCGGCAAGGTTGCGGTGACATGCCGCCGCCCCGCCGTCCGCTGGTCGCCATGGAGGCGAAGGCGCAGCGCCTGCAGTTCGGCGCGCAGCTGCCAGTTCACATAGGTGGTGAAGCGCGCACGGGCGGGATCATAGCGTTCGGCGGCGCGGTGCAGCGCGATCGCGCAGACCTGCGCTGCATCATCGGCGACATCGGAGAGGCCGTAGCGGCGGGTGAAATAGCGGATGCGCGGCGCTGCCAGCTCCGCGAGGCGCGCGAAGGCTCGGTCGGCGCGCGTCCGTGCCCGCGCGCCCGGTGCCATATCGAGCGCGGTTCGCGCCTGGATATAGTCCGTCACCGCTGTTTCGAGTGCATCGCTTTTTGCCGACATGGTCCGTCCCCATCGTGCCGCGGCGGGGGTGCCGCGGTGACAAGGATAAGGAAACAGGGTGAGCGGTGGGCTGCTGGAGGGCTAGGTAGAAATACGTACCGCGGCCGAACAAGGCTTAGATGTTCCGTCATCCCGGCGAAGGCCGGGATGACGGATGAACAAAACCGGTTCGAGTCTGTCCTGTTCAAACGGAAACGTAGCCCTGAGCCTGTCGAAGGGCGCTTATCGCCGATAAGCGCCCTTCGACAGGCTCAGGGCTACGGTGATATGATTCTGCTTTATCAGGACAGACTTTAGACTTCCGCCCCCGCGAGCAGCTTGGGCAGATCGCCGGCCTCGCCGCGCGCTTCGTCCATGAAGAAACGCTTGAGGATCGGCAGCCGCTGCACCGCGCCGAGCCCGGTGCGGCGCACCGCGGCGGCGGTGCGGCCGGGAATACCGAACAGCCGGGTGAGCCCGTCGGTCGCGAGGCTGACCATCATATTGTCGAGCCCGCGCCAGCGCTGATAGCGCGCGAGAAGCGCCGCATCGCCGAGGTCAAGCCCGAGCCGGGCGCCCTCGACGAGCACTTCGGTGAGCGCCGCGACGTCGCGGAGGCCAAGGTTGAGTCCCTGTCCCGCGATCGGATGGATGCCGTGCGCGGCGTCGCCGACGAGCGCGATTCGCTCGGCGACGATCGACGCGCTGTGGTGGAAACCGAGCGGATAGGTCATCCGCGGCGCGACGAGTTCCATCGCGCCAAGCACCCCGCCGGCGCGCTTTTCGAGTTCGGCGACAAAACCGCGGTCGCCCAGCTTGGCGAATCCGGGGCCGTCCTTTTCGGCGACGGTCCACACAAAGGCCGAGCGGTGCCGACCTTCGCCGTCATCGACCAGCGGCAGCAGCGCGAAAGGGCCCGAGGGGTAGAAGATTTCGTGCGCGACATGGCCATGCGGCCGCTCATGCGCAACGGCGCCGATCATTGCGTGATGGTGGTACGACCAGCTCGCGATACTGAACCCCGCCGCATAGCGCGTCGGCGAGCGGCGGCCTTCGGCGACGATCAGCAGCGGCGCAGCCAGCCTCGTCCCGTCGGCGAGCGTCAGCGTGACGCCATGGACGCCAATGTCGCGCGTCGTGACGGTGGCGGGCATATGCAGCCGCACCAGCGGTGCATCGGCCAGCCCCGCGGCGAGTGCCAGACGCAGCTGGCGGTTCTCGATCATCGTGCCGAGCGGCGGATCGCCATCGGCGGTGACGAAATCGAGCTCGCCGCCACGGCCGCTGTCGGGCGCGCCATCGCCGACCTTGATCGCGCGGATCGGGCAGCCGTGACCGGTCAGCCGCTCCGCAATCCCCAGCACCTCGAACATCTGCCAGGTCGCGCTCGCGATCGCCGAGGCGCGGCCATCGAATCCCGGTGCGATCGTCGCCACCGGGTCGGCGGGATCGACGATCTGGACCGACAGGCCATGGTGCGACAGGGCAAGGGCAAGCGCCTGGCCGACGAGGCCGCCGCCGGAGATCAGGACATCGCTGCGCAGCGTTTCGCTCATGGGGCTGCCCTAGCGCGCGGCAGGGCGGTTGGAAAGGCCGTGCGCGCGCCGGGCCGCGCTTGACGGCGACTCCCCCCCATGCGCATATCGCCGTGGTTAACTGACAGGGACCGTGAAGAACATGGCTAGCCGCAAGGCCGCACCGGTAAAGGCCGATTGGCGCACCGTTTTCCGCCAGAGCATCGCGCGATCGCTGGTGATCGCCGCGGCGGCGGCGCTTGGGCTGTTCACGCTGTTCCTGGCGCTTGCGCTCGCCACCTACGACAGCACCGATGCGGCGCTCAATACCGCCGCCGACGGCGCCGCCGCCAACTGGATGGGCAGCACGGGAGCGTGGTTCGCCGATCTGGGGCTGTCGATCGGCGGGATCGGGATCGCGTTGCTGCTGCCGCTGCTCGGCCTGCTCGCGTGGCGGCTGTGGACGGGCGAACCCCAACCCTATTGGCCGCGCCAGCTCGCGTACAGCTTCGTCGGCATCCTCCTCGTCGGGCTGGGCGCCGAACTCTGGTCGCCCGCAACGGGGGCGCCGATGCCCGCGGGCTGGGGCGGCATCATCGCACTGCTTGTCGGCGGCGCGATCACGCCGCTGTTCGCCGCCGCGGGCGAACCCGCCGCCGCGCTGATCCGCATTGCCGCCATCCTGCTGCTGGTCACCGCGGGGCTGTGGCTCGCGTGGCGCGCGCTGCGGCTGGAAAAGGGATGGGCCTCGCGCTTCCGTCTCCCCGCCGTCGAGCGCAGCCGCGTCGCCGAGCCGGTGCGCGTCGCCGACGAGGGCGCCCGCGCACCGAACCTGATGGAACGCGTCGTGCGCCCCCGCGCGATCGCCGAGCCGAGCGACCGCGCGCCGCCCGAAATCGCCGACCCCGCCGAGCGCACCGCACCGTCGAAGCCCCGGCCCAAGCCGCAGACCGAGCTGTTCACCAATTACCAGCTGCCGTCGATCGACCTGCTGGCACCGCCGCCGCCGGGGCCGACGGGCCAGATCGACAAGGCGGGGCTGGAACGCAATGCGCGGCTGCTCGAATCGGTGCTCGAGGATTTTCAGGTCAAGGGCGTCGTCACCGCGGTCCGCCCCGGCCCGGTCGTCACCATGTACGAACTCGAACCCGCGCCGGGGACGAAGGCGAGCCGCGTGTCGAACCTCGCCGACGATATCGCGCGCAACATGTCGGCGCTGTCGGCGCGTATCGCGCCGATCCCCGGCCGCACGGTGATCGGCATTGAGCTCCCCAACGCGCACCGCGAATCGGTGGTGCTGCACGAGATCATCGGCAGCGCGCTGTTCCAGGACCAGACCGGCGCGCTGCCGATCATCCTGGGCAAGAATATCAGCGGCGACGCGGTGATCGCCGATCTCGCGCCGATGCCGCACCTGCTGATCGCGGGGACCACCGGTTCGGGCAAGTCGGTCGGGCTCAACGCGATGATCCTGTCTTTACTCTATCGGCTCGGCCCCGATCAGGTGAAGATGATCATGATCGATCCCAAGATGCTGGAACTCAGCGTCTATGACGATATTCCGCACCTGCTCGCGCCCGTGGTGACCGAACCCAAGAAGGCGATCCGGGCGCTGAAATGGGCGGTCGAGCAGATGGAGGACCGCTACCGGATGATGTCGTCGCTGTCGGTGCGCAACTTGGCGTCCTACAACGACAAGGTGCGCGCCGCGCTCGCCAAGGGCAAGTCGCTCGGCCGCCGCGTCCAGACCGGATACGACCCCGACACCGGCCAGCCGGTCTATGAGGAAGAGACGCTCGATTATGCGCCGCTGCCGCAGATCGTCGTCGTCGTCGATGAGCTCGCCGATCTGATGATGACCGCGGGCAAGGAGGTCGAGTTCCTGATCCAGCGGCTCGCGCAAAAGGCACGCGCGGCGGGCATCCACCTGATCCTTGCGACCCAGCGCCCGTCGGTCGACGTCATCACCGGCGTCATCAAGGCGAATTTGCCGACGCGCATCAGCTTCAACGTCACGTCGAAAATCGACAGCCGCACGATCTTGGGCGAGGCGGGCGCCGAACAGCTGCTCGGCAAGGGCGACATGCTCTATGTCCCTGGCGGCAAGCAGATCACGCGTATCCACGGCCCGTTCGTGTCCGACGACGAAGTGCGCGCGGTCGCCGATCACTGGAAGGGGCAGGGCCGCCCCGACTATATCGAAAGCGTCACCGAGGATCCCGAGGACGGCGGCTTTGCGATGGAGGGCGCCCCGGCGGGCGGCGACAGCGCCGAAGACCGCATGTATGCCAAAGCCTGCCAGATCGTCGTCGAAAGCCAGAAGGCATCGACGAGTTGGCTGCAACGTCAATTGCGCATCGGGTATAATAGCGCGGCTCGGTTGATCGAGCGCATGGAGGAGGAAGGGCTGGTGAGCCCGCCGAACCATGTCGGCCGCCGCGACGTGCTGACCGATCAATATGGCCAGCCGCGGTAGGGAACTTTTACGGGGTTTAGGGTTTCAATCCGGACTTCCTATCATCGTCATCCCGGCGAAGGCCGAGATCTCGCCATGGCGTCGTTGCGCGAAGGTGAGATCCCGGCCTTCGCCGGGATGACGGAGAGATGAAACGACGGTTCAGTGGATATTCAACGCCCCAACGTCACATGCGAACCACGATTTTTCAGAATGAGAGTATCATGACCCTGACCTTTCCTCGCCTGAACCTGACGCGCGCCGCCGCGCTGGCGCTAGCGCCGCTGGCCGCGGCTGGCCTTGCCGCGACCGTACCCGCCACCGCGCAATCGGCGTCGGCGTTGTCCTCGGTCCAATCGCACCTCAAATCGACGAGTTCGATGACCGCCGACTTTGTCCAGACCGATCGCAACGGCCAGCGCCTGTCGGGCAAGCTCACCCTGAAGCGTCCGGGCAAGATCCGTTTCCAGTATCAAAAGGGCGTGCCGTTGCTGATCGTCGGCGACGGCAGCTCGCTGACCATGATCGACTATGAGGTGCGGCAGGTGCAGCGCTGGCCGGTGAAGAATTCGCCGCTGGGCGCGCTGCTCGACCCCGACCGCGATCTCACCCGATATGCGAAGGTCCTGCCCACCGGCAGCAACGATGTGCTGAGCGTCGAGGTCAAGGATCCCAAGCGCCCCGAATATGGCACGATCACGATGGTGTTCGTGCGCGACGGTGGCGCGCCCGCGGGTCTGCGCCTGCGCGGCTGGGTCGCGCTCGATTCGCAGAACAACCGGACGCGGATCGACCTCAGCAACCAGAAATTCAACGTCGCGGTCGCCGATTCGGCGTTCCGCTGGACCGACCCGCGCCCGAACAAGCGCGGTCGCTGAACGAAAAATTCAGGCCGGGGCGTTTTCTTGCAAAATTCCCCGGCCTTTTTCCGCCGAACCGTCGCCCAGCATCGACGAACTGCAAAATCGGCGCTTTGCGGCCAATTTCTGTTCAGCTTGGCGACAGGGAAAGCGGGCTATTTCAACTCTCGAAGACGCCAACACGGCCCCGGATTTGGGTTTCCCCCTGTTGCCCCACCCGGATTGCCCGGTGTCTTCATTCAAGAGCGTGACGAACGCTGACCTTGAACCCCCGTTCCACCGCCCCTGGGACGGGGGTTTATGATTCCCGGTACTGGCGCAGCCCGAGCATCCTCGTTGCGCCGCACGCGTGGCGCCGATAGAGCCGACCGCATGACTCGCACCAGCATCGCATCGTGGAATATCAACAGCGTCCGCGCCCGCATCGGCATCGTCGAGAAATTCCTTCGCGAAGAAGCGCCCGACATTTTGTGCCTGCAGGAAACCAAGGTCGAATGCGGCATCTTTCCCAAGGATATGTTTGAGGCGCTGGGCTATGGCCACATCGTTACCCACGGCCAGCGGATGCACCATGGCGTCGCGATCGTCAGCAAGGTGCCGCTGACCGAAGTGCGCAAATATGACTGGCAGGCGAATGGCGAGGCGCGCCACGTCGGCGTTACGCTGCCGTCGGGGGTGCGGCTCGACAATGTCTATATCCCCGCGGGCGGCGACATTCCCGATCGCGAGCTCAATCCGAAATTCGGGCAGAAGCTCGATTTCTTTGGCCGCATGACCGAGTGGTCGGGGGCGCTGAACGGCACGCCGACAGTGCTCACCGGCGATTTCAACGTCGCGCCGCTCGAAAGCGACGTGTGGAACCACAAGGCGCTGCTCGACGTCGTCAGCCACACGCCGATCGAGGTCGAAACGCTCGCGCGGTTGCAGGCGGCGTCGAACTGGGTCGATCTAGGTCGCCATTTCGTTCCGGCGCCGGAGCGGCTCTATACCTGGTGGAGTTACCGCGCCAAGGATTGGGAAGCGTCGAACCGCGGTCGCCGTCTCGACCACATGTGGGTGACCCCCGACCTCAAGGACAAGGCGGTGTCGCACCGCATCGTGCAGCCGGCGCGCAGCTGGGAGCGGCCGTCGGACCATATCCCGCTGGTCACGGAATTCGCTTTTTGAGCGACGCCGACCATAGAGGCGCCCGCCGCGCCGCGCGCGCGATCGACGCCTTACGCCGCGGCTGGCCCTTTCGCGTCGAGAGCGCCGACGGCGCGCTCGACCTGCTCGCGGTCGAAAGCGCGCGCGACGACGCGCTCGCCGAATTCGCCAGCCACGACGTGCTGCTGTCGGGCGAGCGCGCGGTCACGCTGAAGCTCACCAACCAGCGCGTCGCGGCGACCCCGGGTCCGGTGCGCCTCGATGCCGCCGCCGCGACCGTGACCGCGGCGCTGGCGATCGCCGATCCGGCGCTCGACCTCGCCCATCCGCTCAAGGGTCCGTTTCGTACCATTGCGACGGGCGGCGAAGCTGCCGCGGAGGCCGCGATGACGATGGCGCGCCACGCGGGCCTGCTTCCGGCTTTTTTCGTGCGCGAAGCGGCTGGCGAGGCCGAGACATTCTGCACCGCCGACGATGTCGCGGCGCTGCTCGACCCCGCGCGGCTGGAGGTCGCCGCGCGCGCGCGGCTGCCCGTCGCGGCGAGCGAAAGCGCTGAGATTATTGCTTTCCGCTCGCCCGAAGAAGCGTCGGACCATGTCGCGCTTGTCATCGGCCAGCGCGACGGCAATCCCCCGGTCGTCCGCTTGCACAGCGAATGCCTGACCGGCGATGTGCTCGGCAGTCTGAAATGCGATTGCGGGCCGCAGCTCCACGCCGCGCTCCACGCGATGGCCGATGCGCCGTGGGGGGTGCTGCTGTACCTGCGGCAGGAGGGACGCGGCATCGGCCTCGTCAACAAGCTGCGCGCCTATGCGTTGCAGGATCAAGGCTATGACACGGTCGATGCCAATCTGCGGCTGGGTTTTCCGGTCGAAGCGCGCGATTTTGCGATCGCCGGGCGGATGCTGGAATTGCTCAATATCCCGCGCATCCGGCTGATGACCAACAACCCCGAAAAGGTCGCGCGTCTGCAAAAGGAAGGCGTCGAGGTGGTCGAACGCCTGCCGCTGGCGCTGCCGACCAACCCCCACAATGAGCAATATCTCGCGACGAAGCGCGACCGAACCGGGCATCAGCTTTAGAAAGACGTCGCCCCCGCGCAGGCGGGGGCCGCCATCGGCGAAGTTCTACGTTGCCAGCGGCCCCCGCCGGCGCGGGGGCGACGTTTCATTATTTGCCGACCTTAATGCACGAACCGCGCCACCACATCGCGGTAGCTGCGGCTGACCTTCACCTGCGCGCCCGAACCGAGCACCAGGAAACATTCGCCGTTGGTGTGCGGCTTCACCTGCTTCACCTGTGACAGGTTGACGATCGTCGAGCGATGCACGCGCTGGAAGTTGCGCGGGTCGAGCCGCTTTTCCAGATCCTTCATCGTTTCGCGCAGGATCAGGCTGTTGTCGGCGGTGTAGATGCACATATAGTCGCCCGCAGCGTCGATGCGTTCGATGCTGTCGACATCGACGCGGAAGATCTGGCCGCGATCCTTGATATTGATCATCTTTTCGTAGCGATCGGCGGCATGCGCGTCGGGCGCCGCCTCGCTGCCATAATCGTCTGCCGCATCGGGGGCGACCTCGGCCAGCACGGTCTTCAGCCGCTCGACCTCGGCCGCGCCGCGCTTTTCGGTGAGGCGCTGGCGCACGCGGTCGAGCGCATCGGCCAGCCGTTCGGGTTCGACCGGCTTCACCAGATAATCGACCGCCTGCGCCTCGAACGCGCGGATCGCATGGTCCGAATAGGCGGTGACGAACACCACCAGCGGCGGTTCGACTTCCATCAAGCCCTGAATCACCGAAAAGCCGTCGAAACCCGGCATCTGGATGTCGAGAAAGACCAGATCGGGCTTGTGCGTCTTGATTTTTCGGATCGCCTCGCGGCCATTTTGCGCGGTGTCGACGATTTCAACGTCCGCATGCGGTTCGAGCCGCAGTTGCAGGCCTTGGGTGGCCAGTTTTTCATCATCCACCAGGATGGTTCTGATCGTCATGTCCGTTCGGTTCCAATCGTCATTTGCCCATCGGGCTGAAACGGAAACTCGATAATCACCGTGAACCCGCCATCAGCGCCACGTTGAGCGTCGAACCGGTGCTGGTCGCCAAAAGCCTGCGCCAGACGGTCCCTGATATTGGCTAAACCCACGCCGGTCGATTCCGTTGCAAGACCCGTGGTGGGGTCCGTGCTTTCGACTGGCAATCCCGCGCCGGTGTCGGACACGGTGATCCGGACATTTTGACCGGCCAGCTGTGCCGAAAGCGTGATGTCGGCGCCCTCCTCCTGCGGCGTGACCGCATATTTGATCGCGTTTTCCACCAGCGGCTGCAGCAACAGCGACGGCAATCGCGCCCGCGCCACAAGCGGATCGATCGCAAAATGGGGTCGCAGCCGGTCCTCGAAGCGCATCTTTTCGATGTCGAGATAGAGCTTCAGCGTCTCGATCTCCTGCGCCAGCGTGACCTGCGCGGTGGGCTCGTTCGCGAGCGTATAGCGCAGGAACGCCGACAGCCGCGACAGCATCGCGTTGGCGGGTTCGGTCTGCTTGAGCAGAACCAGCGTCGAAATACTGTTCAGCGTGTTGAACAGGAAATGCGGGTTGAGCTGATAGCGCAGCATCGCAAGCTGCGCCGACGCCGCCTGCGCCTCGAGCCGCAGCACGCGGTCATTCTGTTCTTCGAGCTGAAGGAAATAGTTGATCGCGAAATAAAGCGCCGACCACGCCGCGAGCGATGTCGCGTCGATATAGACGGCGCCGAGAAGCAGGCTGGTGAACCCCGCCTCGCTGTTTGGATTCTGGATCTGCGCCACCCAGGCGTCGATAAACGCCCATAGCGCCGTCGCGAGCCCCGACAGGCCGAAGCTCACGCCCCACATCAGCAGGGGGCGGCGGCTGATCAAGGCGCGGTAGCAGACCGCCAGAATGAGCGAGAGCGAGAAGCCGGTGATCGCCGAAATCGTCTGCGGGATCAGAAAGGTCAGCGGCTGCCCGTTGGCGAGACCCGAAACCCCGCGCAGGCCCAGCCACGCGGCCCAGCCCAATAGCTGGAGGTTCCAGAAGGCGCGGACCTTGTTGTCGAAAAAGGGTCCCGGCGAAGACAGGCGAAACAGCGGCATGGGGGTCCGGTAGGTCGCGATGGTCAGCGGCCGCGGATACGCAGCCGGAACCCGGCGTAGCCAATCATTCGGCGGCCACCGGCGCCATCGCACCGTCGGCGCGCTGGCGCGCCTGGCCAAGCGGCTGGAGCTCCGCGCGATGCTTCCACAGCAATTCCTTGTAACCGATCACGCGGCCATCATGCGCGGTCAGCGTCACCGGCCCGATCGGCTGTTCGTCGCGCGCGTCGACCAGCACCGGGGTCGACGGGACGCCAGCGCCCCATTTCTCGCCCCATTGGCGCAGCGCGATCATCGCCGGCAACAGCTCGATACCCTTTTGGGTCAGCTGGTAACGCACCTTGCGGCGGTCTTCGGTCATCACTTCGCGCGCCATGATGCCATGATCGACCAGCCGCGACAGCCGGTTCGACAGGATGTTGCGCGCGATGTTCAGTTCCTGCTGAAATTCCTCGAAATGATGGACGCCGTTGAAGGCGGCGCGCAGGATCATGAACGACCAGCGTTCACCCATCGCTTCCAGCGCCAGCGGCAGGGCGCAATTGCCCCCATCCATGTCGTTCAGCAGTTCGCGTAATTTTCCCATGCCCTATGCCCTAACGTAAAATCGACCCCTGCGCCAAAAAAATATAGGGGCTTCGTTGCATTTCGCAACGCGATACATTCGCTCCAGCAGGCTCTGCGAATCCGCCCGATGGCGCGCGCGACTCGCTTCGCGCGTGCGATGGTGCGCCCGCGCGCGACCGATGCTTCCAATCGCCGTTATCAAAGTTGCTAACGCACTGGCGAACGGCGCAATCAAATTTCGCATTGCAATTGCGCCGACATGAACGACATTGAACGTAATGCTGAGGCAGTATGAACTTGTCGAGCGCGTGCGCGCTTATGATCCCGACGTCGATGAGGCGCTGCTCAACCGCGCCTATGTCTTCACCGTCCAGAAGCATGGCAGCCAGAAACGCGCCTCGGGCGATCCCTATTTCAGCCATCCGGTCGAGGTGGCGGGGATTTTGACCGACCTGCACCTCGACAGCGAGACGATCGTCACCGCGCTGCTCCACGACACGCTCGAGGACACGCTGACGACGCCCGAGGAAATCGAGCGGCTGTTCGGCGCCGATGTCGGGCGCCTGGTCGACGGGGTGACCAAGCTCAGCAAGATCGAAGCGCAGACCGAAAATGAGCGCGCGGCGGAGAATCTGCGCAAATTTCTGCTCGCGATGTCCGACGATATCCGCGTGCTGCTGGTCAAGCTGGCCGACCGGCTGCACAATATGCGGACGCTGCATTTCATCAAAAATCCCGACAAGCGGCGGCGCATCGCCAAGGAGACGATGGACATCTATGCCCCGCTCGCCGAGCGGATCGGCATGTATGAGTATATGCGCGAAATGCAGCTGCTGGCCTTTCGCGAGCTCGAACCCGAAGCCTATGCGACGATTACCGGGCGGCTCGCCAAGCTGACCGCCGGCGGCAAGGACAAGGTTGCCGAGATCAGCCGCGAATTCAAGGAACTGCTGGCGAAAAGCGGCATCGAGGCCGAAGTATCGGGCCGCGAAAAGCACCCCTATTCGATCTGGCGCAAGATGCAGGAACGCCACGTCAGTTTCGAACAGGTGACCGACATCATCGCGTTCCGGATCATCACCCCGACCGACGCCGATTGTTACGCCGCCTTGGGATTGCTCCACCGCAAATGGAAAATGGTCCCGGGCCGGTTCAAGGACTATATCTCGACCCCGAAACGCAACGGCTATAAATCGCTGCACACGACGATCATGCACCAGCAGAATATGCGGATCGAAATCCAGATTCGCAGCCTCGGCATGCACCAGCAATCCGAATTCGGGCTCGCCGCGCATTGGGCGTACAAGCAGGGCGGCAGCACGCCCGACGGCCAGGCCGGGTGGATTCGCGACCTGATCGAAATCCTCGAGCAGACGCACGATCCCGAGGAGTTCCTCGAGAACACCCGCATCGCGATGTATCAGGACCGCATCTTTGCCTTCACCCCGAAGGGCAGCCTGCACCAGCTGCCCAAAGGCGCCACGCCGGTCGATTTCGCCTACGCCGTCCACACCGGCCTTGGCGACCGCACCGTCGGCGCCAAGGTCAACGGGCGGCTGGTGCCGCTGCGCACCCAGCTCAACAACGGCGATACGGTCGAAATCCTGTCGTCGGACAAGCAGACGCCGCAACCCGCGTGGCTCGGTTTTGCGGTCACCGGCAAGGCGCGCGCCGCGATCCGCCGCCACGTGCGGTCAAAGGAAAAGGTCGAGCTCGCAGCGCTCGGCCGCAAGATGTACGACGAGATTGTCGCGCGCCTGCCCAACAAGGTCGGCGACAAGGCGCGCGCCGCGGCGCTGACCCGCTTGAAGCTCGACAATGACAGCGCGCTTTACGTGGCGATCGCCAAGCAGCGGCTGACCGACAATATGGTGCTCGAAGCGCTGGTCCCCGGCATCACCGCCGAGATGAAAGCAAAGCCCGGCAAGCTGGCGCAGGGCGCCGCGGTGTCGATCGCGGGGCTGACCCCCGGCGTCGCCTACCAGCTCGCCGATTGCTGCCACCCGGTGCCCGGCGACCGCATCGTCGGGCTGGCGCGCCCCGACGAGGGGATCGAGGTGCACGTCATCGACTGCCCCAGCCTGGCGGACGGGGTCGACGCCGACTGGATTGACCTGCGCTGGCAGGAAGACAGCGAAGGCGGCAATGCGCGGCTGTGCATCGTCATCCTCAACGAACCCGGGACGCTCGCCGAAATGTCAGGCATCCTCGCCGCCAATTCGGCGAACATCACAAATTTGCGGCTGTCGAACCGCGAGGGCGGTTTCCACACCTATGACGTTGTCGTCGAGGTACGCGACGTGCAGCATGTGATGCGGATCCTGTCGGCGCTGCGCGCGTCGGACACGGTGGTGCAGGCGGAGCGGCTTTAGGTCCGCGACGGCAACTCTGCGGCGGAGCGCAGGTCGCCGCGCCCAACGCCGTTCCAAAGTTCAGGAAAGTTCAGCCCTGTGCGTTCCCGTTCGGACCTCACAGCGTGCTGGACCCGCCCTGTCACCCGGCTGACGCGGCGCCCGCAAGCCGCACATTGACCGCCCGTGCCCGCCGAATGAATGAGCAGGGACGCAGGCTGGCACAGCTGAAAATTGTAGGAAAGACTTTTGTGCGGCGACGTCTGCTTTGGGGTGGGGAGCGGACGTTCCGACTGACCGTCGCCCCCGCGCAGGCGGGGGCCGCTAGCTGCCTATCGCTGCGTCGCTGCGTAAACCGACAGCGGCCCCCGCCTGCGCGGGGGCGACGGCCAGTTCCGGTCGTAATCTGTCGCGATCCTCAGTTCGCGTACAACAACGGCGGTCGCCACGCGCCCTGATCGACCTCGTCGCGGACCTTGTAAACCAGCCCCTTGCTGTTCAGGAACAGCTTCTCCATTTCGGGCCGGGTGAAGGGCCGCGAGCCGAGG
This sequence comes from Sphingopyxis microcysteis, assembly GCF_012274265.1. Lineage (GTDB taxonomy): Bacteria > Pseudomonadota > Alphaproteobacteria > Sphingomonadales > Sphingomonadaceae > Sphingopyxis > Sphingopyxis microcysteis. The sequence continues at coordinate 693,254 of NZ_JAANYY010000003.1, forward strand.
CGGCCGAACACCGCCATCTGGCCGCCGGTCTCGTCGACCCCGCGATCGCGGTCGAGCCCTTTCGACAGCGCGAGCGCCGGTGACGGCGTCTTGGCCCAGGCGATGAGTTCGGGGGTCGGCTTGGGCGAGAAGCCATAGAGCCCGGGATTGTCGGGGCTGGTCAGCTGGATCACCTTGATGCCGCCGCGCCCGTCGGCGACATAGCCGAACAGCGAGGCGTTGGTCGATGCGACGATGACGTCCTCGGCGTCGGTCATGCTGCCGCCAAAGGTCAGCCCCGGCCAGACGATCGGCGCCTTGGGGCGCGTGACATCGACGATCACGAGACCGTCCGCCTTGGCCGCGACATACATATAGGTGCGCGCGAGGTAGATTTTGCGGGCATTGGCGAGGCGCACCGTCCCTTCGGGCACCGCGACCGGCAGCGCCAGATTGGTGACGTCGAACAGCTTTACCCCTTCGGCATCGGTGACCCAGAGGTAACGGAACTGCACCGCGCTCGCGCGCGCATCGGTGAGCGGCAGCTGCGCGGTGACCTTGGGTGCGAGCGGCACCGTCAGGTCGAGCACGACCAGCCCCGCGTCGGTGGTGATATAGGCGATGCTGCCCGCCAGCGTGACGTGTCGCGCCCCCGCCAGCACATTGCCCTCGTTCCAGGTCAGCGCGCGTTTCAGTTTGTTGTTGCGGAACTCTGCGTCGGCGAGCGTGTCGACGTCGACCAGCACCAGCCCCTCGACGCTGTCGGTGATGACGGCGTAGCGGTAGATGTCGTGCATCACCTGTTCGTGATTTTCGGGGAAATTCTTCACGATCGCTTCGTTGCGCGACACGCTGATCGGCTGCGTGGTCGCCAGCGCCATGCAGGTCGCGTTTTTGACCTTCACATGCGTGTCGTGGCCGAGCGCCGAGAAGGGGGCGCGGACGATGCGTTCGGAGAAGCCCTTGTTGCCGATCGAGGCGACGTCATAGACGCGGAAGCCGCCCTTGCCCTCCGCCACGAACATATATTCGCCGCGCTGTTGCAGGCAGTTCACGCGCCCGCTGGTCCCCTGGACGATATTGGCGAATTCCTCGAGCGCCTGCGTCTCGCCCGACCCCTTTTTGTCGAAAATCTTGCCGCGCACCCAATTCTTGAGCTCGCGGCCGTTCTGGTCGACGTGGAGGCGCCAGTAATCGGGGTAGCTGTATTTGTGCAGATAGCTGCCGATGACCGCCTGCGGCTCGTCCCATTCGGTGACGCGGGTCGCCTGGAAGCCATCCTCCATCCCCGACCAGACGTTGAGCCCGACGAAGTTCACGAAGTTGGTACCAAGCAGCATCAGCTGCGACATGATCGCATTATTGTCGTCATTCGCCGAGACATGGCAGTCGCTGCACTGCTTGGTTTCCTGGCGGCGCACCGTGTGCGGGAAATGCGGCGCAAAGGCCTGGCTCGAATAGCCCGCCGACGAGATCGGCGGCTGCTGCACATAGATGCGCTCGCGATTGATGTTCGTCGACGACAGGATCAGCGCCGAGGTCGAACGCACCGGGGTGATGATGCCGCGCACCTCGCCGTTCGGGCCGGGTTCGCCGGGCTTGGTCAGCTGGTGACGGCCAAGCTGGAACATTTCGTCACGCGCCACCTGCGGGTTGTAGGTGGCGAAGTTGCGCGTCTCCTCCCCCTCGAAATGGTGCATCTTGGTCTTCCAGTTCGCCTCGATCGGCAAATGGCACCCGCCGCAGCTGGTCGTCCACGACAGGTGGCAGGTGAAACAGGTCAGCTTGTCGTCGCCATGCGCGCGATCTTCCTTGGCGACGCCCGGGCCCCATTCGAACTTGCCGTCGTCCGATCCGCTGCGCGCCATCAGCTTGGCGCGCGCCGCCTTGGCGTTGAAATGCGGCCCGGGGGTCACCGCCTGCTTGACCAGGCTGACCTGCCATTCGAGCTTGGGATCGACGATCGACCGCTGGATCAGGCCGATGACCTCGGCATCGTCATTATACTGGAATTCGAAGCGCCGCCGCCCGTCGGGATTGCGGAGCAGCGCGAGATTATTGCCCTGCGGCCGTGCCGCGACGTTCGAGGTCAAGAGGTTGGGGAAGGCGTCGGCGGTGCCGTGGCAATCCTTGCAACTGATCTCGACCGCGTTCGCAACCTCGCCCTGGATATAGCCATTGCCGTGGCTGTCCTGCGCGAAGTGGCAGTCGGCGCATTGCATGCCCTTTTCGGCATGGATGTCCATCATATGGACCGCCTTGCCGGGGTTGATGCCGGGCGCGACAAACTTGCCCTCGACCCCGGGCCGCTCCGGATCGGCGCTCGCCAGGCAGAGGTCGCGCTCCTTGGAATCGGTGTAATGGCTACAGCTTTTGCGCCATTTTTCGGGATCCTTGGGGTCGATGATGTTCGCGGTATCGGTGCCATAGGTCGACATATTGCCGTCGGCGTTGAGCAGATTGCCGTTTCGGTCGCGTTTGAAGATGCCGCGGAAATTCCAGCCATGGCCATGATAATCGGCGAACTGCGTGTCCTTGTTGGTGTCGTTGACGTCATAGACGTCGCGCAGGAATTCGACATCGGCCCACAGCCCGCGCGTCGCCGCGCCCTCGGGGTTGCGTTCGAGCACGGCATGCGCCTCGGCGGCGGTCGGGTAGCGCTGTTGCTTGTATTTTTTCTGATAGTCTTCGTCGCTCATCCCCGGCGGGCGCGGCGCGGTGTTGTCCGGCCCCGGCCACAGCTGCGGCGCGTCCGATTCATAATCCCACATCGTGTAGCCGAGGTACGAGTTCAGGAAGATATTCGGCTGGTGCATGTGGCACGTCATGCACTGAGAGGTCGGGATCGCGCGGGTGAAGGCGTGGCTGATCGGATGCCCCGATTCGCGGCGCGGGCGCGGTTCGCGTTGCGGAGCGCCGGGCGCCGCGGCGGCGGGGTCGATCAAGCCGCCATGGCCGGTGCCGCCGACAAAGCCATCATCGGGCGCCATATGCGATGCGTCCGAATGACCGCCGCCCGCGGGCTTCTTGCCGCCGTCGTAACCGCCGCCGGTCCATCGTTTCTCGCGGATCGTCGGGTCGACGGTGTCGGTTTCGCCGTCGCGGCCGAACTTCGCATAGGTCAGGCTGTGGCGCGGTTCGCGGTCGTTGGCATAGACGACATGGCAGCCCGAACAGCCCGAATGGCGATAGTCGCCCGGCTGGTCGTTGGTGCCCATGAACCACATCAGCGGATCGTTGAGGCGCGTCTTGTGGATGTTGAGCACGGGGATCGCGACGCGCAGCCCGGTGCCGGGGCCGCGGTTCGATTGCTTGAGGTCGGGGCGGCCGGGCTCCTCGAGCCGCTGGATACTGCCGGTCGGATTGGGCAGGCCGATTTCGGGGAATTGCGTGTTGATGTTGCGCCCGCCGCGTTCGAAGACGCGGAACACGTCGCCCGGCGGGATGACGCTCCAGCGCGGCAGCGGGTACATTTTCGCGAGCGCGCCGCGCTTTTTCTCTTCGTCGGTCAATATCTTGTCGAAGCCAAAGCTCGGCTTGCACGCCTCGGCATATTCCTCTTTCGTCAGCCGCGACGAGGGCGAGAGGATGCACGCGGGCTTGCCGTCGCGCGTATATGCCTCGCCAAACACGTAATTCTTATAGGGCACGATGCCGTTATTGTACGCCGCGCCGCCCCACAGCATCGCCGAGGTCGACATCAGCGAGCGTTCGGTCGCCTCGATCACCTCGAGGTGGCAGGCGCCGCACGCCTCGCGCGCGACGCGGTAATCGCTGGGGTTCACGAAGCGGATGAATTCGGGCGATTCCTTGTTGAGCAAGGTGTAGCTGCGCACGGGGTTGGCCGAACTGTCGTGCCAGGCGCCGGGCAGCGTCGGCTGCGGATGCGCGAGCGCCATCACCGCCTTGTTCGTCGGATGTTTATAGCCCAGCGAAGGCGTGCCGACCTGGCTCGCGTCGCCGCCGTGGCAATCGGTGCAGCCGAGCCGAACCGCGGGGGTCGCGTGCATCGACGGCTGGTCGGTGCGCGTGTGACAGCTGTAGCAACCCTCCGACTTGGCGGCGACATCGGCCTCGCTCTGCTCGCGCGGCGCGGGCGGGGTGAAGCGATAGGTGATCTTGAGCGGTTTCTCTTCCTCGGCGGCGCGCGTAACGCTGGCGCCGAAGGCGGCGCCCATCGCGATGAAGGCCAACAGGGCAAAGAGTTTGCGCATCAGCATCTCAGAAACTCAAGATCACATTGGCGAGGATCGACACATAGGCGTCGTTCTTCTGCTTGTTGTCGAACAGGTCCTTGAACCCCTTGCCCGGCAGCAGCACCGCGCCGCTGAGGCGCCCGACGATGTTCTGCGTCGCTTTCGGGCGCCAGATCGTCGCCACTGACAGGTCGAAACCGATGTCCTTGGGGATCGAGCCTTCCATGCGCAGCGCCTGCAGGCTCGACGTGTCGGCGAACCACAGATGATTGGCGTTGGCGCTGATGCGAAATTCGGGGGTCAGGTCGAAATCGGCGCCCGCACCGATAAAAACGGTGCCGGGGTTGTTGAAATTTGACTGCCCTTCCTCTTTCGACGAGCGCAGCGAGTTCAAAATGCCGTTGCGGCCGTTGACCGAAATGACGCGCCCGCCGCCGGCAAAGGGAATCGTCTGGCGGATCCAGTAGCTGGTGTCGGCGCCGCCGAAGATCGGATTCTCGAAAATCGCGTCGAAGCCGCCCTCGGTGTTGTTATAGGGGTCGCCGTCGCCGGTGGCGTAAAGGCCAGAGAGGCGAAAGCGCAGCCAGTCGACATCATAGCTGAGTTCGACCGCGCCGAACCCGGCACGGATCTGCGCCGGTTTGCTGGTGAAGAAACTGTTCCGGTCTTCGCCCAGCGCGGCATAGAAGCTGGCGGTCAGGTTGATCCGCCCGATCCGCCCGTCGGCGCTATAGCCCAGATAGACGACATCATATTCGCGCCCGCGCAGGTCGCCAAGCAGCGCCGGACGCACCGGAAAGCCGTTATGGTCGATCTGAACGTCGTTTTTTTCGCGGTTCATGTTGTACGTCACGCTGACCTGGCTGGTCAGCCCGACGACCGGGAAATCCTGGCGATAAAGATTGGCGGTCAGGACGAAATCGTCGCGCGGGGTCTGGGTGATGTCGTTGAGCCCCGAATTGGTATCCTTTTCGAGCCGCCAGAAGGCGGCGAAATTATACTGGAAGCGGTTGTTGTCGCGATTGCCGAAGAAACGCAGCCCGAGCTGGCTGTCGTTGAACAGGAAGCCGCGAAAGTCGCTCTGGAACGGCTGGATGCCGAGCCGCACCGAGTAAAAATCATAACGGTCTGACGTGTTGCCGAGATGTTTGTCGACGAACAATTCCTGCACCCCCAGGAACGCGTCGTAGCGATGGCTCGCCTTCGACGGGCGCACGTCGAGCACGCGGCGTTCGGGGACGTCGACATAATTGGCCTGGTACGCCAGCGTGACGCGATATTCGATGTCGGGCGGCTTGAACGCGGTCGAGCCCTTGATCAGCGCCGCGCCGACGATGAAGGTTTGCGCAAAGACAAAGCTGCGGTCCTTGCCGAACACGTCGAGGCTGCCCGGCCGTTCGGTGGTCTGGACCCCGACGGGGATCGGGAAGGTGCGCGGTTCGAACACCGTGTCGGACACCGCATTGGCGACGATGAACCAGTCGTCGCCCTTGATCGGCAGCCATGGCACCTTCGCCGGATCGATCGCGCGGTCACCCTTGTAGGTGTTCTGGTGATAAGGATCGAACCAGCGTTCCTTGACTACCCCCAGGCTTTCGATGAGGCGCCAGCGGTCGGGGACCGGCAGCTGGTCCTCCATCCCCGGAAACGCCTGCGGCGGCGGCGGGCGCAGCGCACCGACATTGTCCTGCGTCAACGCATCAGGCAGGTCGGGGCGATAGCCGGGGCGGCGGCGGCCCTCGATGATCTGGGTGACGAGATCGTCCTTGATCATCTCTTGCCAGTCGACCGGCGGTGGCGGCGGCGTCAGTTCGTCGACAGGCTGCTCGGCGGTCGCGGTGTCCTTTGCGACTGCGGGATCGGCAGGCGTGGGCGGCGGCGTCGCGACCTCGCCCCCCGGCGCGCCCTGCGCCGCGAGCGTTGCGATGATCGGCCACAGGCTGCCCCCCGTCATCATCGCCTATAGTCCGTCGCAGACATTTTGCGTCGCGCTGTCGAGGAACGGCGCGAACGGACAGCTGATATAGCGCAGCCGGACGGTGCGATTGTCGGCGAGCGTCACGACCACATTGTCCGACCGGATCGTCCTTGGCGCATTGCCGATGCCGCCGACGCGCGCGCCGCCATTATGCGCGCCGAGGAAGCTGATCATGTCATCCTGATCGATGCCGTCGCCCGACACGCCGATCGCGCCAACGAGCTGGCTGCCGCGATAGATGGGGACCGAGCCGGGGAAGATCTGGATGCCGTTCTGCAGCCGGTTCTGCCCCGCCGCGACGTCGGGCAAAGTGGTGCAGCGTGCCGGTGTGTCGGTCGCGCTGGCGCCCGAAACAAACCCCAGATGCGCACCGAGATTGCCGATGATGAGCGCCGATTGCAGCCCGGTCGAGAAGGGATTGAACTGCGCGATCGGGCGCGACAGCGGCCCCTGCGGCCGTCCGACTTCGCCGTCGGGAAAATAGGGGCGCGACAGGTTGCCATTGGCACGGTCGGAAAAGGCGATCGTCCCGGTGAGCGCCGCCGAATTGTTCAGAAAACTGCGCGTCGCGGGAACGAACTGGCGGATGTCGGCGCTGGCGTTGGCGCTGAGCTCGGCGCCGGCCTGCGGATGCGAGAAGAAGGCTGCGGTGCGCGCCTTCTGCAAGCTGACGTCGGTGCCGAATATCGGCGCGTCGGGCGAGCGTACGATGCCGAGTACCGAACCATGGGTATCGACGATGCTGATCGTCACCTGCGCGCGGCTGTCGAGCGGACGGCGGATCTGGGCGCGGGCGCGGCTCATCACCGTGAACGCTTCCTCGAGCACCGCGCGGGCTTCGGCCTGCGTCAGTGGCGCGCTGTTGGTTGCGCCATCGGTCCCGGCGCGGAGCGGATAGCGGTTCGCCCCGCTGCCGTCGGTCAGGATAAAGGCGTCGCGGTTCGAAAATTCAGCAGCGGTCGCGGCGCGGATGCCCGACGCCTCACTGCCATAGGCAACCCCCGCGGTGATCGCGGCATTGGCATAGCCGATCACCGCCACCAGATTGCCCGCGCTGCCGTTGAGGCTGGCAAAGCTGGCGCTGCCGCTCGTTTGCACCCCGGCAAAGGTCGCGTCGGAAAAGCGCAAGCTTGTGCCGTCGACGGTGATCTTGTCGGCGGTGATCGTCGACGGCGCCTCGAACCCGCGCGTCCCCGCGAGCGCGATGAACTCTTCGGCGTCGTTGTCGATGTCGAGGATGTTGGGGTCGCTGCCATAGACGCCGTCGCCCATCACCCCGATGCCGCCGACGAGCACGCCATTTTTGTAGAGCGGTAGCCCGCCGGGATCGGCGGCGAGGCCGAGCGGCGAGCGTTTCGGGCCGATCAGCGCCGCGCTGCCCGCCGCGCCGAAACGCGCCGACAGGTCGCTGCACGGCAGCTGGCTAAATTGCACCCCGAACAAGGGGCCGCTTTCGAGGCCGACCGTGGTCGGTGCGGGCGGGAAATGTTCCTGCACGATCTGGCTGGCGGTGCGCGTCGAAAAGGCGTTGCCGCCGCTCGAGAGATACGCGCCGGTTACCGCCTTGGCGATCGCGCCGCCCTCGGCAGGGAAAGTGACGTTCTGCGCGTCGATGCTGATGCCGTTCGGCGCCGCCGACGTCGTCGCGGTGGCGCGCGCGCCGGTCATGCGGAAGACGCCGAGCACATTGCCGACGCGGTCGGTCACCGCGATCACCGACGGCAGATTACGCGCCTGCGCTTCGGCGATCGCCTGCGCCATTACGCGCTCGACGTCGGCGACGGTCAGCGCTTCGGCGGCAGGCGGGGTATAGAGGCCGCCGGTCGGGGTGGGCGCCGGTGCGGGCGCTGGGCTGGGGGTCGGGGTGCTGCCACCGCCCCCGCCACCGCCGCACGATGTCAGCAGCAGCGCCCCCATCGCCGCAAACGCCGCCGAGCGGAAAAGATGCGCCTTGCCCTGCATGACTTACCGCAGCGCCCGGATCGCGCGCACCGCGCTGCCGAAAGATGCCTGGAATTCGGCGGGCTTGTACGCGTTGGGGTCCTTCACCGCAGCATAGGCGCGGTCGATGTCGCTGCGGATGCCCGCGGCTGCGCCGACGGTGACGCGCCCCGACGACACCATCGCGTTGAGCAAGGTATCGACCCCCATCACCGCTTGCTGCGATCCCGAATAGTCGGTGAAGCGATCGTTGATCGCTTTCGCCGAAATCGCGTCGACCATCGCAAAGGCGTCGGCGCCCGAAAAGCTGCGCGCCGCAAAGGCGCTCTTGAGCGCCGCGACGGTCTGCGACAGCTGCGCCGCCGCCTGCACCGCGCTCGCCCGGTCGGTCGCCATCGCCTTGTGGAACGCCACGGTGCGCGCCGCCAGCTGGTCGGCCAGTGCGGGCGACGCCATGCGGGCGGCGGCGGCGAGCATGATCAGATTTTCGTCATTATAGGGCGGCATCCCCTCGGGAATCTGGCGCCCCGGATTGTCAACGCCGGTCCGAACCGGCTTCGCCTGATCGAAAATGCGGCGGTGACAGCTGTGGCAGTCGAGGAAATAGAATTCGGGGAACATCCCCTCGGTGCCGCGGCGCGACTGGAACAATGTGAGGCTGCGTTCGATCACGGTCGCCTGTCCCACCGCCCACATCTGGACATGGTCGGTGCGCCCGGTCGCCGAACCGAATTTGCGCCAGCCATAATCGGCATCTTCCTGATGATGCGCCTGCAGGGTCGAGAAGAGGTCGAGCTCGAAAGCGATGCGCGGATGCCCCGCCGCCATGATGCGGTGGGTGACGAACTGGCCGTCGGTCGCCGATCCGAAGTGGCAATCGACGCAAACCCCGGCGCGGACCACCGGATCCTCGAGTTTCTTGAGACCCGCCGCCAGATTGGCGAGATGTTTCTGGCGCATTTCGGCGTCGGGATTGGCGCTGGTCCCGACTCCGGCATAATGGCTGGCAAGCCAGCCGCCCGCGGGACCGTGGCAGGATTCGCACCCGACCCCATCCTCGGTCGGCACGCTGCCGCGCATTGCGCCCTTGGCGGCGACCGCTCCTGCGGTGGCGTGACAGCCGATGCACATCTGCGCGGTGGCAGGGTCGCCGATGCCGAGGTTGCGCGCAATGAACTGGCTGCGGTTGTTACTGAGCACCGCCCAGGCCCGGCTGTGCGCGCCGCCGGGGGTCGAGGGTTCCTGCCATTTCATCAGCTCGTCCTGGCGGACGACGGTGCCGTCGCCTTCCATCCGGCCATGACAGGTCGATCCCGCGCACGAAGCGACCCCGGTGTAGCGGGCGCCGACGTCGCCTTGCGACTGCGCCGGGGGAGCGAAGGCGAACGCCGCAATCGCGAGCAGCATCAGCGCCAGAACAGCAAGCGCCGCCCAGACCCGATCGCCGCGCCCCTTTCCAGCGTGCGTCGTCATTCGCGAATACCCCTTTTCCCCCGGTCCGGCGCTTTTGCGCTCAGGACCGCAACTACACTACCCCGAAAGCCAGCATCGCGTCAGCGACTTTCTTGAAACCGGCGATATTCGCACCCTTCACATAGTCGATATAGCCGCCGCCCCGATCGCCATAGGTCAGGCAGCTTTTGTGGATGCCGTCCATGATGTCCTTCAGCATCTGTTGCAGCTCGGCCTCGCTCCAGCTGCGGCGTCCGCTGTTCTGGCTCATTTCCAGCCCCGACACCGCGACCCCGCCGGCATTGGCGGCCTTGCCCGGCGCGAACATGATCTTCGCATCCTTGAACACGTGCACGCCCTCAAGGTTGGTCGGCATGTTGGCACCTTCCGACACCGCGATACAGCCGTTGGCGACCAGCGTCTTGGCATCGTCGCCGAGCAGCTCGTTCTGCGTCGCGCATGGCAAGGCGACGTCGCATTTGACGCCCCAAGGGGTCTTGCCCGCGGTGAAGGTGGCGCCCTTGAATTCGTCGCAATATTCCTCAATCCGGCCGCGGCGGTGCGTCTTGTGCGCCTTCACCCAGTCGATTTTCTCCTGGGTGATGCCGTCGGGATCGTGAATGAAGCCACCCGAATCGGAGAGTGTCAGCACCTTGCCGCCCAGCTGGACGATCTTTTCCGCCGCGTGCGTCGCGACATTGCCCGACCCCGAGATGACCGCGGTCTTGCCGACCAGATCCTGCCCCTTGGCAGCGAGCATGTTGGCGAGGAAATAGACGGCGCCATAGCCGGTCGCTTCGGTGCGGATCAGCGAACCGCCCCACTCCAGCCCCTTGCCAGTGAGCACGCCGGTAAATTCGTTGGTGATCCGCTTATACTGGCCGAACATGAAGCCGATTTCGCGTCCGCCCACCCCGATGTCGCCCGCGGGGACGTCGATGTCGGCGCCGATGTGGCGATACAGCTCGGTCATGAAGCTCTGGCAAAAGCGCATGATCTCGCGCACGCTCTTGCCCTTGGGATTGAAGTTCGACCCGCCCTTGCCGCCGCCCATCGGCAGCCCGGTCAGCGCATTTTTGAACGTCTGTTCGAAGGCGAGGAATTTCAGCACCGATTCGGTGACCGACGGGTGGAACCGGATGCCGCCCTTGTATGGGCCGATGGCGTTATTGTTCTGGACGCGCCAGCCGCGCTGGACGCGGATATTGCCGTTGTCGTCTTCCCAGCAGACGCGGAACGACACGACCCGGTCGGGCTCGGCGATCCGCCGCAAAATCTGCTGCGCGTGATATTCTTCCTTGTCGGCGATAAAATCAAAGATGTCCTCGGACACCTCCTGCACCGCCTGGACGAACTCGGGTTGCCCCGGGTTGCGTTTCTTCACGCCCTCCATGAACGTCGCAAAATCGACGTGATCCGATACTGCCATGCACCCCTCCCCTGATGACTGGGAAAGCCGGTGCGACCCCGACGATATTTTAATCGTTGACCGACCTTGTATGTCAAAGGCTACACCATCGCCAAGCAAAGGCAATATGACAGCGCGCACAGGCGGCATTTTTTCGCGCGCCGGGTAAAGGGGCAAAAATGAGCGAGACCAAGAGCATGGCCGACGACAAGCAGCGCGGCATGACCGGTACCAACCGCGCCATCCTGATCGCCGCAGTCGTGCTGCTCGCCGCCGCAATCGGTTATGCGATCTGGCGCGATTCGGCGCCTGCCGCGATCGACCCGGCGGCGCCAAATGCAGCTGCGCCCGGCGACCAGCTCGCCGCGCTGGAGGCGCGAACGAAAAGCGAGCCGAACAGCGCCGACGCCTGGACCGCACTGGGCGCGGCGCGATTCGACCTTGGCGAATTTGGCGCGGCGGCGGCGGCGTATGAAAAGGCGACCGCGCTGTCCCCCAGTTCGGCGGGCCTTTGGTCGGCGCTGGGCGAAGCGCGGGTGATGGGCAGCGACAGCGACCCGATGCCCGCCGCGGCGCTTGCCGCGTTCGACAAGGCGATCGCGCTCGATGCCAAAGATCCGCGCGCGCGCTATTTCCTGGCAGTCAAGAAAGACATCGGCGGCGATCATCAGGGCGCGATCGACGACTGGTTTGCGCTGCTCGCCGACACGCCGCAGGGGGCGCCGTGGGAAGCGGACCTCCGCCGCACGATCGAACAGGTCGGCGCGATCCACAAGATCGACGTCGCCGCGCGGCTCGCCAGCACGCAGCCGCGCCCGCTGACCGCCGACGAGATGCCCGTCGCGGCGCGCGCGATCCCGGGGCCGAGCCGCGCCGACATGGAAGCGGCATCACAGCTGCCGAAGGGACAGCAGGATGCGATGATCCAGGGCATGGTCGACGGGCTGGAGGCCAAGCTGAAAGCGAATCCAGCCGATGTCGACCGCTGGATCATGCTGATGCGCAGCCGGATGACGCTGGGCGAGACGGCGAAAGCCACGCAGGCGCTGAAGGACGGGATTGCGGCGAACCCCGGCGCGGCGGGGCGGCTCAAGGCGCAAGCGCAGTTGCTGGGCGTGCCGGGGGCGTAGAATGATTTGGTTCGCACGGAGACACAAAGACACGAAGACCATCCACTCTCCGTTCGTGCTGAGCTTGTCGAAGCACCGTTCTTCTTCCGCGGTCAAAAGAAAGAACGGCCCTTCGACAAGCTCAGGGCGAACGGGACAAAACGCTCTTTGTGCCTTTGTGTCTTCGTGCGAAACGCTTCTAACCCGCCATTAGCGCCGCGTTGCCGCCCGCGGCGGTGATGTCGGTGCTGATCGTCTTTTCCTCAGCAAAGCGGTGCAGATAGTGCGGCCCGCCCGCCTTGGGCCCGGTCCCTGACAGCCCGCGCCCGCCAAAGGGCTGTGAGCCGACGATCGCGCCGATCTGGTTGCGGTTCACATAGACATTGCCGACCTGCGCGCGCGCCGCGATATGCGCCGCGACCCCGTCAATCCGCGTATGCACACCGAGCGTGAGGCCATAGCCCGAGGCGTTGATCGCGTCGATCAGCGCGTCGAGCTCGCCGCCCTTCCACGTCGCGACGTGCAGCACGGGGCCGAAAATCTCGCGCTTCAAGTCGGTGACATGATCGAGGCGGATCACCACCGGCGGTACAAAATGACCGCCCGCGGGCAGATCGGTGCGCGCCGCTTCGGCGATCACCCGCCCGGCAGCGCGCGCTTCGGCGACATAGGCGGCGATGTTCGCTTGCGCTTCATCATCGATGATCGGACCGACGTCGGTTGCCAGCAGCGCCGGGTCGCCGATGTTGAGCTCGGCCATCGCGCCCGCGACCATCGCGATCATCGTGTCGGCGACATCCTCCTGCACGCACAGCAGCCGCAACGCCGAACAGCGTTGCCCCGCCGACTGGAAGGCGCTGGCGACGGCGTCGCGCGCGACCTGTTCGGGAAGCGCAGTCGAATCGACGATCATCGCGTTAGCGCCGCCGGTTTCGGCGATCAGCGTCGCGATTGGCCCGTCGCGGAGGGCCAGCGCGCGGTTGATCGCGCGGGCGACCTCGGTCGATCCGGTGAAGGCGACGCCGCTGATGTCGGCATGGCCCGTCAGCGCCGCGCCGACGGTCTCGCCGCGGCCGGGGAGGAACGCGAGCACATCACCGGGAATCCCCGCTTCGAGGAGGAGTTCGACCGCGGCGTGGGCGATCAGCGGGGTCTGTTCGGCGGGCTTCGCAAGCACCGCATTGCCCGCCGCGAGCGCCGCCGACACTTGCCCCAGGAAGATGGCGAGCGGGAAGTTCCACGGGCTGATGGCGACAAACACCCCCTTGCCCTCAAGCATCAGCTCGTTGCGCTCGCCGGTCGGGCCGGGGAGTTCGACAGGGTAAGTGAAGTCGGCGCGCGCCTGGCCCGCATAATAGCGCAGGAAATCGACCGCCTCGCGCACTTCGGCGATCGCATCGACCAAAGTCTTGCCCGCTTCGTCGATCGCGAGGCCGAGGAACAGCGCGTCATGTTCCTCGAGCAGGTCGGCCGCCCGTTCGAGCCGCTCGGCCCGGAACGCACCGCCAGCGAGGCTCCAGTCGGGCTGCGCGGCGATGGCCGCGGCAACTGCCGCATCGACCACGGCCTTGTCCGCCTCGATCACCTGTCCGACGATGGCGCCGGTGCCAGGATTGTGCACCGCTTCGGCCGCGCCGCCGCGCGTCACCCCGCCGACGATCGGGGCGGCGACCCTGTCGCTGCGCCGCGCCGCGCCGATTGCAGCGACCAGCGCTTCGGGGACGCCGGGTTGGCCAAGGTCATAGCCGCGCGAATTGCGGCGTGCCGGATCGAACAGGCCGATGCCGGTTGCGATCTTTGACGAGGCCGCGCTGGCGACGCTGCGCGGATCGACCGCGAGCTGTTCGGCGCTGACGTCGGGGTCGGAAAATTGATGGACGAAGCTGGAGTTCGCGCCATTTTCGAGCAGGCGGCGGACCAGATAGGCGAGCAGGTCGCGGTGGGTGCCGACGGGGGCATAGACGCGCACGGGGCGCGGCGGCGGGAACAGCGCGACGAGCGCGTCATGTGCGCCCTCGCCCATGCCATGCAGCCGCTGCAACTCGTAATCGGCGCCCGCGAACAGCTCGGCGACGAACGCCAGCGTCATCGCATTATGGCTGGCAAAGGCGGGATAGATGCAATCCTGCGCGTCGCGCAGCAGCTGGGCGCAGCGCATATAGTTGAGGTCGGTGTGGAGTTTTGCCGTGAACACCGGAAAGTCGCTGAGGCCCAGCGTCTGCGCGCGCTTGATCTCGGTGTCCCAATAGGCGCCCTTGACGAGGCGCATCGACAATTTCACCCCGCGCGTCCGGGCGCGTTCGGCGAGCCAGTCGATCACCGCCGGCGCGCGCTTCTGATACGTCTGGATCACGATGCCGAGGCCGGTCCAGCCGTCGGCGATGCCCGCGTCGATCAGCGCCGCAAACACATCCATATGCGGTTCCAGCCGGTCACTTTCCTCGGCATCGATCATCAGCGGGATGTTGACCGCGCGCGCCGCTTTCGCGAGTTCGATCACCTTCGGCACCAGCTCGCCGATCACCCGGTCGCGCTGAAGATATTCATAGCGCGGATGCAGCGCCGACAGCTTGATCGAAATTCCATGATTCGCGTGCGGATCGCCCGGCTTCGCATCCTTGCCGATCCGCGTGATGGCATCGGCGTAGCTGTCATAATAGCGCGCCGCATCCTCCGCGGTGCGCGCCGCCTCGCCGAGCATGTCAAAGCTCGCAAGCTCGGACTTTTCCTTATTGGCGCGCTTGACCGCGGCGTCGATCGTCTCGCCCATCACGAACTGCTGGCCGAGCAGCTTCATCGCCGCGAGCGCCGCCTGGCGGATCACCGGCTCGCCCGACCGGCGGATCATCGATTTGAGCAGGGTCAGCGGGTTCGCCTTGCTGCCCATCGCATCCAGCATCAGCGTCGCCGACCCCAGTGACAGGCCGCGCGCCGACAGCGCGACGATCAGCGGGCTGTCCTCATCCTCGCCCTCTTTCCAGTGGCGCCCGGCGATCTTGTCGCGGATCAGCGCATTGGCGGTCGCGCTGTCGGGAACGCGCAGCAGCGCTTCGGCGAGGCACATCAGCACGACGCCTTCCTCGGTCGACAGGCGATAGCGGTTCATCAGCTGCGCGACGAGCGTCTCGCGGTCGCCCTCGGCCTTGGCCTTGCGGATCAGGTCGAGCCCGCGCCGGGTCACCGCCTCGACGCTGGCGGGCGCGGTGGCAAGGGCGGCGCGCAGGTCGGCGACGATGTCGGCCTCGTTGCGGCGGGCGAGGGCGCGAAGGGGCGCGCGGGCAGTGAGTTCGGTCATGCCGCACCATAGCGCAGGACGATACGGCAATCCGACCATTTGGTCGCCAGAAAATATATCTTTTGACCTATTTTCAGATCTAATTTAGTCGATTGATATGAGAGATGCGCCAACTACAGTCGATATGGATGACTTTGACCGCAAAATCCTGTCGATTCTGCGCCGCGACGGCCGCATCACCTTCACCGACCTCGCGCAGCGCGTCGGCCTATCCAAGACCCCGTGCCAGCAACGTGTCCGTCGGCTGGTCGACAAGGGCGTGATCACGGGTTTTGCCGCGATCGTCGACCCCGCCAAGGTCGGCCTCGACCATGTCGCCTTTGCCGAGGTCAAGCTGTCCGACACGCGCGAGGCGGCGCTGAAGCAATTCAACGCGGCGGTGCGCGCAATCCCCGAGGTCGAGGAATGCCACATGATCGCCAGCAGCTTCGACTATCTGCTCAAGGTTCGCACCCCCGACATCCGCCGCTACCGCATCGTGCTCGGCGAAAAAATCTCCAGCCTGCCGCACGTCGCCAGCACTTCGACCTTCGTCGCGATGGAAACGATCAGCGAAACGGCGCGCTGACCGCGATATTGACCGCCGCCTTCACCTGTGCCAATCGCGCAGCCCCGGGCGGGTGTAGCTCAATGGTAGAGCAGAAGCTTCCCAAGCTTACGACGAGGGTTCGATTCCCTTCACCCGCTCCAGACTTTCGCAGCGGTCTAGCGGAGCTAAATCGCGATCAGCGAAAGTCCGGCCGACCTCGCGCAGCGAGGATCGACGGCATGGCTTTGCCATGCCGGTGCCACCTTAAATCGCTTGTACCGTCACCTGCTGGTTCAGCAGCTCGATTTCGCCATAGGCGGTCAGAAAGCTGATGTCGGCTGCGTCGCGGCCGACGGCGATCCTGGCCATTTCGTTCGCTTTCGCCATGCCTGTCGCATCAACCAGATGCCAGGCACCGCCGAGAAACACCTCGGCCACCGCATGGAAATCCTGCGGTTCGACGTGCGGCGCATAGACGCTGACGATGCGCGCCGGGATCGCCGCGGCGCGCGCCAGGCTGACCATCACATGGGCATAGTCACGGCACACCCCCTGCCGTTCAACAAAGCTGTCGAGCGCCCCCGTTTCGGCGTCGCTCGACCCCGACACATAGGTGAAATGCGCCTCGATCCAATCGCGCATCCGCCCGATCTTGGCGCCGCCCTCGGCATCGCCAAACTCGTCCTGGACGAAGTGGATGAACTTGTTCGCTGGGCAATAACGCGATTCGTTGAGATATTGGACGGTCTCGCCCGGCAATCGGTGCATCGGCACCTTGTCGAGCCTCCGGTAGTCAACCACATTGCGCACGATTTCGACCGTCGTGCGGTACCGGACATTGAGCTCGCCGCCGCGGCGCAGCCAGATGCGGTCGCCGATCATGTCCTGCGCGGGAACGCGGGCAAAATACTCGCAGTCGCCGACGTCGAGCACCGCGTTCAGGATCAGTTGCTCGGGGATTGCCGCCGCCTCGATATGCAGCATCAGGTCGACCGGATCGCCGAGGCGATAGTCCAGCGCGGCGGTGATTTCGAGTTTCATCGGCTGGGAACGCTCCAAAACGGGATCGGTGCCGCTAGGGCCAGAAAAACATCGGCACAATCGAAAATATCGACGAAAAGCATTGGCGCGATTTGGCGCCCGCGCGCTATGAGCCGCCAACCCATTCTTCGTCGGGGCATTTTGTGACCGCATCGCGTACCATCCCCTTCATCGTCGCCACCATCTTTATCGACGCGGTCGGTTTCGGGATCATCATGCCGGTGCTGCCGCAGCTCGTGATGGAGGTCGGGCGCATCGACCTGCCCCACGCAATCGAGGTCGGAGCGTGGATCGGGCTGGTGATGGCGGTCGCGACCTTTCTGGCGTCGCCGGTGCTCGGCAATCTGTCCGACCGCTTCGGGCGGCGGCGCGTGCTGCTCTTGTCGCTCGGCGGGCTCGCGATCGACTATGCGCTGCTGACGATCGTCGAAACACTGCCATGGCTGTTCGTCGCGCGGGCACTGTCAGGGGTGTTCGGCGGCAGCTATGCCGCGGCGCAGGCGGCGATCGCCGACATCACCCCGCCGGAGCAGCGCGCGCGCAATTTCGGCTTCGTCGGCGCGGCGTTCGGGGTCGGCTTTGTCGCCGGTCCGGCGATCGGCGGCTTTCTGGGCGAGATCGGCCCGCGCGCGCCCTTCGTCGCCGCGGCGATCCTCGCCGCCGCCAACATGCTCTATGGCCTGTTCATCTTTCCCGAAACCCTGCCGCCCGAGCGCCGCCGCGCCTTCAACTGGCGGCGTGCCAATCCGCTCGGCGCGCTCGCAACGATGCGTAGCCTGCCCGGCATGGGCGGAGTCGCGAGCGTGCTGACGTTATGGCAGATCGCGAGCCTCGTCTATCCGATGACGTGGAGCTTTTACTGCATCGCGCAGCTCGGCTGGACGCCGGGGATGATCGGCGCCAGCCTCGCGGCGGTCGGGGTGATGATCGCATTGGGGCAGACGTTCGTTGTCGGCCCGATGGTCGCGCGCTTTGGCGAGCGCGATGCGGCGACGATCGGCATCGCGATCGCCGTCGCCAATTATCTGGGCTATGCCTTTGTCACCTCGACCTGGGGCGCGTTCCTGCTGTTGCTGCCGATCGCCTTGCAGGCACCGGTGCAGCCGTCGCTCAACGCGCTGATGTCGCGCCGCGCCACCGCCGACACGCAAGGCGAGGTGCAGGGGATTTCGGCAATGGCGATGGGGCTGGGCCAGCTGGTTGCGCCGATCGTGCTGACCGGCACCATGGCCTATTTCACCGCCGCCGCGGCCCCGGTGCATTTCCCGGGCGCCGCGTTCATTGTGGCGGCAATCTTTGGCCTGCTCGCGATCCTGATGCTGCGCCGCTTGCCGCGGGTCACCCGGACCAGCGACGACGCGGGCGATCAAATGCCGCCGTCGGTCACCGCATAGCCCGCAGCCTCAAGCCCCGCCGTCAGCATTGCGACACAGGCGGCGACGTCCGCCGCCGACGTTGAGCGGATCACAAAATTGGCGCCGACCTTGCCGTCGCGGAAAAAGGGATAGCTGCCGATCACGACCCCCGGATGCTCCTTTTCGCCCTGGCGCAGCAGGTCGGCGACCTCGCTTTCGGGCGACCAGGCGCCGATCGTGTGCGCGATCAGCGGCGCGCCGCCCTCCAGCTGGCCGGTCAGCGCGTCGAGCATCCCCGCGGTGATATGCGGCACCCCCGCCATCACGAACAAATTGCCGATGCGGATGCCCGGCGCGCCCGACATGCGGTTGGGGATCAGTTCCGCGCCGTCGGGGGTGCGCGCCATGCGCAGCCGCGCCTCGGTGAGTTCCAGCCCGCGCCCGCCATAATAGCGTTCAAGGATCGCGCGTGCTTCCGGGTGGACGATGACGCCGACGCCGAGCGCCTTGGCGACCGCATCGACCGTGATGTCGTCGTGCGTCGGGCCGATGCCGCCGGTGGTAAAAACATAATCGTAGCGCGCGCGCACCGCGTTCAGTGCAGCAACGATCTCGTCCTCGACATCGGGCACGACGCGCACTTCGCGCAGCCGGATGCCCTGTGCGTCCAGCCAGGTCGCGATTTGGGCGATATTCTTGTCCTGGGTGCGGCCCGAGAGAATCTCGTCGCCAATCACCAGCACGGCGGCGGTCCAGATGCGTTCTTCGCTCATCGCTCTGCCTTAACCGCACCCCGTGACAAAACAAGTCCGGTGGACCCGCATCCTTGTTCTTGTTATGTTCAATGTCGACTCGTAATGCGCAAGGGAGAAACGCGATGGCCGACGAGCTGATTTTCTACACCAACCCGATGTCGCGCGGCCAGATCGTCCGCTGGATGCTGGAGGAGGTCGGCGCGTCCTACGAACCGCGCATCCTCGATTATGGCACGACGATGAAGGACGCCGCCTATCTGGCGATCAATCCGATGGGCAAGGTTCCCGCGATCGTCCATGACGACCGCGTGGTCACCGAATGCGCCGCGATCTGCGCCTATCTGGCCGACGCCTTCCCCGCTGCCGGGCTGGCGCCGCCGACCGCAGCGCGCGCCGATTATTATCGCTGGCTGTTCTTCACCGCCGGGCCGGTCGAACAGGCGATCATATCGAAACAGTTCGGGCTGGAGCCGGAGGGCGAGCAGCAACGGATGGCGGGTTTCGGTTCGCTGGCAATGGCGCTCGATGCGCTCGAAACCGCAGTGACGAGCAAATCTTTCGTGGCGGGCGATCGGTTCAGCGCCGCCGACGTCTATGTCGGCAGCCAGCTCGACTGGGGGCTGCAATTTGGGACGATCCCCTCGCGCCCGGCATTCGAGGCCTATGTTGCGCCTTTGCGGACACGCGCCGCGTACCAGCGCGCGAAAGCGATCGACAATGCGCTGATCGCCGAGATGCAGGCGGCGAATCCGGCGTAAATTCTCACCATAGCCCTGAGCCTGTTGAAGGGCGCCTCGCCGAGAAGCGCCCTTCGACCGGATCAGGGCTACGGTTTGAATGAAGCAGCGGAGCTAGGGCAGCGCTTTCAGCAATCCGGCGGCGAGCGGCGCCAGCCGTCGCACCTGCGGATCCTGCGATTCGCTCGCCGCGACATAGACGGCGTCGGCAAAGGCCGTGCTATTATGGACCGCCGCCAGCCCCGCAGCGCTGGCATAGGGCGCTTTCCAGCGCGCCGCATCGCTGGGGTGCAGCGTCTGGAACCACGCCGCCCACGCGGCATCGTCGATGTCGGTGCGCTTCGCCAGGAACAGAAGTGGCCGCGCCAGCCGCCGCGCCTCGCCATGGACATAGGGATGCGATCCCGCCGGCGCGACCTGCGCGGCGATCGCGCCGAGCATCAGGTCGGCGTCGGCGCGCGCCAGACGCGGATTAAGCGCCAGCTGCATCAACAGGTCGGCGCCGTGCGCGACCCCGTGCCGCCAGCCCTGCCCCTCGACAAAACCGCGATAGTCGGTGACGCCGCGCAAATAGGTCGCGCCGGTTGCGGCGAGCGCGTGCAATTCGGCTTCGGTCAAAAAGGGTTCGACGCGGTCGGCGCGCGCGACTTCCGACAGCGCCAGCACGGCGAAGGGACGGCGAAAGCCCGCGGGGTCGTCGGGCGCGGCAAGGATCGCCGTCAGCCGCTGCATCGCGTAGCGGAGGCCATCGGGTTTCAGATGTTTGCCGCGCAGTCCCTGCGTCCACAGCGCGAAAGCAAAATCGTCCCGAACCGCGGGATCGGGGTCGCCGAGGCAGGCAATTAGGGCGTCGATCGCGGCATGGTCGGCGACCGCAAAATAACGACCGGCAAAGGCCTTGAGATCGCCATCGTCGGGCCGCGCGACCGCGCAAGCCTCATTGGCGTTTGCCGCGCCGGGCAGCGCCGTCAGCAACATCGCGGCACCGACCGCGCCCCAAATCCGTTTCATCCTCATCCCCCTCACAAAGAAAGAGCCCGGCGAATCGCTCCGCCGGGCTCCGTTGTTTGTTCGATGTCCGTCCGCTTATTCGCGGCTGCCCAGCAGATTGAGCAGGAAGGTGAACATGTTGACGAAGTCGAGGTAGAGCGTCAGCGCGCCCATCACCACCGACTTGCCGACAAAGTCGGTCCCGCGGACATAGAAATACATGCTCTTGATCTTCTGCGTGTCATAGGCGGTCAGGCCTGCGAACAGCAGCACACCGATGACGCTGATCGCCATCGCCAGCGCGCTCGACTGCACGAACAGGTTGATCAGCATCGCAACCAGAATGCCCACCACACCCATGATCAGGAAGGTGCCGAAGCCCGACAGATCCTTCTTGGTCGTGTAGCCATAGAGGCTGAGACCAAGGAAGGCCGCCGCCGTCGCGAAGAAGGTCGTGGCGATCGACGTGCCGGTAAAGGCGATGAAGATCGTCGACATCGACAGACCCATCACCGCGGCATAGACCCAGAACAGCGCCTGCGCCGCCGTCGTCGACAGCTTGTTGATACCAAAGCTCAGCACCAGCACGAACGCCAGCGGCGCCAGCATCACCACCCACATCAGCGGAGTGCCGACCATCGAGGCGGTAAAGCCCGACTGGAAGGCGAGCAGCGCGACGATACCCGTCAGCAGCACGCCCGACGCCATATAATTGTAAACCGACAGCATGTACGACCGCAGGCCGGCATCGACGGCCTGGTCCATTGCGTTCGCGCCGGCCCCAAAACCGGAAGCCGCCATATTGGGGTCGTTCCAATTCGCCATTGTCATTACTCCATCACCGGTCAGCCCATACCGACCGTAGGTGGCAATATCGTGATTTTCTCTCCGGCTTTCAAGCGAAACCGGAAATGGCCCAAGTTTCGGTGGCTGCGGCTGCGCGAGCGATTATGCTGCCGGGGCCATGTCGACCCACCGCCTGTTCGTCGCGCTGCGCCCGCCGCGCCCCGTCCGCGACCTGCTGCGCACCGCGATGCACGGCATATCGGCGGCGCGCTGGCAGGATGACGACCAGCTGCACCTGACCCTGCGCTTTATCGGCGAGGTCGACCGCCACCGCGCCGAAGACGTTGCCGCCGCGCTCGGCGCGCTCCATGCGCCTTCGATCATCGCGCGGATCGCCGGGGTGGGAATGTTCGAGCGCAAAGGGTGGCCACACACTGTCTGGGCCGGGGTCGAGCCGGCGGCGGCGCTGGCGGGACTGCACCGCAAGGTCGATCAATTGCTTGGGCGCGTCGGCATCGACGCCGAACCCCGCGCCTTTGTCCCGCACATCGCGCTGGCGCGGCTCAACCGGTCGGCGGGGCCGGTCGCGCCCTTCCTGGCACAGCACGGCGATCTGGCGAGCGCGCCGTTCGTCTTCGACCACGTTATCCTCTACGAAAGCGAAATGGGCCATGGCGGGTCGCGCTATCACCCCGTGGCGCGCTATCCTTTGGACGTTTCGGTGACGAGCGCGGCGGCGACCGCGCTGACGTCGGCCCAGGTCGCGGCAAAACCATCGTCGGCGCCATAATAGGGATCGGTCACACTTTCGCCCTGCCGCCCCGGGACGAGATCGAGCATCAGCCGGACGCGCGCGGTCGCATCGGCGGGCGCGAGCGCACGGGCGTCGCGCAGGTTCGTGGCATCGGCGGCGAGGATCAGGTCGAAGCGGTAGAAATCCTCCACCGCCAATTGCCGCGCGCGCAGGTCCGAAATGTCGGTGCCGCGGCGCCGCGCTTCGGCCGCGGCGCGGCGATCGGGCGGATGGCCGACATGCCAGTCGCCGGTTCCCGCCGAATCGAGCCGCGCGGCGATCCCGGCGGCGGCGAAAGCCGCGCGCGCGGCGCCCTCGGCGAGCGGCGAGCGGCAGATATTGCCGAGGCAGAGGAACAGGATCGCCGGGCCATTGTCGCTATTGTTGCTCATGTCGCTCCTGTTCGCGCCAAAGTTGAACCGACTTTCAACTTGCGCCATTTTTCGGCTCTGCTAGCCATGAGCGATAACAGATAGTGGGTCAGGGAGAGGGTTGCCAGATGGCCGAGACCGCCAGCGAAACCAACGCGGCCGCAGCGCCGGAATTTCAGGAACCGAAAGCCACCGGCTACAGCTGGTATGTGCTGTCGGTGCTGGTCGTCGTCTATATCCTCAACTTCATCGACCGGCAGATCCTGAGCATCCTTGCCGTCGACATCAAGGCCGACCTGGGGCTGACCGACGCCGACATGGGCTTCCTCGGCGGCGCCGCCTTTGCGGTCTTTTACGCGCTGTTCGGGATTCCGCTCGGGCGGCTCGCCGACAATTGGAGCCGGGTGAAGCTGCTGTCGATCGGGCTCGCGCTTTGGTCGACGATGACCGCGCTGTCAGGCTTTGCCCGCGACCAGATCACGCTGACCTTTGCCCGCATGGGCGTCGGCGTCGGCGAAGCGACCGCGAGCCCCACCGCTTACTCGCTGATTTCGGACTATTTCCCCAAGAAACAGCGCGCCACCGCGCTCGCCATCTATTCGTCGGGGCTGTATATCGGCGGCGGCGTTTCGCTGTTCATCGGCGCGCTGATCGTCAAGGCATGGAACGATGCCTATCCGGGCGGCGGCCCGCTGGGCCTCGTCGGCTGGCAGGCGGCCTTCCTGGCGGTCGGCATCCCCGGGCTGCTCGTGGCGCTGTGGGTCGCGACCCTGCGCGAACCGGTGCGCGGCGCGATGGACGGGGTGGCAAGCCCCAGCTCGCCCGCGCCGTTCCGCCAATTTGCCCAGGACCTGTCGACGATCGTCCCGCCCTTCACGCTGATCGGGGCGTGGCAGCGCGGCCCCGCAGCGCTGGCGATCAACATCGGCTTTGCCGCCGCCATTGCGGCCTTTGCCTGGTGGATGATCGAATTGACCGGCAATTTGCCGCAATGGTCGGCCGTCGGCCTTGGCTATTATGCGGTCTTTTCCTGGGCCTGCACGCTCCGCGCGCGCGATAGCGCGACCTTCCGACTGATCTGGGGCACCCCGGCGTTCATTTGTACGACGCTGGGTTACGGCATGGTCAGCCTCGCCGCCTATGCCCTCGCCTTCTGGTCGGCGCCCTACGCCGAGATCGTGCTGGGACTGCCCAAACAGGAACTGGCCTTCTGGCTGGGCGCCAATGGCGCGATCAGCGGTTTCGTCGGCGTTATCCTGGGCGGGCGGCTTGCCGACGCGCTGCGCGCGAAGAACCCGGCGGGGCGCATCCTGATGATCATCTTTGGCGTCGTCGCGCCGATCATCCCGATCTGGATCGGCTACACGACCGACAACAGCACGCTATTCTATGTGATGAACTTCCTGGCCGGGATGTTCGGCGCGACCGCGCTTGGTGCCGCGGCCGCGACGACGCAGGATCTGGTGCTGCCGCGGATGCGCGGAACGGCAACCGCCGCCTTCTTCCTTGGCACCACGCTGGTCGGGCTGTCGTTCGGCCCGTATATGGTCGGGCAGATTTCGGATCTGGCGGGGACGATCGTCGACGGCAAACCGGTCGGCGACCTGCGCACGGGGATTTTGTCGCTGATCGGGGTGGCACCGATCGCGCTGGTCCTGCTGCTCTATGCCTATCGCGCCGTTCCGCAGGCCGAAGCGACGATCGTCGAACGCGCCGCCGCGGGCTGATCCGCAAGCGGGGCGACATGCGTTTTCAGTGAAGGCCGGGATTTCATCGGGGCGTTCGGTTGCAAGGTCGAGATCCCGGCCTTCGCCGGGATGACGATTCAAATCGGAGTGATCGCGCCCTTGAGTCTGTCCTGTTCAAATTGATCCGTAGCCCTGAGACCGTCGAGGGGCGCCTATCGCCGAGAGGCGCCCTTCGACAGGCTCAGGGCTACGGTGATATGATTCAGGCTGAGCAGGGACCCTAGTCCGCAGGCGTCGCCGTAATCACGCCGCAGGCGATGCGGTCGCCGCTGTTGCCGCTGGGGTCGGTTTTCATATCGTCGGGACCGGCGTGGATCACAAACGCCGCGCCATCGGCGTCGAGCATGGCGCCGTCACCCGTCAGGCGGGTGCCGACCAGTTGCAGCGTCGCGCGGCCGATGGTGTCGGGTTCGACGACCAGATTGGGTAAATCGCCATGATGCGCGCCCATCGGGTTTTCGCGGCCATGCTGCGCACCGGTGGGGTTCCAGTGCGGACCGGCGGTGGTGAATTTGGGAGCGTCGCACAGCCCGGTGGCGTGGACGTGCATGCCATAGGTGCCCGCGCCAAAGCCGCGCGCGACGAGTTCGAGCCGCAGCCCGCTGCCATCCTTGAAGATGTCGACGCGCCCGCGGTCGGCGCCGCGCGCGTCGACCAGATTGGCATAGGCGTCGGGGA
Source organism: Sphingopyxis microcysteis (assembly GCF_012274265.1). Classification (GTDB taxonomy): domain Bacteria; phylum Pseudomonadota; class Alphaproteobacteria; order Sphingomonadales; family Sphingomonadaceae; genus Sphingopyxis; species Sphingopyxis microcysteis. The sequence continues at coordinate 718,395 of NZ_JAANYY010000003.1, forward strand.
CGGGCAGCTTGGACGTCGGCGCCTTGCCCATATTGGCGCAGCCAGCGAGCGCGAGCGCGCCGAAGAGGGCGAGGCCCGCGGTCATGGCCGGTTTATGGTACGAACCCGTCGTCATCATGCTGCTCCCTGTCATCAACATCGGAATCAAAACGTCCGGTCGGCGCGTTTCGATCCCCTCGCCGCGACGATGGCGCGTTTTGGCGCAAGTTCCAAGGGGATAGTCGGTTTGGGGTGGGGGCGGGCGTTGCTGATCCTCCCCGGAACGGGGAGGGGGACCAGCGAAGCTGGTGGAGGGGTACCATCGGTTTGCCTTGCCGCCGAAGTCGTGATCCATTGCGACGTTCCCCGAACGCTTGGCTCTTCCAGCCCGGCGCTGCGGTAACCTCCTGTGCCCCTCCACCACCCTTCGGGTGGTCCCCCTCCCCCGGTGGGGGAGGATCGGTTGCGTCCGCAAGCGATCGAACCTCGCCATTCATCCTCGCCTGCCCCAAAAAGAAAAGGGCCGCGAATTGCTTCGCGGCCCCATCTGTTTTGCCGAACGGCGCTGATCAAAGATCAGAAGACGCGGGCATATTGTTCGTTGCCGACGAAGCCCAGCTTGCCGACGCCGCTGCGCTTGATCACCGCCATCACATTGTCGACGACGATATAGCGCGAGAAGGGGTCGGGCTGGACCTGCAGTTCGGGCTCGACCGGCAGCGCCTTGGTCTGTTCCAGATACTGCGCCAGCTGCGCCAGGTCGACCGGCGTCCCGTTCCAGGTGATCGTCCCGGCGGGGTCGATCATCACCTTGTTCTTTTCCGGGTCGACATTGCTTTCGGCATCGGTCGGCACCGGCAGATCGATCTTCACCGCGTGGGTCTGGACCGGGATGGTAATGATGAACATGATGAGAAGCACGAGCATGACGTCGATCAGCGGCGTCGTGTTCATGTCCATCATCGGTTCATTGTCGTCGCGCTCTCCAACTGCCATGGACATGCGATTATTCCTTCATTCCTAAACGTCGGGCGCCGTTACAGGCGGCCAACGGTACCCGAACCAGCAGCCGGTTCGGAAATGAACCCGATCTTCTGGAAGCCGGCATATTGCATCGTGTAGATCACCCCGCCGATGCACTGATACGGCGTGTTGACGTCGCCGCGGATGTGCACTTCGGGGAAGTTTTCTTCGGTGATGTTCTGCGGGCCGCCGATATCCTCGAGCAGCTGTTCGAGTTTCGCCTGGCCGCGTTCCAGCAATTGCTTCGAATCGACCGGAGCCTGGCCCCAGTAAACTTCGCAAGCGGTGCTTTCCGGATTGGGCAGGCCGTCGCCGTCGGTGTCCGCCGAACGGATCGACAGCAGCACGTTTTCGGGTTTCGTTGTCGTCACTTCGAACGCCACGTCGGGCAGTTCGAGGTTCACCGTCTCCAGCACCACGGGAACCGTGATGAGGAAGATGATGAGCAACACCAGCATGATATCCACCAGCGGCGTCGTGTTGATTTCGGACATCGGGGCGTCTTCGCCGCCCTTGTCGCCTACACTCATCGACATAGGATCAGTATCCTGTCACAAAATTTCTGTCACGGACATCGGGTCGGTGCGCCACCGGCGTATCGCCCTGTCCAGCGGACCCCGCCTGCCACGATTGCGGCAGGCAGGGATCCCTTCGGCCCGATCAGGCCTTCTTCGGGGCCGCAGCCGGAGCAGCAGCCTTCGGTGCCGGGCCGGTCACGACCGGCTTGACCTGGCCGTTCGACATGATCGAACCGAGCACGTCGTTCGAGAAGGTCGACAGACGGCGCGCGATCGCCTTGTTACGGCTCTGCAGCCAGTTGAACGCGAGCACCGCGGGAACCGCCACGATCAGACCGATCGCGGTCATGATCAGCGCTTCACCGACCGGACCGGCCACGGTGTCGATCGACGCCTGACCCGACGCACCGATCTTCACCAGCGCGCGCAGAATGCCGATAACGGTACCGAACAGACCGACGAACGGTGCGGTCGAACCCACGGTCGCGAGGAAGGCGAGGCCGCTGTTCAGCTTCGAGTTGATGTGGTTCTGCGAACGCTCGAGCGTGCCGTGCATCCAGTCGTGCGCTTCGACGGGGTCGGTCAGCTTGTTATGCTCTTCGTTGGCGCGCAGGCCGTCTTCGACGACCTGACGATAGGCGCTGTTCTTTTCGAGCTTCGCCGCACCATCGGCCAGCGTCGGCGCGCGCCAGAAATTGGCGTCGACCGCCTTGCCCTGGCTCATCACCTTATTCTGTTCGAACAGCTTGGTGAACAGGATGTAGAGCGTGCCGACGAACATGATCAGCAGCACCAGGAAGGTGACCTGCGACACGATGCCGCCCTCGCACAGCGCGGGGATCATACCATAGGGGCTGGCGCCCTCTTCCTTGACGCACATCGAAGCGGGCATCAGGCTGAGCCCTGCATCATGTGCCGGCGCCGCAGCAGCGGCATTTGCGATCAGATTAAACATGTTGGATATTCCCTCTCAAGAAATTCTGGTAAATTCGAAGTCAGACGACCGCGCGCTGGATCAGCGCGGGATCTGCCACCGGATACGATTGCTGTAAGTTCCGCCCGTGGGGTTGCCCGCCCGGTCCTTGCCCGGGTTGAAGCGGCCACGACGCTGGATGAGCTTGCACGTTTCCGCGTCAAGATCGGCATGACCGCTCGACGACGTCACGTCGCACGACGTGATCTTGCCATCGACGCCATAGGTGACGCGGAACCCGGTCGTGCCTTCGCGTTCTTCACGCATGGCGCGCGCCGGATAGTCGTCGTTCGTCGCCCAGCGACCGGGGTTGCCACGCGGCGTACCCGCCTGGCTGAGGTCGGGTGCGGGCGGCGGCGCGGGCGGCGCAGGCGGCGTATAGACCGGCGGCGGCGGCGTCGGCGGCGCTTTGGGCACCGACTGGACCGTATTGGTCGTGACCGGCGGCGGGATCGGCGACGGGGGCGTCACGACCGGCGGCGGCGGCGGCAGCTTGTTGTCCGGCGGCGGCGGCGGCGGCGGCTCTTCCGGCGGCGGCGGCTCTTCCACGTCCACCACGTCCAATTTTTCGGCGAGTTTCTTGACGATGCTGATATTCAGGCCGTTGACCAGGCCATAGCCCAGAACCGCCGTAAGCAGACCAACCAAGACAATCGCCACTACCCTGTTTTTAGGGTCGACATTATCACCATAAGCCATTCAGGGACGACGCTCCTTGCTAGATCATCCTGACACCAATTCCCACCCGACGGGTCCCGTTGCCAAATGCTCGGATGATTCCGATGCGTTCCACAGACCCGGCGGAGCTACGTTCGGTTTATTATGTTCTGACCGGACGCTTCGTCGCCCGTCCTATCGCGGTGGCGCCGAGTTCGCAAACCCTTTATCAGCGGTTAATGTGGCTTGTCCCATGATGGGGACTGATACGGCGCCACCGGTGTCATATTTGACCGAAAGCAACGGAAAGTAATCGACCATGCGCGTGTACCGATCGGCTATGATCGCCGGACTTCTTGCCCTGACCCCCGGATTCGCTGGCGTTTCCGCGATGCAGCCGACGCCGCCGACCGCCGCGGCGAGCCCGTACAGCTATGCCGACATCGCCGATCTGGCGACCGCGGCGCCGATCGCGCTGCACGCGCGCATCCACAGCGCGGTGGCGCTGAAAGCCGCGCAGGCGCCGGGTGTCGGCGCGGGGCAAAGCCGATTCTATGTCGAGGCCGATGTGGTCAGCCTGATTCGCGGCGCGGGTCCGCTGGCATCGCGCATTTCCTATCTGGTCGACCTGCCGCTGGACGCCAAGGGCAAGCCGCAGAAGCTGAAAAAGAAGGCGCCGGTCCTGCTCTTTGCCCGCCCTGTCGCGGGCGCCGCGGCAGGCAGCAACAGCACCAGCAGCGTCCGGCTGGTCGCCCCCGATGCGCAATTGCCATGGGATGCGGCGACCGAGGCGCAATTGCGCGCTGTGCTGACCGAACTGGTCAAACCCGGCGCGCCGCCGGCGATCACCGGCATTGCCAATGGCTTTCACGTCCCCGGCACCCTGCCCGGCGAGGGCGAGACGCAATTGTTCCTCAACACCAGCACCGGCGAGCCGGTGTCGCTGACCATATTGACCGCCGCCGACGGGTCGCGGCGCTGGGCGGCGGCGTTCGGCGAGATCGTCGATGGGTCGGCGGCGGTGCCGGCGCGCGGGACGCTGGCCTGGTACCGACTCGCCTGCGGGCTGCCGCGGCAATTGCCGCTGAACAAGCTGGCGGGCACCGCGCCCGAGGATCGCCGCAAGGCCGCGTCGGACTATGGCATCGTGCTCGGCGCGCTCGGCCAATGTACGCGGACGCGCAAACCGCCGGTGGGGTGATAAAGGCCAGCTTGGGCGCCGCCTAGCTGCGCCGGGGTTGTTTCGATGGCAAAAGCCGATAGGGCGCTCGCAACGGCGGGGCGCGGCTCCGCATTGAAATACGGAGTCCAGCATGTCGCCCCATCCCGCCCCGACCGCTCCCCGTCCGCCGCTGCGCGTCGCGCTCGCCGGAATCGGGGTGGTCGGCGGCGGGGTCGTGCGCCTGCTCGAAACGAACCGCGACCTGATCGCCCGCCGCGCCGGGCGCGCGATCGAGATCGTCGCGGTGTCGGCGCGCGACCGCCACAAGGACCGCGGCATCGACCTTTCGCGCTATCGCTGGGAAGATGACATGGACGCGCTGGTCGCCGCCGACGATGTCGATGTCGTCGTCGAGATGATCGGCGGCGCCGACGGATCGGCGCTCACCCTTGCCCGCCACACGCTGGGCGCGGGCAAGGCGCTGGTCACCGCGAACAAGGCGATGATCGCGCATCATGGCCTCGACCTCGCGCGAATCGCCGAGGAGCGCGACACGCCGCTGAAATATGAAGCCGCGGTGGCGGGCGGCATTCCGGTGATCAAGGCGATCCGCGAAGGCGCGTCGGCGAACGAAATCGCGCGCGTCTATGGCATCCTCAACGGCACCTGCAATTATATCCTGACGCAAATGGAGCGGAACGGCGCGAGCTTTGCCGATGCCCTCGCCGCCGCGCAGGCCGAAGGCTATGCCGAGGCCGACCCGACGTTCGACGTCGACGGCATCGACGCCGCGCACAAGCTGTCGATCCTGGCGGCGCTGTGCTTCGGCACCCGGCTCGACATCGCGGCGGTGGCCGCCGACGGCATCCGCGGGCTCATCGCCGCCGATATTCGCGAGGCCGAAGCGCTCGGCCACCGCGTCCGCCTGATCGGCATGGCCGAACGCAGCGAAGGCGGGCTCTATCAGCATGTCCAGCCGTGCCTGGTCCCCGCCGATCACCCGCTGGCCTATGTCCCCGGCGCACTCAACGCCGTGGTCGCCGAGGGCAATTTTGTCGGGCGGCTGTTCTTTGAGGGCGCGGGCGCCGGGGCGGGGCCGACCGCGTCGGCGATCGTCGCCGACATCATCGACATCGCGCGCGACGAATATGGCCCCGCCTTTGCCATGCCCGTCGATTCGCTCGACGCGGCGCCGGTCGCCGATGCCGGCGCGCGGGTCGGCAAACATTATGTCCGCCTGATCGTCGAGGACCGCATCGGCGTGCTCGCCGAAATCGCCACGGCGATGCGCGATGCCGGGGTCTCGATCGAAAGCTTTATCCAGCGCGGCACCGATGAAGAGGACGGCGTCGTCATCGTGCTGGTCACCCATGAAGGACCGGCAAGCGCGATCCACGCGGCGCTCGCGATCCTCGCGGGGTCGGACCATGTCGTCGGAACGCCGATGCTGATGCCGATCCTGGCGCTGTAACCCGGCTTGAAATCGCCGCGCGCGCTGTTACCCCGGTGGCGGGGAGCAGGGGGGCAATTATGGACATCGAAATCCGGCGCGGGCTGGCCGAGGCGTGGGCGCTGGCGACCGCGCACCGCAATATGCTGGCGGTCTATGTCGCGATCGGGGTGGTCGTCCCCTTCCTGCTGCTGTCGAGCGAACCGATCTTCAGCCTGCGCGCGGTGATGGCGATCCTGTCCGATCCCTGGACCTACCGCGTCGGCGGATCGATCACCGGCCCGCTCTATCTGCTCGGCATCGTCGCGGTGATCGTTGCAGGCGCGATGCTGGCGGCGTGGAACGGCCTTCAGGCAGACCTCCGCGAAGGCTACCTGTCCGAAGTGATGTACGGAATGGTCGCGGGTGTCGCCTATCTGCTCGCCAACCTGGTGCTCGCGATCGGCTTCGGGCTGATCGCGGCGCTGCCGTTGTTTGTCCTCGTCACCTACGCCCTGTATGGCGTCAGCGACGCGTTCATCGTCGCGCTTGCGCTCTATCGCCTGATAGTCGCGCTCGTCGGTAGCTGGATCGCGGCGCGCCTCTGCCTTGCCGGTGCGATCATGGGCGGGCGCGGCAAACTAGAGCCGCTCGCGGCCTTCGTCGAATCGTGGCGGCGCACCCGCACCGCACAGTGGCGGCTGTTCGGTTTCTACCTGCTCTACGGCCTGCCCTATGGCATCGCAGCGACCGGGCTGATCATCGTCCACGGCGCGGTGATCCTGAACAATACGCCGGGCAGCACGATCGAAACACTGATGAGCTTTGGCTGGATCCTGCTGTTCGCGCTCTATTTCCTCGGCCAGATCCTGATCCCCGCCGGGCTTTACCGCGCCAGTGAGCCCGAGGTCGCGGCGAGCGAAATCTTCGCCTAGGGCTCGCCTTCGGGCGGTGGCGGGGTGCCGGTCGCGGGATCGGTTGCGCGCTTCGCCTGTTCGTAGAGCGCATTATATTCAGGGCCGGGCTTCATCCGCCCGCCGATCGACATCCAGTTATAGGGCAGTTTGTCGAGGCTCATCGCCTTTGCCTCGGCGCGCGGCAGCTTCGGCGGCGCTTCGCGCCCTTCGTTGGCGATCGCGCGCAATTCGGGGGTCAGCCGGTGGCGCTCGGTATCGGTGCCGCACACATTGATCGATCCGTCGTCGGCGGGTTTGCAGCGGCGGATCGGATCGACCAGCTCCTTCGCATTGGCGGCGGCGGTTTCGGCATTGCGCGGCGGCGGCGGCGCGGGCGGCCCCTGCACCTGCGCCATGGCCGTCACGGGCATGACGCACAATAGCGCGACAGCCGCTCCGAATCGGGCGAAGCATCCTCGACAAGCGGAGCGACCGGCCATATGGCGCGCACCATGCCCGAGCCGGGCGACAAGGCAAGATCAAATGACGGAGATCAGCGGACATGACGAATAGCGGCAGCAACCTCGACCGGGTGCTCGTGCTCGAAATGGTGCGCGTCACCGAAGCCGCAGCGATCGCTGCCGCCAAGCTGATCGGGCGCGGCGACGAAAAAGCCGCCGACGCCGCCGCCGTCGAAGCGATGCGCACCGCATTCAACACGCTGTACATGGACGGCACCATCGTCATCGGCGAAGGCGAGCGCGACGAAGCGCCGATGCTGTATATCGGCGAAAAGGTCGGCAACGCGCCGGGCAAGGGACCGAAGATCGACATCGCGGTCGACCCGCTGGAAGGCACGACGATCACCGCCAAGGCCGGGCCGAACGCGCTTGCGGTGCTGGCGATCGCCGAGGAAGGCTGCCTGCTCAACGCGCCTGACGTCTATATGGACAAGCTCGCGGTCGGCCCCGGCTATTCGCCGAACATCGTCAATTTCGACAATAGCGTGCGCGAGAATGTCGAAGCCGTGGCGCGCGAAAAGGGCTGCAAGCCCGAAGAAATCATCGTGTGCGTGCTCGACCGTCCGCGCCACGAAGCGACGATCGCCGAGCTGCGCAGCATCGGCTGCGGCGTTGCGCTGATCCCCGACGGCGACGTTGCCGGGGTCATCGCGACGACCAACCCCGACACCAATGTCGACATCTATATGGGCAGCGGCGGCGCGCCCGAAGGCGTGCTGGCATCGGCGGCGCTGCGCTGCGTCGGCGGCCAGTTCAAGGGCCGCCTGCTGTTCCGCAACGACGACGAACGCAAGCGCGCGAAGAAATGGGGCATCGAGGATCTCGACCGCGTCTATGACCTTGAGGATCTGGCCAAGGGCGACGTGATTTTTGCCGCGACCGGCGTAACCGACGGATCGTTGCTGTCGGGGGTCAAGCGCCGCCGCGACGGCGTAATGACGACGGAAACGGTGGTGATGCGCGCCTCGTCGGGAACGGTGCGCTGGGTGAAGGGCGAGCATCGCGTCGGGTGACGGCTTCCGCGCTGCGGCCAGCCTTCATTTCGTCGTCATCCAGGGCTTGACCCGGGATCCATCCGCCCTCTCAGCGGGGCGGTGCCTGACCTGATGGACCCCGGATCAAGTCCGGGGTGACGAATGTCAGAAAACGACCGGTTCTGGTCGTTCACGGTGGTGCGCAATAGCCCTTTTAGCTGACGTCTACGTTCCTCCGTAACTTTTCTACAACCACCGGCAATATAAACGATGCAGGATGCAAATCTCTTCAATATTCAGCCGGTTCGCCAAGGCGCTGATCGCAGGATTTCTAGCATGGCTGGCGATATATATCGCTTGTTTCGCCATAGAAACCGCTCTGGTGGTTTTGGCACTTCTCGGAGCTCCTATTGGCGGTGCGATCTCCATCTTGGGAATTGTCCCCATGCTCGCGATTTATGGGGTCGTAGGCTGGATCGGTTGGTGCACAGCAAATCGCGCATGGTATGGTGCAGCGTTTGGTCTGATACTGGTGGCCGTAACCCCATCGCTTGTAATCAACGTGCTTATCGATCGACGCGTCGCCGCTGCCAAGGCCCGTGATATTCCATTTACTGCGATTGCTTCGCAGCCACAGTCAGTTGCTCTGTTGCTTTCGGTAAATAGCAATTCCTCGGGGGATCGCGGGGCGGGTGGCAATTGCAATAATCTCTGCCAGCGCATGTTGTATGGCGGCGGTATTGCAAGTGTGCAGATGGGGCGCTCGCCTCTTCACTTCGATCTTAACGATCCGGTCAAGTTGACGAAGTACCGCATCGAACGTCGGCCAAAATGCCCGGCAGTCGCCATTCCCGACGCAGGTGAAATTGCAGGCGAAAGAAGCGACTTTACGACTCCAGTTTCTTCGGCAGTTCGTCTCCGTGTCGCTGACGGCGAATGCCTTATCGCAAGCGAAGCTACCCACGTCGATGCAGATTTGGTTTGGACCGAAGGGCAACCGGACAACCCGCGTTCTGAATACCAACCGATTAGCCTCGATCAAATGCGCGTAAGTCGGTTTGAACTCTTACGCCGCACGGGAAGAGCTTATGTTCCGGCTGGACGATTGACCCATGTCCAATATTCGAAGGCGAGTACGCCCTTCTTTGGCCAGTTCACCCTTAACGTAATCCCGAGTTTGATAATTTCGACTACGAGCGAGCATCAGTCGGGACGCTATCCCAATGTATCCCCCGTCACCGGCCTGTTTAAGCCGTGGTTGCAACGCCCCGACGTCAGCTTCGCCCAATTGTCGGTGGTGGTAGATCGTGCCCTCGCCGATGGTCCCGTCGCGAAGGCGTACAGCGACACCGACGAGCTGCCTGCAGAACAGTTGTACTGGGCTTATATTGACCGGCTAGCTGCCACGAAAACAGGGTCGGCAGACGACACCCGAAGGCTGGCGCGGATCATGGAGTCCGGAGCGTTCTTTCCTCAGCGTCGATACCGTGACGCTTTCCCGGTCCTGGAGCGAGCAATTGCCGGTCTAACGCATCAGCCACAAATAATAGGTGAAGCGATTCTTCGTCGAGGGGCGACGGAAACCCCGTCCGAGGCCAACAATCAGCGCCTATTCAGCGCGCTATCACAGGCAATCAAAGCGCTCCCGCCCGGAACCTTTAAGGGGCCGTCAGCACTACTCGACCAGACCGTCGCCGATCCTGTTCGGCGAGGAAAGCTTCCGGGCGCGGTCTATCGTATTTCAGATCGTGGAGCGTTGGCCGCTCCAATTTTGCTACGTATTTTGAATGAGAATCTGGATTCTTATCGTGGCGATCAGATCGACTCAGGCCAGTGGCCTTCGTCACTCGAAGCGGTCAGTGCAATCTGCCGGATAGCGCCCGTTACGCCCGGAGCGGCGCTGGAGACGCAAAAAGTAATTGAGCGTTTTTCCGCCATTGCTCCACACGCGAAAACAGAGATCAAAATTCTACATAGAGCCCATGCTGTCATGGGTGGAGCGGAACCGAGAAAAATCAAAATCCAAGGCCAGGAATTCTCCAGTTGTTAGGCGGGCCACGACATCGGCGCCAAGTACATTAGTCGGCGGATAAGTGCGATTGTATATAAGCGGCCGCTTCCCAGACGGAACGCCGCGAAGCCGTCAGTCAGGAAACCACCCCAAAGCCGCCTTAGCGAGCCTCAAAAAATGCCCGCTGCCAACCCCTCGGCCAGCGCGGCGCCCAGATCGCGGGCTTCGGCCAGACGGTCCGGCACGATCGTTTTGGGCGCGAGGATTGCTTCGGGGGTTTGGGCTGCGGTGTTGACGATTACCCTCTCGGCGACGCGTTTCAGGCGCCAGCCGGTCGCGATGCGGTCGAGTTGGCGCTGGGCGTTTTCGCCGTCGGATCCAGCGCAGATGATCGTCGCATAGGGGCGGCCTTCGAGCTGGCCGAGACAGGGATAGTAGCAGCGGTCGAACATCTCCTTCATCGCGCCCGACAGCGCGGCAAGGTTTTCGGGTCCGACGAACAGATAGCCGCCCGCGGCGATGAGAAGATCGGACGTGACGTCGTCTGCGCGGACCAGCTGCCCCGCGGCCCCTGCGCCTTCGGCGGCGGCGCGCGCCAGCGCTTCGCTGCCCCCGGTGCGGCTGTGCCAGACGATTAGGAGCGCGAGTGTGCCGGTCATGCAGCGATGCTTGCCAAGCGGCGACGTGCGGCGCAAGCTGGCGTCAAAATAAGGGGGAGAGACGATATGCGCCGATTGACCGCCCTGCTGCTCGCCAGCGCCCTGCCCTTTGCCGCGATCGCACAGGACGCCGCAAGCGAGGCGACGCGCGCCGCGCAGGCTGAACTCGCCAAACGCCTGCCGCTGGACGACCCGCGCGACATGGTAAATGTGACGCGCGGCAAGCTGGCCGAAATTCCCGGCGGGGTCATATTGGACAAACAGGGCAAAGCGGTGTGGGACCGACGGCCCTACGCATTTCTGGGCGCTGCCGAGGCGCCCGATACGGTGAACCCGTCGCTGTGGCGGCAGGCGCGGCTGAATGCCGTGCATGGGCTGTTCGAGGTCGTCCCCGACAAGATCTGGCAGGTGCGCGGTTATGATATTTCGGTGATGACGATCATCCGCGGCAAGAGCGGGTGGATTATCGTCGACCCGCTGCTGACCGAGGAAGCCGCCGCGGCGAGCTGGAAATTGTTCGTCGATACGGTCGAGGCAAAATCGGGGAAGCGACCGATCAAGGCTGTGATTTTTTCGCACAGCCACAGCGATCATTTCGGCGGCGTCGGCGGCATCGTCAGTCCCGAACAGGTGAAGCGCGAGAAGATCCGTATCATCGCGCCGCACGGCTTTTCGGAGGAAGCGACCGCCGAAAATGTGCTGGCCGGGACCGCAATGGGGCGGCGCGCGCTTTACATGTTCGGGGCGATCCTGCCGCCCGGACCCGCGGGGCAGGTCGATACCGGGCTGGGGCCGAAACTGTCGTCGGGGACGATCGGCTATATGGAGCCAACCGAGGTGGTCGGCACCGGCGGCGGGACGCTCAGCATCGACGGGCTGGCGTTCGATTTCCTCGACGCAGGCGGGACCGAGGCGCCGTCGGAGTTCGTGTTCTACATCCCCGCCTACAAGGCCTTGCATACGACCGAGGTCGTCACCCGCACGCTGCACAATGTGCTGACCCTGCGCGGCGCGCAGGTGCGCGATGCGCTGCACTGGTCGAAGGTGATCGACGCAACCTTGCTCAAATGGGGCGGCAAGGCCGAGGTGGCGCTGGCGTCGCACCATTGGCCGACGTGGGGCGCGGGCGAGGTATCGGCGCTGCTCACCAGCCAGCGCGACATCTATCGCTATGTCCACGACCGCACGCTGTTCCTCGCCAACCGCGGCGCGACGTTGCACGAGCTGGCCGATGCGACCCCCGAGGCGCCGGGGCAGGCGCAGGATTTCAGCGCGCGCGGCTATTATGGCACGGTCAATCACGACATGAAGGCGGTGTATCAGCGCTATTTCGGCTGGTGGGACGGTAATCCGGCGAATTTCAACCCGCTGCCTCCCGAAGCATCCGCGCCCAAATATGTCGCGCTGGCGGGCGGCGCCGACAAGCTGCTGGCCGCGGGCCGTGCGGCTATCGCGGCGGGCGAGTATCGCTGGGCCGCCGAGCTTTTGAACAAGCTGGTGTTTGCGGAGCCCGACAACAAGGCGGCGCGCGCGGCGCTGGCGTCGGCCTATGACCAGCTGGGGTATCAGGCCGAATCGGGGGCGTGGCGGAATTACTATCTCGCCGCCGCGGCGACGCTGCGCGGCACCGCGATCGACAATGTCACCGGCAACGGACAAAGCCGCAGCTTCGTCAGCGCGATCCCGACCGCAGTGTTTTTCGACGCGCTGGCGACGCGCTTCGATGCGGCTAGGGGCGCGAGGGTGAAAGGCACGTTCCAGTTCATACTGCCCGACAGCAAGGAGACAGTGGCGATCGTCGTCGGCGGCGGGGTGGAGGTGCCGCGTTACGGGGTGACCGACGCCGCGCCGACCGCGACGGTGACGCTCGACCGCAAGACACTCGACGATGTGATGCTGGGGCAGGCGCAGTTTCCGGCGCTGATGCAATCGGGCGCGATCAAGATCGACGGCGACCGGATGGCGTTCCTCAGCTGGTTCGCGCTGCATCCGCCCGCCGACCCGCGGTTCAATGTGGTTGTGCCGTGAAGCGGGTCCGAAAAGTCATAGTCGCACGCCTTTGAACTGTTCCCCCGCGAAGGCGGGGGCCCATCACCTGTAGGTTCGGTATGGCACGAGCCGGAGATGGACCCCCGCCTTCGCGGGGGAACACAAAGATTCACACGACCGACTTCATGCTCTAACACAGCCATATGACCGACACCCCCGCCGCCCACCCCACCGATCCTTTCGATCCCGAAGCGGTGAACGCCGCCGAGGGGCTCGATCCGGTCGATCCCGCCTATGCCAAGGTGCTGCGCGTCGCGACCGCGCTTAACCTGATCCCGCTCGCGATCGGCGCGAGCCTGTTCGACTGGTTGCTGATTCGCCATATCGAAGGTCCGTACGGCCTGATCACCGCGCTCGCGTGGCTGATCGCGATCGTGATGATTATCAGCTTTCCGGCGCGGCGGGTGCAGCGCTGGGGCTACCGGATCGGTGACGGACAGCTGCGCGTCGCGCGCGGCTGGCTGTTCCGCACCGACACGATCGTCCCCTTCGTGCGCGTTCAACATATCGATGTCGGGCAGGGGCCGGTCGAGCGCGCCTTTGGCCTGTCGCACCTGATCGTCCACACGTCGGGGACGCACAACAGCACGGTGACGCTGCCCGGGCTGCCCGCCGACCTGGCCGCCGCGATGCGCGAGACGATCCGGCGGCACATCCAGACCGATTTCGCATGACCGACGCCGCCGCGGTTCAGGCCGCCCCCCTTCCCGACGACGCAGCCGATTGGCAGCGACTGCACCCCGCGACGCTGGCGCTGGCGATCGTCAAGCTGGGGCCGCGCTCGTTCCAGTTCCTGCCCGCGGTCGCCGCGCTCGGCTTCACCGGCAATTGGGGCTATATCGTCCCGGCGATCCTCGCCTTTCTGCTCATCTCGCTGGTCGCGGCGTGGTTCCAGTGGCTGCGCTTCCGCTTCCGCGTCGGCGACGATGAGGTCGTGATCGAAAGCGGCGTATTGGCGCGCCAGCATCGCACCATCCCGTTCGACCGCATCCAGGACGTCAGCATCGAGCAGGGGCTGGTGGCGCGCGCGCTGGGCATCGCAAGGGTCGGGTTCGAAACCGGCGCGGGCGGCAAGGAGAATGACGCGAGCCTCGACGCGATCGGCCTCGACGCCGCGCAGGCGCTGCGCACGACGATCCGCGCCCATCGCAGCGGCGAGGCGGCGGCGCCCGCGGCCGCGGATACACCCGACGCCGCCCCGGCGAGCGACGACCGGTTGCTGTTCGCGATGACGCCGCGCCAGCTGCTCGTCGCGGGGCTGTTCAACTTCTCGCTCGCCGCGCTGGCGGTGGTCGGCGCGGCGATGCAGTTTTTCGACGATCTGCTGCCGTTCGACTTCAACGTCTTCAACCCGCACGACTGGATCGACCTCGCCGGGCAATATGGGCTCGACCAGTGGGTGATCGCGCACCGCTGGATCGCGGGGGTCGGCGCGGGCATCTCGCTGCTGTTCATCGGCTTTGCGAGCGGCATCGCGACGATGATGTTCGCGAACTGGGATTTCCGCCTGACCCGCGAGCCGCGGACGCTGCGCCGCACCCGCGGGCTGACGACGCGCACCGACGTTGCGGTGCCGGTGAAGCGCGTGCAAGCCGCAATCCTGATCACCGGCTGGTTCCGCCAGCGCTTCGGCTGGCACGAGCTGCGGCTGCAAAGCCTGGCAAGCGACGGCGAGAAGGAACGCGACCATCAGGTCGTGCCGTTCGCGCGGCTGGACGCGATCGACCCGGTGCTCGCCGAAGTCGCGATCGCGCGCCCGGATGCGGCCACAGCGTGGCAGCAGAGCCACCGCATCATCGCGCTCGGCGGGCTGGTCGGCGCGCTGGGCGCGACAACCGGCGGGCTGGTCGCGGTGGCGTTCGGGCAGGCGCTCGGCTGGTTCGGGCCAGCCATCGGCGCGCTGATCGCCGCGGCGTCGCTGTTCGGGGTGCGCTTTCACCGCTGGACCGACCTCGGCGAACAGGTCGCGATCCGCCGCGGTTTCTGGAAACCCAAGCTGACCCTGTTGCCGCACGCGTCCGTGCAGAGCGTCGATCTCAAGACCGACTTCATCCAGCGCCCGCTCGGCCTTGCGACCTTGGTGTTCGGCGTCCCCGGCGGCAGTTCGCTCGCGACGCACGAAATTCCGGCGATCCCGCTGGCGACGGCCCACGACCTGCGCGCGCGCATCCTTGCCGCACGAGCGCGGGCATGAGCGAGGCAGCGCTCGGCATCACCCGGTCGATTATGGGCCAGCCGTGGCATTGGCGGCGCGCGAGCGCCGATATGGCCTCCGAAAACCTCGCCCCCGACGATCTCGTCACCCAACTGCTGTTGGCGCGCGGGGTGGCGCGGGGCGATCTCGACCGCCAGCGCACCCCGACCTTGCGCGGCTTCATGCCCGACCCGTCGCTGTTCCGCGACATGGACGCCGCCGCGGCGCGGCTCGCCGATGCGGTCGAAGCCGGCGAGGCGGTGACGATCTTTGGCGATTACGACGTCGACGGCGCGACCTCGGCGGCGCTGCTCGTGCGCCTGCTGCGCGGGCTCGGACTGCCGGCGGGCGCCTATATCCCCGACCGGCTGATGGAGGGCTATGGCCCCTCAGGCGCCGCGCTGGTCAAGATCGGCGAGGCGGGGTCGAAGCTGGTCGTCACCGTCGATTGCGGCGCGCAGGCGTTCGACGCGATCGCCGAAGCCAATGCGGCGGGGGTCGAGGTGATTGTCGTCGACCATCACCAATGCGCGACGACGCTGCCCGCGGCACTGGCGCTGGTGAACCCCAACCGGCTCGACGAGGCACCCGACGCGGCGGCGCACGGCAATCTGGCGGCGGTCGGGGTCGCCTTCCTGCTCGGCGCCGCGCTGCTCCGCACGCTCCGCGCGCGCGGCTATTTCGCCACCCGCGACGAGCCCGCGCTGATCGACCTGCTCGACCTGGTCGCGCTCGGCACCGTCGCCGACGTCGCGCGGCTCACCGGCTTCAACCGTGCGCTGGTGACGCAGGGGCTGAAGGTGATGGCGCGGCGCGGCAACACGGGGCTCGCGGCGCTGATGGACGCCGCGCGGCTGACCAAGCCGCCGACCGCGAGCGACATGGGCTTTGCGCTGGGGCCGCGGATCAACGCGGGCGGGCGGGTCGGCAAGTCCGACCTTGGCGTCCGCCTGCTCACCACGTCGGATCCGCACGAAGCCGCAGAGATCGCCCGGGAGCTCAACCGGCTCAACGAAGAACGCCGCGCGATCGAAGCGGGTGTGCTCGACGAAGCGATGGCGGCGAGCGCGGCGTGCGGCAACGCGCCGGTCGCGATCGTCGCGGGGCAGGGCTGGCACCCCGGGGTGATCGGCATCGTCGCCGGACGGCTGAAGGAGCGGCTGCACCGCCCCGCGATCGTCATCGCGCTCGACGAGGAGGGCGTCGGCAAGGGGTCGGGGCGCTCGATCAGCGGCGTCGACCTCGGCGCCGCGATTCTCGCCGCGAAGGAGACGGGGCTGCTCGTCGCAGGCGGCGGCCATGCGATGGCCGCCGGGCTGACGGTTGCAGCCGACAAGGTCGACGCGCTCGGCGCCTTCCTCAACGACCGGCTCGCCGCCGATGTCGAGCGCGCGAGCGGCGACAAGTCGCTCTTGATCGACGCGGTGCTCGCGCCGCGCGGGATCAGCCCGCTCTGGTGCGAGGCGATCGAAAGCGCCGGACCTTATGGCGCCGGCTGGCCCGCGCCGCGCGTCGCGACCGGACCGGTGCGAATCGTCGAGGCGGGGATCGTCGGCACCGACCATGTCCGCCTGATCGTCGCGGGCGACGACGGCGCGCGGTTCAAGGCGGTCGCGTTCCGCAGCGCCGAAACCGAGCTCGGCCAGACCTTGCTCCACGCGCGCGGCGGCCGCAAACTATGGCTCGCGGGCCGCGCCAAACGCGACGATTGGGGCAGCCGCCCCGCCGCCGAGCTGCACCTGGAGGACGCCGCCTGGGCCGATTGACGCGGCAATGCACAAAAACCGCACCACCATGCTTGACCGCATGCGGATGCGCGTCTAATGCGCCGCTTCACCGAATGACGGCCCCTTCGTCTAGCGGTCTAGGACGTCGCCCTTTCACGGCGAAAACACGGGTTCGAGTCCCGTAGGGGTCACCAAATCGCCGGAAAGGCGCAGAAGTCTCGGTTTTCTGTTCGTTAGTGACTCGGTGGGTACACCAAATGAGTACACAAAGGACGAACAATCATGAATCCGAAGGGACTCTGGCGCGATCCGCGCAGCGGCATTTTTTATCTTCGCCGCCGTATCCCGCTGCCGTTGCAAAGCGCCTTCGCTTGCGGCCAACTTTACAAGGTGAGCCTCGGCACTGCCGATCAGCGCGATGCCGAACGCAAGCTGGCGATTGCCAATGGTGAATATGAGCAGAAATGCGAACAATTTCGCGACGCGCTCGCAAACGGCGTTCCAGGATCCTTCACTTCCGACGAGGCGCGTGTCCTGGTCGGCCGCCTCCTCACCGCCAGGTCCGCTACCGGGTTTGCGAGCGGCGGTATGGATGTTGCCTTTTTCCTCAAGGACCTCGACGACGCGGTCGCGGATCAAGCGGGAGACCATCGGTCTACTGCACAAGACATGAGCTCCGCCGAATGGATCGCTTATCGCAAAAACTTGGCGGGAAGCGATCACGGCGATGAGTTTTCTCCCGAAACACTCGCTCGAATCGAGGCTCACCATGCTTCGGTGCATCGAGACCCTGGCGAGCTGTGGTTCAGTTTTCAGAAACGGGTACCGCGCCGCCGTTGGCGTCCCTTGCTCAGCTTCGCCGTCGCGAAAATAAAGCGTGAACTAAAGCTACCCGAGGAGACGAATCGCGGGATCGACGAACCGCTCGCCGATGCACTGGCTGATGCGCTGTGTTCGCCGAAAGTTCGCGAACAAGTTGCCGTGCTCCCCTCGGCCCGGCGCCGCGCAAATTCGAGTCGCCTCCAACCGCACATGAAGCTCGACGCGCTCGAGGCCAAATGGATCGCGGCGCGCAAGCCGACGCCCAAGGCGCAGGCCGCGACGAAAACGGCCGTAAGCTATTTCAAGAGCTATATCGGCGATGTCGGCATCGGCGAAATCACGCCCAACGATCTGTTCGAATTTCGTGACGCGATAGCGGTGCTGCCGAAAAGCATGCCGCGAGTGCATCGCATGATGGAGTTTGTCGACATTCATGCGCTCTATGCGGACAGGTCGGGCGTAGACCGCATATCCCCGCAATCGATCAAAAAATATCTCGGTGCGGTCCAAGCCCTCCTCGGGTTCGCTTTCCAGGAGCGCTTCATCCCTGCAAGCACCGGCGCCGGTATCAAAGTCGAGGGATACACAAAAAAGAGCACGCGGCGCCCATTTGCCAAGGACGAACTCGCTCAGCTATTTGCGGCCAAGCTGTTCACCGCGCCTTGGTCTCAACCTCTGAGCAAGTCAAAGGTCTCCGATTCGACGCTGCGCTGGTTGTTCCTGCTCGGGCTTTGCACGGGCGCTCGAATTGAGGAACTTGGTCAGATATTGCTCGCGGACATCAAGTCGGAGCAAGGGGTGCCTTATATCGACGTCACGGACTACGTCATGGACGAGATTGACGAGCGCAAACGGGTGAAGACCGACGGTTCTATTCGCGTGATCCCGCTCCATCCCAAACTGATAGCGCTCGGGTTTCTCGACTACGTCCAACGGATGCGGTCAAGCGGAGCCGTCCGGCTTTTTCCTGACCTCGAGGCTGATTCACTGGGCGTGAAGACCAAGGAGGCGAGCCGCCGCGCCAACCGCCTGATCGACAATGCCGTCGGCGATGACCCCCGCCTCGTGTTTTATAGTTTCCGACACAGCTTCAAGGATCTCTGCCGCGACGCCAACATTCCCAAGGACGTGCACGACCAGCTTATGGGGCATTCGCCCGCAGATGTTGGCGGAGGCTACGGTTTGGGGCGGGCGATCGGCAATCTTGCAGCCCACCTAAAGCGAGTTCGGTTCCTTTTCATCGATTGGGATCCGATTAACGTTGCTGCCAAATAAGAGGACCGCTGTCCGGCTGCTATTTGGCCTGAGGTGGCCGTTTGCGGACTGTCCGTTTTCGGTGCGATCCTGGATGAAACAGACATAGATATGCAGCTCGCATTGTCACGTGCGGGACAGGAACTGCCAAACTCGTCGCTTCCCGACGTCCGCTGAAAGCTGCGAACGTCGGGGCGATGACCTCAGAGGGTCGGAACCGTGCCGCCGTCAATAACGAACTCGGCGCCGTGGATCGCGGCAGCGTGATCCGAAGCGAGGTAGGCGATGAGGTCGGCGACCTCATGAGGATCGGCCGGACGCCCGATCGGGATCCCGCCGAGGCCGTCGAGAACGACCTGCCGCGCGTCCTCGATCGTACCGCCATTGGCAGCCTGCAGCCGCTTCAGCAATTCCTCGGACGCTTCGGTGATGATCCAGCCCGGGGACACGACGTTGACCCGCACGCCCTTCGGCCCGAGCTACTTGGACACGGACTTGCTGTAGGTCCTGAGCGCGGCCTTCGCGGCGGCATAGGCAGTCGTCGATTCAGGAAGCGGCAGCACCGACTGGATGGAGGTGACATGCACCACCGCGCCGGCGCCACGCTCGATCATCTGCGGGACCAGAAGGCGATCGAGCCGGACCGTGGCCAGAAGGTTGAGGTTCAGTTCGTCGAGCCAGTGATCGTCGGTCAGGGCGACAAAGCCGCCCCCCGGCGAGGACGAGCCACCTATCACATGGGCCAAGATGTCCACGCCCCCCATATGCGCGAGCGTCGCTGCAGCGAGGCTCTCCCCGCCCGCCGCTGTCGTCAGGTCGGCCCGGACGAACTCGACGCCAGCAATGGGGTCAGGGTTTCCGCGGGCCGCGGTTATCACTCTGGCGCCACCTGCCAGGAAACGCTCGACGATGGCGCGGCCCAACCCCTTGGTGCCGCCGCTGACGACGACACGCTTGCCGGCGAACTCGGTCGGATCAACGGCGACGCTCATAGCGTGATCTCCAGCGTCTGGATGGCGTCGTTCTCGAGCGTGAAGTCATAGGTGAAGCGGATCGGGCTGCCCTTGAAGTCGCCATGTGCGGGGCCCTCGACAACGATCTTGCCGTTCTCTTGGCGCACGCTGTCCGGCGTGAAGATCGCTTTTACGGCGACGACCTCGACTTCGAACAGGGTCCTGATTTCGGGGAGGCCCGCGTGACGGTGACCGTTGTCCACAATGAGCGCATCGGCTGCGAACGGCTTCAGCATGCCGTCAACATCGAGCCGTGCATTGGCCTCGACAAAGTCGGCAATGGGTTTGGGCAAGGATGCAACAACCGCTTGGGTGCCGCGCTGCTTGGTGTCGGATTCGCTCTTGGTCTGCATGACAAGTCTCCTTCATTTGACTTGCCCCCGTTGTAAGACCAGCGCACTATCCAGATAAGTAGGCCAATCGGGCATGAGCTAGTGAAGGATTCGGGATAATGTCGCGACTGGCGCTTCGGGACTTCGACGCCGTTCTGGGCGTTGCAAGCCGCGGATCCTTCCGGCAGGCCGCAATCGATCTGGGCATGTCGACGACGGCGCTCAGTCACATGATTGCGCGGATCGAAGCCGAGCTTGGCGTGCGCCTGTTCAACCGCACAACACGGAGCGTCGCATTGACCGACGCCGGTAGGATCTTCGTCGATCGCCTAGGTCCCTCGCTTCAGGACGTTCGCGAAACAATCGAGATCGTCCGCGAGCGCCGTGCAACGCCGACAGGAACGCTGCGGATCAACGCGCCGCCATTCGCCGCGCGTTCGCCTGCCTTCACCACTCTTCTCCTGGAATATTCGCGCCGCTATCCCGACATGCATGTCGATGTCGTGACCGAGGGACAACTGCGCGACATCGTCGCCGAGGGTTTCGACCTTGGCATTCGTGTGGCCTCGCTCGTTCCGACCGATATGATCGCCCTGTCACTCGGCGAGGCGCAGCGCTTCGCGGTGGTCGCCTCGCCAGCCTATCTGGCCACGCGATCACCACCGCTCGTGCCGACCGATCTCGTTTCACACGACTGCATTCGTGTCCGCTTGCCCGATGGCGCGCTCTACCGCTGGCATTTCGAGAAGGGCGGCGACACGGCGCAGATCGAGGTGAACGGCCCGATGACGTTCGACGAACTCAACCTGTCGCGCGCCGCTGTGCTGGCGGGCTTCGGTATTGGCTTCTATTTCGAACAGGATGTGATCGCCAATACCGAATCAGGAACGCTCGTCCGCCTGCTCGAAGACTGGACACCGCCTTTTCCGGGCCTTTGTCTTTACTATCCCGGCCGAAGGCATCCTTCCGCCGGGTTGGCCGCCTTCCTGTCTGTCGCTCGCGAGCTGGCGTCAACCCAGGCAAAATCGTAAACATCGACTGGGGGCCGAAAGAGGTCAGTCCTGTTCGGTACCTAATGATATGAAAGCAGCACTCTGGCTGGCTGACGCTTTCTCCCATCACGAACAGAGCAAAAGCTCGCCCGAACGTCGTCTTGATCAGTCAGAACCACTCATCTGGACTATGGTGGCCATACGCACGAGATCGGACAATGTTCTCGCCTGCATCTTCATCATTGCATTGGCGCGGTATACTTCAACGGTTCGCGCGCTGATCGAGAGATCGAAGGCGATCGCTTTGTTCGCTTTTCCGGCGACCAGCCTGTCGACGACCTCGCGCTCTCGAGCTGATAATGTCGCCAGTCGTTCGCCGATCGCTTTCGTCTCAGCACGCGCGGCTTCGCTCCCCGCCTGATGAGCCAGCGCCTGACGGATCGCACCAAGCATCGCCTCATCGTCGAACGGTTTTTCGATGAACTCGGCGACGCCGGCCTTCATCGCCTGAATCGCGAGCGGAACGTCAGCGTGGCCGGTGATGACGATGACGGGAGCCGTACCCCCCTGCGCTCTGATTTTCTCGACGAGTTCCATCCCGTTCGTGCCGGGCATACGTACGTCGGTCACAATACAGGCGCCGTCAAGCGCCGGCGACGCCGTCAGGAAGGCGTCGGCCGACGCGAAACCGCGAACGCGAATGCCGGCGCAGTCGAGCAGAAACTCCAGCGAATGCCGCGCCGCGTCGTCGTCATCGATCACATAGACGATTGGATCACTCGCCATCCAAAAATTCCTCCTCGCTGGCGGCCGGCAATGTGAAATGAAATTTCGAACCCCGACCGTCTTCGGACTCGACCCCGATTTTTCCCCCATGGGCTTCCACAATGGTCCGGGAAATCGACAAGCCTACGCCCATGCCTGTGCGTTTTGTCGTCACGAAGGGCTGAAACAACTGGCTTGCGATTTCCGGGGCAATGCCTGGCCCATTATCGGTCACACTGACCCGCGCCATGTCGGCATCCGGATCAATTGAGATGGTGAGCTCGCGCGTCCCGGGCAGCGATCCGGCCAGAGCATCAACGGCGTTGCGGACCAGATTGAGCACCACCTGCTGAATCTGAACCTTGTCGACGAGGACCCGGTCGATGACGGGATCGAAGGCGAATCTCACATGAATGTCATGCTCGCGCGCCCCGACGAGCGCGAGCGCGCTCGCCTCCTCGACGAGCTTGGGCAGGCTTTCAACGGCGCGTTCGGTTTCGCCGCGCGCTACGAAATCGCGCAAGCGCCGAATGATATCGCCCGCGCGAAGCGCCTCGCTCGCCGCCCGATCAACCGCATCGCCGAGGCGGTCGTGCGGCACTTCGTCGCGTGCCAATAACATCCGGCTGCCTTTCAGATAGTTTGCGATCGCCGAGAGGGGCTGATTGATCTCGTGGGCGAGCGCCGAGGCCATTTCGCCGAGGCTGGTCAGGCGCGAGACATGAACCAGCTCGTTCTGCAGTTCCTGCAGGCGCGTCTCTGCCTGCTGCCGCTCGGTGAGATCGCGAATGAAGCCGGTAAAGAAACGTTCGCCGCCCGCGCGCATCTCGCCGACCGATAATTCGATTGGGAAGGTCGAGCCGTCGCGGCGTTCGCCGACGACGACGCGACCCTTGCCGATGATACGCCGTTCGCCTGTCCGGTAATATCGGTCGAGATAATCATCGTGCGCGGTGCGGTAGGGCTCGGGCATGAGCATGCGGACGTTGCGTCCGATCGCTTCATGCGCCTGCCAGCCGAACATGCGTGTGGCGGCCGGACTGAAGTCCCGAACCGTTCCGCCTTCGTCGATGACGACCATCGCGTCGGGTACGGTTTCGAGGATCGAGCGCAGATGCGCCTCACGACCGGCGAGGCTAGCGGCAGCGGCCTCGGTCTCCACCCGTGCGTGCTGAAACCATTCGCCACCAACCGCAATTGCAAGGGAGATCACAAGAAAGGCCGATGCCGCGATCCAGCTGCCGCTCTCGACAGGGCCGATGCGGCTGTCACACAACAGCCCCGCGACGGCGCCCGCGAGCGCCGCCAGCACCCCGGCCCGCCAGCCCGACAAGGCGCCAGCGAGGACGACGCCGGGCACGAAGAAGATGAACGTCGCACGCTGGCCAAGATCGTCGGCGAACAATAGCCGGATGCCGGCGCCAGCCGCAATCGCCAGCATCGCAATCCCGAAGGCGGCAGCCACCGGGATACGCGGCAGAAAGCGGCTCGCAAAGCTCGCGCGAGGTACCTCCGTTAAATCCCCTAGGGGAGTTGCGGTAGGGACATCATCCAAATTTCAGCGCTCCAGCAACCAGCCTATTCCCGATCCAACGACGGCATCCGTAACCCCTGCCGCCGGAACGGAGAAGTTCCCATGACCGCACCTTTCATCGATCTCAGCGTCCATCACAACCCCAAGGGCGTATCCGATCGGGTCGCTTACGGCTTCACCAAAGTTCTGAGGTGGTGCGCCGATACCTTCTTTGCCGAACGCTATGGGCATCGCGCAGTGGTGCTGGAGACGGTGGCGGCCGTCCCGGGAATGGTCGGCGCGACAATCAACCATCTCGCTTGCCTCCGGCGCATGTGCGACGACAGGGGCTGGATCAAGACGCTCATGGACGAAGCCGAGAATGAGCGCATGCACCTGATGACCTTTATCGAGATTTCGAAGCCGACGCTCTTCGAACGGGCCGTGATTATCGGCGTCCAGTGGGTATTTTATCTGTGCTTCTTCGCGCTGTATCTCGTCAGCTCGAAGACCGCACACCGCGTCGTCGGCTATTTCGAGGAAGAGGCGGTGATCAGCTATACGCATTATCTCGCCGAGATCGACGAAGGCCGCAGCATGAATGTGCCGGCGCCGAAAATCGCGCGCGATTATTGGGGACTGCCGGTCAATGCGACCTTGCGCGATGTCGTTCTGGTCGTGCGGGCGGACGAAGCGCACCACCGCGACGTGAACCATGGCTTCGCTAACGAACTCGCCGGCTTGCCCGTCGGTCCCGTCGCCGAATGCCCGCCGCACATCACGCTCGAGCCGCATTGGAATACGGCCGCCTGACGGCTCGCGGAGGAAGGAGAAGGATCATGGATCGCACCATCGCACTCTTTGGGAGCGATCCTGCCCTTCTCTCCTCGCTCCGGTTCGCGCTGACGCTCGACGGCTTCACGCTCTCGCAGGAGGCCAAGGAACCCGCAAGCGAGGCTTGCCTCATAATCGACCAGGACTTCCAGGGCGACGGCCTCGCCTGGCTCGCAAGCCAGCGGGCGTTGGGAAACCTGTCGCCGGCCCTCCTGCTCGTGACCCATCCCGACCGCGCCTTGCGGGCATCAGCGGCCGCGCTTGGTTGCCGACTGATCGACAAACCGCTGACCGGTGACGAACTCACGGAAGCCCTGACCGATATATTCGCGGACCGACAAATTGCCTGACCGGCCGCTCCCTCGCCTCCCCAAAAAAGGATTACACAATGCGCACTGCATCCGCCGAAGCCATGGTCATCGTCAAATCGACGGCCCCGGCGCTGGAAAAGCACGGGCTTGCAATCACGACGGCGATGTACGCCCGCCTGTTCCAAAACCGCGACATTGAAGCAATGTTCGATCGCGCCGCCCAGGACAGCGGCGAGCAGCCCAAGCGGCTGGCCGGAGCGATCATTGCTTATGCGCGCAACATCGACAAGCTGCCCAATCTTGGTCCCGCCGTCTCGCGCATGGTGGCGCGTCACCTAGAAACCGGGGTCAAACCGGATCATTATCCCCATGTCGCCGAGGCGCTTCTCCCTGCTATCCGCGAGGTGCTGGGTGACGAGGTGGCGACCGACGAAGTCCTGGCGGCGTGGGGCGAAGCCTATTGGATGCTCGCCGACATTCTCATAGCGGCGGAGGCGCAGGCATATGAAGATACCGCTGCCGCATAGGAGAACTTTGATGTCGGATGAAAAGCTCTCGGAACAGGATATTAATCACCTCATTCCGGAATTCTATAGTCGGGTGCGCGCCGATACGATCCTGGGTCCGATTTTCGACGGAGCCATCACGGACTGGCCTGATCATCTTCGCAAGCTTCAGGATTTCTGGCATTCGATCATGTTCACGAGCGGGCGCTACAAGGGACAGCCGATGGTCGCGCATGTCCGGCACGCAGAGCACATGACATCGCAGAATTTCGAGCGCTGGCTGAGTATCTGGCGGCGTACAACCGACGAGCTGCTCGCTCCCGATGTCGCTGCAACGCTCCAGGTCAAGGCAGATCGCATCGCCGAAAGCCTGCAACTCGGGGTCCAATTTCACCGCGAGCGATCGGCGACGTCATGACCACGGAACTGCCGCGCGACGTCAAGCCCTATAAACGCACCCCAAGCTTTACCGAAGCGACCATTCCCGCGGGCCTGCTCGGGGATCATGCGACGAAAGCCGGCACTTGGGGCCTGATCCGCGTCGAGGAAGGCCTACTGCGCTATATAGTGAGCGACCCGCGCCGGCCGCGTCGGGTATCGATCCTGTCCGCCGGCGGTGACGCTGGCATTGTCGAGCCGACAATTATTCATTGCGTCGAACCCGTCGGATCAGTTCGCTTCCACGTCGAATTTTTCCGCGAGGAGTGAAACGCTGGCCGATTGGGGTCAGGCAGCTTTCAACTCCGCTTCGAGAAAAGCGGACATTCCGTGGCGGCATGACAATGCCGTGGGCCCTCGTTTCGTATCGCGGCCTGATCGGTACACTGCGCTAGATCAATCTCGGAGCTTTCTTCCGATCCCTTTCGACAGCATCCGGTCTTACCAACAATTTTTGCGCGGGATGTCACAGCAGCGGGATCCCGCTCGTCAGGCATGTTGACGCCGATATTGGCTCAGGAAGAAAGTAAGATCAGATGAAGCGGTTGAATTGGTCCGAAGTCGCTCCCGCCGGAGCGAAAGCGCTGTACGGAGTGCATCACTATGTCACCAACAGCACGGCCCTCCCTGAAGAACTGATCCACCTCGTCTTCCTCCGGGTCTCCCAGATCAACGGATGCGCTCACTGTATCGATCTGCATACCCGAGACCTTCTCAAGACCATGCCGATCGACAAGGTCGCGCTGCTTCCGGTGTGGGACGAAGTCCCGCATCTATTCCCCGACCAGTATCGCGCGGCTCTGGCCTGGGCGGAGGAAGTCACGCGCGTCAGCGAGACCCATGCTTCCGACGAGGCCTATGTGGCAGCAGCCGAGGCATTCGAGCCGAAAGATCTTGTGGACCTGACGATCGCAATTGCGGCGATGAACGCCTTCAACAGGCTCGGCGCACCATTCCGTCTTCCGGTTGCCGCCAAGCCCTGAGGCGTCAGGGCTGCTCCTTTCGGCGTCGCGGTACAATATCAAGTCGATCAGCGAGGCCATCGCCTCGCTATAACGATGACCAACGATGCTGCCCATAAGATCAATCGGGTTTGCGCAAAGGAAGCGCCCACTCTTCGCTCGGCGCCAAAGCGCGAACGTTAGGTCGTTCAGACGAGAAGAACTCGCAGGTCCGGAACCGCAAGCGCGATCACTTGCGTAAAATCCCGGTCGGAGGTGACGACGACATAATTTCTTTCGAGCGCCTGTGCCGCGATCCAGAGGTCGTTTTCGTCAATCTGCAGAATCTGTCCGCTCGCACGGTCGGCCCAAGCCTCGACCCAGCGCGGAATGCGGCGCCTGATGTCGATCCGGGCCAGCGCGACGCTCGACTTGACGGTCGCGAAGGCGTCGGCCGTGTGCCGGGTGATTTCGGCCAGCGGGTGCGCCTCGGTGCTGGCGAGGCAAGCCTCGATATGTTTGAGCCGCTGACCTGCCGCACGCGCGAGGGCCAATCCGAACTTCAGCTCGCCGACCGTCACCACCGACACGAGCTGAGCGGCCCCCGCAGGCAGGGCAGCGATGGCTTGGCGGACGGCGGCATGATTTGGCCTCCGCGCGTCATAGAGCACGGACACAAGGTTCGTATCGAGCAGATAGGTGTCCATCCGCTACTGGACGTAAAGCCTGAGCCGCTCGACCTCATGCTCGGGCGCGGGTGTAAAAACGTCGAGCGCCCAGGCCCCGATGTTTTCACGCAGCAGTGGGCCGACATATTCGTGGAGCGGGATATAGGCGGTGAAGTCCTGCGGGAACCAGCCTTCGAAACGATGTGCGACACGCCGTTCGGCCTCGTGCCCACGAAACACCTCGAGCAACCGCCGTTCCAATCGCGGAGGCAAGTCAAAGGCTTTCAAGAGCTGCGCATCGACGTCGATCAGCAATGTTTCGAGCGTCTTGTCGATCTCCGACGTGCGCAGTGCATGGGATGCGGCGGCGGCAAGAGCCTCATGATAGCGCCGCACCGCAGCGACCACCTCGCCGAATGCGTTACGCTTCGGCAGTGGCAGCTGCTTCATGATCACATTGGTGAGATGCTGATTGGTCGCGTGTTCGAGCATATAGGCGCTGGCAAGCGGGCTGTTGATCAGCGCCTCGATAACTTCCAACGGCAAATCCGAAGCGGTAGGCCAGATGCCGAAAAAGGCTTGCGATGGTACCAGCCCGGTGAGGTCGGTTACCCCGTCCAGGCGCCAAGGGCCGCGCGAACGAGGGGAGACGTTAGCGAGAATTTTCGGCTTGTCCCATGCGCGCGCGAGTGGGCCGAGCCGATAGGCAGCCTCTTCTCGCATATCGACATAGCCGGTGGTGGTAAGTCCGAACTGCAGCAGCGAGTCTGCGGGCTTAAGGACACCGGGTTTGAACCCCTCACGCGGTACCGCGCTCCAGCCGGCAGACTGGCTGATCCACTGCAGGCCGCGGTTAACCTCGGCCTTGCCGCCCAAGGTCGGATAATCAGCGAGATATTCCCAGACCTCATCGAGCGCGCCGATCCAGAGCTCGCCAGAGCGGACAGGCTTGATGCGGTGGCGTTCCGCAGTCGTCTTGCCACTCGCAAGAAATTCGTCCCGATCGCGGCCTGCGACTTCGATCGACCGCAATGAGGTCGGCGCGTTTTCCTGAAGTGTTGCATCGCGCAGCCCGGTTGCGACCACGATGGCCGCTTCAAAACTCGCGTGCTGAAAGACGCGCTGGGGTAAAGCCGTCAGTTCGATGCTGTCATATTGATCCGCAAGGAGCTGGCGTAATCCCGCATATTGTTGCTGGCGCAGAAAGCCATGCGGGAGAATGATGCCCAGCCCGTCCGGGCGCGCTTCGATCAGCGTCCGCAACACTGCCATTGGCTTCGAAACCGACTTTGCCGCCATCTCGGGGTAGAGCTGGCGTTCCTCGGCGTCGAAGTCCTCCCACGGCGGGTTGCACAGGATGATGCGCTTGCCGGCGACCTCGGCCGCCAGCGCGTCTTCCTCGAACAGGTCCCTCGATGCAATCTTCCACCCATTGGCGTTCGGATAATCCGCCAAAATCAGCGACAGCGTTGCTACCTCGCAGGCGAAGGCATCAAGTTCCGCGCCGCGGATACGCTTCACGAGGAAGGCATGCCGCTTCTGTCCGCCGAGCGTATCGGGAAGCTGGTCGCGCAGATGGCGCAGCGCCGCGACGAGGAACATGCCTGCGCCGGCAAAGGGCTCGTAGATCGAGATTCCTTCAGGATCGAAGCGGCCAAGATCGAGCTGGCTCACGACATATTCGGCCACTTGCCGCGGGGTAGAGTGCGTGCCGAAGCGCTTGCGCGTGTCAGCCGTAACAAGCGTGTTCTCGTAAACAAATGCCAGGCTATCCGACGAGATATTACGGAAGGTGATGGCGCAGCGAAGCGTCTTCCATGCCTTCTCGACGGCAGCCGACGGGAGGACATCGACCGCAGGCCGCGGCATGTGATCGAGCCGATAATATTCCTCAATGCCGGCGAGCACCTCACGCACCGGCGCACCCGTCCACGACGCCGCGTCGGGGTGCTGGCGATCGATCAGAATCTTCGCCGCGAGCAGCCTGAATGTCGTGCGGAAGACGGCCTCTTCGCGTTGCCGATCATCGATCCCGGTCAATAGCTGGGTGATGACCTCGCCGAGCAGCCGATCGAGTTTTACCTCGATCTCATGCTCGATCGCCGGCATCAATCCCAGATCGACGAAATCAAGCTGATAGGCGGTCTGCGTCTGGCCCAGCGACTTGGCGCGGTGGACTGCGCGCGGGTTCCAATTGTCGGCATTTCGCTCGAACAGCGCTTCGAGCTGGTCCAGCGGGACCCGTTCGCTCAGACGTGGTTTGCCCTCCGCACCAACCCGCCAAACTCCGATGTCTTCAGACCCGATCGAAAGCAGAATCGGTGCGCCAAGCGCTCGGCGGCGCGACACGGCGTCCGCATCATGCTCGCTGGCGATCACGCCAAAAGCGGCCGAGCGATAGGATTCGGGAACCTGGGTGAATGCCGCCAAAGCGACGCACTGTTCCTCGCCTGCGTCCGACAACACGTCGGCAAAGCTGTAGTCGTGGATAAGCGATTCCGGTCGATAGCCGATAGAACGCAGCCCGGCTTCGATTTTAGCGAGCGCCGTCATGCCAGGTCGCCTTGGGCTGTGCGCAACATGATGCCGCTCTCGGCGTCGGCAGGCGCTTCGCTTCGGCGCAAACCCACTGCCGGAAAGAGCGGAAGCTGCGCGATAGGCTCGGAGACACCGAAGCCCTGCGACAGCGCTTCGAGATGCGCATTGAGCTGAAGCAGAATGGTGTCGCGGTCGGCCGGCAGAGGATCGTTGCCGCCCAGCAGCGCGCACTCCTCAAGTCCAAAAATCGCCAGCCGGTAATTCCAAAGGCCCGGAAAAGACCTCCCATTCAAAAGCTCGCGTGCGCGATGCAGCAAGTCCCGATGAACCTGGAGTTCGACATGAAAGCGGCTGCGCATGACGACGGCAAGCCGGAGCAGCAGCACCGTCTGCCAGCCGAACTGAGCCTGCTGCCCTTGGCGCGATGCCGGAACGTCGGGATGAATGAGTCCGCGCCGCACGGTCCATTCGCGCAGTTGATCAGCCGACAGCCCGGTCAGCTCAAGGACATCGCGTGATCCGATCAGCCGCACCATTTTCTCCAGTTCGGGTATCGTACCCGAACAGGGATCGGGTATCATACCCATTCTTGCTGGTAAAGTCGCTTGCGCGTGGTCTTGCTGCACCGGGCGCCCGAGGCGCATCGGGAATGCTAATCCACTTCGCTGTAAGGTCGCATTCCTGAAGCGTATGATCGTCTCCTAACGTTCCCGATCTGTGAACGGCTCAGAACATAGTTGGCCGCCGGGGAAGATTGTCCGCAGCCTTCTGCGAGGATCTTAACTCGCATGAGGCATCGTCACCGACGGCGGCGCTTTCACGCGCCTTCAATCGTTCCTCAAAGGCAGCATATCGCGGGTCGGTCGGCTTGTCCTTGAAGAAGGTGGCGGCGATCCGGTCGGCGTAGGCGATGGCGAGATCGCGCCGAGGAAGGTCTTTCAGCACCTCATAATCGGGAGCTTTCAACAACAGCTCGAGCAGTTTTTCCCGCGGCGTCTCCTGATAGGAAGCAAACAGGAAGTCGCAGAAATCGACATAGGTTTCCGACCTGCTTCCCTGCTGCATGACGGCACCAAAATAGGTGTCGGGATAGCTGCGATATTCCTCCAGTTCCTCGGCTCCAAGGAACATGGTTGCCAGCACCTGCGAGCCGTCAGCGCGTTCGAAGTCCGCAAGAACTTCGCCCGTTTCCTCATTCACCGTCGCATTGACGAACCGTCCGGCAATCTTGCCGCCCTCACCGCCGATTTCATAATGCTGGCCATATTGCAGCCTCGGTCGCTTGCGCTCGGGCGCCAAGCTGCTGGGCAACTCGCCGTCGAACGTGGCAGGAATTTCAGACCGCGTCTTGAGCGAAGAAATCAGCGCATTCATGGCGGCGTGCCGATCACGCGAAGCCATTACCGCCGCATACCCCTTGTAAAGGACATCGGGTCCGAAATCATCCATCCGAAAGCCCGCGGCGATCGCCTGAAAGCCCGTCCCATTGCCGTCCAGATCGTGATGGAACTGATGGGCTGTCACCAAGACATAGGCCGGCGGATAGAGGGATCCGTCGCGCTGCGTCGCATCCTCGTTGCCGCGGATCTGGCGAAGGGCGTGTGTCGGCCATCCTTCGAGAGGATCGCCGGGATCGAGTTCGTCGGGGACGTTGATTTCGATCATTACCACGCGCGTATGCGCTGCGGATTTCTGCAGCGCCTTGATCAGCTTGCTTCCGACGCGAAGCGATTTTCCGTCCGCGTCGGTCTTTGCCGGGGCATCGCCATAATTTCGCGATTTAACCTCGACCGAGAATTTTTCGCCGGTCTCGGGCCAGGTCGCGACAAACTCCACCGTCGACGTCGCGCGGCGCCGCAACTCTTCATACTGCAGCTTGAAGCCCGCCTTGATAAAGGTCGCGGCCGCGTAGGTTTCGAAAAGCGCGCCCGTGAAATCATCCAATCGGCGGCTCTTCAACCGCTTCAGATAGACGTCAGCCATCTCTTGGCTGCCATGATGCGCGATCAGGTAGATATTGTAGGAAAGGTTGAGATAGGCGCGAATCGCTCCGGTCATCGGGCCGCTGATCATTTTGCGCTCTTCGGTCGCGAGCTTCTTTGCGGTCTCGATCGCAAGGCCGTACCAGCGCAGGATCGGGTTCCTCCTGTCCAGAGGCTTGCGCAGCTCCGCCTCGCTCCAGTCCTTACCGAGGCTTCCCACGAGATACTCGCGCAGGAAGTCGTGAAAGGTCTTCCATTTCGGCGAACTGTAGATCCGCTTTCCCACCGCAACGACCGTCGTGCCGCTCACCGCCGACGCGACGATCGGACGGCCAAGGCTTTGCTGCTGCCTGCGGTATTTGATCGCCTCGAGTTTCCGCCGGACCTGGTCCATGCGGTACCGTTCCGGCGGCGAGGATGCAGCCCCGGCTCCGATACCGCCGCAGCAGTGTTTGAATTTCCGTCCCTTGCCACATGGACAAGGGGCATTTCTGCCGATCTTTGCCACAGCCGGAATATCGTGCGCCCTGCGGGCGAACGCAATGTCGGCTTTCCAGCCGCGGGCGACCACAACTTAAACGGCCGACATCAGGCGCATTGCTGACCAATAATCACGCTGTTCGATTTGGCCCAATGCGACTGCACGGCTCGCTAGCTGACAATGCGGGTCCAGATTGTCGCGGTTGCAATTACTGCCAGAGAAACCAGGATCGACCATAGCCACAACAGGCTTTCAGGTTCGCTATCGCGTGGGTCGGGCCACAGACGGACCATCAGATCAGCGTCATATCGTCCGCTTGTTTCGCCTTCCGCGCGAACCACGGATCATCGGTGCGCTCGGCGACGAGCTTGTCGGCAGGATATTGGATCACGAGCTTCATCGCCTCCTCGGCATCGGCGCGCAGCCAGACGTCGTGGGCGTCGGGGGGAAGGATGACCGGCATTCGGTCGTGGATGTCCCAAAGTTCCTTGGTCGCATCGACCATGACGCCGGTATAGGCGTCGCCCCATTCATCGGTCGGGCGCCAGAGGCCCGCCCAGGCCGCAAGCGGCTGGTCGGCGACGCGGATCCAGGTGCGCGTCATCTTGCCGGGCTCGCCCTCGGCCTCGGCGAACGACGTAAACGGGATGAGGCAGCGCTGGGCGGGGTCGGTGAACCACTGGCGCCAGATCGTCCACAGTTTGTCGTCGCGGGCATTGTTGGTTGCGGTTGGCTTGTTCGGTTTGCCGGTGCGCTTGTTGGTCGAGTGGCGCGGGAAGCCCCAGGTCATCTGCTGCAGGATGCGTTGCCCCTGATCTTCGCGCACGACGATGCCGGGATATTGCGGATAGACATCGGCGGGCGCGTTGAAGCCATAGGTCGCTGGCGTCCTGAACAGGTTCGCCATCTCCTGGACCGTGCTTTTGTTGGTGTAGAGATTGCACACGCATGCGATCATGCCGCGCCCGCGCGGCCTGTCAATCGGCAACCGGCCAGGCGGACGCGCGTTCGCGATGCGAAGGAGACATGACATGACTGGCGAATATGATGCTGCCAAGACCGCGCCGGTCGAGCGCGTTGCCCGCGTGCTCGCCGGGCATGCATTGAGCCGCAACGCCGAAGGCGACATGGGGTCGGCGGGGCCCGCGGTCGACGATCTGTGGCCCGACTATGCTCCGGCGGCGCTTGCCGTGCTGCGCACCCTGCGCGAACCGAGCGGCCGCATGCTTGCGGTGGGCGACGCCGAGATCTGGGACCGGATGATCACCGCGGCTATCGAGGACGAAAGCCTCTCGGACTGAGCGGCCTCTAGCGCCGCCGCCGGAGCTGGCGCTTCCATTCGATGATATCGGGCATCGGCAGCTGGCGGGTGTGGTCGACGTCCACCAGCTCGAGCGTGGCAAGCGTCCGCTTCCGCTTGGCATAATAGCATTGCAGGCAGCGCATGCGTTTGCGCACTGCGGGCAGGCGGTCGTTCCACCCTTTGCGCTCGAATAGATACCACAGCGCATGCGGATCGAAGATGCCGACGTTCCCGCACGGGCACGACACCTTCACCGTATGATGCCGACATGCGACATCGAACAGACTGCTGATGGGATTGACGAGGGTCCGACTCATGACTCGACAAATGAGAACGAAAGCGGAACAATGGGCAAGAGGGATTCGAGTCGGAGTTTGAACAATGGAAGTGATCGACCGCAAATATCGCGGGCTTGAGATATGGGACGTCGATGACGTTGCGCCCGCGATCAGGGACGAGGCGACGGCTGCCGCGCTGGCCGTGCTCGATCTTGAGGGCGTATCGCCGCTGGAAGCTCGCGTTGCGCAGTTCACGCTGGAAGGCATGGACGACAAGGGCGTGCTCGACCGGGCCGACCCCTCTGACTTCGGCCTCAACATGGCGCATCTAAATGCTTGCCGGGAGGCAGAAGCCGCCGCGCGCCGCGTGATCGAACGGCTCGCTCCCAACCGCGCTGAACCCTATCTCATGCTCGGCGTGGCGGAATGGGCACTGGACGAATGGCAGGCCCACGACACGGATCCGACCAAGATATGACACCGGGACATAACGGCAAGCCGGTGACCGACCGCATCGCCGACTATATCGAACATCGGGCCGAACGGTTTACCGATCGCGCTGCAGCGACGGGCAACGCCGAATTGCTGGCACGTGCTACGACGCTCAATGCCGTGGCGTCGGACATTCGCGCCCGGCTTTTCGACGACTGACATGGTTTATCGAAAAGGGGAGCGCGCCGTCGCGAAAGAGATCCGCGCCTACACGCCCGATCATCCGGTTGCGAAATGGATTGCCGATGGCGACCACTGGCTGACGGCGTGGGTCGGGCAGATGTGCACGCCGTGGCAGACAATCACAAAAAAGACGGGCATCGCGCGCGAGCGGATCGACGAGCTTAATGATGACGCTGAGCCAACCCCGGATGAGCTGGAATTGCTCGCCGAACTGTGGTGGGTTACGCCCGAAGGGCTGCGGCGATCGATCGAAGAGGCTAAAGCCAACCCATGATTTTCTCCCTCTTGCTCGCCGCCACCGTTGTTCCTGCCGGTCAGTCGTTCAACTGCACCCCAAACGCGGTGTGGGACGGCGACGGGCCAGTTTGGTGCCCTGAAGAGCCTCATACCTGAGCGGCAAGACATCTCGATCCGCGCCGCAATCTTTCCTGATCGAACCCGTCCATTCGCCTGCGCACCTGCCCCGCGAAGATACCCCTCGCAAGGCTGACTCGGGTCTGCCCTCAGTGCAACCGGCGGCCCGCTTCGTTGTGGTCGGGGCTGATCGAAATTCGAATAAATGAAAAAAATTTCTCAGTAGCTTGGGAGCAGCTTTCGACGATCCTATAACTCAGGGTCGGCGGAATAATCTCGTCCGACGAGCTTTTAACATTAGCTCCAAGGAGAATAAGAATGAAGACCAGTTTTAATCGAGAAATTGCGATGGATTTCCTGATTTGTCTCAGCAGAATGATAACCCTTAGACGAGAAGTGGACGGGATACCTTCCAGAGAGGCTGCATTCACTGTTGCTGAAGCAGGGAATGAGCATGGTTTTGAGCAGGCGGTAAAAGAAGCCAACAAAGACCTGATTGTGCTTGCCTTCAAGCCCGGGAAGGAACGCCGTGGACCCGCCAATATCGCGGTTTATGAGACCTATGGCGGTAAAGTGAAGACGTGGCCTCGATGCTCGGTATGGGTTCTTTCCAGGGAAGGACCGGCTCTGATAGTTCCCAAGGGCGCGGATTTCGGCTTCGCTTATCACGATGCGGCACTTTGTCGGGTATTGGACATCCCGTTGGACCATCGGGCTGATCGGATCAAAATGGCGCGTAAGATCCTGTCACTGATGCCGCAGATCATGGCATGCGATCCCAATCCTTATGTAAGGGTTCATTGATCTCCCTGGGCGCAACGAGCGGTCGCTGGCAAGGCCGCGCTCCCGATTGGAGACGAAATAAGTATCATGGCGCGAGCGAACACCTGCCATCTGATCAACCCCTGATATGGGGCTCGCATAATGACATATTCGGCTGGCCCAGGCGTCGGCAATTCGATTGCCGACGCCTGGGCTCCGCAGATTCCCTTAGCGATTAGTCGGATAGAGCGAACGAAACGTCGCCATACGCATCGTAGAGCGCATGCCGGCGCGCAACAACTTGCGATTTACCGACGACGCGGTCCAATTCGCTCGGACTTGGCGAGCGCTAAGCGCTTCCACGATCTGAGTGTACCTAGCTGCCGACAGCCGGTCGGCGATCCGGACGATTAGCAACGCAAACAGGCGCGGCATTTCGCGCATAAAGACGACTGTCCCGCACACGGCAACGAGCACGACAATTGGTTCGACGCTAAACATTTCTTTTCTCCTCCGATCTTCATATCACCTGCTGCGCGCCATTTATCCTCTCTTCTTCGCGCCTGTAGTCATCGCTTGCAGATCCTTGCAAAGCGCCATGCGGAAACGCGGCATTCGAGAGTGCCGACCCCGGGCGTCGTCGAGGCCCGGCGCCGACACGATGTCAGCGAGAGATTTGGGACATCGCCGCCGCCATGACATATTCGGGC
>NZ_JAANYY010000004.1 GCF_012274265.1 Sphingopyxis microcysteis
TCGGCCGCCTGAAGGACTGGAGACGCGTCGCGACGCGCTACGATCGGTGCCCGAAGGCCTTCTTATCTGCCGTGGCTCTCGCCGCAACCGTCATCTTCTGGCTCTGATCAATGAGTCCTGACCCTAGGCGCTGCGCCGCTCGTACTGAGCGTCGCCCTGGTTTCGGCTCCTGCCTATGCGCAGGACGCCGCAGAAGATGGTACCACGACCGGCGGCGAAATCGTCGTGACCGGTACGCTGATCCGTAACCCCAACCTCGAACAGTCGTCGCCGGTTAACGTCACCACCGAAGACGAAATCCAGCTGCGTCAGGCCACCAGCGCCGAACTGCTGCTGCGTGAAACCCCCGGCATCGTTCCCAACCTCGGTTCGAACGTCAACAACGGTTCGGCGGGTTCGGCGCGCGTCGACCTTCGCGGCCTGGGCGCCAACCGTAACCTCGTCATGCTGAACTCGACCCGCCTCGTGCCGTCGAGCTTCTTCGGCGCGGTCGACCTTAACAACATCCCGGTTGCCCTGGTGGAGCGCGTCGACGTTCTGACCGGCGGCGCATCGACCACCTATGGTGCCGACGCCGTGACCGGTGTCGTCAACTTCATCACCAAGCGCGACTTTGCCGGTATCGACCTTTCGGCGACCCAGCAGATCAGCGAACAGGGCGACGCCAACCTGTTCCGCGCCGACCTGGTGATCGGTGCGAACTTCGACGATGGCCGCGGTAACGCCGTGATCTCGATCGGTTACATCGAAGCCGACAAGCTGCTGTTCGGTTCGCGCGGTTTCGGCCAGTGCGTGCTCAACTCGCTGTCGGGCTTCTGCGGTGGCGACTCGCCGACCGCGACCCCGACCTCGTTCGGCATCACCGGCGTGGCCGGCAACCGCCAGGTCAGCGCCGATGGCCTGAGCCTCGTGCCGCAATATTCGCTGTACAACTTCAACCCGGCGAACATCTACATCACCCCCTACGAACGCTTCAACTTCTACGGTGAAGGTCGTTACGACGTTTCGGACAGCGTGACCGTCTATGGTCGCGGCCTGTTCTCGAAGAACACCGTCAAGACCGAAATCGCGTCGTCGGGTATCTTCGGCGAAGCGCTGACGATCAACGGCAACAACCCCTATCTGCCGGCCGGCATTCGCGACCAGCTTTGCGGCTTTGCCGGTATCGCGCTGGGTGCGGCCTGTAACACCAACGCAGCAATCCCGCTCGGCGCCGTCTATCGTCGCTCGGTGGAACTCGGGCCGCGTCTGTCGGAATATGTCACCAACATCTTCGACATCAAGGCCGGTGCGACCTTCAACATCACCGACAATATCTCGTTCGACATCTACGGTGCCTATGGCGAATCGGAAAACACCGAAACCCGCCGCGGCTACGTTTCGCGTTCGCGCGTTGTCCAGGCGCTGGCTGCCACCAGCACCACCGCCTGTACCAACCCGGCCAACGGCTGCGTCCCGCTGAACCTGTTCGGTCCGGAAGGCAGCATCACCCCGGAAATGGGTGCGTTCATCGGCGGCATCACCAGCTCGATCCAGCAATATGCGTCGCTGGCGCAGGTGCATGGCGTGCTGTCGGGTTCGGCCGGTTTCGGATCGCCGTGGGCGAGCGAAGAAGTGTCGTTCGCGCTTGGCGGCGAATATCGCAAGTATAACGCTGCGCAGCGTCCCGATAACCTTGCACAGGTTCCGGGCGAGCTCGGCGGTGCAGGCGGCGCGGTCCGTCCGTTCTCGGGCGCCTATGACAGCACCGAAGCGTTCGCCGAATTGGTCGTGCCGCTCGTCAGCGACAAGCCCTTCTTCGACGATCTGACGGTCGAAGGCGGCATTCGCTACTCGCGTTACTCGGTCGACGCACCGGGCAACCCGAAGTTCAGCCCGACGAGCTGGAAGGTCGGCGTCAACTGGGCACCGGTCGACGCGCTGAAGTTCCGTGCGAACTATCAAAAGGCCGTTCGTGCACCGAACATCGGCGAATTGTTCGCGCCGCTCAACGTGCAGCTGACCAACCTTGCGACCGACCCCTGCGCCGGCGCAGCGCCGATTGGCAACGCCAATCTGACCGCTGTCTGTCTTGCCCAGGGTGCGCCCGCAGCTTCGATCGGCTTCATCGAGCAGCCGGCCGCAGGTCAGGCGAACGTGACCACCGGTGGCAACCCGAACGTCGGCCCGGAAACGGCGAAGACGTTGACGGTTGGCGCAGTGTTCACGCCGCGCGGCCTGATCCCCGGCCTGACGCTGTCGCTCGACTACTACCGCATCAAGGTTACGGACGCGATCACCGCACCGCTGCCGGGCGACATCATCGCCGCCTGCTTTACCGGTCTGTCGGCCGCTTCGGCGACCAACCCGGCCTGTACGGCTATCCGCCGCAACCCGGCAACGGGTCGCCTCAGCGGTTCGCCGGCGACGACGGGCGGTCTGCCCGCGCCGCTCAGCAACGCGGGTATCCTGTTCACCGACGGTTTCGACCTGATCGCGAACTACAAGCGCGACATCGGTTTTGCTGACCTGACGCTGAACTTCTCGGGCAACCACACCCGCAAGGCGACCTTCCAGGCGTCGGAAACGGTGACCAACTTCCCGAATTGTGCCGGCGTTTACAGCGTGAACTGCGGTATCGCCCAGGGTCAGTTGCAGCCGAAATGGTCGTGGACGATGCGTACCACGCTCGGCTTTGACGGCGTCGATGTGTCGCTGTTGTGGCGCCACATGTCGAGCTTCCGCTCGCAGGCCGGCAACCTCTGCGGCCCGGGCGTCACCGCCAACGGCTGTACCGGGTTCGTGCGCGGCGATGCCACGCGCTTCCCCGACATCGTCGGCCAGCCGATCAACCTGAACCGTATCAAGGCGTATGATTATTTCGACCTGACGACGCGGTTCTCGGTGACCGAGAACTTCGACCTGACGCTGACCGCGTTCAACCTGCTCGACAAGAAGCCGCCGCTTCTTGGCGGCAACGCAGGCACGACCTCGGCCAACAGCGGCAACACCTATCCGTCGACCTACGACGTGATCGGTCGCCGTTACAGCGCCACGGCACGCCTGAAGTTCTAATCGCTTCAGACGCAAATCAGGAAAGGGCGGGTCGCGTGCGGCCCGCCCTTTTCTTTTGTCTGATGGCCAAGCCGGGTGGCGAGGTGCCGACGATGCGCTGCGGATAACCGTCGCGCGCACGTCCGCGATCCTTCCGGCCGTTTTGGCGGGGGTGGCCTAGGGTCTTTCCTGTTCAAATTGATCCGTAGCCCTGAGCTTGTCGAAGGGCGCTTCTCGCCGATAAGCGCCCTTCGACAAGCTCAGGGCTACGGCGACTTGATTCAGCCTGAGCAGGACAGACCCTAGGCACAATATCGAGCGCCATTGGCGCGGCAGCGTCGGTACCGGTGGTTCGGATCGATGTTCGCGTCGATCGCGGTGGCCCGCGTGGCGCTATGTCCCAAGACGGTGGCGGGCCATGATCGCCGGGGCCGCTGGCCGGATGTTTGCGCCGAAACGCTGGGCTATTGGGCGATCAGCGGTGCGCCGAGCGTGGTGTCGATACCAACCGCGTGCGCGACCTCCTGTGCCCACAGGGTGACCTTGGCGATCTCGTCGCCATGCGCGGCGCGGCTCGCGTCATAATCCGCCGCGCGGTCGGCCGCGCTATAGCGCGCGCCGTCCTTCGAATTGCGTTGCAGCGGCCCGGCGAGAATCTGGGCGAGCTCGGCGGGATCGAGGGTCAGGCCGAAATGCGCCGCGGCATGGTGCAGCGCCGCGTCGGGCGCGGCCATGAACGCGGCGCTGTCGAGGGTGCGAACGCGGCCGGGGGCGCCAAGGATCAGGCTGCTGAACAACGACTGCTGGGCCAGCCACGCCATCGCCGCGATCTGCAGATCGGTCTGGCCCAGAAAATCGAGGTCGGTGAAGCCCAACGCCTGAACGCGTCCTTCGGCACGCAACTTCACGAACAATTCGCGCACCCAGCGGCGCCCGTCGAGACCCTTTTTCGCGATCGATGTCAGGAAATCGTCGAGCGGCGCATGCATGACGATCGCGCGCGCTTGCGGCTGGATGACCAGCATGGCCGCCGCCAGCCCGTTGACGACATTCGACGGCTTGACCACCGCCGCCTGATCGCCGGGGAAGGGCCGCCCGAGCAGGCGCAGCGCGTCCGCGAGCAGCGGGCCGATCGCCTCGGGCGGCGCGCCGCGCATCCGCCATCCGACGATATCATTGAGGATGACGGGTTCGCTCAGGCCGCTCGCCAGACCCGGCCGATCGAGGCAGGCGGCGAGCAGCGTCGAGCAACAGAATCCCGAGTGAAAAATGAAATGAACGGGCGCCGTCTGACCGATCGCGCGCGCCTCGTCGCGCGTCATCGAACGAAAATCCCGGCGCGGCAGATGGTCGTCGGTCAGAAAGGGGACGGCGGCG
The DNA here is from genome assembly GCF_012274265.1 of Sphingopyxis microcysteis. Classification (GTDB taxonomy): domain Bacteria; phylum Pseudomonadota; class Alphaproteobacteria; order Sphingomonadales; family Sphingomonadaceae; genus Sphingopyxis; species Sphingopyxis microcysteis. The sequence goes on from NZ_JAANYY010000004.1 coordinate 4,411, forward strand.
CGCGTTTGCCGATCATAGTCGACGAAGCGGATCGTCCCGGTCGCTTCATCGAACCGGTGCGCCAGCCATTCGGCCCCCAATGCCGCTGGGCTGGCCAGGATGTTGTCGGCCATGATCCGTCTCTAATCCCGCCGCACTTGCGCTCGATTTGAACCTATGATTAGGCGTCACGGTGACAGAGCAAGCCAACAAAGTCCAGCAACACCTGGCCGCCTTCAGCGACGCGCGGCGGCGCGGCGATCGCGGCGCCGAACTGCGCCATCTCGACGCAGCGCTCGCGCTGGCGCCGCACGACCCGCAACTGTTAAACGCGCGCGGGATGCATCATTTGCAGGATCAGAATTGGGACGCGGCGTCGGATCTTTTCAAGCTGGCCGCCGCTGCCGATCCGGGCGAGCCGATCCTGTGGATCAACCTGGCGACGGCGCGGCGCGCGCTGGACGACGTGCCCGGCGAACGCGCCGCGCTCGATCGCGCGCTGGCCGCCGATCGCTTTCAATTCACCGCCCTGTTTCGCAAGGCGGAACTCGAACAGCGCGCCGGGACGGAGGGCGATGCGGTGCTGGCCTGGGCGGCGGTGATCCAGGTCGGTCGTCAGATCAGCAACCCGCCGCAACCCGTGCTCGACGTGATCCGGCAGGGTGAGGCCTTTATGGCTACGCATGCGGGGAAGCTCAGCGATCGTTACGACGCCCTGTTCGGCGCCGATCGCGCCGCCGATCCCGACATGCGCCGGTTCAACCGCTGTCTCGACATCGTCCTGGGGCGCGGCACCACCTATCGCAACGAGTGTCACGGGCTCTATTATCCCTTCCTGCCCGCCGATGAGTTTTTCGACAAGCGGCTGTTCCCCTGGTTTGCCGAGCTGGAGGCCGCGACGGCGGATATCCGCCGCGAGGGGCTGGCGCTGATCGAACAGGGCGGCGAGGATCTGCGTCCCTATGTGCGGATGGAAGAGGGCGCGCCCGAAAGCAAATGGTCGCCGCTCGATCAGTCGCTCGACTGGACCGCCTGTTTCCTGTGGGAATATGGCGTCCCGAACCAGCGCGTTCTGGATCGTTGCCCGGCAACCGCCGCCGCCTTGGCGCGGGCGCCGCTGGCACCGATTCCGGGGAAGGCGCCTTCGGCCTTTTTTTCGATGCTGCGCCCCGGTGCGCATATTCCGCCGCATACCGGGGTCACCAACACGCGCGCGATCATCCACCTGCCGCTCGTCGTGCCGCCGGGCTGCGAATTCCGCGTCGGCGGCGAGACGCGGCAATGGGTCGAGGGCGAGGCGTTTGCGTTCGACGACACGATCGAACATGAAGCGATCAATCGCAGTGACGAGAACCGCCTGGTGCTGATCTTCGACGTGTGGAATCCCCATCTGTCATCGCGCGAACAGGCGTTGCTGGTCGACTTCTTCGCCAGTCAGGCCGGCTGATCGCGTCGCCTGACGATCGGTCGCGGTAGCGCTGCTAAACCCGGTCGAGCGCCGCGATGACCGGCGCCAGTTCGGCGGCATAATTTTGCCATCGCCCCGATGATTGCGCGTGGAGCGCCGATCGCGCCTTCCAATTGCTGGGGGTGCGGATGACCGGTGCGGCGCTGCCTTGCGGGGCGGTGGGGTCGATCGGCGGCAAACCAAACGCGCGCCACGTTGCCGCGAGCACCTGATCGGGGGTCCGGACCAGCTGGTCGTACGAAACGGTGACAACATCGTCGCCAAAGATCGCCCGCCAATGCGCCATCAGCCGACAATGCTGACCGAAATAATGAACGGCATCCTCCAGCCGGTCGCTATAGTTGATCGTGTCGGCAAAGTTCAGGAAATAGATCGACAGGATATTGTCGAGCGCGGCGCGTTCGGTGCACAGGATCCGCGCGTCGGGAAAGAGGGTCTTGATCAGCCCGATATGCAGGAAATTGTCGGGCCGCTTGTCGGTGACATAGCGGGCGCCGGGAAAATTTGCAGCAACCGCGGCCAGATAGGTGTCGCGCAGATCTTTTTTGGCGTCGGCGTCCAAGGATTGCAGCGCCGCGGGGTAGGGCATCAGGCGTTCGTGAACCAGCGCCGGGATCAGCTCCAGCTCGCCGCCGATCCTGACGAACGGATGTCGCCCGAGCAATTGTTCGATCACCGTCGATCCCGAGCGGAACATGCCGCAGATGAACAGCATTTCGGGGCCATCGGTTGTCGGCGGACCTTGCGGGCGCGCGGGAAAAGCCGCGATCAGATCATCGACGAGGCACTCCAGCCGGTCCGGATTGTAGCGGCGCGAAGGCGGCCGTAGCGCCGCGTTGATCCGGTTCGCCTGCGTGATCGCCGCAAAGGCTTCCGGATAACGCCCGGCGGCATCGAGCGCGTTGCCCAAGGCGAAGAAGAGTTCGGCAGCGTCGTCCTGGCTGTCGGCGCCGCTCTGCAACTGGCGCTCAAGGTCGCCGATCGCGGCGGCGGTGTCGCCCCGGTGAACGCGGATCGCCGCGAGGCGCGCGCGGGCGCGGCCATTGCCGGGGGCGCGGTGCAGCACCTCGGCATAGGCGTCCGCCGCCGCTTCGGCGTCGCCGACATCTTCCATCAGACCGCCAAGGTTGAGCCAGGCGGGCAAGAAGCCGGGATTGATCGCCAGCGCGGCGCGCAATTCGGCCGCGGCTTCGTCGGTGCGCTCCATATACTCGGACAGGATGGCGGCGCGGTTGACGTGTACCGCCTCGGCGCCGCCGATCCCCAGGCGCAGCGCTTCGGCATAAGCGCTCAGCGCGTCGGGATAGGCGCGCGTCTGGCGCAGCACATAGCCGAGATTGAACCAGCCGTCGGCGTGATCGGGGCGGAGCACGAGCGCTTGCCGCAGCAGCGCTGCGGCGTCGGCGTGGCGCCCCTGCGCGATGCTTCGCCCTGCCGCAGCGTCAAGCCGCGCCCACTCGTCGTTCACGCCAACCGCTCCTGCGCCGCCCTTATGTCGGCGTCAGTTTCAGCGCGCCGTCGCCTTCGTCGACCTGGATCGTCGAGCCGTCCTTCACTTCGCCTTTCAGGATCAGATCGGCAAGCGGGTCTTGCAGATATTTCTGCACCGCGCGCTTGAGCGGGCGCGCGCCATAGACGGGATCATAACCGACCCGGCCAAGCCAAGCGCGCGCCGCGTCGGTCAGCGCGAGGGTCACCTTGCGGTCGGTCAGCAATTTCTGCACCCGCGCAACCTGAATGTCGACGATACCGCCCATATGTTGCTGCGCCAGCCGGTTGAACAGCACGATCTCGTCGAGCCGGTTCAGGAACTCGGGCCGGAAATGCGCGCGCACGACTTCCATCACCGCGGGTTCGGCCTGTTCGACCGGCGCGTCGTCAGGCAGCGCGGCGATCGCCTGGCTGCCGAGGTTCGACGTCAGGATGATCAGCGTGTTGGTGAAGTCGACCGTGCGCCCCTGCCCATCGGTCAGCCGCCCGTCGTCGAGCACCTGGAGCAGGATGTTGAACACGTCCTGATGCGCCTTCTCGACCTCGTCGAACAGCACCACCTGATAGGGGCGGCGGCGCACCGCTTCGGTGAGCGTGCCGCCCTCCTCATAGCCGACATAGCCCGGAGGCGCGCCGACAAGCCGCGCGACGCTGTGCTTTTCCATGAATTCAGACATGTCGATGCGGACCATCGCATTGTCGTCGTCGAACAGGAAGCGTGCGAGCGCCTTGGTGAGCTCGGTCTTGCCGACGCCCGTGGGGCCGAGGAACAGGAAGCTGCCGAGCGGACGGTGCGGATCCTGCAGGCCCGCGCGCGCGCGGCGCACGGCGGTCGACACGGCGCGCACCGCTTCGTCCTGACCGATCACGCGCTGGGTCAGCGTCGTTTCCATGCCGAGCAATTTTTCGCGCTCGCCTTCCATCATCCGGTCGACGGGGATGCCGGTCCATTTGCTGACCACCGCGGCGATGTCGTCGGCGGTGACTTCCTCGCGCAGCATGGCGTTGCCCGCCGCGGCCTCGGCATCGGCGAGCTGTTTTTCGAGCCCGGGAATGGTGCCATAGCTGAGCTCGCCGGCCTTCGCGAGATCGCCGGCACGCTGCGCCTGCTCGAGCGCCGAACGCGCGGCGTCGAGTTCTTCCTTGATCTTCGCCTCGGCGTGGATCTTGTCCTTTTCGGCCTGCCATTTCTGGGTCAGTTCGGCGGACTGTTGTTCGAGGTTGGCGAGTTCGGCCTGAAGCGTGGCCAGTCGATCCTTCGACGCCGCATCACTTTCCTTGCCGAGCGCCGACTCTTCGATCTTCATCTGGATGATCCGGCGGTCGAGCGTTTCGATTTCCTCCGGCTTCGATTCGACCTCCATGCGAATGCGGCTCGCGGCCTCGTCCATCAGGTCGATCGCCTTGTCGGGCAGGAAACGGTCCGAAATATAGCGGTTCGACAGCGTCGCAGCGGCGACGATCGCGCCGTCGGTGATCCGCACCCCGTGGTGCAGCTCATATTTTTCCTTGAGCCCGCGCAGGATCGAGATCGAATCCTCGACCGTCGGCTCGCCGACGAACACGGGCTGGAAGCGCCGCTGGAGCGCGGGATCCTTTTCGACATGCTTACGATATTCGTCGAGCGTCGTCGCGCCGATGCAATGGAGTTCGCCGCGCGCCAACGCCGGCTTGAGCAGGTTCGACGCGTCCATCGCGCCCTCGCCCTTGCCCGCGCCAACCAGCGTGTGCATTTCGTCGATGAACAGGATGATCTCGCCCTCGGCGGCCTTCACATCGTCGAGCACGCCCTTGAGGCGTTCCTCGAACTCACCGCGATATTTCGCGCCCGCGATCAGCGCGCCCATGTCGAGCGACAGCAGGCGGCGGTCCTTCAGACTGTCGGGAACGTCGCCGTTGACGATGCGCAGCGCCAGCCCCTCGGCGATCGCGGTCTTGCCGACGCCGGGTTCGCCAATCAGCACCGGGTTGTTCTTGGTGCGGCGCGCGAGGATCTGGATCGTGCGGCGGATTTCCTCGTCGCGGCCGATGACCGGGTCGAGCTTGCCTTCGCGCGCAACCTCGGTGAGGTCGCGGGCAAATTTCTTGAGCGCGTCATAGCGGTCTTCGGAGGTCGCCGTGTCGGCGGCGCGGCCGCCGCGCAGCTCGTTGATCGCGCTGTTGAGCGCATCGGTCCTGAGCCCGGCGTCGGCAAACGCTTTGCCGACGGGCGTCGCGGCCGACAGGACCATCGCCAAGAGCAGGCGCTCGACAGTGACATAGCCGTCGCCTGCCTTCGTCGCGACCTGTTCGGCCTGGTCGAGCAGGCGCACCGCGTCATTGTCGAGGCCGGGAGTGGCCTGCGCGCCCGATCCCGACACCGCGGGAACCTTGGCGAGCAGCGCGTCGATGCCCTGCACCGCGCGCGCGGCATCGCCGCCGCTCTTGGTGATCAGGCCCGCGGCCATGCCTTCGCTGTCTTCGAGCAGCGCTTTTGCGATATGCTCGGGGCTGATCCGCTGATGGTTCATGCGGATCGCGATCGTCTGCGCCGCTTGCAGGAAGCCCTTGGCGCGGTCGGTGAATTTTTCGAGGTTCATGGGAAATAAGCCCCTTTCTTGTCCTGCAAGATAGTGTTGCTATTTGGCAACACAAGGGGTTGTTGGCCAGTTCCCATTCGTATCGAGCGAGGTCAAGACGCGCATCGGCAGCGTCCGACTTCGCGGTGTCTCGACTTCGCTCGACACGAACGGGATTGGAGATTGCTATTCCCCGCTGCGCGCCACTTGATCGAGCAGGCGCACGCCAAAGCCGCTCATTCCCTTCGGGACCAGCGGCGATGCCTTGTCGGCCTGGTTCACCCCGGCGATGTCGAGATGCGCCCACGGCGTCGCTTCGTCGACGAAATAGCCGATGACATGCGCGCCGATGCTGGCGCCCGGCCCCTGGCTTGGCGCGATGTTGCGAATGTCGGCGATGTCCGACTTGATCTTTTCGGCATAATTTTTGTGCAGCGGCATCCGCCACACTTCCTCGCCGCTCGCGGTTCCGGCGGCGAGCAGCGCGGCGGCGAGCTTTTCGTCGCGCGCGAACAGCCCGGCATATTGATCGTCGAGTGCGCCGACGATCGCGCCGGTCAGCGTCGCGATATTGACGATCGCGCGCGGCTTGTACGCCTGTGCGACATATTCATTGGCGTCGGCGAGGACGAGGCGCCCTTCGGCGTCGCTGTTGAGCATCTCGATCGTCTTGCCCGACATCGTGCGGGTGACGTCGCCGGGGCGCTGAGCATTGCCGTCGGGCATGTTTTCGGCAAGCGCCGCGACCCCGACGACATGCGCCGAGGCGCGCGACTTGGCGAGCGAGAGGACGGCGCCCATGACCGAGGCGGCGCCCGACATGTCGCCCTTCATGTCCCACATGCCCGCGCCGGGCTTCAGCGAAATGCCGCCCGAATCAAAGGTGATCCCCTTGCCGACAAAAGCCATCGGCGCGGCGGGGGCATTGGCGCCGCGATAGCGCACCAGCATCAGGCGCGAACCGCGCGGGCTGCCCTGGCCAACCCCGACGATCGTCCCCATGCCGAGCTTGCGCATCGCGGCTTCGTCGAGCACCTCGATGCTGACCCCGGCGGTTCCGGCAAAGGCTTCGCGCACCCGGGCGACGAAGCTTTCGGGATAGATGATGTTCGCGGGTTCGTTGGCGAGGTCGCGCGACAGGCGGACGCCATCGACCAGCGGTTTCCAGCGCCCGTTGAAGGCGGCTTCGGCCGCAGCCGGATTGGCGCCCACGACGGTCACGGCGCCGCTCGGCGGTGCCTTTTTGTCGACCGTCTTGTACCGGTCGAAACGATATTGGCCGAGCGCGAAGCCATAAGCGACATCGGCGGCGGACGCATCGCCGAACGCGCCGGCGATCGTCACCGGCTGGGCTTCGCTTTTCAGTTCCTGCGCCGCCTTGCCGCCTGCTTCGGCGAGCGCGAGCGAGGTCGGGGTGGCACCGGTGCCGACCAGCAGGATGCGCGAATAGGTGCCGATCCCGCGCAGGGACAGCGTCGATCCCGCTTTGCCGTCGAAGGTCGCGGCGGCGATCGCGGCGGTCACCGCCTGACGTTCGGCGGCGCCGAGCGCGATCCCGTCGAGCGGCGGCAGCGCCGCGTCGGTCATCGCGATGACGAGCGCGCCGCTTGCCGGGGCGCTCGCCGCAAAGCCGATTGCGCGTTCGGCGCTGTTGCTGGCGGTCGCCGGGATCACGCCCGACCCGGTCACCGTTTGGGCCATAGCGGGCGGGACCAAAGCGAATGAAAGGCACGCGGCAAGAAGCAGGCTTTTGTGATTCATGGAAATTCCCCGTTTGAAGTTATGGCGCCCTGCATAGCCAAGTGGCGCCTGATCGCAAATTCGGCTCGACGAACGACAGTTGCTTGCCATCGGACGACATGGCGGTCAGACAGGCGCGGATCGAGCGCATGAAAAGGACCAGAGATGTTGCGACGGATTTTGCTGGGATTTTTGCTGTTGCTCGTCGTTACCGCCGCGTCGCTGGCGCTATGGGAACCGCTGACTGCCGAAGCGCCCGCCGCACCGGCCTACAAGCCTGCCGACGTCCGCATCGCGCGCGACAAGTTCGGGGTGCCGCATATCTTTGGCAAGACCGACGCCGACGTCGCCTATGGCGTGGCCTATGCGCATGCCGAGGATGATTTTGCGACCTTGCAGGAAGTGCTGGCGATGACGCGCGGGCGCGCGGGGGCGATGCTGGGCGCCGATGGCGCGAAGGTGGATTATGCCGCGGCACTGCTCGACGTGCGCGCGACGACAGTACGCGACTGGCCGCGGCTGCCCGCCGATGTGCGAGCGCTGTTCACCGCCTATGCCGCGGGGCTCAATCATTATGCAGACAAGCATCCGGACGAGGTGCGCTTGTCGGGACTGTTCCCGGTGACCGGCGAGGATGTGGTCGCGGGTTTCGTGCTGCGCTCGCCCTTCTTTTTCGGTCTCGATTCGGTGCTCGGCCAACTGGTCGAGGGCAAGGATATGCACCGCGAGGGCGGACCCGCGCTCGACGCGACGGGGAAGATCGTGCCGCGCGCCGATACGCCGGTCGGCAGCGATCCCGCCAGCAACGGATCGAATGCGATGGCGGTCGCGCCCGCGCGCTCGACCGATGGCGCGACGCGGCTGGTGTCGAATTCGCACCAGCCATGGACGGGCGGCGTCGCCTGGTACGAACTCGTCGTCCATAGCGAGGAAGGCTGGGACTTTGCGGGCGCCAACTTCCCCGGCTCGCCCTATCCGTTCCTTGGGCACAACAAATATCTGGGGTGGACGAACACGGTCAATCGTCCCGACCTGATCGACGTGTACAAGCTGGTGCTCGACGAGAGCGGCGAGCAATATCGCTACGATGGCGCCTGGCGGCCGCTGGAACGGAAGCGCGTCTGGCTGAAGGTCAAATTCGGCCCGTTCGTGCTGCCGGTGCCGCGCACCGTCTATCGATCGATCCACGGCCCCGTGGTCAAGAACGACAAGGGCGCCTTTGCCATTCGCTATGCCGGGATCGACCAGGCGGCGATGGTCACCCAATATTACCGGCTCAACAAGGCAACGGATTTTGCCGCGTGGCGCGCCGCGATGGCGGGGCAGGGCGTCCCCGCGACCAATTTCATCTATGCCGATGCGAAGGGGAATATCGGGCTATTCTATAACGCGATGTTCCCCGAGCGGCCCGACGGGTTCAACTGGCGCGGCATATTGCCGGGCGATCGCTCGGCGGCGCTGTGGACAAAGACACTGCCGTTCGATCGCGTTCCGGCGCTGGTCAATCCACGCTCGGGCTATGTCATGAACGCCAACAACACGCCGTGGGTCGCGGCGGGCCCGGGCGACGAACTCGACGCGGCGGCTTTCTCGCCGCTGCTGGGGGTCGAGGACGATATGACCAATCGCGCGACGCGGTTGATCGAGCTGTTCGAAGCATCGGGGCAGATCGACGAGGCGCGGCTGAAGGCGATCAAATATGACACCGCCTATGCACGGTCGGGTTACGCCAAGGCGTGGATGGACCGGCTGCTCGCGCTGAATGTGAAGGACGATCCGGCGCTGGTCGCGGCGCAGAATTTGCTCCGCCGCTGGGACTGGAACCTCGACGGCAAGGGGAAGGGCGACGCGCTCGCGCTGATGGTGCTGCGCCCCGCGAACGGCAGTCATTACCAGCGCCGCGCCGGTCCCGATCCGCGCACCGTGCTGGCCGAAACGGTGGCGCATTTGCAGGAACATTTCGGCGGGCTCGATCCCAAGCTCGGGACCGTGCTGCGGCTGCGTCACGGCGAAGGCGCGTCGCGGATCGACCTGCCGCTCGACGGCGGCAACGACACGGTCCGCGCCTCGACGCTGTGGGACGCCGAGCCCGACGGGCGGCTGAAAGTGCGCCATGGCGACAGTTTCATCATGTTCGTGACCTGGGACGCGGCGGGCCAGGTGCGCTCGGAATCGATCCAGCCGTTCGGATCGGCGACAACGCGGCCCGAAAGCCCGCATTATAATGATCAGGCGCCGCTGTTCGTGCGGCACCGGCTGAAACCCGTGTTGTTCGATCCGGCGGCGCTGAAGGCCAGCGGGGCGCGCTTCTATCGGCCTTGAAAGCCGCGAAGGGCTGTCCTAAACCCCTGATACAGTGCCGTCCGGCACGCGGTCGCGCGCAGGCGCAAAAACTTCTGCGTTCGTAATCCAAGAGGATGTCCATGCCCCGTTTCCATCGTTTCGCCCTTGCCCTGGCGGCGACCACGTCGCTCGTCGCCGCCGGCCCCGCGTTCGCCAAGTCGAAGGCCGCCGATCCGGCGCCGATCGCCGACCTGGTGAAGGCGGTCGATATTCCGCACGAAGCCTTCACGCTCGACAATGGTCTGCGCGTCATCGTCCACGAGGACCGCAAGGCGCCCGTCGTCGCGGTGTCGGTGTGGTACCGCGTCGGATCGAAGCATGAACCCAAGGGCAAGACGGGCTTTGCGCATCTGTTCGAACATCTGATGTTCAACGGGTCGGAAAATGCACCGAACGACTTTTTCGAACCCTTGCAGCAGGTTGGCGCGACCGATTTCAACGGGACGACCAACGTCGACCGGACCAATTATTTCGAGACGGTTCCGACCGGCGCGCTCGATCTCGCGCTGTTCCTCGAAAGCGACCGCATGGGGCACCTGCTCGGCGCGGTGACGCAGGAAAAGCTCGATAACCAGCGCGGCGTCGTCCAGAACGAAAAGCGACAGGGCGACAACAACCCCTATGGCCTGCTGCGCTACGAGATCTTCGAAAATCTGTTCCCCAAGGGGCATCCCTATCACCACAGCACCATCGGTTCGATGGCCGACCTCAATTCGGCGAGCCTTGACGATGTGAAGAAGTGGTTCACCGACAATTACGGGCCGAACAATGCGGTGCTGGTGCTGGCGGGCGACATCGATGTCGCAACCGCAAAGGCGAAGGTCCAGCAATGGTTCGGCGACATCCCGCGCGGGACTGCGGTTCAGGCGCCCGCCGCGTCGGTGCCGACGCTGCCCGCGCCGCTCGCCAAAGAGGTCAAGGACCTGATCCCGACCCCGCGCGTCTATCGCATGTGGGCCATTCCGGGGCTCAACGACGCCGAAGCGGTGCCGCTGCAGATGGCGACCGCGGTGCTCGGCGGGCTGTCGTCGTCGCGGCTCGACAACGCGATGGTCCGCACCGATCCGGTGGCGGTGAGCGTCGGCGCCTTTGCGCAGACGTTTGAAGATGCGGGCTTGCTGGTCGTCCAGGCCGATGTGAAGCCCGGTACCGATGTCGATACCGTCGGCAAGAAGCTGGACGCGGAAATCGCCAAGTTCCTCGCGAACGGGCCGACCGCCGATGAGCTTCAGCGCGCCGCGGCGAGCTATCTGGGCGGCACGATCGCCGGGCTGGAAGCGGTCGGCGGCTTTGGCGGCAAGGCGGTCGCGCTCGCGGAGGGCGCGCTCTATTCGAACGATCCCGCCTATTACAAGGTCGAGCTTGACCGGATGGCGAAGGCGACGCCCGAACAGGTCGCCGCCGTTGCGCGCAAATGGATGTCGCGCCCGGCCTTTTCGCTGACCTACACCCCCGGCGAACGCACCGAAGGCGGCGAGAATCGCGGCGGCGCGGTGACCGCAGGCAAGCTGACCGAAGCGGTAGCGCCCGATCGCTTCTGGAATCCTGCGCTCGGCGATATCGGTCCCGACACTGGGATCGGCGCGGCGACCTCGATCGCCGACCGGTCGCAGTTTCCTGCGGTCGCCGACCTCACCGCGCTCGATTTTCCGGCAATCGAGCGGGCGACGCTGAAAAACGGCGTCGAGGTCGTCTTCGCGCGCCGTACCACGGTGCCGACGGTCAATGTCGCGGTCAGCTTCGATGCGGGCTATGCCGCCGACCCGCATAGCGCGCTCGGCACCCAGTCGCTGATGCTCAGCCTGATGGATGAAGGCACCACCAGCCTCAACTCGATCGCCTTTGCCGAGGCAAAGGAGCGGCTGGGGGCGCAGATCGATGCGACCGCCAACGCCGATGAAACGGTGTTCAGCCTGTTCGCGCTGAAGCCCAATCTGGGCGCATCGCTGTCGTTGCTCGCCGACTATATCCGCAATCCGGCGTTCGATGCCAAGGAACTCGAGCGTGTGCGGGCGCAGCAACTCAACCGGCTGAAGGCCGAACTCAACAATCCGAATGCGATCGCGGCGCGGCTGATGGCGCCGATGCTGTATGGCGCCGACCATCCCTATGGCATTCCGCCGTCGGGGCTGGGCGACGCGAAGGCGGTCGAGGCGGCGACGCGCGATCAGCTCGCCGCGTTCCACAGCGCCTGGATCCGTCCCGACAACGCGCGCGTGTTCGTCGTTGGCGATACGACGCTGGCCGAAGTGAAGAAACAGCTTGACGCGACGCTGGGCCAGTGGAAGGCGCCGAAAACCGCGAAGCCGGTCAAGAATTTCGACGTCGCAATCCCGGCGCCCAAGCCGCGTATCCTGTTCTTCGACCGCCCCAAATCGCCGCAGTCGATCATTCTGGCGGGCAAGGTGCTCGATGCCAAGGGCGGCGACAGCCTGGAAGTGCTGCGGTCGGCGAACGACATTTTCGGCGGCAATTTCCTGTCGCGCTTCAACACCAATTTGCGCGAGACCAAGGGCTGGTCCTATGGCGTGCGCAGCCGCATTTCGGGTGAGACCGACCGGCTGAGCTGGGTCGCGGTGGCGCCGGTGCAGGCCGACCGCACCGGCGATTCGATCAAGGAACTGCAGAGCGACCTCAAGAGCTTCCTCGCCGACAAGGGCGTGACCAAGGAAGAGCTGGAACGCACGGTCAACGGCAGCGTGCGCGAATTGCCGGGCAGCTTCGAAACCTCGGCCGATGTGCTGGCCGGGTTGCGCAATATCGTGAAATTCGGGCGGCCCGACAATTATTACGAGACGCTGCCCGCGACCTATGAAGCGATGACGGCGGCCGAAATCGATGCCGCGGCGCGTAAGGCGCTGAGCACCGATGATCTCGTCTATGTCGTCGTCGGCGATGCCGCGGTCGTCAAACCGCAGCTTGACGGATTGGGTTTGCCGGTGGAAACAGCGACTCCGATTAACTAACATTGATTTCAGTAAGGAGAGCTTCGATGTCCGTAGATGGCAGCTATGATTGCGTAACCAAGTCGCCGATGGGCGACCAGAAATCGGTGTTCACGGTCAAGAGTGACGGCGACAGCTTCACCGGATCGAACGCCGGCGCCATGGGCGCGCTCGACGTGGAAAATGGCAAGGTCGACGGCAACAAGCTGACCTGGACCATGAACATGAAGGTGCCGATGCCGATGACGCTCGAATGCGAAGCGACGATCGACGGCGACGCGCTCACCGGGACGATCAAGGCCGGTGCGTTCGGATCGATGGCGATGACGGGCACCCGTCAGGGCTGATCTGTCCGGCAGAGACATGCGAAGGGCCGTTCCCCAAAGGAGCGGCCCTTTTGCTATGCATAGCAATGCTCTTTGCCTTGGGGGGTGGTCAAAGCAACTGCATCGGCGCATAGGCTGCCCCGATGCACAGCCCGGCCCCACCCCCCAAGCGGACCCTGCCGGGTGACCGCGAAATGGTGGTCATGATGGCGATGGTGATGGCGCTCAACGCGCTCGCCATCGACGCCATGCTGCCCGCGCTGCCCGCGATCGGCAAAGGGCTGGGGGTGCTTGTTGCCAACGACCGGCAATATGTCATTTCGCTCTATCTGCTCGGTATCGGTTTCGGATCGCTGATCTATGGTCCGCTCGCCGACCGGTTCGGGCGCAAGGGCGTGCTCGTTCCGGCGCTGTTCGCCTATGTGGCCTTTTCGATCGGCTGCGGCCTGGCGACGAGCTTTCCGATGCTGCTCGCGCTGCGTTTCGGCCATGGGCTGGTCAGCGCGGCGCTCGGGGTGATCGTGGTCGCGGTGATCCGCGACCTGTTCGCGGGCGATGCGATGGCGAAGCGGCTGTCGCTGATCTTCCTCGTCTTCATGATCGTGCCGATCATCGCGCCGACGATCGGTGCGGGGGTCGCGGCGCTGGCGGGCTGGCGCGCGATTTTCATCGTGCTCGCGGTGATGGGGCTGGCCATGATTATGTGGCTGCGCCGTCTGCCCGAGACGCTCGAGCCCGCCGACGTGCGCCCGCTCGACTGGCGGACGATGGTCAGCGGCTGGGCAACGGTGACGCGGCATCGCCGCGCCGCGGGCTATATGATCGCGTCGGGCATGATGCAGGGGGCGCTCTACGGCTATCTCAACAGCAGCGAGCAGATCATCGACGAGGTCTTCGATGCGCAGAGCTGGTTCCCGCTGATCTTTGCTTGCGTCGCGGTGGGAATCGCCATCGCCAATTTCTCGAACGCGGCGATCGTCGAGCGGTTCGGCGCGCGGCGTGTGTCGCAAAGCGCGGTGTTCGCGTTCATGGCGACGTCGATTGCGCAGATCGCCGCTGCGCTCAGCGGCGCCGAAACGCTGTGGATGTTCACCGTGCTGATGATGGTCAATGTCGGGTTGATCGGCTTTATCGGCAGCAATTTCGGATCGATTGCGATGGAGGATTTCGGTCATATGGCCGGGGTCGCCTCATCGTACCAAAGCTTTGCCAAGACGCTGCTTGCCGCGACGGTCGGGGCGTTGATCGGCCAGCAATATGACGGCACCACGCTGCCGCTCGCTTATGCCTTTCTGATCAGCGCGATCGTCGGCCTGACGCTGGTGTTCTGGGCCGAGCGCGGCAAGCTGTTCACCCGGCCCGGGACCGCGCCCAAGACGCCTTACTGACAAAAATGAAGGAGCCGCCGCAGCACAGGCTGCGGCGGCTCCCCCAAATTTGTCGGCGATGACGGTGTTCAGTCGTGGATCGGCGCCGCCGGTTCCAATTCGCCTTCATGCACCTCGACGCGACCCTGACCCAGATGGCTTTTGCGATAGCCATAGGCGAAATAGATCACGAAACCGACCGCTGCCCAGCCCGGCAGGACCAGCATGGCTTCCAGCGGCAGGTTGAGAAACAGGAAGACGCAACCAGCCATCGTCAGCGGCCCGATCAGCCACAGCGCCGGCGTACGGAACGGCCGGGTCCGGTTGGGTTCCGACTTGCGGAGCAGCATAACCGCGAGCGCGACCATGAAGAACGCATAAAGCGTCCCCGCATTGGCGATATCGGCGAGCTGTCCCACCGGCAGGAACGCCGCGGCAAAGGCGACGACGCTGCCCGTGATCGCGGTGACGACATAGGGCGTTTTCCACTTCGGGTGGATTTTCGACAGGCCTTCGGGCAGCAGGCCGTCGCGCGACATCACGAAGAAGATGCGCGTCTGGCCGAACAGCAGGATCAGGATCACCGACGGCAGTGCGACGAACGCTGCGATCCCCAGCATGTTGCCGATGCCCGAGAAGCCGATTTCGCGCAGCACATGCGCCAAAGCTTCGTTCGAGCAGACCAGCATCCCGGCATATTCGGGCAGCGCGCACTGGCGTGCGAGCTCGGCCGAACCGGCGGGGAAAGGAATGCCGTTCGGCCCCATGATCGGCTGGCCACCGATCGTGCCGATCGCACCGGCGGCGACGAGGATGTAAAAGATGGTGCAGATCAGCAGCGATCCGATCAGGCCGATCGGCACATTCTTTTGCGGATCGCGCGTTTCTTCGGCAGCCGTCGATACCGCGTCGAACCCGACATAGGCGAAAAAGGTCGTCGCGGCGGCGCCAACGGCGCCGATCCCCGAGCCAAGCCCGCCGAACACGCCCGCGGGCAGGAAGGGGTTGAACTTGTCCATTTCGGCCTGCGGCAGCGTCAGGATGATGAAGGCGGTGAGCGCGGTCACCTTGATCGCGACCAGAACGGCGTTGACGCGGGCGGATTCGGTGGTGCCGATCATCAGCAGCCAGGTCACCAGCAAGGCGATGACGACGGCGGGCAAGTTGATCAGACCGCCGGGCGCGCCGCCCAGGGCCAGCGGACCGGCCGCCAGATAGGCGGGCAATTGTATGCCCAGAAACTCGTTCAATATTGTCCCGGAGAAATAGCCGGACCAGCCGACCGACACTGCGCTCGCCGCGACCGCATATTCGAGGACGAGCGCCCAGCCGACCGACCAGGCGAGAATTTCACCCATCACCGAATAGGTGTAGGTGTAGGCCGAGCCCGCGACGGGCATCATAGCGGCGATTTCGGCGTAGCAGAGCGCCGCGACGATGCAGATCGCCCCGGCGATGGCAAAGGCGAGCATCAGGCCGGGACCGGCCTTTTGCGCGCCTGCCGAGGTCAGCACAAAAATGCCGGTACCGATGACGCAGCCGATCCCGAACAGGGTCAGTTGCAGGGCACCGAGCGAGCGATGGAGCGATTTCTTTTCGGCCGTGGCCAAAATGGCGTCGATCGGTTTGACGCGACCAAATATCATGTGAACTTCCCCTTTTTGGCGACTTTGGCGCCATTCTCCTGCCGCGCAGACTAGACGCTTCGCGCGCCAGCGCAACTTAATTTCAGGCTTGTTACAAGCGCTTTATCGCACCGTGAAGCGCACCCGGTCGATCATTCGTCCGCCGGGGTCGACCAGCGCCAGCATATGGCTGCCCGGGCGCGGCAGGATTTGCTGCCCCGCATCGGCGTCGCCGAGCGGCTTTTTGTCGAGGATCAGGCGGTAGCCGGTCACGGCGCCGCTGACGGTCACTGCAAGGCGCTGGCGATCGATCGGAATGTCGGGGTCGACCGCATAGACGCTGCCGCTGACCGGACTGGTGATGCGCGGGCGGCGCGCGGCTTGCGGCGCGGCGGCCATTTCGGTCTGCGCGGTGCCAGCCATGAAATATTCGCGGCGCGGCGGTTCGCGGGTGCCGGAGAGGGTAATCCGGCGCGCTTCGACGCCCGCGGGCATGATCGGCGCCTTGCCCGGGCTGCCGGCGTGGAGCGCGAGCATCACGTCGCGCCAGACGGGCGCGGCGCCCGAGGTGCCCGAGACGGCGCGCATCGCATCGCCCTCGAGATTGCCGACCCAGACCGCGACGGTGAAGCGGTCGGACCAGCCGATGCACCAATTGTCGCGCATGCCTTTCGAGGTGCCGGTCTTGGCGGCGGCCCAGAAGGGCAGGCGAAGCGCGCTGTCGGCGCCGAAGGCGTCGGTGCGCGCCGAGGCGTCGGCGAGGATGTCGCCGACGATGAAGGCGGCGGCGGGGCTGACGATCTGGCGCGGCGGAAGGTTGCGAAGGTGCCGCACAGCGTCGAAAGTGACGGGCGACCATTGTCCGAGATTAGCGAATGTTCTGAATGCGTTAGCTTGTTCGACGAGTGAAACTTCGGCCGAGCCGAGGGCGAGGGAGAAGCCGTAATATTCGCCGTCCTCGACGAGGCCGTGGTAGCCGAGCGCCCAGAGGCGGTCGCGGAATTGCTGGACGTCGTCGATGACGAGGGCGCGGACGGCGGGGACGTTGAGCGAGGCGGCGAGCGCGTGGCGGACGCTGACCGGTCCCTTGAAGCTGCGGTCGTAGTTTTTGGGAACATAGAGGCCGGACGCGGTGTCGAGCTGGACCGGGCTGTCGTCGAGGATCGAGGCGGCGGTGAGCCAGCCATGCTCGATCACCTGCGCGTAAAGATGCGGCTTCAAGGTCGAACCCGCCTGCCGCCGTGCATTGGCACCATCGACCGACGCGGCGGTCGATTTGAGGCCGACGCCGCCGACATAGGCGAGCACTTCGCCGGTCGCGTTGTCGAGGACGACGACCGCGCCGTCGCGGACGCGGTCCGATCCCAGGCCCGACAGCTGGCGGCGCAGCGCGACGATGGCGGCGGTCTGGATGCGGCGGTCGATCGTGGTGGTGACGCGCTTGCCGGGCTGGTCGAGCAGGCGGACGGCGAGGTGCGGCGCGAGCGCGGGGTCGAACCGCGCGGCATGTTCGCCCGAGACGAGCGTCGCGGCGGCGGCGCGGATCGCGGAGCAGTCCTTGGTTTGCGCCACCCGGCAAGCGCGGAGGCCGAGCGCCTCGGCGCCCGCGGCCGGATTGGGGAGGAGGCCTGCGAACAGGGCGGCGTCGGTGCGCGTCATGTCGGCGGGTTTTTTGCCGAACAGGCTCTGCGCGCCGGCGCCGATCCCCTGCGCCTCGCCGCGCAGGGGGACGAGGTTGAAATAGGCCTCGAGCATCTGGTCGTGCGACCAGTTCGCCGCGAGCGCCTGCGCGGCGCGCATCTGGCGCAGCTTGGTGCGCCAGTCGCGCTGGCCCGGCTGGGCGAGGCCGGGGTCGAGGAAAGCGGCGAGCTGCATCGGCAGGGTCGAAGCGCCGCGCGAGCGGTCGCCGGTGCCCGCGATCCTGAGCCGCGCGCGGACGGCGCTGGCGACCGCGAGCCAGTCGACCCCGCCGTGCGACCAGAACCGCCGGTCCTCAGCCTGCACCACCGCGGTACGGACGGCGGGGCTGATGTCTTTCAGCAGCACCCAGGCGAGGCGGCGGCGCTCGAAGTTGACGCGCTCGCTGTCGAGGAGGCGGCCTTCGCGGTCGTAGAGCCAGGCTTCGCTCGGCTGCCAGTCGGCGCGGACGGCGGCGTAGGTTGGCATGGGGGGTGGTTTGGTGGCGAGGTGGGCGATGGTGGTGAGGATGAGCGCGGCGAGGGCGGCCCATGCGAGGGCGTGGGGCCAGCGGCGGTGGCGCGGCGCGCTAGCGCCCGTTTCTGGTATCTTCGTCATGCTGAACTCGTTTCAGCATCCATGGCCTGTGTTCTCGTTCGGCGCAGCGCCGAAGGACAGGGCAGGCCATGGACCCTGAAACAAGTTCAGGGTGACGAGGTTTAGATTTGAACGGCATCCCCCAGTCTCTGTTCGCCCTGAGCTTGTCGAAGGGCCGTTCTTTCTCGTCGGCGTCGAAGAAAAGAACGGTGCTTCGACAAGCTCAGCACGAACGGATTTAAAGGGGCTTTGCTGATCCAGCGCGCGTTGCTTCACAACAACCTCACGACCCCACACTCGCCACCGTCAGCGGTGCGTTCGGCCATTGCCCACGGATCGCGGGCGAGTACATCGCCTCGACGCGCGTCGGGGGGAGCGAGAAGCGGCCCGAGCCGTTCAAGCGCACGACATATTCGACCGCATGGGTGCCCGCGGGCATCCAGCCGAAATAGCCGCGCCAGCTGTCCTTGCCGCGCTCGACATAGCTTGGCTGCGCGCCTGATCCGCCTGCTTGGTTGGCGAGCATTTCGGACTGGCCGCCGAGATTGCCGACGATCGTCGCGCCCGGGGCGATCGGATCGTTGATCACGACCCACGTGCGGCCCGCGGCCGCGACGACCTCGATCCGCACCTTGATCACGTCGCCGCGGGTCAGGCGATCCTTGTTCGCCGCCTTGACGATGCTGACCGAGCGCTTGATCCGGTAACCGGCGTTGAGCGGCTCCTTCAATGGCACGGCGGCCTTGACGCTGACCGTCGCCCAAGGCGCGCCGCTACCCTGATGCTGAAGGCTCATCGTCGCGGCGTTGAGCGCGACGCGGAGCGGCGAGGGCGCTTCGGCGGGCAGCGGCCAGCTTTGCGAGGCGGTGGCGCCCGCAAGGCTGATATTGGTGACGCCGGTGATCGCGCTCGCCGGATAGAGCTCGGCGAAGCGGCGGACGGTGACGGCGCCCCACGCATTGGCGGGGGTGGTGTCCCAATGGCCCTTGCGCTGGCGCTGGGCGACGCCGACCATCAGCTTGCCCGCGTCATCCTCCCAGCCCTTGCGGCCAAGCACGGCTTCGAGTGCCTTGATCGCCATTTCGTCGCCGCTGGTCATCATCCACCAGGGCGCACGCGCATCGTCGACAAGGTCGAGGCGGGTGCCTTCGTACACGAGGCGCTTGCGCAGCTCGGCTTCGGCGGCGGTGCGCAGCGCGGGGGCGTTGCGCACCCCGGGCGTCTTTTCGATCGCCACCAGCCAGTCGGCGAGGGTGCCGGTCGCCATGTCGACCGGCGCGACGTCGATCGCGGCGACGAGCCCCGGGCTGGCAGCCTTGTTGCGGGCGAGCGCCGCCAAGGCCGCGATGCGGACGGGGCGGATGTCCCAAGGACCATAGCCGCGGCGGGTGAGGCGGCCTTCGACCACCGCCTGCAGCGCCGCCACCATCCTGGCCTTCGATGCCTCGGGGATCGCATAGCCGTTTGCCGCGGTGACGCTGAGCACATAGGCGGTGAGTTCGATCGACCCCTCCATCCGCTCGTTGGGCCAGTAGCGCAGCAGGCCGTCACCATCGAGATAGGTCGGCATCGCTTCGGCGAGCGCCTGCCAGCGGCCGAGATCGCCGAGCGCAATGGCGCGCGAGGTCGATTGTTCGAAGCAGGTATAGGGGTAGGCGGCCATATAGTCGCGCACCCCCGACAAGGGCGGAGCCAGCGTGCCGGCGAGCGCGACGTCGACATATCCGCCGGGCAAGGCGCCCGTCGGGATGGCGATCGGCAGCGTCGTGGCGGGGCCGACGCGGAACAGGCTGGCGGCCCAGGTTTCGACCGGCACCGCGGGCTCGATGACCTGCTGGAACACCAGCCGATCGCGCTGCTTGCCGCCCTTGGCGACCGCATCGACGGTCCATTCGATCGGGCCGGTTTGTTCGGGCGCGGTCATCGACCAGCTGATCGGCACCGCGCCGCCCGCGGGAATGGTGACGGTGAGCGGCGGCGCGGTGGCGACGGCGGGCGACAGCGTCGGGGTCGCGGTGACCTCCATCGGCTGATCGGTGCCGTTGCGCAGCGTGAAGCGCGCATCATAAGTGTCGCCGGTGCGGACGAGTTCGGGCATCCCGGCAAAGATGCCGAGATCCTGCACGGTGCGGACGGTGGTTTCGCCGGTGCCGAAAAATTGCGATCCGTCGGTCGCGATCGCGACGAGGCGGAAGCCCGAAAGATTGTCGCTAAGCGGCACGTCGACGCTCGCGCGCCCCTTGGTATCGAGCGGGACATTGCCCTTCCACAAGAGGACGGGGCGGAAATCTTCGCGGGTCAGGCCCGACAGGTCACCGCCGCCCCCGCCGCCGGGTTCGAGCGCCTTGCGGCCATAATGCCGCTTGCCGACGACCTGCATCTGCGCGGTCGAGGTGAGGACGTCGAGGGTGCGCTCGCCCATCATCGCCTCGATCAATTCCCAGCTTTCGTTGGGGGCGAGCTGAAGCAGCGCCTCGTCGACCGCGGCAAAGGCGACATCGGCGTTTTTGGGTGGCTTGCCGCCGGGGGTCTTGACCTCGATCGCGACTTTGGCGGTTTCGCGGACTGCATATTTTGCCTTGTCGGCCTTGACCTTGACGCCGAGCTGATGGCCTTCCCAGCCGACCTTGATCCGCGCGATGCCCATGCGATAGGCGGGTTTGGCAAGGTCGACCAAAGCGGTGGGGGGAGCACCCTCGCTGTTTTCGATCTTGAAACCGACCGCGCGTTTCATCTGGCGGAACCAGCTTTCGTTGCCGGTGACGCGCCCGCGCACCGCCATCACCGAGACATAAACGTCGGGGGCGTAAGTGGCGGGCAGCTTGACCTTGACCACCGGGTTGGTGCCCTTCAGCGGCACGACGAAGCTGGAGAGCACGCCCTCGCGTTCGACGGTGACCAATGCGGTCGCTTCGCGGAACGGCATGCGGACCTGAAAGCTGGCGGTGTCGCCCGCGGCGTAGCGCGGCTTTTCGGCGATGACGTCCATGCGGTCGCCATTGTCGCCGCCAAACCACCAGTCGTTGTCGCCCGCGAGCCACACCGAGCGGACGGCGCGCGCTTCGTTGCCGTCGGCGTCGAGCGTCGTTGCGACCACCGTCACCTCGCCCGAGATGCCCGGCGCCATCGCGCAGCGCGCGCGGCCTAGCTTGTCGGTGGTCGCGGAGCAGCTGGCGGCGAGCTTCGTCGTCCGCATCTGGTTGTCATAGGCGTAGAAGCCGCCGATCAGGCGGCGCCGCGCGGTGATGATCTCGCGGTTGTAGAGCGCGACCGACACGCGCTGGCCCGCGATCGGCTGGCCGTCGAGGTCGAGCGCGATGAAATTGAGCTTGAGGTCGTTGTCGCGCATCAGCCAGCCGTCGGTCTTGAGCCCCAAGCGGACGGCGGAGGGATAGAGGGTGATGCGGCGGCTGGCGGTCAGCGTTTCGCCATTGGCGTCCTCATAGTCCATTTCGGCCGCCATCAGCGTCGGTTCGGTGATCGGCTGGTCGACCGTCACATTGGCGGTGGCGGCGCCATTGGCGTCGAGCTTGAGCGGCACCGAGCGCGCGAGCGGCAGCTCGGCGGCGGGCTCGTCGCCGCTGTCGTCGAGCTGGATCACGCCTTCCTTCACCGGCTGCCCGTCGAAATCCCAGTCGCGATAATCTTCGGGGGGCGACCAGCTGGAGCGGAAATTGGTGCGCAGTTCGACCGGGATATTGGCGGCGGGGCCGCCCGACAGATAGCCGACGAACAGGCTGAGCGGGACGGCAGCGGGGCGGACGAGCGCCGTTTTGGGCCCGGTGACCGCGGCCTTCATCGTCGGCAGGCGATATTCGTCGACCTTGACCGACTGACCCGACCAGATCGTCTTGTCTTCGCCATCCTTGTCCTTGGTGACGAACACCAGCTCATAATCGCCCATCGGGGCGGAGGCGGGGACGTTCCAGACGCTGTCGCCGCTGCCGGTCGCGGCGATGGCGAAGGGCATTTCGAATTCGGTGTCCGAACCGCGGTGGACGAGGCGGAGTTTGCCCGCGAGCGGCTGCGGCGTCATAAAGCCGGTGCCGACCGGGCGGCGCAGGATATGCTTCATATGGACGGTCTCGCCCGCCTTGACGAGCGCGCGGTCGAAGACGGTGTGGAGAATATCCTCGCGTTCCGACCAGCCGTAAGGAAGGTCGAAATCATAGGGGCGGATGCCGCGACCCCAATCGGTGAGGGTGAAGCTGAAATCGTCGCCCGACCGCGCGCTGACCATCAGCGCATGGCCTTCGCTCTTGGTCGGATCGGGGGTTTCTTCGCAGCTCGAATAAGTCTCGGGCTGGGGTAGCCCGCCCGCAAAGGCGAGGCGCCCCGCCTTGTCGGCGGTACCGCGCGCGAGCAGGCGGCCGGTGCAGCTGTCCGAGACGCGGATTTCGGCGCCCGCGACGGGCAGGCCGGTGTCGAGCGCGGTGACCCAGGCGAGCGAGCCTTCGCGGCCCCATTTGAAATGCACCGCCATGTTCGTGACGAGCGCGGCGGTCGCGACATAGCGCGTCGCCTTGCGCCCGAGCAGCGCGGCGCCGAGTTCGGGGCTGGCGATCTCGACGATATGGAAACCCTTTTCCGACAGGGGTATGCCGACAACCTCGAACTCCTTGCCGCCGCCGGGCGGGGTCAGTTGCAGCGCGCGGCGCTCGCCGCCCGCGGGGGCATCGGCGAACACCGATTTGGTGCCGGTGTAATTGACGCGGACCTCCTTGCCGGTGCGGTCCTTTTCCTCGCGATAATCGGTGTCGTCGGCGTCATCGACGCGTTTCAGCCAGCGCGCGATCGCGGCGTCATCGTCGCCGACCCGCAGCGCGGTGGCGGGCAGCTTGAGGTTCGATTGCACCATCGTCCCTTCGACCCCGCGCACGGTGACGGGCAGGACACCGCCCTCGCGGGCTTCGAGGATGCCGAATTCGGCGGCGAATTTGACCAGCGGCGGGGCGCGGTCGATGTGGAATTTCAGCGGGAAGTTCGACTGGTTCTGCAAGCGCCGACCGCTCTGGTCGGTGACATCGGCGGGCAGGACCAGCGTTGCGTCGACATTCTGCGGCAGCGGTCCGGCGAAGCGAACGCTGGTGAGGTAGGCGTCATTCTTGTCGTCGTCGTCGACCCGGGGGGTCATGCGTTTGCCGTCGGCGGTGGTCAGCGTCGCGGCGAGCGCGGTGTCCCGCGCGACGGGGGAGGCGAAGCTGAGCGTCACATCCTTGACCGGATTGCAGCCCGCCTGCGGATTGACACGGCTGCACGACATTTTGGCGGTGAAAGCGGGGCGGACGTCGAAATCGAAGCGCTGGTCGCGCCCGGCGGTGCGGCCGGGGACGCCGGCCTGCGCGATGCGCGCGTCCCACACGACCGCCATTTCGCGCCCCGGCGGCAGCGGGCGGCGGCATTTGACCGCGACGACGCGGTCGAGCGCGGCCTCGCGGTCGGCGCCCGCGGCGGGCAGGCGCTGCGGCAGTCCGGCGTCATAGGTGAAGGACTGGCGCGACCAGTTGGCATCGCCGAGGCCGGTCAATATCTCAGTCGCGGTGGTGCGCGGCAGGACGTCGAGCGGGATCTTCTCGCCGATCCCGTCGACCGCGCAATAGCCGAAGCGGCCGACCGAGGCGCGGTCGGCGGCGACGTTGGTGGCGACGAGGAAGACCTGCTCCTCCTCGATCCCGTCGTAGATGCCGCCTGCGAGGATGGCGCGTGCCGAAGGGCCGCCGGTGTCGAGCGCGAAGCGGTCGTTGCCCGCGACGGCGATGCCGCGCGCGGTTTTCAGGCCATTGCGGAGCACGACATGGCAGCGCAGCCCGCCGGGGAGCGGTTTGTCGAACTCGAGCACCCAGGTGCGGGTGTCGACCCAGCGGGATGACGCCGCGAGCTTGCAGTCGTTGGTCGCGGGGGCGGCGGCGCGGGGATCGCCGAGCGGCACCATGTCTTCGGAAAAGCGCAGCGTGAAGCGGGTGATCGTGCCGTCGCCGGTGCCGCTGCTGCCGGGGGTGGCGAGGGTGACCTGCGGCACGGTGTCGGCGGTCGCGGTCGCCGCCATCGCGAGGCTGAGCGGCACAAGCAGCGCCAGTTTTGCCCTGCCGGCAAGGCGTTTTCCCAGCGCGCGCCAACCCGTTTTCATCCCGCCGTCTCCCCGCCTAAATCCGCGCGCTTATCCTGCTGGAAACAGGCGCTGCTGTCCACCCGTCGCCGTGTCCCGGGAACGCTTAGCCGCGTTTCGGGAAAAGGCTGTGACCGCGGTCATAGACAGACATAATCGTCGCCCCCGCGAAGGCGGGGGCCGTAGTCGGTTTACGCGGCGATGCAGGAATAGGCCGCTTGCGGCCCCCGCCTCCGCGGGGGCGACGGGCTATCTGGCCAGCATCGGGCCGAGCTTTTGCCCGGCGAAAATATGGACGTGGAGGTGCGGAACCTCCTGATGGCTGTCGGGGCCGATGTTGGCGAGCAGGCGGTAGCCGGGGGCGACGAGGCCCGCGTCGCGCGCGACTTGGCCGACGGCGCGGACGAAGCCGGCGATTTCGGCGTCGCTGGCGCGCGCGGAGAAATCGTCCCAGCTGACATAGGCGCCCTTGGGGATCACGAGGATGTGGAGCGGCGCCTGCGGGTTGATGTCGTGAAAGGCGAGGGCAAATTCATCGTCATAGACGGTTTTCGACGGCAGCTCGCCGCGCAGGATGCGCGCGAAGATGTTGCTGTCGTCATAGGGGAGGGTGGCGTCGATCGGCATGGAATTCCCTCTTTCTTACGTCATCCCGGCGAAGGCCGGGATCTCGCCGGTGCGTCTTTGCGATAGGGTGAGATCCCGGCCTTCGCCGGGATGACGGAGATGAAAAACAGACAAAGTGTTGTTCATTGGCGGCTGGCTTTTTCGGCGTGGCCCGAGGTGCCGTGGCGGCGGCTGAGTTCGGCGGCGATCGCGTCCCACGTGAGCCCGCGTTCGGCGAGCAGGATCGAGAGGTGGAAGACGAGGTCGCTCGCTTCGCCGATGAGCGCCGGATCATCCTCGCTGACCGCGGCGATCACCGCCTCGACGGCTTCTTCGCCGAGCTTTTGGGCGATCTTGCCGCGCCCCTTGGCGGCGAGGCTGGCGACATAGGAGGCTTCGGCTTCGCCGGCGGCGAGCCGGTCGTGGATGACGGCCTCGAGCCGCCCCAGCGCTTCACCCATTGCCTTGCTCATCGACGCGCTCCCTTTGCGAGCGTGACTAGCGGCGCGGGCGTGCGGCGACAAGCTGTGGCGCGAAGGACGCACGATCGGAATTTTATCCGCCGGTAACCATATCGAAACGCGGTTTACCGTATCTTTTCCGCGCCGGGGGGCGAGTTCAACTTTTAAGTTCGGAAAAAATATCATGAAATCAGGCACCCGCCCCCAGGTGTTGCTGGCCGCCACCGCCTCGGTCATCGCCTTGATGGCCACCCCCGCTGCGGGACAGACCGGCGAAGACGAGATTATCGTCACCGGATCGCGCATCGCGAAGAGCGAATTTACCAGCGCGGACCCGATCCAGGTCATCGATATCGAAAGCGCCAAACTGCAGGGGCAGGTCCAGCTCGCCGATGTGCTGCAATCGACGCCCGCGGCGCAGGGATCGATCCAGATCACCTCGGCGCTGTCGAACCGCGTGATCGCCAATGGCGGTAACGACGTGCAGAGCGTGTCGCTGCGCGGGCTGGGCGCCGAGCGGACGCTGGTGCTGATCAACGGCCGCCGCGCGGGTCCGGCAGGCATCCGCGGCTCGGTCGCGCCCTTCGACCTCAATGTCCTGCCGCTATCGGTCGTCCGGCAGGTCGAGGTGCTGAAGACCGGCGCCTCGTCGATCTATGGCTCGGACGCGGTCGCGGGGGTGGTCAACATATTGACCCGCAACGACCTGAACGGCGCCGAAATCGGCGGTTTTTCGTCGATCACCGAACATGGCGGCGGTGAAAGCTATGGCGTCGATGCAAGCTTTGGCAGGACATTCGATCGCGGCCATTTTTTCGCGACGGTCGACTATTTCAAACAGCAGAATCTGACGCGCCGCGACCGCGGCTTCCTGTTCTGCGCCGAAGAATATTTGAAGCGCGAGGCCGATGGCAGCCGCGCCGACATCGTCGATTTTCGTACCGGGCGGCCGCAGTGCAGCGGCACGCTGGGCAACGCGATCGCCTTCAGCGATTTTTCCGGGGTCGACCAAAATGGTTTCCCGACCTTTGGGCCCGGACTGTTTGCGCCGAACGGCCAGTTGATCGCTTCGGGCCAATATGGCGCCGAATTCGCGGGCGTCGGCATGCCGATCAACGCCTATAATCCGATCGGGGTGTTCGGCCCGGCCGATTTCTTCGGGCTCAATTTCGATGGCCCGTCAACCGGGGCGCTCAACAAGTTCGAGCCCGCCGAGCAGGATATGGACGTGTTTTCGGGGGTCAAGCGGATCAGCGCCTTCGCCGATGCCGCCTATGAGGTGGCGGGCGGGGTTACGATCTATGGCGAAGCGCTGTTCAGCAACCGCAAGTCGCAGAACAGCGGCTTCCAGCTGATGGCGCTCGAGCAATTTACCGGCGCGTCGATGCTGCCCTTCTTCCTTTGCAACCCTGCGGCGAACAATTGCGACCCGGGCGACATGGGCGATCCGTTCAACGCGGAGTTCGGCGGCAACATCATCCTGCGCCCGCAGATACTGGTGCGGTCGGAGAGCAGCGCCGACGTCGATTATTATCGCGGCGTGTTCGGCCTGCGCGGCACGTTCGGCGGCTGGAAATGGGACGTCCACGGCCAGCACAGCCGGTCGGACGCCAGCTATACGCAGGACGTGATCTATCAGGACGCGCTCGCGTCGCAGACGCTGCGCACGCGATCCTGCGCCGGAACGACGACCGCGATCCGCGGCGCGCCGTGCATCGACATCGACTTCACCGACCCGCGCGTGCTGCGCGGCGATTTCACCCCCGCCGAGCGCGCGTTCCTGACGGGGCGCGAGACGGGGCGGACCTTGTTCAAGCAGACGTCGGCCGAGGCGTTGCTGACGGGCAAGCTGTTCAATCTGCCCGCGGGGCCGGTCGGTGTCGCGGTCGGCGCGAATATCCGCCGCGACGAAATCGACGACACGCCGGGCGAGGCGACGCTGGCGGG
This sequence comes from Sphingopyxis microcysteis, assembly GCF_012274265.1. Classification (GTDB taxonomy): domain Bacteria; phylum Pseudomonadota; class Alphaproteobacteria; order Sphingomonadales; family Sphingomonadaceae; genus Sphingopyxis; species Sphingopyxis microcysteis. Next base: position 31,647 of record NZ_JAANYY010000004.1, read on the forward strand.
CAATGTCGCCAAATTCACGACGTCGGGCATCACCGCGGGGCGCACCGTTTCGAAAGAGATTTTCGGCGAGGTTGAAGTGCCTTTGCTCGAAGGCGTGCCGATGATCGAACGGCTGACCCTGTCGGGCGCGGCGCGCTATACGCATGTCGAGGCGACGCGCGGCGACGGGGTGCAGGACAGCTTCAGCGATACGACGTGGAAGGTCGGCGCCGACTGGGCGGTGACCGACTGGCTGCGCTTCCGCGGCACCTGGGGGACGTCGTTCCGCGCGCCTGCGCTGTTCGAACTCTTCCTCAATGACCAGACGGGCTTCCTCGGCCAGCAGGCGATCGACCCGTGCATCCAGACCGCGGCGCGGCTGGCGGCGGGGGCGATCAGCCAGCGCATCTTCGACAATTGCGCCGCCGAGGGCATCGCGCCCAATTATGCGGGCGGGATCAGCCCCGCGACGATCGTGTCGGGCGGCGGCATCGGGCGGTTGAAGCCGGAGACTTCGACCGCAAAGACGGTGTCGGTCATCCTGACCCCCGATGTGTCGGGGGCGCTGTGGGGCGGGCTGAAGGCGCGGCTCGCGGTCGATTATTTCGACATCAAGGTGAAAGACGAGATCACTTTGCTTGGCGCGGGCAATATCCTGCGCGGCTGTTATGATTCGGACGTCGCCGATGAGCCGCTCTGCGGGCTGTTCACGCGCGTCGCCGCGGGTCCCGACCGGCAGAGCGTCGCGAGCGTCACCGACCGCTATGTCAACATCAGCCGCCAGCGGGGTCGCGGCGTCGACCTGTCGCTCGCGCTCGATCAGGAGCTTGGCCGTCTCGGGTCGCTCGCGTTCCGCGCGCAGATGGTCTGGCAGATCGAGGACAAGGTTGCGCTGTTCCCCGGCACCCAAATCGACGACAATGGCAAGATCGGCAATCCGAAATGGGTCGGCGATTTCAACCTGGGCTGGATGAAGGGGGGCTGGACGTTGTTTTACGGGCTCGACGTCACCGGTGCGGCGTCGAACGAGGAAGACCTGCTCCGTGCGCAGGGCGGCGATGCGTGCCGCACCTCGGGCTTCCGCCCCGGCGGGCGTTTCTGCCCCGATGTCAGCGTCCCGGCGACCTTCTATCACTCGCTGTCGCTGAGCCGCGACGTTGCCGACCGGTTCCGGATTACCTTGGGGGTCGCGAACCTGTTCGACACCCCGCCGCCGCGGGTTTCGACGGTGGTGACGGCGACGCCGCCGGTGATCGGGCAGGCACCGGCTTTCGGGACGCAATATGATTATTTGGGGCGGCGGTTCTTCGTGGGGGTGCGGGGGAGGATTTAGGGGGAGGCGTTGGTTTGGGGTGGGGAGCGGACGTTCCAATAAACCGTCGCCCCCGCGAAGGCGGGGGCCGCTACAGGCCTTGTTCTTCGTCGCTGCGTAGACCGACAGCGGCCCCCGCCTGCGCGGGGGCGACGGCTTGCTTCGGTCGCTAACCGCCATTCACCCGGCGCCAGCACTGGACAAGCCCGCGCGCCTCTGGTGAAGCGCCGACATGGCCGAGGTTAAACTGCATCCCGACTGGCTCGCGGCGATAGGCGGCGAGTTTGCGCAGCCCTATATGGCGGCGCTCAAGCAATTTCTGGAGAGCGAGCGCGCGAAGGGGAAGGCGATTTTTCCGCGGCCGCGCGACTGGTTTGCCGCGCTCGATGCGACGCCGCCGCAGAATGTCCGCGTCGTCATATTGGGGCAGGATCCCTATCACGGGCCGGGGCAGGCGCATGGCCTCTGCTTTTCGGTGCAGCCGGGGGTGCGAGTGCCGCCGAGCCTCGTCAACATCTACAAGGAAATGGAAAGCGACCTTGGCATCGCGCGCGCGCGCCACGGCTATCTCAAATCCTGGGCAAGCCAAGGCGTGCTGCTGCTCAACAATTGCCTGACGGTCGAAAGCGGCATGGCAGCGTCGCATCAGGGCAAGGGGTGGGAGAAGTTCACCGACGCGGTCGTCGCGGCGGTCGCGGCCGATCCGGCGCCGAAGGCGTTCATCCTGTGGGGCAGCCATGCGCAGAAGAAGGCGGCGAATGTCGCAGGCTTGGGCGCGGGCAGCCCGCATCTGGTGCTGCGTGCGCCGCACCCCTCGCCCTTGTCGGCGCACAACGGCTTTTTCGGGTCGCGGCCGTTCAGTCAGGCCAATGATTTTCTAGCGGCGCAGGGACGCGGGACGATCGACTGGCGCCTGCCGGACGAACCCGGCGCATGAGCCTGCTCAGCGATCCGCTGACGTTCGCGGTGCTGGCGCTGGCGGTGATCCTGCTGGGGCTGGCCAAGGGCGGGCTTGCGGGCGTCGGGGCGCTTGCGACGCCGATCGTTGCGCTGGTGCTGCCGCCGACGCTCGCTGCGGCGCTGCTGCTGCCGATCCTGATCGTGCAGGATATCGTCAGCGTCTGGTCGTTCCGCAAGACATGGGACGGGTGGATCATCGGCTGGATGCTGCCCGGCGCCGCGATCGGCATCGCCGCGGGCTATGTCCTGGCCGAGCAGGTCGATGAGCCAAAGCTGATGGCGGCGCTGGGCGCGATCACGCTGGTGTTCGGGCTGTATCGCCTCTGGGTCGAGCGCGGTGGACGCGTCGTCGCGGCGTCGACTTCGCCGGGCTGGGTCGGCAGCCTGTTCGGGGTCGCCACCGGCTTTACCAGCCAGATCGCACATGCCGGCGGGCCGCCGTTCCAGATGTGGGTGACCCCGCGCCGCCTGCCGCATCTGGTATTCATCGGGACGAGTTCGGTGCTGTTCGCGGCGATCAACTGGATCAAGGTTCCCGCCTATATCGCGCTTGGCGCCTTCCCGCGCGAGGTGCTGGTGGCGGCGGCGCTGCTGATGCCGCTGGCGATCGTGTCGACCTTGCTGACGGTCCGCTGGCTGAAACGGATCGACGGCGCGCGCTTTTACGTGATCATCTATCTGCTGATGGTGCTGCTCGGGGCCAAGCTGATGTGGGACGGGCTGGCGGCATGACCGCGCCGGTCATTCTGGTCGACGCCGACGCCTGCCCGGTGAAGGACGAGATTTACAAGGTCGCGTGGCGCCACGAGGTGCCGGTGAAGGTCGTCAGCAACAGCCGCCTGCGCGTCCCCGATCATCCGCTGATCGAACGCGTCGTCGTGTCCGACGGGTTCGACGCCGCCGACGACTGGATCGCCGAGGCGGCGGGTGCGCGGAGCATCGTCGTCACCGCCGACATCCTGCTCGCCGACCGCGCGCTGAAAGCCGGAGCGACGGTGCTCGGCCCCAATGGCAAGCCCTTTACGATGGCGTCGATCGGCGGTGCGATCGCGACGCGCGCGATCATGGCCGACCTGCGCGCCGGGATGGACGGACGGACGGGCGGGCCGCCGCCCTTTTCGAAGGCCGACCGGTCGCAATTCTTGCAGGCGCTCGACGCGGCGCTTGTCCGGTTGAAACGCGGCTAGCGGCGCTTCCGCCGGTTGACCGCATCGCGGCGTCGCCGCATGTTGACGCGATGGCCCGACTCTACACCAGCTTCGCCGAATTCTGGCCCTTTTACCTGCGCGAGCATAGCAAGGCATCGACCCGGGCGTTGCATTATATCGGCACGACGCTGGTCGTGCTGATCGCGCTCGCCGCGGTGGTGAGCGGGCGCTGGGGGTGGCTGATCGCGCTGCCGCTGGCCGGATATTTCTTTGCCTGGGTGGCGCATTTCGGGGTCGAGAAGAACCGGCCGGCGACCTTTACCTATCCGCTGTGGAGCCTGGCCGCCGATTTCAGAATGTGGGGACTGTGGCTGACCGGGCGGCTGGGGGCGGAACTCGACAAAGCGGGGGTGGCGCGCTGACGCGCGGCTCCGCCGCTTCACCATTCGCATGCCAAGGAGAAACCGCATGACCCTCAATCGCGCATCCGCACGCTACGAAGGATTCGGCAAGGAAGGCAAAGGGTCGATCACGACCAAATCGGGGGTGCTCGACCAGCAGCCCTATGGGTTCGGGACGCGCTTCGAGGGGGTGCCGGGGACGAACCCCGAGGAGCTGATCGCCGCGGCGCATGCGGCGTGCTTTACCATGGCGCTGTCGTTCGGGCTCGCGCGCGCGGGCTATGCGGGCGACACGCTGGAAACCAGCGCGGCGGTCACGCTCGATCAGGTCGACGGCGGGTTCGAGATCAGCAAGTCGGCGCTGACACTGGCCGCGAAAGTGCCCGGCATCGACGCCGATGAATTTGCCCGCATCGCCAAGGAAGCCGAAATGAACTGTCCGGTGTCGAAGCTGCTCGATTGCGAGATCACCCTGGAGCACAGCCTGGAAAATTAGCCCCTGCGCTTCAGGTGCTGACGAGCAGGTTCCATTCCTCGGGCGGGGTATAGGGGCTTTCGCCGACGTCGGGCAATTTGGTGCGGTTCGCCTGCCAATCACGGTGGTGGTTGCGCAGCATGTAGATCGCGAATTGCGCCGACACCTCATTGCGGTCCGCAGGGGCAATCCCGGCGTCGTCGGCGGCCAGCGTTTCGAGGGTCGACAGGCTGGTGCGCGGGCAACGCAGCACCAGGCTGGTCCACGGGGCGGTCTCGTCATGATCGCCCTCGAACGCTGACGATACCCCGACGTCGAACAGCCGCTGACGCAGCGCGCGCAGGTCCGGATCGGCGTCGAGCGCGGTGACCAGCGCGACCGTCGCGGCGCGCCATGCTTCGGCTCCGGGACCGGCCGCATCGGCATGCGAAATACGGTCGGTCACCGAAATGCGATCTTCGGTGTCGCCCGGCAGCGCGAGCGCGCAGCTGGTCAGGCCAATCAGCGCGATCCGCGGCCGCAGCGCCAGCGCCAGTCGCTGTTTCGCGGCGGCTATAGGATCGGATTCAAATGTCGCCATGGCCGCCTGCCATTCCCATTATGTCTAACCCGGGGATTTGTCGCGCGGGGGTGCGCCTTCGCTGCCCGCCCGATCAAATTCCTCGTTCATCGTGCGTTCGATCTCTGAACGCTGCGACGGGGCGTAGAGGTTGTCGGGGCTGGAATAAAGCCCCTTGAGAAAGGCAAAGTCCCACTGGGTCAGTGTCACCGGCACTTCGCTGTCGGACGCTGCATCAAGGATGCGCAGGATCGTCGACGGCGCGGCGGCGTCGATCCGCGCCGGATCGATGCGCGCCAGCGCGCGCATGGCGGCATAATCGGCGAGCTGGGTCGTGGTGAGCCCGTCGAGCGCGGCGCCGTCGATCACCACCGCCGCGGCGAGGAAAGCAGGCCGCGCCGCCGCGGTGATCCGCGACGGGTTGCGCGTGGTGCGGTTGACCGGCATGTCGCCTTCGTTTGCGACGATGCGGCCGTCGCCGTTCACCATCGTCTGGATCTGCCAGGCGGTCGCCGGTCCCGGTTCGGCCAGGATCTTGCGGACTTGCGCCGGGGTCCGGTCGCCGAACATATAATTATGGTCCTTGCCGAGCGCCTTGACGAAGGCGTTCTTGTCGGCGGCGACCATGACGAGCAGGTTCGGGGTGCAGTCGGGCTTGGCAACATCGAGCCCGATACCCTTGGCGACCGCGCGGAGGCGCTCGCGCACGGCGGCGCGCTGCGCTTCGGGAATGCCGAACACGCCCGGGCACACCGCGGTTTCGAACCGCGCGATCTGGCCGCGCGGCGACGCCGGGGTCAGCGCGCCGACGAAGGATTTGATCTGTTGTTCGAGCTCGCTGTAGCCGGTCACGACGATCGGGCCGTCATCCTGCGCCGCCGCGGGGGCGGCCAGCAGGGCGAGAGATAGCAGGGCGAAACGCATCGAGAGCCTCCCGTCAGGGTTGCGAAGCAAAGTTGCGCCGGAGCCCTGCCGCGGGGACGGGCCGCGGCTGGTACTCCGACGATGGCGACCATCGCTACGGCGCCGCGCCTTGTCGCGCCGCGTTCGACAAGCCGCGCGCGGGCGCCGACCAGCGAGCGGGCGGCGAACGCATGATCGCCGCTTGATCTCAACCGCGCTTCAGCTTTCATAAGCGTCGGCAGTTGATTCGCGAACGGAGTCCCTTGCCGATGTTGCACTATCCCGCTGCCCCCGCCTCCAGCGCCGACGACGGCGATCCGGAGCCCGTCGAACGCGCGCCGCTGCTGACGCGCTATCTGGCGCGGATCGGCTATGCCGGGCCGGTGGCGCCCACGGCCGACGTGCTGGCGGCGCTTCAGGCCGCGCATATCGCCGCGATCCCGTTCGAGGCGATCGACGCGCTGACCGGGGTCGGGATCGCCATCGACGATGCCGCGATCGAGGCGAAGCTGATCGACCGGCGCCGCGGCGGTTATTGTTTCGAGCAGAACGCCATGTTCCTGCGCGTGCTGCAGGCGATCGGGTTCGAGGCCGAGGCGATGCTGGGCCGGGTGCGCTGGATGCTGGCGGACGATGCGCCGCCGACCCCGCGCACGCACCAGGTGGTGCTGGTGACGCTGGACGGGCGACCGTGGCTCGCCGACGTCGGCTTCGGCGCCGCGGTGCCGCCGCAGCCGCTGGCGATGGACAGCGAGGCGGTGCAGCCGACGCGGCACGAGGATTATCGCGTGCGCCGCGGCAATTTCGAGTGGGAGGTCGCGGCACGGATCGGCGATGCCTGGCAGGCGCTGTACCGGCTGGACGACGCCCCGGCGCCGCCGATCGATCGCATCGTCGGCAACTGGTACACGTCGACCCACCCCGATTCGCATTTCACCCAGCAGCTGGTCGCCGCGCGCACGACCGCCGAGGCGCGCTACGCGCTGCGCGACAACCGGCTGACGACGCGGCTGAGCGACGGGCGGACCGACCGCCGCTATCTGACCGCCGACGAAATCGAGCGCGCGCTCGCCGAGATTTTCCTGCTGCCCGTCCAGCGCAGCTGGCGCCCGGCGATCGAGCGAGCGGCGACGGCGGAGATCGACGGATAGCGGCTCGGCGGGCCGATCGGGGCGCCGCGCCCTATTTCGTCGCCGGGCGCGGTTTCATGTGCCACAGCGCGTTGACGATGATCCAGCGCTCGCCAAATTTCCCCATGTGGAAATAATCGACGAACCACGGCGTTTCGGCGCGCACCGCCGCCGTATTGCCCGCGACGTCGAGGATCTTGCACGACCGGTTCCACTCGCTTTTGGGCGTCTTGAGCGCTCCCTCGCGCGTCAGCCCGACAAGTTCCTCGCGGCTCATGCGTTGCAGGCCGAGCCGCTCGTCGATGGTTTCGCCCAGCACGCGGCGCTTGGCGAGGTCGGGGTGCAGCGCGCGTTTGACGCGCTCGGGATCGCCCTCCAGCTGGCCGTCGACATAGTCGAAGCAGGTCGCCTCGATCGCCGCGAGGTCGGAAGGGGACGGGGGCGCCGCCGGAGCCGTGGCGGCAGCGGCGAGGGTAAAAAGGGTCGTCAGCATGGCGGCTCCAGCGTGCGCTACGTTTGTAGTGTGCGACATATGTAGCGCGATTCTGACAAGCGGTCAGTCGATGATCGGTGCGCCCGTGACCTGTCCGCTATTGGACGACGGGGCGCGATACCAGCAGCTGTTCTGCCGCTCGCGCCAGTTCGCTGACGTCACGTTTCCTGGCGACGCCGATCGAAACATTGCCCTGGGCAATCGGCATCAGCAGCATGGTAAAGTCACCATAGCCGACCGCGACATAGCGCAGCCCGCCGCAGTCCAGATTGCCGCGGCGTTGCGCCATAAAGATCAGGCTGGGGTTGAGCAGATATTCCTCGAAGAAATTGGTTTGCGTGGTCGTGTCGGTTTCGATGCCGTCGGCGAGCCGCATGACGGTCTGGCCGTGCCAGTCGAGGGCGACATATCCGACCTCGCCCAGACCGAACAATGACCGGATCAAATCCTCGGCTTCGTCCGGTGCGGGCGCGTCATAGGTGGCTCGCGTCATCTCTCGTCTCCCTTTGCTGCTGGCTGCAGGCGGCGATCCTTCCACAGCGTTCGCGCTTTCGCTTCGACCGGACAGCCTTCGGCCTCGCACGCCGCGACATCGCATAGTCGGCAGTTCGCATAGGCATCGGTCATGTCCTCGGTCGCGTTCGCTAAAATCGCCTCCAATCCTTGACGCAGATGGGCCAGTTGTGCGGCATCCATGCCAGCAAGCAGGGGGGCAAGCACCGCGCTCCGTGCGTCCACCAGGCGCGCATGGACGGCTTCGCCGACGTCGCTCAGCGAAAGTTTGACGACGCGTTTGTCGGCGGCGTCGGTGCGAAGCACCCACCCGCGACGAGACAGCCCATCGACGAGCCGGACGGTTGCCGAATGGCTGAGCCGCAAGCTTGTGGCGAGGCGGCGGATCGACTGGCCGGGGCGCATGGCAATCAGGACGATGGCCGCTCCGACCTGCGGACTGACCCCCGCCTTTGTCGCGGCCAATGTTTCGACCCGATCGCCGACCGCCAGCGCCGCTGCGCCAAGAAGATTTGCGATAAACATGTATGCATCATGCATATATATGTGGCAGCGTCAATACGGGTTTGTCAGTTGCAGCGCGCACCGGTTGAGGGCGAAGAGCGCGGGGCAGAATGGCAACGGAAATGTGCAGCAAACCGCAAATGGTGAGCGGCTTAGGTTTTGTCAGGCGACATCCCCGTACAGCCGCCACCGGCCATGTTCGACATGGGTGGTCTTGCCGACGATGCTTTCGGTCAGGATGATCTCGTCGACCGTCCAGCCGATCGGCGGCATTTTTTGAGCATTCAGCCGGTCGCCGCGATAGTTGATCGTGATGTGCGGTTCGGGGGTGGTGCCGTCCATGATCGGCGCCTTCGCGGCGAGCAGATGGTTGACCAGCGCCTTCTGAAACGCTCGCGCCTCGGCCAGCGGATCGCGCGTGCGCAGCGTCACCGCCTTGCGGTTCTCGATCCGGTCGAAACGGAGCGGAAAGGCCGCCGCGGCGAAGCCGTCCAGCGCGGCGATGGTCGCGGGCAGCCACTCGGGCGGCGCATAATGCAGGTCGTAGAGCGAGATGAGCGTGACATGGAGGAGGTCGGGGCCTCGCCCGGGGTCGTTGCGCGGCAGCGCGACGATCTGCGCCCGCACCTCCGGCGGTGGCTTGGCCATGACATAGAGGGGGTTTCGAGCGCGCATTACGGGGGTGTAGCATGGTGTGCGGGCGATTGCGGATATAGTTGTCAAAGATTAGTTCTGCATCGCCGACAACTTGGAAAGCGCTATGGTACTCCCCGATAACTGGTTCCGCTATCCCGACTTAAAGAACCGGAAAGTTGCCGACGCGGTTTGGATACCTCTCCGTGCGTCCGAAAATCTTCGTTCGAGAGGTGAATATGGTGAGCTTGGATATCTGCGCGAGTCATTCTGTTGTGGAAGCTTGGCAGTCTATCTGGCTCACCGCGAAGAGGGCGACAAGCTTGGCTGGATGGATATCGGGTTAATACACGAGATCGGTAGCTACGCGGATGACACAGCATACAAGGCGGCGGATGAATACTGGACTGATTGGCCTGCCGACCACGCGACCGGCATAGAATTGGTTTTACCTCAAAGCTTTGGTTGGGATCACTTGCCCGAATGGCATTTGCACCAGGATTTTGTTGTCGCATTAAGACTGATACGAGAAGGCGATACTTGGCTTCGACCTGAAGAGGGGTACGTCGATGTGGTTCGTCTCATAAGAGATGAAGACGGTTACCCACGGCGCATTGAAGCACGAGCAGATCATCTCAGGGACTATTTAGCGGCACGGAATATGGCTTTGCGGCTTGTTTGGTATCGTGACCGAGATGCAATCCTCGAAGACACCAGCCGGTTTGGCATCACATCTGAAGAGGAGGACGAAGACCACCCCAACTTCCGATGGGTCGGGCGCAATTTTCCTATCCATGAAGGTTCGGGAGATCGGCTCGGTTCCCAAACGGCCGTGTTTCACGTCTGGCGAACCGACGTTGACCCGGATGCGGACGTGCCCGTCTTTGGCGACGAGGCCGAAGAAAATACCGACTATTCGTCTCGCACATTTTCACGGGAAGGGGCGACGGTTTATCGGGTGGAAGGTGAAATCTGGGCAGAAGAATGGGTCGAGCCTGCCGAAAATAGTCCGCGCATTCGGCGTGACAAGGTCGCATCAAGCGCCGCGTTTATTGTTTCTGCTTCCGGTGAGACACAGACCGCAGATGACTTGAACAACGAAGATATCGGGAAATACCTTTGGTTTAGGCCAGATGTGATCCCGGATATGATTGCGCGACGTGGAGTGAAGCTGGCTTGGTACACATTAGATACCGCCGGCTTGGAGCTTTCGTCGGGCTATCGAGTGCATTTCGGTGTAAACCGGATCGGCCTCGTAACTGTTTATGCTTACGATATTGCGCGGTTACCGGAATGGCAGCGGCGGATCTGGCAAGGATTCAATGTCTCACCTGAAGGAGGTGTTTCTAAAGAGTTGCTTGATGCGCAAATGAAGGCGCGTCCCGCGGGGACTATGGCGCCAGAGGCGCATCTGGCCGAAGCATTGCAAGACATAGACGACAAATTTGCCGCCCGATTTGGCGCTCATTTATTTCGCAAACATGAGTCTCATGCCAGTATTTTGGCTTCCGTTCATCGATTTAGAGCGTTGGACCAAAACGGCGTTTTTGCCCTCGCGAAGGATATTTCGCGTCTTATTGTCGAAGCCATCGATGTTGCCGAATTGCATCGCATAGCTCCGCCTGAAAAGGGTGCTGGCGGGACGGGCTCAATGAAATCATTGGAGCGAGTGCTTTCTACAATTGCTCCTGCGCCAGAAGCGCGTAGCGCCCTAACGCGTCTTGTGGGCATATACGAACTCAGGGGCGCGGACGCCCATCTTCCATCCTCGGCTCTTGACGAAGCCTTTGAATTGGCGGGCGTCGACCGGGCCGCCGCTCCTCTCGATCAGGGACTGCAAATGTTACTTAGGACGATGCAGGCACTCGTTGGCCTGCATCGTCTAATCATTGCCAGTACTTAGTCCATTTCATCGAGGCGCAAGTCCGCCGTCTCTGCTCAGTCGTGCTCCCGCCCGCCCGCGCCCATATACAGCTCGCGCCCGGTTTCCTCATAAACCTCGCTCATTTTCGCCATGCCCTTCTCCGCCTCTTCGGCGGCGATGAAGGCGGCGCTGTCCTGATTTTGCAGCTTCGCGAACTCCCTCACCTCCTGGCTGATCTTCATCGAGCAGAATTTCGGCCCGCACATGCTGCAGAAATGCGCCGATTTGGCGCCCTCGGCGGGGAGCGTCTGGTCGTGGTACTGCTCGGCGGTGTCGGGGTCGAGCGACAGGTTGAACTGGTCGCGCCAGCGGAATTCGAAGCGCGCTTTCGATAGCGCGTCGTCACGGACCTGCGCGGCGGGGTGGCCCTTGGCGAGGTCGGCGGCGTGCGCGGCGAGCTTGTAGGTGACGACGCCGACCTTCACATCGTCGCGGTCGGGCAGGCCCAGATGCTCCTTGGGCGTGACGTAGCAGAGCATCGCGGTGCCGTACCAGCCGATCTGCGCGGCGCCGATGCCGCTGGTGATATGGTCGTAACCCGGCGCGATGTCGGTGGTGAGCGGCCCCAAGGTGTAGAAGGGCGCCTCGCCGCACGCTTCGAGCTGCTTGTCCATATTCTCCTTGATCTTGTGCATCGGGACATGGCCCGGCCCCTCGATCATCACCTGCACATCCTGCGCCCAGGCGCGCTTGGTGAGCTCGCCCAGCGTGTAGAGTTCGGCGAACTGCGCCTCGTCGTTCGCGTCATAGATGCTGCCGGGGCGCAGGCCGTCGCCGAGGCTGTAGGCGACGTCATAGGCCTTCATGATCTCGGTAATCTCGTCGAAGCGTTCGTAGAGGAAGCTTTCCTTGTGATGCGCGAGGCACCATTTCGCCATAATGCTGCCGCCGCGCGACACGATGCCGGTCATGCGCTTTGCCGCGAGCGGCACGTAAGGAAGCCGGACGCCGGCGTGGATGGTGAAATAGTCGACGCCCTGTTCGGCCTGTTCGATCAGCGTGTCGGCGAAGATTTCCCAGGTCAGCTCCTCGGCGATGCCGCCGACCTTTTCGAGCGCCTGATAGATGGGGACGGTGCCGATCGGGACGGGCGAATTGCGGATGATCCATTCGCGCGTGTCGTGGATATTGCGCCCCGTCGACAGGTCCATGACGGTGTCGGCGCCCCAGCGGATCGACCAGACCATCTTGTCGACCTCGGACGCGACGTCGGACGCGACCGCGCTGTTGCCGATATTGGCGTTGATCTTGACGAGGAAGTTGCGGCCGATCGCCATCGGCTCGCTTTCGGGGTGGTTGATGTTGCTGGGGATGATCGCGCGGCCGCGCGCGACCTCGTCGCGGACAAATTCGGGGGTGACATAATCGGGGATGCTCGCGCCCCAATCCTGCCCGTCGCGGACATATTCGGCGAGGCGTTCGCGGCCGAGATTTTCGCGCGTCGCGACATATTCCATCTCGGGCGTGATGATGCCGCGGCGGGCGTAATGCATCTGGCTGACGTTGGCGCCGGGTTGGGCGCGTAGCACCCTAGGGCGGACGGCGGGGAAGGCGGGGACGCCGCCCGAGCGATCGGGGCCGAGCTGGCCGTTATCCTCCGGGCGGACTTCGCGCTGGGTCACTTCCTCGACGTCGCCGCGGGCGCGGATCCAGCTGGCGCGCAGTTCGGGGAGGCCGGCGGCGATGTCGATCTTCGCATTGGGGTCGGTGTAGGGGCCCGAGGTGTCATAGACGCGGACGCTGGGTTCGCCGCTGTGCGGGTCGAGGTCGATCTCGCGCATCGCGACGCGGATGCCGCTGCCGGTGGGCGATGCGATGTGCACCTTGCGGCTGCCGCGGATCGGGCCGGTGGTGACGCCGATCGCGCCGAGTTTAGCTTCAATGCGGGAATCGATGTCGGCCATGTGCGTCGCTCCAGTTATCGAAGCGAAAGACGGTTTTCACGCCCCGTTTCGCTTTGGGGTGAAGCCGACCCTCCCTCCGCCGGTATTACCCGGATCAGGTTCAACGGGTCGCGGTCTATTCCGCTCTCAACCTGCGTTTGCGCGGCAGGCTCCCCGGGGATGGCCAAGATGTAGCGGGCCGGTGCGTCGCTGTCGAGCGTTGCCGCTCATTTCGTAGCGGCGGCGCGGAAATCATGGACGAATTCACCGGGGGTGCGGCTGTCGTAGCTGCGTTGAAGGACGCATTTGCCGTCATCGCTCTTGCAGGCCGCCGTTGCGATGCGGGCGGCGCGTTTGGCGTTGCGTTCGACGACGAGACCCCAGTTCTTGTCGGTCCGGTAGGACTGGATCAGCCCGTTCGCCACCCAGGTGGCGACCACGCAGGTCTGGCCGGTGGCGCGGCCGCACGCCGCCAGCGCCGCGTCGTTGGCGGCGGTGAGCTGCGGGTAGCCGCTCGCGATAAAGGCGCGCGCATAATCCTTTTGGTCCGCCGCCCAGGCGGCGCTGGCGTAGCGCTTGCGCGCGGTGGCCAGGTTCGGCGTATGGCCGGATTTGCCCGCGTCGAAGCTGTGCAGCACCTCGCACGGCAGTTGTTGGGCAAGCGAACAGTCGGCGAGCACCCGCTTGCGCTCGGCGCCGCCTTCGCCGTTCCAGCCGCGGTACAAGGTTCCCTGATTGTCGCGGATGATCGTCATCGACGAATTATACCATTCGCCGATCGAGGTGCAGCCGCCGCCCATCGCGCGGTTGCAGGCTTCGAGCGCCAGATGTTCGGCAAAGCCGGAACTAAATCTTTTGCCCGCCATCCAGACGTCGTCGACGTCGGGGTGCCACGCCACCGAGCCATAGACATAATAGGCGCCGCCGCCCCCGCCGCCCCCGCCGCCATCACCTCCGCCGCCGGTGCGTTCGCACACCGGCACCGCGGCGATGCCGTGGCTGCCGCCCGATACCCCGACCTGCACCTCGCCGGGGCCGGGGCCGCCGGGGCAGGGATAAGCGGCGCGGGCAGGCTGCGGCATCGCGGCGAGCAGCGCGGCGAAAAACAGGCCAAGACACAGGAGAGAGCGGATCATCGTTCGACCTTCAACGGGGCGCGGGGTTGAATTCATGTACAAAATCGCCCGCGACGCGGCTGTCGTAGCTGCGCTGCAATTCGCAGCGCTGGCGGTGCCGTTCGCAATTCACCTGCGCCGCCTGCGCCGCGCGTCTGGCGCTGGTTTCGACGGTGGCGCTCTGTTCATTGTCGTCGCCGAGGCGATAGGGCTGGATCACGCCATTTCCGACCTGCGCGAGGATGGCGCAGCGCCGCTTGGTCGCCGCAGCGCAGGCCGCGAGCGCGCGGCGTCCGGCGGCCGCCGCATCGGCCTGGCCGCTGGCGATGTAGAGGCGGCTGTCGAACCCGTCGGTGCCATCGACCCACGCGCCCGCGGCGTAGGATTTTCTGACCGCGGCTGGGGCGGGCGCGTGCCGCCGCCGACCCGCCGGGAAGGTGCCGAGTATCTCGCATGGCAACAGCTGCTTGGCGCTGCACGCGGCGAGCGTGGCGGCGCTGTGGACGCCTTGTTCGCCATCCCACGCCGAGATCAGCCCGCCGTACCGGTCGCGCAAGATTGTCATCGCCGAATTATGCCATGTGCCGATCGAGGTGCAGCCGCCGCCCATGGCGCGGTTGCACGCCGCCAGCGCTTCGCCTTCGGCGATGCTCGCGGCGCCGCTGTTGCCGACCATCCAGACGTCGGCGGCATCGGCGTGCCACGCGATCGAGCCATAGGTGTACGTCGCGCCGCGCGGCACCATCACGGAGCCGTCCGGCGCGCCGAGGTCGCCCGGCGCATCGCCCGTACTGCCGACGCGGTTGCACAGCGGCAGGGTGGCAATGCCATGGCCGCCGTCGGCCATGCCGACCTGGACCTCGCCGGGGCCGGGGCCGTTCGGGCAGGGATAGGCGGCGCGGGCAGGCTGGGCGAGCGCGAGCAGGAAAAGGACCGCCGCGGCGATGCGCGCCAGAAGAAGGGGCCAGCGAGCAGCGCGAGCGGCGGTCGAGGGTCTCATGCGCCGGCATCATAGGGTTTGCCGCGCCGGATGGCGCGATGCCACGGGGTACTGGTACAATCGGGCGGTGCGACGGACGGGCGATTGCTGTGTTAGGCTAGAGCCCTTATCCCGGGACGCAATCGGGCAGCGGCAGCGCCCCGAACCAACAACCAACGCACATGGAGCCAGCGCCGATGATCAAACCCCGTTTCAAGCGACGGCAGCTGTCGCTGGCCACGCTGGCGCTGTTCGCAGTGGCGGCGTGCGGCGGCGAAGCGGCGGGAACCGCCGATGCGGCGGACAGCGCGGCGCCGAGCGCAGCGTCGCAGGCCGGTGACGGGGCTGTGGTTGCCGCGACCGCCGCCAGCGGCGCCGCGGAGCAGGCGATGACCGAAAGCGACCGCCTGTTCCTCGACATGGCCGATGGCGCCTGCAACGCCGTGGATTTTTCGTCCTTTTTCAAGGCATTCTCCGGATCGTGGGCGGTGCGCGCGAAATATACCGCGGCGACCGTCTCGCACGGGATGACCGGCAAAAGCCGGTCCTTGCCGCGTCGCGACTATCTGGCCCTGAACGACTTCCCGATTAGCCCGATGGATTATGATTATGTCACCGCCGCGTCGGCGGCGGCGTTCGAGGGCAAGCCCGATGCATCGTGGCGCGACCTGTCGTACGTCCAGCTGGAGTTCAACACCGCGAACGACAACCGCCGCCGGGTCGACTGGCTGCCGGGGATTTTTCAGAAGCACCAGACCCCGCCGCCGCCCGAGCT
Organism: Sphingopyxis microcysteis; assembly: GCF_012274265.1. Lineage (GTDB taxonomy): Bacteria > Pseudomonadota > Alphaproteobacteria > Sphingomonadales > Sphingomonadaceae > Sphingopyxis > Sphingopyxis microcysteis. Next base: position 47,333 of record NZ_JAANYY010000004.1, read on the forward strand.
GGAAGAAGGGCTGGGCGATCTGGTGCGCGCGACGGGCGGCGGCGGGACGTTGCTGTTTTTCCCGACCGAGACATGCTGGGAACTGGTCGAGGATGTCCGCAACCCGGCGCCGCAGCGCTGATCGGGCCGCGTTACCGGTCAGGCATGATCGAGCACATCGGCGCCGTTTGCGGCGAGCCGGGTGCGCTTGTCGTAATCGCCCAGCACCGCCTTGGTCAGTCCGAAATCGGTGATCGCCAGGATCACCAGCTCGTCGGTGGGTGACAGGTTTTTCGACTGGTGGAACACCCAGCGCGGGACAAAGGCGAGGCCGCCGGGGTTCAGCGTCAGCGTGGCGTCGCCGATGCGCACCTCGGCGGTGCCGCTGATCACATAGAAGAGTGATTCATGCGCATGCTTGTGCAGTTCGTTGTTGCACCCCGCGGCGATCCGTACGACGCGGGCATCGAACGCCTGGGTGCCGGGAAAATCGAGCACGTCGACGGCAAAATCGATCCCCAGCTTGGCGTTGCAGTTGCGATAAATCTGTCGGTGGCTGTTGCCCGGATCGGCGTGGAATGCGGCGACCGGCGCGTCGGTGGCGAGCGGCTGGCGCGCCTCGATATTCGTGATGAGGGCGAGAAGGTCGGGGTTCATGCGGATATTGTCCTGTTGAAGCGCGGGGCCGCGCGGCGATGCCATCGCCGCGCGGCCCCGCGTCGGATCGGTCAGACGGCCATCGCCAGGGCGGGGCGTTCGGCGCGCGCCATCGCGCGTTCGTAGAGCCAGTCCCAAAAGGACGAGCGCAGCGACAGCGCCTTGATCATCCCGCGGCGCAGATCGCCCTTGCCCGTCGGAGTAGCGGCGAACGCCAGCGAGATGTCCTCCAGCGCCTCCTGATGATGATCGTCGACCGCGGTGTGCAGCGGGAAGAAGACCGTGTCGCGCGGGTGAAGATCGGTGCGCGCGATCGCGTTGACGAAGGGGAGATAGATGGTGCTGACGATATTTTCGGTGCCGAGCCCCAGCGCGCCGAGCGCTTCGGCGGCCGAACCATGGGTCAGCGTGGCCAGAAAGGATTCGCGCCAGCACACCAGTTCGATCGCGTCATCTTCGGGGACATAGGCGGCGGTGATGCCGGTGGCCTCGCGAAAGCGGCGGAACAATTGGGGGTGCGGAATGCCCTCGATCCATTCGCGTTCAACCCCGACCGCGGCGAGTTCGGCATATTCCTCGTCATCATAAATGCCCGATTCTTCGGTCAGATTCTGAAGCAGGCTATGGCGATGCGCCGGGATTTCGAGTTTGGAGATTACGGTGGTCAGATAGCGCGGGAAGTGTAGCGAATATCCGTAATAATGTTCGGCAAAGTCGCGCAACGCCCAATCGGTATCGGGAAAATCGCCGACATCAAGTGCCGCAAGATAAGGGTGATTTACAGCGCGATGGCTCAGTGATTCTTCGATAAGATCCTTGATGCAAACAGTCACACGACCTCCTGAGTGATTTTGGGGGAAATTATATTTTATACACTTTGTTTATATTCTTATGCCCCGGAGGATGATTTCTATATCCGCGCCCCTTGGTCGATGAAAACCGGGCCAAAGACCCGGGTCATTATATTGGTGTCGGCAATTGGCGCGCAGGCGCGCAGGCGCCCGAGTCCTGCCCTGCGCGGTGTTAAGGGTTCCGGGTGCAGCGCCGGGCGTTGCCCCGGCGCGCGGCGGCTATTTGGCCGCGGGCGCCATGAAGTCGTGGACGAATTCGCCCGGGGTGCGGCTGTCGTAAACCCGCTGGAGGGTGCAGGCCTGACCGCGCTTCTTGCAATTCGCCTGCGCCGCCTGCGCGGCGCGCTTGGCATTGGATTCGACGGTGGCGCTCTGGTCGCCGGTGCCGAGGCGGTAGGTCTGGATCACGCCGTTGCCGACAAAGGTCAGGATTGCGCAGCGTTGCCGGGTCGCCTTGGTACAGGCATCGAGCGCCAGACGTTCGGCGGCGGCGGCGTCGCGCTGGCCGCTGGCGATATAGAGGCGGCTGTCGAAGCCTTCGGTCCCCTCGACCCAGGCGCCGACCGCATAGAGTTTGCGCGCCGTGGGTTTGGGCAGATGGCGGTTCTTGCTCGACGAATAGGTGCCGAGCACCTCGCACGGCAGCAGCTGTTTGGCGCTGCAATCGGCGAGCGCCTTTTTGCTGCGAACGCCGCCATCGCCATGCCATCCCGACCACAGCGCGCCGCTGCGGTCGCGGAAGATCCGCATCGACGAATTATGCCATTCGCCGATCGAGGTGCAGCCGCCGCCCATCGCCTGATTGCATGCGGCGAGCGCGGTGCGTTCGGCGGTGTTGGGGCCGTCGTAGCTGCCCTCCATCCACACATCATCGGCGTCGGGGTGCCAGGCGATCGAGCCGTAGCGGTAATAGACCTCGTCGCCACCGCCTCCCCCGCCGCCCTGGGCGCGATCGCAGATCGGAACCGCGGCGACGCCGTGGCTGCCGCCCGACACCCCGACCTGGACTTCGCCCGGACCCGGACCGCCGGGGCAGGGATAGGCGGCGTGCGCCGCTTGCGGTTGCACGAACAGCGCAAGGGCGAGGGCGGCAAACAGGCCGAGAGCTAGGCGCAGGATCATCGCGCCATCATATCAGCGGTCGCGGCCAGGTTACAATGCGCCGGTGTACCAGTGCTGCGCCGGGCGCGCGCGATGGGGCTATCGTCGTCGGCGCATTTCGATCAGAAGGGGCTGGGTCGACAGGGTGATGGCGGGCGCGGCGGAGGAAGGCGATGGCGATGAAATCGGGATTGGCAGCCGGTCTGGCGCTGCTTCTGATCGCCGCAAGCCCGGCGCCGCGGGTCGACGATCTTGGCTGGCTGGCCGGGCAATGGATCAGCGAGACGGGCGATCGCTGGACCGAGGAAAGCTGGACCGGCCCACGCGGCGGAGTGATGCTGGGGCACAGTAGATCGGGGCGCGGCGATGCCTTGCGCGAATTCGAATTTCTGCGCATCGCGCCCGGCGCCGACGGCACGCCGGCCTATGTGGCGCAGCCGCAGGGCGGGGCGCCGGTGTCGTTCGCGCTGGTGCGGCGCGATGCGGCGAGCGCGACCTTTGAAAATGCAGCGCATGATTATCCGCAGCGGATCCATTATGCCCGCGACGGCGACACGCTGACCGCGACGATTTCAGCGATCGACGGGTCGAAACCGCGACGCTGGACCTATCGGCGGCGCTGACGGGCGACGGGCATCATGGCGGACAAGACGGGGCGGCTTTTTGCGATCATCGACGGCCTGCGCCGCCGCCGCCGGCCGGTGACCGCCGAGATACTGGCCGACGAGCAGGGCGTGTCGGTGCGCACGCTGTACCGCGACATCCAGGCGCTGATCGCACTCGGCGCCCCGATCGAGGGCGAGGCTGGGGTGGGCTATGTGCTGCGCCCGGGATTTTTCCTGCCGCCGCTGATGTTCACCGCCGATGAGCTGGAGGCGCTCGTGCTGGGCGCGCGCTGGGTCGAGGGGCGGCAGGACGGCAGCCTGTCGCGCGCCGCGGGGCTGGCGCTGGCGAAGATCGCGGCGGCGAGCCCCGATGCGCTGAAGCAGCGCATCGACGAGGCGGGGCTGTGGCCGGTGAGCAGCCGCTGGCGCGAGACCGACGCACCGTTGCTCGCCACGGTGCGCGAGGCGATGCGCGCCGAAAAGACGCTGCACATCGCCTATGCCGATGAAAGCGGCGCGGCCACCGAACGCGCGATCTGGCCCGCGGCGCTCGCCTATTTCGAGGACAAGCAGGTGATCGCCGCCTGGTGCCTGCTGCGCGAGGATTTCCGGAGTTTCCGGATCGACCGGGTGACCGCGGCGCGGATCGGCAGCGAAGGTTTCGGTAGGCGGCGCGCGGTGCTGATGGCCGACTGGTGGCGGCAGAATGGGGTGGAGGCGGCCTCCTGACAATTTCTGTCAGGGGGATGCGCTAAGGATCTTCGGGTGAAAGGCGCCGGCGGACGGCGCGTCAGACCGGAGAAGACCGATGCTCAAAACCCACCATGGTTCGTGCCACTGCGGCGCCGTCAAATTCGAAGCCGACATCGACCTCGATGCCGGGACCGGCAAATGCAACTGTTCGATCTGCACCAAGAAGCGCGGCTGGAGCGCGCAGATCAAGCCCGAGGCGTTTCGCCTGCTGACCGATCCGGCGGCGCTTTCCGACTATCAGTTCGGATCGGCGAGCGTGCATCACCTGTTCTGCAAGACGTGCGGGGTTTCGCCCTATGGCCATGGCTATGTCGAGGAGATCGGCGGCGCCTATGTGTCGGTCGCGATCGCGTGCCTCGACGATCTGGATCATGCCGCGATGGCGGCGCTGCCGGTGCAGCATATGGACGGCGCAGGGAATAATTGGTGGAATGCGCCGGAGGTGACGGGGCATATGTGACGGGGGTGTTTGCTGCGAGAAATGGCCCGGATTATTCGTCACGCCGGACTTGATCCGGCGTCCATAACCCCGTGCACTGCCTTTTGGTGCGAGGGCGGATGGATCCCGGATCAAGTCCGGGATGACGAAAGTATAGATCCGTGATCGCCGTCCAACCCGTCCTCAACCCGTCCGCCGCGCCAGCCACACCCCCGCGACCATCAGCGCGATGCCGGCGAGGCGTTTCGCGTCGAGCGGAAAGCGCATCGAACCGAACAGCGCGAAATGGTCGATCACCGCGGCGCTGGCGAGCTGGCCGACGAGGACGAAGAAGATCGCGTTGCCGACGCCGAATTTGGGGGCGATGAAGGTCACCGAAATCACATAGAAAGCGACGAACAGCCCGCCGAAATAGAAATGCAGCGGGATGTCGGACGAAATGCGGATCTGGCCGAGCGTGCCGGTCGCCAGCGCGCCGGCGGCGGCGATCAGGAAGGCGAGGCCGAAGAGGATCGTCGATGCCGCCAGCGGGCTGCCGAGCCGCGCGCCGAGCCCGCCATTGAGCGCAGCGAGGATCGGGATGCCGATGCCGGTGAGCAGCATGACGATAGCAAAGGTGGGGGCGTTGCTGCTGGTCATTGCGGGGGCGCCTTGGCCGCCTGCGCGGCGCGAAATTCGGCGACCGGCAGGCCGCCGATGCCCCAATTGTCGAGATCGACCTCGTCGATGGTGATGACGGTGGTCGCGGGGTTCTTGCCCAGGACGCGCTGGAGCAATTCGGTGACCCCGCCGATCAGTTCGGCCTTTTGTTCGGGCGTCGCGCCCTCGCGGGTAATCTTGATGTTCACATAGGGCATCAGGTCGCTCCCTGGTTCGATGTTGGCGCGGGCCAGCCCGGCATCGCGGGAAAGCCCGGCAGCGCGGCGATCCGGTTCGTCCATTCGCCGATTGCCGGCCAGTCGGCAAGGTGGATACCGGCTTCGGCGATCAGCGCCAGATAGGGGCTGGCGGCAAGGTCGGCGATGGTCAGCCGGTCGCCGACCAGCCAGCGGTGCGCCGCCAGATGTGCCTCGATGACGGGGAGGAAGCGCCCGGTGACCGCCTGTGCATGCTCCTCGGCGATCGGCGTACCGAACTGGCGCGCGAGCCGGAGCGTCGCGGGGCCATTGGCGATTTCATTGGCGGCGTGTGACAGCCAGAGCGCGATTTCGCCGCGTTCTTCAGGGGTGCGGCCGTCCCAGTCGCCGGGGCGGTGGCGCGCCGCGAGATAGGCGAGGATCGCCTGGCTGTCGCGCAGCGTGCGATCACCTTCGACATAGACGGGAATCTGGCGCATCGGATTGATCGCGGCAAAGGCGGCGGACTGGCGCGCCGCGGCGTCGGTCAGCTGCTCCTCCCATGACAGGCCGAGGAAGGCGAGCGCCAACCGGACCTTGTGGGCGTTGCCCGAGCGCGGGGTGGCGTAGAGCATGATCATCGGCGGTCTCCGGACAGGCGGGCGTGGAGCGCGGCGTTTTCGGCGCGCAGTTGACCCAGTTCTGCGGCCATCGGCTGGATCGCGGCGGAAATTTCGGCCTCGGTGAAGCGCGGGGTGATATGCTGCGAGCAATTCCACTCCCACCCGAGCACGTCGATCAGAAAGGCGCGCTCGGGCGTCGCACGATACCCCTCGGGCATCAGCGAGGTCACCAATGCGGGATCGTCGGCGAGTTCGACGCTGTGCGCGTGGCCGACGAGTTTCAGCCGGTCCTTGTTCGGATAATCCATCAGGAACAGCGAGACGCGGTCGTTGGCCGCAAGGTTTGCGGTGCTGATATATTGCCGGTTGCCGCGATAATCGGCGAAGCCGATGCGGTTGCCTTCGATGTGGCGCAGGAAGCCCGCCGGGCCGCCGCGGTGCTGCATATAGGGCCAGCCATGCGCGGTGACGCTGGCCATGTAGAAACTGTCGCGCAGCGCGATGTAATCCAGTTCCTTCGCGGTCAGCGCGTCGGGGGTGCCGTCGGCGCCCGCGTCCATCTTCAGATAGGAGGCGCGCGAGCCATGGCGTTCCTGGAGCGCCTTGACCGCGTCGCTGAACAGGGTGTGCCGGTAATTGCGGGCCATCGACTGATCCTTCGCAAAAGGGGGCGAACGAAGCCCGAGAGGGGACAGCTTCGTTCGCCGCACCCGATTTAGATCGTTGCAATGGATGCGATAACGGGCAAATATTGAACGACTCTGTTCCGAAAAGTGGAATAATCAATGGACCGATTGCTGACGCTGGAAATGTTCGTCGCGGTCGCGAGCGAGGGCGGGTTCGCCGCCGCCGCGCGCAAGCTGGGCAGCTCGCCGCCCGCGGTGACGCGCGGGATCGCGGCGCTCGAGGCGCGGCTGGGGACGCTCTTGTTCCACCGTTCGACGCGCGCCGTCGCGCTGACCGACGAAGGCACGGCGTTTCTGGAACAGGCGCGGCGCATCCTCGCTGACCTTGCCGGGGCCGAACGCGAGCTGCGCGGCGCGGCAGCGCAGCCGCGCGGCCAGCTGCATGTGACCGCGCCGGTGATGTTCGGGCGGCTGCACGTCCTGCCCGTCGTCGGCAAGCTGATGGCCGAGCACCGCGAGCTGATGGTGCGGATGATGCTGATCGACCGCAATGTGCGGATCGTCGAGGAGGGGATCGACGTTGCGGTGCGGATCGGCGCGCTCGCCGATTCGGGATTGAAAGCGGTGCGGATCGGCTGGGTGCGCCAGATGCTGGTGGCGAGCCCTGCCTATCTGGCGCGGCGCGGCGCGCCGCAGGCGATGGCCGACCTGGCGCAGCATGACCTGATCGGGACGATGGGGCCGCGTGCGGCGGGCGAATGGCAGCTGGCGCGCGGCAAATGGCGGCTAGACCCGCGCCCGCGACTGGTGCTCAACACCGTCGATGGCGCGCTGGCGGCGGCCGAGGCGGGATTGGGGATCGCCAATCTGCTGAGCTACCAGCTGGCCGATGCGCTGGCGGCGGGGCGGCTGATCGCGCTGCTCGCCGACGAACAGCCGTCGGCGCTGCCCGTGCACCTGTTGTTCGAACCGTCGCGCGCGGCTTTGCCCGCGGTGCGGTCGTTCGTCGAGGCGATGAAGGAGCGGATGCCGGCAGCGGGTTTGGGGTGAGGCATATATCCTGATCCTCCCTGTGGCGAAGCCATGGGGAGGGGGACCGTCCCCGCGAAAGCGGGGATGGTGGAGGGGCGCCGACGTCAGCGCAATAGCCCCTCCGCCAGCGCTTCGCGCTGTCACCTCCCCATGGCTTCGCCACCGGGAGGATTAACGTCCGTCCTTCGTCAGAACTGATACGCCAGCCCGCCGCCGAACAGCCATTGATCGGCGCTGCCGACGTCCTTCACGATCGGCGAATCGGCGAGGCGCGAGAGGAGGCGGCCATATTGGGCGCCGCCGATCAGCACGAATCCTTTGCGCAGGTCGCCCGACAACGCATAGGCGCCCGCCATCCCGATCGTATATTTGCCCGCGCCCGCCTTGGCGCTGGCGCCGGTATAGACCGGCAGGCCGCTCGCCGCGCTGCCCAGCGCGTCGACATCGTAATAATAGCGGCCAAAGCCCTTGCCGTAGAAATTGACCGACGCCGACACGCCGACAAAGGCGCGTTTCGACAGCGGGGTGCCATAATCGATCGTCGGCGATGCCGCCCAGCTGCCGTGGCGGCCCGAAATATCCTTCAATGCGACGATGCGCAGGCCGATCTGGTCATAGTCGCTGGTGATCACTCCGGTGTGGGTGACGCCGGTGAAAAAGCCCGCCTCGACCGCCAGCTTGCGCTTGCCGAGCGCCTCGACCTGCGGATCCTTGATGCTGCCGGTGCGGTCGGCGCGCAGGCTGATGATCGGGCCGAATTTGAAGTCGGTCTTTTGTCCGCGGCGATGGCGGATCAGGTCGACCTGAAGATTCGTGCCGCGGGTCGAGAAGGAATAGCCGTCATAACGACCGCGAACGTAAAAGGCGGGGAGCAGGCGGCGCTCGTCCGAGCCGTTATAGTCGGGCGAGCTCAATATGCCCCCGGCCACCGAAATATAGTTGCGCGACCATTTGCGTTCGCCGTCGTCATCGTCGTCGCGCGCCGCGGGGAGCAGGATGTCGTCGTCGATGTCGCTGACGTCCTGCAGATGGCGTGCCGGCTCGTCGGCGTCCGGGATCAGTCCGTCGGCCGGCGTTTCAACGGGTGCCGCGGGGACTGGCGCCTCTTCCGCCATCGCGGGTGCCGCAGCGCCGCCGCCGAGCGCCAGTGCAGCAAACAGCCGAAGCAGGGAAGCGATGCGAAGCGGGCGGGAGCGCGAAGTCAAAACGGGCATATTCATCCTATATTCTTGCCCCTCGTGCAGCGGGGTGTAGGTGAAGGTCCAGATATTGCAAAGGCTTCGTCTTGCCCAAACAAGCTTTTGGCCGCATCGTGCTTTTCATGCATCACTACGGTCCTTCCGCTTGCCTATCGCGCCGCGTCGCCATTGGTTCCCGGCAAAACGCGATCCCGTTTGTCCGACCGATGCTGTCATGGCCATGAACCGCACCGGGCGGCTGATCGGCTATGCGCTGATGGCAATCGCTGCCGCACTCGCATTGGCAGAGCGGCGCGGGGCGATCGACAGCATCGGGCCGTTCCCGGTCGCAGCGGTCGCGCTGCTCGTCGGGATGATCGGGGTGATGCTGGTGTTCACCGACCTGATGGTGCGCGGGCTGTACGCGCAGGTCGATGCGGCGAAACGCGACGAGGGCGGGGAAGGGTAAATCCTTTTCGTTCGACAGTATCGGCGGTTACCAGTATGACCGCCCGATGACTGATCGACCGCATACGCCGCTGCTCGACACGGTGGATGTCCCCGCCGACCTCCGCAAGCTGAAGCCCGAAGACCTCCGCCAGTTCGCCGACGAGCTGCGCGCCGAGATGATTTCCGCCGTGGGCACCACCGGCGGGCACCTGGGCAGCGGGCTCGGCGTCGTCGAGTTGACGACCGCGCTCCATTATGTGTTCGACACCCCGCGCGACAAGATTGTGTGGGACGTGGGGCACCAATGCTATCCGCACAAGATCATCACCGGACGCCGCGACCGGATTCGTACGCTGCGCCAGGGCGGCGGACTGTCGGGCTTCACCAAGCGCAGCGAGAGCGAATATGATCCGTTCGGCGCGGCGCATTCGTCGACCTCGATCAGCGCCGCGCTGGGCTTTGCGATCGCCAACAAGCTGAAGGATCAGCCTGGCCGCGCGATCGCGGTGATCGGCGACGGGTCGATGTCGGCGGGCATGGCCTATGAGGCGATGAACAATGCGCAGCAGGCGGGCAACCGGCTGATCGTCATCCTGAACGACAATGACATGTCGATCGCTCCCCCCGTTGGCGGACTCTCGGCCTATCTCGCCAAGCTGGTGTCGTCGCGGCCGTTCATCGAGCTGCGCGAGATCGCGCGGCGCTTTGCGCGCAAATTGCCCGAACCGCTGCACAAGGCGGCGAAAAAGACCGACGAATATGCGCGCGGCATGGCGATGGGCGGCACCTTGTTCGAGGAACTTGGCTTTTATTATGTCGGGCCGATCGACGGGCATAACCTCGACCATCTGATCCCGATCCTGGAAAATGTCCGCGACAGCGACCATGGCCCGGTGCTGATCCATGCGGTGACGGTGAAGGGCAAGGGCTATGCCCCCGCCGAAGCCGCCGCCGACAAATATCATGGCGTCCAGAAATTCGACGTGATCACCGGCGAGCAGGCGAAAGCGCCGCCGGGACCGCCCGCGTACCAGAATGTGTTCGGCGAGACGCTGGCGAAGCTCGCCGACAGCGATCCGCGCATCGTCGCGATCACCGCGGCGATGCCGTCGGGGACCGGGGTCGACAAATTTGCGAAGGCGCATCCGACGCGCAGCTTCGACGTCGGCATCGCCGAACAGCATGCGGTGACGTTCGCGGCGGGATTAGCGGCGCAGGGAATGCGGCCGTTCTGCGCCATTTATTCGACGTTCTTGCAGCGCGCTTATGATCAGGTCGTCCATGATGTGGCGATCCAGAATTTGCCGGTGCGCTTTGCGATCGACCGCGCGGGGCTGGTCGGTGCCGACGGATCGACCCATGCGGGCTCGTTCGACATCACCTATCTCGCGACGCTGCCCAATATGGTGGTGATGGCGGCGGCCGACGAGGCCGAGCTGATCCATATGACCTATACCGCCGCCGAATATGACGCCGGCCCGATCGCCTTCCGTTATCCGCGGGGCAATGGCACTGGGGTGCCACTGCCCGAGGTTCCGCAGAAGCTGGAGATCGGCAAAGGCCGCGTGGTGCGCTGCGGCAAGACCGTCGCGATCTTCTCGCTCGGAACGCGGCTGGGCGAAGCGCTCAAGGCCGCCGACACGCTGGAGGCGCGCGGGCTGTCGACGAGCGTCATCGACCTCCGCTTCGCCAAGCCGCTCGACGAGGAACTGATCCGCAAGACGCTCGCCGCCCATGAGGTGTGCGTTACGGTCGAGGAAAACAGCGTCGGCGGGCTCGGCGCGCATGTGCTGACGCTGGCGAGCGACGAGGGGCTGATCGACGCGGGGCTGAAGCTGCGCACGCTGCGCCTGCCCGACATGTTCCAGGATCAGGACAAGCCCGAACTGCAATATGACGCCGCGGGCCTCAACGCGCCGCAGATCGTCGATTGCGTGCTGAAGGCGCTGCGCCACAACAGCGCGGGGGTCGAGGAAGCGGGGGTTCGGGCCTGAACTCTTCCCGTTCGTGCTGAGTTTGTCGAAGCACTTTCCTTTTCCTGCAATGCTTGAAAGAAAGAGCAGCCCTTCGACAAGCTCAGGGCGAACGGTAGAGGGGGCGCCGCATGAACTTCTTCAACCTCCTGCAATCGCTCGACGAGCTGTTGTACGAGGTGATGTCGTGGCTGGTCTTCTACCCGATTACCCTGTGGCGGACGCTGACGCGGCCGCTGCAGATGATGGATTATTCGGACAGCGAACAGGGCGATGCGAGTGACCAGCAATATACTGACACGCTGAGCCCGCCGCTGTTCCTGCTCTTGTCGCTGATCCTCGTCCACGCCGCCGAGATCGCGCTGGTCGGCAATGACGCGGTGGTGGCGAGCAAGGTCGGGCTGTCAGCCTTTGTCAGCAACAACACCGACCTGATCATGTTGCGCATCGTGATGTACAGCCTGTTTCCCGTATTGATGGCAACACGGATGGTTCGGGCGCAGAAATTGCAGGTCAACCGCGACACGCTGCGCGCGCCATTCTACAGTCAATGCTATGTTGCCGCGGTGCTCGCGATGCTGTTGGGCGGCGCGGTGATCCTGATCAAGCTGGCGCATGGCTGGTCCGTGCTCGCGGGCTTTGGCCTCGCCGTCTTCGGCCTGTTGTGGTTCGGTTTCCTGCAGATTGTCTGGTTCAACCAGCATCTGAAATGCGGCCGCCTTCGCGCGCTAGGCCACGCGTCGCGCGCGATGGTCGAAAGCCTGATCGCGATGTTCCTGTTGTCGAGCCTGTTCAACTGACCGCCCAAAAGAAAACGGCCCGGGATCGCCGGGCCGTTGTCGTGACAAGCGTCGGAAGGATCAGCTGGTCGGAATCGCCGCCTGCGCGTCGCGGCCGTCGCCTTCGGGGGCGGCGAGGATGTCGCGGACGACGAGTCCCTTGTCGACGACCTGCGTGTCGGGGCTGCCGACCTGGCTGCGGATGCCGGGGTCGGCGCGGGCGCCGTCGGCGCTGCTGATCACCGCGGCTTCATTGGGGCTGCGCGCCGAGGGGCCGCCGAACAGCGCGCGCAGCGTCTGTTCCGCGGTGGTTTCGCCGCCGGGACGCGCGGTGCCGGGAGCGGGCGGGGTCAGCGCGAAATCGGGCGGCACGACGAGCGGCGCCTGACGCGACACGGCAAATTCATCGGGCCGGTCGCGGCTGAACAAATTGTTCGACCCGCAGGCCGACAGGGTGGTGGCCAGGATCGAGGCGGCCAGGATGATTTTGGTCCGGTTCACTGCAAATAACTCCTATGCGCCCCGTTTACTTCGCGGACGGTTTGGCGTCCGCATCGGAGGCCTTTTCGCCGAAGAGCAGCGCGCGCGCAACCAGCAAAAGCACCCCGATCGAGATGCAGGCATCGGCGACGTTGAAGATCATGAAGGGGCGGAAATCACCGAAATGCAGGTCGGCGAAATCGACGACATAGCCGTAGCGCACCCGGTCGACGATATTGCCGAGCGCGCCGCCGAGGATCATCGCGAGCGCGATCACGTCGCCCTTGGCCTGTTCGCGCGTCATCCAGATCGCGACCGCGCCCGCGACCAGCGCGGTGACCGCGACCAGCGTCCAGCGCGTCGTGTCGTTGCAATTGGCGAACATCGACAGCGAAATGCCGCAATTTTCGGCCCAGGTCAGGTTGAAGATGTCCATCAGCTCGATCTCGCGCTTCGCTTCGAGCGACAGCGGGGTGATGATCACCCATTTGGTCACCTGATCGAGGATGAAGGCGAAGGCGGCAACCAACAGGCCAAAGCGCAGGTGCGGCGAACGGGAATTTGTCATGCCGGGTTCAATACTGTTTCGCAGCGATTGCACAAGTTGCCGTCCTCGGTAACTTCGGGGAGGTGGCGCCAGCAGCGGCCGCATTTGTGGTCGGTGGTGGGGGTGACGGTGACCCGATTGCTATGCTGTGTGCGTTCGACCGCTGCTGTGATGAACAATTCGGCGAGCTCGTCCCAAGTAAACTGGCTGGCCAGTTCGTCGCCGACGACGATCTTGGCTTCGAGGCTCGACCGCACCGTCTTTTCGCGGCGAAGCGGTTCGATGGCCTCGTTCACCTGATTGCGAAGCTGGCGCAGTTCAGCCCACCGCCCAATCAGTTCGTCATCCCGGCGCAGGCCGGGATCCCCACCGTCGAGATCCCGGCCTTCGCCGGGATGACGATTGAGGGTGGGGAGCTTGGGCCATTCGAGGAGGTGGACCGAACCCGCATCCGGATAGCGCGTTCCCCACACTTCCTCAGCTGTGAACACCAGCACCGGCGCGGCGTAGCGGATCAGCGCGTGGAACAAAGTGTCGAGCACGGTGCGGTAGGCGCGGCGCTTCGCCGTCCCAAGAGGTTCGGCGGGGCCGATGTCGCAGTAGAGGCTGTCCTTGCGGATGTCGAAGTAGAAGGCCGACAGGTCTTCGTTGCAGAAGTCCGACAACAGGCGGGTGTAGCTGTTGAAGTCGAAATCATCGACCGCCTGCGCCAGCTTGCCGTCGAGATCGGCGAGCAGCGAGAGCATATAGCGCTCGAGCTCGGGCATCGCCGACACGTCGGTGACACGCTCTTCATCGCTGAACCCTTCGAGCGCGCCAAGCAGGTAGCGGAAGGTGTTCCTGAGCTTGCGATACTGGTCGGCGACCCCGGCGAGGATTTCCTTGCCGATGCGGTGGTCCTCGGTGAAGTCGACCGACAGCGCCCACAGGCGGAGGATGTCGGCGCCATAGTCGCGCATCAGGTCGATGGGGCTGATCGTGTTGCCGAGCGACTTCGACATCTTCAGACCCTTGGAGTCCATCGTGAAGCCGTGGGTCAGCACCGCCTTGTACGGCGCCTGCCCGCGCGTGCCGCAGCTTTCGAGCAAGGACGACTGGAACCAGCCGCGATGCTGGTCGCTGCCTTCGAGATACAGGTCGGCGCTGTGGGTGCCGCCGTCGTGGCGGACGAGCGCGGGCCATTTGCCGCTTTCGAGCACGAAGGCGTGGGTGCAGCCCGAATCGAACCAGACGTCGAGAATGTCGGTGATGCGTTCGTAATCGGCGGCGTTGTATTGATCGCCGAGATACTCCTGCGCGCGCGCGTCGCTCCATGCGTCGACGCCGCCCTCGCGCACCGCCGCGACGATGCGGTCGTTGACCAGCGGGTCGTTCAGATACTGGCCGGTCTTGCGGTCGACGAACAGGGTGATCGGCACGCCCCACGCGCGCTGGCGCGACAGCACCCAGTCGGGGCGGTCCTTGACCATGCTACCGATGCGGTTGCGGCCCTTTTCGGGGACGAAGCGCGTGCGCTCGATCGCGTGCATCGCGGCTTGGCGCAAGGTCGGCGCGGCGCACAGATCCTCCTCATGCGGGTTGATCGCGCCGCCTTCCGATTCCCAGCGCTGCTCGCGCGGCGCCTTGGGTTCGATGTGCGTCATCACCTTGTCCATCGGCACGAACCATTGCGGGGTGCAGCGATAGATGACTTTGGCTTTCGAGCGCCAGCTGTGCGGATAGCTGTGCTGGTAGTCGGCGCTGGCGGCGAGGAGGCCGCCGGCTTCGCGCAGGTCCGAACAGATCGGGCCGTCGGGGGCGTTGAACTTGGGGTTGATCACCGATCCCTGACCGCCGAGCCAGCCCCAGTCGGCGCGATATTTGCCGTCGCCCTCGACCGCGAAAACGGGATCGAGCCCGTTCGCTTTGCACAGGTCGAAGTCGTCTTCGCCGTGATCGGGCGACATATGGACGAGCCCGGTGCCGCTGTCGGTGGTGACGAAATCGCCGGGCAGGAAGGGACGCGGGCGCAGGTAGAAGTCGGCCAGCGGGGAATCGAGATTTATTGTTCCCCGGCGAACGCCGGGGTCCAGGGTGTCGTCCGCAAGGTTGTCGTCAGGCCGCCCTGGGCTCCGGCTTTCGCCGGAGAACAGCTTTGCCATCGGGTGGCGCGCGATGGTGCCGGCGAGGTCGGAGCCGCGATACGTTTCCGGCTCGCCGTCTGCCTGCCAAGGATGCGCGTAATACTCTGCTTTCCCCAAGCCGAGGTCGCTCAGATCGACGTTGGCCGCTTGCCGGTTCAGTCTTGCAAGAACCGACTGCACCAGCGGCTCGGCGATCAGGAAACGCTTTCCGTGCCAGTCTAGGCCCGCCTCTTTCAGCCGTCGATACACCTCAATCTGATGCTTCGTGCCTTCCGTTTCGGGCTCGAAACCAATGTGCGCATATTCAACCTCCGGCCCATAGGCGATCGCCTGATTGACTGGGATCGTCCACGGGGTGGTCGTCCAGATGACAGCGTAAGCGCCCTTCAACTCTTCGATGGGCGAGTCCGTGATCTCGAACGCCACGTCGATCTGGGTCGAGACGATATCCTCGTATTCGATCTCGGCCTCGGCGAGCGCGGTCTTTTCGACCGGCGACCACATCACCGGCTTGGCGCCGCGATAGAGCATGTCGTTGGCGGCGAATTTGAGCAGCTCGCGCACGATGGTGGCCTCGGCCGCATAATCCATCGTCAGGTACGGATGGTCCCAGTCGCCGCCGATGCCGAGGCGCTTCAGCTGCTCGCGCTGGGTGTCGACCCAATGCTGCGCATAGGCGCGGCATTCGGCGCGGAATTCCTCGACCGGAACCTCGTCCTTGTTCAGCTTTTTCTTGCGATATTGCTCCTCGACCTTCCACTCGATCGGCAGGCCGTGGCAATCCCAGCCGGGAACGTAAGGCGCGTCCTTGCCCTTCAGCGTCTGGGTGCGGACGACCATGTCCTTGAGGATATGGTTGAGCGCATGGCCGATGTGCATGTCGCCATTGGCGTAGGGCGGGCCGTCGTGGAGGATGAACTGGTCGCGGCCCTTGCGGCTGTCGCGAATCTGCCCCTCGAGATTGCCCTCGAGCCATTTCGCCAGAATCAGCGGCTCCTTCTGCGGCAGGCCGGCCTTCATCGGAAAGTCGGTCTTGGGCAGGAAGACGGTGTCGCGATAGTCGCGCTGTTCGGCGGTGGGCGTGCTGTCGGTCATGGTGCGCGGCGCTTAGCGCAGTTTTGCGTGGGCGCAAAGCTTATGGGCGAGGGATGATACCAGCTTCGTCACCCCGGACCTGATCCGGGGTCCAGTCCTGCCTCGCTGCATGGACCCCGGATCAAGTCCGGGGTGACGATGAAGTGATAGCATGGTTTCTATTTCTGCCGTGGTCGCAGCGCCGGACCCACCGCGCGGATATCCTCGACCCAGATATAGCCGTTGAAGCTGGCGGGGATCTTGGCGAGTTGCTGCGGGGTGGAGAGGCCTTCGTTCGATTTGCCGCGTTCATAGGGGCCAAAAACGATGACGCGCGCGCCGACGCTGTCCATGCGGGCGATCAGGCGGTCGGGCCAGCCCCAGAAGGCCCATTGATAGTTGATCGGGATACCCAGCACGCCGTTCCGGCAGCTTTCAGGCACGATGCCGGTCCAGCCGTACATCACATAGTCTTTGGTGCAGGCCATTCCCTCGCGCTTGAGGTCGAACGACCAGTTGGCGGGGAGCAGCTTGCGCATCCGTTTGACCGGGGCTTCGTGGCCATAAAAGGCGTCGCCGAGCCTGGCGCTGTCGCGGCCCGAGGCCCGGAGGATCGCGAACAGCTGGTCGGCCTCGCCGGGATTCTTCGACTTGAAGTTGAACAGGATCGGATGGACGGGGAGCGCCGCGAGGCCTTCCTCGACCGTCGGCATCTTCCCGACCCCCTTGCCGCGCAGGGGGAAGGTCTTGCCGCCGTCGGCGGTGTAGCCATGGCCGATGTCGAGCGCCTTCAATTCGGCCAGCGTCAGGTCGCGGGTGTCGCCCTTGCCGTCGGTGCGGCAATCGACGGTCCAGTCGTGGAACAGCACCATGCGCCCGTCCTTCGTCGGCGCGACATCGACCTCGACCATGTTGGCGCCGAGCCCGACCGCCCAGCGCATCGATTCGGGTGTGTTTTCGAACACATCATGGTCGGGCGGATAAGCGTGGATGGCGGTGCAGGTGTCGCGGCCGACCGCGGCGCGCTTGTCATAGAGGTGATAGACGCCGCGGTGCGCGATGAGCTTGGGTTTGCCGGCGGGATCGGGGGCGAGCCAGCTGGCGTTGCTGAGGGTCAGCCAGGCGACGAGCGCGGCGAACAGCCACAGCGCGATTTTGGTGCGGCGGCGAAGCGGCTTTTTCGGTGGGCCTTCGAGGGCGGTGGCCCAGTCGTCGTGCGTCATTTCGTCCCCCCAATCGTCACCCCGGACTTGATCCGGGGCCCATTCCCGCCGCGCCGCATGGACCCCGGATCAAGTCGCACGAGTCACGGGCCTCGTACGAGGGTGACGAAGAATTATAGGTCCGCGAGCAACGCCTTCGCCGCATCGCAATCCTTGGCGATCTGCGCCATCAGCGCGTCCATGCTTTCGTACTTTGCCTCGGGCCGGATGAAGGCGTGGAAGGCGATGTCGATTTCCTGCCCGTAAAGATCCTCGGCGAAGTCGAAGAAATGCGGCTCGAGCAATTCCTTCGGTGGGACGAAGCTGGGGCGGATGCCGAGGTTCGCGGCGCCTTTCAGGGGCCGTCCGTCCGGCAGTTTCCCGGTGACGGCGTAGATGCCATATTTCGGGCGCAGATAATTGCCCATGTCGATATTGGCGGTGGGAAAGCCGAGCAGGCGGCCGTTCTTGTCGCCATGCTCGACGCGGCCGCGCACGGTGAAGGGGCGGGTGAGCAGGCGCGCGGCGGTCTTGCAGTCGCCTGCCTGCAGCGCCTCGCGGATACGGCTCGACGAGATCACGGCGTCGTCCTCGACCGGCGCGACCATTTCGGTGAAGAAGCCGAGGCGGCGGGCATGGTCGGCCAGCGTCACGACATCGCCGCCGCGGCCCTTGCCGAACACGAAATCGGCGCCGGTGACGACCCCCGCGGCGCCGTAGCGATCGAGGAGGAGCCCGGTGATAAAATCCTCCGCCGTCGTCCCCGCAAGCGCGCCGTCGAAGGGCAGGACGAGCATCGCGTCGGCGCCCGCCGCGGCGAACAGTTCCTGCCTTTGGTCGAGCGTGGTGAGGCGGAAGGGCGGGACGTCGGGTTTGAAGAAGCGCACCGGATGCGGATCGAAGGTCGCGACGATCGCCGGGCGGCCTTCGTCCTTCGCGTGGCGGACGGCGCGGCCGACGACCGCCTGATGCCCGGCGTGGAAGCCGTCGAAATTGCCGAGCGCGATGACCCCGCCGCGCAAGGGGGCGGGGGTGCGGGTGTGGCCGTCGAGGCGGATCATCGCCAACCCCTCCCCTTCAGGGGAGGGGCAGCGAGACTTGCGAACTTGTTCGCTAGTCGCAGCGGGGTGGGCCGCGGACGCTGCGCAAGGCCGCTGGCCCCCACCCCAACCCCTCCCCTGAAGGGGAGGGGCTTGATCAGCGCTGCACCGATACGCCGCACGGTCACGGCGCAGGCGGCGTCAGCGGAACCAGCCCCGCCTTGAGCACGCGCACCGCATTGCCGCCCATCGCGGCGCGGATTTCGGCGTCGCTGAACCCGGCGTCGATCAGCGCCTGCGTCACCTGCACCAGCTTCGACGTATCGAAACGCACCGTGGTGGCGCCGTCATAATCGCTGCCGAGCGCAACGTGCTGGATGCCGACGAGGTCGCGGACATGCTTCATCGCCTTCGCGATGCTCGCGGGCGCGGTGTCGCAGATCGCGGCGTCCCAATAGCCGATGCCGACGAGGCCACCCGTTGCGGCGACGCCGCGGATCTGTTCGTCCGAAAGGTTGCGATTGACCTTGCACGTCGCCTGCACGCCGCCGTGGCTCGAGACGACGGGGCGGCGCGCCATTTTGAGGATGTCGGCGACACAGGCGTTCGAACAATGCGCGATGTCGACGATCATGCCCTTCGCTTCCATCGCGGTCACGACCTGGCGCCCGAACGGGGTCAGGCCGCCTTTCTTGAGGCCGTGCATCGATCCCGCGAGGTCGTTGTCGAAGAAATGGGTGAGCCCCGCCATGCGGAAGCCCGCGGCGTAGAGCTTGTCGAGGTTGGCGAGCTTGCCTTCGAGCGGGTGCAGACCTTCAAGGCTGAGCAGCGCGCCGACTGGCGCCGGTGTTCGGTCCAGCGCAGGCTTGGCGGCGGACCGTTCCAGCAGGAGTACGTCGATCTCTTCGGGACGGGTCACTCGGGCGAGCTTGCCGTCCGACGCCGCCACCGCGCGGTGCAGCTTTTCGGCGTGCCACAGCGAGCGTTCGAGCAGCGAGTTCCACGTCCGCACCGGCTGGAGCTGCGCGATCACCAGGCTGGTGATATTGTCGGTATCGCCGCTGTTCGCGTCGTAATTCTGCCCCTTGGGCGATTTGGTCGTGCTGGCGAGGATTTGCAGCGCGACATTGCCATCCTCGAGCCGCGGCAGGTCCATATGGCCGCGGGTTGCGCGGTCGAGGATGTCGCGTTTCCAGAGCAGGGTGTCGCTGTGCAGGTCGACGATGGTCAGCGTTTTGTGCAGCGCCTTGGCGCGCTCGCTGACTTGCGGCAGCGGCTTGCCGTCGATCTGGTTGGTGCCGCGCTCGATGATCCCCGGCGCGAGCGCGAAAAAGGCGAGTGCGGCGAGAGCGATGACGAGCAGGATTCCGGTCAGCCAGCGGCGCATCGGTCTAGATCCTTGTCAATGTGACGAAACTGTACGCGGGGCGCCCGGCGTCGTCGGCGGGATGATCGTCGCGCGCGACTTCGCACCATTCGGCGGGGTCGGGATAGGCGATGACCGCGTCGCCTTTCGGTTCGAGCCCGACTTCGGTCAGCTCGATACGGTCGGCCTGGGGCAGGAACAGGCGATAGATTTCGGCGCCGCCGATCACCATGACGTGCGGCGCATTGGCGAGCTTCAAGGCTTCCTCGATCGTCGCGACGGGCTCGGCGCCCTCGTCCTGCCAGTCGGGATCGCGGGTGAGGACGATGTGGCGGCGCCCTTCGAGGATCGCGGGCAGGCTGTCGAAGGTCTTGCGCCCCATGATCATCGGGCGGCCCATCGTCAGCTGTTTGAAGCGGCGGAGGTCGGCGGGCAGGTGCCAGGGCATCTTGCCGCCCGCGCCGATCACGCCATTGGCGGCGCGCGCGAGGATCAGGGTGATTTCGGGGTGGTTCATGCGGGCGTGGTTCCGACCCAGGTTGCGTGACCGAGCTTGCGGCCGGCGCGCACTTCGGTCTTGCCATAATGATGGACGCGGGCGTTGCCGTCGGCGAGCAGCGCGGGGACCGCGGCGATGTCGGCGCCGATCAGGTTGCGCATCGTGACGGGCAGCGCGGTGGTCGCGGTGCTGCCGAGCGGCAGCCCGGCGACGGCGCGGATATGGTTTTCGAACTGGCTGGTGACCGCGCCCTCGATCGTCCAGTGGCCGCTGTTGTGGACGCGCGGCGCCATCTCGTTAAAGATCGGGCCATCGTCGGTCGCAAAGAACTCGCCGGTCAGCACCCCGACATATTCGAGATCGTCGGCGATGCGCGCCATCAGCGCGCGCGCTTCGTCCTGCTGGTCGCGGACGATCTGTGGCGGCGGCAGGCTGGAGGTGGCGAGGATGCCGCCTTCGTGGACGTTGACGCTGCTGTCCCAGAAGCGCGTCTCGCCATCGATGCCGCGCACCAGGATGACCGAAAATTCATGCGCGAAGGTGACAAAGCCTTCGAGGATCGCGGCATGGCGGTCGATGCCGTCCCACGCGGCGTCGGCGTCGGCGGGGGTCGCGAGCCGCGCCTGCCCCTTGCCGTCATAGCCCATGCGCAGCGTCTTGAGGATCGCGGGCGCGCCGATTTCGGCGAGCGCGGCGCCCAGCGCAGCGCGGTCGGGGACAGCGGCGAAGGGGGCGGAGCGCCCGCCGAGCCCGGTCACGAACTGCTTTTCGGTCAGCCGGTGCTGCGCGATCTCGAGCGCCTGCGCGCCGGGGCGCACCGCCACATGCCCCGACAGGAAACGGACCGTATCGACGGGGACATTTTCGAACTCGATCGTCACCGCGTCGCAACCCGCGGCAAAGGCGGCGAGGCGCGGTTCGTCGTCCCATGCCGCCTGCGTGTGATGCGCCGCGACCTCGGCCGCGACGCTCTCATGGTCGGGGGCGTAGATGTGCACCTGATAACCAAGCTGCGCCGCCGCGACGCTCAGCATCCGGCCGAGCTGGCCGCCACCCAATATGCCGATCGTCGAACCGGGTGCGAGCAAGCGATCAGCCCTCGCGTACCGGGTGGGGGGCGACGCTGTTGGTCTGTTCCGCGCGCCAGGCATCAAGTTTTTGCGCCAGATCGGAGTCATTGTTGGCGAGCAGCGCGGCGGCGAACAAGCCTGCGTTGGTCGCCCCCGCCTTGCCGATCGCAAAGGTCGCGACGGGCACGCCCCCGGGCATCTGGACGATCGAATAGAGGCTGTCGATGCCGTTCAAGGCCGCCGACTGGACAGGGACGCCGAGCACCGGCACCCGCGTCATCGCCGCGACCATGCCCGGCAGATGCGCGGCGCCGCCCGCGCCGGCGATGATCGCCCGCAGGCCGCGCGCCGCCGCGCCTTTGGCATAGTCGACGAGGCGATCGGGGGTGCGGTGCGCGGACACGATCTGGACGTCGTGCGCGATGCCGAATTGTTCGAGGATCTGGACCGCGTGGGCCATCGTCGGCCAGTCCGACTGGCTGCCCATGATAACACCGACTTGCGGCGCTTCGTCGCCCATCACCCAACCCTCCACACAGCGGCCGTTATTCGCGCGATGAATCGCCGCCGCACCCCCCTAGCGACTGCGCCGCGCGCGGGCAACGGCACCGAACATGCAATACTGACTCGCGCGTTTACCGATTGGTATCAAGTCGCGGCTAGGGTTGCCGCGCAATATCCGTCGGCATCGGGCCGATGAATAAGGGTTGGTTTGCGGGGACGTTGAATGGATAGCGTAGGGGGGGCACGGATCGCGGTCGACCAGTTCGGCTCCGTCGCCGTCGACTCCATCGAAGATCAGCTGCGGGAGATCCGCCGGGAACGCGATGCGCTGCGCCGCGAAAACCGGGTGCTGAAGATCGCCGTGGCCGAACTGGAGCGGGTGTCGGAACGCGACACGCTGACCCCCCTGTTCAACCGCCGCTATTTCCTGACCGCGATCCATCACCGCATCGCGCGTTTCGAGCGCCATGCCGAGCGCGCCGCGGTGGTCTTTGTCGACGTCAACCAGCTGAAATATATCAATGACAGTTTTGGGCATGCCGCGGGCGACTTCGCGCTGATGGAGATTGCCAAGCGGCTCGCCGAATCGATCCGCGCCACCGACGTTGCGGCGCGGATTGGCGGCGACGAATTCGGGCTGATCCTCGACCAGTCGAGCGAGGAAGGCGCGCGCGCCCAGATCGCGCGGCTGGGCGATGTGCTGACGGCGGCACCCGCGGCGTATGACGGGCACAAAATCGCGCTGTCGGCCTGTTTCGGGATCGCGATGCTCCAGTCGGGGATGACCGAATCGGACATATTGGCCGCCGCCGACCGCGACATGTACCGCAACAAACAGGGGCAGGGTTCGGCCGCGGGGCACCGCTGACATCGCTCCTAACCCGCTGTTAACCAAATGAGCGCATCGTCCGATCAGGACATTCATTGTCCGAAAAGGGGGGTGAGTGATGCGTACCCAAGCCGACCCATATCTCGACATTCAGAACCGGATCACCGGCCAGATCGGCGCGCTGGCCGAAGCGCTGCCGCATTGCGCGCTGGCGCAGATCGTTCAGGGCATCGACGATATCCGCTGCCTGGCGCGCGACAACGGCTTTGCCGCGGTCGAAACGCTGGCCAGCCGGCTGGAATCGGCGGTGGCGGGGGGCGGCTATCGCGCGGCCATCCTGACCTATCTCGACGCGATGAGCGATGCCGCGACCGTGCCGCGCGGGCCGTTGCCCGCCGCCATGCATGAGGCATGGCTGGCGTCGGTCGCCATGCGCCTCGGTCATTGACGGTTCCTGCCTGACAATTCAGACGGGTTTGCATGGATGCAATCATGCTTGCGCTGGTGGCGGTGCTGCTCGCCAATGCCGATGGGCGCAGCGGGATTATATTGTCGCGGCTGCTGAGCGCGCGGCCGGACCGGCGCGTCGTCGTCGCGGTCGCGTTTGGTGCGTTCCTGCTCAACGCCATGGTCGCCGCGACGGCGGGGGCGGTCGCCAACCGGATGATCGGACAGGGCGTAGCGGCGCTGCTCGTGGCGTTCGCGATGCTGTCGGCCGCCGCGGCGCTGCTGTGGCGCGGGCGAGGTATGCCGTTCGACGACAAGGCTTTGACCGCGCCCCCGACGATGTTGGCGGGACGGCTGCTGATTGCGCAGTTCGGCGACCGCAGCCATTTCCTGATCGGCGCGTTGGCGGCCACCAGTGGCGCTGGACAATGGGCGGCAGCGGGCGCGCTGGTCGGCTGGACGCTGGCGATGCTGCCCTTTCTGGCCTTCGGTCCGGCGTTGGCCGATCGGCGCGCGGCGCACGGGGTGCGCTGGGCCAGCGCAGCGATCCTGGCGATATGGGGCATCGTTACCGCAATGGGGGCGTTCGGGCTGATCGGTTAGGCCTGTAGAACTTTGCATCCTTATCGCTTTTATCGATGACAGCGACCGACAGCTTTCATGGGTAAAGCGCATCGCGGCGCGCTATATTGGGTGAAAGAGAAAGGATATTTCCCATGTCCCATCCAAACCAGCCCGCCGTCGCCGATGCGCTCAACGCGCTGCTCGCCGACAGTTTTGCGCTCTATCTCAAGACCAAAAACTATCATTGGCATGTCCAGGGGCCGCGCTTTCGCGAACTGCATCTGCTGTTCGACGAACAAGCGACACAGATTTTCGCGACCACTGACCTGATCGCCGAACGGGTGCGCAAGAATGGCGCGCGGACGCTCCAGTCGATCGGCGACATCGGGCGCCGCAGCTCGATCCGGGACGACGATGCCGCTGGCACCGATGCCGAGGCGATGATCCGGGCGCTGGCTGACGATAACAGGCTTTTGCTGGACCAGCTCAAAGAGGTGAAGGCCGCGGCCGAGGCGGACGGCGACATCGCGACGAGCGGGCTGGTCGACACCTGGGCCGACGAGACGCAGCAGCGGATCTGGTTCCTGGAGGCAACGCTGGGCTATTGAGGCCCGGCGGATTTTGGGTGACGGACGTAGCTATCACCACGCCCTCCCCTTCAGGGGAGGGCAGCGAGACTTGGCAGCTTGCTGCCTAGTCGCAGCGGGTGGGGGCCAGAGGTATTGCGCTACACCGCGAGCCCCCACCCCAACCCCTCCCCTGAAGGGGAGGGGCTTTCTGGCCGCAACCGGTCGCTTGCCGACAAAGGCGGTCCCAAACAAAAAAAAGGGCGGCCCGAGAGCCGCCCTTTTCATATCCGGTTATCGGCCTCAGTCCTGATGCGGCTGGATGTTCACCGCGGCGAACTTGCCGCGATCGTCGACTTCGATGTCGAAAGCGACGCGGTCGCCTTCGTCGAGGCCCGCCATGCCGGCGCGCTGCACCGCGCTGATGTGGACGAAGGCGTCGGCCTGTCCGTCGTCGCGCGCGATAAAGCCGAAGCCCTTCGTCGTGTTGAAGAATTTGACCGTGCCCGAGGTGCGTTCACCAGTCAGCTGGCGACGCCCGCGGGCGCCACCCGGCGCGCCGCGATCGTCACGCTGGCGCGGTGCGAATTCTTCGACCGGCATCGGTTCGCCTTCGATCTTCAGATCGATGGCCGACACCTTGCCGTTGCGTTCGATCAGCGTGAAGCCGAGCGGCTGGCCCGAGGCCAGACCTTGCAGCCCGGCCTGTTCGACCGCGCTGATGTGCACGAACACGTCTTCGCCGCCATCGTCACGGGCAACGAAACCAAAACCTTTGGAAGCGTTGAAAAATTTGACCGTACCCTGGCCTTCGCCAACGACCTGTGCCGGCATGCCGCCGCCACGTCCGCCGCCGAAGCCGCCACGATCGCCGCCGCCGAAGCCGCCGCGGTCGCCACCGCCAAAACCGCCGCGATCGCCGCCGCCGAAGCCGCCGCGGTCGCCATAACCGCCACCGCGGTTACCGCCGCCGTAGCTGTCGCCGCCATAAGGTGCAGGTTCGAAGCTGTCGAAATTGCCGAAATCATCGCGCTTGCCG
Organism: Sphingopyxis microcysteis; assembly: GCF_012274265.1. GTDB lineage: Bacteria > Pseudomonadota > Alphaproteobacteria > Sphingomonadales > Sphingomonadaceae > Sphingopyxis > Sphingopyxis microcysteis. The sequence continues at coordinate 72,565 of NZ_JAANYY010000004.1, forward strand.
CGCCCCCGCTGGCCGCGGCGATCCTTGTTGAAACTCATTGTCTAATAGTCGCTTTCGGTTCGTCCATACCCCATATGATCGGCGCCTTGCGTCGGACGGGGACGCACTTCACCACGGGCACAGACTCGCCCCATGCCGCTAACGACGCAATATATAGCTTAAACATTCTGCATCTGCGAACGGAAAATTCAAGCCGCCGATGCCGGACGAACCGCGCTTTGCCGCGGGCTGGCGGCGGATCGGCCAGCGCCGGGAAAACCAGTCATTGAGCGGCAAGGCGGCTTGGCCTAAGGCGGGCGAATGAGCGTATATTTCCACGAAGAAGATTTGCCCGCCGGCGCATTGGGTCCGGGCGCCGTTGCGATCGACACCGAAACCATGGGGCTGAACCCGCTGCGCGACCGGCTGTGCCTGGTCCAGATCAGCGACGGGTCGGGCGACGAGCATCTGGTGCGCTTCGCGCCCGGCAGCCGTTATGACGCGCCGGTGCTGAAGGCGATATTGACCGATCCCAACCGGTTGAAACTGTTCCATTTTGCGCGTTTCGACATTGCGGCGCTGCAACAGGCGCTCGGCGTCGTTACCGCCCCCGTTTATTGCACCAAGATCGCATCGAAGCTGGTCCGCACCTACACCGACCGCCACGGGCTGAAGGAACTGGTGCGCGAACTTCTGGGTCAGGAAGTGTCGAAACAGCAGCAGTCGAGCGACTGGGGCGCCGCCGAACTCAGCGACGCGCAGCGCGATTATGCCGCGAGCGACGTGCGTTTCCTGCACGCGATGAAAGAGGTTCTGGATATGCGGCTGGCGCGCGAGGGGCGCACCGAATTGGCGCAGGCCTGTTTCGATTTCCTGCCGACGCGCGCGGCGCTCGACCTTGCCGGCTGGCCTGAAACCGACATTTTCGCGCATAGCTGACGGAAACCGATTCGATGTCCGAACGCGCCGACCTTGACCGCACGATGCGCCAGATGTGGGCGCGCAGCGGGTCGAGTCACGACCGCGTGGTGCGCATCCTGCGTTACGGGCTGCCGCTGGTGATCGGCGTCGTCGCGGCGGTGCTGGTGTTTTCGCCCTTTACCCAGCGCGCCGAGATCAGCTTTCTGCTCGCCAAGGACAAGGTCGACATGGCGAGCGAGCGGATGAAGGTGACGCGCGCCGAATATCGCGGCCAGGATGCCAAGGGCCAGCCCTTTGCCCTGCTCGCGGGCAGCGCGGTGCAGAAAAGTTCGGCCGAACCGGTGGTGCGGATGACCGACCTGTCGGGGGCGATCCGGCTCGACGACGGCCCGGCGACGATCGTCGCGCGCGACAGCGCCTATAATATGGAAACCGAAAAGGTCGCGGTGCCGGGCATGGTGCAGGTCAAGGGCGCGGGTGGCTATCGCATCGATGCCAGCAATGTGTCGATCGACCTCAAGACGCGCAGCCTGATTGGGCAGGGCGGTGTCGACGGCACGTTGAATATCGGCAGCTTTTCGGCCAATCAGCTGACCGCCGATCTCGACCAGCGGATCGTGCGCTTGCAGGGCAATGCGCGGCTGCGGATCAATCAGGGAGTGATCAAATGAACCGCCTTTGGACCATGAAAAGCATGGCGCTTGCAGGCGCGGGGTTTGCGTTCACCAGCCTCGCATTGGTGTCGGTCGGTAGCGGCGACGCCGCCAATGCACAGGCGCTCGCCAACCACAACAGCAGCGCCCCGGTCGACTTCGCCGCGAACAGCATCGAGGTGCAGGATCGCGCCGACCGCGTCGTGATCGCGGGCAATGTCCGGGTGACGCAGGCCGGGATGACGCTGACGGCGGCGCGGATGACTGTCGCCTATACCCGTTCGGGCGGCACCGACGTCAATCGGCTCGACGCCACCGGCGGGGTGGTGGTGACCAAGGGGGACGAGCGCGCGTCGGGCAATGTCGCGATCTACGATCTCGACCGCCGCCTGATCACGATGGTTGGCAATGTCGAGCTGCGCCAGCGCGGCAACAATCTGCGCGGCGGACGGCTGGTGATCGACCTCAACAGTGGCCGCGCGACGGTCGACGGGCGCGGCGCGGCGCGCGGTCCCGACGGCAATCCGATCGCGGGCGGCACCGGCGGGCGCGTCACCGGCACCTTCACGGTACCGGAAAGAAAGCAGTAACCAGCGCTTTATACGGTTCTGCAACCATGTGCCTTCACCATGGGCGGCGGGACCAGAACCATCGCGGTGCCGGGGGGCGACGCCGCACATTGAAGGCGAGCCCCCGATGCGCTTCTCCCCGCTTGTTCCCCCGCGCCGTCCATCTTTCGGCCGCCGCGCCGAGCCGCCCGCGGCAGTCATCCCGACCCCGACGAGCGAGGAACGGCGCCTGATCGAACGGATCATGCGGCATCTGGGGCCGCGCGAGAAACTCTAGAATCTGTCCTGTTCAAATTGATCCGTAGCCCTGAGCAGGACAGACCCTAGCAAGGCGGCTCCCACAGTCGTCACCCCGGCCTTCACCGGGATGACGAATTTTAGGGATTGTTTCCTTTTGCCATGCAGTTTGCTTGGCGTTCCGCCCCCGCCCCCCTACATGGGGCGCGCATGCCGCCCGATACGCTCACTTCCGCCGATGCGGCCAAGGAACCCCCCGTTCTCGATACGCTGAAGCGTTTCCTGCCCTATCTGTGGCCAGCGGGTCAGCGGGGGCACAAGGTTCGCATCATCGGGGCCGGGCTGATCGTGCTGGCGTCGAAGGGCGTCCAGCTCTCGATGGGCTTTCTTTATGGCGCCGCGATCGACCGGATGGCGCCGGGGATGGAGGAGGGCGTCGCGCTCGCGATCGGGCTGGTGCTCGCTTATGCCGGGGCGCGTTTTGCCGGGGTGCTGTTCGATAATCTCCGCAATGTGGTGTTCGAGCGCGTCGGGCAGGATGCGACGCGTGAGCTGGCGATCGCGACCTTCAGCCATTTGCACGCGCTGAGCCTGCGCTTTCACCTCGCGCGGCGGACGGGCGAGGTGACCAAGGTGATCGAGCGCGGGACCAAGAGTATCGACACGATGCTCTATTTCCTGCTGTTCAACATCGCGCCGACGATCATCGAGCTCGCCGCGGTGCTGGTCATTTTCTGGACCAAGTTCAGTTTCGGGCTGGCAAGCGCCACCGCGCTGATGGTGATCGTCTATATCATCTTCACCCGCAAGGTGACCGACTGGCGCAACGCGCTGCGGACGCGGATGAACGACCTCGACACGCTGACCATCGGGCGCAGCGTTGACAGCCTGCTGAATTACGAGACGGTCAAATATTTCGGCGCCGAGGCACGCGAGGAATCACGCTACCGCGACGTCGCCGACCAATATGCGCGCGCCGCGGTGAAGAGCGAGAACAGCCTCGCGTGGCTCAACATCGGGCAGAGCCTGATCACCAACGCCGCGCTGGCGGGGGCGATGGCGTACACCGTGTGGGGCTGGTCGGTCGGCGAATATAAGGTCGGCGACGTGGTGCTGGTGAACACCTTGCTCGCGCAGCTGTTCCGCCCGCTCGACATGCTCGGCATGGTGTACCGCGTGATCCGCCAGGGGCTGATCGACATGGAGGCGATGTTCCGCCTGATCGACACCCCGCCGGAGATTTCGGATGCGCCGGGCGCAGCGCCGCTGGCGGTAAACGGCGGCGCGGTGGCGTTCGACAATGTCGTCTTTGGTTACGAACCCGACCGCACAATCCTGAACGGCGTCAGTTTCGCGGTCGGCGCGGGCGAGACGCTGGCGATTGTCGGGCCGTCGGGGGCGGGCAAGTCGACGATCGCGCGGCTGCTGTTTCGCTTCTACGATCCGCAGGGCGGCCGTGTGCTGATCGACGGACAGGATATTGCCCAAGTGACGCAGGCCAGCCTGCGCGCGAGCATTGGCATCGTCCCGCAGGACACGGTGCTGTTCAACGATTCGATCGGTTACAACATCGCCTATGGCCGCGAAGGCGCAAGCGCCGACGAGATTGCGGCGGCCGCCGAGGGGGCGGCGATCGACGGCTTTATCGCCTTGCTGCCGCAGGGTTACGACACCGAGGTCGGCGAGCGCGGGCTGAAGCTGTCGGGCGGCGAGAAGCAGCGCGTCGCGATCGCGCGGACATTGCTCAAGAACCCGCCGCTTCTGATCCTCGACGAAGCGACGAGCGCGCTCGACAGCAGGACCGAGGCGGCGATCCAGGACACGCTGGAGCGGATCGCGGCGCGGCGCACGACGCTGGTGATCGCGCACCGCCTGTCGACGGTGACCGGCGCCGACCGCATCATCGTGCTCGACAAGGGCCGGGTGGCCGAGACGGGGACGCACGACCAGCTGCTGGCAATGCGCGGGCTGTACGCCGACATGTGGGCGCGGCAGCAGGCGGAGAAGGAAGAAGGGACGGTTTAGCCTGCTCCCTCGTCATTGCGAGCGGAGCGAAGCAATTCAGAGCGGTTTGCGCCTGCTCTGGATTGCCGCGTCGCCTTCGGCTCCTCGCAATGACAATGTGCGCAAGATTTCCAGAACGCCATTTCGATAATCATCGAAATATCTGTTGACGCGCTGTCCTGATTTCCATATTTCGATGATTATCGAATCATGGAGGCCGCGATGGAATCGGATAATGTCGTTCGCGCGCTGGGCGCGTTGGCACAGGAGCATCGGCTCGCGCTGTTCCGGCTGCTGGTGCAGGCCGGACCCGACGGGCTGGCGGCCGGAGCGATCGCCGAGGCGCTCGGCGTCCCGGCATCGTCGCTCAGCTTTCATCTCGCGCAGCTGACCAACGCCGGGCTGATCGCGCAGCGCCGCGACGGGCGGTCGCTGATCTATTCTGCCGATTATGGCGCGATGACCGCGCTGCTCGGCTTTCTGATGGAAAATTGCTGCGGCGGCGCGGTCTGCGCCCCCGCGGCCCCCTGCGACACCAGGGACAAGACGGAAAGGACTGCTGCATGAGCCGTTTTCACATGCACGTCGGGGTGAGCGATCTCGACAAGTCGATTGCGTTTTACTCGGGGCTGTTCGGCGCCGCGCCGAGCGTGACCAAACCCGATTATGCCAAATGGATGCTCGACGATCCGCGGATCAATTTTGCGATCTCCGTACGCGAGGGCGCGCATCGCGGGATCGAACATGTCGGCTTGCAGGTCGAGGATGAAGCCGAACTCGCGGCGGTCTACGGCCGCCTGAAAAACGCCGGGGCGCCGGTGCTGGAGGAGGGCGCGACGACCTGTTGCTACGCCAAATCCGAAAAAAGCTGGATCGCCGATCCCGACGGGGTGGTGTGGGAAGCCTTTCTGACCAACGGCGAATCGACGGTGTACGGCGACAGCCCCGACTTCGCGCCGCTGGCGTCGGATAATGCCGCCGAGGGTGCGTGCTGCGTTCCCGCGATGCCGCAGGCGGCGCCGGTCAAGGTCGGCTGCTGCTGACATGATCGCGACCGGGGGGTTGAACATATTGGTGCTGTGCACCGGCAATTCGGCGCGCAGCATTTTGGGCGAGGCGCTGATCGCCCGCAAGGGTGAAGGCCGAGTCCGCGCGTTCAGCGCGGGCAGCCAGCCGAAGGGCGTGCCGCACCCCGGCGCGCTGCGGCTGCTGGCGCGCGAGGGCTACGACTTTACCGCCTTCCGCTCGAAAAGCTGGGACGAATTTGCCGTTCCCGGCGCGCCGCGCATCGACATTGCGATCACCGTGTGCGGCAATGCGGCGGGCGAGGCCTGCCCCCTGTTCATCGGCGCGCCGGTGCGCGCGCATTGGGGACTGCCCGACCCCGCCGATGTCGCGGGCGACGCGGCGGCGGTCGATGCCGCCTTTGCCGAAACCTGGCGCCTGCTCGACATGCGGGTGCGCGCGATGCTGGCGCTGCCGCTCGAAACCATGTCCGCGACCGAGCGGCGCGAGGCGCTGAACAGCATCGGCGCAATGGCGGGCGCGGCGTGACGCGCGCGCTCGTCGCCGAGGCGATCGGCAGTTTTTTCCTGTTCGCGACCGTCGTCGGGTCGGGGATTATGGCCGAGACGCTGTCGGGCGGCAATGTCGCGGTCGCGCTGCTCGCCAACGCGATCGCGACCGGGGCGATATTGTTCGTGCTGATCGCGATGCTGGGCGCGATTTCGGGCGCGCATTTCAACCCGGCGGTTACGCTGGTGATGGCGCTCGGTCGCAGCATCGCGCCGCGCACCGCGGTGCTTTATGTCGCGGCGCAGCTCGCGGGCGGTATCCTTGGCGTGTGGGCCGCGCATCTGATGTTCGACCTGCCGCTGCTGCAATTTTCGGCAAAGGCGCGCACCGGCGGCGGGCAATGGACGGGCGAGTTTGTCGCGACCTTTGGCCTGATCCTGACCATCCTCGGCACCGTGCGGCATCGCCCCGACTGGGTCGCGCCCGGCGTCGCGCTCTATATCACCGCGGCCTATTGGTTCACCTCCTCAACGAGTTTCGCCAATCCCGCCATCGCGGTGGCGCGGAGCCTTTCGGACAGTTTCGCGGGGATCACGCCCGCTGACGTACCGGCGTTCGTCGCGGCGCAGCTTGGTGGTGCTGTTGCGGCTTGGGCGTGCGGGCGCTGGCTGTTTGCCGGACGGAGTGATGAGACGAAAAGCGACATATAGAGCATGACGGCCTTCATCTGAACCGTAGCCCTGAGCCCGTCGAAGGGCGCTTCTCGGCAAGGCGCCCTTCGACGGGCTCAGGGCTACGGTTTCACATTCCTTCGATCAACAAACATCCTCATTTCATGGCGTAGCGACGCGGTCAGGCGCCGCGCGGGTTGACCCCGGGCGCTCCCGCCCCCTAGGCAGAAACCATGCCGCACGACACGACCCTGATCGGAACCATCGTTGCGGGGCTTGGCGTTGCGTTTCTGATGGCGGCGCTGGCGCAGCGACTGCGGATTTCGCCGATTGCGGGCTACCTGCTCGCGGGCATCCTCGTCGGCCCGTTCACGCCGGGGTTCGTCGCCGACACCGGACTGGCGATGCAGCTGGCCGAGATTGGCGTCATTCTGCTGATGTTCGGGGTCGGGCTCCATTTTTCGCTGAAAGACCTGCTGTCGGTCCGCAAGATCGCGGTGCCGGGGGCGATCGCGCAGATCGCGGTCGCGTGGGCGCTCGGCATCATGCTCGGGCTGTGGCTCGGCTGGTCGGTCGCGGGCAGCGCGGTGTTCGGGCTGGCGCTGTCGGTCGCCTCGACCGTCGTCCTGCTGCGCGCACTCCAGGCGCGCGATATGATCGAGACCGAAAAGGGGCGGATCGCGGTCGGCTGGCTGATCGTCGAAGATCTGGTGATGGTACTCGCGCTTGTCCTGCTTCCCGCCATGTTCGGCGACCGCGGCGATGAAGGCGGCAGCGCGGGATTGCTGCAATCGGCGGCGATCGTGCTGTTCAAGGTCGTCGGCTTTGTTGCCTTCATGTTTGTCGTCGCGCGGCGCATCCTGCCCTGGGTATTGCACTGGGTCGCGCACACCGGATCGCGCGAGCTGTTTCGGTTGGCGGTGCTCGCAATCGCGCTGGGGGTGGCGTTCGGCGCGGCGGTGATTTTCGACGTGTCGTTTGCGCTTGGTGCGTTCTTTGCCGGGATGATCCTCGGCGAAACGCAATTGAGCCGCCGCGCCGCCGAGGAAACGCTGCCGCTGCGTGATGCATTCGCGGTGCTGTTTTTCGTGTCGGTCGGCATGTTGTTCGACCCCAATGTGCTGGTCGAACAGCCGGGGCCGGTGCTGGCGACCGTCGCGATCATCGTCGTCGGCAAATCGCTCGCCGCCTTCGCGCTGGTCCGGGCCTTCGGTCACACGAACCAGACCGCGCTGACGGTGTCGGTGAGCCTCGCGCAGATTGGCGAATTTTCCTTCATCCTGGCGGGGCTGGGGGTGGGGCTGGAGGTGCTGCCCGAAACCGGGCGCGACCTGATCCTCGCGGGCGCCTTGCTGTCGATCCTGGTCAACCCGATCCTGTTCACGCTCGCCGTCAAGCGCGTTCGTTCGGATGCGGCGCCCGGGCCCGCAGCGGCGCCTGACGCCGAAGCGCCCGCGCCGTGCAACGCCGGGGTCGTGCTGATCGGCTATGGCCGCGTCGGCAGCCATATCGGCGGGCTGATCTGCGGGCGCGGCGAAGGGCTGACCGTGATCGAGGACCAGAAGGACATGGCGGCGGCGGCGCGCGCGGCGGGCGCGACGGTGATCGTCGGCGACGCAACCAAGGAAAGCGTGCTGCGGCAGGCCGGGCTCGACGAGGCCTCGACATTGCTGATCGCGATCCCCGAAGGCGTCGAGGCGGGGGCGATCGTGCGGCGGGCGCGGGCGATCAACCCGAAGCTGGTGATCGTCGCGCGCGCACATTCGGACGAGGAGGTCGACGATCTGGTGCGCCGCGGCGCCGACCATGTCGTGATGGCCGAACGCGAGACGGCGACGCGGATGGCGGAACGGGCGATGCTGACTTTGGTATAGCCCAACCTTCATTCCGTTCGTGTCGAGCGAAGTCGAGACACCCCTCAGCGGCGCGCGAGGGCGAAGGGCATCTCGACTTCGCTCGATGCGAACGGGAAAAGGATTGGAATGGTTGAGGTCGGGGCTTCCCCCACCGCGTCAAACTTCCTATCGCCCGTCCCAATGTCCGCCGACGCGCTTCTCCCCCTCCTGAAATCCACCTTCGGTTTCGACGCCTTTCGCGGTCGGCAGGCCGACGTCGTCACCCGCGTGATGGCGGGCGAGCGGACGCTGGCGGTGATGCCGACGGGGGCGGGCAAGTCGCTCACCTACCAGCTGCCCGCGGTTGCGCTGCCGGGCTGCGTCGTGGTCGTGTCGCCGCTGATCGCGCTGATGCACGACCAGCTGCGCGGGGCGCGCGCCGCAGGGATCCGCGCCGCGTCGCTGACCAGCGTCGACGCCGATGGCGCCGAGACGCGGCAGCGCTACCGCGACGGCGAGCTCGACCTGCTTTATGTGGCGCCCGAACGCGCGACGGGCGAGGGGTTTCGCGCGCTGCTCGAGGCGCGGATGCCGGCGCTGTTCGCGATCGACGAAGCGCATTGCGTGTCCGAATGGGGGCATGACTTCCGCCCCGACTATCGCCTGCTGCGCCCGCTGCTCGATGCCTTTCCGGCGGTGCCGCGGCTCGCGCTGACCGCAACCGCGGACAGGCATACGCGCGAAGATATTTTGGTTCAGCTGGGGATTCCCGACGACGGGTTGATCCTGGCGGGTTTCGACCGGCCGAATATCCGCTATGCAATCCGCCCCCGGATCACCCCGGCGCGCCAGCTGGTCGAATTCATCGCCGCCAACCCCGGGCCGGGGATCGTCTATTGCCCGACGCGCAGCGGCACCGAGCGGCTGGCAGACCAGCTCGCGAAGGCGACGGGGCGGTCGGTCGCCGCCTATCACGCCGGCCTCGATGCCGAGCTGCGGGCGCGGGTCCAGCATGATTTCGTCGCATCGGAGGACGGCATCGTCACCGCGACGGTCGCGTTCGGCATGGGCATCGACAAGCCCGACGTGCGCTTTGTCGCGCATGCCGCGCTGCCCAAATCGATCGAAAGCTATTATCAGGAAACCGGGCGCGCCGGGCGCGACGGCGACCCCGCGGAGGCGATGATGCTGTGGGGTGCCGACGATTTTGCCAAGGCGCGGATGCGACTGAGCGAGCTTCCCGAGGCGCGGGTGCCGGGCGAGCGGGTGCGGCTGAACGCGCTCGCGGCGCTGGTCGAGACGGTCGAGTGCCGCCGCGCGCAGCTGCTCCGCCATTTCGGCGAAAGCCCGCCCGCGCGCTGCGGCAATTGCGACAATTGCCTCGACCCCGGGCGCCAAGTCGATGCGACGGTGCTCGCGCAAAAGCTGCTGTCTGCGGTCTATCGCACCGGGCAGAGCTATGGCGCCGGGCATATCGAGGCGGTCCTGACCGGGCGCAGCGACGAACGGATCGCGCAGCGCGGGCATGACAAATTGTCGGTGTTCGGCATCGTCGAAGGCGACGAGGCGCGGCTGATCAAGCCGCTCGTGCGCACGCTCGTCGCGCGCGAGGCGCTCGAGACGACCGAGCATGGCGGGCTGATGCTCGGCCCCACCGCGCGCGCGATGATGAAGGGCGAGGCGGCGGTGCTGATCGCCGAGCCGCCGGTCAAGCGCACGCGGCGCGAGGCGCGCGGCGCAGCAGGCGCGGGGGCCGCAAATCCGATCGGTGATCCGCTGTTCGACGCGCTGCGCGCCACGCGGCGCGAGCTCGCTGCGGAGGCCAATGTCCCGCCCTATGTGATCTTTCACGACGCGGTGCTGCGCGCGATGGCGACCGAGCGGCCCGCGACGCTGGAAGCGATGGGCACGATCCCGGGGGTCGGCGCCAAGAAGCTCGAGGCCTGGGGCGATGCGTTTCTGGCGGTGATCCGGCAATTCTGATGGTCGGCATTCGACCGGTTGCCGACGTACGTCATTTCCTCTCTCCCCTTGTGGGAGAGATGCGAAGGCTTGGCAGCTTTGCTGCCTAGCCGCAGTTGAGAGGGGTTTTACGCCTGCTGGCGTCCACCCCCTCACCAAGCTTCGCTAGCTCCTGACGGAGCAAGCTGCGCTATCCTCTCCCACAAGGGGAGAGGAGCTTGTGGCAGATAACCACCGCAAAGCAGCCCGCCACCGGCTACCGCCACACCTTCACGCTTGTCAGCAATGGAGCGCGGTTTATACATCCGGCCATGAGCGATTTTCGACCCCTGTCCGCCGACTATAGCGTCGCCCCGCAGATCAGCATCGAGGATGTCGCCGCGGCGAAGGCGGCGGGCTTTGCGATGATCGTCAACAACCGGCCCGACGGCGAGGAACCCGCCGCGCCGCAAGGCGGCGACATCGCCGGGGCCGCCGCCGCCGAAGGGCTCGCCTATGCCGCGATCCCGGTCGGCCATGCGGGGTTCAGCCATCCGCAGCTTGATGCACTCGATGCGGTGCTGGCGGGGGCGACGGGGCCAGTTCTCGCTTATTGCCGGTCGGGGACGCGATCGACCCATTTGTGGGCGCTGGCGCGCGCGCGGGCGGGCGAGGATGTCGATGCGATCTGTACGGCAGCGGCGGGCGCGGGGTACGACCTGGCGGGGCTGCGCCCGATGCTGGATGCGCTGGCGGGCGAGCGGTGACGCTGGCCGAGCTGATCCAGCTTGGCGGCTCGGTGGTCGCGGTGCTGCTTGTGGTGTGGCTGGTGGGCAAGATGGGGCTCGGCGCCGATCCGCGGATCGAGGATGAAGCGCATGCGATCCGCCTCGCCGAAGAGGCCGAGGTAGGATTTGGCGGGATCGAGGTCGCGCGCGACCGCGCGGGATTTGCCGCGATCGTCCGCAATGCCGAGGGGCGCCAGATGCTGGTGCGCGCGCACGGCAATCATTTTGCCGCGCGGCCGATCGACGGGCAGGTGATCGGTCGGCTCGACAAGGATTTCCTGACCCTGACGATGCCTGAACGGACGTTCGGCGCGGTGACTTTGCACCTCGGCAAGGATGCCGGGATGTGGGCATCGCGGATGCGGGATCTGCGCTGTGGATAAGCTGCCCGATCCGGTCACCTATGCGATTCCGGCCTTCATCCTGCTGCTGATCGCCGAAATGATCGTGGCGCGCCGCGCTGACAAAAGCCGGTACGAGGTACGCGATACGCTGAACTCGCTCATGCTTGGCACGGGGAGCCAGGTCGCCAGCGCGCTCGTTGGCGGGATCGTCGTGGCGCTGGCCGTGTGGCTGCACCAGTTCCGCCTGTTCGACATCGGGATCGATTTCATGGGCTGGTGGTGGGCGTGGATCCTCTGCTTCGTCCTCGATGACCTCGCCTATTATGTCTTTCACCGCAGCGCGCACCGGGTGCGCTGGTTCTGGGCGAGCCATGTCATCCACCACAGCTCGCAGCATTATAATCTGTCGACTGCGCTCAGGCAGACCTGGACGGGCTTCATCAGCATTGCTTTCATTTTCCGGCTGCCCTTGTTCCTGATCGGCTTTCCGCCCGCGATGGTGTTTTTCTGCGCGGGGCTCAACTTGATCTACCAATTCTGGATCCATACCGAGGCGATCAAGCGGCTACCCAAATGGTTCGAGGCGGTGATGAACACCCCGTCGCACCACCGCGTCCATCACGGCGTCAACCCGCGCTATCTCGACGCCAACTATGCCGGGGTCTTCATCATCTGGGACAAGATGTTCGGCAGCTTCGTTCCCGAACGCGATGATGAGCCGGTGCGGTACGGAATCGTCAAGCAGCTCGGAAGCTTCAACATATTGTGGGCTGCGGTGCATGAGTGGGTCGGGATCGCGAAGGACGTCTGGCACGCGCCGTGGAAGCACAAGCTCAGCTATATGTGGCGTGAACCCGGCTGGAGTCACGACGGCAGCCGCGCGACGAGCGCGATGATCAAGCAGCGCTGGGCGGCGGGGCGCGCGAGCGAGGAAGCGGCGGATTGAGCGTGCAGACGAGGGCAAGCCGCATTGCACACTGGAAATATTGGGACATCGTCGCCTTCGTCTCAGGAGGCGTTCCCCCGCTCTTGCTCTTGCTCTCCTTTTACGGCGCAAAGGATTTGGGTGGACTGTGGGGACCGCTGTTTCTTGCGGCGGTTCCACTTTATCTGTTGAGCGCTGTGCTTGCTTGGCGGCGCGGTGATGCGCGGTTGATTGCGGGGGGCTGCGCAATGCTGATGATCGCGCTCGTTCTGATGCTGCCGGCGATTCTGGCATCGGCGTTTCTTCTCGCCACCTGCTTCGCCGGAGATTGCCTCTAATTTGCAAGCCCCTTGCCACACCGCTTAATGACATTCATGTAAGTCGCGATTGACCACCGAAGCGGTGGCGAGGGGAGCGGCGGATATGGATCAGTTTGACATCATCGTCATCGGCGGCGGCAGCGCGGGGAGCGCGGCGGCGGGGCGGCTCGCCGCGGACGAGACGCGCAGCGTGTGCCTGATCGAGGCGGGCGGGACCAATGACGATGTTCGGGTCAAGACCCCGGGGTTCATGCCCTTCATCCCCGAAAAGTCGAACTATCGCTATGACACGCTGCCGCAAAAGGGGCTGAACGGGCGGATCGGATACCAGCCACGCGGGCGCGGGCTGGGCGGGTCGAGCGCGATCAACGCGATGGTCTATATCCGCGGCCACGCCTTCGATTATGACCAATGGGCGGCGCTCGGCGCGACGGGGTGGACCTATGCCGACGTGCTGCCCTATTTCAAGCGCAGCGAGGGCAATGAGCGCGGCGGCGACGAGCATCATGGCGGCGACGGACCGCTGAATGTGATGGACCAGCGCTGGCCGAATGTGACGAGCCGCCGTTTCATCGAGAGCGCCGCGGCGCTGCAACTGCCCCGCACCGGCGATTTCAATGGGCCGAACAATGAAGGCTTCGGCCTGTATCAGGTGACGCAGAAAGCGGGCGAACGCTGGTCAGCAGCACGCGCCTATGTCGAGCCGCTGCGCGGGCGTGCCAATTTCGACATCCGCACCGGCGCGCTGGTCGAAAAAATTGTCGTCGAGAATGGGCGCGCAACGGGCGTCGCGATCCGGCGTGGATCGCAGCGCGAAACGCTGCGCGCGCGCGGCGGGGTGATCCTGTCGGCGGGGGCGTTCGGCAGCCCGCAGATCTTGATGCTGTCGGGGATCGGCCCCGCTGCGCATCTTGCGGAGCAGGGAATCGCGGTGACGCTCGATCGCGCCGCGGTGGGCGACAATCTGCAGGATCATATCGACTATGTGTCGAGCTGGGAAACCCGCTCGACCGACCCGCTCGGCAACAGTCTGGGCGGCACCTGGCGGATGGTGAAGGCGATTTTCGAACATCGCACCAAACGCACCGGCATCATGACGACCTGTTTTGCGGAGGCGGGGGGCTTCTGGAAATCGCACCCCGACCTGCCCGCGCCCGACATCCAATATCATTTCGTCCCGGCGATGCTCGAGGATCATGGGCGGACCAAGGTCAAGGGGCATGGCTTTTCGTGCCACGCCTGTGTGCTGCGCCCCGAAAGCCGCGGCACGGTGCGGCTGGCGTCGGGTGACGCCGCGGCGGCTCCCGCGATCGACCCCGGCTTCCTGACCGACGAGCGCGACATGGCGACTTTAAGGGCCGGGGTGCGGATGATGCACCGCATCGTCGCGGCGCCGCCGCTCGGCGACTATGCGGGGACCGACCGGCACCCGGTGAACCTCGACGACGATGCCGCGCTCGATGCGCTGATCCGCAGCCGCGCCGACACCGTCTATCATCCGGTGGGGACGTGCCGGATGGGCAGCGATGGCGACGCGGTGGTTGACCCGACGCTGAAGGTGAACGGCATCGACGGGCTGTGGGTTGCCGATGCGAGCGTCATGCCGCGCTTGGTCAGCGGGAACACCAATGCGCCGAGCATGATGATCGGTGAGCGTGCGGCGGATTTTGTGAAGGCGGCTTTGCGCTAAGCGACCCTATTACCCTCACCCTTCCGGCGCTTCGCGCCTCCCTCCCTCTCCCGACGGGAGAGGGAAGGGGCCCGCCGGCGAAGCCGGTGGGAAGGGTGAGGGAGAAATCTAGATTGTACACGCCTCTGCCAGCACCCGTCCCTTCCCCGTCAGCCCGTAAAGGCTCGTCGGGGGCCGCATATCGATCACCTCGCGCCGCACGAGCCCCTGCTCACCGAGCGTCGCCAGCCCCTGCGACAGCGCGCGCGGGGTCGCGGGGGCGAGCAGCCGCGACAGCGCGTTGAAGCGGTCGTGACCCGCGCCGATCCCGGCGACCAGCGGCAGGCTCCACCGCGTCGTGCCGCCGGGCGGTAGGCCGATCGCGCCTTGCGCTTCGGCGATCGTCGCGGCGCGCGCGGCGGCGGCTTTGCCTGCTTCGGTCAGGATATATTCGGGTCGCAGCGGGTGGCCGTGGCCGGGGTTGCGCTGGACCCAGCCCTGCGCGGCGGCGGCATTCAAGGTACGCGTCAGGCTGTCGCGCGACAGTGTCAACCGGTGCAGCAGTTCGACAAAGCGCGCGCCGCGATGCGCCGCCAGATCGGCGAGCAGTGGCACCAGCCAGCGGTGGCTGCCGAGCTGGAGCAGGAGCGGATCGGGCGCGCTTGACGGCATTTGCCAGTAACTATACAAACCAGACTATAGGTGCAAGCGCCTTGGCTGTGGGAGGAAAGACATGACACTCGAAATCGGATCCGAACTCACCTGTTCGATGGGGGTGACCGACATGACCGCGGCGATCGCCTGGTACGAGCGCGTGATGCACTGCAAATTGCTCTACCGCGCAGACGAGATCGGCTGGTGCGAGCTGGCGACCCCGATGGCGGGGGTCAATATCGGCCTCAGCCAGGTCGAGAGCGTGGTGCAGGGCGGCGGCGCGACGAATGTGTTCGAGGTCGCCGACATCGATGCGGCCAAGGCGCATCTCGATGCCGAAGGGGTGCGCCAGGACGGCGATATCCAGCATATCCCGGGGCTGGTGAAGCTCATCACCTTCTATGATCCCGACGGCAATGCCTTCATGTTCTCGCGGTCGGAAGCGGCGGCATGACGGCGCGTTGGGGGATGGCGGCGCTGCTGGCGATCGCGGCCCCGGCAGCGGCGCAGGCGCCCGCCCCGTCGCTCGCGGCATGGCATGGCAGCTGGTCCGGTGAAGGGACCGCATTCGGAAAAGCAGCGACCGCGACGCTGGTGATCAAGGGAGCGCCCGACGGCGACGCGACGGCGCTCGCCTATCGACTGGCGGTACCCGGAACGCCGCCGATCGACTATGCGGCCGAAGCGATTTACCGCGTCGATGCCAAGGGCCGGGTGCGCGGCGACTGGACCGACAACATGGGTCGGACGCGTCCGATCGGAGGACGGGTTGCCGGGTCCGAGTGGCACAATCATTGGGGCAGCGCCGACGTCGAGATTGGCCGCTCGACCTATGTGCTGGAAGCGCCCGATCGGATGATTGTCACCGATTCGGTTCTAAAAGATGACGGTAGCTGGCGCGTGTTCGCGACGCTTCGCTTTCAGCGAACCCGTTGAAAAACAGCCACGTTCTGACGCATTCCATGCTGTGGGCAAAAAAAGAGGGCCGGGACTTGCGTCCCGGCCCAGCCTTTCAGGCTCTCCCCTCCTGAAACTGTTGACGCAATGAATGCCACATTAATGTCATGTTGGGAAGGCCTAAATTTGCGGCAGGCCTGCCCAATTATTGTGCAGTGCAGCGTGCAGCAAAAAGGGGCCGGTTCGTTGCCGAACCGAACCCATTTTTGCGTCCGATGGAGCTCAGAACGTCTTGCGCGCGGTGATGCCAAAGGTGCGCGGCTGACCGACCGTATAGCCGAGCCGTGCCCGTCCGCCACGCTCGCGATCGAACGACAGCAGCGCGTTTTCGTCGAACAGATTGTTGACGTACGCGATCAGCGACAGGCCGCCTTCGAAGTCGACCCCGGCACTCAGATTGACCAACTGATAATCGGGCAATTGCAGGTCGACCGTCGTCGACGACCCCGCCGGTGCACCCCCGAACGGCAAGCCGTGGACGAAGGTCCGCGGGTTGTTTTCCTGATCGGCGGGCTGGGTGTAGCGGGTGCCGACATGTTGGAAGGATGCCGCAACATACATGTTCGCGGCATCGCCAATCGGCCATTCATAGCTGCCCGACGCCGATAGCTGGAATTTCGGCACCGACGGCAGGCGATTGCCTTCGCGAATCCCCGTCGCGGTCGCGAGCACGCCGGGCAGGGTGGTGTCGAATTCGGCCTCGATCAGGCTGCCCGACAGGTTGAAATCGAGCCCGTCGGCCGGCGACAGCCCGAGTTCGAATTCGACCCCCATCGAATGCGCCTTGTCGACGTTGAACACGATCCGCGACGAACAGCTGCCGGCATCGAGCGTGACCTGCAGATTCTTGATGTCGTTGTAGAAGCCCGCGGCGTTGAAGGTGAAGCCGCGACCCTGCGACTTGATCCCCAGCTCGTAGTTCCACAGCGTTTCGTCGTCATAGTCCTGGAACCCGCCGAACAATGCCGCGTCGGCTGGGGTGCAGAGCGGCAGGTTGAGCGGATCATTGACCCCGCCAAGGCGGAAGCCCTTCGACGCCTGCGCGTTGACCGTCACGCTGTCGCTGAGGTCGTAGGACAACAGGAAGCGCGGGGTGAAACCGCTCGACTTGGTGCTGTCGGTGCGGTTGTCGCCATTGGCGAACAGCCCGCCCGATTTGAAGCTGCGCGTTTCCTTGAAGTCGTAATAGCGCCCGCCCGCGGTCGCCGTGAACGCATCGCTGAGGTCAAAGCTGACCTCGCCGAACAGCGCGAACTGCTTGATGTCATAGGGCAGCAAGGCGTTGTACGGCGAGTTTGCGGCAAAGCCATTGGCGACCGCCGCCGACGTTCCAGCACCGAGCACCGCGTCGGTCACCGCGTCATAACCGGGGGTGGGTAGCGTCTGGCTATAGACGCGGTCGACCTTTGAATAGAAAGCGCCGAGCACCCACTGGAACGGGCTGTCATTGTCCGACGCGATGCGCACTTCCTGCGACCAGGTTTCAAGGTCGGTGGTGTCGACCAGGTTCGACGGCAGCAGAACACCGGCGGCCGGGAAGCCGAGATCGACCGACACCGATCCGGTGAGCGCGCTTGCGTCGCGGCTGACCAATATGTCGCGGTTGATGTAACTGGTCACCGAGGTGAGCTTGGCGCCGCCGAGCCCGACATTGAGGTTGAGGTCCGCGATCAGCGTCTCGTCCTCGAACCCTTCGCGCAGCAACAGATATTGCTCGCGCTCGTCGAAGGTCACCTGCGGCCGCGTCGTCGTGAAGCGATTGCCGTACAGATTATAGATGTCCTGGCGATTGAAGCCGTCGGCGGTGACCTTTTGATACACCACGCGCGGGGTGATCGAAAAATTGTCGCTGGGCTCGAACGTCAGCGCGAGCCGACCGCCATAGCGTTCGCCGCTGTTGACGTCATCGCCGCCCGCCGGGCCGATCGCGTTGATGAAGCCGCCGTAGCGCGTGTAATAGCCGACCGCGCGCAGCGCCGCGGTGTCGCCCATCGGCACATTGACCGCGCCCTTCAAATGGCCGCCGAAGTCGTCGCCGTCGACAAGGTTGAGGTTCGCCTCGACGCTGCCCTCCATCACCCCGATCTTGGGTTGATTGGTGATGTAGCGGATGGTGCCGCCGACCGAACCCGATCCGAACAGGGTGCCCTGCGGCCCGCGGAGCGTCTCGACGCGGTTCAGATCGTACAGATCGATGTCGGGGGTGAACAGCGACAGCGAGATCACGCTTTCGTCGAGATAGACGCCGACCTGTTCCTTGACCCCCGGCTGGTCGCGGACGACCTGCCCCGCCGACACGCCGCGCACCGACACCTGGCTCTGGCCGGGGCCGAGGTTCTGCACCGACAGGCCGGCGACGTTGCGCGACAGGTCTTCCAGCGTCACCGCACCCGATTTCTGGATGTCTTCGGCGGTCTGGGCGTTGATCGAAAAGGGAATGTCCTGAAGATTGGCGTCGCGCTTGGTCGCGGTGACGATGATGATGTTGCTGTCGTCTTCGGCAGCGCCGGCCTCCTGCGCGAGGGCGGGCGTGGCAATGGGCACCAGCGCGAGCGTCGAAAGCCCGGCCAGCAGCATAGTGCGAGCATGCATGGTGATATCCTTTCTGTACTGCGCGCGGCTATGTTGCCGCGTCGCGGGGCAAGAGGTGCGCCTCTTGCCGCAAATTCGCAATGGCCCGCGAATCCCGCGGAACAAAATTACCGAGGGCTGTTGCGCGGCGGCCACAGTAGCAGAATGCAAGCTTGGGGCGTCCACGCCCAAAAAAATGGCCGGGGATAAACCCCGGCCAGTGGTTCGCAGGAGGAACCTGGTGAGGATCCCGCCGCCGCCGTTTGAAAGGAGAGAGAGACGTGCGGCGACGGGTATCCTGTCTCGTCAATAATTATAGGCGCGCTCGCCATGCTCGCCGAGGTCGAGGCCTTCGCGTTCGACCTCTGCCGCGACGCGTCCGCCGGTGACGGCCTTGGCGATATAGAAGGCGATGGCCGAGCCGACGGCGGACCAGAGGACGGCGACGCCGACCGATTTGATCTGGATCCACAGCTGGCTGCCAAGGACATAATCGTCGCCTGCCGGACCGCCGAGCGCGGGCAGCATCGTGACCGCGGTCAGCACCGACCCGATCAGGCCGCCGACGCCATGGATGCCGAACACGTCGAGCGAGTCGTCAAAGCCGAGCTTGGCCTTCAGTTTCATCACGACGATGCAGCAGACGACACCCGCGACGGCGCCGAGCAGGATCGCGCCGAACGGGCCCGAATTGCCCGCTGCCGGGGTGACCGCGACCAGACCGGCAATCGCCCCCGAACAGGCGCCGAGCAGCGAACCCTTGTGGCCGAGGGCGCGTTCGGTGAGCATCCAGAACAGCACGCCGGCAGCGGTGGCGGTAAAGGTGTTGATCAGCGCCAGACCCGCCGAACCATTGGCTTCGAGCGCCGAGCCGGCGTTGAAACCGAACCAGCCCACCCACAGCAGGCCGGTACCAATCAACGTCATGGTCAGCGAGTGCGGCGCCATGATGTCTTTCTGATAGCCATTGCGCTTGCCGATGATCAGGCAGCCGACCAGCGCCGCGACGCCCGCGTTGATGTGGACGACGGTGCCGCCGGCAAAATCGAGCGCGCCCCAGCCAAAGATCAGCCCGGTGGCTTCGTCGGTGCCGCCGAGATACCAGACCATGTGCGCGATCGGATAATAGACGATGGTCAACCAGACGATCGCAAAGACCATCACCGCCGAAAATTTCATGCGTTCGACGAGTCCGCCGAGCACCAGCGCGACGGTGATCGCCGAGAAGGTCATCTGGAACGCGATGAAGACGAATTCGGGGATGACGACGCCGTCGGTAAAGGTCGCGACGGTCGAATCGGCGGTCACCCCGGCGAGGAACAGCTTGCCCGACGAGATGAACTGGTTGGCGTCGCCGCCAAAGGCCAGGCTGTAGCCGAACATCACCCACATGATCATCGCCAGGCTGGCGACCGCGATGATCTGGGTCAGCACCGACAGCATGTTCTTGGTACGGACGAGGCCGCCATAGAACAGCGCGAGGCCGGGAACGATCATCGCCATGACCAGCACGGTCGCGGTGATCATCCACGCGGTGTCGCCCTTGTCGGGCGTCGGCGCGGCGGCTTCGGCGACCGCAGGCGCGGCTTCCTGCGCCCAGGCGGGCAGCGCGGCAAACAGCGACAGGCCGACGGCCCCGGCGCCCGCCGCAATTTTATTTGCGAACGTCATATTTTCCCCCTTTGTCATCACAGTGCCGCCTCGCCGGTTTCGCCGGTGCGGATGCGCACCGCCTGACCCACGTCGAGAACGAAAATCTTGCCGTCGCCGATCGACCCGGTGCCGGCGCTTTGCTGGAGCGTTTCGACCACCCGCGGCGCGAGCGCGTCGTCGCAGACGAGCTCGATCTTCACCTTCGGCACCATGTTGGTGGCGTATTCGGCGCCGCGATAGATTTCGGTCTGCCCCTTTTGCCGACCAAACCCCTTGACCTCGGTCACGGTCATGCCGGCGATACCCAAGCCGGTGAGCGCTTCGCGCACCTCGTCGAGCTTGAACGGTTTAATGATTGCCAGGATCAGCTTCATGATGCCCCCTTTTGCCCAATAGCATCATGTTGCAGTGCAACAGCCGTGCCAGATTACGCGCGGCGCGGAAAAGTTAACATTTTGTGACGGGGTTCCTGCGATCAGGCGAATAATCGGTCGTTTACTGGGCAGGTGAGGCAGGGGTTTGCCTAAAATTTAGGCATTGTGCGACGATCGTTCGCGTCTTGGAGATGACAGCCCCAGACCGAAGATAGCCCCTCAATCATCGTCATCCCGGACCCTTCGACAAGCTCAGGACAGGCTTGATCTGGGATCCATGACTTTGGCGCTGCGATGGATCCCGGATCAAGTCCGGGATGACGAGGGTATGGGAACCACCGGTTGCGGACATAGCCGATCCTCCCCCACCGGGGGAGGGGGCCACCCGAAGGGTGGTGGAGGGGCACAGGCGGTTTGCGCTGCGCTGGGCCGAAAGAACCAAGCTTTCCGGGAACGTAGCAGGGGCGCACGACTTCGGCGGCAAGGCAAACCGACGGTGCCCCTCCACCAGCTTCGCTGGTCCCCCTCCCCGTTCCGGGGAGGATCGGCTATGTCCGCTTCCCACCCCAAAGCAGCCGTTCAAAGCCGTCGGCTTTACCCCGCCGCCCGGAACTGCGCCCAGATCGGCAGATGGTCCGATGCGCGCGCGGCGAGCGCGCTGCGATGCACCCCCGCGTCCACCGCCTCCAGGTCGGGCGAGGCGAAAATGCGGTCGAGCCGCGCCACCGGGCGCCGGCTGTGGAAACTATGGCCGGTGTCGATCAGCCGGTGGCGCTCGCCGAAATCATGCAGGCAGCCGCCAGTTGCGCGCCATTCGTTGCAGTCACCCATCAATATGGTGGGCAGCACTTCGCCTTCCGCAACGTGATTCAGGATCGCACGCGCCTGATGGCGGCGGCGCAGCCCCGAAATGTCGAGGTGCATGCCGACCACCCGCAATCTTGTGCCGCCGATACGGATCGTCGCCGCGACCGCGCCGCGCGGCTCGAGCGTCGGCAGGTGCAGCGCATGGCTTTCCTCGACCTCCGCGCCCTTGCGGACGAGCAGCGCATTGCCGTGCCAGCCGATGCTGTGCGGACGGGCCGTCAGCGCGACCGGCACATAGTCGCTATGATCTTCGAACATGTGCGGCGGGATCGCGCTGGCGCGCGTGCCGAAGCGGCGATCCGCCTCCTGCAGCGCGACGATGTCGGCGTCGAGCTCGCCGAGCACCGCCAGCACCCGCCCGGGATCGCGGCGCCGGTCGAGCCCGATGCCCTTGCGCATATTGTAGCTGGCAACTTTGATCATGGGAGGGTTTGGAACTGACCTTGAATCCGTTTGTGCTGAGCTTGTCGAAGCACGGTCCTGCTTTCTTTCAAATGGAAAAACGGTCCTTCGACAAGCTCAGGACGAACGGACGTGGGGTTAGGTTGCAGCTAGCCCGCCTCAAATTCCGCCAGCAACGCCCGCGCTTCGTCGAGATCCTCGTCGAGCACCATGATCCGCACCGGGATCATCAACCCGACGCTTTCGGCGATATTCATCCCGGCGTCGAAACAGACGGCATGCACCCCGGCGCTTTCGATCCGCCCGCGCAGCAGTTCGGCTTCGGCGCCGTTCGGGATGCGGACGAGTTCGACGAGTGGCATCAGGCAGGCTCGCCCTCGATGAAACGGTCAGTGGGACGCGTCGGCAAGCCATCGATGCTTTGGGTCCGGCCCAGTGTCTTTTCGACCCACAGCGTCCGGTCGGCCTGCCGATGATATTTTTGCAGCGTGTCGCGCTCGTGCTGGAGTTCCATCATCGGCACCCCCCAGCCGCAGCTGGTCTGGACGCTCTCCACATCGATGACGAAAATCTGGCGCGTGCCGGGCAGCAGGGTGAAATGCGCCGCAAGCGCGGCCCAATCATCGTCCTGCGGCAGCACCGGGCGGCCGCGGCCATAGATGCGCAGGATCAGCGCGCTGCGGTCGAAAGCGCAGAACATGATCGTGATGCGGCCGTCGGCGGCAAGATGCGCGTGGGTCTCGTTGCCCGACCCGGCGAGGTCGAGATAGGCGACCTGGCTTTCGGACAGGACGCGGAAACTGTCGGTATAGCCCTTGGGCGACAGGTTGATCCGCGCGTCGGCAGCGGCGGTCGCGGTGAAAAAGACCGGCTGTTTTTCGATGAAAGCGATATGTTTGTCGGTCAGCGTGTCGGTGAATTCGGCCATCGTGCGTCTCCGTATCGGCGCCGTCCTATCACCAATTCTTGCCCTCTTCTATCGCCTCAACCTCCTCGGGCCGCGTCGCACGGCCGAGCGCTTCGTTGCGGTGCGGAAAGCGGCCGAAGCGGTCGATGATATCGAAATGTTGCTGCGCATAGTCGTGAAACATCGGATCGGCGAGCTGGTTCATCAGCCGCAGCGATTCGTGCTGGTCGGCAATGTCCTCGCTATGTTCAAAGGGCAGATAGGCGAATTGGCGCCGTTCGTCGGGCCATGCCTGGTCCCACCCCTTGGCTACGATGCCGCGCGCGATCGCGCGGGCCAGGCTGTCGGTGGTAAAGGCGTCGGCATGGCCGCGATAGATGTTGCGCGGCACCTGATCGAACAGGATCGCAGCGGCGAGCGCGGTGTCGGGATCGGCAAGAAAGGCTTCGGCGGGCTGCGAACGGAGCGCTGTGTGCCAATCTTCGGCGAGGTTGCGCACTTCGGCGTCAAAATCGGGGCCGCCGCCGTGCCAGTCGTCCATCCCATGCACGTCGAACCAGAAGGCGAGGAGTTGTTGCGGCCAGTCGGCGGGCGGGGCCAGTGGTGGATTTTCGGTTTCGAGTACCAACGTCATTCTTCCCATCAATCGTCATCCCGGCGAAGGCCGGGATCTCACCATAACGAACGGCCGCAACGGAGAGATCGTGTTGGGAGTCACGTGCCTCCCAACACCCTGCGCCGGGATGACGATGACCGGTGGAGCGGCTACTCGCCCTTGACGCGCCGGTACGGCACGAATTTGCCGAGCGAGACGAAGCCGCTGTACATATGGCTGCTGCGGTCATGCAGCTGGACCGCGTCGATGCTGCACAGCTGGCTCCCCGACAATTTGGTGACCAGGATGTCGTCGTCGTCGAGCGATGACGCCCCGCCTTCGGGCCGGTTGACCCACAGTGTGCTGCCGACGCGGTAGACGATTGCGGTCTTGTCGATCACCTGGCTGCTGTGCGCCATCGACAGCGGGATGCAATTTTGCGGTTCGCCCGCGACGCGGCCTTCGAGCAGCTTGGCCAGCTGATCTTCGGGCGCGAGCCGTTCGCGCGCGCTGGCGGTCGCGGGGATTGCGGCGAGCGCGGCAGCGGCCAAAATCATCGGAATGTGCAGACGCATGGTTCGACTCCTGTCTTCAACATATCCTACCCGCCGCCGCCCTACGCCAACGCGCGTGAACAGAGCCTGACCGGCGCGGATCAGCACGCCCCGTCGGGCAGCGGGATGCCGAGTGGGCCTTTGCATTTCTTTTTCTTCGCGGGCTCCGCAGGGGTGCTGCTGCTGCCCGATCCGCCCATGCCGCCGAAATCGGCGCCGATCATCAACATGGTATGCGACCGAAAGCGCACTTTTGCGGTCCAGTCGATGTTCCACACCGCATTGCCCGCGGGCTTCGGTGGATAGGAAAAATTGGCCTCGGGGCCAAAGGCATTAAGGTTGCCGATCATCATCTCCCCCGAAGCCTTCTTGACCTCGGCGGGGATCGCGCAGCTTGTCTGCGACGGTGGCATCACGACCTTCTTCGCCACCAGCCCCGCGACCGTCGAGGGCGGCAGCCAATCCCACAGCCCACCGCCGAACTCGCGTGCGTTGCTGCTCGTCCACCACACCATGTCGCCCCCCGCGCTGCCGCGGTCCATGCCGCCGAAAGCCCAGGCGACATAGCCGGTGGCGGGAACCAGCTGGTTCCAACGGATCATCACCGATCCGTCGCCCTGCATCGTCGTCGAAGCATTCAGCCCGGGCATATAGTCCTGCGCGAGGGTGAAGTTGATCTCGGGCCCGACGTTGCCCGCGATCCGGTGCGCGCCGAGCAGTGAGGATCCCGACGATGGTTGTTTCGACGATTTGCTGTTCGGCCAGCTGGCGTAGGATTTGCTGTTCGACGCCATCACCTCGCGGATGCGCGGCACGGTGGTGGTGAACAGATTGGGCGGCATCTGCCCCGCGGCGACCTTGGCGAAATCGATGATCACCGGCTGCCCTGGCCCGGCCTTGGCACCGCAGCCCCAGAACAGCAGCAGGCGGCCCTTGGGACGCTCGAAATCCCTCGGCATTTCATTGCCGTCCTCGCGCTCGCGCGGCTTGCCGGGTTCGGGGCCGAGCAGCGGCACCGACTTGCCGAGCTTGGCTTGCGGCAGGAAGAAATGATCGGCCTTGACCGGCGGCGCGGTCGGCGTCTGGTTCGACCCCAGCCGCAGCTCCAGCGTGCGCGCGACCTTGCCGTCGGGCCCGCCGCCGAACATCATCCCCATCATGCTGCCAACCCCGCGCCCGCCCGCCGCCATCGCGGCAAAGCCCGACGCGGTCGCGACGTCCATTTCATAGCGTTCGACAGGGCCGGTGGTCTTTTGGGCCGAACCCGGCACGGCGGCGAGCATCGAGGCAATGGCGGCGACGGAAACGAAACGCAGACTCGAACGCATGAATATCCTCCCTGTTGCCGGGGGAGACCCGGCGGATAATGCGGCCCGATTTCTTTTCTGTTTGAAGAGACTATAGGCGCGCAAAAGCGGCCCGCCAAGTGAGGTGCGTCACACCTGACAAATCCTCCCCCGTGATGGGGGAGGCAGCGAGACTTGCCAGCTTGCTGGCTAGTCGCGGCGGTGGGGGTGCTCTCGCGTCCTGAAACAGGGGGCGAATGGACGCGCCTTCACCCTCATCCAACTCCGCCTAATCGCTTCGCGATAAGGCTCCGTATCCTTCTCCCATCAAGGGAGAAGGAATTTACGCCGTCCCGCCCACTGTCAGCCCGTTCACGAGCAAGGTCGGCTGGCCGACGCCCGCGGGGACGCTCTGGCCGCCCTTGCCGCAGATGCCGATGCCTTCGTCGATCGCCATGTCGTTGCCGATGCCCATCACCTTGGTCAGCACGCTCGGCCCGTCGCCGATCAGCGTCGCGCCCTTGATCGGTGTGCCGAGCTTGCCATTCTCGACCTTATACGCCTCGGTGCAGCTGAACACGAATTTGCCCGACACGATGTCGACCTGGCCGCCGCCGAAGCTTTTGGCGAAGATGCCGTTCTTCACGCGGCTGAGCAGCTCGGCGGGATCGTCGTTGCCGCCCTTCATGAAGGTGTTGGTCATCCGCGGCATCGGCGCGTGGGCAAAGCTTTCGCGCCGCCCGTTGCCGGTCGGTTCGACCCCCATAAGGCGGGCGTTGAGGCGGTCCTGCATATAGCCTTTCAAGATGCCGTCCTCGATCAGCACCGTCTCCCCGGTCGGGGTGCCTTCGTCGTCGATGCTGAGCGAACCGCGGCGACCGCCGCCGACGGGGCTCTCCATCGCGCCGTCGTCGACCACCGTCACCCCCGGCGCGGCGACGCGCTCGCCGATGCGGCCCGAAAAGGCGCTGGTTCCCTTGCGGTTGAAATCGCCCTCGAGCCCGTGGCCGACCGCCTCGTGGAGCAGCACACCGGGCCAGCCGGGGCCGAGCAATACGGTAAACTCGCCCGCGGGGGCGTCGACGGCGCGCAGATTGACCAGCGCCTGTGCCAGCGCTTCGTCGATCGCGCGGTTCCACTGCGCGGGTTCGAACAGATGGTCGTACATGTAACGCCCACCGAGCCCGAAAACCCCGCTCTCGCGGCGGCCGTTCTCCTCGACCACGATCGAGACGTTGAGGCGGACGAGCGGGCGGATGTCGGTCGCGAGGAACCCGTCGGCGCGGACGATCTCGACCACCGACCAGCTGCCGGCAAGGCTGACCGACACCTGCGCGACGCGCGGGTCACGCGCACGCGCGGCGGCGTCGATTTCCTGGCACAGCGCGACCTTCTTCGCGAAGGGGATGAGGTCGAGCGGGTTTGCTTCGTCATACAAATGGCGGTTGGTGCGCGGCGGCGGCGCGGCGTGCGGCTGGCTGGCGGGGTCGAGCAGCGCCAGCGTCTCGGCGGCGCGGCGGATCGCCCCGGCGCTGATGTCGCTGGCATGGGCAAAGCCCGTCATCTCGCCCGACACCGCGCGCAGGCCAAACCCGGCATCGGTCGAATAATCGGCGGTCTTCAGGCGCCCGTCATCGAACCCGAAGCTCTCGGTCGCGCGATATTGCAGATAGAGCTCGCCGTCATCGGCCTTGGCAAGCGCTTCGCGCGCGAGCGCCTGCGCCAGATCGGGGTCGAGCGCGTCGGCACGGTAGAGGAAACGGCGGGGGTCGGTGGGACTGGTCATGCGGCCGATATAGGCATGGCGCGTCGCGCGCGCAAACCGCCGTCAGAGATAATTGACCGTCAGCGTGAAGGTGCCGCTGTAATCGCCCGCGGGCTGGTTCGCCGGGACCGTGAGGGTGCCGCCGATATAATAGGTCTGCACCCCGCTGGGCAGCAGCGTTGCGCCCAGCAGCGCGATGCCGCCGCCGCTGGTACTGGCGGCGCGCACTAGGCTGGCGGTCATGTTGGGCGCGCCGCCGCCGATCCGCGCCAGCGTCACCGACGTGCTGCCCGATACGGTGATCAGGAAAATCCCCCCGGTTCCCTGAAATGTGGCGCGCTGCGCAGTGGTGCCGACGAGCGTCACGCCGCCGCCCGAGGTTCGCGCATTGGTGACCGGGTTGACGGTGACGGTACCGCCGGTTGGGCCGCTGACCAGCGTCCCGAAGTTCAGATCGTCGGTCTTGATCAGCGTGTTGGGGCGCACGATCGCCGCATTGGCGGTCACGTTGGTGTCGGCCGCCTGTGCCGATGCGCACGACATGGCTGCCGCCATGGCGGCGGCAATGGTCAGGGCGCGCGCGGCATCCCGACAGCTTCTGGTCCCTCGAATCCCCACAGATTCTGCTCCTGTCTGGCACATTTATGCCAACGGGATGTGAGTGGTTGATGCACGGGCGTGGTAAAGCGGCTGTTTACTCCTGCGCGCGCCGGTCGCGCGCCGCGCCGGTTGAGCCCCGTCGGCGATCCCGCCGACGCCTAAGCTTTATCGGCGACCCCGCCGATCAGGATGAAGCGCCGGTCGCAATAGCCGCAGTCGGCGAACCCCGCGTCGGGGTCGATTTCCAGCCACACGCGCGGGTGGCCGAGCGCGGCGTTGGCAAGGCCGTCGCCGGTGCCGTCGCAGGCGATGCGGGTTTTCGGGGTGCGGATGGTTTCGGGCGCGGGCTGGGTCATCGATCGCGCCCATAGCAAGCGCGCGGGGCGGGAGCAATCGGGGTCTGCGCCGTCGAACGACCGGCAGGGGACATGCGGCACCGGCCAATATTCTTGCGAATATAGGTGGTCATCCGGTGCCGCTTCTTCCCCCACAGAAGCTCTAGAGATAGTTGAGTGTGACCGTGAACGTCCCGCTGTAGTCGCCGGGCGCCTGGTTGGCGCCGACTTCCAGCGTCGCGCCGATTGGAAAGTTGTAGTTGCCGAGCGCCGACGTGATCCGGAACCGCGTCGGCGATGTCGACAGGATCGCGGTCGGGGTGCTGCCGATTTCGAACGTGCGGGCGCGCATGCGCACCCCCGGTCCGGTCAGCCAGATCGTGTTCGACCCCAGCGAAATATTGACCTGGCGGTTGACCGTGCCGAGCCCGGCAAAACGCGCCGGTTCGCCGCCATTGCCGGCCAGCGTGACGCCGCCGGTACGGCTGCGCGATCCGTCGGGCGCCAGCGTCACCGTTCCCGCGACGTTCGACGGAATGATGTCGCCAAAGCTGAGGTCGTTGACCTTGAAGAAGGATAGGGGGCGCAGCACGATGGCTTCGCTTTGCGCCTGCGCCGTTTGCTGGGCCTGGGCCGGCGCCGCAATGGCCGGGGCCATCAGCAGCGCGCAAGCGGCGATGCCGCGCAGCATGAACTGCGGGTTTTGGGTGTGTCTGGTCCTCACATCATTGGTCCTAGCGGCGATTATCCAACATAGCGTTAACGCCGCGCCCACGAAAAGCGGCGGCAGCGATGAAGGCTTTTACAGGCCGGGGTGCGCGGCTATGGCAGCCACCATGACCGAAGCCGCCATCCGCATCGACGCCGTGTCCAAACTCTATGCCGGCGGCAAGCAGGCGCTCGACAATGTCAGCTTCGATGTGCCGCGCGGCCAGATCTTCGGGCTTTTGGGGCCGAACGGGGCGGGCAAGTCGACCTTGATCAATATCCTGGCGGGGCTGGTCAACAAGACGAGTGGCAGCGCGAGCATTTGGGGCTTCGACATCGACGCCGATCCCAGAAACGCCAAATATTCGATCGGCATCGTGCCGCAGGAAATCGTCTTCGATCCGTTTTTTACGCCGTTCGAGACGCTCGAGAATCAGGCGGGGCTCTATGGCGTGCCCAAGGCGAAGCGCATTTCGGACGAGCTGCTCGCCGCGGTGCATCTGTCGGACAAGCGCGACGCCTATGCGCGCACCCTGTCGGGGGGGATGAAGCGCCGCCTGCTCGTCGCCAAGGCGATGGTGCATTCGCCGCCGATCATCGTGCTCGACGAACCGACCGCCGGGGTCGATATCGAACTTCGCCAGCAGCTTTGGTCCTATGTCCAGTCGCTCAACGATCGCGGCGTCACCGTGGTGCTGACGACGCACTATCTGGAGGAGGCCGAGGAGCTGTGCGACCGCATCGCGATCATCAACCATGGCAAGCTGATCGCGAACAAGCCGACGCGCGAGCTGGTCGACATGGCGCGCGAGAAGATCGTCGTGGTCACCTTGGATGCCGACGTCACCGACCTGCCGTCGCACGCGGCCTTCGACAAGGTCGAGCGCGAGGGCGAGCGGGGTCTCGCGATCCACTACAACAAGGATCGCGTCAACGCGGGCGAGGTGCTCGCCGCGGTGGGTGCGATGGGCCATGGCATCGTCGACGTCTCGACCCGCGAGGCCGATCTCGAGGATGTTTTCCTGAACCTGACGCGCGCGGCGAATGGTTGAGGCGCCCGAACCGCTGGCGGGCATGACGCTCAACGAGCGGCTTTATGCCCGCGGCCTTTTCGACCAATTCGATACGGCTTTGGCGGATCGAAACCGCCCCGCGCTACGCAAGGTCTTGATCGAGGTTGAAGTGTCGGACGTCAATGGCACGTTGGATCAACTGCTCGACGCCTCGCCGGAGATAGGCTCTTGACCGACATCACCCCTCACGACGTCATTATCGTCGGCTCGGGCGCGGCGGGGCTCACCGCCGCGATCGCGCTCGCCGATCATTGCCGCGTGCTCGTGCTCGCGAAGGGTGAGCTTACCGGCGGGTCGACCGCCTGGGCGCAGGGCGGGATCGCCGCGGTGCTCGATGCGGGCGACACCTTCGAAAATCATATCGAGGATACGATGGTCGCGGGCGGCGGATTGAACCGGCGCGAGACGGTCGAATTCGTCGTCGAGAATGCGCCCGCCTCGATCGAACGGCTGGTCGAGATGGGCGTGCCCTTCAACAAGGACAGCGACGCGCTGCACCTGACGCGCGAGGGCGGCCATTCGCATCGCCGCATCGTCCATGTCGACGACGCGACCGGCTGGGCGGTGCAGGCGGCACTGCTCAAGACCGCCGCGGCGCATCCGAACATCACCCTGCTCCCCGGACAGGCGTGCATCGACCTGATTACCGGCCGACACGAGGAACGCTATTCGGGTTCGGGCCGCGTCTGGGGCGTCTATGCGCTCGATGAAAAGAGCGGCAAGGTGCGCGCGCATGTCGGACGCGCGACGATCCTCGCGAGCGGCGGCGCGGGGCGCGTCTATCAATTCTCTACGGCTCCCAGAGGCGCGACCGGCGACGGCATCGCGATGGCGTGGCGCGCGGGATGCCGCGTGTCGAACATGGAGATGATGCAGTTCCACCCGACCTGCCTCTACAATCTCGACGTCAAGAATTTCCTGATCACGGAGGCGGTGCGCGGCGAGGGCGGCATCTTGAAGCACCCCGTCACCGGCCACCGCTACATGCCCGATTATGACGCGCGCGCCGAACTCGCGCCGCGCGATGTCGTGGCGCGCGCCAACGACGACCAGATCAAGCGCTTCGGACTCGATTATGTCCATCTGGACATCAGCCATCTCGACCGCGATTTCGTCGCCGGGCATTTCCCGAACATCTACGACAAGCTGCTGACGCTCGGCATCGACATGACGAAGCAGCCGATCCCCGTCGTCCCCGCGCAACATTATACCTGCGGCGGCATCCTGATCGACCTCGACGGGCGTACCGACCTGCCCGGGCTTTACGCCGCGGGCGAATGCACCGAAAGCGGCCTCCACGGCGCCAACCGTCTTGCCTCGAACAGCCTGCTCGAATGTTTCGTGTTCGGCGAGGCGGCGGCCAAGGACATCATCGCACGCTGGGGCCAGCTCGAACCGCCCCCCTCGATCCGCCCATGGGACGAAAGCCGCGTCACCGATTCGGACGAAGAGGTGATCATCAAGCAGAACTGGACCGAAATCCGCCGCTTCATGTGGAATTACGTCGGCATCGTGCGCACGACGAAGAGGTTAGAACGCGCGCAGCACCGCATCCGCCTGCTGACCGGCGAGGTCGAGGATTATTACGGCCATTTCCGCGTCACGACCGACCTGATCGAGCTTAGAAACCTGCTGCAATGCGCCGAACTGATCGTCAGGAGCGCGCTCCACCGCAAGGAGAGCCGCGGGCTGCATTATACACTCGATTATCCGGCGATGCTGCCGCACGCGGTCGATACGGTGCTGGTGCCCTGATGGTGCGGCGGTCGCGCGACACCCGCCTGCCGCCCCCGTTTCTGAAGCGTGTGTGGCTGCCAGAGGACGAAGCGGGGACCGTGGCGTGGCCCGACTGGGCTGACGCCGATCATTATCCCTTCAATATGCCGCTCCTTCGCAGCGGCTTGGACATTCGTTTTGAGCGTCCGGTGACGATCATCGTTGGCGAGAATGGCTCGGGCAAATCGACCTTGCTCGAGGCGATTGCGACGATGGCGGGCTTCAATGAGGGCGGCGGCGCCCAAGGTATGGCAGCGGTCGGTCAGGGCCATGCGTCGGGCGCCGACGGCGGCGCGCTCGGACGGGTTTTCCGAAGTGCTTGGTTGCCGCAAGTTAAGCGCGGGTGGTTCTTTCGCGCCGAGACATTCTTCTCGGTGGCGCGTTATCTGGATGAAGCGGGGTCAAGGCACGCCGATTTTCTTTCTGCCTCGCATGGCGAAGGGTTTATCGATTTCTTCGAGGAACGGCTCAGCCAGCAGGGTTTGTTCATTCTCGATGAACCGGAGGCCGCACTATCGCCCCAACGCCAATTCGATTTCCTGAAAATCCTGCGGCGGATGCAGCGTGCTGCAAATTGTCAGGTGATCATGGCGACGCACTCGCCAATCCTGATGGCGTTGCCTGACGCCGATCTTTGGCAGATCGAGCCCTTCGTGATCCAACCGACCACCGTCGAGCAGACGGCGCATTTCAAGCTTTATCGGGAATTTATGCTCTATCCCCACGAAACCGTGGAAGCGATGATCGAATAGGCGTCACCCACCTATCCCCAACAACCGCCCGACCAGAATCAACACAATCGCCCCGATCACCGACGCGAAGCATCCCGCGCGGTGGAATTCGCCGCGCACGCCGCGCGTCGTCACCAGCCCAGCGAGCAGCGAGCCGCCGATGCCGAGCAGGATCGTCGCGATCCATCCCATCTCGACCGCGCCCGGATAAAAGAAGCGCGCCAGCGCGCCGATGATCAGGCCCGAGATGATCGCGCCGATGATGTTGATCATGTGCCAAATCCTTCATGCAAAAACCGCTCGGCCAGCGCCGCGTGCAGCGCCGCGCCGCGCGCCATCACTTTTTCGTCGAGCACCATATGGTTGCTGTGCAGCCCGCAGCATTGCCGCCAGTCGCTGCCCGCTTCGCTCGCGCCGAGCCAGAACATCGCGCCGGGGACTTTTTCGAGGACGTAGGAGAAATCCTCGGCGCCCATCACCGGATTGTCCATCGTCAGCCAGGCCGCTTCGCCAAACGTCTTTTCAACGACCGACTGGCCGAAACTCACCGCGCGCGCGTCGCAGACGGTGACGGGGAAGCCCTCGACGATTTCGACCTCGGCGGTGCAGCCGTGCGCTTCGGCGATCGCCGGGGCGAGGCGCTTCAGCTCGCGCGCGACCATGGCGCGGCGCTCGGGCGACAGGGTGCGGATCGTGCCCTGCATCTCGGCGGTCTCGGGGATGATATTGTTCGTCGTCCCCGCCGAGATTTTCGCGATCGTCACGACGGCGGGGTCAAAGACCGAGATGCGGCGCGTCACCATCGTCTGGATCGCGGTGACAATCGCGCAGGCGACGGGGATCGGGTCGACCGCATCGTGCGGCATCGACGCGTGGCCCCCCGCGCCCTTGACCGTGATCGACAGCACGTCGGACGAGGCGAGCAGCGGCCCCGCGCGTCCGGCGAAAATCCCGTGCGGCGCGTTGGGCATGATGTGGAGCGCGAAGGCCGCGTCGGGCAGCGGGTCGATGATCCCGTCATCGAGCATGAAGCGCGCCCCATGATGGCCCTCTTCACCCGGCTGGAACATGAACATCACCGTCCCCGGCAGCCGGTCGCGCGCGGCGCAGAGCAGCTTCGCCGCGCCGACGAGCATCGCGACATGCGTGTCATGCCCGCACGCATGCATCGCGCCGCTGATCTCCGACGCGAAATCGAGCCCGGTTTCCTCAAGCAGCGGCAACGCATCCATGTCGCCGCGCAGCAACACGGTGCGCCCGTTGGCCGGCCCGCGCAGGATCGCGACCAGCCCGGTCGTCGACGGCCCCTCGCGAAATTCGAGCGGCAACCCGGCGAGCGCGTCCTTGATCTTGGCCAGCGTCTTGGGGTTCTGCAGGCCAAGTTCAGGCTCGCGGTGGATGGCGCGGCGCAGGTCGACAAGATCGTCGAGCAGCGTTTCGGCCTCGGCGGGCCAGCTATGTGATGGCGTGTCCATGCGGCGACTGTGCCGCGAAGCCGCCTCCGTGTCGAGGCACCTCAGAAAGCCCGGGGCGTTCACCCATCGTGTCGGGCGTGCGAACGTCCCATACCAGTCCTAACCGCTCGCACAGGCGGACGAAGGCATAGCCCCAGTCGCTTTGCCCGGGGAGGAGGCCGATGCGCGCGGAGCCGGGATAGGCATGGTGATTATTGTGCCATGCCTCGCCCATCGTCGGGATTGCGGCCCATGGGACGTCGAACGCCTGTACACCGTGCGCGTCGACCGTCCAGTGCTGCGGCCCGCGATTGTGTGCGAGATGGCCGACGAGCCAGTGACCATGATTGGCGACCGCGACGCGGGCGGCGACGCCCCAGACAACCCAGCCCCAGCCGCCGATGACGAAGAAGAGGAGCGCAACGGGCAATTGCTGCCACCGCCAGGTCGCCTCGAGCCAGCGATAGAAGGGGTCCCGGTCGAGTTCGGCGAAGTCGAAGCGCGGCGGCTGGTCGAGATCGAGGCGGCAATAGATTTGCCACCAGGCATCGCGCAGGATGTGCGTCTTGTGCGCGAGGAACGGATGACAACCGGCCTGCCGCTGCGCCCAGTCGCGCGTGTCGTGCGCGCGGATGATGCCATGGGGACCCGCCATGCCGACCACGGCGCCGAACCAGGCGAGCGTGCGGGTCAGCCAGCGCGGCGCCTTGAAACTGCCGTGGATCATCATGCGATGATAGCCGACGCTGTGGCCAAGCAGCAGCGCTGCGCCCGTGGTGACGAAGAAGAGCGCGATCGCTGAGGGTGTCGCGAAGGTAGAGCCTGCAAGGAGCGCGGTCGCCGCCATGCCGCCGTTCCAGAGGATACTCGGCATGTCGGCGCGCACGCGGCCCCTGCACGGATCGGGTCCATCCTCGTCGATCAGGAAATTGACCGCATGGGGGTCCAACTCGCTGCGCATGCCCGACTCCACGTTGGAAAGAATATAAGTAATTACTTAAATAAATTATCTCTTGTCAAGCGGCGCTTCGATGCCCATTTCGGAACCCATGGAACGGGTTTTTCAGGCGTTGGCATCGACGCCGCGCCGCAAGATTCTTGCCTATCTGGCGCATGCCGAGCTCAGCGCGGGCGACATCGCTGCCCGCTTTGACATGAGCAAACCGGCGGTATCGCAACATCTGTCGGTGCTGGAAAATGCCGGGCTGATTACCAGCGAAAAGCGGGGGCAGTTCGTCTTTTATCGGCTGCTGCCCGATGCGCTCGCCAATGTGCTCAACGGTTATGTGCAGGAAGTCTGCCCGGTGTCGCGGCCGCTGAAGGCCGAATCGCGCGCGCTCGCGGACAAGCGCGAGGATCAATAGTCGCGACGAGGCGTCAGGCCAGCGCCGCCCGCCGCTGTTTCTGCCCCGCGACCACGCGCAGCACGATCACCATGACGACCAGCACCACCGGCAGCGCGTACCATAGGCTCACCGGGATGCGCTTGCCGTTGGTGAAAATGAAGCTGACCGCGACCACCCAGACGCCCCACCAGTGCAGGCGGCCCCAGAGCTTGGGGCCGAGCGCCTTGACCATGCGATCGAACGAGGTCGTGGCGAGCAGCGCGATGAACAGATATGCGGTGCCGCCCGTGGCAATCGATTTGGGGTTGGTCAGCATCCAGAAGGTGCCGGGGTCGGTTTTCCACAGCGCGATGATCGCGAGCGCGTGGATGAAGTGTGACATGGCGAAGCCCAGCCCGAGCTGGCGCCGGTTGCGGCGCAGCCAGCGCGTGAAGGGGCCGGGCCACAGCTTCACCACCGCCGACGCGGCAAAGGCGGCGAGGAACAGGACGAGCGACGTGCGCGCGGTGGCGCGGATCACCATGCGATAGCCTTCGGTATCCCAGCCAATGGCGAAGAGAAAGCCCAGCGCCATCGCCGCGAGCGCGCAGGTCAGCGTCCAGAACAACCCCCAGCCTTCGGCCCAGCCCTTGGTCGGCGCTGCCGCCCCCGTCGTTGTCGCCGTCATAACATCCTCCCGTTAAAGCCTAGTGTTGCTAGGTATAACTTGCATACCTAGCGTTGCAAAGCTAAATCGGCAGGCATGTCTGCTGAAATGCTCAAGGGCCATCTCGATGCCGTGCTGCTCGCCACGATCGGCGACGAAGCGCTGCACGGCTATGCGATCATCGAGGCGATCCGCGCGCGCAGCGGTGGCCATTTCGACCTGCCCGAAGGGACAATCTATCCGGCGCTGCACCGGCTCGAACTTGCGGGGCTGCTCGCCAGCCGCTGGGTTCAGCCCGACGGCGGGCGCAAACGGCGCGTCTATGCGCTGACCGACAGCGGCCGTCAGTCGCTGATCGAGCGGCGCGCGGGCTGGCAGAGTTTTGCCAGCGGCATCGACCGCGTGCTGGGTGCCCGCGCATGAGCGGCCCGATCGCCACCTATCTCGACGAGCTCGATGATGTGCTGGCGTTCGACCCCGGCCTGTCGCGGCGCGTACGCGACGAGATCGAATCGCATCTGTGTGACACCGCCGAACAGGTGGGCGAGGCCGATGCGGTGCGGCGCTTTGGCCGCGCGAGCGACATCGCGCGCGCCTATGCCGAGGCGGCGCTGCCCGACCGGTTGCGGCGCTCGTGCGTCGTGGCGGGGCTGCTCGGTGTCGCTACGCTGCTGTTGATGCGGCTGCGCACGGTCGTCCTCGACATCCCGGGCGGCGCCGACCCGCTGACCTGGTTCGATCGCGGCGGGCTCGTCGCGGCGCTGCTTTGCATCGGCGCGGCGTGGTGGATGGCGTCGCGGCGCCGGATCGCGCTCGTGCGCCGCTGGCTGCACTTCGCTGCGGGCAGTCTGGCGTTGTCGGTCGGCGCCAGTCTGGTGCGCGCGTTTCAGGGCGCGTCGAGCGATTCGGCGCATGCGCTGATCGTCGGGACCGCGCTCATCGAACTGCTGTTGCTCGGCGGGCTGATGGCGCAGCTGGCGAGGCTCGACCGCTATGCGCGGCGGCTGGCGCTATAGAGCTGCACGGCTTCCCAAGAACCGTTCGCCCTGAGCTTGTCGAAAGGCTGTTCTTTCGCAATGTCGAAAGGAAGAACGGTGCTTCGACCAGCTCAGCACAAACGGATTTGGGCGTAGCAGGGCTGCGTCCTAACGCTTGCCGCTGAACAACTGCCGACCCGCGAGGTCGAGCATGATTTCCTCGCTGCCGCCGCCGATCGCGTTGACGCGCACCTCGCGGTAGATGCGCTCGACCTTGCTGCCGGTGATATAGGACGCGCCGCCCAGCACCTGCGCCGCCTCGCGCGCGACCGCCTCCAGCATCCGCGTCGCCTGTACCTTCAGCATCGCAAAGTCGGCGGGGCGGTCCTTGCCATGCTTGACCTGCCAGGCGCAGAGGTCGACCCACGCCTGCGTCGCTTCGATCTGGCGTTCCATGTCGGCGAGCTTGATGCGGATCGACTGGTGGCCGACGAGCGGACGCCCAAAGGTCTCACGGCTCTGCGCCCATTTGGCGGCTTCGGCCATCGCGACGCGGGCATAGGCGCAGCAGCCCATCGCCATCCCCAGCCGCTCGCTGTTGAAATTGCGCATGATGCCGATGAAGCCGCCATTCTCGGGGCCGATCAGGTTGCTCGCGGGTACGCGGACATCGCTGAAATGGATCGCCGCGGTATCGCTGCACCGCCAGCCCATCTTGTCGAGCCGGGTGCGCTCGACCCCGGGGCTGGACATATCGATCAGCAGCAGCGAAATGCCCGCCGCGCCCGGCTCGCCGGTGCGCACCGCGCAGGTCAGCCAGTCGGCGCGCATACCGCTGGTGATGAACATCTTGCCGCCGTTGACGATATAATCGTCGCCGTCCTTCACCGCGGTCGTCTTGAGGTTCGCGACATCGCTGCCGCCTCCCGCCTCGGTGATGCCGAGCGCGATGATCTTGTCGCCCGCCAGCACTGGCGGTGCGACGCGCTCCTTCAATTCCTCGGACCCCAGGGCGAGGATCGGCGGCAGTCCGATGCCATGCGTCATCAGCGACGCGCCGAGCCCGCCCGCGCCGACCGCGGCCAGCTCCTCGGTCAGCACGAGGCCGTGGAAATTGTCGAAGCCTTCGCTGTGTCCGCCATATTGTTCGGGATAGCGCAGACCCAATATGCCCGCCTCCGCGGCCTTTTTGTGCAATTCGAGCGGCAGCTCGCCCTCGGCCTCCCAGCGGTCGATGTGCGGCGCGATCTCGCGGCTGACAAAGCGGCGGACGCTTTGCGCCAGCGCCTCGTGGGTTTCGTCATAATAGGGCGAACGCGCGCGCCAGTCGTCGAATGCTGTCATGGGGATGATGCTGCGCGTGGTTGACGTAAACGTCAAGTTCGGACGCGCCGAAGGCGCCTTGGAATATCTCGCACAAAGACACCAAGGCACAAAGAAGGAGGAAAATGCGGCGATCTTTGTGTCTTCGTGTCTTTGTGTGAGATGATATGGCGCGACCTATCGGACGCATGGGTGGTCACGGGGTTGCGCCTTCCGCTCAAGCACTTAAGGTCGCGCCCTATGAACAAACCCTCCCTGCTAGCCGGCCTTGCCGCTCTCGCCCTCATCACCACCCCTGCCACGGCGCAGAAATCGCCCGAGGCGGTTACCGAAGCCGCGCTCCAGCGCGCGCCGGTGTTCGACGGGCATAATGACGTGCCGTGGGAATTGCGCGGGCAGGTCGGGAACGTCATCAACAATTTCGATTTTCGCGACACCACCAAGCCCAAGCCCGACGGAACGGTGATGCACACCGACATCCAGCGGCTGCGCAAGGGCCGCGTCGGGGCGCAATTCTGGTCGGTTTATGTGCCGTCGAACACCAACGAGCAGCTCGCGGTACAGCAGACGATCGAACAGATCGACGTCGCGAAGCGGCTGATCGCGCGCTATCCCGCCGACCTGTCGCTCGCCTATAATTCGGCCGAACTCGAACGGCAGATGAAGGCGGGCAAGGTCGCCGGGATGCTGGGGATCGAGGGCGGCCAGTCGATCGGCTCGTCGCTCGCCGTGCTGCGCGAAATGTTCGGCATGGGGGTGCGCTATATGACCCTGACCCACGGCAAGAATGTGCCGTGGGCCGACAGTGCGACCGATGCGCCGAAGCATGGCGGGCTCACCGATTTCGGGCGCCAGGTCGTGCGCGAAATGAACCGCCTCGGCATGATCGTCGATTTAAGCCACGTCAGCGAAGCGACGATGAAGGACGCGCTGGAAGCAACCAAGGCGCCGGTGATGTTCAGTCATTCGGGGGTGCGCGCGGTCAACGACCATCCGCGCAACGTCCCCGACAGCGTGCTGCCCGCCGTGAAGGCGAGTGGCGGGGTGATCATGGTGGTGTTCTATGCCGCCTTCGTCGACCCCAATTTGCGCGAACATGGCCTGAAGCGGACCGCCGAGCGGGCGCGGCTCGATGCGCTCTATCTCGGCAACCCCGACGGCGCCGCCGCGGCGCTCAAGGCTTGGGACGCGGCCAATCCGCCGCCGTCGACCCCGCTCGGGCTCGCCGCCGACCATATCGACCATATCAAGAAGACGATCGGCGTCGACCATATCGGGATCGGCGGCGACTATGACGGCATGGACGCGACCCCGGTCGGGCTGGAGGATGTCACCGGCTATCCGGCGCTGTTCGCCGAACTGGCGCGGCGCGGTTATACGCAGGCGGAGCTCGAGAAGATATCGAGCGGCAACATGCTGCGCGTGCTGAAGGCGAACGAAGCCTATGCCGCCAGCCAGAAGGGGCGGCCGCCCGTAGAGACGCCGGTCGCAAAGTAGGGAACCTCGTCATTGCGAGGAGCCGCAGGCGACGCGGCAATCCAGAGCGCGCGTAAACCCGCTCTGGATTGCTTCGCTGCGCTCGCAATGACGGATCAGGGTTTGCGCACTCCAAACGGCCACTCCACTGCCCCGCTGGCCCACAGCGCCCACCAGATGATC
This sequence comes from Sphingopyxis microcysteis, assembly GCF_012274265.1. Lineage (GTDB taxonomy): Bacteria > Pseudomonadota > Alphaproteobacteria > Sphingomonadales > Sphingomonadaceae > Sphingopyxis > Sphingopyxis microcysteis. The sequence goes on from NZ_JAANYY010000004.1 coordinate 112,149, forward strand.
ACCGGCTGCAACGCCAGCCGCGGGCCGTGGTACCACCAGCTCAATGTCTCGCCGCCGATCGCGACATTGGCGAGCGCGTGGTGGACATTGGCGGGCCATACGCAGAGAGCATAAAGCGCCAGTCCCCACCCTGCGGCCTTGCGCATCCGCGGAATCATCAGCCCGAGCGCTCCCAAAATCTCGGCGACGCCGGTGGCGGTGACCACCAGCTCGGGCTGCGGCACCCACGGCGGGGTGATCGCCAGAAACGGCTCGGGTCGCACCAGGTGCAGATAGCCTGCATAGCCATAAGCGAGCGCGAGCAGCCAGCGGAGCGCCGTGCGAACGGCGCGCTTCAACGCGCTTTGCCGTCTGCGGGCGTCACCGCCCGATCGCCTCCAGCATCGCCTCGACGCTGACGAATTTCTCGCGCGGGTTGCCGTCGAGCGCTGCGGCGACCTCGGCGGCCTCGATCCGCCGCCAGTCGGCGAAGGTCACCGGCGCCACCCCGCGGCTCGCCAGCAACGCATCGAGCCCCGGCCGCCCGGCCTTGCCCGCGCCGCGCCCGACATCCTCCAGCACCAGTTCGGCGATCCGCGCGCCGTCGGGCTTGTTGGTGCCGATCGTCCCCGACGGCCCGCGCCGCGCCCAGCCGACGCAGTACAATCCCGGCAAGATCCGGCCCTCGTCATTGGCAAAGCGGCCGCGGCCATGTTCATAGGGGACGCCGGGGATCGGCGGGGTCTGATAGCCGATGCAGCTGATGACCAGTCCGGCTTCGATGGCATAGGTTTCGCCGGTGCCATGGCTGCGCAGCTCGTCGTCCAGCGTGGTGCGCTCGACAATCACGCGCTGCGCTTTGCCGTCGCCCTCGATCGCCACCGGCATCGCGAAAAAGTCGAAATCGATCGTTACCGGCTTGGCGACCGGGTTGGCGGCAAAGCTCCGCAAATGCGTCACCGACTTGCGCATCCCGGGTTCGAGCAGCGCATCGTCGCCTTCCTGCGGCAGGTCGGCGGGGTCGACGCGCGGGCTGGCGCGCTCGAGATGCCCCAGTTCCCCCAGCTCCTTCGGCGTCATCGCAATCTGGTGCGGGCCGCGGCGACCCAATATGTGGATATGGCGCACCGCGCTTTCGGCGAGCTGCGCGCGCGCGTGCGCGACGATGTCGCTGCCCGCAAATTCCTGCGGGGTCTTCGCCAGAATGCGCGCGACGTCGAGCGCGACATTGCCGTTGCCGATCACCGCGACTCCGGCGGCGTCGAGCGGCGGATTCAGCCCGGCAAAATCGGGATGACCATTGTACCACCCGACAAAGGCGGCGCTGCCGATCACCCCCGGCAGGTCGGCGCCGGGAATATCGAGCGGCCGGTCGTTCGGCGCGCCGGTTGCCAGCACCACCGCGTCGTATAATTCGACCAGCTCGTCGATCGTCACGTCGCTGCCGACCGCGACATGGCCGACGAAACGGACATTGTCGGTCAGCGCGACGCCTTCGTAGCGCCGCGACACCGCCTTGATCGACTGATGGTCGGGCGCGACGCCGGTGCGAATCAGGCCATAGGGGACGGGCAGCCGGTCGATGACGTCGACCGCAATATCCTCGGCTTTCTGAAGTGTTTCGGCGGTGTAATAGCCCGCGGGACCCGACCCGACGATCGCGACATGACGCATCAACCCACTCCTTGCGGGTGTCCGCGCGGGCGCGCGGCCCCCCAACTGTTCTTTATCTGTTATGCCGTGATGCTAGCGGCGAAATGCGGCAGGGCAAGCGACCTTGTGCGGACCGGAACGGCGGTCTTGACAGCGCGGCGCTGGAATCATATTGCGCCCGCCTCACGATTGCCCTGTCGTCTAATGGTAAGACTGCGGTTTCTGATACCGCCTATCGAGGTTCGAATCCTCGCGGGGCATCCAATCCTTCCATCGCTGGATCCTGGCCCTAAGGACGAACTGCCGCGCGATAGCGTGACGGTGCCATGCCGAAGCGCCGGGCAAAGGCCGTCGCAAAGTGACTCGGCGTGGCAAAGCCGGTTGTCAGCGCGATGTCGGTCACCGATTCGTTGGTGTTCCGGAGCCGCCGCGCCGCTTCGTCGAGCCGCACGCGCATGACATATTGCCACGGCGACAGGCCGAACGCTTGCTGGAAGGCTGCCGTGAAGCGGCGAACATCCATCCCGATGAGCCTCGCCAGCACGTCAAGACTGTGGCGGGCGTCGAGCTGCCCGCGGATAGTGTCGGCCAGCAGGATCCGGTCGGACGCCGACAGCTGACGGCGCCGCGATCGTGGGGTGCCGGGCCCATATTGCCGACGAATATGCCATTCCAGGGCAACGCCAAGTCCGCGCGCCGCCATGATCGACAGATCGTCATCGGCGCTGCGCAAGAGATTCGCCAGCCGGACCGTGGCGCCGAAAAGGCTGTCGTCGCGATACTGGACGCGCGCAGCGAGCGGAGCATCGTCAAGCAGCGCGGTCGGCACGCGGAACTCGACGAACTCGGCCCGTTCGCCCTGCGCCAATGCCGCATAGCGGCACGCCGCCGGGACGACCCAGACATCGCCGCGCGATGGCAGCGCGCTGCCCGACGGCCCAACCGAAAATTCGCAGTCCATCCGGACCACTTGTCCGCCCAGATGGACAACGATGATGTGGTGATCTTCCTCGAACGCCCAGTCGGTCGGGCGCGCCAGATTTTCGGTCGCAGCCAATATGCCGAGACGACCAATCTGCGCCTGGTGCCGTGCGACGACGTCGCGCGGGGATCGCGGCCGGATCCCGTCCCATATCTGTGCGGCTTCGGTCAATCGCCCACCTCGCGAGTCCCCACGACTCGTCTTGCCTAAACCCAAAAACTGCGCCGGAATTGGAAAGCGGACAAGGCGAAAGCTTCTTATCCTCTGGAAAACAGACCCAAAGGAGACATTTGATGGCCGATCACAGCATTAAGGGAAAAACCGTTCTGATCGCGGGCGGCGGCAAGAATCTGGGCGGTCTTGTCGCCCGCGACCTGGCCGCGCACGGGGCCAAGGCGATCGCGATCCACTATAACAGCCCCGCCTCTGTTGCCGAGACGGAGGAAACGCTTGCCGCAGTCCGTGCCGCCGGGGCTGAAGCGGTTGCCTTTCAGGCTGACCTCACCTCTGCGGTCGCGGTCGAAAAGCTTTTTGCCGACACAATCGCCGCGATCGGTCGTCCCGACATCGCGATCAACACGGTCGGGAAAGTGCTGAAAAAGCCGTTCGCCGAGATCAGCGAGGCCGAATATGACGAGATGACGGCGGTCAATTCAAAGACCGCCTTTTTCTTTCTCAAGGAAGCGGGCAAGCATCTGAATAACCATGGCAAGATCTGCACCCTGGTGACGTCGCTGCTTGGCGCTTTCACGCCCTTCTACGCGGCCTATGCGGGCACGAAGGCACCGGTCGAACATTACACCCGCGCGGCGTCGAAGGAATTTGGCGAACGCGGCATTTCGGTCACGGCGATCGGACCCGGGCCGATGGATACGCCCTTTTTCTATCCTGCCGAAGGCGCCGATGCCGTGGCCTATCACAAATCAGCCGGCGCCCTGTCGGCCTTCTCGAAGACCGGCCTTACCGATATCGAGGATATCGTTCCCTGGATCCGTATGCTGGTGTCAGAGGGCTGGTGGATGACCGGCCAGACGATTCTGGTCAACGGCGGCTATACGACCAAGTGACCCCTCCCGGCGGGCGGCGGTTGCCGTCGCCCGCCGCTTTCGGGGCGATCAGGCGGCGTCCGTCGGTCCCCCGGAAAAAATGTTCCTCTCCTGCATCCATTGCCGCTCGCCGCGCCGTCTAGCTGATGATCGGCCGCTGCGCCGGTCCGGGCGACGGTTTCGCGCGGCGGTTGATTATGTGCTCCCCGGTGCAGTTCAGCCCCGTCTTGCGGGAAGCCGTCGCCTGTGGTTTCACCATGCCGGTGCGGCGTGACGGAGATTTATGTCGATGGATTTTTTGATTGCCGCTGCGGCCGCTGCCGCCACTGCATCCACCCCTGCGGCACCGCCGCCGACCCCGACGACCGTTTCGGTGCCGGTGTCCGAATCGATCAGCGCCGAAGAGATCGCGGCCTATATCAGCCCGCGCGAAATCGCCTCCTATGTCCCGGCGCCGCCGCCGACGACCGAGCTGGTGGCGGTCAGCGACCAGCTGTTCAGCCTGCTCGAAAATGTGACGGTCGTTGCGCTTTTCTGCGTCGGTTTTTTCCTGCTCGCGCGGCTGCTTCATGCGTGGATGCTCCACCGTTCGATCCGCCGCGCGCTCGAAGCGAAGTCGGAGGCGGTCGGCCCGCTGATCGAAAAGCTCAACAAGCCCTATGAGCATCTGAGCTGGCAGGGTGGCAAGGAAACGGTCAGCGTCGGCGACGACCGCAACGCGCTGGTCTTGCTGGCGATCGGCCTTGCAATGGCCGGCTTCGGGCTGATCCAGGGGCATGAACAGCTGATCCGCACGTCGGTCGGCGCGGCCCTCTTCCCCATCTTTGTCGGTGTCGCCCTGCTTGTCCGCCGCCGCCTCGCGCGCGCCGCGGCTGCCGAGGAGCGTGCCGCTGCGTGATGATGGGAGCGCCGAAGAAGATTGGGCTCTCAACCAGCGGGTTGCCGGGGGAGATCGCGCCGCTTTCCAGCTCCTCGTGCTGCGGTACGAAGGGCGGTTGCGCGCCTTCCTTGCACGCGCCGCGGGATGCGACGCCGACGATCTGGTGCAGGAAGCCTTCGTCCGCGCGTGGCAGCGTGCGGGCGATTATCGGGGGCAGGGGAGTTATGCGGCATGGATCATGGGAATCGGCTGGCGGCTGTTTCTCGACCAGCGGCGTACCGCAAAGCGGCGGGAGGGTCTGGCGGGCGCCGATGACGACGCGCCGACGTCGACCGATCCGCGCGGTGCCAGCGACGCGGCGATCGACGCCGACCGCCTGCTCGCCGCGCTGTCGCCGCAGGAACGCGCCGCGCTTACCTTATGCTTCGGCCACGGCTGGTCGCATGGCGAGGCGGCCGAGATCATGGGGGTGCCGCTCGGCACGCTCAAATCCTTGGTCTTGCGCGGGCGCGCCAAGGCGCAGAAGATGATCGGCGAAGGAGCGGACGGATGACGGCCCCGAACGACGCAGCGATGGACGCAATGCTGGCCGCGATGCTGGCGCCGCCGCGGCGCGCCGGCGACCGCGCCTTTACGCTCCAGGTCGAACGCGCGATCGACGCGCAGGCCGCCTACGCCCGCGCCCGCGCGCGCTTCTGGCGCAGCTTCGCGTTCGAGGCGCTGGCGATCGCGGCGCTGCTCGCGGCGCTGTGGCTGCTGTCATCGGCGCCGATCTTCGCGCCGCTGGCCAGCTCGACCCACTGGGGACTCGCCTCGCCGCTGCTGCTGATCCTGCTGCTGTGGTTCGGCACCCAGCGCTGGCGGAGCGCTTAGGGTCAGAACCCGAGGGTCCTGACCCCAGCGGGCCGCGCTGCCGGTCAGTCGTTCTCGATCTCGGCGTCGGGTGTCGGACGCGATTTTCGCGCCTTGGGGCTCGACGCAATCGATACCGGACGGTCCGCTTCATTTGCCGCCGCACCCTTGACCAGTGCGTCGAGCGAGCCGCCGTCAAAGCCGAGTTCCTTCATCAGGCTGTCGATCACCGGCGCCTGCGCGCGGTAAGCCAGCGCAGCCGACACAGCATTGCTCGCGAGGTTGCCATTGTCGGCACTGCCGCCGCTGCCGTTGCCGCCGCCGCTTCCGGCGCCGGTCTGGTTGATCCCGTCGACCTGGATGATCTTGATCGAATCGATCGCTTCCATCGGCTTGGCGGCTTCGCGCACGACTTCGGGCAGCACTTTCAACAGCGCCATCTTGGTTTGCAGCGAAATCTGGTCCGACGACAGCAGGTTCGCCGCCTCGTTGATCGCGCGCTGGCCCGCCGCTTCGACTTCGAACCGGATGCGCGCGGCTTCGGCGCGCAGCTTTTCGGCCTCGGCCTCGCCTTCGGCTTCCAACCGGACAGCGGCCGCGCGGTTCGCCGCGGCTTCCTTTTCGGCTTCGGCTTCGACCTTTACCGAAATCGCCTGCCGTTCGGCCTCCTTTGCCGCTTCGATTAGTTCGATGCGCTTCAAGCGCTCGGCGACTTCGGTTTCGCGCGCGGTCGCGACCTGTTCCTCGGCGGCAACAGCGATCGCGCGCGCGGCGTCGGCCTCGCCGCGCGCCTGACTTTCTTCGCGGCTCTTGTTCTGGATCAGGATCTGCTGTTCCTGGCGCGCCAGTTCGATCGCCTGCTCCTGCGCGATCCGCGCCTCTTCGATCGCGCGGTCAGCTTCGATCTGTTTGGCATCGACCAGCTGTTTCGCCTGGATGCGCGCATTTTCGGCTTCCTGGTTGCGCTGCGCCTGTTCACGCGCCACCTCCGCGGCCTGCTCGGCGCGCCGGATCTCGATCTCGCGCTGCTGGCCCAGCTTGGCAAATTCATTGTCGCGCGCGATTTCAAAGCTGCGCTTGTCGGCCTCCAGATTCTTGGTTTCGATCTGGACGCGCGTGTCCTGTTCGATGTCGTTGCGGGTTTTCTTGCGCAGTTCGATCTGTTCGGTCAGCTTGGTCAGACCTTCGGCGTCAAAGGCGTTGTTGGCGTTGAAATGTTCGATCGAGGTCTGGTCGAGCCCGGTCAGCGACACCGATTCCAGCTCGAGCCCGTTCATCGACAGATCGTTCGAGCTCACCTGCTGCACCTTCTGGACAAAGTCGGCGCGCTGTTCGTGCAGCTGGTTCATCGTCATGCCCGCGGCGACGGAGCGCAGCGCGTCGACGAACTTGCCTTCGACCAGATCCTTCAGCGCTTCGGGGTTCATCGTGCGCAGGCCCAGCGTCTGCGCCGCCATGGCGATCGATCCCGCATCGGGGCGGACGCGGACGTAGAATTCGGCCTTCACGTCTATTCGCAGGCGATCGAGCGTGATCAGCGCATCGACATTCTTGCGTTCGACCGCCAGCCGCACGGTGTTCATATTGACCGGCATCGTTTCGTGCAGCACGGGCAGGACCAGGGCGCCGCCGTTCATGATTACCCGTTCACCGCGAAATCCCGTGCGGACAAAGGCAATTTCCTTTGTCGCGCGATGATAAAGCCGCGTGACGATCAGTCCCAGAATAAGCAGCGCGGCCAGTCCGATACCCGCGTAAATAGCAATTTCGATCATGAACTCACCCGTTGCTGTCGATTCGTGCCGCCATCATTGGAAGCCCCTCGACGGATATTAGGGTCAGTCGAGCCGGGGTAAATAGAAATCGCCGCGGGTGAAGGCTTTGAATATATCGCCCTCGCGTTTTACCAGCAGCACGCTCTCGCCGGTCTGGAAAATCTGGTCGGCGCTGTCGGGTTCGACCATGATCTGATGTGGTTGCCCATGCTCGTCGGTCACGCGCGCCCGCGCCGGATGGCCCACGCGCGCGGTGCCGATGCTGATTTCTGCGAACCGCCCGATCAGGTCGTCGCGTTCGATCGCGGTGGTTTCGATCCCGGGCAAAACCCGCGCGACGACGCGCGCCGCGACGCCGGTCACCGGCAGCGCGCCGACGGCGGTCAGCGGCACCATCAGCAAATTGGTACCCGGACCGCCGGTCAGCGCGGTGATCAACTGTTGCAGCCCCAGCCCGAGCGCCCCGAACAGCGCCAGGAAAATCACCAGCCACATCAGGAACGGCACGCGGCCGATCCCGGCCCAGGCCAGCAATGTGTCGGCGACGCCCGCGTCGCCATCGGCATCGCCGTCCGCGTCGATGTCACCCGCCAGCCCGATTGCCTGCACCGCACCGACCATCAGCATCAGCAGCAGGGCGGCGCTGAAGACGACGTTTTCGGGCGCGAGAAATTGATCGAGCATCGGGTCTATGTGACGACGGCGACGAAGCTTGGCAAGCGAAGCCGCGCGATGCGTCGGACCCTAGGCCAGATCCTCACTCTCCGGCCCCTGATATTTCAGCTGCAAATAGCGTTCGCGCGTCGCCAGCTTGTCGAGTTCGCCCGCGGCCAGGCTGCGCGCGGCGCTGCCGATTTCGGCCTCCAGCATCTTGAGGCCGCCGACCAAAGTCTCGTCGGGGGTGCGACCGGCATGGGCTTCGCCGCGCAGCCCCGCCGGGATGCGCTGATAGCCCGCGACCAGTTCGGGCAAATCCTCGCCGACCAGCTTGCGGATGTTCGCCGCGGCGGGTTCGCCCGGGTCGAGCGTCTGGAGCTGCGGCGCTAGCAGGTCGAGCTGCACCCCGATGCCGTCGACCAGCTGGCGCGCCGGGGCGGGCAGCATCGGGCGCTGCGCCTCGAGCCAGATTTCGGTGCGCCCCGCAAGCTGCTTGAGGTCGGTCTTGGGCAAATCGGCCTGGCGCGGTTCGGGAAAGGGCGTCCGCCCGAACAATACCGCGACCCCGATCAAGAGCACGAACAGCGCGAGCAGCCCGGTGAACCCCAATGGCTGGATCAGCGCCCCGAACAGCGCCGCGCCGAGCAGGACGACCCCGCCCGCGATCAGCACCCGGCCCAGTTTCTTGTAGAGATGCTGGCGGCGCAGCGCGACGCTCTTGGTACCGATCGGGCGGCGGCGTTCGCGCGACCGTTCGATCGCACTTTCCGCCGACAGCCGGATCTTGTCGACCTCGCTCATGCTCATCGGTCCGCCGTCAACCTTCGATCGCCGCGAGCGGGCTGTCGGCGCCGCCGACGCTGGCCTGCGCCTGGCTCGCGCCCTCGGCGCGCGCAATATAGCCCTTCGACTTCGCGACCTCGCCCTCCAGCGTGTTGACCGTGGTCTTCATGCTGTCGAGCGCCTTCAGTTTGAAGGTGTCGATCGCGTCCATCGTGTCATAGATATTCTGGAACGCGCGTTGCAGTGTTTCCATCGGGATCGTGCTCGACGCCGCCTGCTCGTGGATGCGCGCGGTATTGTCCTTCAGCATCTTCGACGTGCCGTCGATGATGTTGGCGGTGGTGGTGTTGAGCGCGGTGATCTGTTCGAGCACCAGCTTCTGGTTGGTCATCGCCTGCGCGACGGTGATGGCGGTTTTCAAGGCGCCGACGGTGGTGGTGCTGGCGCGCTCGACCCCTTTCACCAGCTCGATATTATTCTTTTTGACGAGATCGAGCGCGAGATAGCCCTGCACCGTCACCGCCATTTGCGTCAGCAGATCCTGCGTCCGCTGGCGCGCGTAAAACAGCGCATTTTCGCGCAGCACTTTGGCCTTCGCGGGATCGACCCCGTCGAGTTCGGCGGCCTTGTCCTCAAGCTTGCGGTCGAGCGTCTGGGCGATGTGTACCATCTGCTCCAGCTTGCCCATCGCTTCCCACAATTTCCGCCGCTCGACGTCGATCGCGGCATTGTCCATCAACAGCTCGTCCTTGCCGTTCGCGAGCGCGGTCAGCACGCTCGAGATATGCGACTGGGCGCTGCGATATTTGGCGAAATAATTGGTGACGCTGCTGCCGAAAATCTTGTCGAGAAAGCCGCGCTTCGAAATCAGCTTGCCGTTCGCCGACGGGTCGAGCCGTTCGACGGTGTTTCGGAGCTCGATCAGATTCTGGCCGATGTCGGTGTCGCGGTCCATCGCCTTGATCGGGCGGTCGAGGAAGCGGTTCGACTGGTTCGCCGCCTCCAGCATTTCCTTGCGGCCCATGTTGGTGATCTGGTCGACCTTCTGGCCAAAGGCGGGCGAGTTGACGTCCTGCGCGACGAGGTCGTCGATAAAGCCGTCGACGCGCTCCTCCAGCTTCGATTTCTGTTCGCCGGACAGCGGCACCAGCCCCGCCGCCTTTTCGGGCGCGACCGCGGGAACGGGGTCGGGCGGGGTCAGCTTCAGCTCGTCGGTTGCGGTTGCCGTCGCGGTCTGCTCGCTCATTCGTCTTCCTTCCAGCCCCTTGCCGTCCCGCCTATATGGCATGCAGCACTGTGTTATTCAAGCATTACACTTGATTTGCGCGGTCCAATGCCGGCGCAATCCACGCCGACAGGATCAGCTGCGCCATGTGATAGACCAGGATCGGGACCAGCACCATGCCGGCGATCGCGGGCGGAAACAGCGTCGCCGCCAGCGGCGCGCCCACAGCGATGCTCTTTTGCGCGCCTGCGAACAGCAGCGTGATGCGGTCGGGCCGCGCGAGCCGCAGCAGCGCGCCAAATACCCACGCCCCGCCGAACGACAGCGCCAGCAACACCGCGACCGCGCCGCAGACGATGCCGATCTCGCGGCCGTCAAGCTGGTCCCATATCCCCGCGACCACCGCCGCCGAAAAGGCGACATAGACCGCGACCGCGATCGCGGTGCGGTCCATCGCGGTGGTCAGCCCCTTGTGCGCCAGCACCCACGGCCGCAGCCAGCGCTGCGCCAGTTGCCCGGCGATGAAGGGCAAGAGCAGGATGGCAACGATACGCAGCACTGCCTCGCCGCTGATCGCGCCCGCGCTGCCCGCGAGCGCCGCGAACAACAGCGGCGAGGCGATCACGCCGGTCAGGTTGAGCAGCGCCGCCGCAACGACGCTCGCCGCGACATTGCCCCCTGCCATCGAACTTGCCGCGGTCGCCGACTGGACCGTCGAAGGCAAGATGCCAAGGAACAGGAAACCCAGCGCCAATGTCGCAGGCAGAAATGGCGCCGTCGCGAGCTGCGCGCCAAGCCCGAACAGCGCCATGATCCCGAAGCAAAAGGCCAGCGCGCCGCCCTGCAATTTCCAGTTGCGGATACCGTGCAGCACTTCGTCGCGCGGGAGCCGGACCCCGTTGAGGAAGAACAGCAGCACGATCGCCGCGGTCGACACCCCCTGCGCCATCGGCACCGCCGCGCCGCGCACCGGCAACAGGCTGGCGAGCAGGATCGTGCCGAGCAGGATGGGGACGAAGCGGTCGGGAAAGATGCGGGATAGCATGGGAGGGCGATGGCGGGGCGGCGCGGATTTGGCAAGAATATGATCCTCCCTGTGGCGAAGCCATGGGGAGGGGGAGTGCAGGGTTGGATTGCCCCCGGCAATCCAAGTCCAGTCCGGGGGACTGGACGACCCCGCACTTTCGCGAAGCGAATGGTGGAGGGGCGACAACGTCTGAGCCAAAGCCCCTCCGTCAGCGCTTCGCGCTGCCACCTCCCCATCGCTACGCGACAGGGAGGATCGCCGCTGTCGCTTCCTCGCGCCCAGTCCGTTTGTCCCGAGCGAAGTCGAGGGACGCATCGCGCCGCGCCAGCGCGTCTCGACTTTGCTCGACACGAACGGGCAGGGAGCTAGATAGCAGGCATGCCCAACCTCCTCATCCTCGCCGCGCTCCCCGAAGAAGCCGAGTCCCTGTTCCCGAACGTCGGCACATCCGCCGCCGCCCCGATCCCCCTCCGCCGCCTCACCGCCCACGGTCACGCTCTCACCATCGCCACCTGCGGGCTCGGCAAGGTCAACGCGGCGCTCGCCGTCGGCCTGTTCGGCGCCGACGCCGACCTGATCCTGATGACCGGCACCTGCGGCGCGCTCGGCGCGGCACCGGGCGCGTACTGGATCGCCGAGGCGCTCCAGCATGACTATGGCGCCGCCCATCCCGGCGCCTTTCGCCGCTACCGCGCCGGAGACTGGCCGATGGGCGAGGCCGGGGCAGCACATTTCGCCGCGATGCCCGACCCCGGGCTCGGCCTGCCGCATGCCCGCATCGCCAGCGGCGACAGCTTCGTCGCCTGCCCCGATGCCGCCGCAGACCTCGCATCGCTCGGCGCGACGCTCGTCGATATGGAGGTCGGCGCGGTGGCGCAGGCGGCGGCGCGGCTGGGCAAGCCGTGGGCGGCGATCAAGGCGGTGACCGACGAAGCCAATGATGCCAGCGGCGGCGAATTTCAGGCGAATCTGGCGCGCGCAGCCCGCGCCGCTGCGGGGCAGATCGAACGGCTGGTGGCGATGCAGTGACCCGCCATCGATAAAGGCTAATAGTCGATGGTAATCCGCACCCGGTCAGGGCTGACCCCGGCGGCGCGCGCGATCTGTTCGCGGCTGCGGTCGACCACCTCCTGAAATCCCCCGGGCGCCGCGTCGTCGAGCAGGTCGGTGGGCGGAACGTCCGATGTGTCGGCAATTTCCGGCGCCGGTTCGAGCGGCGGGCCAATTGCGCTTTGCAGCTCTACGGCACTTTTCAGTTCCACCGCGCTCAGCGTCGCTGAAGACACCGGCCCTTCGAACTGGCAACCGAACAACCTCCCGCTGGCCCAGATCACGACCGCGGTGATGTCGCCCGCGTGGGGCAGCTCGATTTCGATCCGGTCGCACGGCGCCAGCTTGATGTCGCTTTCGAACAACAGGCCGGTGCCCGAGATATTGTGGATCTGCACTTCGATCCCGGTGCCGTCATGCTGCACCCCCCTGGCCAGCAGGCTGAGCTTCCGGCGCACGTCCTGGCGCTGGTCGGCGCCGGATGCCGCTGGCAGGAAATGTCCGAAAACAGCCATAGGCCGTTGTTGAGGTCGCGGCGTTAATAGAAGGTTAGCGGCGGCCGCCAAAGCTGACCGGGTGAATGGGCGGGATGGCAGCTGGCGACAGATAGCGAACGTAGCGAAGAGCAAGCCCCTCCCCTTCAGGGGAGGGGCAACGAAGACTTGGCAGCTTGCTGCCTAGTCGTAGTGGGGTGGGGGCCAGCGGCCATGGACAAGGCCGCTGGCCCCCACCCGCTGCGACTAACGAACAAGTTCGTAAGTCTCGCTGCCCTCCCCTGAAGGGGAGGGCGTGCCTTTGTCGCTACGTCCGCTCCCCACCCCAAAACCGCCATCCCGCTACTCATAACTCAGATGCGTCGCCTTCCCCCGGAAAATCCAGTGTGCCAGCACCGAATATCCCAAGATCACCGGCAGCACGAACAGCGCGCCGATCAGGATGATGCTCAGCGCCTCGGGGCTCGCCGCCGCCTGCCAGATGTCGAGCCGGTCGGCGATCAGATAAGGATAAAAGCTGTACGCGATGCCGACGAAGCCCAGCGCAAAGAGGATGCCCGCGACCGCCAGCGGCACCCATGACAGCTCGTCCTTCTCCCGTAGGGGGCGGCGCAGGAAGATCGCGAGGCCGACGAACAGCGTCGCCGACGCGATCGGGATCGGCAACAGCGCGATAATCTCGGGCAGGCGGAACCAGCGGTCGAAGATGCGTTCGGAGAGCAGCGGCGTCGCGATCGAGATGATCGCCATCGCCAGCGCCGTCGCCCACAGGCTGATTTCGGCCCAGCGCACCGCGCGTTTCTGCAAATCACCCTCGACCTTGTAGATCAGCCAGCAGGCGCCGACGAAGATATAGCCCGCGACCAGTCCCAAGGCGGCGAGCAGGCAGAACAGCACCGCGGCAAAGCTCTGGTCGAACCCCAGCACATAGGCGCCGAGCATATAGCCCTGACAGAGCGCGGTGAGCAGCGACCCGCCGAAGAAGGCATTGTCCCAGCGCTGCTTGTGCTCGGGCGGTGCCTTGGCACGAAACTCGAACGATACCCCGCGCAGGATCAGCGCGATCAGCATCAGCACGACGGGCAGGTAGAGCTGGGTCAGGATCAGCCCGTGCGCGACCGGAAAGGCGACGAGCAAGAGCCCGATGCCGAGCACCAGCCAGGTCTCGTTGGCATCCCAGAACGGCCCGATCGAGGCGACCATCAGGTCGCGGTTGGCGTCCTTTTCCAGCCGCGTCAGCATGCCGACGCCGAGGTCATAGCCATCGAGGATGACATAGAGCAGGATCGACAGCCCCATCAGCCCGGCGAAGATGACCGGCAGCCACCAGGGGTCGACGAACGGGGTCATGCGGGCGCCTCCGATTGCGGCTCGGCCGGGCCTTCGGCGACACCGGGCAGCGGGAACATCGGCTTGCCCTCGGGTGCCGCCTTGCCCAGCCGTGCGAGCCGGTACAGCACCGCGACATAGGCGGTCAGCAGCACCGCATAGACCGTCAGATAAAGCGTCAGCGAGCTTGCGACCATCGCGCCGCCGACCGGGCCGACCGCGTCGGCGGTGCGCAGCACCCCGGTGACCAGCCAAGGCTGGCGCCCGATTTCGGTGACATACCAGCCCGCGAGCGTCGCGACCCAGCCGGCAAAGGTCATCGCGACGAGCGCGCGCGCATACCAGCGCGGCAGGGCGTCGACTCCGCGCCGCCAGACCAGCCAGGCACCGAGCCACGACACCGCCAGCATCAGCATGCCCAGTCCGACCATGATCCGGAATCCCCAGAACAGGGGCGCGACCGGCGGATGATCGCCCCGATAATCGTTGAGCCCGGGGACGACGCCCGCCGCTTCATGCTTCAGGATCAGGCTGGCGCCCGACGGAATGGCCACTTCCAGATGGTTGGTGCGCGCCTTTTCGTTGGGGATGGCGAAAAGGATCAGCGGCGTGTGCGGCTGCGTCTCCCAATTGGCTTCCATCGCCGCGACCTTTTGCGGCTGGTGCTCCAGCGTGTTGAGCCCGTGCATGTCGCCGACGAAAATCTGGACCGGGATCAGCAGCGCCGCGGCATAGAGGGCGGCCTTCAGCGTCCGCCTGACGCCTTCGCCGCCGCCGTCCTTCAACCAGCGCCACGCCGACATGCCTGCGATCAGGAAGGCGACCGTGAGCGCCGAGGCGAGCAGCATATGCGTCAGCCGGTACGGCATCGACGGGTTGAAGATGATCGCCCACCAGTCGGTCGCATGGACGACGCCGTCGCGGATCTCATAACCCACCGGCGTCTGCATCCAGCTGTTGAGCACGATGATCCAGAACGCCGACAGCGTCGTGCCGGCGGCGACCAGAAAGGTCGCGAGCGTGTGGACCCAGTTCGGCACCCGGCTGAACCCGAACAACATGATCCCCAGAAAGACCGCCTCCAGGAAGAAAGCGGTGAGCACCTCATAGGCGAGCAGCGGCCCCGCGATATTGCCGACCTTTTCCATATAGCCCGGCCAGTTGGTGCCGAACTGGAAGCTCATCGTGATCCCCGACACGACCCCCATCGCAAAGCTCAGCGCAAAGACCTTCACCCACAGGCGATAGGCGTCCATCCACGCGCCGTCCTTGGTGCGGTTATAAGCGAGCTTGAAGCCGAGCAGCGCCCAGCCGAGCGCGATCGTGATCGTCGGGAACAGGATGTGGAAACTGATGTTCGCGGCAAACTGGATGCGTGCGAGGATCAGCGGGTCAAGCGCGTCCATGGTCGGCCTCCGAACTCAAAGCTCCGTTCGTGTCGAGCGAAGTCGAGACACCTTTTCCCCGCCCCAGCATGCGATCCTTGAACTCGAGCGCCTTCACCACGCGCTCGCCGAGCCGCAGCAGCTGGAGCAGCCGCTCATTGTCGAGCCGCCGCATCTCGGCATACCAGTCGGTCAGCAGCTCGATCTGCTCGTGCATCGCCGCCATCCGCTCCTGCGCAAAACGGTCGGCCGGATCGGTGGCGGGCTCCATCATCAGCGCGCGGAGCGTCGTCAGCGTCGGGTCGATCTCGCGCTTCTTGCGCTCCTCGACCAAAGTGCGGAAGATCGCCCACACGTCGCGCGGCGTCTCATAATAATCGCGGCGGTCGCCGGGGGCGTGGCGGAGCTGGACGAGGTTCCAGCTCGCCAGTTCCTTGAGGCCCATCGACACGCTGCCGCGCGACAGGCTCAGCGCCTCGCTGATCTCCTCGGCATGGCGCGGCGCGTCGGCCAGGAACAGCATGGCGTAGATCTGGCCGACCGTCCGGTTGATCCCCCAGCGGCTTCCCATCTCACCGAAATGCAGGACGAACGCCTGCGCAAGCGGGGAGAGCCGGAACGGCGGTGATGGCGAGGCCGCTGGAGAATCGGGGGCAGGCGACAAATCCATGTCCGCGCCATACGCTTCAATTTCTGAAGTTTCAATAATTATTGAAACTTGTCGCAGCCAATTCGACGCTACGCGCCACCTTCGACCACTTCGGCAATGATGTTGCGCCGCAGCACCGCTTCTGTTAGGGGCGCGGCGTTTCGCGGCGCTCCGGGCGCTGCCCCCTCCCATCAAGGCTCTCCCGCATGTCTTTGCGCAATATTGCCATAATCGCGCATGTCGATCATGGAAAAACCACCCTCGTCGACCAGCTGTTCCGCCAGTCGGGTACCTTCCGCGACAACCAGCGTGTCGAGGAAAGGGCCATGGATTCCAATGACCTGGAAAAGGAGCGCGGGATCACGATTCTCGCCAAGTGCACCAGCGTCGAATGGGGTGAGGGCGCCGACCAGACGCGGATCAACATCGTCGACACCCCGGGCCACGCCGATTTCGGCGGCGAGGTCGAGCGCATCCTCTCCATGGTCGACGGCGTCATCCTGCTGGTCGACGCCGCCGAAGGCCCGATGCCGCAGACCAAGTTCGTCACCGGCAAGGCGCTGGCGCTCGGCCTGAAGCCGATCGTCGTCGTCAACAAGATCGACCGCAGCGACGCCCGCGCCGCCGAAGTGCTCGACGAAGTGTTCGAACTGTTCCTGACGCTCGAAGCCAATGACGAACAGCTCGACTTCCCGATCCTCTACGCCTCGGGCCGCGGCGGCTATGCGTCGGAAAGCCCCGACGCGCGCGAAGGCGACCTGAACCCGCTGTTCGAAACGATCGTCCGCCACGTCCCCGAACCCGGCCTCGACGAGAATGCCCCCTTCACCTTCCTCGCGACCCTGCTCGACCGCGACAATTTCATCGGCCGCATCCTGACCGGCCGCGTCCAGTCGGGTACGGTCAAGGTCAACCAGCCGATCCACGCGCTCGACATGGACGGCAAGGTGATCGAAGCCGGCCGCGCGTCGAAGCTGCTCGCCTTCCGCGGTCTCGACCGCGTCCCCGTCGAGGAAGCCAAGGCGGGCGACATCGTCGCGATCGCGGGGCTGACCAACGCCACCGTCGCGAACACGATCGCCGACACCAGCGTCAGCGAACCGATCGCCGCGCAGCCGATCGACCCGCCGACGCTGTCGATGCGCTTTGCCGTCAATGACAGCCCGATGGCGGGCCGCGAAGGCAGCAAGGTCACGAGCCGCATGATCCGCGACCGCCTGTTCCGCGAAGCCGAAACCAATGTCGCGATCCGCATCACCGAAAGCGCCGACAAGGACAGTTTCGAAGTCGCGGGCCGCGGCGAGCTCCAGCTCGGCGTGCTCATCGAAACGATGCGCCGCGAAGGCTTCGAACTCGGCATCAGCCGCCCGCGCGTGCTGTATGGCGAGGACGAGGCCGGCAAGCGCACCGAACCCTATGAAACCGTCGTCATCGACGTCGACGACGAACATAGCGGCACGGTCGTCGAGAAGATGCAGATCCGCAAGGCCGACCTCACCGACATGCGTCCGTCGGGCGGCGGCAAGACGCGCATCACCTTCAGCGGCCCGTCGCGCGGCCTGATCGGCTATCATGGCGAATTCCTGTCCGACACGCGCGGCACGGGGATCATGAACCGCCTGTTCGAGAAATATGGCCCGTACAAGGGCGTGATCGAGGGCCGCAAGAATGGCGTCCTGATCTCGAACGGCAATGGCGAAGCGGTGGCCTATGCGCTCGGCCCGCTCGAAGAGCGCGGCATCCTGTTCGTCTCGCCCGGCGAGGCGCTGTATGAGGGCATGATCATTGGCGAGAATGCCAAGCCCGAGGATCTCGAGGTCAACCCGATGAAGTCGAAGCAGCTCACGAACTTCCGTTCGACAGGCAAGGACGACGCGATCCGGCTGACCCCGCCGAAGCGGATGACGCTGGAACAGGCGATCGCGTATATCGACGATGACGAGATGGTCGAGGTGACCCCGAAGAACATCCGCATCCGCAAGGCGATCCTCGACCCGCATGAGCGGAAGAAGGCGAGCCGCAAGAAGGAAGCGGCGTAAGACCAAGGGGGCGGCCAGCGATGGTCGCCCCCTTTCTTTTTCGACGGCTTGTTCCAGTCGTTTCCCCGCCTTCGTCATCCCGGGCTTGACCTGGGATCCATCGCAGCGCTGAAGTCATGGACCCCCGATCAAGTCCGGGGTGACGAGACAAAGGGACGGGGCGTATGGCAGGAAGCACAGCATGAGCCGCCTGATCCTGTTCAACAAGCCGTACGGCGTGCTGTCGCAATTCACCGACAAGGGAACGACCGCACCCGCCGACGGCCCGCGCGCGACCTTGTCCGACTATATCGACGTGCCGGGCGTCTATCCCGCCGGGCGGCTGGACCGCGACAGTGAAGGCCTTCTGATCCTGACCGACGACGGCGCGTTGCAGGCGCGGATTTCGTCGCCGAAGCACAAGATGCCCAAAACCTATCTGGCGCAGGTCGAGGGCGAGCCGGATGACGCCGCGCTGGCGGCCCTCAGCCGCGGCGTCACGCTGAACGACGGCCCGACCCGCCCCGCGACCGTCCGCCGCATCGAGGCGCCAAAGCTGTGGGACCGCGACCCGCCGGTGCGATACCGCAAGAGCGTGCCCGACAGCTGGATCGAACTCACCATCACCGAAGGCCGCAACCGCCAGGTCCGACGGATGACGGCGGCGGTCGGCTATCCGACGCTGCGGCTGGTGCGGTGGCGGATCGGGGCGTGGGAGATTGGGGATTTGGCGGTGGGGACGTGGCGGGAGGTTGGGTGAAAGTTCAGCCTAGAAGCGATTGGCCATTAATAGATCGAGCGCATTCAAAGCTGTCGCGCTTTCGGCGAGCAGACGTTCGCATCGTTCGCCAGCAAATTTGCGGCACCGCAGGATCTACGCAGGCGCTACCAGTCGCCGCCGAGACGGTCGAGCAAGCCATCACCGTCGAGCCACCGGCTGAACTGGCGGCGGCGGGCGATCGCGGGGCTACCGCCCTCGCCCCAGTTATTATATTGCGAGAGATCGTCGAGCAGCATGTCCGCCCAGTCGTGCCGGTGGTAGCGGAATTCGCGGTGCCCGTCGGCCGCATAGACCGGGAGCAAGTCAGGCTGCTCGGTCCGGAAAAACAGGAATTTCGATGCATAGACTTGCACCAACTCGTTGAGGCGCCCGGTCTCGTCACTGTCGACGCGCAAGGTCACGAGACTAGGTTCGCTAGGATGACTCATCGGCAGCATATATGCGATCGTAATGGTTGGAAGTATCGGCAGGATCAGCTTTCTTCCAGAGTGGACGGCGTTGGCCGACGCTGGAAAATTGTGGAAGAAGCCGTCGCCGGCGATGAACTCGCGGCTGTCACCGAACAGAATCGCCCATCGACCGCTGGTCTCCATCGGCGCCCTGTAGGCATCATAAAGGTGCTGCTGGTTGAGTGCGATGAGGGTTTTGTCGACCTTTGTCGCGGGAACACCGAAATTGGCCTGATATGCTGAAGTCGTACGGCGGATCACATGCCGGATTCGCGGGCTACGGGCGAGCAGGGAGGCGGTTATCCGCGCGAGCTGCAGTCGTCGATCTTCGGGAAGTGGTTGGGCGAGGATCCGCTCTACCATCGGCCGGTCACTGCCGGTGATTGAAGCTTCGAGCGTAGAGAGCCAATCGACGAAGTTTCCTATCTCGCCGTCGGGCTGGTTGAAGATGGGCTCGAAGGTCGAGTCCCACGGACCGCCCATCTTCATGTGATGCGCATTGGTTATTGCCCCAAACTGTCCGGCCGGTGCGCGCTTGATCTTGCCGTTGGGCGCGATGACCGACACCATCTGGTCGGGAGCGACCCAATGGTCGGCGAGCGTGCGCGGCCACCAGTGATGGAGTTCCGTTTTGAGCGGCTTCTTGGGATTATTCACGGGCGGGTCGGGCCTTCGAATGAGCAGTCTGTTCGAAGCTGGTGCCAGCATCGTACTCGCGAGCCAAGCATGTCATGATTTCGACAGTCACGGAAGTTGGACGCTGCTAATTTGAATGGGGAATTTAAGGCATCGCCCGCAACTGTTCCTCATTCGATTTCGAACGAAATCGGCGACGGCTTGCCGGAAGCGTTGACGCTGGTTGCGATTCCGAAAGTGAGCTAGGGGCGGAACATGACCCAGAAGCCCGGAAATCGTCCTATTGATCGCCTAAGGGAAGGGCCAGGTAGCGCCGAAATCCCACCGGGACACGGCAGCATAATCAGCATGAAAGTCATCGGCGACCGGATGTATTTTCTAGCTGAGCGCGGTTTCACTTCCGGAGTGATGGCGGACCAAATAGACCCAGAGCGGACCAACCCTAGAATTCCGTTTGTGATCCAGAGGGTCGAAATACCTTACGGCGTCGAGCATCCATTTATGCAGAAGACGGTTTGCGTGGCCTTCGAGCTCATAAATCAGACATATCTGCAGAACGGCGTTGATGTGGACGAGTGTCTAACTTTAGCCGTGAGCAATGCAATATCGCTCGCATCAGTGATGGACGTCGTCAACGAAATGACCGGTCATCAAGGCGCTACGCGAGCAGCCGGCAAAGCGGGTAAACTCTCCGCCGGTCACTTGCCCCACACGCTAAATCTCAAGAGCAAAGTGCATCAAAGCCTTGCGGCACTCCGAGATGTGGAAGTGGCCATTAAAAAAACCGTTTCAAAATTTTATCCGAAGGACGCCCCTAACGATGCTTGGGACAAAAAGTTCAAGGCAGAGCTGATCTCATCGCGTGACAAGACGGAAGGGTTTGTCGACCACGTAAATATGATCTGGAAATTTATGGAGGAAGTAGCGGATCACCGTCACGCGATGATCCATGCCGATGAATCAAAATCGCTCACAATCTATGACTACGAACTCGATCCCACGGGTGCATTTGTGGCCCCAACTATCGAAATCCTGCATCCACGTAGTCCTGTCACACGTCGTGACACCGCCCAATTTCTGGAATCCCAGACAATGAAAATTGCGAACGTCTATGAGAATTTGCTCGGTTATCTTTGTGACCTCAACGCCCGCGAACCGAGTGTCAAATTCGAACACCATGTGACAAGCCTACCGGCAGAGCAGCGTCGACACGGCTCAAAACTGGTTTGGACCACAAAAATCAGAGACGGAGAGACCTTCCCTTAATGATCCATCAAAATAACGGGTCTTAACCACATCGTTCGTGAGGCGAACAGCGTTAGGCGCTCAATACATAGTCAGCCCATAGGTTTGAATGTCCCTTTTTAGCTTCAACTCGGCCACCAACACGGCGGATCAGAACCAAAGCGACCAGTGGCTTAGGTGGAACAAAGCATAAACAAAACCCTTTCCTACAAATTTTCCGTCTGTCATATGCTGTCCGGTTTGGTCTCGCGGCTTCGCCCGGGACATATGGAGGAGGGCATATCATGCAGAATCGCACCCCGATCGCGAAGGAGGCGCGGCCGCCGCTTCCCGAGTTTACGCCGGTGCCGCGCAAGTACCGGCACGACGGGTGGACGCCCGAGCGGCAGAAGGCGTTTATATCGGCGCTGGCCGATACCGGGTCGGTCAGCCGCGCGGCGGCGATGGTCAATATGGCGCAGACGAACTGCTATACGCTGCGGCGCGCGCCCGGCGCGGAGAGCTTTCGGCGGGCGTGGGAGGCGGCGCTCGATTTTGGGCTCGCGCGGCTGAAAGACATCGCGTTCGAGCGCGCGATCGACGGTTATCTGGTGCCGGTCTTTGTCGCGGGCAAGCTGATGGGCTTTCGGCGGCGGCACAATGATGCGCTGCTGATGTTCTGCCTGCGCCATTATGGGCAGGATGCGGGGGGCAAGCGCACGACGATCAACTATTTTTCGACGCGGGCGAGCGCGGGTGCGGTGACTGCGGGCGGGGGTGTCGGGGGCGGTGTCGGGGCGATGGGTGTCTCGACTGCGCTCGATACGAACGGAATTGAGGGGAGTGCCGGGGCCGCCGGTGCGGTGGCCGAAGCGTCGACGACGACGGTGCGGACGGTGATCCATGGTCCGTCGGCTTCGCCCGGGGCGAACGGGGATGGGGTCGCGGCGCAGGATGCAGCGGCAGCGGCGATCGAGGGGTTTGAGGGGGCGGCGCTCGACGCGCAAGCGGAGGCCGAGATCGGCGCCGCGCTGCTCGCGCTGGCGGCGCGGCAGCGCGCGATGGTGGCGGCGATCGACGCGGGTGACGTGGACGCGGTGGCGATGCAGATCGACGACCCCGGGGTGCCGCTGGTCCAGCTGGGCGCGCATGGTTCACCCTATTACGGACCGCTGCAAATGCACCCGGGGCTGGTCGATGCCGACGCCGATGCCGAACCGCCGCTGCGCATCGGCGGCGAGGCGAGCTGGGTGGTGGCGGGGGCGGAGGTTCCCGAGGTGTATCGCGAGTGGATCGCCGCGGCCGAGGCGGAGGGGCGGTCGGTGCCGGTGGTGCCGCTGATGCCTGAGGTGGATGACGGGATCGCGGCGGTGCGCAAGCCGCCGTCGTGGCGGCAGGCGCGCAAGGCGAAGGCGGCGCGGGAGGCGGCGGCCGAGGGGGAGGGAGAGGCGGCGTGATCCTCCCTGTCGCGCAGCGATGGGGAGGTGGCCGTGCGCAGCACGGACGGAGGGGCTTTGGCGCTGGCGTCGCCGCCCCTCCGTCAGCCCTGCGGGCTGCCACCTCCCCATGCCTGCGGCACGGGGAGGATTGTCGGACGGCGCGCCATTGTGGCCTAAGCCGCCGCCGGGCGTGCGGCGCGCGCCGATAAGGGCTAATGCGCGTTTACCGTCTTTTCATGCCGACCCCATAGGACGGCGTTGAAGGGACCATTTACGGAAAGGCGCGTCATGCCCATTGGTCCCGAGATGCGACGGTTGCGCGCCGAACATGCGGCGCTGGCGACGCTGTCGCAGCTGTTGCTGGACCTGGTGCGCAAGCCCGAGCCGCCGCGCCCGACCGAGCTGGCGTCGGTGCGCGGAATGCTGCGCGATACATTGCTGCGCCACCTGAAGTGCGAGGACTGGATCCTCTATCCGCGATTGAAGTCGAGCGGCAATCCCGAGGTCGTCGCGATGGCGGGCGAGTTCGTCCGCGAAATGGGGCATATCGCGCAGGATTTCGCGGCCTATGACGCGAAATGGACCGCCGAGCGGATCGCGGACGACTGGCCGGGGTTCTGCCGCGAGACCGAGGCGGTGATGCACGTGCTGGGCATGCGGATCGAGCGCGAGAATTGCGATCTTTATCCCGCCGCCGAGCAGCTCGATTTCATGTGACGCCGAACCTTCTTTTTACCGTCATCGCTGCGTCACGCCTTCGCCGCAGCGCAGCAATATCGCCTCCCTAAAGCCCCCGCGACCACCGCGCCATTTCGGCGGCGGGATAGGGGGATTGATCGATGACCATTCAGTACAGGAACCGCCTGCTGGCCGGGGCCGCTTTGATCGTGATGCTGGCCGCGGCGCCGGTGTCCGCCGCGGAGGCCGCGGTGGAGGCGGCGGTCGAAGCGGACGCGGGCGAGGGCGATGTCGCCGAAATCGTCGTGCTCGGGCAGGGGCAGGCGCGGCAGGTGCAGGAAATCGCCGCCGCCGACATTGCGCTCGAAGTGGCGGGGATCAGCCCGCTCAAGGCCATCGACAAGCTGCCGGGGGTGAATTTTCAGGCGGCTGACCCGTTCGGCGCCTATGAATGGTCGTCGCGCATCTCGATCCGCGGCTTCGCGCAGCAGCAGTTGGGCTTTACCCTCGACGGCGTGCCGCTCGGCGACATGAGCTATGGCAACCACAACGGCCTGCACATCAGCCGCGCGATCATCAGCGAAAATGTCGGCCGGGTCGAGGTCGCGCAGGGCGCGGGTTCGCTGGGCGCCGCGTCGTCGAGCAACCTTGGCGGGACGATCGAATTTTTTGCGCGCGAACCCGGCGAGGCGTTCGGGGTCGAGGCGTCGGGCACCTATGGCAGCGAGGAAACCAAGCGCGCGTTCGTGCGCATCGACAGCGGTGCGATCGGCGCGAACGGCCCGCGCCTGTCGCTGAGCTATGCCTGGGCTGACGCCGACAAGTGGAAGGGCGACGGCGTCCAGCGCCAGCATCAGGTCAATGCGCGGATCGTCCAGCCGGTCGGCGACGGGCAATTCTTCGGCTTCGTCAACTATTCGGACCGCGCCGAGAACGACTATCAGGACCTGAGCGCCGGGATGATCGACCGGCTGGGGTACCGCTGGGACAATTTCGCCAAGGATTGGGACACCGCGGTGCGGGTCGCCAAAGTGTATCAGAACCAGGTGGCGCGCGCCGCGTTCAACACCGGGGTCGCCAATGGCTCGCTGCCGCTGGGGGCGGTGTTCACCGCCCCCTATGCCGGGGTTGGCGAGGCGTTTCCGGCGCCGGTCGCGAGCGTCGACGACGCCTATTATGACGCATCGGGTCTGCGCAAGGACTGGCTGGCCGGGGTCGGCGTCGAAGCGCCGCTGAACGAATTTTGGACGCTGAACGCCATGGGCTATTACCATGGCAACAAGGGGCGCGGGCTGTGGTTCACCCCCTATGTGACCACCCCGGGCGGCGCACCGATGACGATCCGCACCACCGAATATCATATCGAACGCTATGGCATCGTCGCCAGCAGCCTGTTCACGCTGGGCGACCACAAGGTCGAGCTTGGCATGTGGTACGAGGATAATGACTTCAATCAGGCGCGGCGTTTCTATGGCCTTGCCGACACCGCCGGGGCGCCGAGTCGCGGCAGCCTGAAATTCCCGAAAGACCCGCTGGCGACCCATTGGAATTTCGATTTCAACACCCAGACGCTGCAATATCATGTGCAGGACACGCTCGATCTGGGGCGGTTCCAGATCAACAGCGGGTGGAAAGGGCTGCGCGTCACCAACCTCGCGACCCCGATCGTCCGCGGCGGGCTCGCCGCGGGACGCACCGAGGCGAAGGACTGGTTCCTGCCGCAGACCGGCCTGCTCTATCGCGTCAACGACGATAATGAGCTGTTCGCGAGCTACACCGAAAATATGCGCGCGTTCGAAAGCTCGGCGACCGGCGGGCCGTTCGCGACGACGCAGGCGGGGTTCGACGCGCTCGACCTCAAACCCGAAACCTCGACGACTTACGAGCTCGGTTTCCGCACCAGGTCGCCGCGCTTTCAGGGGGTGATCGCGGGCTATTATGTCGATTTCAAGGATCGCATCATCGCCTTTGCCAATGGCTCGGGGATTCAGGGCAACCCCGCGATCCTGCAGAATGTCGGCGATGTGCGCTCATGGGGCGTCGAGGCGGCGGGGACGTTCCGCGTCACCCCCCAATTGTCGCTGTTCGCTTCCTACGCCTATAACGACTCCGAATATCGGGACGATGTCGTGAATGCGGCGGGAGCGATCGTCGCGGCGACCGCGGGCAAGACGGTGGTCAATTCGCCCAAGCATCTCGCCAAGGGCGAAGTCACCTGGGACGATGGCAGCTTCTTTGCCCGCGTCGGCGCGAACTACACCGGCAAGCGTTATTATTCGTTCGAAAATGACGCCGAGGTTGGCGGTTTTGTGATCGTCGATGCCAGCATCGGGTACCGGCTGAACGACCGGATTTCGGTGCAGGCCAATGCGACGAACCTGTTCGACAAGGAATATGTGTCGACGATCGGGACCAACGGCTTTGCCAACCGCGGCGACAACCAGACGCTGCTCGCGGGCGCGCCGCAGCAGTTTTTCGTGACGCTGAAGGCCGGGTTCTGAGCTTTGCGAAGAGGGGGAGCGGACGGGCGCCGTCCCGGTTCCGGATGACGGAACCAACGGATACGCCTTTCCGTTGACGATGGTGGCGCGGTCCCGCTAGGGCCGCGCCATCATTTATTGGGAAATATGTTCATGACCGATACGCCCCCCGACCGCATGTCGACCAACCCGCGCTCGCCCCATTTCGACATGGAAGTGCTACAGCGCGGCATCGGAATCCGCTTCAAGGGCAAGGAGCGCACCGACGTCGAGGAATATTCGATTTCCGAAGGCTGGATCCGCGTCGCGGCGGGCAAGTCGAAGGACCGTTTCGGCCAGCCGATGACGATCAAGCTGTCGGGCGAGGTCGAGGCGTGGTTCGAGGATACGGCTGCCGCCAGTGAGGGCGAAGCGCCCAAGGATGCGGGCGACGAAGCCTAGAGCCTGTCCTGCTCAGGCTGAATCAATTCACCGTAGCCCTGAGCCTGTCGAAGCACCGTCCTTCTTCTTTCGACGCTGGGAAGAAAGAACGACCCTTCGACAAGCTCAGGGCGAACGGATTTTGGAGACGGCAGTCGCCATGCGACTTCGCGCGCCGACCACGACGCGGCACGAATTCTCTTCGCATCAGCGATGGTTTGAATTGAGCCGTTACTGGCCGAGCGACGCGGCCACGACTTCCAGGCCGTTGCCGGGTTTCCAGTCGTTCTGCGCCCATACCGGCGCCTTGAAGCTCGGCGCCTTGTTCGGGGTGCCGCCCGCATAGATGAAACCCTGCACCGGGTTGGCGCGGAGGCCAAGGTCGCCGATCGGCGCGTACCACACGCGAACCATGCTCCAGTCGCCGGCGTCGCTGACGTCGACGACGCGGACGTTGCGCTCGATCTGGCCGCGGCGGCCGTTGATCGGCGACCAGTTGGCGTGGTCGATGCGGATTTCGCGGTCGCTGATGATTTTCTTGACCACCGCGACATGGCCCATCGGCATCCCGCGGGTCCCGGCGAACGCCATCACCGCGCCCTCGCGCGGTTCGTCGCCGCGGGCATAGTCATTGGCGGCCTGCGCCCACCAGGTCTTGGCATTGCCGCGAATGTCGATGCCCGATTCGGCGCGGGCAAAGGGAACGCACTGGAGATAGCTTTGCGCGGCGGCGGGGGTGCTGACGAGCAGGCCGGTGAGCGTCATGACGGACGCCACGGCGGCAGCCAGAAAGCGACGATAGAGCATGAAATGCGACCCCCAAGGCTTGTGTTCAAGCGTTGGAGCGTCCTTGCCATGCTTTGCGCCGTGCACCACCTGCCGAGCGACGAATTGCGCCGCCGATGCGGTAAGCGGCGGAACCTTTTGTTAAGCCCGTCAATTCGTCGTGCGACGGGTTCGGTTGGTCGCCGCCAGCACCATTGTCAGGCCGCGGCGCTCGCTGCCGAATCGGCCGGTCGGAACAGTGCCAGCACGTCGGTCGCGGGCATCGGGCGGCCGTAATAATAGCCCTGGATGTTGCTGCACCCCATCGTGCGCAGCGTTTCGACTTCCAGCTCGGTTTCGGCGCCCTCGGCGGTCGTGGACATGCCCAGGCTGTCGGCCAGCGCGACCACGGCGCGGATGATCGCGATCGATTCGATGCTGCCCTTGGCGGCGCCGACGACGAAGCTGCGGTCGACCTTGATCGTCGAAAATTGGGTCTTGCGCAGATAGCCGAGCGACGAATAGCCGGTGCCGAAATCGTCGAGGCTGAGGCGGATGCCCAGCCCGATCAACTGGTCGAGCAATTGCGCCGCGCCGCCGCCATCGCGCAGGAACACGCTTTCGGTGACTTCGATTTCGAGCCGCTGCGGCGGCAGCCCGCTCTGCGCCAGCGCCGATACGACGACCGAGGCGAAACTGGGGTCGGTGAGCTGTTCGGCCGACACGTTGATCGCGACCTTCAGGTTTGACGGCCATCGCATCGCTTCGTGGCACGCGGTGCGCAGCACCCATTCGCCGATCGGCGCGATCAGGCGGGCGTCTTCGGCCAACGGGATGAAGCGCCCCGGCGACACATTGCCAAGCTTCTGGTTGTTCCAGCGGATCAGCGCCTCGAACCCGTTCAATGTGCCGTCGGCCGCGGTCACCACCGGCTGATAATAAAGTTCGAATTCGCGGCGTTCGAGCGCGCCGCGCAATTCCTGTTCCATCACCCGCCGTTCTTCGGCCTGTGCGTGCAGCGACGCGACATAGGCGGCGACGACATTGCCGCCGCGGTCCTTCGACTTGTAGAGCGCCAGGTCGGCGTTGCGGGTCAGCGTTTCGACCGTCGCGCCGTCCTGCGGCCCGATCGCAAAGCCGATGCTGGCGCCGACGAACAATTGGTGATTGTCGACCACATAAGGCCGGCTGATCGTCGCGATCAGGCGCTTGGCCAGTTCTTCGGCGGCGTCGGCCGACGGGACATTGTGCAGCACGACCGCAAATTCGTCACCGCCAAGGCGCCCGCAGGTCATCCCGCGCTCCATCAGCCCCTTCAGCCGCGCCGCGACCTGCGCGAGCAATTTGTCGCCGACCGGGTGACCCAGCGTATCGTTGACCGCCTTGAACCGGTCGAGGTCGATCATCAGCATCGCGCAGCGCGATTTGGCGTCGATCGCATGGTTGAGGGCGCGCGCCAGATCCTCGTTGAGGCTGAGCCGGTTGGGCAGGCCGGTGAGATTGTCGAAGCGCGCCATCTTGGCGATTTGTTCGGCGGTGGCGCGCTGTTCGGTGACGTCCGATCCGACGCCGCGGAAGCCGAGGAACTTGCCCGCTTCGTCGAGGCGCGGCGAGGCCGACAATTCCCACCAGCGCGGCGCGCCGCCGATCGTCACCGGTACGATCAGGTTCGAAAAACTCTCGCGCCGCTTCATCCGTTCGGCCATTTCGTGCAGGCTTTTGGGAAACAGCCCGGTGTCCCACGCATCGCCGGACAGCGCCTGGAGCAGCGGAACGCCCTCCAGCGCTTCGGCGCTGGCACCCAGCGCAAAGGCCAGACGCGGCGACACATGGACCAGGCGGCGGCTGTTGTCGGTCTGCCACAGCCAGTCGGCCGAGGTTTCCTCAAATTCGCGCAGCAGCAGGCTGACCGTTTCGGTCTTTTCGTGCAGCGTTTCCTCGGCGCGGCGATAGCGGATGTGGTTTTGCGCGAAACGCACGCAGAAGCTGCACAGCAGGAATCCGGCGACCAGCGCGACGGCGGCCAGTTGCGGCGCCCCGGCGCGAACGAGCGCCGCAACCGCGGACAGCGTGACCGGCGCGATGAACAGGATGCACGCCATCGGGACGCTGTGCGCCACGATCGCCAGCGTGACCATCATCAGCACCGCGATCGTCCACATCGACAGGACATGATCGAGCGGCGGGGTGAGCCCGTGCAGCCAGAAGGGTGCGCCCCACAGCAGGGCCGAATAGAAGCCGTGGCGGTTGCACAGCCGATATTCGGCGATCCCCGACAATTTCGGATCGCCCAGCGGCAAGCGACGGAACTGGTTGTACGACCACAGGCTGAAGATCAGGCTGACACCCAGCCAACCGCCCGCGATCGCGATCGGAACGCTGAGGATCATGGTGAGGGCGGCGACCAGCGCCATCCCGAGCCCCATGAACAGGCGCAGCGAGCCGCGGCCGCGCAGCGGCGCCAGTTGCAACTGGCGGAGGTTGCCGATGTCCGCATCATGCGGTCCCAGCCCCAACAGGGTCCGCACGGGAATCTCTTCGGCTGGTATCTGGTCCAACGGGCTCTTCACCCGCCCTGTTTAGCGGGCGGGTGTTACCCGAAGGTAACCAGCGCGTTCATGTAACGCCTTTTTTGTCCAGCGGCGGGACAAGAATTTACGCGCAAGGTCAGGGGCTTGGATCGCCCTTGGCCCTAGGCCGCCATGGCAAAGGGCTGGATTTCCCCGGCCAGATATTGGGCGCGGGCTTTCGAGCGGCTGAGCTTGCCCGAACTGGTGCGCGGCAGGGTGCGCGGCGGGATCAGCTCGATCAGGCAATTCATGCCGGTGATCGCGCGGACGCGGTCGCGAATCGTCTCGCGCAGCGCAAGCCGTTCGGCATCGTCGCTGGTGCGGCACTGGACGAGCACCGCGGGGGTTTCCTCGCCCCCCGGTGCGGTGATCGCGAAGGCCGCGATGTCGCCCGATTTGAAGCCCGGCAATTGCTCGACCGCCCATTCGATGTCCTGCGGCCAGTGGTTCTTGCCGTTGATGATGATCATGTCCTTGGCGCGGCCGACGATATAGATGTAACCGTCTGACAAATAGCCCATATCGCCGGTGTCGAGCCAGCCGTCGACCAGACAGGCGGCGGTCGATTCGGGATCGCGATAATAGCCGGTCATCAGCGACGGGCCGCTGCACCACACTTTGCCGACCGTCTGGTCGGGGAGCGCATTGCCGAGCTCGTCGCGCACCTCGATCACCATGTCGCGCGCGGCGCGGCCGCAATTGACGATGGCGCGATAACGCGTCGGGCGTCCGGCGTCGCCCGCCGCGCCCGACAGTTCGGTTTCCTCGACCAGTTCGACGACAATGCCTTCGCCGGGCGGCATGATGCTGACCGCGAGCGTCGCTTCGGCAAGGCCGTAGCTCGGCAGGAAGGCGCTGGCCTTGAAACCCGCGTCGGCAAAGGCATCGACGAAGCTCTGCATCACGTCGGGGCGGATCATGTCGGCGCCATTGCCCGCGACGCGCCAGCGCGACAGGTCGAAGCGGTCGGCGACATGCGTCTGGCTCGACACGCGGCGCGCGCAAATGTCGTAACCAAAGGTCGGCGAATAGCTGAGCGTCGTCCCTTCGTTGCGGCTGATCAGGTCGAGCCAGGCGAGCGGTCGGCGCGCGAAATCTTCGGTCTTGAGATAGTCGACCGACACCTGGTTGGCGACGGGCGAGAGCAGGCAGCCGACGAGGCCCATGTCGTGATACCAGGGCAGCCAGCTGACGCAGCGGTCGCTATCCTGCACTTCCATGCCGTGGCTGTGCGCGGCGAGATTGTTGAGCAGCGCGGCGTGGGTCACCGCGACGCCGTGCGGGAAGCGCGTCGAGCCGCTGCTGTACTGAAGATAGCAGGTTTCGTCCGATTGCTGCGCGGGCAGGTCGGCAACCGGGGCGGGGCTCGCGGCAAATTCGCTCCAGTCGACGGGTTTGACGCCTTCCTTTTCCGCCGCTTCGACTGCCATCGCGGCGATTTCGGGCGGGAAGAACAGCATCGTCGGGTCGCAGCTCGTGAGCTGGACAACGAGCTGGCCGACATAGGAGTCGCGGCCGCCGAAGCTCGTCGGCAGCGGCAGCGGCACCGGCCAAGCGCCGGCATAGATGGTGCCGAAGAACAGCGCGGCAAATTCGGCGCCGGTTTCGGCGATCAGCGCGATGCGGTCGCCGGGCTTCACCCCTGCGGCGATCAGGCGATAGGCGGTCGCCAGGGCGTCGGCCTTGAGCTCGCTGTACGGATAGGGGCGGATCAGCTTCCCGCGCGGATCGTGGAAATTGAGCCCGCGGCTGCCCCTCGCGGCATAGTCGAGCGCCTCGCCAACGGTGGCGAAGTCCGAAAAGCGGCGCGGCAGGGCGCATTCGGTCGGCGTCGGCGCGAGCGCGTCCGCTTCGGTGGCAGTGAAATCGGTCATAGGGGGTGCGACATCCCGCGAAACGGGCCGCGCGGCAACAAGCATGTCATCTTTTTGAGCCATGTTACCGTGCGCGAGCCCTGTGTTGTTAGAACAATCGCCCATTTCCGGGCTTTGGCGCCCGATATGGCGGTGTTGATCGTTCTCAATCAGGCCCGACTGTGGCACAAACATGGCATATGCCCAAGCATCGCGCTCACCCCGACCGATCGAAAAGGCCGCTCGGCGCAGCGAAGCTCGACGAGCTGGCACTCGCCTATGTCGCGCGATTTGCGACCAGCCGCGCCAAGCTGACGCGCTATCTTGCCCGAAAAGTACGCGAATCCGAGTGGATGGACGAAAGTGACGCCATGGCGGCGTGCGAGGCGATCGCCGACCGGATGGAGCGGCTGCGCTATCTCGACGACCGCCAATATGCGGCGATGCGCGCGGGCGCGATGACACGCCGCGGCTTGGGGGTGCGGCGAGTGAAGGCACAGCTTTATGTCGACGGAATCGCCGAAGCGGACAGCGGCGAAGCGATCGAGACGGCGGAGGGCGCCGCGGTGGCGGCCGCCGTGGGATTCGCGCGGCGTCGACGGTTCGGGCCGTTTGCGGTCAGCGGCAGCGACGATCCAAAGCTGCGCGAGCGGCAGATCGCTGCCTTTCTGCGCGCGGGGCACAGCATGACGATCGCGCGCCGCATCCTCGCCGTCCCGCCGGGAGACGAGATGGCGCTGGCGGCGCTGGACGACGAAGCGGGGCTTGACTAGGTCGGGCGTCATCACGGGATAAGGAATTGCCGATGCGTGCCATTTTTACCGCCCTTGCCCTCGCGCTGGCGCTGCCGATCGCGGCGTGCAGCAGCGACGCCAGCGAGGAGGCGCGCGTCGCGACGATCCCGGTGACGATCACGGCGGCGGGCACGGCGCATGTCTTCAACGTCGAAGTGGCGCGAACCGACGCCGAACAGGACCAGGGACTGATGTTCCGCACCAGCCTGCCCGCTGACGGCGGCATGTTGTTCCCGTTCGAAAAGCCGCGGATCGGCAGTTTCTGGATGAAGAACACGCTGATCCCGCTCGACATGATCTTCATCCGCGCCGACGGCAGCATCGACCGCATCGCCGAAAACACGATCCCCGAATCGCTCGAACCCGTGGTCAGCGGCGGCGAAGTGTCGGCGGTGCTCGAACTCGCGGGCGGCACCGCGGCGAAGCTTGGCATCGACGAGACGGCGAAGGTGACGTGGAAGGATTAAGCCGTCCCCGTTTCCGTTTGTCCTGAGCTTGTCGAAGGACCGTTTTTGCTTTCGACGCCGACAAGAAAAAGGACAGCCCTTCGACAAGCTCAGGGCGAACGGACAAAGGGGAAGCTCGATGCCGCTTTGACGCTTGCGCGACCGCTCTCCTTGCCTGTAAACGCCTCGCCATGAGCATCCTTGGCAAGATTTTTACCTGGTGGGACGGTGCGACCGTCGGCACGCTGCTGAACAGCTGGAAAACCGGCGAAAAGGTGGGCGTGGACAGCCTCGGCAACACCTATTATCGCGCGCGCAAGGGCGACCGCCGCTGGGTGATCTACAACGGATCGAACGACGCCAGCCGGGTGCCGCCCGAATGGCATGGCTGGCTGCACCGCACCTATGACGAGCTGCCCGCCGATGTGCTGCCCGCGCCGCGCGCGTGGGAGCAGGCGCCGAGCGTCAACCTGACCGGGAGCACGGGTGCCTATCGCCCCGCCGGCGCGCTCGAGCGCGGCGGCCAGCGCGCTGCGGCGACCGGCGATTATGAGGCCTGGCGGCCCGGCGAATAATGTCGCGGCGGACGACGACCGCGCTGATCGCGCTGCTGACCGCGAGCACGCTTGCGGCCTGCGACCGGACGCCGTCGAAAGGGAATGGCAGCGCGACGGTGCAGACCGTCGCCAAATCCGAACGCGTCCCCGACGAGGTCGGCGGGATCGAAGGCGCGACCCCGATGGCCGAGCGCGTGGCCGTCGTCGGCCTGCTCAACAAGCGGAACGGGCTGGTCCGCGAGCTTGAAATGAAACCCGGCGAAGCCGCGCGGGTCGGCCGGGCGATCGTCCGGCTGCGCGCGTGCGAGCAAACCGCGCCGTGGGAGGATCCGCCCGAAACCGGCGCCTTTGTCCAGCTGACGGTGCAGGATCAGAGCGACGACAAATGGCGGCGCGTCTTTTCGGGCTGGATTTTCCGTGAACGCCCCGACCGCAATATCATCCAGCACCCGATCTATGACGTGTTCGTCAAAAGCTGCGCGATGACATATCCCGGCGGCGAACCCGTCGCCCCCGCGGCGACGAAATCGGGCTCAGCGGCAGCGCCCAAGGCGTCGAGCGCGCCCCAGTCGCCCGCGACGAACGGCGGCGAAGGCGGCGAAACGCCCGCAGCTCCGACGCCTGCGCCCGCCGCGGCGCCATCGCCGCCCGCCAACACCGAATAGAGCCGCGCCAGATAATCCGCCTGACGGATCTCGATCGCGCCGAGACTGGCGAGGTGGGGGGTGATGAACTGGCAGTCGAGCAATTTCCAGCCGCCCGCAACAAGGCGCGCGACGAGGTGCGCGAGCGCGACCTTCGACGCGTCGCGCACCCGGCTGACCATCGATTCGCCGAAAAAGGCGCGCCCGAGCGAGACGCCGTAAAGGCCGCCGACCAGCTCATCGCCCTGCCAGCATTCGACGCTGTGGGCATGACCGATCTGGAACAGCCGGTCATAACTCGCCTTGATCACCGGGTTGATCCACGTCGTCGGCCGGTCGCTGGCGGGTTCGGCGCAGAGCGCGACCATGTCGGCAAAGGCACGGTCGGTGGTGACGCGAAAGCGATCGGCGACGATCGTCTTCTTCAGGCTGTGCGACAGGCGGAAGCCATCCAGCGGCAGGATCGCGCGCAGCCGCGGCTCCACCCAATGGACCGACGGATCATCCGCCCCGTCGGCCATCGGGAAAATACCCTGCGCATAGGCGCTGAGCAGCAGCGCAGGGTCGATGGATTCGAAATGCTTCAGGACGCGGGCTTCACGAATTTCAGCGTCATGCGGTCCGATTCGCCGATCGCGACATATTTGGCGCGGTCGGTGTCGCCTTCGCGCAGGCTGGGCGGCAGCGTCCAGACGCCCTTTTCATAATCCTTCGTGTCTTTGGGATTGGCGTTGATTTCGCTCTTTTCAGCGAGCTTGAACCCCGCCGCCTCGGCAAAGGCGATGATCGAGCTTTCCTTCATATAGCCCGATTTTTCTTCCTTCGCGGCATCGTCGCTCTCGTTCAGCCGATGCTCGACGACGCCCAGCGTGCCGCCGGGTTTCAGCATCGCGAAAATCTGCTTGAACGCATTGGCGGTGTTGTCGGTGCCGCCGAAACGCCAGTTGTGGACGTTGCGGAAGGTCAGGACGACGTCGGCGCTGCCGTCGGGAACCTTGGGATTGGTGCCGGCATTGGGGAATTCGGCGAGCTTGATGCCACCATAGAGGTCGGCATTCGCACCCTGCCATTCCTTGATCCGGTTGAGCCCGCGTTCCCACGGCGCCGCGGCATAGAGCGTGCCGCCACCCGCTTTGGTGAGCGGCGCGAGGATTTCGGTATACCAGCCGCCACCCGGCCACAGCTCGACGACCGTGTCGCCGGGTTTGACGCCAAAGAAGGCAAGCGTTTCGGCGGGATGGCGATGGGGGTCGCGCGCCGTGTTCGCGGCGGTGCGGGTGGGGGCGGCGACGGCGGCGGCGATGGCGGCTTCGGCCTTGTGCGCGGCATGGGGATCCGCGGCATGACCGGCATGTTGCGCCGCAGCGGGGACGGCAATCAGGGCGGCTGCACTTGCAACCAGGAACAGGGAACGCATATGGGCACCTCTCTCCAAGGGGGAAGACTCCCTGTTTGCGAAGGTGCGCGCGTCAATGCAAGGGTCGATGCTGATTGTCAGTGCTGCGGGCGCCGCGGTGGCGGTCGCCGCCGAGGTCGCGGACTGGCGGCGGCGCAACCGGCGCGACGTCGATGCGGTCGGATTTATGCCGTGGCGCGGGATTGCGCTGGTGGGGGTAGCGGTCGCCTTGCTGGCCGCGGCGCTGGCGCTCAAGCCATGAATTGACCGTCGCCCCCGCGAAGGCGGGGGCCGCAATCGGTTCACGCAGCGACGAAGGAAAAGGCCGACAGCGGCCCCCGCCTTCGCGGGGGCGACGTCATGTTACAGACACGCTTCCAGATACGGCTGGTCAAAGCCGTATTGGCGTGCTTTTTCCAGCGTATAGGGGCGCAGGCCCATCGCGCGATATTCGCCGACAATCTTGCCGTCCTTGTCCTCGTCGAGATATTCGAACTTGAACAATTCCTGCGTGACGATGACGTCGCCTTCCATGCCGATCACCTCGGTGACGTTGGTGACGCGGCGCGAACCGTCGCGCAGGCGCTTGATCTGGACGATGAGGTCGACCGAGTCGGCGATCTGCTTCGAGATCGCTTCCTTCGGAATCTTGATGTCGCCCATCAGCACCATATTTTCCATACGGCCGAGGCATTCGCGCGGGCTGTTCGAGTGGAGCGTACACATCGATCCGTCGTGACCGGTGTTCATCGCGGCGAGCAGGTCGAAACACTCGGCGCCGCGGACTTCGCCCATGATGATGCGGTCGGGACGCATACGCAGCGCGTTCTTCACAAGGTCGCCCATGTGGATCGCGCCATTGCCTTCGAGGTTCGCGGGGCGCGTTTCGAGCGGCAGCCAGTGCGGCTGCTGCAGGCGAAGTTCGGCGGCGTCCTCGATCGTCAAAACGCGTTCGCCGGGGTCGATCATCTTGGAGAGGGCGTTGAGCATCGTCGTCTTGCCCGAGCCGGTACCGCCCGAAATGACGATATTGAAGCGGCTGGCGCCCGCGATCTTCAGCGCGGTGCACATCTTCTGGCTCATCGCGCCCCACTGGCAGAGCATGTCGAGCGTGATCGGCTTGGCCGAGAACTTACGAATCGAGATCGCGGTACCGCGAAGGCTCAGCGGCGGCACGATCACGTTCACACGAGAGCCGTCCTTCAGACGGGCGTCGGCGAGCGGGGTGGTCTGGTCGACGCGGCGGCCGACGAGGTTGCAGATGCGCTGCGCGATCTGGAACAGATGCTGTTCGTCGCGAAACTGGATCGGCGCGATGACCAGCTGGCCCTTGCGCTCGATATAGGTCTGATACGGACCATTGACCATGATGTCCGAAATGTCGGGGTCGGCGAGCAATTCCTCGAGCGGGCCGAAGCCCAGGAGCTCGTCGACGAGCACCTTTTCGAGCGCGAATTGTTCGCGGCGGTTCAAGGTGATGCGCAGTTCCGCGAGCACTTCGAGGATGATCGGGCGGAATTCCTCGGTCAGCTCGTCCTTGCTGAGCGTCGCCGCGGCTTCGGGATCGACGCGTTCGAGCAGGCGCGGCAGCACCTGTTCCTTGATCTTGTGGACGCTGGCTTCGAACCCTTGCGCCTTTTCGGGCTCCATCGCTTCGGCGGTCGAACGCTGGTTCAGCCGCTCCATCGCCTCTTCTTCGGGCGACAGGTTCGACGGCATTTGCGGGATGTCGATCGCGGGCGGCGTTTCGATCGCCGGGAATTGCGCGCCGCCGGGCACGCCCGATCCACCCTGCATCGGCTTCGCCACGCCAAAGGCGGGGCGGCCAGCGGTTCCGGGTCGGCGTCCGAATGCACTCATTCGCTTTGTCCTGTTCTTCCAAATCCATCGGGAGCATCGCCGCGCGGCTGGTGCATCCCCATCCGACACGGTGAATAAATCGGAAACTTTGACATTGTCCTAATGCGCGCGGGCGAATGCGAGGGGCGGTATGAGGGGGCGGGTTTGGGGTGGATTCCCGACCGTCTCCAACCTCCGTTCGTGTCGAGCGAAGTCGAGACACGCCGAAGGCTCACGCCAAGCCACGCGTATCTCGACTTCGCTCGATACGAACGGGGACTGGATTGCGCGGCTGATTCCGGTCGAGACCTGCCCCGCCGACCAACGCTCAACGCCACCCCACCCACGAAAAAAGCCCGCATCCATCGGGATGCGGGCTTTCGAATCGCCGTGGACGGGCGAAAAGGGTCAGCCGGCGATATGCTCGGCCAGCACGGTCAGCCCGGCTTCGTTAACCTCGGCAAAGCCGCCCTCGACCTCGATCACTTCGGGCGCGGCGCCCGCGGTGGCGTAGATCATCAGCGGGCCGTTGCGCAGCGTCGCCATGAAGGGTGCGTGGCCTTCGAGCACCGAAAAATCGCCCTCGGTCCCCGGCACGGTGACCATATGGACGTCGGCGGTCCGCTCGAGGCGGGCGGGGGTGACAAGTTCGAACTTCAGAGCCATGTCTTCATTCCTAAAGCCCCTCCCCTTCAGGGGAGGGGTTGGGGTGGGGGCCATCGGCCTAGCACGGACCTCGCGGCCCACCCCGTTGCGACTAGCGGCCAAGCCCGCAAGTCTCACTGCCCCTCCCCTGAAGGGGAGGGGGTATAAGATTACGCGTCTTCGGCGAGCTTCGCGGCCTTGGCGACCGCTTCGTCGATGCCGCCGACCATGTAGAAGGCCGCTTCGGGCAGATGGTCGTACTCGCCGTCGACGACGGCCTTGAACGACTTCACCGTGTCTTCGATCGCGACGAACTTGCCGGGGATGCCGGTGAAGACTTCGGCGACGTGGAAGGGCTGCGACAGGAAGCGCTGGATCTTGCGCGCGCGGGCGACGACCAGCTTATCTTCTTCCGACAGCTCGTCCATGCCGAGAATCGCGATGATGTCCTGCAGCGACTTGTACTTTTGCAGCGTTTCCTGAACGCGGCGGGCGGTCTCATAATGCTCCTGACCGACGGTCGCGGCGGTGAGCACGCGCGAGGTCGAGTCGAGCGGGTCGACCGCGGGGTAGATGCCGAGTTCCGAAATCGCGCGGCTGAGCGTCGTCGTCGCGTCCAGGTGAGCGAACGAGGTAGCGGGAGCCGGGTCGGTCAAGTCGTCCGCGGGAACGTAAATGGCCTGCACCGAGGTGATCGAGCCCTTGGTGGTCGAGGTGATGCGTTCCTGCAGCGCGCCCATGTCGGTCGACAGCGTCGGCTGGTAACCCACCGCCGAGGGAATACGGCCGAGCAGCGCCGACACTTCCGAACCCGCCTGGGTGAAGCGGAAGATGTTGTCGACGAAGAACAGAACGTCCTGGCCTTCCTGATCGCGGAAATATTCGGCCATCGTCAGACCCGAGAGCGCGACGCGGGCGCGGGCGCCCGGGGGCTCGTTCATCTGGCCGAACACCAGTGCCACCTTCGACCCGTCGGGGGTCGGGTTGCCGTCGGCGTCCTTGGCGATAACGCCGGCGTCGAGGAATTCGTGATAGAGATCGTTGCCTTCGCGGGTGCGTTCACCGACGCCCGCGAACACCGACACGCCGCCGTGGCCCTTGGCGATGTTGTTGATCAGTTCCTGAATGAGAACGGTCTTGCCGACGCCCGCGCCGCCGAACAGGCCGATCTTGCCGCCCTTGGCGTAGGGGGCGATCAGGTCGATGACCTTGATGCCGGTCACGAGGATCGCGGCTTCGGTCGACTGGTCGACGAATTCGGGAGCCTTGGCGTGGATCGGCGCCGACATGCCGGCGTTCACCGGGCCGCGTTCGTCGATCGGGTCGCCGATGACGTTGAGGATGCGGCCGAGCGTCTGCGGGCCGACGGGAACCGAGATCTGCGCGCCGGTGTCGACAACGGGCTGGCCGCGGGTCAGGCCGTCGGTCGCGTCCATCGCGATGGTGCGGACGGTGTTTTCGCCGAGGTGCTGCGCGACTTCGAGGACGAGGCGGTTGCCGTTGTTGTCGGTTTCGAGCGCGTTCAGGATCGCGGGCAGCTCACCCGTGAACTGGACGTCGACGACGGCGCCGATGACCTGCGCGACGCGGCCGGTTGCGGTGCCGGTGGCGGCAGCCTTCGGAGCGGCAGCCTTCTTCGGCGCAGCAGCCTTGGGCGCGGCGGCCTTCTTGGCGGGAGCCTTCTTTTCAGCGGGAGCGGTAGCCATTACGTTCTTCCTTGCTTGGATAGCTTACAGCGCTTCGGCGCCGGCAATGATTTCGATAAGTTCGGTGGTGATCGCCGCCTGACGCGTGCGGTTGTAAACGATGGTCAGCTTGTTGATCAGGTCGCCCGCGTTGCGCGTCGCATTGTCCATCGCGGTCATCGACGCGCCCTGTTCGGACGCGGCGTTTTCAAGGAGACCCTTGAAGATCTGGATGGTGACGTTGCGCGGGAGCAGGTCGGCGAGGATCGCTTCCTCGTCGGGTTCGTACTCGACGGCGGCGCCGCTCGACGCCGGGACGTCGGCGGGCGGCGGGACCGGGATCATCTGCTGACCGGTGGCGATCTGGAGCAGCGCCGAGCGGAACTTCGAATAGAAAAGATGCGCGACGTCGAAGGCGCCGGCTTCGTAAAGCTCCATCACCTTCGCCGAGATGTCGCTCGCCTGTTCGAAGCCGATGTCGCGGATGCCGGTGGTTTCATACTGCTCGATGATCTGGCCCGGGAAGAGGCGTGCGATCACCGGGCGGCCCTTGCGGCCGACGAGGTAGAAGAGAACCTTCTTGCCCTCGGCCTGCAACTCGAGCGCCTTATCGCGCGCGGCCTTGACGATGTTCGAGTTGAACGCGCCGGCAAGGCCGCGGTCGCTGTTGAGCACGACGAGCAGGTGCGTGTCGCTCTTGCCGGTGCCCGAAAGCAGCTTCGGCGCCGAATCCGACGCGCCGACCTTTGACGCGAGGCTGGCGACGACACCCTCGAGCCGCTCGGCGTAAGGACGCGCGGCTTCGGCGGCCGCTTGTGCTTTACGCAGCTTCGCGGCGGCGACCATCTTCTTGGCCTTGGTGATCTTCTGGGTCGATTTGACCGAGACGATCCGCCCTTTGAGTTCCTTAAGCGATGCCATTACGGCCCCTCTTGTTCGTCAGCCCGGCGCGACTGGCCGGGCTCACGGTAACTTGGCTTACGCGAAAATCTTGGCGAAGGCGTCGAGCGCCGCGACCAGACCCTTTTTGGCGTCGTCGCCCAGGTCCTTGGTGTCGCGGATCGCCTTCAGCACATCGGCATGGTCGCTGCGCAGATAGGCGAGCATCGCCTGCTCGTAGCGCGACACGTCGGTCGTCGCGACATTGTCGAGATAGCCGTTGGTGCCGGCGAAGATCGACGCGGTCTGCTCTTCGAACGGCATCGGCTGGAACTGCGGCTGCTTCAAGAGCTGCGTCAGGCGCGCGCCGCGGTTGAGCAGCTTTTGCGTCGACGCGTCGAGGTCCGAACCGAACTGCGCAAAGGCTTCCATTTCGCGATATTGCGCGAGCTCAAGCTTGATCGAGCCCGACACCTTTTTCATTGCCTTGGTCTGCGCGGCCGAACCGACGCGGCTCACCGACAGACCCACGTTAATGGCGGGGCGGATACCGGCGTTGAACAGGTTGGTTTCGAGGAAGATCTGACCGTCGGTGATCGAAATCACGTTGGTCGGGATGTACGCCGAAACGTCGCCCGCCTGCGTTTCGATGATCGGCAGTGCAGTGAGCGAACCCGCGCCATTGTCGCTGTTCATCTTTGCGGCGCGCTCGAGCAGGCGGCTGTGGAGATAGAAAACGTCGCCGGGATAGGCTTCGCGGCCCGGCGGGCGGCGGAGCAGCAGCGACATCTGGCGATAGGCGACGGCCTGCTTCGACAGATCGTCATAGACGATGACGGCATGCATGCCGTTGTCGCGGAAAAATTCGCCCATCGTGCAGCCGGTGTAGGGCGCGAGGAACTGAAGCGGAGCGGGTTCCGACGCGGTCGCGGCGACGACGATCGAATATTCCATCGCGCCATTTTCTTCGAGCTGACGCACGATCTGCGCAACCGTCGAGCGCTTCTGGCCGACCGCGACATAGATGCAGTACAGCTTCTTCGACTCATCGTCGCCGGCGTTGGCCTGCTTCTGGTTGATGAAGGTGTCGATCGCGACGGCGGTCTTGCCGGTCTGACGGTCGCCGATGATCA
This sequence comes from Sphingopyxis microcysteis, assembly GCF_012274265.1. Taxonomy (GTDB): domain Bacteria; phylum Pseudomonadota; class Alphaproteobacteria; order Sphingomonadales; family Sphingomonadaceae; genus Sphingopyxis; species Sphingopyxis microcysteis. The sequence goes on from NZ_JAANYY010000004.1 coordinate 153,246, forward strand.
GCTCGCGCTGGCCGCGGCCGACGGGGACGAGGGCGTCGAGCGCCTTGAGGCCGGTCTGGACGGGTTCGTGGACCGAGGTGCGCGGGATGATGCCCGGCGCCTTGACCTCGACGCGCATGCGCTTGTCGGCCTTGATCGGGCCCTTGCCGTCGATCGGATTGCCGAGGCCATCGACGACGCGGCCGAGCAGGCCTTTGCCGACGGGGACGTCGACGATCGTTCCGGTGCGCTTGACCTGGTCGCCTTCCTTGATCTCGGCGTCCGAGCCGAAGATCACGATACCGACATTGTCGGCTTCGAGGTTCAATGCCATGCCCTGCACGCCATTGGCGAATTCGACCATTTCACCGGCCTGGACATTGTCGAGGCCGTGGACGCGGGCGATGCCGTCGCCGACCGACAGCACCTGACCGATTTCGCTGACCGTTGCGTCGGTGCCGAAATTGGCGATCTGGTCCTTGATGACCTTGCTGATTTCAGCGGCGCGGATTTCCATGGTTTAGCCTTTCATCGCCTGTGCGAAGCTATTGAGACGGGTACGGATGCTGCCGTCGATCAGCTGGCTGCCCAGCTGGACGACGAGACCGCCAAGGATGGCGGGGTCGACGGTCGTCGCGACGGAAACGTCGCGGCCGACACGGGATTTGAGGTTCGCGGTCAGCGCCTTGAGCTGGTCGGCGGTAAGCGGGTGCGCGCTGGTGACCTTGGCGGTCACTTCGCCGCGGTGGTCGGCGACGATCGCGTCGAAGGCGTCGATCATCTTGGGCAGATCGGCAAGGCGGCGGTTCTCGGCGAGTACGCCCAGGAATTTGGCGGTCAGCGAATCGAGCTTCATCGCCTTGGCAACGGCACCGATCGCGCTGGCGGCGTCGCCGCGACCGACGACCGGGCTGGCGATCAGCGCCGACAGGTCGGTCGATTCGGTAAGGCCGGTCTTCAGCGTTGCGAGGCTCTTGGCGACCGTGTCGATCGCGTTCGATTCGCGGGCCAGATCGAACAAAGCGACTGCATAACGGCCCGCGAGGCCCGCCGTGATGTTGCCCTGAATGCCGCCGGAATTCTCCACGCGTGAAAGTCCTTTGTTGCTATCCCGTGGGGGATGGGTCGCGCCGTTCATGGGGAGATTCGTCGAATGTCCCCTACGCGAAGTCGCGGCGCGCCTAGCAACGATTTTGCTGCAATGCAAGGTGGGGTTGGGAGTCTTCCGACCACCTTCCCAAACCCGTTCGCCCCCCGCCTTCGCGGGGGCAGGCTCTGAGCTTGTCGAAGGGCCGTTCTTTCTTCAAAGGTTGTGGGAAAGAAGGACGGGAGTTGACCTGCGGTCGCCTGCGGCCCCGACAGGCTCAGTCCGAACGGAAGTGGGGAAGCGCATGGGCGAGATGATTCGAATGACGATGGACGATGGCGCCGAAATCGCCGTCTATCACGCGCAGCCGGAAGGCGCACGACGCGGCGGGCTTGTCCTCATTCAGGAAATTTTCGGGGTCACCGATCATATCCGCGAGCTTTGCGACGAATATGCCGCCGATGGCTATGAGGTGCTGGCGCCCGCGCTGTTCGACCGCGAGCATCCGGGGTTCGAGAGCGACTATTCGGGGCCGCAGTTCGAACGCGCGGTGCAGCTGGCGCGCGAGCTGCATCCGTTCGAACAGAGCCTGAAGGACGCGCAGACGTGCATCGACGCGCTGAAGGGCCCAAAAGGTTCTCGAGGCCCGGTCTTTATCACCGGCTATTGCTACGGCGGCTCGGTCGCGTGGCGGATGGCGCAGATCAGCCCTGACCTCGCCGCGGCGTCGGCCTATTATGGCAGCCTGGTCCCCACGCAGTTCGCCGATCAGGCACCCGGATGCGCGACGATCGCCCATTTCGGCCGCTATGACGCGGGCATCCCGATGGAAGGCGTCGAGGCGCTGATCGCGAAGGATCACCCGACCGCGCAAATCTTTGTCTATGACGCCAACCACGGCTTCAACAGCGACCGGCGCAAGGATTATCACGAGGCGTCGAGCGAGCTCGCGCGTGAACGGACGCTGATGCTGTTCAGGGCGTGCGGCGGGTGAGGATATTGGCCCAGCTCCTTCTGGGGCTGTTCGTCTTTGCGCTCGTTGCCGCTGCGTTCCTCTATACGCAGCAGCGACGGATGATTTTTCCCGCGCCGCTGGATTATCCGCGCGCGGCGCTGCCCGGTTTCCGGCTCGTCCATACGGAGACGGAGGATGGGCTGCGGCTGTCGGCCTTTTATCGCCCCGCGGCGCCGGGCAAGAAGACGATCCTCTTCTTCCATGGCAATGGCGACAATATGCGGGGCGCGATCGAGGCGACGCGCGGTCCGGCGGCGGCGGGGCATGGGTTGATGCTCGTCGAATATCGCGGTTATGGCGGCAATCCGGGGTCGCCCGGCGAGGCGGGATTCTATCGCGACGGCGCGGCGGCAATGCGGTGGCTCGACGCCGCGGGGGTGGCGCCGCGCGACATCGTCGTCGTCGGCAATTCGATCGGGTCGGGGCCGGCGACCGAGATCGCGCTGCGCCATGAGGTCGCGGCGCTGATGCTCGTGTCTGGCTTTTCGGACCTGCCATCGGTGGTGCAGCGGCAGGTGCCGTTCGTCCCGCGCTGGCTGGTGCGCGATCGCTTCGACAATGGCGCGAAGCTGGGGCGGGTGAAAGCGCCCGTTTTCCTGATGCACGGCGACGCCGACACGCTGGTGACGCCCGACAATCTCGACCGGCTGGTGCAGGCGCGGCGCGATGCGACGGTCGCGCGCCTCGCGGGGGTCGGCCACGAGCTCGCCTATACCGCGCCCGCGCAGGCGCTGCTCACCAAATGGGTGGGCGGGCTGCGCTGAGGCTCAGCCGCCGGTCGCGGGCTTCGCCGCCGCGCCGCTCGCGGGCTGGCAGCGATAGACGAGGCGCTCGTTGGGGCTGGCGGGAAGCGCGCTGCGGATCGCGTCCTGCTGCGCCGCGAGGCCGGCGAGCTCGTCGGGGTTGGCGGTGCAGCTTTTGAGTGCGACGCCAGCGCGCGTCTCGCGCGCCTTCGCCATCGTCTCGGCGTCGAGCAGATAGCGTTCGACGCGATAGTCGCGTCCCGCCGCGTCGATCGACGCGACAGTCACCGTCGGCTCGTCATTGGGAACGAGGATGCGTTGCCAGCGGTCGTCGGCGCCGCGCGTATATTGAATGCGGCCGTTGACGCAGCCATCCTTGCCGATGCTGATCGGCACATCGGTCGTTGCCGACACGGTGATGCGGCTGCGATCGGGGCGGATCGTGCAGAGCAGATTCCCCGCCGCAAGTTTTGGCTCGGCGGCGGTCGGCGCCGGGGCACTGTCGGCGGCGATTTCGGCGCGCGCGTCGGGGCGCGTGACGAACAGCACCGCCGCGCCGATCATCAGCGCCGCGCCCGCCCCGCCGGCGATCTTGGCGTTGCGCATATTTTGCTGGCTGTAGAAGAGCAGCCCGGCGCCCGCGGCGAGCGCGCCGATGACGAAGAACACGCCCGCGAGCGCGATGCGGTTCTCGCGCGCCGCCAGCGCTTCCTCTTCGGCGCGCGCCTGTTTGAGGTTGCGGTCGAGCTGTGCCGCGGCGTTTTTCGCGGCGTTCGCCTCGGCGCTCGCGCGCGCTTCGGCGTCCATCGCGGCGCGATCGCGCGCGTCGGCCTCGGCCAGCGACAGGCAGGGAGTGCCGACGCTGGCATATTGTTGGTTCGCATCGGCCAGGAACCGGGTGAGTTCGCGCGCCGAAATCGCAAAGGCAAAGGGCGAATCACCATCGTCGGCGCGCGTGATCGCGGTGTTGATCCCGGCGATGCGGCCGCACGCATCGACCAGCGGCCCGCCCGAATTGCCGCGCGAAATTTTCGCGGTGTGGATCTGCATCGCGACGCCGTCGACGCTTTGCGTGTTCGACAGATTGCCCTCGCTGCGCGTCGGGGTGCGCGGGGTGATATAGTCGTTGGCGCTGCGCGCGGTCGCAAGGTCGACATTGCCCGGATAGCCCAGCGCGACGACATCGGCGCCCGATTCGAGCGGCCCGGTGTAAACCGCGGCGGCGGGCAACCGCGCCTCGGTAATTTCGAGCAGCGCCAGGTCGCGCGCCTTGTCGATCGCGATCAGCTTTGCCGCGAAGCTTTTTTGCCCCTCCGACGGGACGACACCAAGCGCGACATTGTTCGGATATTGCACCGCCGATTCGACGACATGGGCGTTGGTGACGATGCGCGTCGGCGAGATCGCGATGCCGCTGCCATGGCCGAAACCGACCACTTCGCCGTCGACCATCGCCACCGTGACGACGCGCACGACGCTGCGCGACGCGGCGCTGATGTCGTCGGCGGCGCGCGCGGGCAGGGTCAGGGCGAACAGGGCGAGCAGCAGCGCGAGGAGGCGGGTCATGGCGCGCACCCTAGCCGCGCCAACTTTGAACGCAAGCATCGGGACGCACCGGGCGGCGCAGGGTGGCAAGACGGCCGCAACCGAAGTGAAAGGAAAGATCCGATGACCTATATGATCGAAGGGCTCGCCCCCGACCGTTTTGCCCCCTTGTTCGCGATGGACGATGCGGGGCTGGCCGCGATCAACGCGCGCCGCGTTACCGCCACCGCCGATATGGGATTTCCCTGTCGGATCAGCCTGGAGGATGCGCGCGCCGGGGAGGAACTGATCCTGCTCCACCATGTCAGCCACGACGTCGAAACGCCGTATCGCAGCGCTTATGCAATCTATGTGCGACCGGGGGTCGACGCGGCCCGCTATCGCGACGAACTGCCGCCAGTATTTGCCGGGCGGCCGATCGCGCTGCGCGCCTTCGATGCCGCGGGCATGCTGCAAACCGCAAGGCTCGCGGCGCCGGGTGAGGCCGATGGTGCGATCCGCGACCTGTTCGCCGATGCCGGCATCGCGTATATCGACGCGCACAACGCCGCGCACGGCTGTTTCGCGGCGCGGATCGAAAGGGACGGGGTATGAGCGCCGCCGACACCATGACCGACGATGCGCGCTGGGCGGCGGTGCTGCGCCGCGACCGCGCGCTCGACGGGCGCTTCGTCACCGGTGTGCTCACGACGGGCATCTATTGCCGTCCAAGCTGCGCGGCGCGCCATCCCTTGCGCGAAAATGTGCGCTTTTTCGCCGACGGCGCAGCGGCGCGCGCGACCGGGCTGCGCCCCTGCAAGCGCTGCCTGCCCGACGATGTCGCGCGCGACGAGGGTGCGGTGCTCGCGGCGATCCACGCGATCAAGGCGAGCGAGGAGCCGCTCGCGCTCGCCGACCTCGCCGCGCGCACCGGCTATTCTGCGACGCATTTCCAGCGCGTCTTCACCCGCCACACCGGGCTGTCGCCCGCCGCCTATGCCCGCGCCTTGCGCGACGAGCGCGCGCGGCAGGCGCTGAGCGAGGGCGGGCGGGTCACCGACGCGATTTACGACGCGGGCTTTTCGGGGCCGTCGCGATTCTATGACAATATGGAAGGACGCATGGGGATGACGGCTTCGGCATGGGTGAACGGCGGCAGGGGGGTGACGATCCACTGGGCGGTGGTGGCGACCAGCCTGGGCGACATGCTCGTCGCGGCGACCGACAAGGGGGTGTGCCGCCTGTCGTTCGCCGAGGGGCGCGAGGCGCTCGAGGAGCGCTTTCCTGCCGCCGACCTGGTCGAGGGCGGTACCGAGTTCGCTGCGCTGCTGAAACAGGTGGTCGCCGCGGTCGAAGCCCCTACCGACGGTTTCGACCATATCCCGATCGACGTGAAAGGCACCGCCTTTCAGGAAGCGGTGTGGCGCGAGCTGCGCCGGATCCCGGCGGGCGAGACGCGCAGCTATGCCGACATTGCCGCCGCGATCGGCAAGCCCAAGGCGGTGCGCGCCGCGGGCAGCGCCAATGGTGCGAACAATGTCGCGGTACTGATCCCGTGCCACCGGGTGGTGCGCAGCGACGGGACGCTCGGCGGCTACGCCTATGGCCTGCCGATCAAGGAAGAATTGCTCAAGCGGGAGAGTTTTTGATGTCCGACAAAATTGCTGAATTTCGCGCGCTGCATGTTCCGGGCGACCCGCTGATCCTGGTCAATATCTGGGATGCGGGAAGCGCGAAGGCGGTCGCCGCGGCGGGCGCGAAGGCGATCGCGACGGGCAGCTTCGGCGTCGCGGGCGCGCAGGGGCGTGCCGATGGCGAGGATTTTCCGCTCGAAGATGTGTTCGAAAATCTCGCGCGCATCCTGGCGGTGACCGACCTGCCGGTGACGATCGACATGGAATCGGGCTATGGCGCCGATTCGGCGGCGGTCGGGGTCTCGGTCGCGCGCGCGCGCGATGCCGGGGCGGCGGGGATCAACATGGAGGATCGGCTGCCGGGCCAGACGGCGCTGCTGGCGATCCCCGATGCGGTGGCGCGCTATCGCGCTGCCGCCGACACCGGGATCTTCGTCAACGCGCGCTGCGACACCTTCCGCGGCGCCGATGTCGCGGAGGATGGGGACGCGCTGGTCGCCGCAACGCTCGAACGCGCACGCGCCTATGCCGATGCGGGCGCGGGGTCGCTGTTTGTGCCTTTCCTACTCGATCCCAAATGCATTGGCGCGATCTGCGACGCCTCGCCGCTGCCGGTGAATATATTGCGCGGCAAGGGCGGGCCGACGCACAAGGAACTGGCGAACCTCGGCGTCGCGCGGATCAGCCACGGGCACCAGCCATGGGCGGCGGCGATGGCGTGGCTGACCGGGCAGGCGGCGCAGGTACTGGACGGCGCCGAACCCGATTATTGACGGGAGTCAGCTCTCGCCGTCGTCGTCTTCCGCTTCGGGTGCGGCGGCGCCGCCGCTATCGCGCATCGTTTCGATCCGCTTCAGCAGTGCATCGCCGCGGCCATTGTCGTGCGGATCGAACGCGACGGTCTTGGCGAGGTTGATCGCGGGTTCGAAGCGCCCCAGATGCGCCAGCGAGACGGCGTAGGCGCTGCGAAGATTGAGGTTTTCAGGCGTCAGCGCAAAGGCACGCTCCAGCCCCTTGATCGCCATGTCGCTTGGGCGCGTCCGTTCGGTCAGAAAGCTCTGAAAATAGGCGTGGAGCGGGATCGGGTCGTTGGGGTCGGCGCGGTTCGCGATCTGGATCGGTCGCCGCGCGGCTTTCCACGCGGCCGGATCGGTCTCGCCCTTTTGGCGTAGCTGTTGGAGCTGGAGCTGCCCCAGCAGGACGTTGCCGCGCACATGCTCGGGCCTGGCTGCCAGCAGCTTGTCCAGTGCGGCGCGCGTCGCCGTCAGGTCGCGGGTGGCGGGCGCAATATCCCATTCGGCGGCGGCCAGTTCATACTGGAGATCGGGGTTCGTCGGCAGTTTTGCGGCGAGCGCCCGCAAATCGTCGCGGACCTTGGTCAGACGGGCCTGATCGGCGCGCGCATTCATCCGTTCGATGCGCAGCATCATCACCGCATCCTCGTCCGCCGACAGCGGGGTGATCTTGATCGCGGTCGATACCGGCACGGGATCGCGCGTCGTACGGTAGGACAGCCGCCCCTCGACATAGCGGTTGAGATCCTTGTCGAGCTGCGCAAGGTCGCCGAACGCGTCGGTCGCCGCCTTGCGCGGTTCGGTCCCGGCGTTGATCGCGTTGGTGTAGGCGTTGATCTGGTTGGCGCGCGCCGGGTCGTGGAACAGCATGTGGGTGAGCAGCCACGACCGGCCATAATAGACGTCGGTCTGGCCGCGGCTGCGCATCGCGCTGGGCGGTTCGAACAGGACGCGCTCGGCGGGCATCTTGGGCAGCATCAACAGGCCATAGGCGCGGCGATGGGCGGGCTGGCCGACCATCGCCCGCCCCTCTTTGTCGAAATCGACCGTCGAATAATATTCGGCAAAGCCTTCGATGAACCAGCCGGGAAAGGCGACGCGCAAATGCCGTTTCATGAAATGATGGCTATATTCGTGGAACAGCACCTGCTGCGCCGGCGACGTGCCGGGCAGGGTGCCGTCGTTCTGCCGGTGCGACAGGGCAAAGCTGCCATCGCGGTCCTGCCGGTAGAAACCCGAAACGGGGGCGCTGCGCGATCCGGTCGCGAGCCGGGCGACATCGTCGCGGCCGGGCAGCAGATAGATGGGCAGGCGGCTTTCCTCGCCCTTTGCCGCGACGTTGAACACGACGCGCAGCGTGGTGTCGAAGCGCTGCAGATTGGCGGCGAATTCGCGCAGCTGCTTTTCGTTGCTCTCGCTGTAGATGATGAAGCTCTCGGTATCGGCGCGCAGCCATTTGGCGTGCGCCGGGGTGGCGATGACGGCCAAAATGACCGCGACCATCGTCACGCGAATCCTGATCATGCTGCTGCTCCCGACTGGCATCCGCGGCGGTGCTGCCAGTCGCGGCAGCGGCTGTAAAGTCCTCTATGTGCTTGCAAATTCAGCGCCGGTCTTTGCCGTCGCGGGCGTCCTTCATCTTCTTGTAGATCTCGGCCATCTTGGTGCGCGCTTCGTCCAGATTTTTGGCGTCGATCGCGGCGATGACGGCCTGCAACGGATTTTCCTCGTCGCTGCTGTGCGACCCGAAAGCGATCGGGGCCAGCACGCTGCGCGCCAGGTCGCCCTTCTTTTCATCGATCAGCTGGCGTCCCAGCAGCAGGCGATAGGTGGGATCATAGGAGGCATAGGGAAACACTTCCTCCAGCGCGATGATCGCCGGTTCGGGAACCGCTTCGCCCGCGTCATAGAAGGATTGGTAATAAGCGATGGCGGGACGCGGATCCTTGGGGTCGATCCGCCGCGCCTTGACCAGATGCGGCCGCGCCGCGGCATAGGCCGCCTTGTCCTTTTCGCCCCGGCCCATCGCCACCATCGCCTTCCAATAATGCGCCAGCGGCGAATTGGCATCGACGGCGATCGCGCGATCGGCGGCGGCGTCGGCAGCGTCGAAATTCTGGGCGTCGATTTCGGCTTCGGCCAGCGCCAGCTGGACGAACAGGCTTTCGGGATAGGGCGCCGCCTTGCTGCGCAGGTCGCTCGCGACGTCCTTCGCCTGCGACCGCGTCACCCCGCGGACCGACCGCATATGCGCCTGCATCACGGCCTCTTCGGCGGCGCTCATCCGGCGCATCGTGACGACCGGTTCGGCATAATTGGCGGGCTTGATGTCATAACCGAGGAACGGGCCGCTCTTGTACCGGCGCACCTCGCGTTGCAGCGCGTCGAGGTCGCCGAACGCATTTTTGGCGGCGGCGAGCGAATCCTCACCTCGATTGACCGCCGACAGATAGGTCTGGATCTGGCCTTTGCGCGCCGGATGGAAATTGAGATAATGCGCGAGCAGCCAGCCAAAGCTGTACGACTGATAATATTCCAGCCCGTTGAGCTTGACCTTGGTGTCGAGCAGGCGCGTCAGCTTGGTGTCCGACAGCTGTTTGAGCATCTCGCCGCGATGCTGCGGCACGTCGCCGACGTGAAAGCTGCCGTCGGGATTGAAGCGGATCGTGCTGTACAGTTCCGCGAACCCTTCGGTGTACCAATGCGGATAGGCGGTGCTGAAATTGCTCAGCATGAAATGATGGGTATATTCGTGGAACAGCGTCGACCGGATGTCGAGCTGGGGGCCGCTGGTGTCGATGCCGCGCGACAAGGAGCGCTTCTCGCGCGCTGGAACGAACGAGGTCGGATTGCCGGCGCGGCCGAAATAGATGCCGCCGATCCCGGCGCCCGATGCGTTGAGGATATAGCCGAGCCGGTCGGTGTCGCCGGTGCGATAGACTTTCAGGCGGTTGGCGTCGCCGACATCGGGGCCGGGGACGGGCATGTTCTGCATCGTGCGCAGCGCATTGTCGAAGCGTTCAAGGTCGCGTGCGAACGCTTCGGCATCTTCGCGCTTGGTTTCGGAATAGATGATGAAATGGCTGGTGCGCGCTTCCCACCATTCGGCGCGCGCCGTCGTGGCGGTCGCCGCCAGGGTCAGGGTCATGATCGTGCAGACGATCCGCGCGGCAATTTTCAACATCACAGTCCCGTTCCTCTTTCCCCGTCGATCGATCCCCTGGCCGATCGCGGTTCGTTCAATCTTCGGTCGCGCCTGCATCGGCAGCGGTCACCGCGCTATCCTTGCCGCGATCGCGCATGGCCTCGATCTGGTCGAGCAGATTCTGTCCATTGCCACGATCGTGCGGGTCGAACGCGATCGTTTTGGCGAGGTTCGCCGCCGCGTCGATTTTGCCCGCATTGGCAAGGGCAAAGGCATGGTTCATGCGAATGGTGACATTTTCCGGCTCCAGCGAAAAAGCCTGCGCCAGTCCCTGCAACGCGATCGCGGGCGGGCGCTGTCCCTGGTCGACATAGGATTGGAAAAATTCGAAGAGCGGCAGCGGATCGTCGGGGTTGGTCCGGTTGGCGAGTGCAATCGGTTTGCGCACGGCGCGCCAGGCCGCATCGCTATAATCGCCTTTCGTGTCCATCTCCTTCGCCAGCAGCCGCCCGAGCAGGACGTTGGCGCGGACATGGTCGGCCTTTAGCGCCAGGGCTTTGTCGACCGCCGCGCGGGTCGCGGCCAGGTCGCGCTGATCGTCGTCCTTGTCCCATTCGCTGGCCGCCAGTTCGAACCAGACCCCGGCGTCGCCGGGATGCTGTGTCGCCAGTTTCTGCAGGTCGGCGCTGATCTTGGTCAGGCGCTCCTGATCGCCGCCCGCGCTCAGCCGTGCCAGCCGCAGCGGCAGCAGCGCGTCTTCGGCCGCCGACAACGGGGTGATGCTGATCTCGCCTTCGACGACCATCGCCTTGTGGAGCAGCGTGTAGTTCAGGCGGCGATTGAGATAGGCGTTGAGGTCCTTGTCGAGCTTCGCAAGATCGCCGAACGCCGCCGCCGCGGCCTTGGCCGGATCGTCGCCGCGATTGATCGCCTGCATATAGGTCAGCAATTGCCCGGATCGCGCCGGTTCCGAATAAAGCATGTGGGTGAGCAGCCAGGCGCGGCCGTAATAGGCGTCCTGCTGCGCCGTCGTCTTCATCGCGGTCGGCCGTTCGGACAGCAGCCGTTCGGCAGGAATTTTCGGCAGCGCGAGCAGGCCATAGGCGCGGCTGTACACCGGCATGCCGACCGCGGGGCGGCCGTCTTTTTCGAAATCGACGGTGGACAGATATTCGGCGAAACCCTCGATAAACCAGGCCGGAAACGCCACCGGCATATATCGTTTCATGAAATGGTGGCTGTATTCGTGAAACAATATCTGCTGCGACGCCGGGGTGCCGCGCCCGGTGCTGCCGTCATCCTCGCGGTTCGACACCGCAAAGCTGCCGTCGGTGGTCACGCTGTAGAATCCGGCGGTTCCCGGCCCCAGCCGCCCGCCCGACAGGCGGTTGACGTCGGCCGCCTCGCGCAACAGGTAAATGGTCAGCCGATTGGGTTCGAACCCGCCGGGCACGTTGAAACGGTGGCGCAGTGTCGCGTCGAACAGCTGGAGGTTTTCGGCAAAGCGGCGCAGCGATTTTTCGTCGCCTTCGCTATAGATGATGAAATTATTGGTGTCGGCGCGCAGCCAGCGCGCGGCTGCCGGCTGCGCCGCGCAGCAACAGATCAAGGCAATGGCGGCGCACCACCGCTTCATCATGCCATTTGTCATGCGATCCCCCCGGATTTTCGTTACCCGCCATGCTGCCAAGCCGGTCGCCGACTGTAAAGCCTTGTGCGGTCAGACGAAACTATAGGGATCGATGTCGATCGCGAGCCGCGCCTTCGATGGCCAGTCGATGCTGTTCACCCAGTCGCGGATCGTGCCTTGCAGGTCGAAACTGCGCGGGGCGTGGAGCAAGAGGCGGAAGCGGTGGCGCCCGCGCAGCATCGCGAGCGGGGCGGGGGCGGGGCCATAGACGGCGAGGCCTTCAGCGACCGGCGCCTTGTCGCCGAGCCGCTTGGCGACGCCGCGCGCGACCTCGAGCTCTTCGGACGAAATGACGAGCGCGGCGAAGCGGCCATAGGGCGGCGCCCCCGCCTGTTTGCGTGCCGCGGCCTCGGCGGCATAGAAGCCGTCGCGATCGTTGGCGACGAGCGCAGCCATGACGGGGGCATCGGGCACGCGCGTCTGGATCAGCACCTCGCCGGGCTTGACCCCGCGCCCCGCGCGCCCCGCAACCTGCGCGATCTGCTGAAAGGTGCGCTCGGAGGCGCGCAAATCGCCGCCGTCGAGCCCGAGGTCGGCATCGACGACGCCGACGAGCGTCAGGTTGGGGAAATGATAGCCCTTGGTGACGAGCTGGGTGCCGATGATGATGTCGACCAGCCCGCCCTCGACATTGTCGACGAATTCGGCGGCCTTTGCGGGCGACCATAAGGTGTCGCTGGTGACGATCGCGGTACGCGCTTCGGGGAAGCGCAGGGCGATCTCGTCGGCGACGCGCTCGACGCCGGGGCCGCAGGCGACGAGGCTGTCTTCATCCTCGCATTCGGGGCAGAGCCGCGGCGGCGGCATGACGTGGCCGCAATGGTGGCAGGCGAGACGGTGGACGAGGCGGTGCTCGACCATCCACGCGGTGCAATTGGGGCACTGGATGCGGTGGCCGCAGGTGCGGCAGAGGGTCAGCGGCGCAAAGCCGCGGCGGTTGAGGAACAGCAGGCTCTGCTCGCCCTTGGCCAAGCGGTCGGCGAGCGCATCGACGAGCGGCGGGGCGAGCCAGCGGCCGCGGTCGGGCGGGTCTTGCCGCATGTCGATCGCGGCGAGGTCGGGCAAGGTGGCGCCGCCGAAGCGCGCGGGCAGCTCGATATGGCGATACCGCCCCGCCTCGACCATCGCGAGGCTTTCGAGCGCGGGCGTCGCGCTGGCGAGGATGACCGGCAGCCCTTCGAAATGCCCGCGCATCACCGCGACGTCGCGCGCATGATAATGGACGCCATCCTCCTGCTTGAAGCTCGTCTCATGCGCCTCGTCGACGACGATGACGCCGAGCTTGGCATAGGGCAGGAACAGCGCGGAGCGCGCGCCGACGACGATCCGGGCCTCGCCGCTGGCGATCGCGTGCCAGGCGCGGCGGCGCTCGGTCGAGCGCAGGCCCGAGTGCCACGCCACGGGCTCGCAGCCGAAGCGCGCCGCGAAGCGCGTCAGCATCGGTTCGGTGAGCGCGATTTCGGGGAGCAGGACGAGGGCTTGCTTGCCTGCGTCGATCGCGGCGGCGATCGCCTCCATATAGACTTCGGTCTTGCCCGATCCGGTGACCCCGTCGAGCAACAGCGTCTCGAACTTCGCGGCGGCGACCGCGGCGGTCAGCTGGGCGGCGGCGGCGGCCTGCTCGGCGGACAGGTCGGGCGGCGCGAACGCGGGATCGGGCCGCGGATAGGGCGCGTCGGCCGACACGGCGACGGCTTCGAGCGCGCCGGTGTTCACGAGGCCGCGGATCACCGCCTCACTGACCTCGGCCAGTGCGGCGAGCTCACGGACCGTCCCCTGCCGGTCGCCGATCGTTTCGAGCGCTACCGTCCGCTGCGGCGTCATGCGTTTGGGGATTTCGCCGGTGGCGCGATATTCGACGATCGGGCGCCGCGCATCGGCAAAGGCGACCCCGGGCAGCACCATGCGCAGCACCGATCCCGGCGGGCTCAGATAATAGTCGCTGGTCCATTCGACTAGCTTGCGCAGCGGCGTGGAAACCGGCGGCACCGGCACCACCTCGAACAAATTGCGCAGCCGATTGTCGCCGACGGGTTCGGGCGCGCCGAAGCTCTCATCCCCCCACACCACGCCGCCCATCCGCCGCGGCCCCAGCGGGGCGATGACGACGCTGCCGAGCGGCGCTTCGCTTTCGCGCGGGACGCGATAGTCGAGCGGGCCAAGGGCGGCGGTGAGGAGGAGGACGCGGGCGCGGGTCATGGGTTGGGGAGGATATAGGGCGGCGGGTAAAATAGGAAAGCGCGCTTGCACACGGTCGCCCCCGCGAAGGCGGGGGCCGCCATCGGTCGGTGCGGCGCTGCTGAGCTAGGCCTCCAGCGGCCCCCGCCTTCGCGGGGGCGACGATTAGGTCGGCGCCAGCGCCTTTTTCACCACCCGCTTCACCGGTTTCGGCCGCCGGAACCAGAAGCTCCACACGGCGAAACTACCGAGCATCGTCATCGCGAGGCCCGAGAGTGTCATCACGATGCGCCACGTCCAGCCGCCAACCTTCGACGCGTGGATCGGAAAGGCCATGTTGAACGCTTGCGCGCCGCCCGGCATCGTCAGCGCATCGCGCGCGCCCAGAACTTCGCCCGTCGCGGCGTCGAACCATAAGGTCGAGCGACCATTGGGCAGCCATTCGGCCTGCTGGCGCATCCGCAGCATGATCGGGTCACCCGCCTTGCGCGGCAGGCTGAGGATACGGAATTCGGCGTCCGGAAAACGCTGCCGCGCGGCGGTCAGCATCGCGGTGTAGTCGGGCTTTTCGGCGAGCGCGCCGCCCGTGTATTTGGGTGGCTCGATGGCTTTGGCGGCCTCGGCGGGCGAGCCGAAGGGAGCGATCATCACCAACGCAAAGGGGCGGAAGATCATCATCGTGCCGGTAACGATCGAGATGAGGAGCAGCGGCGCGGCGATGATGCCAAGGTCGCGGTGGTGCATGACGATCGACGGGCGCGACATGCGTTTCGGCCACAGGCGGAGCTGAAAGGTTTTGCGCGTCCGCCACCAGAGGATCGCCCCGCTGATTACGAAGAAAAGCCCGGCAAGCCCCGCGATGCCGATCACCCACTCGCCGCTGTCGCCCGCGAAAAGATGATGGTGGAAATCAAAGATCCAGAGCTCGGGCCGCTCCCACTGGCTGGTCCAGCGCGTGACGATTTCGCCCGACTGGCTGGCATAGGCGCCCGCGCCGTCGTTCCCTTGGCCACCGAAGCGCATCTGGTGCAGCCCGAAGCGGTCGTCGGCGAAAATGACGCCCTGCGCGCCCGGCATCGCCATCAGCTTTTCGGTGGTCGCGGCGACCGTCGCCAGGTCGCCGCGCAGCGGGTCGCCGGTCCCCGGCAAGCCGATCCACAGATGCTCGTAGAGCAGGATCGTCCCCGACAGGCCGAGCAGCGCGAGCACGAGGCCGATGAGGCCTCCCGTCCAGCGGTGTAGCGTGTCGAGCAATTTCATCATCAGAAGCGGTAATCCCAGCCCAGCGTGAAGGTGCGTCCGCGCCCGGCGAAATAGGACAGCTGATCGGTCGGCAGCCGCGTATCGCTCGAATAGTCGATATATTGCTTGTTGAAGAGATTCTGCACCGACAGGCTGATCCCGCCGATGCCGGTCTGGTAACGGACATTGGCGTCGGTCAGCGTGTAGCCGCCGAAGTCATTGTCGCCAAGCTTTAGCGGGCGCAGCGGGTTGGCGTCGTCGGCGGCGCGCGCCTTGCTGTCGAAGCGGCGATTGAAATAGACCTGCGTCTGGATGCGCGCCGAGAACGGCCCGCTGGCATAGCTGGCCGCGAGGTTCAGGCGGTCGGGCGAGATGTTCGACCCGTCGAGATCGCTGTCGACGATGCCGTCGGGCACCGCGTCGCTGTCGAACCGGCCGACCAGATGCGCGTAGCCGACGTTGAGCTTCAGCCCGTCGATCGGGGTCTGGACCCCGAGGTTGAGTTCGAGCCCCTGGATTTCGACGCGGAGCCGCTGGACGTCGAAAATCCGGTCGGGACGGGCGATCAACAGCTGCCCCTTGTCGCTCGACGACCAGAAATAGGACGCGCTGGCGTCGAGCGGCCCGCGCTTGACCTCGAACCCGATCTCGCGGTTGTTCGAAACGACCGGCGAGATGTCGAGAAAATTGTCGATGTCGACCCCGGCGGTGCCGATCGACCGGGTGATGCGGCCGACATCGGGAACCGTGAAGCCCTCGGCATAGCTCGCATAGGCGCGGATGCCGTCGATCGGTTCGATGATGACGCCGCCGTTGATCAGTATGTCGTCAAAGGTCGGCGACCCGCCCGCGACCGACACCCCGCCGCGCGGCGTCGTCGTGGTCGCCAGCGTCGTATAATCGTCGATCTTGATCTTCACATTTTCATAGCGCGCACCGCCCGCGACGCGGATCAGCCCGTCGAACAATTTGAGGTTCGCCTGCGCAAAGGGCGCGAGGCTGCGGAAATCGGTCGGCGGAACCCAGGTGCGCCCGGTCGCAATCAGCCGCTGTTCGGTGGTGTCCCACAGCGCGTCGAAACCCAGCGTCAGCGTCAGATCTTCGAACCCGGGAATGCCGCGCTCATAGCTCAGCTTGCCGCCGAATTTGCGGCTGCGGTTCTGCGACTGGTCGAACAAGGTACCGATCGGGGCGATGCGGACGTCCTGAAAGGTCGCCTGCGTCGCGACTTCGCCGCCAAAGGTGTCGCGGCTGCGGTTGAAAAAGATCTGGCTGACGAAATTGCCGCCGCCCAGGTCGCTGTCGGTCAGGCTCAGGGCAATGCTTTCGGTGCGGTTCTGCGCCGACTTGCCCGGCGGATTGCCGCGCACCGCGCTGGTCGGCAGGCCGAGCGCGCGGTTGCCGGGGGTCGCGACATAATCGCCGTCGCCCTTCAATTCGAAGCGGCTGGCGATCAGGTCGATCCGCGCGCTGGGCGACAGTTCATAGCCAAAGCGCCCGAACAGCGAGAGCGTCTTGGAATCCTGCGTTTCGCCCTGCGTCAGGTTGAGCCCGATCGGGCGGCCCCTGGCGTCCGAGAACACGCCGCGGATTTCATAGGCGGCGCCGACGGTGGCGTCGAACGCCCCTGCCTTGTACTGGATCAGCCCCGCGAGCTTGCCGCCCATTCCGGCCTTGGAAAAATCATTGTCGGCGGTGCCCTGCACCAGCGCGCGGCCCGCCAGGCCTTCTTCGCTCGGCGCGCCGACGGTGACCTGGTTGACGATACCGCCGGTGCCGCCGATCCCCTGCAACGCGTTCGAGCCATAGATCAGCTCGACGCGATCGACGAAGAAGCCGTCGATGGTAAAGCCGTCGCGGCTGCCGTCGCGGAGCGGGGTCGATTGCGGGATGCCGTTGATCGCATAGAGCGGCGAACGGCCGCGCAGCGTCTCGCCGGCGCCCGAGAGTTTCTGGCGCGTCGGCGAAAAGCTGGGGGTCAGGTTGGCGACCGCGTCGGTGACCGATCCCGCCATCGCGATCTGCTGGTCGAGCGCTTCCTTGTCGATCACGTCGATGGTCAGCGGCAGCGCGCTCGGCGGCAGGATGGTGCGGGCGGCGGTGACGATGATCGTGTCGTCGCTGGTGGCGGCGTCGGCGGCTTCCTCCGCCAGCGCCGGGGCAGAAAGCGCGGTGGAAGCCAATGCAGCGACGAGCAATTTGCGAATCATTCTTAACTCCTGTTCGGAGCGCCGCTAATGCGAAGGATTTGCAGATGCAAGGATAAAGGCGACTGTCAGAGGTGGAGATCGCGATTCCCTCCCCCTTGATGGGGGAGGCGCGAGACTTGGCAGCTTGCTGCCTAGTCGCAGCGGTGGGGGTTTGCTCTCGGCCTGAAACGAAGGTGCATTGACGCACCAGCACCCTCATCCAACTTCGCCTAATCGCTTCGCGATAAGGCTACGTATCCTTCTCCCATCAAGGGAGAAGGAACTCTCCCCACATATGCAAAACCGCGCTACACCCCAACCCATGCGGGAAAAGGAACTGCGCTTCGCCCTGATTTGCTACGGCGGCATCAGCCTTGCCGTCTATATGCACGGTATCACCAAGGAAGTGTGGCGCCTCGCCGCGGCGTCGCGGGCGTTTCATGACGGCACCGCATCATCGGGGGCAGGCGCGGTCTATGCCGATCTGCTCGCCGAGCTTGCGGCGCGCAGCAACGTCCGCCTGCGCGTGCTTGCCGATATTGTCGCGGGGGCGAGCGCGGGCGGGATCAACGGCATTTTCCTCGCGCGCGCGCTCGCGACCGGGCAATCGCTCGATCCGCTCACCGACCTGTGGCTGGGCAGCGCCGACGTTGACAAGCTGATCGATCCCGACGCGCGGCCGCTGTCGGCGGCAACCAAATTCTGGGCGGTGCCGATCGCCGGCTGGATGATGAAAAGGCGCGGCAATGCGATCGACCGCACGGTGGGCGCGGCCGCGCAGGATGAAGTGCGCGCCAAGCTGTCGCGCTTCGTGCGCGCGCGCTGGTTCGAACCGCCGTTCGGCGGCGAGACGTTTTCCAACCTTCTGCTCGACGCCTTCGATGCGATGGAACAGGGGCCGCGCGGGCCGGTGCTGGTGCCGAACGGCCAGCCGGTCGACCTGTTCGTGTCGGTCACCGACTTTGCCGGGCATAGCGTGCCGTTGGCGCTCAACAGCCCGGCGCGGGTGAGCGAGGATGAGCATCGGCTGATGCTTCATTTTCGCGAGGATGATCGCACCGGCGCGCGGCTCGACGATGTGCCGGGGCTTACCGCCGCCGCGCGCGCGACCGCCAGTTTTCCCGGCGCCTTCCCGCCCTTCACGCTGCGCGAGCTTGACCGGGTGCTCGCCAACCGTGAAATCGAATGGCCGAACCGCGACGATTTCATCCGCACCCAATTGCCCGCGACCGGCGACGGCGATCCTGCCGACCGGGTGCTGATCGACGGATCGGTACTCGCCAATGCGCCCTTCCGCCCCGCAATCGCGGCGCTGAAGCAGCGCCCGGCGCGGCGCGAGATCGACCGGCGTTTCGTCTATATCGACCCCAAGCCCGATTATCGTTCGATCAGTTTCGGCAAACCCGCGGTGACCGAGGAGGCGCGGCTCCCCGGCTTTCTGCCGACGATCCTCGGCGCGCTGTCCGAAATCCCGCGCGAACAGCCGATCCGCGAAAATGTCGAGGCGATCGAGGGCATGTCGCGCCGCATCCGGCGGATGCAGCATATCGTCGACGCGATGAAGGTCGAGGTCGAGGAACAGGTCGCGGCGCTGTTCGGTAGCACCTTTTTTCTCGACACGCCGACGGTGGCGCGGCTCGAAAAATGGCGCGCGAAGGCGCAGGACCAGGCCGCGGCGCGCGCGGGGTTCGCTTTTGCGCCTTATGGACATCTGAAATTGTCGGCGGTGATCGAGGAGCTGGCGAGCCTGATCGACCGGCTGCTCCCGCCCGAGGGCGCGGTGCATCAGGCGAAGCGGCGCATGGCATTGTGGGACGAGGCGCGAGCGCGCGGGCTCGACCGGATTTCGGGCAAACGTGGTGCGGGCGCCAGCGGCGACGCGATCGCCTTTTTCCGTACCCATGATCTGGGCTTCCGTATCCGCCGCCTGCGCTTTTTGGCGCGTGAACTCGACACCGCGGTCGAGGCGACGCGCGACGGGCGCGACCCGGTGTGCGAGGATATGCGGGCGGCGATTTTCACCGCGCTCGGCCTTTATCTCGATCGTCAGGGCGATGCCTGGCTGGCGGGGCTCGACCTGCCCGCCGATGCCGGGCCGGGCGACTGGATCGACGCGGTCGCCGCGCGGCGCGACCTGACCGAAATCGATGGTGAGGCCGACGCGCTGATTGCGGCGGGGCTGGCGGCGATGCCGAAAGACGACCGCCGCACGCTGCTCCTCGCCTATCTTGGCTATCCCTTCTACGACATCGCGACCTTGCCGCTGCTCCAGGGCGAAGGGTTCGACGAATATGACCCGATCAAGATCGACCGCATCTCGCCGTCGGACGCGACCGCGATCCGCACCGGCGGCGCGGCGGCGATGCTGAAAGGGATCGAATTCAACAGCTTCGGCGCCTTCTTCAGCCGCGCATACCGCGAGAATGACTATCTATGGGGCCGCCTGCACGGCGCCGACCGGCTGATCGACATCGTCGCGAGCAGCATCGGCGGCGAGAAAGGGCTGTCGGCGGAGGAACTGAAGGCGCTGAAACGCCGGGCGTTCCATGCGATATTGGATGAGGAAGAGGCGCGGCTGCCCAAGGTGAAGGCGTTGATTGACGAACTTAGGGTGGAGATCGGCTGAGTAGCCTCGTCATTGCGAGCGAAGCGAAGCAATCCAGGGCGGTTTACGCCTGCTCTGGATTGCCGCGTCGCCTTCGGCTCCTCGCAATGACGAAAATGGGACGGATCAATCCGTCAGATCGTCCCACATATCCTTGATGCGGCCAAAAAAGCCCTGGCTTGCCGGGCATTCGTCGCCGGTTTCGGTCTCGCGAAACTCGGCGAGCAATTCCTTTTGCCGCGCGGTCAGCTTGGTCGGGGTTTCGACATCGACCTGCACCACCAGATCGCCGTGGCCACGGCCGTTGAGCACGGGCATGCCCGCGCCGCGCTGGCGCAACTGCTTGCCCGACTGGATGCCTGCGGAGATGTGGATGTCGTGCTTGGTGCCGTCGAGGCCGGGAATGCTGATCTCGCCGCCCAATGCCGCGGTGGTGAAGCTGATCGGCGCGCGCGTGAACAGCGTCGTGCCTTCTCGCTCGAACAGCTTGTGCCGCGCCATGTGGAGGAAGATGTAGAGGTCGCCCGGCGCGGCGCCGCGCGCGCCGCTCTCGCCCTCGCCCGACAGGCGGATGCGCGTGCCTTCGTCGACCCCGGCGGGGATGTTGACGGTCAGCGTCTTGCGGCGGTCGACCCGGCCCTCGCCATGGCAGCTGTTGCAGGGGTCGGCGATGACCTCGCCCGCGCCCTGACAGGCGGGACAGGTGCGCTCGACCATGAAAAAACCCTGCTGCGCGCGGACCTTGCCATGACCGCCGCAGGTGCCGCAGCGGTTGGTCGTCGTGCCGGGCTTGGCGCCCGACCCCTCGCAGCTGTCGCAGCGTGCCGCGACGTCGACCTGAATTTCGCGGCTGATCCCGGTGAAGGCATCCTCCAGCCGGATTTCCATGTCATAGCGCAGGTCGGCGCCGCGCGCCGGGCCGCGTTGCTGGCGCCCGCCACCGAATGCCGAGCCAAAGATCGATTCGAAGATATCGCCGATGTCGCCGAAATCGGCGTTGCCGCCGCCGAAACCGTTGGGGCTGCCGGTCTTTCCGAACCGGTCATAGGCGGCCCGTTTTTGCGGATCGCGCAGGCAGTCATAGGCCTCGCTGATCGCCTTGAAGCGCGCCTCGCTGTCCTTGCACCCCGGATTCTTGTCGGGGTGAAATTTCATCGCCAGCTTGCGGTAGCTCGATTTCAGCGTCGCCTCGTCGGCGGTGCGATCGCATTCGAGCAGTTCGTAATAATCGATGTCGAGAGACATAATCGATCGGTCCCTAGCCTTGCCCCTCAAATCCGTTCGCCCTGAGCCCGTCGAAGCCTGTCCCGAGCGACGCCGCAGGCGGCGTCGAGGGGGGCCGTTCTTCTTCTTCGCGGCGGAAGAGGGAAGAACGGTGCTTCGACAAGCTCAGCACGAACGGCATGAGGGGATAGCCCCTTACTTCTTGTCGTCTTCGACTTCGGAGAATTCGGCGTCGACGACATCTTCGTCGGCCTTCTTCTCGCCAGCGTCGGCATCGGGCGAAGCCGCCGCCTGCTGTTCCTTCTCGTAGATCGCCTGACCAAGCTTCATCGCGACCTGCGCCAGCGCGCCGGCCTTCTCCGTCATCGCGGCGGCATCGCCGCCTTCGATCGCGGCCTTCGTTTCGGCGATCGCAGCCTCGATCTCGGACTTGAGGCCCGCGTCGACCTTGTCGCCATGCTCGGCGATCTGGCGTTCGGTCGAGTGGACCAGGCTTTCGGCGTTGTTCTTTGCCTCGGCTGCCTCACGGCGTGCCTTGTCTTCTTCGGCGAACTGCTCGGCGTCCTTGACCATCTGGTCGATGTCGGCGTCGCTGAGCCCGCCCGAGGCCTGGATCTTGATCTGCTGTTCCTTGCCGGTGCCCTTGTCCTTGGCATGGACCGACACGATGCCATTGGCGTCGATGTCGAAGGTCACCTCGATCTGCGGCACGCCGCGCGGCGCGGGCGGAATGCCGACCAGGTCGAACTGGCCCAGCATCTTGTTATCCTGCGCCATTTCGCGCTCGCCCTGGAACACGCGGATCGTCACCGCCGACTGATTGTCGTCAGCCGTCGAATAGACCTGCGACTTCTTGGTCGGGATCGTGGTGTTGCGGTCGATCATCTTGGTCATGATGCCGCCCAGCGTCTCGATGCCCAGCGACAGCGGGGTCACGTCGAGCAGCAGCACGTCCTTGACGTCGCCCTGCAGCACGCCCGCCTGGATCGCGGCGCCGATCGCGACGACTTCGTCGGGGTTCACGCCGGTGTGCGGTTCCTTGCCGAAGAAGTCCTTCACGACTTCGCGGACGCGCGGCATGCGCGTCATGCCGCCAACCAGCACGACTTCGTCGATGTCCTTGGCGCTGACGCCCGCGTCCTTGATCGCCTTCTTGCAGGGCTCGAGGGTGCGCTTGACCAGCTCCTCGACGAGCTTTTCGAGGTCGGCGCGGGTGATCGTCTTGACGAGGTGCTTCGGCCCGTTGGCGTCGGCGGTGATGAAGGGCAGGTTGACCTCGGTCGTCGCGGCCGACGACAGTTCGATCTTCGCCTTTTCGGCGGCTTCCTTCAGCCGCTGGAGCGCGAGCTTGTCGCCGCGAAGGTCAATGCCTTCGTCCTTCTTGAAGCCGTCGGCGAGATATTCGACGATCTTGCTGTCGAAATCCTCACCGCCGAGGAAGGTGTCGCCATTGGTCGACTTCACCTCGAACACGCCGTCGCCAACCTCGAGGATCGAGATGTCGAAGGTGCCGCCGCCAAGGTCATAGACCGCGATCGTCTTGTTCTCGGTCTTGTCGAGGCCATAGGCGAGCGCCGCCGCGGTCGGCTCGTTGATGATGCGCAGCACTTCGAGGCCCGCGATCTTGCCGGCGTCCTTGGTCGCCTGGCGCTGGGCGTCGTTGAAGTAGGCGGGAACGGTGATCACCGCCTGCTCGACCTTTTCGCCGAGATAGGCTTCGGCGGTTTCCTTCATCTTCTGCAGGATGAAGGCGCTGATCTGCGACGGCGAATAATCCTCGCCGCCCGCCTTGACCCACGCGTCGCCGTTCGAGCCCTTGGTAATGGTATAGGGGACGAGTTCCATGTCCTTCTTGGTCATCGGATCGTCGAAGCGGCGGCCGATCAGGCGCTTCACCGCAAAGATGGTGTTTTCGGGGTTGGTGACCGCCTGGCGCTTCGCCGGCTGGCCGATCAGGCGCTCGCCATCCTTGGCAAAGGCGACGATCGACGGGGTCGTGCGCGTGCCTTCGACATTTTCGATAACCTTGGGCTTGCCGCCTTCCATCACCGCGACGCAGCTGTTCGTGGTGCCGAGGTCGATCCCGATCACTTTGGCCATTTATACTCGTCCTTGTTGCTTCTGCGGCGCCCTGAAAAGGCACGCCGGACATGGGGTTCTGGGCGCGATATAGGTGCGCTTCTCCTTGGCACAAGGGCTTTGAAGGCTTATCGGGGATGCGAATTCACGCACCGTCACGGAGTCCTCGCAAAATGAAAGCTTTCGCAATTGCCGCCATTGCCGCCACGGCGCTGACCCTGACCGCCTGCGGCGAAAATCTGGGCAAGGGACAGCCGCTCAATGTCGTGAGCGGTCATATCGTGATGGGTGCCACCGACGACCGCCCTGCGGTGGGCTATTTCCGCATCGAAGGCGGCCCGCAGCCGGTACAGCTGGTCGCGGTCACCGCCGACCTCGCCCAGCGCGTCGAAATGCATGAAAGCGTGCGCGAAAACGGCATGATGACGATGAAACCGCTGGCGCGCGCTGACGTTCCGGCCAAGGGTGAGCTGGTGTTCAAGCAGGGCGGCAAGCATCTGATGATCTGGGGCATCAACGGCGCCGCGGTGCGCGCGGGCAAGCTGCCGATGGCATTCGTGTTCACCAACAACAACAATGAACGCATCCTCTTCGACATGGTGATCAAACCTGCCGAGGGCGCGGCCGGGGGCGAGGCGGCGATGGACCATGATGCGATGGGGCATGGCGAGGACAAGGCGGCGGACGCGAAGAAATAGGCGTGGCTTCCCGCACCCCGTCATTGCGAGGAGCGCAGCGGCGCGGCAAACCAGAGCGGCGTAAACCGCACCTGGATTGCTTCGCTTCGCTCGCAATGACGGCAGGGTGATGCCGCGTCCGTCGCGTCCCCTGACGGCGGGTGAAATCGCACTCGCCCGCACCGTGTTCGGCGACGCGATCCGTTACGCCGACGTCCGCATCTGCCATCACAAATGGATCTTCTTCCAGCCGCGCGGCGTCGTCATGGCGCCGATGGGCAGCCTGCATTTCAACCCGCATGGCGAGCTCTATTGCGATGATTTCAGCGCTGCCTCGCAACGTCTCAAAGGGCTGTTCATCCATGAAATGGTCCATGTGTGGCAGGCGCAGACGCGCGGGCGCTGGTATCTGGTGCTGATGCGCCACCCGTTCGCGACGTACAGCTACAGCCTGAAACCCGGCTGGCTGCTCGAACGCTATGGGCTGGAACAACAGGCCGAAATCGTTCGCCATTACTGGCTGCTGATGCAGGGCGTGGTCGTCGGCGGCGCGCCGGGGATCGAGGCCTATCGCGCGATCCTGCCCGAGGCATGGGGTGCGGAATGAGCGATTTCGAGTTTATTTTCGGGCTCTACAGCCTGCTCCTCGGCCTTTCGATGGTCGAGCTGCTTGGCGGGCTGGGGCGCGCGCTCGAGGTGCGTTTTGCGGCTGAGGCCGAGCGCGAGGCGTTTGCGATCGGCTGGCTGACCCCGCTGCTCGCGATTTTCGTGATGCTCGACCTTCTGTCCTTCTGGAGCGCGGCGTGGACCGCGCGCGGCAGCCTGACGGTGTCGAACACGGTGCTGATGGCGGTCGCCGCCTTTGCCGCCGTCTATTTCCTCGCGGCGCGGCTGGTGTTCCCGTCGCATCCCGAAGGCTTCGCCAACCTCGACGTCCATTATTTCCGCGTGCGGCGGATCATCCTCGGCCTGCTGCTGGTACTCCTCGGCGCCCAGCTCGGCTTTTACCTGTCGCAGCCGGACCTTGCCGTGACCCTGTCGCGCCCGATCGCGCGGGTCATGACGATCGTCCTCGTCGCGTTGATGGTCGCCGCGATGTGGGTGAAGGACCGCCGCTGGAGCATCGCCATTCTCGCGGCGCTGATCGCGCGCTATGTCGTCATCTATCTGCTTTGACCGAAGGAGACGCCCATGCCCGAAGTTCTCGACCGCTTCCGCTCCTCGACCTGGGGCTGGCTGCGCGGCACGCTGCTCGGTTGGCTGACGCTCCTGCTCTGTCTGGTCGGGGTGGGATTGGTCATCGTGCTGATTCAGTGGATCCGTTTTCTCGACCTCACCTATGAGCTGACCGAAGACCGGCTGATCCTGCGCAAGGGCATTTTCGTCAAAAGCATCGACGAGATCGAGCTGTACCGCGTCAAGGACGTGCGGATGGACTTCACGCTGATCAACCAATGGGCGGGGATCGGGACGATCAGCATCGATTCGAGCGACGAGACGACGCGCGGCGGCTCGCTGGTCATGCCGCATATCGAGCGTGCGGCCGAACGGCGCGAGGCGCTGCGCGGGCTCGTCGATGCGGCGCGCCAGAAGCGCCGGGTGCGCGAACTCGATGTGTCGAGCGATATGCTCTGACCGGGTAATTAGCGGCTAGCCAGAAGGGCATCGTTCGTCCTATGTTCCGCCTATGGATGGAAGCTCGCTTGTTGTCGCCCTTGTTGCCCTCGCCATTGGTGGCCTGATCGGCTGGTTGTTCGCGGGGCGGCAGGCGGGTGCGCTCAAGGCCGAGCGCGACGGGCTTTCGGAACGGTTCAGGGCCGCGGTGACCGATCTCGCCGCCGAGGCCGAGGCGCGCAAGGCCGCCGACATCCAGCTCGCGGCGCTGCTCAGCGAACAGCGCGCGCGCGATGCGGCGCATGACGCGCAGATCGCGCAGCTCAAGGACGCGCAGGCGGCGCTCACCGCGCAATTCCGCGAGGTTGGGCAGGCGATGCTCGATGGTGCGCAAAAGGCTTTCCTCGACCGCGCCGAGGCACGCTTCAAGGAAAGCGAAGCGACCGCGGGGCAAAATCTGAAGGCGCTGCTGAACCCCGTCCACGAGCGGCTGCAGAAATATGAGGAAGCGGTCGGCAAGGTCGAGGCCGAGCGGCGCGACGCCTTTGGCCTGCTGCACGGTCAGATCGCGGCGATGCGCGAGGGGACCGAGCGCGTTTCGAGCGAGGCGGCGAAGCTGGTCAACGCGCTGCGCAATGCGCCCAAGGCGCGCGGGCGCTGGGGCGAGCAGCAGCTCAAGAACGTCCTCGAAAGCTGTGGCCTGTCCGAACATGCCGATTTCCAGACCGAGGTCAGCGTGGCCGACGGTGAGGGCGGGCGGCTGCGCCCCGACGTGGTCGTCAAGGTGCCGGGCGGGCAGAGCCTGGTGATCGACGCCAAGGTGTCGCTCAACGCCTATCAGGACGCGTTCGGCGCGGTCGAGGAGGGTGAAAAGGCGCTGCATCTCGCCGCCCACGCCGCCGCAATGAAGGCGCATGTCAACACGCTTGGCGCCAAGGCCTATTGGAACCAGTTCGACGACACGCCCGATTTTGTCGTGATGTTCGTCCCCGGCGAACATTTCCTCGCCGCGGCGCTCGATCAGGACGCGGGGCTGTGGGACTATGCGTTCGAGCGCAAGGTGCTGCTCGCGACCCCGACCAATCTGATCGCGATCGCGCGCACTGTGGCGGCGGTGTGGCGGCAGGAAAAGCTCGCCAATCAGGCGCGCGAGATCGCGGCACTGGGCAAGGAGCTCTATGCGCGCATGTCGGTGATGGGCGCGCATATCGCCAAGGTGGGGCGCAATCTCGACCAGGCAACGGGAGCGTACAACGCCTTTGTCGGCAGCTTTGAATCGCAGGTGCTGACGCAGGCGAAGCGGTTCGAGGCGCTCGACATCGAAACCGGCGACAAGGAGATTGCGGTGCTGCCGGTCGTCGAGCAATCGGCGCGCCCGCTCGCCAAGCTGGCTGCGGTGGCCCCGGCGGCGGTGAACG
This sequence comes from Sphingopyxis microcysteis, assembly GCF_012274265.1. Lineage (GTDB taxonomy): Bacteria > Pseudomonadota > Alphaproteobacteria > Sphingomonadales > Sphingomonadaceae > Sphingopyxis > Sphingopyxis microcysteis. The sequence continues at coordinate 180,083 of NZ_JAANYY010000004.1, forward strand.
ACGCAGGGGAGTAGCGACCCCATAAACCCGTTCGTGTCGAGCGAAGTCGAGACACGCTGAGGTCGCGCTTGACTTCACGTGTCTCGACTTCGCTCGACACGAACGGAACATTGAGGCGGCGCTAGATTACCCGCTTCAACACCGCCGTCTGCCCCGCGCTGCCGGTCAGGATCAGCGTCCCGTCATCGGCAAAGGTCAGGCTGACCGGCGCCGCCATCAGTTTGAAGAACGCCGATTCCTGCGTCATTCCGGCGCCGGGGCAAGCCATTTTTGTTGCCATCAGCGGCCCGGCGGTCAGCGTGCCGTCGGTCGCGCTATAGCCGCCCGAAAAGCGGTTGCATCCCGCGCTGCCGCTCAGCCGCGTGCCGTCGAACTGCAGCGAGGTGGGGCGGTCGGCCGCTACTGCGACGCCGCCGATCGACACCAAGGTCCAGTTCGATCCCGCCAGCGTCTCGGGCGGCAAGATCGCTCCGCCGCAACCGTTCAGCATCTTGCCGTCGGCGACCACGCGCACCGTGTCGGCGTAGCGGCGGTCGCTCATCCCGTCGCCGCACGGGGCGGTCTTGATCACCACCGACAGCCGATCGCTGACATAGGTGCGCCCGCTCAGCGACGGTTTGGCGCCGGGGTTCGGCACCATGATCTTCGTCGCGCCATAGTCGCCGTCATAATTCAGCCGGTCGGGCGTGATCTCGAGCGTCCAGCCGGGCTCGGTGCCGAGCGCCATATAAGCGGCTGGCGCCTCGCCGGGGCTCTGCGGCGGTGCATCGGCGGCGGGGACGCATGCAGCGAGCGCGGGAAGGGCGAGCAGGGGCAATATGCGGGTCACGGAACCATCTCCTCTTCTCGTCTTACTGAACTTGGTTGGCGCACATATCTTTCGAGCAAATATCCGTTCCCCGGCGAAAGCCGGGGTCCAGGGCGTCATAAAGCACCGCCTGTTCTAGGGCGCCCTGGGCCCCGGCTTTCGCCGGGGAACAGTTTCCCTTGTCCGGTGGATATATGCGTCAAATACATTCCGGGTGACGAAGTTACTATGGATCGGCCCTCTAAGCGAAAGCGAATTGCGCTCTGCTGAACGCCACTATTTCCGCCGCTGGTTCAGCACCTCATACGCCATCACCGCCGTCGCGACCGCAGCGTTCAGGCTGTCGGCCTTGCCCATCATCGGCATTTTGACGCGGACATCGGCGGCGTCGGCATAGGCGGGCGGCATCCCTTGCGATTCATTGCCGGTCAGGATGAAGGTCGGCGCGGCATAACGAACCGTCTGATAATCCTGCGTGTCCTCGCCCAGCCATGTTGCAACCAACTGCCCTGGCCCGCCGCGTAGCCAGGGCAGGAATTCGTCCCAGCGCGCCTGCACCAGCTTTTGCGTAAAGATGGCCCCCATGCTCGCGCGTACCGCCTCGACCGCGTAGGGATCGGTTGATTCGTCGAGCAGGATCAGGCCGCCCGCGCCCACCGCATCGCCGGTGCGCAGCATCGTGCCGAGATTGCCCGGGTCGCGGAGCCGCTCGGCGACGAGCCAGATCGGCGCGGCGTTGCGGTCAATGTCGGCGAGGGTCGTTTTGGGTTCGGCGTAGATGCCGACGACGGTCTGCGGATTATCCTTGCCCGACAGTTTGGACAGGATCGCAGGGGTGGTGTCGATCACCTCGCCGCCGGCGCCCAGCGTCCCGGCGATCAGCGCCGCGGCCAGCGGGTGCGCGTCGCCCTCGGGCCCCAGAAACAGCCACAGCGGCAGTACCCCCGCCTCGCGCGCTTCGGTGGCGATCCGCAGTCCTTCGGCCAGAAACAGCGCCTCGGCGCGGCGATGACGTTTTTCGCGCAAGAGCCGCATCCGCTTGATCAGCGGGTTGGACAGGCTTTCGATGGTGGTGCGGCGACCGGTCATCCGGTCAATCCTCGCCGAAGCTGTCCTTGACCAGCCCGACCAGTTTCAGCAGCGCGGCGTCGGCGCCGTCGCCGCTGGTATGGATCGTGATCGAGTCGCCCTTCGCGGCGCCCAGCATCATCAACCCCATGATCGACGTTCCGTTGACCCGCGATCCGCCCTTTTCGACCTCGACCGACACGGTTTCGGGCAGGCGGCTGACGAAGGTGACGAATTTTGCGCTGGCGCGCGCGTGGAGTCCGCGCTGGTTGGTGATCTCGACGGTTTCGGACACCGCGGTCACAGGCCGACCCCCAGCATTTCAGAGGCGACCGAAATATATTTCTGTCCGGCTTCCTTGGCGGCGATCACCGCGGCGCGCAGTTCCATCGACTTGCGCGCGCTTTCCAGACGGATCAGCATCGGCAAATTGACCCCGGCGATCACTTCGGTGCGCCCCGATTCGAGCAGGCTGATCGCCAGGTTCGACGGGGTGCCGCCGAACAGGTCGGTCAGCATGACGACGCCGCGGCCCTCGTCGACGTCGCGAATCGCATCGGCGATTTCGCGGCGGCGCATCTCCATATTGTCGTTGGGGCCAATGCACACTGTCGCGACCGCGCGTTGCGGCCCGACGACATGCTCCATCGCGCGAACCATTTCCTCGGCCAGACGGCCGTGGGTGACAAGGACCATTCCCAGCAGCGGCAAGGCTTTATCGGTGGGCATGAAATGCGAGACCCTTATGTTCTTCCGCCAACGGCGGTGGCCGGAGGCGGGGGCTTGCCCTCAAGCCCATCTTGCGGGGCAGAGTCAAGGTTGCGGTGGGTCAGCACTGGCTCATATCCGGACGCGCGTAGCGTTTGGGCAACACGCGCGGCGACATGGACCGACCGGTGGCGACCCCCGGTGCAGCCGAAAGCGATGGTGACATAGCTTTTCCCTTCGGCGCGGTAGCGCGGCAGCAAGGTCAGGATCAGCCTTTCGATCTGCGCCAGGCTGTCTTCATAGGCGGGGTCGGCGATCACATAGGCGGCGACGTCGGGGTCGAGTCCGGTGCCGGGCTTCAATTTCGCGTCCCAATGCGGGTTGCGCAGATAGCGCATGTCGAACACCAGGTCGGCGTTGCGCGGCAGCCCGCGCGCGAAACCGAAGCTCAGGATGTTGAGCACCGGCTCGTTATCGCTGGCATCGCCAAAGCGCTGGCGGACCTCCTGCTGGAGATCGTTGCTGCTGTAATTGGTGGTGTCGACGACATGCTCGGCCCAGCGACGCAGCGGCTCCATCATCTCGCGTTCGCGTGCGATGCCGTCGGCGGCGGGGCGGTCCTCGGCCATCGGGTGGCGGCGGCGCGTTTCCGAAAAACGCCGTTCGAGCTCGGCGCCGGCGCAGTCGAGGAACAAGGTCTGGACGTCGCGTCCGCCGACCTCGCGCAGCGCCTTGATCCGCTGGACGAGCAGCGCCGGGCGGAACCCCCGGCTGCGGCTGTCGATCCCGACCGCCAGCGGGCGCCCCGCCTCGCTGCGTTTGACCGGCGCGTCGATCAAGGTTTCGAGCAGCGCGAGCGGCAGATTGTCGACCACCTCCCAGCCCAGATCCTCGAGCACCTTGAGCACCGTCGATTTGCCCGCGCCCGACAGGCCGGTGACCAGGAGCAGCCGCGGTTCGGGGGCGTCCTTCATGCCCCGCTCGCCAGCCGGTCGAGCGCCAACAGGACCTTGATCGGCGCCGATGCTTCAAAGGCCGACAGGGTGAGCGAGGGCAGGTCGTGCCCGGCGATCCGTTCGACCGCGCGCTCGGGCGGCATGCGCTCGTACCGATCGGCCAGCCGCACCGCCATCGCCAGCGGGACCGGCGCAACCCACGCCTTTTCGACGATGCCCAGCCCGCGCACTTCCAGCTTGCCCGCCAGTTCCGCGGGCGGGCGACACCACAGGCGATCGCGCTCGAACCAGATGTCGCAGCGGTCGTCGGCGACCAGCCGCGCGCCGCGATCGATCAGCCGCAGCGCCAGGTCCGACTTGCCCTGTCCCGACAGGCCGAGCAGCAAAATGCCGCGGCTGCCCGCGGCGACACAGCTCGCATGGATATTGACGATATCGGGTCGGGTCCGGCTGGGCAGCATCGGTGAAGGCTTACCGGCGACGAAGCGGGGCCGCAAGGCGGCAAACCGATCCTCCCCATGGCTGCTCCAAAGGGAGGATATTTAGCCGGCCGCCGCTCCCCCCTCGCTCGCGGGCAGGGTCATCAGCAGGCTGCCGCCGGGCTTACCATCGTCGCGGTCCTTGGCGTTGATCGTGCCGCTATGCCCCTCGATGATCGTGCGCGCGATCGCCAGCCCCAGCCCGCTGTGGCGGCCAAAGGCCTCGCCGGCGGGGCGTTCGCTATGGAAACGGCGGAAAATGGCCTCACGCTGGTCGGGATCGATGCCCGGGCCGTCGTCGTCGACCCGGATATGCACCTCGTCGCCCAGCCGCGTCGCCGCGATGCACACCAGCCCGGTGGGGGGCGAGAAACTGATCGCATTGTCGATGACATTGTCGATCGCGCGTTCGAGCCGGTGGCCGTCGCCCATCACCAGCGTCGTCCCCTTGCGGGGGCGGGCGAAGGCAAGGCGCGGGTGCGGCGTATCGGCATCGATCCGCGCCGTGCGCGCGGCGAGCATCGATTCGATCATCATGCCGACGTCGATCGGCTCGAACAATGTGCGCGACAATTGCGCATCGACGCGGCTCGCCTCGCTGATGTCGCTGACCAGCCGGTCGAGCCGCCGGACATCCTCGTCGGCGATCGCGAGCAGCTGCGCGCGCTGCGCATCGTCCTTGACGCGGCCCAGCCCCTCGATCGCCGAGCGCACCGACGCGATCGGGTTTTTCAGCTCGTGGGTCACGTCGGCGGCAAAATGTTCGCCGGCGTCGATGCGCTGGCGCAGCGCCTGCGTCATGTCGCTGAGTGCACGCGCCAGCGTGCCGATCTCGTCGCGGCGGCTCGGCAGGCGCGGCACGACGACCTCGCGCGCGCGTCCCAGCCGGACGCGCACCGCGGCGCGCGCCAGCCGCCGCAGCGGGCGGACGATGGTGCGCGCAAGGAACAGCGACAACAGCACCGACGTCATCAGCACAACCGCGACGACGATCGCCAGCCGGAAGCGTTCGGCGCGCACGGTGCGGGTGATGTCGCGCGCGTTCAGCGTCATCAGCACCGTCTGCGGCGCTTCCAGGTCGACGACGCTGGCGGCGCTCAGCAACGGGGTGCGTTCGGGGGCGTAGCGGAAGCGGCTGGCGGCCTGCCCGCTGCGCTGCGCCTCGATCACCTCGGGCCACGCCGCGGCGCGATCGACCGCCGGTTCCTGGAAATCGGGATAGGAAGGCGCGCCGACGATCCAGTCGATGCCGCGATCCATCGCGCGCGCGGCGTCGCGCTGCCACGCCTGCAAATTGGGGTCGCGCAAGGTGTAGGTGGCGGGGCCGGTTTCGAAGCTGTCCGAAATCCGTCGCCCGTCGGTGTCGTAGAAGCGCAGTCGCGATTCAGTCGCGGCGGCAAATTCGTCGATCAGCGTCGCGCGCTGGTCGGGCCGGGCCGCTTCGAGCGCGCGGTCGAGCATCGCGAGCTGATCCTTCATCACCTCGATCCGCGTATCGACCAGGCGGCTGCGATAGGTGTCGAGATAATAGAATCCCCCCGCAAGCAGCGCGACCGCGAGGATATTGACCGCCAGGATGCGCGTCGTCAGCGACCAGCGCGCCGACCAGACGAGCGGCGATTCCTCCTGCTCGGCGATGCTCGCATCGGGCTTCAGCGGCTCAGCCATCGTCGGCAAAACGGTATCCCGCGCCATAGAGCGTCGCGATGCCGTCGAATTCGGGGTCGACCTCGCGGAACTTGCGGCGCAGGCGCTTGATGTGGCTGTCGATCGTGCGATCGTCGATATAGACATCGTCCTGATAGGCGGCGTCCATCAGCTGGTTGCGGCTGCGCACGATGCCGGGGCGGCTGGCCAGCGTTTCCAGGATCAGGAATTCGGTGACGGTCAGCGTAACGTCCTTGCCGTCCCACGCGACCTTGTGACGCGCCGGATCCATGCTCAGCCGACCGCGGGTGATCGGCTCGGCGACGGGCTCGTCGTCCTCGGCGGCGGCATTCTGGTTGAGCGCCACGCGGCGCAATATGGCGCGGATGCGCGCGATCACCAGCCGCTGGGAAAAAGGCTTGGCGATATAATCGTCGGCGCCCATCGCCAGCCCCAGCGCTTCGTCGATCTCGTCGTCCTTGCTGGTCAGGAAAATGACCGGAAGCTGGCTTTTCTCGCGCAGCCGCCGCAGCAGCTCCAGCCCGTCCATGCGCGGCATCTTGATGTCGAACACCGCAAGATCGGGCGGATTGTCGATCAGCGGCTTCAGCGCCGCCTCGCCGTCCGAATAGACGCGCGTCACAAAGCCTTCGGCCTGCAGCGCGATCGACAGGGATTGCAGGATGTTGCGGTCGTCGTCGACCAGCGCGATGGTTGCCGTCATGCTCTTTCCGTTGGGCGGGGCCGGGTGCAGAGCTAGCCTATCCGGCCTCGACCGACAACCGCGCACGGCTTGCCCGCGATTCACCCTTTAATCTTTTGACCTCGGCGCCCATCCTCGCTAACGCGACCGGAATTTCGGAATCGACGACCCGTCGGCACCCCATGTTCATGCGGGCCCAATCGCTTTCGCATGGCATGTTTTGCATACCTATGCGAAGGGGCCGCGGGCGAAGGAAAGGCGAGTGAAATGACCAAGGTTGTGATCGGCAGCGACACCGTCGAAACCCAGGCCGAAGTGGCCGAAAACTGGGGTCCCTCGGCGCTGATCGAGGATGCCGTCCGGCATGGCGAAGGCCTGCTCGCGAAGGACGGCCCGCTCGTCGTCGCGACCGGCAAGCACACCGGCCGCAGCGCCAAGGACAAGTTCATCGTCCAGGACGACGAAACGCGCGACACCATCTGGTGGGGCAAGACCAACGTGGCGATGACCCCCGACCATTTCGCGGCGTTGAAGGCCGATTTCTTCGCACACCTCGCCGAACGCCCGCGCCTCTATCGTCAGCAGCTGTTCGGCGGTTCGCAGCCCGAACACCGCGTCGGCGTCCAGGTCATCACCGAATTCGCCTGGCACAGCCAGTTCATCCGCACCTTGCTCTGCCGCCCGACCGCGGCGGAGCTGGCAGCCTTTGCCGCTGAATATACGATCATCGACCTGCCGAGCTTCCGCGCCGATCCGGCGAAGCATGGCTCGCGCACCGAAACGGTCATCGCGGTCAACTTCACCGAAAAGCTGATCCTGATCGGCGGCACGCAATATGCCGGCGAAATGAAGAAGTCGGTGTTCGGCATCCTCAACTATCTGCTCCCCGTGAAGGGCGTGATGCCGATGCATTGTTCGGCGAACATGGGCCCCAACGGCGACACGGCGGTGTTCTTCGGCCTCAGCGGTACCGGCAAGACCACCTTGTCGGCCGATGCGTCGCGCACGCTGATCGGCGACGACGAGCATGGCTGGTCGGACACCGCGGTCTTCAATTTCGAGGGCGGCTGCTACGCCAAGATGATCCGCCTGTCGCCCGAGGCCGAGCCGGAGATTTTCGCGACGACCAAGCGTTTCGGCACCGTGCTCGAAAATGTCGTGATGGACCCGGTGACCCGCGAACTCGATTTCGACGACGCCAGCCTCGCCGAGAACAGCCGCGGTTCGTACCCGATCGATTTCATTCCGAACACGTCGGAAAAGAATATGGGTCCGGTGCCGCAGAATATCATCATGCTCACCGCCGATGCTTATGGCGTGCTACCCCCGATCGCCAAGTTGACCCCCGACCAGGCGATGTATCATTTCCTGTCGGGCTACACCGCGCGCGTCGCCGGTACCGAAATCGGCGTGACCGAGCCCGAGGCGACCTTCTCGACCTGCTTCGGCGCGCCCTTCATGCCGCGCCACCCGTCGGTCTATGGCAACCTGCTCAAGGAACGAATCGCCAAGGGCGGCGTCCAGTGCTGGCTCGTCAACACCGGCTGGACCGGCGGCATGGCGACGATGGACGGCATCAAGCGCATGCCGATCAAGGCCACGCGCGCCTTGCTCAACGCGGCGCTCGACGGCAGCCTGAACGACGCCGAATTCCGCAAGGACCCGAACTTCGGCTTCATGGTGCCGGTCGCGGTTCCGGGCGTTGACAGCAGTCTGCTCGATCCGCGCGAGGCATGGGCCGACAAGGCCGCCTATGACCGCACCGCGCAAACGCTGGTCGGCCAATTCATCGACAATTTCGCGCAATTTGCCGAGCATGTCGATGAAGGCGTCCGTCAGGCAGCTCCGCAGGCAGCCGTCGCAGCATAATTGACCCGGAAACTTCCGGGTGCTCATTCACCCGGAAGGACCGGACCAATGACTACCGAATATTCGCCGCGCCTGTTTGAGCGCGATTCCGACATTCGCACGATCGGCGAGGGATTGCTCGCCTGCACCCTGCCGCGCGCGGCATGGACGCACGAGGCGCATCTGGGCGCATGCCTCTGGCTGCTCAGCGAGCGCCCCGACATCGACGTCGATGCCGAGATCGCGGGAATCATCAGTCGCTTCAACGAGAGCGTCGGCGGCGTGAACGACGACACGCAGGGCTATCACGACAGCATCACGCGCGCTTATGTCGCCGGGGTCCGGTGGTTTCTGTCGGAAACGGACGCGACCGAACTGGCGGCGCGCGTCAACGCGATGCTGCTCTCCGACGTCGGTCGCCGCGACTGGCCGCTGCGCTTCTACAGCCGTGAACGGCTGTTTTCGGTGGAAGCGCGGCGGGGGTTTGTCGAGCCCGACCTTGCGCCTTTGCCTTCGAGCTGAGGGGCTTAAACAAAGATTTTCGCACGAAGACACAAAGACACGAAGGAGCGCCGCCCCCATTCGCCCCGAGCTTGTCGAAGGGTCGTTCTTCTTCACCGCCCGAAGAAAGAACGGCCCTTCGACAAGCTCAGGGCAAACGGGTGTTTCAGCCCCCTTCGTGTCTTTGTGTCTTCGTGCGAACCAAATAGATACGACCTCTCGGCCTATGTCCCCTTCGCGCCCGCCACATAGGCGTCGACATTCTGCGCCAGCACGTCGAGCGGGACGTTGCCGCCCTCGACCACGACATTGTTGAAATCGCGCAGGTCATATTTCGGCCCGAGCGCCGCCTGCGCCAGCCCGCGTTGGCGGACGATCTCGCTGTGCCCGACCTTGTAGCCGCACGCCTGCCCGGCCCAGCTGCAATAGCGATCAACCTCGCTCGCGACCTCGAGCGGGTTCGAGCCGTTTTCCTTGACGAAAAACTCGACCCCCTGTTCGCGCTTCCAGCGCTTCGCGTGCAACCCGGTGTCGACCACCAAGCGGCACGCGCGGAACGCCAGCGACTGGAGATAGCCGAGCCGCCCGACCTCGAAATCGTCATACAGCCCCAACTCGTCGGCCAGCTGCTCGGCATAGAGCGCCCACCCTTCCGAATAGGCGTTGAACGCCAGCATCGTGCGGATCAGCGGCATCTGGTTGGCATATTCGCCCTGCCACACATGCCCGGGGATCGCCTCGTGCATCGTGAGGTCGGGCAGGGAATATTTGCTGTGCAATTCGGTGGTGCGCAGGTTGATCCAGAATTTGCCCGGAATGCTGCCGTCGATCGACCCGGCGCCGCCATAAGCGGCGGGCGCGCCGGGTTCTTCGGCGAGCGGCAGGCGCTTCACCTCGACATTGCCCTTCATCAAGGTGCGGAAGGCGCGCGGCAGCTCGGCGCGGATCTTGCCAAGCCAGGTCTGGATATAGGCATGGATTTCGGCGCGTCCGGCGTCGTTGTCGGGGAATTTGAAACGCGGATCCTTGGCCAGTGCGTTCATCCGGTCGCCGACCGAGCCTTGCGTATAGCCGAGCTTCCTCAAAATCGGATCCATCCGGCCATGAAGCTCGGCCAGCTCGTCGCGGCCCATCTGATGCACCTCGTCGGGCGTCATTCGCGTCGTGGTGCTGGCGCGCAGCCCCCACGCATACCATTCGTCGCCGCCCGGCCGCGCCCACATCCCGGCGTCCATCGTCGCCTTGCTTCGCTGCGCCTTCAGTTCGGCGAGCTGGCGTTCGAGCGCTGGGACGACGGCGCCCCGCGTGATCGTCTCGGCGCGCGGACCCCAATTGCCGGCGATGTTACCCTCGCGCGTGCGCTTTGCGAGGCTCTCGACCAGGCTGCCGCCCTCGCGGGCATCGACCAAGCTCGCCTCCATCTGCTTCACCGCCTTGTCGATCAGGAAAGCGGGGGCAATCATTCCTTGGCCACCCGCCACCTTCAGCCGCTCGGTCTCGCCGTCGAGCACCTTGGGATAGGCATTGAGGCGCGCCAGATAGGCTTCGGCGTCGGCGGCATTCTTGACCGGATGGTCGCTGTCGAGGAATTTCGGAATGTCCAGATAGGCGCCGACATTCTGGATCACCACATAGGGGGTGTTGCGCCAGCCGCCGACCGCGACGTCGCCATAGGGCAGGGCAAAACCGTCGAGCGCCACGCCATAGGCGCTTTCGACCACCGCGAGGCTGGTGCGCGTCTTGTGGTCGAGGCCAGTCTTGTCGAACGCGCGGACGCGCGCGACATCGGCCTTCAGAGTATCGGCGACCGCTTGCTGGCCCGACGCCGAACGGTCGGAAAGCTTGCCACGTTCGGCGGCGCGCGCGCCGGTGTCGATGCCCAGCGAAGTCGCGCCTTCGGGGGAGAGCGCGAGGAGATTGTCGGCGATCGAGGACAGCAGACGGTTCGCCATTTCGGTCGGGGTGTCCACGCCCGCCGGAATTCCCGGTGTGATTTCATCGGCGCGAAGTTCATGGGCGCAGCCAGATAGGGCAATCGCCGCACCGCTAGCGCCGAGCGCGGCGAGCGTTTGGCGGCGGCTGAGCGGGGTGGAAAGATTGTCGTTCACGCTGCGGCTCCCTTACGATCTTGTTTCTGTTGAAACCTGTCTAGGCGGCGGGCGGCGCGGGTCAATGGGAACCATATCCTCCCTGTGGCGAAGCCATGGGGAGGGGGGCATCCGAAGGATGGTGGAGGGGCGCGACGTCGCGGCCCCTCCGTCAGCCCTGCGGGCTGCCACCTCCCCATCGCTGCGCGACAGGGAAGATTCAAGGTCAGTCGGTCAGATCGGCGGGCACCTTGCCGCCGTTCGCGGCGAGTTCGCGCATCACCGCCTTGTGCAGCCAGATGTTCATTTCGGCGCTGCCGTCGAGGGCGCCGGTATAGCCAAGCTCGGTCGCGAGCTCCTTGCGGTTGGCAAGGCTCGAATCGATGCCGAGCAATTTCATCAGGTCGACGATCGAGGTGCGCCAGTTGAGGTCCTTGCCCGCCGCCTCGGCGGTCAGGATCGCGTCGACGTCGACCTCGGCGGGCGGCGCCGCGGCGGCGGCGGCCATCGCGCTGGTCGCGGCGTCGAGCGCGGTGCCGACCGGGTTCGGCGCGGCCGGTGCTGCGGGCTCGGCGGCAACCGCCTTCTTGCCGAAAATCGCGTCCTTGATGCTGCTGAAAATGCCCATGATTTCACTCCCACTTTGACGCGGCCCAGCCCGGAACGGGCGAGTCGGATGGCCACAGGCTAGGACTATGCATTTGAAAATGACAGCCAAATGAACGACTCGTGCTTCGCCCGCGCGCTGGTATAGTCGTGCCCGTGGGCGCGATCCGACCGGCGCCGGAGTGGGAGGATAAAGACATGAACCTGACCGACATTTTGGCGCAGGCTGGCGGCATCGAATCGATGGCGAAAGATCTGGGCATTCCGCCGGCCATGGCGAAGCAGGGCGCCGAGGCGCTGCTCCCCGCGATTTTGGGCGGGTTCAAGAAACAGGCGCAATCGGGCGGGATCGAGGGGCTCGGCGGCTTGCTGGGGCAACTCGGCGGCGGCGGGTTGCTCGATTCGGTGCTGGGGTCGCAGCCGACCCCGATCGCGCCGGGCAACGAGGTGCTCGGGCAGATCTTCGGATCAAAGGACGTCAGTCGCACCGTCGCCGGACAGGCGGCGGCGCAGACCGGGCTTGATTCGGGGCTGCTCAAAAAGATGCTGCCGATCCTGGCGATGATGGTCGCGGGCTATATGGCGAAGCAGGGCGGTCAGTCCGGCGCAAGCGGTGGGCTTTCCGGCGGTCTCGGCGGGATGCTCGGCAATGTGTTGGGCGGCGCGCTGGGTGGCGGCACCGCGCCGTCGGCTGGCGGCCAAGGGGGCGGTTTGGGCGGGCTCGGCAAGATGCTCGACATGGACGGCGACGGCAATCCGCTCGACGACATCATGGGCATGGTGAACAAGATGCGCGGGTAAGGGGGAGCGTCTCCCCCGCGAAGGCGGGGGCCGCCAGCCACCTCGCGCAACGCCGCTAGCGGCCCCCGCCTTCGCGGGGGGCGACGGTTTTCAAGCCGCCATCAGCCGCAGTTCCTCACGGAAATCTTCGTCCACCCCGATGCGGCTTCGCATCGGGGTGACAAGGCCGTCGACATCGCCGTCGCCCTCTTCGAACAGCGCGCAGGCTGCATCGCCGCCGCGCGCGAGGCTGTAACGCTGCGCGACCTTGCCGGTCGGGCGAAAGCCCAACTTGCGCAGCACCGCGCCCGATGCCGGATTGTCGAGGAAATGGCCCGCGGTCAGCTTGGGCAGATGCATCGCGCGCGCAATGCCCATCAGCTGGCGCCCGGCCTCGGTGGCAAAGCCGAGCCCCCAATAGGGGCGCGCGATCCAATAGCCCATTTCGAGCCTGCCGTCGGGGTCGGGCGAAATGCCGCAGCCGCCGACAAGGCGCGGGGCGCCGCCGGTGCGGGCGAAAATCAGGAACCGCGGCTGGGCGGGGTCGATCGGCTTGCTCAGAAACTCGCGCGCCTCGCTTTCGCCATAGGGCCAGGGCGCGGTCGCGAGATTGCGGACCACGGCTTCTTCGCCGATCGCCCGGGCCAGTGCCGGGGCGTCTTCTTGCCAGCCGGGCCGCAGCAACAGTCTTTCGGTACGCGCGAACATGCTTTTCACTCCCAATTGCCGCCGCCTTGGCGCCCGATGGTGACGCTTTGACGACAGTCGATGTGGAGGGAGATGGATGGCCCGATTTTCGCGCCCGTCCGCCAAGTCGCGGACAATGGGCAAGAAAAAAGGGAGTCCGGGGGTGACCCGTCTCCCTCTTTTCGAACTTTGTTTCCGCTTGCTGGCGGAAAGGACCGTTCCGGGTCATCCCTTGGTGGGCGACCCGTGCGGATCGTCCTTTATTCGGCGGCTTCCGCCATGGCGTCGACCGACACATATTTGCGGCCAAGCTTGCCATCGTGGAATCGGACCTGGCCGTCGGCGGTTGCGAACAGCGTGTGGTCCTTGCCCATGCCGACGTTGACACCCGGGTAAACCTTGGTGCCGCGCTGGCGCACGATAATGTTGCCGCCGATCACTTCCTGACCGCCGAACTTCTTCACGCCAAGGCGACGGCCGGCTGAGTCGCGACCGTTGCGCGATGAACCGCCTGCTTTCTTATGTGCCATGACTGATGCTCCTTAATTCGTTTGGAGGGGCCGAGCCGCGTTGCCGCGCTCAGGCGTCCTTCTTGGGGGCTGCCTTCTTGGCAGCGGGCTTCTTTTCGGCGGTCTCGGCCTTGGGCGCGGCGGCCTTCTTCGGCGCAGCAGCCTTCTTTTCGGCGGCCGGAGCGGCAGCGGCTTCGGGGGCCGTTTCGGCCTTCGGCGCAGCTTCCTTCTTCGGCGCAGCCTTCTTGGCTTCGCCGACGGCCAGGATGCGCAGCAGCGTCAGCGACTGACGGTGACCATTGCGGCGGCGGTAGTTGTGCCGACGGCGCTTCTTGAACACGATGACCTTTTCGCCGCGCGTCTGGGCGATGATCTCGGCCGAAACGGTCAGACCCTTCGCGTCCTTCACTTCGCCGCCGTCGCCGGCCAGCAGGACGTCGCCCAGCGACACGGTGTCGCCAGCTTCGCCGTCGATCTTTTCAACGGCGATCTTGTCTCCGGCGGCAACGCGATACTGCTTTCCGCCCGTGCGCACGATTGCGAACATGGTCTTCCATCCAATCAAAAAACTAAATCACCCGCGCACCAATCACCCACCAAGGCAGGCGATTTTTCCGGCATGCGGGAAAGTCAGCGCCACTAGCGATCCAGGCCCAAGCTGTCAACCGCCAAATTCCGTGCTTTTCGTGCAAAAAGCGGGTCGGTTGGCGAATGGCGGGATGCGCCCCCGATTCGGTGCTTGCCGCCTTGCGCCCGCACCCATATCAGAGGCGGCGATGACGCGCACCCTTCTTGCCCTGTCGCTGGCGCTCGCCATGTCCCTGCCGCTTTCGGCCTGTGCGGCGGCACAGAACGCGGGCGCGCCCTCGCTTGCCAAACGCGCGGTCGAGGGGCGATTCGATGTCGCGCCGCCCGCGGTTATCGTGGCGCCGCCGGGGCCGCTTCCCGCCGATCTCGACGGACGGCTCGCGCGCTGGGAATCGGATGCAACCGCTGCGCAGCAGGCCTTTGCCGCCGAGCGCAATGTGACCGCGCCGCTGGTATCCGCCGCGGCGGGAGCGCCGGTTGCCAGCGAGCGCTGGGTCGTCGCGCAGCAGGCGATTTCGCGCCTCACCGCCACGCGCGCCCCGCTCACCGCCGCGCTCGCCGACATCGACCGGCTTTATCTTGAGCGCAGCGTCGACGAAGCGGTCGACGGCTTGCCCGAAATCTATGCGCTGCGCGATCGGCTGGCCGACTTGGTGGCGGCGCAGGATGCGGTTCTGGAAGCGCTCAGCCGCGAGCTGCCCGGGCAATAAGCCCGAAATCGGTGCGCGCGATTTCCCGGCGCGACCGACGCTCGATCAGCATGGCCTCAGCCTGCGCCAGATCCTCCGGGCTATCGACATCGTGCAGGTCCGTGTCGCCGGTGATCGCGCGCAGCGTCGGCTGCGCGGCGAGCAATGCCGCAGCGCCGACATCCGCGCCGCCGCCGGTCAGCGCCGCGAACAGCGCGCGCGGCAGGCGGGCGGGAACGCCCAGCGTGCCGCCGGGGTACAGCGTCGCCACCGGTCGGTCGGGCTGCCCTGCCGCGGCAATGGTGCGAACATGGGCTGCGGTGATCAGCGGCATGTCGGCCAGGAAAATCGCGGCAGCGTCATGCGCCGCATCCTCGGCGTGGCCGATCGCGCGCGCCAGCGACGTCGACAGTCCGCGCTCGGCGTCGGCGTTGATCGCGAGTGTCCAGCCGCTGCGCTCTGCCTCGAGCGCAAAGCGCGGGGTCGATGGCGGCACGATGATTGTGCCGGGCGCGAGGCCCGCGGCTTCGATCGCGGCGATGATCCAGGCTCCGAGCGGTCGCGCTGCGCACATCGCATCCAGCTTGGGCGCACCAAATCGCGTGCTTTGCCCGGCCGCGAGCACATAGATGCCGACGCTCATTGGCCGGGCTCCAGCGCGGCATAACGAAAGATGATGTCCGACAGGGCGGACAACGCCAGCGTGGCGGGTTGCCGCGCCTGCGGGAAAATCCCGACCGGGCTGGTGATGCGCGCGCGGTCTGCGGGCGAGACGCCGCCGTCGGCCAGCATTTCCAGCCGCCGTTGCCGCGCGACCGCGCCGCCTTGCGCGCCGATGTAAAAGGCGTCGCTGCCCAGCGCCCAGCGCAGCAGCTCGCGCTCCCATTCATGGTCGTGGAACAACAGGATCACCGCGGTCCACGCATCGGGCGCGGGAAGGTCGGGAGCGCGGCCCAGCGCGATCTCCGCGCTATCGGGGCCATAGCTGCGGATATCCACCCCGGCGGGATGGGCGAGATGCGTCAGTGCTTCGCTTTCGGGGCCGCTTCCCAAGGCGATGATGGTGAGGTCGGGAAGGAAGTGCCGGTGCCGCAGCAGCCCGCGATCGCATCCATCGGGCAGCGGCAGCGCGAGCGTGGCTGGGCGTCGTTCGGACAGGTCGCGCGCCACCCGGGCGATCGCCTCCCGGTCCGGCGCCGGGTCGATCAGGATATGGATGGCGCTACCGCACGGCAGGCGAAAATCGATCTGTTCGGAGCCGCGGCCATAGAGCCGCACGACCGGCGCGTCGATCCGCGCGACCTCGGCGACCAGCTGCGTTTCCAAACAGCCGTCGGCCAGCGATCCGACCACCGTGCCGTCGCGGCGAATCGCCAGCTGTGCGCCGAGCTGGCGCGAGAAGCTGCCCTCGATACCGACGATCGTACACAGCGCGCCGCCGCCTTCGGCGACGGCATGAAGCGCAGCATTGTCGGAGAAATTGCGCGCGGCGAACGCGGTGGTCGCTGCCGCGTCGGCCGCCTCTTGCGCGCTGGAATGGCGATTCGCACTCTTCATGTTTAACGGCCTGCCCTTCGCTGCCCCATGGATCAACAGCGCCGATCCAGTCGCGGTCGCGTCATAAACACCGTGGCACTGCCTATTGTATCGGCAGCGCGGTGCAAACCCATCCGTTTGAACCGGGTTTGCATCGCTTCAGCGCCGCACCTGGGCGCTTTTCAGCAGTTGCGCGCGGACGGACTCTGGTTAGAATCGACGACGACCGATCGCCCTTACCGACGGTATTGTGTGCGGGATGGAGCCGCGCTGTCGGGGCCATTTTCGGGCGAGAAACGGAGGGCCAGGTTTGACGAGTGATCGGAACAGGAAAGCTGAAGGCACGAATGGTGTCGATGCTCTTTACAAGCGCCCGGGTTTCCTGCTCCGCCGCGCGCATCAGATCAGCGTTTCGCTATTCCTGTCCGAAAGCGCGGGTATCGGGGCGACCACCACCCAATATGGCGTGCTCGTGATTCTGCGCCATTACGAGGGCCTCGATCAGATCAGCCTGTCGAAGAAAGTGGGGTTGGACCGTTCGACCACCGGACTTGTCGTCAAGAAGTTGGCCGATGATGGATTCATCGTGCGCGTTGACGATCCCAAAGACCGCCGCCGCAAAATCCTTGTCCTGACCGCTAAAGGCGAGCGGCATCTGGAACGGCTACGCGAACCCGCCATCAGGGCGCAAAAAATCGCCCTGTCGGCGTTCACGCCCGACGAGGCCGAGACGTTCCTGTCATTGCTCGGCAAGTTCGTCGATGAATTCAACGGTGTCGTCCGCGCACCAATTATCGCCGACGCCGTTCCTGCGCAGAATCGATAGGCGTCATTGGTTCAGCCCGTGCTTTTTCAGCGCATGGCGGATCTGGTCGTAGCTCAGCCCCAGCGCTTCCGCCGCGACCTTCTGGTTGAAGCGGCAGCGGGCCATCGTGTCGGACAGGATCTGGCGTTCATAGGCGTCGACCGCGGCGCGCAGGTCGCTGACCGGGCCGCTCGGCGTGGCGCTTGACGTAGGGGCGGGAGCGGCGGAGGCGGGGGCCGGGGAGGCGCCGCCGCCCTCGGCCTTCGCCGCCGTTTTGCGCGCCACCGGCTGCCAAGGGCTGGCGAAGGGATCGAAGCTCAGCGCGTCGACGGGCTTTTCGGGGTCGGCCCAGCGATAGATGGCGCGCTCGATGACATTGCGCAGTTCGCGGACGTTGCCCGGCCAGTCGTGCCCCTCCATCGCCGCGAGCGCGCGCGGCCCGAACCCCGGCCATTCTTCCCAGCCAAGGACGGTCGCCATGCGCTGCCCGAAATAGGTGGCGAGCACCTCGATATCGCCCTCGCGCGCACGTAGCGGGGGCAGGGTGATGACCTCGAACGACAGCCGGTCGAGCAGGTCGGCGCGGAAGCGGTTTTCGTCGACCAGCGCGGGCAGATGTTCGTTGGTTGCCGCGACGATGCGGACGTCGACGCGGATCGGGCGCGACGAACCGACGCGCGTCACCTCGCCATATTCGACCGCGCGCAGCAGCCGCTCCTGCGCTCCCATCGACATCGTCGCGAGCTCGTCCAGGAACAATGTGCCGCCGTCGGCCTCTTCGAATCGGCCTGCGCGGGTGCGTGTCGCGCCGGTGAAGGCACCCGCCTCGTGCCCGAACAATTCGGACTCGATCAGCGTCTCGGGCATCGCGGCGCAGTTCATGATCACATAGGGTCGGTCCCAGCGCGTCGACAGGCGGTGCAGGCGTTCGGCGATCAGTTCCTTCCCCGTCCCGCGCTCACCGATCACCAGCACCGGCCGGTCGAGCGATGCGGCCAGGCTGGCGCGTTCGACCGCGTCCTGAAAGGCCGCGGACTGGCCGATAAACTGGGTTTCGCGCTCCATTCCCAATCATTGGCAAATTTTCCCGCTCGATGGCAAGTCAAATCGATGGCGAAAGCGATTTGCGAGTCAATTTGCGCGGTTTTGCGTCGCTTTGAGCAATTGGCACGGTGTCTGCATCGTGGAAACCGAACCGGGACAAATGTTCCGGTGCAGCGACAACCACAGGAAGGTTAGATCATGAAGTCGATGTTTGCCCAAGCCGCCACTTTCGTGCTGAGCACGGCCGGAGCGCTGGCCATCCTCGTCGGAGCGATCGACCAGCCGCAGGTTGCGGCCAGTGCCACCGGCGTTCACGCCGGCCCGCTGGTTGCCGCTGTCATGTCCCCGGCGGTCAGCGCTTTGGCCTGACCGGCACTGGTGCCGGGGCACTCTCCCCCCTTGCCCCGCCCCGGCACCAGCCTTTTTGTTTAGAACAGACCAAGGTCTCCAGATTTCGACAGGAGTTTTTCAGATGGGTATTTTTTCACGCACCCGCGACATCATCGCCGCCAACGTCACCGACCTGCTCGACCGGGCCGAAGATCCCGAAAAGATGATCCGCCAGATCATCTTCGAGATGAACGAAACGCTCGTCGAAGTCCGCGCGTCGGCTGCCCGCACGATCGCCGACCAGAAGGAAATGCGCCGCCACATCGCGAAGCTCGAAAGCCTGCAGGACAGCTGGAAGGAAAAGGCCGAACTGGCGCTGTCGAAGGACCGCGAAGACCTGGCCACCGCCGCGCTGGTCGAAAAGCAGAAGGCCGGCGACATGGCCGACAAGCTGAAGGCCGAGATCGCCACGCTCGACGACGCGCTCAAGGGCTATGAGGCCGATATCGCCAAGCTGCAGAAAAAGCTTTCGGAAGCGCGCGCGCGCCAGTCGAGCGTCGTCAACCGCCTCGAAAGCGCGGAAAACAAGTATAAGCTGCGCGAAATGACCAACGGCGACCGCGTCGAAGATGCCTTCTCGCGCTTTGAAATCCTCGAACGCCGCGTCGATGAAGCCGAAGGCCGCGCCGATGCGCTGAACCTCGGCTATAAAAAGTCGCTCGACGAGGAAATCGCCGAACTGCAGGCCGCCGACAAGGTCGCCGACGAACTCGCCGCGCTGAAGGCCGCGCAGGCCAGCAAGCAATAAGGAGCCAGACCGATGGAAGAAGTCATCGTCGTCCCGATCGTCATCGGCACGCTCTTCCTTGGTCTGCCCTGGCTGATCCTCCACTACATCACCAAGTGGAAGCAGGCCAAGACGCTGACCGGAGAGGACGAGCAACTGCTCGACGAATTGTACGACACCGCGCGCCGCCTCGAAAACCGGCTGCACACTGTCGAACGGATCATCAGCGCCGACCATCCCGACTTCCGCCCTGCGGTGCGTAGCGATGAAGAACTGGCGCAACTTGAAAATACCAGCCGGAGGAACTGAGATGTCTGCCAGCCGCACGAAATTCTACCTCGACAAACAGAACGCCAAATGGAGCGGCGTCTGCGCCGGGATCGCCGATTACAGCGGTGTCGACGTCCTCTGGGTCCGCGTCGGCGCGGTGCTGCTGACCCTGATGGGGGGCTTTCCCTGGACGCTGATCGCTTACTGGATGATCGCCTGGATGGGGACGCCAAAACCCTTCGCGCTCTATGGCTCGAGCGAAGAGGCGAAATTCTGGCAGGGGGTGCGCAGCAACCCGACCGCGTCGACCCGCGACATCAAGTCGCGCTTTCGCGACATCGACCGCCGCCTCGCCGACATCGAACAATATTACACCAGCCACAACCGCCGCCTCGCCGACGAGATCGACGCCCTGCGTTAATTCGGGGCGCTGAGCGAACGGGCTGGATGCAACAGGGAGAAGACAGATGAATTTCGGTGGTACCGGTTTCGTCCTCGCCATTATCGCATTGTCGATCGGCGGCTGGATGTTCACCACCTGGATCCGCGCCAAGCACGGCTATCCGGTTGAAAATGAATGGGGTGGCACGGTTCATCGAACCGACCCCGACGCTGATCGAAAAATCGCACTGCTGACCGATGACAATGCCAAGCTGGCAGGGCAGGTCAGCCGCCTGGAAGAGCGGATTTCGGTGCTCGAACGCATCGCCACCGAAAATCATGGTCAGGCGGCGCAGCTCGCCGACCAGATCGACCGCCTGCGCTGAGGGGAACCACAATGAATGCAGAATTACTGAATACCATTGCCCCGGGGATGGCTGTTCTGGGCCTCGCCGCAATCGGTGGCTGGATCTTCACCACCTGGCTGCGCGTCAAGAACGGCTATCCGCTCGAAAACAGCTGGGGCAAGGCGGTCTATCCCAAGACCAGCGACGAGGCGATGGAACGCGTCAAGCTGATCAGCCAGGAAAATGCCCAGCTGCGCGCCGAACTGGGTTCGGTGAAGGATCGCCTGGCCGTCGTCGAACGCATCGTCACCGACGAAGGGCACCGGGTGGCGGCGGAGATCGAGGCGCTGCGGCGCCCGGCGAACTGAGGAGAGCGGTCATGGGCGACGCCATCTGGATCCTGATCCCCCTCGCTCCCTTCCTGCTTGGCGGTTTTGCCATCTGGTCGAAGCACCAGCAAAAGATGATCGAGAAACAGTCCGAAATGACCGCCGAAAAGGCCGCGCAATATGCGGCGGCGACCGAACGGCTGGAACAGCGGGTCCGGGTTCTCGAGCGGATCGTTACCGACAAGGGAATTGACGTCGCCGACGAGATCGAAAAGCTGCGCGACGCTCCGCTGAACTGAAGCAACCGAATTGAAGCAACGATAAGAAAATACGGAAGGATCCCCCCATGAACCCGTTTGAAATGGTTATCGGCATCGTCCTGATCGTCACGATCGGTAGCGTCGTCCGCGCCAAATATGGCGTCCGCCGCGACCACAAGGGCAACGAGTTTTTCGCCGCTCCCGCCGACAATGGCGAGACCAAGGCGCTGCAGGCCGAAATCCGCGCGCTCAAGGACCGTATCCAGGTGCTCGAACGCATCGCCACCGACAACAACCGCGCCGTGACGCTCGATCAGGAAATCGAGAAGCTGCGCGACCGGTCGCCCTCCTGACGACCTTGACGAAGAAGGAGCCGCATCATGGCCACCATTACGTCTGATCTTGCCTCCAACCTGATGGTGAGCGCCGTCGCCCTGACCGCCCTGACGATCATGAGCCTGGCTGCGCTGCGCGGCTGGCGCGACTGGATCCAGCTCAAGCGCGAAGAACTCGCCGCTGGGCATGTCAACGTCGCCCACGACGCGGCGGTCCCCCACGCCGGGTCGCGGATCGAGATCGCTGACCTCAAAGAACGGCTGCGCAAGCTGGAAGCGATCGCCGCGGGGGTCGATCTATAATGTCCGTCGCCCCCGCGAAGGCGGGGGCCGCGGGCGAGACAGCGTGAGGCCGACAACGGCCCCCGCCTTCGCGGGGGCGACGAAAAGGCGGAAAGCTTCTCGCTCTTCCCACTCCCTCCCAAATCTGCCAGTGCCGCCCCATGCGCAGCCTGACCGACATCCACGACGAATATGACTTCCTCGACGGCGACGACCGTTATCGCCTCCTGATCGAACTCGGCCGCGAGCTGGAGCCGATGCCCGAAGCGCTCAAGACCGACGCGACGCTGGTGCGCGGATGCAGCGCCAGCGTCTGGGTCTATCCGGTGCCGCAGGCCGACGGCCGCCTGCATTTCCTCGCCGACAGCAACGCCGCGATCACCAAGGGCATCGTCGCGCTCGTCCTCGCCGCGGTGCAGGACAAACCCGCGGTCGAGGTCGCGGACATGGACATCGCCGCCGCGCTCGCCCCCTTCGACCTCACGCGCCAGCTGTCGTCGAACCGCACCCAGGGCGTCCCCAACATGATCGCGCTGGTCCAGGACACGGCCCGTCGCATCGCCGCCGACTGACGGCCACCGCCGCCAGCGCCGCGGCCCGCAATTCAGAACGAACATGAAAAAGGGCGCGGGAGTTGCCTCCCGCGCCCTGTTTTCTTTGCCTGTCGGTACGGCTTAGAAGCCGACGACGATCGAGCCGATGAAGGCGCGCGGCGCGCCGATCTGCACGAACGGCACCGAGTTGTCGGCGAGCTGGCCGTCGAAACCGCCGACATACAGCTTGTCGAACAGGTTGGTGACGTTGAGCTGGATGTACGTCGTTTCGTTCAGGCCCGCCCATTCCAGGCCGATCCGCGCGTCGAGATCGACGATCGTGTAGGCCGGGGTCTTGGCCGGGTAAACGACGGTGTTGGCAACGCCGTTGACGGTCTGCAGCAGCGGCAGATTCTGGTCGTTGACGTAACGCGGACCGGTGCGCTTGACCTGTGCACCGAGTTCGATCGGACCAAGCTTGCCCTGGGCGCGGCCGCCGAAGGTGTAGGTCGGCGAACCCGATTCACGCTTGCCCGCGGTCAGTGCAAAGGCCGGTGCGCCGACGGTGGTGCACAGGAACTGACCGGCAGTGACCTGCGCCGCGGTGCAGATGCCGTTCTGGACATTGTCCTTGATCTTCGACTTCAGATACGAACCGAAGGCGTAGATCGAGAAATTGTCGACCGGGCGGTACGAGATGCTGACGTCGATGCCATATTTGTCGACGCGGCCAAGGTTGCGATACACGTTACGCTCGGTTTCGGGATCGAACGACGAGGCGAGGCGATCGTTGAAGATCGTGTACCACAGGCCGGCCTGCGCCTGCACCTGGCTGCTGCGATAACGGAGGCCAACGTCGAAGTTGTCGGTGGTTTCCGGGATCGGGTTGGCCGATTCGGTGTCAGCCGGGAAGTAGAAGGCGTTGTAGAGGTTGTCCGTGCCCGGAACCTGCACACCCTTCGAATAGTTGGCGAACACGCTCAGCTGATCGGTCGCATCAAAGGTCAGGCCGAGGTTCGGCGTGAACTTGTTGTACTTGCGCTTGCGCTGCTGCGGACCCTGGACCGGCGCGGTGACGCCCGGCGCAATGGTGACCGTCGGGTTGGCGGCAAGCCATGCCGCAAGACCCGCGTCGTTCGTGCCGAAACATTCGACGAAACCGGTCACGCTCGACGTGGCGCAATTGTTGGTCAGATCGCGCGTGAACATCTTGTACGCGCCGCCGATCTGAACCGTCAGGCGGTCAAACTCGCCGCGATATTCGCCGCCGAACATGTTCAGCAGCGCAATCGACTTGCGGTCACGCTTTTGCAGGACGTTGCCATTCACATCGGCCAGCGGATCGTTGACCGGGAAAACGTCGGTCGCCGAACCGTTCAGCTTCAGGAAGTTGGTTTCGCCGGTCTGCCGGTGACGCGCACGATCATAGCTGTAGAAGACGCGGAAGGTGTTGCTGTCGTCGAGGTCGTAGCGCAGGCCTGCGATCACGCCATAGCGGCGGGTCTGGGTCTGGCTCGGCGCGAGGACGCGCACGGTGTCGAGCAGGTCGCCGTCGCCGTTGAGGTCACGCCCATAATAGGGGACACCGCCAATGTAACCGGTCTGGCAGCTGATGCCGGCGCCGGTCGGGGTGGTGTTGCAGTTCGCGGCGCCGCCGGTCGGATTGACGTCGCGGCGTACTTCCTGGCCGACGACGGTGCCGCCGCCGTTCGCCTTCACATATTGGAAGCTCGGGTCGACGGTCAGGACCAGGCCTTCCGCCAGCGTGAAGCGCGAATTGCCGCGGATGTTGCCGGTGTTCGACGGGTTGTAGCGTTCGTCAAACGCCGAACCGCAGCTGTTGGCCACATCGGCGAGGCCGGGACGCGCGACGGTGTTGATCTGGCACTTGGCGATACCGTAGTCGCGGTCGTCCTTGTTCTGCGGGAAGATGTTCGGAACGAAGTTCGAAGCGATGTTGTGGACATTGCGCAGGCCGGTCGAACCGAAGAAATTGTTTCGGTTCTGGTTGTAGTGGCCCGAGATCGAAATGAAGTCGCCATCGGCGCCGATCGGCTGATAGATCTTGGCGTTATACTGCTGCTTGTCGATCTTGCCGGTGCGCGAATCGATCGCGGCGCGGGCGGCAGTCGTCGAGTTTGCAGCATAGGCGGGCTGATCGGCGTTGCCGAACACGGTGTCGTTCGTCGCGGTGCTGGCCGAGAAGAACGCGCGCGTGCCCCACGGGGTGAACACGCCGGTGTCGATCATGCCAAAGATGCGGAAGAAGCTGAAGTCGCCAGCCGAACCGACCAGCTTGAGGCCGGGTTCTTCGCCCGGGTTGCGGGTACGATAGTTGACGGTCGAACCCGAAGCGGCAGCGGTCGGGCTGTCGACGTCGGTCGAACCCAGGTTGACGTTGACCTGTTCGATCAGCTCGGGGTCGAGCTGCTGGTTCGAATAGAGCGCGTAGTTGCCCGAATCGTTGAGCGGAATACCGTCAAAGGTCTGGTTGATGCGGGTGTTGTCGAAGCCGCGGATCGACATCTTGCCGCCGGCCGAACCGAACGGGTCGTTGTTCTGGAAGCTGACGCCCGGAAGCTGGTTGATGATGTCGTTGACGGTCTGGCCCGGCGACTGGCGCTCGATGAATTCCTGGGTCAGCACGGCCTTGGCCTTCGTCGTGTCGGGCGCGATCACGCCTGCGACATCGGTCGTCCGGCTGCCCGTAACGACGATTTCCTCGTCGAAGTCGACCGAACCGGTCGACTGGGCAAAGGCCGGCGTGGAAAGCAGCGCGACCGGGATCAGCGCGCAGCTGGCGGCAAGCGTGTGACGGAATTTCATGTCAGGATGTCCCCTTGGTGTGGTGTCGTTCGGCAGGCGCGCGAAATGGGGCGCGCAAGTCCTGCGAGCGCCCCTGAAGCCCGCATGTGGCACGATTGTGACAGCAATTGTGACAGTGCAAGCGGCGCGCGGCGAACGCCGCGGCGAAAGATCGAAAAACCGCGAATTTCCGTTGCGATCCGCGATTTATCCACAGGCGCGATTGCGTTTTTCTCGGCAACTGTTGCTGCAATGCAACAATTTTCCGCGCACGCAGCCGCCGAGTCGCCTGATTTCAGGGCGACTGGCGGACCCGCCGCGACTCAGGCGGCGTCGCCCGCTGCTTCCTTCGCCTTGTCGGCATAGACGCGCACCGGGTCCTTGCGGCCCTCGACGACATCCTTGTCGACAACGATCTCGACCACGTCGGTGAGGTCGGGCAGGTCGAACATCGTGTCGAGCAGGATCGCCTCGACGATCGAGCGGAGGCCGCGCGCGCCGGTCTTGCGTTCGATCGCTTTCTTGGCGACCGCAATCAGCGCATCGTCGGTAAAGGTCAGCACGACCTCTTCCAGATCGAACAGCTTGCGATACTGTTTCACCAGCGCGTTCTTGGGCTCGCCCAGAATCTTGACCAGCGCGTCAATGTCGAGATCCTCGAGCGTCGCGATCACCGGCAGGCGGCCGACGAATTCGGGGATCAGGCCGAATTTCAGCAGATCCTCGGGCTCGATATTCTTCAGCACTTCGCCCATGCGGCGCTCGTCGGGGCCGGCGACATGCGCGCCGAAGCCGATCGACTTGCCCTGCAGGCGGTCGCCGATGATCTTTTCCAGCCCGCTGAACGCGCCGCCGGCGATGAACAGGATGTTCGTCGTGTCGACCTGCAGGAATTCCTGCTGCGGATGCTTGCGCCCGCCCTGCGGCGGCACCGACGCGGTCGTGCCTTCCATCAGCTTGAGCAGCGCCTGCTGCACGCCTTCACCCGACACGTCGCGGGTGATCGACGGATTTTCGGCCTTGCGGCTGATCTTGTCGATTTCGTCGATATAAACGATGCCGCGCTGCGCCTTTTCGACATTATAGTCGCTGGCCTGCAGCAGCTTGAGGATGATATTCTCGACATCTTCGCCGACATAGCCGGCTTCGGTGAGCGTCGTCGCGTCGGCCATGGTGAAGGGCACGTCGAGGAAGCGCGCGAGCGTTTGCGCCAGCAAGGTCTTGCCGCTGCCGGTCGGGCCGACGAGCAGGATGTTCGACTTGGCGAGTTCGACCTCGTCGCCGCGGCCCGAGTTGGCGAGGCGCTTGTAGTGATTGTGCACCGCAACCGACAACACGCGCTTGGCCTTGTTCTGGCCGATCACATAGGCGTCGAGATGCTGGCAGATTTCCAGCGGCGTCGGCACCGCGCCGTCCTTGCGCGCGGCAACCCCGCCCTTGATCTCCTCGCGGATGATGTCGTTGCACAGTTCGACGCATTCGTCGCAGATGAACACGGTGGGACCGGCAATCAGCTTGCGGACTTCGTGCTGCGACTTGCCGCAGAAGGAGCAATAGAGAGTGCTCTTGCTGTCCGAGCCGCTCAATTTCGTCATAATTCTTCCTCTGGCAGGCGCCGAAATGGCGGTGCCGTCCTTATCCTAGTCCGCGGTCACCCAATTACAATATGGCAATTGGGTGACATTGCGGTCCTGTCCCGCCTAGCGCCAAGGCGCAAAACGGGCGTCAACAAATGCGGTTAAGCCCTTGTCTTTGGTTGCCACGCGGTACCGGCCCGCGCCTTTTCGGGTTTCCCCGGCGATGGTCAGCCGGGGTGCCCGGATGGCGAGCGGGGCATGTCCGCACCCGCGCCGAATCAGGGCGTCGGGCCTTCGCTCAGATCCTTTGCCGCGTCGCTTTCCAGCGCGCCGGGGCGGCGGTCATAGACATGATCGACCAGCCCGAACGCCTTCGCCTCGTCGGCTTCGAGGAAGGTGTCGCGGTCCATCGCCTTTTCGATCTCTTTCAGCGAGCGTCCGGTGTATTTCACATACAAATCGTTCATCCGCTTGCGGATGCGCAGGATTTCCTTGGCCTGGATTTCAATGTCCGATGCCATGCCGCGCGCACCGCCCGACGGCTGGTGGACCATCACGCGGGCGTTGGTCAGCGCGACGCGCATGCCGGGTTCGCCCGCGGCGAGCAGGAAGCTGCCCATCGATGCCGCCTGACCGATGCACACCGTTCCGACGCGCGGGCGGATGTACTGCATCGTGTCGTGGATCGCCATGCCCGCCGTGACGACGCCGCCCGGCGAGTTGATGTACATGTAAATGTCCTTCTTCGGATTTTCCGATTCGAGGAACAGCAGCTGCGCGGTGATCAGCGACGCCATATTGTCCTCGACCTCGCCAGTGACGAAGATGATCCGTTCGCGCAGCAGGCGGGAAAAAATGTCAAAGCTGCGTTCGCCGCGGCTCGTCTGTTCGACGACGACGGGGACAAGAGCGGCGAGCGGGTCGATCATGCGATTTTAGTCCTTGATTATCGGGCTGCCCGGCCGAGGACCGGCAGGCTATCCCTCCGGCGCCCTACATCGGCGGCGAGGCCGAGGGTTTCAAGAGGGCAAATCATCGCGGTGGCGATCGGCCATGGCGGCTGTGGGGGTGGTTAGCTGCCCTAAACTCCTCTCCCCTTGAGGGAGAGGATAGCGCAGCTTGCTCCGTCAGGAGCTAGCGAAGCTTGGAGAGGGGGTTGGACGCCAGCGGACGAAGAACCCCTCTCAACTGCGGCTAGGCAGCGAGCTGCCAAGCCTTCGTATCTCTCCCACAAGGGGAGAGAGGAAATGACGTACGCCCGCAATCGGTTGTTCCCGACCTCTTCTCATCCGTCATCCCGGCGAAGGCCGGGATCTCGCCGGTGCGGTAAGCCGATAGGGTGAGATCCCGGCCTTCGCCGGGATGACGACAGTGCTACGTCCGCAACCAGTCGAAAGCCGCCGTAACGCGACATGCGGTGCTCGCGCCTGTAGCGTCGACGAAAAAGGGGCGGGAAAGTCCCGCCCCGATCGAATCAAAGATTTGGCGATCAGTCGCCGCTGCCCGGTTCGGGCGAGAAATGCGTTTCGAACTTGCCCTCGACGCCCTTATATTCGTCGGCGTCGGCGGGGGTTTCCTTCTTCACCGTGATGTTCGGCCATTCGGCGCTGAACTTGGTGTTGACCTCCAGCCATTTCTCGAGGCCGCTTTCGGTGTCGGGCAGGATCGCTTCGGCGGGGCATTCGGGTTCGCACACGCCGCAATCGATGCATTCATTGGGGTTGATGACGAGCATATTCTCGCCCTCATAGAAACAGTCGACGGGGCACACCTCGACACAGTCCATATATTTGCACCGGATACAGGCATCGGTGACGACATAGGTCATGGTTTCAGGCTCCCTTAGATGACGGCAGACGGGCCGTCAGGCTCTCTCTTGGCTCGCCTCTATGCCGCGCGGCGGCGGTGCGTCAACGCCTAGCGCACAGTTGCGAATCACTCTCACTCGATAGGGCCGGGCGCCGGATTTGGATGCACAGCTTTTCCATCGCCGCTGATAGCTGGGTTGGCAGCGGCGGGCGGCCCCGCGTCGAGACTGCGATAACAGGCCCGCGCCTCGGCGGCGGGGCCGCGGCGGACGGGCAGGGCGAGCAGCCGCACCACCTCGATCCGCTCGCCGACCGGCAGCACCAGCGTCTGTCCGACATGCACCGCGCAGGACGGGCGGGTGACCCGCCGACCGTCCAGCCGGATATGTCCCGCCGCGACGATCGCCTGCGCCAGGCTGCGCGAACGGGCAAAACGCAGGAACCACAGCAGCTTGTCCAGCCGGATGCTGCCCGCCGCGCTCATCCGTCCTTGCGGCTTTCGGCAAGCAAGGCGGCAAGGCCCGCGAACGGACTGTTCGGCGACGCGCCACGCCGCGCCGGGCGGTCGGCGCGGGGCGGGCGCGGTGGATCGGCGCGGGGCTTGTCGGCCCGCGGCTGTTCGGGCGCGCGGCGCTTGCCCTTGCCCTGCTGGACCGGCGGGCGCCGAACGTCGCTGTTTGCGGCCCCCTTGCGCGGCGCGTCGGCGCCCTTGCGCCGCTGTTTGCGGCGCGGCCGCTTGTCGGGCTTGCGCAGCCCCGACCAGCGCCAGCGTTGCAGCGCGGGCTCACCGACGCTGCGAAAGCCGAAGCTGCCGAGCAGCCCGCGCCGCGTTTCTTCGTCGAGCCCGAGCGAGGTGGCGAGCGCGGGGTCGATCACAAAGCCCGGCGGCGGCGCCGCGGCAACGCCTTCGGTCTCGTCGGCCGCGCCATGATCGTCGTGGTGGTGGTCGTCGCTGCCCGCGATCGGCGCGGTCGGCGGCGCCGATGCCTGCATCCGCGCGGCATGCGCCTGCCGCGCCAGCTTTTCGGCCATGTCGATGCGCAGCCAGCCGGTGGCGCAGCGGCGAAAGCCCGCGATCGTCAGCCCGGCATGGCTGCCGGTCTTTTGCAGCACCGCGCCGTGCGGCGGCAGCGCCGGCACCGGCGATCCCTGCTGCGCCGCGATCAGCGCCGCGCGCCAGCGCACCGCCTCGGGCTTCAGCAGCGTCGGGTGAAAAATGTCAAGCGAACCGATCGTGAAGCCCAGTTTGCGCAGTTGCGGGCGTTCGTCGGCGGCAAGCGCGTTCAGCTGGTCCTCGACCGCGGCTCGGCCGATCATGCCGCTGTTGTCGGTCAGCGCAGCGAGCAGTGCGCGGACCCGCGGAGGGGTGAACAGATCGCCCGCCGCTTCGCCCATCGCGGCGAGCGGACCGGCGTGGCGCGCCAGTTGCGCGGCGATGAAGCGGTGGAGCCGTTCGGTGATGGCCTGCACCTGGACGGGCTCCAACCGCCGCAGCGATGGATCGACCAGCACCGACGGCTGCACCAGCGTCGGTCCCTTGGCCAGCGTCGCCACCGCATGGCCGTGCCAGGCTAGCCGCGGCGGCGCGCCCGGTTCGGCGATCAGCGACAGCGCGCTGTCATCGCCCTCGGCCAGCGCCGAGGCGCGGCGCGCCAGTTCGGCGCGCAGATGCTTTTCGGCGGCGGCGAGCAGCATCCGGTGATCGCTGGCCTTCGCCACCGGGTCGACCTTGAACTGAAAGCCCTTGAGTGTGCCGATTGCCTCGCCGTCGACCGCGACGGTGCCGTCGGGGCCGACCGCAACCGGCAGCGCGGCATTGCGTTGCCCGGCGTCGCGCAGCAGCAGCGCCAGCCGCCGGTCGACGAAGCGCTGCGCCAACGCCGCGTGCAACGCGTCGGACAGCCTGGATTCGAGCGCTTGCGTCTGTTCGGTCCACCCCGCCGCGCCTGCGATCCAGTCGCCACGCTGGGCGATGAAGCACAAGGTGCGGACCGCGGCGATGCGGCTTGCGAGCTGGTCGATGTCGCCCTCGACATCGTTGAGCTTGGCCAGCCGCCGCGCGAACCAGTCGGGATCGATCATCCCGTCGCCGCTGGTGCGCCATTGCCATAGCTTGAGCACCGTCCGGCTGTGGTGCTCGGCGCCCAATTGTTCAAAATCGGGCAGGCCGCAAATGTCCCACAGGCGCTGGACCGCATCGAAATCGCCGCCGCGTGCGCGCACCTCCATGTCGCCCGCCAGATGCTTGAGCACCGCAATGTCGACCGCTTCGGGGGCGGGGCGCAGCGCGGGTGCGGTCGGTGGCTGCGCGAGGTCGGCGAGCAGCTGGTCGAGCGAGCCGAAGCCGGGGGTCGGGTTGCGCCAGAACAGGCTGGGCAGCGGCGGGAAATGATGCCCCTCGATCGCCGCCACTTCCTCGGGCGTGAAGCCGCCCTGCGGCTGGCCGACGGTGCCAAAGCTGCCGTCCTGCTGGTGGCGTCCGGCGCGCCCCGCGATCTGCGCCATTTCGGCGATCGTCAGGCGGCGGAGGCGCCGCCCGTCGAATTTCTGCAAACTGGCGAACGCGACATGCTGGACGTCGAGGTTCAGCCCCATGCCGATCGCGTCGGTCGCGACGAGATAATCGACTTCGCCCGCCTCGAACATCGCGACCTGGGCATTGCGCGTCTTGGGGCTGAGCGCGCCCATCACCACCGCGGCGCCGCCCGAAAAGCGGCGCAGCATCTCGGCGATCGCATAAACCTCCTCGGCCGAGAAAGCGACGATCGCCGATCGTTTGGGCAGCCGCGACAGCTTCGACGTCCCCGCATAGCTCAAGGTCGAAAAGCGCGGGCGAGTGATGATCTCGGCCTCGGGAATCAGGTTTTTCACGAGCCCGCGGATGCTCGCCGACCCCAGGATCATCGTCTCCTCGCGCCCGCGCGCGCGCAGCAGGCGGTCGGTGAAGACATGGCCGCGCTCGGGGTCGGCGCCGAGCTGCGCCTCGTCGATGCCGACGAAGGCGACATCGCGTTCGATCGGCAGCGCCTCCATCGTGCCAAGCAGATAGCGCGCATCGGGCGGAATGATCCGTTCTTCGCCGGTGACCAGCGCGACTTGGCGCTCGCCCTTGATCGCGACGACGCGGTCGTACACCTCGCGCGCCAGCAAGCGGAGCGGAAAGCCGATCATGCCGCTCGAATGGGCGGTCAGGCGCTCGACCGCCAAATGGGTTTTGCCGGTGTTGGTGGGGCCAAGGACAGCCTTGACCGGCTGGGAAGAGGATGACGTCATTTTCTTGGGGACCAAGCTGGCATGGCGGCAGGCACGGCGCAACCGCCGATCGTCGAATGGCGGGCAGGCGACCGATTTTTCCGCGCCTGTTGCATAATATCCCACCCCCGCCACGACTGACCGCAACCCGCCGCGGCGCAACCGCCATTAAATTGACTTTAACGACCTTTCTTTACAGACAGGCGGCCGAATATCATTCGGCGGCCGGGTTATGGGAGGCCCGCCGAGCGGGGGTTGCAGTTTGTTCCAGCGTCACGAACCCATCGCGGGGATGTCCGGCAATGCCGCCGCCCTCACGATGTCGCAAGCGATCCCGCTGCGGCGCGCCGACGCCGATTCGGACGCGCTCGGCTGGCGCGACCGGCTGGCACAGCTCGATCTGGTTCCCGATCTTGGCGATAATATCGGTTCGGCCGAATGGTGGCGCGGGCTCGCGACATTAACCCTGCTGTGCGGCACCGCGATCGCCACCTTCCCCGGAATTCAGCCGCTTAGCATCGGTGGCGCTCCGGCGCTTGGCACGGCCGACTTCAACGAAGCGCGCGCGCAGATGATCGTGCCGCTGGCGCTTGGCGGCGACACCGGACGCCATATGGCGGCGACCGACGCGGTGCGCCCGCTGACCCAGACCCCCGAACGGCCGCAGATCGAACTCACCGCGACGCTTGGCAGCGGCGACAGTTTTGCGCGGGTTCTCGAACGCTCGGGCGTCGGCAGCGGCGAGGCGCAGGCGCTGGCGAATCAGGTATCGACCGCGGTGCCGCTCGCCGACATTGCGCCGGGCACGCGCATCGACCTCATCCTCGGCCGCCGCGCCGCGCGCACCATGCCGCGCCCGGTCGATGCGCTGGCAATGCGCGCGCGCTTTGACCTGCGCATCGAAATGGAGCGCGAGGGCGACCGACTGGTGATGCGCCGCATCCCGATTGCGGTCGACACCACCCCGCTCCGCATCCGCGGCCGGGTTGGTGACAGCCTCTATCGCTCGGCGCGCGCCGCCGGGGCGCCAGCGACGGCGATCCAATCCTATCTGCGCGTCATCGGGCGCCAGATTTCGGTCGGCAGCGACATTCGCGCCAATGACGAATATGACATCATCGTCGATTACCGCCGCGCCGAAACCGGCGAGAGCGAAACCGGCAAACTGCTCTATGCGGGCCTGATCCGCGGCGGCAAACCCAAGCTGTCGATGCTCGAATGGACGGTCGACGGCCGCACCCAATGGTATGAGGCGTCGGGGGTCGGCGAA
The DNA here is from genome assembly GCF_012274265.1 of Sphingopyxis microcysteis. GTDB lineage: Bacteria > Pseudomonadota > Alphaproteobacteria > Sphingomonadales > Sphingomonadaceae > Sphingopyxis > Sphingopyxis microcysteis. The sequence continues at coordinate 212,698 of NZ_JAANYY010000004.1, forward strand.
CAGCGCGGCGGCATGGCGCGCCCGACCAACGGCCGCATCACCTCGACCTTCGGCATGCGGCGCCATCCGATCCTCGGCTATAAACGCATGCACAGCGGCATCGATTTCGGCGGCGGTTATGGCGCGCCAATCTATGCGGTTACCGACGGTGTGGTCACGATTGCCGGTCGTCACGGCGGCTACGGCAATTTCGTCAAACTGAACCACGGCAACGGCCTCGGCACCGGCTATGGCCACATGAGCCGCATCGCGGTGCGCCCCGGCCAGCGCGTCAGCCGCGGCCAGGTGATCGGCTATATCGGCTCGACCGGCCTGTCGACCGGCCCGCATCTCCATTACGAACTCTATCGCAACGGCCGCGCCGTGAACCCGTCGTCGGTAACCTTCGTCACCCGGGCTTTGCTCGAGGGCAAGGCGCTCGCCGATTTCCGCGCCCGCATCCGGTCGCTGACCGCCGTCGCCCCGGGCGCGGCGCTGACCCCGATCGCGGCGAAACAGGTCGAAGGACCGAAACTCGGCAGCCTCGCCGATGTGGCATCGAAAAGGGCCGAGGGCGGGATTTGACGTCTCGTAAATGAGCATCCTCTAATTCCGTTCGTGTCTCGACTTCGCTCGACACGAACGGTGGTTAGGGTTCCTGGAATCCGCCAATATCCATTTGCCCTGCGCCCGCACGCCGCTATGCACGCCGCATGACCCACGCTGCCTTTCCCGACCTCCGCCTCCGCCGTACCCGCCGCACCGGCTGGAGCCGCGCGATGGTGCGCGAAACGACGCTGGCGCCGTCGAACCTCATTTGGCCGCTGTTCGTCTGCGACGGGTCGGGTACGGAAGAACCCGTCACCAGCCTGCCCAGCGTTTCGCGCTGGTCGATCGACCGCATCGTCGATCGCGCCCGCGACGCGGTGGCGGCGGGCATCCCGTGCCTTGCGCTCTTTCCGTACACCCAGCCCGACCGGCGGAGCGAGCACGGCGCCGAGGCGCTCAATCCCGATAACCTCATGTGCCGCGCCACCGCCGCGATCAAGCAGGCGCTCGGCGACGACATCGGCGTGCTGACCGACGTCGCGCTCGATCCCTACACCAGCCACGGACAGGACGGGCTGTTGGGCGACAACGGCTATGTCCTTAACGACGAGACGGTGGAGGTTCTCGTCGGGCAGGCGCTGAACCAGGCGCGCGCCGGCGCCGACATTATCGCGCCCAGCGACATGATGGACGGCCGCATCGCCGCGATCCGCGCGGCGCTGGAGGCCGAAGGCTTCGGCCATGTCCAGATCATGAGCTACGCCGCCAAATATGCGTCGGCCTTCTATGGCCCGTTCCGCGACGCGGTGGGCTCGCACGGGTTGCTCAAGGGCAACAAGAAAACCTATCAGATGGATCCCGCCAACGCCGAAGAAGCGCTGCGCGAAGTCGCGCAGGATCTGGCCGAAGGCGCCGACAGCGTGATGGTCAAGCCCGGGCTGCCCTATCTCGATATCGTCCGCGCGGTGAAGGATCATTTTGCGGTGCCGGTCTATGCGTATCAGGTGTCGGGCGAATATGCGATGATCGAGGCCGCGGCAGCGGCAGGCGCAGGCGACCGCGACGCGCTGGTGCTCGAAACCCTGCTGGCGTTCCGCCGCGCCGGGGCGTCGGGGGTGCTCACCTATCATGCGCTCCACGCCGCGCGGCTGCTTGGCGCATGATCGAAACCGAGCGGCTGCGGATGCGATCGTGGCGCGACGACGATGTCGCGCCGTTTCAGGCGATCTGCAGCGACCCCGATGTGATGGCGACGCTCGGGCCGCCGCTCGACCTTGCTGCGACGGCGGCGCGGATCGCGTGGATGCGCGAGCATGAAGCCCGCTACGGCCATTGTTTTTGGGCGCTCGAGCGCCGCGCAGACGCGCGGCTGGTGGGCTGGTGCGGCATCATCCGCGGCGACATGGCACCCGTGGCGGACAAGCTCGAGATCGGCTGGCGGCTCGCGCGCGACTGCTGGGGCGTCGGCTTCGCGAGCGAAGCGGCGCGTGGCGCGACCGCGTGGAGCTTTGCAAATCTGCCCGACGATGAAATCCGGGCGATCACCTGGCGGGGCAATGTCCGCAGCCGCGCGGTGATGGAACGGCTCGGCATGCGATATTGCGTCGACCTCGACTTCGATCACCCCAAGCTGGCCGAGGAGGATTCCTTGCGTCCACATGTGACCTATTCGCTATCGCGCTCAACATGGACAAACGCATGACCGCCTCCCCCTCTCCGCGCCGCTGGCTGTTCGTGCTGACCATATTGGTCGGCAGCTTCCTGCTGTTTCAGGTCCAGCCGATGGTCGCCCGCATGGTGCTGCCCAAATTGGGCGGCGCCCCGGCGGTGTGGAACAGCGCGATGCTGGTCTATCAGGCGCTGCTGCTCGGCGGCTATGCCTATGCGCATTGGCTCGGCCGCTTCGACGTGCGGCGGCAGGCGATCATCCATGTCGCGCTGTTTGTGGTCGCCGCGCTGTGGCTCCCGATCGGCATCGCGCACATCGCTCCGCCCGGTGCCGGGCAAGAAGCCTTGTGGGTGCCGCTGCTGCTGCTTGCTTCGATCGGCCCCGTTTTCTTCGTCGTGTCGGCGCAGGCGCCGCTGATGCAGCGCTGGTTCGCCGCCGATGCTCGCGCGGGCGATCCCTATTATCTCTACGCCGCGTCGAACCTCGGCAGCTTCGCCGGGCTGATCAGCTATCCGGCGCTGGTCGAACCCAGCCTGCCGCTCGCCGCGCAAAGCTGGGGCTGGACCGCGGGCTATGCGCTGCTCGTGCTGCTGGTCGCGGCCTGTGCCGCGGCGCGCTGGCAAGGACGGGTCACCGATCCCGCGGTCGATGCCGCCGCCACCGACGAGCCGCGCCCGACCTGGCGCCGCCAGCTTCACTGGCTGCTGATCGCGGCGGTGCCGTCGGGGCTGATGCTGTCGACGACCACGCACCTCACCACCGACATCGTCGCGATGCCGCTCCTCTGGGTGCTGCCGCTCGGCCTCTACCTGCTCAGCTTTGTCATCGCCTTTTCGACGATGGACCGGCTGACCGAGGTGATCACCTTCATCGCGCCCGCGGTGCTGCTCGCGGTTGGCGGGTTGGCGCTGCTCAGTTCGGGTGGCGGGTCGATGATGGTCGCGATGGCCAGTCTCGCGATGCTGTTCGTCGTCGCGACGGCGCTGCACGGCTATCTTTATCATTTGCGCCCGGCGCTTCAGCACCTGACCCTATTCTATCTCATCATGTCGGCGGGCGGCGTCGTCGGCGGGCTGTTCGCGGCGCTGTTCGCGCCGCTGCTGTTCGATTGGGTTTATGAACATCCGCTGCTCGTGCTGGCGGCGGCGGCACTGTTGCCGCTGCCCGCGCTACTGCCGTGGGACAAATGGCTGCGCCTGTCCGCCAGTCGCACCGCGATCGCGGTTGCGGTGCTGGTCGCGATCGCGGCGTTCGCAAGCTGGCATATGGTGAGCGAGTGGGGCGGCGTGCTCGAAGGCGCGACCGCTGCCTGGGGGATCGTCATTTTTGTCATCGGGCTCTTGGTGATCGGGTGGCGCTGGGCGTTCGTGGCGACGCTGGCGCTGTTGATGATCGGGGTCGGTGGCTGGGACACGGTGCAGGAAAGCTTCACCGGCGCGCGCGTGCGCAGCTATTTCGGCGTTTACACCGTCACCGATTACCCGGCGCAGCAGCAGCGGCGTCTGGCGCATGGCACGACCCTGCATGGGCTCCAGCGCACCGACCCGGCACACCGGCGCGAACCGACGACCTATTATGGGCCGAAGTCGGGGGTCGGACTGACGCTGAGCAAGGCCGAAGCGCTTGCCGGACCGGGGGCGTCGGTCGGGATCGTCGGGCTGGGCGCGGGGACGCTCGCCTGTTATCGCAAGCCCGGCCAGCAATGGACGATTTTCGAAATCGATCCGGTGATGGTCGATATCGCCCGCGATCCTGCCAAATTCACCTTCCTGTCCGATTGTGCGGGCGACAGTCCGATCGTCATTGGCGACGCGCGGCTGAAGATCGCCGAACAACCCGCGGGGCGTTTCGACATTCTGGTCATCGACGCCTTTTCGTCCGACGCGATCCCGCTGCACCTGCTGACGAAAGAAGCGATCGGCATCTACCAGCGCGCGCTGAAACCCGATGGCATTTTGCTCATCCACATCTCGAACCGTTTCTTCGGGCTCGAACCCGTGCTGGCCGAAGAGGCGCGCGCGCGCGGCTGGTCGAGCGCTATTCGGCTCGATCCGGGGCCGCCCGAGTATGGTATCGACGATCTGACCGGATCGAACTGGGTCGCGCTGACCGCGACGGCGGCGCGGATGCAGCAATTGACCGGCGGCCTTCGCCCGCGCGATGCCGCGCGCGAAGACGGCGCCTGGGTGCCGCTGGCGGCGCGCCCGGGCTTCCAGCGCTGGACCGACGATTATGCCTCAACCCTGCCCGTGCTCATGTGGGGCAGCTTGATCGGAAAGCGTGACGAATGACCTATCGCGATGTCAGCATCATCAGCGTCAACGGCAAGACGCCGGCGATCCACCCCAGCGCCTTCATCGCGCCGGGATGCCGCATCATCGGTGACGTGACGATCGGCGCAGACGTCAGCATCTGGTATAATTGCGTGCTGCGCGCCGACGTCAGCCGCATCGTGATCGGCGCCCGCTCGAACATCCAGGACGGCAGCATCGTCCATTGCGACGGCCCGATGCCGCACCGGCCCGAAGGTTTCCCGACGATCATCGGTGCGGATGTGCTGATCGGCCATCTCGCGATGGTCCATGGCTGCACGCTCGCCGACCGCGCGTTCGTCGGTCTGAAGGCGACGGTGATGAACGGCTGCCGGATCGGCAGCGATGCGATGCTGGCAGCGGGCGCGCTGCTCACCGAGAATAAGGAAATCCCCGATCGCGAGCTCTGGGCGGGATCGCCCGCGCGCCGCGTGCGCGAGATCGGCGACGAGCAGGCGGCGGGCATGCAGATGGGCGTCGCGCATTATGTGATGAACGGGCGCATGCACAAGGCGGCGGTGGAGGGCTGATCACAAAGCCGACCTAAAACCCGTTCGTGTCGAGCGAAGTCGAGACACGTTGTGGTCGTGCGCGCCTTCGGGGTGTCTCGACTTCGCTCGACACAAACGGAAGTGAAGAAGGGCGCCCGGTTTCCCGAGCGCCCCTCCTTTTAACCCGCTATTTCCAGCTCAGCTGAAGTTCACCATCGCATAGAGCATCGGGATCGACAGCAGGGTGTTGGTGCGCGAAAAGATCATCGCAGTTTTCGCCGCCTTGGCCTTGGTCGCATCGTCGGCCTCGACGATGCCGAGCGCCTTTTTCTGGTTCGGCCAGATCACGAACCACACGTTGAATGCCATGATCAGCCCCAGCCACATGCCGACACCGATCAGCTTGTAGGGATCCTGCAGGCCCAGCGCGGGCGCCAGATATTGGGCGTGACCGGCGATGGCGATGCCCAGCAGCACCGTGATCAGCGCCGCCCAGCGGAACCAGAACAGCGCAGCAGGCGCGATATGCTTGCCGACCGCGGGTTTCAGTTCGGCCGGGATTTTCGGCATCGTCGGAATCTGGACGAAGTTGAAATAATAAAGCAGGCCGATCCACAGCACGCCAAAGAAAGTGTGCAGCCAGCGCATCACTGCATTGGCGGCAGCCATGCCATCCTCGAAATTCTGGCCGTTGAGGCCCAGCATCAGCACGATGGCCAGCACCAGCCCGGCGCCGAGTACGGCGTGCAGATTACCGAAAAACTTGTCCATTATGTTCCCCCTCGCTTTGTGTGCGGCGCGGCGCGACCCCGTGCCCTGCGGGTTCTATGCCAGTGTCGGGAGTCTTGCTCAAGCGTGGTAACAAGAGCGTGGGCGCCGGGAGGGACGGGGGTGATGAACGCAGGCCCACGTTATTGCGCGTCACCCTGAACTTGTTTCAGGGTCCATGGCCTGCCACTTCCTTCGACGCCGCCACAAATTCGAGCTCAGGCCATGGATGCTGAAACAAGTTCAGCATGACGAGGTCTGAAGGCTGTTTTTGTCTAAAGCCGAGCTAGCCGAGCTATTTCTCGACGGTTGCTTCCTCAGGCACCGCCAGCCCGTTCTTCAGCATCACCGGCACCTGCGTCAGCGTGAACAGGAACGACAAGGCGGTGATCCCCCACACCTTGACCGTCAGCCAGGTGTCGAAGCTGAATTCGCCGCGCTGGATCAGCACATACATGACATGATTGGCGATGCCGAGCGCAGCAAAGAACAGCCCCCAGTTGCGTGACAGCAGCAGCCAGCCCTTTTCGGTCACCCCCTCCAGCGCCGACTGGAGCAGATATTTCAGCATCGGTTTCTTGAACCACCACCCGCCGAGCAGCAGCACGGCAAAGGCGCCATAGATGATCGTCGGCTTCATCACGATGAAGCGCTCGTCGTGAAACCAGATGGTCAGCGCGCCAAAGCCGATCACCAGCACCCCCGACAGCCACAGCATCGGCGAAATCTTGCCAAGCTTCCACTTCGACACCGCCATCGCGATGACGATCGCGACCATGAAGGCGACAGTGCCTTTGATCGCCGCCGCGGTCGCAGCAAACGCGCCGTCGCCGTCGGAGGTGAATTTGAAGGTCAGGAAAAAGACGAGCAGCGGCCCGAAGTCGATCACGAAATTGAGCCAGCCATGCTTGGCGGGCGGGGTGGCGGGAAGGGCTTCCGGGCCGGTCGGCGGCACGTCGATCGGGGAGGCGGTCATCGAATATTTCCTGCAATAATGGCTGCGATCTCGTCGGCATCGAACGGACGAAGATCGTCGATGGTTTCACCGATGCCGATTGCATGGATCGGAAGCCCGTGGCGTTCGGCCGCCGACACCAGCACGCCGCCGCGCGCGGTGCCGTCGAGCTTGGTCATCACGAGGCCCGTGACCCCGGCGACCTCGCGGAACACGTCGATCTGCGACAGCGCATTCTGCCCCGTCGTCGCGTCGAGGACGAGCACCACATCGTGCGGCGCCGCGGGGTTGAGGCGGCCGAGCACGCGCTTGATCTTGGCAAGCTCATCCATCAGCTCGCGCTTGTTCTGCAGCCGCCCGGCGGTGTCGACGATCAGCACGTCGATGCCCGTCGCGGTCGCCTGCTTCACCGCGTCGAACACGATGCCCGCGCTGTCGCCGCCCTCCGGCCCCGCCATGATCGGCACGCCCAGCCGCTCGGCCCAGACCTTCAATTGCCCGATCGCGGCGGCGCGAAACGTGTCGCCCGCGACCAGCATCACGCCATAATCCTGTTCCTGGAACAGGTGCGCGAGCTTGGCGATCGTCGTCGTCTTGCCCGATCCGTTGACCCCGATCACCAAAATGACCTGCGGGCGCGGGAAGGCGTCGATGTCCAGCGGTTCAGCAACAGGGCGCAGCACGGTTGCGATCTCGTCGGCGACGATCTTTCGCAATTCTTCGACACCGCCCGCCACCGCGTCGCGCCGGTCGGCCAGGCGGTCGCGGATGCGCGCGGCCATCGCGGGGCCGAGGTCGGCAGTGATCAGCGCCTCCTCGATCCGGTCGAGATCCTCCTCGTCGAGCCGTGCCTTGCCGGTCAGCCCGGCGAGATTTTCTCCGAGCCGTTCGGAAGTACGGCGAAAGCCGCCGAGCAGCCTTTCGCTCCAGCTTTGGCCGGTCATGCGGCGATGTCCTTTTTCTCGATAGGGGTTGCGACCATGCGGTCGCCGTCGCGCGCCGTCAGGCGCACGTCAAGGACGGTGCCGGGCGCGGAGGGCGCGGTCAGCGCCAGCGCGGCGAAATTTTCGGCGTGACCGCTCAGCCCGTCGCGCTCGACGAGCATCGACGCGGCGCGGCCGATCTGCGCGTCGAGCCAGCCGTGCCGCCGCCGCGCATTGGCCTCGCGCAGCGTTGCCGCACGTTCGCGCGCGATGGCGCGCCCGACCTGCGGCATCCGCGCGGCGGGCGTTCCGGCGCGCGGGCTGTAGGGAAAGATATGGCCAAAGACGATGTCGCAATCGTCGATGAGCGCCAGCGAATTGGCGAACATCGCCTCATCCTCAGTCGGGAATCCCGCAATCAGGTCCGCGCCGATCGCGATCTCGGCGCGTGCGGCCTTGAGCCGTTCGATAAGGCGCACGGCGTCGGCACGGCGGTGGCGGCGCTTCATCCGCGTCAGCACCATGTCGTCGCCCGCCTGCAGCGACAGATGGACGTGCGGCATCACGCGCTTTTCCTGCGTCAGCAGCGCGAACAGCGCATCGTCGATGCGGTCGGGATCGAGCGACGAAAGACGCAGCCGTTCGATCGGCAGCGTCAGCAATGCTTCGACCAGCGCGGCAAGGCTGGTCCCGCTGTCGTCGCCATAGCTCGCCAGATCGACCCCGGTGAGGATGATCTCGCGCTGACCGCGGTCCAGCGCGGTGCGGGCCGAATCCAGAACCGCATCGACACTTGCCGAACGCGCGGTCCCGCGCGCCATCACCGTCGCGCAAAAGGTGCAGCTGTGCGAGCAGCCGGTCTGCGCGCCTAGGAAAGCACGCGCGTGGTCGGCGCCCGAGAGAGCGGGGGCATAAGGCAAACTGCGCCCCTGCGAAGGCAGGGGCCCATCACCTACGCTCTCGTCTTGCCGTCGCCCTTCGTTTGCTGACGCGATTGCAGAAGATGGACCCCCGCCTTCGCGGGGGAACGGAGGAGAATCGGGAAGATAGCTCGCGACCAAACCCTTGGCGTCATTCCGCACCACCCGCGCGCCCATGTCCGCAAAGCGCGCCGCCTCCAGCTCCGCCGCGCACCCGGTCACCACGACCTCGGCACCCGGCCGCTCGCGCAGCGCGCGGCGCACCGCCTGTCGCGCCTGCCGCACCGCCTCGTCGGTGACCGCGCAGCTGTTGAAGACGATCGTGTCGGTCGCACCCGCGGCGCTGATCGCCGACCGAATGGCCTCGCCCTCGGCAATGTTCAGCCGGCAACCGAAATTGACGACCTCGTGGCGGTCGACGACTGCTGCGCTCATCCGAACTGCGCCCAGTCGGTCTCGCCCTCGTAAACGCGCGTCGCCGCGCCGCTCATCACGATCGGCTCGCCCGGCGCCCAGCGGATGATCAGGTCGCCGCCGGGCAGCGCAACGGTCACCGGCGACTGGACGAGGCCCGCGCGGATCGCCGCGACCGCGGTGGCGCAGGCGCCGGTGCCGCACGCCTGCGTCAGCCCGACCCCGCGCTCCCACACGCGCAACTGCAACTGGTTGTCGCCGTCGAGGCTCGCGACATTGACGTTGACGCGCTCGGGAAACAGCGGGTCGGTCTCGATCCGCGGTCCCAGCGCATCGAGCGCGACCGCGTCGGCCTCGGGCACGAAAAAGACGATGTGCGGGTTGCCGACATTGACCGCGGCGCCATGTTCCAACTCGTCCCACGCCACCGGCATGTCGCGCGTGTCCATCGGCATCGCGAGCGGGATATGTTCCCAGTCGAACACGGGCTCGCCCAGCACAACCTCGGCACCACCATCCGCCGGCGTGACGCGCAGCATGCCGCCCAATGTTTCGATCACCGCGGGCTGGCCGATCAGCGTGGCGACGCAGCGCGTCGCATTGCCGCACGCCTCGACCTCGCCGCCGTCGGCGTTGAAGATCCGCATCTTCACATCGGCGCTGGCCGACGGTTCGAGCAGGATCAGCTGGTCGCACCCGATGCCATGGCGCCGGTCGGCAATCGCATGCGCACGCGCCGGCGTCATCTCGACGGGCGCCACGCGCGCGTCGATCACGACAAAATCATTGCCGAGGCCATGCATCTTGGTGAAGCGGTCCGCCATGATCGCGCATGTAAGGGGGCGGGGCAGGGAAGTCTAGCGAGGCCGTTCCGTCGCCCCCGCGAAGGCGGGGGCCGTTGTCGGCCTTATTCTTCGCCGCTGCGTAAACCTCGAGCGGCCGCGTTCAGAGGCGCGTGACTCTGAAACGCCCTTCGCGGGGGCGGCGCCCAAATTACGCCGTCTTGCGCAGCGGTTCGGCGCCGTCCGCGTCCGATCCTGTGTCGGGGCTCGTCGGCGGCACCATCGGCGCGCGCAGCAGCCCGCGATCGGCGAGCAGGCGTTCGGTGTCGGCGGCCGATGCGGCGCGGCCGAAATACCAGCCTTGACCCTTCGCACAGCCCAGCCGCGTCAGTTCGATCGCCGTCGCTTCATCCTCGACGCCTTCGGCGGTGATCGGCATCGCCAGGCTTTCGCCCAGCCGCACGATCGCGACGACGATCGCCTGCGCATCGGGGCTGCCGCGCATTGCGGCAACAAAACTGCGGTCGATCTTGATCCGGTCGAACGGCAGCGCGCGCAGGTGCGACAGCGACGAATAGCCGGTGCCGAAATCGTCGAGGCTCAGCGACACGCCCTGATTCTTCAGGCTGGTGACGATCGAACGGACGAGCGGGAGGTTCTCGAACAGCGAGCTTTCGGTAATCTCGACCTCGAGCTGCGCGGCGGGAAAACCCGTTTCGACGAGCAGCTTGGTAAGCTTCTGGCTGAACCACGGGTCCTTCAGCTGCTGCGGCGAAATATTGACCGCCAGCATGATCGACGGATCCCAGCTTTTGGCGATTTCCATCGCCTGGCGGATCACCTGAAGGGACAATTCGCCGATCAGCCCGCTTTCTTCGGCCACCGGAATAAAGCGTTCGGGCGGGATCATCCCATATTCGGGCGATTCCCAGCGCATCAGCATCTCGAAGCCGACCAGGCGGCCGCTGGCGATATCGACCTGCGGTTCGAAATGCGGCACGAATTCGCCGCGCGGCATGCCCTCGCGGATCCCCGTTTCGATCTGGTTGCGGACCTGCACCGCCATCTCCATGCCGGCCTCGAACCAGCAAAAGCGGTTCCGTCCCTCGTCCTTGCAATGATACATCGCGATATCGGCCTGGCGGACCATGGTTTCCATCGTCACGCTGGCATCGTCGGCAAGCGCGATGCCCAGCGACGCGCCGATGCGGATCTGCTGCGCATCATGGGCGACCGAATTTTCGAGCGCGGCGACCAGTTCGGCGGCGAGCGCGTCGATCGTCGCGCGGGCGGACGGCTCGAACGCCAGCATCGCGACAAATTCGTCGCCGCCCAGCCGCGCCTTGGTGGCATTGGGGGGCAGGATCGCCGAAATTCGTTCGGCGGCGACCTGCAGGACGCGGTCCCCCGCGGCGTGGCCGTGGATGTCGTTGACGGTCTTGAAATGATCGAGGTCGAGCAGGAACAGCGCGACGTGGCGCTTGCCCGCGATCGCATCGACGATCTGCTGCTGGCCGGTGGCGAGCAGCGAACGGCGGTTGAGGAAGCCGGTCAGCGGATCGGTATCGGCCAGATAGCGCGCGCGCTGCTCGGCTTCGGTCCGTTCGCGAATCTCGCGGTGCAGATCGTCATAGCGGCGCCACCCGAACAGGATCAGCGCGACGTTCAGCACCATCGCTGCGGCCAGCGCGCGGTCGGGGCCGCCGCCGATTCCGACCATCGTGTTCACGACCGCCTGCATCACCGTGCTGCCGGTGCCGACGAACAGCAGGATCGCGGCAACGACGATGCCGCCGGCGACGATGTCGCGTTTGGCCCCGGTGCTGCGGTCCGGCTGTTTCGGCGTATCGATCATTTGGCTTTTCCCCACCATCCCGGCTGTAATGCACGCAAAGCGGTGAAATTTGGGTTAAGTCGGACCCGGCGTCGCTTGCTTGCCTTTGCCGGGTGATCGGTGTAATGGCGCGCCGTTCGACCGCGTCTTGCGAGCGAACATATCGATGTCCGCGACGGAAAGTCTGTCCACGGATAGCCGCTGGTTGGCGAGGTTTCGCTCACCGGCGTCTTTTGCGTTGCGGGCCTCGAAAACAAGGATTTGAGGCGCATGTTCGACAGTCTGAGCAATCGGCTTGGCGATGTTTTCGGGAAGCTCCGCGGCCGCGGCGCGCTGACCGAGGCCGACGTGCGCGCCGCGATGCGCGAAGTGCGAATCGCCCTGCTCGAGGCCGACGTCGCGCTGCCCGTCGTGCGCAGCTTCGTCGATCAGGTCACCGAACTTGCGATCGGCCAGAACGTCCTGCGCTCGGTCACCCCGGGGCAACAGGTGGTCAAGATCGTCAGCGATGCGCTGACCGAAATGCTCGGTTCCGAAACCGCCGAGCTCGACCTCAATGTCGCTCCGCCCGCCGTGATCATGATGGTCGGCCTGCAGGGCTCGGGCAAGACGACCACGACCGCGAAGATCGCGAAGCGGCTCAAGGACAAGGAGCGCAAGAAGGTGCTGATGGCGTCGCTCGACGTCAATCGCCCCGCCGCGCAGGAACAGCTCGCCGTGCTCGGCAGCCAGATCGACGTCGCGACCCTCCCGATCGTCGCAGGCCAGCAGCCGGTCGAAATCGCGCAGCGCGCCATGCAGGCGGCGAAGCTGCAGGGCTTCGACGTGCTGATGCTCGACACCGCGGGCCGCCTCCACGTCGACCAGCAGCTGATGGACGAGATGCAGGCGGTGTCGCGTACGGCGAACCCCGCCGAAACCCTGCTCGTCGTCGACAGCCTGACCGGTCAGGACGCGGTGCAGGTCGCGCAGCGCTTCACCGATCAGGTGCCACTCACCGGCGTCGTGCTCACCCGCATGGACGGCGACGCGCGCGGCGGTGCGGCGCTTTCGATGCGCGCGGTCACCGGCAAGCCGATAAAATTCGCGGGCACGGGCGAGAAACTCGACGGGCTGGAACTCTTCCAGCCGTCGCGCATCGCGGGCCGCATCCTCGGCATGGGCGATGTCGTCAGCCTCGTCGAACGCGCCGCCGAAACGATCCAGGCCGAAGAGGCCGAGGCGATGGCGGCGAAGATGGCCAAGGGCCAGTTCGACCTCAACGACCTCCGCACCCAGCTCAATCAGATGCGCCGCATGGGCGGCCTCGGCGCGCTCGCTGGCATGATCCCCGGCATCAAGAAGGCGCAGGCCCAGATGGCTGCGGGCGGCGCCGACGACAAGATGCTCATTCATTTCGACGCGATCATGGGGTCGATGACCCCCAAGGAACGCGCGAAGCCCGAAATCCTGACCGCGAAGCGCAAGATCCGCATCGCCAACGGGTCGGGGACCACCGTGCAACAGGTCAACAAGGTGCTGAAGATGCATCAGGAAATGGCCAGCGCGATGAAGAAGATCCGCAAGATGGGCGGCCTCAAGGGGCTCGGCGCGCTGTTCGGCAAGGGCGGCGGCATTCCCGGAATGGGCGGCCCAGGCGGTTTGGGCGGCAGCGGCGGCCTCCCCGGCCTTGGTGGAGGCGGATCGATCCCGCCCGAACTCGCCAATTTGATGAATAAAAAGAAGTAATTACACCCGAATTTGAACACTAAACTCTGAAGGAAAATATCATGGCAACCTCCATTCGCCTCGCACGCGGCGGTTCGAAAAAGCGTCCCTATTACAAGATCGTCGTTGCTGACTCGCGCAGCCCGCGCGATGGCCGCTTCATCGAACGTATCGGCAGCTACAACCCGCTGCTCGCCAAGGATAATCCCGAGCGCGTCAAGCTCGACGCTGACCGCGCGAAGCATTGGCTGAGCGTCGGCGCCCAGCCGAGCGACCGCGTTGCCCGCTTCCTCGACGCCGCGGGCGTCAAGGAACGCGCCGCGCGCAACAACCCGAACAAGGGTGTCCCGGGCGAAAAGGCGAAGGAACGCGCCGAAGAAAAGGCCCAGAAGATCGCTGATGCCGCCGAAGCGGCTGCCGCTGCCGCCGCCGCTCCGGCGCCGGAACCCGAAGCTGCTGAAGAAGCCGCTCCGGAAGTGGCCGCCGAAGAAGCTGCTGCGCCCGAGGCCGCAGAATCGGACGCGACCGGTTCGGTGAAGAGCGAAGAAACCGCCGAAGCCGTTGCCGAAGCCGTCGCCGACGAAGTCCCCGCCGACGCGACTGCCGAAGATGCGACCGCGATGGCCGAACAGGCAGCTGAAGGTGGCCCGGCCGAAGAAGCTCCGGCTGCCCCCGCCGCCGAAGAAGCTGGCGAAGAAGAAGCCAAGGCCTGAACCCTTGGCTGACGCAAATCGCCCCGTCACCTTGGCCGCCATCGCCGGCGCGCATGGGGTGCGGGGCGAGGTGCGGCTGAAACTGTTCGGCGAAGGCGCGGAGTCTCTCCGCGCCTTTTCCGTTTTCAACGCGGGCGACCGCACGCTGACCCTCAAATCGGTGCGCCCGGCCAATCAGGGCGCGGTCGCGACCTTTGCCGAGGTGGTTGACCGGAGCGCCGCCGAGGCGCTCCGCGGCACCGTCCTCACCGTCCCGCGCTCGGCGCTGCCGCCGCTCGGCGAGGGCGAATATTATCACCACGACCTCATCGGCCTCGCCTGCGTGTCGACCGACGGCGCCGCGATCGGCCAGGTCGTCGCCGTCGAGAATTTCGGCGCGGGCGACATCCTCGAAATCGAGAAGCCCGGCGGCAAGCGCTTCATGGTGCCGATGAATGCGCGCGCGGTCCCGGTGTGGACCGACCATGGCGTGACGATCGACGCGGCGTTCGTCGAATAGAGCCACTCCTTAACGAAATCCGTTCGTCCTGAGCTTGTCGAAGGGCCGTTCTTCCTTTCTATGTTGCAAAGAAAGAACAGTGCTTCGACAAGCTCAGCACGAACGGAGGTTTGAATGCGCGCAAGATTGGGTATGCTTCTGGCGGCAGCATTGGCTGCACCGCTTCCCTCCATGGCGCAAGAAACTGCTCCCCAAACCCTCGGACAAATCACCCCCGAAATCGATGCGCTGTTCGCCAAATATCAGGCCGACGCGCATATCCCCGGCATGGTCTATGGCGTCGTGCGCGACGGCAAGCTCGCCTATGTGAAGGGCATCGGGGTCCAGAACCTCGACGACAAGAGCGCCGTCACCGCCGACAGCCGCTTCCGCATCGCGTCGATGACCAAGGCGTTCACCGCGCTCGCGATCCTGAAACTGCGCGACGATGGCAAGCTGCGCCTCGACGACCTCGCCGAGGACCATGTTCCCGAAATGAAGGGCTGGGTCTATCCCACCAAGGACAGCCCGCGCATCCGCATCCGCGACCTGCTCCACCATGTCGGCGGGCTGGTCACCGACGATCCATGGGGCGACCGCCAACAGATTTTGTCGCAGGATGCCTTCACCAAGATGATCGCCGCCGGAGTGCCGTTCAGCCGCGTCCCGCAATCCGCCCATGAATATTCGAACTACGGCTATGCGCTGCTCGGCCGGATCATCGCCAATGCATCGGGCATGGCGTACACCGACTATATCCAGCGAACGATCCTGACCCCGCTCGGCATGACGAGCAGCGGCTTCGACGTCACCAAGACGCCAAAGGCGGTCTATGCGCGCGGCTATCGCTGGGAAAATGACGCGTGGTCGCCCGAGCCCGAGATGATCGACGGCGCCTTCAACGCCATGGGCGGGATGCAGGTCAGCGCCAGTGACTATGCCAAATGGGTCGCCTTCCTGCTCGCTGCATGGCCCGCGCGCGACGACGCCGACACCGGTCCGGTCAAGCGCGCGACGGTACGCGAAATGGCGCAGGGGCTGAACTTTGTGACCGTCGCGAACCGTATCGGCGCGAGCGGCGCCACCGCGTGCAAACAGGCCGCCGCTTACGCCATGGGCTGGCGCGTCGCGCAGGATTGCGATCTGGGGCTGACGCTCGCGCATGGCGGCGGCTATCCCGGCTACGGCAGCCATGTGATGCTGATGCCCGATCATGGCGTCGGGGTGTTTGCGCTGTCGAACCGCACTTACGCCGGACCGTCGGCGCCCGCGTGGGACAGCGCGGTTGCGATGGACAAGGCGGGCCTGCTCACCGGGCGCGCGGTGCCGATCACTCCCGCGGTGGCGGACGCCTATGCCGCAGCGCGCGCCGCCTATGCGGCGGGCAATCTGGCTCCGCTCGACGGCAAGCTCGCGATGAATTTCCTGCTCGACCGGTCGGCGGCAAACTGGGCCGCCGAATTCGCGCGGCTGAAGTCGGAGGTCGGCGACTGCCCGACCGCCGAGCCGCTGAACCCGACCGGCGCGATGTCGGCGACCTTCCGCCTCAATTGCAGCAAGGGCCAGCTCGACGGGGCGCTGCTGCTCGCGCCGACGACCCCGGCTACGGTGCAGGCGCTGCGCTTTCGTGTTGTGACGCCATAGCTTGTGCTCCGTTCCATCGCCGTAGCCCTAAGCTTGTCGAAGGGCGCTTGTCGACGATAGTCGCCCTTCGACAGGCTCAGGGCTGCGGTTCGATTGCTTTTGCTCGCGTGCGCGGATCACGCCGCCTCAATAAACACCACCCGGTTGCGCCCGCTTTCCTTGGCGGCGTACAGATTGATGTCGGCCGATTTCATCGCCGCGCCAAAGCTGGTGTCGCGGCCGATATGGACCAGCCCCATGCTCGCGGTCACCGGGCGTTCGAGCAGCGGCACCATCTGCGCGACATAGGCGCCGATCCGCTGGCGCAGCCGCTCGGCCTCGATCGCGACCGCGGCGGGGGCGCCGCGGAACAGCAGCGCAAATTCCTCGCCGCCGACGCGCGCCGCCATCGCCGTTCCCGACCCCAATGCGACCCCGGCGGCAAAGATCACCCGGTCGCCGACATCATGGCCATGATGATCGTTGATCGCCTTGAAATGGTCGAGGTCGACCAGCGCGATCGCGACCGGCGGCTCGTCGTTGAAACTTTCTTCGATCGCCCGTCGGTTGGGCAGGCCGGTCAGCGGGTCGGTGTGCGCGATGATCCGCATCGCCTCGGCCTGTGCGCGCGCCTCTTGCCGTTCGCGGCGCAGGCGGACGAGGCGGTCGAGAATGCCAAGCGCGGTGAGCATCACTTCCAGCCCGAGCGCGGGGAACAGCAGGAACAGGAAATTGTCGAACGGCTGGCCAAGGACAAGGTCGTGGAACAGGCTGACCCCGTAAACCCCGCCGATGCCGCTCCACGCCGCCGCCTGATAGCGCGCGGTGCGGCTGCCCCGCGTCAGTGCGATCACCACCGCCGATGCACATAGCGCCAGCATCGCGACCAGCACCGCACTGCGCAGCATCATATAGGTGGTCGCGTCGGGCATGACCGTCGCCGGGGTGGTGAGCAAGATCAGGACCGGCGGCCAGCCGAGCCAGCGATGCAGCCGCGGACCGATCATCCCGGGTTCGAGATAAGACCGCAGGAACACGCCCGACACGACCAGGCTCAGGTCAAAGAATATCGTGATCCAAACCTGCCGCGCAAAACTGTCGGGGGCCAGCCACGCCCCCATGGCGAGCGGCGACAGGCCGATGACGAGCGCGAAATAGGACAGCGCGCGGACGCTCTGCCAGATCAGAAAGCGTTCGCGCAGCAGCCGGTAAAAGACCGCATTATAGGCCAGCGAAAACAGCAGCAGGCCCAAAAAGATGCCGGTGAGCACCCCGTCCCACGTCATGCTGGTCGCATCGGCGAACGACGATTGCGCGCGCGCCGGTGCGGCGGCGGCCAACAGCCCCGCGCCCAACGCCAAAATTCGCGCACCTCGCGCCATGCGATCCCCGTTATGTTTAACGGGGAACGCTAGGCGCAGAGCGGCTGATTTTTGGTTAACGGAGCGTTGGCTATCGGCGGTCTTTTGCAAACCATAGCCGCAAGCTGGACGAAGGGCACCTGTCAGGTAGAGAGGGGGAACCTTCGGGCGGGGACTCCCTTCGGCCAGCTTGCGGCTATGGCATGTCCGTTGTGATCATTAACCAGCCTTGTGCCTGACGGTCATCCGGCATCGCGCTGGGTCACCGGCAAAGGCTGTGCGCCCGACATGGGGGCAGGCCGCGCAACCCGGCCAGTGATACGGCGGAACGACGCGAGCAGCCATGCCAGTCCGCGGTGCAAATCATTGCTGAAATGCGGATGGCCGTCGTTCCACGTCCGCATCCAAAACTCGTCTTTCATCGCTCATCTCCTGCTGATCCGATGGTCAGCAGATGCGCCTTTGCGACGCTCGCCGCCAACAAAAGCTTTGCGCTATGTCATAAGTCTGGCTTATATAATGGCGATGCCCAAGCTGCCGCCTCTTGCCGCGATCCGGACCTTCGAAGCCGCCGGAAGGCTGCAAAATTTCTCGCGCGCGGCCGAGGAATTGGGGCTGACGCAGGCGGCGGTCAGCTATCAGGTGCGCCAATTGGAGGACCGGCTGGGCCGCGCGCTGTTCGTGCGCGAAAAGGGGCGCGTGCGGCTGTCCGAGACGGGCCAGCGGCTGCTCCCGGCGATCTCGGGCGCCTTTGGCGCGATGGGCGATGCGTTCGCCGCATTGGGCAATGACGAGGCCGATGTGCTGACGATCAGCGCGATGACGACCTTTGGCGGCACCTGGCTCAGCGCGAGGATCGGTGGGTTCCAGCTCGCCTATCCCGACCTTGCGGTGCGGATGTTGATGAACAATGACCTGGTCGATTTCAACGCCACCAATGTCGATGTCGCGATCCGGGTTGGGCGCGGGCATTGGCCCGGCCTGCGGGCCGACTTTCTGTACCGCAGCCACATCACCCCGATTTGCGCGCCCGGCTTTCTGGATGTGAACCATATCGCGGCGCCCGCTGATCTGCTCAACGTCGATCGGCTGGCGCCCAACGATCCCTGGTGGGCGGGCTGGTTCGCCGCCGCCGGGGTCGCCACCGTGCCGCCGCCGCGGCGCAGCGGCATCGAACTCGACAGCCAGTTGCAGGAGGCGAGCGCAGTGCAGAGCGGTTACGGCATCGCGTTGATGACGCCGCTGCTATGGCGCGCCGAACTCGACGCCGGGCGGCTGGTCCAGCCGTTCGAGGCGTTGTTCCAACCCGGCACCGCCCACTATCTCGTCCACCGCGAAAACCGCGTCGGCGTCCGCAAGATCGAACGCTTCCGCGAATGGCTGAACGCCGAGTTGGCGAAGGATCGCCACCGGCTGGCGCCTGAACTTTGGGAGCCGCTGGGTTGACCGTGCTGCGTGCCGTATATACATGATGTATATACGGAGATAGGCGATGACGAAGCGCAGTGAAGTAAACGAAGAGCGGCGGACCTTCGCTTTGGATCGAGTATTCGGCTCTGCCCCTTGGTTGAAGCCGTCTGACAAAGCCCGGCACAAGGTAAAGGTGTTCAAATCGGGCAATTCGTTGGCTGTGCGAATCCCAGCAGGAACAAAGTTGGTGGCAGGAACCGAAATGGATCTAATTGTCGAGCACGGGCAATTTCTTTGCTACGAGCCTGCCAATCAGCCGAAACGCAAATTCAACATCGCAAAGGTGGCCGGGTCTGCCACCGACCTGCACCTTATCGCGCCGGAAGACAGGGTGTTCGAGGATCGGGCGCCGCGTTCGGGTGGGGACGATGGGGCTGACGGCGCGTGAAGTATCTGCTGGATAGCAATGCCATCATTGCGCTGGTCATGAACCTCGATGCCCGTCTGGTGTCGCGGGCAGGGGAGTGTGACGAGGGTGACCTGGTCACCTCCGCCATCGCTTATGCCGAGGTTGCGCATGGTTCGACGCGCGGCAAGTCACCCGCCTTCGATCAGTTGCAAGCCTTCGTCGAGGAAGTCCGCGTGCTGGATTTCGACTATAAGGCGGCGCTGGCCTATGCAGCGTTGCCATTCCGGCGTGGGAGCTACGACCGGTTGATCGCAGCCCATGCGCTATCGCACGACATAATACTCGTCACTGCGAACGAAGCCGATTTCACCGACGTGCCGGGCTTGAGGGTCGAGAATTGGACGCTGCCATGACCTTCACCGCCGTCCCACTCACCCTCTATCCCGACATGTTCCCCGGCCCGCTCGGCCACAGCATGGCGGGGCGCGCGCTCGAAAGCGGGACATGGGCGTGTGCGCCGGTGCAGATTCGCGATTTTGCGACCGACAGGCATCGCACCGTCGATGACACGCCCGCGGGCGGCGGCGCGGGGATGGTGCTGAAGGCCGATGTGCTGGGGGCTGCCGTCGACCATGCGGTCGCCGCGCATCCGGGCCTGCCGATCCTCGCAATGACCCCGCGCGGCACGCCGATGACGCAGGCGCGCGTGCGGCAGCTCGCGGCGGGACCGGGGGCGATCATCCTCTGCGGCCGGTTCGAGGGATTCGATGAGCGCATCTTCGACGCGCGGCCGATCGAACAGGTGTCGATGGGCGACATCATCCTGTCGGGCGGCGAGATGGGGGCGCTGCTGCTCCTCGACGCTTGCATTCGGCTGCTTCCCGGCGTAATGGGCGCGGCTTCCAGCGGGGACGATGAGTCGTTCGAAAACGGCTTGCTCGAATATCCGCACTATACCCGGCCCGTCACATGGGAAGGGCGCACGATCCCCGAAGTGCTGCGATCGGGGGATCATGCGACGATCGCCGCCTGGCGGAAACAACAGGCGGAGGAGATTACACGGTTACGCAGGCCGGACCTTTGGGAGCGCCATGAGGGCGCTCGGGCCCGACCTGCCTCTGGCGCGCGGCGAAAAGAAAAGGACTAGAGGACATGAACCTCATCCAGACGATCGAAGCCGAAGAAATTGCCAAGGCTGGCAAGACGGTCCCCGAATTCCGCCCCGGCGACACGCTGAAGGTCGGCGTGAAGGTCGTCGAAGGCGAACGCACCCGCGTCCAGAATTTCGAAGGCGTGTGCATCGCCCGCTCGAACAAGGGCATGGGCTCCAACTTCACCGTGCGCAAAATGTCGTTCGGCGAAGGTGTCGAGCGCGTGTTCCCGCTGTACTCGCCCAACATCGATTCGATTACCGTCGTCCGCAAGGGCGCTGTCCGTCGTGCGAAGCTTTACTATCTGCGTGGGCGCACTGGTAAATCGGCACGTATTGCGGAGCGCCGCGATTACCGGTCGGAAGCCGGCGAAGGCTAAGGAGAGCTTCTCCTCTACAAAGCCGAAACAGCTTTCAAAAACGACCGGTTCCGCCAACAGGCAGAGCCGGTCGTTTTTCGTTTCAGACATAGGCCTTTCATCAACGTCGATCATCGGTTCGTCAGGGAATATTCTCGGCATTGAAAAACCTTGTTCCCCCGCGAAGGCGGGGGCCCATCACCAGCCGGTGCCATCTTGGGTCATCCGGTGATGGATCCCCGCCTTCGCGGGGATACACAAGGTGGTTCAAGCCGGCGGGAAAAGAGGATCATGCAGCAGCAAACGCCTTTCCAGCCAAGCAGGCGCGCCGTTCTCGGCGCGGGGCTGTGCTTTGGGGCGTTCGGGCTGGGGCGCGGCGCATTCGCCGCGCCAAACGCCGAACGGCTCGTCGCCGCGGCGCGGCGGCAGGTGGGGGTGACGCTTTCCTATGACCCCGCCTACAGCGTGCTGCCCTTCCCCGGCGGAGACGTCGACCGGGCGAAGGGTGTGTGTACCGACGTCATCATCCGCGCCTATCGCGACGCGCTCGGCCTCGACCTGCAGGCGCTCGTCAACGCCGACATGAAGCGCGATTTTGCGGCCTATCCCCGCAACTGGGGGCTCCGCCGCCCCGACCGCAACATCGACCATCGCCGCGTACCCAATCTGGCGGCCTATTGGACGCGCCAGCGTGCGCTGCTGCCCGTTTCGACCGACCCCGCCGACTGGCGGCCCGGCGACATCTTCACCTCGATGACCGGCGGACGCTTTCCGCATACCGGCATCGTCTCCGACCGAACTACGGCAGCGGGGCGCCCGCTTGTGATCCACAATATCGGTCGCGGCGCGCGCGAGGAGGACGCGCTCTTCGACCACCCGCTGACCGGCCATTTCCGCTGGAAAGTCTGACCGGAATTTCAAACAAATTTTGTACTGAGGAGTGAGTAGATGGGTTATCGTATCGTTGTCGCCGGGGCCACGGGCAATGTCGGGCGCGAAGTGCTCGCCATTCTCGCCGAGCGCGAATTTCCCTACGACGAACTGGCGGCGGTCGCCTCGTCGCGCAGCCAGGGCGACGAGATCGAAATCGGCGATACCGGCAAGACCGTCAAATGCCAGAATATCGAGAATTTCGACTGGTCGGGCTGGGACATGGCGATTTTCGCGATCGGCAGCGACGCGACCGCGATCCACGCACCGAAGGCCGCGGCGGCGGGCTGCGTCGTGATCGACAACAGCTCGCTCTATCGCATGGACCCCGACGTGCCGCTGATCGTGCCCGAGGTGAACCCCGACGCGATCGACGGCTATACGAAGCGCAACATCATCGCGAACCCTAATTGCTCGACTGCGCAGATGGTCGTCGCGCTGAAGCCGCTGCACGACGCCGCGACGATCACGCGCGTCGTCGTCTCGACCTATCAGTCGGTGTCGGGCGCGGGCAAGTCGGGCATGGACGAGCTGTGGAACCAGACGCGCCAGATCTTCGTCGGCGACGAGAAGGATGTCAGCAAGTTCACCAAGCAGATCGCCTTCAACGTCATCCCGCACATCGACAAATTCCTCGACGACGGTTCGACCAAGGAGGAATGGAAGATGGTCGTCGAGACCAAGAAGATCCTCGATCCCAAGATCAAGGTGACGGCGACCTGCGTCCGCGTCCCCGTCTTCGTCGGCCATTCGGAAGCGATCAATATCGAGATGGAGGACGAACTGTCGGCCGAGGACGCGCAGCGCATCCTGCGCGAAGCCCCCGGCGTGGTGCTCCACGACAAGCGCGAGGACGGCGGCTACATCACCCCCGTCGAATGCGTCGGCGACTTCGCGACCTTCGTGTCGCGCGTGCGCGAAGACCCGACGGTCGAAAACGGCCTCAACCTCTGGTGCGTGTCCGACAACCTGCGCAAAGGCGCGGCGCTGAACGCGGTGCAGATCGCTGAGTTGCTCGGGCGGCGGCATCTGAAGAAGGGCTGAGCCCATACGCCCTCCCCTTCAGGGGAGGGCAGCGAGACTTGCGGACTTGTCCGCTAGTCGCAGCGGGTGGGGGCCGTCGGCCTAGCGCAAGGCTGACGGCCCCCACCCCAACCCCTCCCCCTGAAGGGGAGGGGCTTTATCGTTCGTCTCAAACGGGTAGGGATGGGGCATGACCGCCCCCTACGCCTTCACCCACGCGCTCTGCCGCGCCCCCGCGCCATCGGCCATCCATGGCATCCGCGCGGACGGCGGTCCCGACCCCGATTTCACCGGCCTCCTCGCCGAGCATGAAGCCTATGTCAGGGCGCTGCGCGATCTCGGCCTGATCGTTGACGTCCTCGAACCGCTCGACGCCTTCCCCGACGCGCTGTTCACCGAAGATGTCGCGCTGACCTTTCCCGACGGCGCGATCCTCCTCCGCCCCGGCGCGCCGAGCCGCGCGGGCGAGGTCCAGCATATCCGCGCCGCGCTCGCCGCGCATCACAGCTGCCTTCTCGAAATGACCGGCCCCGGCTACGCCGACGGCGGCGACATATTGCGCCTCGCCGACCGGGTGATCATCGGCCTCTCGGCGCGCACCGACCGTACCGGCGCCGAAGAACTCGCGGGCCTGCTCGGCCAGCTCGGTTATCGCGCCGAGATCGCCGAAACCCCGCCTGGCGTTCTCCACTTCAAGACCGGCTGCGGGCTGATCGACGCAGGCACGATCCTCGCGGTCCCGGCACTCGCGCGCTGTCCGCAGTTCGCCGGGCTGGAGGTTGTCACCATCCCGCCCGGCGAAGAAGAAGCCGCCAACCTGCTGCGCATCAACGACACGATCCTCGTCGGCGATCGCTGGCCCGCGACCCACGCAATGCTCGCGGCGCGCGGCCTCGCGATCCGTCCGCTCGCGACGGCCCAGATTGCGCGCATCGACGCGGGGCTCAGCTGCATGTCGCTGCGCTGGTGAGCGCCGTTCCAAACCCATTTCCCGTTCATGTCGAGCGAAGTCGAGACACCTCTGGGCCCGGCTTCACGTCCCTCGACTTCGCTCGGGACGAACGGAGAGGGGGGCGCGCATGATCCCAGCCTTCGCCGCCCTCGGGCGCGCGCAGAAAGCCCTGCTCGGCCTCCTCACCGCGCTGCTGCTCGCGGCGCAAATCGATCAGCCCTATCCCGAAATCGCGCTGCTTCAGCATATCCCGACGATGCTGCTGCTCGTCGCCGCGCCCGCGTTGCTCCGCCGCTGGCCGCTTTCGACTTCCGCGCTCGCCTGCATTGTCGCCTTCTTCGCCCTCCACACCCTCGGTGGCCGCTATGCGTACAGCAACGTCCCTTATGACGACTGGGCGCGCGCACTCACCGGCACCAGCCTCTCCGACGCCTTCGGCTGGACGCGCAACCATTATGACCGCCTTGTGCATTTCGCCTTCGGCGCGCTGTCGGTCATCCCCGTCGCCGAGATTGCACGCCGCTGGGGCGGGCTGGGGCCGCGCGGCGCGGCGTTAACCGTGCTTGCTTGGGTCTTGGCGATATCCGCGCTCTACGAAGTCTTCGAATGGCTGCTGATCATTGTTGCGGCGGGGGAAACCGCTGACCGCTACAACGGGCAACAGGGTGATATCTGGGACGCGCAAAAGGATATGGCGCTGGCGGCGCTCGGCGCGATATTGGTGATGGCGGCCAGAGGCAGGAGATAGGCGATGCGCAAATTCACGACCCTCGCGATGGTGGCGCTGCTCGCGGCATGCAAACCCGCGGCGGACAAGGCGCCTGCCGCCCCCGAAACGACCGCGCCCCCAATGCCCGCCGCCAAGGCCGACGGCCCCGCCGCCGCGACCACCGCGGTCAGCCTCGACGGCGAGGGGCTGCGCTTTATCGACAAGAGCAGCGGCAAGGCCAGCCTGCTCGCCTTCGGCGTCCCCCGCGCGCAGGCCGAAACCGCGCTCGCCAATGTCGCGGGACAGGCCGACGACCGCAGCACCAATGACGAATGCGGCGCCGGTCCAATGCAATTCACCCGCTACGACGCGATGACGCTGAATTTTCAGAACGACAAATTCGTCGGCTGGTTCCTTGGCAACGAACCCGGCGCCGCCGCCTATTCGACGATGAGCGGCATCGCGATCGGCACAACCCGCGCCAAGGCGGGCGAGTCGGTGTCGATCGTCGACGTCGAGGACAGCACGCTGGGCGAGGAATTCAGCATCGGCACCGGCGACAACACCATCGGCGGCATGTTCGCCGCGCCGGGTGACGCGGCAAAGATCGACGCGTTGTTCGCGGGGGTGAATTGTTTCTTCCGGTGATGGGCGCAGCGATCCTCCCCCAACGGGGGAGGGGGACCACCCGAAGGGTGGTGGAGGGGCACAGGAGGTTACCGCAGCGATAGACTGAAATGGCCGCCCTGTTCCCGGGACCAGCTTGCAGCGCGTTGTTTCACCGGCAAGGTAAGCCGATGGTGCCCCTCCACCATGCTTCGCATGGTCCCCCTCCCCGTGCCGGGGAGGATCGCTCGCGCTCCCCTCAAACCCTACCGCCGCCGCACCCCATAATCGATCCGGATCCGCACCCACGCCCCCACCATCGGCTTGCCGCCCAGCCGCGGCGGGCGCACGCGGAATTGCCAGGCCGCGGCCAGCACCGCGCGCATGATCTGCGATCCGGTCGGATATTCGTCCAGCCCGACGCAGTCCTCGACGCGGAAATCGGGCGCGGTGCGGCACGCGATCAGGCCCCAGCCGGGGCCGTCGGCGGTCGACAGATAGCCGCGCAGCTCGCCGTCGCTCGGCTCGCGGTACCAGGCGGCGGCATAAAGCGGCTCGCCATTGGGTGCCGTTCCGACGCGTTCGGTGTCGCGATATGACGACGAAGACGCGCCCGTGTTGGGCGGCCCGTAAACCTGGCCGCCCGGCGGGCGCACCCCGATGCGTGGCGCGGTCGGCGGCGGCGGCACGGGCTGGGGCGGCGGGGGCGGCGTCGGTGCGGCGAGCGGCTCGGCGGCTTGCGGTGGCACCGGTGCGTCGGGCGTCGGCGGCTCGGGCAGCGGCGGTGTCTCGGCGCGCGCGCTTGCGCGCGGGTTCGCTTCAGCAGCCTCTTCGGCGGCCTGCGGCGCGGCGATGCTCACGACGCTGACCCACTCCTCTTTGACCACCGGCGGCTTTTCGACGCCAAAGGCCAGCAGCATCAACAGCAGCAGCGCCGGGATCAGGACGGCGAGGCCGATCGCCAGCGTCCGCCGCCCCGCGCCGATGCTGAGCTGTGCGACATAGGGGGTGGCGGGAGCAGGGGGCAGCGGAAGCGATCTTTGGTGACTGCACCCGGCAGCGGGTGCGCGAAGGCACGGTCGCGGGATAGGGGGAGGCTGGGGCTTTGACAAGGGCGGGCGGGGGGATGGACGGGGCTGGTGGCTGAGGTGCGCTCGCTTATGGCAAAAGGAACCCGATAGTTGCCGTCAACGATCCTCCCCATCGACTTGCGATGGGGAGGTGGCAGCCCGCAGGGCTGACGAAAATAGGAAATGGCAGGAAACGACCGATTGTGGACGTTGGAAGATTGCGGCACTATTGGCGAATGAAACCCTCGCCGTCCAAATCTGAACGCATGGAGTTACGCAAGGCGATCGGGAATAGGGTCATCGCTGGTCCCTATGTTCCGCCTTATCATCGCGGCCCGGACTATCTTGTAGCTCACGCTTGTTTCGGTTGTCGAAAATCGTGGAAGCTGCCGGAGGAAAGCACCGGAACTTGTCCGCAGTGCGGAAAATCGGCGAACTGGATGGGACGAGCTTTCAAGGCGCCCAAGAAAACTGACGTTGATCAGTGGAAAAAGGTCGAGGCGCTGTGGCGCGCCGGGTTTCGGTTCTTGCCCAATACCGGCTGGCGAGAGGTCGAACCCTATCCGGAACAGTTTCGCGACGTAGCCAAGTTCATCGCTGATAATCCGACCCATCCATTTCGAGTGGAGAGCTGACGGCCGCTTCCCACCCAAAAAAACCACCCAACCCCTAATGCCCCATATCCGCCGCTGACGCCTTCGGCGCCCCCGCCCCCGGCGGGCGCAGCAACAGCACCAATGGCACTGCCGCCAGCGTCATCCACATCATCGCCCAGAAATCGTCGATATAGGCGACCATCGCCGCCTGCCGCGTGATTTCGGCATTGACCAGCGCCAGCGCGGTTTCGCCCGCAATGCCAAAGCGGTCGGCGGTCGACGGGTCGATGACGCTCACCGAACTGCTCGTCACATGCGCCGCCAGGTCGGCGTGGCTCGTCTGGGTGTTCGACGCCAGCAATGTCGTGACGATCGAAATGCCGATCGACGCGCCCAGGCTGCGGAACAGGTTGAGCAGGCTCGACCCGTCGGTGCGAAACTGCGGCGCGATCGTTGCAAACGCCATCGTGTTGAGCGGGATGAAGATCAGCCCCATGCCCAGCCCCTGGATCAGCCCGCTGACGATCACCGGCTGCATCCCCATGTCCAGCGACCAGTGGCTCATCTGCCACAGCGAAAAGGCCGCGATGGAGAGGCCGGTGCCAACCAGCCAGCGGGGGTCGATCTTGCCCAGCAGGCGCCCCGCCACCGCCATGCTCATCAGGATGCCGATCCCGCGCACCGCCAGCGCCAGCCCGGTGTCGATCACCGGCCATCCGAACAGGTTCTGGAGCATCGGCGGCAACAGCGCCATCGACGCGAACATCACCACCCCGACGACGACCATGAATCCCATCGCGGTGACCAGATTGCGGTCGGTCAGCATCGCGCGGCTGAACAAGGGCGCGCGCGCGGTAACCATATGAACGACGAACATCCACAGGCACGCGGCCGCGACGCCGCATTCGATCCAGATTTCGACGCTTTCGAACCAGTCGGCATGCGCGCCGCGGTCGAGCATCAGCTGGAGCGCCGCCAGCCCCAGCGCCAGCATCGAAAAGCCGAACAGGTCGAACCGCCGGTCGGTCTTGCGCGTCGCGGGCAGCAGCGCCCACATCAGCGCCAGCGTCAGCACCCCGAACGGCAGGTTGACGTAAAACACCCAGCGCCAGCTCGCCTGCTCGGTCAGCCAGCCGCCCAGCACCGGCCCCAGGATCGGCCCGATCATGATCCCCATGCCCCAGATCGACATTGCGCGCGCGTGGCGTTCGGGCGGGTTGATGTCGAGCATCACCGCCTGCGACAGCGGCCCGATAAACGCCGCAAAAACGCCTTGGAGGAACCGAAAGGCGACCATCTGTTCCAGCGACTGCGCCGCGCCGCACGCCATCGACGCGACGATGAAGCCGAAAATCGCGATCAGGAACAATTCGCGCCGCCCGATGCGGTCGGCCAGCCAGCCGGTGATCGGCATCGCGACCGCGCTCGCCAAGATGTAGCTGGTCAGCACCCACGTCACCGTCTCGCTCGTCGCGCCCAGCGCCGATTGCATGTGCGGGATCGCGACATTGGCGATGGTGGTGTCGAGGATCTGCATGATCGACGCGCCCATCACCGCGACGGTCAACAGCGCGCGGTGCCGGACGCGTTCGTGCAGCGGCACGCTGTCGTCGGCGGGCAGCGCGGTGGCGGCAGGACGGCGGGGGAGCGAGCGCGAGGCCATGGCTAACCCCAATCCTCCCTGTCGCGCAGCGATGGGGAGGTGGCAGCGCGGAGCGCTGACGGAGGGGCTTTGGCACTACCGTCGCCGCCCCTCCACCCCTCGCTTCGCGAGCGGTCCCCCTCCCCATGGCTTCGCCACAGGGAGGATCGGAATTCAGGCACAGCGCAAACACCCTCGTCATTGCGAGCGAAGCGAAGCAATCCAGAGCGGTTTACGCCACCTCTGGATTGCTTCGCTTCGCTCGCAATGACGAGCTTGGGGAACGCCAAGCCCACCCTTACTTCCCCGCCACAGCACCACCGCCGGTAAACACCCGCACCTCCGCCGACAGCCCGGCGATCATCTCGCGCGATGGCTTTTCGTCGAAGGCGATCCGCACCGGCACGCGCTGCGTCACCTTGACCCAGTTGCCCGTCGCATTCTGCGCCGGCAGCACCGAAAATTCGCTGCCCGTTCCCGCGCCGATCGTCAGCACATGGCCGCGCACCTTCAGCCCCGGATAGGCGTCGAAGCGCACTTCGGCGCGCTGGCCGACGCGCATATTGGCAAGGTCGGTTTCCTTGAAATTGGCCTCGACCCACGGGTGCGCGGTGTCGACCAGCGTGACCGCGGGCAATCCTGCGACCATCATCTGGCCGACCTGCAACCGGTCCGCTTGCGCGACGCGCCCGGCGCTCGGCGCGCGGACGGTGGTGCGGGCGAGATTGACCTCGGCCTGCGAACGCTGCACGCGCGCCGCTTCGACCTGCGGATTGACCCCGCTCGTGGGACCGGCGGCCAGCTTGGTGCGCGCCTCGGCTGCGGCAGCCTCGGCCTGCCGCACCCGCTCGCGCGCCTGCGCGACCGCATGGCGCGATGCGTCATAGGCGGCGCGGGTGGTGAAGCCCTTTTCCATCAGTGCCGCCTGCCGCTGGAAATTGACCTCGGCAAAGGCGACATCCTCACGCGCCGCGGCAATATCGACGCTCGACGTGCGGGCGCTCGCCGCCAGATTGCCGACGTCCACTTGCGCGGCGTCGATCGCGGCATTGGCCTGCGCGACGCTCAGCGCATAGGGTTCGCCGTCGATGCGGAACAGCAATTGCCCCGCGGCGACCTGCTGCCCGTCGCGCACGGCCACTTCGGTGATCCGGCCGCCTACTTCGGCGGCGACCGACACCTTGTCCATCTGGACATAGGCATTGTCGGTCGACACCGATCCGCCGCTGGTCAGCCACCAGCCAGCGCCCCCGGCGATCAGCAAGGCCGGCAGGCCGAACATCAACAGGCGGGTGCGCCACTTCGGCGCATCCTTTTGTTCGGTCGCGGTCGCGGGGCTCGCGGGCGGCAGCGGATCGGCCTTGGGCGCAACCTTGGCCTCATCGGGCGCGGGTCGGGTGGGGGAAAGCTGGTCCATCAGGCGGCCTCTTCTTCTTTCAGGCATTCGCGGCGCGACAAATTGGCACGCACCCGCTCGACCAGCGCCGCGAGCTGGTCGCGCTCCGCCGCGCTCAGCCCCTCGGTCGCTTCGGCGTTCAGCGCGTCGGTGGTGGCGCGCATTGCGGTCAGCAGCTCGTCGGCGCCGGGCGCCAGATAGAGCAGCCATGCGCGGCGATCGCTCGGGTCGGCGCGGCGTTCGACCAGCCCGGCTTCCTCCAGCCGGTCGATCATCCGCGACAGCGTGATCGGCTCGACCTCGATCAGCTCGGCCAGCGGCCCCTGCCGGATGCCCTCGTGGCGGCGCAGATAGATCAGCAGCCGCCATTG
The DNA here is from genome assembly GCF_012274265.1 of Sphingopyxis microcysteis. GTDB lineage: Bacteria > Pseudomonadota > Alphaproteobacteria > Sphingomonadales > Sphingomonadaceae > Sphingopyxis > Sphingopyxis microcysteis. Next base: position 242,799 of record NZ_JAANYY010000004.1, read on the forward strand.
CAGCGCGGTGATGCCGCTGTCGCGGGTGCGGGCGTTGAACGCGCGGCGAAACAGCCGCGCGGTGTCGTTCAGCAGGAATCCGATCGTGTCACTCATGGCATGCGATATAATAGCAATTGCTACTAACTGCAAGCGCCCCCGCGCCGTGCGGCACTTTCGCAACCTTCCGCGAAGTCGATCCACCTTGGTGTAAATTTCCCCGACAAAGCTTGCAAAGTGGCGTCATTTCCGCAGGATGGCCCGATGACTCTGACCGCAGACCTCTTCTGGTCGTTCCGCTCGCCCTATTCCTACCTCGCCATCGGCCGCTACCGCGCGCTCGCCGCCAGCCACGACCTGTCGATCAACCTGCGTCCCGTCTATCCGCTCGCGATCCGCCAGCCCGACTTTTTCGAGCGCAACCACCCCAATTGGCTCAGCTACACGATGCGCGACATGATCCGCGTCGCGCAGTTCCACGGCATCCCCTTCGGCCCGCCGCGCCCCGACCCGATCGTCCAGAATGTGATGACGCGCGAAATCGCCGCCGAGCAACCCTATATTTATCGCCTCACCCGGCTCGGCCAGGCGGCGTCGCGCCGCGGCAAGAGCCTGGCGTTTGCGCATGAGGCGGCGCAGCTGATCTGGGGCGGCGCGCAGGACTGGCATCTCGGCGACCATCTGGCGGGAGCGGCGCAGCGCGCAGGTCTCGACCTCGCCGAACTCGACGCCGAGGCGGAGAAGGACGCGCAGCTGCTCGACAATGAGATTGCAGCGAACCAGGTCGCGCTCGAAATCGCTGGCCATTGGGGCGTTCCGACGCTGGTTTTCGAGGGCGAGCCCTTTTTCGGGCAGGATCGCATCGAAATGGCGAAGTGGCGGATGGAGCAAAAGGGGCTGCGCCCGCGCTGAACGCCCTTGCTCAACCGACCGCCGCAGGGGCATAGGCCGGACATGACGAGCGAACCCCAATTTTTCGAGGCGCGCGACGGCGTGCGGCTGGCGTGGCGCGAGATGGGCGAGGGCCACCCGCTGCTGCTGCTCCACGGCCTGTTTTCAAACGCCGAGGTCAACTGGATCAAATTCGGCACTGCGGCGCGCATCGCTGCCGAAGGGTATCGCGTGATCATGCCCGACCTGCGCGTTCACGGCGCGAGCGACGCGCCGCACGAGGAGGAACATTATCCGCCCGACGTGCTCGTCCATGATTTGCACGATCTGGTGGCGCATCTCGACCTTGGCGATTTCGACCTCGGCGGCTTTTCGCTCGGCGCGCGGACGAGCGCGCGCGCGGTGGTTGCCGGCATGAAGCCGCAGCGGCTGATCCTTGGCGGCATGGGCCTTGCGGGGCTCGCAGGCTGGCAGCGGCGCGGGCGTTTCTTCAAACGCGTGATCGCCGAATATGAAACCGCGAAACGCGGCGACGACACCTGGCTGTCGATCCAGTTCATGAAAACCATGCGGGTCGACCGCATCGCCGCGGGCCACCTTCTTGACAGCTTTACCGACACGAGCCCGGAGATGCTCGCGGCGATCACGATGCCGACCCTCGTCGTGTGCGGCGCCGACGATCAGGACAATGGCTCGGCATCCGAACTCGTCGCCGCGCTCGCGGACGCACGGCTTGCGACGATTCCGGGAACGCATATGTCCAGCGTGACGCAGCCCGAACTCGGCGAGGCGATCGCGGCCTTCCTGACCGCTTGACCGGACTCGTCCCAAGCGCCTAGCTGTTGCCATTGCGCCAGAGAGCGCTGCGATAACATCCAGAGGACGCGCCCCATGAAAGCCATGATTTCAAGCCTTTCGCTTGCCCTGTCGCTCGCCGTTGCCGGCCCCGCCGCTGCGGCGGACCCAAAGCCCGCTCCTGCCGCAACCAAAACCGCGAAACCCACCGCCGCCGACGCGGACGCCTTCATCGCCGCCGCCGAAAAGGATTTGTTTGACTATACGGTCGAGGCGAGCCAGGTGAACTGGGTCAACAGCACCTATCTGACCGAAGACACCGACGCGATGGCCTCGCGGATCAACGCCGTCGGGACCGAAAAGGCGGTCAAATACGCCCTCGAAGCCGCCAAATACAAGGATGTGGCGGGGCTGAGCGCCGACACGAAGCGCAAGCTCGACATATTGCGCACCGGCCTCGTGCTTCCCGCGCCGACCAAGCCCGGCGCGGCGACCGAACTCAACCAGATCGCGACCGACCTGCAATCGCAATATGGCAAAGGCCGCGGCACGCTCGGCGGCAAGGAAATCTCGGGTTCGGACATCGAGGCCGAGATGGGCAATCTCGAGCGGACCCCCGCCGAACTCGCCGAGATGTGGACGAGCTGGCACGACAATGTCGGCGCGCCGATGAAGGACGATTACGCCCGCCTCGTCGGCATCGCCAACGAGGGCGCAAAGGAACTGGGCTTCGCCAACACCGGCGCGATGTGGCGCTCCGGTTACGATATGTCGCCCGAAGATTTCGCCAAGACGACCGAGCGCCTATGGCAGGAAGTCAAGCCGCTCTACATGGCGCTCCACACCTACACGCGTTGGAAACTGAACGAGAAATATGGCGACGCGGTGCAGCCTAACACCGGTCCGATCCGCGCCGATTTGCTCGGCAATATGTGGGCGCAGGAATGGGGCAATATCTATCCGCTTGTCGCGCCCGCGGGTTCGGGCGACCTCGGCTATGACGTCGGCGAACTGCTGACCGCGCAGGGCAAGTCGCCGCTCGACATGGTCAAGATTGGCGAGAATTTCTATTCGTCGCTCGGGATGGCGCCGCTGCCCGAAACCTTCTGGAAGCGCAGCATGTTCACCAAGCCCGCCGACCGCGAGGTCGTGTGCCACGCCTCGGCGTGGGATGTCGACAACAAGGACGATATCCGCATCAAGATGTGCATCAAGGTGAATGCCGACGACTTCGTCACCATCCACCACGAGCTCGGCCATAATTATTACCAGCGCGCCTATAACAAGCAGCCGTTCCTGTATCTGAACGGCGCCAACGACGGCTTCCACGAGGCGATTGGAGATTTCGTCGCGCTGTCGATCACCCCGCAATATCTGGTCGACATCGGCCTGCTCGACACGGCCAAGGTGCCGAGCGCCGACAAGGACATCGGCCTGCTGCTGCGGCAGGCAATGGACAAGGTCGCCTTCCTGCCGTTCGGCCTGCTCGTCGATCGCTGGCGCTGGGGCGTCTTCGACGGCACGATCAAGCCCGCCGATTACAACAAGGCGTGGACGCAGCTGCGCACTCAGTATCAGGGCATCGTCCCGCCGGGCGAGCGGCCCGCGAACGCGTTCGACGCGGGCGCGAAGTTCCACATCCCGGGCAACACGCCCTACACCCGCTATTTCCTCGCGCGCATCCTGCAGTTCCAGTTCTACGAGGCCGCGTGCAAGCAGGCGGGGTGGACCGGGCCGCTCCACCGCTGCTCCTTCTACGGCAACAAGGAGGTCGGCGCCAAGCTCAATGCGATGCTCGAAATGGGGGCGTCGAAGCCGTGGCCCGACGCGCTCGAAGCCTTCACCGGCACCCGCGAGATGTCGGGCAAGGCGATGGCCGACTATTTCGCGCCGCTCAAAGCCTGGCTCGACGAGCAGAACAAGGGCAAGCCGCAAGGGTGGTGAGCGGATCGCCGCCGCCCGCCGGGTTCGATCGCGAACGCTATCTTCGCCGGATCGGCGCCGCGACCCCCGCGCGCGCCGATCTGGCGACGCTCGGTGCGCTGATGCGCGCGCATCTGCACCATGTGCCGTTCGAAAATCTCGATGTGCAGCTTGGGTGGGATCCGCTGGTCGCGGTCGATGAGATTTTCGACAAGGTCGTCGGCCAGCGGCGCGGCGGCTGGTGCTATGAAGTCAACACGCTGTTCGGCGTGCTGCTGGCCGACCTCGGCTATGCCGTTACCCGGCTGAGCGGCGACGTGCGGCGCGGCGGCGATGCGATCGAACGGCGGGGCAATCACCTCTGCCTCCGCGTCGATCTCGACCGCCCCTATCTGGTCGATGTCGGCTTTGGCGGCTCGATCACGGCGCCGGTCGCGATTGAACCGGGGACCGGCGTCGACGGCCCCTATGCGATCCATCTGGCGCATGTCGGTGACGACCGCTGGACCTTTGATGAAGTGGTTGGCGAAGGCGCCTCCTTCGGCTTCGACTTCACCACCGGCGCGGCGGACGAAGGCATATTGGACGCGATGCGATCGGCGCTCGCGCGCGAAGACTGGTCGCCGTTTGTCCAGAATCTGGTGATGCAGCTACGCCGCGGCGACACGCATTGGACGCTACGCGGCCGGATGCTGACCCGGCTGACGCCAGCGGGCAAGACGAAACGCCTGCTCGCGTCCGCCGACGAAATGGCCGCAGTCGGGCAGGATATTTTCGGCATGGCAATGCCCGAGGTGGAGCGGTTGTGGCGCCGCGCCGCCGAGCGCCACGATCAGCTGTTCGGCGTCGGCTGATCCGCCTCCGTCGCGGTTTTCGCTTCGACTGTCTGCTTGAACCGTGCGAGCCGCGCGCTCGCCGCGGCGGCGTGCGGGCCGATCCAGCGGTCGTGGATGTCCTGGATCGGCATTGCGTTGAGGTGATTCCACCGCTCGCGGCCGCGGCGTTCGGCGATGACCAGCCCCGCATCCTCCAGCACTTTCAGATGCTGCATCACCGTACAGCGGTCGATATCGGCGAAATGGCTGCACAAGGCCCCCGTGGTCAGCGGCTGATCCTTCAGATCGTCCAATATCTGCCTCCGGATCGGCGAGGCGAGCGCCTTGAAGGTCGCATCGAACTGGTCGGGAATTGACATGTTATATAAATATAACATAAAGAGAGGCGACTCAAGCGGAGAATGATAATGGAACTGAAATTCCGGGTTGCGGCGCGGATCGCGAAGCCAGTGCACGAGGTGTTCGAGGCGGTCGCCGATCCGGCGCAGCTGTCCGAATATTTCACGACCGGCGGCGCCCAGGGGCGGCTGGAAACCGGCGCGATGGTGACATGGGATTTTGCCGATTTCCCGGGCGCCTTCCCCGTCTATGTCATCGAGGTCGTGGCAGACGAAAAGATCGTGCTCGAATGGCAGGCGAGCGAGGGTGAAGCGCACAATATCGAAGGCAGCGAGCCCAAGGATGCCGACTATCGCACCCGCGTGACGATGAGCTTCAAGGCGCTCGACGATGGCCGCACGCTGGTCGAGATCGCCGAGGAGGGCTGGCGCGAAAATCAGGGCGCGCTGGGCGCGAGCTATGGCAATTGCCAGGGCTGGTCGCAAATGCTGTGCGCGCTCAAGGCTTGGCTCGAGCATGGCATCAACCTGCGCGAGGGCATGTATCGCTGAACATCGCGGCGATCCGGCGGCGAGATACCCGGTACATCTTTGCGGTGGCGCGGACGCACCGGCGCGGCGATGATATTTGCCTTTGATGCAAGGAAGGGCAATCGAGTGAAGCGTGTCATGCTGACGGCCGCGGGCCTGTTACTGAGCGCCGGTACCGCGCAGGCCGCGACCTGCGACGACACTTTTGTCAAAAAGGGCAATCCGGTGACCGGTCTGCGCTTTGTTGCGACCACTACCGTGCCGAACATGAGCATGCGGAGCGCGATCGGACAGCTCAACGGCATCGTCGCGGCAAAAGGCTATGCGATCCTGGCGGTCGAGCCCGACGGCGGCGCGATGCTGGTCGAACCGCCGCCCACCGGCAAGTCGCGCCCGTTCCCGATCGAGATTGCCGCTGACGGCGCGGGGACGGTGCGCATGGAGGCAAAGCTGCGCGCCGGAATGGGCATCCCCGATGCCGCGGCCAAGGCCGAAATGTGCGGCATCCTGGCCCAGCTCAAAGGCGGCAAGGCGGGCGAAGCGCTCGCGGCGAAGGGGCTGGGCGCAACCAGTGCGCCCGGCGCTCCGGTTCGCATGAGCGTGCTGCGTTTCTCGCAAGACATCACCGGGCAGGCGGACAAGAATAACGCCGCGGTGCAGAAACGCTATGAGGGGCGGCAGTTCACCCTTTATGGGCCGGTGTCCTATGTGGGACCGGCGCGTGGCAGCTATCGCGTCGAATGGAAATTGCTGTCCAGCGTGCTGACCGACATTGTCCCGGGCCGCGCGTCGGCGGGTTTTTCGGTCAACTGCATCCTCGCCCCGGGGCAAAGTGTTTATGCGCTTCAGCTGAAACCCAACAAGCATGTCGAGCTGACGGGCACCTTCGACGAGCTCGATTATGGGCTGTCGTCGGTGTGGTTGAAGGATTGCCGGCCGGTGAAGTAAACGGATCGGAGCGGCGCGCCTACCTCTTCCTCTGAAGAGGAGGGGCTTTTTGGCCTTTGGCGTCATGCAAGGCGCAGCTCTCAATTTCCGTCATCCCGGCGAAGGCCGGGATCTCTCCCTCCCGTACCAACGCACCGGCGAGATCCCGGCCTTCGCCGGGATGACGATTGTGATGAGATCGGGCTTCGCTCGCCAGCGTTCGTACAGAAGGCCGTCGTGTTGGCAGCGACCGCTTTACCGAAAAGGCGGCTCGTTGAACGCGCGCAATTTGCGGCTGTGGAGCTTGGCGCCCTCGTCGCGCATCGTTTCGCACGCGCGGATGCCGATCTGGAGATGCGCGGCGATCGCTTCTTCGTAGAAGCGGTTGGCCTGTCCGGGCAGCTTGAGTTCGCCGTGCAGCGGCTTGTCGCTGACGCAGAGCAGAGTGCCATAGGGCACGCGGAAGCGGTAGCCCTGCGCGGCGATCGTCGCCGATTCCATGTCGATACCGATCGCGCGCGACTGCGAGAAACGCAGCGCGCTGTCGGTGTAGCGCAGCTCCCAATTGCGGTCGTCGGTGGTGACTACGGTGCCGGTACGCATGCGTTTCTTGAGATCGGCGCCGCTGGTGCCCGAAACACTCTCGGCCGCGGTCGCGAGCGCGACCTGCACTTCGGCGATCGGCGGGATCGGGATTTCGGGCGGCAACACGCCGTCGAGGATATGATCATCGCGCAGATACGCGTGCGCGAGAACATAGTCACCAATACGCTGGCTGGGGCGGAGGCCGCCGCAATGGCCGATCATCAGCCACGCCTCGGGGCGGAGCACCGCCAGATGATCGCAGATCGTTTTCGCGTTCGACGGCCCGACGCCGATGTTGACGAGCGTGATGCCGCCACCATCGGGGGCGATGAGGTGATATGCGGGCATCTGGTGCCGCCGCCACGCGCTGTCGGCGACCAGCGCGCTGGCGTTGACGCCGGGCTGATCGACATACAGCCCCGCCGCGCCCGCGAGCGCGGTGTAGCGACCCTGCCCGACCTGCGACCCCGCCCAAGCGACGAACTCGTCGACATAGCGGTGATAGTTGGTGAACAGGATATAGCGCTGGAAATGCTCGGGCGCGGTGCCGGTGTAGTGGCGGAGGCGTGCGAGGCTGAAGTCGGTGCGCAGCGCGTCGAACAGCGCCAGCGGCTGCGACTTGGCCGGATCGGCGCCGAACAGGCCGTCGGCTAGCTCGTCGCCGATGTCGGCAAGCTCGGTGGTGGGGAAGTGGCGCGCGAGTTCGAGCGGCGTGACCCCGCCCATGTCCGACCCGTCGCTGGCGTCGAGCACATAGGGAAAGGGGATCTGCTGCCCGGTGCGCGTGACTTCCAGCGTGATGTCATAATGGCGCGCGAGCAGGCCGAGCTGGTCGCGCAGATAGTCGGCGAAGAGGTCGGGGCGCGTTACCGTGGTGACGAACTCGCCTGCGCGCTCGAACTGGCCAAAAGCCAGATTATGCCCCTTCTGCCCCTCGCGCTGTTCGCCGGTGGTGGTCAGGCGGATTGCGGGATAGTCGAACAGCCCGGTCGCGGCGGCGTCGGCGGGCGGCAGCGTGCGATCGCGGACATAGGCGGCGATGGCGGATTTAAGATTGGTGACCGAAGTGCGGAACCGGTCCTGCAGTTCGGCGATGATGCCGTCGACGAGGGCGGTGGGATCGGTGGTTTCGTGCGATGCGTTGGACGTCATCGCGACGCTGTTGCACGAAATTGTGACAAAAGGGAAGGGGGTGGGGTGATGCGTAATCAAGCCGTTCGTGCTGAGGAGGGACTGAGCGCGGGCGAAGGCCCGTCTCGAAGCACCTGGGTCCTTCGAGACGCCGCTTCGACTGCGCTCAGCGGCTCCTCAGGACGAACGGACTTTGTTACAGCTGTTCGAGCATATGATCCGCGCTCGACACCTTGAATTCGCCCGGCGCCTCGACGTTAAGCTGTTCGACGACGCCGTCGTTGACGATCATCGAAAAACGCTGGCCGCGCTTGCCCATGCCGAACGCCTTGCCGTCCATGGTCAGGCCAACGGCTTCGGCGAAATCGCCATTGCCGTCGGACAGCATGGTGACCGCATCGCCGGCTCCGGCACTCTTGCCCCACGCGCCCATCACGAACGCGTCGTTGACCGCGGTGCAGACGATTTCATCGACGCCCTTTTCCTTCAGTTCGTCGGCCTTGTCGACGAAGCCGGGCAGATGCTTGGCCGAGCAGGTCGGGGTGAAGGCACCCGGAACCGAAAACAGCGCGACCTTGCGGCCCTTGAAATAATCGGCGGTGCTGACCTGTTCGGGGCCGTTTTCGGTGACCTTTACAAAGGTGGCGTCGGGCAGCTTGTCGCCGGGCTGGATCGTCATGGTCGGCATCCTTTTCCTTGAGGGGATTTCTGGTGGGCGAGACATTGGGTCGGGCAGCGCGGGAGTCAAGGTTGGTGAGCGAGAGGGCGGCGGATTTTGGCGACTGCCGGTTGTGAGCGGTAGCGGATATAGCGAAGAGCCAGCCCCTCCCCTTCAGGGGAGGGGCAACGAAGACTTGGCAGCTTGCTGCCTAGTCGTAGTGGGGTGGGGGCCAGCGGCCATGGACAAGGCCGCTGGCCCCCACCCGCTGCGACTAACGAACAAGTTCGGCATTATGTAGCAAACGCACCAAGCTGCTAGTGGGATTATCCGGCGCTTTGCGGGATAAGGCGGGATGCACGAAAATGTTGTATCCGGCCTAGTGAGGCGGCGGCGTGAACTGACGCTAGAGGCTGACACGGTTCGCGCCCAGTATGAAGCCTTGCTTGCCGATGTTGCTGCGCTGGACCGCGCTATCCTGATATTCAGGCCGGAAGTGGACCTAGCCGATATTCCGCCGCTGAAATTCACCCGCAAGGCGCATTGGGCAAACAGGGGTGAGGTAACGCGCGCCATCATCGACACGCTGCGAACGGCTGGCGAGCCGCTACCGACCCCTGAATTGGTCACGCGGGTGCAAGAGGCGCGCTCGCTGCCAACCGATAGACAAAGCCTTAGGACTGCAACGACGCGCGCTAGGAAGGCGCTGGCGCGGCTACGCGATCAAGGGGTGATCGCCAGCCGCGAGACAGGCGGGCAGTATCTGGAGTGGGAGTTGGCGAGGTAAGCGTTCGAAGTTATTTGTATCATCAAAACCACGTGGCTATGCGGAGGCTTCACAACCGAGGGACTTTAAGAAAATGCGGTACGCGATCTGGAATAACAAAGGCGGCGTCGGAAAGACCTTTGTGTCGTTTATCACAGCTTGCGAGTATGCGCGTCAGCATCCCGACAAGATGGTAATCATCGTCGATATGTGTCCGCAGGCGAACGTGAGCGAGGTTGTTCTGGGCGGTAATGGGAAAGGCTCTGCCCAACTGGACAAGCTTTTGGGTAACACGCCGCGAACCACCGTTGGTGGATATTTCGATGAACGCATTTCGTCTCCACACAAGACCACTGGAAACGAAACGAGCTATCTGATCCCGGCGAGTAAGATTAACAGCAACCTCGACAGCAATGTCTATCTCATCGCTGGCGACCCTTCACTTGAGATTCAGGCCGAAGCCATCAACCAGATTGCGGGCCAGACTCTGCCAAGCGATTCGTGGGCAAACGTGCACAAGTGGCTCCACGATCTGCTCAATGCGTTAGCTCGTAAGCATGAAAACGCCGTTTTCTTCATAGACTGCAACCCTAGCTTTTCTGCTTACACCGAACTTGCTGTTGTAGCCGCCAACAGGATCATTGTACCCTGTACTGCGGACGGATCATCCGCTCGCGCGATAAGCAATATTGGGCAGTTGATCTATGGCATCGATGTGCCGTCCGCATACGCATCTGTCAGCTTTTCGAAGCGGGCATCAAACAGCAACTTAGCGTTACCGACGATCCACGCAATCCCGCTGAACCGGAGCACTCAGTACGAGCAAAAGGCATCTAAGGCCTTTTCGGCTATGTACAGTGAAATTAAAAAGCGGACCGATGGCCTAATGTCAAAGAAACAGGACGCTTTCAGCGCCAAAAAATCAGAACTGTTTCTCGATATTCCCGACGCACATAGCGTTAGCGTGGTTACATCGCACCTTGGTTTGCCGCTTCACAAGATCAAGCTGGGCAAATACGATATTCACGACAAGGATACGCAAGTTCCTAAATCTTCCTTGGAGCGTTACAAGGAGGCGTTCGAAAAGCTTGTGCAGCGCTTGTAATCAGCGCTGCCAATAGCCCTTCCAATCGCGGCTGGCACGCGAAGCCATCGCAGCCGCCGTCACCATCGCAGCCTGATCGCCGTTCGAGACGCGGCGGTTATCTTCGCGCCACGATGCTTCGCGGGCATAGGCGCCGATGTACGGGCCAGCGATATGATGGTGCGTACCGACTTCCATCCGGCGAAGGCGGCTGAAATAGCTTTCGGCCTGATTGGTGCAAACGCCCTTGTCGAAATACTGGACCGAGTGATTGACGCGCTCGGTCATCCAACCGGCGTGAAGGGCATCCCAGCCCGTGCCTTCGTCGGCGTGGAGAACTGCCAGATTGGCAACATGATCGCGAACGTAGGGAACGGCGTCGCCTTCGTTGGCGACAACAAAGGGAAGCGACTTGCCGCCGCGCTCGCGCATCACGACGACGCACTGACGCTTGCCCGAACGGTTGAACGCAAGGCGACGGTCCTTGCGGTCGTCCTTGAGGTTTTCCGGCTTCACGTAGCCACCAAAATACGCACCGTCGATTTCGACGATGCCGTCAAGCTGGCGACCCATTTGTTCGCGGGCCATTGCTTCGCGCAGCTTGTGGGTCAGCACGAAGGCGGTCTTGTACTGCACGTCCAGATCGCGGCTCAATTGCAGCGCGGCAACGCCCTTGGCGCCGTTGACGAAGATCGCAATGGCGGCGAGCAGATCGACGAACGAAAGCTTGCGGCTGGCAAAGATCGTGCCGCTGGTGACGCTGAACTGGTGATGACAAGCGACGCACTTGAACTTGCGGCGCGTGGCAATGTCATAGGTTTCGACACAGCCGCAACGCGGGCAGACCGCTTCGCCGTCCGTTTCGGGCCAGCGCATTTCGCAAAACACCTTGTACGCGGCATCCTCGCCCATCGTGAACACCGTCTTGAGCGACAGCGTGCGCGCCTTTGCCGAGAGGAGAAAATGTTGGCCTTTGCGTTCCATTGTCATCATATCCGGTGATGTTAAGCACTGGATATGATGGTTTACACCACCATTGTCAATGGTCTATATCATCATTTTTGATGATAAAGGATGCGGATATGGCCAAGGCCGACCCTGCCACCGTTGAATACGAGACTCGCGCCAAAAATCTTCTTAAAGGGGAGTTGAAACGGCGGGGGATTACCTATGCACAGCTTGCGGATAAGCTGGCGTCGGTTGGCGTCACAGAGAACGAGCGTAACCTCAATAACAAGATTAGCCGGGGCGGCTTTTCAGCAGCGTTCATGCTGCAATGCTTAGAAGCGATTGGCTCAAAGTCTTTGCAATTAGCGGACTAGCGATACTCACGCCTATTTTCTGGTTCGACTTTTCGCCGCGACCGCCGGATTTACCGACCTATAAGGCTAGCCAAGGCCCAGAACGCGATTATCGCGCTGGCGGCTCCAGATGCTCCCCAGAGGCTCTTGCGCGGCTCGGAGGGGCTGAGGCTCTTGCCGAGAAAGATCGCTGCGCCGAGGCAGCCGAAGAGCATCGCCTCAAGAGCGATGATCTGGTGCAGCAAACTAGGGCGGCGGACGCTGCCCGTGCTGGCGCGATCCTCGGCTACGACGTTGCCATGATGACGCTCGTTGGCGTGCTCTTGGGGCTGTTTACGGTCATCGCCGCTGGCCTCGCCGCCTACTATGCACGGCGAGCCTATCTCGAGGCCGAAAAGTCGCTGAAACATCAAGAGCGAGCGACGCGCCTCCAGTTGCAGCCATTTCTCTACTGGAAATCGACATCCTGCGAGGCTGAGCAGCTTGCGGATGGCAAATGCTTTGTGGAGATACGGATCGATGTTCAAAATGCTGGACAAACACCCGCTCTGAATGTGCGCTGGAATGCTCAAATGTGCATCCGTGACGCAGGGGATCGGACCGTTAGGCCGATTCTGGGAGAGCCTGATGGAAGCTTGATAATACCGCCTCAGTCCAGTCGGCAAAGCGTCTTTGGCATTGTAATCCCCCAGTCCTACTGGGACGACGTCTTGAATTACAAAAAGGACATTTGCGTTGCGAGTCACATTATATTCGATTCCCGGTGGGCCAAGGGAAAAACTTTGATTGAGTATCGGTGCTCCAGAGGAAACGCTATAGCCCAAGGTATGTTCTTCTACGACGAAGAGATCTCGGATGTGGTTCAGCCGTCGTTCGACTTCGACGCTCCCAACGATAGCGGTCAAGGCGAGCCCGACGGTTAAAATCGAACGATTAATCACGCTCTACGCCCCTTGTCGGAGCGACAATGCAGCTTGGTGCGTTTGCTACATAATGCCGAACAAGTTCGTAAGTCTCGCTGCCCTCCCCTGAAGGGGAGGGCGTGTCTTTTCCGCTACGTCCGCTCCCCACCCCAAACCAGACAACAAAACCAAAGATGCTGGACCACCCGGTCCCGCCGCGCCATGATGGGGCGATGGACACAGACCCCATTTGGTTCACCGGCCAGCTGCTGCTTGCGCTGCCCGGCATCGGCGATCCCCGTTTCGAACATTCGGTGATTGCGATGATCAGCCATGACGACGAGGGCGCGATGGGGATCGGCATTTCCGATCCGATTTCGGGGATGACCGTCGGCGCGGTGCTCGATCAGCTGGACATCGCGCACGACGATCCGCTCGACCAGCCGGTGTTTCTGGGCGGCCCGGTCGAACCATCGCGCGGCTTTGTGCTGCACAGCCGGGATTGGGGCGGGCAGGAAGCGGTGCAGGTCAGCGATCGCTGGATGGTATCGAGTTCGCACGACATCTTGCGCGCGATCGGCGCGGGGCGCGGGCCTGCCCAATGGCTGGTCGCGCTGGGCTATGCCGGATGGTCGGCGGGGCAGTTGGAGGGCGAGATGGTGCGTCACGGTTGGCACGTCACCCCCGGCAGCGATGCGCTGTTGTTCGACACACCGCCCGCCGAGCGGTGGCAGGCGGCGTTTGCCGAAGCGGGCGTGGACGCTCGGTTGCTGACAACCGAAGGCGGCCGGGCATAGTCGTCATCGGCGCCGCGCCGAACGCGGCGCATGCACCCCAACCGCCGCGCTTCAATCGCGCCGCTGCATGATCCAGCTGAACGCCATCGCGTTGAAAATCGTGTAGAGCCCATAGAGCATCAGCGCGGTAAACCAGGCGCGGGTCGCAATCGCCATCGCGCCGACGAGCAGCAGGAATTCGAAGATATAGGTGATGTGCGGCCCCGCCTTGTCGGCGAGCGGCTTGACCATTTGCTGGATCAGCGGGTCGTCGCTTTCCATGAAGGCGCGGTGCATCGCGAAATTGGCGATACCGGCACAGAAAATAGCGATGAGGGCTATAACCATAGGTTCGCAAATGGGGGAGGCGGGGTGGAAATGCCAGCCTCTTTCGGGTTATAGCCGCGCCTCGCCCGCACTTTCGTTCCCCCAGGAAGGACGTCATCGGTGATCGCTCTCCCCCGTCCGGCCGTGCTTTGCCTGTCGTTCGCCCTCGCGGTGCCGCCCGCGTCCGCCGCGCAGGAACCGGCAAACCCGCCGCAGCCCAATCCCGCGCTCGCCGATCCGGTGCTGGCCAACCCGATCCCGACCGCGCTGGTGCCGCTCGATCCGCCACTGCCCGATGCGGTCCGCGCGATGATCGACGCCGCCTTTGCCAGCGGCGAGACGCAGGCGGTCGAAGCGGTCGCGCGCTTTGCGCGGCAGACCCATCCCGCCAATGTCGGCGAAATCGACGCATTGCTCGCCTATTATCGCAGCGGCAATCCGCCGCCGCCCGATCCGATCGGCCAAATATTGGCCGCCGCGATGGCGAGCGGTCGCGACGCCGATGTCGAGGCGGTCGGGCAGCTGGCGAAGAATACGCGGCCCGCCGATGCGGATGACATCGAGACGCGGCTGGCCGCCTATCGCGCCGAACGCCAGCGATTGAAGGACGAGGCGGCGGCGGCGGCGCGCGCCAAGCTGGCGGCGGCGCGTTTCTGGCAAAACTGGAAGGGCGAGGGGCAGATCGGTGCGTCGCAGAGCAGCGGCAACACCAAATCGGCGGGGCTGAGCGCCGGGATCGCGCTGGCGCGGCAGGGGATCGACTGGACCCACAAGCTGCGGGCGCAGGCCGATTATCAGCGCACCAACGGCCGCACCTCGGTCGAACGCTATGTTGCCGAGCTGGAACCGCAGCACCGGATCGACGACCGCAGCTTCGCCTTTGGTCTGGCGCGGTGGGAGCATGACCGGATCCTGGGTTATGACACGCGCTGGAACCTGTCGGGGGGATTGGGGTACAAGCTGCTCGACAAGCCGAAGCTGTCGCTCAGCCTGAAGGGCGGCCCGGCGTTCCGCCATACGCAGTTCGTCAAGGGCGGGAAGGACACCGAATTGACCGCGCTCGCGGGCGTTGATTTCGGCTGGCAGATTTCACCGACGCTGCGGCTGACCCAGGTGGCCTCGACGATAATCGGCGAAGCAAATAGTTCGACCAGCTCGCTGACCGCGCTCAACGCCAAGCTGACCGGCGCGCTGTCGGCGCGCGTCGCCTATTCGGCGCAGATCGACACCAGCCCGCCGCCGGGGATCGAAAGCGTCGACACCCAGACGCGCTTCACTTTGGTGTACGGCTTTTAATCGAAGGCTTCGGCGCCGCCGATTTCGCGTCCTTCCGCGAGCAGTCCGGTACCGGGGACATGGTTGAATTCGATGCGGATGCCGTCGGGATCCTCGAACAGTATCGAATAATAGCCGGGCGCCCACGGCTCTTCCTGCGGAGCGTGAACGATCTGGATGTCGGTCCGGTCTTTCAGAAACGCATGGAGGCGATCGACCGCAGCACGGTCGCGCATCCGGAAACAGGCGTGATGCAGCCCCGGCGCACCCTGGTCGAAGCGCTTGCCGACATTGTCGGGGCTCGGCGTGCGGATGCCGATCGCGGTGCGGCCGCCGACGCCATAGAGCATCGCATCGCTGTCGAGCACGCGCTTGAGCCCCAGATAGCCGATCATGTCGCGCCAGAATGCGGTCGAGCGCGCGAAGTCGCCCGCGGTCAGGATGACATGCGCGACCCCGTTGAGGTCGCCGCTCATTTGATCGCGGCGAGCGTGTAGAGAAATTCGGCAAAGCCCATCGTCGCGTCAACGAGCCCGGCTACCTTCGGATTGGTCGAATCGATCAGATAATATTCGTCGGGGGCGTGCGCACCCGACCCGTGGCCGGTGCCGAAATGGCCCGCCGGGATCGACACCGGCGGCGCGGTGAACGTCGCGCCGGGCCAGCTGCCCGCGAGCCGCGCGTTGAGGTTGGTCGCGACGCCCATCTGTTTGTAGGTTGCGAGCGCGGTGCGGATCAGGCGGCTGTCCTCGGCGACCTCGGTCGGATCATAACCGCCCGACACATTGACCTCGACATCCTTGAAACCATGTTTGTCGAGATGCGCGCGCAGTTTCTGTGTCGCTTCGGCGCGCGTCTGGTTGGGGACGAGGCGCAGGTCGAGCTTGGCAACCGCGCGACCGGGCAGGATCGTCTTGCCGCCGGGGCCGGTATAGCCCGCGACGAGCCCCTCGATATTGACCGTCGGTTCCTGCGCGAGGCGGATCAGCGCGTCGTCATAGGCGAGATTGTCGATCCAGTGGGTGACGCCGAGCGCCGCCTTTTGCTGCGCCTCGTCGCCTGCCTTCGCGGCTTCGCGGATCAGGCTCTTTTCGCGGTCGGTGAGCGGGCGGACATTTTCGAACCAGCCTTCGATCGCGGGTTTGTTGCCATCGGGGGTGACGAGCGTCTGGAGCGCCTGCACCAGCCGCCAGGCGGGCGAGTCGACCATCGCCTTGAGGCTGGAATGAACGTCGCCCTTCGGCCCGCGGCCCCATTTTTCGCCGCTGGCGACGAGCTCAAGCTCGATGATCCCCTTTGAGCCGAGGTTGACCGTGACGTTGCCGTTCTGCCCCTGCGAAGCGAAAGGGATGAAGATGCCGTCGCATTTGCGGAGCGCAGCGAGGATGTTGGGTTTGGTCGCGATCTGGCGGAAATGCGGCGATCCGATTTCCTCTTCGCCCTCGCACACGAGGACGATGTTCACCGGCAGCTTGGCCTTGGCAGCGCGGATCGCGTGGAGCGCGGCAAGGAAGGCCGCCTCGGGTCCCTTCTGGTTCACCGCGCCGCGGCCCATGATCGCTTTCCCGAAACCGGGGCGCTCGACCATGCGCCCTTCGAGCGGCGGGGAGGACCATTCGGCGGGGTCATATTGTTTGACGTCATACATGAAATAAATGCCGAGCGTGCGCGGGGCGCCGACGTCGATCGTGCCGAACACACCGGGATGGCCGTCGGTGGGCACAATCTCGACATTGCTGAACCCCGCGTCGCGTGCGAGCTCGGCCATATAGGCGGCGCCTTCGGCCATGTTGCGGTTTTCGGCGGCGATCGAGGGGAGCGCGATCCAGTCGCGGATGCGCTTGATCGAGGCGTCCTTGCCGGCCTCGGCGGCCTTGCGGATCGCGGCGCTCTGGCTGCTCGCGGCGAGCGCGGGGAAGGGCGCCATGACCGCAGCGCCCGCGCCGAGCATGGCAGCGCCGCGAATCAGGTCGCGGCGGTTCGGTCGGTCGGCGTTGCGGAAATCCATGGCTTGTCCCCCTGCGGTGATAACGGTGGGGAGTGTTCTTTAAATCGAACGACATGGCAAGGAGGCACCGGCGAGATCCCGGCCTTCGCCGGGATGACGGGTCAAACTTACGCCATTTCCCATCGTCACCTCGGCGAAGGCCGGGGTCTCGCCGGTAAAGTCGTGAGCCGTCAGTTCAGAATCGTCTCGAACAGGTCGTTCCACTCCGGATTGCTCTCGGTGATCAACCGCCGCTTCCAGTCGCGATGCCATTGTTTGAGCGCCTTCTCGCGCGCGATGGCATCCGCCATTGTGGCGTGAAACTCGACATAAACGAGCTTCCAGATGTTGTAGCGTCGGCAATGCGCCGACCCTTCTCCGGCGCGATGCTGCATCATGCGCGCGGCGATGTCGCTCGTCACGCCGATGTAGAACAGCAGGTTGCCGCGATTGGTCAGGATATAGACGCAGGGTTGGCGCATTGCGCGACCCTACCCCACATCGTCATCCCGGCGCAGCCCGGGATCTCGCCGTTTCGGAGATTTCGGATCGAGAGGGCGAGACCCCGGCCTGCGCCGGGGTGACGGAGAGGGGAAGGTGAGGCCGCGACCTTGAATGCGGTGTAACAGTCTGGCTATCCGGCTTTTATCGCACATAGAGATGATCCCTTGGTTTGCGGGATCATCTCAATAGCGACACATTTTTCGGCGCTCAAAATTACAACCTTGTAAGATCCGGCCTTACAAAGGCAGCCTCACACCCCCGCCAGCAACCCCTCATCCCTGATCCGCTGCTGCCACAGCTTCGGCGCGTTGACGTGGACGTTCTGGCCTTCGCTATCGACCGCGACGGTGACGGGGAAGTCGCTGACCTCGAATTCGTAGATCGCCTCCATGCCGAGGTCGGCGAAGCCCACCACCTTGCTGCCCTTGATCGCGCGCGCGACGAGATAGGCCGCGCCGCCGACCGCCATCAGATAGGCGCTCTTGTGCTTGGCGATCGATTGGGTTGCGGCGGGGCCGCGTTCGGCCTTGCCGACGCAGGCGAGCAGGCCCTGCTCGAGCATCATGTCCATGAACTTGTCCATGCGCGTCGCGGTCGTCGGACCCGCGGGGCCGACGATTTCCTCGCCCACCGGATCGACCGGGCCGACGTAATAGATGACGCGGCCCTTGAATTCGACGGGGAGCGGCTCGCCCTTCGCGAGCATGTCGGCGATGCGCTTGTGCGCGGCGTCGCGACCGGTGAGCATCTTGCCATTGAGCAGCAGGCGGTCGCCCTGTTTCCAGCTCGCGACGACTTCGGGGGTCAGATTGTCGAGATCGACGCGGATCGCCGCCTTGTCGGGTGCCCAGTCGATTTGCGGATAATCGGCGAGCACCGGCGGTTCGAGGAAAGCGGGGCCGCTGCCGTCGAGCGTCACATGCGCATGACGCGTCGCGGCGCAATTGGGGATCATTGCGACGGGCTTTGACGCTGCATGGGTCGGCCAGTCGGCGATCTTGACGTCGAGTACGGTGGCGAGACCACCGAGGCCTTGCGCACCGATGCCCAGCGCGTTGACCTTTTCATAGAGCTCGATGCGCAATTCCTCGGTCGGATTGCTCGGACCGCGCGCGAGCAGTTCGGTCATGTCGATCGGGTCCATCAGCGATTGCTTGGCGAGCAGCATCGCCTTTTCGGCGGTGCCGCCGATGCCGATGCCGAGCATGCCGGGCGGGCACCAGCCGGCGCCCATCTGCGGGACCATTTCGAGCACCCAGTCGACGATCGAGTCCGACGGGTTCATCATCTTGAACTTCGACTTGTTCTCGCTGCCGCCGCCCTTTGCGGCGACGTCGATCACGACCTTGGCGCCGGGCACCATTTCGACGTTGAGCACCGAGGGCGTATTGTCCTTGGTGTTCACACGGCTGAACGCCGGGTCGGCGAGGATCGAGGCGCGGAGCTTGTTCTCGGGATGGAGATACGCCTTGCGGACGCCTTCATCGACAACCTGTTGCAGGCTGCGCGGGCTGTCGAGGCGGCAGTCCATGCCCCATTTGATGAACACGGTGACGATGCCGGTGTCCTGGCAGATCGGGCGATGCCCCTCGGCGCACATGCGGCTGTTCGACAGGATCTGCGCCATCGCGTCCTTCGCGGCGGGCGACACCTCGCGCTCGTACGCGGCTCCCAGTGCGCGGATATAGTCCATCGGATGGAAATAGCTGATATACTGGAGCGCGTCGGCGATGGTCTCGATCAGGTCGTCTTCGCGGATGATGACGCTATTCATGGGTGCAGCCTTTCGCCCTGTTCGCGGGATTCGGGGGTTTCCCTAGACCCGCAGGCCCGGAGTGGAAAGGGGTCAGGCGTGGTCCAAATCGACGAGCGGGCGTTTGCCGACCAGCGCGCGCCAGCTTCCCACCGCAGCGAGCGCGAGCAGCAGGATCCAGCCGCCCGCTACCGAGGGGATCAACGCCCATGCAAAGGCGGCGGGGGCGATGATCGCCATCACCGTCGGGATCGCGGCGAGGATCGCGACGGTACCGAGCAGCGCCCACCAGCGGCCGAGCTGGGTCGCCGCGGCACCGATCGCGACATTGGTCGCTGCCAGCAGCAGGAATTTCGCCGCCACCGGATAGGGGAGGCTGGCCATGGCGGGCGAATAATCGCCCGCGGTAAAGGCGGCCTGGATGTCGAACAGCAGCCAGTTTTCATACGCATCGCACAGCGCTGCGGCGACGGGGAGCGCCGCCGCAGCAAGCAGCGGGCGGACGCGCAGTTCGCGCCACAGCGCAAGGCAGCCGCTGGTGAGGAAGCCGGCGTAGAGCAGCATGTAGAGATAATCCTGCTCGTTCCCCGCGCGCATCGCGGCGAGGGGGGTTACCTGCTGCGGGTCGGTGAAAAAGCCGAAGATCGCCTCGAGATCGGCCTGGCTCCCGGCAAATTCGAACGCCAGCACCGGCGCGCCATAGCCGGGGGCGATGTCGTGGCCGCTTTGCGGAAAGACCTGCGTCAGGTGGAGGCCGAACAGCAGCACCGCGATGCCGAACGCCAGCGTCCACAGCCACGCGCGCGTCGGTGCGGGCGGGCGCTCGCGCTGTGCCTCGATCCAGTGCTGAAGCCCCCCGACCATCGCTCAGATGTCCGGCGGAGCGCGGCGGCTCACCTTATTGGCACTCGGCGCATTTGCCGCGCACTTCGATCACCGGGCGCTCGGCGGCGAAGCCGGTGGCGTTGGCGGCGGCGCGAACCCCGGTCGAAAGCTTGTCGTCATCGACATGCACCGCGGTGCCGCATTCGTCGCAGATCAGGAAGATGCAGTCGTGCAGGCAGCCGGGATGGCTGTTCGCGACAAAGGCGTTGGCGCTCTCGACGCGGCGGACGAGGTTGTTCACGACGAACAGGTCGAGGATGCGATAGACGCTGTTCGGCGCGACGCGCTTGCCGCGTTTCTGCGAGACGATATCGGCGATTTCATAGGCGCTGGCGGGCTTGCCGATCGCGGCGACGGCTTCGAAAATCTGCGCGCGCATGTCGGTCCATGCTTCGCCCGCGCCCTC
The DNA here is from genome assembly GCF_012274265.1 of Sphingopyxis microcysteis. Classification (GTDB taxonomy): domain Bacteria; phylum Pseudomonadota; class Alphaproteobacteria; order Sphingomonadales; family Sphingomonadaceae; genus Sphingopyxis; species Sphingopyxis microcysteis. Next base: position 263,359 of record NZ_JAANYY010000004.1, read on the forward strand.
GAGCGCGGTCTGCGCCGCTTTGGCGAGCGAGGCGCCGCTAGCCTCGACGTGCGGATGATCATGCTTGCCCATGGGCGCTTCCTTGTGCTGCGCGCTGGTTCGCGCCAACTCGTCGAAAGAATGTAGGCTGTTTGAGGGGTGTCCGCAAGTTGCGGACCGGTCCATTCCGGCGCCAGGGTCGCGGGCGTTGCGCTATTAGTGTCGCGCGCGGCGGTTGAGGTCGTGGCCCAGCGCGACGACGGCGACGCCGATCATCGTCGCGAGCACTTCGCTGCCGTCGTGCGGCCGCGACAGCGCGCCCGCCATCATGCCGAGCCCGAAGCTGCCGACCGCGAACGGCATCATATAGCCGTGGCTGAGCACGCCCGAGACGAGGGTGATCAGCGCAAAGCCGATCGCGATGATCAGCCCGATTTCGTGGAACAGATGATTGTCGAGAAATACCCCGCCGACCGACGCGACCGAGGCGAAGAAAATCGTCGTCGCGAGGCAATGGACGAGGCACAGCCCCGACAGGCCCATCGCGAGCTGGTCGCCCGAAAGCGAGGTCAACGGTCGTGCGCCGCGCGCAGCCCGAACCATCGCGCCGAGGCGCGACTGGACAGGGGCAGGGCTGGCGACTTGGGTCACCCGATTCTCCGTTGGGGCAATTGCGATGCCGGATATGGCATAACATGACAAAGGTTACAATGTCACATCGTCCTTATCGCGCATTTTTAGGGCGGTGACGTCGACGGCGAGGTCGGGGCGAGCCGCTCGGCAAAGAGCTGGCGACTGGGGATCAGGTCGGTCAGCGCGTAGCGGTCGAGACGCGCAAGGAAATCGCCGACCGCCAGCGACAGCGCGCCTTGCAGTCCGCAAACCCCCGCGACCGGGCAGCCATTGGATCCTGCATCGAAACATTCGACAAAGCCGTCGAGCGTTTCGATGTCGCGGACGACCGATCCGACGTTGATTTCTTCGGCCGGGCGCGCGAGCGAGAGCCCGCCGCCGCGTCCGCGCCGGGCGACCACATAGCCAAGCTCGGCCAGTCGGCCCGCGACCTTCATCAGATGGTGCCGCGAAATGCCATAGGCGTCGGCAATATCGTCCACCGCCAGCTGACCGCCATGGGTGGCCAGCATCATCAGGGTGCGAAGCGCATAGTCGGTTTGAAGGTTGAGCCGCATATAAGGTGCATATGAGATATTGCTTTAAAAGGCAAAGCGCTTTAAAGGGTATTTCATATACCACTTAGCACCGGAACGATCCCGATGACGACCAGTCCCCATGCCACCGCGGCGCGCCAGTCGAAACGCGAAGCCGCCGAGGCGTTGCAAATCGACCCCGGCTTCATCCGGCAGATGGTCGAAGAATTTTACGCGACGATCCGTAGCGACGCCCGGCTGGGGCCGATCTTTGCCGCGCGCATTGCCGATTGGGACGAACATCTCGATCGCATGACCGCCTTTTGGTCGTCGGTGCTCCACGAAAGCGGCGGGTTTCGGGGCAATCCGATGGCCAAGCATATCGCGATCCCGGGTGTCGAGCGCGATGACTTCCTCCACTGGCTCGCGCTGTTCGGCGCGACGCTCGACCGGCTCGAACGCGACCCGCGCGCGACGCAGCTGATCGCCGCGCGGGCGCGGATGATCGCCGACAGCCTGCTGACCGGAATTCGCATCCACCGCGACGGTCGCACCGACGCTGACGCTCTGAAAGGACTGGAAGATGCTGGATGAAATGAACCTCTATGCCATGACCGACCCGCCGGGACGGAGCGCGCCCGACCCGCATGCGTATCGACCGGTATCGATCCCGGCTCATCCGGCGCATAATGCGTTGCAGGTTCCCGCGGCGATCTGGCGGGTGATGTTCGGCTGTTACGGCATCTTCCTCGGCGGGCTGCTCTATGCCACCGGTCGCGATGGCGAGGCGCTGTTCATGATCGCGATCAGCATCGGCTACACCATCCTCTATTTCGGATTGAGCGGGGTGTTGATCGGCCTCGACGGCCATGCCGCGCGGCCTGACCAGATCGCTGTGCGCGGCGACCTCGATACGTGGACCGGCCCGATGTCGCCGGGCGCGGTCGCGGGGCAGATCCTGACCATTCCGGTCTGTCTTGCCCTGTTCGGGGTCATCATTGCGGTGATCCGGGCGACGGTGGGATGACGGCCACGCGCTTGCCGGATGATTGCGAAGCCTATCGGCGGCTTGGCCCCTTTACTGCGGCGACGCTGCCGCTCGGTTTGCTCCGCGCGCACGCGCTGAAGCAGGGATGCTGGGGCGTGCTGGCGGTCGAGGCCGGTTCGGTCGGCTTTGTCTGGGAGGATGCGCCCGACGGGCCGATCCGTCTTGACGCGGGTGACAGCATCGTGATTCCCCCTGAACGGCGCCACCACCTCGCCGTCGACAGCGAATTCATGCTGGCGATTGGGCTCTACCGCCAATCGATACGATCGGCGGAGGAACCCTTCGTGGCTAGTTCTTAGCCGGCGCCCTCTTCGGCGCGCAGCGCCTTGCGGTCGAGCTTGCCGATCATCGTCTTGGGCAGGTTCAGGCGCACTTCGACCGCGATCACGCGCTCATGCTTGCCGAGCTGCGGGTTGAGCCAGGCGGCTAGTGCTTCGCCCGACACGTCATATCCTTCCTCGAGCGTGACAAAGGCCTTGGGCGCTTCGCCGCGATAGGCGTCGGGAACGCCGAGTACGATCGCTTCCTTGACCGCGGGATGCTCGTAGAGATGCGCCTCGATCACGCTTGGATAGACTTTGAAGCCGCCGACTGCGATCATGTCCTTCAGCCGGTCGACGATGCGGATATAGCCGCCGTCCTCGACCACCGCGACGTCGCCGGTGCGCAGCCAGCCGTCGGCGGTGAAGCTGTCGAGATCGGCGTCTGGGCGATTCCAATAGCCCTGCATGATCTGCGGCCCCTTGACTGCGAGCTCGCCGGGCTCGCCGTCGGGTGCGTCCTTCGACGGGTCTTCCTTGTCGAGCAGGCGGATGTGCGTCGCGGGGAGCGGCTGGCCGATCGTGCCGGGGCGGACCGGGCCGTCATAGGGGTTGGTCGCGACCACCCCCGAACTTTCGGTGAGGCCATAGCCCTCGACCAGCGAGGCGCCGGTCGCCGCGGTGAATTTTTCGCGTAGCTCGGCGGGCATCGGCGCGCCGCCCGAGATGCAGATGCGCAGCGAAGAGAAGTCGGTCTTGGCGAGGTCGGGATGGTCGAGCAGCGCCTGATACATCGTCGGCACCCCGGGGAGCGCCGTCGTCCGCGTCCGGGTGATCGCGGCGAGCGCCTGTCTGGCGTCGAAGCGCGGCAGCATGGTGATCGTGCCGCCGTTGAGGACAGTGCGGTTGAGTACGCAGGTGTTGGCAAAGACGTGAAAGAAGGGAAGGACGCCGAGGATGCGGTCGTCGGCCTGATGGTCTGGATCGATGGCATTCACCTGCCGCGCGTTGGCGGTCAGATTCTGGTGCGTCAGCTTCGCGCCCTTGGGCGTACCGGTGGTGCCGCCGGTATATTGGATCAGCGCGATGTCGCGCTCGGGATCGATCGCGACCGGATCGGGGCGACCGCCGTTGGCGATCAGCGCCGAAAATCGGACGATGCGCGGATCGGTGGGCAGGGGCGCGATCTCGGCGCGCTTGAACAATCGGTAGAGCGCGGACTTCGCGGCGGAGAGGCCGCCCGCGACCGAGCCGACGACGAGCCGCTGGAGGCTCGACCCGTCGAGGACTTTCAACGCGGTCGGCAGCAGCGCCGCGGCGCTGACGGTGAACAGCGTATCGGTCCCCGAATCCTCGACCTGATCCTCGAGCTCGCGCGCCGTGTACAGCGGCGAGAAATTGACCACCGTCGCGCCGATTGCCAGCGCGCCATAATAGGCTGCGACATAGTGCGGCACATTGGGCAGGAACAGCCCGACCCGGCTGCCCTTGCCGATCCCCAGTTGTTGCAGCCCGCGCGCGACCCGCGCGGCACCGCGGGCGACCTCGGCATAGCTGAAGCGGCGACCCATGAAGTCGAGCATGGCGGCATCCCCGCGCCGCGCCACGCTGGCGGCGAGCATTTCGGGAAGCGAAAGCGGCGCGAATGTCTGATCCCAGGCCGTCGGATGCTGATAGTCGGTCGACCAGGAATATTCGCTAGGCATCGCCGGTAAAAATCCTCTCATCCTGTTGGCATTCCTGACACTAGGGTCAGTAAGCCGACATCGCAACCGGGCGTGCTTGCGGCGCGCGGTCGGCGCCGCTAGGCAGGGCCATCTTTCTCGCCAGGGGTTTTGCCATGTTGCAGCTGTCGTCGCGCATTGCCGTATCACTCGCCATCCTTGCCGGTGCCGCGGCGCTGCCTGCGGCCGCGAAGGACAAGGCGCCGCCGCCGCGCCCGGCGCAGATCCAGGAACTTTACGCCTGCCGTGACATCGCCGATGCAGCGGCGCGGCTGGCCTGTTTCGACCGCGAGGTCGGCGAACTGTCGGCTGCCGATACGGCGCGCGAGATCACCTTTGCCGACCGCGCGACGATGAAAAAGGCGCGGCGTGGGCTGTTCGGCTTTTCGCTGCCCAATCTTGGTAGCCTGTTCGGCGGCGATGATGACGACGATAGAGACGAAGACAAGATCACCGCGATCGACACGACGATCGAATCGGTGTCGATGGATCGATCGGGCAAATATCGGCTGACGGTCGAGGGCGGCGCGGTGTGGGTGCAGATCGACGGCGTCGGATCGGTCCGCGAACCGCGCGTCGGCGACAAGATCAACATCAAGGCGGCGGCGATGGGCAGCTATTTTGCCAAGATCGAGGGACAGCGGCCGTTCCGCATGCGCCGCGAACGCTGACGCCGATCGCCCATAGCTGCGATTGGCCGGGCGCCGATGCCGGATAGTGCTGCCATCCCCACGCCGGGTGTCGGCGCGTCGCCGTTCGTGCTGCTCGACGATGCCCGGACGCGCGGCGCCGCGCCGGCGCGGCTGTTCACCAATCCGGTCGATCTATTGACCGCCGAAAAGCCGCATGACGTCCCGGCGCTGCTGGGCGCGATCGAGCGCGCGACGGCGCGGGGTCTCTATGCCGCCGGTTATCTGACGTATGAAGCCGGGCAGGGGCTCAGCACCGCGTGGCGGGGACCGCAGGTTGAGGGCGCGAGCGACGGGCCGCTCGGCTGGTTCGGATTGTTCGAGACGGTCGAACGGATCGATGCCGATGAAGTGCCGGGGCGGCTGCCTGATCCCGCCAGCGCCTGGATCGGCGCGATGGCGCCGCGGGTGGCGCGCGCCGACTATATCGCGGCGGTCGAAGCGGTGCTCGCCTATATCGCCGCGGGCGACATTTATCAGGCGAACCTGACCTTTCGCGCCGACGTGCCGGTGCTGGGCAATCCACTGGCGATCCATGCGCGGCTGCGGCAGACGGCGCGCGCGGGCTATGGCGGGGTGATCTGGACCGGCGACCGTGCGATCGTGTCGCATTCGCCCGAGCTGTTCTTCGCGCTGCGCGACGGCCAGGTGATGGCGCGGCCGATGAAGGGCACCGCGGCAAGGCTGCCCGATGCCGATGCCGACGCGGCGGCGGCGCGCACGCTGGCCGAGGATCCCAAGCAACGCGCCGAAAACCTGATGATCGTCGATCTGATCCGCAACGATCTGTCGCGCGTCGCGGTGCCGGGTTCGGTGGCGGTCCCCGACCTGTTTCGCGTCGAAAGCTTTCCGACGATCCACCAGCTGGTGTCCGACGTCAGCGCGCGCCTTCCCGAAGGCATTGGCGCGGTCGATGTGCTGCGTGCCGCCTTTCCGTGCGGGTCGATCACCGGCGCCCCCAAGGTCCGGGCGATGGAGATCATCGACGAATTGGAGGTGGGTGCACGCGGGCTGTACACCGGGTCGATCGGCTTTATCGAACCGGGCGGCGACGCGGCGTTCAATGTGGCGATCCGCACGCTGGTGTTTCCCCGCGCCAATGGCTTGCCAGAAGGCGCAAATCGCGCCACGCTGGGATTGGGTTCGGGAATTGTTGCCGACAGCGGGCCGGCTGACGAATGGCGTGAATGTCTGGCAAAGGGGGAGTTTGTGGGGGCAGCGGGGGCGCATTTCGACCTGATCGAAACCATGTTCTTTGATCCCGTCGAAGGGGTTCAGCGGCTGGAAGGGCATTTGGCGCGGATGAAGGCGAGCGCCGAAACGCTGGGCTTCCGGTTCGACCGGCACGGCGCGCGCAACAGCCTGCAATCGGCGACCTTTCGCTTGCGCAGCGCGGCGCGGGTGCGGATGCGGCTGGCGCCGTCGGGCGCGCTGGCGGTCGAGGTGTCGCCGCTGCCGCGACTGGCCGAACTGCCGGTGCCGGTGGCAGTGTGCCCGGCGCCACTGGCGGCTGACGATTTCCGCCTGAATCACAAAACCAGCCAGCGTGCCGCCTATGACGATGCACGCAAGGAAAGCGGCGCCGTCGAGGTCGTGTTTGTCGACGAACCGGGTTTTGTCACCGAGGGCAGCTGGAGCAATATCTTTGTCGAACGCGACGGCCAGCTGCTGACCCCGCCGCTGGCATTGGGGCTGCTTCCCGGCGTGCTGCGCGCCGAGCTGATCGACAAGGGGCGCGCGGTCGAATCGCATCTGCGACTGGCCGATCTGGCGAACGGCTTCTTTATCGGCAATTCGCTGCGCGGGCTCATCCCGGCGCGGCTGGTCGACTCGACCTGACGTTTCCATTTGCCGTCACCCCGGCGCAGGCCGGGGTCTCGCCGGTGCGTCAGGTAGCTAGGGCGAGATCCCGGCCTTCGCCGGGATGACCGCATCTTGAGTAGTGCATAGGTAAATTATCAACCAGCGCGCTTGCGAATTCGGGGCGGAGGCTTTAGGCGCGGCCCCGCGCAATTTCCTGTCAAATCGCCGCCTGTCCGCGCAAGCCACGGAAAGAAGTCTGATGTCGCTGAAGCCGCATATCTCCGCTGCCCTCAACCGTATCCAGCCCTCGGCGACGCTCGCGATGACCGCGCGCGTGTCGGCGCTGAAAGCCGCGGGCGTCGATGTGATTGGCCTCAGCGCGGGCGAACCCGATTTCGATACCCCCGATTTCGTCAAGGAAGCCGCGATCGAGGCAATCCGTAATGGCCAGACCAAATATACTTTGGTCGATGGCACGGTGGCGCTGAAGGAAGCGATCCGCGGCAAGTTCCGCCGCGACAACGGGCTCGATTTCGGGCTCGACCAGATTTCGGTCAACGTCGGCGGCAAGCACACACTGTTCAACGCGCTGGTCGCGACCGTCGACAAGGGCGACGAGGTCATCATCCCCGCGCCCTATTGGGTGAGCTATCCCGATATTGTCGCTTTCGCGGGCGGCAAGCCCGTGGTCATCGAGGGCAGCGCGGCGCAGAATTACAAGATCACCCCGGCGCAGCTCGACGCCGCCATCACCCCGAAAACGCGTTGGGTGATGCTCAATTCGCCGTCGAACCCGTCGGGCGCCGCCTATTCGGGTGAGGAACTCGACGCGCTGGGCGAAGTCATCCGCCGCCACCCGCATGTGATGGTGATGACCGACGATATGTACGAGCATGTCTGGTACGCCGATTTCGAATTTTCGACCTTTGCCCAGCGTTGCCCCGACCTGATCGACCGCATCCTGACCGTGAACGGCTGTTCGAAAGCCTATGCGATGACCGGCTGGCGCATCGGTTACGCGGGCGGTCCGGCCTGGCTGATCAAGGCGATGGGTAAATTGCAGTCGCAATCGACGTCGAACCCCTGTTCGATCGCGCAGGCCGCCGCCGCCGCCGCACTCGGCGGGCCGCAGCAGTTCCTCGACGACCGCAATGCGGCGTTCAAGAAACGCCGCGACATGGTGGTCGCGATGCTCAACGACGCGCCGGGCCTCAATTGCCCGACCCCCGACGGCGCCTTTTACGTCTATCCCGACGCCAGCGGCTGCATCGGCAAGACGACGCCCGACGGCAAGCTGATCGACAGCGACGAAGCGCTGATCGACTATTTCCTCGACAGCGCCAAGGTCGCGGCGGTGCATGGCGCCGCCTTTGGCCTGTCGCCCGCGTTCCGCGTCTCCTATGCGACGTCGGAAGCGGTGCTCAAGGAAGCGTGCGTGCGGATCCAGCAGGCGTGCGCCGCGCTGCGCTGACGCTACCCTTTTCGTCATCCCGGCGAAGGCCGGGATCTCGACATCTGCGGTAATAGTGGGCCGTTAGGGCGAGACCCCGGCCTTCGCCGGGGTGACGGTGATAGAATGTGGACGCATTTATGTACCGACCGGTCTTGTAATGCCGGTGGCGGAGCCTATCTGCACCTGAACGGCGGTTAAGCACCCGGTTCACCGGATAGTAAGCCATCCTGTTTAGGGTGACGGACATCACTGCACGGCTGGTCGGGGCGCGCCATATCGTCGGTGTAACCAAAGCGGCGTTGGCCGCGAACGCTATAAATGAAAAAAGAGGCTCCCCATGCTCAACCTTTTCCGCTCCGACTGGTTTTTGTCGATGCTCGCCGGCTTTGCGATCGGCGCCACCTACATCGTGCTGAATCAGCCTGCGTTGCCCATCCCGGCATGAAGCAAGCGGGCGGCGTACCCTTCCATCGGATCGTTGCGGCGCTTGCAGCGGGCGCGCTCGTCGCCCAATGCGCCCCGGCGCAGGCCGAAAGCGTCGTCAAACTACCCGCCGCTGTCGTCGACCCTGCGGTCAAGGGCAAGCGTGCCACCGCCGTGCTGGCGGGCGGCTGTTTCTGGGGCGTCGAGGGCGTGTTTGCCAACGTCAAAGGCGTGATCTCGGTCGAATCGGGCTATCATGGCGGCAGTGCCGCGACCGCGAAATATGAACTGACCCACGACGGCAAGTCGGGCCATGCCGAAGCGGTGCGGATCGTCTACGATCCAACGCAGGTCAGCTATGGCAGCTTGCTGCGCGTGCTATTTTCGGTGATCGCCGACCCGACCTTGAAGAACCGTCAGGGGCCTGACGTGGGATCGCAATATCGTGCCGCGATCGTCCCGCTCGATGCGACCCAGCGCCAGGTCGCGACCGCTTATCTGGCGCAGATCGGCAAGGGCAAATATTTTGCGCGGCCGATCGTGGTCCCGGTCGAAAGCTACAAGCGTTTCTATCGCGCCGAGCCCAATCATCAGGATTTCATGCGCCGCAACCCGTCGAACGGCTATATCATGCGCTGGGATGCGCCCAAGCTGGCGGCGTTCAAGCGGTTGTTTCCGGCCATGGTGCGCGCCACCCCCGCGCCCTGACGTCCCCGTGGTTCCGCCACTCGTCGCGCGGGAGGAATCATTCGTCGCAAACGACTAGCCCCCCTTGCCCGCCTGCGAGACCAGTTGGTTCGGGGATTTTGTACAAGTCGCAGGTTGCGGGGTTTTCATGAAGTTTGCGTTCTCGGGTCGGCCGCTTCTCGCCATGACGATGAGCGCCGCGGTGCTCGCCGGTTGCGTCAGCAGCGCGGCGGTGGTCCCGACGCCGCGGACCCAGGCCGCCACACCGCGCCCGGCGGCCACGCCGCGACCGGCGGGATCGGTAACCGTGCCGATCGGCCAGCCGGTGCGATCGACGATGCCGCGCCCCGCGGGTCCGCTCGATCCCGGCTTTCGCCGTCCGCCCGCAGGGCTTGCCGAACGTATCAATTTCCTGTGGCGCGGCTTTCCGGGCAAGACCGGGATCGCGGTCCAGCGCATCGACGGCGAATGGGCGATTGCCGAGCGCGGTGGCGAGCTGTTCCCCCAGCAGAGCGTATCGAAATTGTGGGTGGCGCTGACCGCGCTCGATGCCGTCGATCAGGGCCGGGTGCGGCTCGACCAGCAGGTGCGGATCGGCCCCGAGGATCTGACGCTGTTTTACCAGCCGCTCGCGGCGCGTGTCCGCGCCCAGGGTTCGGTCACTATGACGCTTCGACAGCTCATTGAAACCGCGATCACCCAAAGCGACAATACCGCGAACGACAGCGTGCTGCGCACGGTCGGCGGTCCGGGTGCGGTGCGCGCCTATATGGCGAAGAAGGATCTGGGCGCGATCCGCTTCGGCCCCGGTGAACGCTTGCTGCAAAGCGGGATTGCCGGGATGGGCTGGCAGCAAAGCTATTCGGTCGGGCGCAATTTCGAAACCGCGCGCGGCGCGCTGGCGCCGGCGACGCGCCGTGCGGCGATGGACAATTATCTCGCCAATCCGATCGACGGGGCAAGCCCGACGGCGATCGCCAGTGCGCTCACCCGGCTGGCGCGCGGGACGTTGCTCTCGCCCGAATCGACCGAATATCTTCTGGATGTGATGAGCCGTACGAAGAGCGGGCCGAAGCGGCTCAAGGCCGGGCTGCCACCGGGCTGGAAATTCATGCACAAGACGGGAACGGGCCAGAATCTGGGTGGCATGACCGCGGGCTACAACGATATCGGCATCGCCACCGCGCCCGACGGCACCCGCTATGCCATCGTCGTCATGATGGGGACCACCACGTCGCCGATCCCGGCGCGCATGGCGTTGATGCAGGCGGTGTCGAGCGCGGTCGCCGAATTTCATGGAAGATAATCGCTGATGCGCCTTGCTGTTCTATCGCTGTCGCTGTTTGCCTTGGCGGCTTGCGCCACGCCCGAAGCGCGGCTGCGTACCGGGCTGGTCAACGCCGGGCTGTCGCAGCCGATCGCGTCATGCATGGCCGAACGCATGGTCGACCGGCTGTCGCTGCTCCAGCTGCGCCGCCTCGGTTCGCTGTCGACGTTGAAGGACAAAAGGATGAGCGATTTGTCGCTGAACCAGTTCCTCCACAAGGTTCGTGCGCTGAAAGACCCGGAGATTTTGACGGTGACCACCAGCTCGGCGGCGCTCTGCGCTTTTCGCTAAAACCGCTGTCGTCATCCGGGCGGCGGTCGGGATCTCGACCTCGCGATAGGGCGCAACGATGAGATCCCGGTCTTCGCCGGGATGACGAAGGGATAAGCTTGCTCGCCGCGGCGGATAGAATCTCTTGCCGCCCCGGGACTAGCCTTGCCCGCCGACTTGTGCTTAGGCGGCGCCAATTCTCCCCGCCCCAAGACTCGAAAGGCCCGGCAGACCTCATGAACATCCACGAATATCAGGCGAAAGAACTGCTCGCGAAATTTGGCGTCGCCGTGCCCAAGGGCATCGCCGCGATGAGCGTCGAGGAAGCCGTCGCGGCGGCGAAGCAGCTGCCCGGGCCGCTCTATGTCGTGAAATCGCAGATCCACGCCGGTGGCCGCGGCAAGGGCAAGTTCAAGGAACTTGGCCCCGATGCAAAGGGCGGCGTCCGGCTGGCCAAGTCGATCGAAGAGGTCGAAGCGCACGCCAAGGATATGCTGGGCAACACGCTGGTGACGATCCAGACCGGCGAGGCCGGCAAGCAGGTCAACCGCCTCTACATCACCGACGGCGCCGACATTAAGCAGGAATTTTACCTCGCGCTCCTCGTCGACCGCGCGACCAGCCGCATTGCGGTCGTCGCCTCGACCGAGGGCGGGATGGACATCGAAACCGTCGCGCATGACACGCCCGACAAGATCCACACGATCACGATCGATCCCGCGACCGGTCTGATGCCGCACCACGGCCGCAGCGTCGCCGCGGCGCTCGGCCTGTCGGGCGATCTGGCGAAGCAGGCGGCGAAGGTTCTGGCGGGGCTCTACGCCGCGTTCCTTGGCACCGATGCCGAACAGATCGAAATCAACCCGCTCGCGGTTTGCGAAGGCGCCAATGGCGACGAGTTGCTGGTGCTCGACGCCAAGGTCGGTTTCGACGGCAATGCGATGTTCCGTCACAAGGACATTGCCGAGCTGCGCGACCTGACCGAAGAAGACCCCGCCGAGGTCGAGGCGTCGGAATATGACCTCGCCTATATCAAGCTCGACGGCAACATCGGCTGCATGGTGAACGGCGCAGGGTTGGCGATGGCGACGATGGACATCATCAAGCTGAACGGCGAATTCCCTGCCAACTTCCTTGACGTCGGCGGCGGCGCTTCGAAGGAAAAGGTCACCGCAGCGTTCAAGATCATCCTGAAGGATCCCGCGGTGAAGGGCATCCTCGTCAACATCTTTGGCGGCATCATGAAGTGCGACATCATCGCCGACGGCATCGTCGCGGCGGCGAAGGAAGTGAATCTGTCGGTGCCTTTGGTCGTCCGCCTCGAAGGCACCAACGTCCAGCAGGGCAAGGACATCCTCGCCAATTCGGGCCTGCCGATCGTCGCGGCAAACGATCTGGGCGACGCGGCAAAGAAGATTGTCGCCGAGGTTCGCGCGGTCGCGTGATAAAGCGCACCCTCTCCCCCCGGGAGAGGGATGCGAAGACTTGGCGGCTTGCCGCCTAGTCGAAGCTGGGTGAGGGGTATGCGAGCCGAAGGCTCGCGCGGCGCCAAGGCGCCGCCCACCCTCATCCAAGTTCGCCTAATCGCCTGCGGCGATAAGGCTCCCTATCCTTCTCCCATCAAGGGAGAAGGTATGCCGGGACTAGGTTGACGTTTACGTAAGCGCGAATTATGGCGCAGTGCACAAATTTGCTGAGAGGAGCTTTGAGCCCATGAAAATCCTCGTCCCCGTGAAGCGGGTGCTCGATTACAACGTGAAGCCGCGGGTGAAGGCCGACGGCACGGGCGTTGACCTTGCGAACGTCAAAATGTCGATGAACCCGTTCGACGAGATCGGGGTCGAAGAGGCGATCCGCCTCAAGGAAAAGGGGGTTGCGACCGAGATCGTCGCCGTGTCCGTCGGCCCGGCGAAGGCGCAGGAAACGCTGCGCACCGCGCTCGCAATGGGCGCCGACCGCGCGATCCTGGTGCAGACCGATGACGAAGTCGAACCGCTGGCGCTCGCGAAGATCTTCAAGGCGATTGCCGATGCCGAAGCGCCGGGTCTCGTGATCCTCGGCAAGCAGGCGATCGACGGCGACAACAACCAGACCGGCCAGATGCTCGCAGCCCTCACCGGCTGGGCGCAGGGTACCTTTGCCAGCGCGGTCAATGTCGAGGGCGATCATGTCAGCGTGACGCGCGAAGTCGACGGCGGTCTCGAGACGGTGAAGCTCAAGCTCCCCGCAATCGTCACCACCGACCTGCGTTTGAACGAGCCGCGCTACGCCTCGCTGCCGAACATCATGAAGGCAAAGTCGAAGCCGCTCGATACCAAGACCCCGGCCGATTACGGCGTCGATACCGCGCCGCGCGTCAAGACGGTCAAGGTTTCGGAACCGCCCGTCCGCTCGGCGGGTGTCAAGGTCGCCGATGTCGATGATCTGGTCGCCAAGCTGAAGGCGATCGGCGTCCACAGCTGATTGATTTCGACCCCCGTTCGTGTCGAGCGAAGTCGAGACACCCATCGTGAGAGCGTCAAGCCGAGGGGCATCTCGACTTCGCTCGATGCGAACGGGAAGGGATGAAGGAACAAGATTATGAAAACTCTGGTTTGGGTCGAACATGATGGTTCGTCGGTCAAGGACGCCACGCTTGCGGTCGTGACCGCTGCATCGAAGCTGGGCGAGGTTCATCTGCTCGTCGCCGGTTCGGGCGTCGATGCGGTGGCCAAGGAAGCCGCGCAGATCGCCGGTGTGGGCAAGGTCCACGTCGCCGACAACGCCGCCTTCGGTCATAATCTGCCCGAAAATGTCGCGCCGCTGATTGCCGAGCTGATGGCCTCGCACGATGCGTTCCTCGCGCCCGCGACGACCACCGGCAAGAATATTGCGCCGCGCGTTGCCGCGCTGCTCGACGTGATGCAGATTTCGGAAATCCTGTCGGTCGAGGGTCCGAAGACCTTCACCCGCCCGATCTACGCCGGCAACGCGATTGCGACTGTCGAATCGTCTGATGCGAAGCTGGTCCTGACCGTGCGCGGCACCGCGTTCGACAAGGCCGCGACCTCGGGCGGTTCGGGTACGGTCGAAGCCGTGGGTGCGGGCAGCGATGCCGGCATCTCGAGCTTCGTCGGCGCCGAAATCGCCAAGCAGGACCGCCCCGAACTCACTTCGGCGAAGATCATCGTGTCGGGTGGCCGTGCGCTCGGTTCGAGCGAAAAGTACGAAGAAGTCATCGTGCCGCTCGCCGACAAGCTCGGCGCCGCGCTCGGTGCCTCGCGCGCCGCGGTCGACGCGGGCTACGTCCCCAACGACTATCAGGTCGGCCAGACGGGCAAGATCGTCGCGCCGCAGGTCTATTTCGCGATCGGCATCTCGGGCGCGATCCAGCATCTTGCCGGGATGAAGGATTCGAAGACCATCGTCGCGATCAACAAGGACGAGGACGCCCCGATCTTCCAAGTCGCCGACTTCGGCCTCGTCGCCGATCTGTTCAGCGCCGTCCCCGAACTGACCGGCAAGATCTAAAACGGCCCTGCCGATGGCCGGCGACCATCCCGGAGTGCCTGGACTCGGCGACGCCCCGTTTAATGCAGGGGGTCGCCGGTCCACGCGCGCCGCGCCGGGCGGTTTCGACGACGAAGATCCGTCCGCCGAGGACGAAACCCACGGCCGGTCGCTGACGCTGGCCAGCGTCGCGCGCGATGCACGGCTCGACAAGAAATTCCTGCTGCTCATCACGCTATCGTCGGCGATCGCCACGCTGGGCCTGCTGCAAAGCTCGGCGGCGGTGGTGATCGGGGCGATGCTGGTGTCGCCGCTGCTCGGCCCAATCATGGGCGTCGGCTTCGGGCTGGCGACGCTCGAAACCAATCTGATCAAACGGTCGCTGGTGACGATGGCCGCGGGCATGGCGGTCGCGATCATCGTCGCGATGCTGATCATCTGGATGTCGCCGATCCAGGACGTCACGTCCGAACTGCGCGCGCGGACGCAGCCAACCCTGCTCGACCTCGGCGTCGCGGTCGTCGGCGGTATTGCGGGCGTCTATGCGATCATGCGCAAGCTGTCGGGGGTGATGGTCGGGGTCGCGATCGCGACCGCGCTGGTGCCGCCGCTGTCGACCGTCGGTTTCGGGCTGGCCACCGGCCGCTTCGACTTTGCGCTGGGCGCCGCGCTGCTGTTCCTGACCAACACGCTGGCGATCGCCTTTGCCGCCACCGCCGTGGCGCGGCTCAACCGTTTCGGGCCGTCGCTGACCCCGCAACATACCGCGATGCAGGTGATCGGGATCATCGTCACGCTGGGCATATTGTCGATCCCGCTGGCGCTGTCGCTGAACAATATCGCCCGCGAACTGCGCGCGCGCACGACGGTGCAGGCGAAGCTGGATGGCCTGCTGGGCGACGGCGACCGGATCGATACGCTGACCGTGCGGGTCGACAATGACGATATCGCGGTCGATGGGGTCGTGCTGGTCGATCAATATGCCGCGCGCCTGAATCAACGGCTGGCCAGTAACGTCCGCAGCGAGCTCGACCGCGATGTGCGCGTCAATATCGTCCAGCTGCGCCAGCAGACCAATGCCGCGGTGCAGTTTGAAGAGCGACTCAACCAGCGGATTGCAACGCTGGAACAGCGCGAGGCCGACAGCCGCAATATCCTGTCCGGGCTGACCGTTGGCGAACTGGTCCGCCGCGACCGGGTGCTGATCGACGCGCAGGCGCGCCGCGTCGTCGTCCAGCGCGATCGCGAGGCGGAGGGCGAACAAGTTGCCGCCGCGATCGATCGGATCATCGCGTCGGTGCAGGCGGATTTTCCGCAATGGCTGATCCAGAATGGCGCCCTGACGGCGGCCGAGAGTCCGCCAGCCGCGGAGGCGGTAGCCGAGTAGCGCCGCGCGGGCGCGCTGTTCGCGCCAGGGCCGCCATCGTCTTTGGGCCGAAGCCGATCCTTGGCACAAATGGCAGCTTGCCGTTTACGTAAACTGTAAGCACTATTGCCCGATGATCGACCTGAGTCACGCGCTGTCGGGCTTCATGCGCCGCATTGCCGGTCCCGGTGAATTGGCCGGCCTCGTTCGCCTGTCGGGCGGGGCGAATATGGAAAGCTGGGCGTTCGAGTGGGCGGGCGGCGCTTATGTGCTGCGGCGCGCGCCGTCGGCGGATTATATGGCGGGGCGCCCCTATGGCCATGCCGACGAGGCGGCGCTGGTGATCGCCGCCCATGCGGCAGGGGTGAAGGCGCCCGAGGTTGTCGGCGTGTTGTCCGAGGGTGACGGCATGGGCACCGGCTATGTCATGCGGCGGGTAATCGCCGAGGTGAGCCCGGCAAAGATATTGGCGAACCCGCCGCCGTCGCTATTGGCCGATCTTGGGCGCGAGCTGGCGCGCATTCATGCCATTCCTGCCGAGACCATTCCCGCTGCGATCCCGCTGATGGACACCGCCGCAGCGCTCGCCGAGCTGAAAGCGCGCTTTGCTGACTATGGTGGCGACCGGCCGGTGATCGCGCTCGCGATCAAATGGTGCGAGGATCATCTGCCGCCGCCCGCCGACCCGGTGCTGGTGCATGGCGATTACCGGATGGGCAATGTCATGGTTGACGCGGACGGGCTGGCCGTCGTGCTCGACTGGGAACTCGCGCATCGCGGCGATGCGCATGAGGATCTGGCGTTTGGGTGCATGACGGTGTGGCGGTTTGGGCGGATCGATCAGGCGGCGTTCGGGGTCGGCAGCCTCGACGATTATTTCGCGGCCTATGAAGCAGCGGGCGGGGCGCGGGTCGATCGCAACCGCTTCCATTTCTGGCTCGTCTATCGCACCCTGTGGTGGGCGCTCGGCTGCTTGCAGATGGGGCAGGCTTGGCGCAGTGGCGCCGATCCGACGGTCGAGCGTGTCGTCGTCGGGCGGCGCACTGCCGAACAGGAGCTGGACCTGCTGCTGTTGCTGGAAACCGAGGCGCCCGCGGCGGAGCGCACTCGCGCCTTGCCGCCTGCGCCGCCGCCAGCCGCAGCGCCGACCGGCGAGCCGGCCAATCGCGAGATGGTGCAGGCGGTGCGCGACTGGCTGGCCGAGGAGATCAAACCGGCGGCAGAGGGGCATGCCAAGTTTCAGGTCGCGGTCGCGATGAATGCGCTGGGGATCGTGATGCGCGATCTGGACGCGGGCGTGCGCGCGGAGGACAGGGCGCTCGCTGATCGCTTGCTCGGCGGCGCGGTGACGCTCGCCGAACCGGGCCTGCTTGCCCGACTGCGCCGCGCGGTGCTCGATAAATGCGCGGTCGACAGTCCCAAATATGCTGCGCTCGCGCGGGCCAAAACGCTGTGGGCAGTTGATCTAGCCCCGTAGCCCTGAGCCTGTCGAAGGGCGCTTATCGGATGGGCGCCCTTCGACAAGCTCAGGGCTACGGTGCATTCTTGGAATCGAACAGAGAGGATCGTCATGGACTTCGCTATACCGACCGACCTGCAGGCCTATCTGGACGAACTCGATGCCTTCATCGAGGCCGAGATCAAGCCGCTGGAAGACGCCGACGATAATATCCGCTTCTTCGATCATCGCCGCGAGCATAGCCGCACCGACTGGGACAATCAGGGGCTGCCCCGCCACGAGTGGGAACAGCTTCTCCGCGCCGCGACGCGCAAGGCCGATGCGGCGGGGCATTGGCGCTTTTCGGCGCCGAAGAAATATGGCGGCAAGGACGGGTCGAACCTGTGGATGGCGGTGATCCGCGAGCATTTCGCGGCGAAGGGGCTGGGCCTCCACAACGATCTGCAGAACGAGCACAGCATCGTCGGCAATTTCCCGTTTGTGGAGATGTTCGAGCAGTTCGCGACGAGCGAGGAGCAGAAGCAGGAGTTCATCCTCGGCGGGTTCGAGGGCAAGCGCCGCACCGCGTTCGGGTTGACCGAGCCCGACCATGGCAGCGACGCGACGCATATGGAAACGCGTGCCGTCCGCGAAAACCGTGACGGGGTCGAGGGCTGGCGGATCAATGGACGCAAGATGTGGATCACCGGGATGCACGTCGCGACGCACTGCGCAACCTTTTGCCGTACCGAGGGTCAGGATGGCGATGCCAAGGGCATCACCTGCCTACTCGTGCCGACGGGCACCGAGGGCATGACGGTCGACGAATATATGTGGACCTTCAACATGCCGACCGACCATCCGCGGATGACGTTCACTGAGGTGTGGGTGCCTGACAGCGCACGGCTCGGCCCGGTCGGCGGCGCCCTGTCGATCGCGCAGAGCTTCGTCCACCAGAACCGCATCCGGCAGGCGGCGTCATCGCTGGGCGCGGCGGTGTTCTGTATCGAGGAAAGCGTCAAATATGCGCGGGCGCGCAAGCCCTTCGGCGAAGCGCTGGCGAAGAACCAGGCGATCCAGTTCCCGCTCGTCGAGCTGGCGACGCAGGCCGAGATGCTGCGGCTGCTGATCCGCAAGACCGCGTGGGACATGGACAACACCCCGCACAAGGAGATCGAGCACACGCTGTCGGACAAGGTCAGCATGTGCAATTACTGGGCGAACCGGCTGTGCTGCGAAGCCGCCGACCGCGCGATGCAGGTGCATGGCGGCATCGGCTATTCGCGCCACAAGCCGTTCGAGCATATCTACCGCCACCACCGGCGGTATCGGATCACCGAGGGGGCGGAGGAGATCCAGATGCGCAAGGTCGCGGCGTATCTGTTCGGCTATCTGGGGCCGCGGCGGGGGACGTTGGGGTAAGGAAAATCCTCCCTGTGGCGAAGCCATGGGGAGGGGAACCGTCGCCGTAGGCGATGGTGGTGGGGCGGCGACGGTTGCGCCAAAGCCCCTCCGTCAGCCCTTCGGGCTGCCACCTCCCCATCGCTGCGCGACAGGGAGGATTGTTTTCGCTTTACCGCTTCCGCACAAACTCCGCGCGCAGCACCAGTCCCTTGATCCCTTCATGGCGGCAGTCGATTTCCTGTGCATCGCCGGTCAGGCGGATCGATTTGATCACCGTGCCGACCTTCAGCGTCTGCCCCGCGCCTTTGACGGCCAGATCCTTGAAGAGGACGACCGAATCCCCGTCGCTCAGCAGATTGCCGACCGCGTCGCGGACCTCCGGCCCCGCGGCGTTCGCGGCATCGCGCGCCGCGACGTCGGCGGCGGACAACCATTCGCCGCTCGCCTCGTCATAGACATAATCATCGTCGTCGCTGGTCATTCCATCATCCCGGTTTGCGGAAGCGCAGCGCGAACTGGTCGGTCTTGCCGCGGATCGCGGGGTTGAACACATTCATCGTGCGCGGATCGTCGGCGAGGCGATAGAGATCGCTTTCGGCCTCGAGTTTGAAGCCGGCCTTGGTCAGCGTGGCGATCACCGCGGCCTTGTCGATGCGGTGCAGGCTGTCGGCCTGCGTCGTGCCGGTCCCGTCGGCGGCGCTGTGATCGACGATGACCAGCGTCCCGCCGGGTTTCAGCGCTGCAAACAGCGCCGCGCTCGCCTTGTCGCCGGTGCCTTCGGGAAAGGGTTTCAGATACAGGTCGTGGAAATTCTGCACCGTGATGATGGTGTCGAGCGGTGCGGCAAAAGCGGGCGCCGCGAACGGTCCCGCGACCGCATCGACATTGGCGTAGGCGGCATCGACTGCGGCCTGATCGTCGCCATATTGTTTGCGGAAGGCGATGAACTCGGCGGGCTGAAAGGCATGGACCTTGCCCGCGGGACCGACCGCGGCGGCGAGCAGGCGGGTGACATAGCCGCCGCCCATGACAAAATCGCCAACCTGTTCGCCGGGCGCGATCTCGGCAAAGGCGAGCAACTCGGCGGGTTTGCGCGCGGCGTCGCGTTCGCGGTCGGCGGCGGGGCGCGCGGGATCGGCGAGCGCGGCGGCATAGTCGGGGGCGGCGGCCTCCTGCGCGGCAACCGGCGGTGCTGCCATTGCGACGAGCAGGGCGAGGGTAAGCGGACGGATCATGGCATCGACTCCCTTAGTGTATGGCACCGCTATAACAGCATCGCGCGTCCGTCGCCGGTTTATTTGCATCTCGCAATTTTGATGATAGGTTTCTTCGTGAAACTAAAAAATTCAGGAGAGCGGACATGCATGATCTGGTGATTCGCGGCGGCACCGTCGTCGATGGTTCGGGCGGTAAGCCCTTTGTCGCCGACGTCGCAATCGACGGCGACCGCATCGTCGCGGTGGGTGACAGCCTTGGCGTGGGCCGCGAAGAAATCGACGCCAGCGGCAAGATCGTCACCCCCGGCTTTGTCGACGTCCACACCCATTATGACGGGCAGGCGACGTGGGATGCCGAAATGGCGCCGTCGAGCTGGCACGGCGTCACCACCGTCGTTATGGGCAATTGCGGCGTCGGCTTTGCGCCTGCCAAGCCCGACCGCCACGACTGGCTGATTTCGCTGATGGAGGGGGTCGAGGACATTCCCGGCACCGCGCTCGCCGAAGGCATGTCGTGGGACTGGGAGACCTTCCCCGAATATATGGACGCGCTCGAAAAACTGCCGCGCACCGTCGATGTCGCGTGCCACGTGCCGCACGGCGCGGTGCGCGCCTATGTGCTCGGCGACCGTGAAAAGCCCGGTGCGATCCCGACCGACGAAGACATCGCCGAAATGTCGCGCATTGTCGAGGAAGGCGTGCGCGCGGGCGCGCTCGGCTTTTCGACCAGCCGCACCGTGCTGCACAAGTCGATCGACGGCGAGCTCGTCCCCGGCACCACCGCGACGGCTGAGGAGCTGATTGCGATCGGCCGCGCGATGGGGCGCGTCGGTTATGGCGTGTTCGAAATGGCGAGCGACCTCAAGCGCGAATGGAACGAATTTCAGTGGATGGGCGATTTGAGCCGCGAAACCGGGCTGCCGGTGACCTTCGCCGCGTTGCAATCGATCGCCAAGGAATTGCCGCTCGAGGAGCAGATCGAGGAAATGCGACGCCAGAATGCGACCGGCGCGAACATCGTCGCGCAGATCGCGCTGCGCGGCAATGGCGTCATCATGGCGTGGCAGGGGACGGTGCACCCCTTCCGCTTCAAGCCCGCGTGGAACGAGATCATCGATCTGCCGTGGGAGCAGCAACTCGCGAAGCTGAAAGACCCGGCGTTCAAGGCGCGGATGATCGGCGAGGAGAATGTCTGGCCCGAAAGCGACATCCTCGACTTCCTGCAGATCGTCGCGCTCGGCTGGCCGGTGCAGTTCGAAATGGACCCCGATTTCAACTACGAGCCGAAGATGGACGAAAGCATCGCGGCGCGCGCCGCGGCGGCGGGGGTCTCGCCCGACGAATATGCCTATGATTTGCTGATGAAGGACGAGGGCAAGGGCTTCATCTATTTCCCGATTTTGAACTACCGCGACGGTAACCTCAATTTCCTCGAGGATTTGCAGGCCGCCGACGACACGGTGAACAGCCTGTCCGACGGCGGCGCGCATTGCGGGACGATCTGCGACGCGGCGTCGCCGACCTTCATGCTCCAGCATTGGGTGCGCGACCGCGCGGGCCACCGCATCGCGCTCGAACATGCGATCAAGCGCCAGTGCCGTGATACGGCCTTGCTCTATGGGTTGGAGGACCGCGGCGTGCTCGCGCCGGGCTATCTCGCCGACCTCAATGTCATCGACATGGACAAGCTGAAGCTCGGCAAGCCCTGGCTCGCCTTCGACCTGCCCGCGGGCGGCAAGCGTCTGCTGCAAAAGGCCGACGGCTATGTTGCGACGGTAAAGTCGGGTCAGGTGACCTTCCGTGACGGCGCCATGCAGGGGCCGACCCCCGGCGGCGTGATCCGCGGTCCGCAACGCGTCGAGATGGCGATGGCGGCCGAATAAGGCGGGTCGTCCTTCACCGTAGCCCTGAGCCTGTCGAAGGGCGCTTCACCGAGGAGCGTCCCCTTCGGCTGCCTTGCAGGCGCTCAGGACAGGCTTCGACAGGCTCAGGGCTACGGTATTGAATGCATCCCATCCTGTACGGAGACACCCGATGAAAGCCATCCAGCTTCGCGCCCCCGCCTCGCTCGACAATCTGACGCTGGTCGATCTCGCCGACCCCGGGGATCCGGGGGCGGGCGAGATTCGCGTGCGGCTGGCCGCGTCGTCGCTCAACTTCCACGATTATGCCGTGGTGATGGGGATGATCCCCGCTGCCGACGGGCGCATCCCGATGTCCGACGGCGCCGGGACGGTCGAAGCGGTGGGCGAGGGGGTAACGCAGTTCAAACCCGGCGATACCGTGGTGTCGATCTTCTTTCCCGACTGGATCGACGGCGCGCCGCCCGCGACGGCGTTCCGCGGCGTACCCGGCGATGGGATCGACGGCTACGCGCGCGAGCTTGTGGTGACGCCGCAGCATTGGTTCACGCGCGTGCCGACCGGCTATAATGCTGCCGAGGCGGCGACGCTGACCTGCGCCGGGCTGACTGCGTGGCGCGCCTTGTTCGTCGATGGCGTGACGCAGCCGGGATCGACGGTGCTGGTGCAAGGCAGCGGCGGGGTGTCGGTGTTCGCGCTGCAATTCGCCAAGGCCGCGGGCGCGCGGGTGATCGCGACCAGCTCATCCGATGCGAAGCTCGAACGGCTGAAGGCGCTCGGCGCCGACGAGACGATCAATTACAAGGAGGTGCCCGCGTGGGGCGCCAGGGCGCTGGAACTGACCGGCGGTGCGGGGGTCGATACCGTGGTCGAAATCGGGGGCGCGGGCACGCTCGACCAGTCGATGATGGCGACACGCGTCGGCGGCCATGTCGCGCTGATCGGCGTGCTCGCGGGCTTTGCCGGGCCGGTGCAGACTGCGTTGCTGATGGCGAAGAATCTGCGCGTTCAGGGGCTGACCGTCGGCAGCCGCGCGCAACAGCTCGACATGATCGCGGGGATCGAGGCGAACGGTATCCGCCCGGTGATCAGCGACAATTTCCCGCTGGCAAAACTCGCCGACGCGTTCCGGCATCAGGCGGCCAATGCGCATTTCGGGAAGATTGTCATCGACATCTAGGCTTCGTCATTGCGAGCGCAGCGAAGCAATCCAGAGCCTGCGTAGACCGCTCTGGATTGCTTCGCTGCGCTCGCTGACGACTGCTGGTGGGAGCCTTTAAACCCCGCTGCCGTGTCCCGCGTCGCCGTGGCGGATGCTGTCGCGTTTCACACCATATTCGGCGCCCCAGCGGTCGGTCATCTGGGCGCGGATCGCCCAGAGTTCGGGGAAGAAGCGGTGCCGCGCGCCGGCGTCGAGCAGGTCGACGGCGCGGCCGCTGATCGCTTTCGAGCCCATGCCGATCGAGCGGTGGACGAGATAGATGTGGTGGGCGCGGAATTTCTGGAACAGTTCGTCGAATTCGATCAGAGCCTCGGCAACGACATAGGCTTCGTCATGGGCGTAGCCGGTGTCGTAGATGTCGGTGAGCGTCCGTCCTTGCGGCTCCAGATAGAGCGAGCGATAGCTGTCCCATAGCCCCGCGGGCAAGGTGAGCAGCATCTGGAAGCCGGGGCTTTCCTGCCCCGACCCGTTGCCGAGCTGGAGCCGGATCGCCTGATAGTCATAGGGGCTCATCGTTTCGATCAGCGCCAGCTGGTCGGTCATCATCCGGAGCAGCATATGGACGCGCCCGAACAGGGTGATCGCGCGCATGATCTGGCCGTCGCGCAGATGCTGGTCGACTTCGGCGAGAGTGAAGGCGGCAAGCTTCATCCACAATTCCTCGACCTGGTGGACGATCTGGAATTGCAGCTCGTCGGGGGTGACGAGGTCGGCGAGCGGTTTCTGGCAGGCGAGCAGGCGGTCGACCGATAGGTAAACGCCATAGTCCTTGAGGACCGGGGCTTCGAGGCGGGTGTGAATGTCGGTTTTGTCGAGCATGGGGGTGTCCCTTGGGAATTGCTTAGCCCCTCCCCTTCAGGGGAGGGGTTGGGGTGGGGTTGCGCGGCGTCAAGCAAGGCCGATGGACCCCACCCCGCTGCGACTAGGCAGCAAGCTGCCAAGTCTCGCTGCCCCTCCCCTGAAGGGGAGGGGCTTGGCCTGTCCCTCACCCCCGCGGATACACCCCCGCCGGAGGACGCCGCGGCGATCCCGACTGGCCGAGCCAGAGCAGGGTCGCGGCGCGCTTCATTTGGTGAGCAGGTCCGACGGCAGCGTCGGTTCGCTGACCAGCTTTGCCATGCGGCGCCACATTTCGTCGCGGCTTGGCCGACCGCGTTCGACATGCGCGCGGACCATCGCCTCGCCGAGGCCGTAGTTGATCACATAGCTGCGATACTGGTCGGTAAAGCTGACCGATTGTTCGGCGCGCTTTTGCGACACGAGCAGATATTTCTGGGTGAAGGCGACGGCGGTGGGGCGGTCGATGACGCCGTCGAGATATTGCTGTGCGATGGTCAGCCGCGCACCGCCCAACGCCTCGATCGCTTTCAGCAGCTGCCAATAGCGGTCGTCGGCCGGCACCGCGATTTCGGCGAGCGGCATCAGCACGTCGCGTTCGGTTTCGGCCTTGCTGGCTTCAGGAAAGGCAAGGTCGATGCCATAATTGGCGGTCCCCTCGGCAATCAGGCTTTGCGGACTGTAGAGCGGATAGACGCTGAACTCGGTCCAGCCGCGCTCTTTCACCAGCTTTTCCTCCAGCTTCATGTTGAGGAGGTGATGGCCAGGATAGCCTTCGTGGCAACCGAGATCGAGCGCGCGCGACAGCCGGATCGGCAGGTCGGTGTTGACCTGAATCAGGCTGTGATAGGCGCCCTGGTAATAATTATAGCCGCTCCAGCTTTTGCCGGTGACGAATTCCAGCCGGAAGCTTTCGCCGTCGGGCATCGGGATATGCGGGAGGCTGCGGCCGCGGCAGCGCGCGATCGCGACGTCGAACACCTTTTGCAGCCGGTCCTTGGGGATGGTGAAGCGGTCGAGATAGGCCTCGACCCGCTCCGCCAGCGCGCCGTCGCCGGGGACGAGCGCCTCGACCGCGGCGAGGTGCCGGTCGTAGTTGGCGAGGGGTTTCAGTTGCGGGCGGACGCCGAACAGCCGCTCGGCCTCGTCGGCGAAGGCGAAGCGCGTGCCCTGCATCATCATCAGCCGCGTTTCGGCGGCGCGCAACTGCGCGCGCAGAAAGGTGGCGCGGCGGCGATCGACCGGGTCGGACAGGCGGCGCGCGATGGTGGCAAGCCGAGCGGTCAGCTCGCGCGTTGCAGCCAATAGCGCCGCCTTGTCGCGCGGCGCCGCCTCCGCCGCGGCCTTGAGTTCGGGCGGTCCGTAATAGGCGTCGATATAGCCCGCTTCGTGGGTGCCGATCTCGAGAGTCAGCTTGAGGTAGGTCGCGGCGATGTCGTTCAGCGCCTGCGCCGAGGCCGGGGCGCGGCGCACGTCGATCGCGGCGACGTCTGTCGTGTCGCGCGGCCCCGCGGTCTGGCTGGTTGCGCAACCCGCCAGCAGCGTGGCGGCGACCAGCGCCAATGACATCGATTTGGGCATCATGCGCGCACCGGCTCCCTGTCTTCGGAGGTGTCATCGACATCGCCGTCGGCGGCGATCTCGGCATTGGTTTCGGTTTCGACCGCGTCATGATCGGGATGTAGCGGCGCAAGGCGGAGGACGGCAAAACCGACCAGCGCCGCGGCGAGCGATCCCATCAGGACGCCGATCTTGGCTTCTTCGATCAGCAGCGCATTGCCGGGGAAGGCGAGGCCACCGATGAACAGGCTCATCGTAAAGCCGATCCCGCACAGCATCGCAACGCCATAAATCTGGAGCCATGTTGCGCCGCGCAGCTTGCCTGCGATACCGCATTTGACTGCGAGCCAGACGCTGCCGAAAATCCCGATCTGTTTGCCGAAGAACAGGCCCGCGGCGATGCCGAGCGGCAGCGGCGCAAAAATCTGTTCGGCGGTCAGCCCGCCGATGTCGACCCCCGCGTTGGCAAAGCCGAACAGCGGCACGATCGCAAAGGCGACCCAGGGGTGGAGGGCGTGTTCGAGCCGGTGGAGCGGCGAGGTCTGGCTGTCGGGCGTGCCCGGCGTGCGCTCGAACGGGATCGCCATCGCCGCGAGCACCCCGGCGATCGTGGCGTGGACGCCCGACAGCAGCATCGCATACCAGAGGAGGAGGAACATCAAGAGGTAGAGCGGCAGGCTTTTGACTCCCCGCCGGTTCATGACGAACATCGCGCCCAGGATCGCGGCGGCGGCGGCGAGCGCAAGCAGGTTGATCTTGGCGGTATAGAATAGCGCGATGATCGCGACCGCGCCCATGTCGTCGACGATCGCGACGGTCACCAGGAACAGTTTGAGCGAGGTCGGCGCGCGCTTGCCGAGCAGCGCGAGGATGCCCATCGCAAAGGCGATGTCGGTCGCGGCGGGGATCGCCCAGCCTTGTGCAAGGCCGGGGGTCGATCCGGCGAAGATCAGGTACAGCAGCGCCGGGACGGCCATTCCCGCCGCCGCTGCGATAAAGGGCAGGCGCCGCCGGTCCCAACTGGCGAGGCGCCCATCGACGAACTCGCGCTTGATTTCGAGCCCGACGAGCAGGAAAAACACCGCCATCAAGCCGTCATTGATCCATAGGTGAACGGTCATCGGGCCGAGCTTGTCGGTGAGCACCGGACCCGTCACCGCGTGGATCGCATGGTGATAGGCATCGCCCAAGGCGGAATTGGCGACAATCATCGCCAAAATGGCGGCGAAAATCAGCAGCATTCCGCCCGCGCTTTCGCTCGCAAGGAAGTTGCGTAGCGCGGAAGGCGGCGGTTTTCTGCCGTTCATCGGTCGATCGTTCCTTTGGTTGCCCCGGGGATTGCCGGTGTCCTAGCTCGTGGCGCGCATCTTTACAAATTCACCCCGGGATTTAGCACTGCGGGGTGGGTGGCGTGACGCCACGGTGGCACGAGGCAGGTGGGTGGCGCTATCGTCCGCATGGCTGGAATGGCTGGTGTTGGGGGCCAGCCACGAACTGATGCTGTTCGCTTCGGTGGGCATCCTGCTGATCGGCCTCGACGACCTGTTTTTCGACGCACTGTGGCTGGCGACGCGCGGCGAGCGTCGCGGGGGTGCGGCGGCCAAGCCGCGGCTCGACGGGACCATCGCCGTCTTCATTCCCGCTTGGGACGAGCATCGCATCCTTGCGGCGATGCTGCGCCGCTCGCTGGCGGCATGGCAGGACGAGGACGTCCGCATCTACATCGGCTGTTATCCGAATGATGCCGCGACGCTGTTTGCGATCTCGCCGCTGGTTGCCGCCGATCGCCGGTTAAGGCTGGTCGTCAATGAGCGCGACGGGCCGACGACCAAGGGCGACAATCTCAACCGGTTGTGGGCCGCGCTGGGCGAGGATGAGCGCGCCGAGGGGATGCGCTTTGCGGCGATCGTCCTTCACGATGCCGAGGATCATGTCCATCCGGGCGAGATCGCGCTGTATCGGCGCTATCTGGTCGATCATGCGATGGTGCAAATTCCGGTGGTGCCGATCATCGCGCGCGGCGCGCGGTGGATCGGCGGCCATTATGGCGATGAATTTGCCGAGGCGCATGGCAAGGAAATGGTCGTGCGGTCGCGGCTGGGGATGCCGCTGCCCTCGGCCGGGGTCGGTTGCGCGCTGACGCGGCATACGCTGGCGCTGCTGGCGATCGAGCGTGGTGGCGATCCGTTCCGCTGCAACAGCCTGACCGAAGATTATGAGCTGGGCATGGTGATCGGCGCCTATGGGCTCAGCGCGCGCTTCGTCGACGAGGCGGGGGCGACCGGTGAGCGCGTCGTGTCGCGCGGCGCCTTTCCGGATCGCGCCGATGCCGCCGTGCGGCAAAAGGCGCGCTGGATCGCCGGGATTGCATTGGCGGGATGGGATCATCTCGGCTGGCCCGGGTCGCGGCGCGGCGCGGTGGCGGAACCGCCGGGCCGCACCTGGCTGGCCCGCTGGATGTTGTGGCGCGATCGCCGGGCGCCGCTGGCCGCGCTGGTCGTGCTGGCCGCCTACGTCGGGTTGCTGCTGACCGCGCTTGGCTGGGCGGGACGCGCTATTCTGGGTTGGGATGCGACGATCGTTGGCGATACGATACAGATGCTGCTGGCACTGAACGCGATGCTGCTCGTCTGGCGGCTTGGTATGCGCAGCCTGTTCGCTGGGCGGTGCTATGGCTGGCGCGAGGCGGCTTGGGCGGTCCCGCGCGCCTTTGTCGCCAACATCATGGCGATCCTCGCGGCGCGGCGCGCGCTGGTGATTTACGGGCGGATGCTGCGGTCGGGCGAGGTCGTCTGGGACAAGACCGAACATCGGGAAAGCGACATGGCGGTCGAGGTCGTCCCTGCGCCGGTGGCGGCGCGGTGAGCGAGCGGGGCTTCGCCATCGGACGCGATGCGCGGCCGCTGCGCTTCTTGTTGCTGTGCGTCGGCGGCTGGACGGTGTTGCGGGTGGCGGCGCATTGGGCTCCGGATCCGCCGCCGCCGGACGCCATGGCGCCACCTTGGTCGGCGCCCACCCCCTTTGCCGCGGCCGACTGGTCACTGGCGCCGCCCGTACCGGCCCCCAGGGCCGTGGCGCCGCGACCATCGCGAATGGCATCGCTGCCCCCTATTCGTGTGGCGGATAGGGGCGGGACAAGCGATGCCGCGATCAGAGACGCCGATGCGGTGGGGACGGGCGGTGCCGACCGTCATGCCCTTCGCGCCGCGTTGCTGACGCGGCTGCTCCCGCCCTCCACAGGCGGTACCGCACGGTCGGCGTTGCGGCGCGGCGCGGGGGACTGGTTCCCGGCCGCGGCTCCCGCCGCGGCGCCGCCCGGGCAGGGCAAACCCTTCTGGATGCGGCGGCAGATGGCGGGTTGGTCGCTCGGCGGCTGGCTTTATGTGCGCGACGATGCGCGGGCGGTTCCCGGCGGCATCGCGGCGCGAAGCCAGCTTGGCGGCAGCCAGGCCGGATTGCGGGTCGCATATGGATTTGGCGATACGGGTCGTACGCGCGCCTATGGCCGCGCAACGATTGCGGTGCGCCGCCCCGCGCAGCGCGAGGTCGCCTTCGGCCTGGCGTTGGCACCGCTGGCGCATTGGCCGGTCGACGTCGCGATCGAACATCGCCTTGGCGTGGGACGCGAAGGGCGCAGCGCGCTTGCGGCGATGGTCAGCGGTGGGGTTGGCGATGTCGCACTGCCGCACGGATTTCGGCTGGAAGCTTATGGACAGGCGGGTGTGGTCGGGGCGCGGCGGCGCGACGGCTTTGCCGATGGCGCGATCGTGATCGACCGGCGCCTCGGACCCGATGAAGCGTCGCCGCTTAGGCTTGGTGCGTTAGCGGCGGGGGCCGTCCAACCGGGGGCGGGGCGCGTCGATGTCGGGCCGCGATTGACGCTGCGCCTGCCGCACGTCGGCGAAGGCAGCCGGATTGCGCTCGATTGGCGCCAGCGCGTCGCGGGCGATGCGGCACCCGAAAGCGGCGTGGCGCTGACGCTCGCGAGCGACTTCTGAACCGCCGCAAAAATAGCGGCCAGCCGATTCCCCGTTCTGCAAAAATGGTCTAGGGTCGTGGGACTCGGCGCAGTTTTTCGCCGCAGACGCATGTTTCGAGGCCCATGGACCTTTACCTTCCCGTCGCCAATCTGTCGGTCAATGCGCTGGTCATCGTGCTGCTGGGCGGCGGGGTGGGGTTCCTGTCGGGCATGTTCGGGGTCGGCGGCGGGTTTCTGACCACACCGCTGCTGATCTTTTACGGCATTCCGCCGACGGTTGCCGCGGCGTCGGCCGCGACGCAGGTGACCGGGGCGAGCGTGTCGGGGGTGATGGCGCATCTCGAGCGAGACGGCGTCGATCTGCGCATGGGCGCGGTGCTGGTCGCGGGCGGCCTGCTCGGGTCGCTGATCGGCGCCGGCCTGTTCGAACTGCTGACCGCCTGGGGCCAGATCGATACGGTGATCTCGATCCTCTACGTCGCGCTGCTCGGCACCGTCGGGACCTTCATGGGGCGCGAGGCGTGGGGGAGCTTTCGCGCCGCGCAGGCGGGATTGCCCGCCCCGGCGCGCAAGCGGCGTCACCATCCGATGGTCGCCAACCTGCCGCTGCGCTGGCGCTTCTATCGATCTGGCCTGTACATCTCGCCGCTGGCGCCGCTGCTGCTGGGCATGGTCGGCGGCGTGCTGACGATGTTGCTGGGGGTTGGCGGCGGGTTCATCATGGTCCCTGCGATGCTATACCTGCTTGGAATGGGGACGCAGGTTGTCGTCGGTACGTCGCTGTTCCAGATCCTGTTCGTGACGATTGCGACGACGATGGTACACGCGCTGACCACGGGCGCGGTCGATATCGTGCTGGCGGCGTTGCTGCTGCTCGGCAGCGTTGTGGGGGCGCAATTCGGCGCGCGGTTCGCGCAAAAGGCGCGCCCGGAATATCTGCGGCTGGCGCTTGCGGCGATCGTGCTGCTGGTGGCGCTGCAAATGGCGGCCGGGTTGTTCATCCGCCCCGACGAAATTTACTCGGTCCAATGACGCGCTTCGCGGCCTTGATCCTGTGGCTGGCGGCGCTGTCGCTGCCGGTCGGCGCCGCCGAGGCCGCCGATCCGCGGCTGGTTCCCGATGTGTCGAGCCGTGCGATCGACATCCAGTACAGCTTCACCGGCGAGGAATTGCTGCTGTTCGGCGCGATCCTCTATCCTGGCCAGCGCCTGCCCGACGACCGCGCCGACATCGTCGTGGTGCTGAAGGGGCCAGTGCGCCCGATCGTGCTGCGCGAAAAGCGTCGGGTGGCCGGGATCTGGGTCAATGCCAGCAGCATCCGCCTGCGCACCTCGCCCGGCTTTTATGCGATCGGATCGTCGCGGCCGATCGACAAGCTGGTCGACGAGCGCACCGCGGCGATTTTTGAACTGGGGCTTGCCAATCTGTCGATGTCGCCGACCGAATTTTCCGAAGCGACCAAGCTCGAGCGGTTCGAGGCGGGCCTGACCGACCTCTATCGCCGCCTCGGGCTATTCTATGAAAATCCGGCGGCGGTCGAGATTACCGAAGGGGTGCTGTACCGCGCGCGCATCCCGGTGCCCGCGCGGGTACCGGTCGGCACCTATCGCGCCGAAACCTTTCTGATCAGCCGCGGGCGCGTGCTGGCGGTCGCATCGCGCGACGTCCAGATCCGCAAGGCCGGGTTCGAACGCTTCGTCGCGCTGGCGGCGGAACGGCATGGTTTTCTTTACGGGCTGACCGCGGTGATCCTGTCGCTGCTGCTCGGCTATGCCGCGTCGGCGATATTTCGCCGCCGCTGAGCAGCCTTTAGCCAATATTTACCCTGACCTGCGATACCGATTGTCGGGACCATTTCAGGCGGGGCATTTTGATGGATATGCAGGGTGGCGGATTTCCCGCCGGAGATTCGACGGCGGCGCAGCATGTTCGGCTGGCTGGTGGTGGCGCCGCGGCGTCGGTGGCACCGGTGATCAACCATCATCGCGACGACCTGATGATCGGCGAGGTGATCGATATTTCGGGTTCGGCCTCGCGCATCCTGCTCGACGCGGTGACGATCGGCAAATTGTCGACGTCGAGCGACGCGGCGGTCGCGATGGCGGGCCAGGTCGGCGCGCAGGTCAAGGTCCGCGTGGGCAACATCTGGCTGATCGCGAGTATCCGCGACCAGCAACTGCATGAGCGCGGCGAAGGGCTGATCGTCGCAACCATCGACTTTCTGGGCGAAGGCGAAGAGGAAAAGATCACCGGCCGGATTTCCAATTTCCGTCGCGGCGTCACTCGCTATCCGATCCCGGGCAGCCAGGTGTTTGCAGCGACCAGCGCCGACCTCAAACAGATTTATGCCGCCGACGAGCGCGCGCATGTCGAAATCGGCACCGTCTATCCGACCAAGGATATTCGCGGGTCGCTCTATGTCGATGCGATGCTGGGCAAGCATTTTGCGCTGCTGG
The DNA here is from genome assembly GCF_012274265.1 of Sphingopyxis microcysteis. Classification (GTDB taxonomy): domain Bacteria; phylum Pseudomonadota; class Alphaproteobacteria; order Sphingomonadales; family Sphingomonadaceae; genus Sphingopyxis; species Sphingopyxis microcysteis. Next base: position 295,000 of record NZ_JAANYY010000004.1, read on the forward strand.
GGTCGACCGGTACGGGTAAATCGACCAGCGCCGCGCTGATCCTGCACAAGATTTGCGAACTCGCACCGCAGGGCCATATCGTGATGATCGATCCGCACGGCGAATATTCGGCGGCTTTCAAGGGCACCGGGGCGCTGTTCGACGTCGACAATCTGGCGATGCCCTATTGGCTGATGAATTTCGAAGAACATTGCGAAGTCTTCGTCACCGCCGAGGGGCGCGACCGACAGGCCGACTGCGACGTGCTGTCGCGCTGTCTGCTGCAGGCGCGCACCAAGAACCGGCTGGCCGAAGGGATGACCAAGATCACGGTCGATTCGCCGATCCCCTATCTGCTTTCCGACCTGCTGAGCATCCTGACCAACGAGATGGGCAAGCTCGACAAGGCGACGTCGAGTGCCCCGTTCATGCGGATCAAGGGCAAGATCGAGGAAATGCGCGCCGACCCGCGCTATAATTTCATGTTTTCGGGCATGCTCGTCGCCGACACGATGGCGAATTTCCTTGGCAAGATTTTCCGCCTGCCGTCGGACGGTCGCCCGATTTCGATCATCGACGTGTCGGGGGTGCCGTCGGACATCACCGGGGTGGTCGTCGCGGTGCTGTCGCGCCTGACCTTCGACTATGCGATCTGGTCGCGCGGCGAACCGCAGCGCCCGATCCTGCTCGTCTGCGAAGAAGCGCATCGCTACATCCCGTCGAAGGACGTCGGCGGCGGGCAGGCGGTGCGCAAGATCCTCGAGCGGATCGCCAAGGAGGGCCGTAAATATGGCGTCTCGCTGGGCCTGATCACCCAGCGTCCGTCGGACCTTGCCGAAGGCGTGCTGTCGCAGTGCGGCACGATCATCTCGATGCGCCTCAACAACGAACGCGACCAGCATTTCGTGAAGGCGGCGATGCCCGAAGGCGCGCGCGGCTTCATCGATTCGATCCCGGCGCTCCGCAACCGCGAGTGCATCGTGTGCGGCGAGGGCGTGTCGATCCCGATCCGCGTCTATCTCGATACGCTGGAAGAGGAAAAGCGCCCCGCGTCGAGCGATCCGCTGTTTTCAAAGCTGTGGCGCGAAACCGGCGGCGAGGCGGAAATCCTGGAGCGTGTGGTCAAGCGCTGGCGCAGCCAGGGGCGTTGATCGCCGCCGCCGGGTTCGTTAAACCCGCGGTATGGCGTGTCGGTTGGTTCCTGGTGCCGCGGTCGCTTTCCTGGCCATGGCGTTGTCGTCGCCCGCATCTGCGGCCGATGCGCGGGGTATTCCTGACGCCGTGGCCGAAAAATACCAGCTGAGCGACCCTTGGTACGCCCAATATTCGGAGGTGCGCGGCATCCCTGTCGTCGGGTCGGCGGCGGTCGATGACCGGACGCTGCGGCTGGCGCGGCGCACCGTGGCGCGCGTGCTGGCGACGGTGCCGCGCGATACAGTCCGGCGGTTGCGTCAGGCGAATTTCCACATTGCGATCATCGCCCGCGGCGAGATGATCAGCGCTGTTCCGGGCGCCCGCGATCGCTTGGGCCCGGACGCCGACAGTCGGTATTGGGGCGGCTTTGGCGCCACGCGGCACTGGCCGCTGTGCGTCGCGACCGAAGCCAATCTGGCCGACCGTGCCGGTGACGAGAATATTCTGGTGTACAGCCTCGCTACCTCTATCGCTGAGCTGGCGTTACGGCCCGGCAAGGACTCCTTCACGGCTGCGCTCGACAAGGCCTATGCCCATGCGGCAACAAATCGCCGGTGGGCGAACACCTATGCCGCGACCAGCACGACCAGCTATTGGGCCGAGGGCGTCCAATCCTATTTCAACGCCAACCGCGAGGGCCGCCGCGGCGGCGATGGCATCCACGGGCGCATCAACACCCGCCGCGAACTACGCGCTTATGATCCGCTTCTCTATCGCCTGATCGCCGACGAATTCGGCGCGGGGCGCTAGCCCTTCGGCGGTTCCCACAGTTCGATCGGATTGCCCTCGGGATCATGGACGCGCGCGAAGCGGCCGACGGCGGGGTCGTCCCATTCGGGCTTGGTGATAATCTCTTCGCCCGCGTCGCGAAACGGCGCGAGCACCGCGTCGAGATCGTCGACGCGCAGGTTCAGCATATGCTGTTTGTCGGCGGCGAAATAGTCGGTGTCGCCTTTGAACGCGCTGAACACCAGCGGGCCGGCGGTGACGTTCCACACCCATTCGTTGACCGGCACGCTGTCGTCGGCGCTGCAGCCGCCGCCGATGCCCAGCCGTTCCTTGTACCACGCGTTCAGTGCGTCGGGATCGCGCGCCCGGAAAAACAGCCCGCCAATGCCTTTGACATGTCCCATATCCGCCTCCTTGCTGTCCGCAAGGAAGCTAGGCCGATTGGGTCAGCGTTTCCACTCCCCGCTGCCACGAAATTCTTCGCGGATCTGCCCCGACTGGTTGAGCCGCGGATCGGCGTAGGTCGGCGGTGCGGGGGTGGCGACCTGCGGCGGCGCGGTCGGTGCGGCGGGCGCCAGCGTTCCGGGCAGCGGCGCGGCGGCGACATCGGGTAGCGGTGCGGCGGGGCCGACAAGCAGCGGCGCCGGACCGGCGCCGGGGGCGATGCCCTGGCCCTTCAGGATCGCAAGTTGCTGCGCGAGCGGCAGATAGGGGCCGGGGACGGGTTCGCGGCCCGGATAGGGCGCGCGGAACGCGTCGGGCATCCCCCAACGGCCGCGCCAGCGGTGAAAGATATGCGCGCCGACGATGTTGGTCATCACCAGGCTCTTGCCCCAGCGCGGCCAGATCGCCTGCGTGTGATAATGGGTGGCGAGGCCGACTTTCGGGAACACATAGCCGCCTAGCGCCGCCGAGGCGATGCGGCTGGCGCGCAGCCAGTTGGGTTTGCTGGGCGTCCGGGCCATCGCGCCGTCGCAGCTGAAGGTGAACTGGCACACCCCGGCGCGCTGCGAGCCTTGGAAGACGACACCGCAGACGGTGTTGGGGAAGCTTGGGTGGCGAACGCGGTTGATGACCGTCTGGGCGACGCCGCGCATCCCGTCGTCGGTTTCCGATGCGGCCTCGTAATAAATGGCGGCGGTCAGGCAATAATGCGCGCGCTCGCGGTCGAGCGCGGTCAGCCCGCGAAAGACATAGGGTTTGGCGGGCGGCCCGGCAAAAGCTTCATCGCGCAGCAGCGCGGGATCGGTCGGCGGCAGCGCGGCGGCGTCACCATAGCCGATGCTGGCCGGATCGGGCAGCGTCGGGTCAATCTTGAGCGCCGCCTCATAATCCTCGGCATTCATGATCGCCCAGCGCGCGGGGTCATAGGCGCGGAAATCGAGCGGCACCGAGACGCTGTACGGCCCGAACACCGCGGGCGGGCGCAGCTGGCCGCTCGACAACAGGAAGGCGAGGCAGGCGACCGTCACGACCGCGATGATCGCCGCCCAGAAGCCGCGCCCCGGCCCCACCGGCTTTTCCGGTACCGGGTCGCGCCACGTCGAGCGGGCGGTCAAGGTCAGTTCGGGCTTCATGCGTGTTTCAAATTCCATCGGCGCGCCCCGCAATGATTCGCGCGGTGCGCCGCCGATCCGCCTTATACGCGCAAACGCCAACAAAATGTTGCAGCGCATGCGGAATGTCCCGCAGCGGTACGGGAGGCGGTTTCAAGACGCGATCCGGATCGGTGCGCGGGCGGGGCGTTAGCGACCTGTTGACGCCGTTCGGGTAAGGCCGCGGCATGACCGACGTCGACATCCCATGCTATCGGCGTAGCGCCCGCACCGACTGGCGCATGTGGTTGCTGCTGGCAGTTGGGTCGGTGTTTCTATGGGCAGGGTCGGTCATCGATCCCGCCGACAATTGCAGCGAGGATGGCCGTGAGTGCGCGCCGTGGCTGGTGCCGCTGGCGCAGGGGTTCGGGGCGCTGATCGCGCTGGGTGCCGGACTGAACATGCTTGCCAATCCGAACCGCGGCAGTTTCATCGACCCCGCGACCGGCGACCTGATCTGGTGGAAAGGCCGGATCGGCAGCAGCGGCGGCGACGAGGGGCGCATCCATCCGTCGCAGATCAGCCGATTGCGGATCGTGCGGCAGGAGGACAGCGATGATGCGGTGCATCTGTACGACCAGTCCGGCGAGCGGCTGTTCTGGTTCGACGAGGAGGTGATCCCGTGGCCCTATTACCGCTGGGCGGCGCGGTTGGCGGCACGGTGGCCGCACATCGTGGTCGAACAAGAGGGCTGACGCCCTCGATCGCGGCGCGAAGACTGCCGCGATGACCCGGCCCGGCACCCCAGGGCACCGGACCGGAGATCATTCAGGCCGACTGGAGGTTGACGGCCGAGGTCTTGCCGCGCTGGTCGGTTTCCAGTTCGTACGAAACGCGCTGGTCCTTGTTCAGCGTCGACATGCCGGCGCGTTCGACGGCGGTGATGTGGACGAAGCTGTCGCCCGAGCCGTCCTCATTGGCGATGAAGCCATAGCCTTTGTCGGTGTTGAAGAATTTTACGGTGCCGATGGGCATGGGTGTTTCCTTTCACGAAAACAGGGAATCAACCGGCAAAAGCACCGGAGGAGCTGGTAGCGCGTGAAGGGAAGTATCAGCCTGAGGCATCAAATTTCCGTCGCAGGCGACGTTAGCTCGATTACATCACCGGTATTTTGACGAAAAGTCAAGTTTTTACGCAAAACATGAGCTTTTTGGGGGCTGTCCATCGCGCAATATCAGCGAACAATTTTTTCATGGGATATGTATTTCGGCAAGGGCGGGCTTCGCTGGTCGGCCCAAGGCGTGCACCTCCTTCCCGCCAGCCTGAAGTTGTACCGGTTGCTTCCAAAATCCTGCGCGCGCGTCATGAAGCGGTAGCGGGTCGCCGGATTTGGGCGCCGTAGCTCTGCGAATTTGTTCGGCATCAATGTGGGGGGGGGGGGGCAGTATGAACGAGGAACGCACGCTCGAGCGAAAATTCTGGCGTTTCTGGCTGGGCGGATTGCTCATCCTTGCCGCCATGGTCGTGATGAATAGCTGGTTCGTGAACGACGTGTCGCCGTGGGGAATCAGGGATCATCAGTCGGCCGGTAGCGCGGCGCGGGTCGATGCCATCCAGGCGGCATGGCAGGCGGCGGGGGTGATGGATCTCGCGCGGTGGGCGATCGCGCTCGATCTTGTCTATATCGCGGTCTATTCGTTCGGCGCCTATTGCGGCGGACGAATGTTCCGGGCCGCGGGCGCGCCGGTGCTGCGGCGGCTGGGCTGGATGATCATGGCGGCGGCGATCGTCGTTTTCGTCGGCGACTATATCGAGACCATCTGCCAGTTCATCCAGGCGCTGCGCTTTGCCGGCGACGACCGGCTGGCAGAAATCGCCGCCGCAGCGCAGCCGATCAAGTCGACGGCGTTCCTGATCAGCCTGCTGGGCATATCGGTCGCGCTGTTCATCCGGCGGCGGGCGCAGCGTTCGGCATAGGCTGGATTCGCGACACGCCTGTTTCCGCTTCTGTCATTCCCCCTTGCCGACTCACGCTGCCAAGCCTATATGCAGCGCACTTCTTGACATGGTTAGCCAGTTGGGACGTCGGGGCCGCGGGCCGCGGCGGCTGTACCCACATGCTTTCCGGTCATCCGAAACGGAAAGACAGACTTGGCCGACCTCGACGTCCTGAATGCGATCATTGCCCCCGAAGCCGAAGCGATGGGCCTCGCGCTCGTGCGCGTTGCCTTTTTCGGGGGTGAAAGCGATCCGACGTTGCAGGTGATGGCCGAACGCCCCGAGACGCGCCAGCTGACGATCGACGATTGCGCCGACCTGTCGCGCCGCATCTCGGACCGGCTCGACGCGCTGGAGGAAGCGGGCAAGGACCCGATCGAGCAGGCGTATCGGCTGGAAGTGTCGTCGCCGGGCATCGACCGGCCGCTGACCCGCCGCGCCGACTTCGCCGACTGGGCGGGGCATGAGGCGAAGGTGTCGCTGAAGGAAAAGCGCGACGGGCGCCAGCGCTTCAACGGCGAGCTGGTCGGCATCGACGGCGATACCGTCACGATTTTGGATAAAGAGGGTGTGGAGCACAAGCTGCCGTTCGATGCGATCGACACGGCGAAGCTGGTGCTGACCGACAAATTGATTGCCGCAACCGTCCCGCTTTCAGCCGAAGGCGCCGACGAACTGGAAGAAGAAGGACAGGACTGATGGCCACTGCCATTTCCGCCAACAAGGCCGAGCTGCTCGCGATTGCCAACAGCGTCGCCAGCGAGAAGATGATCGACAAGGGCATCGTCATCGAGGCGATCGAGGAAGCGATCCAGCGCGCCGCGCGTGCGCGCTACGGTGCCGAGAACGACATTCGTGCGAAACTCGATGCGCAGACCGGCGACCTGCGCCTGTGGCGCGTCGTCGAGGTCGTCGAGGCGGTCGAAGATTATTTCAAGCAGGTCGATCTGGCCGCGGCGCAGAAATTGCAGAAGGACGCCAAGATCGGCGACTTCATCGTCGACCCGCTGCCCGCGGTCGACCTCGGCCGTATCGACGCGCAGTCGGCGAAGCAGGTGATTTTCCAGAAGGTCCGCGAAGCCGACCGGGCGCGCCAGTATGAAGAATTCAAGGATCGCGCCGGCGAGCTGATCACCGGGGTCGTGAAGTCGGTCGAATTCGGCCACATCGTCGTCAACCTCGGCCGCGCCGAAGGCGTGATCCGCCGCGACCAGCAGATCCCGCGCGAATTGATGCGCGTCGGCGACCGCGTCCGCGCGCTGATCCTGTCGGTGCGCAGCGAAATGCGCGGGCCGCAGATTTTCCTGTCGCGCGCGCACCCCGATTTCATGAAGAAGCTGTTCGCGCAGGAAGTTCCCGAAATTTACGACGGGATCATCGAGATCAAGGCCGCTGCCCGCGACCCGGGTTCGCGCGCGAAGATCGGCGTCATCAGCTATGACGGTTCGATCGACCCCGTCGGCGCCTGCGTCGGCATGAAGGGCAGCCGCGTTCAGGCGGTCGTGCAGGAAATGCAGGGCGAAAAGATCGACATCATCCCCTGGTCGGAAGACACCGCGACCTTCGTCGTCAACGCGCTCCAGCCCGCAACGGTCCAGCGCGTCGTCATCGACGAAGATGACAGCCGTATCGAAGTCGTCGTTCCCGACGACCAGCTGAGCCTGGCGATCGGTCGCCGCGGCCAGAATGTCCGTCTGGCCAGCCAGCTGACCGGCAGCCAGATCGACATCATGACCGAAGCCGACGCGAGCGAGAAGCGCCAGCGCGAATTCGTCGAGCGTTCGACGATGTTCCAGGAAGAGCTGGACGTCGACGAAACGCTGGCGCAGCTGCTGGTCGCCGAAGGGTTCAGCGAGCTGGAAGAAGTCGCGTACGTGGGCATCGACGAGCTGGCGAGCATCGAAGGGTTCGACGACGAACTGGCGCAGGAACTGCAGAGCCGTGCGCTCGAAGGGCTGGAACGCCGTGAGGAAGCATCGCGCGCCGAACGCCGCGCGCTGGGCGTCGAGGACGATCTGGCCGAGATACCGCACCTGACCGAAGCGATGCTGGTCGTGCTGGGCAAGGCGGGGATCAAGACGCTCGACGATCTGGCCGACCTCGCCACCGACGAGCTGATCGCCAAGAAGCGCACCGACAACCGCCGCGGCCCGCCGCGCAGCGAGCGCGCCGAGGACAAGGGCGGCGTGCTGGGCGAATATGGCCTGTCGGAAGAGCAGGGCAACGAGATCATCATGGCGGCGCGTGCGCACTGGTTCGACGACGAACCGGCTGCGGAAGCGCCGCAAGCCGGGGAGGCCGCCGATGCGGACCCCGCGCAATGATCAGCTGACCGAAACCGACCGCGCAAAGGGGCGCGGTAGCCATGTGCCCGAGCGGCGCTGCGTCGTAACCGGCGAGGTTTCGTCGGCGGAGCAGCTCGTGCGCCTGGCGCTTGGCCCCGACGGCAGCATCGCGCCCGATGTCCATGGCAAGGCGCCGGGGCGCGGCGCGTGGATCGGCGTCGACCGGGCGACGCTGGAGGCCGCACAGGCGAAGGGCAAGCTGAAAGGCGGGCTGGCGCGCGCGCTGCACGACGGCAATTTCACCATCCCCGACGACCTGGGGGAGCGGATCGAGGCGCAGCTTCAGCGCGCGACGCTCGACCGGCTGGGGCTGGAATCGCGCGCGGGTACGCTGCTCAGCGGCAATGAAAAGATCGAGACCGCGGCGCGCAAGGGGCAGGTACGCCTGCTGCTTCACGCCAGCGACGCGGGCGAGGATGGGCGCAAGAAACTGGCGCAGGCGTGGCGCGTCGGCGAGGATGCCGAAGGGTCGGGGCGCGAAGGCCTTGTCTTGCCGGTGGACCGCGGCACCCTATCTATGGCATTGGGGCGCGAGAATGCGGTGCATCTGGCGCTAACCGATGCCCGCGCCGCGGACCGGGTGCTGGCGCATTTGAGCCGCTGGCAGTTTTTCACCGGATGGAGTAGGGACGCGGCCAACCGCGATTCCGACCCGCATGTCGCGCCAGTTTCTGGCGAGCAAAAAATCGGGACGGCGCCGACAGGCTCCGCCGCTTCGGACGCGTTTTGAAGGAATGATGAGTTTCGATGAGTGACGAACAGGACAAACCGACGCTGACCCGCAAGCCGCTGGGGCTGAAGCGGACCGTCGAGGCGGGGCAGGTACAGCAGCAATTCAGCCACGGTCGCCGCAACACGGTGGTGGTCGAGGTGAAGCGCCGCCGCGTGCTCGGTCGTCCCGGCGAGGCCGCGCCCGAGCCGGTGGTCGAAGAGGTCGAGGCCGCTCCGGCGCCCGCGCCGACCCCCGCGCCTGCCCCGGCACCGAAGCCCGCCGCGCCGCGCGCGAGCGAGAATGACAGCCTGATGTCGCGTCAGGAACGCCAGGCGCAATTGCTGCGCGAGGCCGAAGAAGCGCGCATGTCGTCGCTGGAGGAAAATCGCCGCCGCGAAGAGGCCGCGCGCGCCCGCGCCGCCGAGGAAGAGAAGCAGCGCGCCGAGCGGGCGGCCGCCAAGGCGGCCGAACCCGCGCCGACACCCGCCGCCGAACCGGTCGTCGAAGCCGCCGCGGCCGAGGCACCGCAGGCCGAAGCCGCCGCGCCGCGCGCGGCGACCAGCGCCGCCCCGGCCCCGCGCCGCTTTACCCCGGTCGAGGCGCCGAAGCGCCCCGAACCCAAGCGCCCCGAGCCCAAGGCCAACCGCGGCGCCGACACGCGCCGCCAGTCGGGCAAGCTGACCGTCACGCGCGCGCTCAACGAAGACGAAGGCGCGCGGGCGCGCAGCCTGGCGGCGTTGAAGCGCGCCCGCGAAAAGGAAAAGCGTTCGCACACCGCAGCGTCGGGTCCGCGCGAGAAGCAGGTCCGCGAAGTTACCGTGCCCGAAAGCATCACGGTCACCGAACTGGCGAACCGCATGGCCGAAAAGACCAACGACCTGATCAAGGCGCTGTTCAAGATGGGCGTGCCGTCGGCGAGCGGCGACCTGATCGATCAGGATACCGCCGAATTGCTGGTGGTCGAATTCGGGCATCAGATCATTCGCGTCAGCGAAGGCGATATCGACATCCGACATGACGAAGATGTCGACGATGCCGAACATCTGAAGCCGCGCGCCCCGGTGGTGACGATCATGGGCCATGTCGATCACGGCAAGACCAGCCTGCTCGACGCGCTGCGCGGCGCGAATGTGCAGGCGGGCGAGGCCGGCGGCATCACCCAGCATATCGGCGCCTATCAGGTGAAGACCCCCGACGGGTCACTGGTGACCTTCCTCGACACCCCGGGCCACGAAGCCTTTACCGAGATGCGCCAGCGCGGGGCGAACGTCACCGACATCGTCATCCTAGTGGTCGCCGCCGACGACGGTTTGAAGCCGCAGTCGATCGAGGCAATCAGCCATGCGAAGGCGGCGGGCGTGCCGATCATCGTCGCGATCAACAAGGTCGACAAGGAAGGCGCCAACCCGCAGCGCGTCCGCGAACGCCTGCTCGAACATGAGCTGGTGGTCGAGGAAATGGGCGGCGACGTCCAGAATGTCGAAGTGTCGGCGCTGAAGAAGACCGGGCTCGACAAGCTGCTCGACGCGATCGCGTTGCAGGCCGAGATCATGGAGCTGAAAGCCAACCCCGACCGCGCCGCCGAAGGCACGGTGGTCGAGGCGAAGCTGGACAAGGGCCGCGGCCCGGTGGCGACGATCCTGGTCCGTCGTGGTACCTTGAAGGTCGGCGACATCTTTGTCTGCGGCGCCGAAAGCGGCCGCGTCCGCGCGCTGATCGACGATCAGGGCAAGCAGATCAAGCTGGCGACCCCGTCGATGCCGGTCGAAGTGCTGGGTCTGGGCGGCGTGCCGATGGCGGGCGATACGCTGACGGTCGTCGAGAATGAAGCGCGCGCCCGCGAAGTCGCGGCCTATCGCCAGGAACAGGCAACGCGCAAGCGCACCGTGCAGGCGCCGGTCAGCCTGGAGGGCATGTTCGAGGCGCTGGCCGACAAGACCAACGTCATCCAATACCCCGTCATCATCAAGGGCGATGTGCAGGGGTCGGTCGAAGCGATCGTCAACGCGCTCAACCGCCTGTCGACCGACGAGATCCGCGTGCGTGTGCTCCAGTCGGGGGCCGGCGCGATCACCGAGAGCGATGTGACGCTGGCGGCGGCGACCAAGGCGCCGATTATCGGGTTCAACGTCCGTCCGAACGCCAAGGCGCGCGACATCGCGAAGCGCGAGAATGTGCGCTTCATGTACCATGACGTGATCTATCACCTGACCGACGAAATCCGCAAGGAAATGGCGGGCGAGCTGGGTCCGGAACGGATCGAGACCGTCGTCGGCCGCGCCGAGGTCAAGGATGTGTTCCCGGCCGGCAAGCGCGACAAGGCGGCGGGTCTGCTGGTGCTGGAAGGCGTCATCCGCAAGGGGCTGCACGCGCGGCTTACCCGCGACGACGTCATCGTGTCGGCGACCACCATTGCGTCGCTGCGCCGTTTCAAGGACGACGTCGCCGAAGTGCGCGCGGGCCTCGAATGCGGTGTCGTGCTGTCGGACACCAACGACATCAAGGCGGGCGACAATCTGGAAGTCTTCGAAGTCGAAATGCGCGACCGGACGCTGTAACGGGCGTCCGCCGCGCGCGGATCAGGAGGCGCAGCTATGCCGCGTTACGTCGCCCTGTTCGGCAGCATCAATGTCGGGGGCAACCGGTTGACGATGGCCGACCTGCGTTCGGCGTTCGAGGCCGAGGGCTTTTCGGACGTCGAAACGGTGGTGGCGAGCGGCAATGTCATCTTTTCCTATCCCGCGCGGCCGACGCGCGGGCTGGAGGAGAAGCTGACGTTGATGGTTGCCGACCGGTTCGACATGCGTTGTGCGGCGCTGGTGCGCAGCCGCGACGAGCTGGCCGCGGCGATCACCGACAATCCGTTCGCGGGAACCAATGAGGACAAATTCGTCCACACGATGTTCCTCGGTGGTCAGCCGACACCGGCGCAATTCGCCGCGCTGGCCGCGGACAAGTGGATCCGCCCGAACGAACGGATCGCGCCGGGCGACCGGGCGCTGTATATCGATTATGGCGATGGTGCCGGCGACAGCAAATTGACCGCGCGGATGATCGAACGGCGACTTGAGCATAAGGGCACCGCGCGCAACATGCGGTCGATCGCGCGGATCGTCGCGAAACTGGACGAACTGGAGAAGGGTGCGGCATGAAGGCGGCAGAAACCAAGGGGCCATCGGTTCGCGTGCTGCGCGTCGGCGAACAGGTGCGCCACATCCTGTCGGAGATTATCGCGCGCGGCGATGTCCATGACGATGTGCTGGCGCGCCAGCCGGTGAGCATCACCGAAGTGCGCATGTCGCCCGACCTGCGCCACGCGACGGTGTTCGTCAAATCCTTGCTGGGGAAGGACGAGGAGGCGGTGCTGAAAGCGCTGCGCACCAACACCGCCTGGCTGCAAAAGAGCGTCGCCGAACGGATGGCGATGAAATATGCCGCAAAGCTGAAATTTTTGGCCGACGAAAGTTTCGACGAGGCGAGTCACATCGAAAAATTGCTGCGCGATCCGAAGGTTGCGCGCGACCTGGGGAGCGATCGGGCGGGCGACGAGGGCGAATAGCGCCGCGCATATCGCGTGATGAGATAACCATATAGGTTATTTCACTTGACATCGTCACGCTGATATGGCACAAGTGTCACATCATGAAGAATTGCGAGTCGGGCCGGTGGCCTTCCGTTTGGCGGGAGGCTGTTCCGGCCCGACTGGCGTTTGGGAAAGGATGATCGATGGCGCAGATCGGCAAGGCGGCGACCCGCGCAGCGCGCAGCGCGCGGCCGGGGGCGGCGCAGATGACGCAGTTTCTGGAAGCGCTGGCGGAGTCGTCGAATGTTGCGGCGTCGGCGCGCGCCGCGGGGGTAACGAGCAACGCAATGTACCGCGAGCGGCGACGCAATGAAGGGTTTGCGGCGCGCTGGCACGAGGCGCTGTGCGAAGGCTTTGCGCGGCTGGAGGCCGAATTGCTGTCGGAGGCGCTGGTCGCCCCGAGCGGCAATGTGAAGGAGGCGACGCTGAAATCGCGGGCGCAGAAATATCGGCTGGGGCTGGCCTTGCTGGCGGCGCACCGGGCGGCGGTACGCGGAGCGAAGCTGCCGGGCGGTGGCGCACCGATGCGCGGGAGCGCGAAGGACCGGCTGCGCGCCAAGCTGGATGACATCCGCGCCAACGCCGCCGCCGAGTGCGGCGAACCGGGCGACGGTTTTTGAAGCGCCTGACCGACGTTCGCGACCTGCCGGACAAGGACTATGACGCCTGGTTCAAGCGGCTTCGCGATGACCGATATGAAAAGCTGCTGACCGACTGGTCGTGGTGGCGGCGCGACGACCAGCAACCTCCCGCGGGTGACTGGCATGTGTGGATGCTGCTGGCGGGACGCGGGTTCGGCAAGACGCGGACCGGCGCCGAATGGGTGCGCGCCTTTGCCGAAGCGACGCCGGGGGCGCGGATCGCGCTGGTCGCGGCATCGCTGCACGAGGCGCGGCAGGTGATGGTCGAGGGCGAGAGCGGCTTGCTGGCGATCGCGCCCGATGCGCGGCGGCCCGATTATGAAAGCAGCCTGCGGCGGCTGACCTGGCCCAATGGCGCGGTCGCGACGCTCTATTCGGCGGCCGAGCCCGACAGTTTGCGCGGGCCGGAACATGAAGCGGCGTGGTGCGACGAAATCGCCAAATGGCCGCAGGGCGAGGCGGCGTGGGACAATCTGATGCTGACGATGCGGATCGGCGCGCGGCCGCGGGTGGTCGCGACGACGACCCCGCGCGGGGTGCCGCTGGTGCGGCGGCTGATCAAGGAAAAGGGCGTCGCGGTGACGCGCGGGACGACGGCGAGCAACCGGCTGAACCTGTCGCCGCGCTGGATCGCGACGATGGGGGCGATTTACGGCGGGACGCGGTTGGGGCGACAGGAACTGGACGGCGAATTGCTGGAGGATGTGGAGGGGGCGCTGTGGACGCGGGAATTGATCGAGCGGTGCCGGGTCGATGCGGACAGCATCGGTAAACCGGTGCGGGTGGTGATCGGGGTCGATCCGCCGGCGAGTGCGCAGGGCGATGCGTGCGGGATCGTGGTCGCAGCGCTGCTGCGCGATGGCCGGGTCGCGGTGGTTGAGGATGCCAGCGTCGAGAAACCGCCACCGCATGTATGGGCGCAGGCGGTCGCGGCGGCTACGGCGCGCTGGGGCGCCGACCGCGTGGTCGCCGAAAGTAACAACGGGGGCGAAATGGTCATGAACACGCTGCGGCAGGCCGACCTGACGCTGCCGGTGGCGCCGGTGCACGCGCGCGCAGGGAAGGTACGCCGCGCCGAGCCTGTGGCGATGGCCTATGAGTGCGGCAAGGTGGTTCACGCGGGAGTGTTCAGCGGCCTCGAGGACCAGCTTTGCGGGTTGCAGATCGGCGGTACTTATGTGGGACCGGGACGCTCGCCCGATCGCGCCGATGCCTGCGTTTGGGCCGTGACGGAGGTATTGAAGCTATCCAATCAAGGAACAATTCCGCGCGTAAGGAGGTTTACCAAACTGTAAGAAGAATATTGCATTCCGGTGCGAGATTCGTAGATACAGCCTTTCGAGAGGGATGGGCCATGCTTTCGCCAGAAATGAACGAGCGAGTGAACGCGCTTCGCCACCTGATGTCGGATGACAGCGGAAAGGGTGACTTCGTTTTTCCGACCTTGCTCAAAGAAGTACCGTCTATTACTTCTCCCAATACGGTTTATCGGGGGGTAGACAGCGAGTATGGCGAACTGGGAAGACGTCCTAAACGAGATCGCTGAAGAGCAACGGCGTGCCCAACGATCATTCGATACGGTTCGAAGAAAATACCTAAAGCAGCTGTCTGACCACACTGGTCGCAACGCCATAGCCTATTATTCAGGGTGGCAATCCAATCCAAATGTCAGCGGCACGGAAATTCGCGACGAAGATCGCGATGGTTTTATGCGCGCCCTCCATGGACTTGATACGTCCAAAGGGCTTGATCTCATACTTCATACTCCCGGCGGGAGTATTGCTGCCACGCAAGCTATAATTACGTATCTTAGGGAAAAGTTTGGCCGGAATATTCGAGCAATTGTTCCTCATACAGCGATGTCTGGAGGGACCATCATGGCATGCGCGTGCAAAGAAATAATCATGGCGCGGCATTCCAGCATCGGTCCGATTGATCCACAGATACGGGGAATACCTGCGCAGGGAGTGCTCAAGGAGTTTGAGAGAGCATTCAAAGAAATTTCAGAAGATCCGAACAAGCAGGTGGTTTGGCATCCCATCCTGGCGCAGTATTCTCCTACCTTCCTTGGAACGTGCGAGAATGCCGTCAATTGGTCGGAAGCGTTTGCTCGGCAGCAGCTGGCAGATAACATGTTCTATCGTCAGAAGAACTCGCAAAAGAAGATAGACCAAGTCATTAGTGCTTTGACCGCATTTGATGAGGTCAAACTTCATGAACGGCAAATCGGGTACCAAGAAGCTCGAAAAATCGGCTTGAAAATCAAACTATTGGAAAACCATCAAGGGCTTCAGGATGTCGTCTTGCCGCTTCATCATTGCTACGTGCACACTCTTTCTAACACGGGCGCTTTCAAGCTCATCGAGAACCATGATGGAGCGAGCTTCATCAAGATGATGCGTGAATGAGCGATGGCTAAGACGTAGGTCTCAGCCTCACTAAATCGGAGGATTCTCATGAACTGGTTTGGCCGGAAGGCTGCGCAGTCCGCTGCGCGGCCTGCTTTGTCGCGGGTGTATGGGGCATATGGGGTGATGGGCGGTGCGCCCGCGCCCTTGTCGTTCGAGGCGCAGGTGCGCGAGGGGTATCTGTCCAATGCGATCGTGCAGCGGGCGGTGCGGCTGGTGGCCGAGGCGGCCGGAAGCGCGCCGATCGTTGCGAGCGATCCGGCGCTGGGGGCGCTGGTGGCGGCGACGTCGGGCGGGCAGGGGCTCGTTGAGACGCTCGCGTCGCAGCTGTTGCTCCACGGCAATGGCTATGTGCAGATCTTGACCGATGGCGCGGGGGCGGCGGCGGAGCTGTTTGCGCTGCGTCCCGAGCGGGTAACGGTCGAGGCGGATAGCCGCGGGTGGCCGGTCGCCTATCGGTACAAGGCGGGCGGGTCGGCGGTGGTGCTGCCCGCCGAGGATGGCGCGGGGCGGACGGCGGTGGTGCATGTGAAGGCGCTGCACCCGCTGGACGATCATTATGGCGCGGGGTGCCTGGGCGCGGCGGCGGGCGCGATTGCGGCGCATAATGCCGCGGCGAAATGGAATGCGGCGCTGCTTGAGAATGCGGCGCGGCCGTCGGGGGCGCTGGTGCATGATCCGGGCGACAAGGGGATGCCGTTGTCGGCGGAGCAGGTCGAGCGGCTGCGCGAGGAGCTGAGCGAGAGTTTTGCGGGCGGGGCGAATGCGGGGCGGCCGTTGCTGCTGGAGGGCGGGCTCAAGTGGCAGGCGCTGTCGCTGACGCCTGCCGAGATGGATTTCCTGGCGCTCAAGGAGTCGAGCGCGCGCGAGATTGCGATGGCGTTCGGGGTGCCGCCGATGCTGCTCGGGCTGCCCGGCGATGCGACCTACGCCAATTACCGCGAGGCCAATCGGGCGCTTTGGCGGCTGACGGTGCTGCCGCTCTGCGCGAAGATTTTGGGGGCGGTGGCGCAGGGGCTGCGCGGGTGGTTCGACAGGGCGGAGCTGCGGGTCGACCTGGATCAGGTGCCGGCGCTGGCGGAGGACCGGATGGCGCTGTGGCACGAGGTGTCGGCGGCGGACTGGTTGAGCGCGGACGAGAAGAAGGCGTTGTTGGGGGTGGCGTAGCGTTTGCGGGCGACGGCCCACCCCCACCCAGCTTCGCCTAGGCAGCAAGCTGCCAAGGCTGCGCAACCCTCCCCCATCCCAGGGGGAGGGATTTTTGTGAGGACATCGACATGGATGAGGAAGAGGCGCTGGCGCGGTTGATCGCGCTGGCGGGGACGAGTGCGCCCGATGCGGCCTTGCTGCGCGCGGTGGTCGAGGAGGCAAGCGAGCTGGGGGCGCGGCGGGCGCTGGCGCGGCTGGGGCTGGCCGATGCGGCGGCGCGCGACGACATGGCCGACCTGCGCCAGCTGCTCGGCGCGTGGCGCGACGCCAAGACGAGCGCGTGGAAGGCGGCGGTCGACTGGGCGGTGCGCGCGATGCTGGCAATGCTGGTCGTGGGGCTGGCGGTGAAGCTGGGGCTGCCGGGGCTGTTGCGGTGAGGGTGCACGCGGTGCTGGATAGAGGTTCACGCGGAGACGCGGAGGCGCGGAGGGAAGAAAGAGATTCGCGCAGAGGCGCAGAGAACGCAGAGGCGTTGGCGTGGAAATCGGCGGCGCAATCCGGTGTACACGTTGGGGAAATGAGGGCGGCTTTGCCGCCTTTTTCTTGCTCTCCGTCCTCTGCGTCTTGGCGCGAACAATCCGTCGTCCGCTTTGCTGGCTATGCGGCGGTGTTCGATCGGGTCGATCGTGGGGGCGATGTCGTGCGGGCGGGGGCGTTTGCGGCGAGTTTGCGGGAGCGACGGGCGGTGCCGCTGCTTTGGCAGCATCGGCCGGGGGCGGTGATCGGGGTTATCGAGCGATTGGCGGAGGATGCGCGCGGGCTGCGGGTGGTGGCGCGCCTGACGCATCCGACGCCGGCGGGGCTGGTCGCGCGTGGGGCGCTGACGGGATTGAGCTTTGGCTATCGGGTGACGGCGGCGCGGGGGGCGCGCCCGCGCGAGTTGCTGGGGCTGGAGCTGGCCGAAGTGAGTCTGGTGGCGGTGCCGATGCAGCCGCTGGCGCGGGTGATTGCGGTGGATTCAACGAAGGAGTGACGGGCATGGAAGTGGAAATGGAAGTGAAAGCGGATGCGCTGGACGGGGCGTTCGATGCGGTGCTGGCGGCGGAAGCCGTTGATGATCTGAAGGCGTCGGTCGCGGCGTTGAAGGCGCAAGTCGATGCGCAGGCGGTCGCCGCTTCGCGGTTGCCGCTCGACGGGGCGAAGGCAGCCGATCCGGCGCGTGATGCCTTTGTCGAGCGATACCTGCGGCGCGGGATCGATGCGGGCGTCGAGATGAAAAGCCTGTCGGGGGCGACCGGCGGCGAGGGCGGCTTTGCGGTGCCGCGCGAGATCGACGGCAGCATTGCCGAAACGCTGAAATCGCTGTCGCCGATCCGTAGCATCGCGACGGTCGTGCAGACGGGAACGAGCGGGTATCGCAAGCTGGTCGCGACGGGCGCGATGGGGGCGCGATGGGGGCGGGCTGGGTCGGCGAGACCGCGGCGCGGCCCGAAACCGCGACGCGCGCCTTTGCCGAAATTGCGCCGCCGTCGGGCGAGCTTTACGCCAATCCGGCAGCGAGCCAGGCGATGCTGGACGATGCGATGTTCAACGTCGAGGACTGGCTGGCCGACCAGCTGGGGCGCGAATTTGCGGTCGCCGAGGGCAGCGCGTTCGTGACCGGCAACGGCACGAACCGGCCCAAGGGGTTCCTGACCTATGCGACCACGAACGAAGTCGACAGCGTGCGGGCGTTCGGGACGTTGCAGCATCTGGCGACGGGGACGGCAGGCGCGTTTCCGGCGGCGAACCCGCAGGACAAGCTGGTCGAGCTGGTTCATTCGCTGAAGGGGCCGTACCGGCAGGGCGCGTGTTGGGTGATGAATTCGGACACGCTGGCGCGCATCCGCAAGTTCAAGACGAGCGACGGCGCGTTCATCTGGCAGCCGGGGCTGGTCGAAGGGCAGGCGGCGACCTTGCTGGGTTATCCGGTGGTCGAGGCCGAGGACATGCCCGACGTGGCGGCGAACAGCCTGTCGATCGCGTTCGGCAATTTCCGCGCCGGTTACCTGATCGCCGACCGCGGCGAGACGCGCATCCTGCGCGATCCGTTCCTTTGTGCATTTCTATGCAACCAAAAGGGTCGGCGGTGCGATCATCGATTCACAGGCCATCAAGTTGATGAAATTCGCCGCCAGCTGATTTTTACGCTGGCGCGATGGGCGCCCGGTCCATGCTCCCTACCCCCTTTCGGGGCGGACCGGGCGCTGACTTTTCTTGATGGAGACATGGCGATGATGATGAGCCTGGTTCCGGGGGCATCCCCGGTGAGCCTGACCGAGGCGCGCGGGTGGTTGCGGCTGGGCGGTGCGAGCGACGATGCGGTGGTCGAGCCGCTGCTGCGTGCGGCGACGGCGATTTGCGAAGCCTTTGTCGGCCAGTGGCTGGTGCGGCGATCGGGCAGCGAGCTGGTGCCGGTGGTACAGGGCGCGGCGCGGCTGAGCGTGCGGCCGGTGGTCGCGGTCGACGAAGTACGGATGCTGGCGGCGGACGATAGCGAGACGGTGCTGGCGGTTGGCGATTACCGGCTGTCGCTGGCGGCGGATGGCGCGGGGCGGCTGATGATCGCGTCGCAGCATGGCGCGGTGCGGGTGCGCGTAACCTATCGCGCCGGCATGGCGGAGGCGGGCGCGGAGGTGCCCGAGGCGATCCGCCACGGCATCGTGCGGCTGGTGCAGCATCTGTACGAGGCGCGCGACGCGAAGGAGGTACCGCCGCCGCCCGCGGCGATCGCAGCGCTGTGGCAGCCGTGGCGGGCGCTGCGCCTGGGCAGCCGGCGATGAGCGGCGCCGAGCAGGCGGTGCGCGCGAAGGCGCTGGCGCTGCTGGGGGATGACGCGGAGCTGGCGGGGCTGGTGCATGGGGTTTTTGACGGCACGCCGGTGCGGGTAAACGCGCCCTATATGTCCGTTGCCGGTGCCGAGGGGGTCGATTGGGGGACCAAGGATCGGGCGGGGCGCGAGGTGCGGTTGACGCTGGCGCTGGTCGGGGTCGGTGGCGCGGTCGATGATGTGGCCGCAGGACGGATCGAGGCGGTGGTGGCGGGGCTGCGCGGGGTGGCCGATGGCTGGTCGGTGGTCAGCGCGCGGGTGGTGCGGACGCGGTTCGCGTTCGTGCGTGACGGCGGGTGGCGGCACGAGCTGGTGGTGCGGTGCCGGTGTTTGGTGGGGTAAGGCCGTCGCCCCGCGACGGCGGGGGTCGTCTGCGACCATGGGCTAGGCCGCTGGCGGCCCCCGCCTTCGCGGGGGCGACGATGCGATCACTCGCCCGGCATCGTGTTGTTGGATTTATAGTCCTTGAACTTGTCGGTGAAGTTCGCGTGGTAATCCTCGATCTGCATATCGGCGTCTTCGGTCGCGACGGCGAGTGAATCGCCGCCCGAGCGGCCGAGCGCGATCACCGCCTTGCGGAAGGCGTCGCGTTCGGTGCTGCAATTGGCTTTCAGCGCCATTTCATATTCGACCTCTTCGACCTTGGCCTCGAGCGCCTTTTTCATGTCGTCGCGCAGGCATTTGGTGAAGGCGGCGCGCGTCGTGTCGACCGCGGGCGACTGGATCATGGCGGCAAAAATCAATGACGTAATCAGCATCCTGCGACTCCCCGTTCCGCATGTTTTTCTGATGAGGAGATTAGACGATGGCAATTGAAAATGGGAGCGCTTTTCTGCTCAAGGTCGGTGATGGCGCCGCGCCGCCGACTTATGCGACGGTCGCCGGGCTGCGCACGACGCAATTGTCGGTGAACGGCGAGGCGGTGAACGTCACGACGAAGGATTCGGGCGGCTGGCGCAGCTTGCTGTCGGGTGCCGGGGTGCGATCGGTTTCGGTGAGCGCTGCGGGGATCTTTACCGGGTCGGCCGCCGAGGTGCGCGTGCGCGGCCATGCGCTGGCGGGGACGATCGACGATTATGAGCTGAGCTTCGAAAGTGGCGAGCGGCTGCGCGGGCGGTTCCTGGTGACGCGGCTGGACTATGCCGGCGATTACAACGGCGAGCGCAATTATACGCTGAACTTGGAATCGAGCGGCGCGGTGGTGAGCCTGTGAGTGCGGCGGCGAATGTCCTGCGCGGCGAGGCGGAGCTGCTGGTCGGCGAGCGGGCCTATGTGCTGCGCCCGAGTTTTGCGGCGCTGGTCGCGGCGGAGGCCGAGCTGGGGCCGCTGTTCGCTTTGGTCGAACGGGCGGCGGACGGGCGGCTGGGGCTGGGCGAGCTGGCGTCGTTGTTCTGGCATTGCGTGCGCGACCGGCCCGAGGCGTTGACGCGCGAGGCGGTGGGCGAAGCGGTGGTGGCGCAGGGGCTGGCGGCGGTGACCCCGGCGCTGCGCGTGCTGCTGGGGCAGATTTTGGCAGGGCGGTGAGCGCTTTCGTTCGAGCAGGAAGAAAGCAGGATCTCACACAAAGACACAAAGGCACAAAGATGTCGCGTTGGGCGATGTGTCATCCGGTCGCGTGGCGGTCGTGCTAGGTCGCGGCGATACGGGCTTGGCTGCGGCTTCGCCGCAACTGCTTCTTCTTCGTGCCTTTGTGTCTTTGTGTGAGATTCCTTTGAACCGGCGCTTGGGGAGTGGGCAAGGATGAGTTCCCGAACCGAGGCGGCTAGCGGGCAGGCTTTTGGTCCGTGCGCCGTGCGGCTGCTGGGCGTCATGGCGCGGGTCGCGGGGTGGTCGCCCGACATTTTCTGGAATGCGACGCCCGCCGATGTGCGGGCGGTGCTGGCGGGGTGGGTCGAGGCGGGCGGCGATGCCGGTTTCGACGGCGCCGCGCTGGAGGCACTGATGGAGCAATTTCCCGATGGACGAGATTGACGAGATGGTGGTGGCGGTGCGCGCCGACACCGGGGCGTTCCGGCGCGACATTGCGGCGCTGCGCGCCGAACTGGGCGGCGAACTGGTCGGTGAGGCCGAGCGCGCCGGGCGCGCGATCGACCGGGCGCTGAGCCGCGCGATCGTCAATGGCAAGCTGGGGTTCGAGGATTTGAAGCGGCTGGCGCTGTCGGTGATGGCCGACATCGCGCGCGCGGCGGTGACGAACGGCATTGGCGCGGCGACCGGTGGCCAGGGCGTTGGCGGCGGGTTGCTGTCGCTGGGCCAGAGCCTGCTGCTCGGGCTGTTCGGGGCGCCGGGGCGCGCGACCGGCGGGCCGGTAAGCGCAGGGCGCGCGTACCGGGTCGGCGAGCGCGGGCCGGAGTTGTTCGTGCCGACCGCGAGCGGGCGGGTCGAAGCGGCGGGCGGCGCAGCGCGCGATATTGCGATTACCGTGAATGTGCGGGGCGAGGTCGGGAGCGAACCGCAGCGGCTGGCGCAGACCGGGCGGCAGCTGGCGCGCGCGGTGCGGCGGGCGGTGGTGAGCGGCGAGGATTAGGCGCGCCTGTAAGCCCCTCCCCTTCAGGGGAGGGGATGTCGCAAGCTGGAAAGGCGGTTGTGATGGGCTGGGCATTGGTGGCGGCCGGTGAGCCGCATCATCGCAAGGGGTGGGTCAAGCGGTTCGATCCGCCGTATTGGACGGTCGATTTTGCGCGGCCGATGATGGCGAGCGTGACCAATCCGGCGCCGCGGGCGCTGCGCGTCGAGGCGGTTTTTTATCGCAAGCAGGATCTGGCAGGGCTGATCTGGGAGAGCGCGGATCGCTGGGATCATCCGCTGCTTGCCTATGAGACGAAGCGCGATTTTCGGCGCACGCGGCTGAAATTCCGCTGGCGGTCGGATGGGGTCAAGCCGCTCGATGCACTGCACGGGCCGACGCTGACGATCGAGGGGCGCGACGCGGCGGGGAGCCCGCGCGCCTGGTATGTGCGGCTGTGGAATTATGCCGTGGGCAGCGCCGAGGATGCGGTCGTCACGCTCGATTTCGGTGCGCTGGATGGCGGGTTCCTGCTGCCCGGCGAGGCCGATACGGTGTGGGCGGGCGACGTGGACCGGATGTTCATCTCGCTGGTGACGCCGACTTACGACGGCGGCGAGGGTGCGCTGGCGGCGCCGGTCGAGGGCTGGGCCGAGATGACCGATATTGTTTGTTCCGGGTCGGGGTCGGTGCTGGCGATTGGCGATGCGGTGCTGCCCGAAACGGCGCTCGGCATGACCAATGGTTATGACGATTGCTATCACCTGACCCCGGCGCGGGTCGTGCGGCAGATTGTGCAACTGGGGTACCGCGGCGACGTCGTCCATTATGTCGGGATGAGCCATTATATGCGGCTCGAGGCGCTGGGCGGCGGTTTTTATGTCAGCCTGGCCGGCGGGGTGCTCAACCGACCGACCGCCGAATGGCACCGCGCGCTGGCGGCAGCGTGCGCGGCGGCGGGGCTGGGGCTGATCTGGTCGCTGTCTTACGAACTGTTCGACGCTTATTGCTGGAACGACTGGAAACAGCGGGGTGCCGATGGCGCGCCTGCGCTGACCGGCTGGGTGCCGCCGTCGACCTTGCTGTCGCCCGCCAATGCGGCGGCGATGGGATATTTGCAGCTGGTCGCGCGGGCGTTTGTCGCGATCGGGCGCGACGCCGGATTGCCGCCGAAGTTTCAGGTCGGCGAGCCATGGTGGTGGGTCAATCCGGGCGGCAAGCTGTGCGGTTATGATGGCGCGACGAATGCCGCGCTGGGATCAGCGAGCGTGGCGATTGCCGATGTGCGCGGGCCGCTCGATGCGGCGCAGCGCGCGATGCTCGATGCCTTGGGGGCGTTGCTTGCGACCTCGACCGCGGCGCTGGTCGCGGCGGCGCGTCACGAGGCAGGGCGGCGGGGCTGGATTCGCTGCTGCTGGTGTTCCTGCCGACGGTGCTCGATCCGGCGGCGCCCGAATTGCGGCGGGCGAATGTGCCGCCGGGGTGGGCCCGGCCCGCCTTCGATGTCTTGCAACTGGAAGATTATGACTGGGTGACCGCGGGGCGCGGCGCCGAGACGGTGCCGGCGCGCGCGGCGATGGTGCAGCGGCTCGGCTATCCGGTTCACGAACAACATTATTTTTCGGGCTTCGTGCTGAACGCGGAGGACCGCGGCCAGTGGCGGGCGATTGCCGATGCCGCCGATGCGGCGCGGCGCGCGGGAGTGGCGCGGACATTCGTGTGGGCGCTGCCGCAGGTCGCGCGCGACGGCTTTGTGGCGTTTGACGGGGAGGATGCGGTGCAGGCTTTCGATGCGGTGGATTTCCCGCTGGCGATCGGGCGCGAGGCGATGGTCGCGACCGAATTTTCGACCCAGATCGTGAGTTCGCCGTCGGGGCATGAGCAGCGCGCGAGCGAATGGGCCGAGGCGCGGATGCGGTACGACGCGGGGCCGGGGCTAAGGTCCGAGGCCGATGTGCGGACGCTGGCGGAATTTTTCCGGGCGCGGCGCGGGGCGGCCCGGGGGTTCCGCTTTCGCGATCCGTTCGATGCGAGTTCGGCGGCGGATGGGGGCTTGCCGGCGGCGGGGGATCAGATGCTGGGGACGGGTGACGGGGTGCGGCGGCAGTTTGCGCTGGTGAAACGCTATGGTGCTGGGGATGCCGAGCAGGTGCGGACGATCCGGCTGCCGGTGGCGGGCAGCGTGCGGGTGTCGGTCGATGGGATCGAGACGGCGGCGTTTGTGGTGACCGGCGACGGCGAGGTGTTGCTTGACGCCGCACCCGCGGTCGGGGTGGCGGTGCGCGCGGGGTTTCGCTTCGACGTGCCGGTGCGTTTTGCCGAGGATCGGCTGGAAGCGAGCCGCGCGACCTTTTTGGCGGGCGAGATCGCCAGCGTGCCGCTGGTCGAGGTACGCGCGCCGTGGTGATGGCCGCAGTTGGTCGTTTTTCACCGTAGCTCTGAGCCTGTCGAAGGGCGCCTATCCGAGAAGCGCCCTTCGACAGGCTCAGGGCTACGGTGTTTGGGTGAGGCGGAAGCAGAATGATGCCGGAAAGTTTTACTACGGCGCCTGACTGGCTGCGCGCGGAAGTGGTGACGCTGGCGTGGTGCTGGCGGCTGGCGCGGCGCGACGGGGTGGTGATCGGGCTGACCTCGCACGACCGCGACCTGATGGTCGGCGGGCTGCTCTATCGCGCCGCGCCGGGGATGAAGCCGTCGGCGCTGGAGACAAGCGACAGCCTGGAGGCGGCGACGATGGACCTGGAGGGCGCGATCGCGAGCGATGCGATTGCGGCGCGCGACCTGGATGCGGGGCGGTGGGACGGGGCGGAGCTGGAGCTGTTCGTGACCGACTGGACCGCGGCTGACGCGGCGCCGGTGACGGTGGCGCGCGGATCGCTGGGCGCGATCGAGCGGCGCGGCGCGGCGTTTGCTGCGGAATTGCAGGGCGTGACGCGGCTGCTCGACCGGCCGGTGTGCCCGGCGACGTCGCCGTCGTGCCGCGCGATGCTGGGCGACCGGGCGTGCCGGGTCGATCTGGCGCCGTTGACGCATGTCCGGCGGGTGGTGGCGGTCGATGGGCGCGCGGTGACGCTGGATAGCGCGGCGCCGAACATTGCTTTCGGCGAGCTGTTGTGGATCGAGGGCGCGAATTGCGGGCTGGGAAGCCCGGTGATTGCTGCCGACGGCGCGGTGTTGCAACTGGCCGAGGGACCGGTGTTTGCGGTGGCGGAGCCGGTGCGGGTGCGGCTGACCCAAGGCTGCGACAAGCAGCTCGCGACGTGCCGCGAGCGGTTTGGCAATGCGATCAACTTTCGCGGCGAGGCGCATCTGCCGGGCAATGATCTGCTCACACGGTATCCCGGTGGGTGATCGCTCGCGACAGGATGTGGGCGCCCGCGCCTTTGTCCGCGCCCGGCGGCTGGTCGGGGTGCGGTTCCGGCCGCAGGGCTATGATCCCGCGACCGGGCTCGACTGCGTCGGGCTGGTGTGGGCGGCTTATGCCGCGGCGGGACGGCGGCTGGTGCGACCGCGCGATTATCCGCTGCGCGGTTGGTCGCGCGAGCGGATTGTCGCGGCGCTAGGGCGCGCCGGTTTCGCCGCCGTCGACGGGCCGCGGCAGAGCGGCGATGTGGCGCTGGTGGCGCTGGCGGCCGGGCAATTTCACCTGGTCCTGATGGGCGCCGATCGCTGCGTCCACGCGCATGCCGGGCTGCGGCGGGTCGTCGAGACGCCGCTCGACGCCGGGCTGATGGCGGCGCCGCGCTGGCGGCTGACACAGGAGGCGTAAGCGATGGCAACTTTGGTGCTGACGGTGGTCGGCGGCTTTATCGGCGGTCCGGTCGGGGCGGCGATCGGCGCGAGCCTGGGGCAGCAGGTCGATGCAGCGATTTTCAAACCCAAGGGACGCGAGGGACCGCGGCTGGCCGACCTGAAGGTGCAGGCGTCGACCTACGGCCAGCAGATCCCGCAATTGTTCGGGACGATGCGCGTCGCGGGCAGCGTGATCTGGGCGACCGATCTGATCGAACGACGGACCAAGAGTGGCGGCGGCAAGGGGCGGCCGTCGGTGACCGAATATAGCTATGCGGTGTCGCTGGCGGTGGCCCTGTCGTCGCGGCCGATCCGCGCGATCCGGCGGATCTGGGCCGACGGCAATCTGCTGCGCGGGACGAGCGGGACGTTTCAGGAGCGCTGTATCTTTCGCTGGCACGATGGCAGCGAGGATCAGGCGGCCGATCCGCTGATCGCGTCGGCGATCGGCCCCGCGTCGGCGAGCGGCTTTCGCGGGCTTGCCTATGCGGTGTTCGAGGAGCTGGAACTGGGCGCGTTCGGCAATCGCATCCCGTCGCTGACCTTTGAGGTCGAGGCCGATGCGGGGAGTGTCGATGCCGGGATGATCGGCAACGCGCTGCTCGGAGAGGCCGGGCGCTGTGCGGGCGAATGGCCCTTTGCGGGCTATGCGGCGTCGGGTGACCGGGCGCGCGATGCGCTGGCGCCCCTGTTCGAGGTCGACGGCGTGCGGCTGGCGAGCGGTGCGGACGGTTGGCGGCTGGTCCCCGCGACGCGGACCGGGGCGCCGCTGGCTTTGGCCGGCTTTCGTGAGGCACGGCGCAGCGAGGTGGAAAGCGATGCGATCGAGCGGCAACGCGCGCCGCTGGCGGCGTTGCCGGGGTCGATCCGGCTACGCCATTATGAGCCCGAGCGCGACTATCAGCTGGGTCAGCAGGGCAGCGCGGTGGCGGGCGGCGGGGTACGCGAGGAGCGGATCGACCTGCCCGCGGTGCTCCCGGCATCGTCGGCGCGGGCGCTGGCGCAGCGACTGGCCGCGGCGGCGGCCGACGGGCGCGAGACGTTGGTCTGGCAGGGCGATCTGGCGGCGCTGGCGCTGCCCGTTGGACGGACCGTCGAGCTCGCTGATGGCAGCGCGTGGCGGCTGGCGGGGCGGAATGTGCGGGCAAACGAGATCAGGCTTGAGCTCAAGCGATACCAGCCCGTGCCGATTGCCGAGCTTCCCGCCGCACCGGGGACGCCGGTGCGTCCACCCGACTGGCCCGATGCGACCGGAACCGTGATGCTGTTCGATCTGCCCAATTTGGGGAGTCCGGGCGCCGCGGCGGCGCGGATACTGATCGCTGCGGCGGGGAGCAACGATGGCTGGCGCGGCGCCGATTGCTGGTTCGTCGCTGCGGCCGATGCCGAACCGGTCGCGATCGGCACGGTGCGGCCGGCTGCGGCGCTGGGACATCTGGCCGAACCGCTGGCGCCGGGCAGCGAATATCTGGTCGATCGCGTCCATGCGGCGCTGGTGACGCTGGTCAATCCGTCGATGACATTGGAATCGGTCGACGACGCCGCACTGCTGAGCGGCGCCAACCGGGCGATGCTGGGCGCGGAAATGCTGCAATTCGGGACGGCGGAACCCGTGGGGGCAGGTGTCTGGCAGTTGTCGCGGCTGCTGCGCGGGCGGGCGGGAACCCGCTGCGCGGAGGTGCATGCGGCCGCGACGCCGTTCGTGCTGCTTGACGATAGCGCGCCGATGCTGCTGCCCGAGGCGCTGGCGCATGTCGCCGAAAACGGTGCTGCGCGGTTGCAGTGGGCACCGCGCGGGGGGGCGGCGATGACCGAGGTGGCGATCGCCGCCGCGGGTGCCGCGCTGGTACCGCTGGCGCCCATTCACGGGCGGATAACGCCCGACGGCACGGGGGGCGTGTTGCTTGGTTGGCGGCGGCGCAGCCGCGTCGACACCGGCTGGCGCGACCATGTCGACCTGCCGGTCGGGGAGGGGCGGGAGGCGTGGCGCATCAACTTGTCGCCCCCGGTCGCGGGGATCGGGCCATGGGAGTGCGCAACGCCCGATCTGCATATCGGCGCGGACATCTTGGCCGTTTTGCCGCCGGGAACGAGCATCGCGATCCGCCAGGTTGGTGACTTCGCGCCGTCGCCGCCCCTGTTGTTGCCCGTGACATAGAGGAAGAAACCATGAGCGAATTGCCGATGACGCCGCGCTTTGCCCTGCCGTTGCTGGGCGTGGCGCAAGCACAGAAAGAGATCACGCATAACGAGGCGCTGACGCTGGTTGACGCGCTGGTTCACGCCGCGATCGAGGCCGGACCGCTGAACGATCCGCCCGCCGACCCCGAGCCGGGGCAATGCTGGCTGGTCGGCGCCGCGCCGACCCACGGCTGGGAAGGGCAGGTCGATGCGGTCGCGATCTGGAGCGGCGGCGGCTGGCGATTTGCCCCGCCGCGCGCCGGGATGGCGGTGGTGCGGCTGACCGACGGCGCGCGGCTTCGATTCGACGGGGACGCATGGGTGGTGCCCCCGACCATCGCCGCCCCGTCTGGCGGCTCGACAATCGATGGCGAAGCGCGTAGCACCCTGAGTGCGCTGATCCTGCACCTTGCGGCGCAGGGTCTTCTGATTTCAGGCTGAATTTCCTCTCGCTGGCTTTGAAAGTGCGACTTTTTGGCAACAGATTGACGATTTGTTCACTTGCACGGAACCAAAGCGACGAGTAGGACGTCTGCCGAGACGTATATCTCAAATTGAAAGGGGAATTACTATGAGGAAGCTTGCCGTAGCTGTGGCGTTAGCCTCCACTGCCCTGGCGTCGCCTGCTTTGGCGCGCGACGACTCTTGGTATGTTGGCGTGGGCGCCGGCGTGATGATCGTCGAAGATCTCGATCTCGACATCGGCACTGCCGCGAATGCCGCCGCTATCGACCACCGCAAGGGGTATGATTTCGAAGGTGTCGTGGGTTATGACTTCGGCGGTTTCCGCGCTGAAGTCGAAGTTGGTTATCGCGAAGCCGACATCAAGTCGGGCCGCTTTGCCGCCCCGGGTATCCCGCAGTCAGTGTCGGGCGCAGGCCCGCTGTTCGTTGGCAACACCGACCTGAACGGCGACACCAATGCGCTGAGCTTCATGGTCAACGGCATGCTCGACTTCGGTGACGACGACGGCCTGCAGGGCTTTGTCGGCGGTGGCGCCGGTGTGGCCCGCGTGTCGGTCGAACCCGTGTTCGCTGGCGCGTTCCTCGACGATTCGGACACCGGCTTTGCCTGGCAGGCGATTGCTGGCGTTCGCGCGCCGATCAGCAGCAACTGGGACGTCGGCCTGAAGTACCGCTTCTTCAACGTCGACAATCTCGACCTGGTCGATCAGCGTGGCCGCGACGTTTCGACGCGTTTCCGCTCGCACTCGATCCTGGGGACGCTGACCTACAACTTCGGTGGTGCACCGGAGCCGGTTGTGGCACCGCCGCCGCCGCCCCCGCCGCCCGCGGTGTGTGAGCCTGGGCCGTACATCGTGTACTTCGACTGGGATCAGTCGAACATCACGCCGGAAGCGGCTTCGACGCTCGACAACGCGATCAGCGCCTACAACCGTGGTTGCACGGGCACGCAGGTCATGCTCGCCGGTCACGCCGACCGTTCGGGTGCAGCGACGTACAACGTCGGCCTGTCGAACCGTCGCAACGACGCGGTTCGCAGCTATCTGACCGCTCGCGGTATCTCGGATGGTGCGATCAGCGCGCAGGGCTTCGGCGAAAGCCGCCCGGCCGTTGCCACCGCCGACGGCGTCCGCAACGACCAGAACCGTCGCGTGGAAATCACTTACGGTCCGAACTCGGGCATGTAAGACCGGTTTCCATTCCCGACCGGGACTGGAAGAAACAAGCGAGGGCGGTACCGCAAGGTGCCGCCCTTTCTTTTTGTGCGCGCCGCGCAGCCGTATCCCGGCGGTGCGATGCTTGGCGAATGGCGCGAGATCGTGATCGGATTTCGCTTGCTCTCACAAATTTATGATATACCATCACGTCAAGGGTGCTGGATCGTCCGAGTTCCCTTGTCAAAGGGGCGGACGCCCGTCATCGCGGCGCGACCGGCCCCAAACCGGGAGAGAGACGATGCGCCGACACCGAAGCATGTTTCATCGCAGCATTTTTCGCGCCGATCCGAACGGCGATCCCGATATCAACACCACGCCCTTGATCGACGTGATGCTGGTCATGCTGGTGATGTTCATCATCACGATCCCGCCGCCGACGCATAGCGTCGACGTCACTCTGCCCGGGGTTGACCCTGGCCCCGCCGAAGTGCGGGATGAAAATCGCATTACCATCGACACGAGCGACATCATCCGCTGGAATGGCGAACCGGTCGATTTGGCCGAGCTCGGCCAGCTGGTCAAAATGGCGTCGGATCGTCCCGAGGTGGCGACGCTGATGTTCGAGCCCGAAGCGCGGGCGCGCTATCTGCGGGTCGATGAGGCGATCGGTGCGATCCGGCGCAACGGCGGGTCAAAAATCGCCTTTCCCGGTATTCACCAATATCGCGAGCTGATCTGAACGGCGGGCAGAGTGGCCGGGGCGGCTTGAAGCCGGGGGTGGCTCAATTGTGCTGGCATGGCGAGGGATTGTCCCGAGCCTGCCGCGCAGGCGACACGGGACTGCACAAGCGCGACTCTGGCTCGATGCCGCGATGTCGGTCAAATTTGTTTCACACAAAGACGCAAAGGCACGAAGATGTCGTGCTAGCCGCAAGGCCGTCTCTTTTGTTCAGCCGCTGCGCCGGACCACCGCGGCTGACAGGAGGATGGCCTAGCGGCCGCAAACCACCATTTTCATGTCTTTGGGTGAAAAAATCCAGACCTGCCTGGCCTGAACGACGCGCTGTGCGTCGATCGGCTTCCCGCTCCGTCAGGCGGCGGGCGCGGTACCGGGGCGGAGATAGGCCATCATATAGCCGACATAGTCGGCCTTGCCGAGCGGGACACCCATGTGGCGGAGGATCGAATAGGCGGCGACGAGGTGAAAATAAAATTGCGGCTGCGCCCAGTCGCGGACGTAAGTGAGCGCGGTCATGTCGAACGCCATGCCGTTCGGCAGGTCGAACCCGACCGCGCGGCCCGGATCGGTATCGAGCGCGGCCGCTTCGACCGAATCGAGCCAGGTCAGCGTCGCAGCGATCTGTGCCTGAAGACCAGCAAAATCGGTCGCGTCGTCGGTCAGTTCGGGTGCGCCGGTGGCACCAAGGCGCGCGAGCGGCTGTACCGCCTGGAGACAGCTGAAACGCACTTGGGCGGCGAGCGGGAACATGTCGGGGGCAAGGCGCGCGACGATGAGTTGGAGTTCGCCGACGTCGTTTTCGGCGCCCCAGGCCAGCGCCTTGTCCAGCTGCGCCGATAACGCGCGCAGGCCGTTCTGATAGGCGGGAACGGTCATGTCGTAGAGCATCGTCACATCCTTGGCAGGGTAGGGGGTGGTCAGGCGGTCGCGAGATTGTCCTGGAATTGCAGCCGCGCAAGGCGGGCGTAGAGGCCATCGGCGGCGACGAGCGCGTCATGCTTGCCCTCCTCGACGATCCGGCCATCGTCCATGACGATGATCCGGTCGGCGGCGCGGACCGTGGCGAGCCGGTGCGCGATGACGACTGTGGTACGGTCGTGCATCAAGGTTTCGAGCGCGTCCTGCACCAGCTTTTCGGATTCGGCGTCGAGCGCCGAGGTCGCCTCGTCAAGCAGCAGCAAAGGCGCGCGGCGCAGCAACGCGCGGGCGATCGCGACGCGCTGGCGCTGGCCGCCCGACAGGCGCGCGCCGCCTTCACCCATGAAGGTGTCGAGGCCGTCCGGAAGCTTGCGCAGAAACTCCTCGGCATTGGCGGCGCGCGCGGCGTCCCAAAGCTCGTCGTCGGTCGCGTCCCAATTGCCGTAACGCAGATTGTCGCGCGCCGAGGCGGCGAAGATCACCGTTTCCTGCGGCACCATCGCGATGCGCGCGCGGATGTCGGCGGGATCGGCGTCGGTGAGCGCGACGCCGTCGAGCAAGACCTGTCCCGCCTGCGGATCGTAGAAACGCTCGGCGAGCTGGAACAGGGTCGATTTGCCCGCGCCCGAGGGGCCAACGATGGCGACGGTTTCGCGCGGCTGGATCGCGAGGCTGAAATCATGCAGCGCGGGGGCGTCGGGACGCGTCGGATAGTGAAATTCGACATGCGCGAATTCGAGCGTGCCGCGCGGAGGTTCGGGGAAGGCGCGCGGCTGGGCAGGCGGCGCGATGCTCGCTTCGGCATTGAGCAGCTCGGAAAGGCGCTCGGCGGCGCCCGCGGCGCGCAGCAGGTCGCCATAGACTTCGGTCAGCGCGCCGAACGCGCCCGCGACGAGGCCGCCGGTGAGGACAAAAGCGGCGATCGTGCCGCCGGTGATCGTCCCAGCGGCGACGCCTTCGGCGCCGTACCACAGCAAGGTGGTGATCGCGCCGAACAACAGTCCGATGACGATCGCGGTCATGATCGCGCGGAGGCGAATGCGGCGCTTGGCGGTCGCAAAGGTCGCCTCGACGGCGCTTTCAAAACGTGCCGCTTCGCGGTCTTCCTGCCCGAACGCCTGGACGATCTTCATCGCGCCCAATTGTTCGGAGGTGGTGGCGCCGATGTCGGCGACACGGTCCTGGCTCGACCGCGCGACCTTCTGCAGGCGGCGCCCCAGCAGGACGATCGGCATGATGATCACCGGAATACCGAGCAGGATGCCGCCGGTCAGTTTGGGTGACAGGGTGAACAGATAGGCGATGCCGCCAATCCCCATCACCAGGTTGCGCAGCGCCACCGACACGGTTGTGCCGACGACCTGTTCGATGATCGTGGTGTCCGACGTCATCCGCGAAGCGATTTCGGACGGGCGGTTTTCCTCGAAAAAGCCGGGCGCGAGCCGCAGCAGGTTGCGCTGGACCGCCTGACGGATGTCGGCGACGGTGCGTTCGCCCAGCCAGCTGACGAAATAGAAACGCAGCGCAGTGGCCAAGGCGAGGGTCAGCACGATCGCGTAGAACAGGCGGAAATGCGGCGCGACGTCGCCGCCGCCAGCGACGAAGCCGCTGTCGATCATTTCCTTGAATTGCCAGGGGATCGCCAGCGTGGCGAGCGCGGCGACGCCCAGCGCGACCGCCGCGATCACCAGTTGCAGCGGGTAGGCGCTGGCATAATGCCAGATCATCCGCAGACTGCCGAGCTTGCGGCGCGGTTCGGCGGGGGTTTTCGCGGCGGAAGGGTCGGAAGCGCGTGCCATCGCAGCGGCCCTAGCAGCGGCGGCGCTTCCGCTCAACGACGCAAAAATGGTGCCGCGCTTCATGGATTATGAAGCGGAACTGCAAAGCCAGCGATGCGATTCCGGACAAGGATCGCTTGCAATCGCGTTTATGATGCATTGCACAATGGAACGGATGCCCTAGACTGGTGCCAACGACAGACGCCCAAAGAGCGTCGGGGCTTGCCAAGGAACGTATCGAACATGCTGTATCATGCCTTTGAAATGCAAAAGAGTTGGCTGGCGGGCGCGAGCGCGCTCGCGACCGCGGGCGCGCAGGTGATGCAGCATCCCGCGAATCCGCTCGGCTATTTCGGCGGCAGCCCGATGTTCGCGTCGGCGCTGGAGGTGTTCGCCCACGCCGCGGCGCCGCGCGGCAAGCCGGGTTTCGAGCTGTACGAGACGATCGTCGATGGCGAAACGGTACGCGTGACCGAAGCGATCGAAGCGCGCAAACCCTTTGGCCAGCTCAAGCATTTCAAACATAAAGGTGCGAAGGACGCCCCCAAGCTGCTGATCGTCGCGCCGATGTCGGGCCATTATTCGACGTTGCTGCGCGGGACGGTCGAGCGGATGCTGCCCGGCCATGACGTGTGGATCACCGACTGGCGCGACGCGCGCAACGTGCCGCTGGAGGCGGGCAAGTTCGACCTCGACGATTATATCGACTATCTGATCGGCTGGCTGGAGCATATCGGCCCCGGCGCGCATGTGCTGGCGGTGTGCCAGCCGTCGGTCCCGGCGCTTGCCGCGGCGGCGATCATGGCCGCCGACAAGCATGAATGCCGCCCCAAGACGCTGACGATGATGGGCGGGCCGATCGATACGCGCAAGGCACCGACCGCGGTCAACCAGCACGCGATGACCCGCCCGCACGCCTGGTTCCAGGAAAATGTCATCGCAACGGTGCCGGCCTATTATCCGGGTGCCGGGCGCCGCGTTTATCCGGGCTTTTTGCAATTGGCGGGCTTCATGTCGATGAACCTCGGCAATCACATGATGAGCCATTGGGCGATGTTCAAACATCTGGTCGATGGCGACGGCGAGGAAGCCGACAAGACCAAGGAATTTTACGACGAATATCGATCGGTCTGCGACATGACCGCCGAATTCTATCTGCAAACGGTCGATGTCGTGTTCCAGCGCCACGCGCTGCCCAAGGGCGAGATGCTGCATCGCGGCAAGCCGGTCGACCTCAATGCGATCGAGGATATCGCGCTGCTGGCGATCGAGGGCGAGCGCGACGATATTTCGGGGATCGGGCAGACCAAAGCGGCGCTCACGCTGGCCAAGTCGCTGCCCGCGGAGAAGAAGAAATATCTGATGGCCAAGACCGTCGGCCATTACGGCATCTTCAACGGCCGCAAATGGCGCGAGGATATCGCGCCGGTGGTCGAGGGGTGGATCTGCAGCAACGGGGGGTGAGGCGGCTGGACGCGACTGATTGGGGACATAGCCGATCCTCCCCCAACGGGGGAGGGGGACCACCCGAAGGGTGGTGGAGGGGCACGGGCGGTTTACGCAGCGCCGGGCCTAAAGCACTGCGCTTTCCGGGAGCCTTGCGGTGGAGTACGACCTCAGCGGCAAGGCAAACCGATGGTGCCCCTCCACCAGCTTCGCTGGTCCCCCTCCCCGTTCCGGGGAGGATCGCTTCGTCCGCTCCTCACCCCAAACCAGACAACGGCTGGTCGCCCGCTCAGTGCATCGGCGACGTGCGCACCGCCCAATAGACCAGATAGAGCAGCCCTGCCCATAGCAGCAGGATGAACGCCATGCCTGCGCGGCTCGACGGGCGGGCGCTGGCCGCTTCGGCGGCCGTGTGCAGTTCGGCCCATAGCGGGTCGGGGATCAGACGGCGCACCGCCCACAATCCCAGCGGCACGATGATCAGGTCGTCGAGCCAGCCGAGCACCGGTATGAAATCGGGGATCAGGTCGATCGGTGACAGCGCATAGGCGGCGACCGCCACCGCGAGCAGGCGCGCGAGCTTCGGTACGCGCGGGTCGCGCGCGGCGAGCCATGCGGCGTGCGCCTCGACCGCGAGGCGGTGACCGAGGTCGCCGATGCGTTCGGAAAGGGATTTGCCGGTCATCCTTTACTCCATAGACATTTTGTTGGTCATTGCGAGCGAAGCGAAGCAATCCAGGGCGGTCTGGCACCGCTCTGGATTGCTTCGCTTCGCTCGCAATGACGATGTTGTGGGACGGCTGTCTTCGCTTATGATCGCGCGATGGCGATCCAACTGAAAAGCGCGCGCGTCGAACGCTGGCCGATCGCGGCGGATTTCGCGGTGGCGCATGGCGCCCATGTCGATGTCATCGTGGCCGAGGTGGCGGGTGCAGGCGCGATCGGGCGCGGTGAGGGGACGCCCGTCGCGGCGCTGGGCGAGGATGCCGCGACGTGCCGCGACCAGATCCTGCGCGCCGCGGCGCACATCGGCGGTCTGGGCGCTGCGGCGGCGCGCGCGGCGGTGCAGGAGCTGTTGCCGCCGGGCGCGGCGCGCAACGCGCTCGATTGCGCGCTCTGGGAGCTGGAGGCCAAGGAAAGCGGGTTGCGGCTGTGGCAGCTTGCCGGGTGCGACGCGGCGCCGACCGCGCGGGTAACCGCGTTCACGCTGTTGCCGGGCAGCCCCGGCGCGATGGCCGAACAGGCGGCGACGGCGGAGGCCGACGGCTATAGTCTGCTGCGGATCGAGCTGACCGGCGGCAACGACCGGCTCTGCGTCACCGGCGCGCGCAAGGGCGCGCCGAACGCCCGGCTGATCGTCGATGCCGCCGCGCGC
This sequence comes from Sphingopyxis microcysteis, assembly GCF_012274265.1. GTDB lineage: Bacteria > Pseudomonadota > Alphaproteobacteria > Sphingomonadales > Sphingomonadaceae > Sphingopyxis > Sphingopyxis microcysteis. Next base: position 330,499 of record NZ_JAANYY010000004.1, read on the forward strand.
TGGGGTGAGGCGGACATATTGAGCGAGGCCGAAGCGCTCGCGGATCTGGGCGCCGAAATGATCGTCCAGCCGGTGCCGGTCGGCGCCGATGCGCTGCTCGACCCCGTCTATGCGCCGGTGCCGTTCGTTGCAGGTGACAGCTGTCAGACCGCCGCCGATGTGGCGCGGATCGGCGCCTTTTACGATGGGGTCAATATCCGGCTCGACCACGCGGGCGGGCTGACCGAAGCGTTGCGCATTGCCGACGCCGCCGATGCGGCGGGGCTGGCGATCATGGTCAGCGGCGCGGTATCGACCAGCCTCGCGATCCTGCCCGCCTTCGTCCTCGCGCAGCGCGCAAAATGGGTCGATCTGGGCGGTCCGGCGCGTCTCGCCGAAGACCGCGATGGCGGGTTCGAATATCGCGGCGGACGGATCGGGCCGCCGGTGAGATAGAGCATACGCCATATTATGGAACCGTAGCCCTGAGCCTGTCGAAGGGCGCCTCACGGAGAAGCGCCCTTCGACAGGCTCAGAGCTACGGTTTGGTGTTCGCGCCTGACAAACATCGCCTAGCTGCAGGCGCCGCCCCCGCCTTCGCGGGGGCGAGGAAAGTTACAGCGCCACCTCGGCGTGCTGGCCGAGCTCACCTTCTTTCATCGTCATGCCCGTCATCAGCTTGAAGATGCCCTTGATCCCGGGATCGGCGGTCCACATTTCGGCATCGCCCAAGTCAAAGCGGAGCAGGAGCAGCTTCGGATCGTCCTTGCCGCCCTCGTACCAGGCGGCGACCCCGTTGCTCCACAGCTTGTTGAGAACCGCGCGGTCGTTTTCGCGGACCAGCGTGCCCGAAATGCAGGCGAACAGGTCATGCCCCTTCGATGCGAACTGCGCCATCGCGGGGCCGCCGCCGGCCAGCCGGTTGTCGGTCGAGGTAAAGAACCAGAAGGCGCTGTCGGCGTCCTTGTCGAGCTGCGCATTCATCGGGATATGATGCGTCCGCTCGCCGGCCCGGCCGACCATCACATAGGGGCTTGCGGCCAGCGCTTTCCAGAACTGCTGCTTGATGTCGTCGCTCATTGGGGGGCTCCTTTTTGGGGTGTGGATGGTCCACCAACGCACCACGGCCCCCCAATGTTGCGCCGGTCAGCTTGCGGTCGCGAGCTTCGTCCGCGCCTCGGCGATCGCGGCGGCGAGCTGCGGCTCGTCATAGTGCGGCAGCGCGGTTTCCATGATCGCGATCGCGCCTTCGATCATCTTGCGATCGGCGCCGGGCGTTTTCGAGCGGTACAGCCCCCACGCCGCGATCAACGGCACGTCATATCGGGCGGGATTGGCGTTGAGCGATTGCTGCGCCGCCTTGGTGTCGCCCGCCAGCATCTGGCTGATCAACGCGATGCTGTGTTCTTCGGCCAGCAGCTCGCGCGGCGCGACCTTGCGGCCCATCGCGCGCACGACGGCTTCGGCGGTGCTGAAGGTCGAATAGGGGTTTTGCCCGGTAATGATGCGGCCGTCGGTCACGACATGGTTCAGCATCATCGGCGCCTCGCTGAATCGCGCTCCGGCGCCGCGCAGCCCGTCTTCGAGCAACACCGGAAAGGCCGGCAGCCATTTTTTGCCGAACAGCAATTCTTCCTCGTTCGACAGCCCGGTCACCGCCCGCCCGGCGATCAGCGACGTTCCGTCCTTCATCGGCACGTTCATCAGCGCAGCCGGTCCGTGGCACACGGCGCTGATCACACCGCCGCGTTCATAGGTCTGGGCGAGCAGGCTCTTGAGGTCGACATCGACGGGCAGATCGAACATCGCGCCCTTGCCGCCGACGACGAAGACTGCGGCGTAATGCTGGTCGCGCACGCTGGCCAAGGTCAGCGTCGCGTTCAGCTTGGCGCTGGCGACCCGATCGTCGGCGAAGCGGCTGTTGAAGGATTTTTTGGGGTTGAACTTGTCGGCAACGACGATGCCGCCTTTGGGGCTCGCGATATCGACGGTGAGCCCGTTGTCGGCGAATACGGCATAGGCCTGCGACAGCTCGTCCATCTCAAAGCCCGGACGCGTCTGGCCCTGGTCCACGCCGTTGCTGCTGATGACGAGCAGCACGCGGTCCGGCCGGGCGCCGGTATCGGTGCTGGCCTGCGCCGGAATGGCGGCGGTGGCCAGCAGCCCCAGCGCGACGCTTGCCAATATTTTCATTCTCTTCTGCATATCCTTACTCCAAACCGTTCCACGATGCGGCACGGTCTGTCACAAGGGCGGTCGGGGCGATGTGAAAGGGATTTTGACGCAAATTTGATCCGGCATCGCCAAGGGCGGACAGCCAAACAGCGTCGCGGCAAAGGATTTCGCTTGAACAATGCGTTGGACATCCTGCTGGTCGAGGACAACGCCGATCTCGCGGACAATATCATCGACTATCTGGAAACGCTCGGTCATCGGCTGCACTATGCGGCCGACGGCGAAGCGGGGCTGCGCGAGGCGCTGACGCGGCCGATCGACGTCATCTTGCTCGATCTGGCACTGCCCCGCCGCGACGGCCTGGACGTGTGCGCCGACATCCGGCGCCGCGCCGATCATCACCTGCCCATCCTGATGTTGACCGCGCGCGACACGCTCGACGACAAGCTCGCGGGCTTTGCCAGCGGCGCCGACGACTATCTGGTCAAGCCCTTCTCGCTTGCCGAACTTGCTGCGCGGATTACGGCGCTCGGACAGCGGCCGCAGCTCGGGCGATCCTATCAGATCGCGATCGGGCCGCTGACCATCGATCGCCAGCTGCGCACCGCGACGCGCGCGGGTCAGCCGCTACGGCTGTCGCCGCTGCTCTGGGACATTCTGTTGTTGCTCGCCGAAGCGTCGCCGCAGCCGGTCGTGCGCAGCGAGATCGCGCGCAAGCTGTGGGGAGACGAGCCGCCGCCGTCGGATGCGCTGCGCAGTCATATCCACCTGCTGCGGCAGATCGTCGACAAGCCGTTCGATCGCGCGATGATCGAAACGGTGCACGGCGTTGGCTTTCGCCTGAGCGTGCCGCAATGAGGGTGCGCCGCCATAGCCTGCGCCGCCGCGTCATCGCGGCGCTGGTCGCCGCCGTGCTGGCGACGAGCGCGATCTTCGGTCTGGCGACCTTCATCTTTGCCTATACGCTGGAGGATCGCCTGTTCAGCAACGCGCTCGACGGCGAAATCGCGCGGCAGCAACAGGGCTGGCGCCGCGACGGCCAACTGCCGACCCCTGAAATCGCGTATATCAAAGTCTATCCGAGGGCGGCCGGCCTACCCGCCGATCTGGCGCCGCAGGTTGCGGCCAACCCGCAGCAGCGCGAATTTTACGGTGCCGCGGGGCGCCATTATCATGTCGCGCCCTTCGCGCTCGACGCGCACACCCCTGCCGTCGCGGTCGCCGAGGTCAGCCGCTACCTGCTCGTCCGCCCGGTGCGCGACGGGATGATCCGGTTCCTGATCGGGCTTGGCCTGTTCATCGCCTTGTCGATGGCGCTGCTCGGCTGGTGGCTTGCCAGTCGCGCGATGCGCCCGCTCAGCCGCCTTGCGAGCGATGTCGCGGGGGGCGACTATGCGGTGCCCGTCGTGCGGGCGGAGGACTATCCGGCGAATGAGATCGGCGTGCTGGCAGGCGCGCTGGGGCAGGCGTTTCAGCGCATCCGCGGCTTCGTCGATCGCGAGCGCAGCTTTACCCGCGATGCCAGCCACGAGCTGCGCACGCCGTTGGCCGTCGTCCGCGGCGCTGCCGAAGTGATCGGCCTGCAAGCGGACTTGCCCGCGCCGGTCCCCGAAGCGCTGCGCCGGATCGAAACCGCGACGATCGACATGACGCAAACGCTCGACCTGCTGCTGGCGCTGGCGCGCGAGGGCGATGCGCTGCCGGTGGAACATGTCCAGCTGCGCCCGGTCGTCGAAAAGGCGATCGCGGCGGCGGCGGTGCGCTATCCGGCGAGCGGGATTGCCGTCACGAATGCGGTGGCAGAGGACGCCGCCGTGATCGTCCAGCCGACATCGTTGCAGCTGGTGCTCAACAATCTGATCGGCAACGCGTTTCAGCACGCCGCCACCGCGAATTTGCAGATCATGTTCAGCGGCGGCGAGCTGACGATCGCCGATGATGGGCCCGGCCTCGGGACGACAACCGACGCGTTCGCGGCGTTCGCGAAAGGTGATGCGAGCGCAGGCAGCGGGCTCGGCCTCGATATTGTCCGGCGATTGTGCGCGGCTGCGGCCATCGGCCTGCGCAGCGATGCGGGCCCGGACGGACGCGGCGCCTGTTTCAAGCTGAATTTCGGCGAGCGATAGGAAAGCGGGCGGCACTGCGCTAATCTGCGTGGCATGACCGACCGGAAACCCCGTTACCGCACCTATACCAGCCCCGCTGGCGGTTGGGGCGCCGCCGCGGCGACGGCAAAGGTGCTGATGGAACAGAGCGTCGTCGGCAAGGGATCGCGCGCACTGCTGGCGATGAACCAGCCCGGCGGGTTCAAATGCCCCAGCTGCGCCTTTCCCGATGCGACCTGCACCAAGAAGCTCGAATTCTGCGAAAATGGCGCCAAGGCGCTCGCGCATGAAGCGACCAAGTTTCGCGTGACGCGCGACTTTTTTGCCCAGCACAGCGTGTCCGATCTGATGCAGCAATCGGACTATTGGCTCGAGATGCAGGGGCGGCTGACCGAACCGATGCGCTATGATGCTGCGAGCGATCATTATGTCCCGGTCGGCTGGGACGATGCCTTTGCGCTCATCGGTCGCCATCTGCGCGCCCTCGACAGCCCGCACCGGGCCGAATTCTACACCTCGGGCCGCACCGCGAACGAGACAGCGTTCCTCTATTCGATCTTTGTGCGCGAGTTCGGGACGAACAATTTTCCCGATTGTTCGAACATGTGCCACGAACCGACCAGCCGCGGCCTGCCGCCCGCGATCGGCATCGGCAAGGGTACGGTGGTCCTCGACGATTTCGAACATGCTGAGGCGATTTTCCTGATCGGCCACAATGCCGGGACCAACGCGCCGCGGATGATGACCCCGCTCGTCGAGGCGCGCAAACGCGGGGTCTCGATCGTCGCGGTCAACCCGATGCCCGAACGCGCGCTGATCAAGTTCACCGAACCGCAGGACATCGTCCAGATGGCGACGCTGGGGTCGACCGCGGTCACCAGCGAGTTCGTTCATATCCGGATCGGCGGCGACCTCGCGCTGCTCAAGGGCATGATGAAGGTGATGTTCGAGCGCGAGGCGGCGGGCGAGGCCATATTCGACCACGCATTCATCGCCGAACATACGTCGGGTTTCGACGCGCTGAAGGCCGACATCGCGGCGCAGAACTGGCCCGATCTGGTCGCTGCGGCGGGGATCAACGAGGCGCAGATCCGGCGCTGCGCCGACATCTACATCGCATCGAGCGCGACGATCATCTGCTACGGCATGGGGGTCACCCAGCATCAGCAGGGGTCGCAGCTGGTGCAGCAGATCGCCAACCTGCTGCTGCTCAAGGGCAATTTCGGCAAGCCGGGCGCGGGAATTTCGCCGATCCGCGGCCATTCGAACGTCCAGGGCGACCGCACGGTGGGGATCGATGAGAAGCCGAGCGCGGCCTATCTCGACAAGGTGCGCGAGGTGTTCGGCTTCGAACCGCCGCGGGCGCACGGCCATCACAGCGTCGAATCGATCGAAGCGATGCTCGACGGCAGCGCCAGGGTGTTCATCGGCCTCGGCGGCAATTTCGTGCGCGCGGTCCCCGACACCGACCGCGCCTATGCCGCAATGCGCCGGCTCGACCTGACCGTCGGAATCGCGACCAAGCTCAACCGCGGCCATCTGGTGCACGGCAAGGACGCGCTGATCCTGCCCGTCATCGCGCGGTCCGAACGGATCGTCACCGCGGCGGGCGAACAGTTCGTCACCATCGAGGATTCGATGTCGAACGTCACCGCCTCGCGCGGCGTCCTCGACCCGGCGAGCGAGCATTTGCTGCCCGAAACCGAAATCGTCTGCCGCATGGCGATGGCGACGCTGCCCGACAGCAAGGTCGATTGGGCGCGCTATATCGACGATTACGGCGCGATCCGCGACAAGATCGCGGCGGTTTATCCCGCGCTTTACGAAGGTTTTGCCGAGCGCATCGAGGCGCCGCAAGGCTTCCACCTCGACATCCCGCCGCGCCGCCGGGTGTGGGCGACCCCGAACGGCAAGGCGAATTTCCTGATCCTGCCCGGGCTGGCGGTCAACGCAGCCATCGACGACCCCGCGATGCTGCGGCTCGCCACCGTGCGTTCGCACGACCAGTTCAATACGACGATCTACAGCTATAACGACCGTTACCGCGGTGTGTATGGCGACCGGATGGTGTTGTTCATGAACGCCGACGACATCGCCGATCGCGGGCTGGAGGCGGGCGCGAAGGTCGCGCTCGAAACCTTCAGCGACGACGGCGCTCGCCGCCGGGTCGAGGGGCTGACGATCATCGACTATCCGATGTCGCGGGGCTCGGTCGCGGGCTATTATCCTGAACTCAACCCGCTGCTCCCGCTCGGCTTTTATGACAGGACCAGCGGTTGCCCGGCGGCCAAGGCGATCCCGGTGCGCGTTGTGGCGATGGCGGCGGTCGACGAGCGCGGCCCGTACGAAATCTGAGCCATTCATCCGTTCGTGTCGAGCGAAGTCGAGACACCGCGAAGTCTTGCGCTGTCCATGCGTGTCTCGACTTCGCTCGACACGAACGGAATCGAAACGGTTCCGATTTTTCCCAATCCGCTCTAGCCCGCTTCGCCCGCGAGCCGCGCCAGATCGTTGGCGCTGTTGATATTGGGCGGCGCCAAATCGGTCGCGACCGCGCGCGCGCCGATGCGCCGGGCAAAGGCGCGCACCGCAAGGTCGCTTTCGTCCTCGAGCATCGCCCGCAGCGGGACCAGCGACGCGACCGGCCACAGCCCGATCACCGGCTGGCTGCCCAGAAACGCCGGAGCGGGTTCGAGCCGCGCGCGGAGGTCGGGCGGCAGGCGCACGCAATCGACCGGGACGGTCAGCAACTGGTCGAACCCCCGCTCCGCCGCATGGGTCAGCGCCCCCGCAATCCCGCCGAGTGGCCCCATGTCGGCGCGCGGCCAATCGGCGATCTCGCCACGCCCGACAACGACCACCGCATCGCAATGCGGGCCGAGCGCCGCCGTCGCATGGTCGAGCAACGTCCGTCTGCCCAGCATCGCGAGCGCCTTGTCCGATCCGAAGCGGCGCGACCGCCCGCCCGCCAGCACCGCGCCGAGCGTCTTCATGCGATCATCCCGTGCGCGTCGCTGACGATCAACGCCGAATCGGTCCGCGCCAGCGCGACCAGCGTCAGCCCCGCCTGCGCGGCGCGCTGTGCCGCCAGGCTCGTCGGTGCCGAGATGGTGACCAGCATCGGACAGCCCGCGCGCACCGTCTTTTCGACCAGCTCGTAACTGCACCGCGCCGACAACAGGATAAAGCCGGTCGCGGGATCGATGCCCGCGCGCGCCATCGCGCCGATCAGCTTGTCGAGCGCATTGTGCCGTCCGACGTCTTCGCGCACCAACCGGATGTCGCCGGTCGGCGAGCAGAAGGCGGCGGCATGGACCGCGCCCGTTGCGCGCGCGAGCGGCTGATGCGCGCCGAGCGCTGCCAACGCGGCTGCGATCGCGCTACGGTCAGTGGCGATCCGCGCGGTGACGAGGGGCAGCGGGCGCAGCACTTCCTCGATATTCTCGATCCCGCACAGCCCACAGCTGCTCTCGCTCACCCGTTTGCGCGCGCGGTCGAGCGCGATCGCGTTGCGCTCGGGCGGCAACCAGATGCGCAGCGCCCAGCCGCCCTCGATCCGATGGACATCGACGCGGTCGATCTGGCCCGGCGTCTCGATCAGGCCTTCGCCGATCGCAAAGCCGATCGCATAGTCCTCGAGGTCGGCGGGGGTCGCCATCATCACCGCATAGGCGATGCCGCCGACCTCGACCGACACCGGCGCCTCGACCGCGATGCTGCGGACCAGCGCCGCGTCGCCCGGCTTGGCCAGTCCCAGCTTACGGACCGGCCTATCGATCATCTGGTGCGGGTGGGTTGCGCGATCATCGTGACTCATCATGCCACGATAGCCGATCGGGCTCAGCCTGTCCCGGTCCGGGCGACCCGTTCGGACGGGACAGGCTGAGATCGACAAGGGGGAGGGGAAACCTTGCCGATATGGCGACGCCGCGTGCGGCGGATCAGCCCCGCTTCACATCGTCCAGCGAGGCGCCGAAATTGATGTGATAGACCTGCCCGTCGACGACCAGCGCGGGCACCGACACGACGCCCGCCGCTTCAGCCTCGCCGATCCGGCCCGGCGCGTTGGCGAAATTGACGATCTCCGCGTTGAAGCGCGCGGGATCGAGCGCGTGGGCCAGACCCTGCTCGGCATCGACGCAGACGGGACAACCGGCGTGGTAAAAAATGGCTTTGGACAACATGGTCATTCTCCTTGCTTCGAATCGGTATCGACTCGATACAATTAGAATGGCGCCATCGCTGCGGCTTGCCAAGATGGTATTTAGTCGATACCAAATTTCCATGGACCGGGCCGCCGACCTTCTGACGCGCTTCAGCCGCATCATTGCCGCCGACGGTTATGACCGCGGGTTACAGCCTGTGCAGTGGCAGGCGCTCTTGTTCCTGCGCTCGGCGAACCGCTTCTCGCGCACGCCAAAGGCGCTGACGGCGTGGCTTGGTCAGACGAAGGGGAGCGTGTCGCAAACGCTCGCGGCGCTCGAGAAAAAGGGGCTCGTCGCGCGGCGCGCCGATCCCGATGACCAGCGCGTGATCCGGCTCGAGCTGACCGGGGCGGGCGCCGAACTCGTCGCGGGGCCACCGCCCGCGTTCGCGGCGCAGATGCTCGGCCATCTGACCGCGGCGCAGCGCGACAGCTTTTCAGGCCTTGTCGAACAGATGCTGCGCGCCGAGCTCGCGCGGTCGGGCGGGCGACCCTTCGGCCTCTGCCGCGATTGCCGTCATTTCGAATCGGGCCCGCGCGGGCCGGGGCTGCACCGCTGCCGCTTGCTCGACGTCGCGCTGAGCGAGGCCGACAGCGCCCTGGTCTGTATCGAACAGGAGGCTGCATGAAGACCGAAATCCTCGCCGTGCTGACGGGCAAGGCGATCCCCTTTCGCGGCGACGAACCGAGCGCGATCGGTAAGCTGCCGGTCGCCGATGCGGTCGCGGTCGATGCGATGGGGCTCGTCGGTGATGAACAGGCCGATCGCAGCGTCCACGGCGGCATCGACAAGGCGATCCACCATTATCCCGCCGACCATTATGACTGGTGGCGCGGCCAGCTTGGCGCAGTGCCGCTGCTCGACGCGGCGGGCGCGTTCGGCGAGAATATCTCGACCACCGGGCTCGACGAAAACAGCGTCTTTCTCGGCGACCGCTTTCGCCTCGGCACCGCGCTCGTCGAGGTGACGCAGGCGCGTCAACCCTGCTGGAAACTCGACCATCGTTTCGGCGCGAAGGGCGTTATGGCGGCGGTGGTCCAGACGCGGCGCTCAGGCTGGTATTACCGCGTGCTCGAACCCGGCACGGTGCGCGCAGGCGATGATCTGGAACTTGTCGAGCGCCCCTGGCCCGACTGGCCGCTCGCATCGCTGTTCGGCCTGCTGATCGGCGGCGAGGCGAAGGACCGCGTCGCCGACCTTCGCGCGCTCCGCGACGTGCCCGCGCTCGCCGAAACGTGGAAGGTCCGCCGCGCCAAGCTCGCCGAACAGTTCGGCGCCGATCTTTAAGGGCGCTCGGTCCTGCTGCTCAACCACGCCGCGAGCTTGGCCACCTCGTCGGCGCTGAAATGCAGCCCCAGCTTGCTGCGCCGCCACAAGATGTCGCCCGCCGTCTGCGCCCATTCCTGATCGACCAGCCACGCCGCCTCGGCGACGCTCAGCCCGTGGGCGATTTCGCCGCCGAGCGCGTCCCAGCCGTCGGCATCGCCCAGCCAGCGGCGCGCGTCGGTGCCATAGGCCTTGACGATGCGATCGACGGTGTCGGCGCTGAGGAAGGGGTGGGCGAGCTTGATTTCCGCCTTCAGCGCCGCCGCGCCGGTGACCGGGAAATCGCCGCCGGGCAGCGGTGCCTTCGCGGTCCAGCGCTTGCCCGTCAGTGCCGCGACATGGCCCGTCAGTTCATCGACCGCGGCTTCGGCGACATGGCGATAGCTGGTGATCTTGCCGCCATAAATGGTGAGCAGCGGCGCGCCTTCGGCGAGGTCGAGGTCGATGCGGTAACCGCGCGTTGCCGCCTCGGGTCGCCCCGACCCGTCCTCGATCAGCGGCCGCACCCCCGAATAGGTCCACACGACGTCGGCGGGGGTGATGGCTTCGCGGAAATAGAGGCTCGCCCCTTCGCACAGATAGGCGATTTCCTCGGCGCTCGCGCGCGCTTCGCTCGCCGGTCCATCATGATCGACGTCGGTCGTGCCGATCAGCGTGAAGTCGCGCTCATAGGGAATGGCGAAAAAGATGCGGCCATCGGGGAGCTGGAAGAAATAGGCATATTCGTGCCGGAACAATCGCCGCACGACGATATGCGACCCGCGCACCAGCCGCATCGCATGATCGGGCTCGGCATCGGCGCGCTTCAGCAGGTCGAGCACCGCCGGCCCCGCGGCGTTGACGATCGCGCGCCCGCTGAAGCGATATTGATGCCCATTGGCGCAGCTCGCCTCGACCACCCACAGCCCGTCCTCGCAGCGCAGCATGTCGGCGCGGGTGCGGGTGCGGACCCGCGCGCCGTGCGCGGCGGCGTCGCGCGCGTTCAGCACCACCAGCCGCGCATCGTCGACCCAGCCGTCCGAATATTCGAAGCCGCGTTCATATTGCGGCTGCAATGCTTCGCCCGCGGCATGGCGGCGGAGGTTGATCGAGCGCGTCGCGGGCAACTTCTTGCGCCCGCCGATATGGTCATAGAGGAACAGCCCGAGCCGCAGCAGCCAGCGCGGACGCAGCCCCGGCCGGTGCGGCAGGACAAAGCGGAGCGGCCAGATGATGTGCGGCGCGATGCCCCACAAGGTTTCGCGCTCTTTCAATGCTTCGCGCACCAGGCCGAACTCATAATGCTCCAGATACCGCAGCCCGCCGTGGATCAGCTTGGTCGATGCCGACGAGGTGCCCTGCGCCAGATCGCCCGCCTCGAGCAGCAATACCCGCGCCCCGCGCCCCGCGGCATCGCGCGCGACCCCGGCGCCGTTGACACCGCCGCCGATGATGATGACGTCATAGGGCTGGGCGCTGTCGGGCATGGCGATCTTCCTAAGACAGACGGGCCGGTCTTGCCAAGCGGCGCGGTCGATGCAGGGGGTCATCGACCAAGCTGGACAGCGGCGCGCTCCGGGGCAAAGGTCGCCGTGGATGAGGGCAGGAGGAGGGGGTCATGCAGCGATTTTCGAAACGGTGGAGCGGGTGCGCTATGGCGATGGCAGGGCTGTTCGCCGCGGCCGCAAGCACCCCGACGGCGGCGCAGCAAGCGATGCTCGATCCGGCGGTGCTGGAGGAATATATCGCCTTCCTGTCGCTGCCCAACGACGCCGCGAACCCCGCCGACGCGCTCGCCAACGCGCGCTTCGTTCAGGCGATGATGCAGCGGCGCGGGATCGCATCCGAACTGCTGTACGACCCCGACCGCAAGGCGCCGCCTGCGGTGTTCGGAGAGGTCAAGACCCCGGGCGCGACGCGCACGATCGTCTTTTACGCCCATTATGACGGCCAGCCGGTGGTGCCCGAACGCTGGGCGCCGGGGCTGTCGCCCTTTCGCCCGACCGCGATCTCGCGCCCGATCGAACAGGGCGGCACGGTGCTGGGTCCATGGTCGCCGGGGGCAGAATTTCCGGCCGGCTGGCGGCTCGCGGCGCGCAGCGCCGCCGACGACAAGGCGGGGGTGATGGTCGCGCTCAACGCTTTTCAGGGCGCTGCCGGCACCGCCGCGCGACTGGGCGTCAATGTGAAATTCTTTTTCGAGGGCGAAGAGGAAAAGGGGTCGCCGAACCTCCGCGCGATCCTGCACGCGCATAGCGAAAAGCTCGAAAGCGACCTCTGGGTCATGGTCGACGGCCCGCGGCATACCGAGGGCTATCGCGCGATGGTGCTGGGGGTGCGCGGCGTCGTCGATGTCGGCATCACCGTTTATGGTGCGAAGCGGCCGCTGCACGCGGGCAATTACGGCAATTGGGCGCCGAACCCGGCGTTGCAGCTCGCGGCGCTGCTCGGCAGCCTGAAGGATCGTGACGGGCGCATCCTGATCCCCGGCTTCTACGACGACGCGGTCCCCGCGACCGCCGCCGAACGCGCCGAAATCGCCAAGGCGCCGTCGATGGACGCGACGCGCCAGAGCCTGGGCATCGCGCGGACGCAGGGCGGCGGCAAGCTGCACGGCGAGCTGGTGCTGCTGCCGGGGATCGAGATCACCGGGCTGCGCGCAGGCGCCACCGACGCGCGCGCCGCCAATGTCATCCCGACCGAAGCCGAGGCGCGGCTCGACATGCGGCTGGTCAAGGGCGACCGCATCGACCGCCAGCTCGCCCGGCTGGTGCGCTTTGTCGAAGCGCAGGGCTATCTGGTCCTCGATCGCACCCCGACCGCAGAGGAGCGGCTGGCGCATCCGCTGATCGCCAAAATCACCTCGGGCTTTGGTTATGAAGCGCAGCGTACCTCGCTCGACGAACCGATGGTGACGCGGGTCAAGCAGCTGCTCGAACGCGTGTCGCCCGACCGACTGGTCGTCGTGCCATCGACCGGCGGCAGCCTGCCGCTGTCGCTGTTCGCGCACGAACTCGGCGCGCCGATGGTGACGATCCCCGTCGTCAACGCCGACAACAACCAGCATGGCGAGAATGAAAATGTCGATCCGGCCTTCCTCGCCGAAGGGATCGTCAACATCCGCGCAATCATGGAGGATGATTTTTCCGTTCGCTGACACGTCGCTGGCATGCTTCAGCCGATCAGCGTCATGAAGGATTGATTGTAACAGCACTTATATATAAGGTCTGTTACAATGTCGAACGATCACCAGTCGCGCGGGCTCGGAACGCTGCTTCGCCACCTCATCGACCTGCTCGATGGCGATGTCGCGGCGGCCTATGCAGCGGCGGGGCTTGCCGATTATCGCCCCCGCTTCACCCCCGTCGTGCGGGCGCTGGACGAGCAGGATCCGCTCTCTGTCGGGGGCATCGCGCAACATGCCGGAATCTCCCACTCGGCGGCGAGCCAGACCGTCGCCGAAATGGTGCGGCGCGGCCTGGTCGAACGATGCAAGGGGCGAGACGGGCGGCAGGCGATGATCCGCAAGTCGGATCGGCTCGTCGCGCTGTTGCCAACGCTGCGGCGCCACTGGGCGACCGCAAATCGGGCCGAAGCCGCGCTGAACGCCGAACTGTCGCACAGCCTGCGCGCGCTTGTTGTCGAGACGATCGAGACGCTGGAGCGCCAGAGCTTTCTGGAGCGGATCGCGGCTGAAAGTGATCAGGGCTACGCGGAAACGCCTTCGAAACGGGGGGATGTATGATCGATTATCGAGCCCTGGTCGCGGCCATGGCGCTCTGCTGCGTAATGGGTCCGCCAGTCGCGGCGCAGGCGCCCGATCCGGCGGCGGCTTCGGGGTCCGCGTGGCAATCGAGCGCGCTCAGCGAGGTCAAGGACCAGATTCGCGCCCATTATGTCTTTCCCGAAATGCGCACGCCGCTCGTCGCTGCGATCGAAGCGCTGGAACAGGGCGGCACGTTGGCGCCGCTGTCGGGAACGGCCTTCGGCGACCGCGTGACGCGCGTGATGCAGGACGTGGCGCACGACAAGCATCTGGCGCTCGTTTTTGATCCGAACTGGGCCGCAAGCTTCGCCAAACAGCAGGATGATCCGGCGGCGGGCGATTTTGATCGCGAGGCGATCCGCGACAATTTCGGCGTCGTCAGCCTCGAGCGACTGACCGGCAACATCCGCTATATGAAGATCGACGGCTTCGGCTGGGTCGATGATGTGACGGGCGAAACCTATGACGCCGCCGCGCGCTTCCTGAAGGCGGGTTCCGCGATCATCATCGACATTCGCGGCAACAGCGGCGGCGATCACAGCGCGGTGCGCTATCTGGTCAGCCACTTCCTGAAGCCCGATACCCCGCTTTACGAATTTCAGTCCACCCGCGAGGCGACCTGGCGATCCTACGCGCTCGACCAGCTTCCGGCCGGACGGATCAACAGCGTTCCTCTCTATGTGCTGATCGACGGTCGCACCGTCTCGGCCGGCGAGGATCTGGCGTATCAGGTGCAGCAATATCAGCTGGGGAAGCTGGTCGGGACGCGCACCGCCGGCGCGGCGAACAACAACGAATATTTCGCCGTCGCGGGCCAGTTTCGCCTCAGTCTTTCGGTCGGTCGTCCCGTGCATCCGGTCAGTCAAAGCAATTGGGAGGGGCGCGGAATCCAGCCCGACATAACGGCCCCCACGGGCGAAGCGCGCGACCGGGCGATCATCGCCGCGACCGAGCAATTGCTGAAGAACGCCGCGGCATCGCCGATCGAGCGCGCCGAATATCGCTGGGCGCTAGAAGACGCCGAAGCGCGGCTGACACCCGCGAGCTACGGCGCGGCGCAGCTGCGCGGCTATACGGGACAATATGGCGACTATCTGGTCAAATTGTCGGGATCGGATTTGTGGCTGCAGGCGGGAAATCGCGATCCGCTTCGCATGGTTCCGCTCAAGGAAAAAGGACAGTTCGGCCTTGCGGGACGCAGCTATCTGCGGGTGCGATTTGCCGAGGGGCGCCTGGAGGTGATGCCGCTGGGCGCTCCCGAGCCGTTGGTCGTTCCGCGCACGTCGCCGGGACAACGGGCCAACTAGCGCGGCGGCGCCGGACCCGGGCGAGGGTTCGACGGACGGCCTACGTATGCGCGTTGCAATCATGACGCGGCTCCGCCATTTCCAGTGATGGATATCCAAGGGGATTGGCGTGAGCGTGAAAGTCGAAACATTGATATTGTTCGGCGCGACGGGCGATTTGGCGCAGCGCATGCTGTTCCCTTCGCTTTACAATCTCCACGTCGATGGCCTGCTTGCCGACGTGCTGACGATCGTCGCGTCGGGGCGGTCGCAGATGGACCGCGCGGCGTGCCACGCGATGGTGCGCAAGGCGCTGACCGATCATCTCGCCGACGATCGCCTCGATGACGCACAGATCAGCGGTTTTCTCGATCGGATCGACTATTGCCCGGTCGATGCGGGCGCGGGCGCCGGTTACGACGATCTTGCGGCGATGCTCGGCGGCCGGATCAGGCGTCCGATCGGCGCCTATCTTTCGACCCCGCCGTCGATGTTCGGCCCGATCGCGCAGGGGCTGAAAAGCGCAGGCATCGCCTGCGCCGAATGCCGCATCGCGATGGAAAAGCCGATCGGCCACGACCTCGCCTCGTCGCGCGACGTCAATGCCCAGGTCGGCGACGCCTTCGCCGAGGACCGCGTGTTCCGCATCGATCATTATCTCGGCAAGGAAACGGTGCAGAATCTGCTCGCGCTGCGCTTTGCCAATATGTTGTTCGAACCGCTGTGGAACGCGCAGGCGATCGACCATGTCCAGATCACCGTCGCCGAAACCGTCGGCCTCGAAGGCCGCGTCTCCTATTATGACGGCGTCGGCGCATTGAAGGACATGGTTCAGAACCATATGCTGCAATTGCTCGCGATCATCGCGATGGAGCCGCCCGCCAGCGTCAGCGCGACCGCGGTGCGCGACGAAAAGGTCAAGCTGCTGCGGAGCCTCCGCAAACTGACCGCCGAGGATGTGAAGGCGCACAGCGTCAAGGGCCAGTACAGCAGCGGTGCGGTCAGTGGCGGCGCGGTGACTGGCTATGCCGACGAGCTCGGCCAGCCGTCGAACACCGAAACCTTCGTCGCGATCAAGGCTTTCATCGACAATTGGCGCTGGAAGGGCGTGCCCTTTTACCTGCGCACCGGCAAACGGATGCCGCAGCGCAAGTCCGAAGTGCTGATCCAGTTCAAGCCCGTGCCGCACAACATCTTCGCACGTGTCGGCGCGGGCAAGCTCGACGCGAACATGATGATCATCAACCTTCAGCCCGAGGAAAATATCCGCGTAAAGGTGATGGCGAAACAGCCTGGGCTCGACCGCGACGGGGTCAAGCTGAAAGAGGTGACGATGGACGTCTCGCTCTCGCACAGCTTTGCCGGCGAGCGGCGGCGGATCGCCTACGAGCGGCTGCTGCTCGACTTCATCGAGGGCGACCAGACCCTGTTCGTCCGCCGCGATGAAGTCGAGGCGCAGTGGCAATGGATCGATTCGATCCGCGACGCGTGGGCGGCGGTCGACATGGCGCCGCAAAGCTACACCGCGGGCAGCTGGGGCCCGTCGAGCGCCATCGCGCTGATCGAACGCGACGGGGCGAGCTGGCATGATTGAGCGGATAAACCCCCTCTCCCCTTGCGGGAGAGGGATGCGCAGACTTGGCAGCTTGCTGCCTAGTCGAAGCTGGGTGAGGGGTATGCGCTCGCACGACGAGCGCGCGAGCCTCCGGCTCGCAACCCCTCATCCAACTACGCCTAGGCGCTTCGCGCCAAGGCTTCGTATCCTTCTCCCACAAGGGGAGAAGGGATCGGGTATCGCAATATGACCACTCTCCACCCCACCATCGCCGCCGTCACCGACCGCATCATCACCCGCAGCGCCCAGCGCCGCGCCGCCTATTTGGGCCTCATGGACCGCCAGCGCGAGGCCGGCACCAACCGCGGCAACCTCTCCTGCGGCAATCTCGCCCACGGTTTCGCCGCGGCGGGCGACGACAAGCCCGTCATCCGCACCGGCGCCGCGATGAACATCGGCATCGTCACCAGTTACAACGACATGCTCTCGGCGCATCAGCCCTATGGCCGCTACCCCGAACAGATCAAACTCTTCGCGCGCGAGGTCGGCGCCACCGCGCAGGTCGCGGGCGGCGTCCCGGCGATGTGCGACGGGGTGACGCAGGGGCAGGCGGGCATGGACCTGTCGCTCTTCAGCCGCGACAATATCGCGCAGGGCACGGTGATCGCCTTGAGCCACGCGATGTTCGAGGGCGCGCTGCTGCTCGGCATCTGCGACAAGATCGTGCCCGGCCTGCTCATCGGTGCCCTGCGCTTCGGCCATCTGCCGCAAATCCTGATCCCCGCGGGGCCGATGCCCTCGGGGCTCGCGAACAAGGAAAAGCAGCGCGTCCGCCAGCTCTATGCGGAAGGGAAGGCAACGCGCGACGAACTGCTCGAAGCCGAAGCCGCGTCCTACCATGGCGCGGGCACCTGTACCTTCTACGGCACCGCCAACTCGAACCAGATGATGATGGAACTGATGGGGCTGCACATCCCCGGCAGCGCCTTCACCAACCCCGGCACCAAGTTGCGCCAGGAACTGACGCGCGCCGCGACGCACCGGGTCGCACAGATCGGCTGGGACGGCGGCGATTATCGCCCGCTGTCGCGCTGCGTCGATGAAAAGGCGATCGTCAATGCCGCGATCGGCCTGCTCGCGACCGGCGGCTCGACCAACCACGCGATCCACCTGCCCGCGATCGCGCGCGCGGCCGGGATCATCATCGACTGGCAGGATTTCGACGAACTCAGCCATGCGGTGCCGCTGCTCGCGCGCGTCTATCCGAACGGCGCGGGCGACGTGAACAATTTCCATGCGGCGGGCGGCATTGGTTATGTCGTGCGCGAATTGCTGGGCGCCGGGTTGCTTCACGGTGATGTGCTGACAGTGGGCGGTACGATGGCCGATTATGGCAATGAACCGGTGCTGGCAGGTGATACCCTGCAATGGCAGGCTGCCCCTGCGACCAGCCGCGACGACACGATGCTGCGCCCGGTCGCCGCGCCTTTCTCGCCCGACGGCGGCATGCGCCTGCTTGCGGGCAACCTTGGCCGCGCGATCATCAAGACCAGCGCGGTCGCCGAAGATCGCTGGACGATCGAGGCGCCGTGCCGGATCTTCGACAATCAGGACGCGGTGCTGGCGGCGTTCAAGGCGGGCGAACTGGAACGCGACGTCGTGGTCGTCGTCCGCTTCCAGGGGCCGCGCGCCAATGGCATGCCCGAGCTGCACAAGCTGACCCCAGCACTCGGCGTACTCCAGGACCGCGGTTTCCGTGTCGCCTTGCTCACCGATGGCCGCATGTCGGGGGCGAGCGGCAAGGTGCCCGCGGTCATCCACCTCTCGCCCGAAGCCTTGCCCG
The DNA here is from genome assembly GCF_012274265.1 of Sphingopyxis microcysteis. Classification (GTDB taxonomy): domain Bacteria; phylum Pseudomonadota; class Alphaproteobacteria; order Sphingomonadales; family Sphingomonadaceae; genus Sphingopyxis; species Sphingopyxis microcysteis. The sequence goes on from NZ_JAANYY010000004.1 coordinate 348,718, forward strand.
GCGCTGACGGGGTCAGCGGCCCGCTGGCCTATCTCGCCGACGGCGACGTCGTGCGTGTCTGCGCGGTGAAGGGCGAGGTGCTGGCGCTGGTCGATCCCGCGATCTGGGCCGCGCGCTCACCCGCCGTCGCTCCGCCGCCCGCGCTCGGCGTCGGGCGCGAGCTGTTTGCGCTGTTTCGCCACCACGCCGACGAAGCCGAAAAGGGCGGGTCGGCGATGCTGGCGGCGATGGAGGCGGTTACGGGCTAGCCCCTGATCCGTTCGTGCTGAGCTTGTCGAAGCACCGTCCTTTTCTTTCGACGCCGCAAAGAAAGAACGGCCCTTCGACAAGCTCAGGGCGAACGGAGCTTAGAGTTTCGAACGGAGTATTTATGCCAGACCAATCCATCGACCAGATCATGACATTAGCCCCCGTCATCCCGGTGATCGTCATCGACCGGGTCGAGGATGCGGTGCCGATGGCCGAGGCGCTGGTTGCGGGCGGCCTGCCCGTGCTCGAAGTCACGCTGCGCACCCCCGCCGCGCTCGACGCGATCGCCGCGATGAAGGCGGTCAAGGGCGCGGTTGTCGGCGCGGGGACCGTGCTCAACCCCGCGATGCTCACCGCCGCGATCCACGCGGGCGCTGAATTCATCGTCTCGCCCGGGCTCACCGATAATCTGGGCAAGGCGGCGGTCGCGAGCGGCATCCCCTTCCTGCCCGGCACCGCCAATGCGGGTGACATCATGCGCGGCATGGACCTCGGCCTCGACCGCTTCAAATTCTTCCCTGCCGCGACCAGCGGCGGCATCCCGGCGCTGAAGGCGCTCGCCGGGCCTTTCGGTCAGGCGCGCTTTTGCCCGACCGGCGGGATCGCGCTGGCGACCGCCCCCGACTGGCTCGCGCTCGACGCGGTGCGCTGCGTCGGCGGCAGCTGGGTGGTCCCGGCGGGCCCGCTCGACCCGGCGCGGGTCGAGGCGCTGGCGCGCGAAGCGGCGGCGCTTTGCCAATAGCCCGTCATCCCGGCGAAGGCCGGGATCTCACCCTATCGTCGCTACGCACCGGCGAGACCCCGGCCTTCGCCGGGGTGACGAAATATGGGGCAGGCCGCGCCACTTCCCCGCCATTGATAAACGCCATCTTTACTGCCATCGTGCAGGGAAAGGCGGCAATATAGCCGCTGGTGGGGAGATGCGCGTGCCAAGACCGCAGCCGCATTTGGAAGAAGTGCTCGCGTCCGAACCCGGATCGCATATCGCCGCATTGTTCGATTTCGACGGCACCATCATCTCGGGCTACTCCGCCACCGCGATGCTGCGCGAGAAATTCCAGCGCCGTCAGATGTCGGTTGAGGAAATTGCCGAGACCGCACAGGTCATCGCCCAGCACAGCCTGGGCACGATCGGCTTTTCGGGGCTGATGTCGGGCGCCGCCAAATTCATGAAGGGCGTCGACGAGGAAAGCTTCATCGAGTTCGGCGAAGAACTCTATAAAAAGCACATCGCCCGCAAAATCTATCCCGAAACCCGCGCGATCATCGAGGCGCATCAGGCGAAGGGCCACCGCGTCGCGATCATCTCGTCGGCGACGATCTACCAGATCGAGCCGACCGCGCGCGACCTTGGCATCACCGACATCAAATGCTCGGCCTATGAGATCGAGGACGGGGTGTTCACCGGCGAGATCATCCGGCCGCTCTGTTTCGGCGAAGGCAAGGTGCTTGCCGCCGAGGAACTGGCCGCCGAATATGGCCTCGATCTCGATCAGAGCTTTTTCTATTCGGACAGCGACGACGACATCGAATTGCTCGAGCGCGTCGGCAAGCCGCGCCCGCTCAACCCGAATTTGAAACTAAAAGCCATCGCCGAGGAAAATGGCTGGCCGGTGCAGCGCTTTGCGAGCCGCGGCACGCCGTCGTGGGTCGACTATACGCGCACCATCTACGCCACCGGCTCGCTGGTCGGCGCCTTTGCCGCGGGGCTGCCGATCTGGGCGCTCACCCGTTCGCAGCGCGAGGCGGCGAATTTCTCGATCGGGCTGTTCGGCGATTTCGCCACCGCGATCACCGGGGTCGAACTCGAGGTCGAGGACGAGAAGCATCTCTGGTCATCGCGCCCCTGCGTCTTCATCTTCAACCACCAGAGCAAGGCCGATGTGATGATCCTCGCCAAGCTCATCCGCCGCGACATGGGAGGGGTGGGCAAGAAAGAGATCAAGGACATCCCCATCCTGGGGAAGCTGATGGAATGGGGCGGCACGGTCTTCGTCGACCGCGCGGACGGCAAGAGCGCGATCAAGGCGATGGAGCCGCTGGTCGATGCGATCCGCGTCGAGGGCAAGTCGATCTGCATCTCGCCCGAAGGCACGCGCAGCCTGACGCCCAAGCTCGAGCCGTTCAAGAAGGGCGCGTTCCACCTCGCGATGCAGGCGGGCGTCCCCATCGTCCCGATCGTGATCCATAACGCCACCGACGTCGCGCCGAAGAACGAGTTTGTGATGCGCCCGGCAACGGTGCGCGTCACCGTGTTGCCGCCGGTCGATACATCGGGGTGGTCGCCGCGGACGATCAACAACCATGTCCGCGACGTGCGCAACATGTTCCTGCGCACCTTGGGCCAGCCCGAGGAAAGCGTCGCCGAATCGGTGGCAAAGGAACCGGCGCCGGAGGCTGCGGCTTCCGAGGAAAAGGCGGCAAAGCCGAAGTCCAAAAAGGCAGCGGCGAAAAAACCCGCCGCAAAGAAAAAGGCAGCGCCGACAAAGGCGGCCACCAAGAAAGCCTCCCCGCGAAAGGGAAGGGCGGCCTAGCGCATGTCCCACATCGTCATTGCGAGCGTAGCGAAGCAATCCAGGGCGGGGTACGCCACGCTGGATTGCCGCGTCGCTTCGCTCCTCGCAATGACGGAGGGATTTTAGCGACATGGCCGACGGCAGCCCCCGCCCGCCCATCGCGACCGCGGACGCCGCCGACCGCCTCTACATCATCGACGCGCGCCACGGCGTCGAACGCCAGCTGCTGCTCGATTGGGTCCACGCCACCGCGGGCGACGACGACCCCCAATGGGCCAGCCTTGCGATCGAGGACGACGATCAGGCGCTACCGCTCGAAACGCTGCGCGCGCGGCTCGGCGGGCTGCCGTCGCGGCAGGTCGTGCCGCTGCGCGTCGCGTGGCGCATTCCAGGGTTCGACAAGGACCGCGCGCTCAAATTCCGCCATATCTTGTTCGGCGACCCGCGCCATCCCGGCTCGCTGCGCGCGCGGTTGATCCTGCTCCGCGACCGCCGCCGCGCGCAGATTTTGGTGGGCGAGGCGGCGACGCTCGATGCGCTGCGCGACCGCTTCACCGCGCAGACCGGCGGCGGCGACGGCGCCGGCTGCGACAGCGCCGAATTCGCCGCCTTCGTCGCGCGGCAGGCGTCGCTCGCGCTCGACGTCGCCGAACGCGGCATTCGGGGAACAAGATACAAGGTGCCGCGCTTCGTCGCCGACGGTCTGCGCACCAGCCCGAAATTCCGCGCCGCGCTCGCCGATCTCGCCGAAGCGACGGGGCGCCCCGTCGCCGACCTGTTCCGCGAAGCGCGCCCGTTGATGAAGGAAGTGATCGCGCGGCCCAGCGCGATCTTCCTCGACCTCCGCGCCCGGCTCGACCGGATGATGTTCGGCGGCTACGCGCCCGAGATGGAGGTCGACGCCGCCGAACTCGCGCGGCTGCGCGCGATCCTGCGCGAACATCCGACCGCGATCCTGTTCACCCACAAAACCTATATCGACGGCGCGACCCCCAGCCGCCTCACTTACGAAAACGACATGCCGATGCTGCATAGCTTCGGCGGCGCCAATCTCGACTTCGCGATCATGGGCGAATTTTTCCGCTGCTCGGGGATGATCTTCATCCGCCGCAGCTTTCAGGATCAGCCGGTCTACAAGCTCGTGCTGCGCCACTATATCGCCTGGCTGCTCGCCAAGCGTTTTCCTCTGAGCTGGGCGTTCGAGGGCACCCGCTCGCGCCTCGGCAAGCTGATGCCGCCCAAATATGGCCTGATGAAATATGTTCTCGACGCCGCGCACGCGACGGGCACGCGCGGGGTGCATTTTGTGCCCTTCGTCACCAGCTTCGACCTCATTCGCGATGTCGAGGAATATGCCGCCGAACAGACGGGACGGAACAAGAAGCCCGAAAGCCTGTCGTGGTTCATCGGCTATATGAAAAGCCTGAAGGAACCCTCGGGCCGCATTCGGCTCGACATCGGCAATCCCGTGGTCATCGACAGCGCGCCGGGCGCCGACGACAAGCGCGCACTGGAACGCATCGCCTTTGCCGTCGCGGTCGAGGCAAATCGCGTGACCCCGCTCACCGTCACTTCGGTCATGTGCCTGATCCTCCTTGGCATGGCGCCGCGCGGCGCGACCTCGGCCGAACTGCTTGGCGCGATCGGCGCGGTGACCGACTGGGCGCGCGCGCGCGACATCAGGCTCAGCAGCGACCTTGCGAGCGGCGACGATGCGGCGCTTTCGGCCACCGTCGACACCCTCGTCGCCAGCGGACTGCTCACGCGCTACGAAGCGGGCAGCGAAAACATCTATTCGATCGACCCCGCCAAACATCCGATGGCAAGCTATTACCGCAACATCATCGCGCATCACTTCCTCGACCGCGCGATGATCGAACTCGCGCTGTTCGAGCTGCGCGACGCCGACAGCGGCGATGCGACTGCGGCGTTCTGGGCGAAGGTCGATCGCCTCCGCGACCTGTTCAAATTCGAATTCTTCTATCCGCCGCGCGACGAGCATATGGCCGCGCTGCGCGCCGAGCTCGAACGCATCGACCCCGTCTGGGACCGCCGCCTCGCCAGCGGCGACCGCGGCATCGCGCAGCTGCTCCGTCGCTGCCAGCCGGTCGTCGGCCACGCGATCCTGCTGCCGTTCGCCGAGGCCTATTCGGTCGTCGCCGACCTGCTCGCGCGGGCAAGGCCGGGCGATGCGGTCGACGAAAAGGCCTTGCTCGACGCCGCGCTGACCGAGGGCAAGCAGGCGTATCTGCTGCGCCGGATCAGCAGCGAGGCGGCGATCGGCAAATTGCTGTTCGCCAACGGCCTGTCGCTGATGCGCCACATGGGGCTGGCCGAGGAAGCGACCCCCGATATTCTTGCCCAGCGCCGCGCGCTGCTCGCGGAACTGCGCGGGCTGGCAAACGTGATGGAAACGATGCGGCTGTCGACAGTGGCGCTCGCGGACCGGTTGGTGGGGACGAACGATGTTTAAACTGCCACCCTATTTTCGTCATCCCGGCGAAGGCCGGCATCTCGCCGTGGCAGTAAAACGCGAGGGAGAGATCCCGGCCTTCGCCGGGATGACGATCTTCGTTGGAGGATAACATGCTCAAACAGCTCAGCGCACAGGACGCCCAGTTCCTCTACACCCAGACCGCGAACAACCTCACGCACATCATGGGCGTCTATATCTACGACCCCTCGACCGCGCCGGGCGGTTTCGTGAGGTTCAAGGACATCATCCGCCACGTCGAAAGCCGCGTCCACACCTCGCCCTTGTTCAAACGCCGCCTCCACCGCCTGCCGTTCGACATGGACCATCCCTATTGGGTCGAGGACGAGCATTTCGATATCGAGGCGCATATGAGCCACGCGCGACTGCCCGAACCCGGCGACTGGCGGCAATTCTGCATCGCCACCGCGCGCTATTTTTCCAAACCAATGGATATGAACCGCCCGCTGTGGGACATTTACATCATCGAGGGGCTCGACCGCATCCCGGGGATTCCGAAGGGCAGCTTTGCGATGCTCCATCGCGTCCACCACGCGGCGGTCGACGGCGCCTCGGGCGCACACGCCTTCATCGCGATGAGCGACATCGATGCGCACGGCACGCCCGCGATTCCCGAACCGCCCCCGGTCGAGGATCTCGGCGATCCGCCGTCGAGCGCCGAAGCGCTGTCGCGCGCCTGGTCGGCGTCGCTGCAATCGCCGGTCAAGTTCATGAACGCGCTGATGAAGATGTCGCCCGCGATCATCTCGTCGGCGCGCAAGGCGATCGAGGGCGGGATGACCGCGGGGGTTCCCGAAACGCGCTTCAACACTGCTGTCGGCCCGCACAAGATGTTCGACGGCACCTCGGTCGCGCTGTCCGACGTCGCGCTGGTGCGCCAGAAGGTGCCGGGCGCGACGGTCAACGATGTGGTGCTGACCACGGTGGGCGGCGCGCTGCGCAAATATCTGGCGAAGCACAAGGAATTGCCCAAGGAAAGCCTGGTCGCGGTCGCCCCGATCAACCTGCGCGGCAAGGACAAGGGCGCCGGCAAGGCCTCGACCCCCGGCAATCAGGTGTCGGCGATGAGCGTCCCGGTCCGCACCGACATCGCCGACCCGCTCGCGCGCCTCGCTGCGATCCGTGACTATACGGTCGAGGCGAAGGAGGCGAAGGCAGGCGTCAGCGCGCGGATCATGACCGACCTGTCGCAACATATTCCGGGCGCGACGATGGCCGCGGTGGCGCGGCTGGTGACCAGTGAGCGCTTTGCGGTGCGCGGCACCAACCTCTTCATCTCGAACGTCCCCGGCGCGCAGGTGCCGCTCTATCTGGCGGGCGCGCAGCTGGTGATGCAGCACGGCATGGCGCCGCTCGCGAACAATATGGGGCTGTTCGTCGCGACCCCCAGCTATAACGGCCGCATCGCCTTTTCGATCATCTGCGAACGCGCGATCATGCCCGACATCGCCTTTTTCCGGGAGTGCATCGACGAAAGTTTCGCCGAGTTGATGGCGGCGACGCCCAAGCCCGAAAAGCCGAAAGCCGATACGGCAACGCCGAAACCGGCGACCAAGGCGGCACCAAAATCCAAGGCCGCCAAACCGGTCGCCAAACCAAAGGCGAAGCCGAAACCGACGGCGAAAGGACGCAAGAAGGCTTCTTCTTCGTCATCCCGGACTTGATCCGGGATCCATGACGCCGCCGCTGCAATGGATCCCGGATCAAGTCCGGGATGACGGAAGTGGGGGAGTTCGATGTCAAAACAGTTGCCAAAGGCAACGCAACCGGCAAGACTCGCAAAAAATAACCATGTTCTGCAGGACGACTAGATGCTTTTCACCCCGACGCTCAGCGCCGACCGCGATCTCGTGACCGCGTCCGATTACACCGCCTGGGCCAAGGCCGCGCGCGAGCACGACAAGAAATCGGGGATGCAGGCGTGGCGCGACGCCGACGAAAGCAAGCATTTCGATTACAAGGCGATCCGCGCCCGGCTCGAAAAATTGCGCAAGCTGTCGGCGGCGGGCGACGTCAAGGGGCTGCTGTTCGTCCTTAACGAAGGCATCCACGGCAATATCGACGGCATGGGCCACGAACGCCTGTATCAAAAGGCGCGGTTCGGCACCAAGAAGCTGATCGAGGATTATGTCGCCGAGGTCGTCGCCTCGCTCGACAAGATCGCCGCCGCGCGCAGCATCGGCAAAGAGGAAAAGCGCGATTTCTTCCGCCGCGCCCAGCATTGCTATGGCCGCTCGGCGCTATTGCTCTCGGGCTCGGGCAGTTTCCTGTTTTTCCACATCGGGGTCGTGAAGGCGCTCTGGTCCGAAGGCGTCTTGCCCGCGATCATGTCGGGCGCCAGCGGCGGTTCGATCGTCGCGGCGGTCGTCTGCACCCGCAAGGACAGCGACATCGGCGCCTTCCTCGAAAGCGATCGCCTCGCCAACCCCGACCGCGACAGCGACGGGCGTCGCCTCGCCTCCGACGAGGTGCGCGACCGGCTCGCCGACCTGATCCCCGACCTGACCTTTCAGGAAGCGTTTGAGATCAGCGGCCGCCACCTCAACGTCTCGGTCGCGCCCGCCGAAAAGCATCAGAACGGCCGCCTGCTCAATGCGATCACCGCCCCCAATGTGTTGATCCGCGAAGCCGTACTCGCCTCGTGCGCGGTCCCCGGCGTCTTTCCACCGGTGATGCTGATGGCGCGCGACGACAGCGGCGCGCGCGTGCCCTATCAGCCCGACCGGCGCTGGGTCGATGGGTCGGTCACCCACGACATCCCGACCAAGCGGCTCGAACGCCTCTACGGGGTCAACCATCATATCGTCAGCCAGGCGAACCCGATCGCGTTGCCCTTCGCGACCGACACGCGCAAGCAGATGGCGCCGATCGAGGCGATCCAGCATGCGTCGATGGCGACCTTCAAGGCGTGGCTCAACGCCAATATGATCATCTTCCAGAAACCGCTCGAATGGGTGCCGCCGCTCAACAGCATCGCCAATATGGCGCGGTCGGTGATCAATCAGGAATATACCGGCGACATCAACATCATCCGCCCGCCCAAATTCTGGTCGCCGACGAAAATCCTGTCCGACCTGGCGCAGGACGACATCGACGAGCTGATCGACACCGGCGAACGCACCGCCTGGCCCAAGGTCGAAATGGTCCGCACCCAGACCGCGATCAGCCGCGCGCTCGAAGGCATTTTGGCGCGCATCGACCGCGCGGGCGACGACGGTCCCGGCCACCGCAGCACCGCCGCGCTGAAGAAAGCGGTGCGGTAACGCGATGCGCCATAGACATCGCCCCACCTCTCTCCCGTTCGTGCTGAGCTTGTCGAAGCGCCGTCCTTCCTTCGGCGCCGCTGAAGAAAAGAGCCGCCCTTCGACAGGCTCAGGGCGAGCGGAGTAGATTTGATATGACGACGCACATGGTCCAGCTGCCCGCGGGATCGGTCGGCGCCGGGGCAAAACTCCATGTCACCCATTGGCTGCCCGCAGCCCGGCCCAAAGCCATTGTGCTGCTCGCGCATGGCTATGCCGAGCACGCCGGGCGCTATGCGCATGTCGCCGAGCGGCTGACCGACGCGGGCTATGCCGTCTATGCGATCGACCATTGGGGCCACGGCCAATCGGACGGGGAGGGTGGCTATGTCCCGCGTTTCTCGGCCTTCACCGACGGCCTGAGCGAGTTGCTGACGCTCGTCGAGGTCAACCATGGCGAGACCGCACGCCTGCTACTCGGCCACAGCATGGGCGGGCTCATTTCGACCTTGTTCCTGATCGAGCGGCAGCAGGCGTTCGTCGCCGCCGCGCTCTCCGGCCCCGCGATCGTCCCCGCCGCGCCGCCCTCGCGCTTCACCGTCTGGATCAGCCGCTTCCTGTCGCGCTTCCTCCCGCGCCTCGGCGTGCTGTCCTTGGACGCCAACGGGGTGAGCCGCGATCCCGCGGTCGTCGCCGCCTATCTCGCCGACCCCCTCGTTTACGCCGGCAAGATCGGCGCGCGGCTGGGGCGCGAGTTCATGGACGCGATGGCCGCAGCGCAGGCGGGCGCCCCCCGCATCACCCTGCCGATCCTGCTCCAGCACGGCAGCGCCGACAGCCTCGCGTCGCCCGCGGGCTCACAATATCTGTTCGACCATGTCGCCTCGACCGACAAGACCCTCAAACTCTACCCCGGCCTGTTCCACGAAATTTACAACGAGCCGGAACAAGATGCGGTGCTGGACGATTTGATCGCCTGGTTCGACGCGCAAGTGGCGTCTGATTTTCGTTCACCGCCTGAATAACCAGACAATCGCTGCGAGCGCTATCAATACATCGCTTTAAACAATTGACCGCCCATCCCGATATCAGCAAATAGCCGCGGGCTTTGCAAAAAATATAATGGGGGAGTGGGGTATGAACCGAGCGATGTGGCTTTTGGCGCCTGCGATGTTGATCGCGCAGCCCGCGTCGGCGCGCGACGCAGACACCAAGGCGGAAGAGGCGCAGGAAATCGCCGAAGATGCCGCGCGTGACCTTAAAGACAGTCGCTTTTACAATAAGCCGGGGGCCAGCCGTGCGGACTATGACGCCGACTGGCAAACCTGTCGCCTGATCGCGCGCGGGTCGAAAACCCCCGCCGGATCGGTGCCAATCTATGATCCGGCGATGTACAATCCCGCGATCTCGCCGCTTGCGGCGGGCATCGGTAGCGGGATCGGCGCGGCGATCGGTGCCGCGATCGTCGAAGGCCAGATGCGCCGCGCCAACCGGCGCAACTGCCTGCTGATCAAGGGCTGGCGCCTTGTCGAGCTCCCCGCGGCGGAGTCCGCAAAGGTCGCCGCAATGTCGGATACCGACCGGCAAAGCTATTTCGCGACTATGGTCGGCGCCCAGACGGTCGATGGCGACATTACCGAAATGACCAGCTTCACGCCGGTCACCGATGCCAAGTTGAACATGACCGGCACGCCGACCGGGCCCGCTTCGCTGTTCCTGGGCAAGAAAGTCGACCCCCGAACCCCGCTGACCCTTGCCGACAATGAAGGTGCGCTGGTGCTGGCTTTTCGGCGTAACGATGCCGGAAGCGCGGGGCGTTCCGGCCGCGTCCAGATCCGCCGCTTCGACCGCGAAAATGGCGACCTTTTCTACCAGCCGCGCGACTGGAAGAAAAAGGGCGACCACACCACCTATAACAGCGAATTTGTCAGCAAGGACAAGAAGGCGGCGTATGAACTGCACGTCGCGAAGCTGACGCCGGGCTGGTATGTCTTGCAAACCGATGCCGTGGGGACGGTGCTGCCCAACACCACCAATTGTTTTGGCGCCCCCGCGTTCGAGGTCAAGGCGGGCGAATATGGCTATCTGACCGACGCATCGCCGTTTCTGGACGCCGCACTGGCGACGGGCGGTCGCCATACTGGCATGGGTTATGCGCGCAATTTCGACGAAGCCAAGGCTGCCATGATGGGTTTCCAACCGGAAGCCGCCGCGCGCATGGTCGAAGTCAGAATCGAAAATGGCGCGACCTACAGCTGTGCCGGACAGGTGATGACGCGGATGGATTTCCCCGGGGTGACCGACGTCGTTCCGGGCCCCATTGCCAAGACCGAGCCCAGCGTCGGCGAGCCGCAGGACGTTCTGCCGACATCGGCGGCGTCGGACGGCTTGCCATCAGCCGAATAGCTGGCACAGTCATCGCCATGAAAACCCTCCTCATCCTCCTCTTCGCGCCCATCATCGCGCTGACGCTGATGTATTTCGTTTTCCCCGGTCGCCTCGTCGCGCTCGGGCGTGCGTTGCTGCGTCAGCGCGGGCGGATGGTGCAGAAAAGCGTGGTGGTTGACGGCCGCAACTGGCCCTATCTGGAGGGCGGCGACCCCGCCAAACCTTTGCTCCTGCTCGTCCACGGCTTTGCCGGCGACAAGGACAATTGGTCGATGATCGCGCCCTACCTCACGCGCGATTATCATGTCATCGCCCCCGACCTGCCGGGCTTCGGCGAGAATGAGCGCAACCCCGACCTCGCCTATGACCTCGGCGCGCAGACCGCGCGGCTCAAGCAATTTGCCGACACGCTCGGGCTCGACCGCCCGCATGTCGGCGGCAACAGCATGGGCGGCTGGATCGCGCTGCGCTATGCGATCGACTATCCCGACGCGCTCGCCAGCCTGATCCTGCTCAACAATGCCGGGGTCAACGGCGCCAACGAAAGCGATCTCCAGAAACAGGCGGCGGACGAGACCTATAATCCGCTCGTCCTCGCGGGCCTCGAGGATGCCGACCGGCTGGTAAGCATGGTCGTCCACAAACCGCCCTATATCCCCGCGCGGCTCAAACCCGTGCTCTACGCCGACGCGCTCAAATATCGCGACCAGCTCGACACCATATTCTGGGTCATCGCCACCGAGGGCCGCGACCAGCCGCTCAACGACCGGCTGGGCGAGGTCAAGGTGCCGACCCTGATCATCTGGGGCCGCCACGACCGCCTGCTCGACGTCAGCTGCGTCGCCGTCCTCGAAGCAGGGATCGCGGGCAGCCGCAGCCATATCTTCGAACATGTCGGCCATGTCCCGATGATCGAGGATCCGAAGGCGACCGCGGCGGTGATGAAGGCGTTTTTGGCGGATCATTGCTGATCGTCGCCCCCGCGAAGGCGGGGGCCGCTGGCGTTTTGCCCAGCAGCGAGGTCGAAGGCCGCCAACGGCCCCCGCCGTCGCGGGGGCGACGCCATGCTTGCCAACCCGCCATAACCCCGCCACTCTCCCCCAAAAATAGGGGAGAGACATATGCGCCTGAAGGTCGGCCTGCTCGGTGGGGGCAGCTGGGGGACGACGGTCGCGGCGGTGGTGTCGCGCAACGCGCCGATCACCCTGTGGGCGCGCGATGCCGAGACGGTCGAGGGCATCAACCGCGACCATGAGAACCGCAAATATCTGCCCGGCATCAAGCTGCCGTCGGCGCTCGGCGCAACGCAGGACATGGCCGAAGTCGTCGCGGGCGCCGACGTCCTGATCATGGGTGTCCCCTCGCACAGCTTCCGCGCCGTGCTCGAAGAGGCACGCCAGCACCTCCGCCCATGGGTGCCGGTGATCAGCCTGACCAAGGGCCTCGAACTCGCCTCGGGCCAACGAATGACCCAGCTCATTGAGGAAGTGCTCCCCGGCCACCCCGTCGGCGTCCTCACCGGCCCCAACCTCGCGCGCGAGATCATGACCGGGCAGGCGGCGGCGAGCGTCTTGTCGATGGAGGACGAGATCGTCGTCCGCGCGCTCCAGCCGGTGTTCCATTCGGGGCTGTTCCGCGTTTACACCAACACCGACCTGCTCGGCTGCGAACTCGGCGGGGTGCTCAAGAATATCATCGCGATCGCGGTCGGCATGGGCGACGGGCTCGGGGCAGGCGACAACACCCGCTCGGCGCTGATGACGCGCGGGCTGGCCGAGATCACCCGGCTCGGCGTCGCGATGGGCGGGCGCCCCGAAACCTTTGCCGGGCTGACCGGCATGGGCGACCTCATCGCCACCTGCACCAGCCCCTTGAGCCGCAATCGCCACGTCGGGGTCGAACTCGGCAAGGGCCGCCCGATCGAGGAGATCATCGCGGGCATGAACATGGTCGCCGAAGGCGTCAAAAGCGCCCCCACCGTCATCGCGCTCGCCGAACAGCACGGCATCGCGATGCCGATCGCGCGCGACGTGTTCGACGTGACGCAGGGCAAACGCAGCGCGCAGGACGTGTTCCGCGGCCTGCTGCGCTCGGCGGTGGGGGATGAGGCACATCCGGGATAATCGATCGTTATTCACCGTTCGTCCTGAGGAGGGGCTGAGCCCGTCGAAGACCCGTCTCGAAGGACTGCAGCGCTGCATCCGCGTCCTTCGAGACGCCATTTCGACAAGCTCAATGGCTCCTCAGGACAAACGGCAATTGGTCCGCCTCCCGGATTCCACCGCCAGCCGTGCTTTATCCCCGCCGAGCCGGGAAGAAATCCGCCGCCTGCTTCGTTGACTCCCCTGACCGCCCGGCAACGGACGGACAATCAGGAGATGGACGATGAAAAAATGGACCACCCTTGCAGTCATTCTGGCGCTTCCCGCCACCGCCGCCATTGCGGCCGTGCCTTATCATTCGATGCCGCCGGGTTTCGAACCGCCGCCGATCCGCGAGCGCCCGATCGCGGGCGTCGTCAACCAGCAATGGTATAATTACAAAACCGACATTCTCGAGGCCGAGAAGGAGCTGACCAGCGACCTTCGCCGCGCCACCGACCGCGAGGACCGCTGGGATGCGTGGGACGAATGGGAAACCGAAGTCATCGACGCCGACAAGGATTATGTGAAGGAAATGCGCAAGAAAGGTTATCGCGTCGGCCGCGTGACCGTCGGCGGTTAAGTTTCCCCGGAGCAGCTTCCGGGTCGCAAGGGAAGGGCGGGCGTCATGGGGCGTCCGCCCTTTTCTTCTTCACCGTCGCCCCCGCGAAGGCGGGGGCCGCTGTCGTTTTACGCAGCGATGTCGGGTCAGGTCGCTTGCGGCCCCCGCCTTCGCGGGGGCGACGGTGATTTTATGTCTTGCCCTCCGCCAGCAACGCCTTCGCCTCATCCCCCTGCCAATCGATCGCCCCGACCACGCGCCAGATCTCGCGCCCCTCGGCATCGTAAAAGATGCTCGTCGGCAACGCGCTGTTGGCGGCATCGAGCAACCCGTTCTCGGGATCGAGATAAGGCTGGAGCGCCTTCAGCCCCGCCTTCTGGAACCACGGATCGACGACTGCGGCGCCCTGCAGGTCCTGCGCCACCGCGATCACCGCCATCGCCTCGCCGCTCTCTGCCGCCAGCGCATCCAGCGTCGGCATTTCCGCGACGCACGGCGCGCACCAGGTCGCCCACAGATTGACCAACAGCGGCTTGCCCTTGAACGCCGCCAGCGTCACTGCTGCATCGTCGGGACCGGTAAAGGCCGCGGTCGGCGCCGCTTTGCCCTTGTGGCTCCTATCGACGATATATTCGAACTGGCCGACGCCCTTCGCTTGGCCTGCCGAAACATTTGCTTGGCCTTGCCCCGCTTGCTCCGCGCCCGCCTTTTCCCTATCGCAGCCCGCGACTGATCCGGCCAGCAGCAGGCCAAGGATTGCAACGGACGGGCTTGGAACGCGGCGGATGGCGAATACTCCGGACAGTAACAGCATGTGGGGCGGCCGCTTCGGTGGCGGACCCGCGGCGATCATGCAAGAGATTAACGCCTCGATCCCGATCGACAAGCGCCTGTGGGAAGAGGATATCGCCGCCAGCCGTGCCCATGCCGCGATGCTCGGCGCCGCCGGGATCATCGGCGCCGACGATGCGGTCCAGATCGACCGCGGCCTCGCGCAGATCGCCAGTGAATTTGCCGCGAACGGCGTCCCCGTCGATCTCGCGCTCGAAGACATCCACATGACCGTCGAGGCACGGCTGAAGGAACTGGTCGGCGACGCCGCCGGGCGCCTCCACACCGCGCGCTCGCGCAACGATCAAGTGGCGACCGATTTCCGCCTGTGGACGCGCACCGCGTGCGAGCGCATCGACGCGGGGCTCGCCGCGATGCAGACGGCGCTGCTGGCGCGCGCCGACGAACATGCCGACAGCATCATGCCCGGCTTCACGCATCTGCAAGTCGCGCAGCCGGTGACACTCGGCCACCATCTGCTCGCCTATGTCGAGATGCTGGGCCGCGACCGTGGCCGCTTTGCCGACGCGCGCCGCCGCCTCAACGAATCGCCGCTCGGCGCCGCCGCGCTCGCGGGCACCGGCTTCCCGGTCGATCGCCACGCCACCGCCGCCGCATTGGGCTTCGACCGCCCGATGGCGAACAGCATCGACGCGGTGTCCGACCGCGACTTCGCGCTCGAATTCTGCGCGTCGGCGTCGATCGCCGCGATCCATCTGTCGCGCCTCGCCGAAGAAATCGTGATCTGGGCCAGCCAGCCCTTCGGCTTCATCAGCCTGCCCGATGCCTGGTCGACGGGTAGCTCGATCATGCCGCAAAAGCGCAACCCCGATGCCGCCGAGCTGGTACGCGGGCGCGCGGGCTTGCTGCTCGGCGCGTTCCAGCGGCTCGCGGTGATCGTGAAGGGGCTGCCGCTCACCTATTCAAAGGATCTGCAGGACGACAAGGAAACCGTCTTCGGCGCCTTCGACGCGCTCGCGCTGTCGCTCGCCGCGATGAGCGGCATGGTCGAAACGCTGACCTTTCGCACCGACCGCATGCGCGCGCTCGCCGCCTCGGGCTATTCGACCGCGACCGACCTTGCCGACTGGCTGGTGCGCGAAAACGGATTGCCGTTTCGCGAGGCGCATCATGTCGTCGGCGCCTGCGTCAAGCGCGCCGAGGAACTGGGCGTCGAATTGTCCGCGCTGCCCGCCGCCGATGCCGCCGCGATCCACGCCGCGGTCACCCCCGACGTGCTCGCGGCGCTGACGGTCGAGGCGTCGGTCGCCAGCCGCACCAGCTATGGCGGGACCGCCCCGGAACGGGTAAGGCAGGCGATCGCTGCGGCCCGCGCCGCGCTGGAAGGATCGAATTGATGGCGACGAAGCGCCTCATCATCGCAACATTGGCTGCATCGGCGCTGCTCGGCGCCTGCGGCAGCAAGGAAGATCTGAAACCGGTGGCGGGCCAGCCCGCGCCGGTCGTCCCCGTCGGCGCCACGCGCGCCCCGACCACGGAGGAGCTCACGAC
Source organism: Sphingopyxis microcysteis (assembly GCF_012274265.1). Classification (GTDB taxonomy): domain Bacteria; phylum Pseudomonadota; class Alphaproteobacteria; order Sphingomonadales; family Sphingomonadaceae; genus Sphingopyxis; species Sphingopyxis microcysteis. The sequence goes on from NZ_JAANYY010000004.1 coordinate 364,653, forward strand.
GCCTGACGCGCAGGCCCGCCCCGCGCGCAGCGACGAACTTCTCAAACGGTCCGAACAACGCGAACCCGATGATTTCGACTTGCCGCCTCCGGGCTGAGGGTGAGTGAAAGATCGGGCCACGAACCACCGTTCGTCCTGAGGAGCCATTGAGCTTGCCGAAATGGCGTCTCGAAGGAAGGCTGCGAAAACATCCTTCGAGACGGGTCTTCGCCAGGCTCAGCCCCTCCTCAGGACGAACGGCTTAACGTAATCAAGACAGAGCTTTAGGACTTTCCAATGGATCAATTTGCCCTTCGTGACGGCGTCCTCCACGCCGAAGACATTCCGCTGCCGCGCCTTGCCGAAGAAATCGGCACCCCCGTCTATGTCTATTCGCGCGCGATGCTCGAAGCGCATGCGCGCGAATTCCGCGACGCGCTGAAGGACGTGCCGAAGAAGCACCTCGCCTTTGCAATCAAGAGCAACCCCAACCTCGGCGTGCTGCGCGTGCTGGCGCGGCAGGGCTATGGCGCCGACGTCGTGTCGGGCGGCGAACTCGAACGCGCGATTGCCGCGGGCATGGCGCCCGACGACATCGTCTTTTCAGGCGTGGGCAAGACGCGCGCCGAGCTCGCGCTGGGGCTCGATCGCGGCATCGGCCAGTTCAATATCGAACATGAGGCCGAAGGCGTCGCGCTCGCCGAAATCGCGCTCCAGAAGGAAATGACCGCGCGCGCGGTGCTGCGCGTCAATCCCGACGTCGACGCCGGTACCCACGCGAAAATTTCGACCGGCAAGGCCGACAACAAATTCGGCGTCGGCATCGACGTCGCGCCCGCGATGTTCGACCGCCTCGCCGCGCTGCCCGGGCTCCAGATGCGCGGCATCGCGGTCCATATCGGCAGCCAGCTGACCAGCCTCGACCCGCTCGAAGCCGCGTTCGAGCGGCTCGGTCGCCTGATCGCCGACCTGCGCGCCGCGGGGCACAGCATCACCCACGTCGATCTCGGCGGCGGGCTCGGCGTGTCGTACAAGCCCGAGGATAATCCGCCCAGCATGGCCGCTTATGGCGCGATGGTCGCGCGAGTGACGAAGGATTGGGACGTCACCTTGATGTTCGAACCCGGCCGCGTGATCGCGGGCAACACCGGGGTGCTGTTGACCGAGGTTCTGTGGGTCAAGCCGGGCGCGACCAACCCCTTTGTCATCGTCGACGCCGCGATGAACGACCTCGCGCGCCCGGCGCTCTACGACGCCTATCACGACTTCGTTGCGGTACAGCCGACCGGCGAAAAGATGACCGCGTCGATCGTCGGCCCGGTATGCGAAACCGGCGACACCTTCGCGCGCGACCGCGTGACCGACGCGGTCGAACCCGGCGACCTCGCGGTGTTCCGCACCGCGGGTGCCTATGGCGCGACGATGGCGTCGACCTACAACAGCCGCAGTCTGGTTCCCGAGGTTCTCGTTGACGGCGACCGCTACGTCGTCGTCGCCGACCGCATCGCCGCCGGCACGATCATGGCGGCGGAACGCGTGCCGGACTGGATTGATTGAGCCAGCCTGGTTGCGTGAATACGCAGCGACGCTATCTTTTCTTCGTCACCCCGGACTTGATCCGGGGTCCATGGCCCAACGGCGCGACAGGGGTCAGGGATGCCGGATCAAGTCCGGCATGACGAGAAAAAGGGCAAATTCATGCACCAACTCCCGATCTTCCTGAACCTCACCGGCCGCACCGCCGTGCTGGTGGGCGAGGGGGAGGCCGCTGCCGCCAAGGCCCGCCTGATCGAACGCGCCGGCGGGCGCATCGTCCCCGCGTGGGAGCCGGGCGCCACCATCGCCTTCGTCGCGCTCGACGACCAAACCGCCGCGCGCGCCGCCGCCGATCAGCTTCGCGCCCGTGGCCTGCTCGTCAACGTCGTCGACCGGCCGGAGCTGTGCGATTTCACCACCCCCGCGATCGTCGACCGCGCCCCCGTCACTATCGCAATCGGCACCGGCGGCGCCTCGGCGGGGCTCGCGAAAGCCGTCCGCCAACGCATCGAATCTCTGCTGCCCGCCCGCCTCGGCGCACTCGCGACCGCGCTCCATGCCGCGCGCGACGCGATGAAGGCGCGCTGGCCCGCCGCCGCCGACCGCCGCCGCGCCATCGACGCCGCACTTGCCAGCGGCGGCGCGCTCGACCCGCTCGACGACCGAGCGGGAGACAAGGTTTCGGTCTGGCTGGCGAGCGACGCCGCGCCGCAGGCGTCGCGCCTCGAAACGATCCACCTGACCAGCGCCGACCCCGACGACCTCACCCTCCGCGCCGCGCGCCTGCTCGGCGAGGCCGACCATATCTTCCACCCCGCGACGGTCCCCCCCGCGATCCTCACCCGCGCCCGCGCCGACGCAGTGCGGCATGTTGTCGACGCGCCACCACCGGATGCCCCGACGGGTTTGTCGCTGTGGCTGGACATGCCGCAAGACTGCTAGCGATCGAAAGCAGACCATCATTACATCGTCATCCCGGCGAAGGCCGGGATCTCGCCGGTGCGGTTCGACGATAAGGTGAGATCCCGGCCTTCGCCGGGATGACGGAAGATGAGAGGTCGGGAACGACCGAAGTCGGCAGTTCCCCGGCGAAAGCCGGGGTCCAGAGCGGCCATCACGCAATGTTTGTTTTCAACGCCCTGGGCCCCGGCTTTCGCCGGGGAACAGTATGGCCGCTTCCCACCCCAAATCTGCCCACCCGATAAACCGCCCTCAGGGCGCGATCGCCAGCCCGTCGCCCTGCTTCCCCGCCGCGATCCGGCGCAGCACCTTGCCGCTCGCCACATCGACCTCGGCGACCTTGTCGACCCCCGTCTCGGCGGCATAGAGCCGCTTCGAATCGGCGCTGAACAGCAAGGTTACCTGCCGCGCCGCGTCGCCCTCCGACACCTGGATCGTCCGCACCGGCGCGCGCGTTTCGGCGTCGAACAGGCTGATCGTCCCCTTGCCGATGTTGCTCGTCGCGATCAGCCTGCCGTCGGGGCTGGCCAGCACCCGGATCGCGACCGGATCGACCGGCAGCTCGGCAACCTTCTCACCGGTCGCCACATCCCACACCGTCACCCGCGGCGCATCGAGATCGCCGACCCACAGCTCGCGCCCGCCCTTTGCCAGCGCCAGCCCCTCGGGCTTGCCGCCGATCACCAGATCGCGCAGCTTCGTCCCGGCATTCAGGTCGAGCACGCTCACCGTCCCCGACCCGATATTGGCGGTATAGGCGGTGCGGTTGTCGGGCGCGACGACGACCATATGCGTCCCCTTCTGCCCGGTCGAAATTGACGTCACCGTCCCATCAGGCGCGACCACCGCCACCGACTCGCTGCCCTCGGTCGTCGCGACCAGCCGCCCGTCGGCGAGCCACAGCAGCCCGTGCGGCCGCTGGTTCGGGCTGAGGTCGATCGTCTTCAGCTTGCGCCGCGCCGCAACATCGAACACGTCGATCGTCGTCCCGCCATAAGCGACCACCGCCGCTTGGCTGCCGTCGGGCGACACCGCGATCTCGTGCGGCATCTTGCCCGTCGGCAGCCGCGCCAGCTCCGCGCCCGACGCCAGCGCCACCAGGCTCAGCGTATCTTCGCCCTTGTTGCCGATCAGCAAGGTTTCGGCGGCGACGGGCCCCGCCAGCAGCAGGGCGGCAAGGGCGGTGGCAATCGTGCGGCGCATGGCAAATCTCCCGGTTCGTTTCCGCCATCCTATGCCGCCGTCGCGCGCGGGCAAGCCGCCTTCGACCAGCGACATTACGACAAGTTAACTGGCGCACGGGGCGCGGCTTCCTAACCCTGCACCCCGGCGGCAGGTCGCGCCGCCGGTCACCACAGGAGAAACATATGGGTCTGCCAGCCATCGACATCGACGCGCTGCCCTTGCTCGACACCGCGGTCGGGTTGTTCGGCTCGCTCGTCAGCGAAAGCGCCTCGTCGGGGCCGTCGGTGTTCGAGATCGCGGTCACCATCGCGCTGATCATCCACGACTGACGAAGCGGCGGGAAGGGGCAGCGGGGCGCCGCCCGTCCTTTCCCGCGCATCGCCCTTTGCTCCAGCCAAGATGCCCGCCCGCGCCTCGCGCCACGATCACTTCCCCCGCGCCGACCTCGCGCGCCGCACCGCGATCCGCTGCGCGGTGAGCGAACTCGCCGCCGCATGGACCGCGATCGACACCGCCCCCGACGGCCTGCTCGCCGCCATCGATGCGCAGGCGGACGCCCCCGCCGACGCCGCGATCGCCGCGCTGCTCCCGTGGCTCACCGATCCAGACTGGCTCGCCGCCCGCCTCGCCAGCGCGCTCGCGCTGCTGCGCGCAGACCCCTTCGCGCGCCCGCCGCTCCGTGCCTTCGGGGGCGGCGAGAGCGGCGCCCCAGGTGGCCTCGTGCTCGCCGATCGCGGCGGCATCCGCCTGACCCTCCGCCTGTGGCCTGCCGCGGCGCGCCCGGCGCCGCCCGCCGCGCCCGCGATCTTCGTCCCCGGCCGCGCCGCGCTTCACATCCTCGTCAGCGGCGGTGCGCAGCTCTGCGAGCACCGCGTCGCGGTCACCCCCGCCGAGGAAGTCGGCGCCTTCACCGCGCGCGCCGCCGCGCCCTGCCACACCACCGCGCCGCGCCCGCTGCACCGCGGCGAGACGCTCCACCTCGACACCGCGCGGCAAAGCTTCTCGCTCATCCCCGGCGGCCGCGACACGCTTTTCCTCGAACTCACCGTCCAGCCGCCGTCGCGCCTGCCGATCCGCAGCTACGACCCCGCCACCGGCCGCCTCCTCCACGTCAGCGCGTCCCGCCGCGACAGCAGCTTTCGCGCCATGGCGCTGACCCTGCTCCGCCACCTTGGCCGCGCCGACGCCGCGCCGCTGTTCGACGCCGAAACCCACAGCAGCGATTTCGCCGCGCGCTGGCACGCGATGCGCGAACTGATCGCGCTAGCCCCCGCTGCCGCCCGCGCTCCGCTCACCCGCATGGCGGCGCACGACCCCCACCCGGAGGTGCGCGCCGCTGCAGAAGCCACGCTGGCGCTCTTATCTCCCTTACCGCTTGCGGGAGGGGGTGTCACGAGGCACGTGACTCGTGACACGGGAGGGCCTGTTACTCCCAACGCGGCGGAACATGCCCCACCCAAACCCTCCCCCAAGGGGGAGGGCTTAAAGGAAGCCCCATGCCCCGCGCCATAACCCCGCCCCCCGGCCCCCCGCTCACCCTGACCGAAGTCACCGCCACCCTCGACCAGCACGGCGTCGACCTCGCCGACGAAGCCAGCATCGCGCGCTGCGCTACCCTCCTCGCGGGGCTGCAACGCAACCGCGCGTTCCTCGCCGACCGCGTCATCGCCGCGCTGAAGGCCAGCTACGCCGACCAACTCGAAATCAACCGCTATTCGGCGCAGGTCTTCCTCCTCCACCGCAGCCCGCGCGGTTTCTACCTCCGCGCCAACCTCTGGCCCGCCGCAGGCGACGCCGTCACCACCGCGAGCGGCCCCGCGGCCTTCTCCTACGGCGTCGCGCACGACCATAATTTCAGCTTTCTCACCGTCGGCTATTTCGGTCCCGGCTATGTCAGCGACTATTATGAAGTTGATCCGGAAACGGTCGACGGGCGCCGCGGCGAACCGCTGGCCCTCAAATTCGTCGAGCGTAGCCAGCTAAGCGAAGGCAAAATGATGCTCTACCGCGCCCACCGCGACATCCACCGCCAGCTCCCGCCCGAAAGCCTGTCGGTCAGCCTCAACATCATGGACGAGGGCGACCATGTCCCCTGGCGCGACCAATATATCGTCGATCTCGGCCGGCAAGCGCAGGGACGCGGCACGATCGCCAAACGCCCGACGCTGACGAGCAGCGAAATGCTACTGCGCTGCGCGGTGCACCTCAGCGACGACGCCCACGACATCGCCGCCCACTTCGCCAAGGCGCACCCCGTCCCCCGCGTCCGCGCCAACGCGATCGCCGCGCTCGCAGCGGTGGCGGAGGAGGGCGAGGGCAGGGCGGCGGTGCTGGAACGCGGGCTGCGCGATGCGGACGCGCGGGTGCGGGATGATTGTCGGCGGTGGCTGGCAGAATGATCCTCCCTGTGGCGAAGCCATGGGGAGGTGGGAGCGCAAAGCGCTGACGGAGGGGCAGGGGCGGTAAGGCGCGGCGGCGAGCGTCCGCCCTCGCGCCTTACCCCGCCTCGTCGTTCGCCAACCGCGATGCCGGGATCAGCGGCCCGTCGCACACGCGCTTCAGCAGGTCGGCCTGCGCCGGTTCCAGCTCGACGAGCAACCCCAGCACGTTCAGCACGTTAATCAACTCGCTTGTATATTCGCTCAGCCAATGGTCGGGCTGAATATCGCCCAGCGGCGACGGCTTGCGGCGGTCGCCGATCTGCGGCCGCTCGCGGTCCTTCTTGCGGTAACTGAACCACTGGCGCAGCACCTGCTTGCCCGACACTTCATAGGCCCAGACGGCGGGCGGCACATGGTCGATAAAGCCGGTGCCGATTTTCAGCTGCTGCAATTCGGGATCATAATCGATGCTGTCGGGAAAACCCTCGGGTGTCGCGGGAATCGCGCCATCCTTTGGGATCGTCGGGCGGCGCCCCTCGGGCATGCGCGGCGGTCCCGCCGGGTGCCCGTCGGCAAAACGCTCGCCGAAACTGTGCAGCCATATCACCTCGCGCCCCAGCTTGGCCGCCTCGGCGAACAGCGCCGCATCGGCGGTCAGCGGCACGCGCAGGCCGGGGCGTACCAGATCATCGCGGAAGGTTTCGACATAGGCCGGGTGCGCGAGCAGCGCCGCGACATAGGCAAAGACATCGACCGGATCGACCGGCGCGCCGTGGGCTCGCGCGAGTTCGGCAAGTATGTCCGGCGCGATATTGGCGTCGGTCGCGGCGGCGTCTTTCCAGAGGGCGAAGACGCGGCCGCCGAAAGAACCGCGATAATGACTGAGGTCTGGAATAAGCGACGTGAAAGAGAGTCCGGGACCGCCCGTGGGACTGTGGGACATTAATGCCGTGAGATAAACTTGGCTGCTGCTATGGTTCTTCCAAATACTTGGATTAGGCTGATTGATGAGCCGCGCGTCAGGAATCATGAACTGTCGATCAAACGAGCGATAGCCGATCAAAATCGGGGTTACCAAATGCGGAATTTCGCCTCGTGCGATCATTGCGCCGATTGCTTCCGTCGGCTCTTGGTGCGGCGCTAATCCACTGGCAGGCTTGTCGATATGGCGATCACCGGCGAGACCGTTTCGCAAATGCGGATGGAACAAGTCGCGCCGTTTTTCAGCGTTCGGCTCTCGCACCAATTTATCCCACCGGTTATATAGAGAAGCGGCGTCTGGTGCGATGATCCAAGTCCGACCGGGCATGACGCCCGAACCACAGTCTCCGATGATGGAGTCTAACGGAACCATATCTGCCCATCCGCCAGAAAATTCCGGAAGAAACGGAGCTCGCCAACCTTTTGCTCCAGAATCCCATCCAACTGAATCGAGGGTTATGCGAGATAGTTCAGCGAACTTTTCGTCGCGAGATCCCTTGCCCAAGGCACGATATTTCACACTTGCTGGAACGTCAGAGCAGTTTGCAGGAGAGCGAGAAGCCAGAACGATGCAAACAGGTTGCTGAACGTCTTGGAAAATGCGCGTTGCCACTTCCGGCTGATGGCCTTCCGGCGAGCAATCCACTACCCAGATTTCGTCGCACTTGCTCCGCAAGTCGGACCGCATCATCTGAAAACCGGGGCCGTTCAGGAAACCGGCCGTAGTAATGTAGCACACGATCCCCGACAGATGCTCCTCGACCGGCGGCTGCAGGTCGCGACCGCCCGCGCCTTGTTCGAACACCTTCCACGCCGCCCAGCGCCAGAAATAGATATAGAGGTTGCGTAAATGCTTGGCGTGCGCGCCGACACCCCACGCGGCGGGGGGCTGCCAGTCGTTCAGCGGCGCGGCGCGGTTGCCCGACCCGCTTTCGACCCAGCTGCCCTTGCCCTTGGCCTTTTCCTTATATGGCGGATTGCCGATCACCACCGTGATCGGCTGCGACCGCTTGATCTCGTTCGCTTCGCGCCGCGACCGCGACAATTCGCGATAAATGCCGGTGCCGCTTTCGAACTCGGCGTGCGGATCGCCCAGCGTGTCGGTTACGAACAGCCGCGGGCTGCCCGCCGCACCATATTCGATCATCTCGGCCAGCATCCGCAATTGCGCGACGGCAAAGGCACCGAATTGCAGCTCGAATCCGATCAGCCTTTGCGCGATCGCGGTCATCGCCGGGCCAACCGCGCCCGCGCCTTGATCGTTCTCGATCGTCGCCGCAATCTGGCGCATCACGCCCAGCAGGAATGTGCCCGATCCCATCGCCGGATCGGCGACATGCACTTCGGGTCCGGCCAACCCCTGCGGCACCGCAAAGCGTGCCGACGATTTTAGTGCCTCGTCGCACAATCGCACCATCGTCTGCACGACCTCGGGTGGGGTGTAATAACTTCCCGTCTTCTTGCGCAGGCTGTTGTCGTAAACCTCCAGAAAATGCTCATAGAAATAGAGCCAGGCCTCGGGATCGCCCTTGGACACCTTCGACCAGTCAACCACGTCCAGCACGCGCAGCATCGTGTCGAGCGAGGTGACCAGCACCGGCCCCTGCTGGTCGGTGAGCAGGCGCAGCGCGACGCCGATCAGCGTGTTGGTTTCGCCCAGTTCGCGCGCAACATCAGCAAAACCTTCGGATAGTTTCAGCCCGCGCGATTTCGCCATCAACAGCCCGAACGTCACCGCCTGTGCATAGCCGTCGGCGAATTGCTCGTCGTTCGCTTCGGGGAACAACAGCCCGCGCCAATCGTCGCGCAGCTCGATCAGCGGCTGGCTGCCCCGCTCCATCTGTTCGATGACTTCGTCGCGCAGAAAGCGGCTGAGCCGCGCGGCGATGGCGGCGAGCTGGCGCGCATTGCGCGGCGCGATCGGTTCCCACGTCAGGAAATCGTGAACCAGCGTCAGCAGGCTTGCGGGTGCCTCGACCGCGCCGCCGTCGCTTTCAATATCGCCGGTCAATCGGACGACACCGCCTTGCAGCTCGCCGTCACGCCACAGCGAAAAACCATTGCCGTCGGTATAGATCAGGTTCGGCAGTGCCTTCAGCCGGTCCCACTGCGCCTTGTCATGCTTGTCCTTGAACTTGCGCGGGTCGGCGCCCTTGCCAGGTGCCTTGACTTCGACAAAGCCGATCAGCGCATTGTTCACCGTGACCGCATAGTCGGGCCGGGTTTTCAGGTCGGCGAGCGATGATTCACCGACCATGTGCATTTTCGCGGCGGGTGCGGCTTCGGCGGCAAGCGCAGTGAACAGGGTTTCGAGCGGTGCGCGCAGTTGATCTTCGGGCTGGCCGCTCGCGGCCGGATTGGCCAGCTTCGCTTTCGCTGCCGCGCCGAAATCGCCCACAGCTTTTTTGATGCGATCGGCTTGCGTCATTCGTCCCCCTGCGTCACAAGCTATTGGCACAGACGCGGCGGCGCGGGCAACCGCCAAAGGAACGGAAATGGCAGAAGAAATCGTTGATCTTTTCCCAGGTGCACCGCGCCAGATGGGCTTTGATCTCGGCGATGCGCCAAAGCCTCGCTCCTATGAGCCGGATCGCGAAGAGGTGCGCCGCGAACTGCACGACGTGCTGGCCACTGCCAAGGGCGCGACCGACCGCTGCCCGTGGGATCGCCGGACCTTCCAGTATCACAAGACCGTCTTTCCGCAGATGGCGAACTGGCTTCCCGAGGATGAGCGCGATCAGCTCCGCTTCGAATTCGCCGAAGAGGTCGAGCGGCTGGAAAAACTGTTGGCCGCCTGATCCCTCCGCGCCCTCCGCGTCTCCGCGCGAAAAACCCCTTTCCTACATTATCTCGCCATGCCAGCATCTTGCCGCTGGCTCTTTAACTCGTTGAAATCTGCTGCCCGATCGCCTCGCGCCGAACGTCGCGGGTGCGCGCGACCTTTGCGATGTTTCGTCCGTGCGCGGGGTGGGTCACCTTCGCGACCTTTGGCGCCGTCGCGAACGGCCGGGACGGGATGCGCCATTGGGCTGAACTTTCCTGAACTTTGGATCGCTAAAGCCACAAAGGACACAATCCCGACGTGCGCACGCGGGGCTTTTGTGGCTTTAAGACCTTGCTGACAGCGCCGCAAACCCCTGCTAGGGCGCCGCGCATGACCACGCCCTTGTCCCACATCCGCAATTTTTCGATCATCGCGCACATCGACCATGGCAAGTCGACGCTCGCCGACCGGCTGATCCAGTTCACCGGCGGCCTGACCGCGCGCGAGATGTCGGCGCAAGTCCTTGATAATATGGATATCGAGAAAGAGCGCGGGATCACGATCAAGGCGCAGACGGTGCGCCTGAAATATACCGCGAAGGACGGCGAGACCTACGAGCTCAACCTCATGGACACGCCCGGCCACGTCGACTTCGCCTATGAAGTGTCGCGCAGCCTTGCGGCGTGCGAGGGCGCGTTGCTCGTCGTCGACGCGGCGCAGGGGGTCGAGGCGCAGACGCTCGCCAACGTCTATCAGTCGATCGAGCACGATCATGAAATCGTGCCGGTGATCAACAAGATCGACCTGCCCGCCGCCGATGTCGACAAGGTGAAGGCCGAGATCGAGGACATCATCGGGCTGCCCGCCGACGACGCGGTGCTCGCCTCGGCGAAGTCGGGGATCGGGATCGAGGAATGCCTCGAGGCGATCGTCACCAAGATCCCGCCGCCAAAGGGCGACGCCGCGGCGCCCTTGCTCGCGATGCTCGTCGACAGCTGGTACGACCCCTATCTCGGCGTCGTGATTTTGGTCCGCGTGGTGGATGGCGTGCTGAAAAAAGGCCAGCAGATCAAGTTCATGCAGGCGGGCACCACCCATCTGATCGACCGCGTCGGCTGTTTCACGCCGAAGCGCGAGGAGCTGACCGAGATCGGCCCGGGCGAGATCGGCTTCATCACCGCGCAGATCAAGGACGTCGCGCAGGCGCGCGTCGGCGATACGGTGACCGACGCCAAGAAACCCGCCGCGGCGCCGCTGCCGGGGTTCAAGGAAGTCCAGCCGGTCGTCTTCTGCGGCCTGTTTCCGACCGACGCGAACGACTTCGAGAAGCTGCGCGAGAGCATCCAGAAGCTGCGGCTGAACGATGCGAGCTTCTCGTTCGAGATGGAAAGCTCGGCGGCGCTCGGCTTCGGCTTCCGCTGCGGCTTCCTTGGCCTCTTGCACCTCGAGATCATCCAGGAGCGCCTCTCCCGCGAATATGACCTCGACCTCATCACCACCGCGCCGTCGGTGGTCTATAAGCTGAAGCTCAGCCACACCAAGAATGAGGCGGCGAAGGAGATCGAGCTCCACAACCCCGCCGACATGCCCGACCCCAACCGCATCGACGAGATCGAGGAGCCGTGGATCGAGGCGGTGATCTACGTCCCCGACGATTATCTGGGTCCGATCCTGAAACTGTGCCAGGACCGCCGCGGCATCCAGAAGAACCTGACCTATGTCGGCGGCCGCGCGCAGATCACTTACGAACTGCCATTGAACGAAGTGGTGTTCGACTTCTACGACCGGCTGAAGAGCATTTCGCGCGGCTATGCGTCGTTCGACTATCACCAGATCGGCCACCGCCCCGGCGACCTCGTCAAGATGAGCATCCTCGTCAACAACGAGCCCGTCGATGCGCTGTCGATGATCGTCCACCGCGGTTCGGCGGAAAGCCGCGGCCGCGGCATGTGCGAGCGGCTCAAAGACCTGATCCCGCGCCACATGTTCAAGATCCCGATCCAGGCGGCGATCGGCGGCAAGGTGATCGCCCGCGAAACCATCGCCGCGCTGCGCAAGGACGTCACCGCCAAATGCTATGGCGGCGACGCGACCCGCAAGAAGAAGCTCCTCGAAAAACAGAAAGAGGGCAAAAAGCGGATGCGCGAATATGGCAATGTGAACATCCCGCAGGAGGCGTTCATCGCCGCGCTGCGGATGGGCGACGACGCCTGATCGGGGCGGCGAAAGCGGGTGTCGCGGCGCTGGCGCTGCTGCTCGCCGCCTGCGTTCCCGCATCGGTCGGGCAAGCGAGTGAGGATGCGGCGTTGAACGACAAGCCGATCATGGCCTGGCCCGACCTTTTGACCCGCGCGAAGCCCGCGCCCGACGCGACGATCCGCTATGGCGAGGATCCGCTCCAGATCGTCGATGTCTGGGTGCCGAAGGGGCAGGGGCCGCACCCCGCGGTGCTCATGATCCACGGCGGCTGCTGGCAGACGTCGGTCGCCGAGCGCGACATCATGAACTGGATCGCGGACGACTTGCGGTCGCACGGTGTTGGCGTGTGGAACATCGAATATCGCGGCGTCGACCGCGGCGGCGGGATGCCGGGAACCTATGACGACGTCGCTCGCGCCGCCGATCTGTTCGTCGCCGATGGCGCAAAGCACGGGTTCGACACCGGCGGCACCCGCATTGCGATCGGGCATAGCGCGGGCGGCCATCTGGCGCTGTGGCTGGCGCGGCGTCCGGCGCTGGCGGCGGGCGATGCGCTGCGCGGCGCCGACCCGATCCGCATCGATCTGGCGATCAGCCAGGGCGGCTTGCCCGACCTGCGCGCCGGGGCGGCCAGCATCGGCCATGCCTGCGGCGCCGACGCCCCCGCCGCGATGGCGCGCGGCGACTATGCCCGCACCTCGCCCCCCGAAATGCCGGTCGGCAAGGCGCGCGAGATGCAGTTCAACAATGACCGCGACCATGTGACCCCGCCCGCGACCGGTGCCGCCTACAGCGCCGCGATGGCAAAGCGCGGCGTGACCGTGCCAATGGAGGTAACGCCGGGCGAGGGGCATGTCGAACTGATCGCGCCCGACAGCGCCAGCTGGGCCAAACAGCGCGCCGCGATCCTGACGGCGCTGGGGCGACCAGCCGCCGCGCCTACATCTCGATAACGATCCGTACCTTCGACGGATTGGTGCCGGCGACGCGGGCAATCTCGGCCCGGGTCCGCGCGACCAGGTCGGCGAGATTCTGTCGTCCCGCTATGCCGTCATCGCTCAGCAGATCGGCGGTCGACACGCCGAACAATTGCGACAGCGACTGCAAACGCGCCGCCTTTGGCCGCGATCGATCCTGCTCCCAATGGCAGATCGCGGTGATGCTTATTCCCAATCGATCGGCGACCTCGGTCTTGCTCAGTCCCTGCATCCGTCGCAGCCGCGCCAGTCGGGCGCCAAGCGTTTCGATCGCAGGAGCGCCTTCGATCAGGCTGTCGATCGGTGAATGGATCAAAAAACGGTCCCTTGTCGGCTTGCTTTGACGGTCCCCATCATAGAAGTTCACACGCCCAACCGCTTTCAACATCTCACTGATCGGGTGCTGCCCCATCGCACTGGATTTGCCAGCGGTGCGCGCCGCCTCTATCAGTAATGGATCGGGAGGCAGCGATGACCGTCACGGATGGACAGGCGCCACGACGCGCAAAGGCGATCGCGGACATCGCGGTGCACAGCGCGCTGAACGATGGCACGGTCATTTGCCTGCGAACCATCACGCCCGACGATGAACAGCTACTGCGCGACGGGATCGCCCAATTGTCCGCTGAATCGCGCTATCTGCGCTTTTTTTCGCCGGTGGCGGTCCTGCCCGATGCGGTGATCGAACGGCTGGTCGACGTCGATGGCCACGACCATATCGCGTGGGGCGCGATCTGCACCGAATGCGAAGGGCAACCGGCGATCGGCGCGGTTCATGCGGTGCGCTATGGCGACGGTGGCCGCGCGGGCGAGTTTTCGGTGGCGGTGGTCGATGCATTCCAGGGGCAGGGGTTGGCGCGGATGATGACCGCGGCGCTGCTCGTCCATTGTCTGGCGGAAGGGCTGTCGGTGCTCGACGTGCATATGCTGTCGGAAAACGCCGCGGCGAAGCGACTGGTAAAGTCGCTGGGCGCCGAATGGACCGGCGAGTCGGCCGGTGTCGCCGAATATCGGCTCGATGTCGCAGCGGGCCTTGCCGCGCTGCGCGCCGATACCGACGCGCCGGGGGTGCAGGACGTCCTGCAGGCGCTGGAAGGCAATTCGGGGGCTTCGAACTAGTCCCTCCCACCGCCGGGGGTCGCTACCGGCGGTGGGAAGGTAGGCCGTGGCGCAAAACAAGATGCGTTCCGGCCACACCGCTCTCATAGCCGCGATCGGATTACAAAGTGGTGACCCGCGTCACATGACGCCAAAAGCGCGAAAATTACCGTCGCACACGACAAAGGGCGCCGGAATCGATCCGGCGCCCTTCGCGCTGCCCTTTAGGGAAGGCAGGCCTTACTTCTTGGCCGGGTCCGCGCCGACTTCCGACGGGGCGATCTCGCCATTGTCGTCCATGGCGTTGGCCTTTTCTTCGCCAGCGGCTTCGACGGCATCGGCCTTGTCTTCCATGGCTTCCTTGGCCGGACCTTCGGGCATGGCGTCGGCCTGATCGTCGATCACGTCGGCCTGCGCTTCGGCCTGATCTTCGACCTTGTCGGCAGCGGGGCTCTGGCAGGCGCCGAGGGCGAGGGCCGAGGTGACGGCGAGGGCAATGAACATCTTACGCATAATCGAGTGACTCCCAAAGTTGACTCCGGGGCTTAACGCGGGGTGAACAATAGGGTTGCAACGAAAACGTCAAATTGCAGAAATGCTGTGGATTTGTCGCGCCTCGCAGACTGGTCACGGTCGAAGCGGACAAAAAAAGAGGGCGCCAAAGCGCCCTCTTTCGCCTGATTTTTGCGCGACCGCGGTCAGAAGCGCTGCTGACGCTCGTACAGATCGCGGTAATGCTGGATGCGCGTGACGCGCAGCCCTGGCATGCCGCTGCGATCGATCGAGCGTTGCCAGCCGGCAAACTCCTCGAGCGTCAGGCTGTAGCGCTCGCACGCTTCGTCGACGCTGAGCAGACCGCCATTGACCGCGGCGACCACCTCGGCCTTGCGACGCACGACCCAGCGCGTCGTCGACGGCGGCGGCAGCGAGTCGATGGTCAGCGGTTCGCCGAGGGGGCCGATGACCTGAGCCGGCCGGATTTTCTGATTCTCGATCATATTCATTCCATGGTTTCGACGTCGGGGGGGAATGTGTCCGACGCATTTGTCTCTAAAACAGAGGGACTCAACATCGGCTGAAATCCTCTGGTAAACAGGCCGTTCATAGTTTCGGACAGAGCGTTCGCTCCGTCCGACAGGTCGAAGAAACGAACGACACGCAGCGCTTTTCGTTCCGGCGCGCGGCGCGATCCGCCGAGCGTGTGGCGCAGCGCGTTAAGTGTTTCCGCATGCGCCCGGCGACTCGCATCCGCCTGCAACAACCGCACGGTCGGCTGCGCTGCCTGCCGCGCGCTCGACACGGCCAGGATGATGTCAAAGCCGGGCTTCGACAGTCTGGCCGCACCGGCAAGGCGCGGGAATTCGGACGGTGCGACATTCATGATGCTGGTCTAGCGCGGACCGCCTAAGGTCACGTAAATGCCCATTTCATGCCTTGTTAGCGAAGCTTAACCCCCGTCAATATCTTGACAGCTGCGGCGGAAAAGCTGGATTTTTTGGGTTGGCGTCCCTAGATGGCGCGCATCATGGCAACGATGATTTCTCCCGTCGGACTGGCTCAGGCCGACTTTCAACTGGCAGCGCCGTTGAAGGATCGCCGAATCGTGGTTGCGATGTCGGGCGGAGTCGATTCGAGCGTCGTCGCCGCGCTGGCGGCGCGGTCGGGGGCCGAGGTCATCGGCGTCACGCTGCAATTATATGACCATGGCGCGAAGGCGAAACGCGTCGGTGCCTGCTGCGCGGGGCAGGATATTCGCGACGCGCGGGCGGTTGCCGATCGCCTGGGCTTTGCGCATCACGTCTATGACCATGAAAGCCGCTTTCGCGACACGGTGATCGATCAGTTCGCCGACGAATATCTGGCCGGTCGGACGCCGATTCCGTGCGTGCGCTGCAACATGGGGGTCAAGTTCACCGACCTGTTCGCGCTGGCAAGGGAGCTCGGCGCCGATTGTCTGGCGACCGGCCATTATGTCCGCCGCATGATCGGGCCGAACGGCGCCGAACTACACCGCGCGGTCGATCCGGCGCGCGACCAGAGCTATTTTCTGTTCGCGACGACGCAGGCGCAGCTCGACTTCCTGCGCTTCCCCTTGGGCGGGCTGGAAAAGAGCGTCGTGCGCGAGATCGCGCGCGATCTGGGGCTGGGGGTCGCGGGGAAACCCGATAGTCAGGACATCTGTTTCGTTCCCGACGGCGATTACGCAACGCTGGTCCGCAAGCTGCGTCCTGAAGCCGATGACCAGGGCGAGATCGTGCATGTCGACGGCACCGTATTGGGCGCGCACAAGGGGCTTATCCACTATACCGTCGGCCAGCGGCGCGGGATCGACATCGGCGGACAGGCGGAGCCGCTCTATGTCGTGCGGCTGGATGCAGCGGCAAAGCAGGTGATTGTCGGTCCGCGCCGCGCGCTCGCGGTCGCAGCGGCGCGGCTGGGCGAAGCAAACTGGCTGGGCGATGTCGATGGCCGCACGGTATTGGCCAAGGTGCGCAGCATGGCGCAGCCGGTACCGGCGCGGATGGTCGGCGACCGGCTGATCTTTGCTGCGCCCGAATTTGGGGTCGCGCCGGGACAGGCCGCGGTGCTTTACGACGCTGCCGACGCAAGCCGCGTGCTGGGTGGTGGCTGGATCGAAGAGACTTTTGCCGCCGACGCAACCTAAGCCCGCGCAACCATTGACATTCCCGCCTGTTGGTCCAGCTTGGACGACAGGAATGGGGAGACGATCATGACCAACTGGATCTGGCGCGGCGCGGTGCTGCTGTGGGCCGCCTTTTTTGCCATCGTAGGTTTGCGCGGCGTCATCGACCCGGCGAGCTATTCGGAGACCTTCAACTTCTCTATCACCGGGGTGGCGATCAACACGCTGCGCGCCGACCTGTCGGCCTTTTTCATCGTGGCGTCGGGTGCGGCGGTGCTGGGCGCCCTGGTGCCGGGGTGGGTACGCGCCTTGCTGGTGCCGGCGGCGCTATTTGGCACCGCGCTCGCCGGTCGTCTGATTGGCGCGGCCATGGGCGATCCGACCAATTGGGGCATTATTCAGGGCATGATCGTCGAGGCTTTGACGGTCGTGCTGATGCTGGCGAGCTGGTGGGCCTTGTCGCGGCCCGCCGAAGCGCCGGTCGCGACGGCCGATGGCGGCGGCCTGGACGAGGCATCGCGCTGATCGGTGACCGCGAATCCGGGTCGGTTGTTGTGTTTTCGGCCATTCTATGAGCTAATGCCCACCGGGTTGCTTCTTTTCCCTTTCACGGTGGACGAAGCGTATGGCAGTCGATGATGAGAAGCGAGCACCGTCGGACAGGCGATCGGCGGACAGGCGCGTTGCCGAGGATCCAGGCTACAAGGGGCCAGAGCGGCGCAAGGCCGACCGGCGCTCCGGCAAGGATCGCCGATCGTTCGATTGACCGCGCGGCACGGGAGAGTTTCTTTGGCTGAACCGAATGTGCCGCGGCTGAACGTCGATATCGTGTCCGATGTCATGTGCCCCTGGTGCATCATCGGTTGGCTGAAGTTCCAGCATGTGATGGCGCATTTCGCCGGGCGACTCGATTTTCGCGTCCAATGGCATCCGTTCGAACTCAACCCCGATATGCCGCCCGAGGGCGAGGATGCCGCCGCGCACGTCATGCGCAAATATGGCATTACCGCCGAACAGAGCCGCGCCAACAGCGGCAAGCTGGCGGGCGTCGCGGCCGACCTTGGTTTTCAGTTCAACCGGGGACCGGGCTTCCGGATGCGCAACAGTTTCGACGCCCACCGTCTGCTGACTTGGGCCGGGGCGCTGGAAGAACCTGAGCAAGCGGCGGCGACCGGGGTGCAGACCGCGCTGAAGCTGGCGCTGTTCGCGGCCCATTTCACCGACAATCGCGATGTCAGCGACCATGCGGTGCTTGCCGACGTCGCCGCCTCGGTCGGGCTCGATCGCGCCCGTGCCGCGGCGATCCTCGCTTCGGGCGAGTTCGGCGAGATGGTCCGCGCCGAAGAGGCCTATTGGGCCGACCAGAATATCACCGGCGTTCCCGCCTTCATCCTGGGTGGTCGCATGATGATTCCCGGCGCGCAGGATCCGGAGGTGTTCATCCGGGTAATCGAGAACAAGATCCTCGCCGCGGCGGCCTGACCGCGTCGCCGAAGTGTGCCGAACGATTAGCGCTTTGAACGCAGGATGTCGGCGAGCGCGATCGGGCCGATCGTCAGCGCAAAGCTGATCATCATGAAGGCAAAGACGAGGACGGGCGTCTGCATAAGCGGGTGGGTCATTGATCGGCTCCCTTGAAATGGCGATGTCCCGCCATCACCGCATTGCCGGTCAGCGTCGTTGATCTGCGTCAAATCGCCTTTGCGCCAGCGCGCCGCCCCAGCTGCTAATCGTCGGTGTTGTCCGGCGCGGGCGGCAATTCCCCGCGCAGCGGCGGGTTCGGGCCGACGAGCTGGCGGGCGATGTCGGCGGCGATCAGCTGGGCCACCGGATCATCGCGCCGGGCGTCATATTCGTCGCGGCGCGCGGTCAGATAGGCGGTGCGGTCGCTGGCGGGCAGCGCGGCGGCTTCGGCATAGAGGCGCACCACCTGTAGCCAGGGGGCGTCATCGGTCAGCACATCCTCGGCCCAGCGGCTGAACGGCCCGCCCGCGGGCGTCCAGCCGCGTTCTGATTGGCGGAGAAAGAACAGCACCCGCGAACCCCTGGGGACCATATACCGGATACAGCCGCCGGTCTGTGACAGCGGGTGGGCATGTTCCAGATCGTACGGATGGCTGAGGATCGCCAGCGGAGCCGGGGCCAGCGCGATCGGCAGGCTCGTCGGTGCGGCGGCGCGGTCGCCCTTGATCGCCGCCACCGGCGTGATGTCGATCCGCATCGTTTCGGGATCGTCGATGGCATCGATCGCGGTACCGCCATCGACGGTCGCGAGCAGGATCATGTCGGCGCCTTCGACCAGTTCCATGTTCGTCGGGATCCGGTAACCACCGGCGACCGAGCAGGCCGCAGCGGGAAGCGGCGCGGCGACTAGCGCGGCGGCAGCGAGCGAGAGCAGGATACGCATCGACCGAGCGTAGAACATGGCGGCGCGCGCAGGAAGCCCGGCGTTGCTTTCGGGCGGCTCGTCGGCGCCGCCGGATCGATGGCGGCTGCCGGACGTTCGGGTACCAGACTTTGCGGGTGGTCCCGCAAGGCGGCAAGGAGAATGACGATGGCTGAGCATGACCATAGCGCAATCAAGGAACATATGAATGTCATCGGCGCCGATGGCGTCCATGTCGGCACCGTCGACCATCTCGACGGCGAACGGATCAAGCTGACCAAAGGCGACAGCGGCGACGGCAGGCATCATTTCCTGCCCGCCGGACTGGTCGCGGCGGTGGAGGGAGACACGGTGCGCCTGTCGGCAACCGGCGCCACTGCGGTCGACCTGTTCGAAGAGGCCGAATAACTGGCGCACCGGGCTTACGTATCAGGCGCCATGGCTCGCCCCGGCATTCGGGGCGGGCCAATTTTTGCGCCGCCGCGCCCGTTGCCGCCGGGGCGGGATTTTGCGCAAGGTCAAAGACTCGCGCCCGATTTTACGGTACTGGAGTCGCACAGTCGGCGCGGCCGTGAACGGCCCGCCGGCGGGGTCGTTCGGGCTGCGCGACAGGCCACAAACGCCGCGCCATCCCCCATGTGGCAATGCAACAGGGGAAATAGCATGAAGCATTTTTCGACGAAGAGCATCGCGGCGCTGGCCGCGGCGTCGATGCTGGTAACGCCGGTGCTGGCGAAGCAGGCGCCGGGGTTGCAGGATCTGGTCGGTGCGCGCGGGTCGAGCGGCGAAACGCAGCTGGAAATGCGCGGCTATACGCATATCGAAACGCACAACGACGGCGACCGCAAGCACAGCTATTGGTGGAACCGCGACAGCAAGCAATGCGCGCATGTCGTGACGTGGGACGGCAAATATCAGTCGGTCGAAACGGCATCGCGGTCCGACTGCAATCAGGGCGGTGGCGGCGGCGACAATGCCGGGGCCGCGGTTGCTGCGGTCGCGGGCATCGCGCTGATCGCGGCGCTGGCGAGCAAGAAACACCATAAGGACAAGGAGTATGACGCGCAGGGAACGGGCGAGTTCGACCGCGGATACCGCGACGGCCTGTATAACGCGCCCTACCATAATTACGGTCGGTCCGACGCCTATTCGAGCGGCTATCAGGCCGGGGTGAACGAGCGGAGTTCGAACCTGGGCCATCATTATGGCGGCGGCGGTTATGCCGAGGTCGGGCAATATATGGACCTGAACGGCGCGCGCGCGTCGAGCGCTGACGATGCAATGCGCAGCCGCGGCTTTACCAATGTCGACAGCTTCAAATCGGGCAACACCGCGTACAGCGTGTGGAACCGCCGCGCGAGCCGCCAGTGCGTCCAGATGACGGTCGCCGACGGCCGCGTTTACGACATCCGCGACATCGGCACCCACCCGCGCTGCCGATAGGCGGCGGTGCGATCGCGACGGACGGCTGGCGCCCGGCGGCAAGGCTGCTATGGGCGGGGCGATGAAGCCTGTGGGATCGCGAAGGGTGGTGCTCGCCCGGTTGAAGGCCAAGCCGTTGCTGGCGGGGCAATTGCTGTGCGCGCTGGCCGCCGCGGTGCTGGCGCTGCGGCAAGCGTTGCCGGTGTGGGACGATGGCGCGGCCGCGGTGGTGCGCGCGGTGCTGTTCGGCAATCTGCTGGTCAGCGCCGGGATAGCCGCGGCGCTGGTCGGAGTCGCCGCCTTTCACCGCGCGTGGCGCTGGCGCGATGCCTATATCTGGCACGATGGCGCGATGCTGTATCGCGGCGGCGGCGAGCGCTGGCCGCTGGCGCTGATCCAGGACGTGGTTGTCGCGCGAAGCGAGCTGGGCATCGCGTCGCTGCGGCTGGTGGTCGACGATGACAGCGAGGTGACGCGCGAGCTGGTGAAGCTGTACCTGCTCGAGGATGCGCCCGAGGCGGTGCGCGGCGGGGTGATGTTCGCGGTCGCCGGGGTGCGCGGATTTCCGGGCGGGTCGGCGCTGAATTAGGCGGGGTGCGCCCCAAAGTTCAGCAAAGTTCAGCCCAACGACGCGGCGCGTTGGTCAAAGTTCAGGAAAGTTCAGCCTCATCCCACGCCGCCACCACGGGCGGGGTCGCGGGCGGCACGAGCGCCTCGTCCGCGTCGTCGCGGTACCAGCGCGGCAGCTCGCCATCGCAGAGATCGGCAACCTCGAGCGCCACCGCGAGATCGTCGGGCGCCATCAGCGCCGCGGGCGCGGCCGGCGGTTCGGGGTGGAGGTGGACCAGCGCCTCGGCAACCGGGGTCGCGGCGGGGGCATGCGCAGCGGCGCCCTCACGGAAGCGGTCGGGGCCATAGGCGCGGAGCAGGAACATCAGCAGCCGGTCGCTCTGGCGCAGGCGGCGGCCGACGCGGTTGCCCTCGCGGTCGAACACCGGCTCTTCGCTGCCGACGATCGCGCGTTCGAACGCGGCGTCGAGCAATTTCTTGGACGCCGCATCGATCGCCGCCGACCAGGCGCGATCGAACGCTTCGGCGCCCGGCGAGCGGCGCAGGCGATAGGCGGAGGATTCGGACATGCCGACGCGCTGCGCCGCAGTGGCAACCGAGCCGCTGTCGGCCAGCGCCTCGACAAAGGCGCGCTGCTTGTCGGGCGACCAGCCGTCATGGCGGCGCTTTTTCAGCACCGGCACCCAGTCATAAGCGGCAGGGTCGTGGCCGTGCGCGTCGCGCGCGGGGGTGGATCCGGGGACGGCGGCAGGGGCCGCGTCGGGCGAAAGGATGGGGGCGATGTGGCTCATCTGCCAGTTTGGAGCATATGGGAATAATGTAGGAAAGAGGTTTTTGGGGTGGGGTGTGCGAAATAGGATTTGGTGGGGTGTGGGTGCACGCGGGCGTCCGCGTTTTGGGTTCGCACGAAGCCACGAAGCCACAAAGATTCACCCCGCTTTCGTCACCCCGGACTAGATCCGGGGTCCATTCCAGCGCCGCCGCATGGATCCCGGATCAAGTCCGGGATGACGATGGAAGGGGGGGCAACCCCAATTCCTCGGCTAAGTCGCGCCATTCGGGGTTTGTCACCTCGATTAGCTCGATCTTCCACCGGCGCTGCCAATTCTTGATCTGCTTCTCACGCGCGATCGCGACGTGCATCGTCCCGGCAAGTTCGAACCAGACGAGCGTTTTGACGCCATAAAGTTTGGTGAAGCCGTCGAAGCTGCCATCGCGGTGCTGGCAGATCCGCTGGATCAGGTGCGAGGTGACGCCGGTATAGAGCGTGCCGTGCCGCGCGCTGGCGGTGATATAGACGCAGGGTTGGAAGTCGGCATGCATGGGGTGGAGGCTAGGGCGGCGATGGACCCCGGATCAAGTCCGGGGTGACGAAGATGGGATCGGAACGGATGCTTCTCTTCACATCGTCATGCCGGACTTGATCCGGCATCCATCCGGCGCAGGGCAATTGGGGGTTAAGTAAACTGTCACCGTAATTCGTCACCGTAATTCCGATGTTCGCGGTGGCGCGCGTGGGTAGCCGGATGGAGCCGGTTCCGGCGTGTTGAGGATTGTCCAATCCCCGCCATGTCGGATTTGGCTTGAGGCTCAAGTGACATGACGAGGTGACAAAAGTGTGTTTTCAGATGTTCGCGATTTGATCGAGATAGGCTATTTTTTCCGGCTCATTCTAGCAATCTCGGTGGTAATCTTATCAATCAGCTCTTGTTTTGAGCCAAACAGTAGCACTCTTTGCTGATTTAGATCGAACTCGATCGGAGTTGCTAGCCCGCCCACTATTATGACCTGCTTTTCTAGCATTTGAGCTATCGCTAGCTCGTAAAAGACATTAGCATTGCGGCCCGATATATTGGCGATAACAAAATCTGCTCCAATTATGGATTCAATAATATATTTCAACAAGTTAGACGATACATATTGCTCGTCGCCTCTTATGCATCTCAGATCAAGTAGCTGGCATGCTTCTTTTATTGTGTTATAGTCGTCCCCATAGTCACTGGAGAATGGCGTAATAACAAATACATCATGCCGAGATTCGGATATAATCCGATCTATTTCTTCTCTATTTATGCCTAGATCTGACAGAAAACGTGACCTGTATACGACATCTTTTGTAGAGTCGTACCTCATATCTGAGGAAACGGGCGGCTGGTTTGCTACAGATTGAACGACGAGTTCGTTTATGCGCTCAAATCCTCCAGGGTTTCTGTAGGCTTCTTCAAGAAGATTTTTTATCTGCCTGTCAATATATTCACGATCAGGGGCAAGGGAGCGTCGCGCTATCTCGTTGTGTTCAAATTGAATCTTCTGATTTATTGCATCTCGCCTAACGAAATATAGAATTGCGAACGAGATAACGGCAACCAGCAATGAGAGTATTGCAGCAGCAAAAATGAATATGTATTCGCTATTTGTCATTGCAATGACCTGCTCATTATTATCAGGCACCCAGCCATTATTGATAGCATTAAAAACCAACTTGCTCCAATTGATGCTGAGATTTTTACGAAGGAACTTGTACTTTCCCAATTCAATCTATTAGATATAACTATCTGTTGAAAATATATCTGAATAAAACAAAAAATAATTGTAAGGAGGCAAATTGCAATGGAGGCGCCGAGATTGTTGGCATCCAAGAATGTTAAACCGAGGCAGCAGGTGAACAGACCTGACGTTGCATCAATAGGTATCTCCGCTGCGGATGTTGCCCATCCAATTGAAGATTTATCATGGGCCAGCAATGCTTTGAATAAAGCGATGATGATAACGGCCAAAAAGCCGACAGGTATGATCCAATATCCAATCGACATACAACCGACTTCTCGTCCCCCTAGTAGGCCGCGATCATTGTCGTAGAAGCTAGTTTGAAAGCTAGTCTCGTCCCTGTATAGTATAATCTACTACTGCAAGGTCAAACCGAAAACCCGCCCGCATTGCGCCGGTTCGAGCTCGCGGCCAGCACTTTCTTGCCCTGCGGGGTCAGCGCCCATTTGGCGCCCTGTTTCACCACCAGCCCCAGCGTGACGAGTTCGTCGCGCACGGAATCGGTGGGGAGCTGGGGGCGGCGGTTTGACAGGCCTTCCAGCGTCGCGCGCTGCGGCTGGCTGAGGATGAGGAGTTTTTCTTTTTTCTTTTCGGTCATTTTGGTCTCTGACTATTGCGTTGCGCGGGGGTGCGGCGTTGCTCGCCCTCCCCGCTGCAACTAGCGGCCCTTCGACAAGCTCAGGACCGCAAGTTTCGCTGCCCCTCCCGCAAGCGGGAGGGGTTTATATCATTCGGCGGCGATCCCCGCCTTCGCGAACATATCCTCGCCGTCGGTTTCGGCGGCGGGGGCCGCGGCGCCGTCGTCGTTCGCCTTGGCTTTCTTGCGGTTGTCGAAGCTCGACCAGACGGTGTTCCAGTCGCCGCGCGTCGCGCCCTTGCTGTATTCGGTCGCGCGGGTTTCGAAGAAGTTCGCGTGCTCGACGCCGTTCAGGAGCGGGGCGAGCCAGGGGAGGGGGTGTTCGTCGATCATGTAGATCGGCTGGAACCCCAGCTGGCCGAGGCGCCAGTCGGCGATGTAGCGGATGTAGCGCTTGATTTCCTTGGGCGTCATGCCGGGGACGGGGCCTTGTTCGAAGGCGAGGTCGATGAACGCATCCTCGAGCCGCACCGTTTTCTGGCAGGTGTCGATGATGTCTTCCTTCACCGCCTTGGTCAGACAGCCGCGTTCCTTCACGAAGGTGTGGAACAGCTTGATGATGCCTTCGCAGTGCAGGCTTTCGTCGCGGATCGACCAGCTGACGATCTGGCCCATGCCCTTCATCTTGTTGAAGCGCGGGAAGTTCATCAGCATCGCGAAGCTGGCGAACAGCTGAAGCCCCTCGGTAAAGCCGCCGAACATCGCGAGCGTGCGCGCGATGTCTTCGTCGCTTTCGACGCCGAAGGTGCCCATATAGTCGTGCTTGGCGCGCATCTCGTCATATTCGAGGAACATGCCGTACTCGCTTTCGGGCATGCCGATCGTGTCGAGCAGGTGGCTGTACGCCGCGATATGCACCGTCTCCATGTTGCTGAACGCGGTCAGCATCATCTTGATCTCGGTCGGCTTGAACACGCGGCCGTATTTTTCGTGGTAGCAATCCTGCACCTCGATATCGGCTTGGGTGAAGAAGCGGAAAATCTGGGTGAGCAGATTGCGTTCATGGTCGCTGATCTTCTGCGCCCAGTCGCGGCAATCCTCGCCCAGCGGCACTTCCTCGGGAACCCAGTGGATCTGCTGCTGGCGCTTCCAGAAATCGAACGCCCAGGGATATTCGAAGGGCTTGTAGGTCTTGCGGGCTTCTAGAAGGGGCATTGTTCAACT
Organism: Sphingopyxis microcysteis; assembly: GCF_012274265.1. Classification (GTDB taxonomy): domain Bacteria; phylum Pseudomonadota; class Alphaproteobacteria; order Sphingomonadales; family Sphingomonadaceae; genus Sphingopyxis; species Sphingopyxis microcysteis. The sequence continues at coordinate 390,083 of NZ_JAANYY010000004.1, forward strand.
CCAGTCGCAAATTCGGTCCAGTTTCCCTCTCCCCTTGTGGGAGAGGGAGGGGCCCAAGGCGTCAGCCTTGGGAGGGTGAGGGGTGTCGGCCTCGTTCCCCCTCATCCGGCCCTGCGGGCCACCTTCTCCCACCAGAGGAGAAGGGAGGGTGGACGCGATCGAGGTCAATACGCCCTCCAGATTCGTCATCACATCGTTATTCCAGAAGCGGATCACCCTGTAACCCTCGCCTTCGATAAAGCGTGTCCGCGCTTCATCCCGGGCGACCGCTTCGCCATGCTGTCCTCCGTCGATTTCGATCACCAGCCGCGCGGCGTGCGATGCGAAATCGGCGAAATAGGGCCCGAGAGCTTGCTGGCGGCGGAACTTTGCGAGAGGGAAGGCCTCTCGCAAGGCGCGCCACATGCGCTTCTCGGCATCGGTGGCTTCGCGGCGGAGCGTGCGCGCTCTTTCGGTCGTCCACCGGGGGAGGTCGGCTTTGCGGCCTCGCCCCCTCACCCTCCCATCGCCGCTCACGCGGCGACGGGCCCCTCCCTCTCCCACAAGGGGAGAGGGGTTTCATTTACTGACAAGCCAGACACTCGTCATAATCGGTAGTTTGCAGCTCGAACTTCGGGGCTTCGGCGGTGTTGTCGGCCTCGACCCCGCCCGCGAAGCCGGCGCGCTGCACCGATTTCGAGCGGAGATAGTAGAGCGATTTGATGCCGAGTTCCCACGCGCGGTAGTGGAGCATGAGCAGGTCCCACTTCTCGACGTCCGCCGGGATGAACAGGTTCAGCGATGCGGCCTGGTCGATATAGGGTGTGCGGTCGGCGGCGAGTTCGAGCAGCCAGCGCTGGTCGATCTCGAAGCTCGTTTTGTACACATCCTTTTCGTCCTGCGTCAGGAAGTCGAGGTGCTGGACGCTGCCGCCGCGTTCGAGGATCGAGTTCCACACCGCGTCGCTGTTCTTCGCCTTGTCGACGAGCAGGGCTTCCAAATGCGGGTTGCGGATCGAGAAGCTGCCCGAGAGCGTCTTGTGCGTGTAGATGTTCGCGGGGATCGGCTCGATGCACGCGCTGGTGCCGCCGCAGATGATGCTGATCGACGCGGTCGGCGCGATCGCCATCTTGCAGCTGAAACGCTCCATCACTCCCTGATCGGCGGCGTCGGGGCAGGGGCCGCGCTCATTGGCGAGCAGCATCGAGGCGGCGTCGACCTGCGCGCGGATATGCTTGAAGACGCGGAGGTTCGAGGACTTCGCCATCGCGCCCTCGAACGGCAGGCCGCGCGCCTGCAGGAAGCTGTGGAAGCCCATGACACCGAGGCCGACCGAGCGTTCGCGCGACGCGCTATATTTGGCGCGCGCCATTTCGGGCGGGGCGCGGTCGATATAATCCTGAAGGACGTTATCGAGCATGCGCATGACATCCTCGATGAAGCGCTTGTCGCCGTTCCACTCGTCCCAGGTTTCGAGGTTGAGGCTCGACAGGCAGCAGACCGCGGTGCGATCGTTGCCGAGATGGTCGCGGCCGGTCGGCAGGGTGATTTCGGAGCAGAGGTTCGAGGTGGTGACCTTGAGCCCGAGGTCGCGATGATGCTTGGGCATCATGCGGTTCACCTGATCGATGAAGATGATGTAGGGTTCGCCGGTCGCGAGGCGCGTTTCGACGAGCTTCTGGAACAGCCCGCGCGCGTCGACGCTGCCGCGGACGCTGCCGTCCTTGGGCGATTTCAGGTTGAATTCATTGCCGTCGCGGACGGCCTCCATGAACTCGTCGGTGATCAGGACGCCGTGGTGGAGGTTCAAGGCCTTGCGGTTGAAGTCGCCCGAGGGTTTGCGGACTTCGAGAAACTCCTCGATCTCGGGGTGCGAGATGTCGAGGTAGCAGGCCGCCGAACCGCGGCGGAGCGAGCCTTGGCTGATCGCGAGGGTGAGCGAGTCCATCACGCGGACGAAGGGGATAATGCCGCTGGTCTTGCCGTTCAAACCGACGGGTTCGCCGATGCCGCGCACCGCGCCCCAATAGGTGCCGATGCCGCCGCCGCGGCTGGCGAGCCAGACATTCTCGTTCCAGGTGCCGACGATGCCCTCGAGGCTGTCGTCGACCGAGTTGAGGTAGCAGCTGATCGGCAGGCCGCGACCGGTGCCGCCGTTCGACAGCACGGGGGTGGCGGGCATGAACCACAGTTTCGAGATATAGTCGTAGAGCCGCTGCGCATGCTCCTGATCATCGGCATAGGCCGACGCGACGCGCGCGAACAGATCCTGATATGATTCGCCGGGGAGGAGGTAGCGGTCCTCGAGCGTTTCCTTGCCGAAGTCGGTGAGCAGCGCGTCGCGGCTCGCGTCGGTCACGATTTCGAATCGGCGCGCGTGGACCTTGGCCTCGCTGCTGTCGTTAAGCTTGGCGGCAGGCGCTGTTGCCGGGGTCGATTCGTTCGCTGGGGGCGCTTCGTTTTTCGTCAATTCCATCGTCGCCACGTCGCTCGTCTCCACCCGTTCTGTCTCGCGAAAATCCATCTTTTCCGTCCCCGATTGCCCATGCGCCGCGGCGCATATGTTCCTGTCTTGTTCGACTCGGGACGAAGCCCCAGCCTAGCATTTATTCGATCCGCGGGGGCACATATTTTTGGCCGCACGAAGTAGTTTTCCGAGCCCATGTGCAGCGGGCGACGGAAATCCGCCATTTTTGGCTAACCACTAATGCTTGGGGTGCCCCCTCGGCTGACCCACCATCTATAGTGCCACGTCGGCGTGACGATGCAAGACGGTAAATGACGTTTTAGCGACTCGGTTCGTCGATATTTTGATTCGTCTCGTCGCTGGCGATGCCCGCGCGCGGCGCGCCATGCCAGCGTTTCCGCCGCTCAGGGCCGGTGGCTGCGCCGCGCGACCGCGCGCAATGTTTTTGCAAGCGGGATCGGGCGGTGATGAAGGAGCGGCGCGGAGGTGGCGCTTCGCCGGATCGCTATTCGCGGTTTCGCCAATCGCCCGCGCCGGAGACGGACGCATGACAGGCAAAGAACATGACAGGCAAAGAAAAAGGGCCCCGGACATGTCCGGGACCCTTTTCTGTTTGATATTCGGATTAAGCTTCTGCGCCGCCGTTGCCGGAGCCGCCGCCGCCCATCCATCTCCAAAACCAACCCATAAGATATCTCCTGTCGGCACTGCCCACGAAGAACAGTTAACGGAGCATATACCATCTTTGGTAAGGTAAATCGAGTCTTAACCATAAAATTGCCACCAATATGGCAGCTATCCGGTGCGGTTTTGTTGCGGTGCAGCAAGGGTTGCCGTGAGCTCGGAAAACAATTGCGGTTTTCCAAGATGATAACCTTGGCCAACGTCGCAGCCGAGCTGGCCGAGCAGCGTCATGGTTTCGGCATCTTCGATGCCTTCGGCGACTGCTACGGCGCCCAGGCGATGTGCTAGGTCAATGGTCGACTTAACGACTTCGAGGTTGCGCTGCGAATCGCGCATGGTCATCACGAATCGCTTGTCGATCTTGATTTCGTCGGCCTCGATTTCGGTCAGATATTCGAGATTTGACTGCCCCGTGCCATAATCGTCGATCGACAGCCGGATGCCGGTGCGGCGAAGCTGCGCGAGCGTCTGGCGCGCCTGGCGGCTGTTTTCGATCTGCGCGGTTTCGGTGATCTCGATCGTCAATATCTCGGGCGGCAGATGATGCGCGGTCAGCATGACGCGGATCGTCCCGACCAGATCATTATGGTCGAGCAGCGCCGCCGACAGGTTGACCGACATGTTGATCCGCATTCCGCGCTCGTGGAGCTGCGCCGCCGAACGGATCGCCTGATCCATGACGAACAGGGTCAGGCGGTAGATGTCCTGGCTCTTTTCGGCCTGCACGATGAATTCGTCGGGCGGGATCGGGCCGCGCGTCGGGTGGGTCCAGCGCGCCAGCGCCTCGACCCCGACCAGCTTGCCCGTCGCGATGGCATATTGCGGCTGGAACGCGACCCAGATGTCGCCCCCGGTCAGCGCATCTTCGAGCTGCGAGTGGAAGGAGAGCTGCCAGCCGGCATCGTCCTTTTGCCGCGGGACATATTTGGTCCACAGCGCGCGCGTACGGATCGCGCGTTCGGCGGCGACGAGCGCGGCGGCGAGCCGCTGTGCGTTCGATCCTTCGAACTCGTCGTTGACCCCGAAGGCGATCGCGACGTCGACGCGCAATTCGCCGATCGTGAGCGGTGCGTTGAACAGCGCGGCGAGGCCCGCCAGCTGCCCTTCGATCTGGCTGTGCTGATAATAGGGGACGAGCCAGGCGAAGGTGCCGTCGAGATCGTGGTGCAGCGTCGTCCCCTGCGACGCCAGTTGCAGGCGGCGGGTGACCTGTTCGACCAGCTTGCCGATGCCGTCGCCCGGAATGAAGGCGGCGAGATCCTCGAAATTGACCACCTTGGCGGCGATAACGGTCGCGCTGCCGAAGGGAGCCTGGGTACGCAGCGCTTCGAAATTGGGCAGGCCGGATACGGGATTTTCGCGCTGCGCAGACGAGCGGCGGCGGGTGCGCGCGACGTTGGCACTTATCGCCGCGATCAGGAAGCAGGCCGCGCCGATGTGGATCGTGACGAGCGAGAGGCTGCCGACGACCTTTACGACCAGCAGCGCCGCAGCGATCACGCCCGCCGTCACGCCCTGCCACCGGCCGTTTCGCCACGCGAGCGCCGCGAGCATGGCGAGGAAGCTGACGGCAAGGGCAGGGAGCCAGCCAATATCGACCGGCTGCCCACGCTTGAGTGCTTCTCCCGCGATCAAATGGATATAGGCGCCATGCACCTTGTCACGACCCGGCAGATAATGCTGGTCAGGCAAGGCCGCCGACGCCGAGGCAAAGATCACATCCTTGCCGCGGAGCAGCTCTGGATCCAGTTTGCCCGTCATGACGTCGATCGCGCTATATTGCGTGATCGTGTCGGGGTCGTAGGACAGGTCGAGGGCGAATTGGCCGGGCGCGTCGAGCGGGCGATTCGCCAGCAGTGCGGCAAAGCTGGGCAGGATCCGGCCTTCGGCGTTCACCGCGAGAGGCACTTTCCATACCTGCCAGAATTCATATTCCAAACCGATGAAGCCAAGCGTGGCCTGGTTGCCAAAGCGCGAATCGGGCCATCGCAGCGCGGTGGCCGTGGTTCCACCAAAGCTGGCGGACGGTACCGCGAGGATGATGCGATCGCCCATCTGGCGCACCGCTGCGGCAAATTTTGGAAAATCCCGATCCTCGGTCCGGCGTGCGTAGGAAAAGTCGACGAACAGGCGCTTTGCTGGCGACGCGTCGATGGCGCGCACCAGTTGCATGTGGTGGTTGATGTCGAAATCCTGATTGCCGACCGCCTGCAGCGTCTTGTCGTCGAGCGCAACGACCACCGTGTCACCCGATACCGCGCGCGCGGTCATGCGGCTGGTCGCGACCGACGCCAGCCGGTCGGGCAGTTCGCCCGCACCGCTGACGCCGACGATCAGGCTGAGAATCAACGCCAGGGCGATCGTGCGCCAGCTGATGATCAGACTTTTGACCGGGATGGGCACGCACGTCTCCAGCAATTGCCGGATGTGCCTAGTCCCAGATGGTTATCATCGCGTTAATCATGAACAAATTCTTGCCGGGATCGAGGCGCCCGAAACCGGCTTGAATCCGCCGGATTCAGGCGAGTTTCGGGAGCGGAGCCAGCACGGCGTCGCCGGCCAGCGCCGACGGTGCCAGGCCGATCGCCGCGGGGACGATCTGGGCCAGGTAAAAATGCGTCGACGCGAGCTTGGCTTCGAGGAAGGCGCGGTCGCCGCTGCCCTCGTCGAGCGCGATTTTCGCCGCGCGATGCTGAAGCGCCATCAGCCGGCCGCAGGTCGCGGTCGCGAGCATCGTCAGATAGGGGTAGCTGCCCGCGAGCCGATCGGCGGTGTTCGCATCGACCATCCAGTCGGTCACGGCACGGCATGCATGGGCGAGCTGCTGAAGCTCGGCGAAATCGGTGGCGGCATCGGTGATGTCGTCGATCAACCCGCGGACCAGATCGCCACCCGCCATGCCGAGCTTGCGCCCGACGAGATCGGCCGCCTGAATGCCGTTGGTGCCTTCGTAGATCGGGGCGATGCGCGCGTCGCGATAATGCTGCGCGGCGCCGGTTTCCTCGATAAAGCCCATGCCGCCATGGACCTGGATGCCGAGGCTGGCGACCTCGCAGCCGATGTCGGTGGCGTGCGCCTTGACCAACGGGATCAGGATTTCGGCGCGCATCGCCGCGTCCTCGTCGCCCAATTTGCCGAAATCGGTCTGCGCCGCGGCGTAATAGGTGAGCGCGCGCGCCGCTTCGGTCTGGGCGCGCATCCGCCACAGCATGCGGCGCACGTCGGGATGCTGGTCGATCGTCACCGGGGTGCGGTCGGGCGAGCCCGCGAGCGACGACTGGACGCGCTCGGCGGCAAAGCGCTGCGCCTGCTGAGTCGCGCGTTCGGCGATCTGGACGCCCTGGCAACCGACCATCAGCCGCGCATTGTTCATCATCACGAACATGGCGCGCATCCCGCCCATTTCGTCGCCGACGATCTCGCCGAGGCAGTCTTCGCCCTCGCCATAGACCATCACCGCGGTCGGCGAGCCGTGGATGCCGAGTTTGTGCTCGATCGAGGCGCAATGGACGCCGTTCGAAATCGTCGGATTGCCGTCCGCGTCGAGGCGGTATTTGGGGACGAGGAACAGCGAAATGCCGCGCGTCCCCTCGGGCGCGCCGGGGGTGCGCGCGAGGACGAGGTGGACGATATTGTCGGTGAGGTCATGCTCGCCGAAGGTGATGAAGATTTTCTGGCCCTTGATCCGGTAGAGGCCCGCATTTGGGCCTTCGGTGACCTTTTCCGCCGTCGAGCGCAGCGCGCCGACGTCGCTGCCCGCGGCGGGTTCGGTCAGGTTCATCGTCCCGTTCCATGCGCCCGACACCAGCTTCGGGAGCCATGTCTGGCGCTGCTCCTCGGTGCCATAGGCCATCAGCGCGTGGATCGCGCCCGGGGTCAGGATGTTGCAGAGGGTAAAGCCCATGTCGGCGCTGCCCAGCGCCTCGATGATCACGGTCGCGAGGGTGAAGGGCAGGCCTTGCCCACCATATTCGGTCGGGCCGTCGATGCTGCCCCAGCCGGCATCGACGAACTGTTGGTACGCTTCCTTGAACCCCGGGGGCATGGTGACCTTGCCGTCCTGCCATTTGGGGTTCTCGACGTCGCCGACGCGGTTCAGCGGCGCGTACACCTCGGCCGCGAATTCGCCGATGCCGGTGACGATCGCCTCGACCATGTCGGGGGTCGCATCGGCGAAACGATCATGCTGCGCCATCGCGTCGATGCGCGCGATGTGATTGAGGACGAAGATCTGTTCGGTGGTGGGCGGCGTATAGGTCATAGCGGGTACTTTGCTGGTGAATATCGTTGCGTGGGCGCTATAGCGCGGCATGGCCAAGGGTCAAAACAACAGCGGTGCGACCGAAACCTTCCCCTACGGCGCCGACGCGATCGCGCGCGCGGCGGCGCTGGTCGCGGCGGGACAGCCCGTCGCGGTGCCGACCGAGACGGTTTACGGACTCGCCGCCGATGCGCGCAACGCGGCGGCGGTGGCGCGGATCTATGCGGCGAAGGGGCGGCCCGATTTCAATCCGTTGATCGTGCATGTGCCCGATCTGGCGGCGGCGGAGCTTTTGGGGGTGTTCGGCGCGGCCGAACGGGCGCTGGCGACGCTTTTCTGGCCGGGGCCGCTGACGCTGGTCGTGCCGCGTACGGACGACTGCCCGGTGGCGAGCATCGCGACGGCGGGGCTGGCGACGATCGCGCTCAGGGTGCCCGGGCATCGCGCGATGCAGGCCTTGCTGGCGGCGAGCGGGGCGCCTTTGGCGGCGCCCAGTGCCAATGCGAGCGGCGGGGTCAGCCCGACGAGGGCAAGCCATGTGCTCGCGACGCTGGACGGGCGGATTGCGCTGGTGGTCGACGACGGGCCGACGACGGCAGGGGTCGAATCGACGATCGCGCGCGTGAATGAGGGCGCGGTCGAGGTGCTGCGGCCGGGGCCGGTGACGGCGGCGATGCTGGGCGAAGCGAGCGGCTTTCCGGTGACGGGGGTCAAGGGATCCGAGATTGTCGCGCCGGGGATGCTGGCGAGCCATTATGCGCCGGGCAAGCCGGTGCGGCTGGAGGCGACGGATTTTGCGGAGGACGAGTTCGGGATCGGATTCGGCGCGGTTCGGGGCGATTATGATTTGAGCGCGGCGAGCGATCTGACCGAAGCGGCGGCGCGGCTGTTCGATGCGCTGCACGCCGGGGCGGCGAGCGCGAAGACGCGGATTGGGGTGGCCGCTATTCCGGCGGAGGGGTTGGGTGTGGCGATCAACGATCGGCTTTCGCGCGCGGCGGTGTGATATTTGGTTCACACGAAGATCTCGGGTCGCCGCTCTTCAGTCCGCTTATCGCCGCAGGCGATTTATACGAAAGGCGCTTCGCGCAATCGGCAAGCGAATGGGGGGCTATTGCCGGTGTCTTCGTGTCTTTGTGTCTTCGTGCGAACTATTCTTCTCAAGCCGCCGCCGGTTCGACCGGGTCGAGCTGCGGGGTCTTGCGCGCCACGATCAGGCAGCCGACGACGATCAGCGCCGCGCCGGCGATCGTCGGCCAGGTCACCGCTTCGTCGAAGAACATCCAGCCGAACAGCATCGCCCACAGGAAGCCGGTATATTCGGTGGTTGCCAGAATCTGTGCCTCGGCGCGGGCATAGGCCCAGCTGAGCAGCAGGAGCGAGGCGACCGCAAGGAAGGCGGCGCCGACGATCGGTAGCGTCTGGTCGCCGCCGGGGACGGCGAGGAACCAGGGGGCGCCGAGCGCGAGGATCAGCGCGACGAAGCCGTTCTGGAAAAAGGCGATTTCCATCGGTTCGGCCATCTTCGCCTGCCGCCGCGCGAGGATCAGGTTATAGGCATAGAGCAGCGCCGAGCCGACCACCGCACCGACCGCCCACAAGGCTTCGGGCGCATAGTCGCCGCGGCCGAGCTTGCCCGCGACGATCACCAGCACCCCGCCGAGACCGAGCAGCGAGGCGAGGATCGAGCGCGGGCCGATCTTTTCGCCGAGAAAGATCGCCGCCATGTAGAGCGTGACGAGCGGCGCGATGAAGGCGATCGCGATCGCCTCCGCCATCGGCAGCCGCGCCAGCGCCCAGAAAAAGCTGACCGCCATGCCCGCCACGAATAGCGAGCGCACCGCGTGGATGCGGAGGGTTGCGCGGTCGGGCATCGCGGGGCGCGAGGCGAAATAGAGCGCGCCGCTGAGGATCGTCCCGGCGCCGGTGCGCCACAGGACGGCGTTATAGGCGCCGATGTCGATCGAGAGCCCCTTCATCAGCACGTCCATCGCGGAAAAGGTCGCGATCCCCGCGCAGGCGATGAGGAAGGGGATGACGGGGGAGGGCGAATCGGGGCGCATGGGCGGGCTTTAGCGAAGATTGCGCTGGTTAGCTCCCCTCCCTGCAAGGGAGGGGCCGGGGGTGGGTGCGCGGCCTGGCCGCGCAGCGACGTCGCGAGATATTCGCCCGGCGGGGCATCGAGCCCCGCCCGACGAGACCCACCCCTAACCCCTCCCTTGCAGGGAGGGGAAATCTATCGAAACGTCGCCTGCCCGGCGCCGTCGATGTTGAGTTTCTGGCCCGAGCAATAGCTGTTCGCATCGCTGACGAACCACACGACCGCTGCGGCGACGTCGGCGGGCACGGCGACGCGGCCGAAGGGCATTTTGGTATCGAGGTGGTGGATATCCTCGTTGCCGGTGATCGCGCGCGACAGTTTTGCGCCCATGTCGCTGACGGTGAGCGCGGGGGCGACGATGTTGACGCGGACGCCGTTTTTCAGCTCTTCCTTGGCGAGGGTGAGCGCGAGGGCTTCGCCTGCCGCCTTCGCCATCGTGTAGGGCGCGCCGTTCGGCGAGTTCACATAGGTGGCGATGCTGGAAATGACGATGATGTCGCTGCGCTTGTGCTGGCGGAGCTGCGGCAGCGCGAGGCGGCTGAGGCGGTGCGGCCCCGCGGCGTGGACCGCGAAAAGCTTGTCGACTTCTTCGGGGGTCGTGTCGGCGACCGACAGCCCGCGGCTCGCGATGCCCGCGTTGTTGACGAGGATCGACATCGCCCCGAAGTCGGCCTCGATCGCGGCGACCATTGCGGCGCAGGCGGCCTCGTCGGTGACCGACGCCTGATAGGCCTTGGCCTTGCGGCCGAGTGCTTCGATCGCGGCGACGGTTTCGGCGGCGGCCTCTTCGCCGCGGGTATAGTTGACCGCGACATCGGCGCCCGCTTCGGCAAGGCCGATCGCGATGCCGCGGCCGATGCCGCGCGAGGCGCCGGTGACGAGCGCGACGCGCCCCGTCAGGTTCATGTCGGCCATGTCTCTCTCTCCCTAATCCATCAGCTCGTTGTAGATATCGTCGTCGCTGCGGCTGGCGGCGTTGCGCCATTTGGGGGCGGCCTTGCGATTGAGGACGCGGCCATCGGCGGCGAGGATCGCGACGGTCGGCGTGCCCTTGATCTTGAAGCGGAAGCGTTTGGCGACTTCGGGATTGCGACCTAGCCCGCGGACATGCGGCATACCGATGTCGGCATAGACGATCTCGTAGCGCGCGCGGACGGGGGCGAAGCGGTCGGTGGCGATCAGGTTGGCGAGCCAGGCGCTGTCGTGGCAGCCCCCGGTGCCCATGATCAGGAGGACGGGTTTGCCCGATTGTCTGGCAGCGGCGAGCGCCGCGTCGATCGCGGGCATCGGATCGGCGACAAAGGCGGCGCTCTTATACACATCCTCGACGCCGGGGAGTGTGCGTGGTTCGGCTGCACCGGCGGGCCACGTTGCGAGCATCGCGGCGGCGAGAGCGAGGGTAATCGGGCGCGTCATGTCCGGACGATAGGTTTCGGATGACGTTTCCGTCAACGTAAGATAGCCTCCCGCCCATGAGCTGGGAAAAAGAGATTGACGAACTCGCCGCGCGGCGCGCGATGGCGGAGAAGATGGGCGGCGAAGAAAAGGTCGCGCGCCAGCATGGGCGCGGCAAGATGGACGCGCGGGCACGGCTCGCGGGGATCGTCGATGCGGGCAGCTTTCGCGAGATCGGCAAGATCGCGGGGCGCGGGACTTATGGCCCCGACGGCGAACTCGAAGACCTTGCGGCCAGCAATTTCATTTTCGGACGCGCCAATATCGACGGGCGCCCGGTGGTGGCTAGCGCCGACGATTTTACCGTGCGCGGCGGCGCGGCCGATGCGGCGCTGCACCGCAAGTTCGTCCAATGCGAGGCAATGGCGCATGAATATCGCCTGCCGCTCATTCGCATGATCGACGGCACCGGCGGCGGCGGGTCGGTCAAGACGCTGGAGGATATGGGCTATACCTACATCCCGCATGTGCCGGGGTGGCATGAGATCATCGCCAACCTCGATACGGTGCCGGTGGTCGCGCTGGCGCTGGGGCCGACGGCGGGGCTGGGCGCGGCGCGGGTGGTGGCGAGCCATTACAGCGTGATGGTGCGCGGGCTGTCGCAGCTGTTCGCAGCAGGACCGGCGGTCGCGGCGGCGATCGGCGATACGCTCGATCGTGAGGAACTTGGCGGCAGCGACGTCCATACGCGCAACGGGGTCGTCGACGATGAGGTCGCAAGCGAGGCCGAGGCGTTCGCCGCGGCGCGGCGGTTCCTGTCCTACCTGCCGTCGTCGATCGATGACCGGGCCGAGCGTAGGCCGTGCAGCGATCCGGTCGATCGCCGCGACGAGAGCCTGCTGTCGGTGGTGCCGCGCGAGGCGAAGCAGGTTTATTCGATGCGGCGCATCGCCGACGCGGTGTTCGACAAGGGCAGCTTTTTCGAAATGGGTTCGCGCTGGGGCCGCGCGGTGATCACGGCCTTCGCGCGATTGGACGGCTATCCGGTCGCGGTGCTCGCGAGCGATCCTTCCTATCTGGGCGGATCGTGGGATGCGAAGACGAGCGAGAAGGCCGAGCGCTTCGTGAAGCTCGCCGACCAGTTCCGGCTGCCGATCGTCCATCTGGTCGACAATCCCGGCTTCATGATCGGCGGCGAGGCCGAGCGGACGGGGACGATCCGCTATGGTGTGCAAGCAATGAACGCGATCTACCGCGCGACAGTGCCATTGGCGTCGGTGGTGGTGCGCCGCGCCTACGGGATCGCGGGCAGCGCCATGTCGAACGCCGAGCGGTTCCAATATCGTTTCGCCTGGCCGTCGGGCGACTGGGGCAGCCTGCCGATCGAGGGCGGGGTCGAGGTCGCGTACAAGAGCGAGCTGGAGGCGGCGGCGGACCCGGCGGCGCATCTGGAGGCGATCAGGGAGCGGCTCAACCGGGTGCGTAGCCCGTTCCGGACGGCGGAGAAATTCGGGGTCGAGGATATTATCGACCCAAGGGATACGCGGCCGCTCTTGTGCGAGTTTGCCGAGCTGGCGTGGCGGGTGCTTGGATAGCCGGAAGGTGACGTTGGACGTAGTTGCGGGGTGCCACAACAGCGCTGAGACATTCTCTTGGTCCGTCATCCCGGCGAAGGGTGAGACGGTGGAGAAATAACGTCGTCATTGCGAGCGCAGCGAAGCAATCCAGAGTTGCGTAAACCGCTCTGGATTGCTTCGCTGCGCTCGCAATGACGGGATGGGAAGGCAGCGCATGAATTCTACGCGCCATTACGGCATGGACTGGCTGCGGATTGCGGCGTTTGCGCTGCTCATCCTTTATCATATCGGCATGTATTTCGTGCCGTGGGGCTGGCATGTGAAGATTGCCGAACCGCTCGACTGGGTGGCGATCCCGATGCTGGCGACCAATGGCTGGCGGCTGGCGCTGCTGTTCCTCGTTTCCGGCTACGCGAGCGCCGCGCTGTTCGCCAAGCTGGGTGGCAGCGGTGCGTTTGCGCGTTCGCGCAGTGCCCGGCTGCTAATTCCCTTATTCTTTGCGGTGGCGGTGATCATTCCGCCGCAGCCGTGGATCGACCTCAAGGGACAGCATGGCTATCCGCATGATTTTCTCCATTTCTGGCTGCGCGATTATTTCGGGTTTCAGTTCATCGACGGCATCGCGCTGCCGACCTGGCAGCATCTGTGGTTTGTCGTGTATCTGTGGGCGTACACGATGCTCGCGGCGCTGGTGATCGCCGTCGTCCCCGGGACGGCGCGCGCGCGGGTTGCGGACGCGGCGGCACGGCTGTTGCACAGATGGGGCGTGCTGGCCGTGCCGATGCTGCTGTGGATCGCGATTTATGTCGCCTTTCCCGACCATGACGAGACGCATGCGCTGTTCGACGATGGCCCGTCGCACCTTCACTATCTGGTCGCCTTTGCCGCCGGCTGGCTGCTGCGGGTGCGCCCGCAGCTGTTCGCGGCGGTCGCACATTGCTGGAAGCCTGCCGCGGTGCTGGCGGTGATCGCCTTTGTTCCCATCGCCTGGGTCTAGCTGAGCTGGCCCGGCGATACCCGCGCGCCGGACGGGGCGATCCTGCTCTACCACCTGATGCGGCAGGTGCAGGGGTGGGCAACGATCGTCGCGCTGCTGGGGATCGCCGACCGATATTGGAACCGCGACCATGCGCGGCGCGCGATGCTGGCCGAGGCGGTGTTCCCCTTTTACATCGTCCACCAGACGATCATCGTCGTTGTCGGCTGGTATCTGTTGGGCGCCGGGGTCGCGGCGCTGCCGTCCTTCCTGATCCTGCTCGCGGCGACGGTGACGGGATGCTGGCTTTTCTATTGGATCGGGCGCAGCATCGGCTGGCTGCGGCCGCTGATCGGATTGCAGCGCATATAGGGGGAGGTCATCATGGGTGCATTGAAGGGCGTTTTCGCGATTCTGGGGGTCGCGATGATCCTGGTCGGCGGGCTGTGGGCGTTGCAGGGGCTCGACATCGTCCGCTGGCCGGCGAGCAGCTTCATGCTGGGCGATACGACGTGGACGCGCAACGGCATCGTGCTCGCGGTGGTCGGCATCTTTCTGGTCTGGTTCGCGCGCAAGCGTTGATTTGGGCTATCGACTACAAATGTAGTTGATCTGTATTGCCGGTACGATACACTTCCTTTTGGCCGGGGCTGGATGGGAGATCAAAGGTGATTCGTTCGACGCATATTATGGCCGCTTTGCTGCTTGCCGGCGGCGCCGCGCTGGTTCCGGTGATCATGGCGGCGCCCGCCCAGGCAGCCGACGATACCAGCGCCGATGCGATCGCGGAAACATATGCGGCGTTGCTCGAACGCGATTATGTCTATCCCGACATTGGCAAACGCTATGCGGCGGCGATCCGCGCCGCCATTGCGTCGGGCCGCTATGCACCGCTGTCGGGCGACGCGCTGGCGAAGGCGCTCGATGCGACGGTCAACGGGGTGTCGCCCGATGGCCATTTGCGCGTTCGCCCGCCCGAAGGCAGCACGCCGGTCGCGCCGCCCGCGGGGAGCGGCCCGCCGCGCGCGGCGCCGGTGAGCCTGCCCCCCGTCGAGCAGCCCGGGTGGATCGCGCCGGGGGTCGCCTATATCCGCTTCAACCTGTTTCCGATGGACGCGGCGGTGACCGCGCAGGCAGCAAAGTTCATGGCCGATCACGCCGACGCCAAAGCGATCATCTTTGACATCCGCACCCATCGCGGCGGCGGGCTCGACCAGATGGATGTCATTTTCCCGTGGCTGTTCGACAAGCCGACGCGGCTGGTGACGATGGCGACGCGCACCTCTGTCGACGCGGCGGGCGGCTCGCCGATCGCGGGTGTTCCGACGCTGCGCCAAGTCGGCGGTGATCCGGGCATGGTGGCGCGCGAGCATTGGGCAACCCCCAATGGCGACAAGCGACTGCATGATGCGAAAATCTTTGTGCTGACGTCGGGCGCGAGTGGGTCGGCGGCCGAACATTTTGCGCTGGCGATGAAGCATACGGGGCGCGGCACGCTGGTCGGCAGCGCCACCGGCGGCGCCAATCATTTCGGCTATGGCGAGGAGCTGGGCGGCGGGTTCCAGGCGTTCATCCCGGTCGGGCGAACCTACGACCCCGTCACCGGCAAGGATTGGGAAGGCGAAGGCGTCGCGCCCGATGTCGCGGTGGCCCCGGCGGATGCGCTGGTGCGCGTGCTGACCGACCTGGGGGTCGCGACGGGCGAAGCGAGGCGATTGTCGGATCTCCATCTGCCGAAAGCGCCGATGGAACGGCGGCGGCCAAGGGGTGCCCGCTAGCTCTCCATTGTCATGACGGCCTTATCCGGGATGACGGGTCGCTAGGACGCGGCGAGTTTCGTCAGTGCGTCGCCATCGACGCGCATGACGGTCCATTCGTCCATCAGCCTAGCGCCGAGGCTCTGGTAAAAGCCGATCGCGGGCGCGTTCCAGTCGAGCACGCTCCATTCGAGCCGCGCGCAGTCGCGGGTCACGCACAGCTCGGCCAGATGCGCGAGCAGCGCCTTGCCGAGCCCCGATCCGCGCGCGGTCGGGCGGACAAAGAGATCTTCGAGATAGATGCCGGGGCGCCCTTCGAAGGTCGAGAAATTGTGGAAGAAGAGCGCGAAGCCCTGCGCTTCGCCGTCGATCTCGCCGATCAGCACCTCGGCATAAGGGCGCGGGCCGAACAGCTTCGCACCGAGCGTGGCTTCGTCGAAGCGAACCTCGTGCGCGAGCTTTTCATAGTCGGCAAGGTCGCGGATGAACTGCGCGATCAACGGCAGGTCGGCGGGCGTGGCAGGGCGGATCGCGAGGGTCATGCCCGCCCTGTGTCGCGCGCCGCCGTCGCTGTCAAACCTCCAGCTTGTGGAGCGCGCAGCTGTTCGCGAAGCCGAGTCCGCGCTTCAGCGCCGGATAGGCGGTGACCGTTGCCGCGGTGAGCGCCATTTCGAAGCGGACGGTGCGCCCATAGAGCATTTCGACCTGCGCGCCATGCGCGTCGGCGGCGGGGTCGTGGCTGCCGATCGCGACGCCGAAGGCAAAGGCTTCGGCAAGGTCGGCGGGCGGGTCGGCGGCGAGCAGGCGGTTGACGGTGGCGCGCGCGACGCCGTCGCCGAGCGCGCTTTCGGCCGCAATCAGCGCGCAGGGACCGCAATCGGCAGCAAGCGTCGCGCCGATCCGCGCGGCGTGGAAGGCGTCGGCGGGTGCGGCGTGGCGGTGCGCGGTGACCGGCATAAAGTGCTGGAATTTTTCGGCAGCATGACCGGGCGCGGCGATCAGGTCGGGGAGATAGGGGCTGTTGCCGCCGGTCGCCTTGTCCGCGGCCTGCGCGAACAGCCGCGCGGGGATGCCCGCGGGGGCGATCCGCTGGCGCGCGAACAGGATCGCCAGCGCCGCGATCACCAGCAAGGGATGGCCCAGAACTCCCGGTGCGTCGGCCCAGAAGGTCGCCGGACCGCAAATGCCCGCCAGCACTTCATAGATGTGGAGCAGCCCGTGGAGCGTCAGCCACAGCCCGCCGACGACCGCAGCGCGCCAGCGCAGAATGGGATGCCCGGCGGCGTAGAGCAGGATCAGTCCCGACCCGACATAGGCGAGGCCGATGTCACGGATGAAATGCGCGTTCGGCGGCCCGGTGGTGATGACGGTCGGGATGAACACATACCAGGCGAGCGGATCGACGAGCATGAAGCCGCCATTGGCGATGGCGCCGACCGCGGCGATCAGCAGCAGCAGCTGGACCAACCGGTCCAGCGCATCGAATTTGCCCAGCATATCGGATCCCCCCTCGCTTGGTATCGCCGGGCAATTTAGGCGGCTGCGGCCAGCGTGTAAAAAGCTAAGATGTACCGGGCGCAGGCATCTATTTCCCCTTGATCCCCGCCGCCTGTTCCAGTTCGACCAGCGCATCCTCCAGATAGTCGATCAGCCGCTGGACGTGCGGCACGCTGCGGCGGCACGCGGTGATGCCGAAGTCGATATTCTTGTTGTTGCTGACCTGGGTGATGTTCATCGCCATGCCGTCGACCGGGATGCTCGCGGGATACATGCCGTCCAATCGCGCGCCATTCCAATAAAGCTGTTCGCGCGGACCGGGGACGTTCGAGATGGTGACGCTGTACGCGGGAAATCGGTCGGCGGTGCGGGTGAGCGCGGTCAGCATTTGCGGCATTTGGGTGATCGCGGTATAGATCTGGATCTGCTGCGCGGTCATCTCGCGCAGCTGCGCCTTCGCCGCGTTCATCGATGCCTGGATCGTGCGCATGCGCTCGGCGGGATCGTCGATATGCGTCGCGAGATTGGCGGTCACCGCGGCGACCGAATTGCCCGAATCGATGTCGTCCTTGGCGCGGATCGACACCGGGGCCATGGCCTTCAGCGGCTTGTCGGGCAGCTCGTTCAGCGATTGCAGATATTTGCGCATCGCGCCCGAACACATGGCGAGCACCGCGTCGTTGATCGTCCCGTCATAGGCCTTGCCCATCGCGCGCACGCGTTCGAGCGACCAGCTTTGCGCGACGAAGCGGCGGGCGCCGGTGATGTTGCGGTTGAAGCTGGTGCGCGGCAGGCCCGCCCACGGTGTTGCAAGGTCGCCGCCGCCCAATCCGAACATCGCCGCGGCATATTGGTTCAAGGCCTTGGTCACCCCGACGCTGTTGCCCCATTGCTCCTTCAGAAAGGCGCCGATGGCCTTGAGGTCGGTGATGCTGGGGGTCGGCGCCTTTTTCGCGGTCGGGAATTTGCGCTTATAGGCCTCATAGACCTCGACCGACATCGGCGAGGCGGTCGGTTTGTAATTCTTGTCGTTGCTGAGCATCGCATTGGTGAAATGCATCGAGCTGGCGCCGTCCATGAAGGCATGGTGGATTTTGAAATAGGTCGCGATCTGGCGGTTCGGCAGCCCCGAGATCAGCGTGATCTCCCACATCGGCCGGGTGCGATCGAGCAGGGTGCCGTGGAGGCGCGAGGCGAGCTCGAACATCTCGCGATAGCGCCCCGGTTTCGGCAGCGCCGCGGCGCGGACATGATAATGCATGTCGATGTCCTTGTCGGGGACCAGCCGGATCGGGCCATATTGGCCGAGCGGGGTGAGCTTCAGGACTTCGGAAAACGGCCGCCGCAGCCCTTCCTGCTGGCGGAGCAAGGCGAGCATCTCGTTCAGCCATTCCGTCTCGTCGACCTTTTCGGGCAGGGTGTAGAGATTGACCCCGCCGACATGCATCGGCGTCTCGCGCGTTTCGGCGACGAGAAACATCGCGTCGGTCACCGGCATCAACCGCATGGCAGCTCTCCCCACTGTTTATGCTGCGTCTTTGGTGCGCAGCATGAAAGTGGGGTGGGGGTGAGTCAAGCAATCCAGCCTTCAAGGAAATCGTCATCCCGGCGAAGGCCGGGATCTCAACGGTGCGTTTTGGCGCGCGGGCGAGATCCCGGCCTTCGCCGGGATGACGAGGAGGGGGTGATTGCCTCGCCCAAATTGAGCGGTTATCGCACCCCCATGGCCAAGCTCTATTTCTATTATGCCAGCATGAATGCGGGCAAATCGACCACGCTGCTCCAGGCGGATTTCAACTATCGCGAGCGCGGCATGCAGACGATGCTGTGGACCGCGGCGCTCGACGACCGTTATGGCGTGGGGCAGGTGACGAGCCGCATCGGGTTGATGGCCGAGGCGCATAAGTTCGATCCCGACAGCGACCTGTGGGCCGCGGTGAATGCCGAACATGCGCAGCGCCCGCTCGCCTGCGTGCTGGTCGACGAGGCGCAGTTTCTGACCCGGGCGCAGGTGCTGGAACTGGCGCGGCTTGCCGACGAAAGCGGCATTCCGGTGCTCTGCTATGGCCTGCGTACCGATTTTTCGGCCGAGCTGTTCCCGGGTTCGGCGGCGCTGCTCGGCATCGCCGACGCGCTCGTTGAACTCAAGGCCGTGTGCGAATGCGGACGCAAGGCGACGATGAACCTGCGCGTTGACGAACAGGGCCGCGCGGTGGTCGAAGGCGCGCAGACCGAGATCGGCGGCAACGATCGCTACGTCGCGATGTGCCGACGCCATTTCATGGCAAAGCGGCGCGAGGCCGCCGCCGCCGGGGTTCCCGCTTGATCGCGGGCGCGTGCCGACACTTCGGTTTTGATGAAAGGATTTCCATGCGTAACACGCTGTTGCTGACCGCTGCTGCCCTGCTGGCCGCCGCACCCGTCCAGGTCGCATCGCAGCCGAAGCCCGAAGCGGTGCTCGAGACCAAGGGCTATGTGTCGGCGGTCCGCATCCTCGATCGCGATCACGACCGGATGGTCGATGAAATCATCAAGCTGACCGAAATTCCGGCGCCGCCGTTCAAGGAGGCCGCCCGCGCCGCTGCGTATCGTGACATGTTGATCGATGCCGGGCTGGCAGACGTCGAAATCGATGCGGAAGGCAATGCGATGGGCGTCTATCGCGGCACCGGCCCTGCAGGCGGTCCGGCGGTGATGATCGCCGCGCATCTCGACACGGTGTTTCCCGAAGGCACGCCGGTCAAGGTGCGCCGCGAAGGCACGCGCCTGCACGCCCCCGGCGTCGGCGACGACACGCGCGGCTTGGCGGTGTTGCTTGCCTATGCGCGCGCGATGAAGGAAAGCGGCGTCCGGGTGAAGCAGGACATCATCTTTGTCGGCAATGTCGGCGAGGAAGGGCCGGGCGATCTACGCGGGGTCCGTTACCTGTTCACCAAGGGCAAATATAAGGATCGGGTTCAGACCTTTATCTCGATGGACGGCATCGATCCGTCGAGCATCGTCACCGGCGGGGTCGGGTCGAAACGCTATCGCGTCACGTACAAGGGACCGGGCGGCCACAGCTTCAATGCGTTCGGCCTGGTCAATCCGATGGCTGCGATGAGCCAGACGATCGTCGATTTCTACAAGATACCGGTGCCGGCAACGCCCAAGACGACCTATTCGGCCAGCGTCACCGGCGGCGGCACGTCGGTCAATTCGATCCCGAACGAGGTGTTCGTCGAATTCGATATGCGGTCCGAAAATCCGGCTGAGCTCGCCAAGCTGGAACAGGCGTTCCTCGCGGTCGTCAAGCGGGGCGTCGAAACCGAAAATGCCGCGCGGTCGGTGAAGGAAGGGCCGATCACCGCCGACATCAAGCCGATCGGCGACCGACCGGCGGGCGAAACGGCGGCGACGCAGCCGATCGTCCGCACTGCCAATGCGATCATTCGCGCGCTGGGACTGACCCCCCGAGCCGCCTTTTCGTCGACCGATGCCAACCTGCCGATGAGCCTGGGGATTCCGGCGGTGACGATCGGGTCGGGCGGCGAGGGCGGACGCGCGCATGCGCTCGACGAGTGGATCGACGTCGAGAAGACCAAGAGCGTTCATGGCGCGTCGGTGGGGCTCGCCATCCTGCTCGCGACCGCGGGCGCCCGATGATCCGCGATCGCCTGTATGTCGAATTGGCCGACGGGGATTTGCGGCTCGTCAAATTGGCCGAGGCGCATCGCGAGGCGCTGCGCGCGGCTTGCGCCGCCGACGGCGACATCTGGACGATCTATTCCTCCAGCTTTGGCGGGGAGCATTTCGATCGGAGTTTTGACGCGCTGATCGGCGGCGGTGGGCGGATGCCCTATGCGATTTTCGACGGCGACACGCTGGTCGGGATGACCGCGTGGCTGCGCCCCGACTGGTCGGCCGAGACGGTGGAGATCGGCAACAGCTATCTCCATCCCAATGCGCGCGGTACCGGCTTCAACGGGCGCCTGAAGCGGTTGATGATCGACCACGCCTTTGCCGCCGGTATCCGCCGCATCGAATTTCGCATCGATGAGCGCAATAAGCGCAGTCAGGCCGCGGTCGCGAAGCTCGGCTGTACCAAGGAGGCGACGCTGCGGTCGGAACGGATCACCTGGACCGGCCATGTCCGCGATACCGCGCTGTGGTCGCTGCTGGCCGACGAATGGGCGAGCGGGCGCGCTTGAACGGCTGGATCATCCTCGACAAACCGCTGGGACTTGGCTCGACGCAGGCGGTCGGCGCGGTGAAGCGCGTGTGCCGCGAGGCGGGGCTCGGCAAGGTGAAGGTCGGCCATGGCGGCACGCTCGATCCGCTGGCGACCGGGGTGCTGCCGATCGCGCTCGGCGAGGCGACGAAACTGTGCGGGCGGATGCTCGATGCCAGCAAAATCTATGAATTTGCCGTGCGGTTCGGGACCGAGACCGCAGGGCTCGATGCCGAGGGCGAAGTGGTCGCGGTAAGCGATGTGCGACCGACACTGGCGGAGGTGGAGGCGGTGCTGCCGCGCTTCACCGGGCCGATCGAGCAGGTGCCGCCGGCCTACTCGGCGATCAAGATCGACGGCGAACGGGCCTATGATCGCGCGCGCAAGGGTGAAGAAGTCGAGATGAAAGCGCGGGGGGTGACGGTGCATTCGCTTGAGCCCCTCCCCTTCAGGGGAGGGGTTGGGGTGGGGGCCATCGGCCTTGCGCAGGGCCGATGGCCCCCACCCGCTGCGACTAAGCCGGCAAGCCGGCAAGTCTCGCTGCCCTCCCCTGAAGGGGAGGGCGTGGAGGAAATCACCCTCATCGCCCACGTTTCCAAGGGTACCTATATCCGCAGCCTTGCCCGCGACATCGCGTACGCCGTCGGCACCGTCGGCCATGTCACGATGCTCCGCCGCACGAAGGCCGGGCCGTTCGACCTGTCACAGGCGATTTCGCTGGACAAATTGAACGCGTTCGGCCAAGGGGCCGCGCAATCAGAGATATTTCTGCCGCTCGAGGCAGGGCTGGTCGACATCCCGGCTCTGAACCTTTCCCCGGAAGCGGCAGGGGCGATCCGTCGGGGTCGTGTCTGGACCGGGGTAGCTACGGATGACGGGCTCTATTGGGGACGGGACGATCAAGATCGTCCGATCGCCCTGATCGAGGCTTTGGCGGGAACGCTGAAGGTCGTCCGGGGCTTCAATCTGTAAACAAGGATGTTCGAGGAAAAAAGAATATGTCGATTACCGCCGAGCGCAAAACCGAAGTTATCAACGACAATGCCCGCGCAAAGGGCGATACCGGTTCGCCGGAAGTGCAGGTCGCAATCCTGACCGACCGCATCAACACGCTGACCGCCCATTTCAAGGCGCATCACAAGGACAACCACAGCCGCCGCGGCCTTTTGATGATGGTCAACAAGCGCCGCAGCCTCCTCGACTATCTGAAGAAGAAGGACGAGGCCCGCTATCTGGCGCTGATCGCGAAGCTGGGTCTGCGTAAATAATTCACGGTGAACGGCCCCTTCGCGGGGCCGTTTGCTTGTCCAAGCCTCCGTTTGTCCTGAGGAGGGACTGAGCGAAGGCGAAGGCCCGTCTCGAAGGACGCAGACGCAAACATCCTTCGAGACGCCATTTCGACAAGCTCAATGGCTCCTCAGGACGAGCGGGTGTTGAGTTTGACAAAAGGCCGCCCCGCATCCGGCGGGGCCGCCATAGGGCAGACAGACGCCCTACACCGCCCCGGGCCGGATTGCCCGGACACAGAGGCCCCGCCCGGCATAGGGCCCGGCGGGCGAAGGAAACCACATGTTTGACGTGAAAAAAGTATCGATCGAGTGGGGCGGTGAAACGCTGACGCTCGAAACGGGCAAGGTTGCCCGCCAGGCCGACGGCGCCGTGATGGCGACGCTGGGCGAAACGGTCGTCCTGTGCGCCGTGACCGCCGCGAAGTCGGTGAAGGACGGGCAGGACTTCTTCCCGCTCACCGTCCATTATCAGGAAAAATATTCGGCCGCGGGTCGCATCCCCGGCGGCTTCTTCAAGCGCGAACGCGGCGCGACCGAAAAGGAAACTTTGGTCAGCCGCCTGATCGACCGTCCGATCCGCCCGCTGTTCCCCGAAGGTTTCTACAACGAAATCAACGCCATTGCCCAGGTTCTGAGCTATGACGGTCATAACGAGCCCGACATCCTTGCGATGGTCGCCGCGTCGGCTGCGCTCACCATTTCGGGCGTGCCCTTCATGGGCCCGATCGGTGCCGCGCGCGTTGGCTACCTGAACGGCGAATATATTCTGAACCCGACCGACGAACAGGTCGCCGAGGGCGACCTCGACCTCGTCGTCGCCGCCACTTACGACGCGGTGATGATGGTCGAATCCGAAGCCAATGAGCTGTCGGAAGACATCATGCTCGGCGCCGTGCTGTTCGCGCACGACGCGTGCCGCGAAGTCGTGAAGGCGATCATCAAGCTCGCCGAACAAGCTGCCAAGGATCCGTGGGAAATGGCCGCGTCGGACGACAATGCCGCGCTCAAGGACAAGCTGAAGAAGCTGATCGGCAAGGACATTGCGGCGGCTTACAAGCTGACCGACAAGTCGGCGCGTTCGAATGCCTTGAACGAAGCGCGCGCGAAGGCGAAGGAAAGCTTCACGGCCGACGGCCTCAGCCCGCAGGACGTCATGGCGGGCATCAAGCTCACCAAGAAGCTCGAAGCCGAAATCGTGCGCGGCGCCATCCTGAAGGACGGCAAGCGCATCGACGGCCGCACGACGACGCAGATCCGCCCGATCGTCGCCGAAACGCACTTCCTGCCGCGCGCGCATGGTTCGGCGCTGTTCACCCGCGGCGAAACCCAGACGATCGCTACGGCTACTCTGGGCACCAAGGATGCGGAGCAGATGATCGACGGCCTCAACGGCCTGTCGTACCAGAACTTCATGCTGCACTATAACTTCCCGCCCTATTCGGTCGGTGAAGTCGGCCGCTTCGGCGCCCCGGGCCGCCGCGAAGTCGGTCACGGCAAGCTCGCATGGCGCGCGCTGCACCCGGTGCTGCCGACCAAGGACGAGTTCCCCTACACGATCCGCCTCACCAGCGACATCACCGAGTCGAACGGCTCGTCGTCGATGGCGTCGGTGTGTGGTGGTTCGCTCGCGATGATGGACGCCGGCGTGCCGATCAAGCGCCCCGTGTCGGGCATCGCGATGGGCCTGATCCTCGAAGGCAAGGATTATGCGATCCTCAGCGACATCTTGGGCGACGAGGATCACCTCGGCGACATGGACTTCAAGGTCGCGGGGACGTCCGAAGGCATCACCACGATGCAGATGGACATCAAGATCGCGGGCATCACGAAGGAAATCTTTGAAGCCGCGCTCAACCAGGCGAAGGAAGGCCGCGCGCACATCCTTGGCGAGATGAACAAGGCGCTCGGCGAGACCCGCAGCGAATTGTCGGCGCACGCGCCGCGCATCGAAACGATGCAGATCGACAAGTCGAAGATCCGCGACGTCATCGGCACCGGCGGCAAGGTGATCCGCGAGATCGTCGCGACCACCGGCGCCAAGGTCGACATCGACGACGAAGGCCTGATCAAGATCTCGTCGAGCGACCTCGACCAGATCGAAGCCGCGCGCAAGTGGATCAGCGGCATCGTCGAGGAAGCCGAAGTCGGCAAAATCTATGACGGCAAGGTCGTCAACCTCGTCGATTTCGGGGCGTTCGTGAATTTCATGGGCGGCAAGGACGGCCTGGTTCACGTCAGCGAAATCGCCAATGAGCGCGTCGAGAAGGTCTCGGACGTCCTCAGCGAAGGCCAGGAAGTCAAGGTCAAGGTGCTCGAGATCGACCAGCGCGGCAAGGTTCGCCTGTCGATGCGCGTCGTCGATCAGGAAACCGGCGCCGAGCTGGAAGACACCCGCCCGCCGCGCGAACCGCGCGGGGATCGTGGTCCGCGCGGTGACCGCGGCGATCGTGGCCCGCGCCGCGATGGCGGCGGTCGTGGCGACCGTGGTCCGCGCCGCGACGGCGACCGCGATCGCGGCCCGCGCCGCGAACGCAACGACGGCCCGGAAGATCAGGGCCATGTGCCTGATTTCCTGAAGGACTAAACCTTCGGTTTATCGAAACAGGAAAGGGGCTGCCGAGAGGCGGCCCCTTTTTTCTTAACCTGCTTAAGGATATCAGAATATCCAGGCAGGAGAGGAGTAGGGCGATGGGTAAGTGGAGCGTTCTGTTTCTTGCAGTCGCTTTAATCGCCGTTTCTGGTCTCTTAGGGACATCGACCAGCGCCTGCGCCTGCGTCGAACCGATGCCGGAAAAGGAGCTGCGAGCTCTGATCCGAAAAGCCGACACAGGCGATATCCGCGCTGTTGGACAAGTGTGGCAGGAATATGCGTTTGTTCGTGAGGATCGCCGCAAGGGAAAGATATGGGCTAGCCGAGCGATCCGCGTTGGGGATCCGCATACGATGGCGTCCATGGCCGACGATTGGATGTGGGAAGGTCAGCGTGCGATCGACAAACGGCATAAGCTTGTTTTCTATGACGCCGCGATCCGGCTATTGGAAAACGGATACCGCAATCGCAACATGCTTTCTACCTGTGGTCCCGGCGGGTCCAACGATAGATATTTCTACATCGCAAATCTCCGCAGCGCGCGCGCAGCCCTGGCTACTGCAAGTAGCGGTCCAAGCAGCTGGATTCGCAGCGCAGGCAGGAAAAATGCTTCGGCTGCATATCATGTTGCAAACCACTATTTCTGGGTAGAGCTGGACCAAAGTAAGCGTGGGCAATGGGAACTTCGCGCTTCCGAACTGGGTGACCCAATGTATGCGGGCAGCGTGGTCGATAAGCGCCCGCAATCGGATGACATTCGAGATATTGTCTATTCCTTGGGCAGGGCTGATGGGATCGCAAAACTGGGCGACAACTGGGTTCAGCAGGCCGTGACTGCGGAGCTCCGGGATCGACTAGCCAGAGCGCGGCATTTTGCCAGCGGCAAAAAGGGCAAATTTGTCGACCCAAATTGCAAAGCCGCCTGACGGGATTTTCTAATCCGCCAATGCGGCCTTCCTCGCATTGCGCTGCCGTCGCGATGGCGGGCTATTTGCGCGCCGCGGCGCTCTGGTCGCGGATCGCCTTGAATTCGCTGCCGGCTTTCCAGCCGGGCCAGCGATCCGAGCGCGCCAGTTCGTCGCCGATCGTGTAGAATAGCGAAATATCCTGCACCGCGCCGTCGAGGTTCCAGTCGGGCCCCCAGGCGTCGCATGCCTGATGATAGCATTTGCCGGTATAGGCATCGACCCACGCCTGCCCTGCGGGCTTGCCGCCGCTTACAAGGTCGGAGGCACCCGCGATCCCCATCATCAGCAGGACGGGGACGCCGCGCTTGGCCATGCTGAAATGGTCGGCGCGGTAGAACAGCCCGCGTTCGGGCAGGCTTTCGACCGAAACGGTGCGGCCCTGCGCGGCGGCGACGCGCGCGAGATCATCCTCGAGCGTTCCCTGCCCCTTGCCGACAAGGATGACGTCCTTGGCGCGCCCCGCGGTCTGCAGGATGTCGAGGCCGAGGTTGGCGACGGTCTTTTCGACCGGATAGAGTGGGTTCGCCGCATAGGCCTCGGAACCGAGCAGGCCGCGCTCCTCGGCGGTCCAGAAGGCGAAGAGGATGCTGCGGTCGGGCGGTGGCGCGGCCTTGAAGCCGCGCGCGATTTCGAACAACCCCGCGACGCCGAGCGCGTCGTCGTTGGCGCCGGCGCGGTAGATGCGCCCCGTTTCGTCGGGCGCGCCCGCGCCATAGGCGTCCCAGTGCGCGCCGTACATCACGACCTCGTCGGGGCGTTTGGCGCCGGGGATCTTCGCGAGGACGTTCTGGCTTTGCACGACCGCGTGCGTCACCGGGACGGCGGCGTTGAAGCTGGTGCCAAGGGCGACGGGTTTGAAGTCCTTGCGGCGCGCGGCGATGCGCAGTTTGGCGAGATCCTGCCCGGCGTCGGCGAACAATTTCGTCGCGGTCTCGCCCGAAATCCAGCCCTGCAGCACCAGGCTCGTCATCTTTTCGGGCGGCACGACGAGGCCGTAATTTTCGCCGCCGCCGCTTTTGACGACATTCCAGCCATAGCCGACGCCGTCGGTGTCGTGGACGATCAGCGCCGCGATCGCGCCGCGCCGCGCCGCTTCCTCGAACTTGTAGGTCCAGCGGCCATAATAGGTCATCGTACGGTCGCCAAACTTGCCGAACGCATCCTCGCCCTTGGCCGCGACGAAATCGGGGTCGTTGATCAGGAAGACCGCGACCTTGCCCTTCAGATCCTGCCCCTTGAAATCATCCCAGCCGCGTTCGGGCGCGGTGACGCCATAGCCGACGAAAACGAGCGGCGCGTTCTGAACTACCGCCTGATCCTGGGGCTGGAGCGTCGAGACATAGATGTCGGTGCCGAAGGCGAGCGGCGTCGCCGCGCCCTTGCGGTCGAACGCCAGCGTCGTGGCGGTTCCAAGGCGGGTGTGCAGCAACGGCACAGGCTGGGTCCAGCCGCCGTCGACGCCCGCGGGTTCGAGCCCGAGCGCCTGCAGCCGCCCGATCAGATAGCCGATCGTGCGTTCCTCGCCGATCGTCCCCGGCGCGCGGCCCTGAAACTGGTCGGAGGCGAGCGTGCGCACGGTTTCGGTGAGGTTGGCGGGGTCGATCGCCGGGGCGGTTTGCGCGACGGCAGGGACTGAAACGGCAGCAAGGAGCGCGGCGGCGGCGAGGCGTAGGGTCATGAGGCAAAGGCTTCCCGGTTGATGAGCCGCCAGCCTAAGCGGTTTCGACGCGACATTGAAGCGCGCAGGTCGCGTCAGACCTCCAGACAGGCCAGAACAGCAGGAAGCAGCGCGGCGGCGGCGCGCTCGCGGGTGCCGGGATCGCTGCCGAACACGTCCTCAACCGCCAGTTTTGCGAAACCGTGGACCAGCGACCATGCGGCGACGGTCGGCGCCAGTGCGGGATCGAGCGGGTCGGCGATGGCGGGCTGGCCCGCGCGGACCACCTCGTCGAGCATCGCAAAGGCGCGGCGGCCGGCGGCGGCGAAATCGGGATCGGCGGCATCGACCACCGCGCGCCGCCACATCAGGTCGAACGCCGCGGGGTGCGCGAGCGCGAAGCCGACATACGCCGCGCCCTGTGCTTCCAGTCGGGTACGGCGATTACCGGGAATCGCCGCCGCTGCGGTCAGGACATCGCCCAGTTCGGTAAAGGCCGCGGTGGCGACGGCGGTGAGCAGGCCGCGCGCATCGCCGAAATGATGCCCGGGCGCGGCGGGCGATACCCCGGCGCGGCGCGCTGCCTCACGAAGCGAGAAGCCATCGACCCCGCGCTCGGTAATCACCGCTTCGGCGGCTGCAATCAACGCGGCGCGAAGGTCGCCATGGTGATAGGGGCGCGACTTGTCCGTCATCTTGACATTGTTTAGATTGCTGCTCACAACGCCATCTTTGCAGTGTTCAGATGGGGGTGGCAAGATGGTTGAACCGGCGGCACTTTTTTCACTGGCGGGAACGCTGGCGCTTTTGGGATGGGTGGCGCTGCTCGTCGCCCTGTTCTTCCGGCGCGCGCGGCCCGGGGTCTGGACGGTCACCCAATATGTCATCCCCGGGCTGATCGCGGTCGCCTATGGCCTGCTGTGGTGGGGTGGGCGCGGCGCCTATGCCGACGGCGGCTTCGGGTCGATCCCCGAAGTTCGCGCCTGGTTCGCCAATGATTTTCTGCTGACCGCGGGGTGGCTGCATTATCTGGCATTTGACCTGTTCATCGGAACCTGGATTTGCCGCGATGCCGAGGCGCGGGGGGTTCATCCGCTGCTGGTGCTGCCGACGTTGCCGCTGACCTTTTTGTTCGGTCCGCTGGGATTGCTGCTGTGGTTCGCGGTCCGCGCAGGGGTTCGCGGGATCGCGCGCACGGAATGATTTGATCGCAAGAAACGGGGCGCCCGCCACGCGGCGACGTGGCAGGGGCGCGGCATGACCGAGACGATCGATACCGAGATTGCCGCGCGCAGCGCCGCGCTCGACTGGCCTGCCATTGCCGCCTCGCTCGACAGCGAGGGGTGGGCGGTGTTGCCGCGGCTGCTGTCGCTGCGCGAATCCGATGCGGCCGCGGCGCAATATGGCGACGAGGCATTGTTCCGCAGCCATGTCCATATGGCGCGGCACGGGTTCGGGCGCGGCGAGTATCGCTATTTCGCCTATCCGTTGCCGCCGCTGGTCGCGGCGCTACGCGGGGCGCTTTATACCCGTCTGGCGCCGATCGCGAACCGCTGGCACGAACGGACGGGGCAGGATTCGCGCTTTCCCGCTCGCCACGCCGACTATCTGGCGCATTGCCATGCGGCGGGGCAGGCGCGTCCGACGCCGCTGTTGCTGCAATATGGACCGGGCGACTATAATTGCCTGCACCGCGACCTCTATGGCGCCGAGGTCTTTCCGTTGCAGGTCGCGGTGCTGCTGTCGGCGCCGGGCGATGATTTCACCGGCGGCGAGTTCGTGCTGACCGAGCAGCGGCCCCGGATGCAGTCGCGCGCCGCTGTCGTGCCGCTGGACAAGGGCGATGCGGTGATCTTTGCGGTGAACGAACGGCCGGTCGCGGGCAGCCGCGGCGATTATCGCGTTGCGATGCGCCACGGGGTGAGCGCGATCCGCTCGGGGCGGCGGCATACGCTGGGGGTGATCTTTCACGACGCGGCCTAACTCCGCCCAGCGGGTGGACATGGCGGCTAGGGCGGCTAAGCCAGTGCTTCCCCCACGGCACCAGCGAGGACAGCGGCGATGGATTTTTCCCGGCTTCAGGCGAGCAGCAAGATCGGCGACGACTGGGTCTATCCGCAGCCGCCGTGCCTGAATTTCGGCTGGCTGGATGTCGACCGCGATCCCGACCACCGCGTCTATTGGGAGGAATATGGCAACCCCGCCGGTGAGCCCGTCATGTTCCTGCACGGCGGCCCCGGCGGCGCCTGCGCCCCCGCGATGGCGCGTTTCTTTGACCCCAAACGCTATCGCGTCATCCTCTTCGACCAGCGCGGGTGCGGCAAGAGCGAGCCCAATGTCGCGTCAGCCGGTCCCGCGGTCGCGCTCGCCAAAAATACCACCGCCGACCTGATCGGCGACATCGAGAAATTGCGCGACCATCTGGGGATCGCGGGGCCGATGCACGTGTTCGGCGGCAGCTGGGGCAGCACGCTGGCGATGGCCTATGCGATCGCGCATCCGGCGCATTGCGCCAGCCTGATCTTGCGCGGCATCTTCCTCGGCGCGCCGGAGGATCTCGACTATCTGTATCAGGGCAATGCCGCGACATGGGACGCCGACCCGTTCGGCCTGACCGCGCCGGGCGCCTATATCAAATATCCCGATGAATGGGCGGCGCTGCTGAACGTCCTGACCCCCGCCGAACGCGGCGATGTGATGGCGTCGTACAAGGCGATCTTTGACATGGTGCCGACCACCGCGGCGGAGAAGGCGCGGCAGCTGGAGGCGGCGCTGACCTGGTCGTTGTGGGAGGGGGTGATTTCGAACATGATCCCCGAAACCGCCGATACCGGCAAGTTCGGCGAGGCGGACTTCGCCTTGTGCTTTGCGCAGATCGAGGCGCATTATTTCGCGAACGCGCTGTTCCTGCCCGCGGGGCATTTCTTTGATCATATCGGGGCGCTCGCGGCGATCCCGATCCATATCGTCCACGGGCGGTTCGACGAAGTCTGTCCGCTGACGCAGGCGTCGCGGCTGGTCACCGCGCTGCGCGCGGCAGGCGCCGAGCCGGTGAGCTATATTATCACCAACGCCGGGCATAGCGCGATGGAGCGCGAAAATGCGCTGGCACTGACCGCGGTGATGGATGGACTGGTGCCGCTGCCCCGGGCTTAGGCATGGCGCGTTAAATCCGCATCCCCTTCAAATCCGTTTGTGCTGAGCTTGTCGAAGCACCGTTCTTCCTTCTGACGTCAAAAGAAAGAACGGCCCTTCGACAAGCTCAGGGCGAACGGTTCATATCAGATGCTCAGAGCTAAGATATTAGAGCGATCGGGTGCGTTTGCGCGCTTACGCGGCCTTGCCGTGTGTGACGTCCATGCTGACCGCGTTACCCGCATCGATTTCGGCGGCCTTGGCTTCGACCAGCTTGACGATGTGGCCGATCATATCGGCGTCTTCGACATGGTGGTCGGTGACGCCCGAGAGGTACACCATATGCTTGCCGTTGCCGCCGCCGGTGATGCCGATGTCGGTCTCGCGCGCCTCGCCGGGGCCGTTGACGACGCAGCCCAATACCGAGAGCGACATCGGGGTCTTGATGTGGCTGAGCGCCTCTTCGAGCGCCTGCACGGTGCGGATGACGTCGAAACCCTGCCGCGCGCAGCTGGGGCAGGAGACGACGCGCACGCCGCGGGTGCGGAGGCCGAGCGATTTGAGGATTTCATAGCCGACGCGCACTTCCTCTTCGGGTTCGGCCGACAGGCTGACGCGGATCGTGTCGCCGATCCCCGCCCAGAGGAGGTTGCCGATCCCGAGCGCCGATTTGACCGTGCCGCCGATCAGTCCGCCGGCTTCGGTGATGCCGAGGTGGAGCGGGCAGTCGACCGCGTCGGCGAGCTGCGCATAGGCGGCGACCGCAAGGAAGACGTCGCTCGCCTTTACCGCGACCTTATAGTCGTGGAAGTCGTGATCCTGGAGCAGCTTGATATGGTCGAGCGCGCTTTCGACGAGCGCTTCGGGGCAGGGCTCGCCATATTTTTCGAGCAGGTCTTTCTCAAGGCTGCCCGCGTTGACCCCGATGCGGATCGCGCAGCCGTTCGCCTTGGCGGCGCGGACGACCTCGCCGACGCGCTCGCTGCTGCCGATATTGCCGGGGTTGATGCGCAGGCACGCCGCGCCCGCATCGGCGGCTTCGAGCGCGCGCTTATAGTGGAAATGGATGTCGGCGATGATCGGGATGCGCGCGGCGCGAAAGATCTTGCCCAATGCCGCGGTCGAATCGGTGTCGGGGCACGACACGCGGATCAGGTCGGCGCCGGCTTCCTCGCAGCGGCGGATCTGGTCGATCGTTGCCACCGCATCGCTGGTCAGCGTGTTCGTCATCGTCTGGACCGTGATCGGTGCGCCGCCGCCGACCGGCACATCGCCGACCATGATCTGGCGGCATTGGCGCCGCGCGATGTCGCGCCAGGGGCGCAGGCCGGGGTTGTGATCGCTCATGGGTTCGGGCTCGATCGAGAAGGGGACAGGCGCGCTCTTTAGCCGTCGCGAGGCGACTTGGCAAAGCCTGCGCGCTCCGATCAAGCTGTTGCGCGAAAGACACAGTTTGTCGCCGAATCATGGGCAGGCGCAATTTTTGTTTGTGCGGCGCAGCAAAATCGGCAATTTTGAATCGTTCGACGTCACAGGCCCGCTCTAAAGAGGCGTGGACAGCGTACAGCAGGCTGGGACGATCCGTTGTTTTACTAGGGGGATCACCCATGAAGTTTCTTACCAAAGCGTGTTTCGGCATGCTGCTCGCCGCGTCGGCCATGTCGACGCCCGCCTTCGCCCAGGAAGAAGAAGCCAGCGGCCCGGTCTCGCTTTCGGGCGGTGTTTCGGTCGTGTCGGATTACCGGTTCCGCGGCATTTCGCTGTCGAACGAAAAGGTGGCGCTTCAGTCGACGATTACTGCCAGCCACGAAAGCGGCTTTTACGCCGGCGTTTGGGGATCGACGCTGCCCGACAGCCCCCTCTATGGCAAATATGAGCTCGATCTTTATGCCGGCTTCGCGACCGAAATCGCGCCCGGCACGACGGTCGATCTCGGCGCAACCTATTATGTCTATCCGGGCAATCAGGATTTTGCCGGTCCCAGCGACTATGTCGAAATCATCGGCAAGCTGTCGCACGACATCGGCCCCGTTTCGGCAACCGGCACGGTGGCTTATGCCCCCGACCAGAACTCGCTGGGCAGCAACGACAATATCTATCTGAACCTTGGCCTCGGCTACGGCATCCCCAACACCCCGGTGACGCTCAACGCCGGGCTCGGCTATACCGACGGTTCGCTCGGCGCGCTGGCGCCCGGCGGCAATTACCTCGACTGGATGCTCGGCGCTTCGTTCGCCGCTGGTCCCGCGACCTTTACCGTTCAATATATCGACACCGACATCAAAAAGTCGGGCATCAAGGCCGTCGATACGCTGTTCGATCCAACCGTGGTCTTTACGCTGGGCTTTTCTTTCTGATCGCCTAGCGGGTCAGCGACCACGCGCGAAGGGGGCGGCTTCGGGGGAGGCCGCCCCCTTTTTCGTGCGTGCAGCAAAAGCACCGTGCATCAATTCTGTACGATCTCCCAACCCGTTCGTGCTGAGCTTGTCGAAGCACCGTTCTTCTTCTTGCGACGCTAAAAGAAAGAACGGCCCTTCGACAAGCTCAGGGCAAACGGCTCACATTTTACACACGATGCTCTAGCGCCAGCGGAGATTGTCGCGCGACAGGTCGGTGAGCGACTTGGCGCCCATCAATTTCATGCCACGCTCCATTTCGGCGCGCAGCAGCGCGATGGCGCGGGCGACACCATCCTCGCCCGCCGCGGCGAGCGCGTAGAGATAGAGGCGGCCGCCCGAACAGGCTTTCGCGCCGACCGATAGCGCCTTCAGCACATGGGTGCCGCGGGTGATGCCGCCGTCGCAGATGACCTCGATCCTGTCGCCGACCGCATCGACGATCTCGGCCAGCGCATCGAACGGCGCACGGCTGCCGTCGAGCTGGCGCCCGCCGTGGTTCGACACCATGATCGCAGTGGCGCCAATCTCGACCGCACGCTTGGCATCCTCGACCGCGACGATGCCTTTCAGGCAGAAGGGGCCGTCCCACTGCTGGCGGATTGCTTCGGCGCGGTTCCAGTCGAGGCTCTGGTCGAGCATCGAGGTGAAATAGTCGGCGACCGATTTGGGGACGCTCGATCCTTCGGAGACATGCGTCGCGAGGTTCGGCAGGCTGAATTTCTCGCGCAGCACATAGTTGAGCCCCCAGCCGGGCTTGGCGGCGTAGCTCAGCATATTGCCCGGCGTGAAGCGCGGCGGCGAAGTGAAGCCCGAGCGCAGGCAGCGCTCGCGGTTGCCGCCGACGATCGTATCGACGGTGAGCGCGACGGCGTC
Source organism: Sphingopyxis microcysteis (assembly GCF_012274265.1). GTDB lineage: Bacteria > Pseudomonadota > Alphaproteobacteria > Sphingomonadales > Sphingomonadaceae > Sphingopyxis > Sphingopyxis microcysteis. The sequence continues at coordinate 423,898 of NZ_JAANYY010000004.1, forward strand.
GAACTTCGCATCGCGCGCCGCGGCCAGCATCGCGCGGTTGAGGCCTTCATCCTTGTGGACATAGAGCTGGAACAGCTTGGGACCGCCCGTCAGCGCGCCCGCTTCGGCCAGGCTGATCGTCGCGAGGCTGGAGATGCCCGCCATCGTCCCGGCGCCTGCGGCGGCGCGCAGCACCGCGCGCTCGCCCTGCCAGTGGAACAGGCGCTGGAGCGCGGTCGGCGACAGGAACAGCGGCATCGCCATCTCGCGCCCGAACAGGGTGGTGCGCATATCGACGCTTTCGACCCCGGCGAGGACGCGGGGGATCAGGTCGCAATCGTCGAACGCGGCGCGGTTGCGGCGGCGGGTGACCTCGTCATCGGCGGCGCCGTCGATATAGTCGAACACCGGCCAGGGTAGGCGGCGTTTTGCGAGCGCGCGGAAGTCGTCGATATTGTGGCAGTCGGTGAGGCGCACGCTTGTCTGTCCCCCTTAAATCGTCATCCCGGCGAAGGCCGGGATCTCACCCTCTCGTTCTCCCTCGCCGGCGAGATCCCGGCCTTCGCCGGGATGACTCGGTTGGGGTGCGTGATCGAAATTAGAAGACCGTTCTTGCCGCCACCGTCCCCTTGGTCGCAAAGCTGAAGCGCGGTTCGACCGCCAGCTTCGCGTCAAGGATATGCGCCGCGATCCGCTTGCCCACCGCCGGGCCGTTCTTGAACCCGTGCCCCGATCCGCCGCCGACGAGCCAGACGCGCTCCTGCCCCGGAAAGCGGTCGATCAGATAATCGCCGTTCGAGCTATTCTCATATTGGCAGACGCGCCCGCCGATCAGCGGTGCCGACGCGAGGGCGGGGAAGCGGCGGGCGATATAGGCGCGCGCCTCGGCGATCCCCGCCGGGGTCAGGCTGCGCTCCATCGTGTCGGGGTCGATCGCCGGGCCGTGGCGGTCGATCGCGATCTTGAACCCGGCCCCCTCAAGGTCGGGGATGCCATAGAAAATGCCGTTGTTGCTGTTGTCGGCCCACACCGGCAGTTCGGGCGGCGCAAAGCGCGTGTCGCCCTGCGGCGCACCGAAATGATAGACCTCCTGCCGCGTCGCGACGATCTTGTTCATCAGCTGCTGCGGGAAGAGTTCGGCGAGCCACGGCCCCGCGGCATAGACGAGATGGTCGGCGGTGCCGCCGTCGGGCAGGCTGTGGCGCTTGATCCGTTTCGACAGCAGGGGCGCGGGCATCACGACGCGCTCGACGGCGATCTCAGCATCGGCGATGACTTCCTGGACCCCGCGGCCCGCGATCAGCGCGCCGCATTCGGTTTCGAGGATGCCGGTCTCGCCCTGATAGAATTGGATCTGGCGATATTTGTCCTGCAGCCAACGGACGTCGCCATGCTCGTGGCCGACGCGATTGGCCTGAAGCCACGCCAGCGACTGCGCGGTATAGGCGTCGCCCTGCGGCGCGAACCACAGCACGCCGGTGTTGTGAAAGATCGGCGCACTGGCGCTGTCCGACAGTGCTTTCCAATAGGGCAGCGATTCGCGCGCCATTTCGGAATAGATGGTATCGGCGCCATAGCCCATGCGGATGACGCGGCTTTCGCCGCCCGAGGACGAGCGGACATGCCCCGCGCCATAGGCGTCGAACAGGCGCACGCTCTTGCCCGCCCGCAGCAGATGCCACGCGGTCCATGCGCCGAACACCCCGGCGCCGATGATCGCGACATCGACGTGCTGGACCTTGGGCTTGGCGGGTTTGCGCTTCTTCGAGCGCCGTTCGGCCGCCGCCGCACTCGCCGCAACCGGCAGCGCAGCGAGTCCGGTCAGCAGCGCCCGCCGGCTGGGGACGCTATCGCCCGCCACCCGGCGCGTCCTTCTTGTAATAGCGGTAGCCGCCGATCCACGTTTCGAGCGGCACCATCTTGCGAATTTCGTCGGGGCTGGCGAGCATCGGGTCGGCGTCGATCATCAGGAAGTCGGCGCGCATCCCCGGCATCAGCGTGCCGATGCGGTCCTCGGCGAAGGCGGCGTAGGCCGCGGTGCGGGTAAAGCCGTCGAGCGCCGCTTCGCGGTTCACCGCTTCCTCGGGCCGCCAGCCGCCAAAGGGCTGGCCGTTCGCGTCGGTGCGCGAGATGGCGGCAGCAAGGCCGGCAAAGGGATCGGCGCTTTCGACCGGGACGTCGGAACCAAAGGCGAGGCGGGCGCCCGCCGCTTGCAGGCTGCGCCACGCATAGGCGCCCTTCAGCCGATCGGGGCCGAGCCGTGCCTCGGCCATCAGCCGGTCGCTGGTCTGGTGGACCGGCTGCATCGAGGCGATCACCTTCAGGCTGGCAAAGCGCGCGATGTCGGCGGGGTCGATCACCTGCGCATGTTCGATGCGCCAGCGGCGTTCGCCCGGCAAGTCGGCGTTAAGGTCGGCGATCGCGTTCAAGGCCTCGGCATTGGCGGCGTCGCCGATCGCGTGGATCGTCACCTGGAACTTGTCCATCGACGCGCGCACCATCTTGTTGCGGAGCTGCGCCGGGGTGAGCAGCGGCAGGCCGGCCTGGCCCGGCGCGTCGCTGTATGGCGCCTTCAGCCATGCGCCGCGCGACCCGAGCGCGCCGTCGAGGTAGAGCTTGACCCCGACCATGCGCAGCCGGTCGTCGTACAGCCACGGCGTCGGTTCACCGCCCGCGATCATCGCCATATTGTCGATGTCGCCGCCGTAGCTGAGGATGCGGACCGCGAGCTGTTTCTTGTCGCCGGCGCGGCGGAACGCCTGCCAGTCGAGGATCGACGTCCCCATGTCGGCGATCGCGGTAATTCCCTGTTCGAGCAGTTTCTGCTGCGCGAGCAGCAAGGCGCGGTCGAGGTCGCGGGCGAGGGGTTTGGGCTTGGCGCTATCGATCAGGCTCATCGCGGCGTCGACAAAGACGCCGCTCGGCTTGCCGTCCGCCATCTCGATGCGGCCGCCGTCGGGTGACTTGCTGGCGGCGGTCACCTTGGCCGCGGTCATCGCGGCGGTGTTCGCCCAGCCCGCATGGCCGTCGACGCGTTCGAGCCAGACCGGGCGGTTCGGCACCGCGGCGTCAAGGTCGGCGGCGGTCGGGAACCGGCCCAGACCCCATTTTTCCTGATTCCATCCCGACCCGATGATCCACGGCATTTCGGGATTGTCGGCGGCATATTTCCGGATCGCCGCCTGGGCTTCGGCCAGCGAGTTGGTGCCCGAGAGGTCGAGCAGCATCAGCTGGAAACCCAGCCCCATGACATGACCGTGCGCGTCGATCAGCCCGGGGATCAGGGTGCGGCCCTTGCCATCCTCCTTGAAATCGGGGCGTTCGGGGCGCTTGTCCTTGCGGTCGAGCAGCTCTTTGACCTTGCCCTCCTTGTCGATGACCAGCCCGGTAAAGCGCACCAGCTTGCCGTCCTTGTCGAGCGTGATGCCGTTGACATTGTCGACGAGCGTGTCGGCGTGCGCGGGGGCGGCGATGGAGAGGGCGAGCGCGGCCGCAATCAAGCCCCTCCCCTTCAGGAGCGTCGGGTCGGCCATGCCCCCGGCATGGCCTGAATAGTCCGGGGGACTGTTCACCCGACGCTGGGTTGGGGTGGGGGCCCGCGGCGTGGCGTGAGGCCACTGGCCCTCACCCGCTGCGACTAGGCAGCAAGCTGCCAAGTCTCGCTGCCCTCCCCTGAAGGGGAGGGCGAATTTTTGAAGTCGGTTCATTTCGGCAACCTTGTTACGAGTGAGCTGGTGTCGCGGCGGCCATGTCCGGCCTTTTGCACATCGGCGTAGAATTGATCGACGATCGCGGCGACGGGGATCGTCGCGCCGTTCGAGCGCGCTTCGTCGAGCGCGAGGCCGAGGTCCTTGCGCATCCAGTCGACCGCAAAGCCAAAGTCGAACTCGTCCTTGGCCATCGTGTCCCAGCGGTTGAGCATCTGCCAGCTCGCCGCCGCGCCGCCCGACACCGCCTCGAACACCTTGTCGGTGTCGAGCTTCGACGCCTGCGCAAAGCGCAGCGCTTCGGACAGGCCTTGCAGCACCCCGGCGATCGCGATCTGGTTGACCATCTTGGTCGTCTGCCCCGCGCCGGGGCCGCCGATATGAACCATGCGCGCGGCATAGGCCTGCATCACCGGCTCGGCGGCCGCGAACGCCGCCCTGGTCCCGCCGCACATGATCGACAGCGTGCCGTTCTGCGCCCCCGCTTCGCCGCCCGACACCGGCGCATCGACGCACAGCAGGCCAAGCCCGTCGGCCTCGACCGACAGCTGGCGGGCGATCCGCGCCGATACCGTGGTATGGTCGATAAACAAGGCGCCTTTGCGCATCGCGCGGAACGCCCCGTCGCGCCCCAGCGTCACCTGCGCCAGATCATCGTCGTTGCCGACGCAGGTCAGCACGACATCGGCGTCCTGCGCCGCCTCCGCCGGGGTCGCCGCCGCCTTGCCGCCATGCGCCGCGACCCAGGCGTCGGCCTTGGCGCGCGTGCGGTTATAGACGGTGAGGTCATGGCCCGCTTTCGCAAGATGCCCCGCCATCGGACCGCCCATGACGCCGGTGCCGATGAAGCTGATGCGCAATTTTTGTTCGCTCATGCTCGGTCCATAGCATTGTTTTGAGGGGGTGCCAGAGCGAGCAGCACAATCAAGCCCCTCCCCTTCAGGGGAGGGGTTGGGGTGGGGGCCATCGGCCTTGCGCAAGGCCGATGGCCCCCACCCGCTGCAACTAGGCAGCAAGCTGCCAAGTTTCGCTGCCCTCCCCTGAAGGGGAGGGCGCAAGAAGGCCTTTCCCTTCGCTGCCCTTGCCGTTAGGGCCGCAACGCTATGACCGATCACCTGACTCTGACGCCCGCCGCCGATTTGCCGGCGATCACATTGGACGATGTGCGCGCGGCGGCGGAGCGAATTGATGGCGCGGTGGTGCGCACGCCGACGCTGAAGTCGCAGACGCTTTCGGAGCTGGTCGGCGCCGATGTGTGGCTGAAGTTCGAGAATCTGCAATTCACCGCGGCGTACAAGGAACGCGGCGCCTTGAATGCCCTGCTGTTGCTGAGCGAGGAAGCCAAGGCCCGCGGTGCGATCGCCGCATCGGCGGGCAATCATGCGCAAGGGCTGGCCTATCATGGCAAAAGGCTGGGCGTGCCGGTGACGATCGTGATGCCCAAGACCACGCCGCAGGTGAAAGTGTCGCAGACCGCGAGCCACGGCGCGACGATCGTGCTGCACGGCGAGACGTTCGACGACGCCTATGCCCATGCGCGGCTGCTGGAGGTCGAGCGCGGGCTGACCTTTGTCCACCCCTTCGACCATCCGCACGTCGCGGCGGGGCAGGGGACGGTTGCGCTCGAAATGCTCGAGGACGTGCCCGAGCTTGATACCCTCATCGTGCCGATCGGCGGCGGCGGGCTGCTTGCGGGCATGGGCACCGCGGCGCGCGGGATCAAGAACGACATGCGGCTGGTTGGCGTGCAGGCCGAACTATATCCGTCGATGTATGCCGAGTTGAACGGTGTCGACATGGCGTGCGAGGGCGACACGCTGGCCGAGGGCATCGCGGTCAAGGAACCGGGGTCCTACACCCGCAAGCTCGTTGCCGAACTTAACGACGACATCGTGCTCGTCGCCGAACGGCATCTGGAGCGGGCGGTGAGCCTGCTGCTCCAGATCGAAAAGACGGTGGTTGAGGGCGCGGGCGCGGCAGGACTCGCGGCGATGCTCGCGCATCCGGAGGAGTTTGCGGGGCGCAAGGTCGGGCTTGTGCTCACCGGCGGCAATATCGACACGCGGCTGCTCGCGAACGTGTTGCTGCGCGACCTCGCGCGCTCGGGCCGCATCGCGCGGCTGCGCATCCGCTTGCAGGATCGACCGGGCGCGTTGTTCAAGGTGATGAAGCTGTTCGACGAGAAACAGGTCAACATCATCGAAATCTATCACCAGCGCATCTTCACGACCTTGCCTGCCAAGGGGCTGATCACCGATATCGAATGCGAAGCGCGCGACCGCGAACATCTCGACAGCCTTGTCGCCTCGCTGCGCGATGCGGGGTATATGGTGACCACGGTGGAGTTGGCTTAAACGCAATATGCCCCTCCCCTTCAGGGGAGGGGCAACGAAGACTTGGCAGCTTGCTGCCTAGTCGTAGTGGGGTGGGGGCCAGCGGCCTTGCGCAAGGCCGCGGGCCCCACCCGCTGCGACTAACGAACAAGTTCGTAAGTCTCGTTGCCCTCCCCTGAAGGGGAGGGCGTAGAGGATATGACCCCAATGAAATCCTTCACCCTCCAACTCACCGCCACCCCCGACGCCATCGACGAACTCGGCCATGTCAACAATGCGGTCTGGGTCCAGTGGATCCAGCAGGTCGCGACCGGGCATTGGGACGCCGCGGCGCCGCAAAGCCATAAGGACGCCTATGTCTGGGTCGTGGTGCGGCACGAGATCGACTATCTGCGCGCGCTTGGTCCCGGCGAAACGGTGACCGCGCGGACGTGGGTCGCCGACACGCCGCAGGGGGCGAAGTTCGACCGGTTCATGGAGTTCACCGGCGCCGACGGCAAGGTGCATGTGCGGGCACGGACGGTGTGGGCGCTGCTCGACAAGGCGAGCGGGCGGCCGCTGCGCGTGACCGCCGAAGTGGTGGCGCCGTTCCTCGATTAGCGGGATTGTGGCGGCGTGCGTTCGCGAAGCGGCCGCTCTTTGAGCGCCCGCAAGGTTTTCAATATCATCGCATGCACATCGCCGGTCTCTTCGAAGAGTCGTCGGTACACCTCGGAAATTTCTTCGCTATATCGGTCTTGCATCGCCATTTGGGCCTGTCCCTTTTCGGTCAGGCGAAACAGCTTGCGGCGCGCGTCGGCCGGATCGGGATGCTGGGTTATCAGGCCGAGGCGAATCAGCGCCGGGCATTTCTGGATCACCAGCTGGTGCGACTGCCCCAGCGTTCGCGCCAGCTCCGCCGCCGACGCCTCCCCCGCCTGCCGCAGCGCGGTGAGCAGCGAGCAGGATCGCACCGGGATGACGATGCCCGCCGCATCGAACAGCTCGCGCGTCTGGTCCTCGATCGTCTGGCTCAAGGCCTCGCTGAGCCGACCGAGGAACGATATGTCGTCGAGGTCGGCTGCGCGGTCAGTCGAGGCGGGCATAGCTGTCGGTCGTTCCATCGCGGTTGATGCGTTCGAGCGCGATGACCTTGCCCGCCTTGCGCACAACACGGAAGCGGAAATCGCTGACGCCCTCGACGGCGAAAAGATCATCGCCGAGCGGTTCGAGCGTGGCACGGAAACGCTCGCGCCAGGTGTAGAGCAGCTTGCCGTCCGCCATGGCGACCTGCGGACCATCATAGCGTCCGGCGACTGCCCTCATGTCGGCGGGCGTCAGCTGGACCGCCTTGGCGCGCGCGGCAAGCGTCGGCGCGAACCAGTCGGCGTCGGCCTGTTTCGCGGGATCGGCCTTTGCGACGTCCGCCATCGCCATGCGATGCGCGACGATCAGCGCGTCGGCGGATGTTACCCGATGATCGGGAGTGACGCCGCGCCCTTCGAAATCGCCGCGATCGACGGGGTCGTGGATCTGGCCGATCGGCACCTGGACGAAAAAGTCGGTCCCCACCGGCTTGCGGTCGACCGGGTGCGCGCCGCCCGCCGTGCGCTCGCCGACCAGCGTCGCGCGGCCGAGCTTTTGCAGCGAATAGCCGAACCATTCCGCCGCCGAAAAGCTGGTCGAGGACGTCAGCACATAGACGGGTTTGCCGGTCAGGCGTTTGGCGGGAAGGGCGGGGAGCACCCATTGGCCGCGGGCGACGCGGCGGCCATCGTCGGTGTAATAATAATCGAACAGCTCCTGATCCTTGTCGGCGCGGAACAGCTGGCTCGCAAGCAGCTGCGCCATCTCAAGATGCCCGCCATTATTGTAGCGCATGTCATAGATGACCGCGTCGCTATTCTCGATAAAGCGCATCGCGGCGGCCGCCGCGTCATGGCCGAGTTCGGGGTCGGCGAAGTGCGACATTCCGACATAGGCAATATTGCCCTCGAGCCGGCGCAGCTCAGTGAAGCCGAAATTTTTGCGTGCCTCGTCCCGCCGGTCGGTTTCGCGCAATTCGGCGGCGCGCGTGGGATCTTTCCGCGCGGCATAGTCGGCGGCGAACTTCGGATCGACGCCGACGAAGAAATGGAGGTCGTTGCTGGCCGCGACCAGATCTTTGGTCAGCGCCTGCGCGAGTGCGGCCTTGTCCTGCGCGCCATCATAGTCGCCCTTGTCGAGATTGGCGCGCAGCGTGGCGGCGAGCGTCTTGGCCTTGTCGGCAAAGACGTAATTGGCCTCCAATGTTTGCCCAAGCTGCTCGACCACCCGTTGCCGGTCGGCGGGCGTCAACGGCGCCTCGCCGGTGGCGCCGACGCCGAGTAGCCACGCGGCCGCAACAACCGCAGCCGATCCGAACTTTCTCATGGGAAGCATCAATATTCACCCGTGACTCAGTTATACAATATATTGCGCAATATATTGTATAACCCGCACAGGCAAGCGCGAAAACGGCTGTGCGTCAGGCGTAGGCGACCCAGCCGCGCCAGGTGAACGCCCCATAGAATTGCTCGACGCCGGTAAAGCCTGCGTCGCGCAAGACGGCTTCGTCCGCCTCCGGGCTCAACATCGCGACATGCGCGGCGACGGCGGCGCGGGCGGTGTTGGTCTGGTCGGGGTCGGCGCCCGAGGCGATGGCATAGGACGCGTAGCGATCGAGCCAGCGGTCGCGTTCGTCCGGGCCTTGCGGGAAGCTGCCATGCGCGGCGACGAATGGCGCGCCGGGTTTCAACCGCGCGCGGATTTGGGCCGCGGTCCGGACGCGCTCGTCGGCGGCGAGGAAATGCAGGGTGAGCAGGCAGACGGCGCCATCGAAGGGGCCAGGAGGCGCGTCGTCAATATAGCCCTCGATCAGTTCGGCGCGATCGGCGTTGGCGCCAAGCGTGTGCGCGGCAAGGCGCAGCATCGCGGCTGCCGGATCGACGCCGGTGAAGGTCCAGCCGGGATAGGCCTCGGCCATCGCCTTGAGCTCGAGGCCGCCGCCAGCCCCGAGCACGAGAATGCGCGCGTCGGCGGGCACGCGTTCGGCGAGCAGCAGCCCGGTCATCCGATGCAGCGCGTCGAAGCCGGGAACGAAGCGGCGCGGGCCGTCGGCGTAGCGCGCAACCGCATCGGCATCGTTGAAATGGTCGAGGAAATGCTGGGCGCCGTCAGCCATGAATATGATCCTTTACGGACGTCGCCGGGCGCGCCGCCATGCGGGCGTGGAAGTCGGCGGCGAGTTCGGCGAGCGTCACTTGCGCGAACCGTGCGAGCAGCAACGCCTCCGCGTCGCGAAAGCTGGTGTCGAGCGCCGCGTTGACCGCCTGCTCGACCAGGCATCCGGGCGCGTCGGTGCGGTGGCCCATCGCCATCAGCGCGGGGCGGCCGATCGCGTCATAGATGTCGCGCATTGTGATATCGCCAAGCGCGCGCTGGATCGTCCACCCGCCGCCATGGCCCTTTTCGGAGCGGACGAACCCCGCATCGCGCAAACCGCCGAGGATGCGGCGGATCACCACGGGATGCGTCTGCATCGCCTGCGCCAGCGCCTCCGACGTCATCGGATCGCGCCGCTCGGCCATATGGAGGAGGACGTGGAGTACGCCCGAAAGTCGGCTGTCGCGTTTCATGTAACTTTAAATAATACGTGAAATCGCCCTGTCAATCGATAGAGGCCGGAATATGCAGATCCGCCCCGCCACGTCCGCCGATGCCGCCGCAATCTGGGCGATCATCGGCCCCACGATCCGCGCCGGCGAAACCTACACGCTCGATCGCGACATGACCGAGGCGGAGGCGATCGCCTATTGGTTCGGTGTGGGGAAGGCGGTGTTCGTTGCCGAAGCGGGGGGTGCCATTGTCGGCACCTATTATCTCCACGCCAACCGGGCGGGCGGCGGTGCGCACGTCGCGAACTGCGGCTATATGACCGCGGCATCGGCCACGGGGCGCGGGGTCGCGCGGGCGATGGCCGAGCATAGCCTGACCGAAGCGCGCGATCGCGGTTTCCGCGCGATGCAATTCAACTTCGTCGTCGCGACCAACGATCGCGCGGTACGCCTTTGGCAGTCGCTGGGGTTCGAGACTGTCGGGCGGTTGCCGGGCTCCTTCGCGCATCCGGCGCACGGCCTGGTCGATGCGCTGGTCATGTACCGCATGCTTGACCCGCAGCGACCGAGCGATTAGCCCCGCCGACGATGACCAGCAACCGATCCACCCGATTCAAGGCATATTGGCGCTCCTTTACCTAGGGGCGGCATGGCATCACCTTTGACCATCGCCGCCGTGACCGGAAGGCGAATGGTTGTCATCACATCATCAAACCATGATCCCCGGCTGCGGCGCGTTTTTTTTTGAAGAAGACGCGACATGACCGACACTTTGCTTGCCCTTTCGACCGCGCGGTGCCGCATCGCGCCCTTGCACGCCGACGATGCCGCGGCGCTGGCCGCCATCACTGACGCTTCGGTGACCGATCGCGTCGATTTCCTGCCCGCGCCCTTCACCGCGGCCGACGCGCGCGCGTTGATCGCGGGGTCGGGCGGCGGCGACGTGTTCCATGCGGTGCGCGACCGCAGCGGCGGGCGGCTGCACGGCGTGATCGGGGTCCACCGCCGCGATGCGCAGATGGTCGAGGTCGGTTACTGGTTCGCGGCGTCTGCGCGCGGGCAGGGACTGGCGACCGAGGCGGTCGAGGCGGTCGTGCGCGAAATCGCGGCGTCGCGCCCTAGCGCTGCGATCATCGCCGAATGCCATCCGAACAACGAACGCTCGCGCGCGCTGCTGCGCCGGATCGGGTTTCTGGCGACGGGGCAGGCGGGGCGGCGGTCCGGGCGCAAGGTGATGAAATGGCGCCCCGGTGCCGGGATCGACGTCTGCTGATCAATCCGCGCGCGCCACATCTTCTTTCAGCGCCTTGACGATCGCCGCCACCGACGTCGGTGCATAGGCAAAGCCCATATGGCCGCAATCGACCTCGACCTGGCGATCGCTTTCGTGCGGCTGGCCGCGCGCGCTGCCCACCGCGACGACGCCGTCATAGGCCGACCACAAGGCAAAGGTCGGCATTTCGGGGCGCGGGGCGGGGTGGAAGTCGATCGGCGGATTGTCGACCGGATGGCGCGCGACGAGGTGGTAGAGGCGCCAGGCGCGATTGGCGCGGCGGCTGCCCGAAAAGGGCGAGCCGAGGGTGACGATGCGCGCGACCTTGTGCGGGTGATGCTTGGCATATTCGCGCGCGTAAATGCCGCCAAGGCTCCAGCCGACCAGCGCGGGAGCCTGACCGGTGCGATCGATGATCCATTGCACGCGGCTGTCGATCCGCTCGATGATGTCGGGGGTGGCGCCGCGGTTGAAGCCGAGCCCCCAGGCGTAGCAGCGAAAGCCCGCGCGGCGCAGGTCGGCGCGCAGCGCCTTGGTCGCCCAGTCGCCCGACAGGAACCCCGGCAGCACCATCACCGGCGGATGATCGCTGTCGGGATTGGCCTCGGCGGGCATCGGCCGGATGCGCCCCCACAGCGCACGCGCGAGGCTTGTCACTTCGCGCCACAGCAGCCCCAGCGGCGGCAGCGCGTCGGGATCGGGAATGCGCGCGGGCCATTCGGCGCGCCGGGTGAGGAAGCCGCGGATCATGGCAAAACCCTATCACCGTCCCTCCCGCGAAAGGAGGGTTTGGGTTCAGCGCTTCGGAACCAGCTTGACCAGCTTGCCATTCTCGCCATCGGTCAGCAGCCATACGGTTCCGTCATCGCGCACCTCGACCTCGCGGATGCGGGTGCCGAAGTCCCAGCGATCGGCCTTGCTCAGCCGCTCGCCATCGATGCTGGCGCGGACGAGGCCTTCGCCCGAAAGCGCCCCCATCAGCAGGCTGTTCTTCCAGCCGGGATAGAGGTCGCCGCCGTACCATGCGAGGCCGCCGGGCGAGACTGCGGGGTTCCACCACAGCTTCGGCGCCGCAAATTCGGGCCGCGTCGGGTGGTCGGGGATCGCGCTGCCATTATAATGGTCGCCGTTCGACACCACCGGCCAGCCATAGTTGGCGCTGCGTTCGACAAGGTTGATTTCATCGCCGTGGCGCGGCCCCATTTCCTGGTTCCACAGCTTGCCCGCGCCGTCGAAGGTCAGGCCAAGGATGTTGCGGTGGCCGAGCGACCAGATCTGGGCCGTGACGCCGCCCGCGGCCGCGAACGGATTGTCGCTGGGCACGCTGCCATCGGGTTTGAGCCGGACGATCTTGCCCAGCGTGCCGCTCTTGTCCTGCGCCGGTTCCATCTTTTGCCGATCGCCCGATCCGATGAAAAGATATTGCCCGTCGGGCGAAAAGGCGAGGCGGTGCGAATAATGGCCTTTGCCGCTGACCTTGGGCGACTGCGACCAGATCGTTTTCAGCCCCTCCAGCCGCGGTGCGGCGCCCTGCACCAGCTTCGCCATGCCGACGACCGCGCCGGCAGTGTCCCCGGCGCCGGGTTCGACCCAGCTCAGATAGACGGTCCCGCTCGTCGCGAAATCGGGCGCGACGATGACGTCACCCAATCCGCCCTGGCCGCCATAGGCCACCGCCGGAACGCCCGCGACATCGAGCGTCGGGCCATTTTCTTGCCAGAGTTTCAGCTTGCCCGATTTTTCGGTGATCAGTGCGGCCCGGGTGCCAGGGATGAAGGTCATCGCCCAGGGTTCATTGAAGCTGGCCACCTCCTCTACGGTGAACGGCGCATCGGCGACCGGGGTCGCCGGGTGCTCACCAGAAGCATCGAGCGCGGCGGGGTCGGCGGCCTGGCTTGAGGCCGTGGTGGCCGAGCAAGCGCCTGCCGCAAGCGCGGCGGCGATGGCGAGGAGCGGCAGTGATTTCATGGACAGAAGCTCGCTTTGCTAGGAGGGATGTGCCAATCTGGCGCGGCAATGCGGCAAAGTCGAGAGGGCTTAACGGTTTGCCGCCTCACGCCGCGCGGTGATCGTCTCGACGCTGTCCATGATCGCATCGACGGCCTCGCTGGCGGGCGGCGCGTCGGCGCGCTTCTGCGAGAATTGGCCGCTGTTCATGATTTCCTCGAGCGCGGTGCGCGCGCGTGATACGCGGCTCTTCATCGTGCCGAGCGCGCAGTCGCAGATGCTGGCGGCCTCTTCATACGACATGCCGCCCGCGCCGACCAGGATCAGCGCCTCGCGCTGGTCCTGCGGCAATTCCATCAGTCCGCGTTGCAGGTCGGCCATTTCGCCGCTGTCTTCCTGGCTGGCCGGGGTCGACATCGTGCGTTCGACCGCCGTTTCGTCATATTCGCCGACGAACTTGTTGCGGCGCATCTGCGACAGAAATGTGTTGCGCAGGATGACGAAGGTCCACGCTTTGATCGATGTGCCGCGCTCGAAACGATCGCGCGAGGCCCATGCCTTGACCATCGTGTCCTGCGTCAGGTCATCGGCGAGGTCGGGGTTGCCCGACAGGCTGCGGCCATAGGCGCGCAGATGCGGGATGACCGCGGCGAGCAATGCCTTGAATTCGGCGTCGGACAGGCTTCCGCCGGTCGGCGCCGCAGCGGCGGGCGCGGCCATTAGCGCTTCGGACTTTTCTGATCGAGTTGCGACAAGAGGTCGAGCATTTGATCGGGCAATTGTTCCGATACGATATTGCCGTAAATCATCCGCAGCTTGGCGCTGACGGGTTCGGGTGCCTGACGACCGGTCAGCGTGCGATGCCATTCATCGCTGTCCGTCCCGGGAAAGCTTCCTTGCTTGCGATTTGGCGCATCAGCCCCCGGGGGCGGGGTGCCCGTGCCGTTCGACCTGTTGTTGCCTTGCGTAGCCATGTCGGAGCAACGACGAAAAGCGCTGCGGGTTCCCGGCAGTTGCGTTTTTTGCGACGAAAGCGTTGCCAAGATGTCACAACCGCCCTATCCGGTCCGCCGCGTAGGCGACCAGGCTTGCGGCGAGGGGTTATGCTTTGCCTTTCCCGCGTGGCGGGAGGCTGGAGGACGTCGCTTGCTTTCCGTTATCTATGTCAGCGTTGCCGATCCGTTGATCGGCGAACAGGATATTGCTGCCCTCCTCGTCCAGGCCCGTCGCAACAATCAGCGCGATGCCTTGACCGGCGCGTTGATTTTCAACGGCCACAATTTCCTGCAATTGCTGGAAGGGCCGGGCGACAAGGTCGATGCCTGCCTGGCGGTGATCCGCAACGATCCGCGGCATAGCGGAATGGTCGAGGTTCGCCGCCGCGAAATCGCGGAACGGGCCTTTGCCGAGTGGACGATGCTGTACGACCCCGAGTTCCGCAGTCATGACGATGATCTGGCGCAGGTGGTTGCGCGCGGTCGGCTTGACCCCCAGGATGCGTTAATGATGGAAAATTTCATCGCGTTGGGGCGCCGGACGCGGCCCGCCGACTGACGTTTTCGTGTCGCACTGCGGTTCTCGTTTGCATCATGGGCGCGACGCGTTAAGCCTGACGGGCATATCAACGACTTCTGCGTAAACTAAGGCTAGATTATCAACGACCTGACGCCTCCGCCGCTCGATCACCAGCCGCTCGACGATGCCAGCTTCAAGCGCGAGCTGGCGGCCATGTTGCCGCATTTGCGCGCCTTTGGCCGCAGCCTGTGCGGCAACGCCGACCTGGCCGATGACCTCGTGCAGGAAACGATGCTGAAGGCTTGGAAGGCGCGCGCGCAATATGTGCCGGGGCCCGCCAGCATGAAAAGCTGGGCGTTCGTGATCCTGCGCAACTGCTTCCTGTCGCAGATGCGGCGCAAGAAATTCACCGCCGAATATGACGAAATGGCCGCCGAACGGCTGCTGGTGGCGCCCGACGATCAGGACGACAGCCTGCATTTGGCCGATGTCCAGCGCGCGCTGTTGATGCTGCCCGTCGACCAGCGCGAGGCGCTGGTGCTGATCGGCGCGGGACAGCTGTCCTATGAGGAAGGCGCGGCGATCTGCGACTGCGCGGTCGGGACGATGAAAAGCCGCGTGTCGCGCGCGCGTGCTGCGCTGCAAGCGATATTGGAAAGCGGCGCGATGCCGCTGCGCAGCGCGGACGAACTGGCGTCGAGCGACGTCTTTGGGTCGATCATGGACGATGTCGACCAGCTGACCGCGAACGGTCCGGGACGCGACTAGGATCCTGACCCCAATCCTCGCTACGCCGCCAGCTGCGGCGTGAACATCAGGCTCTGGCTGATCGCTGCGCGCACGGTATTCTCGCGGAAGGGTTTCGAGATCAGGAAGGTCGGCTCGACGCGCCCGCCGGTCAGCAGGCGTTCGGGAAAGGCGGTGATGAAGATCGCCGGCACCGGCGCGATCGCCAGAATATCCTGCACCGCGTCGATCCCCGACGATCCGTCGGCAAGCTGGATATCGGCGAGCACCAGTCCCGCGTCGGTCGCCTCGAATGCGGCGACCGCGTCGGCATGGGTGGTGGCGACCCCGGCGACCGTGTGACCCAGTTCGCGGACGATTTGTTCGAGCTCCATCGCGATCAGCGGTTCGTCCTCGATGATCAGCACCGACGTCCGCGATTCGCGGTCCAGTTCGCCGACCGCCTCGGCGAGCAAAGTTTCGACGGTGCCATGGTCGGTGCCGGTGATGATCCCGGCCTCGGCGACCGAAAAACCCTCGAGTGCGGTCAGCAGCAGGATCTGCCGCCCCAGCGGGGTGATGCGGGCGAGGCGCTGGTTGGCGGCGCGAACCAGCGGGTCTTCGCCATCGTCATCGCCCTCGCCATCGTCGATATAGGCGCTTTCCCAGATGCGGTGGAAATTGCGGTAAAGGTCGATGCGGGTTCCGTTGCCCGCGCTGAATTCGTCCGGGGCGGCGACGATCACCTCCAGCGTCGTGTGGACAAAATTGTCGCCATGCTGCTGGCTGCCCGTCAGCGCGCGCGCGTAGCGCCGCAGATACGGCAAATGTCCCCGAAGCTCTTCACCCAACGGCATATATTACCTCCCGCTTTGGCCCATCATACGCGCCCCGCCGGGCGACGGTTCCGTAACCTTGGGTCAAAAATGCACGACGAAGCGCTGCAACTTGTCATCGCGCAATGCGTAGAGTCAGCCGGGACGCTTCGCCGCCATCGGTAAGTCAGTGGAATTGGGCCGCTTTCTGTTTCCAATGGCAAACAGACTTTTGTAGGGACCATATTCATGGCAGAGCGGCCCACAGGATCCGGCGGAGGTGAGGGGCATCAGTTGGCGGACGGTGGTTATGCAAGTCCGGAGCAGGCCGAGCGCCTGCGCCTCGATACGCTTCGCGAATATCGGATCATGGACACCGATCCCGAGGAAGCGTTCGACCGCGTGACCAAGATGGTCGCCGACCTTTACGATGCACCGATCGCGCTGGTGTCGCTGGTCGACGATTGCCGGCAATGGTTCAAATCCTCTTATGGCCTTGATGTCCCCGAAACGCCTCGCGAAATCAGTTTTTGCCAATATGTGATCGCCGAAGACAGGCCGGTGGTGATCGCCGACGTGCTGGGCGATGCGCGCTTTCGCGACAATCCGCTGGTCACCGGCGATCCGTTCATTCGCTTTTACGCGGGGGTGCCGCTGCGCGCCTATAACGGGGCGATCCTGGGCACCTTATGCGTGATCGATCGCAAGGAACGCCCCTTGTTGAACGATCGTGAGTTGGAGCGGCTCGAAGATTTCGCCGCGATCATCATGGCCGAAGCCGACCTGCGGCGCATCGTCGCGCAGCGCGACGAGGCGCGGCAGACGCTCGAGCGGGCGCTCGATTTTTCGGGTATCGCGACCTGGCGTTACGACGCGCGGACCGGATCGATCGAATGGGGCGGCGCCGTCGCCGAATTGTGGGGCGCCGATTTCGCCACTGCGCTGGCCGATATCGAAGGTTTTTGGGAACGGCTGCTGCCCGACGACCGCGACATGGTGCGCGGCGTGCTGGGCGGCTCGGTCGAAAGCGGCACCCATTATGCGACCGAATATCGCATTCAGCACCCCGAACGCGGGGTGCGCTGGATCGCGGTCCGCGCCGATTGGGACGTCAACACCACCGACGCGATCCTGACCGGCATCAGCATCGACATCACCGAGCAGAAAAGCCGTCAGGAAAATGCCAATCTGCTGATGCGCGAACTGCATCACCGGATGCGCAACCTGTTCGCGACGGTTAGCGCGATCATCTCGCTGACCCGTCATGCCGCGACCGATGTCGACGATTATGTCGAGCGGATCACCGGCCGCCTCGACGCGCTCAATCGCGCCCAAAATGTGCTGCTCGGCGCCAATTTCATGACCGGGTCGATGCACGCGCTGCTGCGCGAGGTCGAAGCCGCCTTTCCGCGCATTCGCTGGTCGGGACCGGATCTCCTGCTTCCCGAAAACGCCCTCGTCGCGATGGCATTGGTGTTCAACGAACTCGCGACCAATGCGGTCAAGCATGGCGCGCTGTCGGGCGCCAATGGCGAGGTCGACGTGCAATGGACGCAGGATCCCGAAGATGCCGATCCGCGACTGTTTCGGCTCACCTGGACGGAAACCGGCACCGATGCGCCGGTCGGCCCGCCCGAACGCACCAGTTTTGGCACGCTCTTGATGGAACGGAGCGTCCGCAACAATCTGGGCGGGACGATCGAGCGGCACTGGAAGCCGACGGGACTCGTCCTCGACATCACCTTGCCGGCGCGGTGGCGCGACGCCTGAGCGCGGCGATGTGATTTGTTCCTGATATGTTCCTATGCTATGTGTAGGAAATGTCTGGAAAAGCGATTCTCGAAAAACTCGGCATTTTGGCCGATGCCGCCAAATATGACGCGTCATGCGCGTCGTCGGGAACGGTGAAGCGCGATTCGACCGGCACCAAAGGCATCGGGTCGACCGAAGGCATGGGCATCTGTCACAGCTATGCGCCCGATGGCCGCTGTATCTCGCTTCTCAAGATATTGCTCACCAATTTCTGTATCTATGACTGCCGGTTCTGCATCAACCGGGCGTCGAGCAATGTGCCGCGCGCGCGGTTCAATCCGCAGGAAGTGGTCCGGTTGACCCTCGATTTCTACAAGCGCAATTATATCGAGGGGCTGTTCCTGTCGTCGGGGATCATCCGGTCCGAAGATTATACGATGGAGCAGCTGGTCGAGGTGGCGCGCATCCTGCGCGAGGAGCATCGCTTCGGCGGCTATATCCATTTGAAGACGATTGCGGGCGCCGATCCGGGCCTGATCGCGCTCGCGGGCCTTTATGCCGACCGGCTGTCGACCAATGTCGAATTGCCGACCGAGGCGGGGCTGTCGAGCTTTGCGCCCGAGAAGAAACCCGAAACGATCCGCAAGACGATGGCATCGGTGCGCGTCGGCGCCGACGATGCGATCGAAGCAGCGAAAGGGCGGCTGCTGAAAAAGGCAAATCCGCCGCGTTTTGCCCCGGCGGGCCAATCGACCCAGATGATTGTCGGCGCCGACGGATCGCGCGACGACGACATTCTCGCGGCCGCGACGAACCTTTATTCGGGCTATCGCCTCCGCCGCGTCTATTATTCGGCGTACAGCCCGATCCCCGATGCGAGCAGCGACCTGCCGCCGGTGCGGCCGCCGTTGATGCGCGAACATCGGCTGTATCAGGCCGACTGGCTGCTGCGCTTCTACGGCTTCGAACGCGCCGAGATCATGGAGGGCGCAAATGGGGGTATGCTCGACCTGGCGATCGACCCCAAGCTCGCCTGGGCGCTCCAGCGGCGCGAAGCGTTCCCGGTCGATATCAATCGCGCCCCGCGCGAGATGCTGCTGCGCGTGCCGGGGCTGGGGACGCGCGCGGTCGACCGGATCGTCGCGGCGCGGCGGCTGGGGAAACTCAGGCTGGGCGATCTCGCCAAATTGACCGCCTCGGTGAAAAAGCTGTTGCCGTTCATCGTCACCCCCGACTGGCGGCCGGGATCGCTGACCGACAGCGCCAGCCTGCGCGCGCGCTTTGCGCCGCCCGCCGAGCAATTGTCGCTGGCGCTATGAGAGAGGTCGTGCTGGCCCATCCCGGCGATTTCGCCGAATGGCGCGATGCGGCGCGCGGGCTGCTGGCGGGCGGGGTGGCGCCCGAGGATGTGAGCTGGCGCAGCGCCGACGAGGGCGCGTCGCTGTTTGGCGGCACGGCGCCCTTGGCGGCGCCCGGCACCGTGGCGCTGCCGCGCGAATTGCTCGCGATGGCCGATCGCGTCATCTGCCACCGCGATGCCGCGGTTCCCGCCCGGCTCTACCGCATCGTCTGGCGCGCGGCGCGCGACCGGCAGCTGCTGGCGCGGCGCACCGACCCCGACATTGATTGGCTGCGCAAGGCCGACAAGGCGATCCGGCGCGACGTCCACAAGATGCACGCCTTTGTGCGCTTCCGGCGGCTGGGAGAGGACGCGGGCCGCGAATCCTTTGCGGCGTGGTTCGAGCCCGATCACCGCATCCTGCGGCTCACCGCGCCTTTCTTTCGGCGGCGCTTTTACGGCATGGATTGGGCGATCGTGACCCCCGATGCGCGGGCGATCTGGCACAAGGAGGCGCTGGTCTATGGCGCGGGCGGCACGAAGGACGAAGTGCCGGACAGCGACGTCGTCGAGGATCAATGGCGGACCTATTATGGCGCGATCTTCAACCCCGCGCGGGTCAAGGTCGACGCGATGCGCGCTGAAATGCCCAAAAAATATTGGAAGAACCTGCCCGAGGCGCAGGACATTGCGCCGCTCCTGGCCGGGGCCGAAGCGCGGGTGGAACGGATGCGCGAGGCCGCCGTTTCCATGGCCAACCCCTTGACCGACAAATGGCGGACGCGCGTGGCCGATGAACTGCTCCTCGACGATAACATCCAGACGCTGGCCGACGTCGCGCGCGCCGTCGATCGCTGCAATCGCTGTCCGATCGGGTGCAACGCGACGCAGGGGGTCGCGGGTGAGGGGCCAGCGGACGCGCAGATCATGCTCGTCGGCGAACAGCCCGGCGATCAGGAGGATCTGCAGGGGCGTCCCTTTGTCGGACCGGCGGGGCAGGTGCTGGATCAGGCTCTGGCGGAAGCTGGGCTCGACCGCACGCGATTGTTCCTCACCAACGCGGTCAAGCATTTCAAATATGAACCGCGCGGCAAGCGGCGGCTGCATCAGAATCCGACGGCGGGGGAGATCGACATCTGCCGCTGGTGGCTCGACAAGGAACGCGCGCTGGTGCAGCCCAAGCTGATCGTCACGCTGGGCGGCAGCGCGCTGCGGGGGGTCATGGGCAAAAGCATCAGCGTCACGTCGAAGCGCGGCGCGGTGCATGAACTTGGGGGAGGTGTAAAGCTGGTGGCGACGATCCATCCGTCCTTCCTGCTGCGCCTGCCCGACCGCGAGCGGGCGGCGCAAGAGCGCGCCGCCTTCGTCGCCGATCTGGCGCAGGCGCGAAAGCTCGCCGCCTGATGGCCAAGCCTAAGTCCTGGCTCGAACCGCATCCGCAGGGGCTCTATGTGAAGCCCGCCGACCTGTGGATCGATCCGTCGCGCCCCGTCGAACGCGCTGCGGTGACGCATGGTCACGCCGATCATGCGCGCAGCGGCCACGGCGCGGTGTTCGCGACCCCCGAAACGCTGGCGATCATGGCGCTGCGCTATGGCGTCGATGTCGCGGCAAGCCATAATCAGGCGTTCGCTTATGGCGACGGGTTCGAACGTGGCGGCGTCCGCTTCAGCTTCCATCCCGCCGGGCATGTGCTGGGCAGCGCGCAGATATTGATGGAATATGCGGGCGAGCGCATTGTCATCACCGGCGATTACAAGCGCCGCGCCGACCCGACCTGCGCCCCGTTCGAGGTCGTACCGTGCGACATCTTCATCACCGAGGCGACCTTCGGCCTGCCGGTGTTCCGCCACCCGCCGACGGGGCAGGAGATCGCCAAGCTGATCGGCGCGGTGCGCGCCGAACCCGATCGGTCGGTGCTCGTCGGCGCCTATGCGCTGGGCAAGGCGCAGCGCGTGATCGCGGAGCTCCGCGCGGCGGGGTGGGATGCGCCGATCTACATCCATGGCGCGCTCGAAAAAATGTGCGCGCTCTATGCCGCGCACGGCATCGATCTCGGCGATCTCAGACTGGTGAGCGAAACCGACAAGGCTGACATGGCGGGGCAGATCATCGTTGCTCCGCCCTCGGCGCTGAACGACCGCTGGTCGCGGCGGCTGCCCGATCCGGTGACTGCGATGGCGTCGGGCTGGATGCGGGTGCGCCAGCGCGCGCGGCAACGGATGGTCGAGCTGCCGCTGGTCATTTCGGACCATGCCGACTGGGACGAACTGACCATGACAATCAGTGAGGTGAACCCCAAGGAAACGTGGATCACCCACGGCAGCGAGGACGGCCTGCTGCGTTGGTGCGAACTGCATCAGCGCAAAGCGCGCGCGTTGCACCTCGTCGGCCGGGATTTGGAGGAAGAGGCGTGAAGCGGTTCGCGGCCTTGATCGACCGGCTGATCTATACGCGCTCGCGCAACAGCAAGCTGGCGCTGATCGTCGATTATCTCCGCCATACGCCCGACCCCGATCGCGGCTGGGCGATCGCGGCGCTGACCGAAAGCCTCGATTTCCCCGCGGTGAAATCGGCGATGGTGCGGGCGCTCTTGGCGACGCGGGTCGATGAGGAATTGTTCCGGCTGTCGCGGCATTTCGTCGGGGATACGGCGGAGACCGCGGCGCTGCTTTGGCCGGAGTCCCCAACCGTTCGTGGTGAGGAGCGGCTGAGCCTGTCGAAGTCGCGTCTCGAACCACCCGCCGCGGTCCTTCGAGATGCCCCTTCGACAAGCTCAGGGGCGCCTCAGGACGAACGGAATTCGTTGACCGTCTCCGCCGCCGTCGACGCCCTCTCCGCCGCCACCCGCGCTACCGCCCCCGCAATCCTCGCCTCGCTCCTCGACCGCCTCGATGCCGACGGCCGCTATGCTTTGCTCAAGCTCGCGCTCGGCGGAATGCGCGTCGGGGTGTCGGCGCGGCTCGCGAAACAGGCGTTTGCGCAGGCGTTCGACGTGGCGGTCGATGACGTCGAGGAGCTGTGGCACGCGATCCCGCCGCCCTATGCGCCGCTGTTCGCGTGGGGCGAGGGGAGGGCGGAGCGCCCCGACCTTGCCGACGTCGCGTTCTTCCGTCCCTTCATGCTTGCGCATCCGCTGGAGGACGGAACGGTCGACCTCGCCGATTATGCCGCCGAGTGGAAATGGGACGGCATCCGCGTCCAGATCGTGCGCGGCGGCGCTGAGACGCGCATCTACAGCCGCGGCGGCGAGGAGATCAGCGCCGCCTTTCCCGAACTGGTCGCGGCCTTCGATCAGGATGCGGTGATCGACGGCGAACTGCTTGTGCGGGGCGAGGTGCAGGGCGGCGAGGCCGCAAGCTTCAATGCGCTGCAACAAAGGCTCGGGCGCAAGACCGTGTCCAAGAAGATGCTCGCCGACTATCCGGCGTTTGTCCGCGTCTATGACCTGCTCGCCGTGGACGGGAACGATCTGCGCCCGCTGCCGTGGACCGAACGGCGGCGGCAGCTGGAGGGCTTCGTCCCGCGCCTCGCCGCCAGCCATTTCGACCTGTCGCACGTCATCGACGCGACCGACTTCGACGACCTCGCCGAACGCCGCGCGGGCGCGCGCGATGCCGCGATCGAGGGGGTGATGCTCAAGCGCCGCGATGCTCCTTATGTGGCGGGCCGCCGCGCCGGGCTCTGGTATAAATGGAAACGCGACCCGCTCACCGCCGATTGCGTGATGATGTACGCGCAGCGCGGCAACGGGCGGCGTGCGAGCTTCTATTCGGATTATACTTTCGGCTGCTGGAGCGACGAGGGCGAGCTGCTCCCGGTCGGCAAGGCCTATTCGGGCTTCACCGACGAGGAGCTGAAATGGCTCGACAAGTTCGTCCGCGATAACACGCTGAACCGCTTCGGTCCGGTGCACGAGGTCGAAAAATCGCTGGTGCTCGAGGTCGCCTTCGATTCGATCCACGCGTCCAAGCGCCACAAGTCGGGGCTCGCGATGCGCTTCCCGCGTATCTCGCGCATCAGGCGGGACAAGCCCGCCGAGGAGGCGGATCGGATTGCGACGTTGCTGGCGATGGTGACGTAGCGTCGCCGTCATTGCGAGCGAAGCGAAGCAATCCAGGGCGGTTTACGCCGCTCTGGATTGCCGCGTCGCCTTCGGCTCCTCGCAATGACGCATTTGGCGAGAAAATTTCCCCGCGCAAACCTTGCAACCTGCCGCCCCGATACCGAGTTTAACCCCTCATCCCCTCTGATAAACATAATGGAGACTGCCATGACGATCGCCCATCCGCCCCTGCCATACGCTCAGGATGCGCTGGAGCCGCATATCTCGGCCGACACGCTGGCGACGCACCATGGCAAGCATCACAAGGCCTATGTCGACAAGACCAACGCCGCGATCGAGGGTACCGAACTTGCCGACAAGAGCCTCGAGGAAATCATCCACCACGCCGAAGGATCGGGCAACAAGGGGCTGTTCAACAACAGCGCCCAGTCGTGGAACCACGCTTTTTACTGGGAAAGCCTGAGCCCGACCAAGACCGAGCCCAAGGGCGACCTCGCCGCCGCGATCGAGCGCGATTTCGGGTCGCTCGACGAACTGAAGAAGAAGCTCAAGGACACCGCGGTCAACCATTTCGCGTCGGGCTGGGCATGGCTCGTCTCGCGCGACGGCACGCTGTCGGTGACCGACACGCACGATGCGGGAACCGAGCTGACCGCGGGCATCAAGCCTTTGCTCGTGATCGACGTGTGGGAACATGCCTATTACATCGACCGCAAGAATCTGCGCCCCGCCTATGTCGATGCGGTGGTCGACGAACTGCTCAACTGGGATTTCGCGGCGGAGAATTTCGCGCGCGAGGCGACCTGGACCTATCCGGCCTGACCTGAATATCCTCCCAGCGGCGAAGCCGTGGGGAGGGGAACCGTCGCCGGAGGCGATGGTGGAGGGGCAGAGACGGTAGCGTTATCGCCCCTCCGTCAGCGCTCCGCGCTGCCACCTCCCCATCGCTTCGCGACAGGGAGGATTTCGCGGATGCCGTAACGAAATTTGAACTGGTATCTATCGTGATGACGGTGCCGCCTCTATAGGCGCCGTCATGACGATCAGCCTGTTCGAACTCTTCAAAATCGGTGTCGGTCCTTCCAGCTCGCACACGGTCGGGCCGATGGTCGCGGCGCGGCGTTTTACCGTCTGGCTCGACGAGTCCGAACTGCTCACGAAGACGGCGCATGTCGAGGCCGACCTCTACGGCTCGCTCGCGCTGACCGGCAAGGGGCACGCCGCCGACACCGCGGTGGTGGCGGGGCTCGCGGGCGAAATTCCCGCCTCGACCAGCCTTGCCGCGATCACCGCGCATTGGGATCGCGCGACGAACGAGGGCTTTCTCTACCTTCTCGGCCGCCAGCGCGTGCGCTTCCAGCCGGCGCGCGACCTGCATTTCCAGATGCGCCAGCGCCAGCCCTTCCACAGCAACGCCTTGAGCTTCACCGCGCGCGACAGCGACGGCGAGATTTTGGCGAAGCGCATGTATTTCTCGATCGGCGGCGGCTTCGTCGTCGACGAGGACGAGGCGGGGCGCAACAGCCGCGGCGCCGAGGACGAGGTCGAACTGCCCCACGCCTTCACCTCGGGCGCCGACCTGCTGACCATGGGTGCGGCGGCGGGCAAGAGCTTTGCCGAAATGATGCTCGAAAACGAGCTTGTCCACCGCAGCCTCGATGAAGTGAACGCCGGACTCGATGCCATCGCCGCGGCGATGGACGCCTCGATCGACGCCGGTTGCTGCAGCACCGGAATCCTGCCCGGCGGGCTCAAGGTCAAGCGCCGCGCGCCGCAGATCGCCGCCGACATCCGCGAACGGCACGAGGCCAATTTGTCGGACCCGATGGCGATGATGGACTGGATCAACCTGTGGGCGATGGCGGTGAACGAGGAGAATGCCGCGGGCGGCAAGGTCGTCACCGCGCCGACCAACGGTGCGGCGGGAATCATTCCGGCGGTGATCCGCTACTATAAGCGCAGCTATCGCGGCGACGCGGCGGGGGTGCGCACCTTCCTGCTCGCCGCGGGCGCGGTCGGCGCGCTCTACAAGCGCAACGCCAGCATTTCGGGCGCCGAGGTCGGCTGCCAGGGCGAGGTGGGCGTCGCCTGCTCGATGGCGGCGGCGGGTCTGACCGCGGCGCTCGGCGGCACCAACGCGCAGGTCGAAAATGCCGCCGAGATCGGCATGGAGCATAATCTCGGGCTCACCTGCGATCCGATCGGCGGGTTGGTGCAGATCCCGTGCATCGAGCGCAACGCGATGGGCGCGATCAAGGCGATCGACGCCAGCCGCATCGCGATGATCGGCGACGGCACCCATGTCGTCAGCCTCGACACGGTAATCGCGACGATGCTGCAGACCGGCCGCGACATGCGCGACAAATATAAGGAAACGTCGAAGGGCGGGCTGGCGGTTAGTGTGGTCGAGTGTTGAGAGAAGCTGGATGGGAACGTCATTGTTTCGCCTCCTGATCCTGTTGGTCGTCGCCTTTCTGGGCTTCGCAAATGCGGTAGCGTGTGAGGTGGCCGACGAGCCAAAGACCTCGAAAAGGTTCGATGAGGACGCTCGCCAACAATTCGAGAATGCTGGTGGGGTGTACGAGGGAATTATCCTCGCGAGTCCGGATGATCGCCATGGCGGGACATTCTGGGTGGTCAAAACTTTCAAAGGGCAGGGTAGGAGTCTTCAGCTACTTAAATTGCCGATTGCGGGCGGTTGTATTGGCGCGCTGGGACCAAGCGGGTTGGCCGATTCTGGATTCCTAACGATTTCAGCCGGATCCGGCGCTCACTTCGACGGGTTGGTGATGCCTCAAACAGTTGACAGTTGGGAGCGACAGGGCTTCGTGGATCAAGTCAGGGTCACGACCGTCAAAGTCGTGGCAGCTTTTGGTGGCGTGTTGCTTATTCTCCTTGTCGGCTTGATTTGGTGCCTCAAGCAGCGAGTTACGAGGGCGAAATAGTCCTTTAATGAAGCGCGCAGGGCAACTTGCGCCCCTCACTCCGCCGTAGCGCCCACGCCACCTCCACGCGCAATTTGTCGATTAGCAACCGCACCTTCGGTAGCAGATGGCGGCGCCGCGCATGGACGGCCCAGATCGGCTCCTCCTGCGGGCGGAGCGGGTCGAGGAGCGAGGTGAGCGTGGCATCTATCTCATCGTCATCCCGGACTTGATCCGGGATCCATGACGTCGGCGCAGCAATGGACCCCGGATCAAGTCCGGGGTGACGAGGGTGGGGAGGGCAGTGACGACGGGGGCAGCGACCACGCCCCTTTTTCTCGTCACCCCGGCTCCGGCGATGGCCTCGCTGTTTCAGGGGCCATGGCCTGCCTTTTCCTCCGATGCCGTGTTTTTGTTTCGCACAAAGACACAAAGCCACGAAGAGGTCGCGCCGACCGCGAAGCGGCTTTCCCCTGCAACGCTATGGCCAGTCGCGCCCTTGATGGAGGAATGGGCCTGTCAGCCCAAGCCCACGTCTTCGTGCCTTTGTGACTTTGTGCGAAAAACAACTGGCGCCGCCCTGATTGACGAGCGCCGGGCCATGGATGCTGAAACGCGTTCAGCATGACGAAAACGGTGGAGCGGCGCTCAACTCCGAGGCACGGACGCGTGCCGAAAATTAGCGCTTTCCTACATTATTTCGCTGTGTCAGCCTGCAATTTCGGCCCTTTGGTCCGCCGATATTCGCGGTTCGACTTAAAGCCACAAAGGACACAGTTTTGACGCGCGCATGCGGGGCTTTTGTGGCTTTAGGGGCGAAGCAGCGCCGTCAATCCTCCCTGTCGCGCAGCGATGGGGAGGTGGCAGCGCGAAGCGCTGACGGAGGGGCAATGACGCGCCGTCACGGACCCTCCACCATTCGCTTCGCGAATGGTCCCCCTCCCCATGGCCTTCGGCCCCAGGCAGGATCAGTATCTTGCATTGCCGCCCCATTTGCCTGATTGGGACGCCCGAGAAGGAGACCCGCCATGAAGACCCGCGCCGCCGTTGCGTTCGAAGCGAAAAAGCCGCTCGAAATCGTCGAACTCGATTTGGAAGGCCCGAAGGCGGGCGAGGTGCTGGTCGAGATCATGGCGACGGGCATCTGCCACACCGACGCCTACACGCTCGACGGCTTCGACAGCGAGGGCATCTTCCCGAGCGTCTTGGGGCACGAGGGCGCGGGCGTCGTGCGCGAGGTCGGCGCGGGTGTCACCAGCGTGAAGCCCGGCGACCATGTGATCCCGCTCTACACCCCCGAATGCCGCCAGTGCAAAAGCTGCCTTTCGGGCAAGACCAACCTCTGCACCGCGATCCGCGCCACCCAAGGAAAGGGGCTGATGCCCGACGGCACGACGCGCTTTTCGTACAAGGGCCAGCCGATCTTCCACTATATGGGCTGCTCGACCTTCTCGAACTTCACCGTGCTGCCCGAGATCGCGGTCGCGAAGATCCGCGAAGACGCACCCTTCCAGTCGAGCTGCTATATCGGTTGCGGCGTGACCACCGGCGTCGGCGCGGTGATCAACACCGCGAAGGTGCAGGTTGGCGACAATGTCGTCGTCTTCGGTTTGGGCGGCATTGGCCTCAATGTGATCCAAGGCGCGCGGCTCGCCGGTGCCGACAAGATCATCGGCGTCGATATCAACCCCGACCGCGAGGAATGGGGCCGCAAGTTCGGCATGACCGAATTCCTGAATTCGAAGGGCATGAGCCGCGAGGATGTCGTCGCGGCGATTGTCCAGATGACCGACGGCGGCGCCGATTACACCTTCGACGCGACGGGCAATACCGAGGTGATGCGCATCGCGCTCGAAGCCTGCCACCGCGGCTGGGGCACCTCGATCATCATCGGCGTCGCCGAGGCGGGCAAGGAGATTGCGACGCGCCCGTTCCAGCTGGTCACCGGCCGCAACTGGCGCGGCACCGCCTTCGGCGGCGCCAAGGGTCGCACCGACGTGCCGAAGATCGTCGACATGTATATGACCGGCAAGATCGAGATCGACCCGATGATCACTCATGTGATGGGCTTGGAAGAGATCAACAAGGGCTTCGACCTGATGCATGCGGGTGAGAGCATCCGTTCGGTGGTAGTCTTCTAACCCTTATTTTCCGTTCGCCCCGAGCTTGTCGAAGGGCCGCTCTTGCTTCATGCGGCGGCCAAGGAAAGAACGGTGCTTCGACGGGCTCGGCACGAGCGGTTGTGGGGGTACGCCGAGGGAGGAAGAATTTGACCGGACCCTATGTCCTGACCTTCAGCTGCGTCGACGCGGTGGGCATCGTGGCCGCAGTCACCGGGCTGCTGGCGGAGCGCGACGGCTTCATCCTCGACAGCCAGCAATATGCCGACCTCGATTCGGGGCGCTTTTTCATGCGCGTCGAATTTCGCGGCGCGGGGCCGCGCTTTCCCGAGGGGCTGGCGGGGGTGCAGGCAGCCTTCGCCCCGATCGTCGAGCGTTTTCAGATGGACGCGCGGATCAGCGACAGCGCCGCAAAACCGCGCTTCGTGATCGCGGTGTCGCAGGGCAGCCATTGCCTGAACGACCTGCTCCACCGCTGGTCGACCGGCAATCTCGCGATCGACATTGTCGCCGTGGTGTCAAACCACGAACATCAGCGGCGCCTCAGCGAATGGCATGGCGTGCCGTTCCACCATTTCCCGGTCAGCGACGCCAATCGCGCCGACCAGGAAGCGCGCATCCTCGACCTGATGGCGCGCAGCGGCGCCGAATATCTGGTGCTGGCGCGCTATATGCAGGTGTTGTCGCAGGACTTGTCGGCGGCGCTGGCGGGACGCTGCATCAATATCCACCACAGCTTCCTGCCCGGTTTCAAGGGCGCCAAGCCCTACCACCGCGCGCAGGAACGCGGGGTCAAGCTGATCGGTGCGACCGCGCATTTCGTGACCAGCGATCTCGACGAAGGGCCGATCATCGAACAGGCGGTCGAGCGCGTCGATCACCGCGACAGCGTCGAGGATCTCATCCGCATCGGCCGCGATGTCGAGGCGCAGGTGCTGGCGAAAGCGGTCCGCTGGGTCGCCGAACAGCGCGTGCTGATCGACGGGCGCAAGACCGTGGTGTTTCGCTGACAAGGCTGGCAGAACATCGGTATCGATTCGCAACGAAAAAAGGAGAGAGCGGTGTATAGTCACAATATGGTCGGCACGAACGACGTCGCGAAAGCGAAGGCATTCTACGATGCGACCTTCCAGGCGATCGGCGGCAAGCCGGGGATCGAGGACGACAAGGGCCGCCTGATCTATATGCACAATGGCGGATTGTTCCTGGTCACCCCGCCGATCAACGGCGAGCCGGCGACGGCGGGCAATGGCTGCACCATCGGTTTCGCGATGGAGGACGAGGCGCAGGCGAAGGCATGGCACGACGCTGGGGTCGCCGCGGGCGGCACCAGCATCGAAGACCCGCCGGGTGTGCGCGAAGGCGGCTTTGGCAAGCTGTACCTTGCTTATCTGCGCGATCCCGATGGCAACAAGCTGTGCGCGCTGAAGCGTCTGTAAGCCGCAGCTGAAAGATTGACGATGCGCGGCGAAGCGGGATTGCTGGCGGACCTCGGCACGCTCGCCATCCCTTTCGCCGCGCACGAACATGATGCGGTGTTCACGGTTGCGGAAAGCGATGCGGTGAACGCCGATATTCCCGGCGCGCATACCAAAAACCTGTTCCTGAAAGACAATGGCGGCGCCTTTTGGCTCGTCACCATGCCGTCGGAGGCGCGGGTAGACCTGAAGGCGCTGCCCGCCGCGATCGGCAGCAAGCGGGTGAGCTTCGGCAAGGCCGACGACATGGACCGGCTGCTCGGCATCGCGCCGGGATCGGTCACCCCGCTCGCCGCGATCAACGCGGCGCCGGGCAGCATCACCGTCGTGCTCGACCGGGGGCTTGCTGTCGCCGACCGGGTGAATGTCCATCCGCTGCGCAATACCGCGACGCTGGGGCTGGCCGGGGCAACGATCGTCGACCTCCTGCGTCATTGGGGGCATCAGCCCCTTGTCGCCGCCATCCCTGTTCAGGATCCCGTATGACCATCGAAACCCTTTCTACCGTTCGCAGCCACGGCGGGACGCAGGGCGTGTACAAGCATGCGAGCACGACGACCGGCACGGACATGGTCTTTGCGGTATTCGTCCCCGACCATGAACCCGGCGCCAAGCTGCCGGTGCTCTGGTATCTGTCGGGGCTGACCTGCACCCACGCCAATGTGATGGAGAAGGGCGAATATCGCGCCGCCTGCGCCGAGCATGGGGTGATCTTTATCGCGCCCGATACATCGCCGCGGGGTGAGGAGGTTCCTGACGATCCCGACGGCGCGTGGGATTTCGGGCTGGGCGCTGGGTTCTACGTCGATGCGACCGAGGAACCATGGGCGAAACATTACCGGATGCGATCCTATGTCGAGGACGAGCTGCCCTCGCTGATCCTGCGCAATTTCCCGAGCGCCGACCTGACGCGGCAGGGCATCACCGGCCACTCGATGGGCGGCCATGGCGCGCTGACCATCGGGCTGCGCGGTCAGGACCGCTTCCGCTCGGTCTCGGCCTTTTCGCCGATCGTCGCGCCGCTGCAATGCCCATGGGGTGAGAAGGCGCTCGGCCATTATCTGGGGCAGGAGCGCGAGGATTGGCACGCCTATGACGCGTGCGCGCTACTCGACCAGGGGCTGCGTGTCCCCGACCTGCTCGTCGATCAGGGCGAGGCCGACAATTTCCTGGCCGAACAGCTGAGGACCGAATTGCTGGTCGCGGCGTGCGAGCGGAACGGGCAAAAGGCCGAGATCCGGATGCAGCCGGGGTATGACCACAGCTATTTTTTCATCTCGACCTTCATGGCCGAGCATGTTGCGTGGCATGCGGCGCGGTTGAAGGCGTAGCATAAGCCCCTCTCCTTCAGGGGAGGGGCAACGAAGACTTGGCAGCTTGCTGCCTAGTCGTAGTGGGGTGGGGGCTAGCGGCCTTGCGCAAGGCCGCTGGCCCCCACCCGCTGCGACTAACGAACAAGTTCGTAAGTCTCGCTGCCCTCCCCTGAAGGGGAGGGCGTTTTAGGATCACGGAATCAGCAGGCTGGATCCCGTCGTCCTACCCGCTTCCAGATCGGCATGCGCCCTTGCCGCATCCTGCAATGAATAGCGCTGCCCCACCGTGACCGCCACCGCGCCGCTTTCGATCATCTCGAACACGCGGGCCGCGCCCGCGGCGCGCTCGCCGGGGAGGTGGTAATAATCGAACAAAGTCGGGCGGGTGACGAACTGCGACCCATGCTGCGCGAGGACGCCAAGGTTGACCCCGGTCACCGGGCCGCCAGCATTGCCATAGCTGACGATCAGCCCGCGCCGTGCGGTGGCCTTCAGCGATACGTCCCATGTCGCCATGCCGATGCCGTCGAAGGTGACGGGAACGCCCTGGCCGTCGGTGATTTCGCGGACGTGCGCGGCGACATCGTCGGTTTTGTAGCGGATGACATGATCGGCGCCCGCCGCGCGGGCGGCATGTTCCTTCGCCTCGGTGCTGACGGTGCCGATCACCGTCGCCCCGATCGCCTTCAGCCACTGGACGAGGATCAGCCCGACCCCGCCCGCGGCCGCGTGGACCAGCACGGGCCACCCGGCCTCCACCTTGGCGCAGCGTTCGACGAGCATTTCGACGGTGCAGGCCTTCAGCAGCGCAGCAGCGGCGGTTTCGTCGTCGATGGCGGGCGGCAGCTTGAACAGGGATGCCGCGCCGACCAGTCGCGCGCTGGCGTAAGCGGTGCGTTCGGGACCAAAGGTCGCGGCGCGGTCACCCGGCTGAAACCCGTGGACGCCCTCGCCGACGGCGATCACCTCGCCTGCCGATTCAAGTCCCAGCCCGCCCGGTACCGGCACGGGATAAGTGCCGTCGCGGTGATAGATGTCGATGTAATTCAGCCCGATCGCCGTCTGGCGCAGCAGCACCTGGCCGGGGCCGGGTTTGTCCAGCGTCACTTCGCGCCAGTCGATGACCTCCGGTCCGCCCTGGCTTTCGATAAACGCTTCGATGGCTTGCATGGCGCGCGCTCCTGCTGTCCCGTCCATCTGGGATGGCTGGGCGGGAGGCGCAAGGGTAAGTGATGATCGACATCGTCATTGCGAGGAGCCGCAGGCGACGCGGCAATCCAGAGCCTGCGTAAACCGCTCTGGATTGCTTCGCTCCGCTCGCAATGACGAGGGGTTATTTCGGACGCCGCGGGCTGCGCTGGCCGTAGGGCTTGGGCTTGTAGCGTTCGTTCTTGTCGCGCGGGCCGCGATCGCCGCTCCGGTCGCCGCCGGGCCCGGCGCGCATCGGGCCACGCGGGCCGCGCGGGGCGCCGTCGCGCGGTCCGCCATGGCCGCCCTTGTCGCGGCGCGGCGGATAGGTCGGGCCGTCGGGCGCCGGGGTGATCGCGACGCCGCTGTCATCCTCACCATCGGCATTGGCGCTGCGCTGCACCGCTTCCATGAAGCGGTCGGCAATGCCGCGCGGGATGTTGAACATCGTTTCTTTCGGGCCGATGCGGATCGCGCCGATCTCGTTCTTGCTCACATGCCCGCGGCGACAGAGCAAAGGCAGGATCCAGCGCGGGTCGGCATTCTGGTGGCGCCCGATGTTCAGGCGGAACCAGACGCTATCCTCGAACCCTTCGCGGCGGTCGGCGCTGCCGCGCTCCGGTCGCTCGAAACGCTCGCCGCGCTCGGGACGATCGCGGCCGCGCGGGCCGTTGTCGATCAGATCCTCGGGCGGCGGCATCAGTGCGCGGTGGGCGCGGACGAGCGACGCGGCGATGTCTTCGGCGCTCCGTTCGGCCATCAGGCGCTGCGCCAGTTCGACATCTTCGGGTTCATGCTCGACGGGGGCGAGCAATTTTTCGATCAGCCGTTCCTGATCCTTTTGGCGCACGTCGGCGGCGGTTGGCGCGTCCATCCAATCGGCCTCGATCTTCGCCCCGCGCAGCATGCCGTCGACGCGGCGGCGGCGCGGATAGGGGACGATGAGGACCGCGGTGCCCTTTTTGCCCGCGCGGCCGGTGCGGCCCGAACGGTGCTGGAGCGCTTCGGCATCGCGGGGGATTTCGACGTGGATGACCAGGCTCAGCGTCGGCAGGTCGATGCCGCGTGCGGCGACGTCGGTTGCGACACAGACCTTGGCGCGGCGATCGCGGAGCGCCTGCAACGCCGCGTTGCGCTCGTTCTGGCTATGCTCGCCCGACAGCGCGACCGCCGCGAAACCGCGCTCGACCAGGCTGGCGTGCAGGCGGCGGACATTGTCGCGTGTCGCGCAGAACAGCATCGCGGTCTCGGCGTCGTGCAGGCGCAGCAGGTTGATCACCGCGCCCTCGATGTCGGCGGGTGCGACGGTCACGACCTGATAGCTGATGTCGCCATGGCCGCGGTCTTCGCCGACGGTCGAAATGCGCAGCGCATCGCGCTGGTACCGCTTGGCAAGCTGGACGATCGGTTTGGGCAGCGTCGCCGAAAACAGCAGGGTCCGGCGCGTTTCAGGGGTGGCGTCGAGGATTTCTTCCAAATCGTCGCGAAAGCCCATGTCGAGCATCTCATCGGCTTCGTCGAGCACCGCGACACGGAGAGCGGTCAAGTCGAGCGCACCGCGCTCCAGATGGTCGCGCAGGCGCCCGGGGGTGCCGACGACGATCTGCACACCTTGGCCCAGCGCGCGGCGTTCCTTGCTGGCGTCCATGCCGCCGACGCAGGTCGCGATGCGCGCGCCGGCCTTGCCGTAAAGCCAGCCGAGCTCGCGGCTGACTTGCATAGCGAGTTCGCGCGTCGGCGCGATGATCAGCGCGAGCGGCGAGGTTGCGAAGGGCAGGCGCCCGTCCTCGATCAGTTCGTCGGCCATGGCGAGGCCAAAGGCGACGGTCTTGCCCGACCCGGTCTGCGCCGAAACCAGCAGATCGCGGCCCTTGGCCTCATCCTCGGTCACATGCGTCTGGACGGGGGTCAGCGCTTCATAGCCGCGCGCGGTAAGGGCGTCCGAAAGGACGGGCGAAAGATTTTCGAAAGGCATTTATATCTCAATAATATGGGCGGTCACCGGTGCGGTGACGGGCCGACGGAAAAGGGGCTCAATGGGCTCAAATCACCTGTCCGGCAGCGTGTCCGCTTGCCCAGGCCCATTGAAAATTATAGCCGCCTAACCACCCTGTGACATCTACGGCCTCGCCGACCGCATAGAGGTTTGGAACGGTTTTGGCCACCATTGTTTGCGATGACAGGCCCACGGTCGAGATTCCGCCGACCGTAACCTCGGCTTTGGCAAAGCCCTCGGTGCCGTTTGGATGGAAAACCCAGCGTTTGAGGCGTGCTTCGGCGTCGGCGAGCTTGCGGTCGGTCTGGGCGCCGAGCTCACCGGGCAGCGCAAGGCGTTCGGCAAGCGTTTCGGCGAGACGGTCGGGGAGCAGCGCGCCGAGCGTGGCGCGAAGCGTTGCCTGCGGACGGGTGCGCTTGGCCTCGAGTAGCCAGCCGGGCGGCGCATCGGGCAACAGATTGATGGTCACGGGCTCGCCGTGGCGCCAATAGCTGCTGACCTGCAGGATCGCGGGTCCCGACAGCCCGCGATGGGTGAACAGCGCCGCTTCGCGGAACGCCGCCTTGCCCGCGCGCGCTTCGACCGGCGCGGCGATTCCGGACAATTCGCGGAACAGCACATCGTCACCGCCAAGCGTGAGCGGAACGAGCGCCGGGCGCGGTTCGACGACCTTGAGGCCGAACTGGCGGGCGAGGTCGTAGGCAAAGCCCGTCGCGCCCATTTTGGGGATCGACGGACCGCCGGTGGCGATGACCAGTGCCGTTGCGGAAAAGCTCGCTTCTCCAAATTGCACCCGGAATCGGCCATCGGCGTGGTCGACCGCGCGAACGGGCTGCCCGGTGCGGATTTCAACCCCCGCCGCAGCGGCTTCGGCCAGCAGCATCGCGACGATCGCTTTCGCCGATCCGTCGCAGAACAGCTGGCCCAGCGTCTTTTCATGATAGGCGATGCCATGGCGCTCGACGAGCGCGATGAAATCGGCGGGCGTGTAACGCGCGAGCGCCGATTTGGCGAAATGCGGGTTCGCCGACAGAAAACGGTCAGGCGCGGTGTTCACATTGGTGAAGTTGCAGCGCCCGCCGCCCGAGATCAGGATCTTCTTGCCCACCTGATCGGCATGGTCGAGCAGCAGCACGCGCTTGCCGCGCTGTCCCGCGACCGCTGCGCACATCAGCCCGGCCGCGCCGGCGCCCAGCACGATGGCGTCGTAAGGGGATGTGGTCATGCCAGTTGAATCGTCATCCCGGCGAAGGCCGGGATCTCGCCGGTGCGTTGACAAGCGAGGTCGAGATCCCGGCCTTCGCCGGGATGACAGGCAAGAGAAGAAGGCTGATCGGTCATGCTCAGTGCAGCTTGGCGATCGACAGGCCGTCGGCCTTGGCGCGGGTCTTCACCGATTCCTCGCTGCGGGTCAGCGCCTTGGCGATGGCTTTCAGCGCCATGCCCTTTTTCGCCAGCATGTGCAGCTTGTCGATCTCGGCCGCGGTCCACGGCTGTTTGTGGCGTTCGAACTTGTCCTTCATGCCATGACCTCCGGGTCGGGTTCGACGGCGATGATCGCGATCGCGTCGTCGCGATCCTGATATTCGACGCTCTCGCCCACCTCGGCGCCCATCAAGGCGCGCGCGAGCGGGGCGGAAAAGGCGATGTGGCCGCGCGCCGGGTCGGCCTCGTCGCCGCCGACAATGGTGATCGTCTTTTCGGTTCCGTTCAACCGATAGGCCACGCGGCTGCCGATCCCGACGCTGCCATCGGCGGGCGGCGTCTGCACCTCGGCAGTCGATTGGCGGGTGAGGAAATAGCGGAGGCGCCGCTGCAATTTCTTGCGCGCTTCCTCGTCGGCCGTCCCGGCGATGTCGGCTTCGATCCGCGCGACCTCTTCGCCGAGCAGGCGCAATCCGCGCGGGGTCACCAGATTCGGGCCGACCGCAATGGGCAGCTCATACTCGGGTTCCTTATGTTCGTCGTCGCTCTCGCGGCGAAACGCTACGCTCATGCTCTGCTGTCCGGTCGAAATCGTAAAAGCAGCCCTTGGGCGCCGAAGGTGGCGACAAAATGGCGCAGCCCACCGCGCCGGGCGTAACCTTCGGCGGGCGCCGCGCGAAACTCCTGTCGATGCCATCCCCCGCATCACCCATTTCCCAAGGGAGTATTCATGATGACGAATAGTTTGAAACTGTCGCTCGCCGCCTCGGCCGTCCTTGCCATGGCGGCTGGCACGCTCGCGACCCCAGCCGTTGCCGCCGATGGCCCCAAGGAAAAATGCTATGGCGTGGCATTGAAGGGCAAGAATGACTGCGCCGCGGGTCCGGGCACCAGCTGTGCTGGCACCTCGACCGTCGATTACCAGGGCAATGCCTGGAAATATGTCGCCAAGGGCAGCTGCGAAAAGATGGGCGGCACGCTGGCGGCGCACAAGGGCAACGCCAAGCCGGTCGCTAAGAAGAGCTGAGGCAAGTGCCCCCCCGCCCGCTCCGCGACTTGCCGCAGCGCGCCGGTTTCGGGCTGAAGCCCGAACATTATGGCGATGTGCTGGCGGCGGCGGAGCGGGGTGCCCCGCCCGCCTGGGCCGAAGTCCACCCCCAAAACTACTTCGGCGCAGGCGGGCCTCCGCATCGTTGGCTGACCGCGATCGCGGACCATGTTCCGCTCAGCTTTCATTCGGTCGGGCTCTCACTGGGGTCGGCGGGGGGCGTCGATCGCGATGAACTCGCCTCGCTCGCCGCGCTGTGCGAGCAATATGAACCGGCAATGGTTTCGGATCACCTCAGCTGGAGCAACGGACCCGACGACAAATTCCCCGATCTGCTGCCCATTCCCTACAGCCACGCGGCGCTCGCGCATTTCGTCGGCGAAGTCGGACGGGTGCAGGACCGGTTGCGGCGATCGATGCTGATCGAAAATCCGTCGCGCTACCTTGCCTATGCCGCCGACGATTGGGGCGAGGTCGATTTCCTTCACGAACTGTGCCGCCGCAGCGGTTGCGGGCTGCTGCTCGACGTCAACAATGTCGAGGTATCGGCATTTAATCTCGGCCTAGACCCGGCGCCCTGGCTCGACGCCTTTGATCCGCGATTGGTCGGCGAGGTGCATGTCGCGGGGCACAGCCGCAAGGACGATGGCGTCGGCGGGACGATCGCGATCGACGATCATGGATCGGCGGTCCGGCAAAGCTGCTGGGATTTGCTCAGCGCCTTCCTGCGCCGCGCGGGCCCAAGACCGGTGTTGGTCGAATGGGACAGCGATGTTCCCGATTATGCGACGCTGAGCGCCGAAGTGGCCCGGGCCGATGCGCTGCTCGCGTCGGAGCCGGTCGATGCGTGACGCGCAGGCGGCGATCGCCGCGACGTTGCTCGGCGGACCCGATCATCTGCCGCACGGACTGTTCGCGGGCGGTAGCGCCGCGGTGCTGCGCGGGCTGAGCGTGCATGCCAACACCATATCGCATGCGCGGCTGGTTGCGCTGGAGGACAGTTTTCCGCGTACCCGCGACCATCTGGGCGCCGCCGAGTTCAACCGCGTTTCGCGCGCCTTTGTCGATAGCGGCGGTGCGCAGGGCCGCGCGCTCGCGCTGATCGGTGCGGCGTTTCCCGATTGGCTCGCCGATCCGCTCGCCGCCGATCTGGCGCGCGCCGAATGGGCGTGGCTCGAAAGTTATCACGCCGCCGACGCACCGGCGCTGGCGCTTGCCGACCTCGCCGGGCTGGACGAAGCGGCGCTGCTCGGCCTCGTCGTGCGGCGCCACCCGGCGGTGCGCGTCGTTGCGCTCGCGCATCCGTCCGCGCCGCTGCTCGATCCTTGCCTGCCGCGCGGCGCCCGCGCGCTGCTGATCGCGCGGCCCGATGCCGCGGTGCGGGTCCTTGCGATCGATGCGGCCGATGCTGCCGCGGTCGATCTGGCGCACGAAATTGTCCCGCTCGGTAACCTCATCGTGCATCTTGCCGAAACCCATCCCGATGGCGGCGCTGCCGTCGCGGCGCTGATCGGCGCTGGTGCTTTCGAAAGGCTTGCGGAATGAACCGGGTGGTTGGACTTTACGATCGCAGCGTTGCGCTGATCGAGGGGCGGGTGCCCGAAGCGTTCGCATTGCTGTTGCTGCGGATCGCACTCGCTGGGGTGTTCTGGCGATCGGGGCAGACCAAGACGGTCGAGGGCGCGTTTCTGACGATCGATCCGGTGCAATATGACCTGTTCGCGTCGGAATTTTCGGGCCTGCCGCTCGATCCCGTTATCGCGGTCCCCCTGACCACCTATGCCGAGCATATTTTCCCGGCGCTGCTGCTGCTGGGGTTGGCGACGCGATTGTCGGCGGGCGCGCTGCTGGTGATGACGCTGGTGATCCAGCTGTTCGTCTTTCCCGATGCCTGGTGGCCGGTGCATTCGCTGTGGGCGGCAATGGCGGCGATCCTGATCGTGCGCGGCGGCGGGCTGTTTTCGCTCGATGCCCTAGTTGCTAGACTGCGGCGCAGATGAGCATCGACGAACCCTCGCTGGCGCGCCTGATGACGGCATCGCAGCGCGGCGACCGCGCCGCTTACCGCGCGCTGCTGGGCGATTCAGGCAAATGGCTGGCACGCTATTTCGCGCGGCGGATCGCGCCGCACCAGGTCGACGATCTGGTGCAGGAGACTTTGGTATCGATGCATCGCAAGCTGGCGACCTGGGACAATAGCCGGCCGTTCCTGCCCTGGCTGGCGGCGATCGCGCGCTATCGCTGGATCGACCTTTTGCGCCGCCAGCGCGACGAGGTCGAGCTGGGCGAGGGCGACGCGGCGGTCGGGGCCGAGGACGAGGTCGTCCACGCGCGCCTCAGCCTCGACCGCATGCTCACGCTGCTGCCCCCGGGGCAGGCACAGGCGATCACGCTGGTCAAGATCGAGGGTGCCTCGATCGCCGAAGCGTCGCGGATTTGCGGGCAGAGCGAGGCGCTGGTGAAGGTGAATATTCATCGCGGGCTGAAAAAGCTCGCGCAATTGATTGAAAGCGAATGAGATGAGCGACGCCGCGATCGACGACCTGATCGACAATCTTGCCGACGAGCTGGAGCCGGTGCGCCCGCGCCGGGTCGCGCGCGGATCGCTGTGGGTTGCCGCGGGCTGGGCTGCGGGCGCCGCAATCTTGTTCGGGCTGGGCGGGATGCGGCACGATCTGGCCGAAGGCGTCATGATGCCCCCGCTGCCGCTGCTCGCCTTCTGGTTGATCGTGGCGTTGGGTTTCGCCGCGGCGTGGAGCGCGCTGCGGATGGGATTGCCGGGGGTCGGGCGCGATTACAGCGGCTGGCGCTGGGCTGGGCTGGCGGCGCTCGCTTTGCCTTTGTCGGCGCTGGTGATGGCGATGGACGATAGCCATGCGGCGCTGGAAGCGGCGCATCCCGAAAATGGCCTGCATTGCCTGATGCAGGGGGTGCTCGCGGGGCTTGGCGTCGGCGCGGCGCTGTTTGGCTGGCTGAAGCACGGCGCGCCGACGTCGCCGGAACGCGCCGGCTGGGTGGTCGGTATCGCGGCGGGCGCTGCGGGGGCGACGATCGTCGCGCTGCATTGCGCATCGAACGACATGATTCATATCGCGCTGTGGCACGGGCTCGCGGTGCTGTTGTCGGGCATTGCGGGGCGCGTGCTGCTGGCGCCGCTGCTGCGCTGGTAGGATCGCTGGACAGCATATCTTCTGTGTGTTATACGTGTAATACACAAAGGAGATTTGCGATGCGTAACTGGACGATGGCGGCGCTGCCGCTGGCCTTGGCGATGACCGTCACCGCGTGCAGCGGCGCCGACCGCAAGGACGGCGCTTCGGCAGGCAAGGGCGACGCGGCGCAGCCCGCCGATGCAGGCCCGACCACCACCCAAACCTATGCGCTGACCGGATTTACCGAGGTCAAGGTCGCCGGTCCCGACGACGTGACCATTCGCCGCGGCGATGCCTTTTCGATCAGCGCCAAGGGGCCGCAGGCGGTGCTCGACCGGCTCGAGATCGAGGTCGACGGCCCGACGCTGTCGATCGGACGCAAGCGCGAAGGCTTCAGCTTTTCGAGCCGCGAGGACAATGATGTCGAAATCACGATCACCATGCCGCGTCTGACCGGCGCGCGGCTGACCGGGTCGGGGTCGATCGATGCCGACAGCATGGACGGCGATGCGGTCGAGGCGGTGGTCACCGGTTCGGGCGACCTCAAGGTCGCGAAGCTGACCGCCAAGCGTGTCGACATCAGCGTATCGGGATCGGGCGACATCGAAATCGGCGGCGGCACCGTTGATGCCGGCGAATATGGTATCACCGGATCGGGTGACATCGACGCCGACGGCCTTGTCGCGCGGACGCTGGAGGTGTCGGTTACCGGATCGGGTAATGTCGAGGCGCAGGCGTCGGGCACCGCCGATGTCAGCATCCTGGGATCGGGCGACGTGACGCTGGGCGGCGGCGCAAAATGTTCGTCGCGCGAAGTCGGATCGGGGACCGTTACCTGCAAATGATGCGGTGCTGGTACCGCCTGCCCGGACCGGGTAAGGCGGTGCCATGACCCTTGCGCTTCGAAACGCCGCACTGGCGGCCTCCGTCCTTTTGGCCATCGCCCCCGCGACGGCAGCCGAAAAACGCTTTGGCCTCACCAGCTTCGAGGCGATTGAGGTCAACGCCGATTATGTGATCGAGGTGACGACACGCGCTCCCGTCGGCGCCGTCGCGACCGGGCCGCAGGATGCGCTCGACCGGCTGAGCCTCGAGGCGCGCGACGGACGGCTGGTGATCGGGACACGCCAGTTCGCGGGCGACGAAAAACGCCGCGCGCCGCGCGGTGCGGTGACGATCCGGATCAATGTTGCGGGGCTGCGATCGGCGACGATGGGCGGGGCGGGATCGCTCAGCATCGACCGGATGAAGGGCAATCGCGTGTCGATCGCGCTGCGCGGGCCCGGGACGGTTTCGGTCGGCGCGATCGCCACCGACCGGCTTTCGGTCGCGATGATCGGCAACGGCACGATCACGCTGGGCGGAACCGCAAAACAGGCGCAAATGACCGTGTCGGGCGCGGGGCTGTTCGACGCGGGCGCACTGGCAGTCGACATGCTGACCTTCGACGGCGAAGGCGCGGGCGAGAACCGACTGCTTGCGGTAAAGACCGCGGGAGTGACGGCGCGGGGGGTCGGCAAGACGGTGGTGCTGGGCAAGCCCGTGTGCACGGTGCGCAATGTCGGCGGCGGGTCGGTGCAGTGCGGGGCGGCGAAGTAATAGTATAGCGTGTAAAGCGGGAATGTCGGGTATCGACCAATTGCAGACATTGCGGTCAATTGCGATCGTAGATACCCTCGCAATATGACGGATAACCACTCATTCATGCCTTCTTCGCTCGCCAACCCGGAAAAGCGAAAAGAGCTCATTCTGTATCTCGAAGAGCTAGCGGCGGATGATCCGGAAGAACTTTGGCGCAATGAGCGCAAACAAGGGCTGGTGTCAGATATCGATCAGATTTTTCATTTCTTCTTTGACGACAACGATTTTGATGAAGGCGCGATCGGCGAAAGTCTTTTGGACTCGAAAGAAGCCAAAGCCATCGACGAGGTGAAGGCCCTGTTGACCACGATGCTTGTAGACCTACCCAACGGCGATGACGCAGCATTCGTCAGCCATCACTTATGGCGACGGCTACGGACTAGGGCGCAAGCGGCACACTCTGCTTTTGAAGCGCGGAGCTAAACGTCCGCTCCCCACCCCAAAGCTGACCTTCGGCGGCAGGCCGCTTACTGCCCGGCTGTCCCCAACCCGTCGATCTTCTTCGACTGGCGGATGATCAGTCCGGGGAACCAGCGCGCGAGGCGCGCCAGCCGCCTGGCCATCTTGCCGACGGTCACATGGACCTTGTCGCCGTGGACCGCCGCCCACGCCGCTTCGGCGACACGCTCGACCGGGACGATCTCGAATCCGCTCTGCGACAGGCGGTCGCGCGCGGGTTCGTTGCTGTCGGCGCTGACCTGGTCGAGCAGGGGGGTGTCGATGAAGCCTGGCATCAGTGAGCGGACCTTGATGCCATATTTCGCAAATTCGATTTCCAGCGCCTCGGTCAGCCCGCGCACCGCGAATTTGGTCGCCGAATAGACGGCCAGCCCGGCGACCCCGTAAAATCCCGATGCCGACCCGGTGTTGAGGATCGCCGATCCCGGTGTGGCGCGCAGTAGCGGGAGCGCCATATAGATGCCGTTGACGACGCCGCCGAAATTGATCGCGATCAGCCGATCGGCCTCCTCGGGCGGCATGTCGGCAAACTGACCGCCGGTACCGATCCCGGCATTGTTGAACAGGACGTCGAGCCGGCCGCCGCTGGCGGCGGCAAATTCATCGAGCGCCGCCTTCCACTGATCACGGTCGCGCACGTCCATGACATGGCGCGAGGATGCGCCATCGGGGAGAAGCGCGGCGGTTTCGTCGATCCCGGCGCGGTTGACGTCGGCGATGCCGACGAACCAGCCCTGCGCCGCGAAATGGCGCGCGACCGCGCGCCCGATGCCCGAACCGCCACCGGTAATGAAAATCGCCTTTCGAGCCATCCCGCCCCTCCTTACATTCTTGTCAGTCCGACAAGATGCCAAGTTGACGTGCCGGTCAAGCGACAATGAC
Organism: Sphingopyxis microcysteis; assembly: GCF_012274265.1. Classification (GTDB taxonomy): domain Bacteria; phylum Pseudomonadota; class Alphaproteobacteria; order Sphingomonadales; family Sphingomonadaceae; genus Sphingopyxis; species Sphingopyxis microcysteis. The sequence goes on from NZ_JAANYY010000004.1 coordinate 466,590, forward strand.
GGCTTGGCAAGCGGGCGGGCGGCTGGCTAAGAGGGCGGCGATGACCCGCGGCCTCCGCCTGATCCTCCTGTTCCTGTTGCTGTTTTGCGCCGGACTGACCGCTCCGGCGCGTGCCGAGGTGGTCGTGAGCTTTTACAGCCATGATTTCGGCGACCGCTTTCCGCACGCCTTCATCGTCATGAAGGGCAAATTGGATGCGACGGGCGAGGCGATCGACGCCAATTACGGCTTTACCGCGACAACGGTCAGTCCGGCGATCCTGTTCGGATCGGTCAAGGGCAAGGTGGAATCGTCGGAGCCCGATTATATCGCCAAGAGCGATCGCCAGTTCGATGTCGTCATCGACGATGCAACCTATGCGCGGCTGATCGCGAAAGTCGTCGAATGGCGCGACCGCGAGCAGCCGAGTTACAGCCTGAACAAGCGCAACTGCGTGCATTTCGTGATGGAATTGGCCGAGTCGGTCGGGCTCAAGGTCAATCGCAAGAGCAAGCTGTTCAAGAAACCGAAGAGTTTTCTGATCGAGGTGAAGGGGTTGAATCCGGCGCTGGGGTGACGACGCGTTGCGACCGGAGCTGCCGGTCAATCCAGTCCCCGTTCGTATCGAGCGAAGTCGAGATACGCGTGGCTTGGCGTGAGTCTTCGGCGTGTCTCGACTTCGCTCGACACGAACGGAGGTTGGAGACGGTCGGGAATCCACCCAAAACAGACGCCTTCAAACAAGCCTTTCCTATTATTCTCCGCCGTGCAAGCCTTGCTTCCGGCGCCTTCATGCGCCCCGCCCACGGGTTTTGCGGGCTGGCTTGCCGGCGCGGTTGCGCCCCATTGTTGCGGACCCGCCAGATCATCATGGGTCCAAATTGGGGACGCCATTGGGCTGACCTTTACTGACCTTTGGAATATTTGCGGCTGACGGAATACACCCCATGCCGACGATTTACTCCCCCTAGACGCCGCGCCGCTTTCACCCTATGTTCAGGGAACGGGGCGCAATATGTTACGCTCCGATGCATAACAGGGGCGATTCTTGCGGTTATTGCTGACCCTTTTGGCATTGCTGACCGGTCTGGCGACTGCCGACCGGGCGGTTGCCGCGCCTGCCGTTCCGGCGGCGATGGGGGCGCTGGTCTTGCTCGCCGAAACCGCGGGCCAGGCCGAGGTCAGCGATAGCGAACGTCGTCCTTCTGCGACAACGCCGACCCGGCGATCGAGTGGCGGCGGTACGGGCCGCAAGCCGCGTAAGGCGCCGCCTCCGCATCTTCCCGGTCTCCTCACCGGCAGCGACCGCGCGCTCGAATAGAGTGCCGGTTTAGCGTCCTGTTCTTGCAGGCGCCGCCCCGTGATGGGGCTTTGCATATTCTTGCGGCCTCTGGGCCGCCCATTCATTCATATTCCAAGGAATCCTAGATGTTTTCTGGCCTCGCCAAGAGCCTGTTCGGCTCGTCCAACGACCGTTATGTGAGCTCGATCCGCAAGATCGTCGACAAGATCAACGCTTTCGAACCCGCGATGCAGGCGCTCGACGACGCGGGATTGCAGGCGCAGACGCAGAAGTTCCGTGACCGGCTCGCGGCGGGCGAGACGCTCGACGATATCCTGCCCGAAGCCTTTGCGACGGTGCGTGAGGCAGCGGTGCGCACTTTGGGCATGCGCCATTTCGACGTCCAGATGATCGGCGGCGTCGTCCTGCACCGCGGTGAAATTGCTGAGATGGCGACGGGCGAGGGCAAGACGCTGATGGCGACGCTGCCTTGTTATCTCAACGCCTTGGAAAGCAAGGGCGTCCACGTCGTCACGGTCAACGACTATCTGGCGCGCCGCGACGCCGAATGGATGGGGACCGTTTATGGTTTCCTGGGCCTGACGACCGGGATCATTGTCCCCAACCTCAACGAAATGCAGCGCCGCGACGCTTATAACAGCGACATCACCTATGCGACGAACAACGAGCTGGGGTTCGATTATCTGCGCGACAATATGAAATTCGACCGCGAGCAGATGGTCCACCGGCCGTTCAATTTCGGCATCGTCGACGAAGTCGATTCGATCCTGATCGACGAAGCGCGGACCCCGCTGATCATCTCCGGCCCGACCGACGACAAGTCTGAGCTATATATCCGCGTCAACGAGATCGTCCTGCAGCTTACCGACGAAGATTATGAGAAGGACGAAAAGTCCAAATCGATTAGCCTGACCGAAGAAGGCACCGAACATGTCGAACGGCTGCTCGAAGCCGCGGGGCTGCTCCAGGGCAGCAACCTTTATGACATCGAGAATACCCAGGTCGTCCACCACGTCAATCAGGCGCTGAAGGCGATCCAGATGTTCCGCATCGACACCGACTATATCGTCAAGGACGGCAAGGTCGTCATCATCGACGAATTTACCGGGCGCATGATGGACGGCCGCCGCTGGTCAGACGGTCTGCACCAGGCGGTCGAGGCCAAGGAAGGCGTGCAGATCGAGCCGGAGAACCAGACCCTCGCGTCGATCACCTTCCAGAATTATTTCCGCATGTATCCCAAGCTTTCGGGCATGACCGGGACGGCCGCGACCGAGGCACCCGAATTTTTCGACATCTACAAGATGAATGTCGTCACCATTCCGACCAACCGCCCGATTGCGCGGATCGACGACGAGGATGAGTTTTACAAGAATATCACCGACAAGTTCGGCGCGATCGCCAAGACGATCCGCGAGGCGCAGGAGCGCGGCCAGCCCGTGCTCGTCGGCACCGTGTCGATCGAAAAGTCCGAACTGCTGTCGTCCTTCCTCGAAAAGGAGAATGTCGCGCACAGTGTGCTCAACGCGCGTTTCCATGAAAGCGAGGCGCATATCGTTGCGCAGGCGGGTCGCACCGGTGCGGTGACCATCGCCACCAACATGGCGGGCCGCGGCACCGACATCAAACTCGGCGGCAATGAGGAATTCCGCATCGAGGACGAGCTGAAGGACATGCCTGCCGGTCCCGAGCGCGACGCCGCGGTCGAGCGGATCAAGGCCGAGGTCGCCGCCGAGCGCGAGGCGGTGAAGGCGGCGGGCGGGCTGTTCGTCCTTGCCACCGAACGCCACGAGAGCCGCCGCATCGACAACCAGCTGCGCGGTCGTTCGGGGCGTCAGGGCGATCCCGGCCTGTCGAAATTTTACCTCTGTCTCGACGACGACCTGCTGCGCATCTTTGGCCCCGACACGCTGTTTTCCAAGATGATGAACAAGAATCTGGAGGATGGCGAGGCGATCGGGTCGAAATGGCTGTCGAAAGCGATCGAGACCGCGCAGAAAAAGGTCGAGGCGCGCAACTACGACATCCGCAAGCAGGTCGTCGAATATGACAACGTCATGAACGACCAGCGCAAGGTCATTTACGAACAGCGCGGCGACATCATCGACAGCGAGACCGTCGACGACGTGATGGCGGCAATGCGCGCCGAAACGGTGAACGCGATCGTCGCCGACGCCTGCCCACCGGGCAGCTATCCCGAGCAATGGGACATCGAGACGATGAAGGAGCGCGTCGCCAATATTCTCGATCTCCACCCGCCGATCGACGAGTGGATGCAGGAAGATGCCGTCGATCCCGAGATTTTCGAACAGCGCATCCAGGCGATGGCCGACGCGGTCGCGGCGGAAAAGGCCGCGCAGGTCGATCCGGACACTTGGAAAGGGATCGAGAAATCGGTGCTGCTCCAGACGCTCGACCATCAGTGGAAAGACCATCTGGCGACGCTCGACGCGCTGCGTCAGGCGATCTTCCTGCGCGCCTATGCCCAGAAACAGCCGATCAACGAATATAAGCAGGAGGCGTTCGCACTGTTCGAGCGCATGCTGTCGAACATCCGCGAGGATGTGACGCGCACGGTCGCGCGCATCGACCTGCGCTTCGAAGAGCCCGAGCCGATGCCGCTTCCCGATCTGCCCGATTTCCTGACGACGCATATCGATCCGTTCACGGGTGAGGACAACAGCGCCGACATCGACAGCGGCGGACTGGGCGTGATCGCCAACACGCTGCCCCCGATGCAGATCCCGCGGCCCGACATGCCGGAAGGTGAGAACCCCTATGCGGCGCTGGAAATCAGCCGCAACGCGCCATGTCCGTGCGGTTCGGGGCGCAAATACAAGCATTGCCACGGCGCGATCTGATGGCGGACGTCGGGCGGATCGAGCTGCGGCTGCGGATCCGGCTCGGCGATGCCATTGCGATGGGGCCTGGCAAGGCCGACTTGCTCGACGCGATCGACGCGACCGGCTCTATCTCGGCAGCGGCGCGCCAGCTGGGCATGAGCTATCGCCGCGCGTGGCTGCTCGTCGAGGAGATGAACAGCTGTTTTGCCGCCCCGCTGGTCGAGGCCAGGCCGGGGGCCGGTGCGCAGCTGAGCGTTTCAGCCCGCGCGGTGCTTGCCGCTTACCGGGCCAGCGATGCTGCGGCGCAGGCGGCGGCGACCCGGGCCGCTGGGTCGATCATTGCTGCCCTGCGATCAGGGAGCTCGGACGATCAATAGCCGGACGCACGCGACTTCGGCTTTCGACAAGGCGAGCTCGTAAGCCCCAGCCGACAGATTGAAGCAGACGATCTTGCGAATGCCCGAACAGGCGGGGCCATGGCCGTGCCCGATCGATGACACGGGTGCGGCGTTCGTAATGACATCGATCCAGACTTTTCCATCGGCGGCGATGCCATAGCGACCCGCCTCGGTGATCGCGATCTGCCGCGATGTGCCGCCATTTTCGAGGGCTAGCACCGTCGGGCGGCCGATTTCGGGGATCGCCGCGTGGTTTTCATCGGGCAAGGCCCATCCGGCAAACGGGGTAGCCCGCAGGTCCGCCGGGGCAGTGCAAGTCGCAGCGACCGGCTCTGGCGCGGCGGGTGTCGCTGCAACGATCTGCAGCGCGAGCAAGGTGGCGTGCAGCGGCATGGCGATCATTCTCTCCCTCTGGCCAATCTATATCCTGCTGTATATGGCTTGACGCATCAGGCAAGGGGGATTCATGGGCGGACTGGCAATAGCGTTCGGTTTCACGGCGCTGCTCTATGCGGCGGTCGGGTTCGGTGGGGGGTCGACCTATACCGCGCTGCTGATCCTCGGGGGCGTGGCGGTGGGGCTGGTTCCGGCGATCAGCCTCGCGTGCAACGTCATCGTCGTCAGCGGCGGGACGATCCGGTTCGCGCGGGCCGGGGTGATGCCGTGGGCGAAGGCGCTGCCGCTGATCGCGGTCGCCGCGCCGCTGGCCTTTCTTGGCGGGCTGACCCCGGTGAAGCAGGGTATGCTTGTCACGCTGCTGGGATTGTCGCTGCTCGCGTCGGCGCTGGCGCTGCTGATCCAGCCGCGGACCGCCAAGCCTGTGCTGCTGCGGCCCGCGCTCTTGCTGCCGATCGCCGCGGCGCTCGGCTATCTTGCGGGCGTGGTCGGCATTGGTGGGGGGATTTTTCTGGCGCCGATCCTGCACCTCATCCGCTGGGCCGAGGAACGGTCCGTCGCCGCGACTGCGAGCCTGTTCATCCTCGTCAACAGCCTGTTCGGGCTGACCGGCCAGTTGATCAAGGGTCAGGGCAACGCGATGGTCGGCGCGGTCGCCAGCCACTGGCCGTTGCTCGTCGCGGTGTTGATCGGTGGCGCGATCGGAACCCAGCTTGCGGTCAAGAGCGGACCCGCGGCGCTGATCCGGCGGCTCACCGCCGTGCTTGTCGGCTTTGTCGCCATCCGTCTGTTATTTGGTTTCTAACGCTTTTTTGTGCGCTTGCCTTCCCGTGCGGCGGTGCTAGCATCATTCGCATAAGCTTGGTGGCCACGTAGCCGACAAGCGGCGCAGCAGCTGGAACAGGATGCGCCGTGCAAGCCCAGGACATTGGGCGCGCGGCATGGGTTGGCACGTTGCGTGGAAAGGGCAGGCGCATTTCCTTTTTTGACGAAATGAACAGCCATGGCGGCGAGACCCGGTCGCCCTATCGCGAATATTGCGACTGGTTCGAAGCCGAGGATGTGGCGCGCATCCAGCACAAGGCGGTTCAGGCCGAGGCGCTATTCCGTACCACCGGCATCACTTTCAACGTCTATGGCGCCGTAGACGGCGACGAGCGGTTGATCCCCTTTGACGTCGTGCCGCGGATCATCTCGGCCAGCGAATGGCGCCGCCTGTCGCGCGGCATCGAACAGCGCGTGCGCGCGCTCAACGCCTTCCTCTACGACATCTATCACCGGCAGGAGATTTTGCGCGCCGGGCGGGTGCCGACCAAGCTGATCGCCGACAACGACGCCTTTCTGCCGATGATGATGGGGCTCGACCCGCCGGGCGGCATCTATACGCATATCAGCGGCACCGACATCGTCCGCACCGGCGCCAACGAGTTTTACGTGCTGGAGGACAATGCGCGCACCCCGTCGGGGGTGTCGTACATGCTCGAAAACCGCGAAACGATGCTCCAGATGTTTCCCGAGCTGTTCGCGAAAGTGCCGGTGCGCGAGGTCAGCGATTACCCGATCAACCTCTTGAAATCGCTCGCCGCCTGCGCGCCGCCGGCATGCGGCGGGACGCCGACGGTCGCGGTGCTGACCCCGGGTATCCACAACAGCGCCTATTATGAGCACAGCTTCCTGGCCGATCATATGGGCGCCGAACTGGTCGAAGGCCATGATCTGCGGGTGGTCGACGGCCGCGTCGCGATGCGCACGACGCAGGGGTATAAGGCGATCGACGTGCTTTATCGGCGCGTCGATGACGACTTCCTCGACCCGCTGAATTTCCGCCCCGACTCGATGCTGGGGGTGCCGGGGATCTGGGACGTCTATCGCGCCGGGGGCATCACCATCGCCAACGCGCCGGGAACGGGCATCGCCGACGACAAGGCGCTGTACAGCTATATGCCCGACATCATCGAATTTTATACCGGCGAAAAGGCGCTGCTCCCCAATGTGCCGACCTGGCGCTGCTCGGAGCCCGAGCATCTGCGCGAAGTACTCGATCGCCTGCCCGAACTGGTGGTGAAGGAAGTCCACGGATCGGGCGGATACGGGATGCTCGTCGGCCCCGCGGCGAGCAAGAAGGAACTGGCGGCGTTCCGCGCCAAGCTGGAGGCGAACCCCGGCAATTATATCGCGCAGCCGACGCTGTCGCTGTCGACGGTACCGATCTTTACCAAGAAAGGGCTGGCGCCGCGCCATGTCGATTTGCGTCCGTTCGTGCTGATGTCGCCGCAGGGGATCACGATCACCCCGGGCGGGCTGACGCGCGTTGCGATGACCCGGGGATCGCTGGTGGTGAATTCGAGCCAGGGCGGCGGGACCAAGGATACGTGGGTGTTGGAGGATTGATGCGCGCGCAGACGATCCTCTTCCGTCATTGCGAGCGACGCGAAGCAATCCAGTGCGGTTTGCACCGCCCCTGGATTGCCGCGTCGCCTTCGGCTCCTCGCAATGACGATGCGTTTGGAAGCACGCCCCCATGCTAGGCAAGACCGCAGGCAGCCTCTTCTGGATGGCGCGCTACCTCGAACGCAGCGAGAATAACGCGCGCCTGATCGACGCGGGGTTTCGCATCGCGCTCACCCGCTCGCAGACCGCGGCCGCCGAGTGGAAGTCGGTGCTGGTGACCGCCGGGGTGAATCAGGCGTTTCAGGCGGCGCACGGCGATTACAGCTCGGCGCGGGTGATCGACTTCCTGCTGCGCGACCCGGCCAACCCGTCGAGCATATTGTCAGTGATCCGTCAGGCGCGCGACAATGCGCGCACCGCGCGCACCGCGCTGACCCGCGAAACATGGGAGGCGGTCAACACCAGCTGGATGACGCTCGTCGCGCTGCTCAAGCGGCAGGTGCGCGAGGACGACCTGCCCGATGTGCTGACGACGATCCGCCAGCAAAGCGCGCAGGTGCGCGGAGCATTGAACGGCACGATGCTGCGCAACGACGGCTATCATTTCGCGCAGCTCGGGACCTTTCTGGAACGCGCCGATAACACCGCCCGCATTCTCGACGTGAAATACTACCTCTTGCTTCCCTCGGTCGCGCATATCGGCACCTCGATCGACAATGTGCAGTGGGAAACGATCCTGCGGTCGGTGTCGGCACACCGTGCCTATCGCTGGCTCTATGGAGCGGAAATCAGCGCGCTGAAGATTGCGGAATTCCTGATCCTCTATCGCCAGATGCCGCGCAGCCTGACCTTTTGCAGCGAGCGCATGGAAAATCACCTGAACGAATTGCAACGCCACTATGGCGACGAGACCGAGGCGTGGCGGATGGCGCATGCGCTGGTTCACGACAAGCTGAACGCCCCGATCCAGTCGATCTTTGACGGCGGCCTGCACCAATATGTCACCGGCTTTCTGCGCGACACCGCGGCGCTCGCGCGGCAGGTCGAGCGCGATTACCGATTTGTGGAATAGGGCGGCCGGTCATGCGTTTGTTCGTCGAACATATCACCCGCTATCATTATGACGCCCCGGTGCGTTACGCGCTGCAGCAGCTGAAACTGACGCCCAAGGATCGCCCGGGGCAGCAGCATGTCGTCAATTGGGCGATCGATATTGAAGGCGGTACGCAGCAGCTTCATTACACCGATCATCACGGCAATGGTGTCGACCTGATCGCGGTCGAGGGGGGCGCCAGCGAACTGATGATCCGCTGCCATGGCGAGGTCGAACTGCAAAGCTGGGATGGGGTGATCGGCGCGCACCGCGGCGCCATGCCCTTGTGGACCTTTCTGCGCCCAACGCCGCTGACCCGCGCGGGACGGGGGGTGCGCGGGCTGGTCGCGCAGCTTGGCCGCGATCATGCGAGCGACATCGAACGCGCGCACGCGCTGTCGACGCTGATCATCGACCGGCTGGCGTACCGGATCGGGGTCACCAATGCCGAAACGACCGCCGAACAGGCACTCGCCGGAGAAGGCGGGGTGTGTCAGGACCATGCCCATATCTTCATCGCCGCGATGCGCCATCTCGGCCACCCGGCGCGTTATGTCTCCGGTTATCTGATGATGAATGACCGGACGCAGCAGGATGCGACGCACGCCTGGGCCGAGGCGCATTTCGACCATATCGGGTGGATCGGATTCGACGTCAGCAACGGCCATTCGCCCGACCAGCGTTATATCCGCGTCGCCACGGGGCTCGATTACCGCGACGCAGCCCCGGTTCGCGGCATGCGCTATGGTGCGGCGCAGGAAAATCTGGTTGTTCAATTGCAGGTCCAGCAATAAGCGGACTGCGGGGACACAGGACGATCCGGGGCGGGGATACGGGATTCGATGACTTATTGCGTGGGAATGCGGCTCAACAAGGGGCTGGTGTTCATGTCGGACACCCGCACCAATGCGGGCGTCGACGATATTGCGCAGGTGCGCAAGATGCGCAGCTGGCACGTCCCCGGCGAACGCGTCATCACGTTGATGTCGGCGGGCAACCTCGCGACGACGCAGGCGGTCGTCAGCCTGCTCGACGAGCGCACCAAGGCGCCCGAAGATCGCCATCCGTCGATCCTGGCGGCGCCGTCGATGTTCCAGATCGCGACGATCATCGGCGAAACGCTGCGTCAGATCGTGATGCGCTATAACAGCGAGGGGCCGGCCGCGGCGGCCGCGTTTCGCGCCTCGCTGATCGTCGGCGGGCAGATCAAGGGCGCCGAACCACGCCTGTTCCTGATCTATCCCGAGGGCAATTTTATCGAGGCGGGCGAGGATAATCCCTTCTTCCAGATCGGTGAAACCAAATATGGCCGCCCGATCATCGTGCGCTCTTATGACCCGGCGATGTCGTTCGAGGATGCGGTCAAACTGCTGTGCGTGTCGTTCGATTCGACGATTCGCGCCAATGCCGGGGTCGACTTGCCGATCGACCTCAAGATTCACGAGCGCGATGATTACACGACCGTGCGCGAGCGGCGGTTCGAGCGCGGCGATCCCTATTTTGACAGCGTCGCCAACGGCTGGGCCGAAGCGCTCGGGATCGCGCTGGCGGAACTTCCTGACTTTCATTTCTGACCGACTTCGGCCACCGTCCGCCAGCACCGGATCGGGAGGGATCGCCATGATGCGCTGGATCGCCGCTGCGCTTGTTCTGACAGCCACGCCCGCCGCCGCCGACGAGGCGCGTTTCGCCAAGGCGCTCAGCGATTTTCGCGAACTGCATCGCGCCGAAACGCGCAAAGCGAACATTGCGGGCAGCAGCTTTTATGTTGTGCGGGGCGGGCAGACGGTCGCCGCCGACCATCTGGGCGAGCAGGATGCCGATGCGAAGGTTCCGGTCGATGCGCGGACCATCTATCATTGGGCGTCGGTGACCAAGACGATGACCGGGATCGCGATCATGCAGCTGCGCGATCGCGGGCTGCTGTCGCTCGACGATCCGATCGTCAAATATGTCCCCGAACTCGCGGCGGTGCATAATCCCTATAGCGACACCGGCGCGATCACGCTGCGCCAGCTGATGAGCCACAGCGCGGGGTTTCGGAGCGGAACATGGCCATGGCGCGACCATGACTGGCAGCCGTTCGAGCCGGCCGGCTGGTCGCAACTGGTGGCGATGCTTCCGTACACGGCGGTCGAGTTTAAGCCGGGCAGCCGCTTCGGCTATTCGAACCCCGGCATCGTCTATCTGGGGCAAGTGATCGAGCGGCTGTCTGGCGAGGATTATGAGGTCTATATCGACAAGAATATCCTGAAGCCGCTGGCCATGCACGCCAGCACTTTCGACCGCACCCCGCCGCATCTGCTGCCGTTTCGGTCGCACAGCTATTATATCAAGGACGGCAAGCGCGCCGCCGCGCCCTTCGATGTCGATACCGGCGTCACCGTGTCGAACAGCGGGCTCAATGCGCCGATGCCCGACATGGCGAAATATGTGGCGTTCCTGCTCGGCGATCCGGCGCGTGCCGCCGATTACGATCTGGTGCTGAAACGGTCGTCGCTCGAGGAAATGTGGGTGCCGCAGATTGCGGCGGGCGCGGACTTCACCCAGGGCCGCATGGCGACGACGACGCAGAGCGCGCTGTCGTTTTTCGTCGACCGCAGCCGGGGGGTGCGTATCGTCGGGTATAATGGCGATCAGAACGGTTTTCGCGCCTATCTGAGCTTTTGTCCCGACCAGCGCGTCGGCAGCCTGCTCGCGTTCAACACCGAAACGCAGGGCGTGCAGAATAGCGCGGCCAATCGCGACACCGCGGAATCGCGCATCGCGCTGGCGACTGACGGCTTGTGCGAGGCGCTGTCGGAATAGCGACCATCACCGTAGCCCTGAGCCTGTCGAAGGGCGCTTCTCGGTGAAGCGCCCTTCGACAGGCTCAGGGCTACGGTTCCATTTTTCCAAGGCCGGTTCTATCGGTTCTTCCGTCCTTCGATCAGCCCGTCGACAAGGCTCGGGTCGGCCAGCGTCGACGTATCGCCCAATGACCCGAAGTCGTTTTCTGCGATCTTGCGCAGGATACGGCGCATGATCTTGCCCGAACGCGTTTTGGGCAGGCCGGGGGTCAGGTGGATGTGGTCGGGCGTCGCGATCGGGCCGATTTCCTTGCGCACCTGCTGCTTCAGCGCCGCAGCCACCTCGTCGGTGGGTTCGACCCCGGCGTTCAAGGTGACATAGGCGTAGATGCCCTGACCCTTGATGTCGTGCGGGAAGCCGACGACGGCGGCCTCGGCGACGTCCTCGTGCAGCACGAGCGCGCTTTCGACCTCGGCAGTGCCCATGCGGTGGCCCGAGACGTTGATCACGTCGTCGACGCGGCCGGTGATGCGCCAATATCCGTCGGTATCGCGGCGGCAGCCGTCGCCGGTGAAATATTTGCCCTTGTAGGTCGAGAAATAGGTTTCGGCGAAGCGGCCATGATCACCGTAAATCGTCCGCGCCTGACCGGGCCAGCTGTGCGTGATGCAGAGATTGCCCTCGGCCGCGCCGCCGGTCTGTTCGCAGACGAGCTTGTTGCCCTCGGCGTCGACGAGTTCGGGCCGGATACCGAAGAAGGGCTTGCCCGCGCTGCCGGGCTGCATGGCATGCGCGCCGGGCAGGGTCGTGATCATGATGCCGCCGGTTTCGGTCTGCCACCAGGTGTCGATCACCGGGATGCGGCCCTTGCCGACGGTCTCGTGATACCAGCGCCACGCTTCGGGATTGATCGGTTCGCCGACGCTGCCGAGCAGGCGAAGCAACGACAGGTCGTGACGCGTCACATAATCGTCGCCCTCGCGCATCAGCGCGCGGATCGCGGTCGGCGCGGTGTAGAGGATATTGACCCGATGCTTGTCGACGACCTGCCAGAAGCGGTCGTGGTCGGGATAGTTGGGGACGCCCTCGAACATCAGCGTCGTCGCGCCATTTTGGAGCGGGCCATAGACGACATAGCTGTGCCCGGTGACCCAGCCGATGTCGGCGGTGCACCAGAAAATCTCGCCGGGACGATAATCGAAGCCGTAATGAAAAGTCGTCGCGGTCCACACGCTGTAGCCGCCGACGGTGTGCAGCACCCCCTTGGGTTTGCCAGTCGATCCCGAGGTGTAGAGGATGAACAGCGGGTCCTCGGCGTTCATCGGTTCGCACGGGCAGTCCGCACCGACATCGGCCGACAGCGCGTCATACCAATGGTCGCGGCCCTCCTTCATGCTGACGTCGCCGCCGGTGTGCGCGATGACGAGCACGGCCTTGACGTCGATGCGCTCCAGTGCCTTGTCGACATTGGCCTTGAGCGGCACCACCTTGCCGCCGCGCAGTCCTTCGTCGGCGCAGATCACCCAGTCGCTCGCGCAATCCTCGATCCGCCCGTGGATCGCCTCGGGCGAGAAGCCGCCGAAGACGACGCTATGCACCGCGCCGATGCGCGCGCAGGCGAGCATCGCCACGGCGCCTTCGGGGATCATCGGCATATAGATGGTGACGCGATCACCCTTCTGGACGCCCATCTTCTTGAGCGTATTGGCAAAGCGGATGACGTCGGCGAGCAGCGCGGAATAGCTGATCGTTCGCGTCTCGCCATCGGGTGCGTCGGGCTCAAAGATGATCGCGGTACGGTCGCCACGGCCTGCCGCGACATGGCGGTCGAGGGCGTTGTGACAGAGGTTGAGAACGCCATCCTCAAACCATTTGATTGCGACCGGGTCGTAGGACCAGTTGCCGATCTTCGTCGGCGCCTTGATCCAGTCGACGCGTTTCGCCTGTTCGGCCCAAAAGGCGTCGGGGTCGGTGACGCTCTGCGCATACAGCCGATCATAGTCAGCGGCGGTGCAGTGCGTGTCGACCGCGGCATCGCCGGGAACGGGAACGAACGGTTCTGACGGCGGCAATTCGGACGACACGGTTGATTCTCCCGTATGGCTTTCGATACTGGGCGGTCAGATAGCCGCCTCACGAAAATATGCAAATGCTTGGGCCGCGATCGATGAAAGGAAATTACGTGATGGTGATCGCGGACGAAGTCGGACGATTGCTGGACCGAATCGAGGTCGATCGCGCGCTGTGGACCGACGGATCGATGCCGTCGACGACGCCGCTGACTGGCGAACAAATCGCGATGGTGCAGGTCGCTGATGCTGCGGCGATCGACGAGGCGCTGGGCAAGGCTGCGGCCGCTTTTCGCGCTTGGCGCAATGTCCCTGCGCCGCGGCGCGGCGAGCTGGTGCGGCTGCTCGGCGAGGAACTGCGCGCGTCGAAGGACGACCTCGCGCGGCTGGTGACGATCGAGGCGGGCAAGGTGCCGTCCGAAGGCGCGGGCGAAGTGCAGGAGATGATCGACATCTGCGATTTCGCGGTCGGGCTGTCGCGCCAGCTCTATGGCCTGACGATCGCGACCGAGCGGCCGGGGCACCGGATGATGGAGGTCTGGCATCCGCTGGGCGTCGTCGGGGTGATTTCGGCGTTCAATTTCCCGGTCGCGGTATGGGCGTGGAACGCGGCGATCGCGCTGGTGTGCGGCAACAGCGTGGTGTGGAAACCGTCCGAAAAGACGCCGCTGACCGCGCTGGCGGTGCAGGCGATTTTTGACCGCGCGGCGGCGCGCTTCGGTGATGCGCCGCAAGGCCTCGCGCAACTGCTGATCGGCGGGCCCGAAGCGGGGGAAGCGCTGGTCGACGACCGGCGCGTCGCGCTCGTTTCAGCGACCGGATCGACGCGGATGGGGCGCAGCGTGGCGCCGCGGCTGGCGGCGCGTTTTGCGCGCGCGATCCTCGAGCTCGGCGGCAATAATGGCGCGATCGTTGCGCCGTCGGCCGACCTCGACCTCGCGCTGCGCGGGGTGGCGTTCGGCGCGATGGGGACCGCGGGGCAGCGCTGTACGACGACGCGGCGATTGTTCGTCCATGACAGCATCTACGAAGGTTTTGTTGCCCGGTTGAAGGCGGCCTATGGCAGCGTCGCGGTCGGGAATCCGCTGGAAAGCGCGGTGCTGGTGGGGCCGTTGATCGACCGGGCGGCCTTTGAGATGATGCAGCAGGCGCTGGCAGCCGCAAAAGCCGCTGGCGGTGTCATACTGGGTGGCGAGCGCATTGGCGAGGGCGCGAGTTTCTATGTGAAGCCCGCGCTGGTCGAAATGCCCGGACAGGTCGGGCCGGTTCTGGAGGAGACGTTCGCGCCGATCCTTTATGTCATGCGCTATTATGATCTCGATGCCGTTATGGCGCAGCATAACGATGTCGCAGCAGGGCTGTCGTCGGCAATCTTCACGACCGATGTGCGCGAGGCCGAACGCTTCCTTGCCGCGAGCGATTGCGGCATCGCCAACGTCAATCTCGGGACCAGCGGCGCCGAAATCGGCGGCGCATTCGGCGGCGAGAAAGAGACGGGTGGAGGGCGCGAGAGCGGGTCGGATTCGTGGCGCCAATATATGCGGCGCGCGACGAACACGGTGAATTATTCGGACGCACTGCCACTGGCGCAGGGCGTCAGCTTCGATCTGCCCTAACGCTGTGGCAGCGGGGCGGTCAGGTCGACCCGCGCGATCTCGCCGATCTTGCCCCGATCGATGCGGGCTTCGACCAGATGCGTCCCCATGAGGCCAAAGATCCGGCCGGCCAGGAAGACGGGGCGCGAATTGCCGTACCAGTCGATGCACGACACCTCGCATTTATAGGACGGGTGCGTTTCGACCTCGTCGGCGGACACCGCGACGAGTTCGCCGACCGGCGCGAGCTTGCCCGCAGGCGATTTGGTCAGGAAACTGAGGTCCGACGTGTCCGACCGCCACCACCCTCGGCCCGATTCCTCGGACCCCTTGACCGTCGGCACGCCGATGATGCCGTTGCCGTCGGCGTCGACGACGCTGTTGAACGCATGGCTGCGCCCTTCGCTTTCGTAGCGGCGCTCAAGGAATGTGGTCGACAGGATGCGCGCATCCTTGCCGAGCCCGATCAGCGTCAGGTTCAACCCCTTGTCGTCGCGATAGCCGTTGACGATGATGTCATTGCCGACGCGCTCGGTGCGCACGGCATTATGCGGAATATCGATCACCACCGCATCGCGCGGCCGTTTGACCGGCACCGCCACCGCCTTGCTCGACTGCGGCCCGTCGTCGGCGTCGGGCGGATAGCCCCACCAGCCGTTGCGGCCGCCAAACACTAGCCAGTCGTCGGCGAAGCGGTTTTCCACCACCGGCTTGCCCGTCGAGGGCAGCGCGGTGAAGGCGCTGTCGCCGACGGGCTCGAACAAGGTGCCGAAGGCGCCAGTGCGGATTTTCAGAAAGGCGTTTTCGGCTGGCGCACGGTGGGCGCCGTTGCAGCGGAACGATCGCCAGTCGACGAGCGCGCGAAATTCACCATCGCGCTCGTCCATCGACAGATGGTCATAGGGAACCCCCGATACGCCTGCGACAGTGGCATCGCGACTGCTGATGGGCAGACGGTAGAGCGCGCCGGGGGCGACGTCGCGCCGTTCGGCGCGCGGCAGCGCGGGATAGGGCGTGTCATAGCTCCAGTTTTCAACACAGTCCGGGAACCGCCACCGGTCGATGTCGCCGATCGACGAGTTCCAGAGATAGACGGTTTCGGGGGATACGAACATTTCGGCGGAGCGCGGACCGACGAAGCCGGTGGTGCGGCATTCGAGGTTGCGCTTGCGGGCGAAATCGCCGAGCGGACATATTGAAATCGCATGGATCGTCGGCTCAAAGGTGCGCAGAACGGGCTTATAGATCGACCGGACGTCGAGCAGCGGCACACCCTTTTCCTGACGCTTCTTGCGCTCCGCCGCGGGTACCCAGCGTCGCAGGACGGGCCGCGATTCGAGCTCCTCAAACTGTTCGGGCGAATAGGGCGTGTAGACGACCAGCTTGTCGCCGACGATGCGGGTCGCATAATTGTCGACGTCATAATAATCGTCGGAGGTGATGAGGAAAACGCCCTCGCTCGACACTTTGCCGCTCGCCTGATCGAGTTTGAAGATCGACATTTCGCTCGCATCATCGGCGTAGCTGTAGGCGGTGATGATGATATGGTCGCCCTGGACCAGCATCTCGTCGTACCAGTCGGCGCCCTCGAAATCATCGTCCCAGCGCTGCTTGCCTTCGCGGTCCGCGGGTAGGCGGCGATAGACGTCGGCGCGGTCGGTCAGCTGCATTGTCTTCACATTGATCGCAAAGATGCGGCCGTCCTGCAGCACGAGCAGATAGTCGCCGATCTGTTTGACGATGTCGCCCTCATCGACTCCTGCGGTCTGGACGTTGGTGATCGACGTTGGCGCCGCCGCCCGTGTCCCGGTCACGACGACGTTGTCGGCTTCGGCCGGACAGTCCTCCGGCTTTTCGCACAGCGGCTCGCTTTCCTGCATTGCCGCCGCGACGACGATTTCGTCCGTTTCGCCCGCGCGCGCCTGCGCGCGATCGCGGAGGCGTTCGACCGTCTTGAGATAGGTCCGGAACTCGTTTTCGCTCGCGTAACGAACGAGTTCGGGCGAGGTTACGCGGTCGAGCCGGCGGTCCTCGATTGCGGGTGGTACGATCGTCTTTCCGGCCTGCTCCGGCACTGTGGCGCAGCCCGCCACCGACGCCGCGACCCCCAGCAGCAACAGCCCCCGCATCATAACGCCTCCCGGTTTTGACAGTCGGGGGGATAACATCAACGACGGCGGGCGGTTAGCCCAAATGCGTACCAGTCACGCGGGGCGCCAGCCGAAACCTTCGGCAAGCGGCACGACCTGTCCCGGTGTGCCGACGGGCTCGACCGTGCCTTCGGTCAGAAAGGCGAGCATCGCCGCGTCGGTCACATCGACATGCGCAAGCGTGCGTTTATTGTCGGGGGTGCGCGCGGCCACGACTCCGGCTTTCGGCGCGCCATCGCGTCCATAGAAGACGGTATAGCTTTCGATCGTCGCCGGCCCGGCATAGTCCTCGACGAGTTCGGGGACGGGGCCGCGCTTCGCTTCGGCCTCGGCCTGATAGTCGAAGTCTTGCGGGAATTGCGCCGCCGCGATTGGCTCGCGGCTCAGCACGATACAATGATTGTCGGTCGCGAAGCCGCCATTGGCGAAGAGAAAGCCCGTGCGGCCTTCCGCGCGCAGCTTTTGGGTCATCGAGACGATCGCATGGCTCATATAATTGGCGATCGGACCACCACCAAAGGTCAGCCCGCCGAACACGGTCGCGGGGCGATCCCACGGCCAGCCGAGGATGCGCCGCGCCATCTTGGGGACGCACGGGAAGCAGCTGTAGAGTTCGACATGGTCGAAATCCTCGACCGTGATGCCGTTCAACGCGAGCGTGCGCGTGATCGACGTTTCCATGCTGACGCTGCCGTCATACCGGTCGCGGTGAAGGATGCTCGCGGGTTCCTTCGCGGCGGCACCCATGCCGACGTAGATCAATCGGTCCTCGGCGACACCGCGGCGGCGCGCTTCGGCAAGGCTTGCGACGATGAAGCCGGCGCCCTGATTGACCGAGGAATTGGCGACCATCAGCTTAGAATAGGGAAAGGCGATTGGGCGGTTGCGCTCGTCGATGCGCAGGATGTCTTCGGGTGACGCAGGTTTACGGATCCACGCCCCTTCGTTTGCCGCCGCGACCTCGGAGAAGCGCGACCAGATTTCGGCGCTTTCGAACTGCGCGTCCGCCAGACTTTCGCCCCACGCGGCGCGCGTCGCGTTTTCGTAGAGCGGATAGACATCTACCGGCGCGGCGAGCCCGTGCTTCTGCGCATAGTTGGGCTCGCGGCGCGTCGCGACCTTGCGGATTGCGTTATAGCTTTTGTCTTCGCCGCTCGCGGCCTTGACGGCGCGGCCCGCGGCGGTGCGCAGCGCCTCGCCGCCGACGATGGCGGCGAGTTTGACCTCGCCTGCGCCGATGCGGTTCGCGGCTTCGTTGAGCAGGCGGACGGGGGTGTCGCCGTGCGGCGCGGCGGACTGATAGTTGATCGCCGGATTGGCGCCGATCGCGGCGGCGAGCGGTTCGCATAGCTTGCCGAGGTGGTGGAAGCTGATCTGATCGACGATCGCGAGGCTGTCGATGTCGGCGAGTGGGACGCCGGCATCTTTTGCCGCGAGTTCCAGCGCGGCGACCATCAGCCCGAGCGAATCGAGTCCCTCATCGGGATCGTCGGGCCTGTCGTTGACCTGTCCGACGCCGATGATGACGGGAATGCGCTCGGGATCAGTCATGACCATCTCAGCGCGCTTTCCATTCGGGTTTGCGCTTCTGGGCGAAGGCGAGGGGGCCTTCGCGGGCGTCTTCGCTGCGCATCAGGACGCCGCGTTCGCGGGTGTTGTGGTCCCAATAGGGAGCGTCGGCGGCGATGCGGCCGTCCTCGATGCCGAGCGCGACGCGCTTCGATGCCTGCACCGACAAGGGGGCGTTGGCGGCAATCTTTTCGGCGAGCGCGAGCGCGGTGGGCATCAGCTCGGCGAGCGGTACGACATGGTTGACGAGGCCGAACTCGGCGGCGCGCGCAGCGGGGATCGGGTCGCCGGTCAGCATATATTCCATCGCGAGCTTGCGCGGCAGCTGCTGCGCCAGTCGGAACGCGCCGCCCGCCGCAGCGAATAGCCCGACCTTGACCTCGGGCAGCCCGAATTGCGCGTGATCGGCGGCGACGATGATGTCGCTCATCAAGGCGATCTCGCACCCGCCGCCGAACGCAAACCCATTGACCCCAGCGATGATCGGTTTCGAGATCGGGTGCGACACCATGCCGGCAAAGCCCCATGCCTGCTGCGCCGGATCGTCGGGATAGAGGCTTTCGCCGCGCGATAGCGCAACGAGGTCGGCGCCGGCGCAAAAGCTCTTGTCGCCCGCGCCGGTGATGACGACGACGCGGATTTCGGGGTCATTCTCGGCCTCTTCCAAGGCGCTGCCGATGCCGAGGTGGACCGCGGCGTTGACCGCGTTGCGCGCTTCGGGCCGATTGATCGTGACGATCAGCACATGGCCGCGGCGTTCGGTGAGGATGGTGGTGTCGGTCATCGCGAATCTCTCCCTTTCGAGGGAGTATCGCGGTTGGTTGACGTTTACGTCAACTGTAATCCTCCCCGGAATGGGGAGGGGGACCGCCGCGAAGCGGCGGTGGAGGGGGCATGCGGCCTGAAGCCGCGTCGCGTCAGGACGCCACCCCCCTCCGTCAGCGCTGCGCGCTGCCACCTCCCCACAAGTGGAGAGGATTTGTCGTCAGATCGACTGCCCGGTCTTCGCCCAGTCGGCGAGGAAGCCTTCGATGCCCTTTTCGGTCAGGATATGCTTGAACAGCCCCTTGATCACCGACGGCGGCGCGGTCATCACGTCGGCGCCGATCTTGGCGGCTTCGAGCACATGGATGCCGTGGCGGACGCTCGCAACGAGGATCTCGGTTTCATAACCATAATTGTCGTAGATCAGCCGGATGTCGGAAATCAGCTGCATGCCGTCGAAGCCATTGTCGTCGTGGCGGCCGACGAAGGGCGAAACAAAGGTTGCGCCGGCTTTGGCTGCCAACAGGGCTTGGGCCGCCGAGAAGCAGAGCGTGACGTTGACCATCGTGCCCTCGCTGGTCAGCGCCTTGCAGGTCTTGAGCCCGTCGATCGTGAGCGGCACCTTGATGCAGACGTTGTCGGCGATCTTGCGGAGGATTTCTGCCTCTTTCATCATCGTGTCATGATCAAGCGCGACGACTTCGGCCGACACGGGGCCGGTCGTCAGCGCGCAAATCTCGCGGGTCACTTCCTTGAAATCGCGCCCCGACTTGGCGATCAGCGACGGGTTGGTGGTCACCCCGTCGAGCAGGCCGGTCGCGGCGAGTTCCTGGATGTCGGCGATTTCGGCGGTGTCGGCGAAGAATTTCATGAGATGGGCGATCCTGCTGAGCCGCCGGTTGATGGCGGGCGATTCGGTGGGCTCGCTATAGCGCGGCGCGCCCGGGGTCGCCACCGGGTCAGCCAGGGCGGCGCGGGCGTTGCTTCGCCGAGATCGACTTGATGACGAGCGGGGCGGGACCATCGCCGGGGATCGGCGGTTCGGCAGCCGCAATTGCCTGGGCGATCAGCGGCTCGACGGCAGGGGCGTCGAAGTCGTCAACGGCATGAAGCTTGATGTGGCGGACCTGGCTGCCTTCGCCGAGCAGGATGCCCGCTGGGTCGTCGAGCATCGCACCCTTCAGAAAGAAGAGATTGACCCAGCGCGGCATCACCGCGAGCGAGAGGATCGCGTGATTGGCCTTGTCGTCGCCGCCATAGCCGATCACCAGCCCGTTGTAATTGTCATAGACCGTTCGAGTTGCGCCAGGCATCCGCGCATCCATTCGCCTCTTGAGCGCGCGCGCCAGCGCTTCGATCGTGGGGTCATATCTGGCCAGAAAAATGTCGAGTTCGGTCGAAGCGGTCATATCGCATCTCCACTCAAAAAGCTGGCGTTCCTTTTTTGTTCCGACTATGCGAAGTCGCATGGCCAAAGCGAAGCGTCAATATGTCTGCCAGAATTGCGGCTCTGCCACCTATCGCTGGCAGGGGCAATGCGCCGATTGCGGCGAATGGAACACCTTGGTCGAGGAAGCGGGCGAGACCGTCTTTTCCGCCAAGCACGACCTGAGCAAAGGCGGACGGACGCTGGCGCTCGAAACACTCGATGCGGTCAGCAAAATGCCCGGACGGATGCTGTGCGGGATTGCCGAATTCGACCGCGCGCTCGGCGGTGGATTTGTCGCGGGATCGGCGACGCTGATCGGCGGCGATCCGGGGATCGGCAAATCGACCTTGCTGCTGCAGGCGGCAGGGCGGCTCGCGAAGGCCGGGAAGTCGGTCGTCTATATCAGCGGCGAGGAAGCGGCAGCGCAGGTGCGGCTGCGCGCGCAGCGACTGGGGCTGGGCAACGCGCCGGTTGCGCTGGCGAGCGCGACGTCGGTGCGCGACATATTGGCGACGCTTGAAAACTTTGGCGACCGGCAGACGGCCGATTTCGTCGTGATCGATTCGATCCAGACGATGCACAGCGATCTGATCGACAGCGCGCCGGGAACCGTGAGCCAGGTCCGCGCGAGCGCTCAGGAACTGATCCGCTTCGCCAAGGACAGCGGCGCGGCGCTGGTGCTCGTCGGCCATGTCACCAAGGACGGGACGATCGCGGGCCCGCGCGTGCTCGAACATATGGTCGACACGGTGCTGGCGTTCGAGGGCGAGCGCAGCCACCAATATCGCATCCTGCGCGCGGTGAAGAACCGTTTCGGCGGCACCGACGAGATCGGGGTGTTCGCGATGGGCGAGGAGGGGCTGGGCGAAGTGGCAAACCCGTCGAGCCTGTTCCTGACCGACCGCAGCCGCGACGTGCCGGGGTCGGTGGTGTTCCCCGCATTGGAAGGCACGCGCCCGGTGCTGGTCGAGGTGCAGGCGCTGACCGTGCGGCTTGCGAGCGGCGCGACGCCGCGCCGCGCCGTCGTCGGCTGGGACAGCGGGCGCCTCGCAATGGTGCTCGCGGTGCTCGAGGCGCGCTGCGGGCTCCAGATGGGCGGCGCCGAAGTCTATCTCAACATCGCGGGCGGTTATCGCCTGACCGACCCCGCGGCCGACCTGGCGGTCGCGGCGGCGCTGATCTCGGCGTTCAGCGAACGGCCGGTCCCTGCCGACGCTATCGTCTTTGGCGAGCTGTCGTTGTCGGGCGAGGTGCGGCAGGTTTCGCACGATGGGCTGCGCCTGCGCGAAGCGGCGAAGCTTGGTTTTTCGCGCGCTTGGGGGCCAAAGGGGCTGAAGCCCGTCGGCGGAATCGCGGTGACCGGTTTCGACCGGCTCGGCGAACTCGTTGACCTGATGCTCGGTCGCGACTAGCCACCCCTGAATGGGAAGTCTGACAGCTCTGGACATACTCGTACTGACGCTCGTCGGCGGCAGCGCGGTGCTCGGTTTTTCGCGCGGCCTGGTGCAGGAAGTGACATCGTTGCTTGCCTGGATTCTGGCGATCGCGGCGGTGCGGTTTTTCCATCCGGTCACGACCGACCTGCTGACCGGCTGGGTCGGCAGCGATGGCGGCGCCGCGATGCTGGCGTTCGTGCTGCTGTTCGGCGGGGTGTTCGCCTTTGCCAAATGGGGATCGCGCGCGATGGGACAGCGCAGCCGCGCGTCGCTCGTCGGCGGTTTTGACCGCGGCCTCGGCGCCGGCTTCGGCGCGGTGAAGGGGCTGATGATCGCGGCGCTCGGCTTCATGGTGGTGACGCTGCTGTACGACATTGGCTATGGCAATGCGCAGCGCCCGGTGTGGATGACCGAAAGCCGCACCTATCCCGCGCTCAATGCGACGAGCGCGGCGCTGAGCAAGGTGATCGCCGAACGCCGCGCCGCGGCGCGCGAAGCCGAAGCGACATCGTCATGAGCGCGCCGCTCTACAATCGCGACATTTTGGCGCTGGCGGTGGCGACCGCCGACCACCTGCCCAAACCCGATGCGGGGTATCATGCGACGGCGCGGGCGCCGCTGTGCGGGAGCCGCATCCTGCTCGACCTTGACGCCGACGACCATGGGCGGGTGACCGCGATCGGCATGCACGTCGAAGCTTGTGCGCTAGGACAGGCCGCCGCGACGCTGTTGGCACGCCACGCGCCGGGGCGCAGTGGCGACGAGATTCGCGCCGCACGCGATGCGATCGCTGGCTGGTTTGCCGGCAGCGGCAACACGCCCGACTGGCCGGGTTTCGACCTGCTCGCCCCGGCGCGTGACTATCCCGCGCGGCAGGGCGCGATCCTGCTGCCGTTCGACGCCGCGATATTGGCGCTCGAAAAACAAGGTGCGCGGGTATGAACCTGCTCGCGCTCAGCGCGGTGGCAACCGAAGTGGCGGCCGAAAGGGTCGTCGATACCGCGCTGATCGAGGGCGCAATCTTGCTGGGCGTTGCGACTTTGTTCGTGCTGCTTTTCCGTCGTTTGGGGCTGGGCGCAGTGCTCGGCTATCTGATCGCGGGTTCGCTGGTCGGCCCCTACGGCCTAGGCTTGGTCGGCGGCGGTGAATCGAAGCTTGCCTTTGCCGAAATCGGCATCGCCTTTCTGCTCTTTCTCGTCGGGCTCGAACTGCATCCGCGCCGCTTGTGGGATATGCGCCGCGCGATTTTCGGGCTGGGGCTGGCGCAGGTGGCCATCACCGGTGTAATCCTGTCTGGCCTGATTATGGTGACGCTGGGGTTCAGTTGGCAGGCGGCGCTGGCGCTCGGGCTGCCGCTGGCTTTGTCGTCGACCGCGCAGGTACTGCCTAGCCTGAAAAGTTCGGGGCGGATCAATTCGCCCTTTGGCGAAAAGGCCTTTTCGATTCTGCTGTTCCAGGATCTCGCGATCGTGCCGATGATCACGATCATAGCGGTGCTGTCGCGCGCGCCCGCCGACCCTTCGGCGCCGCCGGGGTGGCAGATGGCGCTTTACACCGTCGTCGCCATCATCGTCCTCGTCGTAGTCGGACGCTTTGTCCTCAACCCGCTGCTGCGGATCATCGGCCGTTACGGTGAGCGAGAACTGTTCGTCGTCGTCGGGCTGCTCGTCGTGCTGGCCAGCGCCGCCTTCATGCACAGCATGCACCTGTCGACTGCGCTCGGCGCCTTCATCGCCGGGGTGATGCTTGCGGATTCGCCGTACCGGCACGAGATCGAGGCCGATATCGAACCCTTTCGGCTTGTGCTGCTCGGATTGTTTTTCCTCGCAGTCGGCATGGTGCTCGACCTCAATGTCATTCGCGACGATCCGCTCCGCGTCGTGGCGCTGGCTGCGGGGCTGGTGGTGGTGAAGGTCGCAGTGCTAACCGTCCTTGTCCGCCTGTTCGGCAAGCCGTGGAGCGTCGCGCTCGGGCTTGGCCTGCTGCTCAGCCAGGGCGGCGAATTCGGCTTTCTGCTGTTCACCCAGGCGACCGAAGCCCAGCTGATCGCCCCCGAGGCGGCGAGCCTGTTCAGTGCCGTCGTGACGCTGTCGATGATTTCGACCCCGTTCCTGATGCTGTTCGCGCGCAATCTGGAATTTGCCCCCGATAGCGTCGCGGCTGAGCTCGATGACCCCGAACATGCGCCGCGCGGATCCGCGATCGTCGTCGGTTACGGTCGGTTCGGCCAGATCGTGACGCAGATGCTGCACGCGGTCGATTGTTCGGTGACGCTGATCGACAAAAAGGCCAGCCAGATCGAGACGTCGGGGCGCTACAACACCAAGGTCTATTATGGCGATGGACTGCGCATCGACGTGCTGCGCCGCGCCGACGCCGAACAGGCGCGGCTGATCATTTTCTGCACCGACGACCGCAGTTTTGACGCGGCGGTGCTGGCGCCGATCGTCAAGGCGTTCCCGAATGCGAAGATCCTGACCCGCGTGTTCGACCGCCGCCAGCTGATGGCGATCGACGGCGCCGGGGTCGACGGTGCGGTGCGCGAAACCTTTGAAAGCTCGATCGCGCTGGGGCTGCTGGCGCTGCAGCAGATCGATGTCGGTGCCGACGAGATCGCCGACGTCGAACAGGCGCTGCGACACCTCGATGCGGAGCGTCTGCGCGCGCAGATGAGCGAAGGCGATCTGACGGCGGGGATGGACCACCGGTTCATCGCCGGCGGCGGACGGCAGGCGGCGAGCGTTCTGGAAACCCTGCGCGAACGGCGGAACGCAGCGAAGCTGGCGAAAGAGGCAGGCGAGACAGTCGGGTAAAGCGCTGCGTCCTCCATCTTCCGTTTGTGCTGACCTTGTCGAAGCACCGTCTTTCGTTTTTGCGGCGTCGCGAAGAAGGAGCGACCCTTCGACAAGTTCAGGGCAAACGGACTTGGGACTGTTTGCCTTCTCTAGCGGTTTTCCCGGTCCAGAAACGCCGCCACCGCATCCAGTCCGTAGGCGTCGGTAACAAAGCTCTGCCCGATGCCGCGGCTCAGGATCAGCGGCAGTTTGCCGCCGCGCACTTTCTTGTCATGCGCCATATGGGCGGCCAGCGTCGCGCCGGTGGCGTCGATCCGGGCGCTGGCGAGGTCATGCGGCAGCCCGACTGCGGCCAGATGCGCTGCGACCCGTTCGGCGTCGGCGGCCGGACACAGGCCTTGCGCTGCCGAGAAACGATGCGCCAGCGCCATGCCCGCGGCGACGGCCTCACCGTGGAGTAGCCGGTCGGAATAGCCGGTCTCGGCTTCGAGCGCGTGGCCAAAGCTGTGGCCGAGGTTGAGCAAGGCGCGAATATCCTGCGTCTCGCGCTCGTCGGCGGCGACGATACGGGCTTTTGCGGCGACACTGTGGGCGATCGCCTTGTGCCGCGCGGCACCGTCGCCTGCGAGCAGCGCGTCGCCGTTCACCTCGCACCAGGCAAAGAAATCCGCGTCGTCGATCAGGCCATATTTGACCACCTCGGCATAGCCTGCGGCCAGATCGCGGCGCGGCAGCGTGTCGAGCGTGGCGGGGTCGATCACGACCAGCGCGGGTTGATGAAAAGCGCCGATCATATTCTTGCCTGCGGCAACATTGATCGCGGTCTTGCCGCCGACGCTGCTGTCGACCTGCGCCAGCAGGGTGGTTGGCACCTGAATGAAGTGGCAGCCGCGTTTGACGATGCTGCACGCAAAGCCGACGAGATCGCCGATCACCCCGCCGCCGAGTGCGATGACATGGTCGCTGCGCTCGACACCTTCGCCGATCAGCCATTCGGTCAGCCGAGCGAGCCCCGCCCAGCTTTTGGCGGCTTCACCGGGGTCGAGGACGAAGGACGAAAAGGAGATATTCTCCATCGCCAGCGCGGTGCCGAGCGGCACCAGATAATGGTCGGCGACATGGGTGTCGGTGACGATCATCGTCCGCGGGCGTTTGAGCAGCGGGGCGACATGCGCGCCGATCTCGCGGATGAGCCCATCGCCGATCAGCACCGGATAGCTGCGCGCGCCCAGTTCTACGGTCAGCTGTTCCATTGCGGATCTTCCCACTTCGACAGAGCTTCCAAAATCGCGCGGACCGTCTGGTCATGCGGCGTGCTCGCCGAACTGACGCGCAGATGCGCTTCGGCGTAGATGGGGTTGCGGACCGCGGCTAGCTCGCGCAGCACCTCGCCGGGGTCGCGGTTCTTGAGCAGCGGACGATGGCTGCGGCGCCCGACGCGCTCGACCAGTGTCGGGATGTCGGCGTCGAGCCAGATGCACAGGCTGTCCCGGAGGATCAGCGCGCGTGTTTCGGGGTTGATGAACGCGCCGCCGCCGGTTGCCAGCACCATCGGTTTTCCC
Organism: Sphingopyxis microcysteis; assembly: GCF_012274265.1. Classification (GTDB taxonomy): domain Bacteria; phylum Pseudomonadota; class Alphaproteobacteria; order Sphingomonadales; family Sphingomonadaceae; genus Sphingopyxis; species Sphingopyxis microcysteis. The sequence continues at coordinate 493,153 of NZ_JAANYY010000004.1, forward strand.
GCCAGCATGCGCGCGATTACGCGCCGCTCGCCGTCGCGGAAATGCGCTTCGCCAAAGCGTTCGAAAATGTCCGAGATCGTCATGTCGGCGGCGCGTTCGATTTCATCGTCGGCGTCGGCGAACCGCATCCCGAGCCGCCCCGCCAGACGGCGGCCGACGGTCGATTTTCCCGACCCCATCAACCCGACGAGCACGATCGAGCGCTCGCGAATTGCGGCGGGGATCGCGCTGGAGCTGTTTGGTACCGGGCTTTTCGGGTTTCGCGACATGGTGCGCGCGGCTATACCGCCCGCTACGCGCGGAACAACGGTTTTCGGCGATAGTGCAAGCCCGATCGCGCGGGCGTGAACGATAGAGGTGGACGTGGCCGACAAGATTGGCGAAAGCGCGGCGCAATGACGAAGAAATTGCTGACGCTGACCTTGGGCCTGTCGGGCTCCGCGCTCGCTGCCGCGCTGGTGTTACCGGCGATCGCGCAGGAATCGCTGCTGCCCGAAGGTTTCGGCAACCCAGCCGACACCCCCGCGCCGCGCCCCACGCCAACGCCGTCGCAAACCCCCGCGCCGACATCGGCACCGAAAAACGGCACGGCCCCGCGGCTGGTCACCCCGACCGTCGGTTCGACCGACACCGCCGGGGCGACCGATGACGCCGACGAAGACGATGTCGATGACGAAACGGTTGAGCCCGGCACGCTGAAATATGACCTGCCCCCGGGGGCGCGTCGGCTGCTCACCCGCATTGGGCCACTGACGCCCGAAACCGGCGGGCTCGGTCCCGATGCGTTCGGGGTGCGCGGTCAATATGCAGCCGCGATCATGCGGCGAACCAACGGCCAGTTCGCGTCGCGCTGGGGCCAGATATTGCTGCGCCGTTCGCTCGTCTCGGCGATCGATACGCCCGCAACGATCAACGGCGCCGACCTTGCCGCCGACCGCGCCTCGCTACTCTTGCGGATGGGCGAATCGATTGCGGCGCGCTGGATCGTCCAGTCGGTCGATTATGACCGCGCGAGCCCGCGGCTGGTCGCCGCCGCGCAGCAGACTTACCTGGCCAATGCCGATCCGGCGGGCCTGTGCGCCTATGTTCCCGCGGGGCTGGCGCATGGCGACGAGCAGGCGTGGCGGCTGGCGTCGGCAATCTGTTCGGGCCTGTCGGGCGAGGCGGGGCCGGCGGGCTGGGCGATCGGTCGCGTGCGGTCGAGCGGCAGGATTTCCAATTTTGACATATTGCTTGCCGAGCGCGTGCTCGGCGCGACGGGCAGCGGACGCCGGTCGACAACGATCGAATGGGACAATGTCGATCGGTTGACCAGCTGGCGGTTCGGCATGGCGACGGCGACCGCGGTTCCCGTTCCCGAGGCGCTGCGCACTGCCGCGCCTGCGAATATGAAGGGCTGGACGGTGCTTGCGCCGATGACCGACATGGCGAGCCGCATCGCCGCTGCGCCCGAAGCCGCTGCGCGCGGCGTCCTGTCGAGCGATGCCTATGTGTCGTTGCTGAGCGCTGCGGCGGGGGAAGAGGAGCCGTCCGAAGCGCTCGCGGCGCAAACCGACCAGCTCCGCGCGGCCTTCGGCTCGGCACGCCGCGCCGATCGTTATGCAGCGATGGAGGCGATCTGGGCCGCTGGCAGCACACCGGTGCAGCGCTACGCCGCAATGGTGTCGACCGCGCGCGCTGCCGCAGCGTTGCCGGTGAACACAGAAATCGGCGACGATCCGTGGCAGTTGCTGGGGTCGATGCTCGCGGGCGGCTATGACGCCAATGCGATCGCGTGGGTGCCGACGGTCACCGTGGGCAGCCGCGCCTGGGGCGTACTCGCGGTCGGATCGCCGCGGCCACTCAATGGCACGACGGCGGGAACGGTTGGACAATTTTCGGGCAATGACGACAGCGCCGACTATCTCCGGTCGAAATTCCTGCTCGCGGGGCTCGCAGGGCTCGGACGGATCGATGCCGGTGCCGCGGCGTCGGCGGCGAGCGATCTGGAAGTCGATCTGGGCAAGCAGACGCGCTGGTCGCGCGCGATCATGGCGGCGGCCGAACGCCGCGAACCCGGCATGGTCGCCTTGCTCGCCGCGGCGGGGATGCAGGGCGAATGGTCGAAAGTCCCGCCCTATCATCTCTATTATATCGTCCGCGCGCTGCGCGAGGTCGGGCTGGCGTCCGAAGCGCGGATGATCGCCGCCGAAGCGCTGGTGCGTGTCTGAACCGGCCAACGCGACTGGTATCGACCATGTCTGACGGCGCCGCCATCGACCGCTTTCTGGAGATGATGGCGGCCGAGCGCGGTGCTTCGCGCAACACGCTGGTCGCATATCGCCGCGATCTGGAGCAGGCGGCAGAACGGGTCAAAGGCCCGCTCGCCGGTGCCGATGTCGCGGCGTTGCGCCAGTTGATGGCCGATTATCAGTCGCTTGCGGCGAGCAGTGCGGCGCGCAAGCTGTCGGCGCTGCGCCAGTTTTTTGCCTTTCTGCAGGGTGAGGGCGACCGGGTCGACAATCCCGCGCTCGACATTGCGCGCCCGGCGACGCGCCGCGCGTTGCCGCGCATCCTGACCCACGCGCATGTCGAGCAATTGTTCGCGCAGGCCGAGGCGGAAGCGGCGGGCGACGTCCCGCCCGCGGCTGCGGTCCGCATGCTGCTGCTGCTCGAACTCCTCTATGGTTCGGGGCTGCGCGCGAGCGAGCTGGTGACGCTGCCGCGCCGCGCGATCGGCGGCGCACGCGAATTTCTGATCGTCAAGGGAAAGGGCGACAAGGAGCGGCTGGTGCCGCTGTCCGATCGCGCCCGCAGCGCGCTCGACCGCTGGCTTCCGCTGTTCGTCGACGGATCGCCCTGGCTGTTTCCGTCGGGAAAAAGCCATGTGTCGCGCGTCCGGCTGTTCCAGATGCTGCGCGACCTTGCGGGCCGGGCGGGGATCGATCCCGCCGCGGTCAGCCCGCATGTTTTGCGCCACGCCTTTGCCACCCATTTGCTCGAAGGCGGGGCTGACCTTCGCGCGCTGCAGCTGATGCTGGGCCATGCCGACATCGCGACGACCGAAATCTATACCCATGTCGACAGCCGCCGGCTGGTCGAACTGGTCAACCGTCGCCATCCGCTCGCGCAGATGGACGCGGGGCAGGGATCAGCAGACGTTGACGTCGCGGCACCATCGGCTTAGCGGTCCGACGATGACAGCCTTTCTGGACTTCGAAAAACAGGTCGCCGCGCTCGATCGGCAGATTGCCGAACTGCGCGACATGGGGGACGACCCCACCCTCAACATCGACAATGACATCGCGCGGCTGGAGGACAAGTCCTCGAAATTGCTGCGTGATATTTATGCGAAGCTGACCCCTTGGCAAAAGACGCAGGTGGCGCGTCACCCCGACCGCCCACATTTCAAACATTATGTCGCGGGGCTGTTCGACGACTGGATGCCGCTCGCCGGTGACCGCAATTTTGGCGATGATCAGGCGATTTTGGGCGGCCTCGCCCGCTTTCGCGGTCGCCGCGTCATGGTCATCGGGCATGAAAAGGGCGACGATATTCCGTCGCGGATGAAGCATAATTTCGGAATGGCCAAGCCCGAGGGCTATCGCAAGGCGATCCGCCTGATGCAGCTCGCCGACCGGTTCGGCCTGCCGGTGGTGACGCTGGTCGACACGTCGGGCGCCTTTCCGGGCATTCAGGCCGAAGAACGCGGCCAGGCCGAAGCGATCGCGCGTTCGACCGAACAATGCCTGGCGCTGGGCGTGCCGATGGTCGCGGCGATCGTCGGCGAGGGCGGCTCGGGCGGCGCGATCGCGCTCGCCGCGGCGAACCGCGTGCTGATGTTCGAACATGCCGTCTATTCGGTGATCTCGCCCGAAGGCTGCGCGTCGATCCTGTGGCGCACGTCGGACAAGGCCGCCGATGCCGCTGCCGCGATGAAAATGTCGGCGCAGGATCTGCTGGGCCTGAAGATCATCGACCGCATCGTCGCCGAACCGGTTGGGGGCGCCCACCGCGCGCCCGAGGTTGCGATTGCGTCGCTGGGCGATGCCATCGCGCTGGAACTCGACGGCCTGTCGGGGCTGCCGCGCGATGCGATCCTCGCGGCGCGCGAGGAGAAATTCCTCGCCATGGGTCGCGGCTGAAGCCCCTCGACGGAACCCGATCGTCGCGATTTGCGTTCACCCTCAAGACAGGGCTCCTGACGCACATCAGGCCGCGTTCGACAACGGCTTGTCTCGCCGCGAATAGGGAATATGCCCTGATAAATGCATGGCTTGTGGGAGGCGCATCGATGATCCGAAGAAAGAAGACCGGCCTTGCCGTCAAACTCGCAGCGACTGTGGCGCTCGGCAGCCTTGCCCTCACCGGGGCCGCCGATGCTCAGCTCAAGGCGATCAAGACCGCGACCAATATCACGCCGTCCGAACGCAAGCAGGGCGACGAGGCACATCCGCAGCTGATGGCGGAATTCGGCGGTGCTTACAGCGGACCGCAGACCGCTTATGTCGTCCGCGTCGGCCAGAATATTGCGCTGCAATCGGGGCTGTCGAACGCGCGCAGCGATTTTACCGTCACCCTGCTGAATTCGCCGGTGAACAACGCCTTCGCCATCCCGGGCGGCTATGTCTATGTCACCCGCCAGCTGATGGCGCTGATGAACGACGAGGCCGAGCTTGCCGGGGTGCTGGGGCATGAGGTCGGCCATGTCGCGGCGCAGCACAGCAAGAAGCGTCAGTCGGCGGCGACGCGCAACCAGATACTCGGCGTGCTCGGCGCGGTGCTGGGGGGTGCGATCGGCGACAGTGGCGGCGTGCTCGGCGGGCTCGGCGGCTTGCTCCAGAACAACGCAATGCAGGTCGCGCAGCTCGCGACCCTGGGCTTTTCGCGCAGCCAGGAATTGCAGGCCGACCAGTTGGGCGTCCAATATTTGCGCAGCGCGGGCTATGATCCGCTCGCGCTGTCGACGATGCTCGCCAGTCTTGCCAATCAGACCAACCTCGACGCCCGACTGTCCGGCGGCGATGCGCGTTCATTGCCCGCATGGGCGAGCACCCACCCAGACCCCGCCTCGCGCGTCCGCAACGCCCAGACGCTGGCAAGCCGCGTCGGCGGCACCGGCGGAACCCGCAATGCCGATGCGTTTCTGGCGGCGGTCGATAATGTGCTGTACGGCGACGATCCGGCGCAGGGCGTCGTCGAGGGCAATGAATTTCTCCACCCCGACCTCCGGTTGCGCTTTGCGGTGCCCGGCGGTTACGGGATGCAGAATGGCACCACCGCCGTCACGGTCAGCGGCAATGGCGGTCAGGCGCAATTTACCACCGGCCCGTACAGCGGCGACATGAATGCCTATATCGCCGCGGCGTTCAAATCGGTGGCGGGCAACACCGCGATCACCCCGGGCGCGGTTCAGCGCACCACGGTGAACGGCATCCCCGCCTCTTACTCGACCGCGCGCGTCGCCAGCCAGTCGGGGCAGATCGACGTCACCATCTTTGCCTATGAATTTTCGCGGAGCAGCGCCTTTCACTTCGTCACATTGACCAAGGCGGGCGGAACCGGGGTGTTCAATTCGATGTTCAACAGCGTCCGTCGGCTCAGCACCGCCGAAGCGGCGGCGATCAAGCCGCGGCGGATCGATGTGGTGACGGTGGGGCGCGGCGACACGATGGCCAGCCTGGCGCGGCGTATGGCGTACAGCAATTATCAGGCCGAACGGTTCCAGGTGCTCAACCGCCTGACCGCGTCGAGCCGACTGACGCCCGGGCAAAAGGTGAAAATCGTCGTTTACGCCAGCCGGTGATCGGACAAAAAAAGGGGCGGTGTTTCCACCGCCCCCTTCTGTTTGGTTGATCGCGCTATTACGGCGTGGTCAGGTTGGTGTTCACCTTGTTGAAGGTGTTGCTGACGCTGTTGCCAACGGCGCCCATCGCGGTGATGCCGGCGACGGCGATCAGGGCCGCGATCAGACCATATTCGATGGCGGTTGCGGCTTTGGTATCGCGAACGAATTTCTTGATGAACTTCATGACTGGTCTCCTGATTTCACTTACCCTGTTGACGGTCTGGTCTGGGTCAACAGTGGCTGGTTTAGGACGAATAGGTTTTGAAAATCTTAATGGCTGACGGCGAAAGGATCGGTCGCAAGTCCAGAAAAGGGACAGTCGCCGCGGCGCTACATGTTGGTCTGGGCCGCGGTGGAGACGTTGTTCCACATGAGGCCCGTACTGTTCGCGACATTTCCGACGGCGCCGACGGCGGCGATGAAGATGAGGGCCAGTATCAGCCCATATTCGACGGCTGTAGCGGCCCTGGTCGACCGCATCAGCCTGTAAAGGTTGCGCATTGTTCCACCCCTGCTTGAAGTGTAGTTCCCGAGGATGCCGATGATCGCACAGGAAGGTTAACAATTTGTCCGTCGCCAGCCCCGGAAAACCGCCAAAAAATGACCTGGTCGTGGTCGCTGCGGCGCTCGTCGATCGCGACGGCCGCCTGCTCGTTCAGCAGCGCCCAGAGGGTCTGTCGATGGCGGGGTTGTGGGAATTTCCCGGCGGCAAGGTCGAACCCGGCGAAACGCCCGAACAGGCGCTGATCCGCGAGTTGGCGGAGGAACTGGGCATCGACGTCGAACAGGCCTGTCTGGCCCCCGCCTGTTTCGCCAGCGACATGCTGGGCGACCGGCATCTGTTATTGCTGCTCTATGTCTGCCGCAAGTGGCGGGGCACCCCGGTTGCGCACCATGCGAGCGCGCTGCGCTGGGTGCGTCCGGTCGAACTGCACGGACTGGCGATGCCGCCGGCCGACAAGCCGTTGATCGGTCTGCTGGAAGCGCTCGTTTAGCCCTTCGGCTTCAGCGCTTCGGTCAGCGAAGCGGTGCCGCTGCCGCGCCGCGCGGGCTGCGGTTGATCGGGATGCGGCGCCCACCCGCTGAAATGGACGATGCGCAGGCTTTCGGCGACGCGACCGTCGGGGTCGGCTTGCGCGGCGAAGGCGGCGGCGATCTGCGCTGTCTCGGCGCGCGTCAGCGGCGGCGGGGTGGGCACGAGGCGGCTGGTGAGCCCGACCGCGCGCAGGTCGCGGACCAGCGCGAACCAGTCGCCATAACGCACGGTGAGCGCCTCGACATCGACCACCGGCAAGGCAAAGCCGACGCGTTGGAGCAGATTGCCCATCGCGGCGAGATCGATCTGGGGGTGCATCCGGGCGATCGGGCGCACCGCGCCGACCATCATCGCGCGGCGAAGCCGCGGCAGGCTGCCGTCGCCGACGAACGCACCCAGCAGCAAGCCGTCGGGCGCGAGCAGGGCGCGCAGTCGGAGCAGCGCGCCGGGGACGTCGTTGACGCTGTCGAGGCCGCCCGGCCAGACGATCAAGTCGAAGCTGGCAAAGGGCAGGTCGAGCGCGTCGGCCTCGACAATGATCGCGCCGCTGGCTGCTGCCAGCTGCGGTCCGGCTTCAATGATGGTCAATTCCGTGCAGATGCCGCGGAGTCGATCGGCGAGCGCGGGATCGTGCGCGCCGATGAGCAGGACGCGCGGAAAGTTGCGGGTCACCATCGTCAGCCGGTCGAGCAGGGTTTCCGCGATGATCGGGGCGAGGAAGTTGGCGGACGCGGGCAGGCGTGCCATGCGATCGCGCTGGGCGCGGTGACGGGCGGCCGAAAAAAGCGGGTGGAGAGGCTGCGACATCCGCCGCTTGTGCCGTCCCCAGTCATGCTTCACAAGCGGCGGATGATCACCGCGACCGGGGATGTCGAAGAAAAACAGGCGCCGTCCGGGGCATTGTCTCGCGCCTTGCGAAGCGCGGCGCGCGCGATCGTCGATTATGCGCTGCCGCCGCGCTGCCCCGGATGCGGCGTGATCGTCGGCGACGACCGGCAATTTTGTCTGACCTGCTGGGCGTCGCTCGAATTTCTCGATGGACCCGCTTGTTCGCATTGCTCGATCCCGTTGCCAGCGGCGCTGCCCGGCGGGCCGATCGCCTGCGGTGCCTGTCTCGCCAGCCCGCCGCCCTTTGATGGCGCACCTGCCGTCGTTGCTTATGGCCCGGTCGCCCGCACCGTTGCCCTGCGTCTGAAATATGGGCGGCGCACCGGCCATGCGCGGTTGATGGCGCGGTTGATGGCGCGGCGACTGGCGGCGCTCGGCGATACCGCAAACATGCTGATCATACCCGTGCCGCTGCACCGCTGGCGGCTATGGTCGCGCGGTTTCAACCAGGCCGCGCTGGTCGCCGATGAACTGGCGCGCACCAGCGGCGCGCCGCGCGACCATCACCTGCTGCATCGCGTCAAATCGACCGCATCGCTGCGCGGCAAGGGGCGGCGCGAGCGTGAGCGGATCGTTGCCGGAGCGTTCGCGCTGGCCGCCGATGCCAAAGCGCGTGCGGCGGGGCGCCACATCATTCTGGTCGACGACGTTCACGCCAGCGGCGCGACCCTGCGCGCCGCGGCCAAGGTGCTGCGGCGCAGCGGCGCGGCGCGCGTATCGGCGCTGACCTGGGCGCGCGTCGTTCCCGAGGCGCTGATGACGAGCAACATATTTGACTTTGCTTCGTTGGATTCCGATATGTCGGACCAGATGATGACAGGATAGGTCATGGCCAAGATCGAAGTTTTCACCAAATTCCTCTGCCCCTATTGCTCGCGTGCGAAAGCGCTGCTCGATCGCAAGGGCGCGGAGTATCAGGAGATCGACGTGACGATGGACCGCGCCGGGTTCGACGCCATGGTCGAACGTGCCGGCGGCGCGCGCACCGTGCCGCAGATTTTCATCGACGGGAAACATATCGGCGGCAGCGACGATATGGCGGCGCTCGACGCGCGCGGCGGGCTGGATCCGCTGCTCGGCCTCGCCTGACCTTGATCGTTTTCGATCTTTGCTGCGCCGCCGGCGATCACCGGTTTGAGGCCTGGTTCGCAAGCAGTGAGAGCTTTACCGAACAGCGCGCGCGCGATCTGATCGCTTGCCCGGTCTGCGGCGACGTCCGGATCGAAAAGGCGGTGATGGCGCCGCGGATCGGCGCCAAGTCGAACCAGCTGATCGAACCGGCGCCAACGCCGCCAACCGATTGCGCGGCGTCAAACGAGATATCGCCCGAGCTGGTACGCAAGATCGTCGCCGAAATTGCGACGAAACAGGCAGAGATGCTGCCACAATCGCGCTGGGTCGGACGCGATTTCGCCGATGCGGCTCGCGCCATGCACGAAGGCCGCGCACCCGACGACCTGATCCATGGCCAGGCCTCACCCGAGGAAGCGCAGGCGCTGCGTGACGACGGGATCGCGGCGATGCCGCTCCTGGTACCGATCGCCCCGCCCGACGCGGTTAATTAGCCGCGCCGATTGACGCTGCGCGCCTCGCGCCGCTACACGAACCGCGGCGCACCCGTAGCTCAGCAGGATAGAGCATCAGATTCCTAATCTGGGGGCCACTGGTTCGAATCCAGTCGGGTGCACCACGCACATCTAAGTGACTGATATAGAACGGTTATACTAGGTTCCTCAGGTGAAATCGGCGCGGTTCTGCGGCCGTTCCCGCGGTCTCCCGCTCCGGTGTGGTCAGAGACAGGGCTTCCGGCGAGCTAATTCAGCGATAAGTCTCGGCAAGTCTCCGCGGCGCAATCCGGTGGCCACCGCAGCGGTGATTCGATCAGGTAAATCCGAGCAGTCGCCGTTGGTCGGGCCATGCGAGCGGCAGGGCCGGGAGCTTGAGCAGCCGACGCGACGTCAGTGCCGCGGGTTGATTCCCGTCGAGGATCGCGTGGGTGATGTCGGGTGCCAGATAGGCCAGGCGGGCAAGGCGCTCGATGTGCCGATCCCTCGGGGATGCCTGATCGCCGAACAGGTTGGAACGGGCGCGATGTGCCTTGGCTATCAGGTTGACGAGACGCGGGTCTGGTTTGCGGCCCACGGGTTCTAGACCGGCGATGACGAGCTTCGTCCCACGCTTGCCGCGCTGCACGTCGGTGCGGATCACAAGGTCGATACGATCCGGTTCGTGATCGGCCCCTTCGGGCAGATGTTCCAGCGCCGCGATCAAGGCGCTAGCCGACAGGCTCGCTGCAACCCGCCTTGGATGGACCCTGACCGTGAGCCCGAGTCTCTCGAAGAGATTGCGGGCACCATGGTCGGCGTGAGGCCCGACCTGCCGGGCAAGCTCCGCAGCGGTGTCGATTCGAGCGCTGGTGACCGCGGCCCCGGCCCGGTCGTCGAGCCCGGCGATGCGTGCCGGATCGAGCAGCAGTTCGCGGACGGCGTCGCGTGCCGCCGTCTCGATCGACCGTGCCGCGATCCGCGCGACCGGGGCGGCTGGCTTGCCGGGTACCTCACGGTCGATGTCCTTGCTGATGCTCGATACATAATAATGGTAGCGGCGACCCTGCTTGACCGTGAACGAAGGCGACATAGGCCGGTCGTCGGCGTCGCGGATCATCCCGGTGAGCAGCGCGATGCCGTTCGGGATGATGGCGTTCGCACGTTCGGCGGTGGAGGCTTCTAGCTTCGCTTGCACCGCGTCCCACAGATCGGTGGATATGATCGCTTCATGTTGCCCTTCATGGACCTTGTCCTTGTGACGCAGCTTGCCGATGTAGATGGGGTTGGAGAGGAGCCAGTAGAGCGCCCCGCGCGAGAAGGGCACGCCGCCCCTCGGTCCCGACTTCCCTTGCTGGATCTTGGTCCGGACGCCCTGCGCGTCGAGCGCAAGCTTCAGCGCCCGCACCGAAGGCTGATCGAGATAGTATCGGAAGATGTGGACGACGGTTGTGGCTTCGATGGCGTTCGGCATCAGCTTGCGATCCTCTACATCATAGCCGAGCGGTACGACGCCGCCCATCCAGATCCCGCGTGCCTTCGACTGCGCGACCTTGTCGCGGACGCGCTCGGCAATCACCTCGCGCTCGAACTGCGCGAACGACAGGAGGACATTGAGGGTCAGCCGGCCCATGCTGGTCGTGGTGTTGAACGCCTGGGTCACGCTGACGAAGGAGGCGCCTGCCGCGTCGAGGACGTCGACGATCTTTGCGAAGTCCGAAAGCGCGCGCGTCAGGCGATCGACCTTGTAGACGACGATGACATCGACCTTGCCTGCGCGAACATCGCATAGCAGCCGCTGGAGCGCGGGGCGCTCCATGGTTCCGCCGGATACGCCGCCATCGTCATAAGCGTTGGGAACCAGCGTCCAGCCTTCGGAACGCTGGCTCGTCACATAGGCCTCGCAAGCCTCGCGCTGGGCGTCGAGGCTGTTGAAGTCCATGTCGAGGCCTTCTTCGGTCGACTTCCTCGTATAGATGGCGCAGCGCAGCTTCTTCATGCGCCGGTTCCGAAGAAGCGCGGCCCCGACCAGCGTGTTCCGGTGATGGCGCGGGCAATCGCCGAGAGCGATCGCCATCGCTCGCCCGCGTAAAGGAAGCTGCCATCGGGCTCGGCGATCACCCGGTGCGTCCGACCGCCCCACTCCCGCAGCAGCTGGGTTCCGCCCGCGAGAGAGGCAGACGCTGCAGCGCGGCCGCCGGTCCCGGGGACATCCGCGTGGGAAGCGACCAGCTTGCGTAGCCGCTGTTCGAGGCCGCGATCCATGCCCCCTGCTGCGGCGAGCTGCACGCGATGGGCGAGGTCACGCGCGAGGAGGCTCGGCGCGATCGGGGGAGCGGGTGCTTGGTGCACCCGCTCCCACTCGCGCTTCAGATCGGCGTTCGACATCGCGCCGAGTGCTGCCGCCTCACTCTCACCGGCGCTCATGCGCCGATCCGATAGGTCGTGACGCTGCCCTGCTTCTGCCGGACAACCTCATGGCCCTTCTTGCGCACGCCGGTGATCGCGGCGCGCACCGTGTGATGCTGCCAGCCCAGGGCTTCGGCTACTTCTTCAACGCTGGCGCCGGCGGGGGCGCGGAGCATGGCGAGCAGCCGCTCGGCCTTCGTCTGCGGCCGTTCGGTCGCGGTCGGTCCGGGAGCGGAAGCTGCGCGGTTCGCGCGCGGGGTATTCTTGGTCATGGGCGGTCTCCTTGATCGGATCCCGGCACCGCGCCGGGCCCACCACCCAAAGCCCCGTCAGCGCGAGGCGTGCGGCCAGCACCTACCGGCGCGGCCGCGGAAACAGCAATGCTCGTTCGTTGGCACTAGTCCAGTCGAATGTCGGCGTTGCGCCTCATTTTGGTCATTGGCGCTTCACTGCAGATTTCCCGATGGCGGACATGAAATGATGGGCTTGGAACGGCCGCGAAGTTGGAAGATCCGGAAGGGCAGCTGTTAGAATGGAAGACTAGAGAAGCGGACGTTTTCGCCCGTCACTTTTGGTGTCGCGCGAGTTCACGGCAAAGCGGCAGACACCCCCTCTAGGGTCAGGACTCATTGATCAGAGCCAGAAGATGACAGTCGCGGCGAGAGCTACGGCGGAGAAGAAGGCTTTCGGGCAGCGATCGTAGCGTGTTGCGACGCGTCTCCAGTCTTTGAGGCGGCCGA
>NZ_JAANYY010000005.1 GCF_012274265.1 Sphingopyxis microcysteis
TCGGAAAATAGGGCTGAAGACGCGCCATCTGCTCGTCCGTCAGCCAGAATAAATCGCTCAAATTCAAGCTCCTTCGCAGTCGCCTGAATCACAGCCATCACCGCAAATCAATGGGTCCTGACCCTAGCTTCAGCTTGGAAAATTGGGTTTTCTTCACAGTGCAGTCCCTTGCTACTGGTGGATTGAGTTACCCGAGCCCCTGACGCGGCAGCACACAGCCGACGCGCAAACACCCCGATAGCGTGCGGAATGACCTTTCCCTTAGGGCGAGTAAAGGAATTTTCCGGGCTAATCCGCCGTTTCACAAGGCATTGTGACGTATTTGCAACAACCGTGACATTTGGCGAAATACAATATGTCGCAACCGATCATCTGCGACATATTGTTTCATCGGTAACGAATTCGCGCGGCGCGTAACAATATTCAGCTGCCTATCGGACCTGCCAACTTCGCCGGGTCGAGCCGCGCATCGCGCCATTTCAGTCCCCAATGCATATGCGGCCCGGTCGCACGGCCCGTGCGCCCGACCGTGCCCAGCACCTGCCCCTGCACCACCCGATCGCCGACCTTCACGTCGAGCCGCTGGCAATGAAGAAAGGCGCTGGTCAGCCCCATGCCATGGTCGACGATGAGCAAATGGCCCTCCAATGTGAAAGCCGTCGTCGCGGCGAGTACCACCACGCCGTCGGCGGGCGCCACGAAGGGGGTTCCCGCCGGAACCGCAATGTCGGTACCGCTGTGATAAGCGCCGGGCTTGCCCTGATAGACGCGCTGCGCCCCGAAAAAGCCCGACAGTCGCCCGGTGACCGGCCAGCGGAAGCGCTGTTTCCAGCCATCGGATGTCACCTCGCCGTTTCGCGCTGCCGCGATCTGGGCGAGTTCGGCGGGGCGGCGGCGCTGGAAATCGGCGTCGCTTGCCGCACTGCCGCGATAGGGCGCGTTGATCTGTTCGATGCGCCACGTCCCGGGCACCACCATAATTTCTTCGACGACCTGCCGCCCGTCACGAACCGTTGCGACAAGGCGCGCGCGCGGGCCCGCATCGCGGTCGAATGCAATCAGGAAACCGCCGTCGGCGGCGACCGGCACCGGCTGGCCGTCGAGCGTCAGCGCGCGGGTATGGCTGGGAGCCACCCCCAGCAGTACCCCGCCCTGCTCGGCGCTTCGGCGCGAACCGCGAAAGACGAAGGGTTCGAGTATCGCGGCGGGGGGTATCACCGTCGAAGCGACCGGCTCGGGCGACGCCTTGGCGGCGGGCGGCGGGGCTGCGACGTCGCGCGCGGCATCGGGCGACACACAGCCAGCGGCAACAAGCAGTAGCGGCAACGCAGCGATCGAGCGCCGCAAATACCCCGCCAGCGTCATGCCCCGCGCGCGTCGTCCAGTGCGGCCTGTACCGAAATGGCGGCGCTGGCATAGGGCTCCTGCCGCGCCACCGACCAGTAACGCAGCTCGTCGAGCCCGATCGGCGCGCTCGTCACCGCGCACAGCACATGGTCGCCCGGCGACAGGACACGAAATCCATTCGGGCCATATTGGAGGCGGGCGAGGCGGTTGCGGCTGGCGATCAGCATGCGTCTAGTGTCCGTTCAAGAGTCAGCGATTGCGGCCACTATAGCAGCCGGACGCGCCGGGGCCACCCCGGGCGATGTCAGAACAGCTCGCCCTGCCCTCTTTTGGGCGGCGGGGCAGCGGGCCGCCGCGCGGGGCGGGGCGCCGCGGGGGGCAGCGCCGCAGCGTCACCGCCCGCGACCTCCACCGGAACCTCGCCGTCGGCAAATTGCAGCTGCAGACGCGCTGCCGCCTGCGCCCGCGCGGCGCTGGTAACGATCCCTCCCCCGGCATCGCGCACCATCGCATAGCCCCGCGACAGCAGCGCCCGCGGGTCAAGGCTGTCGAGCAGCCGCCCCAACCCGCCCAGCCGCGCGCGATCGCGGTCCCAGCGCCGCGCGAGCAATGCGGGGCGCAGCGCCGCGCCGCGGGTCGCCAGCCGCTCGCCGACCACCGCCAGCCGCTGCCGCTGGCTGCGATCCAATCGGTCGGCGCTATCGTCGAGCCGCTGGCGCTGCGGCGCATAGAGCCCCTCGCGCTTCGGCAGGTGGCGCGCCAGCGCGACGAGCCGTTCGCGCGCCAGCGCCTGATGCCGGTTCGCCGCACCGACCATCCGTCCCGCCCGCTGGAGCAGCAGTTCGCGCAGTTCGGCGCGCACCGGCACCGCCATTTCGGCGGCGGCGGTCGGGGTCGGCGCGCGGCGGTCGGCGGCATAATCGGCGAGCGTCGTGTCGGTTTCGTGCCCGACCGCGCTGATCGTCGGGATGCGGCAATCGGCGATCGCCCGCACCACGACTTCTTCGTTGAACGCCCACAGATCCTCGATCGACCCGCCGCCGCGCGCGACGATGACCAGGTCAGGGCGCGGCACCGGCCCGCCGGGCGCAATGGCGTCAAAGCCGCGTATCGCATTGGCGACCTGCGCTGCCGCGCCGTCGCCCTGCACCAGCACCGGCCAGACGATGACATGCGTCGGAAAACGATCGGCAAGGCGGTGGAGGATGTCGCGGATCACCGCTCCCGTCGGCGAGGTCACGACCCCGATGATTCGGGGCAGCCGTGGCAAATCCTGCTTCCGCGCCTGATCGAACAGCCCCTCGGCGCCGAGCCGCGCCTTCAGCTTTTCGAACAGGAGCATCAACGCGCCCTCGCCCGCGACCTCGAGGCTATCGACGACGAGCTGATATTTGGAACGCCCCGGATAAGTGGTGAGCTTGCCCGTCGCGATCACCTCGATGCCGTCCTCGGGCCGGAACGCGAGCCGCGCCGCCTGCCCCTTCCACATCACCATGTCGATCAGCGCATTGTCATCCTTCAGCGCCGCGTAGAAATGGCCCGAAGCCGCGCGTTTCGCGCCTGACAATTCGCCGCGCACGCGCACCCGGGCAAAGCCGTCCTCGACCGTACGCTTGATCGCCGCCGACAATTGGCTGACCGACAGCGCGGGTGCATTGTCGCCGGGCGCGCCCTCAGCTAACAGCCGCGCGTCGGTGCCATCGTCGGACGCCGTATCGGGAAAAGGGACAGACATGAACATCCTGCTGGTCGGATCGGGTGGCCGCGAACATGCGCTCAGCTGGCAGTTGGCACAATCGCCAAGCTGCGCCAAGCTCTATGCCGCACCCGGCAACCCCGGCATCGAGGCCCATGCCGAATGCGTCGGCATCGCCGCCGACGACCTCGACGGGCTTGTCGCCTTTTGCACCGCGCACGCGATCGACTTCGTCGTCGTCGGCCCCGAAGCGCCGCTCGTCGCGGGGCTCGCCGACCGGCTGCGCGCGCGCGGCATCGCGACCTTCGGCCCCGGCGCCGCCGCGGCGCAGCTTGAAGGCAGCAAGGGCTTTACCAAGGATCTGTGCGCCCGCGCCGCGATCCCGACGGCAGGCTATCGGCGCTGCACCTCCGCCGCAGAGGCGCTGGCAGCGCTCGGCGATTTTGCCATACCCGTCGTCATCAAGGCCGACGGCCTCGCCGCGGGCAAGGGCGTGATCATCGCCGAAACGCGCGCCGACGCCGACGCCGCGGTCGCCGACATGTTCGATGGCGCCTTTGGCGGCGCGGGCGCCGAAGTGGTGATCGAGGAATATATGGCCGGCGAGGAAGCGAGCTTCTTTGCCCTGTCCGACGGCACCAACGTGATGGCGTTCGGCAGCGCGCAGGATCACAAGCGCGTCGGCGACGGCGACGTCGGCCCCAACACCGGCGGCATGGGCGCCTATAGCCCCGCCCCGGTGCTCACCGCCGATCTCGAAGCGCAGGTGATGGACCGCATCATCCGCCCGACGGTCGCGACCCTCGCCGCCGATGGGACACCCTATGTCGGCGTGCTGTTCGCGGGGCTGATGCTCACCGACATGGGGCCAAAGCTGATCGAATATAATGCGCGTTTCGGCGATCCCGAATGCCAGGTGCTGATGATGCGCTACGCCGGCGACCTTGCCGCCCTGCTTTACGCCGCATCGACCGGCGCGCTGGCGGATGCGCCGCCGCCTGCCTTCGCCAGCGACTATGCGCTGACAGTGGTGATGGCCGCGAATGGCTATCCGGCGACCCCCGAAAAGGGCGGCGCGATCCATGGCATCGCCGATGCCGAAAGCGGCGGCGTGCGGGTATTTCACGCGGGAACCGCGCGCGACGGCAATACCATCGTTGCCGCGGGCGGGCGTGTGCTCAACGTCACCGCGACGGGGCGCACCGTTACCGAGGCGCAGGCGCGTGCCTATGCCGCGGTCGACAAGCTCGATTTCGCCAGCGGCTTCTGCCGCCGCGACATTGGCTGGCGCGAAGTCGCGCGCGAGGCGCGCTGAGGGGCTGGCGCGAAGTCGCGCGCGAGGCGCGCTGAGGGGCTGGCGCGCGCGGCCAGGCAAAGCGTTGCTGGACGGCGCGGACGCGCGCGCATAGGCTGACGGCAAGACAGGGAGAATATCATGGCGTGGCTTCAGGAAAATTATGTCATCGCGGTCGTCGGGCTCGTCGTCGCGGTCGTCCTGCTCTGGTTCCTGTTCGGCCGCAAAAAGGCCGAGGATGCCGCGCCGACCGTCACTCCGCCCGCCGAACCGAAAAAACCGCTCGAAGCGGCAAAGCCCGAGATCGTCGCGGCCGAACCCGCCCGCTTCAAGCCCAAGGAACCCGCGCCCGCCCCCGCTCCGCCGGTCATGCCCCCGGTCGCCGCCCCGCCGCCGGCGCCCCCGGCACCCGAACCGGTCGTCGCGGTGGCACCCGAACCCGCAGCGCCGCCGCCGCCCGCCGAACCGGCACCCCCGCCGCCTGCCCCCGCGGCGGAACCCGAACCGGCACCTGCTCCGGCGCCTGCGCCCGAACCTGCTCCGGCTCCGGCTCCGGCTCCGGCTCCGGCTGCCGCCAAGGCAGACAATCTGCAACTGATCAAGGGGCTCGGGCCCAAGCTCGCGGGCCTGCTGAACGGCCTTGGCGTCACCAGCTTCCAGCAGATCGCTGACTGGACCGACGCCGATATCGCCGCGATCGACCCCCAGCTCGGCGCCTTCCAGGGCCGCATCGCGCGCGACAATTTCGTCGATCAGGCGGGGTATCTGGCGCGCGGCGACAAGGCCGGCTTCGAAGCGAAATATGGCGCGCTGGGGGGCGAGCTGTAACGACAGGTTCCGACCGGGAGCAGCCGGTCAATCCAGTCCCCGTTCGTATCGAGCGAAGTCGAGATACGCGTGGCTTGGCGTGAGCCTTCGGCGTGTCTCGACTTCGCTCGACACGAACGGAGGTAGGAGACGGTCGGGAATCCAACCCCAAACCCGACCGTTCGCCTCCGCCGAAAAAATCCTTTCCTACATTATTTCACTATGTTCCAAGCTGGTCGATGGAACATCCCGACTCGTCCGCCCTGCTGCTCGCCGGCACCTGCCTCGCCTTCACCCCCGTGTCCGCGCAGCGCCGCCGCGCCGATGGGTGGACGCCCGAAATCCAGCTATGCTTCATCCGCGCCCTCGAAGCGATGGGGTCGGTCGGACGCGCGGCGAAGGCCGTGGGCATGGGGCGCCGCTCGGCCTATCGCCTGCGCGAACGACCCGGTGCCGAAGATTTCGCAGCGGCCTGGGACCGTGCCCTGTCGATGGGCCGGATGCGCCAGTTCGACTATGCAATGGATCGCGCGCTCAACGGCGTGACCACCGTCCGCATCCTGCGCGGCGGCGCGATCGACGTCACCGGTGGCCCCGACATGGATATTGTCCGCGCCGCGCTGCGCGAGGACGCGGCGCCGCTTAAAGCCACAAAGGACACATTTTGAATGCGCGCGGGCGGGGCTTTTGTGGCTTTAAGCCGCCAGCGGACCCTGTTCGGCCTAGGCTTCGTCGGCGTCCTTGGGCCGCGACAGCTCGGTCACCAGCAGCTTGTCGATCTTGCGCCCATCCATGTCGACAATCTCGAACCGCCAACCCTTGTCGTTGAATCTCTCGCCCAGCTTTGGCAGATGTTTGAGAATCGCCAGCACATGCCCCGCGGCGGTCGCATAGTCGCGGTCCTCGCCCAGCTCGATCCCCAACCGTTCGGCCATCTGATCGGCGGGCATCGACCCCGCGATCAACAGGCTGCCGTCGTCGCGTTCGACGACGAACGGCTCGCTGCCGATGTCCTGGTCCGACGCAAATTCGCCCGCGATCGCCGACAGCAGGTCGGCCGGGGTCACCAGCCCGTCGAAATGCCCATATTCGTCGTGCACCAGCAGCATCGGCACCTCGGCGGCGCGGAGCGCCTCCAGCGCGTCCATCGCGTCGATCTGGTCGTGGATGACCTTCGCCGGGCGCATCAGCTGTTCAAGGTCGAGCGCTTCGCCGCGGAACAGCGCCGCCGCAATGTCGCGCGCCTGCACGACGCCGACGATGTCGTCGACCGATCCGCGCGCGACGGGCAGGCGGCTGTGCGGCGTTTCGACCAGCTTGTCACGGACCCCGCGCGCGTCGAGCGAAATGTCGATCCAGTCGACGTCCTTGCGCGGGGTCATCACTTCGCGGACCGGACGATCGGCGAGCCGCACGACGCCCGAGATGATCGCGCGCTCGCTTTCCTCGATCACCCCCGATTTCGACGCTTCGGCGACGATCAGATGCAGTTCTTCGGCGGTCACCCGATCTTCCGATTCGCGGTTGAGCCCAAGCAGGCGAAAGACGAGGCCCGAGCTGTTGTCGAGCAGCCAGACCAGCGGCGCGGCGACGCGCGCCAGCCAGTACATCGGAACCGCCATGAAGATCGCGATCCGTTCGGGCGATCGAAGCGCGAATTGTTTGGGAACCAGTTCGCCCGCGATCAAAGAGAAATAGGTGGTCAGCGCGATGACGGTGGCAAAGCCCGCCGCTTCGGCGGTCTCGGCATCGAGGCTCAGCCAGCCGGCCAGCCGGTCGGCGACGGGCTGGCCGAGGCTGGCGCCCGAATAGGCGCCCGTCAGCACGCCGATCAGCGTGATGCCGACCTGCACCGTCGACAGGAAGCGACCGGGATCGGAGGCGAGCTGGCGGGCGATTTTCGCACCGCGGCTGCCGCGCTTTTCGGCGGCTTGCAACCGCGGGTCGCGCGCCGACACGATCGCGAGTTCGGACATGGCGAAAACGCCGTTGAGGAGGACGAGGATCGCGATGATCGCCACGTCGGACCAAGGAAAAGGGCTCATTGGGCGGTCGTGCGGCGCTTCAGCGCCTGGCCCCTGTCATCGTCGATCATGGCGATCCTATAGGGCAAAGCCACCGCAATGCAAAACGCCAGCTGAATTGGCGCATCAGCGGCGGTTCAGGCGAAATCGGGAACCAGATCGCCAGCCATATGTTATCGGCAGGAGCGGCGGTTTGCTCGGGACCAGATGCAGCCGCCAAAAAAGGGAGCGACCTATGAATATCAAGACCATCAAACTTGCGGCAATGGCCACCGTCGGCGCGGTGACGCTGGCGGGCTGCGTCACCGACCCGGTGACCGGCGAGCGCAAGATTTCGAAAGCGGCAATCGGCGGCGTTGGCGGCGCACTCGGCGGTTATCTGCTCGGCGACCTGATCGGCGGCAAGAACAGCCGCACCGAAGAAATCGTCGGCGCGGGCATCGGCGCGGTCGCCGGAGCCGGGGTCGGCTATTACATGGACCAGCAGGAAAAGAAGCTGCGCGAGCGCACCGCCGGCACGGGCATCGATGTCGAGCGTCAGGGCGACCAGCTGGTGCTGAACATGCCGGGCGACGTCACCTTCGACCTCAACAGCGCGATGGTGAAAAGCCAGTTCCGCGGCGCGCTCGACAATGTCGCCTCGACGCTGGCCGAATATCCCAGCACCTATATCGACGTCTATGGTCACACCGATTCGACCGGCAGCGACAGCTATAACCAGGGTCTGTCCGAACGCCGCGCCTCGTCGGTGGCCGACTATCTGGCCGGCCGCGGCATCCAGCGCGCGCGCATGGCGACGATGGGTTACGGCGAATCGCAGCTGAAGTGCGCTCCGGAGCGCAGCGAGGCCGATTATCAGTGCAACCGCCGCGTCGAAATCCGCATCGCGCCGGTGACGCAGGCCGACGTCAACGCCGCGCGCTAACAGGGTTCCATTCCCGTGGAAAAGAAAGGGCGTCGCTGAAAGGCGGCGCCCCTTTTTATCCGAGGCTGGGGAAGCTGGCTTTCAGCCCGTCGATGACGAACTGCGCGGCCAGCGCGGCCAGCAGCACTCCGAGCAGGCGGGTGATCACCGCCTCGCCCTTGTTGCCGATAAAGCGCATCAACGGCCCCGCCGCCAGCAACGCGGCGAGCGTCATGAGCAGGACGAGCAGCAGCGCGGCGAAAATGACGAACGCGCGGTCCAGCCCGTTGTTTTGGGCGACGAGCAGCATCACCGATGCGATCGATCCCGGCCCGGCGAGCATCGGCATCGCCATCGGGAACACCGACACATCCTCGACATGCGAAGCCGCAACCTTTTCCGCCCGCTGCTCACGCCGCTCGGTGCGCTTCTCGAACACCATGTCGATCGCAATCATGAACAGCATGATGCCGCCCGCGATCCGGAAGCTGTCGAGATCGATGTGCAGGAAGCTGAGCAACGCCTCGCCGAACATCGCGAAAAAGACGAGGATGCATCCTGCGATCACCGTCGCCCGGATTGCCATCGACCGGCGCTGCTGCGCGCTCGCGCCCGTCGTCAGGCTGGCATAGATCGGCGCGCAGCCCGGCGGGTCGATGACCACGAACAGCGTGACAAAGGCCGAGATAAAAAGGTCGATCATGGCTGTTTGGGCGCCGCGACCTGATCGTCGATCACCGTCGCCATCGTCTTGCCGTCCCACAGCCGGATGGTGATCCGCCGCGATTTGTCGGAGTGCACCGTCGAGGTCCAGCTCAGGGTCTGGTCGGGCGACAGGCCGACCGCCATGTCGTCACCCTCTGCCCCGGCTTCGATCGGCACCGCGGGACGCGACCCGCACGCGGCTTGTTTGGATTCGATGAATTCGGGCGCTTCGCGGGCAGTGGTCACCGCGTCGCCATGGTCGAGTATCCAGCTGATCTTGCCGCTCCGGGGATCACGCAGCCAGACGGTGCTGAAAAATCCGTGCGCCGGTCCCTTTTGCCACGCGCCCGTCGTCGCCCCGCTGTTGCCGTCACAGCTGACATACACCGCGTGCGGCTGCCACTTTACTGCCTCGGCCGGGTCGGCCTGGGTTTTCAGCCAGTCGCGGGCTTTCACCCGCTGCGGCACAAACATCACCGCGTCGGGGTGCGATGTTTCGCGAAATGCGGTCCACTGCCCCTTTTCCTGCGCCAGCCGTGCAAAACCGATTTCCGCGGCCACAAAGGCACTGGGGTTCGCCGCCAGCGGGCGGTTGCGGATGTCGTCACGATTGCCGCCGCAGCCGGCAAGCAGCGACAGCGCAAGGATGGGAAGCAGCAGCGGGCGCATCAGAAACCTTCCGGATCGGCGAGCCCCGCGCGGCGGTGCGCGGCGACCAGCGTGTTGCGGAGCAGGCAGGCGATCGTCATCGGTCCGACCCCACCCGGAACGGGGGTGATCGCCGACGCCAGCGCCTGCACTTCGGCATAGTCGACGTCGCCGACCAGACGCCCCTTGGCCGCGCCATCGGCGGGGGGCAGGCGATTGATGCCGACGTCGATGACCACGGCACCCGGCTTGATCCAGTCGCCCTTGACCATTTCGGCGCGCCCGACCGCGGCGACGACGATGTCGGCGCGGCGGACCAGGTCGGGCAGGTCTTTAGTGCGGCTGTGCGCCATCGTCACCGTTGCGTTGGCGCCGAGCAGCAATTGCCCCATCGGCTTGCCGACCAGGATCGAGCGCCCGACGACGATCGCATCCTTGCCGCTGAGATCGCCGAGGCGGTCCTGCAGCAGCAACAGGCAGCCATAGGGGGTGCAGGGAACCATGCCCGGGATGCCCAGTGCCAGCCGCCCGGCGCTGACCGGGGTCAGCCCGTCAACATCCTTGTCGGGATCGATCGTCGCGACCGCCGCTTGTTCGTCAAGGTGGCCGGGGAGCGGCAGTTGCAGCAATATGCCGTCGACCGCATCGTCAGCGTTGAGCCGGGCGAGCAGCACCTCGACCTCTGCCTGCGTCGCGGTCGCCGGCAGGCGATACTCGAAACTCGCCATCCCGGCGGCGACTGTCGCCTTGCCCTTTGAACCCACATAGACCGCACTCGCCGGATCGTCACCGACCAGCACCACCGCCAGCCCCGGCGCGCGCCCGGTGGCGGCGACGAAGACGGGGACGGCATCGGCGATCCGCGCGCGCAGCCCGGCGGCGAACGCCTTGCCGTCGATCACATGCGCCGCGGTATCAGCCATCGTCACGCCATGCCGTTCGCATAGGCGAGGCGCGCCAGATAGCTGAGAACTGGCCCATCGAGAATGATAATGATGATCAGCACCAGCATCGGGGTCAGGTCGAGCCCGCCAAAATCGGGCATGATGCGGCGGAACGGCCGGTAGAGCGGCTCGGTAATGCGGTCGAGCACCGTCCACAGCTGATTGACGAAATCATTGTGCGTGTTGATCACATTGAACGCGATCAGCCACGACATCACCGCCTGCGCGATGATGAACCACCACAGGACCGTCAGGATGATGTGGACGATCTGGAGGAGCATGAGAACCAAGGCGATTTCTCCGAAAAAGGATCTTGCCGCGTTTCTTAGCGGTGAATGAGCGTTCCCGCACCCCTCGCGGTGAAAATTTCGAGCAGCATCGCATGCGGAATGCGTCCGTCGAGGATCACCGCCGCCTCGACCCCGGCATCGACCGCGGCGACGCAGGTTTCGACCTTGGGGATCATCCCGCCGGTGATCGTTTCATCGGCCTTGAGCGCGTCGATCGCCGCGCGGTCGAGGTCGGTCAGGAGGCTCTTTTCCTTGTCGAGCACCCCGGCAACGTCGGTGAGCAGGAAAAACCGCTTGGCGCCCAATGCCCCGGCGATCGCGCCCGCCATCGTGTCGGCGTTGATGTTGTACGTCGCCCCATCAGCGCCGAGCGCCACCGGGGCGACGATCGGGATGAAATTATCGTTGGTCAGGTTAACCAGGATCGTCGGATCGACCGCGACAGGTTCGCCGACAAAGCCCAGATCAACGTGGCGCTCTATCCCCGAATTGGGGTCGGGCTCGGTGCGGCTGACCTTTTCGGCGAGCACCAGATTGGCGTCCTTGCCCGAAATGCCGACCGCCCGCCCGCCGAGCGCGGCGATCCAGCTGACGATTTCCTTGTTGATCTTGCCCGCCAGCACCATTTCAGCAACCTCGGCGGTAGCGGCGTCAGTGACGCGCAGCCCGCCGACAAAGGTCGATTCGATCCCGAGCTGTTTCAGCATCGCGCCAATCTGCGGCCCGCCGCCATGGACAACGACGGGGTTGATGCCGACGGCCTTCAGTAGCACGACATCTTCGGCGAAATCGCGCTGCGCCTCGGGGTCGCCCATCGCATGGCCGCCATATTTGATCACGAAGGTCTGGCCCGCATAACGCTGAAGATAGGGCAGCGCCTCGACGAGCGTTTCGGCCTTGGCGAGCAGATCGGGCATTTTCGACGGATCGGTCATCGCCATCATCCGCCGTTCTTCGCATCGAGGCTGCGACCCAACGCGACCAGGCCGGTAATCACGAAGGGAATGACCGCGATCGACAACACGACCTTGGCCAGCATCTGGCCCCCCATCAGATTGGCGATCGGGAACACGCCGTAAAAGGCGATGGTCACGAACAGCAACGTATCGACGATCTGGCTGAGCGCGCTGGCGATCGCGCCGCGGATCGCCAGCCAGGTCGTGCCGGTCCCGGCGCCTTCGCGCCCGCGCAGCTTGCTGAAGATCGTGACGTTCAGAAATTGCGAGGTGCCATAGGCGACGATGCCCGCCGCCATCAGGCGCGGTCCCTGCCCCAGGATCATATCGAACGCTGCGAGCCGCTCGGGCTGCATCTCGGGGGAGGCAGGCAGCGCGAGGACAAGCGAAATCAGCATGATCGACAGAACCAGCGGCACAAAGCCCCACAGCACCAACTTGTTCGCGGTCGACTGGCCATGAAGCTCCGACACCGTGCTCGACAGCGCCACCAGCAGTAGAAACGGGAAAATCCCCGCTTCAACCGCGAGCCAGTCGCCCAGCGCCACCTGCTTGTTCCCCAGCACCCCGGCGAGCACGACCATGCCGCCATAGATGATGGTGAAAAGAAAGAGCGAGGGCGAAAGCGTGCGCGGCAGCGCCGTCGATGTGGTGTCGGTCATGCCGCCCGATAGTCGCTTTTGTTCAGCGTGGAAAGATGCGCGTGGCACCGGCACTTGCCCCACCGCCAAAGCCCGCTAGACAAGGCGCAACAGATTGCGGGGGACGCACAAGAATATGGAACGCCTGATTGGTTTGGTTGGCATCGTTGCACTGCTCGCGATTGCCGTGCTGTTTTCGTCGAACCGCCGCTGGATTCGCCTGCGCGTCGTCATTCCCGCCTTCCTGCTCCAAGCCGGATTTGCCCTGCTGGTGATCGGCACCCCGTGGGGCCGCGCGATCATCCAGGCGATGTCGAATGCGGTTTCGAACCTGCTCGGCTATGCCAAGGCAGGGACCGATTTCATCTTTGGCCCGCTCGCCTCGCCCGAAATCGGCGCCAACAGCTTTGCCATCGCCGCGCTGCCCGTCATCGTCTTTTTCGCCTCGCTTATCTCGATCCTCTATTATCTTGGCATCATGCAGCTGGTGATCAAATGGGTTGGCGGCGCGATCCAGAAAATCACCGGCATCACCAAGGTCGAAAGCCTCGGCGCCGCGGCGAACATCTTTGTCGGCCAGTCCGAATCGCCGCTGGTGATCCGCCCCTATCTCGCAGGCCTCACCCCGCCGCAGCTGTTCACGATCATGACCGTCGGCATGGCGGGGGTCGCCGGAACGATTTTGGGCGCCTATGCCAGCATGATCGGCGAACAATTGCTGCCCTATCTGCTCGCGGCCAGCTTCATGTCGGCACCCGGCGGGATTTTGATGGCGAAGATCATGATGCCCGACGATCCCAAGGATCTGGGCATCGAACCCGTGATCATGCCCGAGGCGAGCCATGACGAGGAAAAGCCCGCCAACATCATCATGGCGGCGGCGCAAGGCGCGCAGACCGGGGTCAAGCTGGCGGTCGCGGTCGGCGCGATGGTGCTTGCCTTTGTCGCACTCGTCGCACTCGCCAACGGCATTCTTGCCGGGGTCGGCGGCTGGTTCGGCTATCCCGACCTGTCGTTTCAGGCGGTGATCGGCGCGCTGTTCCGCCCGGTCATGTGGCTGATGGGCGTCCCGTGGGACGAAAGCGCCGTCGTCGGCGGGCTGTTCGGCAGCAAGATCGTGCTCAACGAATTCGTCGCCTTCATCGACCTCGGCAAGGTGCAGGGCGATATGTCGCTCGCCGCGGTCGCGATCGCCACCTTTGCGCTGTGTGGTTTTGCCAATTTCAGCTCGATCGCGATCCAGATGGCGGTGACCGGCGGCCTCGCCCCCAACCAGCGCCCGATGATCGCCAAGCTGGGCCTGAAAGCGCTGCTCGCCGGCAGCCTGTCGAACCTGATGTCGGCAGCGCTCGCCGGGTTGATGCTGGGTATCGCGCCGCCCGTCGCCGCGCCACCTGCGGCACCCGCGGCCGTCGCCGCCCCGACCGATGCGCCTGCGGCGGCACCCGAAGCCGAGGCCGCTGCGACCAAGGCGCCCTGACCCGGCCAAAACCGCGCTTGGGAGAATTTGCAAGCCCCCGACAAATGGCGTAACTTGCGGTTCGGAAACGAGTCCCGGGTCGCCGTCGCCAACAGGGAGTTTGCCATGAAAATCGCATATCGTTTGTCGATCCTCGCCGCCGCTGCCGTATCGATCGGGACGGGAGCCCTTGCAACCTCCAGCGCCCAGACGCCCGACGACAAGATGTACCGCCCACCCGAAGCAACGATTTACCGCGATGCCGGTTATCGCGGCCCCGCGGTGTTCGTCGGCGAAGCCAAGCCGAACCTCGGGCTCGCCTGGCCGGTCAATTCGATCCGCGTTGCCAGCGGCCGTTGGGAACTCTGCGAAAAGACGCGCTTTCGGGGTAATTGCCGTACCGTCGAGCGCGACACGCCGATGCTGAACAGCATTTTGCGCGGACTGACCATCCAGTCGATCCGCCCGGCGGGTAGCGGTGGCGGCTGGAACCCCAACCCGCCCGCCAATGATCAGGTGGCGCGCGGAAATTTCGCCGAATTCCACACCCAGCCGTCGACCGGCGGCACCCGCGTGCTGGCCTGCACCAGCGGCTCGTCGACTGCGGCCTGTGCGGCGCGCGCGGCCGACAATTGGTGCCGGACGATCGGGTGGAACGGGTCGGCGCGCGAGCATATGGAAACCGTCGGCGGCCGCGAATATCTGGCCGACGTGCTCTGCGTCCGTTCGGGCTATTGAGGGAGGATGCGATGGTGCACGGGATCAAATTGGCCGCGCCCGCGGCCGCCGCGCTGCTGTTGTCCGCCTGTATGTCGGTCGGTGGCCCCGGGGTCAGTACCTATTATGAATGCGATCGCGGCACCCGGCTGAAGGTCGATTTCATGGGCGACCGCGCGCTGGTCAGCGTCAACGGGGGCCGCCCCGAAGCGATGCGGTCCGCACCGGCGGCGAGCGGCGCGATGTACGAGAATCGCGCGGGCTGGCGACTGCACGCGAAGGGCAATGAGGCGACGTGGAATACCGCGCTGCGCTCGGCACCCGAAAGCTGCCGCCAGGTGGTGGTGCCGCGCTAGCGCCAGTCCTGTTGCAGCGCAATCATATGCTACCCGTAGCCCTGAGCCTGTCGAAGGGCGCTTTTCGGCGATAGGCGCCCTTCGACAGGCTCAGGGCTACGGTATAATCCGAACAGAACGGATCGAGGTCCCTGACCGCATCAAAGTGCCATCTTCGCCAGCGCGGCGCGGACCTCGCTGACGAACAGCTCGGGCTGCTCCCAGGCGGCGAAATGGCCGCCGCGGGGCAGTTCGTTCCAATGGACGATATTTTTGTAGCGCCGTTCGGCCCAGCGCCGCGACAGCCGCATGATCTCGTTCGGAAACAGGCTGCATCCCGTCGGCACCAATATCTCACCCGCCGCGAAATTGCGAAAGCTGTGCCAATAGAGCCGCGCCGACGAGGCCGCGCTCGCGGTCAGCCAATAGAGGCTGATCGTGTCGAGCATCGCATCCTTGGGAAGCGCCTTCTCCGGATGGCCGCCGATCGACTGCCCGCCCGGTTCGTGCCCGCAATCGGTCCAGCCGTGGAATTTCTCGGCAATCCACGCCATCTGCCCGACCGGCGAGTCGGTCAGCGCATAGCCGATCGTCTGCGGGCGCGTGGCGTGCTGGGTCGAATAACCGCTGTCCTTTGCCTGATACCAGCCAAAGCGCGCCAGATAGAGTTTTTCAGCCTCGCTGAGGTCCGTCATCAGGTCGGGCGGCGGCGCGCCGACCACCATGTTGACGTGAATCCCCGCGCAATGATCGGCGTGGTTCATCCCGATCGCACAGGTCACCGCGCTGCCCCAATCGCCGCCCTGCGCAAAATAGCGGTCGTAACCAAGCGCGACCATCAGCGCGTCCCATGCCGCGCCGATATGCTCGACGCCCCATTTCGCCTCGGTCGGCTTGCCCGAAAAGCCATAGCCGGGCAGCGACGGGATCACGAGATGATAGTCGGTCGCCAAGGCTTCGATGACGTCGAGAAATTCGAGCACCGACCCCGGCCACCCATGCGTCAGCACCAGCGGCCGCGCGGCGGGATTGGCCGAGCGGACGTGCAGGAAATGAATGTCGAGCCCGTCGATCGTCGCGAGATAATTGGGGAGCGCGTTCAGCCGCGCCTCGATCCGCCGCCAGTCGTAGCTGTCCTGCCAATAGGCCGCGAGTTCCCGGGCATAGGCGAGCGGGATGCCCTGATCCCAGTCGTCCACCGTCTCCTTCTCGGGCCAGCGCGTCCGCGCCAGCCGGTCTTTGAGATCGTCGAGCGCCGCCTGCGGCACATCAATGGTGAAGCTGCGGATATTGGCAACGTCCATCACATTCCCCCTCCCCTTGTCGGCCGCGTATCAGGGCCGTGCGGGTGCCTTGCAACCGCGTTGCAGGCCGACGCCTTTCAGGAACCCGCGCCGCACCGTCCCCGCATAGACCGCGGCGGCATAGCGCCGCCGTTCGGCATTGGCGCCGGTGACTTCGCCGATCAGGCCGCGAAAGGGAATGATCGATCCGGCGAGGCTGCCCGCGACGCGGCCCGCGGTTTCTTCGCGCTTCTTTTCGCGGTCCTTGTCGACCACTTCATTGACGTCGGGGCCAAGCACCTCGTTGAGTTCGGTGACTTCGCGGATGATCGCCGAACATTTGCCAAGCCCCGCCAGCGAATAGGGATCGGCCTGGACCGCGACCAGTTTGGCGGGGGCTTCCTTGCCGTCGAACGGTTCGGTGACCTGGTTGGCGGTGTCCTTGAGCGTCGAATCTTCGGGCGCCCCCTGCTGGGCATAAGCGGGCGCCGCGATGGCCAGTGCGGCGAGCGATAATCCTGCGAAAATCTTCCTGTGCATGTCACGCCTCCTTCGCTGCCCCCTGACAGCCAATCCGCTAACGCGTCTGAACCGGTTCGGCTCCCGTCCAGTCGTAAAAGCCGCGCCCCGCCTTTTTGCCGACCCAGCCCGCCTCGACATATTGGACGAGCAGCGGCGCGGGGCGGAACTTGGGATCGCCGGTGCCGCTGTGCAGCACGCGGATGATTTCGAGGCAGGTGTCGAGCCCGATGAAGTCGGCGAGCATGATGGGTCCCATCGGATGGTTGAGCCCAAGACGGCAGCCGGTGTCGATGTCCTGCATCGTCGCAACGCCTTCGCCGAGCGCGAACACCGCTTCGTTGATCAGCGGCATCAGCACCCGGTTGACGATGAAGCCTGGCGCGTCGTTGGCGTGAACGATTTCCTTGCCGAGCCCGCGGCCAAACGCCTCGACGGCTTGCAGCGTCGCGTCGCTCGTCGCAAGGCCGCGGATCAGCTCGATCAGCCCCATGACCGGCACCGGGTTGAAGAAATGCACGCCGATGAAGCGCGCCGGATCGGGCGACGCCTGCGCCAGCCGGGTGATCGGGATCGAGCTGGTGTTGCTGGCGAGAATGGCGGTGGCCGACAGATGCGCGCCGACGCTGGCAAAGATCGCGCGCTTGATCTCCTCACGCTCCGTCGCCGCCTCGATGACGAGGTCGGCGGGGGCGAAGGCGCTATGATCCGCGACCGGGGTGATACGGGCGAGCAGCGCGTCGGCGTCGCCCTGCGTCATCTTTTCCTTCGCAACCAGCCGCCCCAGCGCCTTGGCGATCCCCGCCTTGCCCGCTTCGGCGCGGGCGAGATCGATGTCCGACAGCAGCACGTCATGCCCCGCCCCCGCCGACACCTGCGCGATGCCCGCGCCCATTTGCCCTGCCCCGATGACGCCGACGATCATTTGCTGTTCTCCGAATATTCTTTAGCCCTCATCCGTCATCCCGTCGAAGGCCGGGATCCCGCCGTTTCGGTAAAACGCATCGGTGAGATCCCGGCCTTCGCCGGGATGACGATTTGGTGATTGCCCTACGGTATCGCTCGTCTTGGTCAAGGGGCCGATCGGAACGCCGTTGCTTCGGCAAGGATCAGGGCGAAGGCGGGATCGGCGTCGTCCCATGCCGCGACCGGAGTCCAGCCGCCTGCGCGGAGCAGCAGGTTCGCATCACGCGGGCCATATTTGTGGCTGTTCTCGCTGTGGATCGTCTCGCCCTTCGCCATATGGTAGCTGCGCCCGTCGACGGTGAAATGCATCTCGCATGCCGCCACAAGGTGCATTTCGATCCGCGCATGAACGTCGTTCCAGATCGCGCGATGGGTGAAATTTTCGACCGGAATGTCGCCGCCCAGCTCGCGGTTGATCCGTTCGAGAAGGTTGAGATTGAACGCCGCCGTCACCCCGGCCGGGTCGTCATAGGCGCGCTCCAGCACCGCAATATCCTTGATCCGGTCGATCCCGATGAGCAACAAAGACCCGTCGCCGAGCGCCTCGCGCCAGTTGCGGAGCAGGTCGATCGCGGTCCGCGCGACCATGTTGCCGATCGTCGAGCCGGGGAAAAAGCCAAGGTTGGGCAGCGGACAAATCTCGCGCGGCAGCGCGACGCGCTGGGTGAAATCGGCCTCGACCGGATAGATCGGCAGACCCGGAAAGCGCGCGGCGAGCGCCGCGGCACTGTCGCGCAGGAAATCGCCCGAAATATCGACCGGCACATAAGCGGCGGGCGCGATCGCGCCGAGCAGCAGCGGCGTCTTGGTCGAACTGCCCGACCCCAGCTCGACCACCGCCCGGCCCGGGCCGATTGCAGCGGCAATATCTTCGGCATGGCGCGTCAGGAGGTCGGTTTCGCTGCGCGTCGGATAATATTCGGGGAGCGCGGTGATATCTTCGAACAACGCCGATCCGGTCGCGTCATAGAACCAGCGCGCCGGAATCGCCTTTTGCCGTTGCGCCAGACCAGCGCGGACGTCGGCGCGAAAGGCGATGTCGACCCCCGCGTCGTCCGCCGAAACCTGACGAAGATTGCGCACGACGCCCATGGTTTCAAATATCCTTTGCGAGGCGGAGGCCGGTGAATTGCCAACGCTGGTGGGGGTAGAAGAAGTTGCGGTAACTGGCGCGCAGATGGCCGCGCGGAGTGGCGCAGCTGCCACCGCGCAGCACGAACTGGCCGCTCATGAACTTGCCATTATATTCGCCGACCGCGCCCGGCGCGGCGCGAAAGCCGGGATAGGGGCGATAGGCGCTGCCGGTCCATTCCCACACGCTGCCGAACATCTGTTGCAGATCGGCGTCATCCGCCGTCGCGGCGGGGTGAACCGGCCCGGCGGCATCGAGTTGCTGTCCCGCAGCCGGATCGAGCCCCGCCGCCGCGGCTTCCCATTCAAATTCGGTCGGCAGGCGCGCGCCCGCCCAGCTGGCGAAGGCGTCGGCTTCGAAAAAACTGATGTGGATAACGGGAGCGGCGGGGTCTATGTCCTGCCAGCCCGCCAGGGTGAACTGGCGATCGCCGTCCCAATAGGCGGGCGCGTCGACTCCCTCGCCCTGCACCCACGCCCAGCCGTCGCTGAGCCATAGCGAGGGGGTGCAATAGCCGCCGTCGGCGATGAACTGTTGCCATTCGCCGTTGCTGACCGGGCGGCTGGCGAGCGCATGGCGCGCGAGGAGCGTATCGTGGCGCGGGCCTTCGCAATCGAAGGCGAAGCCGCCCCCGGCATGACCGACGCCGACGATACCCGCCTTGCCCTCGATCCATTTCATGGCGGAAAACTGCGAAACTTTACGCGCGATTTCACTGTCCCAGACCGCCGGGCCGAGGGGGTTCTGCGCAAAGAGATGCTTGAGGTCGGTGAGCAGCAATTCCTGATGTTGCTGCTCGTGATAGATGCCAAGCTCGACCAGCGTCAGCGCAGCGGAGGGCAGGTCGGGCAAGGCGGTCTGCACCGCGGTGTCGACATGCGCGCGCCAGATGCGGATGTCGTCGAGCGACGGGCGGGTCAGCAACCCGCGCTGCGGGCGGGCATGGCGCGGCCCCTCGGCCTCATAATAGCTGTTGAACAGATAGGCGTAGCGATCGTCGAACGCGCGGTAGCTAGGGACATGGTCGCGCAGGACGAAGGTTTCGAAAAACCAGGTCGTGTGCGCGAGGTGCCATTTGGCGGGCGACGCGTCGGGCATCGACTGCGCGCTGGCGTCGGCGTCGGACAGCGTTGCGACGAGGTCGAGCGACAGACGGCGCGTTGCGGCGAAACGCTGCGCGAGCAGGTCTGCCGTGCGGGCCGTTGGCGCGATGGGTGAAGCGTCGGTCTGGCTGGCCATGATGAGACAATCCCCCGCGGTGCGATTCGGTTTCGCATGAGCGAGGAATATGGTTACGGCGGGGAGGATTGTCTAGAACATTTAGGGAACAATCCGTCAATCGTCATGCCGGACTCGATCCGGCATCCATGCCACGCCAACGTCGCATAGACCCCGGATCAAGTCCGGGGTGACGACAAGGGGCTTGCGATTGCTACCAGTCGGAAAACATCCACATCACATACAATAGAAATGCAGCGACAAGGGCACCTAACGCCATGAGGGTAGCAAAAATGCCAAAGATGCGGGATTTCTTATTCGAGTAGGTCACCGCGTCGCGCCGGGTTTCCAGAGGATGTCGCCGCCCGCCGCGGCATTCAGATGCCGCGTGAGCACGAAGAGATGGTCAGAGAGACGGTTGAGATAGGTCAGCGCCAGCGGGTTGAGGTCGCGGTCCGCACCGGCGGCGACCGCCGCGCGTTCGGCGCGCCGCGCGACCGCGCGGGCGACGTGCAGGCGCGCCGCGGCCTCGGTGCCGCCGGGAAGGATGAAGCTGCGCAGCGGCTCGAGATCGTCGTTCATGCGGTCGATCTCGTCCTCGAGCCGCGCGATCTGGCCGGGGACGATGCGCAGCGCCATGTCGTGCGGGCCGAAGCCGAACTGGATGTCGGCGGGGGTGGCAAGGTCGGCGCCGAGGTCGAACAGCTCGTTCTGGATCCGCGCCAGCATCGCCGCGGCGTCGCTGGCGGAATCGAGCGCCGCGACCGCGACACCGACCCAGCTGTTCGCTTCGTCGACATCGCCGATCGCCGCCATCAGCGGCGCCGATTTGGCAATCCGCGATCCGTCGACCAGCCCGGTGGTGCCGTCGTCGCCGGTGCGCGTGTAGATTTTGTTGAGCTTGACCATCGAGCAAGGCCTGCGCGACGGCAGGATCAGCCGCCCGCGGCGAGCAGGCCGATCAGGACGAGCAGGATGATGGTGATCGCCTGCCATTTGACGCGCGCCATCATCATCTTGTTTTGCATCACCTGATTTTCCTCGACCTTTCCGTCGATCACCGCCTGATGACCTTGCGAAAAATAGAAGAGCCCCCGCGCGAGCGAGAACAGGACGAAGCCGGCCGCCACGACGACGCCGATGATCAGCAGAATGTTCATGCCCCCTATTTAGGGCATTTGCAGCGAATAACCAGTGGGAAGCCGCCCGGCGGCAAGATCGGCGGCGAGCGCGGGGCCGTCCACGCCCGCGGCGCGGAGCGACGCGAGCGAGGCCGCGGCGTCGCGCTTCGCCAGCCTTTTGCCGTCGGGGCCGCAGACGAGCGGATGATGCCGGTACAGCGGGGTCGGCAGCCCCAGCAGCGCCTGGAGCAGCCGGTGGACGTCGGTCGACGCGAGCAGGTCGGCGCCGCGGATGACATGACTGACCCCCATGATCGCATCGTCGAGCGTGCTGGCAAGGTGATAGCTGGCGGGCGCATCCTTGCGCGCGAGGACGATGTCGCCGTGCGCGCGCGGGTCGGCGATCCGTTCCCCCTGCCCCTGTTCCTCCCACGCCAGCGTGCCGGTGGCCAAAACCGCGCGCGCCATGTCGAGGCGCCAGCAATGCGGCTCGATCGCCATCCGCCGTTCGCGCTCGGCCGCGGAAAGGTCGCGGCAGGTGCCGGGATAGACTGGCCCCGAAGGTCCGTGCGGCGCGCTCAGGCTGGCGGCTATGTCGGCGCGGGTGCAGAAGCAGGAATAGACAAGGCCGCGTGCGCGGAGCGTATCGAGCGCCGTAGCATAATCGCCCAGTCGCGCCGACTGACGGACCGGCTCGCCGTCCCAGGCGAGCCCGAGCCACGCAAGGTCGGCGAGCGATGCGGCGACATAGTCCTCGCGCGAGCGGCTGCCGTCGATATCGTCGATGCGGATGACGAACCGGCCGTTCGCGGCGCGCGCGGCATCATGCGCCAGCACCGCGCTATAGGCGTGGCCGAGATGAAGGTCGCCGGTCGGGCTGGGCGCGAAACGGGTCAGCATCGTGCTGGTAAAGATTCCATATACTGTGCCGCGCTCATCGGAATCCTTCCATATCTTGCGGCAGATGCCCCCTTGACGTCAGAATCTGATGCGGCATGTAATGATCGTGTCACGCAGGGAAGGCAGTGGCGCGCCATCCCGAGAAGCGAAGGGGGCTGCGTTACCAAGCCATGTTTCATCCCGATCTTGCCCGGCATCCCGATAGTTGTCCCGCGCTGGTCCTGAACGCCGATTATACGCCGCTCAGCTATTATCCGCTCAGCCTGTGGCCGTGGCAGACCGCGGTCAAGGCGGTTTTCCTCGACCGCGTCACCATCGTCGAAAATTACGAGCGCGAGATCCATTCGCCGACGCGGACGATGCCGATCCCCAGCGTCATCGCGCTGCGCCAATATGTGAAGCCGTCACAGCACCCGGCGTTCACGCGTTTCAACCTGTTCCTGCGCGATCGCTTCGCCTGCCAATATTGCGGGTCGGGCAAGGATTTGACGTTCGATCATGTCGTGCCGCGGCGTCTGGGCGGGCGGACGACGTGGGAAAATGTCACCACCGCCTGCGCGCCGTGCAACCTCAAGAAAGGCGGGCGCACCCCGCAACAGGCGCATATGCCGATCCACCGCCAGCCATGGCGGCCGACGAGCTGGCAGCTGCAGGACAATGGTCGCTGTTTCCCGCCCAATTATCTGCACGAAAGCTGGATCGACTGGCTGTATTGGGACGTCGAGCTGGAAGGCTGACCGCCGGGCAACAGATCGGACAGACAGGGTTCATCGCGGCGAGGCTAATCGCCGCGCGCCATAACAGGAGAACAGCCATGGTCCGTATCGCCCGCGCGCTCGCGCTCAGCCTCGCCGCCCTGCCGCTCGCCGCGTGCGCGACGCTGGGACCGTCCGAACAGCCGGTGTCGGTCACCGGCCAGATCAGCTATCGCGAGCGCATGGCGTTGCCGCCGACCGCGCAGGTCCAGATCCAGCTGAGCGACGTCAGCCTGATGGATGCGCCGTCGCGCACGATCGCCGAGCAGAGCTTTACCGCCGACGGGCGCCAGGTACCCTTCGCCTTTTCGTTCACCGTCGATCAGAACAAGCTCGATCCGCGGCACAGCTATGCGGTGTCGGCGCGCATCACCGATGCATCGGGGCGGCTGATGTTCATCACCGACACGCGCAACAGTGTGGAATTCGATGGCCGCAGCCGGATCGACATGGGGGCGCTCATGCTGGTGAAGACGCGCTGATCCCCCTGATCGTCTGATCGTCGCCCCTGCCGCGGGGCGGGAGCGACGATCAGATTACCGCGCCAAAGCCAGCAGTGGACGACCGGCGGCGAGGTTCGCGCGCGCGGTGCGGGCAGCCCAACGCGAATCGACATAATCGCCATTCGCCAGTTCAAGATCGTACCGGATCGGGCTGGCGAGGGCCGCATCATAGGCGGCGGCGGCTTCGCTGGTGCGACCCAGACGAGCATAAGCGGTGCCAAGGTTGATCAGCCGCGACGGGTCGCGGGCATCAAGGGTGGTTGCGCCGGTCAGCTTGGCGATCGCGGCTTCATTTTCGCCAGCACGCAGTTCGGCATAGGCCACCGGCAGCGCGGCCGAATCGGCCTGCGGCCCGGTGACGACGATGATCGATTGCGCGGCAGCCGGGGTCGCGAAAGCCAATGCGATCAGCGGCAGCAATATTTTTTTCATCTCTCTATCCCCTCGAAAACTTTGGCCGATTTTCTCGCTCATCGGCGGAAAAGTCAATGTTTTCGGCACGTTGTAACACTCGTGTCACAATCTGGAATTATGCTAATCGCAAGGCGCATTATAAGTCAAAATTTTCAGAATCTTGGCTTGCTCGACTCGTTGTCACAATTTGGTGACGTCGATTGTCACAATTGCGCCTGCTGAAAAATAATTTCGGCGCCGGTGCATTTTGCGCCGCCGATTCGCACGTCCGCGCGGTTCGGCGGATCGAGCCCGGATTGCGATATAAAGAAAAGTTTATATTTGATCGGCGGCGCGCTTTCGGCTAGGGCGCGCAACATAATTACCCATGACTTCGTGGCCGCTCGCCTGCGGTCGTATTTGCCGATATGGAGAATCCCCGTGGCCACTCTCGCCGCCGACACCCGTGATTATGTCGTTGCCGACATCAGCCTCGCCGATTTCGGGCGCAAGGAAATCAACATCGCCGAAACCGAAATGCCGGGCCTGATGGCGCTGCGCGCCGAATATGGCGCGGCGCAGCCGCTGAAGGGCGCGCGCATCACCGGATCGCTGCACATGACGATCCAGACCGCGGTGCTGATCGAGACGCTGACCGCGCTCGGCGCCGAAGTCCGCTGGGCGACGTGCAACATCTTCTCGACGCAGGACCATGCCGCGGCCGCGATCGCCGCGACGGGCGTGCCGGTGTTCGCGGTGAAGGGCGAGAGCCTCGCCGATTATTGGGATTATGTCGGCCGCATCTTCGACTGGGGCGTGGAAGACGGCACCACCTGCAACCTCATCCTCGACGACGGCGGCGACGCCACGATGTTCGCGCTGTGGGGCGCGAAGCTCGAGGCCGGCGAAACGATGCCCGCGCCCGAGAATGAGGAAGAGATCGAGATGCAGCGCGCGCTGAAGGCGTTCGTCGCGGCGAACCCCGGTTACCTCACCAAGACGGTCAAGGCGATCAAGGGCGTGTCGGAAGAAACGACGACCGGCGTCCACCGCCTGTACCACATCGCCAAGAAGGGCGAGCTGCCCTTCCCCGCGATCAACGTCAACGACAGCGTCACCAAGTCGAAGTTCGACAACCTCTATGGCTGCAAGGAATCGCTGGTCGACGCGATCCGCCGCGGCACCGACGTGATGCTGGCGGGCAAGGTCGCGACCGTCGCGGGCTTCGGCGACGTCGGCAAGGGCAGCGCGCAGAGCCTCCGCAACGGCGGCGCGCGCGTCCTCGTCACCGAAATCGATCCGATCTGCGCGCTGCAGGCGGCGATGGAAGGCTTCGAGGTCGTGACGATGGACGAAGCCGTGAAGCGCTCGGACATCTTCGTCACCGCGACCGGCAATGCCGACGTGATCACCGCCGAACATATGGCGGCGATGAAGAATATGGCGATCGTCTGCAACATCGGCCATTTCGACAGCGAGATCCAGATTGCGGCGCTCGCCAATTACAAGTGGACCGAAGTGAAGCCGCAGGTCGACCTGGTCGAATTCCCCGACGGCAAGCAGATCATCATCCTGTCGAAGGGTCGC
Organism: Sphingopyxis microcysteis; assembly: GCF_012274265.1. Taxonomy (GTDB): domain Bacteria; phylum Pseudomonadota; class Alphaproteobacteria; order Sphingomonadales; family Sphingomonadaceae; genus Sphingopyxis; species Sphingopyxis microcysteis. Next base: position 25,145 of record NZ_JAANYY010000005.1, read on the forward strand.
CTCGTGAACCTCGGCAATGCGACCGGCCACCCGAGCTTCGTGATGTCGGCAAGCTTCACCAACCAGACGCTCGCGCAGATCGAGCTCTGGACGCGCAGCGAGCAGTATCAGAACGACGTGTACGTCCTGCCCAAGCATCTCGACGAAAAGGTCGCGGCGCTGCACCTCGAAAAGCTGGGCGTGCAGCTTTCGAAGCTGAGCCAGAAGCAGGCCGATTATATCGGCGTGCCGGTCGAAGGGCCGTTCAAGCCCGACCATTATCGTTATTGATCACGCCCGCCGAGGTGGGTCAGAGCGGCCCGCTCCCTTTGCCGGGAGCGGGCCGTTTTACGTTCAGCGCGCGAGCGGCCCCAGCGTGTCGCGCAGCGGCCCCAGCCATTCGGCATAGGGTTTCCACACGTCCATCCCGTCGCGGTTGAGCGGGCGGCGCACCTGCTCGCTCGATGGGGTGCGGACGACGCGGTCGAGCTTGTGGAATTCGAGCAGCGCGGGGTCCCAGTCGAGCCCGAGATAGGCGAGCGCCGGGCGCAGCTGCGCTTCGGGGTCGGCGACCATCGCTTCATAGTCGATATGGTGGACGAGCGCCGGCGCGACGCGATCGAGATGCGCCATCATCCGCACATAATCGGTGTAGCATTGACCGATGTCGGCGAGCCGGAACGACGAGGCATGGGCGCGCGAAAAGCTTTGCGAGAAATTCGAAAAGCAGCAGTCCATCGCATCGCGGCGGATGTCGAGGAACTTCGCTTGCGGCAGGATGCGGCGGATGAAGAGGATGTTGCTCCAATTGTGGGGCAGCTTGTCGATGAAATAGCCGCGGTCGGTCTTGCGATGGAGGGCGGCGCGGCGAAGATAATCCTGCCCCATTGCGGCGGCGGCGGCGTCGGGGATCTGCGCGATCAGCTGCGGCACCGTCACCTTGCCGCGCCGCGTCGCCATCTCCATCGCGCCGCGCAGGATCGCGGGGGCATAGGGGAGCTCGCCGACGGGTTCGATCGCGGGGTGGCTGCCGAGCATCTGTTCGAGCAGGGTCGAGCCCGAGCGCGGCAGGCTGACGATGAAGACCGGCACCGCGTCGCCGACCGGCTCGTCGCCAAGCCGCGCGACAAAGGCGGGGTCGACCGCCGCCTCGACCTCGGCAACCTCGGCGGTCAGTTCGCGCGCGTCATAGCCGATGTCGTCGGCGCGCTGCTGATTGCCGGTTTCATAATGATCGAACGCCTCGCGATAGCGGCCGCGGTCGTGCAGCGCGCGGGCGAGCGCAAAGTGAAGCGGGGCGCTGTTGCGGACGTCGATCGCGATGCCGATCATCCGCTGCATATGATCGACGTCGGCGTCGGTCAGCACGCGGCTCTTGATATTGGCGAGCGCCCACCACGCCTCACCGCATTCGTCGTCGGCGTCGATGGCGTTGCGATAGGCGGCGATGGCCGCATCGACCTCGCCCGCGGCACGCAGGCTGTGGCCGTAGGCGATCCAGTGGTGCGGCTTGTCGCCATGCTGCTCGGCCAGCCGCTGCTGGATCGCCTGCGCGTCGGCATTATGGCCCAATTTGTCGAGGATCAGCGCGTGCATCGCCGGGATGACGGGATCGTCGATCTCGGTTTCCAGTGCTGCGAACAACGCCGCGGCTTCGTCGAGCCGTTCCTGCTGGTTGAGCACCGACGCGAGGTGGCGGCGGACCTGGACGTCGCGCGACCCGGCGGCGAGCGCGCGGCGCAGGAAATGTTCGGACTGGCCAAGCGCGCCGAGCAGCATCGCGATCTCGCCCAGCTTCGCGAGTCCCTGCGGCTCGTTGGGACGCGTCCGCAGATGGGCAATGACCTGCTGCGCCGCCTCTTCGAGGCGTCCGGCGTTGGCGAGCGAGGTGGCGCTGATCAGCAGCGGAAAGGCGCTGACGGTGCCGCCGACCGTCATTCGCTGTAGCCCAGCACGGCGCGCAGGCCCGGCGCCTGATAGTCGACCAACGCGCGGTGACGCGCGCCGAGCGTTGCCGGAAAGTCGAGCGCCACGCCGGTGAGGTTGCCGCGCGCGGTACCGCTTTGCGCCGGGTCGGCGCCGATGCGGACGCGCAGCCGCCAGTCGTCGGGGCGATCGATGCCGCAGGCGGCGAGCAGGCCCGTGAAAAAGGCCTCGGCCGAAGGCGTATCGAGGTCGGCCAGATGCCGGATCAATTCTTCGTAGGTCACGACATGGACGCGCGCGCCGAGCCAGGCCGCGGCGTTCATTTCATAGATGTCGTTGAGCGAGGGCGCCTTGCCGGGCAGGCCAAAGATCATCATCGTCAGCAGTTCATCGACCGTCAGCGCGCCGGTCTTGAAGAAATCCATATTGCCCGAAAACTGCTCCGACGCGAAAAAACGCGCGCGCGCGATCACCCAGTCATAGGGATCGCGATAGAGCAGGATGCGCCGCGCCGGCGCGGTTTCGATCGCCGAGGCATCGGCAAAGAACAGATGGCCCCAGCTGAGCTGCGGCCGCGCGGGATCAAAGGCGCCGCGATGCTGTTGCAGGTTGGGCCACTGGATGAAATCGCGCGCATATTGCTGTTCGACCGGAACGAACATGCGGATGATGTTGCGCAGCAGGTGGCTGCCGCTTTTCGGAACGCTGTTGAGGAACACCGGCTGGCGCAGGGGCGCCTGAACGAAGCGGCGGTTTTCGGCGTCGAGCGTGTCGGCTTTCACCGTGACTTCAGGCATCGGGCGCGGGCGTTCCTTTGGGATTATAAAAACAGTTGGGGCGGCATGTTGCCATGCCGCCCCAATGTTTGCGTTGTCAAATCGATCAGAACTTCGACTTGACGTTGATGAAGCCGCGGCGTCCGCTGAACCCATATTGCGACGCGGCGACCACCGGCCCGATCATCGAGATCGTGCCGCCGTTCAGCGTCGACACGCGCGGCGGGCGCGTGTTGAACAGGTTGCTGACCCCCAGGGTGATTTCGAACCGGTCGCCCACTTCCTGCGTGATCGACGCATTGTGGTAGAAGACCGCTTTCGTCGTCAGCACGGGGCAATAGCGACCGCGCAGTGCGCTGTTCACGCAGACGTCGCCGTTGCGATCGACGAATTCCTGCACGTTCGACGTACCGCCGATGACGTTCATGCCGTAAAACAGCGTCGTCCCGCTATTGGCGGCCCAGGTCATGCGGAAATCGCCGACCCACTGCGGCGACCCGACTTCACCCAGATCGTCCTCGACCGGCGACGTCGGCAGCAGCTGGAAAATATCCTTGGTCTGCCAGGTCATGTCAGCGGTGAAGGACAGGCGTCCCAACCGGCCAAGATCGTGGCGGATATTGACGTTCAGATCGATGCCGCTGTTCCGCTGGCTGGCGATATTCACATATTGGTCGCGCACTTCGTTGATATTGTTCGGCGCCCCGGTCTGGCCGCGGGTGAACAGGTCACACAGCGGATCGGCCGGGAAATTGTCCGAATCATAGCAACCGAAGATGATGTTGCGGCCACCCAGCTGGGTGATCTGGCCCTTCACCTTGATGTCGAAATAATCGACCGCGATGTTGATCGTGGTGTCGGGCAGGAAGCCGAACTTGGGCGTGAGCACGCCGCCGACCACCAACGCCGTGGACGTTTCGGCGTCGAGCAGGCCGATGCCGCCGCGCGACGTTGCGGTTGCGGTGGCGCCGCCGCCCGGATGGTTGTTCGGAATCCCGTCGGCCGAGCAATTGTCAGCGATACGCTGCGTGATGCGGCCGGCCGCCAGGTTCGCCGCCCAGTTGACGCAGGGATCGATGTCGGTCTGACGCGGGAAGCTGGTTTCGTCGGCGAGGAACTGTTCGAACAGCGCCGGGGCGCGGAACGAGGTACCATAGCTGGCGCGCAGGCGGACGGTGTCGTTGAGCGCCCAGTTGGCACCCAGCTTGTACGTCCAGTTGCCATTGTCGCTGTCCGAGAAACCGTCCGACGCGCGCGTCGATTTGACGCTGGTGATGCGCGCCGCCGCCGAAAGCGTCAGATTCTGGAAGAAGGGCTTGTCGGCCAGCACGGGGACGTTGATTTCCCCGAACGCTTCCTTCGTCATGCTCTTGCCCGCGGTGATCCCCGACGTCGAGGCACCCCAGGCGTTGCCCGCGCGGGTGATTTCGCCCGGAACGTCGTTGATACGGTCCTGGCGGATGGTCGCGCCGAGCGCGACCTGCACCGCGCCCGCCGGCAGTTTGAACAGATCGCCGGTCAGCGTCGCTTCACCCGACTTCTGGGTATAGACGGTCTTGCCCTCTTCCCACGAGAAGTAGAAATCCTTCTCGGCCTGCGTCAGGTCGCCGGCGAGGAAGTTGGGGTCGAGCCAGCGCATGTCGACGCACTGCTTGCCCGAAACCGGGGTGACGGTGCCGACGCACGATGCGGTCTGGAAATAGCCGGTGTCATAGGCATCCTGCAGCGCCTGCTGCTGGCGGTACTTGCCGATGCTCTTGCTGTACTGGCCATAGACTTCCCAGCGCCAGTTGCCGGTGCCACCGAAATCGCCGCGCGCGCCCGCGACGCCGCGATAATAATCGACGCGCTGGCTGCTGTCGAACTGGTCGGTGATCGCGGTCGGGCTGATCAGGTTGAGCCCCTGCCACCCCGCGGCCCAGCTGGTCGCCGGGGTGCCGGTGCCGTACAGGTCGCCGGTATAACCAAAGTTCCAGAACTGGCGCCAGCCGTTCTGGTAGGTTTCACGGCGATTGAACAGGAATTCGCCGAACAGTTCGACCGAATCGCTGATTTCGAACGCGCCATCGACGAACGCCGTATAAAGGTCGGTTTCGGGGATCAGCGTCTGATCGGCCTGGAACGGGTGATAGGAATTCTGGATCGCCAGCGATGCGGAGTCATAGCCGGTCGGGAACCAGCCGGCAGGCATGCCAAAGTCACCCGGATAGGCGGGCGCGCCATAGGTCGGCACGCCGAGCACTTCGCCGGGATATTGGAACTGCATCAGCACCGTCGCGCCGGTCGGCGAGGTGTTGAGCCCGCTGTTCGGGCCACCCGGGCCATCGAGCTGAAGATTGTCGATCAGATTGTAGGTCCACGCGTGGCCCCAGCGCAGATCCTCGCACTTGAACTGGCCGGTGCGCGGATCGATGAGGTCGGCGCGGCTGCCATCTTCGCGGAAAGTATAGGCTTCCGGACAGGCAAGATAGGCGCGATCGCCACGCTTGAGTTCCTTGACCTTGGTATAGTCGCCCGCGACCAGGATGTGACCGCGGCTGAAGGTTTTGCCCCAGATCGCGTTGATGCGATATTCCTCGCCGCCGCCGCCGAACGGCGCCGACACGGTGCCGTTGAGTTCGAGGCCGTTGGTGCTGGTCTTGGTCTTGATGTTGACCACGCCCGCGACCGCGTCCGACCCATAGACCGACGAGGCGCCGGTTTTCAGGATTTCGACGCTTTCGGCAATCGACTGCGGCAGGACGTTGAGGTCGAACGCCGACACGCCGCCGCGCGTACCCGCGGGACCGGCACGGCGACCGTTGAGCAGCACCAGGGTGCGGTTGGGGCCAAGCCCGCGAAGGTTGATCGTCTGCGCACCCGGGCCACCATCGGTGACGAAGTTCGACGAAATGGCGGCCGTAATCTGGGTCGAGCCGGCCGCGATCGGCGAGCTTTGCAGCGTCGACGCCAGATCGAACTTGCCTTCTTTCGATGCGATATTGGGGTCGATCACGGCGATCGGGTCGGGGCTGTTGAACGGCGTCACGCCGCGCAGGCGCGAACCGGTGACGACGATCGCGTCTTCGGGTGCGGCGGTTTCGGCGCTGGTTTCAGCCGGTGCGGTGTCCTGCGCCATCGCTGGCGCCGCGATGACAACCGCCATGGCGGAAAGGCTCGCGAAACCCAGAATCCGACGCGCATGCAGCGACGCCCTGCTCAAATCATTCATAGATAATCCCCGGTTTTTAATGCCCCGACCAACCCGGTCGGGTTGGCCGAAAAGTGAAAGGCGCGTCTTTTCAATCTCTTGGCGGATCTATGACTTGCCGATGACACCAGCTATTCAAGCCTGCACCGCGAAGTCAAGGGTAGCGCTACGCAATTCACCGCATTGTCAGTGGCGTGTGGCCCAATTGTCGCAGCGCATTTCATGGACGATCGGCAGCATGATCGGGCGTTCCGGCGCCTAGCGATTGAAACGGTCGGGGACAGTCGATAGGGCGGGCGGATGGGCCAACGCCGCTCTTTCCTGACCACCCGCCTCGCGGCGCGCGCTTCATGACGCTTTCGTCGGGGGCGCTCTTTGCGCTGGGCCTTTTTGTCGCGCTCTGGCTGCTCGCCGGATTGTGGGCGGTCGGGCGCGGGATTGCGATGCAGCGGCGCGCGGCATTTGTCGCCGGACAGGGCGAACGGCTCGCGAGCCTGGTCGAGGCTTCGCCGCAGCTGCCGGTCATCGTCCGCGCCGACTGGCGGATCGAGGCGAGCGAGAAATTGGGCCGCTGGCTGGGTCTGGCCCAGGGACCGCGCAATTTCGACGAACTGCGCGGACTGGGCAGCGGGCTGGATCCCGATGGCCATGACGCGCTGCGCCAGGCGATCCTGGGCGCGCAGCGCGGCGCCAAACCCTTTACGCTGAGCCTGAAACCCCAAGGCAGCGAACGCACGATCATCCTGCATGGCGCGCCGGCGCCGCAGGCCGTCGGCGGCCCGGGCAGCGTGCTGTTGTGGCTGAGCGATGCGACCGACGGCCAGCACGCGCTGGCGCAGGCGCGCAGCGAGCGCGACGAGGCGATGGCGGCGTTCGAGGCCTTGTCGGGGCTGATCGAGGCCGCGCCCTTCCCGATGTGGTTCCGCGGCACCGACCTCAACCTCGCGCTCGTCAACGGCGCCTATGTCCGGGCGGTCGAGGCGAAAAGCGCGGTGGCGGTGATCGATGGCGGCATCGAATTGTGCGAGACGGTCGCCGGGGTCAGCGCCGCCGAGGCCGCCGACGAGGCGCGCATCGCGGGCGCGGCGCAGGTCCGCACAATCCCGGTGACGATCGAGGGCGAGCGGCGGATCATGCGCGTGGTCGACGTGCCGCTGGCGCCGACCGGCGGGCGGGTGATCGGGATCGCCGGCTATGCGATCGACATTCAGGAACTGGAGAGCGAGCGCGGCGCGCACCGCCGGTTCGTCGACACCCAGCGCGAACTGCTCGACCGTTTGTCGGCGGCGGTGGCGCAGTTCGGCCCCGATCAGGGGCTGAGTTTCGCCAACCTGCCCTTTCGCCGCCTGTTTGGGCTCGACGCCGAGGAGGTCGCCGAGGCGGCGCCCTTTGCGCGCCTGCTCGACGCGTGGCGCGAACGCGGGCGGACTCCGGAAGTGCGCAACTATCCCGAATGGCGGCAGGCGCATGTCGACTGGTTCGCGCAGCCGGGGGCGAGCGAGGAGGACTGGCTGCTGCGCGACGGCACCCACCTGCACGTCGTCGCCCAGCCGACCCCCGACGGCGGTCTGTTGCTGATTGCCGAGGACAAGACCGAGCAGGTGCAGTTGGCGGGCGCGCGCGACACGTTGCTGCGCGTCCGCACGGCGACCTTTGACAATCTGTTCGAGGCGATCGCGGTCTTCGCGCCCGATGGGCGGCTGCATCTGTGGAACCAGCGGTTCCGCCGCCTGTGGGGGATCGACGAGGCGACGCTGGCGGCGCATCCGCGCGTCGATGTGCTGATGGGCGGGCTCGCCGACCGGCTGGTGAAGCCGAACCAGATCAGCATCGTCCAGGAAGTGATCCGCGCCGCGACGCTGGAGCGGCAACAGCGCGGCGGCGAGATCGGATTTGCCGACGGGCGCTATTTCGACTTCGCGTCGATCCCGCTGCCCGACGGCAACGCGCTGCTGATCATGCTCGACATCACCCCGAGCCGGAAGATGGAGGGCGCGCTGCGCGAGCGCAACGAGGCGCTGGAGGCGGCCGACAAGGTCAAGACCGCGTTCCTGTCGCGAATGAGTTACGAACTGCGCACGCCGCTGACCTCGATCGGCGGGTTCGGCGAGATGTTGCAGGCGGGCTATGCCGGCAAGCTCAGCGAACAGCAGCAGGGCTATGTCAATGCGATCATGGATTCGGTGGGCGTGCTGGGGCGCCAGATCGACAATGTGCTCGACCTCGCGCAGGGCGAGGCAGGATCGCTGGTCGTCGAGCGGGCGCCGGTCGATGTGCGCCAGCTGCTCGACCGGGCGCTCGCCGACGCGCAGGCGCTGGCCGCCGCCGAAAAGGTCGAACTGGTCGGCAATATTTCGCCCGATCTGGGCCGCATCGACGGCGATGCACCGCGCCTGTCGCGGCTGGTCGCGGGGCTGCTCGACAATGCGGTGCGCTACACCGCGCCCACCCGGAAGTCGGACGGCCGCGTGTTACTGCATGCGACGGGCGACGCGCACGGGATCGACATCATCGTATCGGACAACGGCCCGGGAATGCCCGAGGCGGTCGCGGCGGTAACCAAGGGCCAGCAGGCGGGAACCGCGTCGGGGGGCATCGGCCTCGCGCTCGCACGCCAGCTCGTCGCTGCGCATGGCGGGACGATGGAGGTGGTGAGCGAGGCGGGACAGGGTACGTTGGTGCGGGTCAGCTTGCCGCGGCGGGTATGAGCCAACGATACGACTATACGCTGGCCGAGGCCGACCGCATCGGTGCCGCGATCGGCGCGGTGCTGCTACCCGGCGACGTCGTGCTGCTGTCGGGCGACCTTGGCGCGGGCAAGACGACGCTTGCGCGCGCGATGCTGAAGGCGCGCGGGCTGGTCGGCGAGGCGCCGAGCCCGACCTTTGCGATCGTCCAGCCCTATGCGCCGCCCGAGGTCGAACTGCCCATCGCGCATGTCGATCTGTACCGGATCGAGGATGAGGGCGAGCTGATCGAACTGGGGCTCGACGAGTATCTGTATGACGGGGCGCTGCTGATCGAATGGCCCGAGCGGCTCGGGGCGCAGGGTTGGCCCGGCGCCCTGTCCATCACGATTTCGGGGAGCGGCGACGCGCGCGTCTTGACAGCCGACGTGCCGACGTCTTGGGGGAGCCGATGGCCGCTCCGATGATTCCGCCCCCCCATGCGCCCGCCTTCCTCGCCGCGCATGGCTGGGGCGATGCCCAGATTTTGCCGCTCGCCGGCGACGCGTCGTTCCGGCGCTATTTCCGCGTGGTCGACGGCGATCGGCAGGCGGTGCTGATGGACGCCCCGCCGCCGCACGAGGATCCGCGGCCGTTTATCGCGGTCGCCGAATATCTGTGCGGCGAGGGGCTGACCGCGCCGACGATCTTTGCGCGCGACCTGGCGCAGGGATTGCTGCTGATCGAGGATTTCGGCGATGTGCGGCTGCGCGAGACCGCCGATGCGGCGCTGGACCGCGAGGTCGAGCTTTATGCCGGGGTGACCGACCTGCTCGTCCACCTTCATGCGCGCCCGCCGATGCCGGGGCTGCCGGTGCTGGGGCTCGAGCAGTGGCTCGACGAGGTGATGCTGTTCAGCGACTGGTATTGCCCGACGCTGGGGATCGAGGTCGACCGCGACGCCTTTCGCGCCGCATGGGACGCCGTGCTGACCCCGGTCGAGCATGACGGCCTGCCGCGCGTCACGGTGCTGCGCGATTATCATGCCGAAAATATCATGCTGGTGCCGGGCAAGACGGGGGTGGCGCATTATGGCCTGCTCGATTTCCAGGACGCGCTGATCGGCCACCCGGCCTATGATCTGGCGTCGGTGCTGGAGGATGCGCGGCGCGACGTGACCCCCGCGGTCGAGACGGCGATGCTCGCGCGTTACCAAGGCGCGACCGGACAGGACATTGAAAGCGCCTATTGGGCGCTCGCGGCGCAGCGCAACACGCGCATCCTGGGGGTATTCGTGCGGCTGTGGAAGCGCGACGGCAAGCCCGGCTATCGCCAGTTCCAGCCGCGGATGTGGGGGCTGCTCGAGCGCGATCTGGCGCATCCGGGGCTGGCGCCGGTGCGCGCCTGGTTCGACGAAAATATCCCCGCCGACAAGCGCGCGGCGGCGTGGCGATGACCACCAGGATCGAAAGCGCGATGGTGATGGCGGCGGGGCTCGGCAAGCGCATGCGCCCGCTGACCGCCACCCGGCCCAAGCCGCTGGTACGCGTCGCGGGCAAACCGCTGATCGACCATAGCCTCGACCGCATCGAGGCGGCGGGGGTCGGCCATGTCGTGGTCAACGTCCATTATCTCGCCGACGCGCTGGAAGCGCATCTGGCGGCGCAGAAACGGGCGTTCACGATCGCCATTTCGGACGAGCGCGACCTGCTCCTCGAAACCGGCGGCGGGATGGTCAAGGCGCTGCCCCAGCTGACCGGCGATCCGATCCTGATCGTCAACAGCGACAATATCTGGACCGACGGGCCGGTGGACAGCATCCAGCATCTGGCGCGGCATTGGGACGGCGACCGGATGGACGCGCTGCTGCTGCTGATCCGTCAGGCCAGCGCCACGGGACACCGCGGGCGCGGCGATTTCCATATGGACCCCTCGGGTCTCCTGTCGCGCCGCAAGCCCGGGCGGATTGCGCCGTTTGTTTACACCGGCGTCCAGCTGATCTCGCCGCGGCTGCTGGACGATGCGCCGTCGGGGCCGTTTTCGACCAACATCCTGTGGGATCGCGCGATCACGGCGGGGCGGTTGTTCGGCCTGTCGCACATGGGGCAATGGTTCGACGTCGGATCGCCCGCCAGCATCGCGCCGACCGAAGCGGCGCTGGGTGAGGTTTGAATTCATCCGTCATCCCGGCGAAGGCCGGGATCTCACCCTCTCGCCCCAACGCGCCGGCGAGATCCCGGCCTTCGCCGGGATGACGAAGCCGGTATGATGGCTGACGCAAAGCCCACCGTCTTTTCCATCCCCGTCCAGCGGGCCTTTGCCGACGCGCTCGTCGCCGGGCTGATCGACCGCTTTGCCGACGGCGCCTTGGGGCTGGCCGAGGGGTTGATCCTGCTCCCCAGCAACCGTGCGCGGAGCGCGGTGCAGGCCGCGTTTGTGCGCGCGAGCGGGGCGGGGTTGTTGATGCCGCGGCTCGCGGTGATCGGCGATGCTGACCTCGACGAAAGCGTCGCGCTGGCGCTCGATGCGATCGACGAGGCCGAACCGATCCCGCCGGCGATCGATCCGCTGCGGCGGCGGCTGATGCTCGCGGCGCTGATCGAGCGGCACAATCCGGCGGGCGAAGATGCGATCACCGGCGCGGCGGCGTTCCAGCTTGCCGAAGGGCTGGGGCGCGTGATCGACCAGCTGTATTATGAAGAGATTGCTCCGGCGCGGCTCGGCGAAATCGAAGCGGCGTTGGGCGATCTCGCGGGGCATTGGCAGGCGTCGTGGCAGCGGCTGCGCCTGCTGATCGACCATTGGCCCGCGATGCTCGCCGCGACCGGGCATATCGACCGTGCCGACCGCCGCAACCGGCTGCTCGCACGGGTCACCGCCGGGTGGCGCGCGGCGCCGCCAGCGCGCTTTGTCGTGGCCGCGGGCGTCACCACCGCGGCGCCCGCGATCGCGCGGTTGCTGCGCACCGTTGCCGATTTGCCCAATGGAATGGTGGTCCTGCCGGGGCTCGACCTCGGCATGGCCGCGGAGGAATGGGAGGCGCTGGGGCCCGTGAAGCCCGATCCCGACCAGCCGGGGGAGCGCCCGCTCGAAACGCAGCCGCAATATCATCTGAAGCTGTTGCTCGGGCGGATGGGGATCGCGCGCGACGAGGTCGGCGCATGGGCCGCGACGTCGCCATTCGACGGCCCCGACGCACGCGCGCCCTTTCTGTCGCTGCTCTTCGCCCCCGCCGCCTATACCGCGCGCTGGCAGGCGGCGGCCGACGTCGCGCCCAGCCTGACCGGGGTCAGCGCCGCGGTGTTCGCGGATGACGGGCAGGAGGCGCAGGGGATCGCGCTGACGATGCGGCGCGCGTTGGAAGAGCCGGGGCGCACCGCGGCGCTGGTAACCCCCGACCGCCTGCTCGCCGAGCGCGTCGCGGCGGCGCTAGCGCGCTGGGAGATTGCGGTCGATGACAGCGCCGGGCAGCCGCTGGGACAGACGCCGCCCGGCGCGCTCTTGTTGCTGCTCGCCGAATTGGCCGCGGCGTTCGATCCGGTGCGGCTGGTCGCGCTGCTCGGGCATCCGCTGGTCCGCGCGGGCGAAGGACGGCTGGGCTGGCTCGATCAGGTGCGGCGGCTCGATCTGGTGCTGCGCGGGCCTGGGCTGGTGCCGGGCTGGGCCGGGGTGACAGCGCGGATCGGCGAGATTGCGGACGACAGCGATCGGCGCGGGCATGGCGCCGCGCTGGCGGTCGCCGATTGGTGGGCCGAGGTGGCGACGGCGCTCGGCACCGCATTGGCGCCCTTTGCGGCGGGGGTTGCCGCGCCGCCGTCGGTGCTGCTCGGCGCGTTGCAGGACGCGCTCGGCTGGCTGACCGGCGAAGGGGCGTGGACGGGGCATGCAGGCCGCGCCTTGTCCGACCTGTTCGACCGCTGGGCGCTGGCGAAGGGCGATGGCCCGGCGCTGGTCGCGCCCGCCGATTTCCCCGCGATGCTCGCCGATCTGACGTCGGGCGAGAGCATCCGCCCGCCCTATGGCGGGCATCCGCGGCTGTCCATCTGGGGGCTGCTGGAGGCGCGGTTGCAGCGCGCGGACCTGATGATCCTTGGCGGGCTCGACGAGGGGCGCTGGCCGCCGCAGCAAAGCCCCGATCCCTGGCTCGCGCCCGGTATCCGGCGGATGCTGGGCCTCGCCGCCCCCGAGCGCCAGCAGGGGATGGCGGCGCATGACTTCGCCGGCGCCTTTGCGGCGCGCGAGGTGGTGGTGACGCGCGCGATGCGCAGCGGCGGCGACCCGGCGGTGGCGTCGCGCTTCTGGCTGCGGCTCGCCGCCTTGGCGGGCGACTTGCCCGAAGCGACGCTCGACGGGCAGCCGGTGACCGCGCTCGCCGCGATGCTCGATGTCCCGCCGGGGCAGAGCGAGCCCGCCGACAGGCCGCGCCCGTCGCCGCCGCTCAGCGCGCGGCCCGACCGGATCAGCGTCACCGGGGTCGATCAGCTGGCACGCGATCCCTTTGCCTTTTACGCGGCGAAGATATTGCGGTTGAGCGAGCTGGAGCCGCTGAGCAGCGGCCCCGACGCCAAATGGTTCGGGACGCGCGTGCATAAATTCCTGCAGGACTGGCAGGCGGCGGGGCTGAGCGAGGCGGCGTTCGATCGCGAGATCGCGGCGCTGCGCGCAGATCCGGCGCTCGATTCGCTGGGCCGTGCCTTCTGGTTGCCGCGCATCGAACCGTCGCTGCGCTGGGCCGCGGAGCGCGTGTGGGCGGCGCGCGACGAACGCTGGCCGGTCGCCAATGAGGTGAGCGGCAAGTTGTTGGTCGGCGGCATCATGCTGCGCGGCACCGCCGACCGCGTCGATCAGGCGGCTGACGGCACGCTGGCGATCGTGGATTACAAGACCGGCGCGGCGCCATCGGGCAAGTCGGCGGGTGAAGGGCTGAACAGCCAGCTCGGCCTGCTCGGGCTGATTGCCGAGGAAGCCGGGCTGGGTGATCTGGCGCCCGAGCCGGTCGGAGCGTTCGAATATTGGGAATTGAAGCGCGACCGCAAAAAGGGCGTCGATGGCGCGGTCAAGGTGATCAAGGGGCAGAAGCCGAAGCCATCGACCGCGGCGGCGGTGATCGAGCGCGCGCGCGAGGCGCTGGCCGACCTCAGCGCGCGTTTCCTGCTGCGGCAGGAGCCGTTCGTGCCGGGCGACAGCGCCAAGCGCTACGCCGATTTCGACCAGCTGATGCGCCGCGACGAATGGTTCGGACGCGGCGATCCCGATCCTAGCGCGACCGATGGAGGGGCGGCATGATCGACCCCGACAAGCTGCTCAAGACGCTCGACGGCGGCCAGTGCGCCGCGGCAGAGCCCGACGACCATGTCTGGCTGGGCGCGTCGGCGGGGACCGGCAAGACGCAGGTGCTGTCGGCTCGGGTGCTGCGGCTGATGCTGGCGGGGGTGTCGCCCGAGGCGATCCTGTGCATCACCTTTACCAAGGCAGGCGCCGCCGAAATGGCGCACCGTATCCACGAACGGCTGGCGATGTGGGTGCGAATGGCCGACGGCGATCTGCGGCTCGACCTCGCCGCGCTGGGCGCCGATTGGGCCGAGCCGGGCATCCTCGACCGCGCGCGCTCGCTGTTCGCCACCGTGATCGACAGCCCCGGCGGCGCGGTGCCGGTGCAGACGATCCACGCCTTCTGCCAGACCTTGCTCGCAAGTTTTCCGCTCGAGGCGAAGATCCTGCCGGGGTTTCGCGCGCTGGAGGACAGCGAAGCGAGCGCGCTCCAGCGCGAGGTGCTGGGCCAGTTGCTCGCGCGTGCGGATGCCGATGGCGATGCGATGCGGACGATCGCGGCGATGCTGTCGCAGCGATTGGGTCAGGATGCGGCGATTGCCTTCCTCGCGCGCTGTGCGAGCAGCTTCACCGCCGCCAATGCACCGCGCCTCGCACCGCGCGCGGCGGACCTGCGCGCGCATCTGGGCTTGCCGCAGGGCGATCCGCTGGCCTGGCAGGCGGCGGCGCTGGTGAGCGGCGCGATTACCGATGCCGATATTGCGGCAGTTGCGGCGAGCGGGCGCGGCTGGGGGACCAAGACCGGCGACGGGCGCGCCGACATCATGGACGACTGGTTCCGCGCCGACGCGCATGGCCGCGCCGCGATGTTGACCGCGGTGCGCGGCTGTTTCCTGACCGGCACCGGCGACATGCGCGCCGATTACACCAAAGACAAAGGCGGCATGCGCAGCTGCCTCGCCGCCGCCGAACGCATTGTCGCCGCGGCCGATAACCTGCTCGCGACCGCCACCGCGATGGCGGTCGCCGACGATCTGGCGGCGGCGTGGGATCTGGGCAGCCGCTTTGCCGAGGCCTATGCGTTGGCGAAGCGCGAGCGCGGGCTGGCCGATTTCGACGATCTGATCAGCATCGCGGGGCATTTGCTGGCGCAGGGCGATTTCGGCGATTGGGTGCGCTTCAAGCTCGACCAGCGCACCGACCATATTTTGGTCGACGAGGCGCAGGACACCAATGCGCGGCAATGGGCGATCGTCGCGTCGCTGGCCGGCGAGTTTTTCGCCGGGGTTGGCGCGAAGGACGATCGCGTCCGCACGATGTTTACGGTGGGCGACCGCAAGCAGGCGATCTTCGGCTTTCAGGGCACCGAGCCCGCGGCATTCGAGGCAGCGCGGCTCAGCTTTGCCAGCCGCGCGGTCGAGGGCGGCAAACCGTTCGAGGATGTCGATCTCGACACCAACTATCGCTCCAGCCCCGCGGTGCTCGACGTCGTCGATGCGTGGATCGCGGCGGGCGCGACCGAATTGATGGGCTTGGGCAGCGACGAGCCGCCGCACATTCCCGCCGAATTCAACCGCGACCGCGCCGGGCGGGTCGAGCTGTGGGCGCCGCTGCCCGTGGGCAAGGCGCTCGATGGCGATGCGGAAGAGGACAGCGGAAGCGACGCGGACGGCGATGACGAGGGCGGCGCTCTCCGCGAGACCTCGGCCGCGGCGAGCGACCCCGCCAGCCTGCGGCTGTCGCGCGCGATCGCCGACGAGGTGCGCGAATGGATCGAACATGGCAAGGACGGGCGCCCCGTCGCGCCGGGCGACATATTGATCCTCGTCCGCCGTCGCAAGGATGTCGCGGCGCGGATCGTCGCGCGGCTCCAATCGCTGCATGTGCCGGTCGCGGGGGTCGATCGTTTTTCGCTGACCGGGTCGCTGGCGGTGCAGGATCTGCTCGCCGCGATGCGCTTTGCGGTGCAGCCGCTCGACGACCTCAATCTCGCCAGCCTGCTGGTGTCGCCGCTGTTCGGGTGGAGCCAGGACGAGCTGTTCGCCTTTGCCCACGGCCGTCAGAAGCGCGCGCTGTGGGAGCAATTGCGCGCGCGCGAGGAAGAGGTTCCGCCCGCAACGATGGCGGCGCTGCGCAGCCTGCTCGGCATGGGCGATTTCACGACGCCGTTCCGTTTTCTGGAGCGCATCCTGTCGGGACCGATGGGCGGGCGGCGCAAGCTGTATCACCGGCTGGGGCGCGAGGCGCGCGACCCGATCGACGAGCTGCTCGCACAGGCGCTGGCGTTCGAGCGACAGGAAGCACCGTCGCTGCTCGGCTTCCTGTCGCACATCGCCGCGAGTAGCGCCGAGATCAAACGCCAGAGCGAGGCGCGCAGCGACGTCGTGCGGGTGATGACGGTGCACGGGTCGAAAGGCTTGCAGGCGCCGATCGTCATCCTGGCCGACGCGACCGACGACCCGAAGCCGCGGCGTGTGAATTTTGACCTGTCGGCGGCGGGTTGGGACAAATTGCCGGTGTTTGCGCTCGGCAAGGACGAGCGGCACGGCTCGATTGCCAAGGCGCATGAGGACAAGGAAGCCGCCGAACGCGAAGAGCATTGGCGGCTGCTCTACGTCGCGATGACGCGCGCCGAAGAACTGCTGATTGTTACCGGGACGCGCAAGGCGGACCAGCTTCCCGAGGGCAATTGGCACAGCGCGGTCGATGCGGTGCTCGCCGATATGGGCGCCGAGTGGCAGGACGCCGGGCCGCGCTGGGGGCGGAAGCGCGTTCATGCGGTGCAGGGCAAGACGCGCGCAGCAAAGACGAAAGCGCGCGCCGCTGTTCCGGCGGTCGTCGTCCCCGACTGGGCGCGGCAGGCGGCGCCCGAGGAAGCGCGCCCGCCGCGCCCACTCGCGCCGTCGGCACTGGGCGACGACGATGTGGCAGCGGTGCCGCAGGGCGCGGCGCGCGCCGCGGCGGTGAGCCGCGGGCTGCTGCTCCATGCGCTGTTCGAGCGGTTGCCGCCGGTGGCGCCCGAGCGGCGGCGCGCGGCGGCGTTGCGCTGGCTGGACGTGCAGGCGGCCGATCTCGACGCGGCGGCGCGCGGTGCGATGGTTGACGAGGTGCTGGGGGTGATCGACGACCCCGCACACGCCGCGCTGTTCGGGCCGGGGTCGCTCGCCGAAGTGCCGTTGTCGGCGGTGGTCGACGGCGCGGTGGTCGCCGGGATCGTCGACCGGCTACTGGTCACCGACGATGCCGTGACGGTGATCGATTACAAGACCGGGCGCCACGTCCCCGGCAGCGCCGCCGAGGTCCAGCCCGCCTATCTGCGCCAGATGGCGGCGTATCGCGACGCGCTGGCAGCAATTTTCCCGTCGCGGCGGATCGCGGCCGCCTTGCTGTACACCGCCGCGCCGCGGCTGATTGACCTAGACGACGCGCTGCTCGACGCGCACAAGCCCGGCTTGATGGCAACCAAGGCGAATTTGGGCGGTTGAGCCCTTGAGCCGGAGGCTGCAAGCCCTTAGCTTGCAGGCCAAGCGAAATTCAGGAGTTTTGATCATGGGTACCAAGGCAATCAGCGACGACAGCTTCCAGGCCGACGTCCTCGACAGCGACACCCCCGTGCTGGTCGATTTCTGGGCCGAATGGTGCGGCCCTTGCAAGATGATCGGTCCGTCGCTCGAGGAAATCGCCGACGAGCTGGGCGAAAAGGTCGTGATCGCGAAGCTCAACATCGACGATCATCCGAACGCCCCCGCCAAATATGGCGTGCGCGGCATCCCGACGATGATCCTGTTCAAGAATGGCGAAGTCGCCGACACCAAGGTTGGTGCGGCACCCAAAAGCGCGCTCAAGGGCTGGCTCGAAAGCGCGCTTTGATCGGTCGTTCGTCGCCCCGCGCCTGAGCCGGGGCGACGACGAGGTGCGCCTTTCGCGCGCACCGCATATTCCCCCTTGCACCCGCGTCCCTTCGCGCGCAGACTTGACGTTAACGTCAACGATAGACGGCGAACGGGAGAGTTTGGGATGGCGAAACGGGTCTGGACGGCCGCGCTGCTCGGCGGCGCGGCTTTGGCATTGGCTTCATGCAACGCGTCGAAGAACGACAGCCTCTCGGGCACCGCGGCGCTCGACGAAGCCGAGAAAGCCAGCGAGACCCTGCTCAAGACCGGCGGCAGCGGCGACGATTGGGGCGCGATCGGCTTCAGCTATGACGAGCAACGCTTCAGCCCGCTGACCGACATCAGCGACAAGAATGTCGGCGAACTCGGCATCGCCTGGACGGCCGATCTGGAGGACGCCCGCGGCCAGGAAGCGACGCCGGTGGTCGTCGACGGGGTGATGTATGTCAGCCACGCCTGGTCAAAGGTCAGCGCCTGGGACGCCGCGACCGGCAAGCCTCTCTGGAAATTCGATCCCAAGGTTCCGGGCGAACGCGCGGTTCACGCCTGCTGCGACGTCGTCAACCGCGGCGTCGCGCTGTGGGGCGACAAGGTTTTCGTCGGCACGATCGACGGGCGACTGATCGCGCTCGACCGCAAGACCGGC
The DNA here is from genome assembly GCF_012274265.1 of Sphingopyxis microcysteis. Lineage (GTDB taxonomy): Bacteria > Pseudomonadota > Alphaproteobacteria > Sphingomonadales > Sphingomonadaceae > Sphingopyxis > Sphingopyxis microcysteis. The sequence goes on from NZ_JAANYY010000005.1 coordinate 43,492, forward strand.
ACGCAATTATGGGCGACGCAGACGGTCGACACGACCAAACCCTACACGATCACCGGCGCGCCGCGCGTCGTGAAGGACATGGTGCTGATCGGCAACGGCGGCGCCGAATTCGGGGTGCGCGGCTATGTCACCGCCTATGACGCCGATACCGGCAAGGAACGCTGGCGCTTCTACACCGCACCCAACCCGACCAAGGCGAAGGACGGCGCCGCAAGCGACGAGATTTTCGCGACCAAGGCCAATGCCACCTGGTCCGACAAGGGCGAGTGGCAGACGTCGGGCGGCGGCGGCACCGTGTGGGACGCGATCGTTTACGACAAGGATCTCGACCAGATCTATCTTGGCGTCGGCAACGGCAATCCGTGGAACCACGGCACGCGCTCGAATGGCGAGGGCGACAACTGGTTCCTCTCGTCGGTCGTCGCGCTCGATGCCGCGACCGGCCAATATAAATGGCACTATCAGGAAACCCCTGGCGAGACGTGGGACTATACCGCAACGCAGCCGATCATCCTCGCCGAGCAGACGGTGAACGGCACGCCGACCAAGGTGCTGTACCATGCACCCAAGAACGGTTTCTTCTTCACCATCGACCGGTCGAACGGCAAGCTGATCGATGCCAAGCCGTTCGTGGACGGGATCAACTGGGCGACGGGCTACGACCTTGCGACCGGCCGCCCGATCGAAAATCCCGAAGCGCGCTTCTACAAAACCGGCAAGCCCTTCATCGCGATCCCCGGCGCCCTGGGGGCGCATAACTGGCACCCGATGAGCTATAACCCCGCGACCGGGCTCGTTTACATCCCGGCGCAGCAAATCCCGCAGGGCTATCTTCAGGACATGAACGAGCTCGACCGGCGCAAGGTGCTGGGGTTCAACGTCGGCACGTCGCTGACCGGCACGCTGCTCCCCGACGACAAGGCGGCGTTCCGCGCCGCGGTCGCCGCGACGACCGGGCGCCTCGTCGCCTTTGACCCGCGCACCGGCAAGGTCGCGTGGGCGGTCGATCATCCCGCGGCGTGGAACGGCGGCACGATGACGACCGCGGGCAATCTGGTGTTCCAGGGAACCAGCCTCGGCCGTTTCCGCGCGTACACCGCCGATACCGGCAGGCAACTCCTCGATCTCGACATGCAGTCGGGGATCGTCAGCGCGCCATCGACTTTCCGCGTGAACGGCGTCCAATATGTCGCGTTCATGACCAGCAAGGGCGGCGCCTTCCCGCTCGTCGCCGGGGTGGCGGGCGGCGCGACGCGCCAGATTCCGAACATCCCGCGGCTGGTCGTGCTCAAGATCGGCGGCACCGCCAAACTGCCCGCCCCGCCCGCCACAACGACGCTCGCCTGGAACCCGCCGCCGATGACGGCGGGCGCGGCCGAGGTTGCGGCGGGCAAGGCCAATTTCGGGCGTTATTGCATGGTCTGTCACGGCGACAGCGCGATCGGCAACGGCTTCACCCCCGACCTCCGCGTATCGGGAACGCTGGCCAACGCCGACGCATGGAAGGCCGTGGTCGTCGATGGCGCACTCAAGGATCGCGGCATGGTGAGCTTCGCCAAGGTACTCACCCCGCAAGACGCCGAAGCGATCCGCGCCTATGTCATCGAACGCTCGAACTGGACCAAGGCGAATCTCGCCGACAGCACCGCGCCGATGGGACGGTAGCGCGGCGCATACCCGCGTTGTCGCCGCCGGTCAGGCGGTGTCGATGGCGTCGCCAAGAAAGGTCGGATCGGCGAGGCCTTTCCCGTATCGGCGGTGCGCGTGCAGATTCTCGCCCTCGGCTTCGGAGGGGAAAATCTGGTCGAGCTGAAACTTCTTGAACGAACCGCTCATGCCCAGCGCCTGCGCGTAAAAGTCGATCATCTTGTGCCGTTCGCGCTGCGACATCGTCATTTTTCCGGGTTTCTGCACAAACTGCTCGATTTCGCGCATCATGGCCAAGCGGTCGGTCGTTTCGCCCGACCGGGCCATATATTGCCAAAGACGCAGGCGATGCTCGAAGCGGTCCGAACGCGCAACCGCCTCGCGCATCCAGTTGATCGCCTCGACAGCGCCCTGCTGCGGGTCCATCATCGCCTCTTCGGCGCGCACCTGAAAATAAAAGTCTTTGGCGCCCGCATCCTGCTCCAAGCGTTTCAGGGCAGCCTCATAATCGTGCCACCAATCGTCGAGCTGCTGCTGATCGCGATATGCCCCCCGAAAATGGCGATGGAGATACGCACGGGCGCGCATTATCAGGACGAAAGCGCTGCTGTTGAGGCGCGCCGCGCGGTCGGCCAGCTTGATCGCGCGATCATAGTTCGGTTTGTGCATGCGCAGCAGGCAACTGACCAGATAGCGAATGGTGATCCCTTCGCGATTCGTCTGCTTCACATCCTCATCGGCCTTGCGCGCCTTTTCATAATGTTCGACCGCCGCAGGGAAATCGCGTTGAAACTCAGCCTGAAATCCGCGGATGAAGTGCGCGACGGGCTTTGACAGATAATGGCTGTCGAGCACCGCCAAAGCGGCGCTGACGCCCTCATCGTCCGACTGGCGCGCGCAGACGAGTCCGTAAAAGCGCGCGGCCTCGCGCCGCGCGGTGTCGGTAAAGGCGTCGCGCCGCACAAAGGCCTCTCGCAGCAATTTTTGAGCGATGTCGAAACGGTTCGCGCGATAGGCGCGGATTCCGCTTTGCAGATAGTTTGCCGCGGTAACGAACTGGCGCGCGCCCTCCGGAACCTCCGCGCCGACCGACATTGCGGCAGCAATCCGTGCCTGCACCGACACCATACCATGGCCGTCGGCATCGATCTCGACCGGCTTGGCAATGAATTTGCGCACCGCCTCGTCGTGCCAGCGAATCAAGTCGGGGGTTACCAGGCTGGCGCTGAGCCGGTTCGACAGAACCGGTGACAGGCGATAGAGGTCTTCTTCGTCCCGCTCGACCAGTCCCACACGTTCGAGCGCCCCCAAAATATCCGCCATCGGCCGTTCGCTACGCAAGAAATCGGCAATATCATCGGCTCCCGCCAATGCCAGGTCGTTGAGGATCAACAGCGCGCGACGTTCATCATCATGCTGTAATTGCGAGAAAGACCAGCGCGCCAGATGCGTCATCGTCGTCGCAAATTCTTCGGTCTCGGCCCCGATGACGGCGTCGAGATTTTCCAGCGACGGCAAGGTCGATGCCAGCGCTACGATCTTGGTGACCAGTTCGGGGTTGCCATCGGCGCCCTTGACGATGCGCGCGATGATGTCGGCATCCCATTGCAGGGTCCGATTGCCGATCGCGGTGATGATCGATCGCACGAAGCTGTCGGCTTCCAGCATCCCCAGACCGGTCATGCGCATGGTGCCAAGCTTGCCCTTGCATCCGATTACCATTTCGTCGGGAGGCGGCACCTGCACCGTCAGAAACAGGATCGGCGCATCGCCGCCCAGCGCCTTGATCACGGTGACGATCCACTCGGGCGGCAGCGCGCGTTCTTCGTGAACGCGCGTCTGGCGCAGGATGATGTAGCGTTGCTGCGCCGCCACCGCTTCGATCGCCTGCGCCAGCCGGAGCGCGACCTGCTCGGGCGATTGTTCGCCAAGCTCCGCCTGCAACGCCGTCAAGCGCGCGCCATCGGCCCCCAGCGCGCGCTCCTCGATCAGCAGCAGCAACGGCAGCGGCAGCGCCAGTTCCGAAATATCGAATTCCAGCGCCGTCGCATTGCCGTTCAGGGTGCGATAAAATTCGCGGATCGCGGTCCGGCGACCATAGCCGTTGAACCCCGACACCCACACCGCCGGCCGATAGCTGAACTCGCCGTCCTTCGCTCCGGATCGCAAGGCTTCGATGACGTGCGGCCGCGGAAAGATCGGAGCCGGCCTCGCCGTCGCCTCGCGCACCAGCCGATCGACGACCTGAAACGCCTTGTCCGCGTCATAGGGCGGCGTCGAGGCACGGAAACGCGCGGTGAAGTGCGCGAAATGGTCGAATGCGGCGCGCTCGGCATCCGTATAATCATCCGTTCCGGCTGACAAATCGAGGTCGTCGAGTCGCAGGATGGCGACATGCTTTAATTGCCCCGACGCCAACAGCGAAGCGGCGAGTTCCAGTTCGCGGCGGCAGGCGGCGGAGCGCAGAAAATCGCGCGACCAGAAGATCACCAATCCGCGCGCCTGGCTCAGCTCGGCGCGTTCAATTTCGTCCCAGAAATCGGCGCCATCGACCCCCGTGCGCGTATAGAGATAGATGATGTCGCCCGAAAAACGTCGGGCGATCGCATCAGCGTTGGCGATGTCCCGGCTCGATACCGAAAAGAAGACCGGTCGGCCCATAACGCTCCCCCAAATTTTCATCAGGCTAGCCGACCAATGCTTTTCCACCAAGTCGCAAGACGTACTGCCCAAAATTTGGGCACGAATGACGCCGCTTTGCTCATTCGCTGAGCATCCACGCAATTTCATGTCGAAAATCTTGCCGAAAGCAGGCGATTCGCCAATTGGCACGGCTTTTGATTGGTGCAAGATGGCGGGACATCGCACCGACTCGACGACAGACCGGGCAGCGCAGCTGATCCGGCTTGACGCGCAAGGCGCGGCGGCCAGCCCAAAGGGGGACGAAAAGCGTGAAGAAGATTGAGGCGATCATCAAGCCGTTCAAGCTCGACGAGGTGAAGGAAGCGCTGCACGAAGTGGGTGTCAGCGGGATCACCGTCACCGAGGCCAAGGGTTTCGGACGGCAGAAGGGTCATACCGAATTGTATCGCGGCGCCGAATATGTCGTCGACTTTCTGCCCAAGGTGAAACTGGAAGTCATCGTCGAGGATTCGATGGCCGAACGCGTCGTGGAGGCGATCGCCGCCGCCGCGCAGACCGGCCGGATCGGCGATGGCAAGATCTTCGTCATCCCGGTCGAAACCGCGCTTCGCATTCGCACCGGCGAACGCAACGAGGACGCGCTTTAACTTTTCGCATTTTTCGAAAACCCGACAGTCACCGGCACGCCGGACCATTTCGCAAGAAGGAAGCATAGATCATGGCTACGAAGCCCAAGGACATCATCGCGCGGATCAAGGAAAACGACATCGAGTGGGTCGACCTGCGCTTCACCGACCCCAAGGGCAAGTGGCAGCATCTGACGATGGTCGCCTCGGTCCTGGGCGAAGACGAACTGGAAGACGGGCTGATGTTCGACGGATCGTCGATCGAGGGCTGGAAGGCGATCAACGAGTCGGACATGATCCTGAAGCCCGATCTCGACGCCGTCTATGACGATCCTTTCTCGGCCACCCCGATGCTGGTGATCTTCTGCGACATCGTCGAGCCGTCGACCGGCGAAGGCTATGCCCGCGACCCGCGCACGACGGCAAAGCGCGCCGAAGCCTATGTCGCCTCGACCGGGATTGGTGACACCGTCTATGTCGGTCCCGAAGCCGAATTCTTCATGTTCGACGACGTCCGTTTCGAAACCGGCTACAACAAGTCGGGTTTCGAGATCGACGACATCGAACTGCCGACCAACACCGGCCGCAGCTATGAAGGCGGCAACCTGGCGCACCGTCCGCGCGCCAAGGGCGGCTATTTCCCCGTCGCGCCGGTCGACAGCGCCGTCGACATCCGCGCCGAGATGGTCTCGACGATGCTCGAAATGGGCCTGCCCTGCGACAAGCATCACCATGAAGTCGCCGCCGCGCAGCATGAGCTCGGCCTGACCTTCGGCACCCTCACCGAAACCGCCGACCGCATGCAGATCTACAAATATGTCGTGCACCAGGTCGCGCATGCCTATGGCAAGACCGCGACCTTCATGCCGAAGCCGATCAAGGACGACAACGGCAGCGGCATGCACACCCACATCTCGATCTGGGAAAAGGGCAAGCCGCTGTTCGCCGGCAACGGTTATGCGGGGCTCAGCGACATGTGCCTCTATTTCATCGGCGGCGTCGTCAAGCACGCCAAGGCACTCAACGCCTTCACCAACCCGACGACGAACAGCTACAAGCGGCTCGTCCCGGGCTTCGAAGCGCCGGTGCTGCTCGCTTATTCGTCGCGTAACCGCTCGGCCTCGTGCCGCATCCCCTATGGCGCGGGCGCCAAGGCGAAGCGCGTCGAGTTCCGCTTCCCCGACGCGATGGCGAACCCCTATCTCTGCTATTCGGCGCTGCTGATGGCGGGGCTCGACGGCATCACGAACAAGATTCACCCGGGCGACCCCATGGACAAGAATCTGTACGACCTGCCGCCCGAGGAATTGAGCGAAGTCCCGACCGTCTGCGGTTCGCTTCGCGAAGCACTCGACAGCCTCGCCGCCGACCACGACTTCCTGCTCAAGGGCGACGTGTTCTCGAAGGACCAGATCGAAGCCTATATCGAGCTGAAGTGGGACGAGGTCTATCGCTTCGAACAGACGCCGAGCCCGGTCGAGTTCGACATGTACTACAGCGCCTGATCCGCCAGGGTCAGCTACGCCAAGGGGGCGCCCGGTTAGGGGGAACCGGGCGCCCTTTTTGGTGGGCGTTCAGCGCGGCGCCATCATCCCGCGGCGGCCCGCCGCGACGAAGCAGGCGAGCAGCATCGATCCGAACGCCAGCGACACCAGGTCGAGCGGCTGCGGTCCGGCGGTCAATTCTGCCGCCGCCGCGCCGCCCCAGACGATCGCGACGAGCATCATCACATTTCCCGTGATCGCGGAAATCTCGACGGTCAGCTGCCGCCAAAGCTCGTCGAAACTTTGCCACATCCATAGCGACACCGCAGTGAAGCCGCCGAGCACGACGAGCAGGATCCAGTACGCCGCCGCGGGGCTGACCAACGCCGCGGTGCCCGCCGCCACCGAATATGCCAGCAGCATCAGCGCCGCGCCGAGGATCAGGCAACAGGCCGAGCTGGCGCCCATGCTCGATCGTTCCTCGACGATTTCTTCGGCATCGGCGACGTTGAGCAATCGCCGACCGACGAGGTTCGGCGCCGCGGTCCCGAGCCCGACGAACAGCCCCATCAACGCAAAGATAAACCCGACCCCGAACAGCATGATCGAGGAGGGTGCCCAATCGACCCCGCCCTGCCCCTCGGCGAGCGTGAGCCCAACCGACATGCCGCCCGCGCCCGCGATTGCGCCGACGGTCGCCTGCATCGCCGTCTTGCGCCATCCCGCCGTTTTGCCTGCCTGCGTTGTCATTCCATCACTCCTTCGGCGACCAATGGTCGATGAACAGCTCGCGCACTTCGAGCGCAAACAGGCCCGCCATGCGCAGCGCGAGCGGCAGGCTGGGATCATATTTGTCGGTTTCGACCGCGTTGATCGTCTGGCGCGAAACGCCCAGACGGCGTGCGAGTTCGCCCTGGCTCCACCCCGCGGCTTCGCGATATTCGCGCACCCGATTTTCCACATCCGCTTCCTTGCCTGTCAAGAGCTCTTTACATAGACAATGGCGACCTGTCAAACACTCTTTACATCTCACGCGTTCGGCCGTTGACCCTTTTGTAAGCTGTTGTCGCTATCAGGGCGCTGCATTTCAGGGGGAATTGCGATGCTACGTTCGACATTACTGGTCGCCGCGATGCTGCTGACCGCAGGTTGCGGCAAGATGGCCGAACTCGCCAACCAAACCCGCACGGTCGCGGCGCCGCGCGAAGAAGTGTTTGCCAAGATGTTCGGCGACGGCAGCGCCTTTACCGGCATGCCGCTGGTCACCAATGGCGGCTCGACGCGCCTCTACGAACTTGTCGCCGAAAAGGGCGATCCGGGTTTCGAAAAAATGGTCCCCGACGAACGGCCCGACGCGTACAAGATCAAGATCGCCGTCGCGATGGAAATCCCCCGCGAGGCCCATCTGATCTATAATGTCGACGACGGTGCGCTGACGACGGGGTTGAAATTCATCTTCGAAGAACTGGCGCCCGACCGCACCCGCGTCGATTTTGCCATCGACGATCTGGCCGGCGACGGCGCGAAGGGCTTGACGGTCAACCGATTGGTTTTGCGCAAGATCGCGCAAGAGGCGCTCGGCAAACTCGACGATTTCGAAGAAGCGAAAGAGCCCGCCTGACGGCGCTGCGCGCGATCGCAACATGGTAAACCGCCAGGGTTGCGGTCGCCACCGACCAGTGGCAGGTTGCGCGCGGGGTGGCACGATCGCGAAAGGCATTCAGGCCATGCGGAAGCGCGTCCCCCTCCTCCTCGCACCGCTGCTGCTTGCGTCATGCGGCGGCGGCAGTAGTGGCGGCGGCACCCCGCCCGCGGCCAATGCGCCGCCCAGCTTCACCTCGCTGCAAACCGCCAGCGTGACCGAGAACGGCACCGCCGCCTACCAGGCGACCGCAACCGACCCCGATGGCAATGCGCTGACCTTTTCCATCGACGGCGGCGCCGATGCAGGCCGTTTTGCGATCACCGGCGCGGGCGCGCTCAGTTTCAGCGCCGCGCCCGATTTCGACCTTCCCGGCGATGCCGACGGCGACAATGTCTATGCGGTGCTGCTGCGCGTCAGCGACGGTCAGGCGAGCGTCACGCAGGCGGTCAACATCACCGTCACCAACAGCCGCGAAGGCATATCGGTGGTCCGCGTCGGCACCGGTTTCAACCAGCCGCTCTACGTCGCCGCAATCCCCGGCGACAGCCGCGTCTATGTCGTGGAAAAGGGCGGGAACGTCTATCGCTTCGACCCCACGAACGGCAGCCGGACGCTGGTGCTCGACATCACCGACATTTCGACGAGCGGCGAGCGCGGCCTGCTCGGCCTTGCCCCATACCCCGACCATGCGACGTCGCAGCGGCTGTTCGCGGTCGCGACGGCCACCAATGGCAATGTCCAGGTGCGCCGCTACACGTTGGGCCAGCCGAACAGCTCGACCAGCTATGACACCGTGCTCGACATTCCGCACCCGGGGTTCGACAATCACAACGGCGGCTGGATCGGCTATGGTCCCGACGGCCATGTCTATGTTGCGGTCGGCGATGGTGGCGGGGGCGGCGATCCGAACAACAATGCCCAGAACCGCAACGTCCAGCTCGGCAAGATCCTGCGCTTTGCCGTCGGCGCGGGCGGCAACAGCTACGCCCCCGCGCCCGGCAATCCGTTCATATCGGGGGGCGGCGATCCCTATATTTTCGCCTTGGGCCTGCGCAATCCGTTTCGCGCCTCCTTTTCGGGATCGACGCTGCTGATCGGCGACGTCGGTCAGGGTGCGATCGAAGAAATCGATGCGGTCACGACGGCCCAGCCGGGGCTGAATTTCGGCTGGCGCTTTCTCGAAGGCACCCAGCCCTATTCGGGCACCGCCCCCGCGGGCCTGACGCCGCCCGTCGCCGAATATGGCCATGGCAGCGGCCCGCGGCAGGGACGGTCGGTGACCGGCGGCTATGTCTATCGCGGCCCCGTGACCTCGCTCGTCGGCCACTATGTCTTTGCCGATTTCGTCACCGGCAATATCTGGTCGGTTCCCTTGGCCAGCCTCGTCGCCGGGCAGACCCTCCCGGCGTCGCGTTTTGCGCGGCGCAACGAGGATTTCGCGCCCGACGCCGGGGCGCTCAGTAATGTCGCCTCATTTGGCGAGGACAGCGCGGGCAATCTTTTCCTTGTCAGCATCGGCGGCGATATTTTCATGGTGCGCCCCGGCTGACGCCTTGCCCCTGCCCATCAGCCAAGGCACACACGTGCCGTCGCCCCTGCGCAGGCGGGGGCGACGATGAGATGTAACCGGAGAGTTCCCCCAATGAAATCCTTGCCGCTCACTGCCCTCGTCGCGCTTCAACTCGCGCTCGCGCCCGCCGCGGCGGCGAAACTCTCCAAAGCCGAAAGCGGGATGGCGAAGACGGTGGCGGCCGAACAGGAGCGGTCGCTTGCGCTGCTCGAAAGGCTGGTCAACCAGAACAGCGGCTCGCTCAATCTCGAGGGCGTTGAAAAGGTTGGCGCGATGATGCGTGCCGAGCTTGAACCCCTGGGCTTCAAGGTCGAATGGAAGCCGATGCGCGACACCGGCCGCGCCGGCCATCTGATCGCGACGCATGTCGGCAGGGCCGATACCAAGCGCCTCCTCCTCATCGCCCACCTCGACACGGTGTTCGAACCCGACTCGCCATTCCAGACGTTCACCCGCAAGGGCGATATGGGCGAAGGCCCGGGCGCGGGCGACGACAAGGGCGGCATGGTCGTCATCGTCGCAGCGCTGCGCGCGATGCAGGCGGCGGGGACGCTGAAAGGCGCCAATATCGAGATTTACATGACCGGCGACGAGGAGGATGCGGGCCACCCGATCGAAAAGGCGCGCGCCGACCTGATCGCCGCGGGTAAGCGCAGCGACGTCGCGCTCGATTTCGAGGGACTGGTCCGCGATGGGGGCGCCGACATGGGGTCGGTCGCGCGGCGCTCGTCGGACAGCTGGACCGTCACCGCGACGGGCAAGAGTGCGCACAGCTCGGGCATTTTCAGCGCCGCGGCGGGCGACGGCGCGATCTATGAGCTGACGCGCATCATTCACCGCTTCCGCACCGAGCTTCCCGAACCGAACCTCACCTTCAACGTCGGGCTGATCGCGGGCGGGCAGCAGGCCGATCTCGACGCGGGCGGGATCCGCGCGACGGTGAACGGCAAGACCAACATCATCGCGCCGATCGCGGTCGCGCGCGGCGACCTCCGCGCGCTGTCGCCCGAACAGATCGCGCGGGTGAAGGCGAAAATGACGGCGATCGTCGCCGACCATGCGCCGGGGACCGACGCAAAGATCGCCTTCGACCCCGGCGGCTATCCCTCGATGGCGCCGACCGATGGCAACCGCGCGCTGCTGGCAAAGCTGAACGGCGTGAACCGCGACCTCGGGCTCGCCGAAATGGCACCACTCGACCCGCTCAAGCGCGGCGCGGGCGATATCAGCTTTGTCGCCGCAGACGTCGACGGATTCGCGGGACTCGGACCGTATAGCACCGGCGACCACGCGCCGGGCGAAGCGGTCGATATTCCCAGCATAGCCCGGCAGGCGACGCGCGCCGCCATATTGATGTCACGCCTTTCTGCTGAAAAGCGCTGAACTGCCGTCTTTGGCAGTTGGCTCAACTTGATTCATTCGCCACAGTGATTAGGTAGCAATCCGAGACGGAATTGACCGCCGATGGGAGAAGAATGATGAGCACCGAAACGCACCTCAAGCAAAATTACATCGGCGGCCGCTGGGTCGACAGCAAGGGCGGCAAGCTCCACGACGTCATCAATCCCGCGACCGAAGAAGCCGCCTCGACCGTCGTGCTCGGCACCGCCGCCGACGTCGACGACGCGGTGGCGGCGGCGAAGGAAGCGTTCAAAAGCTTTTCGCAGACCACGCGCGAGGAACGGCTCGACCTGCTGAACCGCATCGTCGAGGAATATAAGAAGCGCGGCGCCGATCTTGCCAAATCGATGGCATCCGAAATGGGCGCGCCGGTCAGCTTCGCGGGCACCGCGCAGGTCGGTGCCGGCATCGGCGGCTTCCTCGGCACGATCGCCGCGCTCAAAGATTTCAGCTTCACCGAAAAATATGCCGCGGGCATGATCGCCTATGAGCCGATCGGCGTCGTCGGCATGATCACGCCGTGGAACTGGCCGCTCAATCAGATCGCGCTGAAGGTCGCCCCCGCGCTCGCCGCGGGCAACACGATGGTACTGAAACCGTCCGAAGAATGCCCCGGCAACGCGGTGATCTTCGCCGAGATCCTCGACGCCGCGGGCGTCCCGCCGGGTGTTTTCAACCTCGTCCAGGGCGACGGTCCGACCGTCGGCAACGCAATCAGCGCGCATCCGGGCATCGACATGGTGAGCTTCACCGGCTCGACCCGCGCGGGCATCCTCGTCGCCAAGGCCGCGGCCGATACGGTCAAGCGCGTCCATCAGGAACTTGGCGGCAAGTCGCCCAACATCGTCCTGCCCGACGCCGATTTCGCCGCCGTGCTGCCCCCGACCGTGCAGGGCGTGCTGGTCAACACCGGCCAGAGCTGCATCGCGCCGACGCGCATCCTGGTCCAGAAGGAGCGCGAGGCCGAGGCGGTCGGCGTCATCAAGGCGATGTTCGACGGCACGCAGGTCGGCGACCCGATGAGCGAGGGCGGCCACATCGGCCCCGTCGTCAACAAGGCGCAGTTCGACAAGATCCAGGGGTTGATCCAGTCGGCGATCGACGAAGGCGCGACGCTGGAGACCGGCGGCACCGGCCTGCCCTCGAACGTCAACCGCGGCTATTACATCAAGCCGACGGTCTTTTCGGGCGTCACCCCCGACATGCGCATCGCGAAGGAAGAAGTATTCGGCCCCGTCGCCACGGTCATGGCCTATGACACGCTGGAACAGGCGGTCGATATTGCCAATGACACCGAATATGGCCTGTCGGCAGTCGTCTCGGGCGACCCCGCCAAGGCCGCCGAAATCGCGCCGAAGCTGCGCGCCGGCATGGTCGCGGTCAACGCCTGGGGTCCGGGGCCGGGCGCGGCGTTCGGCGGCTACAAGGCGTCGGGTAACGGCCGCGAAGGCGGCGTGTTCGGGCTCAAGGATTTCATGGAAGTGAAGTCGATCAGCGGTATTCCGGCGTAACGGAATCTACGCTCTCCCCTTCAGGGGAGGGCAGCGAGACTTGGCAGCTTGCTGCCTAGTCGCAGCGGGTGGGGGGTCAGCGGCCTTGCGCAAGGCCGCTGACCCCCCACCCCAACCCCTCCCCTGAAGGGGAGGGGCTTTTGATTCCGGCGACCAACGGCTATGCGCCCCTGCATGACCACCCGCTCCCCGCTCGCCCCTGCCACCTTTCCTGCCCTCCCCGAGATCGCCGGGGTCACGCGCCGCGTCGCGCGCGCGCAGTACAAGAATTGGGACCGCTGCGACCTGACCTATGTCGAGCTCGCGCCCGGCACCACGGTCGCGGGCGTGTTCACCCGCAATGTCTGCTGTTCGTCAGAAGTCGAGCTTGGGCGTGAGCAGATCAAGGGCGGCAAGGGCCGCGCGCTGATCGTCAACGCGGGCAACAGCAATGCCTTCACCGGCTATCGCGGCCGCGAGGCGGTCGAGGCGATCATGGAACAGGTGGCCGCTCATCTCGGCTGCGACGCGAAGGACGTGTTCGTCAGCTCGACCGGCGTGATCGGCGTACCGCTGCCCAAGGACAAGGCGCGCGCCGGGGTCGCGGCCGCGCTCACCGCCGAGCCCTGCTCATGGGAAGCCGCCGCCGAAACGATCGGTACCACCGACACTTTCGCCAAGGGCGCCGCCGCCAGCGCAATCGTCGGCGACCGGACCGTCCACGTCGCGGGCATCGTCAAGGGATCGGGAATGATCGCCCCCGACATGGCGACGATGCTCGGCTATATCTTCACCGACGCCGCGGTCGCGCCCGCGCTGTTGCAGGACATGCTGCGCGAAGCCACCGGCGGCAGTTTCAACGCGATCACCGTCGACAGCGACACCTCGACCAGCGACACGGTGCTGCTCTTCGCGACCGGACAGGCGGGGGGCGCCACGCTCACGACGCGCGACGATCCGGGCGCCGATGCGCTTTATGCCGCGATCCGCGCGGTCGCGCTCGACCTTGCGCATCAGGTCGTCCGCGATGGCGAAGGCGCGTCGAAATTCATCGAGATCGAGGTTAGCGGCGCGACCAGCGACGACAGCGCCAAGCGCGTCGCGCTTGCGATCGCCAATTCGCCGCTCGTCAAAACCGCGATCGCGGGCGAGGATGCGAACTGGGGCCGCGTAGTCATGGCGGTCGGCAAGGCGGGCGAACCCGCCGACCGCGACCGGCTCGCGATCCGTTTCGGCGATCATTGGGTCGCGAAAGACGGGCTGCCCGTCGAAGGTTATGACGAGGCGCCCGTCGCCGCACACCTCAAGGGGCAGGACATCCGCATCGGCGCCGACCTCGGCCTCGGCGATGGGTGCGCGACCGTATGGACCTGCGATCTGACGCACGGTTATATCAGCATCAACGCCGATTATCGCAGCTGACGCCTGACGCGGCGGCATTGCCCGGACTGGTGGCGGGCTTGGCGCCCCCGGATGTCAATTCCAGGGCGGCGCGTTCAGCCCTTTGGGGCTGGCGGTGAAAATCTCGCAGCCCGTTTCGGTGATGCCGATACTATGTTCGAACTGTGCCGACAGCGAGCGGTCGCGGGTCACCGCGGTCCAGCCGTCGGCGAGCATCTTCACCGCATATTTGCCGGTGTTGATCATCGGCTCGATGGTGAAGAACATGCCGGGGCGAAGCTCGGGCCCCGTCCCGGGGCGGCCCGCATGGACCACCTCGGGCGCATCGTGGAACATCTGGCCGAGCCCGTGGCCGCAGAAATCGCGGACGACCGAATAACGGTGGCGTTCGGCATGCGTCTGAATCGCATGCGCGACGTCGCCCATCCGATTGCCGGGCTTCGCCTGTTCGATCCCGAGCATCAGGCATTCATAGGTCACCTCGACGAGGCGCTTCGCCTTGATCGGGACATCGCCGACCAGATACATGCGGCTCGTGTCGCCATGCCAACCGTCGACGATGGAGGTCACGTCGATATTGACGATGTCGCCCTCGCGCACCGGCTTGTCGTCGGGAATGCCGTGGCAGACGACATGGTTGATGCTGGTGCAGCAGCTGTGCGTGAAACCGCGATAACCGAGCGTCGCGGGGATGCCGCCGCCATCGAGCATCATCGTGCGGACGAGGTCGTCGATCGCTGCCGTGGTCACGCCCGGCTGGACGAAGGGAACCAGCGCATCGAGGATTTCAGCCGACAGCCGCCCCGCCTTGCGCATGCCAGCAAAACCCGCCTCGTCGTGCAGCTTGATCGTGCCGTCGCGCACCGGCGTGGGGGCGCCAGCGTCGGCGGTGGTTACGGAGACATAGTCGTACATGGGTGTGATATAGGCGATGTGGCGCCAAATTGCGAGGGGCGACCCAAACCCCCATTTGTCATTCCGGCGGAGGCCGGGATCTCGACATTGCGTTAGGCCGCACCGTTGAGATCCCGGCCTTCGCCGGGATGACGATATTTATTTCGGCGCTACTCCGCCGCCTTCTTCGCCTTGTCGGCCTTTGGCGTTTTGGCCTTGCCCTTGCCCGCTTTTGGCGGGGCCGAGACGATTTCGAACGCCAGCGGATTGCCGACATGGGCGTCCTCGCCGGTCTTCATCTTCACCTTGACCTCGCCGCCATGGACGAGCTTGCCGAAGAGCAGTTCCTCGGCGAGCGGCTGCTTGATCTTTTCCTGGATCAGGCGGCCCATCGGACGCGCGCCATAGAGCTTGTCATAGCCCTTGCCGGTCAGCCATTCGCGCGCCGCATCGTCGAGCTGGATGTGGACGTTGCGGTCGGCAAGCTGCAGTTCGAGCTCGAGGATGAACTTGTCGACGACGCGCGCGACGACCTCGGGCGGCAGATAGCCGAACGGCACGATCGCATCGAGGCGATTGCGGAATTCGGGGGTGAACATGCGCTTCACCGCCTCTTCCTGGACATCCTCGCGCGTCGACTGACCGAAGCCGATCGATTCGCGCGCCATGTCGCTCGCGCCCGCATTGGTCGTCATGATCAGAATGACGTTGCGGAAGTCGACGGTCTTGCCGTGGTGGTCGGTCAGGCGGCCGTTGTCCATCACCTGCAACAGGATGTTGAACAGGTCGGGATGCGCCTTTTCGATCTCGTCGAGCAACAGCACGCAATGCGGGTTCTGGTCGATCGCATCGGTGAGCAGCCCGCCCTGATCGTAACCGACATAGCCCGGCGGCGCCCCGATCAGGCGGCTGACCGAATGGCGCTCCATATATTCGCTCATGTCGAAGCGCTGGAGCGGGATGCCCATGATCGACGCGAGCTGCTTGGCGACCTCGGTCTTGCCGACGCCGGTCGGGCCGCTGAACAGATAATTGCCGATCGGCTTTTCGAGATCGCGGAGGCCCGCGCGGCTCAGCTTGATCGCCGACGACAGCACCTCGATCGCGGTGTTCTGGCCGAAGACGACGCGCTTCAGGTCGGTTTCGAGGCTGGCGAGCGTCGCCTTGTCGTCGGTCGACACCGACTTGGGCGGGATGCGCGCCATCGTCGCGATCACGGCCTCGATCTCCTTGGCGGTGATCGTCTTCTTGCGCTTCGACGGGGCGACGAGCATCTGCATCGCGCCGACTTCGTCGATCACGTCGATCGCCTTGTCGGGCAATTTGCGGTCGTTGATGTAGCGCGCCGACAGGTCGACCGCGGCGTTGATCGCATCCTGCGTGTAACGCACCTGGTGATGCGCCTCGAATGCGCTGCGCAAGCCCGCGAGGATCTTCTTCGTGTCTTCGAGCGTCGGTTCGACGACGTCGATCTTCTGGAACCGGCGCAGCAGCGCGCGGTCCTTCTCGAAATGGTTGCGGAACTCCTTGTACGTCGTCGAGCCGATGCAGCGGATGACGCCGCCCGACAAAGCGGGCTTGAGCAGGTTCGACGCGTCCATCGCGCCGCCCGACGTGGCACCCGCACCGATGACGGTGTGGATCTCGTCGATGAACAGGATCGCGTGCGGCAGGCCTTCGAGTTCGGTGACGACCTGTTTCAGCCGTTCCTCGAAATCACCCCTGTACCGGGTGCCCGCGAGCAGCGCGCCCATGTCGAGCGAATAGATGACCGCGGGCAGCAGCACCTCGGGCACGTCGCCCTCGATGATCTTGCGCGCGAGCCCCTCGGCGATCGCGGTCTTGCCGACGCCGGGATCGCCGACATAGAGCGGGTTGTTCTTGCTGCGGCGGCAGAGGATCTGGATCGTGCGATCGACCTCGGCGCTGCGTCCGATCAGCGGGTCGACCTTGCCGCCCTTCGCCTTTTCGTTGAGGTTGACGGTGAACTGGTCGAGCGCGGTTTCCTTCTTGGACTTGCCGTCCGCCTTGTCCTTTGTTTCTTCCTTTTCCTCGGGCTCGGCCTGCACCGCGGGCTTGCCGCCCTTGCCGACGCCGTGGCTCAAATAGGAGACCGCGTCGAGCCGCGTCAGATCCTGCTGCTGGAGGAAATAGACGGCGTAGGATTCGCGTTCGGAGAAAAGCGCGACGAGGACGTTGGCGCCCGTCACTTCATCCTTGCCCGACGACTGGACGTGCAGGATCGCGCGCTGGACGACGCGCTGGAAACCCGACGTCGGCGACGGGTCGCTGTGCCCCTCAACTTTCAAACTGTCGAGTTCGGTGTCGAGATAGTGGACGACCGCCGATTGCAGGTCGTCGAGCGCGACGCCGCAGGCGCGCATCACTTCGGCGGCATGCTCGTCGTCGATCAGCGCATAGAGCAGATGCTCGAGCGTCGCATATTCATGGTGGCGCTCCGAAGCGGCCTTCAGCGCGTTATGGAGGGTCTTTTCGAGGCTTTCCGAAAAGGACGGCATGGGTCTCATCTCCTTGCGGGGACGACGCCGGGGAGATGGCGGCCCCCTTAGGAACGTAACGTGGCGATGCCGCCGCCCCACCGCAAGGGAAAAGCGGTCGGCTTTGTGAAATTACGATGGCAGGGGTTGTATTATGGTTAACGGGATGTTCGGATTGGGTCGAGGTTCTGCAATGCGCCTCGCGACGATCCGTTCAAGGGTGGAAAACGCGGCCCTGGGCTTTGAGCGCATGCGGTATTTGCGATCCGTCGGGTCTTAAAGCCACAAAGGCCCCGCATGGGCGCCTCGAAACTGTGTCCTTTGTGGCCTTAAGGCGACAAAGGGCGCGGATGTGCATGTCGAAAATGTCCCCTGTGTCGCTTTGGTCGAGGGTTGCTGAAGCCGACCATTTCAAAGAGCGTGGCGGAGGCTGGCACGGCGGAATAAAGTAGGACAGCGATTTTTTTGTCGCTCGCCCAATCTCTGTTTTGGGGTGGGGAGATGACGTATTTCGTTCCTCCCCGGAACGGGGAGGTGGCAGCCCGCAGGGCTGACGGAGGGGCCGAAACCTCTCGTGATGACGCACCGTCCCGACCCCTCCACCACCGCTTCGCGGCGGTCCCCCTCCCCGTTCCGGGGAGGAATGAAAACGTCCACTTCCGGTCGTTACCTGCCGTCCTCCGCGCCCGTCCGATCCGCCATATCCATGAAATCGCGCGCCGTGTCGCGCTCACTCTCGTCCTTGAACGCGACGTCTAGGTCGGGGGCGACGCCGAGCATGTACATCAGCGCCCAGAGCGCGAAGCGGCGGCCCGGGTTGGTTTCGAGGCCGAAGTCGACGCGCATCCGTTCGGTGCCCGCGGCGTGCGCTTGCGCGTGGATCGCCGCCAGGTCGGCGGTGCCGAAGTATCGGCGGAGCTGGTCGTCGAAATCCATGTCGTCCTTTTGGACGCTTCACGCCGCTTGGCAAGTCTGGCCAGCGTCGGCTCCGTTCCTTTCCCTCCCCATTGATGGGGGAGTTAGCGAGACTTGGCAGCTTGCTGCCTAGTCGCAGCGGTGGGGGTGATCTCTCGACCCGAAACGGCGGCGCAAGGACGCACCTTCACCCCCATCCAACTCCGCCTAGCCGCTCCGCGGCAAGGCTGCGTATCCTTCCCCCATCAAGGGGGAAGGTTGTTGATCCAGTTGTCTTTGCCCAAGCGCGCCGATAGGGCGGCCAGCGTGAAGACCAGCATCGACATCGGGACCGACAGCGCGGGGCAGGGCGTGCGCGTCGACGTGCAGGAACTGCTCGCGACGCGTTTGCTCGTGCAGGGCAATTCGGGGTCGGGCAAGTCGCACCTTTTGCGCCGGATCCTCGAGGAAAGCGCCGCGCTGGTGCAGCAGATCGTGATCGATCCCGAGGGCGATTTCGTGACGCTCGCCGACGCCTACAGCCATGTCGTGATCAACGGCGGCGACTATAACGAACGCGAGATCGCGGCGATGGGCGCGCGCATTCGCGAACATCGCGCGTCGATCATCCTCAGCCTCGAATCGCTCGACATCGAGGCGCAGATGACCTGCGCCGCGGCGTTCCTGAATGCGCTGTTCGATGCGCCGCGCGAGCATTGGTTTCCCGCGCTGGTGGTGGTCGACGAGGCGCAGATGTTCGCGCCGAGCGTCGCGGGTGACGTCGCCGACACGGTCCGCCGCGCGAGCCTTGGCGCGATGACGAATCTGATGTGCCGCGGGCGCAAGCGCGGTCTGGCGGGCGCGATCGCGACGCAGCGGCTGGCAAAGCTCGCCAAGAATGTCGCCGCCGAGGCGAGCAATTTCCTGATGGGGCGCACCTTCCTCGACATCGACATGGCGCGCGCCGCCGACCTGCTCGGCATGGAGCGGCGGCAGGCCGAGACGATCCGCGACCTCGAACGCGGGCATTTTCTCGGGCTCGGCCCCGCCATCTCGCGCCGCCCGATCGCGGTGCGCATCGGGTCGACGCAGACCTCGACACGGCTGGGCACGCACGGGCTGATGCCGCTGCCATCGGCGGGCGGCGACGATATGCGCTCGATGCTGTTCACCGAGATGGAGGCGCCCGCAGCACCGCGCGTCTTTGCGCCCGAGCCCGAACCGGTCGCAGCCAGCGAGGTGCTGGAGCGGATCGCGGCGAGCGAAGGACTTCACGAAGATCGCGACGCGCCGCCCGTCCTCGACATCGTCGCTGCGGTCGAGGAAGCGGAGCAGAGCGACGCGGTGGTGGTCGCGATGCTTGAAGAGATGCTCGCCGACGCCGAGAGCGCCTTCCAGCCCGAATCCTTCCTCTACCAGGATTTTTCGGTGCGGTGCCGAATGGCGAAGCTGAAGAAGGTGCCGCTCGACCTGGCGGCGTTTCGCTACCGCTTCGCGCTTGCCAAGGGCGGCGTGTTCGACCCGTCCGCGCCGCGCTGGGCCGAGGCATTGCGCGTGGCCGAACGCCTGCCCGACGATATGCTGGCGCCCTTCCTGCAAATCGCGCGCGCTGCGCTCGACGGCGAACCGTGTCCCGACGACGAGGTGCTGGGCCGCGCCTATGGCAGCCATTCGCCGGGGCGCATCCGGCGGCTGGTGGAGTATATGGAAAAGCAGGGCGCGATCGTCGTGCGGTCCGATTTCGGGGGGCGGCGGTCGATCGGCATTCCCGAGCTGGGGCTGAGCACCGAGGCGGAGTAATCTGACGTCATCCCGGCGAAGGCCGGGATCTCGACGTTGCGTCATTATTTGCCGGTGAGATCCCGGCCTTCGCCGGGATGACGATCGATAAGAAAGCGCGCCCGTTGCTTTTTTACTCTACCCCTTTTTGAACAGCGCGTCGGCGATCGCCTTGTGGCTGGTGGCGGCGGCGCGGTGCGCCTTGACGCGCGCGATTTCGGCCTCGAGCGTCGCGATACGGTCATCGAGTTCGCTCACCGACAGCGGGTCGAGCGGTTGCCGGGTCAGCGCCGCGAGCGCATCGTCGCGGCGGCGGGGAAGATCGTCATCGTCCATGGCGGTTCCTCCTGAAAAGCCTCGCGACTGTTGACCCGGTGCGCCGCGCTGTCAATAAGGTGGCCGTAAGGGCGAAGTGAAAAGTGGGGAAAATCAACGTGACCAGCCTGCCAGCGAGCATGACCGCGATCGCCATCAGCGCGCCCGGCGGACCCGAGGTTCTGGTCCCCGAGCAGCGCCCGGTGCCGCAGCCGGGGCCGGGCGAAGTGCTGATCCGCGTCGCCGCAGCGGGGGTCAACCGCCCCGACGTCCTGCAACGGATGGGATTTTACCCGCCGCCGCCGGGCGCATCGGACCTGCCCGGGCTGGAGATCGCGGGGACGATCGTGGCGGTCGGGCCGGGCGGCGATCGGGAATTGCTGGGACAGGCGATGTGCGCGCTGGTCGCGGGCGGCGGCTATGCCGAATATTGCCTCGCGCCGGTCGGCAGCTGCCTGCCGGTACCGCCGGGCTTTACGATGGCCGAGGCCGCGGCGCTGCCCGAAACCGTCTTCACCGTCTGGCACAATCTGTTCGAGCGCGCGTGGATCGCGGAGGGTGAAACGGTGCTGGTCCATGGCGGCACCAGCGGCATCGGCACGACCGCGATCGGCCTTTGCAAATTGTTCGATATCAAGGTCATCGTGACGTGCGGCAGCGCCGACAAATGCGCTGCGGCAATGGCGCTGGGCGCGACCCAAGCGGTCGACTATTCGGCCGAGGATTATGTCGACGCGGTCAGGACGTTCACCGGCGGCAAGGGCGTCAACGCCGTGCTCGACATGGTCGGCGGCGATTATGTGCCGCGCAACCTGGCGTGTCTGGCCGAGGACGGGCGGCACGTCACCATCGCGTTTCAGCGCGGCGCAAAGGTCGAGATCGACATTTCAGATGTCATGCGCCGCCGCCTGACGCTGACCGGATCGACGCTCCGCGCGCGCAGCGCCGACTTCAAGGCCGCGCTGGCCGACGAGATTCACCGCACGCTGTGGCCGCGCCTTGCCGCGGGCGGGTGGAAGCCCGCGATGGATCGGATCTTCCCGCTCGCCGAAGCCAGCGCCGCGCACGCGCGGATGCAGGCGGGCGAGCATGTCGGAAAGATTGTCCTGACCGCGGCTTAGCCCGGACATAGTCCGCCGGGGCACCCCGGCTGCACCCGCGCGCGGTCCATGACTTCGCGGGTACCGTCCTGTGCATCGCGCGCCAGACGTTCGATGTCTTCCCGCGTCTGGCAGGTGCGAATCGCCTTGACCAGCGAGCCGGTGGTCCCTTCGCGCTTGCAGACGATATAATAGCGGTGATCCTTGGGCAGCTTCGCATTGAACGCCCGGATTTCGGCCAGCGTCATCTTCGGCGCATCGGGGCGCTCGACGTCGGTGGCATCATTGGCCGAAACCGCACCGGCGCTCAGCATCAACGCGATGCTGCTGATGATGGCAGCGCCCGACCTGATCGTCTTCATGAACTTCCGCTCCTGAAATATCTGTATTTGACCGATGATTGACACATATTCCGCTGAGGTCAACGCCTCATGGCGTAACGCTTTGCAGATCGACCGGCAACGTCAGCGCCGTACCGGTACGCTGGTCGCCGGTCGCGGCAATCCCCCGATATGGCTGGCCCCTTGCCCCTTTTGCCAATCCGGTTTACAGCCGTCGCCATTATTCGGCCGCTCCGCGAGGGGCGGCCCTTTTATTTCCGCTTGGAGAAATCGCCATGGCCACCGCCGACGCCACCCCGCTGATGCCGCATGCGACCGCCGCCTGGCTGGTCGACAACACCGGCCTGACCTTTGCCCAGATCGCCGAATATTGCGGCATCCATATCCTGGAAGTGCAGGCGATCGCCGACGAGACCGCCGCGACCAAATATACCGGCCGCGACCCGGTGCGCGCGCACGAACTGTCGATGGAAGAAATCGAAAAGGGTCAGAACGACCCGAACTACAAGCTCAAGATGAGCAAGCAGGCGCAGGACACGATCCGCCGCACCCGCGGCCCGCGCTACACCCCGGTCAGCAAGCGCCAGGACAAGCCCGACGGCATCGCCTGGATCCTGAAGAATCATCCCGAGGTGTCGGACGGCGCGATCGGCAAACTGATCGGCACCACCCGCAACACGATCGGCGCGATCCGCGACCGCAGCCATTGGAACAGCGCGAACATCGTCGCCAAGGATCCGGTGACGCTGGGTCTGTGCTCGCAGCGCGAGCTCGATGCGCTGGTTGCCAAGGCGGCGAAAAAGGCCGGGATCGAAGCGCCGACCGACAATCGGCTGGAGGGTGATCGCGAAGCGCTGCTCGAAGAATTGCGCGCCGAACGCACCGCCGCCAACGAAGCGCGCGCCGCCGAGGAAACCGCCGAAACCGACGGCGAGGCATAGTCCATGCCGGGCAGCGATGACGACCAGATCCCGGCAGCCAGCGGCTCGCCGGACGCATCGCTGACCCAGGACGACAGCTTTACCGCGACCAGCCACGCCGGCCTGACCTATCCGTGGGGCGACGCGGCGCCGGGCGCTGGCGAGGTGATCCGTATCGCGCCGGGGATCAGCTGGGCGCGCATCCCGATGCCGGGGTCGCTGGGCCATATCAACAGCTGGCTGCTCGACGACGACGCCAACGGCGAAGCGGGGGGCGTCGCAATCGTCGATACCGGTATCTGCCTGACCATGTGCTCGGACGCGTGGAAGGCGCTTTATGCCGGCGCCCTGAACGGCAAGCGGATCACGCGCGTTATCGGCACCCATTTGCACCCCGACCATATCGGCCTTGCGGGCTGGATCGCGAAGAAACAGGGCGTCAAGCTGTGGATGACGCGCGGCGAGATGCTGACCGCGCGCGCGATCGTCGCCGATTCGGCGGACACCACGCCCGACGAGGTGCTGGCACAATCGCGCGCCGCGGGCTGGGACGATGCGGCGATCGAGGCGCAGCGGTCGCGCGGCTGGAACATGTTCCAGCGCATGATCTTTACCCTGCCGCGGTCCTATGTGCGGATGCGCGACGGCGAGCGGCTCGGCTTTGGCGCGCACCAATGGCGCGTCGTGACGGGGTCGGGGCACAGCCCCGAACATGCGTGCCTGTGGAACGAGAAGGAAGGCGTGCTGGTGTCGGGCGACCAGGTGCTGCCGCGGATCAGTTCGAACGTATCGGTGAATATCACAGAACCCGACGCCGATCCGCTGGGCGAATGGCTGGCCTCGATCGACAAATTGCTGGCGACCATCCCCGCCGATGTCACCGTGTGTCCCGCGCATGGCGAGCCGTTCAAGGGGCTGCACGTCCGGTTGATGGCGCTGCGCGACGAGCATCGGATGCGGCTGTATAATCTGGCCGAAGCCGCGGCCAAAGCGCCGATGCGCGCGATCGACAGCTTTCCGCTGCTCTTCAACCGCCCGATCGGCGAGCATAATCAGGGGCTGGCGACCGGCGAAGCGCTCGCGCACCTCAAGCGACTCGAAGTCGAAGGCCGCGTGAAACGCGAAGAGCGCGACGGGGTGTGGTGGTATCACGGCGTCGCATAAGGGCGCGCACGCGGCAAACCCCGCCCGGTCCGAATGACGAATAGCGCAGACGGCGCATAGCTATGCGCGGCTTGACGCTGCGCCTTCGCAGGTGCAGCAATCGCGCCATGGGGCCGCCGATCCAGATCTCGCAAAATCCCGACATCCGCTATCTGGGGCGGATCCTGGGTGATGTCATCCGCGCCTATGGCGGCGACAAGCTGTTTCGCCAGACCGAATATATCCGCTCGTCGAGCGTCGACCGGCACCGCGGCATAGCGGGGGCCGAGGCGATCGACCCGGGGCTCGATGCGCTCAGCCTCGACGACACCATCGCCTTCGTGCGCGGGTTCATGCTGTTTTCGATGCTCGCAAACTTGGCCGAGGACCGGCAGGGGGTCGCGGCGGAGCCGGAGGCGACGGTCGCCGCAGCGATCGAGAAGTTGAAGGGCGACGGGATCGACAGCGACGCGATCGCGGCGCTGCTGAGCGCCTCGCTCGTCGCGCCGGTGCTGACCGCGCACCCGACCGAGGTGCGGCGCAAATCGGTGCTCGACCACAAGAACCGGATCGCCGAGCTGATGCTGCTGCGCGATGCCGGCGCCGACGAGACCCCCGAAGGCGATGTCGTCGAGGAGGCGATCCGGCGGCAGATCATCCTGCTGTGGCAGACGCGCCCGCTGCGCACCGAAAAATTGTTCGTTGCCGACGAGATCGACAATGCGCTGACCTATTTGCGCGATGTCTTCCTGCCCGTGGTGCCCAAGCTGTACGCGCGCTGGGAAGCCGAGCTGGGGCAACGGCCCGCAAGTTTCCTGCGCGTCGGCAGCTGGATCGGCGGCGACCGCGACGGCAACCCCTTCGTCACCGCCGAGACGATGGTCATGGCGACGGGGCGCAACGCCGCGGCGGTGCTGGGCCATTATATCGACGCGGTGCATGGTCTGGGCGCCGAACTGTCGGTGTCGGCGAGCCTTGCGGCGGTCCCCGATGCGGTCGAAGTGCTGGCCGAGGCGAGCGGCGACGCGGCACCGAGCCGCCGCGACGAACCCTATCGCCGCGCGCTGTCGGGAATCTATGCGCGGCTGTGCGCGACCTACACCCAGATCGTCGGCAAGGCACCGCCGCGCCCATCGGCGCTGAAGGGCGAGGCTTACGCAACGCCTGCCGATTTTCGCCGCGACCTCGTGACCATCGCCAACGGGCTGTCAGCGAACGGCCAAGGCCAGTTCGGCGGTATCGGTGCGCTTGGGCGGCTGATCCGTTCGGTCGAGGTGTTCGGCTTCCACCTGGCGACGCTCGACATGCGGCAGAACAGCGCGGTCCACGAGCGCGTGCTGGCCGAGCTGCTGGCGGTTTCGGGCGTGTGCGCCGACTACCTGGCGCTCGACGAGGAAGCGCGCGTCGCATTGCTGACCGCCGAGCTCGCCAGCGACCGCCCGCTCGCCGCGCCGTGGCACGAATGGAGCGACGAGACCGCGGGCGAACTGGCGATCGTCCATGCCGCCGCCGATGTACGGACGCGGCTGGGCAAGGACGCGATCTGCCAGTGGATCATCAGCATGGCGCAGACTTTGTCCGACCTGCTGGAGGTCCATATATTGGCGCGCGAAGCCGGATTGTGGCGCAGCGGCGCTGCGGCGGGGCAGAGCAATCTGATGGTCGTGCCTTTGTTCGAGACGATCGCCGACCTCGACAAGGCGCCCGCGATCATGGCGCGCTATTTCGCGATGCCCGAAATCGGACCGCAGATCGGGATGCGCGGGCATCAGGAAGTGATGATCGGCTATTCGGATTCGAACAAGGATGGCGGTTACCTGACCTCGACCTGGGGGCTGCATCAGGCGTCGCAGGCGCTGACCCCGGTGTTCGACGAGGCCGACACCGCAATGCAATTGTTCCACGGCCGCGGCGGCGCGGTCGGGCGCGGCGGCGGCAGCGCCTTTGCCGCGATCCGCGCCCAGCCCGCAGGCACGGTGCAGGGGCGCATCCGCATCACCGAACAGGGCGAGGTGATCGCGGCGAAATATGGCACCGCGGCGAGTGCGGCGACCAATTTGGAGGCGATGGTGTCGGCGAGCCTGCTCGCGAGCCTCGAGCCCGAGGCGCTGAGCGACGCCGACGCGGCGCGCTTTACCGACGCGATGGACGCGCTGTCGGACAGCGCTTTCGCCGCCTATCGCGGGCTGGTGTACGATACGCCGACGTTCAAGGATTTCTTCCGCGCGATGACCCCGATCGCCGAGATCGCGACGTTGAAGATCGGCTCGCGCCCGTCGAGCCGCACCAAATCGAGCGCGATCGAGGACTTGCGCGCGATCCCGTGGGTGTTCAGCTGGGCGCAGGCGCGCGCGATGCTGCCCGGCTGGTACGGCACCGGCGAGGGTTTTGCGGCGTTTCAGGATAAGGCGCTGCTCGCCGATATGGCGCAGGGCTGGCCCTTCTTCGCCGCGCTGCTCGGCAATATGGAGATGGTGCTTGCGAAATCCGACATGGGGATCGCGGCGCGCTATGCCGAGCTGGCGGCGCATATCGATGGGCATGACGCGATTTTCGGGCGGATTCGCGACGGGTGGCACCGCGCGCATGACGGGCTGCTAAACATCACCGGCCAGACGCGGTTGCTCGACAAGAACCCGGCGCTCGAGGCGTCGATCCGGTTGCGGTTGCCCTATATCGAGCCGCTCAACCTGCTCCAGATCGAGCTGATGAAGCGCCACCGCGCCGGCGAGACCGACCCGCGGATCGCCGAGGGTATCCAGCTGACGATCAATGCGATCGCCACGGCGCTGAGGAACAGCGGGTAATATCCGCCGCCCCCGCGAAGGATCATTTCGAAACGATCACCACCTCGCCCTTGGCATTGGCGCCATCGGGGGCAAAGCTGATCGTGAAATCGTCGCCATCCTTGTCGGTACCGCGCAGCGTCGTTCCGGCGCGCTGCACCTGGATGTTGCGCTTCGCAAATTCGGCGCCCATCCAGTCAGCGGCGACCTTGGGCGCGGCGGGCGAGCTGAAGCCGAATTTCACCGTCGCGGTGTCGGCGCCATTCTTGTCGCTGGCGTCGATGTCCATCTTGTCGATCTTGCTGCCGGGATAGAGTTTCACCCCGTCGATATCGAAATCGGTGTTGATGTCCATGTCGCCCAGATCGGGGATGTCGAGGTCGATATTGACCCCGTCGCCGCCGATCTTGATCTTGCCGCCATCCTTGCCCGACGTGATCTGGACCTTGCCGCCATTATCGCCGTCGGCGTTGATCGAAATATCGGGGCTGTCGGCGGCCTTCTCGTCCTGCCCGCAGGCGGCGAGCAGCATCATCGGGGGGATCAGGAAAGCGAAACGCATGGCACATCTCCTTGGTGCATTAGTTGAATAATACACCTTGGAGTTTGCGGAGTCAACTTCGCAGCTTCGTCATCCCGGACTTGATCCGGGATCCATCCCGCCACTTTAGTCGTGGACCCCGGATCAGGTCCGGGGTGACGACAGCGAGATCAGGCGTCGATGCTGGTCTTCAAATCGCCGTGGACCAGCCCGCCGTCGACGGTGATCGTGTCGCCTACGACATAGTCGCCCGCTTTCGACGCGAGGAAGATCGCGGCGCCGGCCATGTCCTCGGGAACGCCGATGCGCTTCACCGGGATGCTTTTCGCGACCGCATCGCCATGGTCGCGCGCCGCCTTGTTCATGTCCGACTGGAAGGCGCCCGGCGCGATGGCAGTGACAAGGATATGATCGGTAACGAGGCGCGCCGCGAGCCGCTTGGTGAGGTAGAGGATCGCCGCCTTCGACGCGTGGTAGCTATAGGTTTCCCACGGATTGAGGCGCTGGCCGTCGATCGAGCCGATGTTGATGACCTTTGCCGGGCGTTCATGCGAACCGCCGGCCTTGAGCAGTCCGTGCAGCGCTTGCGTCAGGAAGAAGGGCGATTTGACGTTGATGTCCATCACCTTGTCCCAGCCCGCCTCGGGGAAACCCTCGAAGGGTTCGCCCCACGCGGCACCGGCGTTGTTGACGAGGATGTCGAGGCGTTCCTCGCGCGCTTCTAGCTCCTTCGCCAGTGCGCGGCAGCCCTCGACGGTCGACAGGTCGACGGGCAGCCCGATGACCTTGCCGGGGTAGCGCGTTTCGAAATCGGCAACGGCTTCCTCAATCTGCGCGGTCTTGCGCGCCGAGATGTAAACGCGCGCGCAGCCCGCGGCGAGATAGCCCTCGACGATCATCTTGCCGATGCCGCGCGAGCCGCCGGTGACGAGCGCGATGCGGCCGTCGAGGCCGAACATGTCCTGGAGGTTCATGGCGTTATCCTTTCTAAGCCCCTCCCCTTCAGGGGAGGGGTTGGGGTGGGGGCCCGAAACCTTGAGCAAGGCCGCTGGCCCCCACGCGCTGCGACTAGGCAGCAAGCTGCCAAGTCTCGCTGCCCTCCCCTGAAGGGGAGGGCGTGATCTGGATCAGTACCCGTTCATCCGCGCGACCTGGTCGATGTGATAATGCACATCGCCCATAAATTCGGCGAGCGCGCGGTCGCGTTTCATATAGAGGCCGATGTCATATTCGTCGGTCATGCCGATACCGCCGTGCATCTGCACGCCCTCGCGCACCGCAAGGTTCGCGGCGCGACCGGCCTTGGCCTTGGCGACCGAGACCATCAGCTTTGCGCCTTCGCTGCCTTCATCCAAAAGCTGCTGCGCCTTCATCACGGTCGCGCGCGCGACTTCCATCTCGCCATAGAGATGCGCGGCGCGGTGCTGGAGGCCCTGGAACTCGCCGATCAGTTTCCCGAACTGCTTGCGTTCCTTGAGGTAGGTGACGGTCATGTCCATCGCGCCCTGCCCGACACCGACCATTTCGGCGGCGGCACCGGTGCGCGTCGCAGCGAGCAGCGCGTCGAGGATTTCGCCGCCGGCATCGACCTCGCCGATCACCGCGTCGGCGTCGACTTCGACGCCGTCGAGCGTGACATGGCTCGCGAGCGAAGAGTCGACGAGGCGGCGCGGATCGGCGGTGACACCTTTCGCATCCTTCGGCACCGCGAACAAGGTGATGCCGCCGTCGGTCTTCGCCGCGACGATGCTCATGTCGGCGACATGGCCGTGGAGGACGAAGCATTTTTTACCTTCGAGGCGGAAGCCGTTGCCGGCGCGCGTCGCCGTGGTGGCGATGCGATCGGGGCGGTGCTTGGCGCCTTCGTCGATCGCGAGTGCGATGATCGCCTCGCCCGATGCGATCGCGGGGAGCCAGCGGCCCGCCTGCGTGCCGCCTGCCTTCGCCAGCGCGGCGACTGCGCCGACGCTGGTCGACAGGAAAGGCGACGGGGTCAGGTTTCGGCCGATTTCCTCGAGCACGATGCCCGCCTCCATATGCCCCATGCCGAGCCCGCCGTGGGCTTCCGGAACGAGCATGCCGGGCAGGCCCATTTCGGTGAACTGCGCCCAGAGGTCACGCGAGAAGCCGGTGGCGTCGGCGGTGTCGCGGAGCTTGCGCAGGTGCGACACCGGCGCCTGTTCGGCGACGAAGGGCGCGACGCTGTCCTTGAGCATCGTCTGGTCGTCATTGTGATAGAGTGGCATATTCCAAAAACTCCGTTCGTCCTGAGGAGCCATTGAGCTTGTCGAAATGGCGTCTCGAAGGATGCTTGCGTCTGCGTCCTTCGAGACGGGCCTTCGCCTCCGCTCAGTCCCTCCTCAGGACGAACGGAGGTTGGACGCTCAAGCCCCCGGCAGATCCAGTATCCGCTTGGCGATGACGTTGAGCATCACTTCGCTCGTCCCGCCCTCGATCGAATTGGCCTTGGTGCGCAGCCAGCTGCGCGCACGCGCGCCGCCCTTGCTTTCTTCGCTGTCCCATTCGAGCGCGTCGCTGCCGCCGCCCGACATCACCAGCTCATGCCGCCGCTTGTTGAGTTCGGTGCCGACATATTTCATCATGTTCGAGCTCGCCGGATGCGCGCGGCCGGTCTTCCACATATCCATGAAGCGTTCGCCCATCGCGCGATAGGCAAAGACGTCGGTATCGAACGCCGCCATTTCGGCGCGCAGGATCGGGTCGTCGAGCTCGCCCGCTTCATTCTTGCCGAACGCTTTGGCAAAGGCGCCGCCGATGCTGACCATGTCGCCGCCCGCGCCGCCGCCCGAGATCATCTCGCGTTCATGGCCGAGCAGATATTTCGCGACGTCCCAGCCGCGGTTGATCTCGCCAACGAACTGGTCCTTCGGCACCTTCACATCGTCGAAGAAGGTTTCGCAGAAGGGAGAATTCCCCGAAATCAGCAGGATCGGCTTGGTGGTGACGCCAGGGCTCTCCATGTCGAAGAGCATGAAGGTGATGCCCTGATATTTGTTCGTCTTGTCGGTGCGGACGAGGCAGAAGATCCAGTCGGCCTTGTCGGCGTAGCTCGTCCAGATCTTTGACCCGTTGACGACCCAATGATCGCCCTTGTCCTCGCCGAAGGTCTGCAAGCTGACGAGGTCGCTGCCCGAACCCGGTTCCGAATAGCCCTGGCACCAGCGGATTTCACCGCGCGCGATCGGGTTCAGATAATGGACTTTCTGCTCCTCGGTGCCGAACTTGAGCAGCGCGGGGCCAAGCATCCAGATGCCGAAGCTGTCGAGCGGCGAGCGCGCCTTGATGCGCTTCATTTCCTGTTTGAGGATCTTGGTCTGTTCGGGGGTGAGCCCGGCGCCGCCATAAGGCTTCGGCCAGTCGGGAACGGTGTAGCCCTTGGCGACGCAGGCTTCGAGCCACGCCTTCTGCGCGTCGTTCTTGAACTTGAAGTTGCGACCGCCCCAGCAGACGTCGTCCTCGTCGCGGATCGGTTCACGCATTTCGGGGGGGCAGTTCGCCTCCAGCCATTCGCGCACCTCGGTGCGGAAAGCGTCCAGTTCGCTCATCCTTTTGGCTCCTCTTCTGGCCGCAAACCTACGTCGGCTTCGCTGCTTTACGCAAGCGTCAACTTGGGTGAGCCCGCCTGCCGTTACGGCGCCGTAGCGTCCGACAGGCCGCCGTTGACGCGTCCCCTTTGGCGCCTAAGCTAAGTGGCAAAAGAAAACGGGAGCAGGATATGCGATTCGCAGGCAAGGTCGCCGTCGTCACCGGCGCGGCATCGGGTATCGGCAAGGCGGCGGTGCTGAAACTGGCGGGCGAAGGCGCGCATGTGTTTGCCGCCGACATCGACGAAGTGGGCGGGCGCGCGCTCGCCGAAGCATCGAACGGCAAGATCGATTTTGTCCGCTGCGACGTCACGCAGCCGTCGGACATCGAGGCGCTGATGAACGAAGCCGCGGCGAAGGCCGGCGGCATCGACATCGTCTTCAACAATGCCGCCGCGGGCGGCGACCGCGCGCCGATCGACGAGATCACCCCCGAAGGCTGGGACCGGACGATGGACCTGGTGCTGAAGTCGGTCGCGATGGGCATCCGTTACGCCGCGCCGCACATGAAGGGGCGGAAGGGCGCGAGCATCGTCAACACCGCAAGCGTCGCGGCGCTGGGCGCGGGTTATTCGCCGATCGCCTATGCCGTCGCGAAGGCGGGCGTGCTGCACCTCTCCAAGGTCGCCGCCACCGATCTGGCGCAATATGGCATCCGCGTGAACGCGATCTGCCCCGGCTTCATCAACACCAATATCTTCACCGCGTCGCTCGACGTCCCCGGCGAGATGAAGGAACAGGCGAATGCGATCATTGCCGGGATGAGCGCGCAGGCGCAGCCCGTCGCGCGCGGCGGCCAACCCGAGGATATCGCCAACGCGGTCGCTTACCTGGCGAGCGAGGAGGCGAGTTTCATGACCGGCACCCACCTGCTCGTCGACGGCGGGCTGACGATCGGCCAGCGCCACGCGTGGGACAAGGAAACGCCGGGCATGTTCGACGCGCTGGTCCAGATGGAGGAGGCCGCCAAGGCCGGAGCGGCGGCGTGAGCGCCGACGCGGCCGCGCCCGCCGCAGCGCCGGAGCCGGTACCGCTGCGGATCAAGCTCGCCTATGGCGCGGGCGCGGTCGCCTATGGCGTCAAGGACAATGGCTTTGCGGTTTTCCTGCTGATCTTCTATAATCAGGTCATCGGCCTGTCGGCCGGGCTGGTCGGGCTGGCGGTGATGATCGCGCTGATCATCGACGCCTTTATCGATCCCGTCATCGGCCATCTCAGCGACCGCACGAACAGCCGCTGGGGCCGCCGCCACCCCTGGCTTTATCTTTCGATCGTGCCCGTCGGGCTGTCCTGGTTCTTGCTATGGCACCCGCCGGAATGGAGCGATACCGGTATTCTGATCTACCTGACGCTGTCGGCGATCCTGGTGCGTTCGGCGATTGCGATGAACGAGGTACCGTCGATCGCCATGCTGCCCGAGCTGACGCGCGACTATCACGAGCGCACCGACGTCATCCGTTATCGCTTCCTTTTTGGCTGGGCGGGCGGCCTGTTCCTGCTGTTCCTTGCCTATGGCGTGTTTTTGGCGCCAACACCCGAAGAACCCGCGGGGCTACTGCGGCGCGAAGGCTATGACTTGTACGCGTGGACCGGTGTGGTGATGATGGCGCTGTCGGTGCTGATCGCGGCGATCGGCACCCACCGCCGTCTCGCCCACCGCGCCCTCCGCCTGCCGCCGCGACAGCCGCTCGGCGCCGAGCTCAAGGCGATGGTGCGGACGCTCAACAACCGGGCGTTTCTGATCCTGATGGGTGCCGGCATTTTTGCCTATGCCAACCAGGGGCTAAACTTCGCGACAAGCACCTATATGCAGACCTATGTCTGGGAATTTCCGGGCTGGGCCTTTACCGTCTGGCCGGTGATGCTGCTTGTCGGCGTCGTGTTCGCCTTTATTGCCGCGCCGGTGGTGTCACGGCGGCTGGGCAAGAAGCGGGCTGCGGCGCTGATGGCCGCGATTGCGGTGACACTCGGACTGCTGCCCTATATCCTCCGCCTCCTCGGCCTGTTCCCGGCCAACGGCGATCCGGCAACGCTGCCGCTCTTTCTGGCGCTGGTGACGCTGGCGACGGGATTCGGCATCTGTCCGATGATCCTGACCGGATCGATGCTGGCCGACGTGATCGAGGACAGCGAGTTGAAGACCGGGCACCGCGAAGAAGGGCTGTTCTTTGCTGGCAACCTGTTCATGCAGAAATGCGTGACCGGCATCGGCACTTTCGCCGCAGGCAGCCTGATCACTTTGATCGGCTTTCCCGACAATGCGGTGCCGGGACAGGTCGATGCGGCGATCATCGACCGGTTGATGCTGCTGTTCACCCTGCTGACTGCACTGTTCATCGCGGGCGCGGTGTGGACTTTTCTGCGCTTTCCGCTGGGCGAGGAGGACCATACGGAGCGGCTGGCATTGCTCGCCGGTCGCAGCAAGGCGTCGCAACAGGGCTAGCATTTGGCGGCGCAAGCTGACATTAACGTAAAGGTAAAGTAGCGATGGAGGAGACGCAGCGATGGATTTCGACCTTACCGACCGGCAGGTCTATTGGCGCGACCGGGTGCGCGATTTCATCGAGCGCAAGGTCCGTCCCGCCGTCCCCACCTATAACGAGCAGGACAAGGCGGGTGACCGCTGGAAGGTCATCCAGATCGTCGAGGATCTGAAGGCCGAGGCGAAGGCCGCGGGCATCTGGAACCTGTTCATGCCGCCGCGCAGCAGCGCGCACCACCATGTCGACGAGACGTTCGAGTTCGAAGGCCCGGGCCTCACCAACCTCGAATATGCTCTGTGCGCCGAGGAAATGGGTCGGGTCGGCTTTGCGAGCGAAGTGTTCAACTGCTCGGCGCCCGACACGGGCAATATGGAGGTGTTCCACCGTTACGGGACGCGCGCGCAGAAAGAGAAATATCTCGGCCGGTTGATGAATGGCGAAATCCGTTCGGCCTTCCTGATGACCGAGCCCGCGGTGGCGTCGTCCGACGCGACGAACATCGAGACGCGCATCGAGCGCGACGGCGACGATTATGTCATCAACGGCACCAAATGGTGGTCGTCGGGCGCGGGCGATCCGCGCTGCGAGGTCGCGATCGTGATGGGCAAAACCGACTTTGCCGCCAAGCGCCACGCACAGCAGTCGATGGTGCTGATGCCGCTGAATGCGCCGGGGGTGACGATCAAGCGCCACCTGCCCGTGTTCGGTTATGACGACGCGCCGCACGGCCATATGGAAATCGTGCTGAAGGATGTCCGCGTCAATGCCGAGGACGCGATGCTGCTCGGCGAAGGGCGCGGGTTCGAGATCGCGCAGGGGCGACTTGGCCCGGGCCGCATCCATCACTGCATGCGCACGATCGGCGTCGCCGAGGAAGCAATCGAGAAGATGGCGAAACGGCTCCAGTCGCGTGTCGCGTTCGGCCGCAAGGTCGCCGAATACAGCATCTGGGAACATCGCATCGCGCGGGCGCGCATCGACATCGAAATGACCCGCCTGCTTTGTTTGAAGGCCGCCGACATGATGGACAAGGTCGGCAACAAGTCGGCCGCGGCCGAGATCGCAATGATCAAGGTGCAGGCGCCGAACATGGCGCTGTCGATCATCGACGACGCGATCCAGGCGCATGGCGCGGCGGGCGTGTCGGAGGATTTCGGGCTGGCAAAAGCCTATGCGCATCAGCGCACCTTGCGGCTGGCCGACGGTCCGGACGAGGTGCATGAACGCGCGATCGCCCGCATCGAGTTCGCCAAATATAGCGACGCCGCCGATCCCGGCTTTTCGTCGGGTGATGTCGGGGTGTCGCGATAAAGAGATAGCCGTAGCCCTGAGCCTGTCGAAGGGCGCTTCTCGGACAGGCGCCCTTCGACAGGCTCAGGGCTACGGTGCAAGTTCGGAGATATTATGACCAAAGCCGCAATTCTGATCGAAGCCGGCCAGCCGCTGTCGATCGAGGATGTCGTCGTTGCCGACTGTGGCCCGCACGAGGTGCGCATCCGCACCGCGGCGTGCGGGCTTTGCCATTCGGACCTGCATTTCATCGACGGCGCCTATCCGCACCCGCTGCCCGCGATCCCCGGCCATGAAGCGGCGGGCATCGTCGAGGCGATCGGCAGCGAAGTGCGCACGGTGAAGGTCGGCGATGCAGTCGTCACCTGCCTGTCCGCTTTCTGCGGTCACTGCGAGTTTTGCGTTTCGGGACGCATGTCGCTGTGCATGGGCGGCGACACGCGTCGCCCCGTTGGATCGGCGCCGCGCATCACGCGCCCCGACGGATCGCCGGTGAACCAGATGCTCAACCTGTCGGCTTTCTCCGAGACGATGCTCGTCCACGAACATGCCTGCGTCGCCATCGACCCCGACATGCCGCTCGACCGCGCCGCGGTGATCGGCTGCGCGGTGACGACGGGCGCGGGGACGATCTTCAACGCGTGCAAGGTGACCCCGGGTGAGACCGTTGCGGTCGTCGGCTGCGGCGGCGTTGGGCTCGCGACGATCAACGCCGCGAAGATCGCGGGCGCGGGGCGGATCATCGCCGCCGATCCGGTTCCCGAAAAGCGCGAGCTGGCGAAGAAGCTGGGCGCGACCGACGTCGTCGATGCGCTGTCCGACGATGCCGCGAAGCAGATCCTCGAGATCAGCAAGGGCGGGGTCGATCATGCGATTGAAGCCGTCGGGCGTCCAGCCTCGGCGAGCCTTGCGGTCGCATCGCTGCGCCGCGGCGGCACCGCAACGATCCTCGGCATGATGCCGCTGGCCGAGAAGGTCGGCCTGTCGGCGATGGACCTGCTCTCGGGCAAGAAATTGCAGGGCGCGATCATGGGCGGCAACCGCTTCCCGGTCGACATCCCGCGCCTCGTCGATTTTTACCTGCGCGGGCTGCTCGACCTCGATTCGATCGTCGCCGAGACGATCCCGCTCGAGAAGATCAACGAAGGGTTCGACAAGATGAAGAAGGGCGACGCCGCGCGGTCGGTGATCGTATTCGACCAGTGACCATCGACGCGCAAAAGGCGTTCAGCGGCACCGTCGCGCCCGAAGGGGCGGACGTGCTCGACGAGGCGAAGCTCGCCGCATGGATGGAAGCGAATGTCGAAGGTTTCCAAGGCCCGCTGACGCAGAGCAAATTCGCGGGCGGCCAGTCGAACCCGACGTACAAGATTTCGGCGCCGTCGGGCAATTATGTCCTTCGCCGCAAGCCCTTTGGCCCGCTGCTCCCCTCGGCGCATGCGGTCGACCGCGAGTATAAGGTGCAGGCGGGGCTCCATAAGATGGGCTTCCCGGTCGCGCGCCAATATGGCCTCTGCACCGACGACAGCGTCGTCGGCAGCTGGTTTTATGTGATGGGCATGGTCGATGGGCAGACGATCTGGGACGGGTCGATGCCGGGATCGACGCCGGAGAACCGCCGCGCCACTTACGAGGCGATGATCGACACGCTCGCCGCGCTGCACAAGGTCGATGTCGATGCGGCGGGGCTGTCCGATTTCGGCAAGCCCGGCAATTATTTCGGGCGGCAGGTCGACCGCTGGACCAAGCAGTACAAGCTCGCCGAGACCGAGACGATGGACGAGATGGAGCGGCTGATCACCTTCCTGCCCGCGACGCTCCCCGAACAGACGCGCACCAGCGTCGTCCACGGCGATTATCGCATCGACAATATGATCTATGCCAAGGACCGGCCCGAGGTTCTGGCGGTGCTCGACTGGGAACTGTCGACGCTCGGCGACCCTCTCGCCGATTTCACCTATGTCGCGATGGCGTGGGTGACCGAGAATGGCGGGCGTTCGGGGGTGATGGATCTCGATCGCGCCGCGCTCGGCATTCCCGAACTCGACGAAATGGTCGAGCGTTATTGCGCTGCCACAGGGCGCGACGGGGTGCCCGACATGAACTGGTATTTCGCCTATAATTTCTTCCGCCTCGCCGGGATCATGCAGGGAATCAAGAAGCGCGTCATCGACGGCACCGCTTCTTCGGCCCATGCCAAGGCGATGTCGGAGCGCGTTCAGCCGCTCGCGGCGCGGGCGTGGGAATTTGCACGAAAGGCGGGCGCATGAGCCTGTTCGACATGAGTGGCCAGGTCGCGCTGATCACCGGATCGTCGCGCGGCATCGGCAAGGCCACCGCCGAGGCGATGGCCGAACAGGGCGCGAAGGTCGTGATTTCGAGCCGCAAACAGGATGCGTGCGATCAGGCCGCCGCAGAGATCAACGCAAGGTTCGGCGACGGCACCGCAATTGCGGTCGCGGCGAACATCTCGTCGAAGGACGACCTCCAGAACCTCGTCAACGAGACGCGCGCAGCGTTCGGCAAGATCACCGCGCTCGTCTGCAACGCGGCGTCGAACCCCTATTATGGCCCCGGGCTCGGGATCAGCGACGATCAGTTCCGCAAGATCATGGACAATAATATCCTGTCCAACCACTGGTTGATCACGATGGTCGCGCCCGAAATGCTCGAACGCGGCGAGGGGTCGATCACGATCATCAGTTCGATCGGCGGGCTGAAAGGATCGCCGATCATCGGGGCTTACGGAATTTCGAAGGCCGCCGACATGCAGGTTGCGCGCAATTTTTCGGTCGAGTTCGGGCCCAAGGGCGTGCGCGTCAATTGCATCGCGCCGGGGCTGATCCGCACCGACATGGCGCGCGCCTTGTGGGAAAATCCCGACAATCTCAAACGATCGACCGCCGCCTCGACCTTGAAGCGCATCGGCGAACCGCACGAGATCGCGGGCGCCGCGGTCTTCCTCGCCAGCAAGGCGGGGGCATTCACCACCGGCCAGACCATCGTGTGCGATGGCGGGGCCACGATTTCGGGAGGCGCATGATGGGCGCATTGGACGGCAAGGTTGCGGTCATCACGGGTGCCGGTTCGGGGATCGGCCGCGCGAGCGCGCTGCGCTTCGCCGCCGAGGGCGCGAAGCTGGTGCTCGGCGACAAGACGGCGGCGGTGCATGAGACGGCGCAGCTGGTGAAGGATGCGGGCGGCGAAGCGGTCGCGCTGGAGATCGACGCGGGGGTCGAGGCCGATGTGGCGTCGATGGTCGCCGCCGCGAAGGAAAATTTCGGCGGGCTCGACGTCGCTTTCGCCAACGCCGGGATCATCGGCGACATGGGCGGCATCTTCGACTTCGATCCTGCCGCCTGGGCCGAGACCTTGCGCGTCAATCTGATCGGCCCGGCGCTGATGGTGAAACATGCGGGCAAGGCGATGGTCGATCAGGGGCGCGGCGGCGCGATTGTGCTGACTGCAAGCGTCGCCGGGATCAATTCGGGCGCAGGTCCGGGCGCCTATTCGGCATCGAAGGCGGGGGTCATCAACCTCGCCAAGATCGCGGCGCAGCAGCTCACCACCAGCGGCGTGCGCGTCAATGCGATCTGCCCGGGCCTCACCGAGACCGGCATGACCAAGCCGACCTTCGACTATGCCCGCGCCAAAGAGGTCACCCACAAGCTGGGTCAACTCAATCCGCTGAAGCGCGCCGCGCAGCCCGAGGAGCTCGCGAATGTCGCGCTCTTCCTCGCGAGCGATCAGGCAAGCTATGTCAACGGACAAGCGATCGCGGTTGACGGCGGGCTCACCAGTTCGCATCCGGTGACGCGCCAGCTGCTTGGCCAGACATCGCATTGACAGGATAGATATGGGTCACGGTTTCGATACGGCGCGGCTGAGCCGCATTCCCGCCTTTCTTGAGGCCAAATATGTCGGCCCCGGCCGCTTGCCGCATGCAGCGACCCTGGTGTCGCGGCGCGGCGAGATTGCGCACCTGTCATGCATCGGCGAGGCGCGCCCGGGCGCGGCGCTGCAAGAAGATGCGATCTTTCGCATCGCCAGCATGACCAAGCCGATCACCAGCATCGCCTTCATGATGCTGGTCGAGGAGGGCAAGGTCGCGCTGTCGACGCCGCTCACGAAAATCTGCCCCGAGTTTGCGGAAACCGGCGTGTTCGTCGCGGGCGGCGGCAACGTCCCCTTCCTGACCCGTCCGCCGACGCAGCCGATCCGCATGGTCGACCTGCTGCGCCACACCGCGGGACTCACCTATGGTTTTCAGGAGCGCACCCCGGTCGATGCCGCGTATCGCAAGGCGCGGATCGACGATTTCGACGCCGATTACACGATGGACAGCTTCATCGAAGGGCTGGCAAAAATCCCGCTCCAGTTCGACCCCGGCGCGCACTGGAATTATTCGATGGCGACCGACGTACTCGGCGCGGTGATCGAGCGGATCGAGGGCAAGCCGTTCGCGCAAGTCTTGCAGGAACGTATCTTTGGCCCGCTCGGCATGGTCGACACCGGGTTTAAGGTGCCCGCCGAGCAGCAGCACCGGCTGACCGATTGCTACGCCTTCGATCCGGTGGACAAGATTAAGCCCTTCGATAGCGGCGACAAGAGCCGCTGGGCGAAGGATCGCAGCTTTCATTCGGGCGGCGGCGGACTCGCCTCGACCCTGCACGACTATCACCGTTTCTGCCTGATGCTGCTCGGTGGCGGCAAGCTTGGCGATGTGCGGATCATCAGCCGCAAGACCCTGGAGCTGATGACGTCGAACCACCTCGGCGGCGGCGGCGACCTCACCCAGCACAGCGTCGGCATCTTCAGCGAGGACGAGAATGCCGGGGTCGGTTTCGGGCTCGGCTTTGCGGTGACGCTCGACCCCGCGCATGCGGGCATCCCCGGGTCGATCGGCGATTTTTACTGGGGCGGCATGTTCTCGACCGGCTTCTTCGTCGATCCGGTCGAGGAGATCTGCATGGTGTTCATGACCCAGCTGATGCCCTCCTCCACCTATCCCGTGCGGCGCGAGGTCAAGACATTGGTCCACGCCGCCATCGACGATTGATTTGAGACCCCACCCCCGTTCGTGTCGAGCGAAGTCGAGACACGCCGAACGCAGCGCTAGACGCTTTTCGGCTTCGCTCAAAGCGAACGGAAACTTTCAAGGAGCCTGAAATGTCCGAAGAAACCCCCGTTTCCGTCACCATGGAAAAGGATGGCGACGTCGCCGTCATCATCGTCAACAATCCGCCGGTGAACGCGCTGAGCTGGCATGTCCGTCAGGGTCTTGAGGATCATTTCGACGCCGCGCTTGCCGACGATAGCGTCAAGGCGATCGTGCTGCGCTGCGCAGGGGCGACCTTTATCGCCGGCGCCGACATCAGCGAATTCGGCAAGCCGCCGCGCGGTCCGGATTTCAACGCGGTGCTGAACTCCATCGAAGCGGCGTCGAAGCCGGTCGTCGCCGCGATCCACGGCACCGCGCTCGGCGGCGGGCTCGAAACCGCACTCGTCTGTCATTACCGCGTCGCGGTGCCGTCGGCGAAGCTCGGCGTACCCGAGGTGAAGCTCGGCCTGCTGCCCGGCGCGGGCGGCACCCAGCGCCTGCCGCGCGTCGTCGGCGTCGAAGCCGCGGCGACGATGACCTCGACCGGCGACCCCCTCCCCGCATCGAAAGCCAAGGAACTCGGCCTGGTCGATGAACTGGCGGGCGAAGACAGCCTTGCCGCCGATGCGGTCGCCTTTGCACGCGCCAAGATCGCCGACGGTCCGCGCCCGACGCGCGAGCGCCCGGTGTTCGGCGACGTCGCGGTGATCGAACAGCTGAAGACCGCGAACGCGAAGCGCTGGCGCGGCTTTGAAGCGCCTTACGCCAACCTCGCTTGCGTCGAAGCGGCGACGCGCTTGCCGTTCGACGAAGGCCTCGCCTTCGAACGCGAGCAGTTTATGAAGCTGATGTTCGGCAGCCAGTCGGCGGCGCAGCGCCACATCTTCTTTGCCGAACGTCAGGCCGCGAAGATCGACGGGCTGCCCAAGGACACGCAGCTGCGCGACATCAGACAAGTCGGCGTGATCGGCGCCGGCACGATGGGCGGCGGGATCAGCATGAACTTCCTGCAGAAAGGCATCCCCGTCACGATCGTCGAGATGGCGCAGGACGCGCTCGACCGCGGCGTCGGGGTGATCCGCAAGAATTACGACGCCTCGGCCGCCAAGGGGCGTTTCAAGCCCGAACAGGTCGACCAGATGATGGGCATCCTGACCCCGAGCCTCAGCCTCGACGATCTCGCCGATTGCGACCTCATCATCGAGGCGGTCTATGAGAATATGGACGTCAAGAAGGACATCTTCGGCAAGCTCGACAAGATCGCCAAACCCGGCGCGATCCTGGCGTCGAACACTAGCTACCTCGACGTCGACGAAATTGCGACCGCGACGAGCCGCCCCGGCGACGTGCTGGGCATGCACTTCTTCTCGCCCGCCAATGTCATGAAGCTGCTCGAAGTCGTGCGCGGCGAAAAGACCGCGCCCGACGCGCTGGCGACGGCGATGGCGATCGGCAAGAAGATCGGCAAGGTCGCGGTGGTTGCGGGCGTCTGCGACGGTTTCATCGGCAACCGCATGCTCAAGCCGCGCCAGCTCGAGGCGATGAAGCTGCTGATGGAAGGCGCGACACCGGCGCAGGTCGACAAGGTGCATGTCGAATTCGGGATGCCGATGGGGCCGTTCCAGATGAGCGACCTCGCCGGGGTCGACATCGGTTGGCACCGCGACCCCAACCGCATCGAAAGCATCCGCGACGCGCTCTGCGCCGAAGGCCGCTGGGGCCAGAAGAAGCAGGCGGGCTTTTACGATTATGACGACAAGCGCCAACCGTCGGAAAGCCCGCGCGTTGCCGAGTTGATCGAGGAGTTCCGCCAAAAGGCGGGGGTTGAGAAGCGCGACATCACCGACCAGGAGATCATCGAGCGGACGCTTTATCCGATGGTCAACGAAGGCGCGCTGATCCTGTCCGAAGGCAAGGCGCAGCGCGCGAGCGACATCGATGTCGTGTGGATCTATGGCTATGGCTGGCCGGTCTATCGCGGCGGTCCGATGTTCTGGGCAGGGCAGGAAGGCACCGACAAGATTGTCGCGGCGCTTGAGAAGCACGGCTTTGAAATTGCCCCGCTGCTTAAGGAAAAGGCCGAGGCGAAGTCGGGTTTCTAAATCCAGAGAATGGCCGTGTGTCCCCGCGAAAGCGGGGACCCATCTCCGGTGGGTTCAAACTTGCACCGGCAGGAGATGGGCTCCCGCTTTCGCGGGAGCACGGCAGTTTATTCATCAAGGTCCGTCTGTCCCAGCGCGGGGCAGGCGGCCTTTGCGTTGGCCTGCCACCTCCGCAGGTGGACGCAAATAGTTGCGATTCAGGGTTAAAGCGCTGGCAACACCTGCCGTTACGGCAGAGCATGATTGCGATGTCGTTTTTCGCCCTACTGCTGCTCACCGGCAGCGTACCGGTCGCAGCGCCAGTGGCCGCTCCGCCAGCGAGCGCGGTCGGCGTGGCGCGGGCGCGCATCCTGGCGCCCGCCGAGGTGCGACGCGTCGATGGCCGGATCGAGGTGCGGACGGGCGACCGCCGCGCGCCGACGCAGGTGCATCGCGGCGAACGCAAGGACGGCGGCCAGACGGCGGATTTTTACTAGAACCGACCCAAACTCCCGTTCGTGTCGAGCGAAGTCGAGACGCGCCAGCACAGCGCGAGACGCATCTCGACTTCGCTCGATGCGAACGGGTTTGGGTGCATGGTCTCAGCCCTGCAACGTCCGGATGATCGCCGAAAAGTCGCGGCCATCCTGATCCGCCGCAACAAAGGCCTCGTACAGCTCACGCGCCTTCGTCCCCATCGGGACATCGGCGTCGACGCTTGCCGCCGCCTCCATCGCGAGGCGGAGATCCTTGAGCATCAGTGCCGCGGCAAAGCCGCCCTTGTAATCGTTATCCGCGGGCGTCGTCGGGCCGACACCGGGCAGCGGCGCATAGCTGGTCAGCGACCAGCACTGCCCCGACGACACGCTGGCAATGTCGAAGAATTTCTGCGGGTCGAGCCCGAGCTTCTGCGCGAGCGCAAGCGTCTCGCACGTCGCGACCATCGACGCGCCGAGCAGCATGTTGTTGCAGATCTTCGCGCCCTGCCCCGCCCCCGCATCGCCAGCGTGGATCACCGCCTTGCCCATTTTGGCGAGGATCGGTTCCGCGCGTGCGAAGCCTTCATCGGTGCCGCCGACCATGAAGGTCAGCGTGCCCGCATTGGCGGCAGCGATGCCGCCCGACACCGGCGCGTCGACCGCGACGAGGCCTTTGGCCGTCGCGGCTTCGATATTGGCGCGCGCGGTGGCGACGTCGATCGTCGAGCAATCGAGGAGCAGCGTGCCCGGCGCGGCGTTCGGAAAGACGTCGGCCTCATATACCGACGCGACATGCTTGCCCGCGGGCAGCATCGTCACCACCGCTTCGGCGCCGGTCACCGCGTCGGCGGCGGAGGCGGCCCGGGTGCAGCCCGCCTCGACCGCGCGTGCGAGCGCTTCCTCGCTGAGATCGAAGGCGCGGACGTCGTGCCCCGCCTTCGCCAGGTTCGCGGCCATCCCGCCGCCCATATTACCGAGTCCGATGAATGCGATTTTCATGTCAGCGCCCCTTCCACACGCCTTCGCGTTTCTCGATAAAGGCCGCCATGCCTTCGGCCTTGTCCTCGGTCGCGGCGAGGATCTGGAACAGGCGGCGTTCGTAGACCAGCCCCTGATCGAGCGTCGTTTCGAACGCGGCGTTGACCATGTCCTTGTTCACCATCGCGGCCATCGGCGGCATTGCCGCGATCGTGGCCGCGGTCTTCACCGCTTCGTCGACCAGCGTGTCATGCGGAACGACGCGCGCAACCAGGCCCGAACGCTCGGCTTCGGCGGCGTCCATCATCCGGCCGGTCAGGCACATTTCCATCGCCTTCGCCTTGCCGATCGCGCGCGTCAGCCGCTGCGACCCGCCCATCCCCGGCGCGACGCCAAGCTTGATTTCGGGCTGGCCGAATTTCGCCTTTTCGGACGCGATGATGAAGTCGGCCATCATCGCCAATTCGCACCCGCCGCCCAGCGCGAAACCGTTGACCGCGGCGATCCAGGGCTTGCGCACCTTCTTCACGAAATCGCTCGTCCATTTCGAGAAGAAATCCTCAAGGTAGAAATCGGACGCGGGCTTGTCGGCCATTTCCTTGATGTCGGCGCCAGCGGCAAAGGCCTTGTCGCCCGATCCGGTGAGGACGGCGCAGCGCTGGCCGGGGTCGGCTTCGAATGCGGCAAACGCCGCAATGAGGTCTTCGAGCACGCTGGAGTTGAGCGCATTCAGCGCCTGCGGGCGGTTGAGCGTCACCAGCGTGACGGCGCCGCGCGTTTCGACGAGGAGGGTTTCGTAGGTCATTTCAATCTCCTAAAATCCTCCCCGCTAGCGGGGAGGTGGCAGACCCGGAGCAAAGCGGAGGGGCTGACGGAGGGGGTTCGCGACCTTGCGCAAGACCGAAACCCCCCGCCACCGCCTGCGGCGGTCCCCCTCCCCGTTCCGGGGAGGATTAAAGCGGCGTCCATTTCTCGTTCTCGG
Source organism: Sphingopyxis microcysteis (assembly GCF_012274265.1). Lineage (GTDB taxonomy): Bacteria > Pseudomonadota > Alphaproteobacteria > Sphingomonadales > Sphingomonadaceae > Sphingopyxis > Sphingopyxis microcysteis. Next base: position 87,609 of record NZ_JAANYY010000005.1, read on the forward strand.
GCAGCGGCGCGAAGATCGCGTCGATCCAGTCGTCGGTCACCGCTTCCGGCGTCGGCGGATCCCATTTCGGGCTGTTGTCCTTGTCGATGATCAGCGCGCGGACGCCTTCAAGGAAGTCGTGCATCGCGACGACGCGGCTGCCGATGGCATATTCCTGTGTCATCTGCGCCGCAAAGTCGTGCATCGCCCCGCCTTCCTTCAGCTGGCGAAGCGCGACCTTGCACGTCTGCGGCGATTTGCTGTGCAGCGCTGCGAGTTCCTTTTCGGCCCAGTCGCCGCCATCGGCCTCGAGCGCCGCGAGAATATCTTCATAAGTGTCGCTGCCGAACAGCCGGTTGATCTTGTCGATCTGATGCGTGATCGCGGCGGGCGGCGCGGTGACCGACAGTTCGCCCAATATGCCGCCGATGCGGTCGGGGTGCTGCGCGATGCGCGCCTTCGCCTCGGCTAGTTTCTCCGAGGGCAGATAATGCGTCGCGAGTCCGAGCGCGAGGCATTCGGCGCCGTCGAGCCGCGCCCCGGTGAGCGCAAGGAACACCCCGACGCGGCCCTCGAGTCGTGGGAGGTACCAGCCGCCGCCGACATCGGGAAACAGCCCTATGCCGGTTTCGGGCATCGCAAAGCGGGTATGCTCGGTCGCGACGCGATATTTCGCGGGCTGCGAAATGCCGACTCCGCCGCCCATCGTGATGCCGTCCATGAAGGCGACGACGGGCTTGGGGTAAGTGAACAGCAGGTGGTTGAGGCGATATTCGGTATGGAAGAAGGCGCGCGCTTCGACTCCATCCTTCGCTCCGCTCTCGGCGAGCATGCGGATATCGCCGCCGGCGCAGAAGCCGCGGCCCTCGCTATGGTCGATGACGACGGCCTCGAGGGCATCGTTCTCGCGCCATTTGAGCAGCGCGTCGATCATCGCTTCGCACATGGCGAGATTCAGCGCGTGAATCGCCTTCGGGCGATTGAGCGAGATGCGACCGATGCGGCCGTCGGTCGAGATGAGAACGTCGTCCGTCATACGAAATCCTCCCCGCTCGCGGGGAGGTGGCAGCCCGCAGGGCTGACGGAGGGGGCTATCGCCCGCGCACGCCGTCCGAGGCCGAGAGCCCCCTCCACCATGCTTCGCATGGTCCCCCTCCCCGTTCCGGGGAGGATTTCCTCAGCCGTCATCATTGCCGCAACAAATCCCGTCCGACGATCATCCGCATCACCTGGTTGGTGCCTTCGAGGATCGAGTGGACGCGCAGGTCGCGCCAGAAACGCTCGATCGGATAGTCGCGCAAATAGCCGTAGCCGCCGAACAATTGCAGCGCGTCGTTGACGATCTTGCTGCCATTGTCGGTCGCGAGCCGCTTTGCCATCGCCGAGAAGCGCGACTTGTCGGGCGCGTTCGCGGTGACCTTCGCCGCGGCGAGATAGAGCAAGGCGCGCGAGGCTTCGAGGTCGGTCGCCATGTCGGCGAGCATGAACTGGGTGTTCTGGAAATCGGCGACCGGCTGCCCGAACTGCTGGCGGTCCTTGGTGTAGGCGATGGCCTCGTCGAGGCAGCGCTGCGCGCCGCCCAGCGAACAGGCGCCGATGTTAAGGCGGCCGCCGTCGAGCCCCGCCATCGCAAAGCGGAAGCCGTCGCCCTCGGCACCGACGAGGTTCTCCACCGGCACGCGGCAATCCTCGAAAATCACCTGCGCGGTCGGCGAGGCGTTCCAGCCGAGCTTCTTTTCGGGCGCGCCGAAGCTCAGCCCTGGGGCGTCCTTTTCGACGACGAGGCAGGAAATGCCCTTCGACTTCTCCTCGCCGGTGCGGACCATGCAGACATAGAGGTCGTTGACCCCGGCGCCCGAAATGAACTGCTTCGTGCCGTTCAGCACATAATGATCGCCGTCCTTCCGCGCCGTCGTCTTGAGCGCCGCGGCGTCCGAGCCCGAGCCGGGTTCGGTGAGGCAATAGCTCGCGATTTTCTCCATGCTGACGAGGTCGGGCAGGAACCGTTCCTTTATCGCCGCGCCGCCGAAGCGGTCGATCATCCACGTCGCCATATTGTGGATCGAGACATAGGCGCTGGTCGCGGGACAGCCATAGGCCATCGCCTCCATGATCAGCGCCGCTTCGAGTCGCCCGAGCCCGATGCCGCCCGATTCCTCGGCCACATAGATGGCGCCGAAGCCGAGTTCGCCTGCGGCCTTCCACACTTCGACCGGATAATGGCTTTTCTCATCCCATTCGGCGGCGAAGGGCGTGATGCGGTCGGCGGTGAATTTGCGCGCCATGTCCTGGATGGCGAGCTGGTCGTCGGTAAGCTGGAACTGGTCGGTCATGGTCATTTCTCGATGAGGATGGCTTCGGCTTCGATTTCGACTTTCCACTCGGGGCGGATCAGCGCGGGGATGACGAGCATTGTCGAGGCGGGGCGGATGTCGCCGAACATCGCGCCGTGCGCGCGTCCCACCAGATCCGCGTCCGCCGGATCGGTGATATACATGCGCGTGCGCACGACGTCGGCGGGCGAACCGCCGAGCGCCTCCAGCGCTTCGCGGATGATCGTCAGGCAGCGCGACGCCTGTATCCCCGCGTCGCCGGGGGTCGATGTCCCGTCGGGCTCGATCGGCGCACAGCCCGCGACGTCGATCCGGTTCCCCACCCGAACCGCACGGCTGTAGCCATAAACGGGTTCGAACGGGGAGGCCGAGCTATGATTGCGACGACCCGAATCAGCCACAGGTGACCTGCGTGATCTTATAGGCGTCGTCGTACATGATGTTCACGCGATCCTGGCGATAATCCATCGTCATTGCGCTGCGCGGCGGACCCCAGCGGAGCGTGCGGGCGCCCGATTCCTTGAGGATCGCCGCGCCCATTTCCGCGCTCGCAACATGGCCGACATGGCTCTGCACCGCATCGGCCTTGCACGTCATTGCGGCTTCGGGTGCCGCCGGGGTCGACTCGACCGGGGCTTCGCTGCTCGCGCAAGCGGCGAGCGGCAGGGCGGCGGCAATTGCAATCCAGCGAATATCCATCGTGAGTCTCCCTTTCAAAACCGTCATCCGGCGCAGCGCGTATAGCGCATCGCGCCCGCCGCGGCACCCTCGCCCATATCCTGGCGGACGAGCATTTTGCCGCCATCGGCAAGCGCGAGCTCGATCCGCCGGTCCCATTCCTGCCCCTCGCCGCTGAACCGGTAATCGGCGACCAGCCGGTTCGCACCGCCTTCGCGGACGCGCGCGAGTTCTCCATGTGATTCGTAAAAGCGCAGGTTCGTCGCATCGATCGTCACCGCGGTCAGATCGGCGCCCTTTTTCGCGGTGCAGTCGGCGGCCTTCAGCGCCCAGCGGCCACGGATCGCCGCCGGGATGGCCGCGCCATCGCCCGCGACGGGATCGCTCGCGGGATTGGTCGATGCTTCCTGCTTTGCTGTCGGCAGGTCGGCATCGACTTCGGCATTCGGCGCATCGGCGGGGATCGCGGGCGCAGCCTTTTGCGCCGACGAGATCGCAGCCGTATCCTCCGCGTCAGACCGCTCGTCGCCACCGCTGCACGCCGCGAGCAGCAGCAGCGCGGGCATCGTCCAGATCTTCATCGTCCTTCTCCTTCGACAGGAGAAATGTCCGAGCCGGCTCACGGGTTGCCCCCGTCAACCCATCGTCGGAATCACGAACGCATTACCGCCGTCGGGCGACCCGTCGGGCCAGCGCGCGGTGATCGTCTTGACCTTGGTCCAGAATTTGACGCCTTCCATGCCGTGCTGGTTGGTGTCGCCGAACGCCGAACGCTTCCAGCCGCCGAACGTATGGTAAGCGACCGGGACCGGGATCGGCACGTTGATCCCGACCATGCCGACGTTGACACGCGCGGCGAACTCGCGCGCGGCGTGGCCGTTGCGCGTGAAAATCGCGACGCCATTGCCATATTGGTGCTTGCTGGGCAGTTCGAGCGCGGTTTCGAAATCGGGGGCGCGGACGATCTGCAGCACGGGGCCGAAGATTTCTTCCTTGTAGCTTTCCATGTCGGTGGTGACATGGTCGAACAGCGTCGGGCCGACGAAGAAGCCCTTTTCATGCCCCTGCAAGGTGAAGCCGCGGCCGTCGACGACCAGTTCGGCGCCTTCTTCGGCGCATTTGGCGATCCAGCCTTCGACCTTGTCCTTGTGCGCCTGCGTCACGACGGGGCCGTAATGCGCCTCGGCATCGGTCGACACGCCAACCCGCAGCGCCTCGATCGCGGGAACGAGCTTTTCGCGGAGACGGTTCGCAGTGTCTTCGCCGACGGGGACGACGACCGGCAGTGCCATGCAGCGCTCGCCCGCCGAGCCGAAGGCGGCGCCCGTGAGGTCGTTCACGACTTGATCGAGGTCGGCGTCGGGCATGACGATGCCGTGGTTCTTCGCGCCGCCCATCGCCTGCACGCGCTTGCCGTTCGCGACGCCGCGATTATAGACATAATGCGCGATATCCGACGAGCCGACGAAGCTGACCGCACCGATGTCGGGATGGTCGAGGATCGCGTCGACCATCTCCTTATCGCCATGGACGGTCTGGAAGATGCCCTCGGGCAACCCGGCTTCGAGGAACAGCTCCGACAGGCGGACGGGCACCGACGGGTCGCGCTCGCTGGGCTTCAGGATGAAGGCATTGCCCGTCGCGGTCGCGACGCCGCCCATCCACAGCGGGATCATCGCGGGGAAGTTGAACGGTGTGATCCCCGCGCCGATGCCGACCGGCTGGCGCATCGAATAGACGTCGATGCCCGGACCGGCGCCTTGGGTATATTCGCCCTTCAGCACATGCGGGATGCCGCAGCAGAATTCGATGACTTCGAGCCCGCGCTGGATATCGCCCTTCGAGTCCGCGATCACCTTGCCATGTTCGGCAGAGAGCATTTCGGCGAGCTGGTTCATATTGGCTTCGACGAGGCGCTTGAATTCGAACATCACGCGCGCGCGGCGCTGCGGATTGGTGGCGGCCCAGGCGGGCTGCGCGGCCTTCGCCGCGGCGACGGCGCGGTCGAGGATGGTGCGGTCGCCCAATGCGACCTGCGCCTGCACGCCGCCATTATTGGGGTCGAGGACGTCGCCGAAGCGGCTGCTGCTGCCGGCGCCGCCGACGATATGATGGTCGATCTGTCGCATATCCGAGTCTCCCAAAAGATGTTGCCGCTGCAACAGCCGAGTTAGGGGGCGATTGCAAGGGATAGACTTGCAGCCTTATCCTGCATATTTGCAGGCATATGGACTGGGACAAGCTGCAATATTTCCTGTTCGTCGCGCGTCACGGCACGCTGGCGCGCGCCGCGGCGGCGCTGCACGTCGATGCGACGACGGTCAGCCGTCAGGTCAGCGCGCTCGAAGCCGCGCTCCAGCAGACCTTGTTCGAACGCGCGCCGACGGGTTTCGTTCTGACGGCGGCAGGCCGGGCGCTCGTTCCGCACGCCGAAGCGATGGCGGCGGCGGCGGCGCGTATTCACATGGCGCCCGACGGCGGATCGCCATTGTCGGGACAGTTGCGCATCAGCGTCTCCGAAGGCTTCGGCAACAGCTTCATCGCCCCGCGGCTTGGCAAGTTCGTCGCCGCGCATCCCGAGCTCGAGATCGACCTTGTTGCCTCGTCGGGCTTTTTGAACCCGTCGCGGCGCGAGGCCGATATGGCGGTGCTGCTCGCGCGGCCACGCAAAGGCCCGCTGATCACGCGCAAGCTGTCCGACTACAGCCTTGGCCTCTATGCGCCCGCGGACCGGGCCGACTGGCAGGCGGCGGTGACCGCGGCGCCGCTGTCGCGCGCGGGAATCCCGGTGATCGGTTATATGCCCGACATCCTCTACGCCCCCGAACTCGACTATCTGGGCGAAATCGAACCGGGGCTGCGCGCCAATGTTCGGTCTTCGTCGATCCTCGCGCAGCGGCGGATGATCGCGGGCGGCGCGGGGGTCGGCGTCCTCCCCTGCTTCCTCGCCGCGGGCGATCCCGCGCTGGTTCGCGTGCGGCCCGATCAGGCGATCGCGCGCGCCTTCTGGCTTGCGCTCCACCGCGACGTCGCGCCGCAACCGCGGATGCGGGCGTTCATCGACTGGCTGGATAGCGAGGTAAGGGAGAGCAGGGGGTTGTTGGTACCACCATAATCGTCATCCCGGCGAAGGCCGGGATCTCGCCGGTGCGTCATATTCGGACGGTGAGATCCCGGCCTTCGCCGGGATGACGGAATTAGGCTGACACCTCCGGTCGCCAGCTCGACGCGATCAGCCCGCCTGCGCCGAACAGCTTATGCATTGCATCGCAACCCGCCGCCGCCTCGCGAAGCCGGTCGGCGAGTGGATCGTCGATCGGATGGTCGCTCCGAAGAAAAGCGATCCACGCGGCGATCGCCGCTTCGAGCGACGAGCAGCGCGCCCCGTGCGCCTGATGCCAGACCAGCGTTTCGAGCCAGCGCTGCGGAATCTTCTGGCTGCCGTCCATCGCGATCTGGATCAGCCGGTGGTGAAGCGCCGGATTGGCGAAGCGTTCGAGCAGCGCATCGGCATAGGCGGCGAGATCCTGCCCCGGCGCCGCGTCGATCGTCGGCGCCGCCTCATCGCGCATCAGCCGCTCAATGACCGGGCGGATCGCGGGATCGACGATCGCCTGATGGACATAGTCATGCCCTGCCCCCAGCCCGATATAGGCGAGCGCCGAATGTGCGCCGTTGAGCATGCGCAGTTTCGCGGTCTCATAGGGCGCGACGTCGGCGACGAGCTGCGCGCCGACCTGTTCCCAGCGCGGGCGCGGCCCCGCAAAATCATCCTCGATCACCCACTGGCTGAAGCCTTCGGTGACCACCGCGCCTTCGTCGCGGACGCCGAGTTCGGCCTCGATCGCCGCGCGGTCGGCGTTAGTGGTCGCGGGCACGATGCGGTCGATCATCGTCGCAGGACAGCGGCATTCGCGGTCGAACCAATCCACCAGAACGGGATATTCCAAGGCAAGATACTGGCGCATCAGTGCCTTCAGCACCGCGCCATTGTTCGCCAGATTGTCGCAGCTGAGCAAGGTCAGGCCCGGCAAGCCCTTCGCCTTGCGTGCGGAAAGTCCGGCGCCGATAAAGCGGTAGAGGCTCGACGGTTCCTTGGCCGCATCGAGATCGAGCGTGCCGTCAGAGCGGCGCAGATAGCCCTTCTCGGTGACGGTAAAGCTGACGATGTGCGTCGTCGATGCGGCGATAGCGTCGATGACGGCCTGCGGCTCGTCGGCCGCGACAAGCACCTTCTGCACCGCCCCGATCAGGCGCAGCCCGGTCCCCGCCGCACTGCGCGTGCTGACGGTATAAAGCCCGTCCTGCGGATTTAGCTGCGCGGCAACACTGGGAGAACGAAGCGACACGCCGACGATTCCCCAATCGCGCTCACCCGCACGCATCGTGTCGTCGGTATAGACCGCCTGATGCGCGCGGTGGAACGCGCCGATGCCGATATGGACGATCCCCGCCGCCTGCGCGGCGCGGTCGTAACCCGGCGCCTGCACCGACGCCGGCAGCGGCGTTTCAGCCGACAGCCTCACAACCTGTACGCGGCCTTGGCGAGATTATAGCTGAGGTCGGCCGCGAGTTCGGCGGCCTCCCATTCCTCCATCCGGTGCTCGGCGACGAGCTGCGCGAGGAAACCGCAGTCGATGCGGCGTGCAACGTCGTGGCGCGCGGGGATCGACAGGAAGGCGCGCGTGTCGTCGTTGAAACCGACTGTGTTGTAGAAGCCCGCGGTTTCGGTCGTCTGGCTGCGGAAGCGGCGCATCCCTTCGGGGCTGTCGTGGAACCACCAGGCGGGGCCAAGCTTCAGCGCCGGATAGTGGCCCGCGAGCGGCGCCAGTTCGCGCGCATAGCTCGTCTCGTCGAGCGTGAAGAGGATGATCGTCAGCCCCGCTTCATTGCCATAACGGCCAAGCAACGGGCGCAGCGCATGGACATAGTCGGTACGGGTGGGAATATCGGCGCCCTTGTCGCGGCCATAATGGTCGAACAGCCAGGGATTGTGGTTGCGCAGGGCGCCGGGATGAATCTGCATCACCAGCCCGTCGTCGAGGCTCATCCCCGCCATCACGGTGAGCATGTGCGCGCGAAACAGTTCGGCATCGGCCGCGCTGACGTCGGCGGCGGTGACGCGCGCGAATAGCGCCTCGGCCTCCGCATCCGACAGGTCGGCGGTCGCCGCGGTCGGGTGACCATGATCGGTCGAGGTCGCGCCCATTGCGGCGAAGAAGGCGCGGCGGCCCCGGTGCGCGGCGAGATATCCGGCATAGGAGAAGGCATCTTCGCCCGAAAGGTCCGAGAAGCGTTTCAGATTATCGCGAAAGCCTTCGAATTCGGGGTCGACCACGGGGTCGGGGCGATAGGCGGTAATGACGCGGCCGCTCCATTCGCCGCTGGCATTCGCGGCGCGGATCACCGCGTGATGGTCGAGCGTATCGAGCGGGCTTTCGGTCGTCGCGATCACCTCGATCCCGAAGCGATCAAACAGCGCGCGCGGGCGAAAGGCGTCGGTGGTCAGCGCCTCGGTAATGCGGTCGTAATAGAGATCCGATGTTTCGGCGGAAAATTGCACGTCGAAACCGAATGCCTCGGCGAACACCCAGTCCATCCACATGCGCGACGGGGTGCCGCGGAAAAGATGGTAATTTTGCGCGAACAGCCGCCAGCCTTCGCGCGGATCGGCTTGCCTGTTGCGGATACCGAGCGCATCGAGCGAAACGCCCTGCGAATAGAGCATCCGGAACACATAATGGTCGGGATGCAGCAGCAGCTCCGCCGCATTACCGAACGGCGCATTACCCGCGAACCAGCTCGGGTCGGTGTGGCCGTGCGGGCTGATGATCGGCAGGTCCGCAACCTCCGCATAGAGCCGGCGCGCGATGTCGCGCTGCGCCGGGTCGGACGGAAAGAGACGGTCGGAAGACAGCAGCAGCGGACGCGGCATCGACTTATTTCACCACGTCCACGGAGACCGGTGCAAGCCGCGGACTGAGGGTATGGATCGCAGCTACGGCGAGGAAATAGACGACGGTACAGGCCGCAAAGATGATCGTGTAATTGCCCCCCGTCGCGTCGAGTACGAGCCCGGTCGACTTCGCCATGATCATCCCGCCGACGCCGCCCGCAAAGCCGCCGAGCCCGATCACCGACCCGACCGCGCGCTTCGGGAACATGTCGGGCGGGATCGACAGGATCGTCGACGAAAAGGCCTGGTGCCCCGCGAGCGCGATGCCGATCAGCACCACCGCGAGCCACATATTGTCGAGCCCCGAGACGAACAGCAAAGGCAGCACGCAGCAGCCCGCGCCGAGCATCGTCGCCTTGCGCGCGAAATTGACGCTATGTCCGGTCTGGATCAGCTTCGACGATACCCAGCCGCCAAGGATGCTGCCGACGTCCGACAGCAGATACATGATGATCATCGGCAGCAGCACGACTTTCAAATCGACGTTGTAGGTGGTGCTGAAATATTTGGGCAGCCAGAAGAGCATCAGGAACCAGACCGGATCGGTCAGGAATTTGCCGATCGCATACGCCCACGCCTCGCGCTTGGTGACGATCGCGCCCCAGCCGAGCCGCTCGATCTTTTCGGGCGGATCATGTTCGATCCACGCCAGCTCGGCTTCGCTCACCTTCCCGCTCTCGCGCGGGTTGCTGTAGAGCCAGAGCCAGAGCACAAGCAGGATGACGCCGAAGGCGCCGGTATAGATGAAGGTTTCACGCCAGTCGAAACCCATCCACACCATGAATAATGCGATCGTCGGCGCGGTCAGGATGACGCCGATCGTCGTCGCGCTGTTCACCCAGCCGATCGCGTAGGAGCGTTCCTTTTGCGGGAACCATTCGCTCGACGCGCGCACGACCGACGGGAAATGACCTGCCTCGCCGACGCCGAGAATCACGCGCGCCATCATGAAGGAGGCGACCGACGAGGCGAAGCCGTGCGCGACATGGCCGACGGTCCAGATGCTGATCGCGATCGCATAACCGATTTTCGGTCCGAAACGGTCGATCAGCCAGCCCATGAGGAGGAAGCCGAGCGCGTAGGCGGCCTGGAACGCGGTGACGATGTTGCCATAGTCGTTCTCGCTCCACCCGAGCTCCTGCCCAAGTGTCGGCGCGAGCAGGCCGAGCATGGTGCGGTCGATATAATTGACCGTGGTCGCGGCGAACAGCAGCGCGACGATCAGCCAGCGATACCGCCCCGACCGCGGCACTGGCGCCGCCGTCCCTCCGTCCGCGAATGCCTGTGCCATAAACCTCTCCCGTTCTTGCTTTAATAGCTTGTAATCGAGCAGCCGACGCGGATTTTTCCGTCGAACAGCGCTTCGGCACGCTGGCCGGGCCTGACTTCATGGATGCCGGTGATCGCGCCCGCCGACACCAGGGTACCGGGCGGAATCGCGATATCGCGCGCGCGCAGGATTTCGATCAGGAACAGCGCCGATCCGAACGGACCGTCGAGCATCGCCTCCATCGTCGCGGCACCGACGGTTTCACCGTCGATCGCCATTTCTACCGGCATGCGAATAAGGTCGGCGTCCTGCCAGCCGACGATCGAAGGACCAAGCACCAGCCCCTTGTTGTTGCCATAATCCGACGCGGTGACCGCGGGGCCGTGGCGGTTGATTTCGGGAAAGGGCGAGCTTGCGATCTCGATCCCTGTGCGAACGTCGACGATGCAATCGCGCACGCTGTCGATGTCATAGTCGCGCGTCCCCACCTCGCCAAAGCAGAGCAATATCTCGGCTTCGGCGGCGGCGAAACCGTCGGCATAGACCGGCATCGCCGGCTGCGCGGACCCATCATGGATTTCGTCGACAAAAATCGGGCCGGTCAGACGGTTGCCGCCGTAGCGATCGACCAGATCGGGCGCGATTCGCCCGACCTTCCACCCGCCGACACGGCGCCCGTCGAGCGCAATCGCACGATCTTGGATCGCATAGGCGTCGGCCATCGTTTGCGGCATCGCTCCCGGATACAAGGTAAGCGGTGTCTTTTTCGCGCGAGCGGCCAGAAACGCGCGGGCGACATTTTCGTGATCAGCTGTTGCCGGCATCTTTGTCATTTCCCTCTTCCGCGAAACCGTCTAAGAGACACCGGTGTCAAAAGCAAGCGAATATCCGATCGACAAGGCCATCCGCGTGCATGCGGCGGACAATGTCGCGACCGCGATTGCCGATATTGCGGCGGGCGCGAAGCCGATCGCACGCGACGATTTTTGCGCCGCAATTGCCATCGCGCGCGGGCACAAGATTGCGATCGCGCCGATCGCGCGGGGCACTGCGGTCATCAAATATGGCTTTCCGATCGGCATCGCGACCGCCGACATCGCGCCCGGCGAGCATGTCCACAGCCACAATCTGGCGACCGCGCTCGGTAGCGACGGCGAATATCAATATGTCGGGGCGCCGGCCGACGCACCGCCGACCGCAGCGTCGACGCATGGCTTTTCGGGCTATGTCCGCGCCGACGGGCGCGTCGGCACGCGCAACGAAATCTGGATCCTGCCGACCGTCGGCTGCGTCGGCAATCTCGCCGCGCGCGTCGCGCGCATCGCGGGCAATCGCCATGCCGGGCGCGTCGACGGCATCCATGCCTTCAAACATCCCTTCGGCTGTTCGCAGCTTGGCGACGACCTTGGCCATACGCGCGCGGTGCTTGCCGCACTGGCGCAGCATCCCAATGCCGGGGGCGTGCTGATCGTCGGGCTCGGGTGCGAGAGCAACCAGCTCGGCGCGCTCACCGCGCTGATCCCCGCCGACCGCCGCGGGCATATCCGCACCCTGTCGGCGCAGGCGGTCGAGGATGACGAAGCCGCGTGCCTCGCACTGATCGACGAACTCGTCGCCGGATGCGCCGATACGCCGCGCCGCGAGGTGCCGCTGTCCAAGCTGACCCTGGGGGTGAAATGCGGTGGGTCGGACGGCCTCTCGGGCCTCACCGCCAACCCGCTCGTCGGGCGCATGGCCGATGCCGTTGCCGCCGCGGGCGGCCAGGTCATCCTTACCGAAATTCCCGAAATTTTCGGCGCCGAGCAGATATTGATGGACCGCGCCGTATCGCGCGCGGTGTTCGACGAAGCCGCGGCGCTGGTCCGCGACTTCAAGGACTATTTCATCCGCAACGGCGAGCCGGTGAGCGAGAACCCCTCGCCCGGCAATATCGCCGGCGGGATCACGACGCTCGAGGAAAAATCTCTGGGCGCGGTGCAAAAGGGCGGGCAGGTGCCGCTCGTCGATGTCCAGCGTTACGGCGGCGAGGCGCGGCTGGCGGGGCTGACGCTGCTCGAAGCACCGGGCAACGACGCGGTGTCGTCGACGGCGCTAACCGCCGCTGGTGCGACGGTGATCCTGTTCACCACCGGACGCGGCACGCCGCTCGGCTTTCCGGCGCCGACGCTGAAGATTGCGTCGAATAGCGATCTGGCGGCGCGCAAGGCGGGGTGGATCGACTTTGATGCCGGGACGGTGATCGACGACGGGTTTGACGCGGCGTCGAACGCACTGCGCGATCTGATCGTCGCCACCGCGTCAGGCGCCATCACCAAAGCGGAAGCCAATGAGGAACGCGACATAGCGATCTGGAAAACGGGCGTGACGCTTTGAAGCCAACGTAGCGCTGGGAAAAATTTCGCACAAAGACACAAAGACACGAAGGGGTCTGCTCCATGGCCTGCCGTAGGTTGCGACTAGAGTATGTCCTGCTCAGGTTGAATCAAGTCACCGTAGCCCTGAGCCTGTCGAAGGGCGCTTCTCGTCGATAAGCGCCCTTCGACAGGCTCAGGGCAACGGATAAATTTGAACAGGACAGACTTTAGCGCGAAGCGCTTTCAAATATCGCCTTCGGCGGGAAACCGCCTTTGGGAAAAATGATGATCCCTCTTCGTGTGTTTGTGTCTTTGTGCGAAACGAAAAATCGCTACCCGAGCGCCTCAAAGCGAAAGTCGCGGAACCGCGCCTCGCCCGCCCCGGCTGAGTAAAGCCCGGGGCGCAACATCAGGAAACCGCCGCGGACATTGTGGTGGTAACCCGACACCTCCATGCCGCGGTCGAAACGGACCCAGGTCTTCCCACCATCGCCGCTGGTGTCATAGGTCACGATATGGCGGTCGTTAGTGACGCGCATCCGCATCCGCCGCCCGTGCGGATTGGCGGGGCGCGCGCGTTCGATGCCATATTGGTGGGTGACGAAGCGCCCGCCGTCGAAGCCGAGCCCGCAATAGAGCTTCTCGTCGTAGAAGAGGATCAAGCCCGCGGTGCCGCCGGGTGCGATCTCGATGTCGCATTCAAAACGATAGGCCTGATCGCCCGCGATCAAGAGCAAGGGCGATGAATCGACCGGCGCCTTGCCGCGCGCCGTCAACACCAGGGCGTTATCCGCGACGCGCGCACGGCTGCGCTCGTCGGGGGCGGGCTTGAAGAAATTCCATTTCGCGCCGAGCGCCAGCGCGCCGAAATCATCCGACAGCGCCATGCCATGGGGGCCCGCGACGGTCCCGCCTGCCGGTTTGGCGATCGGTTGCGACAGGTCGCCGCCCTTCATGCGGAACCAGCCGTCGGCGGTCCATTCGATCGGATCGAGCAGCGCCTGCCGCCCCAGCGTCCAATAGCCATTTTCGAACCCGTGATAGACGCTCCACCAGTCGCCCGCCGGGCCCTCGACGAGCGTCGCATGGCCGCGCGACCACCATTTTTCGGCGGCCGATGTGGTGCGAACGAGCGGGTTCGCGGGGCAGTTCTCCCACGGACCGTGGATCGACTTCGACCGCGCGGCGATCACCATATGACCCGTCGGCGGACCCGCGGTGCCGCCGACCGCGGTGATCATGTAAAAATAGTCGCCGTGGCGCGTGATCTTCGGGCCTTCGGGCGCGAAGCCCTCGACCACCCAGTCGGTCGGGTAGCGCCACGGATCATAGACATGTTCCGGCTCGCCGATCCGCGACAGCCCGTCGTCGGACAATCGCACGCGGTCGCCGCCCGACAGGAACAGCCAGCGCGACCCGTCCTCGCCGACCGCATGACCGGGGTCAATATGGTCGGGCAGGTTCAGATCGACCGGCTCGCTCCACGGCCCCTCGATCCTGTCGGCCCAGATCACCCAGCTGGTGTTCGGGCCTTTGGTGGGGATGTAGAGAAAGAAGCGGCCGCCGTGCTTCACCAGCTCGGGCGCCCACACCGATCCGATATTCTTGTGGAGCGCGGGACCGATCGGGCGCCAGTTCACCAGGTCGCGCGAATGCCAGATGACCAGCCCCGGATAGCTGTCGAAGGTCGAGAAGGTCATGTAATAGTCGGCGCCGTCCTTCAGGATCGACGGGTCGGGATGGTCGCCGGCCATGATCGGATTGAGAAAACGCCCGTCACCAAGATCGGGCTTGCGCTGACCGTCGAAGCCCTTCGCCCAAGGCGGGGCCGATGGCGATGGCGATGGCGACGCGGCGGCCAGCGCCGACGTTCCGGCGAAGCCCGACAGGCCGGTAGCCATCAATCCCGTCCCGGCCAGCTTCAGCATCTCACGGCGATCGGTCACTTTGCTCTCCTTGAAAAAAGAAAGGCCCGGCCCCCGCAAGCGAAGACCGGGCCTCACCGGGACTAACCTGTCGGCGTCAAATCTTGACGCGCGCACCGAACAGGAAGGTGCGACCGAAATGGTTGTTCTCGTAATTGCGGTTCGCGTCGATATCGGTGAAGCGATAGCGATATTCGTCGGTCAGGTTGATGCCTTCGACCGAGATTTCGATATTGTCGGTGATCGCGTAGCGCATCGACGCATCGACGTTGATCGTCGAACCATAGCCTTCGAACACGTTGCCCGTGCCGCTGTTAGCGTCGGCATAACGGCTGCGATAGCTGATCGAAGCGCGCGCGCTGAACTTGCCGTCGTCATAATAGAGCGTGCCGTTGTAGGCGCGCTTCGACAGGTTGAAGAGCGTGCCGTTGCGGATCGCCCCGACATTGGCACCGCCAGGCACGACCGACGGGCCCGCCACCGAATAGTCGGCGTCCGAGTCGATGAAGGTCGCGTTGACGATGCCGCCGAAGTTCGAAAGGAACCCTGGCAGGAAGGTGAACGGAGCCTGCAGCGAAACTTCGACCCCTTTCAGACTGGCGCCTTCGCCATTGCCGATCGAGTTGATCGTCCACAGCTGGCCTTCGGGGTTGATCGCGGCAGGGCTGCTCGGCGGGATGATCGACGTCGGCAGACCGGTCGAGGCAAAGGTGCCGCTGCTCGTGGTCGCCACCGGGAAGCTTGCGATGTCCTTTTTGAACAGCGCGACCGAAAAGATCGATTGCGGCGCAAAATACCATTCGAAAGCCAGGTCGTACGCGGTGGCGCGGAACGGATCGAGGAACGGGTTGCCGTAGTTGATCCGATAGTTGAACCCGTCGACCGAGCCGCCGGGGGTCAGGTTGCCGAGCGTCGGGCGCGTCATCACATCGGCGACCGCAGCGCGGATGATGATGTCTTCGTGCGGGAACAACGCCAGGTTCACCGACGGCAGCCAATCTTCATAGCTGCGCTTCACGGTCACCGCAGCGCCGCTGCTGAGCCCGCTCGACGTCTGCGCGGTGTGGACGTAACGGATGCCGGCGTTGAGCGCATAGTCGAGCCCGCCCAGTTCGCCCTTGGCGTCGAATTGCAGATAGCCGCCGGTGACCTCTTCACGCACGCTGCGGTTGTTGCCGGCGTCGAGCGCGGGGGTGCGGTTATACAGGCCGGTAAAGGCTGTCCCCGCCTCCAGATTCGGGACCAGCCATTCGGTGGTGGTTCCAGCAGGCTGCCCCGCCTTCCCCAGCGTGAACAGCTCGGCGAGCGACGACGTCACCGGGAAGCCGTAGATCGCGGTCGGGCCGAACGCCGACGACGGCGAGCAGGTCAGCGTGCCGAGCACGCGATCGACACCGCCATTGCCGCACACCACGGTGTCGCGGGTAAAGGCGACACTGGTGAAGTCGAAACGGCGATAGACGCCGCCTGCCTTGACCGTGAAGCCTTCGGTGACATCCCATTCGGTGCGCAGCTGCGCGGTGCGGAACTTGTTTTCGACCTCCGACGGGCGGTCGCGGATTTCAGCGAGCTGGAAATTCGCCGGGTTGGTGACGCTGGTGCCAAAGGTCAGCACCGGGTTCGCCATGTCGGTATAGTCGTAGCGATAGCCCTGCGCGTCGCGGTCGTCGAAGACCAGCGTGGTTTCCAGCGGGATCGACGCGGTCGATTTCGAAAGGCCGCCGAGCAGGGTGAAGCGGAAATTGTCGCCGACATCCTGATCCCAGCTGCCGCCGAACTGATAAAATTCGGTCTTGGCCTGGCGCAGATAATGTTCGGTGCGCACCCATGCGTCGTCGAGCGTCGCCGAGATCATGTTATTGTCGTTGTCGATCACATAGTCGCGGACGTTGATCGAGCGTTCGTTGCTGCGCAGCAGCACCTCGCCCCAACGCTCGCGGCGCTGGTGCTTGAAGCTTGAAAACAGCCCGTCGAGCGAAATCTTGGTCGCGTCGGTCGGTGCAAACTGGATCGACCCGGTGATGCCGAGACGCTTTTTGTCGTGCGCGATCTCGCCGTAGCGCGGAATGCGCGGGTGGAAGGCGAGCGCGACCGAATCGCACGCCGCCGAGCGGCCGTTCGTATAAACGCCGCCCGAATTGGCGACGCCGATGCCGCTCGTTGCGGTGGTGGTAAAGCACGGGGCGCCGTTGACCGAATCGAAGCGCGCCTGCGCCCAGCGCACCGTGTTGTTGCCAAGCTCGAGCGTCTTCTGGTCCGAATAGGCCGCCGACACCGCAAAGCCGAGCGTTCCGGCGTCGTTGACCCAGCTAAGCAGGCCCGCCACGCGCGGGCCGACTTTTTCGGACAGGTCGTTGTAGCTGCCCTGCGCCGACAGCGCCGCGGTAAAGCCGCTCTTGCCCGCCAGCGGGTTGCCGGTGTTGAGATCGACGACGGCGCCGAGCGAACCTTCGTCGAGTTCGGCCGACGCGGTCTTGTGGACGACGATCGAGCTGAACAGTTCGGAAGCAAAGACGTTGAAGTCGAACGCGCGGTCGCGGTTCGCCGAGGCGCCGTCGGTCGAGGTCGCGACGGTTTCGAGCCCGTTGACGCGAACGCGCGTGAATTGCGACCCCAGACCGCGCACGGTGATGCCGCGGCCCTCGCCGCCGTCGCGCTGGATGGTGATGCCGGGAATGCGCTGCAGCGATTCGGCGAGGTTCTGATCAGGGAATTTGGCGATGTCTTCGGCGACGATCGCGTCGACCGCGGCCACCGAATCGCGCTTCACGTCGAGCGCCTTGTCGAGCGAGGCGCGAAAGCCGGTGACGACGATCTCGTCTTCGGTCGCGACCGCTTCGTCGGCGACGGGCGCGGCGGCGTCCTGGGCAAAAGCCGGTGACACCGCGAGCGCGGCAAGCGAAGCGCCGCACGCCAATTGGGTCAAAGCGCGAAGGCCCCGCGTTGCATGAATAGCCATTATCATCCTCCCTTGATCGGCCGAAACTCTTGCCGAAGCAAGAAATGACACCGGTTACTTTGCGAGACCAGACAAATCGGCATGATCGCCTGGCCGGAAATTTTTTTGAGAGTGATGATGGCGCCGTCGCCTGTCGCGACTGGCCGCCCTATCCCCTCTCCCTTGAAAATTTTCTCGTTGACCGATTGGGGTAACCGGTGTCAGGAAGATAGAGGGATTGGAACAGCCGTGTCAATACCCCAATGAATCGGAGAGACGGGATGCCCAAAAAACCTTGGTTGGCCGCGCTTTTTCTGGCGTTCGCACTGCCTGCGAGCCCGGTGCTTGCCGCCGATGCGGCGCCGCTGGCCTTCCCCGGCGCGGTCGGTCCCGCCGCGCACACCATTGGTGGTCGCGGCGGCCAGATCCTGCGCGTGACCACGCTGGCGGCCGACGGGCCGGGGTCGCTGAAGGCCGCGATCGAGACCCCCGGACCGCGCATCATCGTGTTCGAGGTCGGCGGCGTCATCGACATGGGACGTCAGACGATCAGCGTCACCCATCCGTTTCTGACCATCGCCGGGCAGACCGCACCCGGACCCGGGATCACGCTGATCCGCACCGGCATCGACGTAAAGACCCACGACGTCGTGATCCGCCACCTGCGCATCTACACCGGCGTCGACGGCCAGCCGAAGCGCAGCGGGTGGGAAGCCGACACTTTTTCGACCGTCGCGGCGCACAATGTCATCGTCGACCATTGCACGCTCATGTGGGGGATCGACGAGAATATGTCGGCGTCCGGGCCGCGCTTCACCGGCGACAGCGTTGCGGAGTGGCGCAAGGGGACGAGCCACAATATCACTTTTTCGAACAACCTCGCCGCCGAAGGACTCGCCGACGCGAGCCATCCCAAGGGCGAGCACAGCAAGGGATCGCTGATCCACGACAATGCGACGGGCATCGTCTTCTACCGCAATGTCTGGGCGCATAATGTCGAGCGGAACCCGCTGATCAAGGGGGGCGGACAGGCGCTGATGATCAACAATCTGATCTATAACCCGCAGCACCGCGCGGTGCATTACAACCTCATGAACCTCGAATGGGTGGGGCATGATTATGTGCCGGGTCAGATCACCGCGATCGGCAATGTGATGCGCGGCGGCAACGATACCGACGAGCAGCTGCCGTTCCTGATGCTGGGCGGCGACGGCGACCTCGAATATTATGGCAAGGACAATCTCCACGTCGATCGCCACGGCGCGGCGCTGCCCGAATTCGGCCGCTATGGCGAGACGCAGGCGAAGCTGATCCGCGCCAAAGCGCCGCTCGCGCCGGTGGGCGGCTATACCATCCTGCCGGTGCGCGATGTCGAAACATCGGTGCTGTCGACCGCGGGCGCGCGGCCCTGGGCGCGCGACGCCGAGGAAATCCGTGTGCTTTTCTTCGTTGCCGAGGGGCGTGGGCAAGTGATCGACGACGAGAAGGAAGTGAGCGCCTATCCCAAGGTCAAGGAGGTGCGCGCGCCCTTTGTCGAGGGTGACTGGGATCTTGCGACGATGGAGCCGAAATCGGGCGTCTATCCGGGCCAGACGGCGCCGCTGCCGCAAGAAAATCTGTCGGCGCGCGACCGCGCGTCGCGGACGGGGAATTGACGATGGACGCGCTGCTCGCCCTGCTCCTCGCGAGCGGAGCCGCCCCGGCGATGGTGGTGATCGATGAGAAGACGACCGTCCGTGAGGAGGCGCCGCCGCATGGCGCAATCGGCATGTCGACTGCTTACCGGATCAGCGATTCGGTGCCGGCGCCGCGCAGCTTCGAATTTCGCAAGCGCGCGCTGCACGTCGGCGCTGCGATCGGCATTCACCCGATCGACCATGACGAGATCTACTACGTCCTTTCCGGCACCGGCATCGTCCATTCGGACGGCGAGGAACAGGAATTGAAGGCCGGAACCGCGGCGTGGCTCTACAAGGGCGCAAAGGTCGGTATCCGCCAGACCGGCGGCGAACCCCTGGTACTGATCATCGCCTATCCCAACAAGGCGCCCGCGCCATGACGCTGGGTCGCCGCACGCTGCTGGCAGCGGGGCTGACGCTGCCCTTTGCCAGCGCGGCGGCAGGGGCGGCGTGGACGCGGCCCGCGGGCCTGACGCCCGACGCGAGCATCGCGCTGTGGCCGGACGGCCATATCAAGCCGCCACCGGGCCTCGTCGAAGCGGTCGTCCAGCGCAGCGATGATCCGAACGCCAGCGACCGCATGCTCGAGAAGATCACGCGCCCACGCCTCGACATTTTTCGCCCGGCAAAGCCCAACGGCGCGGCGGTCATCCTCGCTCCCGGCGGCGGCTATCGCTATGTCGTGATCGACAAGGAAGGCTATGAGCTCGCGCGCTGGCTGAGGGACCGCGGCGTCACCGTGTACGTCCTCTTCTATCGCCTGCCCGGCGACGGCTGGACGAACGGCGCCGACGTCCCGCTCGCCGATGCGCAGCGCGCGGTGCGGCTGGTGCGCAGCCGCGCGAAGCTTGACGGCGTCGATCCGGCGCGTGTCGCCTTTGGCGGTTTCTCGGCGGGCGGACAGGTTGCGACGAGCCTGCTCACGCGTTTCGACGCGAAGGTCTATGATCGGGTCGATGCTGCCGACGCGCTGCCTGCACGGCCCGACGCGCTTGCCGCCATCTATCCCGTCGTGTCAATGGACCCCGCGATCGCCCATGCGGTTAGCCGCGAGAAACTGATTGGCGCCAATTCCGACGCGGCGCGCGAAAGACGCTACTCGCCCGAGCTTCACGTCCGCGCCGACCAGCCCCCGCTGTGGCTGCTCCACGCCGAGGATGACAGCGTCGTCAAGATCGCGAACAGCGTGCGGCTCCGCGAAGCGACGCGCGGCATCGGCGCACCCGCCGAAGCGCATTTCTTCGAGCGCGGCGAGCATGGCTTCGGGTTGATGAAGACCGCTGGCTTGCCAGTCGCAATCTGGCCCGAGCTGCTGTGGAACTGGCTCGGATCGCAGGGGATCGTCTGACCGTCCCGTCATCCCGGCGGAGGCCGGGATCTCGACCTCACTACCTTACGCACCGGTGAGATCCCGGCCTTCGCCGGGATGACGATGTTAAGGTACAAATGCCCGTCAACTGCCCGGCTGGATATAGGGCACGCGCGCGAACAGCTCGCGCTCCCACTTGCGCGGGTCATTTTCGACCCGGCTTTCCGTGTCGAAGATCATCGTCTGCCGCTTGGCCAGATCATAAGTCGGCCAGCCCGGATTGCCCGTGCGCGCAAAGCGGACGAAGGCGTCCATCACCCGGTCGCTCATCGCCTGCTGCGCGGGGGTGGGATCGGGGACCGTGCCAAAGCTGAGCGCAATATCGTCGGCGTGCTTCGCCGCCTCGAAATCGAGCTGATAGACGAACCCCGGATGACCCACCCGCGCGCGCACTTCGGCCTCCTCGACCTGCCCGCGCCAGCTGCGCGCCGCGGTGACGATGCGGTGGAACAGTTCGAGCGGATCTGCCGCAGGATAGCGTCCCCGAAACTGCGCGACGACCCACGATGGTTCGATGTCGATCCGCATTTCGGGCGCGATGCGCGCCGCGAGATTATCGAAACCCAGCCCGGCAAGCTGTTTGCCGTCCGGCGAATAGAAGGCCCGCGTTTCCATCACCGTATTGCCGAGCATCATCGGAATAGCGCGCGACTGCGGCGCGGCGTCGGGCCAGAAGGGGTGGCGCATCAGATGCGTCATGTCGAGCACCGGCCCCATATAGACCCCGCCGCCGAGCACGGGATCGGTCGCCGACAGCGCCGCGATCAATTGCTCGACCGGCACCGTCGCCGGATCGACATCCTTACCGAGCTTGTCGAGAAACACCTGCGCGCGCTTCGTCGCGTTGAGCGGACCCGACGCGGTGACTTGCTGCCCGCTCATCGTGATCGCCTTTTGGAACAACCCCTTCGCCGCGGGCATCGCCATCAGCGTGGCGATCTTCGCCCCGCCGCCCGACTGGCCAAAGACGGTGACATTGGCCGGATCGCCGCCAAAGGCCGCGATATTGCGCTGGACCCATTGCAGCGCAACGATCAGGTCGAGTTGCCCCGCGTTGCCGCTGTCAGGAAAGCGCGCATCGAGCCCGGCGAGATAGAGATAGCCGAGCGCGTTCAACCGGTGGTTGACGGTGACGACCACGACATCGCCGCGCGCGGCGAGGCGTGCCCCATCGTTGACCGGATCGGTGACGCTGCCGGTCGAATAGGCGCCGCCGTGGAAATAGACCATCACCGGGCGCTTCGCTGGCCGTTCGATGTCGGGCGTCCAGACGTTGAGGAACAGGCAATCCTCGTCCTGCGGCTGGTAACGGCTGCCCGTCTGGGGGCAGGCGGGACCAAAGACGTCGCCGCGCAATTGCTCGGCGCTGGTCACCGCGACCGGCGCACGAAAACGCGCGGCACGGCCATAGCGGATACCCGTGAAGCTCCAGGACTGGCCGTCACCAAAGCTGCGACGCTTATCTGAACGATAAGAACCGTCGGGCGCGCTGACCGCCCCGATATGGTGGATTGGGGTCACAATCTCGGCACGCACAAGCGCCGAAAGAAAGAGCGTGCTGCCAGCCGTAGCCAGTAGCGCGCGGCGGCCGATCGGGTCAGCGCCGGACATCGAGCCCGCCGCCGTGGAACGCATCGATGTCGGCCTGCCCGAAACGGCTCGCGTCGCCCGGCAGCGAATGTTTGAGCGCGGTCAGCGCGAGCCCGCTTTCCGCCATCGCCCGCGCATCGCCGCCCGCGCGGTGCGCGTGGAGCACCCCGGCGGCGAAGGCGTCGCCCGCGCCGATTCGGTCGACGATGCCCGTGACGTCGATCTCGCCGGTCTGGTGGCCGCCGCTGCGCACATCGACGCGCGCCGCGATGCGGTGGTGGTCGGCGGTGACGGTGTGCCGCGCGGTCGAGGCAATCAGCCGGAGGTCCGGAAAGGCAGCGAACCCCGCCTCGGCTGCCTCGCGACGCCGGTCCTCCCCGTCGCCGCTGAATTCCTGCCCCAGTACCAGCGACAGGTCGCGGTGATTGCCGAAAAGGATGTCGGCGAGGCCGATCAGTTCGGACAGGACGGCACGCGGATCGCTGTCCCACGCCTCCCACAGCATCGCGCGGTAATTGCCGTCGAAGCTTATCGGCACGCCGAGCCGCTTCGCCGCGCGCGCCGCCGCGAGTGCAGCCTCTGCCGAGCGCGGCCCGAGCGCAGGAGTAATGCCCGACAGGTGGAGCAGGCCTGCACCGGCGAGCAGGGCGTCCCAGTCATAATCTTCGGCGCCGGTCGCCGCGAAACTGGACCCCGCGCGATCATAGACGATTTCGGACGACCGCAGCCCCGCACCGACGCTCAGGAAATAGAGGCCCATCCGGCCGGGACCCGTGGTGACGGCGGTGCAATCGACGCCGCCGCCGCGCACCGCCGCCACTGCTCCGCGACCCAGAGCATTCGAAGGAACCCTGCTGACCATCGCGCAGTCATGGCCAAGGCGGGCAAGCCCGATCGCGACATTCGCCTCGGCGCCACCGACATGGAGCGCCAGCGACGGCGACTGCATGAGCAGTTCGTTGCCCGGCGCGGTCAGGCGGATCAGCAATTCGCCGAAAAAGACTAGCTTGCCTTGCCCCATCCCAACTCCGTTCGCCGGATAACCGGCTTATATCTTGACCGTAGCCCTGAGCCTGTCGAAGGGCGCCTAACGCGGATAAACGCCCTTCGACTTGCTCAGGGCTACGGTGATGTTTTCGAGCCTAGCGCGCGAGCCAGCCGCCGTCGACGGCGAGGATATGCCCCTGCACATAGTCCGACGCCGACGAGGCAAGGAACACCGCGGCACCGCCGATGTCGGCGGGGTCGCCCCAGCGGCCCGCGGGGATACGCTCCATGATCTGGCGGTTGCGCGTCGCGTCGCCCTGCAACGCGGCGGTGTTGTTCGTCGCGATATAGCCGGGTGCGATCGCGTTGACCTGCACGCCCTTCGTCGCCCATTCGTTCGCGAGCAGCTTGGTGAGCCCGCCGACCCCTGATTTCGACGCGGTATAGCTCGGCACGCGGATGCCGCCCTGAAAGGTCAGCATCGATGCGATGTTGATGATCTTGCCCGATCCCCGCGCGATCATGTGGCGCCCGACGCTCTGGCAGAGGAAGAACAGGGTCTTCAAATTGGTGTCCATCACCGCGTCCCAGTCGGCCTCGGTGAAGTCGACCGCATCGGCGCGGCGGATGATCCCGGCATTGTTGACGAGGATGTCGATGCGCCCGAATTCGGCGAGCACCGCATCGACCAGCGGTTGCACCGCACCGACGCTCGACAGGTCGGCGGCGAAATTTTCGCCCTTGCGGCCAAGCGCGCGCACCTTGCCGACGGTTTCATCGGCGGCCGAGCGCCCCGCAGCGGCGACGTCCGCCCCCGCTTCGGCGAGCGCGAGCGCAATCCCCTGCCCGATGCCCGTGTTGGCGCCGGTGACGAGCGCCACCTTGCCCGAAAGGTCAAACAGCTTGCTCATCTCAGGCGAGCGCCGGCTCCGCCGACAGGCTCTTGAGGTAAGCGCTGATCGCCTCGTCCTGCGAATTGGCGTAGAAATATTCGGCGAACTTCTCGCCCGCGATCGCGGCGCGCAGCAGATCTTGATCGACCGACTTCAGCACGGTCAGCATGTCGTGGCACGACGCCGCCTTCAGATCCTTCAGGATACCGCGGTTCTTCCGCATGATTTCGGCGCGTTCCTTGGGATAGCCCAGCCCGCGTTCGCCATCGAACAGCTTGGCATAGACATCCTGCAGATTGAGCTCGGCGGCCCAGCCGAAACCCTTCGCATAGGGCATCGAAATCGCGTTGCCGTCGTTGATCTGACCGAACAGGAAAGCATCGGTCGGATCGACCACCAGCCCGCAGAAGACGCCGGGCATCGCGTTGCACGCGAGCATCGACCCCATGCCGGTGCCGCAACCGGTAACGACGAAATCCGCGGCCTTCGAGTTGAGCAGGATGCCCGCGAGCAGGCCGTTCATGATATAGGTCAGCGACGCTTTGTCGTCGGCCGAATACATGCCGTAATTGAACACCTGATGTCCCAGCGGCTCGGCGACATTGGTCAGCGCTTCGTGGATGATGGCGTTTTTGGCCGCCTGGCTGTTCTCGGTGATCAGCGCGATCTTCATGAACCTGTTCCTTTGCTGGGTTTGCGCCAGACTAGCCATTTTGGTAACCGGTGTCAATATCACTGCCTTGACGATTTGAGGCTTGCGCTGGACACCGGTATCAGTTTTCGGCAGATGGCGCTTGTAGCGGTTGATTTCGCCCGGCCCGGCGCCCATCACAGCGGGCGAACGGCGGGACAGCATCGATAGCCCGCAGAGGAAAAGGCGCATATGGCGGCACAGACCAAGGGGCCGGGGGGCAAGCAGCCGACGATCAACGATGTCGCGGCGCTCGCCGGGGTATCGAAAAAGACCGTCAGCCGGGTGATCAACCGGTCGGAATTTCTGACCGAAAAGACGCGCAAGGCGGTCGAACAGGCGATCGAGACGCTGGGCTTTGTCCCCAATCCGCAGGCGCGCGCGCTGGCGTTCCGGCGCAATTTCCTGATCGCGCTGCTCCACGACAATCCCAATGCCCAGACGGTGCTGAATTTCCAGCAGGGCGTGCTCGACGCGATCAAGGACAGCGACCTCGCGCTGCTCGTTCGCCCGGTCGATCGCGGATCGGATCAGCTGCTCGACGACGTCCGCACCTTTCTGGAAAAGCAGCGCCCGATCGGTGCGCTGCTGTTGCCGCCGATTTCCGAAAACGACGCGCTGGCCGCGCTCTGCGAAGATCTGGGCGTGCGCTATGTGCGCGTCGGGTCGGCGCCGCTCGACGATGCCAAACATTGCGTGTCATCGAATGACCGCGAGGTGGTTGCCGAAGCGGTCCGCGCGCTGATCGCGCTCGGCCATCGCCGCATCGGTTTTGTGCGCGGCCCGGTTGGCTTCCGCTCGGCCGCCGAGCGCGAAAAGGGATTTATGGAAGCGCTCGCCGAAGCGGGGCTCGACCTGCCGGGTGCCTATAACGCGCCGGGCAATTACCGTTATGCCGCCGGGATCGAGGCCGGCGAGGCGTTGCTGTCGCTATCCGAGCCGCCGACCGCGATCTTCTGTTCGAACGACGAAATGGCCGCCGGGGTGATGAGCGTCGCGCATGCCAAGCGCATCGACGTCCCGGGCGCACTGTCGATCATCGGCTTCGACGACAGCCCGACCGCGACGCATATCTGGCCCGCGCTCAGCACCGTGCGCTGGCCGATCCGCGAAATGGGGGTACGCGCCGCCAGGACGCTTGTGCCCGATTTTCTGCCGTCCGCCAGCAAGATCGACGAGCAGGAAACCGCGGTGCTGGCGTCGACTTTTGTCCAGCGCCAGTCGGTCGCGCCACCCAAATAGCGGGCGATGCGCCAAAGCCGTCGGCGGAAGAAAATTGTCTTAAATTGTCGCAATCACCCGCATTGCCCTTGCATGCGTCAATTCAATGGGTTGAATAGGCGCCAACCCCTCCCCGCCGCGCGGCGTGCTGACATGAGAATATCCATATGCTGGACAAAAGGTCGCTGCTGCTGGCCGGAACATTATGCGCCGCGACCCTGTCGCTCGGCGCCTGTTCGAGCGAGAAAGAGGCCGGCAAGAACGGTCGCGGGGCGCCGGAAGTCGGTTTTGTCGTCGCCAGGGTCGAGGCGGTCCCGGTAACGACATCGCTCGGCGGGCGCACGGTGGCCTTCGAGACCAGCGAAGTCCGGCCGCAGGTGGGCGGCCTGATCCGCCGCCGCCTGTTTACCGAGGGCGGTTTCGTGCGCGCCGGGCAGCCGCTCTACCAGATCGACGCCAGCCTCTATCAGGCCGCGGTCGATCAGGCCGCCGCCAACCTGGCCAGCGCCCGCGCCAGCGCGCAGGCCGCCGACGAGCGCGTCCGCCGCTTCGCTCCGCTCGCCAAGATGCAGGCAATCGCCGAACAGGATTATACCGACGCCCTGGCCGAAGCACGCGTTGCGCGCGCCGCGGTGGCGCAAAATGGCGCGGCGCTCGAAACCGCGCGCATCACGCTGCGCTATGCGACGATCACCGCGCCGATCAGCGGTCGCATCGGCCGCAGCCTCGCCACCCCGGGCGCGCTGGTGAGCGCGAGCCAACCGACGCCGCTGACGACGATCCAGCGCATCGACCCCATTTATGTCGACATGCAGCAGTCGAGCGCCGAACTCACGGCGCTGCGCCGCGCGATCGCGGCGGGGGGTGCCGCACCCGGCAGCACCGCGGTGCGGCTGCAGCTGGAAGATGGCAGCGCCTATGGGCTGACCGGGACCGTCGAATTTTCCGAAATGACAGTGAACGAGGCCACGGGCACCGTGACCTTGCGTGCCCGCTTTCCCAATCCACAGGGGCTTTTGTTGCCCGGCATGTTCGTCACGGCGACGTTCGAGCAGGCGGTCGATCCCACCGCCATCCTGGTTCCGCAGCAAGCTGTACAGCGCGACTTCGACGGATCGGCATTTGTGTATCTGGCGGGACCAAACAACAAGGCGGTGCGGCGCAAGATCGAAACGTCGCGCACGGCCGGCAGCAACTGGATCGTGACCAGCGGGCTGAAGGCCGGCGACCGCGTCATCACGCAGGGGGTCGGCAATCTTCGCGACGGCGCCGACATTCGCGCCGTTCCCGCTAGCACGCCGCAACAGGTGGGGGCGCCCGCGGCGGCCAAGACAGCAGAAAAGAGTAAATAGCCCCCCATGTCCCGTATCTTCATCGACCGGCCGATCTTTGCCTGGGTGCTCGCGATCGTCGTCATGCTTGCAGGGTTCGGGGCGCTGCGCGCGCTGCCGATCGAACAATATCCCGACATCGCGCCGGTGCAGGTGAACATCCGGGCGAGCTATCCAGGCGCATCGGCGGAGACGGTCGAAAACAGCGTAACGCAGATATTGGAACAGCAGCTGACCGGCATCGACGGGCTGCTCTATTTCAGCTCGCAATCCAGTTCGCGCGGGCAGGCCAGCATTACCGCGATTTTCGACAAGGGCACCGATCCCGACATCGCGCAGGTGCAGGTGCAGAACAAGATCGAGTCTGCTGTGTCGCGCCTGCCTCAACAGGTCCAGCAGCAGGGGGTGCGGGTCAGCAAGTCCAATTCGGACACGCTGCTGATTGTCAGCGTCTATGACAAGACGCGCACGCGCAACAATTATGACGTCTCCGATTATCTGACGACCAATATCCAAGACCCGTTGTCGCGGGTCGAGGGGGTTGGCGACGTCAATATCTTCGGTTCGCCGCACGCGATGCGGATCTGGCTGAACCCGCAGCGGCTCGCGGCCGTATCGCTGATGCCGAGCGACGTGGTTTCGGCGATCAGCGCCCAGAACAGCGAAGTCGCCGCGGGCGAGGTCGGCGGCCTGCCGTCGCCGCGGGGCCAGTTGCTGACGGCCACGGTCACCGCCCAGTCGCGCCTGCAAACCCCCGAACAGTTTCAGAATATCGTGCTCAAGACCTTGCCCGACGGTTCGGCGGTGCGGATTCGCGACGTCGCACGGGTCGAAATCGGGGCCGAAAATTACGGCTCGGTCGGTCGTCTCAATCGCCAGCCGAGTTCGGGCATGGCGATCTCGCTGTCGCCCGGCGCCGACGCGCTGGCGACGGTCGAGCGCGTGAAGGCACGCATGACCGAACTGGCGCAGAACATGCCCGACGGGCTCGACTATGCCTATATCAACGACACGACGACCTTTATCCGCCTGTCGGTCAGCGAAGTTCAAAAGGCGCTGTTCGAGGCGATCCTCCTCGTCATCATCGTGATGTTCGTGTTTCTGCAAAGCTGGCGCGCGACGCTGATCCCCGCGATCGCTGTGCCCGTCGTGCTGCTCGGTACCTTTGGCGTCTTCTACCTTGCCGGGTTCAGCATCAACACGCTGACGCTGTTCGGGCTCGTGCTCGCCATCGGCCTGCTCGTCGACGACGCAATCGTGGTCGTCGAGAATGTCGAGCGGTTGATGGAAGAAAATCCCGGCATGTCGGCGCGTGAGGCGACGATTCAGTCGATGAAGGAATTGCAGGTCGCGCTGATCGCGATCGGGCTGGTGCTGTCGGCGGTGTTCCTGCCGATGGCCTTTTTCGGTGGATCGACCGGCGTCATCTATCGCCAGTTTTCGGTGACGGTGGTGTCGGCGATGATGCTATCGGTGTTCGTCGCGCTGGTGCTCAGCCCGGCGCTGACCTCGACCCTCCTCAAACCCCGCGCACACGGCGAAACGCCGCCGGGCCGCTGGCCGCGCATCGATGCGGCGCTGACCCGCGCGAAAACATGGTTCAACGCCCGGTTCGAGCGCACCACCGAAAACTATGTCGGCAGCGTCGAAAAGGTCGTCGATCGCAAATGGCGCTTTCTGGGCCTGTACATGATCATTGTCGTGCTGCTCGCCTTTCTGTTCCTGCGCCTGCCTGGTGGTTTCCTGCCCGGCGAAGACCAGGGCCGCGTCCAGATCCAGTTTCGCCTGCCCGCAGGTGCGACGCAGGAACGCACGCTTGAGGTCCGCGACGCGATCGAGGACCATATGCTGAGCGCCGAAAAGGCGAATATCGAATCGCTTTTCCTGAACGCCGGCGGTGGCGGTGGCGGCGCGTCGGGGCAGAACACCGGCCAGGGCTTCGTCAATCTGGCACATTGGGACGACCGCCCGGGCAAGGAAAACAGCGCCGACGCGATTGCCGAGCGCACGCGCCGGGCCTTTTCGGGGCTGCGCGATGCACAGGTTTTTGCGCTGGTGCCGGGCGCGGTCCGCGGCCTTGGCGATACGTCAGGTTTCACGATGCAGTTTCAGAACCGCAGCGGACTGACGCGCGAAGAATTTGCCGCGGCACGCGACCGGCTGCTCGCCGCGGCGAACGCCAATCCCAAATTGTCGTCGGTCCGGCTCAGCGACCTACCCGATCTGGCCACGCTGAAGATCGATATCGATACCCAGCGCCTGACCACCTATGGCCTGAGCAACGCCGATGTGAACAGCACGCTGGCCACCGCTTGGGGCGGCCGTTACGTTAATGATTTCATCGACGAAGGCCGGGTGAAGCGCGTCTATGTCCAGGGTGACGCACCCTATCGGGCCAAGCCCGAAGACCTCAGCCAATGGTATGTGCGCTCTGCCGATGGCGGCATGTCGCCCTTTTCGGCGTTCGCCCAGATCGGCTGGTCGACGACCCCCAGCACCACCTCGCGTTTTCAAGGTATTCCCGCGTTCGAAATTTCGGGTCAGCCCGCCGAGGGAACGAGTTCGGGCGAAGCGATGGACGAAATCGCGGCGCTGGCCGGCGAAATTCCCGGCACCAGCGTCGCCTGGTCCGGCGCCTCGTATCAGGAACGGATGTCGTCGGGACAGGCGCCCTTGCTCTATGCACTGTCGTTGCTGGTCGTGTTTCTGTGCCTGGCGGCACTGTACGAAAGCTGGTCGATCCCGGTCGCCGTCCTGCTTGTCATCCCGCTCGGGCTGGTCGGCGCAGTGTTCGCGGTCACGCTACGCGGGCTCGAAAACGACGTCTATCTGCAGATCGGGCTGCTCACGACGATGGGTCTGGCCGCCAAAAATGCGATCCTGATGATCGAATTTGCCGAGCAGGAAGAGAAAAAAGGCAAGCGGGTGATCGATGCAGCGATCATCGCGGCGCGCATCCGCCTGCGCCCGATCCTGATGACGAGCTTTGCCTTCATCTTCGGCGTTTTGCCGCTGGCCCTGGCCTCAGGCGCCGGGGCGAACAGCCGCATCGCGATCGGCACCTCGGTGATCGGCGGCATGCTCACCGCCGCTTTCCTCGCGATCTTCTTCATCCCGCTCTTTTTCGTTCTCGTCCGCCGCGGGGTGCGCGACGGGCTTGCCGCGCTGCGTGCGCGCTTCGGCAGGAACACGGAAGATGGCGCGGCGGGGGTACCGGCATGATCGCGGCTCGCACGCTGTTGCTCGCGACGACGCTCGCGCTTGCGGGTTGCTCGCTGGCGCCCAAGACCGTGCTCCCGCCCCCGCCGGTGCCGCAGAGCTGGCCCGTCGGCGATGCCTATCTGCTGCAAAGCGAAGCCGCGCTGCCGGTCCTGTCGTACCAGAGCGTCTTCACCGATCCCCGCCTCCAATCGCTGGCCGAGCAAGCGCTCGCGAACAACCGCGACCTTCGCAGCGCCTATGCCAATGTCGCCGCGGCGCGCGCGCAGGCGCGCGTCACCCGCGCCGGACAATTCCCCGAAATCGGGATCAGCGGCGGCGCGGGCTATTCGGACAGCAATGGTGCGAGCGGCAGCGGCGACTTCTCGCTGCGCGGCGGAGTCACGGCGTTCGAGCTCGACCTGTTCGGCAAGCTCGCCAATGCCACCGAGGCCGATCGCAACCGCGCGCTGGCGACCGAGGCGGCATCGCGCACCGTACGGCTCGCGCTGATCGCCAGTCTGGCCGACGCCTGGGCGACCTATGGCGCCGACCGCGACCTCCTGAAGATCGCCGAGGACACTGCCGCCAATGCGCGCGAGAGCGTGCGGTTGACCAGGGCGCGGCTCGACGGCGGCGTCGCGCCGCGCACCGACCTCCGGCAGGCCGAACAGATTCTCGCTACCGCCGAGGATGCGATCGCGCAGCAACGGACCGCGCTCGCGCAGGATGAAAATCTGATCCGCCTGCTCGTCGGCGGCGATGTCGATCGCGCACTGCTCCCCGCGGGCCTCGTCGAAGTCACGCCCTCGGTCGTGGGGCTTCCTGCGGGGGTCAGCTCCGAAATCCTGCTCCGCCGCCCCGATGTGATCGAGGCCGAATATGGCCTGCGCGCCGCCAACGCCGACATCGGCGTGGCGCGCGCGCAGCTGTTCCCGTCGATCTCGCTGACCGGACTGCTCGGCTTTGCCAGCGACGCGCTGTCCCGCCTGTTCGACAGCGGATCGTTCAGCTGGTCGGCGGGCGGCGACGTGACCGCGCCGATTTTCGACGCCGGCGGCCGCCGCGCCGGGGTCGCGGTCAGCGAAGCCCAGCGCGACGCCGCGCTCGCAAGCTATGAGGGCGCGATCCAGACCGCGTTCCGCGAAGTCGCCGATGCGCTGGCGGTACAGGGGACGATCGCCGACCGGGTGCGCGCCGCCGCCGCGAACACCGCCGCCGCTGCTGACACCGCGACGCTCACCGATGCGCGTTACAAGGGCGGGGTCGACAGCTTCCTCGCCAGTCTCGACGCGCAGCGCAGCCTCTATGCGGCACGGCGCAGCGAAATCGCGACGCAACTGCTGCTCGTGCAGACGCGCATCGCGCTATTCCGCGCGCTCGGCGGCGACAGCGGCGCGGGGACGGCTTCCCCCGCCTCCTGACGGCCCCTCGTCACTCCGGACCTGAGCGGCATTTATCCCCTCAGAATAGGTGAAGAGCAGTTCCCCGGCGAAAGCCGGGGTCCAGGGCGAGCAAGAACAGACGTTGATTTATGACACCCTGGACCCCGGCTTTCGCCGGGGAACTGCTACCTGCTCGAAGGGTATAAAGTCCGACTCATCTTGACATTCCCTCTCGCTCGCGCGCTAATAGAACAAATCAGGAACATATATGCGCGAGTCGTCTCAACCTCTCGCCGGGCTGCGCCAGCGCATCGCCCGGCTGGCCGCCAGCGGTGGCCCCGCAAGCCAGCCGGCGCAAAGCTGGCTGGCGACGGGGCATGACGCGTTCGATGCAGCGATCGGCGGCGGATTGATGGTCGGGCGCACGCACGAGTTTTTCGCCGCCGATGCGCTCGATGGCACCAGCGCCGCGGCCTTTGCCGCACTGGTCGCGCTGCGCAGTGGCGGCGATGCGCCGCTGCTGTGGCTGCGCACCGTCGATGCCGGACGCCGTACCGGGCATATCTATGCCCCCGGCATCGCCGAACTTGGCGGCGACCCCGACCGGCTTCTTCTCGTTGAAACCGCCGATCCCAAGATGCTGCTCGCCTGCGCCAATGATGCGGTGCGCTGCGCCGGATCGGCGGCGGTGATCGTTGAAAGCTGGGGCAAATTCCCGCTGCTCGACCTGACCGCCGGGCGCCGCCTGACGCTCGGCGCGCGCGATGCGGGGACGACGTTGCTGATGCTGCGCCTCAATGCGGTGCCGACGCCGAGCGTCGCCGAAACGCGCTGGCACATCGTCGCCGCCCCATCGCGCGAACTCGAAGCCAACGCCCCCGGCGCCCCGGCCTTCGACCTTGAACTGCTGCGCTGGCGTAGCGGCCCTGCCGGAACGCGCTGGCGACTCGATTGGGATAAAGATGAGCAAGCTTTCCGGGACGCGGCGCTATCTGGCGCTGTTCTTCCCCTGGCTGCCCGCCGAACGGTTCACCCGCTCGGCGCCGAAGCCGCCTGACCTCCCGCTCGTCTTTGCCGAGAAGCAGCGCGGCGCGCTGCGTCTCGCGAGCGTCGATGCCCGCGCGCAGGCACTCGGGCTGCGTGTCGGCATGCCACTCGCCGACGCGCGGGCGCAGGTCGGCGACCTTGCCATCGTGCCGCACGACCCGGTCCTTGATCAGAACTGGCTCGACCGGCTCGCACAGGGCTGCGCGCGCTACACCCCGCTCGTCGCGCTCGATGCCCCCGACGGGCTGATCCTGGACATTACCGGCTGCACCCATTTGTTCGAGGGCGAGGCCGGGCTGATCGACGATATCGATCGGCGGTTGACCCGGCTCGGCATGACCGTGCGCCATACGCTGGGGCCCACCGCCAACGCCGCCCGTGCGCTCGCACGCTATCAGACCCGGCCCGCGCCGGATGAGGCCACCGCGATCCGCCGCCTGCCCGTCGCCGCGCTCGAACTCGACGCCGAGGCGGCGACCGCGCTTGTCCGCGCCGGGCTCAAGACGATCGGCGACCTCGCGGCGCGACCGATGGCGAACCTCGCCGCGCGCTTCGGCGCCGACGCCGCGATGGCGCTACGCCGGATCCTCGGCGATGCGCCTAGCCCGCTCGACCCGCGCGTCGCGCCGCCGCCGGTCGCCACCGAACGCCGCTTTGCCGAACCCGTCGCCAGCCTGCCCCACGCCACCCGCATTCTTGCCGAGCTGGTTGGTGAGGCGATCGCGGAGCTTGCCGAACGCGGCCAGGGCGGCCGCCATTTCGGCGCCACCTTTTTTCGCAGCGATGGGCTGGCGCGACGTATCGCGGTCGAGACCGGCCATGCGACGCGCGACCCCGGCCTTGTCATGCGCCTGTTCGCCGAACGCATGGACGGCCTCGCCGATCCGCTCGACCCCGGCTTCGGTTTCGACATGATCCGTCTCGAAGTGCCGCGGCTCGAAGCACTCGGCGCAACGCAACTGAAGCTCGAGGGCGGCGCGGCGCGCGCGGTACGCCAGGGCGCAGCAATGGACGAACTCACCGACCGGCTCACGACACGGCTCGGGCGCGGGCGGGTCCGCGCCTTGCGCCCCGCCGATACGCATATCCCCGAACAGGCGCAGCTCGCCCTGCCCGCGATCGACACACCCCCGGCGTTGCCCTGGCCCGCCCCCGAACCCGGCGAACCACCGCTGCGCCCCTTCTATCTTTTCGATCCGCCGCAAGTGATCGAGGTGATCGCCGAGGTTCCCGACGGCCCGCCGCACCGCTTTCGCTGGCGCCGACAGGCGCATGCGGTCCGCCGTTACGAAGGGCCCGAACGCATTGCCGCCGAATGGTGGCGGCGCCGCGACAATGGCGGGCTGACGCGCGATTATTACCGCGTCGAGGACGATCGCGGCCGCCGCTACTGGCTGTTTCGCCACGGGCTCTACGACGAAAAGCCCGATCCGCGCTGGTATATCCATGGGGTGTTCGCATGAGTGGAGAACCCGCAGACCCTGGCTTCGCCGAATTGGTCGCCGCGACCAATTACAGCTTCCTGCGCGGCGCTTCGCACCCCGCCGATATGGTCGCCGAAGCGATTACGCTGGGCATGCCCGGCATCGGCATCGCGGACCGCAACAGCGTCGCGGGGGTGGTGCGGGCGTGGGCGTTTCTGAAGGAGCAGCAAGTCAAAAGGCCGGAGATGGTGGAAGGCTTCCGACTGGTGGTCGGCGCGCGGCTCGTCTTCGCCGACGGCACGCCCGACATCGTCGCCTACCCTGTCAGTCGCAACGGCTGGGGCAGGCTGACGCGCCTTCTCTCGAAGGGGAACCTCCGGGCAGAGAAGGGCGACTGTATTCTCGAACTGAGCGATCTGCTTGGTCATTGTGATGACCTGCTGCTGATTGTGATGGAAGGCGATGAGGAATTGCTTCGCGTCCTCAAAGGCGCCCGACCGAAATCAGTATGGCTGGCGGCGACGATGTCGCAGTCGGGTGCTGACACGCGGAAGCTGGCCAAACTCCGGCGGCTGTCGGTGGCAACAAATGTTCCCCTGCTCGCAACCAACGACGCCCTTTATGCAACCGCTGCCCAGCGACCGCTGCACGACATCATCACCTGCATACGCGAAGGTGTTACGGTCCAGAAGGCCGGCAAGCGGCTACGCGCCAATGCCGAGCGCCATCTGAAGCCGCCAGCCGAAATGCGGCGACTTTTCAGCGGGCATTTGAAGGCGATCGAAGCAACCACAAAGCTGCTCGCGCGCATCGACTTTCGCCTCGATGACCTGCGCTACGAATATCCGCACGAGCCGGTGCCGCCGGGATGGAAGCCGTTCAAATATCTTCATCATCTGGTGAAGACGGCGGCGGAAAAACGCTATGGCGCGCCGTTGAAGCCGAAAATTCGCAAGTTGATCGGCAACGAACTCCGGCTGATCCGGAAGCGCAACTATGTCTATTATTTCCTGACCGTTTACGATCTCGTCCGTTTCGCCCGCGCGCAGGAACCGCCGATCCTGTGCCAGGGCCGCGGGTCGGCGGCCAATTCGATCGTCTGCTTTCTGCTCGGCGTGACCTCGGTCGATCCCGACGAACACAAGCTGCTCTTCTCGCGCTTCGTATCGGCCGAGCGCGACGAGCCGCCCGACATCGACGTCGATTTCGAACATGAGCGGCGCGAGGAAGTAATCCAATATATCTATGACCGTTACACCCGCGACCGCGCCGCCATTGCCGCGACCGTCATCCACTATCGGCCGCGAAGCACGATCCGTGAGGTCGGCAAGGCGCTGGGCCTCAGTGAGGATGTGACCGCACGGCTCGCCGACACAAGCTGGGGCAGCTGGGGCGACGAGGTGCCGATCGAGCGGCTGAGCGAGGCCGGACTCAATCCGCATAATGGCGAGATCGAGCGGCTGCACCGCTTTGTCGGCGAGCTGCTGAAAGCGCCGCGCCACCTGTCTCAGCATGTCGGCGGTTTTGTGCTGACACAGGGGCGCCTCGACGAGCTGGTGCCGATCCACAATGCCGCGATGGAGGACCGGACCTTCATCGAGTGGGACAAGGACGACATCGACGCGCTCGGGTTGATGAAAGTCGATGTACTCGCGCTCGGCATGCTGACCTGCATCCGCAAATGCTATGATCTGATGCGCGAACATGGACTCGGCGACCACACGCTGGAACTCGACATCGATTCCAAAGATCCGGCGGTTTACGACATGCTTTGCAAAGGCGACAGCATCGGCGTGTTCCAGGTCGAGAGCCGCGCCCAGATCAACATGCTGCCACGCTTGCGGCCCCGGAAGCTCTATGATCTGGTCGTGCAGGTCGCGATCGTTCGTCCCGGACCGATCGAAGGCGACATGGTCCACCCCTATCTGCGGCGCCGAAATGGAGAGGAGGATGTCGAGTATCCGTCGCCCGACCCGCCTCATGATCCCAATGAATTGCGCGAAGTTCTGGGTCACACCTTCGGCGTGCCGCTCTTTCAGGAACAGGCGATGAACCTCGCGATCACCGCCGCCGGTTTCACACCAGAGGAAGCCAACGGCCTGCGCCGCGCGATGGCGACCTTTCGCAATGTCGGAACGATCGACAATTTCCGCGAGAAGATGGTCGGCGGCATGGTTGCGCGCGGGTACAAGCAGGACTTCGCCGAGCGCTGCTTCAAGCAGATCGAGGGGTTCGGCAGCTACGGCTTTCCCGAAAGCCACGCCCAATCCTTTGCCCGACTCGTCTATGTCTCGTCATGGATCAAGCATTACCACCCTGCCGTCTTCACCTGCGGGCTGCTCAATTCGCAGCCGATGGGCTTTTACGCCCCCGCGCAGCTGGTGCGCGATGTGCAGGAGCATGGGGTCGAGGTGCGCGCGGTCGATGTGAACGCCAGCGATTGGGACAGCAGCCTGGAGCGCAGGGATGACGGCAGCCTCGCGCTGCGGCTCGGCTTTCGGCAGGTCGACGGGTTTCGCGAGGCTTGGGCCGAGCAGATCGCGGCGGCGCGGACCGCTCCTTTTGCGAGCATCGAAGAACTCGCCCGCCGTGCCGACCTGCCTTCGCGCGCACTGCGTCTGCTCGCCGAGGCCGATGCGTGCCGGTCGATGAGGCTGGATCGGCGCCCGGCGCTGTGGGACGCGCGCCGCGTCCGCCAAGGGGTGCTGCCGCTGTTCGGCGCCGCCGAAACCGACGAGCTTGGCGCCGAAGACGATGCGCAGCTGCCCCCCACTCCGCTCGTCGAAAACGTCCTCACCGATTACCAGACGACGCGGCTGTCGCTCAAAGGCCACCCGATGGCGTTTCTGCGCAGTGCCTTCGCATGCGAAGGCGTGCTGAGCGCGGCGGAGGTGGCGGCGGCGAAGAACGGATCGATCGTCCGCGCCGCGGGGGTCGTGCTGATCCGCCAGCGCCCCGGCAAGGGCAATGCGATCTTCATCACGATCGAGGATGAGGGCGGGATCGTCAACATATTGCTCTGGGCGCGCCATTTCGAACGCTATCGCCGCGCCGTCATGGCGTCGCGGTTGATGTTGGCCGAGGGCGAGGTGCAGCGGAGCAAGGAGGGCGTCATCCACCTGATGGCAACGCGCATCGTCGATCGCACCGCGATGCTCGACACGTTGGGCGACGGGCGCGAGATACGCCCCGACCTCTGCCGCGCCGACGAGGTCGCGCATCCGCAACTGCCGCGCGGCCATGCCGCAAAGCATGGTCATCCGCGCGATGTCCGCATCCTGCCCAAGTCCCGGGATTTTCACTGAAGGCGTTTGCTTTCCGGCTGACGCCGGAAGCGGCACCAGCCCGCTCCCCCGCCCAACCTCCCATAGGATATCCTTGTCGGGAGGTTGGGCGGGGGAGCGGGCTGGTGCCGCGCCTTCGCGCCAAAAAGTTGATGCCCCGGCTGTGGGGGCCGGGGCATCGGATCAGGCTATCTAAGGGACCAACCGAATATAGCCTGAAAGTCGGTCGCGGATGTTAGCCGCGGAGCAGGTTCATCACGCCCTGCTGGCTCTGGTTCGCCTGTGCCAGCATCGCGGTCGATGCCTGCGACAGGATCCCGGCCGCGGCCAGCTTCGTCGATTCCGCCGAGAAGTCGGCGTCTTCGATGCGCGAGCGCGATTCGTCCAGATTGGTGACGCGGGCCGTCAAATTATCGACAGCTGCGCTCAGACGGTTCTGCTGCGCACCAAGGTTGGCGCGTTCGGTGGCGACCGTGGTGATCGCGGTGTCGAGCGTTGCCAGGGCACCGGTGGCGCCGGCGGCCGTGGCGACCGACAAGGCGTTGACGCCCAGCGACGTGGCGGTCAGGCTGGCGACGGTGATGTTCACTTCTTCGCCGCTGTTGATGCCGGTCTGGATGTCAAAGCCAGCCGCGACGCTGCCGTTGAGCAGCGCGTTGCCGTTGAAGGTCGTCTGCGTCGTGATGTCGCCAATCTGCGAAATCAGCGCGGTAACTTCCTCTTGAACCAGCGTACGGTCGGCGTCGGCGAGCGTGCCGTTCGAAGCCTGCATCGCCAGTTCACGCATGCGGACGAGGATGTCCGAGATGCTGGCGGCGCCGCTGTCGGCGGTCTGGGCAAGCGAAATGCCGTCGTTGGCATTGCGGATCGCCTGCGTGAAGCCACGCGAAGCAGCCGACATGCGCGTCGCAACGGCGAGGCCGGCGGCGTCGTCCTTGGCGCTGTTGATGCGCTTGCCGCTCGACAGGCGTTCCATCGCCTGCGACTGCATTTTGCCCGCAACGCGCGAGTTATTCTGGGCGCGAAGCGCGCTCACATTCGTGTTGATGACAGTCATCTTTGTTCCTTTCCGGCCTCGATGGCCATTCCCGTGATGTGAGGGCTCGAGGAGCGGTCACGAAAAGCAGTAACGGCGGGCGGTCGAGGCGCTTAAGGCCGCGCCGTCAAAAAAATGCCGAAGGTTGTTCACGGCGACCTTCGCTACAATTCAAAATATTGAAATATCACGATTAATTTTTTTGGCATGAGCTTTGCATTGTTCTTTGCGTACGGCGCACCGCTGCGCTCAGGACGGATGGAAAGCAATGAGCACGATTGACCCGAGCCGACTGCTGCAGATGCGCAGTTCGATCCTCAATCAGAACCAGGCGCTGCAACGCGCCGCCGGTCGCGGCGGCATCGGCGGCGTCGAGGGCGGCGTCGAGGGCGCTGGCGGAACCCCCGATTTCGGCGCGGCGATCAACAACGCGCTGCAACAGGTCAACGCCCAGCAATCGAAGGCGAGCGCGATCACCGAAGCCTATGAGCGCGGCGACACCCACGACATCGTCAGCGTGATGATCGAACGGCAGAAAGCCTCGCTCGGTTTCGAAACCACGTTGCAGGTCCGCAACAAGCTGCTGTCCGCGTACCGCGACATCATGAACATGCCGGTGTAATCCATGGCCGATACCCAGATCCTTTCGCCCGTCGACGATGGCCATGCAAACCGCCTGCCCGCCCCCGCGGCGGGCAACCGTCTTGCACCGCTGACCAGCTTCGTCCGCCAGCCCGCGGTGCAGCGCGCGCTGCCCGCGATTGCCATGACGTCGGCGATCGGCATCGCCGCGCTCGCCTATTTCACCATGCAGTCGGCCCCGCAGGCGCAGCTGTTCGCCGGGCTGGACGACAGCGACAAGGCCGCCGTCGCCGACGCGCTGCAGACGCAGGGCATCGCGCACAGCATCGACGCGAGCACCGGCGCGCTGACCGTCGATGCCGACAAATTGCACCAGGCGCGCATCGCGCTGGCCGGACAAGGCCTGCCCAAGGCGGCGCCGAGCGGCGACAGCCTGATCGCGGCGCTGCCGATGGGGTCGAGCCGCGCGATCGAGGGCGAAGCGCTGCGATCGGCTCGCGAGGCCGACCTCGCCCGCACCATAGAGACGATCGACGCCGTCAAAAGCGCGCGCGTCCATGTCGCCGCTGCCGAGCCCAGCCTGTTCGTCCGCGACGACAAGCCGTCGACCGCGTCGGTGATGCTGACCCTGCAGAACGGCCGTTCGCTGAGCGATGGCCAGGTGCAGGCGATCCGCTTCCTCGTCGCGTCGTCGGTCCCCGGCATGAACGCCGATCAGGTGTCGGTGATCGACCAGCGCGGCGCGCTGTTGTCCGACACCGCATCGGGCAGCGACATGAAGGCGTTCCAGTTGCAGGTGCAGGTCGAGGATCGGTTCCGCCGCGCGCTCGACACCTTGCTCGGCCCGATGCTGGGCGTCGGCAATTACAGCGTCGAGGTCCACGCCGACGTCGACATGTCCGAAAGCCAGGCAACGCGCGAAAGCTTTCCCGAAAATGATCGCGCGATGACCAGCGAACAGATCACGCGCACCGTCAGCGGCCAGGGCGCGCCGCCCGCCGCGGTCGGCATCCCCGGTGCGCTGTCGAACCAGCCGCCGCAGGCGACGACGGTCACCGCCAATGCGCCGACCCCGACGCCCGCCGCCGGCGCGGCGCCCGAAACGGCGAGC
Source organism: Sphingopyxis microcysteis (assembly GCF_012274265.1). GTDB lineage: Bacteria > Pseudomonadota > Alphaproteobacteria > Sphingomonadales > Sphingomonadaceae > Sphingopyxis > Sphingopyxis microcysteis. The sequence continues at coordinate 127,870 of NZ_JAANYY010000005.1, forward strand.
AATGAAAATGCCGCGCGCGCCTTTGAAGTCGGCCGCGAGATTTCGGTGACGCATTCGCCGCAGGGCAAGCTGCGCCGCGTCTCGGTCGCGGTCGCGCTCAATCAGGGCAAGAAGGCGCTGACCCAGGCCGACATGACCAAGATCGACAGCTTGGTCAAAGGCGCGATCGGGTTCGACGCCACCCGCGGCGATCAGGTCGCGATCAGCCAGCGGCCCTTCGTCCAGGTCGAAACCGAGGAACCGGCCTTCTATGATCAGGCCTGGTTCCTGCCGCTGGTCAAGCAGGTCGGCGCGATCCTCGCCGCGCTGCTCGCCTTCCTGTTCATCGGTCGGCCGCTGATCCGCGCCGCCAAGGCGCGCGCCGCCGAACGCGCCGAACGCAATGCGGCGCTCGAGGAAAGCCTGCTCGCCGCGACCGACGGACGTCCCGCGCTCGCCAGCCCCGCCGCGGGCCGCGAGATCACGCTGGAAATGATCGAACAGGCGCCAAGCTATGAAACGCGCGCCAATCTGGTCCGCGCCTTTGTCCGCCAGGATTCGGCCCGCGCCGCGCTCGTCGTCCGCCAGCTGATGCAGGAGGGCGCCCGTGCCTGACGCCGCCGAAACCATGGCGCCACCTGCCGCTCCCGCCATCGAAGGATCGTCGGCCGCCGCGATCCTGCTGATGCTGCTCGACGAAAATGAAGCCGCGACGATCCTGAAGCATCTGGAGCCCGACGAAGTTCGCCAGCTGGCGAAATCGATGTTCGACACCGCCAACGCCAGCGAACTGCAGATCGGTCAGGCGCTCGACCGTTTCGTCGTGCGCAGCCGCGATGTCAGCGCGCTGGCGATCGGCGCCGACGTCCGCATCCGCACCGTCATCAACCAGGCCGTCGGCAACGTCCGCGCCGACAACATCCTGGCCGCGGTCGCGCCGCAGCGCAGCGCCGCCTCGCTCGAAATCCTCCGCTGGATGGATGTCGACGCGATCAGCGGCCTGCTCGCCCAGGAACATCCGCAGGTCGGCGCGCTGATCCTGTCGGTGCTGGTCCCCGATGTCGCCGCGCGCGCCATCGAAACGCTCGACGAAATCCTGCAGGCCGACCTGGTGCTGCGCGCCGCGATGCTGACATCGGTCCCCGCCGCGGCGATCGAGGATCTGGAATCGGTGCTCGCGAGCGCCAATGTCGACGGCCAGCGCGTCGCCAAACAGGCGATCGGCGGCCCCAGCGACGTCGCCAAGATCATGAAGAAAATGCCGAAGTCGCTGAGCGAACGCACGATCCGCGCGCTCAAGAAGACCGACAAGCAGCTCGCCCAGGCGATCGAGGAAGAAATGTTCATCTTCGAAAATCTGCGCGATCTCGACAAGAAGAGCCTGGGTTCGGTCCTGCGTTCGGTCGACGCGGCGCAGCTGGCGGTCGCGCTGAAGGGCACCGACGACGAGATGATCGACCTGTGCCTGTCGACCATGTCGCAGCGCGCGTCAGAAACGATCCGCGACGAAATGGCCGAAATGACGATGGTCAAGCGCGCCGACGTCGACGATGCGCAAAAGAGCATCATGACGATCGTCCGCCAGATGGCGGCGTCGGGCGAAATCATGATCGCGGGCGGGGGCGACGATTATGTCTGATCGCACCGCCGAAACCGGCTTTGCCCCCGTCACCCTGGCCGCGGCGATGGCGCGCAGCAGCGGTTTTCGTCCGCTCGCCTTCGCCGGCAGTCCCCGGCCGCCGCAGGCCGCCGCGAGCGGTCCCACCGAACTCGACCTCGACGACCCGTTCGCTCGCGGTCTGGCCGAAGGGCAGCGCGTCGCCGAAGCCGCCTATGTCGCCGAACGCCACCAGCTGCTCGCGCTGCTCGCCGGGGCCGAAGCGTTGCAGGACGAACCCAGCGAAGAATTGGCGCAGCTGATCGCGCACACCGTCGAACGGCTGGTGCATCAGATCGTCGCCGACGCGCCGATCGACGCCGCATGGCTCCAGGCGCAGGCCGAGACCGCCGCGGCGATGGTCGCCGACGCCGACAAGGCGCGGACCTTGTGCGTTCACCCCGACGATGCCGCACTGCTTGCCGATTGCGCGCTGCCGCTGGCGCTTGCCAGCGACCCCGGCATGATGCGCGGGACCGTCCGCATCGAAACCTCGACCGGCTGGATCGAGCATGGCCGCGCCGTCTATCTCGACGAACTGCGCGTTGCGCTGGGCGAAGGGGCCGCCGCATGACGCGCCGCCTTGCCCTCTCTGCACAGCAGTTGCTCGACCCGATCGACCTGACGGGCGCCAGCCCGCGCCGCATCGGCACCCTCGTCTCGCACGAGGGCATCATGCTGGAGGTGTCGGGCTTCCCGCAGCCGCTGGGCAGCAATGTCCGGATCAAGTCGGCGAACAATGACTATGTCTATGGCGAGGTGGTCGGCTTTCGCGGCCAGAGCAGCCTGGTCCTGCCGTTCGACACCAATATGCCGCTGGTTACCGGCGCGCCGGTCGAACCGCATGGCGCGAGCTCCATGGTGGCATGCGGCAAGGCGCTGCTTGGCCGGATCATCGACGCGCAGGGCCATCCGCTCGACGGGCGTGCGCCGGTCAAGTCGCAGTTCCAGTGGCCGCTCGCCGGGCGCAAGGTCAATCCGCTGCGCCGTGGCCGCGTTACCCGTCCGCTCAACATGGGCGTGCGCGCGATCAACGCGCTGCTGACCGTCGGCGAGGGTCAGCGCGTCGCGATCATCGCGGGGTCCGGCGTCGGCAAATCGGTGCTGATGGGCCAGATGATCGCCGGGACCGAATGCGACGTCATCGTCGTCGGACTGATCGGCGAACGCAGCCGCGAGGTCAGCGATTTCGTCGAAACCAAGCTGCCCCCCGAAGTCCGCAAGAAGTCGGTGGTGGTCGCGGTTCCCGCCGACCATCCGCCGCTGCTGCGCCTGCGCGCCGCGATGCGCGCCACCGCGATCGCCGAGGCGTTTCGCGCCGACGGCAAGAAGGTGCTGCTGCTGATCGACAGCCTGACCCGCGTTGCGCATGCACAGCGCGAGATCGGGCTGACATTGGGCGAGCCGCCGACGATGAAGGGTTATCCGCCGTCGGTGTTCGCGCTGATCCCCTCGCTCTGCGAACGCGCGGGCATCGACCGCGAAACCGGCGGGTCGATCACCGCGCTCTATACCGTGCTCGCCGATGGCGGCGACATCGACGATCCCGTCGTCGATTCGGCGCGCGCGATCGTCGACGGCCATATTATCCTGTCGCGCCAGCTGGCCGAACAGGGCGTCTATCCCGCGATCGACGTCGCGCGCTCGTTGTCGCGCACGATGGTCGACACGGTCGATCCCGAACATGCCGCCGCCGCCGCGCGCTTTCGCCAGCTGTGGTCGGCGTATGAAGAGAATCGCGATCTGATGCTGATGGGCGCCTATGTCGCCGGCGGCGATCCGGTGCTCGACACCGCGATCGCGCGTCACGCCGACCAGCTCGCCTTCGTGACCCAGCCCGCCAAGGTGCAGGTCGATTTCGACATTTCCCGCCAGACCCTGATTGAAGGATATTCCGCATGACCGCCCGCACCGCACGCCGCAAACGCATCATTCGCGTGCGCACCGTCGAACATCAGATGGCCGAGGCGAATCTCGCGCGCGCCACGGGCGAACTCGCCAGCCTGGTCGAGCTGGCCAAGCGGCTCGAAACGCTGCGCGTCGACCTGGCGATGGCCAAGGGTGCCGTCGCGGGCGGCGCGCTCAACACGATCGGCGAGCTCGCGATGCGGCTCGACATCGCGCAGGAAAATCTGACCGCACCGCTGGTGAACGCCAGCGCCCGCCGCGACCAGGCCGGAATGCTGGCGCAAAGCGCGATGGCCAAGGAAGAATCGGCGGTCCGCCTGTACGAACGCAGCCGGAAGTCGGCCGAAGCCGAAGCCGAGCGTCGCCGCGACGCCAACCGCCCCCACCGCGCGCGCGGCGGCATGCGCCTGCGCCTGATCGAAGGCGGCGCGGCATGATGGGCGCAGCCTCCCTCCCGACCCCACAGGGTTCGACGCCCGCGGGCTTTGCGGCCTTCCTGAGCACGATCGGCCAGACGCCGGCCGGTAGCGGCGAGGACGGCGGTTTCGAGCAGTTGCTGGCTGCCGTGCCAAAGGTCGATGGCGCCGCGGTCAAGGCCGCGCCTGCGGCGTCGGTTTTGCCTGCGCCGTCCAGAGCCGCGGCGGCACCGGCGATCCCCGCGATGACGGTGACGCCGGCAATGGCCGTGACGCCCATGATGACGGCGACGCCCGTGACGAGCGCAGCGTCGGAAATGCCGATGACGCCGGTGACGCCAGCGGTGGCTGCGGTTGTAGCGGCCGTCGTGGTTGCTCCGGCGACGGCTGGCGAAATCTCCGCCCCGGAAATTACCGCCGAAGCGCCGATGGCGATGACCAAGGATGCTGCGCCCACGACCGACGCCGACACCGCCGCGGCATCGGCGGCGAAACTGCTGATCGCGTTGAACGGCAGCGCCGCCAAGCCCGAAACAAAACCACTCAAGGCGCTCAACACCGAAGCCCCGACCGACGGCAAAGCGGTGGCGGAACCCGGCAGCGGTGTTGCCAAGCCTGCCGAAACGGCGGCGGCGCCCGAAACACTTGCCACGACGCCAGCCCCGGCACCCGCCGCGCTGTCCGTTGCGGCATCGCCTGCCGCTGCGGCGGTTGTCGCTGCGGTGGTGGTTGCAGCGCCGGGGGCTGCGGCCAGCCCGGGCAAGCCGGTGAAGGCGAGCGAGCCCGGCAAGCTTCCGGTCGCCGACATGGCACCGACCGCCGCGGCCGCCGCCACCGCTACCGTCACCGCTCCCGCCGCAGACAAGCCGCGCAGCGCCGAAGCCACGCGCGTGGCGCCCGAGATCGAAAGCGCGATCGCGGCGCCAGCGGCGAGCAAGCCGCGCGCAGCGCCGCAGGCGGGGCCCGCCGTTATCGCTGGCGAAGCGGTCGCGGCCAAGCCCGCCGAAGCCGCACCGGCCATGACGGTCCAGTTCGCGCAGCCGACGACCGCGGGCGCCGCGCCGCTGACGAGCGCGAGCGCGCCGGTCACGATCGCCGAACGCGTGCTCGACCTCGCCAGCGATGGCGCATGGATCGACCAGCTCGCGCACGACATTGCGGCGACCAAGTCGGACAGCGGCGACATCAGCTTTCGCCTGATGCCGCGGCACCTCGGCCGCCTCGACGTCGCGATGCTCGTGGGTGACGAGGGCGTGGCGCTGAAGCTCGACACCCAGCATGAAGCGACCGCGACCATCGTCACCGCGGCGCAGGGCCGTCTGGTCGAAGACCTGCGCCAGCAGGGCGTCCGCGTGACCGGCAGCGAAGTGACCTGCACCCCCGGCGACACGGGGCGCCAGATGCAGGGCCAGTCGCAGGGTCAGGGCCGCGGCGCCGCACAGGACGTCAGCCATCTGATCGAAACCGTTACCGAACGCGTGAAGGCGCGTGATCCCGAAGAGGCCGCCGACCGCCGCGGCCGCTTTGCCTGACCACAAAGGGTAGAAGCATGAGCAAGGAAAAAGACGAAGCCGCGCCCAAGAAGAAGGGCAAGTTCAAGAAGCTGCTGTTCATCGGCGTCAGCGCCGTGGCACTGATCGGCGCCGGGGCGGGCGCGGGCATCTACTTCGGCGCGCTGTCGGCGCACGAGGCGAAGCCCGAGGATAATTATCCCAAGCTGGTCGTGCGCAGCGAGGGCGAAGAGCCCGCCGCCGCCGAGGGCGAAGACAAGGAAGCCGCACCGAAGGTCGGCACCGTGTCGGTGCCCAACGACCGGTTCAAGGTCGACCCGCGCAAATATGAAGTCACTTATTTTGCGATCCCCGATGCCTTCACGACCAACCTCGCCGACGGTTCGGGCTTTTTGCAGGCGGGTATCAGCCTTTCGACCTTTTACGACGGCAAGGTTATCAATAATATCAAACGCCAGGCCGTGCCGATCCGCTCGGTCGTGCTTATGGTCCTGTCCGAACAGGATCCGGCGTTGCTCTCGACATCGCAGGGGAAACAACGGCTGCAGCGGCAATTGACCGCTGCGATCAACGACGTGCTGCGCGAGAAAGAGGGTTTTGGTGGTATCGACAATGTCTATTTCACGAGCCTGGTGATCCAGTGAGCGTGCGCGAAAAATCCGTCAAAGCCGTAAAGCCGCCCGCCGCCCCGACCACCGAGGCGGCTGACGCCAAGGCGTCGTTGCTGCTGCGCAAGGCTGCGGACAGCTATGCCTTTCCGGCGCTCGACAGCGTCGCGGTCCAATTCGCCCGCTCGCTCCGCGACCTGATCCGCGCGCTCGGCGTGCCATCGGTGCAGGTCGAACGCGCCAGCGCCGAAACGATGAGCTTCGCGGACTGGACCGCGGCGAGCGCCCCCGCGATCTTCTGGCGCTACCACGCGCCGCCGCTCAAGGGGCCGATATTGCTCGGCGCGCCGCGGCCCTTGCTGCTCCAGCTCGTCGACATCTTTTACGGTGGCAAGGGCAGCCTTGCCAGCGAGCGCGAAGAATTGACCGATGCGGAAGACCGCTTTGCCGCGCGGCTGGGCCGCGACATGGGGCTGCAACTCGCGGCCGCATGGGGCGACAAGCTGACCCTCGAGCCCGAGCTCGATTGCGTGACCGGCGACCCCGCCAAGCTTGCCGCGGTACGCGCCGACGACGAACTGTTCGTCCAGCGCTTCATCCTGCGCGGGGCGCCGCTCGAGGGGCGGACGATCGCCTGCGCCTATCCGCTCGCCGCGTTGCGCGGAATTGCCGGGGCCGAACCGGTCGCCGAAATCCCGGGCAACGCCGACCCGGTCTGGGCGAGCGCGCTGCACAAGACGCTGCGCGAGGTGCGCCTGCCCGTCCGCTCGGTTCTGGCGCGCCCCGAAATCAGCCTGGTGAAACTGCTGGCGCTCGAGGTCGGTGACATCATCCCGATCGGAATGCCGCGCCACGTCCCGATAACCGTCGCCGGGCGCAGCTTTGCCCTCGGCAGTATCGGCGAAGCGAATGGCAACGCCGCCATCATGATCGAACAAATCGAAAAAGGACCGAACCATGACTGATCTGAGCGACGCGCCGACGGCGCCGCGCACCGAGCGCCGCGACAGCAAGAATATCGCTGCGGCGCCCAATTTCGACCTGCTCGCCGGGGTGTCGCTGCGCGTGTCGGTCGAGGTCGGATCGACCTCGATGACCCTCGCCGAGCTGCTCGCGATCGACGAGGGCAGCGTGATCGAACTCGACCGCGCCGCGACCGACCTGCTCGACATCTACGCCAACGGCACGCTGATCGCGAAGGGCGAGATCGTCAGCGTCGATGGTCGTTACGGCATTCAGGTCGCCGAAGTCGTCGCGCCCGCGCGCGGCCTCGAAGGCTTTGAACGGAGAGCCTGATGTTCGAATATATCCTCCGCCTGCTCATCCTGCTGCCGCTGATCGGCGGCATGGCGTGGGGCAGCCTGTGGTTGTGGAAGCGCGTCCAGATGGGCGTGCCGCTGGTCGGCGGCGCGGCGAAAGCACGCGCGGTCGAGATGGTCGACGTCCTGCCGCTGGGCCCGGGATCGAAGCTGGCGGTGGTCGAATTTGCCGGTCAGCGGATCCTGGTCGCGGTGTCGCGTAACGGCATCACCCGCATCGCCGACGACGCGCAGGGGGATTTCCATGTCGATTGAGGCAACGCCACCCTCACAACCCGTTCGTGCTGAGCTTGTCGAAGCACCGTTCTTCTTTCATTCAACGCTGAAAGAAAGAACAGCCCTTCGACAAGCTCAGGGCAAACGGACTTTGTTCAATGCATACTGGGTGCGGGGCGCGGCTGTTCTGGGCGGCCTCGCGCTGCTGGTCGCCGCGCCCGCCGCTTATGCGCAGGCTGCCGACGGGCTCAGCCGCGCGGTGAACGACATTGGCGGCGACGGCCGCCCGCTGTCGCTGTCGTTGCAGATCCTGGTGCTGATGAGCCTGCTGACGGTGCTGCCGTCGCTGCTGCTGATGATGACCAGCTTCACCCGCATCATCATCGTCCTGTCGATCCTTCGCCACGCGCTCGGCCTGCAACAGACGCCGCCGAACCAGGTGCTGGTCGGTTTGAGCCTGTTCCTGTCGCTGTTCGTGATGCAGCCGGTGATCAGCGAAGTGAACCGCGTCGCGATCGAACCCTATGGCCAGGAACAGATCGATATCGGCGAAGCCGTATCGCGTTCCGGGGTCGCCCTCCATGGCTTCATGATGGCACAGACGCGCAAGTCCGACCTGATGATGTTCGCCAAGATCGCCAAGGCACCGGCCTATGCCAGCCCCAAGGACGTCCCATTCTCGATCCTGCTCCCGGCCTTTGTCACCAGCGAGCTCAAGACCGCGTTCCAGATCGGCTTCCTGATCTTCCTGCCCTTCCTCGTCATCGACCTGATCGTGGCGTCGGCGCTGATGTCGCTCGGCATGATGATGCTGTCGCCAACGATCATCTCGATGCCGTTCAAGCTGCTGCTCTTCGTGCTCGTCGACGGCTGGGCGCTGACGATGGGTTCGCTCGCCGCCTCGTTCGGGACCTAAGCCGTGGAAACCGACTATTTCATCGGTATGGCGCAGCAATCCTTGTGGATCCTCGCGCTCGCCTCGGCGCCGTTGCTGCTCCCGGTGCTCGTCATCGGGGTGCTGCTCGGCATGGTGCAGGCGGCAACGTCGATCAACGAACAGACGCTGACCTTTGTACCGAAACTGATCGTCGCGGCGATCTGCCTTGCGATTTTCGGCGGCAGCATCCTCGTGCTGCTCACCGATTTCACCCGCGACATTTTCGCGCAGATCCCCGCGGTGGTGCGGTGAAGTCCGCTAGCCAAGCTTGTTTTTGTCATCCCGGCGAAGGCCGGGATCTCGCCGATGCGTCGGGTCGCGACGGTGAGATCCCGGCCTTCGCCGGGATGACGAATGCTGTGGACAGCTGAGTCCGCGCACGTCGATGAACCCCGCCGACATCCCGAATATCGAGGCGATGCTCCAGCTGTGGATGCTGGGGATGATCCGCCCCGGCGCCGCGTTCATCGCCGCGCCGGTGTTCGGGGCGACCAGCGTGCCGATCCAGCTGCGGCTGGTGATCGCGTTGGCGGTCGGCGTTCCCGCGGTCGCCGCATCGGGGATGGCGCTGCCCCCCGAAGGCATCGTGTCGGTCCCCGGCCTGCTGTTCATCATCGGCGAAGTCGTGATCGGACTCGGCATCGGCTTTGTCCTGCAGATGGGGCTCGCCGCCGCGCTGCTCGCCGGTGAAGCGATCAGCAACGCCATGGGGCTGGGTTTTGCATCGATGGTCGATCCCTTAAGCGGTGCGTCGAGCTCGGCGATCGGCCAGTTCCTGTCGATGATGGCCACGGCCCTGTTCCTGGCCGCCGACGGCCATCTGGTGCTGATCGGCATCATCGTCGACAGCTATGTCGCGCTGCCCCCCGGCAATGCATTCCCCTCGTTCGAGGCGATCGGCGGGATATTGCGGTTCGGCAGCCTGATGTTTGCCGCGGCGCTGACGATCGCGATGCCGGTCGGCTTTGTCCTGATCCTGGTGCAGATCATCATGGGCGTCATCGGCCGCTCGGCGCCCGCGCTCAACCTGTTCGCGGTCGGCATTCCCGCGACCCTGCTCGCCGGGATCGTCCTGCTGGGCGTCGCCACCCCGGCGATGGCTGAAGCGATCGCCCGCATTTTGTCCGACGCGCTCGACGGCGCGCGGATGTTCGCGGGGTTGTAAGCCGTGGCGAGCAAACCCGAACAGGACCAGAAAACCGAACAGCCGACGCCCAAGAAGCTGGCCGATTCGGCGCGCGAGGGCGATGTGCTGATGTCGCGCGAGCTGGCGACCGCACTGATGATGCTCGCCGCCGCCGGATGGATCGTCGCGGCGGGCGGCTGGTTCGTCCAATCGGCGAGCGACCTTGTCCGCCGCGGGCTGACGCTGACCGCCGCCGACGTCAGCGACTTTTCGCCCGCCGAGGCACTGATGCGCAACGGGGTCGAAATCCTGCTCCCGCTCGCCAGCCTGTTCGCGCTCGCGCTGGGCGCCGCGGTGGCGGGGCCGGCGCTGCTCGGCTCGTTCGGGTGGCGCAGCAAGGCGCTGGCGTTCAAGGGCAACCGGATGAACCCGATGGCCGGGTTCAAACGCATGTTCGGGCTGCAAGGCGCGACCGAGCTCGGCAAGGCGCTGGCCAAGGTCCTGCTGCTGGGCACCATCGGTTACTGGCTGGTCGACGGCAGTTTGCCCGCGATCATGACGATGGCGCAGGCCGATCTGCTCGGCGCGATCGGGCAGGCCGGTAAGGCGATCGGCCATGCCATGCTGGTGCTGGCCGGCGGGCTGGTCGTCATCGCGCTGATCGACGTCCCGGCGCAATGGTTCCAGCGCAACAAGCGGCTGATGATGAGCAAGCAGGAAGTGAAGGAAGAGATGCGCCAGTCCGACGGCGCCCCCGAACTCAAGCAGGCGCAGCGCCAGCGCGCGCACGAGATGCTGAGCGGTTCGGCGCGCAAGGCGGTGTCCGAAGCGACGGTCGTGCTGACCAACCCGACCCATTTTTCGATCGCGCTGCGCTATCGTCCCGGCATCGACGCCGCCCCGGTGGTGGTCGCGCGCGGGCGGGGCGATGTCGCGCTGGCGATCCGCGAACTGGCGCGCGGCGCCAATGTCCCGCTGCTCGAATATCCGGCGCTGACCCGCGCGATCTATTTTACCGCGCGCGCGGGGCGCGTGATTCCCGACGAATTGTTCGTCGCGGTTGCGACCGTGCTCGCCTTTGTCTTCCAGCTCGAACGCATGGTCGCCGAAGGTCATGCGCAGCCGGTGGTTGACGTGCCGCCGACGCATCGCTTCGACCCCGACGGTCGCCGCCAGGCTTAAAATCGCCGCCGCGCCGCCGTTAACAGGTGCGAAGGATATTTCGCGATGGTCAGTTCAATTGCAAACAGCCTCGGCTTTGGATCGGGCATCGACACCAAACAGCTCGTCACCGACCTGTCGAACGCGTCGCGCGATCCCAAGATCAAGCATATGGCGACGCTGACGCAGGCGAACCAGACGCGGATCAGCGCGCTGGCAAAGGCGCGATCCGATCTCGACGGCTTTGCCGACTCGCTCAGTCAGATGGTCAGCGACGGCACCTTGCGCAGCACGCCGACGGTGTCGGACGAAAGCGTGCTCGGCGCGACCAGCCGCGCGGGGCTGTCCGCCGACAGTTTTGCCGCCACGGTGGTGGTCAACCAGCTTGCCCGGGCGCAAACAAATTATTCGGGCGTCGTCGCCGACCGCACCGCCGCGATCGGCACGGGCACGATGACGCTGTCGGTCGGCGGGGTCGCCAAAACGATCACGATCGACGCCGCGAACAACAGCCTCGACGGACTGGCCAACGCAATCAACGCAAGCGGCGCCGGGGTCACCGCGTCGATCATCGCCGACGACGGCGGTCACCGCCTGATCCTGAAAGGCCCGACGGGCGCGGCAAGCGCCTTTACGCTGACCGCCGACGCCGGCGCCGACCCGGGGCTGAGCGCCTTTGGCACGGGCAGCATGACTTTGGGCCAGAGCGCCGCCAATGCCGAATTCACCATCGACGGCGTCGCCTTCAGCCGCGCGAACAACATCATCGACGACGTCGTCCCGGGCATGTCGCTGACGCTGAAAAAGGCGGCACCGGGCCAGCCGGTGGACATCGGCGCCAGCCGCCCGCTGAACATGATCAAGCAGACCGTCGGCGACTTTGTCGCGGTGTACAACCAGCTGAAGCAAAGCATGGTGGCGGCGTCGAAGCTGCCCGGTGCGACAAGCTCGCTGCGCGAACTCGAACGCGAACTCGGCGGGCTGCTGCACAAGGTGATCTCGAGCCACGGCAGCATCAACAAGCTGTCCGATATTGGCATCTCGACGACCAAGGAAGGGCTGCTTTCGATCGATAACAGCAAGCTCGACAAGGTTCTGGCCGCCGATGCCGGAGCGGTCGAAGCCTTGTTCAACCCGCGCCGCGACGCGACCCACACCGAATTCAGCGATCCCGGCATCGCCTTTGCGCTGGACGCCATTCGCGACAAGGCGGTCGGCGCCAATGGCACCATGGACCGCGTATCGAAGTCGCTTCAGGCGCAGAAGGAAACGCTGGCCGACCGGCTCGAGGCGATCGAGGAACGCGAAGACGCCTATCGCGCCCGGCTGGAGAAACAATATGGCGCGCTCGACGCCAAGCTTGCGGCGTTCAAGGCGACGCAGACCTATCTCGAACAACAGATCAAGCTCTGGTCCAACCAGGGTAATGATTAGGGACATCGAACGTGACGGCAACCGCCTCGACCGTCCGGGCGACCGGACTCTATCGCCGCTTGCAGCATGAAAGCCGCGCCGCCGCCGCCGATCCGATCGAGCTGGTGACGATGCTCTATGACGAGCTGGAAACCGCGATCGGCGTGCTCGGATCGATGGTGCGACAGGGTCAGCGCATTTCGGCGACCGAGCCCGCGCACCGCGCGCGCACGATCCTGATCGGGCTCGACGCCGGGCTCGACCGCGAAGCCGGCGGCGATGTCGCGGAATCGCTGTCGCGCGTCTATCGCAGCATGCGCCGCAAACTCGACGAGTCGGTGGCCCAGAATGACGGCGAGGCGCTGGCCGAGCTGCTCGACGGCGTGCTGACGGTCAGCGCCGCGTGGCGCCAGCTGCGCTGAACCCACCGCGCTCACGCACCTTCGAAACAGGATCGGCCCGCTCCCCGGGGTTGGGGGAGCGGGCCGATGCCGTTTCAAAAGATCCCGCTGGGTACCCGGCCGCCCTGGGTGGGGACGGGCGGCCGGGTGGTCAGGGGCGGACCAGAGCCCCTTATTTTTCAGCGGGTGCTGAAACTCGTGTCGCGGGCGCCGGTCAGGCCGCCTGCTGCTGAACCCCATATTTGCGCATCTTTTCGATCAAGGTCGTGCGCTTCAGCGTCAGCAGGCGCGCGGCTTCGGAAATGATGCCGTCGGCAAGGTCGAGCGCGACGTGGATCTGTTCGAGCTCGATCGTCTCGATCTCGCGCTTGAGGTCGATCGGGCGGCCCGGCGCGGGTGCCTTGGCATGCGGCATCGCGGGGGCGGGTTCATCCGCGCTGGCCTGCACCGCGGCAAAGCTGCTGGGGACAGCCTGCCGCGGCGCAAGCGCTGCGGTGGGGTTCAAAAGGATCGCGACATCGTCGGCGCCCAGCGTTTCACCGCCGTGCAGCACGCTGGCGCGTTCGACAAAATTCCTGAGTTCGCGGACATTGCCCGGCCAGCGGTGCTGCATCAGCAGCGCCATCGCATCGACGTCGAAGCGGCATTTCGCTTCGCCGGGCATCTTGCGCTGGAAATGGCGGATGAGCGCGGGAATATCCTCGGCGCGGCTGGCCAGGCTGGGGACCTGGAGCACAACCACGCCGAGCCGGAAGAACAGGTCTTCGCGGAATTTGCCGTCGGCGATCGCGGCGCCGAGATCCTGGTGGGTGGCCGAAATGACGCGGACGTCGACGGCCTTCACATCGCTGCTGCCGACGCGGACGATCGTCCGTTCTTCGAGCACGCGGAGCAGTTTGACCTGCATGTCGAAGCGCATGTCGCCGATTTCGTCGAGAAACAAAGTGCCGCCCTCGCTCGCTTCGAAATGGCCGATGCGGCGGGCATGGGCGCCGGTGAAGCTACCCTTTTCATGCCCGAACAATTCGGATTCGATCAGGTCGCCGGGGATCGCGCCGCAGTTGATGGCGGAAAAGGCCTTGCCCGAACGGACACCTTCGTCGTGGATGGCGCGGGCGACAAGTTCCTTGCCCGATCCCGACGGGCCGCAGAGCATGACCGAAGCGTTGGACCGTGCGACGCGGCGGATCATGTCGCGCAGCTGCGCGGCGGCCGCGCTGCTGCCGATGATCAGCGTCTCGAGCGCTGCGTTATGATTCTGCCCCACGGTCATTTCGGTCTCCACCGCGCCCCCCAATCGGCGCCTTTTCGATGGACCCAGAAATTGACGAAAGTGGTAAACAAAAGATTATCCAACCTCCCATAACCCATTCAAAATAAAGGGTTATTGCCAGATTGGATGTAATGGCGGCGCAATTGCGTCATTAGCGATCCGATATGCTGCCAGATTGGCACTAATTACCCGAAGCGGTGCGCCAGCCGAGGGTGATCGAGATGCGGCGGTTGCGCGGATCGAATCGGTCGGTGGGGACATAGGGCTCGCGATCTGCGACCCCTTCGATGCGCTGGAAGCGCGTCTTGTCGATCCCGCGATACTCGAGGAAATGGCGCGTGACCTCGGCGCGGTCGACCGACAGGCGCCAATTGTTGGTTCCCGACTTCGCCGACCAGGGCGCCGCATCGGTGTGCCCGCGCACCATGACCTGGTTCGGCACCGAGGCGATCGGTTCGGCGATCGAACTGAACAGCCGCGCGCCGTCGGCGGTCAGCTGGCTGGTGCCCATCACGAACATCGAAAAATCGGCGTCGTCGACAACATCAATCCGCAGCCCTTCGGCGGTCTCGGTGAAGCGCAGGTTGCGCGCGAGGCGTTTGAGGTCGCCCTGTTTCTGGACGCGTTCGACCAGCGACTTGGCGACCTGCTGGAACTTCATCTTCTCGCTCTCGCGCCCCGATGCTTCCTTCGGCCCGCCGACCGCATCCTTGGGAATGGTGATCGAGCGCGTGCCGGTCTGCCCCGCAGCGTGCGGATAATCGTCGGCCGACACGATCGAATCGCCGCCGAACAGTCCGTTCGACCCGGCGCTGCCCTGTTTGGTTTCGACGATCGTCGGCGCGAAATAGTCGGCGAGCGCCTTGCGCTGCTTTTCGGTCGTGGCGCCAAGCAGCCACATCAACAGGAAAAAGGCCATCATCGCGGTCACGAAATCGGCATAGGCGACCTTCCACGCCCCGCCATGATGACCGGCGTGGGCCTCCTGAATGATCTTCTTGACGATGATCGGGCGCGGCGGGGTGTTCGGACGCGCGGCCATTACCTGCCCCGCATCCCGTCAAACACTTCGGCAAAGCTTGGCTGGTTCGAATGTTCGACCCCCGAGCGCGCCGCCTCGATCACCAGCGGCTGCGGATGGCCGTGGAGCGAGGCGATGATCAGCTGTTTCACCGTGTGATAGATCGCGCCGTCGCCTTCGATCACGGTCCGCGCACGCGTCGCGAACGGGCCGACCAGGCCATAGGCGAGCAACACGCCAAGGAAGGTGCCGACGAGCGCCGACCCGATCATGCCGCCCAGAATTTCGGGCGGCTTGTCGATCGACCCCATCGTCTTCACGACGCCAAGCACCGCGGCGACAATGCCGAGCGCGGGGAGCGCGTCGGCCAGATTCTGCAATCCGTCGGCGGGCTTGATCGCGTGGTGATGATGGTTTTTGAGCGCGGCGTCCATGACGTCCTCGACCGCGTTCGGGTCGAGCGTCCCCGACGACACGACGACGAGGCGCAGCGTGTCGCAGATCAGGTGGATCAGCGTGTCGTCCTTCAGCAATTTGGGATATTGCTGGAACAGCGCGGAGTTTTTCGGATCCTCGATATGCGGTTCGACCGCGACCGGCCCCTCGGTCCGCATCATCTTCATCAGCGTGGAGACGAGCAGGATGCAATCGAGATAGTCCTGCTTCTTATACTGCGGTCCCTTGAACACCTTGGCGAGGCCGCCGCCGAGGGCTTTGAGGTCGGCGCCCGAATTGCCGATGATCAGCGACCCGATCGCGGCGCCGCCGATGATCAACATTTCGTGCGGCAGGGCGTGCATGACGGGGCCAAGGTTGCCGCCCGTCAAAGCGAAACCCCCGAACACCAGCAGGATCAGGACGACGATGCCGATTGCGGGAAACATGCGGGGTCAACTCCATCCGGGCCGAAAGCCCCAAATTCAAAAGACGTCTTTATACTTAACGGCAGCCACGCCGCTAAATTGAGCGCGATCAGCGCAAAAGATCGAACAAGGTCTGCCGGTTGATCTTGGCAAAGGCCGCCTGCGCGGCAGCCAGCGTCAGATCCTGCGCGTTGAGTTCGGCAATCGCGACCGACAGGTCGGTATCCTCGACCGATGAGCGCTCGTCCTTGAGCGTGATGCCGCGCGCCGCCAGCTCGTCGCCGAGGCGATCGAGCCGCCCGCCCGCCAGACCGATGCCCGCATGGCGGTCGGCAACATGGCCGATCGCATTGTCCAGCGCGGTGATCGCCGTGTCGATCGCGGGCTTGTTGCCGGCGGCCACCGCGGTGGCGGCATCGCGGATGCCGGTCGACAGGCTGTTGCCCGCGATCACGAAAACATCCGCCGCCGCGGGAACCGGGGCAAAGCTGATATCCGAATCAAAGCGCATGACACGCGCCGCGCCGGTGGCGAACAAGGGCTCGCCGTTCGAATCGCGCGTCGCCGCGAGGCTGTCCATTTCGTCGGCGATCGTGCCGAGTTCGGCAGCGATCGTAGCGCGGTCGGCGGGACTGGCGGTACCGCTGGCCGCAGCGAGCGTCAGCTCGCGCGCCCGGGTCATCAGATTGCTGACCGATTTCATCACGCCGTCGGCCTGCGACACCAGCGCCGATGCGGCGTTAATGTTCGTATCCCACGCGGCGATGCTGGCCTGGCTGGTGCCGATCGTCGCGATCCGCCGCGCCGACACCGGATCGTCCGACATGCGCTGCAGCCGCTTGCCGCTCGAAATCTGGATCTGCGTCCGTTCGATCTGCTCGGCGAGTTTTTGCTGGCGCGCGATTTCGCGCGTCATGCGATTGCCCACGGCGTTAATCATCGTCGTCGCCCTCCTAGATCGAGCTCAAGAGCGTTTGCATGGTTTCGCGCGCGACCTGGATGGTTCGCGCCGCCGCCTGATAGGCCTGCTGGAAGCGCAGCAGCTCGGCCGCCTCCTTGTCGAGATCAACCTCGCTGACCCCGTCGCGCGCCGCCGCCGATGCATCGGCGCGCGTCGCCGCCGCGGCGTCCTGTGCCCGCGCCGCGGCGGTCGTCTGCGCCTGCGTCGCGAGGTGTCCGGACCAGCGCGTTTCGGGATCGGTTGCGCCGCGCATCGCACCGAAGGTCAGCATATTGCCGTTGCTGCCCGATCCGTTGGCCGCCGCCACCTGATCGGGGGTCAGCGCGGTCGCGGTCAGCGTGGCAGCCGTCGTGCCCGCGAACAGCGGTTGGCCCGCATTGCCATTGGCGTCGGTGCCCGCCTGATGCGCAGCGTTGAGCTGCGCCGCGAACGATGTCGCCATCGTGTCGAGCCCGGCACGCTGGTCGGCAACATGATTGGCGGCCTCCGCCTGTCCGGCAAGCGAACCCGTCGTCACGGTGAGCGGCGACCCGCCGACGCTGTACGACAGGCGCCCGTCCGCCGCCGCGGTGACCGCGATCGGATTGACCGCGCCGCCGCCAACGAGCAGGTCGCCCGTTCCCGCGGCGCGCAAGGTCACCGAGCCATTGTTTTCAAAGGTCGCGCTGACCCCGGCCTGCGACGACAATTTGTCGAGCAGCCGGTCGCGTTCGTCGAGCAAGCTCGCCTGGTTGGTCGATCCCGGCCGCGCCTTGCGCAGCCCGATGTTGATCTGTTCGAGCGCGTTCAGATTGGCGTTGAAATCTTCAACGGTGCTCGCCGCCGCGCCCTCGATCCCGTCGCTCATCTTGTCGAGCTGGCCCGCGGCGGTGCGAAACCCCGATGCAATATCATCGGCGGCCTGCAGGAACTGGCTGCGCAGTGTCGTGTTCGCGGGATTGGCGGTCAGCTGGTCGGCGGTGGTGAATAATTTGGTCAGCCCGGTCTTGATGCCGTTGGTTTCGTCGCTGAGCGCGCCTTCGACCTTGCCGAGCCAGCCGAGCTTGGTCGCCGCGCGTTCCGAATCGCCCGACGACAGCCGCGAATCCTCGATCAGCCATGCATCGACCGAACGGCTGACGCCGCGGATTTCGACCCCCGCGGGGTTCACGTTGCCGCGATAGAACAGCGAATCGCTGCCGCTGACCGGCTCCATCATTTCGAGCCGTCGCCGCGCATAACCCGGGGTCTGAGCGTTCGCGATATTGTCGCCGACGGTCGAGAGCGCGCGCGAATAGGCCTTCAGGCCGCTATAGCCGATGCCGAGGAGGTCGGTCATTGCACGCCTCCCGCCGCATTGCCCAGCTGTCCGCGGAACTGCCGCTCGACCATGTCGGCGATGCCGAACTGGCGCATCGCGGCGATCGAATCGGCGGTGCGCGCATCGGCCATTTCGCGGAAATTGTCGGTGGCGCTGGACCCCAGCATATCCTCGCCAAGCTTTGCCTGGCGCATCGATGCCATCAGCTGGCGCAGGATCACCGCTTCAAATTGTTCGGCGGCCTTGCGCAGTCCGCCGTCGCCGCCGCCGCCCGCGAGGGTCGGGGTGGCCGAGGCCGGTACGAACGACCGCGCGGCCGGGGTCGACGATATGGGCATCATCATATGATCACCAATTCTGCTGTGAGGGCACCCGCCTGGCTGAGCGCCTCGAGGATCGCGACCAGATCGCCGGGCGACACGCCCAGGCGGTTGATCGAATCGACGAGTTCGGACAGCGAGGCATTCGGTTTCATCAAAAAGGCGGGACGGACATCCTCGGCGACCTCGATCTCGCTCGACGGTTCGACCGCTGTCTCGCCGCGGCTGAACGGCGCGGGCTGGACGACCGTCGGCTGCTCCTTGATCGAGACGGTGAGCTTGCCGTGGCTGACCGCGGCGGTGCCGACGCGGACCGCACCGTTGATCACCACCGTACCGGTGCGCGCGTTGACGATGACCTTGGCAGGCGGCTCGGCGCGCTGGACGGCGAGATTTTCGATCTGCGACATCAACCGCATGCGGTCGTCGCCGTTGCCGCCGGTGCGGATCGCGATGCTGGCGCCGTCGATCATCGACGCGCTGTTCGGGATCGCCGCGTTGATCGCGTCGGCGACACGCTTGGCATTGGTCGCGTCAAACTGGTGGAGGTTGAAGGTCAGCCAGTCGCTGGACGCAAAGCCGGTATCGACCGCGCGCTCGACCGTCGCACCGCCAGCGATGCGGCCGCTCGACGGGACGTTGACGGTGACCTTCGACCCGTCGGCGGCATCGACGCCGAGCCCGCCGATGACCAGATTGCCCTGGACCATCGCGTAAATCTGGCCATCGGCGCCATAGAGCGGCGCAAGCACCAGCGTGCCGCCGCGCAGGCTTTTCGCCTTGCCGATCGCCGACACGGTGACGTCGAGCCGCTGGCCGGGTTTGGCAAAGGGCGGCAGTTCGGCGGTGATCATCACCGCCGCGGCGTTCTTCAGCGCCGGGTTGACCCCCGGCGGCAGGGTCAGGCCAAAGCGCGAGATCGCGCCCTTCATCCCCAGCGTCGAATAGTCGAGACTGTCGTCGCCCGTTCCCGCCAGCCCGACGACGATACCGTAGCCGGTGAGCTGGTTGGCGCGCAGCCCCTGGAACTGGCCCATGTCCTTGATGCGCTGCGCCTGCGCGGGCGCCGCAAAGGCAAGGCTGGCGATCAGGAGCGCGATCAGGGCAAACAGGGTGGGACGCTGGGACACTTTGGGATCCTCTTCAGAACGGGCTGATGATCGAGAAGAAACGCTGCAACCAGCCTTGCTGGCTGGCGCGCGCGATCTCGCCCTTGCCGACGTAACGAATGTTGGCGTCGGCGACGCGGGTCGACAGGATGCGGTTGTCGGGGCCGATGTCGATCGCACGGATGATCCCCGAAATCTGGACGCGTTCGTCGCCGCGGTTGAGCGTGAGCAGCTTTTCGCCGCGCACCAGCATCGTCCCGTTGGGATAGACGGCGGCGATGGTCACGCTGACCTCGCCCGACAAGGCGTTCGACTGCGATGCGTCGCCCTTGCCCTTGAACTGCTGGCCGCCGCCCATCGCGATGTCGCTGGGGTTGAACAGCGACAGCGGGCCGGTGGTCGGCGGCGTCAGGCCGATATTGCCGTCGCGCTGCGTGCCGGCGGCATTGCTTTTGGTCGCGGCGGTGCGTTCGACGAGCTGGATGGTGACGATGTCCCCGACCTGCCCGGCGCGACCGCCCGAGGTCAGCGGGGTGTAGCTGCCCTGAAAGATCGAGCCATTGCCGGGCAGCGGCGCCGGGGGCACCGGGGTCGCCGCAGCAAAGGCGTCGGGCGGCAATTTGTCCTTCGCCGCCGCGCCGAACGGCACGAGGGCGAGGGCAAAAGCCACGCCGATCGACAGATTAGAGCGTCTGCGCGGCATTTTTCATCATCTCGTCGGTGGCCTGGATCATCTTCGAATTGACCTCATAGGCGCGCTGGGTCTCGATCATGTCGACCAGTTCCTCGACGACGTTGACGTTCGATCCCTCAAGCATCCCGCCGCGCAAGCTGCCGCGACCTTCCTGCCCCGCGGCGCCGACCTGCGGCGCGCCCGACGCGGCGGTTTCGACCAGCATATTGTCGCCGATCGCCTGCAAGCCTGCCGGATTGGCAAAGCGCGCGAGTTCGATCCGGCCCAGTTCGGTGAGCGTGCCGTTGGCGCCCGTCGCCGACACGGTGCCGTCGGCGCCGATCGACACATTGCTGGCATCTTCGGGAATCTGGATCGCGGGGGTGAGCGGCTTGCCGTCCGACGTCACGATCGTGCCGTCGGCGGCGCGGCCGAAATTGCCCGCGCGGGTGTAGCCGGTGCGGCCATCGGGCATTTCGACCTGGAAATAGCCGGCGCCGTCGATCGCGATGTCGAGCCCGTTGCCGGTGGCGGCGAACGTCCCCTGCGTATCGATCCGCGACGTGCCGCCGAGCGACACGCCGGTGCCGAGGTTGAGCCCGGTCGCATAGCGGTTTTCGGCCGACGACGGCGCGCCCGGCGCGGTCATCAACTGATAGCTCAGCGTTTCAAAGCTGGCGCGATCGCGCTTGAAGCCCGTGGTGTTCACGTTGGCGAGGTTGTTGGCGATCACCTGCATCCGGAAGCCCTGGGCATCCAGACCGGTTCGTGCGACGTGCAAGGCACCGAAGCTCATTTCATATTCTCCTTAACGGGGGAGCTGCATCAGATTGGCGGTCGCGTTGTCCATGTCGCGCGCGTCGCTGACCAGCTTGAGCTGGGTATCCCAGCTGCGGCTCGCCTCGATCATTTCGACCAGCGCGGTGGTGGCGGCGACGTTCGATCCTTCGATCGAGCGGGTAATCAGCCGCGCTTCGGGATCATCGGGCAGGATGCCGTCGCCACGCACGCGGAACAGGCCGTCGAGACCCTTGACGACGTCGGACCCGGTCGGGGTCGCCAGCCGTAGCCGGTCGACCTCCTGCGGATTTTCGGCGTCGCCGCCCGCGGGTACGATCCACACGCGGCCCTCGACATCGATCGTGACCGCGTCGGCGGGCGGAAGCGTCACCGGCCCCTGCGCACCCTGAACCGGGTGGCCGTCGCCGGTGGTCAGCAGCCCGCTCGGCGACACCTGAAGGTCGCCGCGCCGGGTATAGGCCTCGGTCCCGTCCTTCGCCTGCACCACGAGCAGCACGTCGCCCTGCACCGCGATGTCGAGGTCGCGGCCGGTCGCGGTGACGGTCCCGGCGCGCATGTCGGCGCCGAGCACCTCTTCCGACGCCATGGCGCGGGCATCTAGTCCACTGCCGTTCAGCCACAACGCCTGCGCTTCGGCCATGTCGGCGCGAAAGCCGGGCGTCTGCGCGTTCGCCAGATTGTTGGCGATCGCCGTCTGCCGGGCCTGACTGCCCCGCATCGCGGTGAGGCTGGTGTAGATGAGGCGGTCCATGACAGGGCTCCCGGCAGGCGGCTAAATGCGCTGGATCAGCGCATGTTGATGATGGTTTGCGACAGCTGCGACGCGCCCTCGATGGCTTTTGCATTCGCTTGGAAATTGCGCTGCGCGCCGATCAGCATCACCAGTTCTTCGGTGATATCGACGTTCGAACGCTCGAGCGCGCCCGAACGGATCGCGCCCATCGGGCCATTGGTCGCGGCGTCGATGGTCGGCGGGCCGCTTTCGCCCGACGACTGCCAATGCGCGTCGCCGACGGGGCGCAGTCCTTCCATCGCGGGGAAGGTCGCCATCGCGACCTTGCCCAGCACCTGCGATTCGCCATTGGCAAAGGTCGCCGACACCAGCCCGTCGAGGCCGATCGACACATTGACCAGCTGCGCGGTGGGATCGCTCGGGGCGCCCGCGGGGAGCACAAAGTCGAACGCGCCGGCGAGCGTGTTGTTCGTGACGTTGCCGCTGGCATCGACGGGCAGAAGCTGGAGTTTCTGGCCGGTCGAATCGATCACATTGCGGTCGGGGGTGGCGGTGAACGCGCCGTTGCGGGTGTAGGTCACCTGTTCGCGCGGCGGTTCGCCCTTCACGACGAACATGCCTTCACCAACGATCGCCATGTCGAGCGTCTTTTCGCTCGATTCATACGACCCTTGCGTGAATTGCTGGGTGATGCCGTTGAGGCGCGTGCCCTGCCCCGCGACCATCTTGGTCGACTGGGTCGGCGAGGCGGCAAAGATGTCGCCAAACTGCGCCTTGCTGCGCTTGAACCCGATCGATCCCGCGTTGGCGATGTTGTTCGAGATGACCGACATGTCGGTCTGGGCGCCCTTGAGGCCCGAAAGCGAAGTGTAGAATGACATAGTCTTATCCTTCCTGCGTGGTGGGGGTCGGCGCCGGGGTGGCGGCCTTGATGTCTTTGAGCAGCTGGGTCTGCGCCGCGAGCTGTTCGGAAATCTGTTGCAGCGTCGTGTTGGTTTCGCTGATCCCGGCGAGGCTCGAGAATTGCGCCATCTGCGCAACCATCTGCTGGTTATCGACGGGGTTGAACGGATCCTGCTGCGACAGCTGCGCGGTCATCAGGCGCAGAAAATCGCTCTGCCCCATCTGCTGCCCGGCGCCCTTCGGCTGAAGCACGACATTATTGGCGTTGGTGACGCTGTTGACGGCCATCTTACTGTCCCATCCTGAGGGTTTCGTTGATCAGGCCCTTGGCGGTTTCCAGGACCTGGACATTGTTTTGATATTGGCGCGCGGTTTCGACCATCTCGACCAGCTCGGCGGCGCTATCGACCGCGGCTTCCCAGATATTGCCGTCCTTGTCGGCGAGCGGGTTCGACGGATCGTGGCGTTTCGACGGCGCCATTTTCGACGTCGTCACCTGGTCGACCTGAACCGTCGCGCGGCCCTGACCATCCATGACGGTGCGGAACACGGGCTTGAGCGAGCGAAAGGCTTCGGCCTCGCTGCCCGCGATCGTCCCGGCGTTGGCGAGGTTCGATGCGGTGGTGTTGAGCCGGACGAGCTGCGCCGACATCGCGCGGCCGCTGATGTCGAAAACCGAGAAGTTCCCGTTCATCGTCATTCGCCCTTGATCGCGCGGGTCAGCGTGTTGACGCGGCCGCTGAGGAACGACAGGCTGGAGCGGTAAGCGAGCGCGTTTTCGGCGAAGGCGGTCTGCTCGGTGGCCATTTCGACGGTGTTGCCGTCGAGCGATGCCTGCACCGGGACGCGGTAGGCAATCGCGCCCGCCATCGCATCGGCGGTCGAACCGCCCTGCTGCGCCAGATCGAGTGCTTTCGAAAAATCGAGGTCGCGCGCCTTGTACCCCGGCGTCGCGGCGTTGGCGATGTTCGACGCGAGCATCATCATGCGCTGGCTGCGCAGCTGAAGCGCCGTCGCGTGCAGGCCAAAGAGTTTCTCGGATGCCATCATCAAATTCCTTTCGCCGAGGTCCGGGCCGGGTTGCGACACGGACGCGCGGAAAACACAAAGAACGATGCAATCGCCGTGCCAAACGCATTTTATTGTTGATTTCTAGATATTTAGATCAGCGCCATAACAGGCGACCAAGGCGCTCGTCAAAAAACCGACAATGTCCCGCCGCGCGGACGCCAATCGCGCCGCAAACCGCGACTGGCACGCTTCCTGCAAAAATGGCGCTGACCATTTTGGACCGAAGGAGATGGATCGTGTCCCGCCATATCACCGCCCGCCTGGCCCTGGGCCTCGCCGCATGTACCGCCGCCATTCCCGCTCAGGCCCAGCCCGCCAATGAAGATTGGCAGACGATCGACGTGCTGACCGACATGGTCGCCAAGGCGATGGGGCGCACCGCGACGCCGGTCGACCGCCGCATCAAATTGGCGCGCTGTCCCGAACAGGCTTCGGTGACCGCGATCGATGCGAACGCACTGGCTGTCCGCTGCGCGTCGCTGGGCTGGCGCCTGCGTGTCCCGATGACGGGGCCGACCGGCGCGACGCCGGCCGCGGCCAGTTACAGCCGCCCCGCCGCCAGCGCACCGGTCATTCGCCGCGGCGACAATGTCCGGGTCACCATCGATACCGAAAGTTTTTCGATCAGCTATGCCGCGGTCGCGGCCGAAGACGGCCGCGTCGGGGAGACGATCGCGCTGCGCGGCAACGACGCCAAGTCGTCGCTCAGCGCCACCGTGATCGGTCCCGGCCGCGCCCGCCTCGACGACTGACCCGCACCCCTTCCCCAGCCTCGGGCTGGCTTACCCTGCCCTCTGGCCCGGTGATTGTCGGCTTTTCGACATCGCCGGGCCTTTCTTTTGTCTTTTTGCGGCGAACCGACTTAATCGCGCCGGGCGGCGTCCGTTAAAGCCTTCGTGAACCGCGTCGTCACTTTTCTGACGGCACCGGATGGAGGCGATTATGTCGGGTGACAGCAGCAAGATCGGACCCGTCGGCGGCATTGTCCGCACGACCCCGCTGCGCAGCGCCACCAGCGAAACGGCGACGCGCGCGGCGCAAGCGCCGAAGCAGCTCGCCGCGGTACCCGACAGCCTGCCCGCCGCGGGCCTGATCCGCCTCGCGGGCAGCCTCGCGACCCAGGCACCGCCGGTCGATGTCGCGCGCGTCGCTGCGCTGCGCACGGCGATCGCCAATGGCAGCTACGGCGTCCACCCCGCGATCATCGCCAGCGCCATGATCGATTTCCACACCCGCGGGGTCGAATGATGCTCGAAGACGTGCAATCGCGGCTCGACACGCTGGTCGGCGCGCTCGACGGTCACGACGCCGGCGCGATCATCGCCGCGACCGAAGAGCTGGCGACCGCGGTCATCCTGTTTCGCGGCGCGGGAATCCCCCGCGGTAGCGAACAGCGCGCCGAACTGCTGATCGGCAAGACGCTGCGCCAGCTGGAGGCCGCGGCCATCCGCGTCAACGTCCTGAAAGACTGGACGCGTCAGCGGATTGACAGGAACCACGAAATCCGCGGCACTCATCAGCGCGGAGCGGCGTTAAGCTACTGATTAAACTTTAGGTTTCTGCCGTTAACCGTAAATGGCACGATGATTGCTTTTGGTTTGCTGAGACAGCCCTGCTGCATCAGCGGAACCAGATTATGAACGCAATCAACAATCCCCAAGCCGCGCGCCGCGTCGCCGCACCCGTCATGGATGCGATGCAAATGGCGTCGGCACGGACGGGCGTCGATTTCGACTATCTGGTCGACGTCGCGCGGGTTGAAAGCGGCTATAACCCGACCGCCAAGGCAGCGACATCATCGGCGCGCGGCCTCTATCAATTTACCAAGCAGACCTGGCTCGCGACGCTCGACCGCCACGGCGCCAATCATGGCATGGCCTGGGCCGCCGACGCGATCGGCCGCGACGCATCGGGGCGGCTGACCGTCACCGACCCGGCGCTGCGCCAGCAGATTTTTGACCTGCGCGACGACCCTGCGGCGGCATCGACGATGGCGGCAGCGCTGACCGGCGACAATCGCGATTATCTGGAAAGCCGTATCGGGCGCAGCGCCGAGCCCGTCGACCTCTACCTCGCCCATTTCCTCGGCAGCGGCGGCGCCGCCAAATTCCTGACCGCGCTCGACACCAATCCCGACCAGCCCGGCGCACCGATGATGCCCGAGGCGGCGGCCGCGAACCGGTCGGTCTTTTACGCCCCCGACGGCAGCATGCGCAGCCTCGCCGAAATCCGCGACCGCTTTCGCGCCAAGCTCGAGAACGGCGGCAAGATCGAAAATATGAAACCCTTCGCCCCCGCTGGCTGGCACGCTTCGGCGAGCAGTTCGAGCGGCCTGGCGGGCGGCGGGGGACGTCCCCCGCTGCAGATGATGGATATCCAGCCGATGCCGCGAAAATTGTCGATGGGCTTTGCCGCCGATGCGTACAGGCGCCTCGCTTCGATGTCGGGCGGCGCGGCATGACCGGCGGCCTGAACCTCGGCAACGTCGGCCGCATCGCCGGCGCGTCGGCGCTGCCGATCGGGATGCTCGTCCTGGTCGGGCTGATGGTCATCCCGGTCACGCCGCTGATCCTCGATATCAGTTTCGTCGCCAATATCATGATCAGCCTCGCGATCCTGATGGTCGCGCTGTCGGCAGCCAAGCCGCTCGACTTTTCATCCTTTCCGACCGTGCTGCTGCTCGCGACCCTGTTCCGGCTGGCGCTGAACGTCGCCTCGACCCGCGTCGTGCTGGTTCACGGCCACGAAGGCACCGCCGCGGCGGGGCACGTCATCGAAGCTTTTGGCGAAGTGCTGATCGGCGGCGACTATGTCGTCGGCCTGTTCGTCTTTTTCGTGCTGATGATCATCAACATGGTCGTCATCACCAAGGGCGCGGGGCGCGTGTCCGAAGTGTCGGCGCGCTTCACCCTCGACGCCCTGCCCGGCAAACAAATGGCGATCGACGCCGACCTCAACGCCGGGTTGCTCACCCCCGACGAGGCCAAGGCCCGCCGCGTCGAAGTCGCCACCGAGGCCGATTTCTACGGCTCGATGGACGGTGCTTCGAAATTTGTGAAGGGCGACGCGATCGCCGGGCTGCTCATCCTGTTCGTCAATATCATTGGCGGCCTGATCCTCGGCATCTTCAGCCATGGGCTCAGCTTTTCGGAAGCGGGCAGCACCTATGTCACGCTCGCGATCGGCGACGCGCTGGTGGCACAGATCCCCGCGCTGTTGCTGTCGATCGCCGCCGCCGCCATCGTCACCCGCGTTGCCTCGCCGCTCGACCTCAATGGCCAGATCGGCAGCCAGTTCGCCGCCCCGTCGGTGTGGATGGCGGTCGGCGGGATCCTGTTCATTCTCGGCATGGTTCCGGCGATGCCGCAGTTACTGGTACTGCCGGCCGCCGCGCTGTCCTTCGCCGTCGGCTGGCAATTGCGCCGCACCGCGGTCGCCGTCGCCGAAGCGCCGCCCCCGGTCGCCATCGCACCCGACCCGTCGCTGATCGAATGGGCCGACGTCAGCGACGCCAGCGCCTGCCAGCTCGAAATCGGCTATGCGCTCGTCAGCCTGGTCGACGACCGCAAGGGTGCGCCGCTGATGACGCGGATCACCGGCATCCGCCGCCAATTGTCGAAAGAACTCGGCTTTGTCGTCCCGCCGGTCAAGGTCAGCGACGATCTGTCGCTGCCCGGCAACGTCTATCGCATCTCGGTCGCCGGGGTGATCGTCGGCGAGGACGAGGTGTTCCCGCACGAAATGCTGGCGCTCGATTCGGGCGACCTGATCACCAAGGTCGCGGGACGCCCGTGCAAGGATCCGACCTTTGGCCTCGATGCTCTGTGGATTCCAAAAGCGACGCAGAATGACGCGATCGCGGCGGGGTACACCGTCGTCGATCCGGCGACCGTCGTCGCGACCCACCTCAACAACAGCATCGTCGGCGCCGCCGCCGACCTGTTCGGGATCGACGATGCGCAGGCGCTGATCGACAACCTCAAAATCCATTATCCGCAGCTCGCGCAGAACCTCAGCCCGCAGGGCTATCCGCTGCCGCGCGTCGCCAGCCTGTGCAAAGCGCTGTTGGTCGAGCGCGTCCCGCTGCGCGATTTCCGCAAGATTGCCGAAGCGATGGTTGCGACCGCCGCGCAGCAGCTGGGCGAAGTCGACCTGGTCGAGGCGGTGCGTCAGCGCATCGGTGCGCTGATCGTCCAGACGATCGTGCCGAGCCGGATGCCGCTGCCCGTCGTGACCTTCAGCCCCGAGATCGAAGTTCTGCTCAACCAGTCGGTGCGCGCCAATCCGGGGGCCGAATGGCCGTTCGAGCATGGCATGGCGATGAAGATCATCGAACAGGTCGGACAGGCGGTCGAGCCGCTGCTGCTCCAGACGCGCAGCTTTGCGCTGGTCGCCTCGCCGATCTGCCGCTCGGCACTGTCGCGGCTGGTGCGCGCGACTTTCCCCGACGTCGCCGTGATCTCCTACCTCGAGATCCCGGCCAGCAAACAGACCGAAATCGTCGCGACGATCGGCGCCGAAGTGCCGCGCCTCGCGACCGGGCCCGACGCCCAAATGGAGGACCAACCGCATGAGAATTGAACCCGCCGAGCAATTCGCCGCGTCAATGGCCCGTGCGCCGCGCGCGCGCGGCTATGGCGAAAGCGTCGAGGCGCTGGTCGAGGAATATGCACCACTGGTCCGCAAGATCGCGTGGCAGGTTTTTTCGCGCGTCTCACGGACGAGCGAGCTCGACGATCTGATCCAGACCGGACTCATCGCGCTCATTGAGGCGAGAGAGAATTACGAGGAGCGCGGCTTTGCCTTTGCGACCTATGCGACGACGCGGATCCGCGGCGCGATGATCGACCAGCTCCGCCGCGAGGCCGATGTCGGCCGGTCGGCGATGGTCGCGGCGAAGCGCATCCAGGCGACGCGCGCCGCGCTCGAACAGCAGTTGATGCGCGCGCCGGTCGCCGCCGAAATGGCGGCGGCGCTCGACATGTCGCCCGAAGATTATTTCGCGCTTGAACGCAACGCGACCCACGGGCGCTCGACCTCGCTCGACGAGCTGATCGATGTCGGCGCCTTCCTGCTACCCGACGACGACATCGGTGCGGGCGAGCAATGCGAGCAGGCCGATCTGATGGGCGCGCTGCGCCAATGCATCACCTGCCTGTCCGACCGCGAACAGATGGTTTTGCAGCTCTATTTCTTTGAGGAGCTCAACCTCCACGAAATCGGCCTGACGCTCGACGTCAGCGCGGCGCGCATCTGCCAGATCAAGCGCGAGGCGATGGCCAAGGTCGATCGCATGATGCGCCAGATGACCGAATGAACGCGAGAGAGGAAAAGCGACCGGGTGCGGCGTGCGACCCGCTCGGCATCGCACCCGGTCGTCGGGGGAGGTCAGGCGGCGAGTGTCCGGTTGTTCTGCCAGGCGACGCCGATTTTCTCGAAATAGCTTGCCATGCGTTCGCTGCCGCTGTCGGTCAGGCGGACGATCGTCCGGCGGCGGTCGCGTTCGTCGATCGAACGCTGCGCCAGCCCAAGCCGCTCCAGCGTGGTGATCATCCGCAACCCCGACGACAGCGGCACCCCGGCGCCGGTCGCCAGATCGCTGGCGCTGAGCGCGCGGCCGTGGCTTTCGGCCAGCATCAGATCGAGCATCATGTCCCAGATCGGCCCCGCCAATTCCGCGCTGGCGAAATGATTGCGCCGGATGCGCCGCATCTGGATGCTGAGCGACAGCTGGTTCAGCAGCACCGACTGCGGCGAAGCATCGCCGGCACCGTTACGATAAGTGGGGGTCGCCGACAATTCGCCACCGCGGCCCGCGAGCAGCTCGTGGATCTCGTCGATACGCGACTTTAGCTCGGCAACTTCTTGGTTCGAAAATTGCTGCATGCGCGGAAACCCCTTGGGGTGCCACAAACATCAGGCCGTAGCGTCACGGTTCCGATTGGACGAACTTGCTGCATAGATGATCAACAGCAGGATCGGGTACGATATATAAACGGACAGGAGCGAATAGGGTCGCGCCAATATCTCCGAAAACATGAACTTCTGCAGATGACCAAAGATGGCGATCAATTGCCAGCCGGTGATCCAATAGGGCCAGAAGCTTTGCGTTTTCAATGCGATGAACCAGAAGCTGATCAGCACCAGCACATCGATGACGAAGATATTCAGTTCAATATCGGTCCAGGTCGGAAAGGGTGACAAGGCACTGGTGAGAACTGAAGCGATCAGGGCGGTATAGGCCGCCCACCGCTCCAACGGGCCGCCGCGTCGGATCGCGACGGCAACCGTTATGAGCAGTACCAGATAGTAGATCGCCACGGACCACATTGTGGCTGCTAACCCTTCCTGATAATCAAACGGCCTGCGCGAACGGGACCGCGGCGACTTCGGCCCCCGCCTGATCGTTGCTGCCTTCGTCGACCAGCTTGGCGCTGGCGGGCTTCACCCCGGCACCGAACATGCGCGTTCCCAGGCCCACTTCCTTTTGCGTTACCGTCAGCGCGAGATGCGCGTCGGTGAGCAGCTGGCGGACTTCGCCGGCGGCGGCGAGCGCATGGGCCACCTTGGACATCGCGGTCTGGCCGACGATCGCCGACATGTTGGTGTCGCGGCGCGCGGTGGGCAGGGTGGCGGCCAGCTGGGCGATACGGATCATCGCTTCGTCGATGGCGTCTTCGGCCTGGTGCAGGTCGGCTGCGATTTTCTTGGCTGCCGAAACTCGTTCATTCAGCATTTTCTTTTTCCTTGAAAAAGAATGCCACCGGTTTCCCCCCCGTAGCATTCGGTTCGGACTCAGGTCATCACCCGGCCAAGTCCGACAAGGATCGAATAGAGAGCGGAGAAAGCCAAAATGGTCGCGAATGCAATCAAGATTGGCCAGATTATCCTTTCCATCAACCCATGCCGGTTGGCCGGCTGGGACGCGGTCGGGAACGGCGAACCGATGTCGAATAGTCGCCGCAACGAACTGCGCCCCGGCTCGGCATCGGGGGGCGCGGGTGCGTCGCCTAGGTCGATCAATTGATATGTCAAAGGCTGATAAGGGGTAACATGATCGAAGACACCGTTAACCGCCAAAATGCGCGCCGCCTCTATCCTGTTGGAAGCATTGAGTTTTTTTAGTGACCGTCGCACCCTTTCGTCCACCGTATGCGGCGAAACATTCATCAGGCGCGCGATTTGTTTGGAATTTTTGTGCTCATAAACGTGCCGCAGCGTTTCAATCTGCGCGACAGACAGCAGGCTGATGTAATTGTCGGGATCGCCGTGCACGGGATTTGAATAGAGCATCACGAGTCGAAATCAAGTTTGGTGGCGGCAACATCCGGCCGCGCAACGCTCGACCGAAACGAAAGTTTTCCCCCAAAAATGCTCGCTTCGCGGCGATTGGCGCCCTTTGCACTCCCCCTGCCCCAAGGCAAATTATTTTTTTGCGCGCAAATTGTTTGATGTCTGACGAATCACCTGCACCGGGCGTCAGTTGCGTCGTTCGACGAGCCCGCGCGCGATCACCTGCGCCTGAATCTCCGCCGCGCCTTCAAAAATGTTGAGGATGCGCGCATCGCACAGCACACGGCTGATTTCATATTCCAGCGCATAGCCGTTGCCGCCATGGATCTGCAGGCTGGCGTCGGCGTTCGACCAGGCGGTGCGCGCGGCGAGCAGCTTTGCCATGCCCGCCTCGATGTCGCAGCGCTTGCCGCTGTCCTTCGCCCGCGCGGCGGCGTAGCTCAGCTCGCGCGCGGTGACGAAATCGACCAGGCTCATCGCCAACTTGTCGGCGACGCGCGGAAACTGCACGATCGCCCGGCCAAACTGCTTGCGGTTCAAGGCATAATCGCGCCCCAGCTCGAGCGCGCGCCGCGCCACGCCGACGGCGCGCGCCGCGGTTTGGATGCGCGCGCCCTCGAATGTGCGCATCAGTTGCTTGAACCCCTGCCCCTCTTCGCCGCCGAGCAGCGCATCGGCGGGCGCCGTCATCGCGTCGAATTGCAGCGCATATTCGCGCATGCCGCGATAGCCGAGCACTTCGATCTCGCTGCCGCTCATCCCCTGCGCCGGAAACGGATCGGTTTCGGTCCCGCGCGGTTTGGGCACCAGCAGCATCGACAGTCCGGCATAACCCTTCGCATCGGGCAAGGTGCGCGCGAGCAGGGTCATCAGATCCGAGCGCGCGGCGTGAGTGATCCACGTCTTCGCGCCGTCGATGACCCATGCGCCGCCAGCATCGCGCCGCGCCCGGGTCTGGAGCGCGCCGAGGTCCGATCCGACGTCGGGTTCGGTGAATACTGCGGTGGGCAGGATTTCGCCGCTCGCGATCCTTGGCAGCCATTCCGCCTTTTGCGCATCGATGCCGCCCGTCGCGATCAGCTCGCCCGCAATTTCCGACCGCGTGCCGAGCGATCCGGCGCCGATCCAGCCGCGCGACAATTCCTCGGTGACGATACACATCACCAGCTTCGAGAGGCCGAGCCCGCCGAACGCCTCGGGGATGCAGACGCCGAAGGTGCCGAGATCGGCCATCGCGCGGACCGTGGCGTCTGGGATCAGATCGTTGGCAAGGTGCCAGCGATGCGCGTGCGGTATGATTTCGGCGTCGGTGAAACGACGAAACTGGTCGCGGATCGCATCGAGGTCGGCATCGTGCAGCGTCTCGCTGGGCCAATCGCCACCCGCCAGCGCCGCCGCCACTTCGGCGCGCAGCGCGGCATGGTCGGCGTCGAGCAGGTCGGCGCAAGCATCAGCGAGTGTCCGCGCCCCGAGGCCTATGCCAAGGTCGGCAGGCCGGAACATCTCGTTCTGCCCCATCGGCAAGCCGCCGACGAGCTGGCCGATCCCTTCGGCAAAGGCGAGCGTCGCGATCTTGGCGTCGAGCGGGTTGGCGCCCTGCCCGGCCTCGACCCAGCCCTGCACCGCTTCGAGTGCCGCCACCGTCGTCGCGACCCAGGCAAAGCCGTGCGCGGCGCGCTGCTCCTGATCGATCGGCCGTTCGGCCAGCCGTGCAGCGAGCGCGGTTTGTGCCGTCACCCGATAGGCCTGTGCGGCAGCCATCGCGCTGTTCATATCCGCACACATCGTCACGGCTCGACCGCCTTTTCTTCATCACCCCGGACTTGATCCGGGGTCCATGACTTCAGCGCCGCAATGGACCCCGGATCAAGTCCGGGGTGACGAGGAGGAAGGGTCTGGTTCAATTTGACCGGCTGGCGCTTGGTGATGCGCTGCTCAAACCGCGCGCTCGAAGATCGCGGCGATGCCCTGCCCGCCGCCGATGCACATCGTCTCCAGCCCGTAACGCCCGTCGCGGCGCACCAGCTCGCGCGTCAAATTCGCCAGGATGCGCCCACCAGTCGCGCCGATCGGGTGGCCAAGTGAAATGCCCGAGCCGTTGACGTTGAGGATCTCGTTGCGGCTGTCGTCGCCCGACCATCCCCAGCCTTTCAGCACTGCGAGCACCTGCGGCGCGAACGCTTCGTTCAATTCCACGAGGTCAATGTCGCTCCACCCCAGCCCGGTGCGTGCAAACAGGCGCTCCACCGCCGGTACCGGACCGATCCCCATCCGGCTGGGGTCGCAGCCCGCCGCCGCCCAGCTGTGGAACCAGGCGATCGGTTCAAGCCCGAGTTCATCGAGCTTGTCCTCGGCGACGACGAGACATGCGGCCGCGGCGTCATTCTGCTGGCTGGCATTGCCCGCGGTTACCACCGCGCCGGGGATCGTCTTTGCCTCGATCGCGCGCAACGCACCCAAGGATTCAAGCGTCGCATCGGCGCGATAGCCCTCGTCATGCGCAAAGATCACCGGATCGCCCTTGCGCTGCGGCACCGCGACCGGGACCAGCTCGTCGTCGAACAGGCCCTTCGCCCATGCCGCCGCGGCGCGCTGATGGCTCTGCACCGCATAGGCGTCGGCGGCCTCGCGCGTGATGCCATAATCCTTCGCCAGATTTTCGGCCGTCTCGATCATCCCGCTGATCACCCCGAAACGCTCGATCGGCTGCGACATCAACCGTCCGCGGGTCAGCCGGTCGTGCAACACCAGATTGCCGGCGCGCACGCCCTTGCGCACATCGATGCTGTAATGTTCGACGTTCGACATCGATTCGACCCCGCCCGCAACGACGACGTCGGACATGCCGGTCTGGACCATCATCGCGGCGTTGGCGATTGCCTGCAGCCCCGATCCGCAGCGGCGGTCGAGCTGATAGCCGGGCACTTCGAGCGGCAGGCCCGCGGCGAGCCACGACCAATGGCCGATGCTCGGCGCCTCGCCATTGCCATAGCCTTGCGAGAACACGACATCGTCGACCCGCGCCGGATCGATCTTCGTCCGCTCGACCAGCGCCTTGAGCACCACCGCGCCAAGCTGCCCGGCATCAAGGCTGGCGAGCGCGCCGCCGAATTTGCCGACGGCGGTACGGATCGGGGCAACGATGGCGGCGCGGCGCAGGGTCATGTCATTCTCCAGATTTGCTTGTCGGATCAAATAATTTCGCTGTTCCCCCGCGAAGGCGGGGGTCCATCGTCCGATCGGTGCCGTCATCGCCAACGGTCGCCGAGTGACGAGAGGGTCGGTGATGGACCCCCGCCTTCGCGGGGGAACAGAAAAGGATTGAATCCATCTCAGGCCACCCCGACGATACCAGCATCGATCAGCCGGGCAATCTCGCCCGACGGCAGCGACAGGCGGTCGGCCAGAATTTCCTCGCTATGCTGCCCGTTGCGCGGCGCCGGGCGCGGCGGCTGGCGCGCATCGTGCGGCAAGGTCGCAAAGGCGCCCGCGGCGGGATAGCCAAAACCGCTGGGGTTGTCGGCTTGCCCGAAGATCGGATTGTCCGCGACCAGCGTCGGATCCTGCACGGCATCGAGCATCGTGCGATAGGGCGAATGAACGATCCCGCCCGCGTCGAAAGCGGCGGCGAGATCGGCATGGTTGCGGCTTGCGATCGCGCGCTCGAACAGCGGATAGAGCGCGTCGCGATGGGTGAAGCGGACGCCGTCGTCGGTCGCAAAGGACACCCCGCGCGCCGCCTCGACCGCGGCAATCGCATCGCCCAGCCCCAGCGCGGCGACCAGATTGGTCCATTGGCGCGGCGTCACGACGACGATCATCGTCCGCTGGCCGTCGGCGGTGACGAAATCGCGCCCGAACAGGCCATAGACCGCGTTGCCAAGCCGCGGACGGTTGGCGCCGCTGTACAGCACCTCGGCGACCCCGCCGAGATTGGCGACGGTGCCGATCGCGACATCGGACAGCGGTACCCGCACTTCTCCACCCTTGCCCGTAACAGTCCGCCGCTGGATCGCGGCAAGCAGCGCAAAGGCGGCATAAGCGCCGCTGAGCAGATCCCATGCAGGCAGCACATGGTTGACCGGTTCGGGGCCGGTGCCGGTGAGCATCGGATAGCCGACGCTGTTGTTCACCGTATAGTCGAGCGCGGGCGACCCGTCGGCCCAGCCCATGACGCGGACGGTGATCAGGTCAGGCCGTTCCGCCGCCAGCACTTCGTGCGCCAGAAAGCCCCCGACCGGGAAATTGGTGATGAACTGGCCCGTCGCGCGCACCAGCGCCTGCAACAACTCGCGCCCCTCGCCTCGCCCGAGATCGAGCGCGACCGATTTTTTGGCGCGGTTGAGATTTTCCCAATAGAGCGAGTCATTGCCGTCGGTCACCGGCCAGCGGCGAAAATCGGGACCGCCGCCAATCTGGTCGACGCGGATCACCTCGGCCCCCATCTGCGCGCAATAGAGCCCGGCGGTCGGCGAGGCGACGAAGGACGAGGCTTCGATCACCGACAGGCCGTTCAGCAGGTCGTACATCCGCTCCTATTCCCTCTCGCGCGGCGCCGACATCGGCACGACCGGGCATCTGGCGCAGCCGCGCGCGCGAGTCAAACGGGTCGGGCTCAAAGGATCGGCAGCTCGTTCGTCGATTTAATTTCGGACAGCGCCACGGTCGAATTGATTTCCTGCACTCCGGGCAGCTTGCTCAATTTGTCGAAGAAGAACGCCTCATAGGCATCGATGTCCCGCGCGACGATGCGCAGCATGAAGTCCATATTGCCCATCAGCACATAGGCGCCGAGCACTTCGGGAAAGGCCGCGATCGCGTTGCTGAACTCGTCGAGGTTGGCGCGGCCGTGCGCGTTGAGCTTGACCTGCGCAAAAATATGCGCGTGCAGCCCGACCTTGCGCCGGTCGACGACCGCGACCCGCCCCTTGATATAGCCGTCGCGTTCGAGCCGGTCGATGCGGCGCCAGCAGGGCGACGGCGACAGCCCGACGCGCTCGGCAAGCTCGGCGGTGGTCAGGCTGGCATCGCGCTGCAGCTCGCGGATGATATTCTTCTCGAAGGGATCAAGATCGGTCATTTCAACCTCAATTTTCTCAATTTTGAGAAGCTTTGACCGTCATAACGCCAAAAACTCGAAATATCGAGCAAGATTGACCTGCTCCGGTCTGCGATAACAGGCGCAGAGCAGGAGACTATCATGGTTGTGCAATTTTCGGGGCGCTTGCCCGCCGTCGAAACCGTCCGTCTGGAGGACCGGAGCGCCGGGCTCGATGGCGTCATCGTCGTCCATTCGACGACATTGGGGCCGGGCGCCGGGGGCTGCCGCCTGTGGCATTATCCCGACCTGGACCGGGCGTTCACCGACGCCTTCCGGCTCGCCGAGGGGATGAGTTACAAGAATGCGATGGCCGGGCTGCCCTTTGGCGGCGCCAAGGCGGTGCTCCGCCGCCCCGACGGCCCGTTCGACCGCGCCGCGCTGTTCGCCGCCTTTGGCCGCGCGGTCGAGGCGCTGGGCGGACGTTATGTCACCGCCGAAGATGTCGGCACGACCGTCGCCGACATGCAGGACGTAGCCCGCGAGACACGCCATGTCGCGGGGCTGGCCGCGGTCGGCGCCGCGGCGGGCGGCGATCCGTCGCCGTGGACCGCCGCGGGTGTGTTCGGGGCGATCGAGGCGGGCGCCGCCTTTGCGCTCGGCGCGGACCTCAGGGGGCTGACCGTCGCGGTGCAGGGGACCGGCAATGTCGGCGCAGAGCTGTGCCGCCGCCTCGCCGATGCCGGGGCACGGCTGGTCATCGCCGATGTCGCGCCCGGCCGCCGCGACCGGCTCGCCACGATCCTCGGCGCGCGCGTCGTCGGCGCCGATGCGATCGCGGCGGTCGAGGCCGATATCTTCGCGCCCTGCGCGCTGGGCGGCGTCCTCGACGAACCGGCTGTCGCGGCGATGAAGGCGAAGCTGGTGTGCGGCGGCGCCAACAACCAGCTCGCGACCCCCGAAGTCGCGGGCCTGCTACGCGACCGCGGCATCACCTATGTGCCCGACTATGTCGCCAACGCGGGCGGGATCATCAGCGTTTCGGCGGAATATCTGGGCGAAAGCGCCGCCAGCGTCGCGAGCCGGGTCGCGCAGATCGGCCCGCGCGTCGCCGCCATCCTGGAAGAAGCTTCGCGCCGCGGCCTGTCGCCCGCGACCGTTGCCGACGAAACCGCCGAGCGGCTGATCGCTTCGGCGGGCCGGATCGCGGCGTGAAGCGGCAGTTCCGGATCGTCGCCTATCCCGATCCGCAAACGCTGCCGCGCATCATCGGCGTGTTCGCGCAGCGGTCGCTGATTCCCGCCATATTGGCGGCACGTCTGTGCGACGGCTTGTTCCAGATCGAGGTCGGGTTCGACGATCTCGACCCGGCCACCGCCGCGATCGTTACCGCAAAACTGCACGAAGCAGTGCTGGTCGCCAGCGCGCGCTGCGACGTTGCGGAAACCCCCAAGGACAGCTGCGGCGCAGCAGCCACACCGACCGCCGCCGCGGCATGATGAGCCGCGCCGAAGGCGGAATCGTAGGAAGTTGGGGAAATGGCGCACCCGAAGGGATTCGAACCCCTGGCCTCTGCCTTCGGAGGGCAGCGCTCTATCCAGCTGAGCTACGGGTGCCAATAGAGCGCGGCCTCTAGCAAGAGCGCGGCCCGGCAGCAATGGCCTATCGACCGCGGCGCGGCAATGTGCAAAGCGGCGCCATGGGCATGGGGACCGCGGCGTGAACGCATCATCCGAACGAAGCTGGCCGATGGCCGCCGACCTGTATGGCGAAATGCAGCTCGAGGCGCATCCGCCGGCCCGGCGGCGCTGGCGCGACTATCTGCCGGGGGTGCTCGTCACCGCGATCGCGGCGCTCGCCGCCGCCTGGCTCGCCGACCATTATGCGGCGCCGCTCGTGCTGATGGGGCTGCTGATCGGCCTCGCGATGAGTTTTCTGTCGCAGGACCGGCGGACGCACGCGGGGCTCGATTTGATGTCGCAGACCGCGCTTCGCATCGGGATCGTGCTCGTCGGGGCGCGGATCACCGCCGATCAGCTCGCCGAACTAGGGCCGCTGCCCTTCGCGCTGCTGGTGTTGATCATGCTCGCGGTGATCGTGGTCACCGTCGCGACCGCGCGGCTGTTCGCGCAGGATCGCCACGCGGCGCTGCTGGCGGGCGGCGCCACCGCAATCTGCGGCGCATCGGCGGCGCTCGCACTCTGGTCGCTGATCGGTGACAAGCGCGTCGACCAGGCGCGGTTCACGCTGACCCTGGTCGGGATCACCGTCGCCAGCGCCTTCGCGATGACGCTCTATCCGGTGCTCGCCGCCGAGTTGCAACTGACCGACGCGCAGGCGGGGTTCCTGATCGGGGCGTCAATCCATGACGTCGCGCAAGCGATCGGCGGCGGCTTTTCCTTCTCAGCCGCCGCGGGCGAGGTCGCGACGATCGTCAAGCTGACCCGCGTCGCGCTGCTCGCGCCGATGCTGATGCTGGTGGCGCTGTGGCTGGGACGCCGCGACGAAGGCGATGGCGCGCGCAAGATCCCGCTACGTCTGCCCTGGTTCATCGTCGGTTTTCTAGCGATCGCCGCGCTCAATTCGCTCGTGGAAATCCCCGCATCCGTTCAAGATGGCGCGGCGACCAGCGCGCAGGCACTCCTCCTGCTCGCAATCGTCGCCACCGCGATGAAGGCGCGGCTGCACCTGCTGCTCGATCAGGGATGGCGGAGCTTTGCACCGATCATCGTCGCGACGGTGACCAGTTTCCTGTTGTCGCTGGGTGGTGCATTGAGCCTGTGACGCCGCGACGTCACGCCATACCTCTGGAAGGATTTAGCTTTTCGGCAATGCCCAGCTGACGGTCAGCTGTGTCGCGCGGCGCGGGATGTCGAGCTTTGCTTCGCTGAAATTGACCTTTTCGTTGGGCGGCAGCATCCGCACCGGCGGCTTGATCGTCCAGCTATAGACGATCGTCCCCTGCGCATCGCGCAGTTCGGCGAGGATCGGCGGCACCCGCTGTTCGCGGTCGGTCGGATTGATGATCACCCCCGATGCGGCGAAATAGATCGTTCCGTCGGCGAGCTCGCGATGGTCCTGGTTGGGCGGCAGCTCGATCACCAGATCGGGTTCGGCAGCCATACCGGGCAGCCCTAAGCCTTGCGCCCAGCTGGGCAGGCCGAAATATGTGAGTCCAGCGGTTGCGGCGATCATCAGCACGGCGGCGCTCGCCGCGATCAGCGTCCAGCGCTTCGCCGGATTGCGCCGCGGGCGGCGGAAGGGCAGCGGCGCTTCGTCAACGACCGGGGGCGCCGCCCGCGGCGCCGGGTCGGCGGCAAAGGCTTCGGGCGGCGGCGGCGCGGGTTCGGCGACCGGGACCGGACGTTCGGGAAAAGAAGGAGCGGGTGCAGGTGCAGGTGCGGGCTCGCTTGCCGGAGCCGCAACCGGCTCGGCGACAGTCGCCGAAACGGTCGGATCGATCGTCGCGGGCTCCTGAAACCAGCTGTGACGGCAGCTTGCGCAGCGCACGGTGCGCCCGGTCGGCCCGATCGCGGTATCGGGTACGACATAACGGGTGCGGCAGGACGGGCAGGCGAGGATCATGGTCCCCTTCTAAACACGCTGATTCGCGGTGTTGCAAGTGCCGCGTCGCCGCAGGTCGCCCACTCCCCGCTTTACCTGACACTATTGCCGTGTAACAGGCGGGGCATGAGCGCCACCGCGCCCCGATTATGTCCCACGCTTCCCGCGCCGAACCGCGTGCGCGTGACGCCATGACCGACGCAGCCGCTCCGCGCCCCGGTGGCGCGATGGTCGAATTCGACGGGGTGGGCCTGCGTTATGGCCCCGATGCCGAAGTGCTGAGCGACATCAGCTTCAACCTGCAACCGGGCAGCTTCTATTTCCTGACCGGCGCCTCAGG
Organism: Sphingopyxis microcysteis; assembly: GCF_012274265.1. GTDB lineage: Bacteria > Pseudomonadota > Alphaproteobacteria > Sphingomonadales > Sphingomonadaceae > Sphingopyxis > Sphingopyxis microcysteis. The sequence continues at coordinate 167,785 of NZ_JAANYY010000005.1, forward strand.
CGCGGGCAAGACCTCGCTGCTCAAAATGCTCTACCTCGCACAGCGACCAAGCCGCGGCATCGTCCGGCTGTTCGGCGAAGATCTGGTGAGCATGCCGCGCCAGCGCCTGCCCGGCTTTCGCCGCCGGATCGGGGTGGTGTTCCAGGATTTCCGCCTGATCCCGCATCTGTCGGCGCGCGACAATATCGCGCTGCCGCTGCGGATCGCGGGGGTCGGCGAAGACGATCTGTCCGGGCCGGTCGGCGAAATGCTCAGCTGGATCGGCCTCGGCGACCGCGCCGAGGCCCACCCCGCGACACTGTCGGGCGGCGAGCAACAGCGCGTCGCGATCGCGCGCGCGGTGATCGCGCGCCCGCAATTGCTGGTCGCCGACGAACCGACGGGGAACGTCGATCCCGAAATGGCGACGCGCCTGTTGGGATTGTTCGAGGCGCTGAATCGCCTCGGGACCACCGTCGTGGTCGCCACGCACGACATTCACCTGATCAGCCGCATCGAAAATGCCCAGATGATGCGGCTCGAAAAGGGCCGCCTCGCCGACCCCACCGGCGCGCTGCGCTATCCGCCGGCGAACCGGGCATGACGGGCCGCCCATGATCATCCCGCGCGTTCCCGTCCAGCACCGCCGCCTGCTTCCCGATCGCCGCCTGTCGGGCCCGACCCCGTGGGTGATCGCGATCCTGATGATGCTGACCCTGCTCGCTGCGGCCGCCGGTGTCGGGCTGGCGCGATCGGCGAACGCGATCGGCAGCGCCATCGCCGGACGGGTCACGGTGCAGATCGTCACCCCCAACCCGGTGACCCGCGCCGAACAGGCCGCGGCGCTGCGCCGCGCCGCCGCCGCCCAGCCCTTTGTCCTGTCGGCGCGCGCGGTCGATCGCGAGGAGCTGCAGGCGACGCTCGGGCAATGGTTCGGCAGCGAAACAAACGGCGAAGGGGGCGACGATCCGGTGCTGAATTCGCTGCCGCTTCCGGCGCTCGTCGATATCGATTTTGTCGGCGAAAACCGTCGCCGCCACATGCAGGAGCTGCGCGCATTGGTCGCCGCCGAAGCCCCCGGCGCGCGGATCATTCCGCATGCCGAATGGCTGGGGCCGGTCGCCCAGCTGATCGGTTCGCTCGCATGGATCGCCGGCGCGCTCGTCATATTGATGACGCTCGCCAGCGCCGCGGTGGTGATCATGACTGCGCGTGCGGCGCTCGGCACCCATTTCGCGACGATCGAGATGCTCCACCTGATCGGCGCCACCGACCGCCAGATCACCCGGCTGTTCCAGCGGCGGATCGCGATCGACACCGCCTATGGCATCGCGCTGGGCACTGCGGTCGCCGCGGCGCTGTTGCTCCTGATCGGCTGGCAATGGGCGGGGGTCACCTCGGGGCTGGCGGCGACCGCGTCGCTGGGTCCGGGCGGCTGGGCGCTCTTGCTGGCGCTGCCGCTATTGGCTATCGCGCTCGCAGCCCTGACGGCGCGCCAGACGTTGCTCGCCGCGCTCAAGAAGATATTATGATCAAGCGCCTGCTTTCCCTTCTGTTTCTGGCTTGGGTGCTCGGCTTTGCATGGTTTGCGCTGCTGCCGCCGCTGCCCGCCGCGCCGCAAAAAACCGACGCCATCGTCGTGCTCACCGGTGGGCCGGGGCGCATCGACCGGGCGCTCGAACGGCTCGAGGCAGGCGACGCCAAGCGGCTGCTGATCAGCGGCGTCGCGCGCGAGGTGAAACCGCGCGAGCTGGCGGCGGAATATAAACGCCCGCAGGCCTTGTTCGATTGCTGCATCGCGCTAGGGTTCGAGGCCGAGGATACGCGTTCGAACGCGACCGAGGTCGCGACCTGGGTTGCGCGGCGCAACTATAAAAGCGTGCGGCTGGTGACCACCGACTGGCATATGCGCCGCGCCGAATATGAGATCGCCCGCGCGGTTGGCGACAAGGTGACGATCCTGCCCGACGCAGTGCGCAGCGAGCCCAATTTCGCCACGCTGTTTCGCGAATATCACAAATATCTCGCGGGGCTGGCGGGCGGCCTGCTCGGTCTGTAAGCGCAAGGCCGATGCGTTACATCTTTGCCCTGTTTCGATCGATCCTGTTCTGGATCCTGTTCGTCCTGATGAGCAGTTTCAGCTCGATCGGCGCCGTAATTTCGCTGCCGATCTCGCACCGTGCGACGATCTGGTTCGTGCGCGTCTGGGCGCAGTTCCACCGGCTGATCTGCCGCTTCGTGCTAGGCCAGAAAATCATCGTCGAGGGCGAGATGCCCGACATTCCGGCGCTCTATGTCTTCAAGCATGAGGGGGCATTCGAGACGATCGAGCAGCCCGGGCTATTCAAGCATCCGGCCGTCTTTGCCAAGGAACAGCTGTTCAACATCCCGGTCTGGGGGCAGGCGGCGCGCTTCTATGGCCTGATCCCGGTCGACCGCGACGGCGGCGGCAAGGCGATGCGCGCGATGCTGAATGCCGCCAAGGCCGCGCTGGCCAAGGATCGCCCGCTGGTGCTGTTCGCCGAGGGTACGCGGATTCCGCACGGGCTGGCGCCGCCGCTCCGCTCGGGATTTGCCGGCATCTACCGCCTGCTCGGCGTGCCGGTGATCCCGGTCGCGGTGAACAGCGGCATCGCCTATCCCCCGCGCCGCTGGGTCAAATGGCCCGGGACGATCACCTACAAGGTCGGTGAGACGATTCCGGCGGGACTGCCGCGCGAGGAGGCCGAGGAGCGCGTCTGGCGCGCGATCAATGCGCTGAACCCGCCCGAGGCGTTGCTCGAAGGCTATAAAGTCCCCTAATTCCCGTTCGTGTCGAGCCCTTCGACTGCCTTGGCAGGCGCTCAGGATAAACTTCGGCCGCAGGCCGAAGTCGAGACACGTGAAGACGTCGGCAGGGCGAGCGTATCTCGACTTCGCTCGATACGAACGGAGGTTGGGCGTGTGGTTTAGTGCTTCCGCCCGAAATCGGGCGCTGCGTCATCCTGCCCCTGTTCGATGATCGACCGGCGGATCGCGCGGGTGCGCGTGAACCAGTCTTCCAGCTTGGCGGCGTCGCCGCGGCGGATCGCCTGTTGCAGCACCGTCAGATCTTCGTTGAACCGCTGGAGCGTCGCCAGCACCGCGTCCTTGTTCGCCAGAAACACGTCGCGCCACATCACCGGGTCGCTCGCCGCGATGCGCGTGAAGTCGCGGAAACCGCCGGCCGAATATTTGATCACCTCGCTTTCGGTGACCTCCTCCAGCTCGCTTGCGGTCCCGACGATCGTATAGGCAATGAGGTGCGGCAGGTGGCTGGTTACCGCGAGCACCATGTCGTGGTGCGCGGCGTCCATGACGTCTACCTTGGCCCCCAGCGCTTCCCAGAAGGTCGTGAGCGCAGCCACTGCATCCTCGGGCGCGCCCGCACGCGGGGTGATGATGCACCAGCGCCCCTCGAACAGGCTGGCAAAGCCCGCGGCGGGACCGCTGTTTTCGGTGCCGGCAACCGGATGCGCGGGGATGACGATATGCCCGGGCAAGGCATGCGCCAGCGCTTCGGCCACACTCGCCTTCGACGATCCGACGTCGGAGATGATTGTATCCACCGCCAAACCGGGTGCGATCGCGCGCGCCGCGGCGGCCATGCCGCCAACCGGCACCGCCAAGATGACAAGATCGGCGCCCGCGACCGCCGCGTCGGCGCGGTCGGCGATGATGTCGCACAGTGCGAGTTGCTGCGCGACGTCGCGCACGTCGGCGTCGGCGTCATAGCCCGTCACGCTGACGCCCGGCAGCCGCGCCTTGATCGCGCGGGCAATCGACGATCCTATCAGGCCCAGGCCGATGATCGCCAATCGCTCGACCGGACGCCCCATCGATCAGCCGTTCAGCGCCGCGCGGATTGCCGCCGCGAGCCCGCGCGTCTCGTCCTCGGTGCCGATGGTCATGCGCAGCGCGTGCGGCAATCCCTGCCCCGGCAGCCAGCGGACGATATAGCCCGCCTCCATCAGCCGGTTATACACCGTCTCGGCGCTGACATCGCCCTCGAACAGCACGAGCAGGAAATTGCACGCCGACGGCACGACGCGCAGCCCGTGATTGCCCAGGCTCTCGATCTCCCGCGCCAGCCAGGCGCGCCATTTGGCGTTATGCGCGCGGCTGGCAGTCACAAATTCCTCATCGCCGATCGCCGCGATCGCCGCCGCCTGCCCCGCGCGCGTGACGTTGAACGGCAGGCGGATGCGGTGCAATGCCGAAATCACCTCTGCCGCCGCATAGCCCCAGCCGATGCGTTCGGCTGCGAGCCCGTGGATCTTGGAAAAGGTGCGGGTGATAAACACATTGGGCTGCGTCTTCGCGAGCTCGAGCCCGCCGTCATCCTCGGCATCCGACAGATATTCGGAATAGGCCTGGTCGATGACGAACAGCACATTCTTGGGCAGGCCCGCGTACAAGCGCGCAACCTCGTCGCGCGACGCCAGCGTGCCGGTCGGATTGTTCGGATTGGCGAGATAGACGACGCGCGTCTTGTCGGTCACTGCTGCGAGCAGCGCATCGACGTCGGTCGCATAGTCGCGGTCATCGGCCTCGACCGGGGTCGCCCCGACACGCCGCGCCGCAATCTCGTAAACCGCGAAACCGTAGCGAACATACAGGATCTCGTCGCCCGCGCCGGCATAGGTGCCCGCCGCCAGATGCAGCAGCTCGTCCGACCCGTTGCCGCAGATGATCCGCGCCGGATCGAGCCCGAACTTCGCCGCGATCGTGGCGCGCAGCTCGTTCGAGCCCGGATCGGGGTAGCGCGACAGCGCGTCGGCCGCGCCCTGCGCCGCCGCAAAGGCCGCGCGCGCCTTGGCACCCGTCCCGAGCGGATTTTCGTTGGCGCTCAGCTTGATCAGCGGGCGACCATCGGCTCCCGCCGATTTGCCGGGAACATAGGGGGCGATGCCGCTGATCCACGGCTTGGGCTCAAGGGTTTGCGTCGTGTCGGTCATGCCGCGCCGTTTAGCGCGTCAGCCGTCTGAGTCCAGTACGTTGACAGGGTGGCTGCACCCGCTTAGCCCCGCGCCCATCATGGCGAGCCTGCTCCACCAGATTCAGCACCAGAGCGTGACGATCGCGGCGCCGCTCGCGCTCGACAGCGGCCAGAGCCTGCCCGCGACGACGATCGCCTATCAAAGCTATGGCGCGCTCAACGCCGACAAGTCGAACGCGGTGCTGATCTGCCACGCGCTGACCGGCGACCAATATGTCGCGAGCGACCATCCGGCGACCGGCAAGCCCGGCTGGTGGGCGCGCATGGTCGGTCCCGGAAAGCCGATCGACACCGACCGCTTTCACGTCATCTGCGCCAATGTACTCGGTAGCTGCATGGGGTCGAGCGGCCCTGCGACCCCCGACGTCGCGACCGGCGCGCCGCTGGGCATGGCCTTTCCGGTTATCACGATCACCGACATGGTGCGCGCGCAGGCGCTGCTGCTCGACCATCTGGGGATCGCGCGGCTTCACGCCGTCGTCGGCGGGTCGATGGGCGGGATGCAGGCGCTCGCCTGGGCGGCGACCTATCCGCAGCGCCTCGGCTCGGCGCTCGTCATCGCCAGTGCGGCGCGCCATTCGGCGCAGAATATCGCGTTCCACGAAGTCGGACGGCAGGCGATCATGGCTGACCCCGATTGGCAGGACGGCCAATATTATGGCAGCACGCGCGCGCCCACCAAGGGGCTCGCGGTCGCGCGCATGGCGGCGCACATCACCTATTTGTCCGAGGAGGGGCTGACCGAGAAATTCGGCCGCCGCCTGCAGGCGCGCGACATCAAGAGCTTTGGTTTCGACGCCGATTTCCAGGTCGAATCCTATCTCCGCCATCAGGGGCTGGCCTTCACCGACCGTTTCGATGCCAACGCCTATCTCTATATCACCCGCGCGATGGATTATTTCGACCTTGCCGACCCGCACGACGGGCGGCTCGCCGGAGCCTTTGCCCGCGCAAAGGACGTGCGTTTCACCCTCGTCAGTTTCGACACCGACTGGCTGTACCCGACCTCGGAGTCGCGCCGCATCGTGCAGGCGCTGCAAAGCGTCGGTGCGGCGGCGAGCTTTGTCGAGCTGTCGGCGCCCTTCGGCCATGATTCCTTTTTGCTCGACGTCCCGGCGCTCGACCGCCTGGTTGCGGGCGCCCTGGGTTCCGGGTTCTGATGGCTCTCCGCCCCGATCTTGCGATCATCGCCGACGCCGTGCCGCCCGGCGCGCGCGTCCTTGACGTGGGTTGCGGCGATGGCGAGCTGATCGCGGCGCTGCGCGCCAAGGGCGTCGATGCGCGCGGGCTCGAGATCGACCCGGCAAACGTGACCGCGGCGATCGCGCGCGGCCAGTCGGTGGTGCAGGGCGATGCAAACCGCGACCTTGCCGACTATCCCGATGACGCTTTCGACTATGCGATCCTGTCGCAGACGCTGCAAACCACCGAACGCCCCGACCGGGTGGTCGACGAACTGCTGCGCATCGCGCCCCGCGCCTTCGTCAGCTTCCCCAATTTCGCGCACTGGCGCGTCCGGCTCGCGCTGCTCTGGAACGGCCGGATGCCGGTAACGCGGCTGCTCCCCGTCGCCTGGTATGAAACCCCGAACATCCACCATGTCACGGTCAGCGATTTTCGCGATCTCGTCCGCGCGAAAGGCATCCGGGTCGAACGCGTGTGGCACTTGTCGGGCGACAGGCCGACGAGCGATGCGGCGGCAAGCTGGCGCGCCGAACATGCGATTTTTCTAGTATCGCACTAAATGGCGGTCCGCCTTTTTCTATCCGGCAAGATCAAGGCCCGACGCTTCAACAACACTGAAACTTAACATTGTCTGGTTATTGGCGACCGACTTTATGGAAGGTCTTGCCGCAATGGATGACTTGAGCGACGAAGAGCGGGATTGCCTGTCGGCGAACATTGCCTGGCTTGAACGTACGGACCCCGATGACTGGCATCGCGTCGCGTTGGATTTCAACTGGAGCGAGCCGCTATATTTGCTCGACTGGATCGTTCGGCGCGCCGAATGCGACGTCGCGACGGCCCTGACGATTTTCTGGAAGGGCGAGCCGGGGTACTGGATCGCGGACGGATCGCGGTTGGCGGACAAACCAAACGGTTTTTCGTACCTCAACAAACACATGTGCGCCTATATCGCGACGCGCATCGGCGAGGGCGGTTATTCGCGATCGAAGATCGCTTATGCACCCGACACTTGGACAAAGAAGGACTATGTGGACCTTGCCGCGCGGGCCGCGCAGCTGGAGAAGCCGAAATTTGGGGTCCACCCCGACCTTATTCGCGACCGCACGGGCTATCCCGTCGCGAATGACGCGGCGTTCTACGCACGATACCCCGACGCATTTCATCGTTCATTTTTCTGCGAGCTTCCGGCGGAAACCCCCAAGGCCCGCGCGTTGATCGATCGCGTCCAGCAGATCGAAAAGGCGACGTCGCACCTGTTGCCGTCGTGGCTTCGGCGCTAGCTTCCGCGCCGGCCGAATCGCGTATCGCTACTTTACACGACCGGTTCTAATCGCGCTTTTTCAGCCCGTTGGCGACAAAATCATTCGCGATCCGCGCGATTTCCGAAATGTCGGCGTCGGCGTCCCACAGGCCGTAACGCATGCCGAGAAACACGTTCATCCCGCCGATCGCCCAGGCGTGAATCTCGCCGACGTCGGCGCGAATCTCGCCGCGCGCCGCGCCATCCTCGAGCCGCTGGCGCACGCGCGCAACGGTGGTTTCATAGTGACGCCGGTAGCTGGCGTAATCGACGAACTCGGCCTCGTCGATAATCCGGTAGATTTCCTTATGCTCGCGCACGAACCCCAGGAAGGATTCAAGCCCGATGCGCTCGGCGCTGATCTCGTCGGGCGCCGCCTGCACCAGCGGCGTGACATGGTCGCGTAGCTGCTCGCTCATATAGCGGACCAGCGCCTGGAAGATTTCCTCTTTCGAATCGAAATAGGTGTAAAAACTGCCGAGCGCGGTCCCGGCGCGGCGGGTGATGCCGCTGATCGATGCTTCGTGAAAGCCGCGCTCGCCAAATTCCACCGCCGCGGCGTCGAGCAGTTTGCGCAAGGTGCGGCGCCCGCGATCGGTGCGCGGGGTCTTGTCGCGCGCCTCTCCCGCGGCGATCGGTGCTGCGTCTTGCGGCTGATCCATGGCTATCTTCCGTCTCCCCTCCGCACGCCCCCCGCTGCATCGTGGCTTTTTCGCACCACTGGCAAGCAAAAAACGACGAAGTCATATTCCAAGTTGAAACTTGGTTCATGTTTCATTATTGGGTGCGTCGCGGCTTGGCAAGCACCGGGCCCAAAAAAACGACAGGGGCGGCAAGCGGTCGCTCCTTACATGGGAGAGTCCTACATGCGTCCTTTCGCTCGTCCGCTGCGCCGCGCCGTCCTTGCTTCGAGCGCGCTGTCCATGCTCGCCTTCACCCCGGCCGTCTTTGCCCAGGAGGCCGCCGCACCCGCCGATGAGGCGAGCACCGACGCCGGAGACGACGAGATCATCGTGACCGCCCGCCGCCGCGACGAACGCCTGATCGACGTCCCGGTCGCGATCACCGCCTATTCGGGCGAGGCGCTGACCAAGGCGGGCGCGATCGACATCACCGATGTCGGGCAGACGACGCCGAACACCACGCTCGAAGTGTCGCGCGGCACCAATTCGACGCTCAGCGCCTTCATCCGCGGCGTCGGCCAGCAGGATCCGGTGTCGGGTTTCGAACAGGGGGTCGGCCTCTATCTCGACGACGTCTATCTCAATCGTCCGCAGGCCGCGGTGCTCGACATCTATGACGTCGAACGCATCGAAATCCTGCGCGGGCCGCAGGGCACGCTCTATGGCCGCAACACCATCGGCGGCGCGGTCAAATATGTGACCAAACAGCTGCCAGAAGAATTTTCGCTCAAGCTCAAGGGCACGCTCGGCACCTATGACCAGGCCGACCTGGTCGTCACCGCCAGTGCCCCGATCGGCGACATCGTCCGCGTCGGCGGTTCGATCGCGCGGCTATCGCGCGGCGGCTTCGGCGACAATCTCACCACCGGCCTTGAAAATTACAACAAGGACGTCTGGGCGGGGCGCGGCACGGTCGAACTCGGCGGCTATGGCGCGCCGGTGCTGATCCGCATTTCGGGCGACTATACCAAGGACAAGAGCGCGCCGCGCGGCGGCCACCGCCTGATCCCCTCGCTGCGCACCAACGCGCCGGTGCTCGACAATGTGTTCGATAGCCGCGGCGGCCTCAACGATCCGAAGCAAGAGATCGAATCCTATGGTCTGGCGTTCAATGTCACCGCCGAATTGACCGACACGGTGACGCTGCGGTCGATCAGCGCCTGGCGCAAGGATACATCGGCGACCCCGATCGATTTCGACGCGCTGCCCGCGGTCGATGTCGACGTTCCCGGCTTCTACTTCAACGAACAGATCAGCCAGGAATTCCAGCTGCTCTACGAAGGCGACCGGCTGAAGGGTCTGCTCGGCTTCTACTATCTCGACGCGACCGCCGACACCCTGTTCGACGTCCGCATCTTCAACACCCTCGCCGGGCTGACCGCCTTTACCGAGGCCGATGTCGATACCACGACCTATGCCGTGTTCGGTGACGCGACCTTCGATTTCAGCGACCAGCTCAGCCTGTCGCTCGGTGGTCGTTACACCTGGGACACGCGCGAAGCGTCGATCCTGCGCCAGAACTATCTCGGCGGCGGGTCGCCGGTGTTTGGCGGGGCGGGAGTCGCTTTTGGCGCCCCCGGTACCGATTTCGACGGCAAGCGCAGCTTCAAGAAATTCACCCCGCGCGCCTCACTCACCTTCAAGCCGACCCCCGACCATACGCTCTACGCCAGCTATTCGCAGGGCTTCAAGGGCGGCGGCTTCGATCCGCGCGGCGTCGGCGTCAACGCCCCCGATACCGATGGCAATGGCATCCGCAGCGACGCCGAAATCGCCGCTTTCCTGAGCTTCCGTCCCGAAAAGGTCGAAAGCTATGAAGTCGGTTACAAGGGCAGTCTGATGGACGGCGCGGTCAATGTCGCGCTCGCCGGCTTCTATGCCGACTATACCGACGTCCAGATCCCGGGCTCGGTCGCCTGCACCGTCAGCGGCCTGCCCAGCTTCTGCGGCATCGTGTCGAACGCCGGCAAGGCAACCTTCAAGGGCGTCGAATTCGAAGGTCGGGTCCGGCTGGGCGAGGATCTGGCCGCGGCGGGCGACCGGCTGACGCTGTCGACCGCGCTCGGCTACATCGATGCGCAATATAAGGAATATGTGTCGAACATCGGCGGTCGCCCGACCGACGTCGCCGAATTCCGCGAGGTGCAGAACACCCCCAAATGGACCGCCAGCGGCACCCTCGCCTACGCCACCCCGATCGGCGACGGCGACCTCAGCTTTGGCACCACGCTGTCGTACCGCAGCAAGACCTATCAGTTCGAAATCCCGAACCCCTACATCGATCAAAAGGGTTTTGCGCTGCTCGACGCGAGCGTCGTCTATACCGCCCCCGACGATCGCTGGAGCATCGGGCTGTTCGGCAAGAATTTGACGAACAAGGAATATAAGACCTCAGGCTATACCTTCATCAACGTCAACCCGACGACCGGCGCCCCGATCCTCGGCGGCAACGGCCTGCCGACCTCGGCGCTCGGCACCGAAGGCACGCTGACCGCCTTTTACGGCAACCCGCGGCAGATTTTCGTCACCGGCACGGTCAAGTTCTGAGCCAGCGGCGATCGGCTAAAGGGGAAAGGGGCGTCCGAAGCGGCGCCCCTTTCTCGTTGTTGTGATGGATCGGCGGCGATGCGGGCGGTGAGATGGAGGGCTTACGTTTCCCTTTCCGTCGTCCCGGCGAAGGCCGGGATCTCACCCTGTCGCATTACCGCACCGGCGAGATCCCGGCCTTCGCCGGGATGACGAGGTCGTGGTACGCTGTAGCTTGGTGCAACCATCCGCAGCTCTTCCCCTAATGACCTAGCTCCGGCGCCGCGCCCGCAGCCACCATCCGCTCGCCGTCGATGACGATCGGACTCGCCAGCCCATCGACGAAAGCACCCTCGGGCCGGAATCGCATCCCGCGCGCCGTCACTTGCGGGTCGGCGAATACCGCGGCCATATCGTTGATCGGCCCTGCCGGAACCCCCTGCTCCTCCAGCGCGAGGGCCAGCGGCTGCGCGTCCCAGCCCGCGATCTTCGCCGCGAGCAGGGGGATCAGCGCGCTGCGATTTGCCAGCCGCGCGGCGTTGGTCGCGAACCGCGCGTCATCGGCCCAGCCCGCCTCGCCCAAAATCACGCATAATTTACGGAACTGGCCGTCGTTGCCGACTGCAATTACCAGTTGGCCATCGGCGGTCGCGAACGCCTGATAGGGGACGACATTGGCGTGGCCGTTGCCCATGCGGCGCGGCACGGCGCCGCTCGCCAGATAATTGGCCGCCTGATTGGCGAGCACCCCGACCTGGCAATCGAGCAGCGCCATGTCGATATGCGCGCCCGTCCCGCTGACGTCACGGCGGCGCAACGCCGCCAGGATCGCGACCGCCGAATACATGCCGGTAAAGATATCGGCATAGGCAATCCCCGCCTTTTGCGGCGCGCCGTCGGGCTCGCCGGTCAGCGCCATCGCGCCGCCCATCGCCTGAATGATGAAGTCATAGCCCGCGCGGTGGGCATAGGGGCCGGTCTGACCGAACCCGGTGATCGAACAGACGATCAGCCGCGGATAAGCGGCGATCAGCGTCGCGGGGTCGAGGCCATATTTGGCGAGCCCGCCGACCTTGTAGTTTTCAATGACGACATCGGCATCGGCGATCAGGTCGCGCACCGCGGCCTGCCCCGCACCGGTGGCAATATCGATCGCCACCCCCGATTTGCCGCGATTGGTGCTGTGATAATAAGCTGCGCCGAGATTTTCGCCGCCTTCGCCCATAATGAAGGGCGGTCCCCAGCTCCGCGTGTCGTCGCCAACCCCCGGCCGCTCGACCTTGATCACCTCGGCGCCCAGATCGGCGAGCAATTGCCCGCACCACGGGCCCGCCAGCACCCGCGCCAGTTCGACGACGCGGATGCCTGCGAGCGGTTTCGCGCTGTCAGCCACCAAAGGCGGAGATGCCGGTGATCGCGCGGCCCAGGATCAGCGCATGGACGTCGTGCGTCCCTTCATAGGTGTTCACCGTTTCCAGGTTCACCGCGTGGCGGATGACATGATAGTCGGCCGAAATCCCGTTGCCGCCGTGCATGTCGCGCGCGACGCGGGCGATATCGAGCGCCTTGCCGCAATTGTTGCGCTTCAGGAAGCTGATCGCATCGGGAATCAGGCGCCCTTCGTCGATCAATCGCCCGACACGCAGCGCCGCGTGCAGCCCGAGCGTGATTTCGGTGAGCATATTGGCGAGCTTCAGCTGGACGATCTGGTTCGCCGCGAGCGGCCGCCCGAACTGCTGGCGTTCGAGCGTGTAACCCCGCGCCGCTTCGTAGCAGAATTCCGCCGCACCCATCGCGCCCCAGCCAATGCCGTAGCGCGCCCGGTTGAGGCAGCCGAAGGGACCTTTGAGCCCCGACACATTCGGCAGCAGCGCGTCTTCACCGACCTCGACGCTGTCCATCACGATTTCGCCGGTGACCGAAGCGCGCAAGGACACCTTGCCCTCGATCTTCGGCGCCGAGAGGCCTTTCATGCCCCTTTCGAGAATGAATCCGCGGATCGCGCCGCCATGCGCTTCCGATTTCGCCCACACGACGAAGACATCGGCGATCGGCGAGTTGGTGATCCACATCTTGGCGCCCTTGAGGCGGTAGCCGCCCTCGATCTTTTCGGCGCGGGTGCGCATGCCGCCGGGGTCGCTGCCCGCGTCGGGTTCGGTCAGCCCGAAACAGCCGACCAGCTCGCCCGAGATCAGCCCGGGCAGATATTTGCGCTTCTGCTCCTCGCTGCCATAGGCGTTGATCGGGTGAATCACGAGGCTGCTCTGCACCGAACAGGCCGAACGATAGCCCGAATCGATGCGCTCGACTTCGCGCGCGATCAGCCCGTAGCTGACATAGTTCAGCCCGGCGCCGCCATATTCGGGGTCGATCGTCGCGCCGAGCAGGCCGAGCGCGCCCATTTCCGACATGATCTCGCGGTCGAAGCGCTCGTCGAGAAACGCCGAGGTGACGCGCGGCAGCAACGCATCGGTGGCATAGGCGCGCGCGGTGTCGCGGACCATCCGCTCCTCTTCGCTGAGTTCGGCGTCAAGCTGAAGCGGGTCGAGCGGGTCGAGCGCTTCGATGCGCTGCGGATCGGCGAGGGCCATGGAAAGGGGCTTTCTCTATATGGCGAGCAGCCCTTTCGGGACGCGCGCTAGGGGGTCGGGGCCGCGGTGCTGCGGGCGATTGCGGCAGCGGGACTGTCGCGCGGCTCCAATATCGCGGCGGTCTCGATCAGGTCAAGCGCACGCCGCGCCTCATGATAGCGCCGCGCATCGATCAGCCAGTCATTGGCCGCGGCGGCCCCCGGCAGCGCCTCGACCTCGGCAATCGCCAGATCGGCCTGCCCAGCCCCCAGATAACGTCGGGCGCGATCGAGGCGTTCGGAAGCGCGCGGCGACTGCGTTCCCGCCGCGCGGACGACGAACAATTCGCTCAGCTCGCGGCGAAAGCCGGTCCACAGGCTGCCACTGTCATCACCGCCTCGCCCGACGAGCTGCGGCGCCAGCGTGTCGAGTTCGGCGCGCAATTGTTCGAGCGTCACCGGATCGCGCGACGTTTCGATGATCGTCTTGACCGCATTGGGCTGGTCGTCGCCGAAACGCAGCCGCAATTGCGCGTCGAGATAGCCGAGCGACAGGCCGCGATCGAGCGCGCGGCGCACCGCAAAGGCGACGAGCAATCCTTCCGACCGCGATGCGTTGCCCGACGCCGATTCGGCCTCCAGCGTAATCCGCGACAGCCGCTGTTCGAGCTCCGCCACGCGCGCCGCCAGCGCATTGGCGCCATCGACGGGCGCGACGACCAGCGGCGCGCCCTTCGGCACCGCATCGGCGATCCGCACCGGATCGGCCATATCGCGAACCGCTGGCGGCGCGATGACGTTCGCCGCAGGGGCGGTGTCGGTAGTGGTCAGCCAGCGATTCACCGCCCAGCCCCCTCCGGCAATACCGATCAGCAGCAGGAGCAGGGCAGCGATGGCGAGCAGCCGAAACGATGGTCCCCTGGCCGGGACCGCCTCGACCGCAGGCGAGGGGGTGTCGATGCTATCGATTGCCATATGTCTCTTTCGAACGACCCTATTTTCCGCCCTTGTGGCACAAAGCATGCGCCAGTGCCAACATTGCCGCGTCGGTGGGCGCTGGCGCCGCGACCCGTTCGCCCCATCCCGCGCCCGCCGCCGCGGCGACGGCAGGGCTGATCGCGACGAGCGCCAGATGCGCGCGCGATGCGCCGACGAGGTCGCCGATCCGCCGCGCCGCGCGCACAGAATGGGCGAGCAGCACGGCAGGCGCGGCGATGACCTCGGCCCAGTCGCCCGGCGGTTCTGCCGGCTCGACACCATAGCAGGCGCGCGGGTCCAGCAGCGCACCACGCGGATCGAATTCGGACCGTTCGCGGCCGCAAAGCCATAATATCCGGGCGATTTTTTCGGACGCCATGGCGTCAAGCAAAGCCTGGCCATCGGCCGTGCCGGTCTGCACCACGGTCAACCCCGCCGCCCGCGCCGCGTCGGCGGTTGCCTCTCCCACCGCGTGCACGGGCAGCGCCGCCAGCTCGGCAAGCTGCGCGCCCGCAAGCCGCACCGCTTGTGCGCTGGTCAGCAGCAGCGCGTCGTAGTTGGCAGGCGCCGGGAGCGCCCAGTCGATCGGGTGCGCGGCAAACAGAGGCATCGCACGCGCGTCGAGGCCAAGCGCGGCGGCGCGCGCGATCGTGGCGCTGTTGCCCGGTTCGGGGCGGGTGACGACGAGCGGCAGGCCGCCGCTCATGCGGCGAACAGCCGCCGCACCGTATCGGGAGCGTCGTCGAGCAATCGCCGCGCCAGCGCCGCTGCCGCATCGTCATGATCGATCAGCGCATGCCCCGCGGCATGATCGGCGCCGTCGTCGGAGTAAATTTCGGCGTCCATTTGCAACATGCCGTCATCGCGCCAATGCGCATGCGCGGCAACCGGCGAGCGACAATCGCCGCCCAGCGCCGCCAGAAAGCTGCGCTCTGCCGCGACCGCGCGATGGGTCGGCGCATGGTCGATCGCCAGGAGCAAGGCCAGCGTATCACCATCGGCGGCGCGGCATTCGACCCCGATCGCGCCCTGCGATGCCGCCGGGAGGAGCACCGCGATGTCCTGCGCCGTGCCGACCGCGTGCATCCCCAGCCGGTCGAGCCCCGCCGCCGCGAGCAAGGTTGCGTCGGCCTCGCCCGCCGCGAGCTTCGCCAGCCGCGTCGCGACGTTGCCGCGCAGCAGCACAGGCTCCAGATCGGGCCGGATTCGCCGGACCTGCGCCGCGCGGCGCGGACTGCTCGTGCCTAGCCGCGCGCCGTGCGGCAGATCGGCGATCGTCGTTGCCGCCATCCCTTCGCGCACGACCAGCCGGTCGCGCGGATCGGCGCGTTCGAGCATCGCGCCGAGGGCAAAGCGCGCATCGCGGATGGTTTCGACGTCTTTCAGCGAATGGACCGCAATATCGATCACCTTGGCATCAAGCGCCGCGTCGAGCTCGCGCGTCCAAAGTTCCTTGCCGCCCACCTCGGCCAGCGCACGGTCCTGGATCCGGTCGCCGGTGGCGGTCATCGGCACGATGGTGAGCGCCTCGGGCGCAAGGCCGTGCGCCACGATTAGCGCCGCAACCGTCATATGCGCCTGCGCCATCGCCAGCGGCGATGCGCGGGTACCGATGCGAAGCGGGTTTTCGGGGGTCGGAAGGTCGATCATCGCAAAGCTGCTAGCGCGGCTTGCCCTGCCGATAAAGGGGCGGGTAAAGGAACGCGCAAGATAATGACTCTGATCCTCGGCCTTGAATCGAGCTGCGACGAAACCGCGGCAGCGCTCGTCGACAGCGACCGGCGCATTTTGGCGCATCGGGTCGCGGGGCAAGAGGCCGAGCACGGCCCGTTCGGCGGCGTCGTTCCCGAAATTGCCGCGCGCGCGCATGTCGACCGGCTCGCGCCGATCGTCGCAGGCGTGCTGGGCGATGCGGGCGTGTCGCTCGCCGATGTCGATGCCATCGCCGCGACCGCCGGACCGGGGCTGATCGGCGGGGTGATGGTCGGACTGGTCACCGGTAAGGCGCTTGCCCACGCCGCAGGCAAGCCGCTGATCGCGGTCAATCACCTTGAA
Organism: Sphingopyxis microcysteis; assembly: GCF_012274265.1. Lineage (GTDB taxonomy): Bacteria > Pseudomonadota > Alphaproteobacteria > Sphingomonadales > Sphingomonadaceae > Sphingopyxis > Sphingopyxis microcysteis. The sequence goes on from NZ_JAANYY010000005.1 coordinate 184,080, forward strand.
GGCCATGCGCTGAGCCCGCGCCTCGCCGACCCCGATCTGAAATTCCCCTATCTGCTGCTGCTCGTCTCGGGCGGCCATTGCCAATTGCTGCTCGTTAAGGGAGTCGGCGACTATCGCCGCCTCGCCACCACGATCGACGACGCCGCAGGCGAAGCATTCGACAAGACCGCCAAACTGCTCGGCCTCGGTTATCCGGGCGGCCCGGCAGTCGAGCGCATCGCGCGCGAGGGAAACCCCCATGCGGTGCCACTGCCGCGCCCGCTCGTCGGCAGCGCCGAGCCGCATTTCTCTTTTGCTGGGCTCAAAAGCGCGGTCGCGCGTGCCGCCGCCAGCGGCGCGCACAGCGTCGCCGACCTCGCCGCCTCGTTCCAGCAGGCGGTCGTCGACTGCCTTGTCGACCGCAGCCGCATTGCGCTCACCGCCTGTCCCGGCGCGACCGCGTTCGTCGTCGCGGGCGGAGTCGCCGCCAATGGCGCGATCCGCACCGCGCTGACCGATCTCGCCGCGCGCTTCGATCGCCCCTTTGTGGCGCCGCCGCTGTGGCTGTGCACCGACAATGGCGCGATGATCGCCTGGGCGGGGGCCGAGCGCTTCGCCGCGGGCCTGTTCGATGACCTCTCGGTCGCCGCCCGCCCGCGCTGGCCGCTCGATCCGGCCGCAGAAACCGTGCGCGGCGCCGGAGTGAAAGCATGACGTCATACAAGAATTTCGGCGTCGTTGGTGGCGGCGCCTGGGGAACGGCGCTCGCCCAGCTGCTCGCCGCTGACGGTGCCCCGGTGCGCCTGTGGGCGCGCGAAGCCGAGGTCGTGACAGCGATCAATGCCGAGCATCGCAACCCGGGCTTCCTGCCTGGCGCCGCGCTGTCGGCCTCGCTGACCGCGACCGGCTCCCTCGTCGACATGGCTGAGCTTGACGCGCTACTCATCGTCGTACCGGTGCCATTCCTGCGCGCCGTGCTCGCCGATCTGCCCGCGGGCGACGCGCCGCTTATCTTTTGCAGCAAGGGGATGGAGGCGGGCAGCTTTGCCTTCCCGATCGACATGGCGCGCGACCTCGCGCCGCAGCGTCCGCACGCGGTGCTGTCGGGGCCAACCTTTGCCAACGAAGTCGCCGCCGGGCTGCCGACCGCCATCACCCTCGCCGCCGCCGATCCCGACCTCGCCGCCGCGATTGCCGGAGCGATCGCGCGCCCGCATTTCCGCCCCTATGTGTCGACCGACGTCATCGGTGCCGAAATTGGCGGCGCGATCAAGAATATCCTCGCCATCGCCTGCGGTATCGTCGACGGCGCCGGGCTCGGGCTCAACGCGCGCGCTGCGTTGATCAGCCGCGGCTTTGCCGAAATGACGCGCTTCGGCCTCGCGCGCGGCGCGCAGGCTGAAACGCTCGCGGGGCTCGCCGGGCTCGGCGACCTCGTCCTCACCTGCACCTCGTCCAATTCGCGCAACTTCGCGCTCGGCCAGGGGCTCGGACGCGGCGAGGATGCCGCCACGCTGATGGCCGACCGCCGCACCGTCGCAGAGGGCGCATTCAGCGCCCCGGTCGTCGCCGCCGCGGCGCGCGCCGACGGTATCGACATGCCAATCTGCGACACCGTCGCGCGGCTGGTCGCGGGTGAAACGCGCGTCGCCGATGCCATTCACGCCCTGCTCAGCCGCCCGCTGCGATCCGAGGGCCGGTGATCGAGTGTACGGATTTGCCTGCGCCCCCGCACCGCGCTAGACTGCGCGCCGGGGATCAGCAGAAGGGGCGGCGGGCTTGAGCCAGACGGATAGCGCAGCCGCGCCCGCATCGGCCGCAGCCCCATCGGGCGATGCCGACACCGCCGCGCTTGCCAAGGGCGGGCGCACCAACTTCTTCGGCTTCATCCTGCGCTTGGTCGCGCGCCTGCCTTTCCTCTATGTCGCGGGGCGCTGGTACGGCCCCGAAGCCGTTGGGCGCTTCGCCTTTGCCGTGCTCGTCATCGAGCTGGTCGCTCAGCTCGCGACCCTCGGCCTGAAGCGCGGGCTCGCCGAACAGCTCAGCGTTCCCGGCGCCGATCATCGCACGGTCGTCTGGGACGGCATGTTCGTCGCCTTTCTCGCGTCGGCGGCGGGGTCGGCGCTGCTATTCCTGCTCCCGCAGCTCATGTTTCCCGCCGGCGATGTCGGCGGCAGCGATCGCTGGATGGCATTGCTCGTCTTCGCGATTGCGGGAACTGACATCGCACTCGCCGCCTGCGCCTATCGCTTTGACATCGGCACAACGGTGCGCGCGCGCGCGATCGTCGAACCCTGGGTGATCAGCGCCGCAGCGGCGGGATTCTGGTTCGTATCGGTCCGCGACGGGTTGATGCTATCCTACGCCGCCGCGATGGTCGGGGCGTTCCTGACGGCGCTGATCCCGATGCTGCGCCACTATGGCGGGCCGCGCGGCTGGCAACCGCATCCGGCCACGCTGATCGCAGTTGCGCGGCGCAACGCGCCGCTCGCCGCCGCCGATGCGATCGAATGGGGCACGCGCCGCCTCGACCTGTTCATCCTCGGCCAGTTCACCTCGCCGACCATCTACGGCATCTATTACATGGCGCAGCAGGTTGCATCGCTGCCGCAAAAGCTGAAAACCAGCTTCGAGCCGATCCTTGGCCCGGTGATCACCCGCAATCTTGCCGAAAAAAAGCTTGCCGCCGTGGCGGCACAGGTCAGCCAGGTCGGTTTCTGGATCATCGCTGCGCAGGCCGGGGTGGCGCTCGCGCTTGGCATCCCGGGTGAGGCCGTCATGGGCCTCGTCGGCCCCGAATTCGTCAGCGGCACCGCCGCGCTCGCCTTCCTGCTCGCCGCCGAAGTCGTTGCCGCGACCGCGGTCGTCAGCGAAGCCGCGCTGGTCTATGTCGCGCGCCACCGTAACCTTTTGATCAGCATCGCGACGCTGGCGTTGCAGGCGGTGCTCAGCGTCACGCTGATCCTGGTCGCACAGTCGATGGGCCTGCCCCCGATCACCTACGCCGCCGCGGTCGCGCTCGCGCTGATGCTCGCGCTGGGCTTTGCTTCGGTGGTCAAGGCCCGGCTGCTCGCGCGCGTCCTTGGCGCACCTGTCAACAGCCTGCGCTGGGCGCTGGTGTGGGCCACCGCGGGCGCCGCGATTCTGGGCTGGGGCGCGACGCAGCTGCCCGAATGGGCCGAACTGCTGATCGGCGTGCCGGTGATCCTCGGCATCTATTCATGGCTGATCTGGACCCGCGGCTTCGGCCCCGCCGACCGCGCGCTGTTCAAGAAACACCCTGAGGCGGCGGGGTCAGAGCCCGCCGCCACCTAGCGTCTGGCGTCGATTACTTCACCGCTTCCTGCGCGGCATCGCCGACATCCTGCGCCGCATCGCCGACCTTCTGCGCCGCTTCGGTGATCGCGCCCGTTTCGGCGCTGTCATTGGCGAGGAACTGGAACGCAAAAAAGCCCGCGACCGCCAGCACCACCAGCAGGATCAGGCCCATGCCCAATCCGCCGCCACGCCGCGGTTCGCGATCGATGATCGTCGTCGTGTGGGTCGTCCCGTCGGGGGCGCGGGTTTCGTGAATCTCGTCGGCCATGCCATCCTCCTGTGCCATTTGTCTGGCGCATAGGACGCGTTGGCTGGCCGAAAGTTCCTATCCGATCCGCGCGGCGACCTTCGCGCGAAGGTCGGTCTGGGCACGCGGGCCGACTTGCGCGATGATTTCGCGCGCGCACACCGCGCCCATCGTCAGACAGTCGGCGACCGAGCGACCCTCGGCCAGTGCCGCCAGGAAACCAGCGGCGAACAGGTCGCCCGCGCCGGTCGTGTCGACCACCTCGTCGATCGGCTCGGCGGCGACTTCGGTGCGTTCACCCTGCTGAATGGCGACCGCTCCATGCTCGCCGCGCGTCGCGACGAGCAACGGAACATCGGCGGCCACCTTGGCGAGCGCAGTTTCGAAATCGCCTTCCTGCGCCAGTTCGAGCAGCTCGGCCTCGTTCGCGAACAGGATGTCGATCTCGCCCGCCGCCATCATGCGACGGAAATCCTCGCCATGGCCGGCGACGACGAAGGTGTCCGACAAGGTGAACGCGACGCGGCGACCCGCCGCCTTGGCCATCCCGATCGCTTCGGCCATCGCCGCGCGCGAGGCGTCGGCGTTCCACAAATAGCCTTCGAGGTACAGGATATCGGCGTCGGCGATCAGCGCCGCATCGAGCGATTCACGCCCCAGATTCTGCGACGCGCCCAGAAAAGTGTTCATCGTCCGCTGGCCGTCGGGGGTCACCAGGATCAGACAGCGCGCGGTCGGCGCGCCGCCGTCCGACGGCGGCGTGTCGAACGCGACGCCGAGCGAGGTCAGGTCGTGCGTGAACACCTGCCCGAGCTGGTCCTGCGCGACCTGGCCGATGAAGCCGCAGCGCCGTCCGAGCGCCGCCATTCCGGCGAGCGTGTTCGCCGCGCTGCCGCCCGACATCTCGATCGCCGGGCCCATCGCCGCATAAAGCCGCTCGGCCTCGTCGGCGTCGATCAGCCGCATCGATCCCTTGACCAGATTTTCGCTCTCGATCAGCGCGTCGTCGGCGCGGGCAAGGACGTCAACAATCGCGTTGCCGATGGCAACAACGTCAAAACGGGCGGTGGCGGCCATGAAAGATCCTGTGATGCGTGGGAAAAACTGCCGCGCTTTAGGGATGCGGGCGGGTCAAGGCAAGCGCGACGCTTGACGCACGCCCCGCCGCCCCGCATCCCCGGGCCATGACCCGCGCCGTCCACGCCTTTTTCCTCGCGCTTCGCGATCTGCCGAACCCGCGCGTGCTGCGCATCCTGCTGCAAAGCCTCGCGCTGACCTTGTTCCTGCTGATCGTCGTGGGCGCCGCACTCTATTTCGCAGCGCGCTGGGCGATGGGCTATTGGGGGTGGCTGGGTGCCGCCGAACAGGACATGGCGGGCCTCTTGGTTGTCCTCCTGATCGTCGCGGGCAGCTGGCTGCTGTTCCGCGTCGTCGCGATCGTCGTCGTCGGGCTGTTCGCCGACGCGATTGTCGCCGATGTCGAGGGGCGCCATTATCCCGCCGCCGCCGCGCGCGCCGTCGACGTCGGCTGGCGGCAGAACATCGGCCTCGCGCTTGCGTCGCTGGTGCGGCTGATCGGCGGCAATCTGCTCGCGCTGCCGATCTATGTCGTGCTGCTCGTCACCGGCATCGGCACTCCGATCTTTGCGCTGTTCGTCAACGGACTGCTGCTCGGCCGCGATCTCGAAGCAATGGTGCTGGCGCGCCACCCGGGCCGCCCGCGGTTCGATCGGCCCGCCCGCTGGTCGCTCGGGCTGCTGTCCGCCGCAAGCTTTGTGGTGCCTGTCGCCAATTTGTTGGCGCCGATCGTCAGCGCCGCTATGGCCGTCCACATGCTCCATTTGGCGAGCGGGGACCCGAACAGATGATCAAAAACAATCGCCTGGCGATTCTCACCGGGCTGGCCATGCTGCTCGGCGGCTGCGCCGGAAACGCGATTCCGCGCGCCACCCCGCCCAAGGCGCCGTCCGCGGCAGGTCCGATCACCGCGCCGCGCCCGACGCAGAACAACAGCCTGATCGGGCGCCCCGCCAACGCCGCGCTCGGAATGTTCGGCAAGCCGCGCCTCGACGTCGCCGAGGGTGTGGCGCGCAAATTGCAGTTCGCTGGCACCACCTGCATCCTCGACATCTATTATTACGCGCCGCGCCAAGGCGCCGATCCGCTCGCCACCCATGTCGATGCGCGCACTCCCGACGGCCGTGATGCCAATGTGCCGAGCTGTATCGAAGCGCTGCGCCGCTAGAACAGGCGCCGACCAGACCAACCGTAGCCCTGAGCTTGTCGAAGGGCGACTATCGCCGAGAAGCGCCCTTCGACAAGCTCAGGGCTACGGTAATGAAATCGATATTGACGTCACGACGTCAATTCATTCAGCGCCCACCGCGCCGCATCCGCCACCATCGGCGTTTCGTCTTCCGCGAGCCGCTCCAGCACCGGCCGAAAACCGGGATCGCCGCTGTTCCCCGCCGCAATCACGGCGTTGCGCACCATCCGCCCGCGCCCGATGCGCTTGATCGGCGACCCCGCAAACACCTGCCGAAACCCGGCGTCGTCGAGCGCGAGCAAGTCGGCGAGCGACGGCGCGACAAGTTCGCCGCGCGGCAAAAAGGCCCGGTGCGCGTGCGCCGTCTCGGCAAATTTGTTCCACGGGCATACCGCGAGGCAATCGTCGCAGCCATAGACGCGGTTGCCGATCCCTCGCCGCAGGTCGAGCGGGATCGGCCCGTCATGCTCGATCGTGAGGTACGAGATGCATCGCCGCGCATCGACCCGATAGGGCGCGGGAAACGCCTGCGTCGGACACGCATCCTGACACGCCGAACAACTGCCGCAGCGGTCGCGCCCCGGCACATTCGGCGCCAGCGCCAGCGTGGTGTAAATCGCGCCCAGAAACAGCCAGCTGCCATGCTCGCGGCTGACCAGATTGCTATGCTTTCCCTGCCAGCCCAGCCCCGCCGCCGCCGCCAGCGGCTTTTCCATCACCGGCGCGGTATCGACGAACACCTTGAGCTCGGTTCCGGGGACTTCGGCGACCAGCCAGCGCGCCACCGCCTTCAGCGCCTTTTTGACGACGTCATGATAGTCGCCGCCCTGCGCATAGACCGAAATTCGCCCGCGACCCGGATGATCGGCGAGCGCCAGCGGGTCATGCGCCGGGGCATAGCTCATCCCCAGCGCGATTACCGAATTCACCTCGGGCCACAGCCCTTTCGGCGATCCGCGCTGCGCCGCGCGGCTTTCCATCCAGATCATGTCGCCGTGGCGTCCTTCGGCAAGCCACTGGTTCAACCGCGCGGCGGTCTGCGGCGCGGCATCGGCATCGGCGATCCCGAACGCGACGAATCCTTGCGCGCGCGCCACCGCCTCCAGGCGGTGTTCGAGCGATGAGGTTTCAGCAGGCAAGGCTTCGGCAACCATTGCCGCTCTATACGCGAGCCGCCCGCCCGTGCCATAGCGTGTGGATGATCTTATCAGGGACCGCAGCTTGAACGATTTCAGCGTCGAGGCGATCGGCCTCACCAAATATTTCGGCGATTTCAAGGCGGTCGACAATGTCAGCCTGACCGTGCCGACCGGCAGCATCTATGGCGTGCTCGGCCCCAATGGCGCGGGCAAGACCACCAGCCTGCGCATGACGCTGGGCATCATCGACCCCGACGAAGGGTCGAGCCGCATCTTTGGTGCGCGCCCCCAATCGGTGCGCCACCGCATCGGCTATCTCCCTGAAGAACGCGGGCTCTATCCCGGGATGAAGGCGCGCGAGGCGATCGCCTTCATGGGCGCACTGCGCGGGCTCGACTGGTCCGAAGGCCGTCGCCGCGCCGCGACCTTCATGACCGAACTCGGGCTCGAACGCGTGATCGATGAGAAAATCCGCAAGATGTCGAAGGGCATGGCACAGATGATCCAGCTGATCGGCTCGATCGTCCACGCCCCCGACCTCATCGTCCTCGACGAACCCTTTTCGGGGCTCGATCCGGTCAACCAGGAACGGCTCGAAATGCTCGTCCGCCGCGAACGCGACCGCGGCGCCACCGTGCTGTTTTCGACCCATGTCATGGCGCACGCCGAGCGCCTCTGCGACCGGCTGGCGATCATCGCACGCTCGCAGCGCCGCTTCGAAGGAACGGTCGACGACGCGCGCAGCCTGCTGCCGATGCAGGTCCGCTATACGGCGCGCGCCGACGCCAGCCCGGCGTCGATCGCCGCGCTCCTGCCCGCTGGGGCCGAGCCGCGCGGCGACAGCTGGTTCTTCCCGATCGAGGATGCCGACGTCGAACCGCTGCTGGCGCGGATCACCGGCAGCGGCCTCGGCGTCGCCGGCCTGTCGATCACCCGCCCCGCGCTCCACGACGCGTTTGTCCATATCGTGCGCCAGGTCGACGCGAGTTTCGACGCCGATGCGGGAACCGACGCAGTCGAGGAGGCGCTGGCATGACTCCCTTCCTCAAGAATATGCTCGTCGTCGCGCGACGCGATTTTCTCGCCATCGTCGCTACCCCGACCTTCCTCCTCTTTCTCCTCGCACCCTTGTTCATGGTCGGCATGGGCCTTGCGGGCGGCATGGGCGCCTCGCAACTTGCCGACAGCGCGCGCGGCGCCGGGCGCATCGTCGCGGTGGTCGACGCCAGCGACGTCGAAGCGCTGCGCGCCGCCGATGCGCGGTTGCGCGCGAGCATCGCGCGCCGCGTCCCGGTGCTCGAGGTCCGCATCGCCAGCGCCGCCAACACCGATCCGGTCGCCATCGCGCGCGAAAAGGGCAGCGACACCTATGCCGTGCTCAGCGGTCCGCTCGCCACCCCGCGCATCGTCGAGCGCGAGCCGGACAGCAACGCAGGCCGTTATCTCGCCCTGCTCGCCGACGATGTGCTGCGGTCAAAGGCTGCCGGGCCGCTCCCCCCGATCGCACCCAAATATGAAGCCTTGTCGAGCGGCGGCACCAGCATCGCGCTCCAGCAATCGCTGGGCTTTGGCGCGGTGTTCATCATCTTCCTGCTCACCCTGCTGCTCGCCGGACAGACGGTCAGCTCGCTCGCCGAGGAAAAGGGCAACAAGGTCATCGAAATCCTCGCCGCCGCGGTCCCGCTCGAAAGCGTCTTCCTCGGCAAGCTGCTCGGTTTCCTGGGCGTCGCCGTGCTGTTCATCGCCTTCTGGCTGGTCATGGCGCTCGCCGGCGGGCTGATCGCGGCCTTGCAGGTCGATCCCGCGGCGCTCGCGTCGATGCAAAGCGCCAGCAAGGCGGCGGCCGCCCTGACCGCGGCGCCCGCAACCGGCTGGCCCTTCTTCCTTGGCATCGGCTTTGTCTATTTCATCCTCTCCTTCCTGCTGCTCGGCGCGGTGTTCCTCGGCGTCGGGGCGCAGGCGGCGACGGTGCGCGAAATCCAGATGCTCAGCCTGCCGATCACCATCTTCCAGGTCGGCATGTTCAGCCTGTCGACCGCCGCCGCCAGCGCGCCGGGGAGCAGCCTGTCGACGATCGCGCAGATCTTCCCCCTCTCCTCGCCGCTCGCCATGGCCGCCCGCGCCGCGACCGACGACAGCAAGGTGGTCCATCTCCTCGCGCTCGGCTGGCAGGCGATCTGGGTCGCGCTCGTGATCTTCATCTCGGTCCGCCTTTTCCGCGCCGGGGTGCTCAGCGGCGGCAGCAGCTGGAAATTCTGGCGGAAGACGACGCGCGGGTGATCAAAACCAGTCGTCGCCCCCGCGAAGGCGGGGGCCGCCTGCGGCTTACGCAGCGCGGCACGAAACGGCCGCCAGCGGCCCCCGCCTTCGCGGGGGCGACGTGGTGGGTACATCAGCTCCCCGCGCCAAACGCCGACCGCCTCACCGCTCATTGACAAAGCTGTAAATAGTGGCATTCTGCAACTGAATCGGCCGCGCGATGACGGCTGGACGGAGGATAGCCATGGCCACCCAAATTCGCACCGCTCCCGAAATCGCCAACCCGCTCGACGTCAGCCGCGCCGAGCTGTGGAGCGAGGACCGCTGGCAGGAACCGATGCGCCAGCTGCGCGCCGAATCGCCCATCTATTATTGCGAGGATTCGAAATTCGGCCCCTATTGGTCGGTGACCACCTACAAGCCGATCCAGCATATCGAGGCGCTGCCGAAGATTTTCTCCTCATCGTGGGAATATGGCGGGATCACCGTCGCTGGCGACGGCGTCGAGCATCTGAAAGAGGGCGAGATCCCGCTGCCGATGTTCATCGCGATGGATCCGCCGCAGCACACCGCGCAGCGCCGCACCGTCGCCCCGGCCTTTGGCCCGTCCGAAATCGAGCGGATGCGCGCCGACACCGTCGCGCGCACCGCAGCGCTGATCGATACGCTGCCGATCGGCGAGCCCTTCGACTGGGTCGAAAAGCTGTCGATCGAACTCACCACCGACATGCTCGCCATCCTGTTCGATTTTCCCTGGGAGGAACGCCACCGGCTGACCGCCTGGTCCGACGCGCTGGGCGACATCGAATCGTTCGACACCACCGAACAGCGGCAGGCGCGCACCGCCAAGGCGTTTGAGATGGGCGCCGCGTTCAAGGAATTGTGGGACCGCAAGGCGCTGAACCCCGGCGAACACGACCTCATATCGATCATGCTGCAATCCGACGCGATGAAGCATATGAGCGAGCATGAGTTTATGGGGAACCTCATCCTGCTCATCGTCGGCGGCAACGACACGACGCGCAATTCGATGTCAGCCTATGCCTATGGCCTGCACTGTTTCCCCGAGGAACGCGCCAAGCTGGAGGCGAACCACGATCCCGAGCTCGCGGTCAACGCGATGCACGAAATCATCCGCTGGCAGACCCCGCTCGCGCACATGCGCCGCACTGCGATGGAAGATACCGAGCTGTTCGGCCACCAGATCAAAAAACGCGACAAGATCGCGCTCTGGTATGCCTCGGCCAACCGCGACGAGAGCGTGTTCCCCGATGGCGACCGGATCATCGTCGATCGCGAGAACGCGCGCCGCCACCTCGCCTTTGGTTATGGCATCCACCGCTGCGTCGGCGCGCGTGTCGCCGAATTGCAGCTGACGACGCTGATTTCCGAAATGCAGAAGCGCCGCCTGCGCGTCAATGTGCTCGCCGAACCTGACCGGGTGCATGCCAGCTTCGTCCACGGCTATCGCCATATGCAGGTCGAGCTGGAGAAATATTGACGCGCGATGAAACCTGGCGCCACAAGATCACGTATCTGACGTGAAGGCCCGGCGCCCGGGTCAGGAGTCCGCCATGATCGACCGTCGTTATGTCCTTGCTGGCCTCGCCCTCGGCGGCGGCATCATCGCCGCGCCGATGCTCATGGCCAAATCGTCGCGCCCGCAGGCTGCGCCCGGCTGGCGACTTTCCGAAGCTGAATGGAAAAAGCGGCTGACCGCCCAGCAATATTATGTGCTGCGCGAGGCGGGAACCGAACGCCCGTTCAGCCATCCGCTCGACAAGGAAAAGCGCACCGGCACCTTCGTCTGCGCGGGCTGCGCGCTGCCGCTCTATTCCAGCACGACCAAATATGACAGCAAGACCGGCTGGCCGAGCTTCTGGGCGCCGCTGAAGGGCGGAATCGCGACATCGACCGACTATGACCTGGGCTATGCGCGCACCGAAGTGCATTGCAAGCGCTGCGGTGGCCATCTTGGCCATGTCTTCAACGACGGCCCGAAACCGACCGGCAAGCGTTACTGCATGAACGGTACCGCGCTGAGTTTCCGCCCCGCCTGACGCCGCTCGAATGGCGTCGTAGCGTCAATTGGCTACGGGCTTCACCCGCCACACCGACAATCCAGCGCGCGAGGCAATCGGCACCGGTTCGAGCCACGCGGGCGCTTTCTGCGCGTATAGTTGCGCGGCCAGCGCGTCCTTGCGCGCCCCGCGATATTGCGCGAAGTCATTGGCGGTCCGGCAAAAGACGATCAATGTCGCGCCATGTTTGCGAACCAGAGCCTCAGCCCTTGCGGGGTCGCCCGCAAAGACACGGATACTGTCAGCCATCGCTTCCTTGTTACGATGGTGCGGGGTCGCGACCAGGCGATGACGCGTCCAGAAGATGACCGGCGCGCCGAGGTCGATCGGGGTCAGGATCGTTGTCGTCTCCAAGCGATCGAGTGCCGCGACAGCCGCCGGATCGAGACAGGTGCCCGCGTAGCGCGCTTTCGCTACTTCGTCTTTTGCGTCAGCCTGCAAGCCCGGGAATACCAGACCAAGTACCGCGGCCACCGCGATGCTGCCAAGCAGCGGCAGGGTCAGCGACGCCATTGCCGACGCCAGCACGCGCGGGATCGTCGCTTGGATGCTCCGCGCCCAGCCCCAAACGCGCAGGCCGATCCAAGCGCAACCGGGCAAAGCAAAGATATGGGCGGTTGACACGCTCCGCAGCACGAGCAGCGACAGTAAGGTCGCGCCCGCCAGCGCGACGAACACCGTCGTCCAAGCCTTGCGATCGTCGGCGTCGGCGCAGCCACGCCACGCCAAAAAAGACCCCGCCAAGCCAGCGATCGACGGTGCCAAAACAAAAATTGCGTCATAACCGCGCGACGCCCACAAGGGCTGGCCTTCAAGGACGTTGCGATACCAATATTCGACGACAATCGGATCGAGCGAGGCGAACGGACCTTTCGCGCAAAGTGGTTCGGTTCCTACCAGCGCAGCCGCCGCCGCCAGCCCCGCGCCGCCCAGCAGCCCGAGCCGCAGCCACACCGCCGCCGGATTGGCTCGGACGACCGCGAAGGTCGCCGCCGCTGCTGCCACGAACGCTGCCATATAGGGCGCCGACAACGAATCGCACCAAGTGCCCGTCAGGCCGACCGGACCGCGCGTGACGAACTGAAGCAGAATCGCGCCCCCCGCAAGCGCGCCGAGATATCCGCACAGCCGATCGCGATCGGCAGGGCGCGCATGGATTGACCAGCGTAGCGCCGCAAGCGCAGCGAATAGCGCAACGATCGGTAGCCCTTCGATCGATACCGCGAGCAAAGCTGCGGCGAAGAAACCGCCCCATAGCCCCGCGCGCCAGCTCGCTGGCCGCAGCGCCTGTGCCATGATCAGCATCGCCAGCAATATTTGCCAGCCGTGGTGATCGACCCGCAGCGGTCGGAACTGCATCACGATGAAACCCGACATGATCAGGAACAGCGGCACCACATAGGCGATCCGCCGATCGGACAGGCCTCGATAGCCAAGCGCGCAGGCGGCACTCAGCGCAGCGCCGAGCATCGGGGGCCACAAGGTCATCACAATGCGCTCGGCCATCGCCTGCCCGAACAGCGGCGTCAGCAACGCTATAGCGGCTGCCAGCGGTGCGTCGACGATTCGGGACCAGTGCATGAGCACCCCGCCGCCCGCCGGATTGACACGATATTGCGTCAGATCCCACCAGCTTTGCCCCGCCAGCAGGTCGCGGACCTGCGCCATGCGCATTGCATCGTCAGTGTCACCAAGGTCGAGCGCAACGATCGACGGCCAGTTGGCCATGATCGCGATCAGGCTCATCGCGCCCCATATGAGCAGCGCGATACGCAGCGGCGTAAGCCGCGCCCCGAAGCCGATTGCACGCGGCGGCGCACCGGTCGCGGACAGCACCGCCGCATCGGTCACGCCGCGGCGGTCCGGAAAACGATATGCCGGCGGAGCAGATAGGTGGTCTGGAAACTGACGACGATCGCCGCCAGTTTGGCCAGCCGCGGATCGAGCCCCAGCGCGCTGCCGGTGCCGACGATCGCCGTCGTGACGGCAAGACCGACCAGCGCCGACCCGACGAACAGCATTTTTTGGCGATGTCGCTCACCGGTACCGCGCGCCGCGGCGCCGTCGGCAAAGACGAGGCGGCTCGAGACCAGCCAATGGACCAAGATCCCGGCGCAATAGCCGACCGCCGACGCCGCCATCGGCGACAGTCCCGAATCGAGCAGCAACAGGAACAGCGCGGCATCGCTGCCCAGCGCGAGCACGCTGGCGAGCAGATAGTTCAGCCAGCGAATCTCGCCGCGGCGAACCGCTCCAACCAGTTTGGTGACGGGAAGCATGGCAAGAACCCCTCCGGCCAAGACGTCAGGCGGCCTTGGTCACGCGCGCGGGAACGTCGCGCACCGACGCCAGCGCGGCCTGTTCGCCCTCGGTGCCGCTCTCATGATATTCGGCGTCCTCGTTGACGCCCCAGATGTCGTACACCCGTTCGCCCGCGACGATGTTGCGCACCGTCAGCATCGCGGTCATCATCGCATGATCCTGGTTGTTGTAGCGGTGCATGCCGTTGCGCCCGACCATATGCAGCGTCGGATAACGCGCCTCGAGCTCGCTGCGCATCGTTTCGACATGCGCGGCATAATCATCGTCATAGACCGGATAGGCCTTTTCCTGCCGCACCACCGCGCCGCCAACGACATCCTTGGGATCGCAAAGGCCCAGGATCGCCATTTCCCTCGTCGCCAGCGCAATCAGATCATCGTCGCTCGACGCCCAAAGGCCATCGCCTTCGAAACAGAAATATTCGAGGCCGACGCATGCGATCGCCGGGTCGGGCACCATTTCGGGCGACCAGCTGCGGAAATTCTGCACCCGGCCGACCTGCACCTTGCTATCGTGGATATAGATCCAGTTGTCGGGGAACAGGTCCTCCGACCGGATTTTCAGCGCGACGGTCAGAAAATCGCGATATTTCAGCGACGGCGCCGCGGACAGCGCGCAGGCAGGCAGCGGATGGATACGCGCCGCCAGCTCGCGCATCGGCGCCGAGCTGATGACATGCGCTGCGTCGATCACGACATCGCCATCGGGACCATTGGCGGTCAGCCGCCAGCGTCCGCTGACCTGGTCCTGCGTCAGCTGCTTGAAGCTGTGCGCCATCAGCACATGGTTGCCGCCCGCGACCACCTTGTCGCGCGCCGCATCCCACATCATGCCGGGGCCAAGCCGCGGATAACGAAAGGTTTCGAGCAAGGTCTTGGTCGCCATGCCGTCATTGGGCTTCTTGTTGAGCCCGAGGCTGCGCTTCAGCCCGTCGAGCACCGCGGCACCGAGGCTCAGCCCCTTGATCCGCTGCGCCGCCCAGTCTGCCGACATCTCGTCGCACGGCATGCCCCACACCTTCTCGGTATAGGTTTTGAAGAAGATCGAATAGAGCTTCCGCCCGAACTGGTTGATCGTCCAGTCCTCGAAACTGCGGACATTCCTGTTCGGCAGCAGCTTGGCCTGCGCATAGCTGATCATGCACAAGGTCGAGCGCACGACGCCGAGATTCCACAGCGCTTCGAACGCGCGCAGCGGGTAGGAATAGAATTTGCCCTCATAATAAATGCGGCTCATCCGCGGGCGCTGGATGAAGTCGTCGGGCAGAATCTCGTTCCACAGATCGACGACTTCCTGGCTCTTCGAAAAAAAGCGGTGGCCGCCAATGTCGAAGCGAAAACCCTCATGCTCGACCGTCCGGCTGATCCCGCCGACATAAACCGGATCCTTCTCGATCACCGTCACCTTATAACCCTGTTGGGTCAGCTGATAGGCAGCGGTGAGCCCCGCCGGCCCCGCACCAATGATGGCAACATCGGCGCTGGTCGGACGGCTTTTCGAAATACGGGCGTCGGTCACTGAATATTCCCCCACAGACAGATTGGGCTCTAACTGGCGTAGAACGCGCTAAAAAATGGTTAACGTGACGGTAGGAAATGATGCTCTACCGCGGAATTCAGCGGTTAAGGACGGGAGCGCGGCGGCAGGATCTGATAAACACTCAACGCTCCTGAAGAGAGCCGCGGGTCAAGGGTCAGCCAGTCCACCCGCTTTCCCTGCACCAGCTGCGCAGCGAGGCCGCGGGGTGCCTCCTTCGCAAAGCGCTGCATTTCGGGCAGGCCGAGGCAGGCGATGAGATAATGGACACGCTCGCTGCGAACGATCGGCTCAGCCGCCGCGGGATCCGCAGTATAGGCGGCGATGACCCGGCGCATCGCGGGTGCATTGCGATGATGCCCGGTCGCCACGACGCTGTGCCGGGTGCGGACGAGCAACGCGGGACCAATATCGATCGGCGCGAACAAGTGGGTCGGCGGCACCTGGTTCAACGCAGTGAGAGCGGCCTCAGTGGGACATTTTCCCATATCTTGCCCCTCACTCGCCGGCGCGCCGGCGATCGCAAATGCCAGCTTCGCGCCCACCGCGGCATCGACCCCGGGCAAAGCTGCAAAGATCAGCAAGATCGACGCGACCCGGGCCGCAAGCGATCGCCGTTGCCGGCTCCAGCGCCACAATCCGATCGCCATTGCCGCAAAGGCAGGGATCAGAAACGCGTGGGTCGTCGCGCCCATCCGGGTCACAAAAAGGGACATCAGCGCACTGGGCAATATAATGACTGCGACGCGCGTCCAATTCTCTTCAGTGATATCGCCGCGACTCTTGCGCCACGCCCACGCTAGCGCGGCAAGGCCGACCAGCGTCGGGGCGAGATAGAGCATCGCATAGGGTAATTTCTGGGTCCAGATCGGTCGCCCCTCGTACACTAGGTCGTACCAATAATGTTGCACCAGCGGATCGAGCATACTGAAAGGCCCGGAAAGACAGGGCTTGCCGATCAGGACAAAAGCTGCGCCGCCCCCGATTGCCGCCACCACCAAACCCGTTACGCGGTGTAGCACCGACCGTGACAGCACCGCGGATGCGTGGACCCAAATGCACGAAATCGTCGCGGCGACTGCAACCGCGGCCGCATAAGGCAATGAAAAACTGTCGCAAAACACTGTGAGCGTCGATATCGTCCCGCGCATCGCCAATAGCCAAGCGATCGGCAATACCGCTAAGCCAAGCGTAAAACCGGCAAACCGCCGCCCTGCCGCCGAATCGCGCAGCCAGTCGTAAGCAAACAGCCCGCCGAAGATCGCAAGATAAGGTAGTCCCTCCAGCGAAATTTCGACGTGCAGCGTGACGATCACTGCCGCTGCCAAGCCGTTGGCAAATGTCGCGGGCCGCAACGCAATCCAGAGCAAGGCAACCGACAGGAGCAGCTGCCAGCCATGGTGGTCGATACGCATCGGGGCAAAAAACTGCAGAAAGGTCACGCCGGTGAAAGCGATCAACAGCCCAACAACAACCACTTGCCGACCGCCCAGCAAGGTCAGGATCCTGCCAAGGAGCATGAATAGCGGCAGGATCAGCAGCAAAGGCTGAAGCGCCAGCGCCCAGCGCTCGCCCGCGACCTCCCCCATTAGCGGTTGCAACAACAGGATGGGGCCAGCGATCGACGCGTCGACGAAACGCGACCAATGCATCAATCCGCCACCCTCGCTTGGGTTTACGCGATATTGCGTAACGTCGAACCAGCTCTGCCCGCCGATCAGGTCGCGCACCTGCGCCAACCGCATCGCATCGTCAGGGTCCGGATAGTGAAATTGAAGGACGGCATCCTGCAGGCCAAGCAGGCTGAACGCGACGAGGACGAGCCACAGCAGCGCCGCGAAACCATCGGTCCCGATATCCGCCAAAAGCTGCCGCGCCATGCCAATCCGCTGCATTGCCCGCATCACCCCATCCATCGGCAACCACCCGCTTGAACTTCGCAGGCCAAAGACTGCATTCCGCTGTGACCAAACATGGCTAAAGACCGGTTAATTTCGCAGCGCGTTTCCCTCCGAAACGGACGTTCGCGGCTTGGGGCGCCGCCGGTCTTGCGGTAACGTCGGGGACATCAAGGAGGCCCACGGCATGGCAGGCGGTCTGGCAATCGTTTTGAGCGGCGGCGGCGCCAAGGGGGCGTTTCAGGTCGGTGTCGTCCACGAACTTGTCGTTAATCGCGGCGTCCGGCTCGATATCGTGGCGGGGGTGTCGACCGGCGCGATCCAGGCGCTGGGGGTCGCGCAGGATGATGTGCCGGGGCTGCTCGACGCCTGGCTCGCCATCCGCGGCAACGGCTCGATCTACAAGTCGCGTCCGCTCGGCGTCGTCGGCGGGCTGCTCGGCGAAGACGCGATCTACGACACCGCGCCGCTCAAGCGCCTGCTCAAGAATTTCGCCGACGATGCCAGGCTGCGCGCGAGCGGGCGCAAATTGCTGCTCGGCGTCGTCAATCTCGGGACCGGCACCTATCGCAGCATCGACGAGACCGTCCCCGGCATCCACAATTGGGTCTATGCCAGCTGCGCGATGCCCTTGTTCTTCGATCCGCTCAAGACGCGCGCGAGCGACGGGACCGAGGAGCAATGGGTCGACGGCGGGGTGCGCGACGTGACCCCGCTCAGCGCCGCGCTTGACATGAATCCGCGCGGGGTAATCGCGGTGCGCGCGTCACCCGCGCCGCGCCCCGGACCGGTGCGCACCTTCCCCAATTTGATCAAGATCGGGCTGCGCGCCGTCGACATCCTCCAGTCCGAAGTCTCGACAAATGACGTGGCGAACGCCGCCTTGATCAACGACCTGATCGCCGCGCGCGAAGCGCAGCTGCGCGCGCTGCAAAACGAAGGCATCGGCGGCGCGCAGGCGGCGCGGATCCTCCGCCCGCTCGACGTCCAGATCGCGCGCTACCGTTTCGCGCCGATCCGCATCATCGAGCCCGAGGAAGAAGTTTCCGAAACGCTCGAATTCGACCCGGCAAAGATCCGCGCCGCTATCGACGCGGGCCGCCGCGCCGTCGATCGCGAATGGGACGCGTTGGAGCCGCTTTTGAGTTGAGAGATGCGAACGGCCGTTTGCGACCGGAAGCAGCCGGTCAATCCAAGTCCCCGTTCGTGTCGAGCGAAGTCGAGATACGCGTGGCTTGGCGTGAGCCTTCGGCGTGTCTCGACTTCGCTCGACACGAACGGAGGTAGGAGACGGTCGGGAATCCACCCCAAAGCCGACAATGACCCTTTACACCCCCCCATCCCCCGCATCGGGCGGCCCCCGCGCGCCATTGCCCTCGCCCGTCACCGCTTCTTCCTGCGCCGCCACATCGCGCATCAGCGGCTTCAGCGCCAGCGTGCCCAGCCGCACCCGCGGCGTCCCCTTGCCCGGCACGGCGGCAACCGCAAAACCGCCGTCGATCCGAAGTGCCGCCGCCGACGCCTTGCCCGGCCGCACCGTGTAACGGCCGTAAGCGACGCCTTCGAACAGGAAATATCCGTCGAATTCGGTCAGCGTCGTCGCGCGTACCCGGCCTTCGGCATCGACGAGTTCGAGCGCCAGCCCCTCGATCGCATTGCCGCCGTCGCGGCGCAGCGCCCCCTCGATTTCGCCTGCGGCGACCATCGGCAAGCCCACCCGCGTTGCGACGCCGGGCCGCGGCGTCACCACGACGCCCGGCAGCGCAGGTTGCACATAAGGATCGGGCAGGCTGCCCGCGTCGATGCCGATCAGCACCGGGCGGAACGGCTCAAGCCCGTCGATCGTCCCCTGACCATCCTTGCCGGTCGCCTGCTCGACATAGGCGTGGCCTGCGGTCAGCGGCACGCCCGCCAGCGCCGCCTCGCTCGGCTGGTGGATGCCGTCGCCATTATCGTCCATCCAGACGTCGGCGATCACCTGGCCGCGGCTCGCCAGCTTTTCGCTCGACACGCGCCAGCCGCCGTTCGGCTTCGGTCCGAAGCTGAAGGCGAGCGACAGCGACGCGGCGACCGATCCGTCGCTTGCCACTTCGCCAAAACCGCTCAGCTGTAAGCGGTTGAAACGGCGCGTATATCCGGCACCGACGCGCGCTCGCTCCAGTCCGCGGTCATAGCCGAGCTCGGCGCGCCATTCGGCGTCACCCTTCCCGGCCCATTCGCCGATCAACGCCACCCGGGTATCGCTGCTGTCGCCGGACAGCGCAAAGCGCGCCTCGCCGCGGAGACGCACACGCCCGATGCGGGCATTGGCGAGCAGGGTGGCGGTCAGATTGTCGGGCGGGTCGGGGCCGACCGGTACCTTGGTGCGGCTCCAGTCGAGCTGGCCGGTAAAGGTCAGCGCCCGGAAACTCGCCGACGCCCGCGCGCTGGCCTCCAGGCTGGAAATTCCGGCGCGCCGATCGATCTGGCGAACGTCGAAATGAAGCGGCAGTACGGTCCGCCCCAGCTTGACCGACTGGTCGATCGAGATCGAATAGAGGCCATTGATATTGCTGAGAAAACGGTCGGAAACAAAGCCGTTCCAGCCGCGCATCGCATCGGCGCGAACATAGGTTTCGCCAAACGCCGCGAGCCAGCTCGCGCGCACCGCGCCGCCGCCCCCAAAGCCTTTAGGAGCATCCGCATAGCTGGCGCCGACCTCGAGCAAGGTCGGCCCGATCGAGCGGCGCAGCGCGGCCTCGGCATAATTGCGCCGCACATTCTCTATCAACAGGCTGTGCGCATAAGCGGCGACCGACGTGCGCGCATCGAGCCCGCGCTCGATGCCCAGCGTCCCGCGCCAGCCACGCCGGAACGGCCCACGCCCGCGCCCGCCAAATTCGATCAGGTCGGCGTTTTCCTGCGCAAATCCGGCCCAATACCAGGTCTGCTGGGGCGGAATCGAATCCATCCCCACCTGCACTTGCTTGATTTCGCGCCGGATTTGCCCCTGCGGACCATAGAGCACAATCTCGAAACGGTTCGCGCCATATTGCAGCGGCACGTCGAGAAATTCGTAGCGGCCGTCGCCATTGGGGCTGGTGAACGCCAGCAACTGGCCGTTGCGATACAATTCGGCATCCCACCCGGCGGGCAGGTCGCCGCGAAAATTCGTCTTGTCGAAGCTGTCGGGGCGCTCGATCGGACGGTTGGTGACCACCGCGCCCCGCCCCGGCGCCGACGACGCGACGATCCCGGTCGACAACAGGCTGACATCGCCCGCCGCATAATGCGTCGCCTTGAGCGGCCCGAGCAGCCGTCCCTCGGGATCGGTGCGATAGAGCCGCATCCGCAAGCTGTCGGGCACGCCCTCATTGTCCGACGACAGCCGCGCGTCGAAGCTCTGTTTCAGCACTTCGCCCGCGGCGAAAACCTCGTACCGGCCCTGGACGTAGGAGCCGCCGCGCTTGTCGGACACGAACCCCGCCGATGCGACGACATCGACCGAGGGTGTCGCCCAGCCCTGATAGGGCCGCGACGCCTGCGGCAGGCTGGCGAGGTCGAACCGCGCCGCGGGCCGGATGGCCGCCGCGCGCGCGCGCCGTTCGGCGGCGAGCTGGAACGGCAATTTGTCCTTGCTGTCGATGCGCAGCACGGCGTTCGACAGGTCGGCGACAATCGGCACCCCCAACCATGCGTTGAGACTGTCGAGATCGACGCACCAGCCTGCGGGGGTATCGCGGATCATCGTTGCGGAAAGCCGGAAACTCTGGCTACCCGCGCGCACTTCGCCCGCCTCGCGGTCGATCGTCAGGCTGCGTCGTTCGTCGAACACCCAGCCGGTTGCGCGGCGCAACTTCTTGTCAACGCGTACCGCCAGGTCGAGCGCAAGCACGACATCGGCGAGATCGACGCACACCCCCTGCGGCGTCTGATAGCCGCGCACCCCGTCGCCCAGCCGATATTGGCCCGACCGCATGTCAAATAGCCAGCTGTCGTCCTCGTTCGGCGCCCACCCGTCGCTCGCCAAGGAAACCGGCGCTTTATCAACGGCCTCAGCGCCGGTGGGAACCAGTCCCACCAGCGCGAGCCCGGCCAGGATCGCCGGTTTCCATCGGGTCAGCGCCGCGCGGATCACGGCTGTTCGGCTTTCGCCCCGCCCTTACGCCGTCACTTCACCACCCGTTCGGCCTCGTCGATCGTCCCGCCGCCAATGTCGCGGTCCTCGCTGTAGCGGATGCGCACCGGCCCCTTGAGCCGGGCGGCGAGTTCGGGCGGCACGCGCAGCGAGACCTCGCGCGCGCCCACCTCGGGATAGACGGCGATGCCGCGCGCCACCAGCAATGGCTCGCTGACCCCCGGCCGCGTCACTTCGATATCGCCATAGACCGACCGGTTGCCCGTACGCGTCAGTCCGAAATTGAACGCGGGGCCGTCGGGCGTGTCGCCCACCCACGCCTCGCCGATCGTCGCTTCGGCGCCAAGGTTACCGACGCGGATGATGACCGGGATCGTAATACCATAGATCGGGATGAGCGCGATCGAGACGCCGTTGCCCGCGGGCTTGGCCGGATCGGCGGCGACCGCGGGCGCCGCATCGGGAACCGCGCGGAACAGCATGTGCGCGCGATATTCGCCCGGCGGCGTGCCTTCGGGAATGCGCACCCCGACGCGGATCACTTGCGGCTGGTTGGGCGGCAGCGTGACGCGGCGCGGGCTGAAGGCGATCATGTCGAGCGCCAGCCGCTCGGCGGGGGTGACGTCCGCCTCGGCAATCTCGTCGAGCCCGCCCGCGGCGGTCATCCGCTTGATCTCGAGACTGATACGATAGGTCGCCGGTTCGGAACCGATATTGTTCAGCACCACCTCGGTGCCGCGCGAACCGTCGAGGACGACGCGCGTCGGCGCGACGAGCAGGTCCCCCGCCGCCTGGGCGGGCGTCGCGACCGAGCCAAGCAAAAATACGGAAAGCAGGCCGAAGCCCTTGAAAAAGCGCAACATCGATACGATCCCCACAATCGTTTGTCCGGAAAGGCCCACACCTCTCCGCTGGTCGCACCCTGCCTGCGCCAACATGGTTGATATTTCGCTAACCATGTCCGTTGCTTGCGCATCGCGCATGAAAAAGGGGTCGCCGGACCTGCGCCCGGCGACCCCTTGTCTGGCTGGCGGGCCATTAAGCCCGCCATACCCCCCACCTTATTGATAGTTGGCGGTGACGTTGAACGTCCCGGTATAGTCGCCCGCGGTCTGGTTGGCGCCGACGCTCAGCGTGCCGCCGACCTGGAAATTGCCGCCGGTCGCGCCGAGCGTGATGTTCGGGACCGAATAGGTCAGCGACGACGTCATCGTGCCGCCCAGCGACCCGTTGAGCGTGACGCTCGGGTCGCCGCCGACGAGCACGACCGCGCCGTCGGTGCCCTGCACGTCAAAGTTGGCAGCGGTCGTGGTGCCGGTGCAGGTCAGGCCCGCGCCGCAGGTGCGGGCGCCCGCCGTGCTGACCTGAACGGTCGAAGCGGTGGCGCCGCTGATGATCGTGGCATATTGCAGGGCGCTGGTGTTGGTCAGCGTGATCTGACGCAGGATCTTGGCGGTGGCCGTTGCCGTTGCCGAAGCCGCATGCGCCGCCGGGGCGTTCAGGGCGAGGGCAGCAATCGCGGCGCCGACGACGGCGCGCTTCATTCCAAATTTGCGCATATGTTTGGTCCCTTAATTCGAAAACTGATTGTCGAAACGCGAATGGATATCCCACCCCATTCGCCGACCTCTTTAGCGGGCGACAGGTTCAGCTTTTGCCAGCAAGCTTGGTTAACAGCGCAGTAGGAATTGGCTCGCCTTACCCTTGGTAAGCGAGATAAATCAGGGGCTTATCCTGATATCGAGCGGGTCATCGGAACCTTCCGCCCTGCTTTAACGGCCCGGAGTGGCACAAATTTAGCGCGGTGGAGAGAATCGAATATCGGGACAAGACCGCGCCTGATTCGCACCACCTATTCGTCATCCCGGCAAAGGCCGGGATGACGGGCAAGCTTCAGATCCCCTCGCCGCTCAGCCGCTGGCAAATCATGTCAAGCTGATCGAGCGAGGCGAATTTCAGGGTCAGATGACCCTTGCCGCCGCCACCATATTGGATCGCAACCCCGATCCCGAGCAGCTCGGACAAGTGACGCTCGACCGCGACGATATCAGGATCGCGCCCGACCCCGTCCATGCTCTTATATTCCAGCGGCGCCTTCCGTCCGCCGCCCTTGCCGTCGCGCACCAGCGCCTCGACCGCGCGCACCGACAGCCCTTCCTTGACGATCCGCCGCGCGATCGCTTCGGCATCGGCAGCGCCGATCAGCGCGCGCGCATGCCCCATCGCCAGCGATCCGTCACCGACCAGCGCCTGCACCACGTCGGGCAGGTCGAGCAGCCGCATCAGATTGGCGACATGGCTGCGCGACTTGCCGACCAGCTTTGCCAGCGCCTCCTGATTATGTCCGAAATCGTCGATCAGGCGGCGATAGGCGCCAGCCTCTTCGATCGCGTTCAGGTCCTGCCGCTGAATATTCTCGACCAGCGCAATCTCATAGGTCGCGGCGTCGTCGAGCTCGCGGATCAGCGCGGGTATCTGGTGCAGTCCGGCGCGCTGCGCCGCGCGCCAGCGGCGCTCACCCGCAACGAGCTGATATCCCTCGCCATCGGGTGACCGGCGGACGATGATCGGCTGGAGCAATCCGCGGAGCCCGATCGAATCGGCGAGTTCGGCGATCGCCGCCTCGTCGAAATGGCGCCGCGGCTGGCCGGGCAACGGGCGAATCGACCCCAGCGGGACATGCTGTACCGCATCGCCCGAAGCCGTCGGCGCGGCCTTTGCGGCACTCCCCGCCGTCGCCAGCACCGGCGCTTCGGCGGCGACATCGCCGAACAGCGCGTTCAGCCCGCGCCCCAGCCCCGAGGGGCGCTTGCGCGCCGGAGAAGAAGGATTTTCATCTTTATAATCAGA
Source organism: Sphingopyxis microcysteis (assembly GCF_012274265.1). Lineage (GTDB taxonomy): Bacteria > Pseudomonadota > Alphaproteobacteria > Sphingomonadales > Sphingomonadaceae > Sphingopyxis > Sphingopyxis microcysteis. The sequence continues at coordinate 208,092 of NZ_JAANYY010000005.1, forward strand.
CATTTATGCAGCCTTGCGGACGTTGGGCAGGCGATCGATCAGCTCGCGCGCCAGCGCGATATACGCCGCCGACCCGGCGCAGCGATGATCATAGATCAGCGCCGGAAGGCCGTGACTCGGCGCTTCGGACAGGCGGACGTTGCGCGGAATGACGGTTTGAAACACCACCGGCCCCAGCACTTCGCGAACGTCGTCCGAAACCTGGTCGGTCAACCGGTTGCGGCGATCGAACATCGTCAGCGCGACCCCCAAAATCGACAGCTTCTGGTTGAAGCGCTCGCGCACCCGCTCGACCGTGGTGAGCAGCTGGCTCAGCCCCTCGAGCGCAAAAAACTCGCACTGCAGCGGCACGATCAGCGATTCGGCAGCGATCAGCGCGTTGAGCGTCAACATGCCCAGCGATGGCGGGCAATCGATCAGGCAGATGTCCCATTGGCCCGCCTCGGCACCGGTCAGCGCCTGTTCGAGCCGGTGGAGCCGATCGGCAAATTCAATGAGCTCGATCTCGGCGCCCGACAGGTCGACCGTTGCCGGAACGATGTCCAGCCGCGGCACCGCCGTCGGCACCGCGCAATCGGCGAGCGGCGCATCGCCGCGCAGCAATTCATAGCTCGAATATTCGCGCTGCGCCTGCTTGATCCCGAGCCCGGTCGAAGCATTGCCTTGCGGATCGAGGTCGATGATCAGCGTTCGCCAGCCCGTCGCCGCAAGCGCGGTCGCCAGGTTGATCGCCGTCGTCGTCTTGCCAACCCCGCCCTTCTGGTTCGCCACGGCAATGCGGATCATGCTTTTCCTCGCTGTTTTGCCGGGATTTTCCCGACACCGACCAGAATCTGGCTGTCGGCGTCAGTACGGCTTTGTTCCACGTGAAACAGATTCTGCCACGGCTGCGGCAACAACGCCAGTTCCTTAACTGCGTTTCGCCCCTTTGGCAGCAGCCAGTGCGTCGATTCGGTGGAAAAACGCGCGGATAAGTCGATGAGCCGATCAAGCGGCGCGAACGCCCGCGCGCTGATCGTCTCCGCGGGCCGCGTTGCGACCCGCTCGAGCGGCGCTTCGGCGACCTCGACATGATCCAGCCCCAGCTCGGTGACCACCGCACGCAGGAAATCGCAGCGCCGCCGACGCGATTCGACGAGCAGCATCGGCCGCTCCGACAGGATCGCGACGACCAGCCCGGGCAACCCCGGCCCGCTCCCCAGGTCGATCCAAAGCCCCTGACCGCCCCTGTCGAGCGTCAACAATTGCGCGCTGTCGGCGATGTGCCGCACCCAGAGCGTCGGAATCGTCGACGCGGCGATCAGATTCTGCCGATCATTCTCGGCCACCAGCAGCGCCGCAAAACGCTCCAGCCGCGCCCATTGCTCCGCCGTGGGCGCGAACGCCCGATCCAGCCAGTCGCGCGCAGCGCCTTCATCATGCAATAGCTCGGCGTCCGCCACTGTCGTTCTTTCACCTTCCCCGCAACGCGGGCTTATCCTTCTTTGCGCCTTCGCGCCTTTGCGTGAGATTGTCGAAAACACGCCGACTCGAAATCAAGCCGCCCGCCGCCGACTATGCACTAGGATCGCGGTGAGCGCGGCGGGCGTCACCCCATCGATCCGCCCCGCCTGCCCCAGCGTTTCGGGCCGCGCCTTGGTCAGCCGTTCGACCATCTCGCGCGACAGTCCGCCGATCGCGGCATAGTCGAGCGCCGCGTCGAGCAATATCGCCTCATTCGCCGCCAAGGACCGCAATTCGGCGTCCTGCCGCGCGATATAGGGTGCATAATGGGCATCCTCGGCGACCTCCGACAGAATTGCGGGGTCGATAGCATCGAGTTCGGGCGCAAGCCGCGCGAGCCGCGCCATCGTTATCTCGGGATAGCGTAGCAGGTCGATCCGCTTGCGCGCGATCCCGTCGCCGGGCAGCGTCAGCTCGACCGAGGCATAGTCGGCGGTGCTCACCACGACATCGAGCAAAGCTTCGGCCCGCGCCCGCTCGGCCATCCGCGCCGCGAACAGCGCCGCGGTCGCCGGACGCACCAGCCCCAATTCGATCCCTTTCGGCGTCAGCCGTGTCGCGGCATTGTCGGCGCGGAGCCGCAGCCGATATTCGGCGCGCGCGGTCAGCATCCGATACGGCTCCGTCACTCCCTGCAAGACCAAATCGTCGACCATCACGCCGATGTATGATTCGCTTCGATCGAGGACCAGCGGATCGCGCCCCTGAACGCTGAGCGCCGCATTGGCCCCCGCGACCAGCCCCTGTGCCGCAGCTTCCTCATATCCGGTCGTGCCGTTGATTTGGCCCGCGCACCAGACGCCGGGCATCGCGCGCACTTGCAATGTCCGGTCGAGCGCGCGCGGATCGATATGATCATATTCGACCGCATAGCCCGGCACGACCATCTCGACCGATTCCAGCCCGTCCATCGTCCGCAGCATCGCGAGCTGGACATCGGCCGGCAGCGAGGTCGAAATCCCGTTCGGATAGACAAGGTGCGTGTCGAGCCCCTCGGGCTCCAGGAAAACCTGATGCCCGTCGCGGTCGGCGAAGCGGTGGATCTTGTCCTCGATCGACGGGCAGTAGCGCGGTCCCGCTGCGCCGATCGCGCCGGTGAATAGCGGCGAGCGATCGAGGTTCGCCGCGATAATCGCATGCGACTCGCTGTTCGTGCGCGTGATCGCGCAGAAAATCTGCGGTACCGTGCGTTTCCTGTTCCACGTGGAACAGGTCCAGCTTGCCCGTTCGGCGCTGTCCGACGGCTGCTCGCCGAGCCGCGCCCAATCGATCGTGCGTCCATCGAGCCGTGGCGGCGTCCCCGTCTTGAGCCGCGCCATCGGCAGGTCGGCGGCGCGCAACTGGTCGGAAAGCCGGTGTGCGCCAGCTTCGCCGATGCGCCCCCCCTCCATGCGCTCCTCGCCGCGGAACAATTTTCCACCGAGGAATGTGCCCGTTGCGAGCACGACTGCGCTCGCGGTCAGCGCCGGGCCATCAGCAAGCTCGAGCCCCTCGACGCACCCTGCGTTCGACAATCGCAGCGCTGCCGCTTCGCCGGCAACCACCGTGATGCCCTTCTCCGCGGCAAGCAAAGTCTGGATCGCGTCGCGATATAATTTGCGGTCGGCCTGGATCCGCGGCCCCTGCACCGCGGCACCCTTCGACGCGTTGAGCATCCGATAATGGATCGCCGCCGCGTCGGCAGCGCGCGCCATCCAGCCGTCGAGCGCGTCGACCTCGCGCATCAGATGTCCCTTGCCCAGCCCGCCGATCGCGGGGTTGCACGACATCGTCCCGATCAGCGCCGGATCGAAACTGACGAGCGCGACGCGCGCGCCAAGCCGCGCCGCGGCCGCGGCGGCCTCGGTCCCGGCATGCCCGCCGCCAACGACGATGACATCGAAAATCGCTGAATTCTGCATGATTGTGGAGCGCATAGCCGAAACCGCCGCTCGAATCCATCAGCGCGTAGGTCATGAAATATCTCACACAAAGACACAAAGATGGCGCGTCCGCCAGCAGGCCTACACCCCGTCTTTGTAGGTTCGTGTGAGACGAAATGGGGCTTACGTCCGCCGTCTCCGGAACTGTCGTTTCACGTGGAACATCATTTGCCGATGCAGAAACGCCCAAACAGCGTGTCGAGCATGTCCTCGACCCCCGCGCGTCCGGTGATCCGGTCGAGCGCTGTCGCCGCGAGGCGCATCCGTTCGGCGAGCAGGATCAGGTCGCCCGCCTCGCGCGACCCGGATTCAATATCAAGACATTGTTTTGCTTCGGAAAGTGCCGCACGCTGACGCTGGCGCAGCGCCGCTTCGCCTTCGCGCGGCAACAATGTCCGCGCCATCTCGACGATCATGCGATGCAGCTTGTCCATCCCCTCGCCCGTCGCCGCCGACAGCGTCAGGTCGCACCGCGCCGCTTCGGCTTCGGCGGCGGCATCACCCTTCCAGCGATCGGCTTGCGCTGCGATCAGGATCGCGCGCGGATGGTCGGGCGCTGCCTTCGGCGAGCCAAGCCAGAGCAATATATCGGCGGCGTCGATCGCCGCCTTCGCACGGTCGATTCCGATCGTCTCGATCGCATCGGCGCCTTCGCCGCGAATCCCGGCGGTATCCGAAAAGCGCATCGCGATGCCGTCGAGCGCCAGCGGCGTTTCGATCACATCGCGCGTCGTTCCCGCCACGGGCGATACGATCGCGAGTTCCCTTTGCACCAAGGCATTGATTAAAGTTGATTTTCCGGCATTTGGTGGCCCCGCGATCACCACCGACAACCCTTCCGAGATCACCTCGGCCGCGGGCCGCGCCAGCCATTCGTCCAGCTCGCCCGCCAAAGCTGCCATCCCCGCAATCAAGCGCTGCACAACAACTTCGCCAACTTCGACATCATCTTCGTCGGCAAAATTGAGCTCGGCCTCGGCGCCCGCCATCAGCGTCAGCAGCCGCTCCTGCCACCCCGCGACGGCCCGCGACACATGTCCGCTGGCCATGCCCAAAGCCTGCACCCGCTGGCTTTCGGTCTCAGCCGCGAGCAGATCGGCCAGCCCCTCGGCCTCGGCGAGGTCGATCCGGCCATTGTCGAAGGCGCGCCGGGTAAACTCGCCCGGCTCGGCGCGCCGCAGCCCGGACATCGCGCCCAGCGCTGCCTCGACCGCCGCGACGACCGCACGCCCGCCATGCAGATGCAATTCGGCAAGATCCTCGCCCGTCGCCGTCGCCGGCCCCGGAAACCACAGGACAAGCGCCCGGTCGAGCGGGGCACCTTCCCCGTCGCTGAGCTCCACCAGCGACGCGCGACGCGGCGCGGGCAAGCGTCCCGCCAGCGCCTGCAGCGCCGCTGCGGCGTGGGGCCCGCTGACGCGCACGACACCGATCGCCGCCGGCGGCATCCCGCTCGACAGCGCAAAGATCGTGTTGGTCACCTGGCTTTGGTTCAGCTCTTGCGCCCCTTGGCGGGCTTGTCGTCGCCGCTTTCGCCGGCCGACTTCGATCCGCCCATCAATCCGCCACCGAACTGGCCGAGCAGCGACTGGACAAGCTCGAGGCCGCTGCCACCCATCGGCACCCAGGTCTTGACCATCGATTGCACCATGTCGGGCGTGATCCCCTTCGCCATCAATTCCTTGACGCGCGAAAGATAGATGTCGTGCAGCGGTTCGAGGTCGGGAAGCCCGAACAGGCGCCGCGCCTCTTCGGGGGTGCAATCGATCTCGATATTGAACTTCATCGCCTGTCTCCGCCCCGAAATGCCGGTTAGCCGCTTGAGCCATGCTCGCGGCCCCGCTAGCTTCGCGCTTTCACAGCAAAGAAGCAAGAGACAGGAGAGCTCCCATATGGCCGCGACCAACATCACCATCCCCGCGCTCGATGGGACCAACGCTATTCCCGCCTATGTCGCGCGTCCCGACGCCGACGGGTCGCGCGCGATCATCGTCATCCCCGAAATCTTCGGTGTGAACGCCGGGATCCGCGAAAAATGCGACGACTGGGCGGCGCAGGGCTATCTTGCGATCGCCCCCGACCTGTTCTGGCGTTTTGCTCCCGGGGTCGAGCTGGACCCCGATGTCGAGGCCGAATTGCAGGAAGCTTTCGGCTATTTCGGTCAATATGATGCCGACGACGGGGTCAAGGACATCGAGGCGGCGATCCGCTGGCTTCACGCCCAGGGCGCCGCCAAGGTCGGCTGCGTCGGCTTCTGCCTTGGCGGACGGCTGGCCTATATGGCGGCGGCGCGCACCGACATCAGCGCATCGGTCGGCTATTATGGCGTGATGATCGACCAGATGCTGAACGAAAGCCACGCGATCGCGCATCCGCTGATGCTGCATATTCCCACCAGCGATCATCTCGTCGGGCCGGAAGCGCAGGCCAAGATGCACGAAGGGCTCGACCCGCATCCCAAGGTCACGCTCCACAACTATCCCGGGCTCGACCACGGCTTTGCCGCGACGAGCGGGAACCGCCGCGATGAAGCGGGCGCCCAGCTTGCCGATGGCCGCACCAAGGCCTTTTTCGCCGAGCATCTGGCATGAACGGCGGCGGAACGGCCCACGCGGGCGTGGCGGCCTGGCACGCCTATATGAATGGCGGCGGCGATCCGCAGGCGCTGCGCGACATGCTCGCCGCCGATGCCGTGTTCCACTCGCCCGTCGTCCACACCGCGCAGGAAGGGCGCGACAAGGTCTTTGCTTACCTTCATGCGGCGAGCCATGTGCTCGGCGGTGACGACTTCCGTTACGAACGCGAAATCATCGATGGCGATCAGGCGATGCTGGAGTTTGCGACGACGCTCGACGGCATCCACATCAACGGCGTCGACATCATCCGTTGGAATGGCGACGGAAAAATATCCGATTTCAAGGTGATGGTCCGTCCGCTCAAGGCGATCAACAAGGTGTGGGAGAAGATGGGCGCGATGCTCGCCGCGCAAGGATGACGCGCTAGATCAGCATCAGCGCGGCGAGTTCGCGGTAGAGGTGCGTCGGCAGGTCTGCGGCGCCATCCCGATCCGCCATGCCCCTGGGCGCATCCTCATCGGCGAGATAGCGCCACCCCTGATGCGCGCGCTTGGGCAGCGGCGGCAGGATTTCCAGATCGTCCGAACAGACGATATCGACCCGGCCATCCTTGCGATCGTCGAAGCGCAAGATCCGTTGCCGCGCGACGATCCGGTGCTTGATGATCCAGTGCAGATAGCCACCGACCAGCTCGTCCATCCGCTTCGGCCGCATCCGTGTCGGTACGCGCAATTCGCCTTCGCTCGCCCGCGCCGCGACCCGGCGCGCAAAGGTTTCGACCTGCGCACAGCCGACCGCAACCTTGGTGAGATGAAGCAACGCCATCGGCAATAAATGGGGCGGCGACGGCGAAAACCAAGTCGTTTGGGGCAGAGCCTGTCGCGCGACCGGCCGCAGCCGGCCGCGCGAACATTTACCCGGGCTTGGTTTAGCCAAGCAGCGTCCCGAGCCCGACCGACGGGTCGACCCAGCCGTCGTAGATCATCTTGACCGCGACATAGACGATGACCGCGAGACCGATGTAGGCGATCCAGCGATAACGCTCGATATATTTGGCGATGATGTTCGCCGCGAGGCCCATCAGCGCGACCGCAACGATCAGGCCGACGATCATGATCCCCGGATGATCGCGCGCCGCCCCGGCGACCGCGAGCACATTGTCGAGGCTCATGCTGACGTCGGCGATGGCGACTGCCCAGGCGGCACCGGCGAAGCTCTTGGCAGGCTTCAGCCCCGAATGTTCGTCGCCGACAATTTCGGGCGAACCGGCCGAATGCGCGCCATCGCGCAATTCGCGCCACATTTTCCAGGCCACCCAGGCGAGCAGCAGGCCGCCGATGAAGATCAGCCCGACAATCTGCAGCAGCTGGGTGACGACCAGCGCAAAGGCGATGCGCAAGACGAGCGCGGCGAGGACGCCGATCAGGATCACCTTGCGGCGCTGTTCGGGCGGCAGGCCCGCGGCGAGCGCGCCGACGACGATCGCATTGTCGCCCGCCAGCACGAGGTCGATCAGCAACACCTGCAAAAACGCCGCCATTGCGGCGGGTTCGGTGATGTTCGAGAAATCATTGACGATATGGCCCCAGATCTCGCTGGGGCCACCAAAGCCCTGTGCGGCCGTGGTGGCGGCGGTCAACAAAAGGTCAATCACACAGGCTCTCCGAAATAAAGCACGACCGGCATCGGGTCATAAAAGGGATGCAACAGCGCCCGCCACTGCTCATATCGTTCGGAGCGGCGGAAACCATCGCGATGGTCTTCCATGCGGTCCCAATGCACGATCAGCAAGTAGGTTTCCATCGCTTCGCACCCACGCCGCACTTCCATGCCCAAAAAACCGGGCGAGGCGGCGATCAGTGGGCGGGCGGAGGCAAGGGCGCGTTCGAAAGCGGCGCCCTGCCCGGGCCGAACCTGCAACAAGGCCTGTTCGACGATCATCCCGCCGGGGCGCGACTATTGATTCATCGAATCGAAGAAATCTTCGTTGGTCTTCGAATCCTTGATCTTGTCGAGCAGGAATTCCATCGCGTCGATCGTGCCCATCTGCATGAGGATGCGGCGCAGCACCCACATTTTCGACAGCTTGTCCTTCTCGACGAGCAATTCTTCCTTGCGGGTTCCCGACTTGCCGACGTCGAGCGACGGGAAGATGCGCTTGTCGGCAACCTTGCGGTCGAGGACGATTTCCGAGTTACCGGTTCCCTTGAATTCTTCGAAGATCACTTCGTCCATGCGGCTGCCGGTATCGATCAGCGCAGTCGCGATGATCGACAGCGAACCGCCCTCCTCGATGTTGCGCGCGGCGCCGAAGAAGCGCTTCGGACGCTGGAGCGCATTGGCGTCGACGCCGCCGGTCAGCACCTTGCCCGACGAGGGGACGACAGTGTTGTAGGCGCGGCCAAGGCGGGTGATCGAGTCGAGCAGGATGACGACATCCTTCTTGTGCTCGACGAGGCGCTTGGCCTTTTCGATCACCATTTCGGCGACCTGGACGTGGCGCGTCGCGGGCTCGTCGAAGGTCGAGGAGACAACCTCGCCGTTCACGCTGCGCTGCATGTCGGTGACTTCCTCGGGACGTTCGTCGACGAGGAGGACGATGAGGTAAACCTCGGGATGGTTGTCGGTGATCGCCTTGGCGATATTCTGCAAGAGCACTGTCTTACCCGTGCGCGGCGGCGCGACGATCAGCGCGCGCTGACCCTTGCCCTGCGGGCTGACGAGGTCGATGACGCGCGCCGACTTGTCCTTCACCGTCGGATCGACCGTGTCGAGCGACAGCTTCTGGTTCGGATAGAGCGGCGTCAGATTGTCGAAATTGACGCGGTGGCGAACAACGTCGGGATCGTCGAAATTGACGCTGATCAGCTTGGTCAGCGCGAAGTAACGCTCGCCATCGCGCGGGGCGCGGATCTCGCCCTCAACCGTATCACCGGTGCGCAAGCCATATTTGCGGACCTGGTTCGGCGAGACATAAATGTCGTCGGGACCCGCAAGATAATTGGCATCCGACGAGCGCAGGAACCCGAACGAGTCGGGGAGAACCTCGATCGTACCCGAACCGATGATTTCTTCGCCCTCTTCGGCGAGTTCTTTCAGGATCGAGAACATCAGGTCCTGCTTGCGCAGCGTCGATGCGCCCTCGACGCCCAGTTCTTCCGCCATTTCGACGAGCTGGGCGGGCGCTTTGGTTTTGAGTTCTTTAAGATGCATGGGATGGATTCCGGGTGATATTCAGGAAAAAATGCCGTTGTTTTTCATTGCACCGCAAGGGTGCCTATCCGGCCGGGGGACGACCGTTTGCGATAGCTCCGACGCTGGGGAAGCGCCGCCCGACTGGCGGGATTGCCATGGCCCCTATCCCTCGCGCCATGCCAAGTCAATCGGGCTGGCCTCGATCCGCGCGCCAGCGGCGCGCGATCAGGGACGAATGACCGCGAGGATCACGATGATCGCCGCGGCGACGCCGGGGACTTCGTTGAGCAGCCGGAGCTGCTTTTCGGTCAGCGGCCGCAAACCCTGTTGCAGCTTTTTGAAATAACCGATCATCCAGCCGTGATAGCCCGACAGCGCAAGCACCAGGATGAATTTGGCGATGAACCAGGTTTCACCCCAATAATTGCCGTTGAAGGCGAGCAGCAGCCCGAGCAGCCAGACGATCGTCAGCGACGGGTTCAGGATGATCCGGCGGAGCCGGTCCTCGCGCTCGATCCACTTTATATCTTCGTCCGATCCGACCGGGCATTGGTGGTGATAGACGAAGAAGCGCGGCATCATGAACAGGCCGGCCATCAGGAAAATCACGAATATGATATGCGCGGCTTTGACCCAAAGCATCGTCGCCCCCAAAAATCCTGCCCAGTCTGCCATAATTACCCGCCGCGAACGCGCCTGATCAGATGCTCGACATGCGCGATCGGCGTGTCGGGCACGATCCCGTGGCCGAGATTGAAGATATGGGGACGCGCCGGGAAGGCCACAAGGATGCGGTCGATCGCGGCGTCGAGCGCTTCGCCGCCCGCGACGAGCGCAAGCGGGTCGAGATTGCCCTGCACGGGAAGGTGCGGCGGCAGCGCCGCGTCGGCCCACACCGGATCGACCGTCTCGTCGAGCCCGATCGCGTCGACGCGGGTTTCGTCGGCATAGGCGCGGAGTTTCCCGCCCGCCCCCTTCGGAAAGCCGATCACCGGGGTGTCGGGATGGATGGCCTTCAGACGGCGGACGATTTCGGCATTCGGCGCGATGACCCAGCGTTCGAACTGCGCCGGGCTGAGGCTGCCCGCCCAGCTGTCGAACAATTGCACGGCTTCGACGCCATGTTCGATCTGGCCCGCGAGGTAATTTACCGTAACATCGACGATCGCGTCGATGATGGTCTGGAAGCCTTCCGGATCGCCGAATGCCATGCGCCGCGCGGCGGCCTGGTCCTTCGACCCCTGCCCCGCCACCATATAGGTAGCGACCGTCCACGGACTGCCTGCAAAGCCCAGAAAGGTCGTTTCGGGAGGAAGCGCCGACGCGACGCGCGCGACGGTTGCATAAATGGGATCAAGCCGCTCGGGCGCGGCTTCGAGCGATGCCAAGGTTGCGTCCACCAGCGGCGGAGCGAGCCGCGGCCCCTCGCCCGCCTCGAACCACAAATGCTGACCAAGCGCGTGCGGGACGACGAGGATGTCCGAAAAGAGAATCGAGCCGTCGAAACCAAAGCGCCGGATCGGTTGCAACGTCACTTCGGCCGCCGCTTCGGGATCGTAGCAAAGCTCGAGAAAACCGCCCTTGGTTTCCCGCAGCGCGCGATATTCGGGCAGATAGCGCCCGGCCTGACGCATCAGCCAGAGCGCTGGACGTTCCTGCCGTGCTCCGCGCAGCGTTGCGAGCAGGTTTTTCGATGACGCCTTCACGCGGCCCCTCTTTCTCTCTTCATAAATATTTAAATAGGATTGTGGTGGTTTGTTGGTCGCCGGACAAGCGCGGCTTTAGGCCGGGGCGTCCCTTTTGCCAACAGCTTGACTCCCCGATCGATACGTCGGCGTCCAGAGTCGCAAGGCACGATCCCCCTAATTCACAGCCTGTGGATAAGATTCGTCCCTTGTGGAAAACAGGTGGAGCGGAATCGGCAGCGTCGGGGATGAATCCATCGTCCCGATTTGCTCCCGGCGCTTGCCCCAAACTTATCCACAGGCGGTGCCGTGGAGCGTTTTCGACGAGCCGCACCCCACATCCCGTCCATGTCGAGCGACGTCGAGACACGCTTGGAGAGCGCACGGCTTCGGGGTGTCTCGACCTCACTCGACACGAACGGAAATGGGGATGATCTGGAAATCCCCGGTCTTCTCCTCCACCTCCCTGCTTGCCTTTTTCCACGCCTTTGGCCCAAGTGACGCGATGGGCCGGCTTCACCTTCATCTCATATCCGACTCCACGGGTGAGACACTCGAAAATATCGCCAAGGCGGCGATTGCGCAGTTCGACGATGTCGAGGTCGTGCGCCATTTCTGGCCGATGGTGCGATCGGAATCGCATCTCGACCGCATCATGGCCGAGGTGCAGGCGAGTCCGGGGATGATCCTGTTCACGCTGGTGAACGGCGAGCTGCGCGCCAGCCTCGAACGCCGCGCCGGCGCGCTCAATCTGCCGCTCGTCCCCGCGCTCGACGCGGTGACCGACGCCTTGTCGCGCATGCTGGGTCAGGAAGCAAAGGCGCGGCCGGGCCGCCAGCATCAGCTCGACGCCGCCTATTTCGCGCGGGTCGAGGCGATCCAGTTCACCGTCGCGCATGACGATGGCATCGGCTGGGAAAATTGGGAACAGGCCGACATTGTGCTCGCCGGGGTGTCGCGCACTTCAAAGACGCCGACCAGCATCTATCTCGCCAACCGCGGCTTCAAGACCGCGAACATCCCGATCGTCCCCGAATCGCCGCCCCCCGACGCCCTGTACCGGCTCAAGCGCCCGATGGTCGTCGGGCTGACGACCGGGCTCGACCGGCTGGTCCAGGTCCGACGCAACCGGCTGCTCTCGCTCAACCAGGCGCCCGAAACCTCCTATGTCGACGACGAACGCGTGAAGGCCGAGCTCGCCTATGCGCGGCGGATGTTCGCCGACAACGGCTGGCCGGTGATCGACGTCACGCGGCGTTCGATTGAGGAAACCGCCGCGGCGGTGATCAAGCTGGTCGAAGATCGGGCGAGCGCATGACGTTGCTGCTCGCCTCGCAAAGCAGCGGCCGCGCGGCGATGCTCCGCGCCGCCGGGCTGGAATTTGAAACCACCGCCGCGCATGTCGATGAAGAAGCGCTCACCGCGTCGCTGCTCGCCACCGGTCAGACCGCGCGCAATATCGCCGACGCGCTCGCCGAGGCCAAGGCGATCAAAATCTCGTCGCGCCTGCCCGGCGTCACCGTGATCGGCGCCGACTCGACGCTCGCCCTCGATGATGGCGCGATGCTGACCAAACCCGCCAGTCCCGAAGAGGCCGCGGACCATTTGCGCCGTATGGCGGGGACGCGCCACCGCCTGTTCAGCGCCGTGGTCGCGGCGCGCGATGGGTCGCCGGTGTGGCGCGCGGTGGGCGAGGCGAAGCTGTGGATGCGTCCCTTGTCGGACGCGTTCATCACCGCCTATGTCGCGGAGCATTGGGACAGCATCCGCTGGACCGTCGGCTGTTACGAGATTGAAGGAGCGGGCGTGCAATTGTTCGACCGGGTCGAAGGCGATCCCTGGACCATCGTCGGGATGCCGATGCTGCCGCTCTTGTCGTGGCTCCGCACGACCGGGCTGGCACCGTCATGAGCGGGCCATCCTATGCCGAGGTGATCGGCGATCCGATCGCGCAATCGAAATCCCCGCTGATCCACAAATTCTGGCTCGACGCCTTGGGCCTCGCGGGCGATTATCGCCGTTCCCACGTCACGCCCGACGCGCTCGCCGCCTTTGTCGAACAGCGCCGCGCCGACCCCGATTGGCGCGGCTGCAATGTCACGATCCCGCACAAGGTGGCGGTCATGGATCTGGTCGATGATCCGGGCAATATCCGCGGGACGATCGGCGCGATGAACACGATCGTTCGCCAGCCCGACGGGTCGGTCATCGGTACCAATACCGATGCCGCGGGTTTTTATGCGCCGCTGGCCGACCTCGATCTGGAGGGTGCGCCGGTCGCCGTGGTGGGCGCGGGCGGCGCGGCGCGGGCCGTGCTGTTCGCGCTCGCGCGCGCGGGGGTTGGACATGTGACAATCCTCAATCGCAGTCCATTGAAAGCCATGGGGCTGCTCGCGACCTTTGGCCTCAAGGGCGAGGTTGTCGGGCTCGATTCATCGCTTCCGCCGGTATCGCTGCTGGTCAATTCGAGCAGCCTCGGGATGACCGGCCAGCCGCCGCTCGACCTCGATCTCTCGCCGCTCCCGGACGATGCGATCGTCTATGACCTCGTCTATGCGCCGCTTCAGACCATGTTGCTCAAGGCCGCCGAGGCGCGCGGGCTCGACACCGTCGACGGGCTCGACATGCTGATCGGCCAGGCCGCGCTTGCCTTCGAGCTATTTTTTGGCGCTCCGCCGCCCGAAGGCCGTGACGACGAACTGCGCGGGCTGCTCACCGCATGAGGCACCATCCGCGCCCCGGTTCGCGGCTGCGGCGACCCTTCATCCTCGGCCTCACCGGATCGATCGGCATGGGCAAATCGACCGCGGCGGCGATGTTCGAGCATGAAGGCGTGCCGGTGTTCGACGCCGACGCCGAAGTCCACCGGTTGCAGGGGCCGGGCGGCGCGCTCGTCGCCGCGATCGAGGCGCGCTTTCCCGGCACCACCGGACCCGGCGGCGTCGATCGCCAGAAACTGGGGGGGCTGGTGCTCGGTAACCGCCATGAACTCGCCGCGCTCGAGGCGATCGTCCATCCTGCGGTGTTCCGGGCGCAGAAGAAATTCCTGGCCCGCCACCGCGCGCGCGACGTCGTGGTCCTCGACATCCCGCTCTTGTTCGAAAAGGGCGGCTGGCGCCGCGTCGGTGCGATCGCGGTGGTGTCGGCGCCGACCTGGATGCAGACCAAGCGCGTCATGCGCCGCCCGGGGATGACTTATGACCGTCTGAAGGCGATTCGCCGTCTGCAGGTTCCCGACCGCGTCAAGCGCGCGCGCGCCGATTTCATTATCGAAACGGGCGGACCGAAAAGCGAGACGCATCGCCAGATTCGCGCCATCGCCTCTTGTTTCCGCACCCGATAGGGTCCAGATTAACTGCTCAATGCGCGAGATTATCTTCGATACGGAAACCACGGGATTCGATCCCAAGACCGGGGACAGGCTGGTCGAAATCGGGTGCATCGAACTGGTCGACCGCCGCGAAACCGGCCAGACCTTCCACGCCTATTTCAATCCCGAACGCGACATGCCCGCCGCCGCCGAGGCGGTGCACGGCCTGTCGATCCAGTTCCTGTCCGACAAACCGCTGTTCGCGACCCGCGTCGACGATCTGCTCGAATTTCTCGGCGACGCGCCGCTGGTCGCGCACAATGCCGCGTTCGACTTCGGTTTCGTCAACGCCGAACTCGCGCGCGCGGGACGTCCCGCGCTCGACATGGCGCGGATGTGCTGCACGGTCCAGATGGCGCGCAAGCTCCATCCCGGCGCCAAGCACAGCCTCGACGCGCTGTGCACGCGCTACGGCATCGACCGCAGCCACCGCGTCAAGCATGGCGCGCTGCTCGATGCCGAACTGCTCGCGCATCTCTACATCGAAATGACCGGCGGTCGGCAGATCGGGCTGGGACTCGCGGCGTCGGCGACGACCGCCCCGACGCTCGCCGCCGCGGCCCCCGCGGTACCGCGCGGTGGCGATCGTCCGTTCCGCGAACCCCGACCCCATATGGCATCGGCCGCCGATCTGGCACGCCATGCCGAATTTGTCGCAGGGCTGAACCAGCCGCTGTGGCTCGATACGGTGTGATGGCGATCGCATAAGCCATCGCACCGGCCAAGAAGGAGAAGAAAAATGGAAATCCGCGTCTCTGGCCACCAGATCGAAACCGGCGAAGCGCTGCAGGCGCATGTGTCGGACCGGATGAACGCGATTGCCGACAAATATTTTTCGCGCGCGATCGGGGCGCACGCGACCTTTGGCAAAGGGCCGCACGACAGTTTCCAGTGCGACATCGTCGCGCATGTGATGCAGGGGCTGGTGCTCAAGGGGCATGGCCAGGCGCAGGACGCGCATGTCGCGTTCGAGGGGGCGGCCGAGCGCATCGAAAAGCAGCTGCGCCGCTATATGCGACGATTGAAGGATCGCAACAACGGTCCGGCGCAGCCTTCACCGACGGTCGACGAGATCGACGACAATGCCAGCTACATCGTTTTCGACGGCGGCGGCGAGGAAGATGCCGGCGACGCGCCCGCGATCATCGCCGAAACGCGCGTCGACATCCCCAACAGCAGCGTCTCCGACGCGGTGATGATGCTCGACCTTCGCAACACCAACGCCTTGCTGTTCGTCAACAGCAAGACGGGTTCGCACAATATGGTCTATCGCCGCGACGACGGGACGATCGGCTGGGTCGAACCACGATAGGGCTGGATTTTCTTCGCCAACCGGCATAAGGGCCGCGCCCAATACGTCCTATGCCGGTATGGCGGGGCTCCGGTATGACCTCGCCGCGATCGTCCTTGCGGAGTGCCCGGCCCAATTGCCCGGCGGCTACACAGATTTGACCAGAACCATGAACCTTTCTTCCCTTCTCTATCCCGCGACCGTGCGCGCGCACGTCCAGCTCGATTCGAAAAAGGCGCTTTTTCCCTTTGTCGGCGACCTCGCCAGCCGCTCGCTCGGGCTCGACGCGGGCGAAGTCAGCGAAGCTCTGCTCGAACGCGAGCGCCTCGGTTCGACCGGTTTCGGGCGCGGAATCGCGCTGCCGCACGCCAAGATGGCCGATCTGACCGGGGTGCGCGGGCTGTTTCTGCAATTGTCGCGCCCGATCGACTTCAACGCGGTCGACGGCCTGCCGGTCGATCTGTTGTTCGTGCTGCTGTCGCCGCTCGACGCCGGTGCCGATCACCTCAAGGCGCTGGCCGGGGTGTCGCGGATGCTGCGCAACGAAGCGATCGCCGAGCGGCTGCGCGGGGCCAAAAGCGACGAAGCGCTCTATGCGCTGCTCGCCGATACCGAAACGCGTGACGCGGCCTGACGCCGCGGTGCGAACTGGCGCATGACGCGGCTGACCAGCCGCTTCCTTGTCGACCTGCTGCTGCGCCGCACCGAATCGGCGGGCGGATTTGCGACGATCCTCGTCAAGGGCGACGAGCATTCGGGGATCATCCTTGTCCAATGCGCCGAGCGCGGCCAGCCCGGGCCGTTGCTTGAACGGCGCTTTTCCCCGTCTGGCGACTATATATGGGAGGCGGTCGGCCCCGCCGACCCCAAAGATGGTGAATCGCGCGCCAACTACCAGAACCGGCGGCAAAAGGCCGATCCTGATCTGTGGATCGTCGAACTGGATATCGCAGATGCGCCACGAATCGTCGCGGAGTGGGCCGCGTTAACTTGACTCTGTTGCAGCGCACAATAGGTAGCGCGCATTCGATAACGCGTAGGTCGGCCCGCGGGTTGCATCGTCAAGGCGATGCCCCGGCAGAACGGGCTGGACACGCAGTCGGACGATGACCGCAAGCGGCGATACTGGACCATAGTCCCCCGCTTGTTTTGAGAGGTTCGGTTCATCGGCCGCACTTTTGACGGACAATATGAGTCGCATCCTGAATACAGCCAGCGTGGCTGCCGTCGGCATGACGGTCGCGACCATGCTGCTTTTGGCGGAACCCGGTTTTGCGAGCGATCTTGCTGCCGACGCCAATCTTCCCGCCCTGATCGCCCCGAGCGCACCCGCGCCGGTCGCGACCGATCAGGCGGATCTGTCGATCGAGGCCGATGCGCCGGTGGCAGACATCAGCAAGAACGACGAACAGACCCCCGCGCCGGAAGCGAAGCCGACCCCGGTGACCGCCGAATCGCTCGCCGCGCTCGTCGCCGCGACCCCGCGCCCCGCCGACATCGACCCCGAACTGCGCTGCCTCGCCGGTGCGGTCTATTTCGAATCGCGCGGCGAATCGCTTCCCGGCCAGCTTGCGGTCGCGCATGTCGTGATCAACCGCGCCCAGTCGGGCCGCTTTCCCAAGAGCCTGTGCGGTGTCGTCCATCAGAAAAGCCAGTTCAGCTTTGTGCGCGGCGGCAAGATGCCGGCAGTCCGCGAAGGCGCCCAGTGGAACAACGCCCTTGCGATCGCACAGATCGCGCGCGACGGCAGCTGGAAGAATCATGCGCCGGGCGCACTGTTCTTTCACGCCCGCTATGTCTCGCCGGGCTGGCGCAAGACGCGCATCGCGCAGATCGACAACCACATCTTTTATCGCTGAACCGGACGCCGCCGCACCGCGGCGGCATCCCATTCATTGCCAAGCCATATTTGCTGGCGCATGATGACGGGATGACGCGTCAAATTTCTGTCGCCCTGCTTTGCGCAGCGGCGCTTTCGCTCGGCGGCTGTGCCACCGCGGTCCCGCCGGTCGAGGTCACGCGCTTCCACAATGCCGCGCCGGGCTGGGCGCCCGGAACGCGTTACGCGATCGCGACCGCGCCGCTCGATGGTCCCGCGGCGGGCATGCCGTCGCTCGAATGGAACAGCTACCGCGCCGCTGTCGACCAGCAGTTGCAGCGGCTGGGGCTGGTCGCTGCGGGCAGCAACGAACGCGCGCCGCTGCTTGTCCGTATCGTCTTTGAGCGGAGCGAACAGCCGATGGCGGCGCGGCGCTCGCCGGTATCGGTCGGGGTTGGCGGTTCGACCGGCAGCTATGGGTCGGGCGTCGGGCTCGGTATCGGGGTCAACCTGGGCGGCGGTCCGAAGCGGATGGCCGATCTGCAGCTTTCGGTGCGCATCGACGATGCCGCGACCGGGCAGGCTTTGTGGGAAGGCCGCGCGCTTACCGCGATTCCGGTGAAGGCACCGGCCGCGCAACCCTCGCTCGCCGCGGCAAAATTGGCCGAGGCCTTATTCAAGGACTTCCCCGGCGAATCGGGACGCACTATCAGCGTCCCATGACCATCACCATCAACGCCGCGTTCGACAGCGGCAACATCGTCGTGGATTCGATCGACGGCACCGCGGCGCGCCTGTCGATTCGCAAGGATCGCGAATCCGATTTCTTCCAATGGTTTCATTTCCGCGTGTCGTGCACGATCGGCGACGCGCTCGATCTGGCGATCACCGGGCTCGACAGCTCGGCCTATCCTGACGGCTGGCCGGGCTATGCGGCGTGCGCAAGCTACGACCGCGACTATTGGTTCCGCCTCGACACCAGCTATGATGCCGGCACGCTGACCATCCGGCATACCGCCGAAAGCCCCATTCTCTACATCGCCTATTTCGCGCCCTTCTCGATGGAGCGCCACCACGATCTCGTCGCCAGCGTCGCGGAGTGCGAGGGCGTCACCTATCGCTGCCTCGGCACCAGCCTCGAAGGCCAGCCGATCGACTGCCTCGAAATGGGGAGCGGCGACACGCAGGTCTGGCTCTATGCCCGCCAGCATCCGGGCGAGAGCATGGCCGAATGGTGGGTCGAGGGTGCGCTGGAAAAGCTGACCGACCCCGCCGATCCGCACGCGCGCTCGCTGCTCCGGAAATGTCGCTTCCACATCGTCCCGAACATGAATCCCGACGGGTCGTGCCGCGGCCATTTGCGGACCAATTTTGCGGGCGTGAACCTCAACCGCGAATGGGACAATCCGACCGCCGAACGCAGCCCCGAAGTCCTGTGCGTCCGCAATGCGATGGATGAAACGGGCGTCGATTGGGCGATGGACGTCCATGGCGATGAAGCGATCCCCGCGGTGTTCCTCGCGGGGTTCGAGGGGATCCCTTCGCTGAAGTCCGGACAGATGGAAAAATACAAGGCGTTCCAGGCCGCGCTCGCCGCGAACAGCCCCGACTTTCAGGTCGCGCTTGGCTATAGCGAAGCGGCACCGGGCAAGGCCAATCTGTCGATGTCGACGACCCAGCTCGCCGAGCGTTTCGGCGCGGTGTCGATGACGATCGAAATGCCGTTCAAGGACAATGACGACCTGCCCGATCCGGCGGTCGGCTGGTCGCCCGAACGATCAAAATTGCTGGCGCACGCGTGCCTCGCGACGCTCGATCAGATGCTGTGACGAGCGGCGCGGGGGAGGGCGACTGGCGGATCGTCGAAGACGATCTGTCGGGCGCCGCCATCCGCGCGCTGCTCGAACAGCATTTTGCGGGGATGCTCGCCAATTCGCCCGCGGGCAGCTGTCACTTCCTCGACTTCGACGGATTGCGCGCGGGCAATGTGACCTTCTGGTCGATCCACGACGGCGATACGCTGGCGGGATGCGGGGCGCTGAAGCAACTCGATGCCGCGCATGGCGAGATCAAGTCGATGCGCACCGCCGATGCCTTCCTGCGCCGCGGCGTGGCAGCGCGGATGCTCGACCATATCATCGACGAAGCGAGGCGGCGGAGGCTGGCGCGGCTCAGCCTCGAAACCGGATCGGGCGCGGCGTTCGAGCCTGCGATCGCGCTCTACCGCCGCTATGGCTTCGACGATTGCGCGCCCTTCGCCGACTATAAACCCGACCCGTTCAGCCGCTTCATGACGCGGGTGGTCTGAGACAATAGTTTCGCACGAAGACACAAAGACACGAAGAAACAGCGATCGGTCATCAGGCTTCCCGTTTTTGGCGGCTCTGCGCCTTGCTGCAACTTGGCAAGGAAAAGGCCGCTTCGCGGAAAGGCCGACATCTTCGTGTCTTCGTGCGAAACAACTGGTCAAAGCGACCTCGCTCAAGACGCTCCGCTTGTCGGGCAAGCTGCCCAAACGAAAAAGGGGTCCGGAAGGGACTCCGGACCCCGCTCATATACCCCGTGCGGGGTATGGACTGCGGCCAGATTACGCCGCCTGCTTGTCCTCGACCAACGTCGGGGTCGCATTGCCGCCGATCGCGATCTTGTGCGGCTTCATCGCCTCGGGCACTTCGCGCACCAGGTCGATGATCAGCAGTCCGTCAGCCAGGTCGGCGGCGCTCACGCGCACGAAATCGGCGAGCTGGAAGCGGCGCTCGAACGCGCGCGTCGCGATGCCGCTATACAGCAGCTGGCGGCCTTCGCCTTCGGCGACCGGCGCCTTGCGGCCGCTGACGGTCAGCATATTCTGCTGCGCAACGATCTCGATTTCGTCGCTCTTGAACCCGGCAACCGCAACGGTGATCCGGAAATGGTCGTCGGCGACCTTTTCGATGTCGAACGGCGGATAATTTTCGGCGCCCGAACCGCTCGTTTCCAGAAAATCGAACAGCCGGTCGAAACCGACGGTCGAACGGCGATAGGGGGTCCAGTCAAAGCTGTTACGCATGGTCTTTCTTCCTTTCTCAAAAGCGAAGTCAGGGACCGCGGCGGCGCGCCGCGATCGCCACCCGGCCCCGTATCGGCGACCGGATGCTGCAAATCTGGGTGCGCTTGAAACCATTTCAAGAGGGCGATTGGCGTTCGTCGAAAAGCCGCGCTAAGGGGCTGCGAAACTCTCCAGCGCAAGGATCCGAAATGCCCCAGCTCATCCTCATTCGTCACGGCCAGTCGCAATGGAACCTCGAAAATCGCTTCACCGGCTGGTGGGATGTCGATGTCACCGAAAAGGGCGCCGCCGAGGCTTGGGCCGCGGGCGAATTGATGAAGACGAAGGGGATCGCGCCCGATACCTGCTTCACCTCGGTCCAGTCGCGCGCGATCAAGACCCTCAACCTTGCGCTCGAAGCGATGGGACGGCTGTGGCTGCCGGTGACCAAGGATTGGCGTTTGAACGAGCGCCATTATGGCGGGCTGACCGGGCTCGACAAGGCCGAGACCGCGGCGAAGCATGGCGACGAACAGGTCAAGATCTGGCGCCGCAGCTTCGACATTCCGCCGCCGCCGCTCGAAGCCGGCTCACCGTGGGATCTGGCGAGCGATCCGCGCTACGCCGGTATCGCGATCCCCTCGGCCGAAAGCCTGAAGGACACGATCGAGCGCGTCCTTCCCTATTATGAAAGCGCGATCGCGCCCCAGCTTGCAACCGGCAAGACAGTGTTGATCTCGGCGCATGGCAACAGCCTGCGCGCGCTGGTCAAGCATCTGTCGGGCATTTCGGACGCCGACATCACCGGGCTCGAAATCCCGACCGGCCAGCCGATCGTTTACGAACTGAACGCCGACCTGACTGCGCGCGAACGCTATTATCTGAGCGAGCGGTAAAAGGCGGCCTCACGCCCTTCTCTCGTCAGCCCGGCGCTGCCGGGATGACGGTGCTCAAAGCGTCCCGGTCACGGTGAGCTGGAAATATCGTCCGAACTCGCGCCGACGGCTTTCGCTGAACGCAATCGGCCCGTTGCGCCGGTCGACAAAGACCGTGCGGTCGAACCGGTTTTTTTGCCCGGCAAGATTGCGGTACGTCAGCCTGACCGTGAAACCCGCGACATCCTTATGCTCGACAAAGGCGGCAACGAACGCGCCGTCGTTATATTCATTTTCGATCGCATTGAGCCGCACATTGGGGCTGAAATGTTCGTCGAAATAACTGGCTCCCCACGCGAGCTGCGAACCCGGGATGTCGTGGCGCAGACTGACATCGACCAGATACTCCTGCCCCTCGCTCTGATCGCGCCAACTGCCCGTCAGCGGATCCCGCACGCGGTTGCGGCGCCAGGTCAGGTCGCTGTTGATGCGCGCGCCTTTCCAGCCCAGCCGGTCGAGCAGCAGCGTCGCCTTTGAACTGATGCGATAAAGATGCGCACCCGGCAGATTGCCGCGGCCTTCGGTGGTCGGCGACAGCGGGATCTGGTCGACCAGATCCTGCGCATAGGCATAAGCGAAAGCGACCGAGGCGTTGCCCCATGCGCTCAGGTCCTGAACGAACTCCAGCTCGGTGCGGTTGACCACCGGCGGCACCAGCAGGCCGTTGCCGCCGTTGCCCTGGCCGTTGGCGACATCGACGGAACTCGCAAAATCGAAGAAGTTGAGCTGGTCGACGCGGCGCTGGAGCTGATAGTTGATCGTGGTCCGCGGCCCGACCTTCCACGCCAGCGCGAGCTTCCCTTTCGGCCGCACAAAGCGGCGCGTCAGGCCATCAGGACCCGATGACGACAGCGCGCTATATTCGGCGCCAAGGTTGATCTGCGCGGTGAGGTTCGGCGCCAGTGCGCGCCCCCAGGTCAGCGATGCTTCGCCGCGCTTTTCCTCGACCCTGGTCTTTTCACCGCCGAAGATGACGGGCAGGAAGCTGCCGTCGGGCTGGAGCGTGGCGAACTCGGCATCGACGTCGAGCGTATTATACGCCCCCTCCAGCGCGACCTGCCAGTCGGTGCCGCCCGCGGTGCGCCAGCCATATTCGCTGCGCAGGATCGACTCGCCCTCGTCGGCGGTTTGCGTGAACCGCTCGCCGCTGCGCCCGCCAATCGCCCTGTCGACGATGAAGGTGTCGACATTGGGGCTATGTTCGAACCGGTAGAGTCCGATCAGTTTGAGCCGTCCTTTGCCCAGCCCAAATTCATAGTCGCCGCCGACGTCGAAATTATGCTCGTCTTCAACCGATTTGAACGTCTCGCGCAAAGCGCCGTTCGTTGGCCCCACCGCGATGCTGCTCGCCGCATCGACGAGCTTCTGCAACTGGCCGCCCATATTGAAATTCCACTTGTCGCCGCCGGCCGTGGTGCGCGCGAGAGCCAAAGCGAGACGCGGCCTGTCACCGCTGTAGCTAGCCAACTCGTCGCGCGTTGATTGCCGCACGCCGTTGCCGTCAAACCGTTGCTCCGGACCCCAATGGCCATTCCGATTGGCTTCATTCTTCAGGCTGAGCGTCACATTGGTGCCGCCGATCGTGCCGGTCGTCGAAACCTCGCCGTTCAGCCAATTGTCGTCGAGCCGTGGGCGCCAGTCGGGTTGCCAGCGGATTGTGGTCGTGAATCCCGCCTGTGCCGTGCCCGCGACCAGGACGACATTGGCGACCTGGCCCGTCAAGCCTGGAACATTCAGGCTGGCCCCGTCGACGATATCGACATAGGCGACCTGCGTAGCGGCAATGCGTTGCAGGGCGCTGCGCGCGTCGGTCGATTTATTGGCGATACGTTCGCCGTTGATCAGGACATTCTCGGTCGCCGCACCCAGCCCGCGGGCGCCCCCGTTGGTGCCGGTGACGATCAGGAATCCCGGCACTTTTTCAACCATGTCGAGCGCGGTGCGCGGCGAAAAGCTGGCGAAATCGCCGGGGGTGTAACGCTGCGCGCCGTTGGTTGGCGCGTCGGTCGCCGACGGAGCGACGGCGCCGACCTCCTGCGCCAGGGCGGCGGGGCTTGCCAGCGCGAGCGCGACCGCCGATGCCGAAGCACCCGAAAAACCACGCATAGTCGATCCCCCATCCCAGTCAGCGACCGTTCGCCGCACCGCGCGCCGTCTTGGGCAGGGCTGTCGTAAAATTATGTCAAACTTCTACCAAGCTGAGACACTCTTCGACGAGTGGCGAGCGATTCAGTCGCGCAGCAGCTCGTTGATTCCCGTCTTGGCGCGCGTCTTCGCATCGACGCGCTTGACGATCACCGCGCAGTAAAGCGACGGGCCGGGCGACCCGTCGGGCAGCGGCTTGCCGGGCATCGCGCCGGGGACCACAACGGCGTAAGGTGGCACTTCTCCAATGAAAATCTCGCCCGTCGCGCGGTCGATGATCTTGGTCGAGGCGCCGAGATAGACCCCCATCGACAGCACCGCGCCCTCGCGCACGATCACCCCCTCGGCGACTTCGGCGCGCGCGCCGATGAAGGCGCCGTCCTCGATCACCACGGGGCCGGCCTGAAGAGGTTCTAGTACACCGCCGATCCCGGCGCCGCCCGACAGATGGACGTTGGCGCCGATCTGGGCGCAGCTGCCGACGGTGGCCCAGGCATCGACCATCGACCCCTCGCCGACATAGGCGCCGATATTGACGAAGCTCGGCATCAGCACCGCACCCTTGCTGATAAAGGCACCGCGGCGGACGATCGAACCGGGGACGGCGCGGAAACCGGCGTCGCGGAAACGATTCTCGCCCCAGCCGGCGAATTTCGAAGGCACCTTGTCCCACCAGGTTGCGCCGCCGGGGCCGCCATCGATGATTGCCATGTCGTTGAGGCGGAACGACAGCAGCACCGCCTTTTTCAGCCACTGGTTGACCTGCCACGCGCCGTCGGTGTCGCGTGTCGCAACGCGATAGCTGCCGTCATCGAGCCCGGCGATCGCGGTGTCCACTGCCTCGCGCACCGCGCCGGTCGTCGTCAGGCCCAGCGTGTCGCGCGCATCCCACGCGGCTTCGATCGTGCTTTGCAGGTCGGTGGTCATGAAATTCCCCATGGTAAAGGCAGGCTGTCGAGCCAGTCGGTGATGTCGTTCACATGAAAATCGACCTGATCCGGCAGGTGGTCGCGATGGCCGCTTTCGCTGCCATTGTCCAGCCAGACGGTGGTCATCCCCAGCGCTTTTGCGGGGGTCAGGTTGCGCGCCATATCCTCGACGAACAGGCTGCGCGCAGGGTCGATGTCCAGATGGGTGGTCATCATGGCATAGGCCGCGGGATCGGGTTTGGGCGTATAGGCGGTGGCACGAATGTCGCAGATGCCGTCGAACAGATCGGCAATGCCCCGCGCATCGAGCACCCGCGCCGCATAATCGGCGTCGGCGTTGGTGAAGACCAGTCGCCGCCCCGGCAGGCGCTCAAGCCCTGCGCGAAGCCGCATGTCGGGTGCGATCCGGTCGAGCGCAATGTCATGGACGTCGACCAGAAACGTCTCGGGATCGACGTCATGGTGGCGCATCAGCCCCGCCATCGTCGTACCATGATCGTGGAAATATTGCTTTTGCACCCGCCGCGCCTCGACCGCGTCGACGCCGAGCAAGCGCATGATGAACGCGCCCATCCGCGCGTCGATCAGGTCGAACAGCTTTGCCGACGGCGCATAGAGCGTGTTGTCGAGATCGAAGACCCAAGCGTCGATATGATCGAGGGGAACGGACATGGCGTGGCGGCGCATAGGGGCTGGGGTGGGCGGCGGCAAGCGCGGTCGTTTTACCGGACCGCAATATCTGTAGATATAGATGGGACGATGCTAGCTTGACCGTCATCCCGGCGAAGGCCGGAATCGCAACGACGCGTCGAAGTCAGAGGGCGAGATCCCGGCCTTCGCCGGGATGACGAAAGTCAGGGGAATGGCGATGGCCCAAGCGAACCGACCCGAAAATATCCGGCGGATGTCTGGCCGTCCCTTGTCGGCCTTGCTCAGCATCGCCGCGCTGTCGCTCGCCGGTTGTGGCGGCGGGGGCGGGGCGCGGCCTGCGCCGACCCCGGCCCCGCCCGCGGCTCCGGCGCCGACCCCAACCCCCGTGCCGACCCCCACGCCGACCCCGACCCCGCCGCCGACAGGCAATTTCAACACGCCCGAAACGCGGCGATCGGATGGGGTGAATTTCCACGGCGCGATCACGGCCTATCAGGCGGGGGCGAGCGGGCAGGGCATTTTGGCGGGGGTCATCGACGACGGTATCGACGAAGACAGCCCGGAGTTTGCCGGGCGCATTTCGTCTTTCTCGGCCGATCTTGCCGGATCGCGCGGGATCAATGGCGAAGGCACGCATGGCACCAATGTCGCGCAGATCCTGCTCGGGGCGAAAAACGACGCGGGGACGATGGGCATCGCCTATAACGCCAATCTGCTCGTGCTGCGCGCCGACCGGCCGGGAAGCTGCGCCACCGAGGATCCGGCCAACGACGAAAGCGGATGCCAGTTTCCCGAAAGCGCGATTGCCGCGGGGCTCGATCGCGCGATCAGCGCTGGCGCGCGCGTCGTCAACATCTCGCTGGGGGGCGACGATCCGCCCGGCGCGACCTTGCGCAGCGCGGTGCAACGCGCCACCGCGGCCGGGATCATCGTCGTCCTTTCGGCGGGGAATGAGGGCGACACCACCGCGGGCGGCAACGATCCCAACAACCCGGAACCTTTTGCGCAGGGGATGCGCGATGCCGGTGGCGGCTTGGTCATCATCGTCGGTTCGGTCGACGAAAATGGCGTCCGGTCGGACTTCAGCAACCGGGCCGGGATCTACGCCGGATCCTATCTGGCGGCGCTCGGCGAGGATGTGTGCTGCACCTACAAGGATGGCGTGATCGAAACCGAGGGCAATTTTGTCTTCGTCATCAGCGGGACCAGCTTCGCGGCGCCGCAAGTCGCGGGCGCGGTGGCGCTCTTGGCGCAGGCGTTTCCGAACCTGTCGAGCCAACAGGTCGTGCAATTGCTCTATCAATCGGCGCGCGATGCGGGCGCAGCGGGCGACGACGCCGTGTACGGGCAGGGCATTCTCGACATCGCGCGCGCGTTCCAGCCGATGGGGGCGACGGCACTGGCGGGGACCGCGACGGCGGTCAATCTGGGCAGCGCGCTGGGGGTACTCGGCGGGCCGATGGGCGACGCGGGGGCGGTCGGCACCGGGGCGACGGTCGGGCTGGTCACCGACGGTTTCGGCCGCGCCTTCAGCGTCGATTTCGGCCAGTCGTTGGCGCCGCGCCGCCCCGATTTCAAATTGTCGGGCGCGCTTGGCGGGTTGATCCGCCAGCAAAGCGCCGCCAGCCGGGCCACTGCCTTGTCGCTGGTGACCGCGACCGGAACGGGCAGGGGCGGCGCGCTCGCCGGGCTGTCGTTTCACGATGCGCAGGCCGCGCGCACCCTTGCCGCATCGGTGGTGACGCGCCTCGACGCGCGGACGCGCATCGGCTTTGCGGCGGGGCGCGGGACAAGCGGATTGCTCGCGGGCGAACGCGGTGAAAGCGATCATGCGATGCTGATCGGCGACGGCGCGCACGACGGGCTGGGCTTTGCCGCCAGTCCGGGTATCGGATCGATGCTGCGCCACAATATCGCGGCCAATCACCATGTCAGCATCGTCCTGGAAGACGGCTGGGTATCGGGTTCGCGCTGGCAGGACGATCCGCTGCTCCGTTACCGATCGGGCCGCGACAGCCGGTACCAGCGGGTCGGCGCCGCGTGGGACGCCCGCTTCGGTTCCGCCCGCGTCGCGCTCGGTGGCAGCTGGCTGCGCGAATCGGACAGCCTGCTCGGCGCGCGGCTTGGCCCGGTGTTTGGGTCTGGCGGCGCAACCAGTCTGGTCGGCGACGCCAGCCTGGGCGTCACACTGATAAAGGGCTGGAGCCTGACGGGTGCGTGGCGACAAATGTGGACCCGTCCTGATCGCGACGGGCTGGTTGCGGGCGGGGCGCTGTGGTCGTCGGCCTTCTCGGTCGACATCGCCAAGGCGGGATTGTTTCGCCCCGGCGACCGCGCCGCGCTTCGCATGGCCCAGCCGCTGCGTGTCGCGCGCGGCGGCGTCGACCTGATGCTTCCCGTCGCGCATGACTATGCCAGCGGGCGCACCGACTTCGCCCGTCGCCCCTATAATCTTGCGCCCACCGGGCGTGAACTGGTCGTCGAGGCGAGCTATGCGCTGTCGCTGCTTGGCGGCGACCTGATCGCCAACAGCTGGATCCGCCGCGATCCCGGCCATATCGCCGCGCTGCCCGACGACAAGGGTGCGGCGCTGCGCTTTACGCTCGGCTTCTGATCGGCTCTAACACTCCCCAAACGCCAATCAGGGGATGCCAGAATGAAACCGATCCATTGCCTTCCGCTCGCGCTGCTCGGCGCCGCGCTCGCGTCGCCGCTCGCCGCGCAGACGCCCGCGCGCACCGTGATTCACGCCGGACAATTGCTCGCCGAACCGGGCAAGCCGGTGCGCGGCGCTTCGACGATTATCGTCGAAAATGGCCGGATCGTTGCGGTAACCGACGGCTATCAACCCGCCGAACCCGGCGCGACGCTGATCGATCTCAAGGACAAATATGTCCTCCCCGGCCTCATCGACAGCCATGTCCATCTGACCAGCGACGCAGGCGGGATCGCCGGGCAGCTCGAGGATGTCACGCTCAGCCCCGCGGCGCAGGCGTTCAATGCGCAGGTCAACGGGATGAAGACGCTGCGCGCCGGTTTCACCACGGTCCGCAATCTTGGCGATGGCGACGGCGCGACCCTCGCGCTGCGCGATGCCATCCTGGCGGGCAAGGTGCAGGGGCCGCGCATCGTCGATGCGGGCGCGAGCATTTCGGGCAGCGCCGGGCATATGGACGGCTCCTTGGGCTATCGCGACGAGCTGCGTCCCTTTTTCGCAGGCGCGGGCAACACCTGCAACGGCGCCGACGATTGCCGCCGCGCGGTGCGGCTTCAGGTCGGGCGCGGCGCCGACGTTATCAAATTCGCTTCGACCGGCGGGGTGAACAGCCGCATCGGCGCGGGCCTTGGCAAACAGATGTTCGATGATGAAGCGAGGGCGATCGTCGAAACCGCGCAATTGTTCGGGAAAAAGGTCGCCGTCCATGCACATGGTGCCGACGGTATTCGCCTTGCGATCGATGCCGGGGCGGACTCGATCGAACATGGCACCATCCTCGATGAAGCGACGATCGCCGCGTGGGCGAAATCGAAGACCTATTACGTCCCGACGCTGTCGACCGTGAACGGCTATAAGGAACGCATCGCCGCCAATGCCGCGGCCTATGAACCCGATGTGCTGGCGAAGATCCAGTGGCGCATCGGCATCACCGGCAAGAGCCTGGAACAGCTTGTCCCGCGCGGGGTGAAGATCGCCTTCGGGACCGACGCCGGGGTGTCGAAGCACGGCCGCAACGGCGACGAATTCGAGCTGATGGTCCAGCACGGCATGACCCCGGTCGCAGCGCTCAAGGCGGCGACGGTCAACGCCGCCGACCTGCTCGGCCTGTCGAACGAGATCGGCAGCATTGCCGTGGGCAAGAGCGCCGACATCATCGCGGTGGCGAGCGATCCGCTGGCCGACGTGCGGGTGCTGAAAAAGGTCGATTTCGTGATGGCGCGGGGAGCGGTGGTCGATTGACCGAAATATCCTCCCTGTGGCCGCAGGCCATGGGGAGGTGGCAGCGCGAAGCGCTGACGGAGGGGCAATGACACGACGGTGCGGCCCCTCCACCCCCCGCTTCGCGAGCGGTCCCCCTCCCCATGCCTTCGGCACAGAGAGGATTATCGGTTCGCCAACGCCGCGCGCAACGCCAACCACTGCTCCTGCTTCGCCGCATAGCCGATCGTATTCGCGGCGCTGCTCGACGGCAGATCGACGAGCGCGAGGTCGTCGATCACCGGGAGCTGCTTCCGCCCGATCGCCGCGGCCTTGCCACCATTGAACGCGATCATGCGCAGCTCCGGCAGCCCGGCGATCAGCGCGGCAAGGTCGTGCGCTTCGACCTCGCGAAGCTCGCTATCGCTGCTCGACCGGCGCGCCGCCGAACGGATCACATCCCACAAACCGATTTTCGCCGCGCGTAACGCGGCAAGCCGGTCGTCGTAGCTCCGGTCGGCAAGCGGCTGGTCGATGAGCACTCCGAGCAGGCGCCAGAACTGGTTCGTCGGATGGGCATAATATTGCCGTGCGGCGAGCGACCGTGCGCCCGGCAGGCTGCCGAGAATCAGCAACCGGGTGTCTGCTGCCACTTGGGGAGCGAAGCTGGCGTGGCGGGTGATGGTCATGCGCGGCCGATAGCCCGCGCGAACCGGCGCAACAATATTGCCCACCCCTTGACCGCGACGGGAATCGGGTCTAGGGGCGCGCTCGACCGAAAAGGGCGGTTTGCCGCCTTTTTCAGTTGCAACAGCGCTTGAACATTGCTGGCGCGGATGGAGCCTCCGGGGATCAATTGCGATCGACCGGGGTCTTTTGCTGTTACAAGGTCGCCTGTTTTCCGCGGATTTCTGCGGGTTTCGGACCGATGCTTCATCCACCGCGGTACAGTAACCGTTCGCCCCGATGGGCGGACATGTAAAGGTGAAGCATTCATGCCCACGATCAACCAGCTGGTCCGCAAGGGCCGGACTCCCCAGAAGGTGAAGTCCAAAGTCCCGGCGATGGACGCGAACCCGCAGAAGCGCGGCGTTTGCACCCGTGTCTATACGACGACCCCGAAAAAGCCGAACTCGGCGCTCCGCAAGGTTGCGAAGGTCCGCCTGACCAACAGCCGCGAAGTCATCACCTACATCCCCGGCGAAGGCCACAACCTCCAGGAGCACAGCGTCGTGCTGATCCGTGGCGGTCGTGTCCGCGACCTTCCCGGTGTGCGTTACCACGTCCTGCGCGGCGTGCTCGATACGCAGGGTGTGAAGGACCGCAAGCAGAGCCGTTCGAAGTACGGCGCGAAGCGTCCGAAGTAAGGACCGCTTTTTCGGCTATTTGATCATCCCGAGCCGCCAATGCGCCGGGATGCTGTTGTAAAAGGAATTACCCATGGCTCGTCGTCGTCGTCCTGAACGCCGCGAAATCCTGCCCGACCCCCGTTTCGGGGATGTCGTGCTGTCGAAATTCATGAACAGCGTCATGCTGGACGGGAAAAAGTCCGTTGCCGAAAGCATTGTTTACGGTGCGCTCGAATCGGTCGAAGCCCGCGCCAAGAAGGAACCGCTCGGCGTGTTCCACGAAGCGCTCGCGAACATCCGTCCGAACATCGAAGTCCGCAGCCGCCGGGTCGGCGGTGCGACCTATCAGGTTCCGGTCGAAGTCCGCCCCGACCGCGCGCAGGCGCTGGCGATCCGCTGGCTGATCACCGCCGCGCGCAACCGCAGCGAAACCACGATGGCCGCGCGTCTGTCGGGCGAACTGCTCGACGCGTCGAACAACCGCGGCAACGCAGTGAAGAAGCGCGAAGACACGCACCGCATGGCCGAAGCCAACCGCGCTTTCAGCCACTACCGCTGGTAATTGCGGGGGCGCTCCCTGCGTTATGGGGGCGTCTCGCAATCGTAACAATCGTTCCTATATCGGGGGTGGCTCGCAGGGCCGCCCCCCAAACCCAAGGAAAAGATCATGGCACGCAGCCATCCGCTCGAACGCTATCGCAATTTCGGTATCATGGCGCACATCGACGCCGGCAAGACCACCACGACCGAGCGTATCCTTTACTACACCGGCAAGTCCTACAAGATCGGCGAAGTCCATGACGGCGCTGCGACGATGGACTGGATGGAGCAGGAACAGGAACGCGGCATCACGATCACGTCGGCCGCCACCACCTGCCTGTGGAAAGCCGACGAAGGTCAGGGTCCGGAACACCGCCTGAACATCATCGACACCCCCGGCCACGTTGACTTCACCATCGAAGTCGAGCGCTCGCTGCGCGTGCTCGACGGCGCGATCACCGCGTTCGACGGCGTTGCCGGCGTTGAGCCGCAGTCGGAAACCGTGTGGCGTCAGGCGGACAAGTACAAGGTTCCGCGGATGTGCTTCATCAACAAGCTCGACCGCACCGGCGCCGATTTCTATTATTGCGTCCAGACGATCATCGATCGCCTCGGCGCGACCCCGGCTGTGCTGTATCTGCCGATCGGTTCGGAAGGCGGCTTCAAGGGGCTCGTCGACCTCGTCAACGAACGCGCGATCATCTGGAAGGACGAAAGCCTCGGCGCCGAATTCTTCTATGAAGAAATCCCCGCCGACCTCGCCGACAAGGCTGCCGAATATCGCGAAAAGCTCGTCGAACTCGCCGTCGAACAGGACGACGAGGCGATGGAAGCCTATCTCGACGGCACCGTCCCCGACGTCGCGACGCTGAAGAAGCTGATCCGCAAGGGTACGCTGGCGCAGGCGTTTGTTCCGGTCCTTTGCGGTTCGGCGTTCAAGAACAAGGGCGTCCAGACGCTGCTCGACGCGGTTGTCGACTATCTGCCTTCGCCGCTCGACATTCCCGACGTTCAGGGGATCAACCCCGACACCGACCAGCCCGACTCGCGCGAGACGTCGGACGCGGCACCGCTGTCGCTGCTCGCCTTCAAGATCATGAACGACCCGTTCGTCGGCTCGCTCACCTTCGCGCGCATCTATTCGGGTACGCTCAACAAGGGCACGTATCTGAACTCGGTGAAGGACAAGAAGGAAAAGGTTGGCCGCATGCTGCTGATGCATGCGAACAGCCGCGAAGACATCGAAGAAGCCTATGCGGGCGACATCGTTGCGCTGGCCGGCCTCAAGGAAACCACCACCGGGGACACGCTCTGCGCCACCAACGCGCCGATCATCCTCGAGCGGATGGAATTCCCCGAGCCGGTGATCGAGCTGTCGGTGGAACCGAAGACCAAGGCCGACCAGGAACGTATGGGCATCGCGCTCAACCGCCTGGCCGCCGAGGATCCCTCGTTCCGCGTGTCGACCGACCATGAATCGGGTCAGACGATCATCAAGGGCATGGGCGAGCTTCACCTCGACATCCTCGTCGATCGCATGAAGCGCGAGTTCAAGGTCGAAGCGAACGTCGGCGCGCCGCAGGTGGCGTACCGCGAATCGCTCGCGAAGGCCGTCGACGTCGACTATACCCACAAGAAGCAGTCGGGCGGCTCGGGCCAGTTCGGCCGCGTCAAGGTCACCGTTTCTCCGGGCGAACGCGGCGCGGGCATCACGTTCATCGACGAGATCAAGGGCGGTAACATTCCGCGCGAATATATCCCGTCGGTCGAAAAGGGCATGCGCGAGTCGGCCGAAAACGGTCATATGATCGGCTTCCCGATCATCGACTTCGAAATCAAGCTCACGGACGGCGCGTATCACGACGTCGACTCGTCGGCGCTGGCGTTCGAAATCGCGGGCCGCGCGGCGATGCGCGAAGTGGCGGCAAAGGCCGGCATCAAGCTGCTCGAACCGGTGATGAAGGTCGAAGTCGTTACCCCTGAGGAATTCATGGGCGACGTGATCGGCGACCTTAACAGCCGTCGCGGGCAGATTCAGGGCACCGACAGCCGGGGCATCGCCCAGGTCGTCGAAGCGATCGTGCCGCTGGCGAACATGTTCGGTTATGTGAACCAGCTGCGCAGCTTCAGCCAGGGTCGCGCAAGCTACTCGATGCAATTCTCGCATTATGAAGAAGTGCCGACCAACGTCGCCGAAGAAGTGAAGGCCAAGATGGCCTGATGGGGTTGAAGCCGCGCGGGCTTGCACCGCGCGGCAAGACCCTCTAAGGGCGGCGCCTGATTCAGCAGGCTCGTCCAGGACTGATCAACGCAAACATTGAACAAGAAGGTTATACCATCATGGCCAAGGCTAAATTTGAGCGGACGAAGCCGCACTGCAACATCGGCACCATCGGTCACGTCGACCATGGCAAGACCTCGCTGACCGCAGCGATCACCAAGGTGCTCGCCGAAAACGTCGCCGGCAACGCCGCCGTCGACTTCGCGAACATCGACAAGGCTCCCGAAGAGCGCGAGCGCGGCATCACCATTTCGACCGCACACGTCGAATATGAAACCGACGGCCGCCACTATGCGCACGTCGACTGCCCGGGTCACGCCGACTATGTGAAGAACATGATCACCGGTGCCGCCCAGATGGACGGCGCGATCCTCGTCGTGTCGGCCGCTGACGGCCCGATGCCGCAGACCAAGGAACACATCCTGCTCGCGAAGCAGGTCGGCGTTCCGACCATGGTCGTCTTCCTCAACAAGGTCGACCAGCTGGACGATCCCGAACTGCTCGAACTCGTCGAGCTGGAAATCCGCGAAGAACTGTCGAAGCGCGACTTCGACGGCGACAATATTCCGATCATCCCGGGTTCGGCGCTCGCCGCCCTCGAAGGTCGCGACGACAACATCGGCAAGGACGCGATCCTGAAGCTGATGGAAGCCGTCGACGCGTGGATCCCGCAGCCGGAACGTCCGCTCGACAAGCCCTTCCTGATGCCGATCGAAGACGTGTTCTCGATCTCGGGTCGTGGTACGGTTGTCACCGGCCGCGTCGAAACCGGCATCGTCAAGGTTGGTGAAGAAGTCGAAATCGTCGGCATCAAGGACACCAAGAAGACCGTCGTCACCGGCGTCGAAATGTTCCGCAAGCTGCTCGACCAGGGCCAGGCTGGCGACAACATCGGTGCGCTGATCCGTGGCGTTGGCCGTGAAGAAGTCGAGCGTGGCCAGGTTCTGGCGAAGCCCGGCTCGATCACCCCGCACACCGAGTTCACCTCGGAAGTGTACGTCCTGTCGAAGGACGAAGGTGGCCGTCACACGCCGTTCTTTGCGAACTATCGTCCGCAGTTCTACTTCCGCACCACCGACGTCACCGGCGAAGTCATTCTTCCCGAGGGCACCGAGATGGTGATGCCGGGCGACAACGTCCAGCTGTCGGTCAAGCTGATCGCCCCGATCGCCATGGACCAGGGTCTGCGCTTCGCGATTCGCGAAGGCGGCCGCACGGTCGGCGCAGGGGTTGTCGCGACCATCACAAAGTAATATAGGGCCGCGAGCCGCGCGATTCGGACCGATTCGCGCGGCTCGTAGCTTAAAGATTTTTGATGGCCGGACCGGCTTCCTCGAGGGGGCCGGTACAGGCCATTTCGGCTCTTTCGCATCGTCAGACGGGATTCGACTGGAACAGTCATGGAAACGCAGAATATTCGCATTCGCCTGAAGGCCTTTGATCACCGCGTGCTCGATCAGGCCACCACCGACATCGCCGACACGGCGCGTCGTACCGGAGCGCTTATTCGCGGCCCGATCCCGCTGCCGACGCGCATTGAAAAATTCACCGTGAACCGCGGCCCGCACATCGACAAGAAGTCGCGCGAGCAGTTCGAGGTGCGTACCCACAAGCGGCTGCTCGACATCGTGCAGCCCACCCCGCAGACGGTCGACGCGCTGATGAAGCTCGACCTTGCCGCGGGCGTGAACGTCGAGATCAAGCTGGCCTAAAAGCCGGCGTGCTCCGGACTTGATCCGGAGCCCAGGGTAGAAGCGGCCGACAGGCCGCGCTGAAACCGCCCTGGGTTCCTGCTTTCGCAGGAACACATTCAGGTTTCGGAGGATACCGCCGGATTTATCCGGGCTGCGTCCCCCGTCTCGCCGCTTCTCCTTCGGGAAGGCGGCACCTCAGCCCGGACGGGGCGATGCATCAAAATTTGGGCTGGGAGGGTTCCGTCGGGGCAATGTCCCAATGGGTCCCGCAAGCCGTGCGGAATGGTCCGCCCGGCCTCTGTTGAGGAGTATTGATCATGCGGACTGGCGTGATCGCGAAGAAAATGGGGATGACCCGCCTGTTTCAGGACGACGGCCGCCATGTGCCCGTCACCGTCCTGAGCCTCGAAGGCTGCCAGGTCATTTCCGTGCGCGAACAAGAACGCGACGGCTATGTTGCCGTCCAGCTCGGTGCCGGCTCGGCGAAGGCGAAGAATGTTGCGAAGCCGCAGCGTGGCGCTTTCGGCAAGGCCGAAGTCGAACCCAAGGCGAAGGTCGTCGAATTCCGCGTCGCCGACGACGCGACGCTTGACGTCGGCGCCGAACTGTCGGCCGACCATTTCGTCGCTGGCCAGATCGTCGACATCCAGGGCGTGACCCAGGGTAAGGGCTTTGCCGGTGCGATGAAGCGCTGGGGTTTCGGCGGTATGCGCGCGAGCCACGGTGTTTCGATCAGCCACCGTGCGCATGGTTCGACCGGTAACCGCCAGGATCCGGGCCGCGTCTTCAAGAACAAGAAGATGGCCGGCCACATGGGCGCGCGCAACCGCACCCAGCAGAATCTCGAAATCGTCCGCACCGACGCCGAGCGCGGCCTTCTCTTCGTCAAGGGTTCGGTCCCTGGATCGAAGGGCGGCTGGCTGATGGTCCGCGATGCGGTCAAGCTGCCGCGCCACCCCGAAGCCCCCTATCCGGCGGGCATCAAGAGCGCCGCGAACGCCAATCACGAAGCCCCGGCTGATGCGCCGGTCGAAACCCCGGTCGAAGAAACCGTGGTCGACACCGCCACCACCGACGGCGCACAGGAGTCCTGATCATGAAGGTCAAGGTTCAAACCCTCGACGGTAAAGCCGGCACCGACATCGATCTCAACGACGATGTGTTCGGCGTCGACGCTCGCGCCGACATCCTGCACCGCGTTGTCGCATGGCAGCTCGAAAAGCGCCGTGGCCCGGCCCGTGCCGCCCGCGAACGCAGCGATGTGTCGCGCACCGGCAAGAAATTCGGTCGCCAGAAGGGCGGCGGTACCGCGCGTCACGGCGATCGCAAGGCGCCGATCTTCATCGGCGGCGGCAAGGCGCATGGCCCCCGGGCCCGCACCTTCGGCCACTCGCTGAACAAGAAGATCCGCGCGCTCGGCCTGAAGATGGCACTCAGCGACAAGGCGAAGGGCGGCAAGATCGTCGTTCTCGACACGCTCGAGCTCAAGGATGCCAAGACCAAGGCGCTCGCCGGCAAGCTCGGCAAGCTCGAACTCGGCAACCGCGCCCTCTTCATCGACGGCGATGCGGTCCATGAAAGCTTCGCCATGGCATCGGCCAACCTGATCGGTGTCGACTCGATGCCGGCGGCTGGCGCCAACGTCTATGACATCATCCGTGCCGACACGCTGGTCCTGACCCGCGCGGCGGTCGAAAAGCTGGAGGCCCGTTTCAATGGCTAAGGCAAAAACAGTCGACGCGCGTCACTATGACGTGATCCTCGCTCCGGTGATCACCGAAAAGTCGACGCTGCTCAGCGAGAACAACGCGGTGGTGTTCAAGGTCGCGAACGACGCGACCAAGCCCGCCATCAAGGCCGCCGTCGAGGCGCTGTTCGATGTCAAGGTGATCGGCGTGAACACGCTCGTCACCAAGGGCAAGACCAAGCGCTGGAAGGGCAAGCCCTACACCCGCAGCGACGTGAAGAAGGCGATCGTTCGCCTGGCCGAAGGCCAGTCGATCGACGTCACGACCGGCGTCTGATTGTAGGAAGAGGCAGAGAAAATGGCACTTAAATCCTATAATCCGACCAGCCCCGGACAGCGCGGCCTGATCCTCGTCGACAAGTCGGCGCTGTGGAAGGGCAAGCCCGTCAAGGCGCTGACCGAAGGCAAGCGCAAGACCGGCGGTCGCAACAACAAGGGTCATGTGACGTCGCGCGGCATCGCCGGCGGCCACAAGCAGAAGTACCGCTTCATCGACTTCAAGCGTCGCAAGTGGGACATGTCGGCCACCGTGGAACGTCTGGAATATGACCCCAACCGCACCGCTTTCATCGCGCTGGTGAAATATGAGGACGGCGAACTCGCCTATATCCTCGCGCCGCAGCGTCTGGCGGTCGGCGACACCATCGTCGCGGGCAAGAAGACTGACGTGAAGCCGGGCAATGCGATGGAATTGTCGCAGATGCCGGTCGGCACGATCGTCCACAATATCGAGATGAAGCCGGGCAAGGGTGGCCAGATCGCCCGTTCGGCAGGCACCTACGCCCAGGTCGTTGGTCGCGACCGCGGCCTGGTGATCGTGCGTCTCGGTTCGGGCGAGCAGCGCTACATCCGCGGCGAGTGCATGGGTACGGTTGGCGCGGTGTCGAACCCCGACAACCAGAACACCAACATCGGCAAGGCCGGTCGCAGCCGCTGGCTCGGCAAGCGCCCGCTGACGCGCGGTGTTGCGAAGAACCCGGTCGACCACCCGCATGGTGGTGGTGAAGGCCGCACCTCGGGTGGCCGTCATCCGGTGACCCCGTGGGGCAAGCCGACCAAGGGCGCCCGTACCCGCCACAACAAGTCGACCGACAAGATGATCATCCGGTCGCGTCACGCGAAGAAGAAGAGGTAAGCCATGGCTCGCTCGGTCTGGAAGGGTCCGTTTGTGGACCTCCATCTGCTCAAGAAAGCCGAAACGGCCCAGGACGGCGGCAGCTCTGCCCCGATCAAGACCTGGTCGCGCCGGTCCACCATCCTGCCGCAGTTCGTGGGGCTGACCTTCAACGTCTATAACGGCCGCAAGTTCGTGCCGGTATCGGTCAACGAAGACATGGTCGGCATGAAGCTGGGTGAATTTGCGCCGACGCGCTTCTTCCCCGGCCACGCGGCTGACAAGAAGGGCAAACGCTAATGGGCAAGGAAAAGTCCCCCCGCCGCGTTGCGGATAACGAGGCGCTGTCGGTCGGCACGCAGATCCGCGGGTCGGCGCAGAAGCTGAACCTCGTCGCCGCGCTGATCCGCGGTCGCAAGGTCGAAGACGCGATGAACGTCCTCGCTTTCTCGAAGAAGGCGATGGCGGTTGACGTGCGCAAGGTTCTCGCCAGCGCCGTCGCCAACGCGGAAAACAACCACAACCTCGACGTCGACGCGCTCGTCGTCAAGGAAGCGAGCGTCGGCAAGTCGCTGTCGATGAAGCGCTGGCATGCGCGTGGCCGCGGCAAGTCGACCCGGATCGTCAAGCCGTTCAGCCGCATCCGCATCGTCGTGCGCGAACAGGAAGAAGAGGCGTAAGATGGGCCAGAAGAGCAATCCGATCGGCCTGCGCCTGCAGGTCAACCGCACCTGGGACAGCCGCTGGTTCGCCGAAGGCCAGGACTATGGCCGCATGCTGGTCGAGGATCTGAAGATCCGTCAGTATGTGTTCAAGACCCTGCCGCAGGCCGCGATCTCGAAGGTCGTGATCGAACGTCCGGCGAAACTGTGCCGCGTTTCGATCTATGCCGCCCGCCCGGGCGTCATCATCGGCAAGAAGGGCGCGGACATCGAAAAGCTGCGCAAGAAGCTCGGTGAACTGACGGGCAGCGACGTGTCGCTGAACATCGTCGAAATCCGCAAGCCCGAAGTCGACGCCAAGCTCGTCGGTCAGGGCATTGCCGACCAGCTCGAACGCCGCGTCGCGTTCCGCCGCGCCATGAAGCGCGCGGTGCAGTCGGCGATGCGTCTGGGCGCCGAAGGCATCCGCATCAACTGCGCCGGCCGTCTCGGCGGCGCGGAAATCGCGCGCACCGAATGGTACCGCGAGGGCCGGGTGCCGCTGCACACGCTGCGCGCCAACGTCGACTATGCCGAATCGACCGCCCACACCGCCTATGGCGTGTGCGGGATCAAGGTGTGGATCTTCAAGGGCGAGATCCTCGGCCACGACCCGATGGCGACCGACCGTCTGATGCTCGACGCACAGACGACCGGCGTCCGTCCGGCTCGTGAAGACCGCCGCTAAGGACTGCTGACATGCTGCAACCGAAAAAAACCAAGTTCCGCAAGGCGTTCAAGGGCCGCATCCATGGCAATGCCAAGGGTGGCACCAGCCTGAACTTCGGCTCCTACGGCCTGAAGGCGATGGAACCCGAGCGCATCACCGCGCGCCAGATCGAGGCGGCTCGCCGTGCGATCAGCCGTGCGATCAAGCGCCAGGGCCGTTTGTGGATCCGCATCTTCCCCGACGTCCCCGTGTCGTCGAAGCCTGCCGAAGTCCGCATGGGTAAGGGCAAGGGTTCGCCGGAATATTGGGCCGCGCGCGTGAAGCCGGGTCGCATCCTGTTCGAACTCGACGGCGTTCCCGGCCCGGTGGCCGCGCTGGCGTTCGAACGCGCGGCGATGAAGCTGCCGATCAAGACGAAGGTGATCGCCCGTCTCGGCGACACCTCGCACCTGGAGGGTTAAGGGCCATGGCCAAGACCGAAGATTTCAAGGCCAAGACCGACGACCAACTGTCGGAACAGCTTGGCGAACTGAAGCGCGAGGCGTTCAACCTCCGCTTCCAGGCGGCCACCGGCCAGCTTGAAAAAGCATCGCGCGTCAAGGAAGTCCGGCGTTCGATCGCCCGCATCAAGACGCAGCAGACCGAGCGCGCGCGCTCGGCCGCGAAATAAGGAGACTATCGATGCCGAAGCGCATTCTGACCGGTACGGTGGTGTCCGACAAGGGCGACAAGACCGTCGTGGTGAAGGTCGAACGGAAGGTGAAGCACCCTCTGTACGGGAAGATCATCCGCCGCTCGAAGAAGTACCACGCCCATGATGAGGACAATGCCATCAAGGCTGGCGAAACCGTCCGCATCGAGGAAACGAAGCCGATTTCGAAGCTGAAGACGTGGAAGGTGCTCGACAAGGTCGACACCCACAGCAAGCCCCAGAGCCCGACGGCTCCGGCTGCTGACGCCTGAGCTGAGTTTCACGGAACCGCCGGGGTTGCCCGGTAGGCCAAAAGAGAAGGAAGTGCATCGATGATTCAGATGCAGTCACAATTGGAAGTCGCTGACAACAGCGGTGCCAAGCGCGTCCAGTGCATCAAGGTGCTGGGCGGATCGAAGCGCCGCACCGCCGGCGTCGGCGACGTCATCGTCGTGTCGATCAAGGAAGCCCAGCCGCGCGGCAAGGTGAAGAAGGGCGACGTGCATCGCGCCGTCATCGTCCGCACGCGCAAGGA
Organism: Sphingopyxis microcysteis; assembly: GCF_012274265.1. Lineage (GTDB taxonomy): Bacteria > Pseudomonadota > Alphaproteobacteria > Sphingomonadales > Sphingomonadaceae > Sphingopyxis > Sphingopyxis microcysteis. The sequence continues at coordinate 248,379 of NZ_JAANYY010000005.1, forward strand.
TGTGCGCCGCGCCGACGGTTCGGTGATCCGTTTCGACAGCAACGCCGCCGTGCTCGTCAACAAGAATGAAGAGCCGATCGGCACGCGTATCTTTGGCCCCGTCGTCCGCGAACTGCGCGGCCGTGGCTATATGAAGATCATCAGCCTGGCGCCGGAGGTGCTCTGACCATGGCCAACAAGATCAAGAAGGGCGACACGGTTGTCATCCTGTCCGGCAAGGACAAGGGCAAGACCGGCGAAGTGACGCAGAGCCTGCCGAAGGACGGCAAGGTTGTCGTCGCGGGCGTCAACATCATCACGCGGCACCGCAAGCCGAGCCAGACCAACCCGCAGGGCGGCCTGGAACGCAAGGAAGCGCCGCTGTTCGCGAGCAAGGTTGCGCTGGCCGATCCCAAGACCGGCAAGCCGACGCGCGTTCGTTTTGAAACCAAGGACGGCAAGAAGGTCCGCGTGGCCGTGAAGTCCGGGGAGACGATCAATGGCTGACACCTACACCCCGCGCATGCGCAAGCGCTATGACGATGTGATCGTCAAGGCGATGACCGAAAAATTCGGTTACAAGAATGCGATGGAAGTGCCGAAGATCGAAAAGATCACGCTCAACATGGGCGTCGGCGAAGCCACGCAGGACAAGAAGAAGGTCGAAGCGGCCGCTGCCGAGATGGAACTCATCGCCGGTCAGAAGCCCGTCGTGACCAAGGCGAAGAAGTCGATCGCACAGTTCAAGCTGCGCGAAGGCATGCCGATCGGTTGCAAGGTCACCCTGCGCCGCGAACGCATGTATGAATTCCTCGATCGCCTGATCACGATCGCAATGCCGCGCATCCGCGACTTCCGTGGCGTGTCGGCGACCAGCTTCGACGGTCGTGGCAACTATGCCATGGGCCTGAAAGAGCAGATCATCTTCCCCGAAATCAACTATGACCGCATCGACCAGGTGCGCGGCATGGATGTGATCGTGACCACCACGGCGCGTACCGACGACGAAGCCCGCGAACTGCTCAAGCTGTTCGGCTTCCCGTTCCCGATCGCAGCCGAAGAAAAGGCAGCCGCCTGAGTCCCCGACGGGACCAGGCCGGCTCTTTCAAGAAGGAAAGAGAACTTAAGTCATGGCGAAACTGAGTTCGACGAACAAAAATGAGCGTCGCAAGCAGCTGGTGAAGAAATATGCCGGCCGTTATGCGAAGCTGAAGGCGATTGCCGCGGACACCTCGCTCGACGATGGCGAGCGTCTGATCGCGCGCCTCAAGATGGCGGAAATCCCGCGCAATGGTAACCCGACCCGCATCCGTAACCGGTGCGAGATGACGGGCCGCCCGCGCGCTTATTATCGCAAATTCCGGCTGTGCCGTATTCAGCTCCGCGATCTGGCCAACAAGGGCCTGATCCCCGGTGTTGTTAAGTCGAGCTGGTAAGGGACTGACAAGATGGCAATGACCGATCCTTTGGGTGATATGCTCACCCGCATCCGCAACGGCCAGACGGCGAAGAAGGACAGCGTCCTGACGCCGGCGTCGACCCTGCGCGTCCGCGTTCTCGATGTTCTGCAGCGCGAAGGCTATATCCGCGGTTACAGCGAAGAAGCGCTGGGCGCCAAGGGCGAGCACAAGGGCATCCGCATCGAGCTCAAATATTTCGAAGGGCAGCCGGCGATCCGCCATGTGGCACGCGTTTCGAAGCCGGGCCGCCGCATCTATTCGGGGTCGAAGGACCTGCCGATCGTGCGCAACGGCCTTGGCATCACCATCGTGTCGACCCCGCGCGGCGTCCTGTCGGACGCCGAAGCCCGCGAGCAAAATGTCGGCGGCGAAGTGCTGGCGGAGGTGTTCTGATGTCGCGCATTGGTAAAAAGGCAGTAGCGATCCCCGGCGGTGTCACCGCCGCGATCGACGGCGGCCAGCTGTCGGTGAAGGGTCCCAAGGGCACCCTCGCGATGCCGCTTTCGGACCTCATCAATTATGAAGTCGGCGAAGGCAGCATCTCGGTGCAGCCCGCGAACGCAACCCGCGAAGCGCGCGCGTTCTGGGGCATGCAGCGCACGCTGGTGCAGAATCTGGTCACCGGTGTGACCGAAGGTTTCACCAAGGTGCTCGAAATCACCGGTGTCGGCTATCGCGCCAACTCGCAGGGCAAGACGTTGAAGCTGCAGCTTGGCTACAGCCATGATGTCGATTTTGCGGTGCCCGAAGGCATCGAGATCAAGACGCCGGACAATACGACGATCGAGATCAGCGGCATCGACAAGCAGAAGGTCGGCCAGGTCGCGGCGGAAATCCGCCGTTGGCGCAAGCCGGAGCCCTATAAGGGCAAGGGCATCAAATATCGCGGCGAGTACATCTTCCGCAAAGAAGGCAAGAAGAAGTAAGCCATGGCACATCTTACCCCATTCGAAAAACGCCGCCAGCGCGTTCGTACTGCCCTTCGCAAGCGGGCTGGTGGGCGCGCGCGCCTGTCGGTGCACCGTTCGGGCCGGCATATCTATGCCCAGCTTATCGACGATGCCGCCGGCCAGACGCTGGCCGCCGCGTCGACGCTGGACAAGGATGTCCGCGGCAAGACCGGCGCGACCACCGCGGCGGCTGCCGACGTTGGCAAGCGCCTTGCCGCTGCCGCGAAAAAGGCCGGCGTGACCCAGGTCGTGTTCGACCGCGGCGGTTTCCTGTTCCACGGGCGCATCAAGGCGCTGGCCGACGCGGCTCGCGAAGGCGGATTGGAGTTCTAATATGGCTGACGAAGTACAGAACGCCGAAGGCGCTGTCGAAGCGACCGAAAACACCGGCGCGCCGCGCCGTGGCCGTGGCGGCCGCGACGGTGGCCGCGGTGGTCGCGAAGGTGGCCGTGGTCGCCGCGACGACCGTCGCCCGCGCGACGAAGATGGTGGTGAAGAGCTCATTGAAAAGCTCGTCCACATCAACCGCGTTTCGAAGACCGTGAAGGGCGGCAAGCGCTTCGGTTTCGCCGCGCTCGTCGTCGTTGGCGACGGCAAGGGCCGCGCCGGTTTCGGTCATGGCAAGGCGCGCGAAGTGCCCGAAGCCATTTCGAAGGCGACCGCTGCCGCGAAGAAGGCGATGATTCGCGTTCCGCTGCGCGATGGCCGCACGCTGCACCATGATGGCCGCGGTCATTTCGGCGCCGGTCTGGTGACCGTGCGTTCGGCACCCGCCGGGACCGGCATCATCGCCGGTGGTCCGATGCGCGCCGTGTTCGAATCGCTGGGCGTGGCCGACGTTGTGACCAAGTCGAACGGCACCTCGAACCCCTATAACATGATCCGTGCGACCTTTGAGGCGCTCGGCGAACAGACCAGCCCCAAGTCGGTCGCGCAGCGTCGCGGCAAGAAGGTGTCGGATCTGATCAAGCGCGGCGGTGCATCCGACCGGGCAGCCGAAGCCGAAGCGGCAGCGGTGACGGAGTAAGATCATGGCCGACAAGAAGATCAAGATCCGCCAGATCGGTTCGCCGATCCGTCGTCCCAAGGGCCAGCGTGCCATCCTGACGGGCCTCGGCCTCGGCAAGATGCACCGCGAGGTCGAACTGGTCGACACCCCCGAAGTGCGCGGCATGATCCGCAAGCTTCCGCACATGGTGGAAGTCGTCGAGGGCTAAAGGCGCGATGAAGCTCTACCGCCTGTTGACCGGTCCCGACGACAGCGCCTTTTGCGCGCGGGTCGAAGGATTGCTCAACCGGGGGTGGCAGCTTCATGGCAGCCCCTCGATCACCCAAGTTGATGGCCGCGGCTATGTCGCCCAGGCCATTGTGATGGAAAAGGCCGGACCCTATCCCGGTTTTCAGCCATCGAGTGAAATTGAACCGGACTGAACGTCTTTCCCCGGAAAAACGGCAGTCCAAAGCGCGACCACAGCGAAAGCGAGTGCAACATGACGATCAAGCTTAACGAACTTCGTGACAACAACGGTGCCCGCAAGGGCCGCATGCGCGTCGGACGCGGCATCGGCTCGGGCAAGGGCAAGACCGCCGGCCGCGGCCAAAAGGGTCAGAAGGCCCGCAGCGGCGTCGCGATCAACGGCTTCGAAGGCGGCCAGATGCCGCTCCACATGCGCATCCCGAAGCGCGGCTTCAACAACATCTTTGGCAAGGACTTTGCGATCGTCAATCTGGGCATGATCCAGAAGCTCGTCGACGCGAAGAAGCTTGATGCCAAGGCCGTCATCGATCACGCCGCATTGAAGGCCGCTGGCGTGGCGCGCGGTGGCAAGGACGGCGTCCGCCTCCTCGCCAAGGGCGAATTCACCGCCAAGCTGAACTTCGCGGTCGCCGGTGCGTCGAAGGGCGCGATCGAAGCGGTCGAAAAGGCCGGTGGCAAGGTCGAGCTTCCCGAAGTCAAGGAAGCGGCGCCCGAAGGCAAGAAGGCCCAGCGCCGGGCCAAAGCCAAGGCCGAATAGTTCAGACAAGGGCGGCTCCTCAGGAACCGCCCTTTGTCATTTGAACACACCCTATCCCCGTTCGTGTCCCGACTTCGCGCGACACGAACGGATGAAGCAGCCGGTATCGACCAGCTGCGTTGCAAAATAGGCCTTTCCCCTTGCGCTTCGTAACCGGCGAACGCACATAGGCGCCGGGTCGCGGGGGGCGCGGTCCGGAATATCCTCGAGGAAACTACCCATGGCCTCACGCGCCGACCAGCTTGCTTCCAACCTCAATTTCTCGAAATTCGGCCAGGCGACCGAACTCAAGAACCGCATCTGGTTCACGATCGGCGCGCTGATCGTTTTCCGCTTCCTGTCGTTCGTCCCGCTGCCCGGCGTCGATCCGGTCGCGCTGTCGACGCTGTACAGCCAGGCGGCATCGGGCGGCGTCCTCGACATCTTCAACACCTTCTCGGGCGGCAGCCTGGAGCGCATGAGCATCATCGCGCTCGGCGTCATGCCCTATATCACCGCGTCGATCGTGGTGCAGCTCGCGGCAGCCCTGTCGCCCAGCCTCGCCGCGCTCAAGAAAGAGGGCGAAAGCGGGCGCAAGAAGCTCAACCAATATACCCGCTACGGCACGGTGTTCCTGACCGCGATCCAGGGCTATTTCATCGCCGTCGGCCTCGAAACCCTCGGCGCCAGCCAGGGCATCGCCGCAGTCGTCGATCCGGGCATGATGTTCCGGATCGGCGCGGTGATCAGCATCGTCGGCGGTACCTTGTTCCTGATGTGGCTTGGTGAGCAGATCACCGCGCGCGGGATCGGCAATGGCGTGTCGCTGATCATCATGGCGGGCATCCTCGCCCAGCTGCCGCGCAGCTTTGCCCAGATGTTCACCCAGGTCCGCGAAGGGTCGATGGGCGGCGGCACGGTGGTCGCGGTGTTCGCGGGCGCCATCCTCGTCATCGCCTTCATCGCCTTCATGGAGCGCGCCCAGCGCCGTGTGCTCGTCCAATATCCCAAGCGCGCGACGCAGCGCGGCGGGATGCAGGCCGACCGCAGCCATCTGCCGCTCAAGGTCAACACCGCGGGCGTCATCCCGCCGATCTTTGCCTCGTCGCTGTTGCTGATGCCGCTGACGATCACCCAGATGATGGGCAATAATGTCCAGGGTGATACCGCGATGGGCGATTTCCTGATCACGCTGAACCAGTATCTGGCGCATGGTCAGCCGCTCTATATGGCGCTCTATGCCGCGGGCATCATCTTCTTCTGCTTCTTCTATGTCGCGGTCGTCTTCAACCCCGAAGAAACCGCGGACAATCTGAAGCGTCAGAACGGCTTCATCCCCGGCATCCGTCCCGGCAAGAACACCGCCGCCTATCTCGACCATGTGCTGACGCGCATCACCGTGCTGGGGGCGGCCTATCTGGCGGCGATCTGTCTGGTCCCCGAATATTTCATCGCGCAATCGGGGCTTCCCTTCGCGCTCGGCGGCACCAGCCTGCTGATCATCGTCAACGTGACGATCGACACGATCAGCCAGATCCAGAGCCACATGCTCGCGCATCAATATGGCGACCTGATCAAAAAGGCGAAATTGAAAGGCGGCGTTGCGCGGCGCTAAAGCGCCCGCTACGGCAACTGCGACACGGCAGAGGCAACAGGGGCTTCCATGACGCTGAATATCATTTTGCTCGGTCCGCCGGGAGCGGGCAAGGGAACGCAGGCGGTGCGGCTCGAGGACGAGCATGGCATGGTTCAGCTGTCGACCGGCGACATGCTGCGCGCGGCGGTCAAGGCGGGAACCCCGATCGGCGTCCAGGCCAAGGCGGTGATGGACGCGGGCGAGCTGGTGTCGGACGAAATCGTTTCGGGGCTGATCGGTGAACGGCTCGACGCGCTCGGCAATGAAACCTCGGTGATCTTCGACGGCTACCCGCGCACCGCGGCGCAGGCCGACGCGCTCGATACGATCCTCAGCGATCGCGGCCGCAAGCTCGATCATGTCATCGAGTTGCTGGTCGAGGAAGACGCGCTCGTCGATCGCATCACCGGACGCTTTTCGTGCGGCAATTGCGGCGCCGGCTATCACGACCGTTACAAGCTCCCCAAGGTGGAGAATGTTTGCGACGTTTGCGGCAGCCACGACTTCAAGCGCCGCCCCGACGACAATGAAGAAACCGTGCGCACCCGCATGGCCGAATATCGCGCCAAGACCGCACCGATCCTGCCGATCTACGAAGCGCGCGGCATCGTGACGCGGGTCGACGGGATGGCGCCGATCGATCAGGTCAACGACGCGATCGAGGCGATCCTCGCCCCTGCTGGCTAGTCAGCTCCCTCGGCGCCGGTTATTGAGGCACCAAGGGGGACAGGCTGATGGCAATTTCCGGATATTTCGCAGGCGCCACGATGATTGCGGCGCTCATTCTCGCGCCCGCCGCGACCGCCAAAGTCGTCGATCAAAGCGACGCCGGTTTCACCGTCGCGCATACCGCGCAGGTCGCCGCGACCCCCGCCGACGTGTGGAAAATGCTGCGGATGCCGCAAAACTGGTGGTCGAAGGACCATAGCTGGTCGGGCGATGCCGCGAACTTCTGGCTCGATTCGCAGGCGGGCGGCTGCTTCTGTGAAAAATTGCCCGACACCGGCGCCGGGGTTGGCAGCGTCCAGCATGCGCGCGTGCTGTTTTCGAAACCCGGCCAGCTGCTCCGCCTGTCGGGCGCCTTCGGTCCGCTGCAGGGCGAAGCGCTGAACGGCACGTTGACGATCCAGATCAAGGCCACCCCCACCGGCAGCGCGCTGCGTTTCGACTATGTCGTCGGCGGCTATATGCGCTTCAAGGTCGCCGACATCGCGCCCGCGGTCGACAAGGTGATCGGCGAACAATTGATCGGACTCGCGAATGCGCTCGGCGGCGCGCTGCCACCGAGCCGCGAGGAAAAGGCCGCTGCGGCCGAAGCGGCTGCCAAGCCCGCCACCGAAACCCCGCCCGCCGAGAATGAGCCGGGGCTCGACGCCGCGGTCGCCGATCTGGTCGAGGAGACGCCGAAGGCCGAGCCCGAAGGCGGGCGCTAAGCGCCGACGACAAAATATGATCCGTTCGCCCTGAGCTTGTCGAAGGGCCGCCCTTTCTTCTGGCGTCGTAAGTAGAACGACGGTGCTTCGACAAGCTCAGCACGAACGGTTTGAGAGGAACGCGTTGCCGCTAACCGTCAGGTTTCCCGCGCAGCCGGGCCAGCGCCGCAAACGGTCCCGCCGCCTCTTCGCTCAGCACGCCCTTCTCCGCCAGAATCCGGTCGGCGTCGGGGTGCCGGGGAAAGGGATCGAGCGCCAGCGACAGCGTCTGCACCGCGGCCTCGCCCAGGTCGATGCGATCGCCTTCGAGCGGCAGCAGATCGCAATCCTCGCTGCTGATCTCAATCTCTTCCTCGGCGTCGACCGGCGCGTCGATATCGCGCAGGAAACGCAGATCGAACGGTTCGTCCACCGCCGCCGGAACGGGCAGCCCGGTCGCGGCGCACGACTGGACGATGGTCGCGCGCGCCGCCCCCTTGGCGCCGATCCCGCCCGCAACGGACCGGATTTCGGCGGTGAGAGAAAAATGATCGACCGCGATCAACCCCAGTCGCTTTGCGATTCGCGCGCGCGCCTCGGGATCGGCTTCGACCGCCACGGCGCGCCCCTGCGCCGCATCGGCCAGCGTCAGGATCAGCGAAAATTCGCTCGCCGCGCTCACGCCGGCGCTCCGCCCAGCCGGTCCGCGACGATTAGTTCGGCCACCGGGGTTGCCGCCAACGCCGCGCGCAGCTTGGCGACTTCGGCCATCACATGCGCCAGCCCGGCCGCATCGGGCGCGCTACCGCGCCACAGATTGCGGACCAGCGCGGCGCGGAGCTCCTCCGACCCGTCGGCGGCGCGATAGACGCCCAATCGCCCGCCCAGCGCCCCGACCATGCGGCCGATCTGCTTGCCGACCACCATGTCGCCGAACCCGATCTGGCGCATCTGGCCGTCCATGTCGGTGACGAACAATTCGGTCAGTTCGACCCCGGCGCGCGCCTGTGCGGGATCGTCGTCGATCCGGTGGAGGACGAGCGCGAGGACCAGGCTGACCATGTCGAAACGCCCGTCGAGCGTGTCTGGGACCAGACCCTCAGCATACCAGTGCGGCGCGCGCGCGGCGGCGACGACGGCGTTCCACAGCGGGCGACGCGCCTCGCGCGGGTCGGGCTGCGAACGAAAGAGATTGCGAAGCGAAAACATGCCCACCGCTTAGGCGCAATTCGTGCCGCCGAAAAGGGGCGCCGGTCCGCCGCACCGGTCAGCTTCTGGCAAGCTTCGCCGCGCCACAAGCAGCTTGTGCGCCGCATCTGCTTGCGGTTAAGAGGCGCGAGAGCGAGCGCCGACCGCTGGCAAAGGCCGCGACAGGCGCAACGGAGATTATAGATGCCGAATTTCAAGCTTTCGTCTGCCGCTCCGCGCGCGCGCCTGATCGTCCTTGGACTTGCCGTCGTGCTGACCGCCAGCGGTTGCGCGCAGCTCAAGGGTCGGCAGGGCTATGTCGTCGATCCGCTGCTGACCACCGCGATCACCCCCGGCGTCGATAACCGCGAATCGGTCGAAAAGACGCTCGGCCGTCCGACCTTCGTCGGCCAGTTCAGCGACAATGAATATTATTATGTCTCGCGCGAAACGCGCCAGCTCGCCTTCGCCAAGCCGCGCCCGGTCGACCAGCAGGTGCTGCGCGTCCGCTTCGACGCCGCGGGCAATGTCGCCGCGGTCGACCGCACCGGACTGGAATTGGTGAGCAAGATCAGCCCCGAAGGCGACAAGACGCCGACGCTGGGCCGCGAGCGTAGCTTCTTCGAAGATATTTTCGGCAATATCGGTGCCGTCGGTGCACCGGGCGCGGGGGCGCCCAGCGGTCAGTAGCATTTGGAAATAGGTTCGAGCCGTCGCCCCCGCGAAGGCGGGGGCCGCTGGCGGCCTCGCGCTACCCCGATAACGGCCCCCGCCTTCGCGGGGGCGACGCGCCCTTATACTACTGCGCGATCCCGCCCGCCGCCAGCACCGCGAGCGTGACCAGGTCCGACGCGGTCGACGCCATCGTCGCGACCTGCACCGGATTTTCCATGCCTATCAGCATCGGGCCGATCACCGCGCCGCCGCCGAGCTCGCGCAGCAGCTTTGCCGACAGGTTTGCTGATTGCAGCCCAGGCATGACCAGCACATTCGCGGGTCCCGACAGGCGGCAGAAGGGGTAATTTTTCATCACCTTGGCGTTCAGCGCGACGTCGGGCGCCATTTCGCCTTCATATTCGAACGCCGGTTGGCGTCGGTCGAGGATCGCCACCGCCTCGCGAATATTCTCGAGCCAGCTCCCCTCAGGGTTGCCGAAGGTCGAATAGGACAGGAAAGCGACGCGCGGTTCGTGGCCCATGCGCCGCGCGACCTGCGCGGTGCGCTCGGCGATGTCGGCGAGCATTTCGGCCGACGGTCGCTCGTTGACCGTCGTGTCGGCCATGAAGATCGTGTGATGCTGGTCGACGAGCACATGGATACCGAACGGCGTCTTGCCCTCGGCATGGTCGATCACGCGCCGGATTTCGCGCATCGACTGCGAATAGGTACGCGTCGTTCCCGTGATCATCGCATCGCCGAGCCCCATTTTGAGCAGCAGCGAGCCAAAGATATTGCGGTCGCGGTTGACCATGCGCTCGACGTCGCGGCGCAAATATCCGCGGCGCTGGAGCCGCTCGTACAGCATGTCGACCATCGCCGGCACATGCGGCGAATTGACACTGTTGTGCACTTCAAAGCTCTCGGCATCGGCGACCCCCATCGCGCGGAGCTTGTCGTGCAGCCCTTCGCGCCCGACGAGCACCGGAATGCCATAGCCGCCGTCGCGGAACTGGATCGCCGCGCGCAGCACCGTCTCTTCCTCGCCCTCGGCAAAGACGACGCGCTTCGGATTGTTCCGCGCCGCCTCATAGGCGAGCGTCAGCACCGAGGTCGTCGGGTTGAGCCGTGCGCGCAGGGAGGTACGATAGGCGTCGAGATCGGCGATCGGCCGCTGCGCGACCCCGGTATCCATCGCCGCCTTGGCGACCGCAGCAGGCACGATTTCCATCAGCCGCGGATCGAAGGGCGAGGGGATGATATATTCGGGGCCAAAGCTCGACGCGCGCCCGCCATAGGCCGCAGCGACTTCCTCGGGCACCTGCTGGCGCGCGAGGTCGGCAATGGCGTATGCAGCCGCGATCTTCATCTCCTCGTTGATCGCGGTCGCATGGACGTCGAGCGCGCCGCGGAAGATGAAGGGGAAGCACAGCACATTGTTGACCTGGTTCGGATAGTCCGACCGCCCCGTCGCGATGATCGCATCGGGCCGTGCCGCGCGGGCGTCAGGCGGCGAGATTTCGGGGTCGGGGTTCGCCATTGCAAAGATGATCGGTGCGGGCGCCATGTCCTTGACCATCGCGGGCTTCAGCGCGCCCGCCGCCGACAGGCCCAGGAACACATCGGCGCCGACCAGCGCCTCCGTCAGGTCGCGCGCTTCGGTCGGCACCGCATGCGCCGATTTCCACTGGTCCATGCCGTCGGTGCGGCCCTGATAGATAGTGCCCTTGCGGTCGCACATGATGACATTTTCGTGCCTTACGCCCATCGCCTTGATCAGCGCGGTGCAGGCGATCGCCGCGGCGCCCGCGCCGTTGACGACGACCTTCACCGTCGAAAGGTCGCGCCCGGTCAGGTAACAGGCGTTGATCAGCCCCGCCGCGGTGATGATCGCGGTGCCGTGCTGGTCGTCGTGGAACACGGGGATGTTCATGCGCTCTTTCAGCGCGGCTTCGATGATGAAGCAGTTGGGCGCGGCAATATCTTCCAGGTTGATGCCGCCAAAGCTCGGCGCGAGCAGCTCGACCGCCTCGATGAAGCGCTGCGGATCTTCGGTGTCGACCTCGAGATCGATCGAATCGACGTCGGCAAACCGCTTGAACAGCACCGCCTTGCCTTCCATCACCGGCTTCGAGGCGAGCGCGCCAAGGTTGCCGAGCCCGAGGATCGCGGTTCCGTTGGAGATCACCGCGACCAGATTGCCCTTGATCGTATAATCATAGGCGGTCGCCGGATCTTCGGCGATCGCCTTCACCGGAACCGCGACGCCCGGCGAATAGGCCAGGCTCAGGTCGCGCTGCGTCGCCATCGGCTTCGATGCGACGATCTCGATTTTCCCGGGGCGTCCATATTCGTGGTAAAGCAACGCCTCGCGGTCCGAAAACTGCACCTTGCTGCCGCTGTCCATCGCTGTTCCCCTTGGTTGAATTTGCCAGACGCGCGCCCGAGCCCATTCCCTAACGTCACCGGCGGCGATTGTAACCGGCAATGTTTTCGAGCGAGCCCGGTCGTCGCCCCCGCGAAGGCGGGGGCCGCTGTCGGTTTACGCAGATGCGCCGCAATAGGGCGCTAGCGGCCCCCGCCTTCGCGGGGGCGACGGTTGATTATGCCGTCCGCTTCCTAACCCATATCGGCCCGTTCCGCCCGCACCCGCTACCCCGACCTTGCCTTGCGTCCCCCAATCACTAAGCAGGGCGCATGCCCGCCACTGCCCGATCCGCTGCCAATTCCAACCAAGCCGCGCCCGCCGCGACGCCGATGATGGCGCAATATTGGTCGCTGAAGGACAAGGCGGGCGACTGCCTGCTCTTTTATCGCATGGGCGATTTTTTCGAACTCTTCTTTGACGATGCCAAGGCGGCGGCGGCGACGCTCGACATCGCGCTCACGTCGCGCGGCGAACATGGCGGACAGCCTGTGCCGATGTGCGGCGTGCCCGTCCATGCCGCCGAATCCTATCTCGCGCGGCTGATCCGCGCCGGCCACCGCGTCGCGATCGCCGAACAGGTCGAAACCCCGGCGGAGGCGAAAGCGCGCGGCGGGTCGAAGGCGCTCGTGGCGCGCGACATCGTGCGGTTCGTGACGGCGGGAACGCTGACCGAGGAAAGCCTGCTCGAAGGGCGCAGCGCCAACCGGCTCGCCGCGCTCGCCGAGGTCGGTACCGACGGCGAGGTCGCGATTGCCGCCGCCGACATTTCGACCGGGCGGTTCGAGGTCGTCGCGGTCGCGCGGCAGGCGGTCGACGCCGAACTCGCGCGGCTCGCGCCGTCCGAACTGCTGCTCAGCGAGAGCGCGGGCGACCTGCCGGTCTCGTCGGCGCGCCAGATCGTGCGGCGACCATCGTCGGACTTTGCAAGCACGGGCGCGCAGAAACGGCTCGAGGCCTTTTTCGGCGTCCAGACGCTCGACGGTTTCGGCGCGTTTTCGCGCGGCGAGGTCGCGGCGATGGGTGCGCTTGTCGCCTATCTCGACCATGTCGGCACCGGATCGCCGACCTTTCTCCAGCCGCCGCTGCGGCACCTTGCGTCGGGGCGCATGGCGATCGACGCGGCGACGCGCGAAAGCCTCGAACTCGTCCGCACGATGACAGGGACGCGCGACGGCAGCCTGCTCGGCACGATCGATCGCACGGTGACCGCGGCTGGCGCGCGGCTGCTCGCCGACGATCTGGCGAGCCCGCTCACCGACAAGGCGGCGATCCTCGACCGGCTCGACCTTGTCGATGCGCTCGCGCGCGATGCGCTCTGGCGCGGCGAACTGCGTGCGGCGCTGCGCGCGCTTCCCGATGCCGGTCGTGCGCTCGGGCGCCTCGTCGCCGGACGCGGCGGTCCGCGCGACTTGGCGCAGCTGCGCGATGCGCTCGGCGGCGCGCGGCTGCTCCGCGAACGCCTCGCGCGCCGCGCCGACCTGCCGCCTTTGCTCGCGCGCCTGCTCCCCGGGCTGGACGGGCATGGCGCGCTCGTCGACGAACTGACGCGCGCGCTCATCGAAACCCCGCCGGTCGATGCCGCGCAGGGCGGCTATGTCGCCGAGGGGTACGACCATGCGCTCGACGCCTTGCGCGAAACCGCGCGCGACGGGCGCAAGGCGATTGCCGCGCTCGAGGCCGATTATCGCGACCGCACCGGCATCGCGTCGCTGAAGATCCGCCACAATGGCGTGCTCGGCTATCATGTCGAGGTGCCCGCGAAGCATGCCGACGCGCTGATGGCCCCCGAATCGGGCTTCACCCATCGCCAGACGCTCGCGGGGGTGGTGCGCTTCAACTCGTCCGATCTCCACGAAGCCGCGAGCCGCGTCACGCAGGCGGGCGTCCACGCCGTCGCCGCCGAGGCCGCGCATCTCGAAGCCCTGACCGATGCCGCGATCGCGCGGCGCGAGGCGATCGCCGCGTCGTGCGACGTGCTCGCGCGCGTCGACGTCGCTGCGGCGCTCGCCGACCATGCGATGAGCCATAATTGGTGCCGCCCCGACCTTGCCGACACGCCGTGCCTCGACGTCACCGGCGGGCGCCATCCGGTCGTCGAAGCCGCGCTTGCCAAATCGGGCGAACGCTTCGTCCCCAACGACGTGTCGCTGACGGAGAACGACCGCCTCTGGCTCGTGACCGGCCCGAACATGGGCGGTAAATCGACCTTCCTCCGCCAAAATGCGCTGATCGTCGTGCTCGCGCAGGCGGGCGGTTTTGTTCCCGCCGCGGCGGCGAGGCTCGGGCTCGTTGATCGCCTGTTCAGCCGCGTCGGTGCGAGCGACAATCTGGCGCGCGGGCGCTCGACCTTCATGGTTGAAATGGTCGAGACCGCGGCGATCCTCGCACAGGCGACCCCGCAAAGCTTTGTGATCCTCGACGAGGTCGGGCGCGGCACCTCGACCTATGACGGGCTCGCGCTCGCCTGGTCGGTGGTCGAGGCGGTGCACGAGGTCAACCGGTGCCGCTGCCTCTTCGCCACCCACTATCACGAGCTCACGCGGCTCGCCGAAACGCTGAACGCGCTGTCGCTCCACCATGTCCGCGCGCGCGAATGGCAGGGCGATCTGGTGCTGCTCCACGAGGTCGCCGACGGCCCCGCCGACCGCAGCTATGGCCTCGCGGTCGCGCGGCTCGCGGGGGTCTCACCAAAGGTCGTGAAGCGCGCCGAAGCGGTGCTCGCCAAGCTTGAGGCGGGGCGCGAGGCGACCGGCGGGCTCGCCGCGGGGCTCGACGATTTGCCGCTGTTCGCCGCAACCCTCGCCGAAGCGCCCGCCGCGGCAAAGGATGCGCTGCGCGAGGCGCTTAGCTGCATCGACCCCGACGCGCTCGCCCCGCGCGAGGCGCTCGACGCGCTCTATACGCTCAAACGCCTGATGGCCGACGAGGCATGAGCAATTTGTTCGACAATCTCGACCAGCGCCGCGCGATCATCGATCGCCGCGCGCTTGCGGGTCGGCTCGACGAGATCGCCGCCGAAACCAGCGATGCAGGCGCGCGCCGCCGCGCGATGGTCGCGCTGCTCAAGGATGCGCTCGAGGCGGGCCGGGCAGAGGTCGAACGCCGCCTGCGCGAACGTCCCTCGGCGGGGCGCGTCGCGGCGCAGGCGACCGCCTTCCTGATCGACCAGATCGTCCGCCTCAGCCATGATTTCACCATCCAGCATCTTTACCCCGCGAACAACCGCTCGGCGGGCGAGCGCATCACCCTGATCGCAGTCGGCGGCTATGGCCGCGGCGAAATGGCGCCGCACAGCGACATCGACATCGGCTTCCTTACCCCATTTAAGCAGACGAGCTGGACCGAACAGGTGATCGAGGCGCAGCTTTACACGCTGTGGGATCTGGGGTTGAAGGTCGGCCATTCGAGCCGCTCATTGGACGAGATGGTGCGCGCCGCCAAGGACGACCTCACCATCCGCACCGCTTTGCTCGAAGGCCGCTTCATCTGGGGCGACCGCGAGCTTTACGACCAGGCGTCGGTGCGCTTCGATGCCGAAGTCGTCGCGGGCAATGCGCGCGCCTTCGTTGCCGAAAAGCTCGCCGAGCGCGACGAGCGCCACAAAAGGATGGGTGATTCGCGTTATGTCGTCGAACCCAATGTGAAGGAGGGCAAGGGCGGCCTGCGCGACCTTCACACGCTATTCTGGATCGGCAAGTTCATCCACCGCGTGCGCACCGTTCCCGAGCTCGTTGACGCGGGGCTGCTCAGCGCGCGCGAGCTGCGCCAGTTCGAGCGCGCCGAAAATTTCCTGCTCGCGGTCCGCTGCCACCTCCACACGCTCGCCGGGCGCGCCGAGGACCGGCTGACCTTTGATTTCCAGCCCGAAATTGCGCGGCGGATGCACTTTGCTGACCGCCCTGGCAAAAGCGCGGTCGAGCGGTTCATGCAGCTCTATTTCCTCCACGCCAAAAGCGTCGGCGACGTTACCGGTACCTTCCTCGCGCATCTCGATGAACAGCTCGCGGCGCGCGGGCGGCGCTTCCTGCCGACGATCCGGCGGCGGCCGGGCAAGCTCAACGGCTTCGTTCTCGACCGCGGACGACTCGCGCTGCCGTCGGATGATTTTTTTCAGGCCGACCCCGTCCGGCTGGTCGAGATTTTCGCGCTCGCCGACAAGCACGGCCTCGAAATCCATCCGCAGGCGATGCGGCAGGCGCGCCATGATGCGAAGCTGATCGAGACGCAGGGGGTGCGCCGCAACGCGCGCGCCAACGCGCTGTTCCTCGACGTGCTGACGTCTCCGCGCGATCCCGAAACGGTGCTGCGCTGGATGAACGAGGCGGGGGTGTTCGGCCGTTTCGTGCCCGATTTTGGCCGCGTCGTCGCGCAGATGCAGTTCGACATGTATCACCACTATACGGTCGATGAACATACGATCCGCGCGATCGGCCTGCTCGCCGACATCGAACAGGGGCGGCTGGGGGACGATCATCCGCTCTCGACCGCGATCATGGGGCAGATCCATTCGCGCCGCACCGTTTATGTCGCGGTGCTGCTCCACGACATCGCCAAGGGGCGTGGCGGCGACCATAGCGTGCTCGGCGCCGAGCTCGCGCTGCGCGTCTGCCCACGGCTGGGGCTGAGCGAGGCCGAGACCGAAACCGTGTCGTGGCTCGTGCGCTACCACCTGCTGATGTCGGCGACCGCATTCAAGCGCGACCTCGCCGATTTCAAGACGATCCTCGACTTCGCGGGACAGGTGCAAAGCCCCGAACGCCTGCGCCTGCTTCTCGTGCTTACCGTGGTCGATATTCGCGCCGTCGGCCCCGGCGTGTGGAACAGCTGGAAACGGCAGTTGCTCACCGAACTTTATGACGCGGCGGAGGAGGTGCTGCGCCTCGGCCACAAGCAAAAGGGCCGCGAACAACGCATTGCCAGCAAGAAGGAAGCCGTCGCGGCGCAGTTCGGTTTCGACCAGAAAAGCTTCGAAAAGGTCGCGAAGCGGCTGCCTGAAAGCTACTGGATCGCCGAGCCGATCGAAGTCATCGCCGCAAACCTTGTCCATATCCGGCAGGCGGGCGATGCGCCGCTGCACATCGCCGCAGTCCCCGACGACGATCGCGGCGCGACCTTGGTGATGGTGCTCGCCGCCGACCATCCGGGGCTCTTTTACCGTATCGCGGGGGGCATCCATCTGGCGGGCGGCAACATCATCGATGCGCGCATCCACACGACGCGCGACGGCCTCGCGCTCGACAATTTCCTCGTCCAGGATCCGATCGGCCGCCCGTTCGACGAGCCGGGGCAGATCGGCCGCCTGACGCGGGCGATCGAGGACGCGCTCGCCAACCGCCAGAAACTGCTCCCCAAACTCGAAGCGCGCGCACTGCCGCGCACCCGCGCCGAAGCGTTCCGTATCGCGCCGAGCGTCTTCGTCGACAACAAGGCGTCGAACCGCTTCACCGTGATCGAGGTCAATGCGCAGGACCGCCCCGCGCTGCTCAACCAGCTCGCCTATGCGCTGTTCCAGTCGAAGGTCACGGTGCACAGCGCGCATGTCGCGACCTATGGCGAACGCGCGGTCGATACCTTCTATGTCACCGACCTGATCGGCGACAAGATCGACAGCGCGGCGCGAGTGAAGACGCTGGAGAAACGGCTGCTGGAGGCGGCGGGGAGCGCGAGTGAGGAAGCGGTGGCGGCCTAGAAATCGAACCCCTGCTGGACCGGCGGAAGCCGCACGCCTTCGAGTTCGAGCATTCGTGCTTTCGACACCGAACCGCCCGGTGCCGAAAAGCCGCCGAGTGCGCCGCCCGCTGCCAGCACACGGTGGCACGGGATGATCAGTGGAACCGGATTGCTTGCCATCGCCTGCCCAACCGCGCGCGCCTGTTCGGGCCCGGTACCCAGCGCGCGTGCGACCGCGCCATAGCTCGTCGTTTCGCCCCAGCCGAGCGTGCGCACATGGTCATAGACGCGGGCGTAAAAGGGTGGCTGCTCGCTCGGATCGACCGCCACCGTGAAAAATTCGGTGCGTTCGCCGACAAAGTAACGGATCACGGCGTCAATTACCGCCGCGATTCCCGTCGACGGTTCGGCGCGAACCGCATCGGGCAGGCGCCGCTCGATCGACCGAATGGTTTCGGACGCGGTCGGCGCGGGCAGCCGCAACGCGGTGACGGCGGCGCCCGCCCAGCCGATCGCGGCGATCCCCGCCGCGGTTTCGAAAAGCTGATACTGGCTTGGCCCGGCCATGCGCGTTTCTCCGTCCTTACCGGAGATATAGGGCCGGACGGCGCCGAAGCCATAGCCACCGAAAAGGGCGGCCAGCCCAGCCGTTCTGAGGTGGTGAGCGGACCTTCCTTTATCCGTCATCCCGGCCTTCGCCGGGATGACGATCGTGCTATGACTGCAATCGCTTGTAACCCGACCGCTGCCTTACAGCCTCACCCCCGCAGCACCGCCCCGACCTTTGCCGCCGCTGCGACCACCTTGTCGGCGATCGCCTTCAGCTCGGCGTCGGTGAAGCTCTTGTCCACCGGCTGCAACTCGACCTCGACCGCCAAGCTCACCTGCCCCTCGGGCACGCCCTGCCCGACAAAGCGGTCGAACAGCCGTGCGCCGACGATCGCTGCCTTGTCGGCGCCGCGCACCGCGCGGACCAGCTCGGCGGCGGTCAGGCTCGTGGGCGCGAGGAAGGCGAAGTCGCGGCGCACCGCTTGCAGCGCCGGGGGCGTGAATGCGGCGCGCGCGGGACCGCTCGCGCGTTTTGCCGGGATCGCGTCCAGGAAAATCTGCACCGCCATCACCGGACCGTCGACGTCGAATGCGCGGGTCAGCGCGGGATGGAGCGCGCCGAACTCGGCGAGCACCGCCTTGGGACCGAGCCGCAGCGTCGCCGACTGGCCGGGGTGCCAGATGCTACCCTCGGCGACCGCTTCCATGACCTGCAACCGGTCGGCGGGCGCACCCGCGGCGTCGAGCAACGCCAGCGCCGCCGCCTTCGCGTCGAACGCGTCGAACGGAGCGGCCTTGCCCGCCTGCCAGCCGCGCGCACTTTTGTAGCCTGCCATCAGGATCGCCAGCGTCGGATGCTCGGCTTCGGAAAGGTAGCGGCGCCCGATCTCGAACAGGCGAATGCTGTCGGCACCGCGATTCTGGTTGCGCGCCGCCGCGGCGAGCAGGCCGGGCAGCAGCGACGGGCGCATGACCTTCAGATCTTCGCTGATCGGATTGGCAAGGCTCCACGCGCCGCCGCCGAAAGGCGCGGCTTCGGCTTCGCTGATGAACGACCAGGTCACCGCTTCATGGAAACCCGACGATGTCGCGGCACGGCGCAGGCGGCGTTCGGTCAGCTGTTCGGGGGTCGCGGTCGGTTTCGCGACGCCATCGGTGCGGGGCAGCGCGACCGACGCGATCGCGTCGAACCCGGTGATGCGCGTGACCTCCTCGACCACGTCGGGGGCGGCGTCCATGTCGCGGCGCCAGCTCGGTACCGCCACCTGCCAGCGGCCCCCCTGTTCGGTCACGCTGAAACCCAGCGCAGAGAGGATTTCCTGCTGCCGTTCGGGCGCGATCGCGATACCGCCGAGCGTCGCCGACAGCGCCGGGTCGTAATCGATCGTCCTCACCTCGGCGGGCGGGGTACCCGCGCGCGTCACCGTCGACGGCTGGCCGCCGCAGATATTGAGGATATGCTGCGTCACGATCGCGGTCGCATCATCGAGGAACGCGGGGTCGACCCCGCGCTCGAACCGGCTGCGGGCGTCGCTCGACAGGCCGAGCGCTTGCCCCGTGAGCGCGATGCGTTCGGGGGCGAAATAGGCGACCTCGATCAGCACCTCGGTCGTCGTCTCGCTGCACCCGCTATGCTCGCCGCCCATGATGCCCGCGATGTCGTGGACCTCATTGTCGTCGGCGATCACCGTCATCGTGTCGGTGAGCGTATAGTCCTTGCCGTTGAGCGCAGTGACCGTTTCGCCGTCCCGCGCGCGCCGCGCGACGAGCGCGCCCGAAAGCTTGGCGCGGTCATAGATATGGCTCGGGCGGCCGAGGTCGAACATCACATAGTTGCTGATGTCGACGAGCGCCGAGATCGAGCGCTGGCCGACCGCTTCCAACCGGCGGCGCATCCATTCGGGGGCGGTGCCGTTGGTGACGCCGCTGATCGTGCGGCCGAAGAAGGCGGGGCAGGCTTCTGGGTCGAGGGTCGCGATTTCGGTCGCGGGGGCGCCCTCACCGATGATCGTCGGGACGTCGAGCGGCTTCAGCGCGCCGAGCCCGGCGGCGGCAAGGTCGCGCGCGATGCCGCGCACGCCCATGCAGTCCTGCCGGTTGGGGGTGATCGAAATGTCGACCACCGGATCGCCCGCGCCGCTATAGTCGGCAAAGGGCGTCCCGATCGGCGCATCGGCGGGAAGTTCGATGATCCCGTCATGATCGTCGCCCAGTTCCAGCTCGCGCGACGAGCACATCATGCCGTTCGATTCGACCCCGCGCACCGCGGCGACTTTCAGTTCGATACCGTTCGCCGGCACGACCGCACCGGGCAGGCCGAGCACACCGATCATTCCCGCGCGCGCATTGGGCGCGCCGCACACGACGGTGAGCGGCGCGGCGCCGTCGCCGGTGTCGATGGTCAGTACCTGCAATTTATCGGCCTGCGGATGCTTTTCCGCGGTCAGCACTTTTGCGACGCGGAAACCGGCGAGTTTCTCGGCGGGATTTTCGACGCCTTCGACCTCGTGGCCGATACGGTTCAATGTCGCGACCACATCGTCGACGCCGTAGGTGCCGTCGAGATGCTCGCGGAGCCAGTCGAGGGTGATCTTCATGCCGAAATCCCCCCGCTAAGCGTGGGGACATTCAGCGCATTGAACCCATAGTGCGACAGCCACCTGAGGTCGCCGTCGAAGAAGGCGCGGAGGTCATCCATGCCATATTTGAGCATCGCCAGCCGGTCGACGCCGACGCCGAAGGCAAAGCCCTGCCATTCATCGGGGTCGAGCCCGCAATTGGCGATCACGCGGCGATTGACCATGCCGCTGCCGAGCAGCTCCATCCATGCATGGCCCTCGTCGTCGCCGTTGCCGCCGACGATCCGGCGCCCCTTTTCCTGTTTGTAACCGACATCGACCTCGGCTGACGGTTCGGTGAAGGGAAAATAGCTCGGGCGCAGCCGCAACACGATGTCGTCGCGTTCGAAATAGGCCTTCAGGAAAGTTTCGAGCGTCCATTTGAGATGCCCCATATGGATGCCGCGGTCGATGACGAGACCTTCGACCTGATGGAACATCGGCGTGTGTGTCGCGTCGCTGTCGCTGCGATAGACGCGGCCGGGGGCGATGATGCGGATCGGTGGTTCCTGCGTCATCATCGTGCGGATCTGCACCGGCGACGTATGCGTGCGCAGCAGCATCTTTTGCCCGTCGGCGTTCGCGTCGGGGAAATAAAAGGTGTCGTGCATCGCGCGCGCCGGATGCGTCTCGGGGATATTGAGCGCCGTGAAGTTGTGCCAGTCGTCCTCGATCTCGGGACCCGTCGCGACCGCAAAGCCCATGTCGGCAAAGATTTCGGCGAGTTCGTCCATCACCTGGCTGACCGGATGCACGCTGCCGCGCGGGGTGTCGGCGGCGGGGAGCGTCATGTCGATCGCTTCGGCGGCGAGTTTGACGTCGAGCGCCGCGGCGTCGAGCGCCGCCTTGCGGCTGGCAATCGCGGTGGTGACACTTTCGCGCAGGGCGTGGATCCGCGGCCCCTGCGCCTGTCGCTCTTCGGGGCTCATCCCCCCTAGCGTTTTCAGGAGCGCGGTGATGCTGCCCGCCTTGCCGAGCGCGGCGACGCGCAGCGCTTCGAGCGTGTCGAGGTCGCTCGCCGCATTT
Source organism: Sphingopyxis microcysteis (assembly GCF_012274265.1). Lineage (GTDB taxonomy): Bacteria > Pseudomonadota > Alphaproteobacteria > Sphingomonadales > Sphingomonadaceae > Sphingopyxis > Sphingopyxis microcysteis. The sequence continues at coordinate 269,946 of NZ_JAANYY010000005.1, forward strand.
ATGTCGTCCACCAGCCGGGCCTGAACGGCCTGAATATCACTCATCATCATTCGTCCTGCAGCGGCGACCAAAAGCCGCGCCGCCGCTTGCACCGAACGCAATGCGTGGGTCAAGCCCTGGGGGGTTATCCGCCGGGCTTGTGCAGCCCCTGTACCGGCGCGCCGATCGCTGCGGCGCGCGCCTTTGCGGCGGCGCCCAGGATCGGTTTGGGGCGCGCGGCATATTCGCGCGGGCTCATTCCCATGAACTTGGCAAAGTCGCGGGTGAATTGCGCCTGGTCATAATAATGATGATCCATCGTATCGATCCACGCCATCGACGGGTCGAGCATGAAGCGCGCCAGTGAGCGGAGAAAGCGCTGGCGGCGCAGCAGGAGCTTGGGCGAAAAGCCGAAGGCGCGATGGCTGAGGCGTTCGATCGAGCGTTCGGACAGCCCCAGCTTGGCCGACAGGTCGGCGACGGTCGACAGGTCGTCGTCAACAAGCGCGCGGTGCGCCGCGAGGATCGCGGGATCGTCGGGCGGGGCGTCACCCAACAAAGCGCAGAAATGGGCGTCGATCATGGCGGCGGCGGCATCGACATCATTCACCCCGCGCAACTTATTGCCCAGCGGCGCGAATGCGGCAAAGGCGGGGTGCGCGGCACCGTCGCAGAACTGGTCGGCCATTTCGTCGGCCGGCAGCGGGATGAGTTTTGCCCACCCCAGCGGCACGATGCCGATGCCCCAGACCCGCATATTGCCGACGGCGAAATAGGTGGCGGTGCTTGTCGGGCCGGTCGCGATAAAATGCGGCGTCGGGATCGCCGGGGCGCCGCCGACCGACGCCAACGGGACGTCGCCGTCGACAAAGCGCAAATTGGCCCATTCGGGGTGAAGATAGTCGTCGACGCGGGTCCCTGCGGGTACCGACACTTCGGTGAGATAGATGGTGCTGAGATAGGAGCGCAGCGCCGACGACACCGCGAAAAACCGGGTGGCGATTCGGACGTCGGACGGGGTGGCATCGGGCGTGCTGCGTTCGGGCATCGACATCCCTCTAACGAGCATTAACGACGAAAAACAACATTTTGACGCCATTCTCTGTCGGGTTTGTACAATTTTCTACGCCCCAACTTCTTCATAGTTGCGCCAATCATCCTTTGGAGGTGCTCTCCGACGGGCAAAAATTTGCAAACTTCGCCCGGCCGGCAGCTTTCTGCGACCCACGGCTTTTCGGAACGGGCGGGGGGGCGATGGTTTCCCACTGGAACCATTGTCGAAGCGGCGCGAGGCGAAAGCTTCGCGCCGCTTCTTCGTTCGGGGTGGGGCGAGTGGCCGCTTTGGGGGGGGATTCCCAGCCTTCCCTTATTCGTCATCCCGGCGAAGGCCGGGATCTCGCCGGTGCAGTAAACCGGTAGGGTGAGATCCCGGCCTTCGCCGGGATGACGATGGTGGTATGACCGCAATTGGCCGTCAGTCGACACCCCCGCCGCCCAGACGCTAACGAAAAAGGGCGGCCCCGCCGGGACCGCCCTTGTTTCGTGCCGTTCGGCCGAAAAGCGTCAGGCTGCCTTGGGCAGCGCCGCTTTCGCCTGGGCGATGATGGCGGTGAAGACCGCGCCTTCGTTCATCGCGAGGTCGGCCATGACCTTCCGGTCGAGTTCGATCCCGGCCAGCTTCACGCCGTGCATGAACTGCGAATAGGTCAAGCCTTCGGCGCGGACCGCGGCGTTGATGCGCTGGATCCACAGGCCGCGGAAGCTCCGCTTCTTAACCTTGCGGTCGCGATAAGCATATTGGCCGGCCTTTTCGACCGCCTGCTTGGCGATGCGGATCGTATTCTTGCGACGGCCATAATAGCCCTTCGCCTGCTCCAGAATCCGTTTGTGCTTGGCGTGCGTCGTCGTACCGCGTTTGATGCGTGACATGGTCTAGCGCTCCTTACTTCAGGCCGTAGGGCGCCCAGAGGCGCACATGGGCTGCGTCCGAATCGCTGAGCACGCTGGTGCCGCGGTTGGTACGGATATACTTCGCGTTATGCGAAATCAGGCGGTGGCGCTTGCCGGCGACGCCGTGCTTCACCTTGCCCGAGGCGGTGAATTTGAAGCGTTTCTTCACACCGCTCTTGGTCTTCATCTTGGGCATTTTGGTCTCCTTTTGAAGTCCGTTTGCGTATCGGCCTGGCAGCCCTTGTCGCCAGCCGGTACAATCGGAAGCGGCGCGCTTAGGGGGATTCGCGCGGAAATGCAAGCGTTGCGGGTGTCGCAGCGCCGGGCGTGCATTCAATGATGGCAGGCGAGGCCTTCGATCACATCCTCGAGTCGCGCCGGATCGCCAAGCGCGATGACATGCCCCGCACTGTCGGCGCTCAGCGGATCGCCGTTCCAGTCGCACATCGTCCCGCCCGCACCCTCGACGATCGGTGCCAGCGCGGCAAAGTCGTGCAGCTTGAGGCCAGCCTCGACCACCAGGTCGATATGCCCGCTCGCAAGCAGGCCATAATTATAGCAATCGCCGCCGAAGACCATGCGCTTGTGCGCGGTCTTGGCGGCGAGCGCCATGAAATGCTCGCCGTCATGATCGCTGAAATATTGCGGGCCGGTGGTCGCGAGCACCGCGTCGCCGAGGGTGCGGCAGCTTCGCGCCCGCGCTGGGTGGCCGTTGAACAAGGTCGGTTGTCCGGCCGCGCCGACCCAGCGTTCACCCGCGATTGGCTGGTCGATGATGCCCAGTACCGGCCAGCCATCCTGCAGCAGCGCGATCAGCGTACCAAAGATCGGGCGTCCGACCATGAAACTGACGGTGCCGTCGATCGGGTCGAGCACCCATTGCCGCGACGCTTCCGGGCGCTCCGTCCCATATTCCTCGCCGATGATCCCGTCGCGCGGCGCTTCGGCGTCGAGCAGGCGGCGCATCGCGGCTTCGGCGGCGCGGTCGGCCTCGGTCACCGGCGAGGCGTCGGGCTTGGCTTCGTGCGCCCAGGCCGAACGGAACAGCGGGCGGATCGCCGCGCCCGCCGCATCGGCGAGGCGATGGGCGAGGGCGATGTCGGATTCGAGCGTCATGCGATCAGTCGAACAGCGACGAAACGCTCGATTCGTCGGCGATGCGTTTGATCGCCTCGCCAAGCAGCGGGGCGACGGTCAGCGCGCGAACCTTCTTGCTGTCGTTGACCGCGTCGGTCGGCTGGATCGAGTCGGTGATGACGAGTTCGGTGAGCTCGCTCGCTTCGACGCGGGCGACCGCGCCGCCGGACAAGACGCCGTGGGTACAATAAGCAACGACGCCCTCGGCGCCCGCAGCCTTCAGCGCCCCGGCGGCGTTACACAAAGTGCCTGCCGAATCGACGATGTCGTCGATCAGGATGCAGAAGCGGCCCGAAACGTCGCCGATGATATTCATCACTTCGGATTCGCCGGCGCGTTCGCGGCGCTTGTCGACGATCGCCAGCGGCGCGTTGTCGAGCCGTTTGGCAAGCGCGCGGGCGCGGACCACGCCGCCAACGTCGGGCGACACGACCATCAGATTGCGGTCGCCAAAGCGCGCCTGGATGTCGGCGCTCATCACCGGCGCGGCGTAGAGATTGTCGGTCGGGATGTCGAAGAAGCCCTGGATCTGCCCGGCGTGCAGGTCGATCGCGAGCACGCGGTCGGCGCCCGAGGTGGTGATCAGATTGGCGACAAGCTTCGCCGAAATCGGCGTGCGCGGGCCGGGTTTGCGGTCCTGGCGGGCATAGCCGAAATAGGGGATGACCGCGGTGATGCGTTTCGCCGAGGCGCGGCGGAGCGCGTCGGTGATGATCAGCAGCTCCATCAGATTGTCGTTGGCCGGAAAATTGGTCGGCTGGACGATGAACACGTCCTGGCCGCGAACATTCTCATGGATCTCGACGAACACTTCCTCGTCGGCGAAGCGGCGCACGCTGGTGTCGGTCAGCGGCAGTTCCAGATAGTCCGCGATGGCGCGGGCGAGAGGCAGGTTGCTGTTGCCGGAGATCAGTTTCATGGGGTGCGCGGCCCTTTCGCGGCGGATAGGATTGCGCGCCCCTTAGCCAGCGGGGGGCGATAGGGGAAGTGCTTAAAGCCATCCCGCGGCGCGAAGCTGCGGCATCATGTCGCGCGATACCGGCACCTCCTGCCCGCCAGCTAGCGTCAGGATCGCGGCCCGTCCGTCACGGCGTACCGCGGTCACCCCGCCGCGCGCCACCCACCAACTGCGATGGACGCGCAGGCCGTCGGCATGGCCGAGCCGCTCGATGGCATCGCGCAGCCGCATCAGGATCAGCTCTTCGCGACCGTCGCCGATGACGCGGACATAATGATCCTCGCCTTTCAGAGCGCGCACTGGGCCGAAGCCGGGCGGGAGCGGCAATGTTGGCGCCGTCGGTTCAGCAGCGCCGCTGCCGGCATTCGCGGCGACAGGTTGCGGCGGCGGCGGAGCCACCGCGGCCGTCGTCGGTTCGGGATCGGCGGCGGGGCGGAAGAGCAGATACATTGCCGTGTGGATGATCACCCCGATCACAAGCACCTGCAGATAAATTGCGCCGAGCAGCGGCGACTGGAGCGCCTCGCCAACCGATGCGCGCCGCCAGAGCAGCATGACGAGCAGGGTCATCGGCATCGAACCGACGATCAGCCCCAGCGCGACGGTCACCGCATAAGGGATGCGCACCGCCTCGGCGAGCCAGCGTGCCACCGCGCCGAGGCCGCCGAAGATCGGATAACCGCAGAGGACCAGCAGCGGCCACAGGATGAGTCGCTGCACCAGCGGCAATTCGTAGCTGCCGAACGGGCCGATCAGCGCGAGGATGATCCCCGCGACGATCATCAGAAAGCTTTCGATCGCAATTTTCCGCGCCATGACGCCGGTCTGGCTGCCACTTGGCGCTTCGTCAATTGGCAGCTGCGCCGGATTCGCGAAGTTTTCGGCCCGACCGGCGAAGTCGCGATTGCCCGCCAATCGCGGTGCGGCATCTGCGGTGCATCGACCAGCAAGGACTATCCGATGACCACCCATGCCGCAGCCGCCTCGCCCATCCGCCGTTACACCCCCTTTATCCGCGCGGTCGCCCAGACTGCCGCGGTCACCGCCGCGGTACTGGCGCTGGGCTATCTGATGCGCGGACAGGGCGAATATCGCACCCCGGCTTGGGCGCTATGGATCCATCTCGGCACCGTGATCCCTGCGGTGCCGCTCGGCGCTTTCGTGCTGTGGGCGCCCAAGGGAACGCGCGGGCACAAGGCGGCGGGGCGCGTCTGGGCGCTGCTGATGCTGGTGACCGCGATCGACAGCTTCTGGCTGCGCGGGCTGACGGGCGGCATCGGTCCGATCCACATCTTTTCGGTGATCACCCTTTATTCGATTCCCATGGGCATCTGGCATGCGCGGCGCGGCAATATCATTGCGCACCAGCGCGCGATGCGCGGGGTTTATATCGGACTGATCGTTGCGGGCGCCTTTGCCATGATGCCGGGACGGTTCCTTCCCGATCTTCTGTTCGGCTGAGCATTGCAATCGCCGCCGCCGGGCGTATGGCTCGGCGGCATGACCGACGCCGTCCAAAAGCTCACCATCGTGATGGCCCAGATGACGCAGGCGGTCGGCGACCTTGCCGCCAATGCCGATGCGATGCGCAGCGTTCGGGCGCGCCACCCAGAGGCCGACCTGATCCTCTACCCCGAATTCCAGTTGATCGGTTATCCGCCCGAGGATCTGGTGCTGAAACCTGCGCTGGCCGAACGCGCCGCGACCCTGCTGGCCGAACTGGCGCTGGAAACCGGCGATGGCGGCCCGGCGATGCTGGTCGGGTCGGTCGAACGCGATGGGGCGGACCTTTATAACATCGTCGCGCTGCTTGATGGCGGCAAGATCGTCGCCACGCGGCGCAAGCACGAACTGCCCAATTACGGTACTTTCGACGAAAAGCGCATCTTTGTCTCCGGCCCGCTGCCCGACGTGGTTGATTGGCGCGGGATCAAGCTCGGGCTGCCGATCTGCGAGGACGGGTGGCTGCCGAAAGTTTGCCGGCATCTGGCCGACCAGGGCGCCGAACTGCTGATCTCGGTCAATGGCAGCCCCTATGAAATCGACAAGGACGAGCGGCGGCTGACGCAGGTCTTCGCCAGCCGCGTGGCCGAGACCGGGCTGCCGCTGATCTTCCTCAACCGCATTGGCGGGCAGGACGAGATTGTGTTCGACGGCTGCTCGTTCGTACTCAACGCCGATGGTACGACGGCACACCGGCTGACCGATTGGGAAGAGGAAGAACGGGAAACGTGTTGGACGAAGGATGGCGCCGGTTGGACCTGCGCCCCCGGTGCGATTGCCGAATGGGAGGCGCACCCCGCCGACATTTACAGCGCGATGATCGTGTCGCTGCGCGACTATGTGACACGCAACCGCTTTCCCGGCGTCGTGCTCGGGCTGTCGGGCGGGATCGATTCGGCGATCTGCGCCGCGATCGCCGCCGACGCGCTCGGCCCCGACAAAGTGTGGTGCGTAATGCTGCCGAGCCGCTTTACCAGCCAGGCGAGCCTCGACGATGCGGCGGGCTGTGCCGAATTGATCGGGTGCAAGCTCGACACCATTCCGATCGCGGCCGCGGTGGATGCGTTCGACACGATGCTGGCGGGCAGCTTTGCCGACCGCGAGGTCGATATTACCGAGGAGAATGTCCAGTCGCGTATCCGCGGCGTGACCCTGATGGCGCTGTCGAACAAATTTGGTCCGATGCTGCTGACCACGGGTAACAAGAGCGAGATGAGCGTCGGCTATGCGACGATCTATGGCGACATGGCGGGCGGCTATAATCCGCTCAAGGACGCTTATAAGATGACGGTGTTTGCGGTCGCCAAGTGGCGCAACGAGAATGTGCCGCGCCTGTCGCGCAATCCGGTCGCGCCGGTGATGCCGGAAACGATCATCACCAAGCCGCCAAGCGCCGAGCTGCGTCCCGACCAAAAGGACGAAGACAGCCTGCCGCCCTATCCCGATCTCGACCGCATGCTGCACATGCTGGTCGAAGAAGAGGCCAGCGTCGATGATGTCGTCGCGAAATATGGGTTCGACCGCGATGCGGTGGTGCGGATCGAACGCTTGCTGATGCTCGCCGAATATAAGCGGCGTCAGGCGCCGCCGGGGGTCAAGCTGTCGACGCGCAATTTCGGGCGCGACCGGCGTTATCCGATCACCCACGGTTTCCGCACCGGCTGACCCCCCATCGCCGATAACGGGCGGGTACCGGTACGCCTCCCCTCTTCGTTCCCTTGCCACTCGCCGCTAAGCTTGCGGATCGGGAAATAATCAAGGGGGAGCAAGATATGGCGTTATTTGGTGAAAAGGCGTCACCGCAAAAGGCCGAGCGGGCGCTCGACGTGCTGCGGATCACCGTCGCGTTACTGATTCTGATTCATGGCGCTTTCCGCTTGATCGCGGGCGGCGTGGCGCCGTTTGGCGTCTGGCTGGAAGGCCAGGGCTTTCCGATGGGATTCGCTTGGGCGCTGGCGGTGACCCTGTTCGAACTCGTCGGCCCAGTACTGATGCTCGCTCGGCGCTGGACGAGTTTTGCCGCGCTTGGTCATGCGGCGATCCTGACGCTCGGCATGATCATGGTCCATTTGCCCTTTGGCTGGTTCGTGGTCGGCGCGGGGCGCAATGGAATGGAATATAGCGTCATCCTGATCGTCACTTTGCTGACCATCGCCTGGGCCTATTGGCCAGAGCGCCGCCGCGGCTCCTGACGCGGCACGCTTGGGGTCGCGCGGGGCGGGCGAAGTGGTTATAGGCGCGCGGCATGACCGTCGTGACCCGCTTCGCCCCCTCGCCGACCGGCACCCTGCATGTCGGCAACGTCCGCACCGCGCTCCACAACTGGCTTTGGGCGCGGAGGCATGGCGGGCGCTTTCTGCTCCGTATCGACGATACCGACCTTGAACGGTCGAAGGGCGAATATGTCGATGCGATTCGCGCCGACCTGGCGTGGCTTGGTCTCGACATCGACGGAGAGGCGCGTCAGTCGGCGCGTTTTGCGCTGTACGAAGCCGAATTCGACAAGCTCAAGGCGGCGGGGCGGGTCTATGCCTGTTACGAAACCCCCGAAGAACTCGACATCCGGCGCAAGATCCTGCTCTCACGTGGGCTGCCGCCGGTCTATGAACGCAAGGCTGCGGATGCCCCCGTACCCGACGGCGTGGCGCCGCATTGGCGTTTCCGCCTCGACCATGACGCGCCGATCGAGTGGACCGATCTGGTTCGTGGAGAACAGCATTTCGAGCCAAAAACCATGTCTGACCCGGTGGTGCGCCGCGCCGACGGCAGCTGGCTGTACCTGCTGCCCAGCGTGATCGACGATATTGAAATGGGCATTACCCATGTCGTGCGCGGCGAGGATCATGTGTCGAATACCGCGACGCAGATCCAGATGTTCGCCGCGCTGGGCGCCGCGCCACCGCATTTCGCGCACGAGGCGCTGCTGGTGGGTACCGAGGGCAAATTGTCGAAACGGCTCGGTTCGCTCGGCATGGCCAGTTTGCGCGATGAGGGGATCGAACCGATCGCGCTTGCGGCGCTGCTCGCGCGGCTGGGTACCAGCGATCCGGTCGAGCCGGTGACCAGCCTGACGCCGCTGATCGAGCATATCGACTTTGCACGCTTTGGCCGCGCCCCGGCGCGCTTCGACGAGGCCGAACTGGCGCTGCTCAACCAGAAGATCCTGCACCAGACCGACTATGAAACGGTCGCCGACCGCTTGCCCGCCGCGATCACCGCGGCGCGCTGGCATGCGGTCCGGCCCAATCTGATGACGGTCGCAGAGGCCGCCGATTGGGTGGGGGTGTTCGACGGACCGCTTTCGACGCCGCTCGCCGACCCGGCCGATCGCGCGGTGCTGGCCGCCGCTGCTGCCGCGGCGCCCACGATCGACTGGAGCGCCGACCCCTGGCATGCGCTGACCGCGGCGGTGAAGGAAGCGACCGGGGCAAAGGGCCGCAGCCTGTTCCTGCCGCTCCGCCGTGCCCTGACCGCGCGCGACCATGGCCCCGATATGGCGGAACTGCTGCCGTTGATCGCGAAAGATCAGGCGATCGCGCGTCTGGCCGCCAGCTAGCCAAGCAACAACGGTAAGCCCGCGTCCTGCTTCCCTACTCTTAAGCTTGACATAGATAGTTATGATATATTATCACTCACACCGGACTTGGCCGATAGCAGTGGTCAAAGCACGGCGGGGCCGGGTCTGACAGGCAAGGAGAGATGCCATGACCCTGATACCCTTGATTTCGACCATCATGACCGCGCCCGAGGCGACGACGGCGCCAGCGGCGGGACCGACCTTGCTGCCGCGCAACAGCTACGGCAGCGACCATCGCCGCCATCCGGTGGCGGCGCTCTTTGCCGTCGGCCTGCCCGCCGCGCTCGTTGCGGCGGTCGCACTGTCACCGATGGTCATGGCGCCGCCGCCGAAGTCCGAACCGCTGCTGGGCACGCTCATCGACCTTGCCAAGCCGATCGATCCGCCGCCGCAACCGGCCAAAAAGGCGGGACCGATCGAACGGTCGACCTCCGCAATCGATACCGTAAATTCGCCGATCGCTGCCGATCCGACCACCGACAATCGGGTCACCGAAGGGCCGGTCGTCATCGACCCGGGCCCGATCGATCCCGGACCTCCGGCCCGGCCCGCCGATCCGCCGCCGCTTCCGAAGCTGGTTCTCGCCGAGCTCGACCCCCGTTACGCGGGCGCTTTCCAGCCCGACTATCCCGCGAGCGAGCAGCGGCGCGAGATCGCGGGTGTGGCAAAGGTCCGCGTCCTCATCGGCACCGACGGGCGGGTAAAGGCCGTCGAGCTCATCAGCACCGACAGCCCCGGCTTTTTTGTCGAAACAAAGCGGCGCGCGCTCGCAAAATGGCGCTTCAAGCCGGCGACGCGCGGCGGGGTTCCCGAGGAAAGCTGGAAGGAAATGCGCGTCCGTTTCGAGATCAAGGCGGCCTGATCGCTCGGCAAGACCCCTCCTGGGCGGACGGCTCGCTGCCGTCCGCCCGCTCTTTTGCTTGACAGAAGCGTCGAATCCGGTCAGAGGCGCGCGAAGTTTTGGGGGCGGCGCGGCGTCGCGCGGCCCCTGAGTTTTTTCACACCAACGTCGGGGCCCTTAGTCCCGCCGCGTCCTCCGGAGCTCCGGCGGATGTGCAGTTATTTCGAGGAACAGGGCCATGGCCAAGCCGACGACCGTCAAGATCAAGCTGGTTAGCACCGCCGACACGGGCTTTTTCTATGTCACGAAAAAGAACCCGCGCACGATGACCGAAAAGATGTCGGTGCGGAAGTACGACCCGCGCGTGCGCAAGCATGTCGAGTTCAAGGAATCGAAGATCAAGTGATGCATCGACCCGTTCGGCAGTGCTGGACGGGCTGACGATGCATCATCCCGGCGAAAGCCGGGATCAAGGGGCGGCCTTTTGCGCCGCCCTTTTTCGTGCCGGAACGAAGCGCTCCTCCCGCCGTTCTCACCCGTCACGCAGCGGGCGCCGCGCGACGTCGTTTTCGATGATGTTGCGGATCGCGATCAACGTCGTGAACGAATGAACGCCCTTGTCCTCGCCCAGCGCGCGACGGGTGAAGGCATCATATTCCTCCATCGAGCCGACCTGCACCTTGAGCAGGAAATCATCCTCGCCAGTAATGTCCCACGCCCCGGTAATTTCGGGATGATGCACGATCGCGCGGGCAAAATTGTCCATCGTCTGCGGCCCCGCCTGCTGCATCTGGACCAGCACATGCATGGTCAGCGCCGAACCGGTGAGCGCCGGGTTGACCACCGCTATGTCCGCGACAATCACTTTTTCGTCGCGCAGGCGGCGTAGGCGGCGGAGCACCGCCGAGAGCGACAGGCCGATCTTGTCGGCGAGCACGCGCGCGGGCTCGAGGTTGTTCTGGCGGACCAGCGCCAAGAGCTGCCGGTCGAAACGGTCAAGGTCGGCGATTTTTCGCATGATTGATCAAATAGCGCAAAAATTGGTCGCCCGCACGGTCAATTTTGGCGCCAATCGCCGTTCCCTTCGGCCTAAAAATGCCCCGTCGGGCCCGCCCTCTCCCCCTTGCTGCGGCGCCCGACGCAGGAGACGAACAATGACGATAATCCCCGATTCGAACCGTTTCCATCGCGTGTGGAGCGCGGTGATCGAAGCTTCCTCCGCGATGGTGGCGATCCATTATGCTGCCCCGTGGAGCGAACGCAGCCCGTCGCGTGGGACGGAGAAAGTGCGGCGTTATAACGGCTGACGTCGCGGACTGGCCGGGTCTCGCTTTGGCGGGCGTGCAGGCGTTACGGTTGGGGTAGGCAGCGGACATACTAACAACGTCGCCCCCGCGAAGGCGGCGGCCGCTAGCCGCCTATTTCTGCGCTGCCGCGTAAATCGACAGCGGCCCCCGCCTGCGCGGGGGCGACGTGTTGCTTCCGCCGCGCGCCCGCGCCCGCCCGCTCAGGCAAACGCCCCGACGCTTTCGATGAACTTGATCACCGAAATCGGTTTCGACACATAGGCCTCGGCGCCTGCGGCGCGGATCTGTTCCTCGTCGCCTTTGCCGGCATAGGCGGTGACCGCCATGATTGGCACGGCGCGCAATGTCAGGTCGGCCTTCATCTGGCCGATCAGCTCCAAGCCGCTGACATGCGGCAGCTGGATGTCCATGATGATCAGGTCGGGGGCAATCTCGCGCGCCTTGTTGAGCGCATCGCGCCCGTCGCGGACCGGGTGCGCGGTATAGCCATGGGCGTTGAGCAGGTCGCAGAACAGGCGCAGGTTCAGCTCATTATCCTCGACGACCAATATGGTCTTGCCCATGATACTCCGCTTCCCCACCTTGCGTTCGCGGCCCGTTTAGGCGAATCGGCCGCACGACACAATTGCCTCCCGTTGAAGGGAAAAATGCCTTGCACGACGATGACGCGGCTCTGGCGCTTCAGGCGCTCGGCTGGATATTGACCGACGAACCGCGCGCCGAGCGGCTGCTCGGGCTCACCGGCCTGGCGCCGAGCGACCTCCGATCCTCACTGGGCGAGCAGGCGACACTCGCGGCGATCCTGTCGTTTCTGACGAGCTATGAAAACGACCTTGTCGCCTGCGCCGATGCGCTGCAAGTGCCGCCCGCCGCCATCGCGGCGGCCTCGCTGCGCCTTGAAGGATTGCACCCATGAACCGCCCGCTCGTCATCACCGATTGCGACGAGGTGCTGATGCACATGGTCGTTCCCTTTGCCGAATGGGTCGATGCCGAACATGGCGTGCTGTTTCGCATCGAGGATGCGAGCTTCGCCGGGGCGCTCAAGCGCAAGGAATGCGGCACCCCGCTGGAGGCGGCCGAAGTCTGGCCGCTGCTCGACAGCTTTTTCCGCACCGAAATGCCGCGGCAATATCCAATTCCCGGCGCGCTCGCCGCGATGGCGACGATCGCCGAACAGGCCGATATCGTCGTCCTGACCAATGTCGGCCCCGACCATCAGCAGGCGCGGATCGACCAGCTGGCGAGCCATGATTTCCACGCGCCGGTGATCGGCAGCCGCGGCGGCAAGGGCGAACCGGTGCGCCGCCTGATCGAACAATATCGGCCTTCGGTGGTAATCTTCATCGACGACCTCGCGAACCACCACAGCTCGGTGGCGCACGAAGCGCCCGAAGTGTGGCGGCTACATCTGGTTGGCGAACCCGCGATCGCCGACAAGATCGCCCCCGCCAGACATGCCCATGCGCGCATCGACGATTGGAATGTCGCGCGCGACTGGATATTGGCGCGGCTGACCGAAAACATCCCCGCCCCCACCCCCGAACTCGCATAAAGGACGCATCATGGACATCGCCGCCAAACTCGCCGAACTCGGCCTCGAACTTCCCAAGGCTGCGGCACCGGTTGCCTCCTATGTCCCCGTCGTCGAGCAGAATGGCCTGCTCTATGTCAGCGGCCAGCTGCCCTTTCGCGACGGGCAGGTTGTCACTGGGCGGCTTGGCGATGACATGGATGTGGCGGGCGGTCAGGACGCGGCGCAGCGCGTTGCGCTGATGCTCGTCGCACAGATCGGCCAGGCGATCGGCGGCGACTGGTCGCGCATCGAGCGCGTCGTCAAGCTCGGCGTCTTCGTCAACAGCGCGCCGAGCTTCACCGATCAGGCGAAGGTGGCCAATGGCGCGTCGGAACTGTTCGAGACGCTGTTCGGCGAAGCAGGCCGCCATGCGCGCGCCGCCGTCGGCGTTGCGGTGCTGCCGCTCGGAGCTGCGGTCGAGGCCGATGCGATCGTCGCGGTGAAGCCCGCCTAAGGCTGGCGATGGCCGAAGCCGACCCGCCCGCACGGACGATCTCGCTCGGCACCGGTGTCGCCGCAATCGACGCCGCGGCATGGGACGCGCTGGCCGGCGGCGACAATCCGTTTGTCAGCCATGCCTTCCTGTCGCTGCTCGAGGACTCGGGCAGCGTCGGGCCGGGCACCGGCTGGCAGGCGGCGCCGCTGCTGGTCGAGGACGCGGCGGGTGTGCTGCTTGCCGCCGCGCCTGCTTACCTCAAATCGCACAGCCAAGGCGAATATGTGTTCGACCAGGGCTGGGCCGACGCTTGGGCGCGTGCGGGCGGTGATTATTATCCCAAGCTTCAGATCGCAGCGCCTTTCACCCCCGTGCCGGGGCCGCGGCTGCTGGCGTATAGCGACGAGGATGCGGCGCTGCTGATCCGCGCCGCCGAAGCGGTGGTGCGCCAGAACGGGCTGTCGTCGGCGCATGCGACCTTTGTCGCGCCCGACCAGATGCCGCTGTTCGAAAGCGCGGGCTGGCTGGTGCGCCGCGACATCCAGTTTCATTTCGCCAATGCGAACTACGCCAGCTTCGACGATTTTCTCGCCACGCTGACCTCGGCAAAGCGCAAGCAGCTGCGCAGGGAGCGCGCGCGGGCGGTCGAAGGATTGCGGATCGAGGAGCTGACCGGTGCGGCGATCAGCCCCGAGCATTGGGATGCGATGTGGCTCTTCTATCAGGACACCGGCGCGCGCAAATGGGGGCATCCCTATCTGACGCGCGCGGCGTTCGATCTGATCGGGACGCGGATGGCGGAGCAGGTGATCCTGCTCATCGCTTATGATGATGACCGGCCGGTCGCGGGCGCGCTGCACTTTCTTGGCGCCGACACGCTTTACGGCCGCTATTGGGGGTGCCTGACCGACATCCCCTATCTGCATTTCGAGCTATGCTATTACCGCGCGATCGACATCGCGATTGCGCGCGGGCTGCGCCGGGTCGAGGCGGGCGCGCAAGGCGGGCATAAGCTCGCGCGTGGCTATGGCCCGGTCGCGACATGGTCGGCGCATTTCATCGCTGATCCGGGATTCCGCCGTGCGGTCGCCGATTTTCTGGAGCATGAGCGCCGCGCCGAAGAAGCCGAAATGGACTGGCTGGAAGGGCATACGCCCTTCAAGCGGAAGGACTAGGCGGCGAAGCGGCGGGCGGCAGGACGGCGCGCCGTCTCGTCGAGCCAGGCGCGCGCTTGGCGCTGCGCTTCGGCGATCTCGTCGCGGCTCATTTCGTCGGACAGGTCGGCGCGGCATTGCTGGCCTTCCTTGTTGCCGCCGAGCGCCGCGAGGTTGAACCATTTATGCGCCTGGATCAGATCGACATCGACCCCGCCGGTCCCGGTGGAAAATGCGATCCCCAGATCGAAATAGGCATTGGCGTCGCCGCGCGCCGCATCGAGCAGGCGGCTTTCGATCAGAAATTGCGCGGACTTCAGACTGTTGGCCATAAAAACCCCCTGTCGCCTCCCCCCACAGGAGGCTTCGGGGTCTAACCTTGCGACTTATGGTCAACAAAGCGTTAACGCGGGGCGCGATTTCTTGTGGATAGTGCGCCAAAGTGGCGCGATTCTGCCGATTTTCGTCGTAATCAACTCACCGGATAATTGTCGATCAGCCGCGTTTTGCCCATCCGCGCGGCAGCGAGCAGGCGCGCCGGGTTCCGAAAAACGGACAATCTTTCAAGGCTGTCGGCATCGGCGAGCGCGACATAATCGACGCTGTCAAAGCCGCCCGCGACGATCGCCGCCGCCGCTTCGGTCAACGCCGCATCGACATCGCCGCCCTGGGCAATCGCTCTTGCGGCGGCTTTCAAGGCATCGGGAAAGGCGGTCGCGGCAGCGCGCTGCTCGGCCGACAGATAAGCGTTGCGCGACGACAGCGCGAGGCCGTCGGGATCGCGCGCGATCGGCGCACCCAATATGTCGAGGTGGAAATCGAGGTCGCGCGCCATGCGGCGGATGATCGCGAGCTGCTGCCAGTCCTTTTCGCCGAAGATCGCGATGTCGGGACGAACCTGATTGAACAATTTTGCAACGACGGTCGCGACCCCGTCGAAATGGCCGGGGCGCGCGGCGCCGCAATAATCGGCGCCGAGTTCGGCAACCTCGATATGCGTGCTGTGTCCACCGGGATACATGACCGCGACGTCGGGCGCCCAGAGCAGCGCGACGCCTTCCTCGACCAGCAGGGCCGCGTCGCGCGCTTCGTCGCGCGGATAGGCGGCGAAATCCTCGTTGGGGCCGAATTGGGTCGGGTTGACGAAGATCGAGACGACGACGTGGTCAGCGACGCGCCGCCCCATGTGGACGAGCGAGAGGTGGCCGTCGTGCAGCGCCCCCATCGTCGGCACCAGCGCGACACTTTTGCCGTCCTGCTTCAGCGCCGCGATAGCGCGGTGCAGCGTTGCGAGGTCACGGATGATTTGCACGCTTGCCCGCCCTCCGATAATGGCGACGCAACGGCCACCCGAGCGGCTCCCATGCGCCGCCAACAGGAAAATCGCAACGCTCATGACGAACCCCGCCCCGCACCGCATCATCTTTGCCAATGAAAAGGGCGGGACCGGCAAATCGACCTGCGCCGTCCATTTCGCGGTCGCGCTGGCGAGTCAGGGGTGGAAGGTCGCCGGGCTCGATCTCGACCCGCGCCAGCGCACCTTTCACCGCTATCTCGAGAACCGCATCAATACCGCCAAACGCCGCGATATCGACCTGCCGACGCCGCATTTCGAGGTGTTCGAGGGTTCGACGATCGAGGAACTCGACGCGCAGGTCGCGCGGCTGTCGCACGATGTCGATTATTTCATCGCCGACACGCCCGGCCGCGACGATGTGTTTGCGCGCCATCTGGCGACGTCCGCCGACACGCTGGTCACCCCGATCAACGACAGCTTCATCGATTTCGACCTGATCGGTCAGGTCGATCCCGAGAGTTTTCAGGTCACTCGCCCCAGCTTTTATTCGGAGCTGATCTGGGACACGCGCAAGGCGCGCGCCAAGAGCGACGGGCGGACGATCGACTGGATCATCCTGCGCAACCGCCTCCAGCACGTCGACGCGCATAATATGCGCCGCGTCGGCGAGGCGCTGAACCAGCTGTCGCGCCGCGTCGGCTTTCGCGTCATCCCGGGGCTTGGCGAACGTGTGATTTATCGCGAGCTGTTTCCTGCGGGTCTGACCCTGCTCGACAAGGCGCATCTCGGCGGCATGGGCATCGGCCATGTCGTTGCGCGCCAGGAGCTGCGCGAAGCGATGGGTGGGCTGAACCTCCCCGCGCGCGAGCGGCTGCACCCCGACGGCGATCTGTTCGCCGCCGCCTGACACCTCCGCCACCGCACAAGACTGAGAGCATTATGACGCACAATTTCCATCCCACGATGCTGCGCGAATATGACATCCGCGGCGTGGTCGGCGACACGCTGTCGGACAAGGACGCCTATGCCATCGGGCGCAGTTTCGCGACGCTCGTCGCGCGCGGAGGGGGCAAGCGGATCGCGGTCGGTTATGACGGACGGCTGTCGTCGCCGATGCTCGCCGACGCGCTGATCGCCGGGATCAACGCCGCTGGTATCGACGCGCTGAACGTCGGGCTCGGGCCGACGCCGATGCTCTATTATGCGGCGTCAACCGAAGAGGTGGATGGCGGCATCCAGATAACCGGCAGCCACAATCCCACCGACTATAACGGCTTCAAATTTGTGATGCAGGGGCGTCCTTTCTATGGCGCGGACATCCAGCGGATCGGCGAAATGGCTGCCGCGGGCGATTGGGAAACTGGCGAAGGTGCCACGCAGAGCATCGACATCATCGACGCATATGTCGACCGGCTGGTCGAAGGTTTCGCCGGTAGCGCCTTCCGCATCGGCTGGGACGCCGGCAACGGCGCGGCGGGGACGGTGATCGAAAAGCTCACCGCGAAGCTGCCGGGTGAGCATTTCCTGTTGTTTACCGACATCGACGGCCATTTCCCGAACCACCATCCCGATCCGACCGAAGAGAAGAATCTGGCCGATCTGCGAAAGCTCGTCGCGGAGAGGAATCTCGATTTCGGCGTCGCTTTCGATGGAGATGGCGACAGGATCGGCGCGATCGACGGCGAGGGGCGGGTGATCTGGGGCGACCAGCTGCTGCAAATCTATGCCGCGGCACTGCTTGCCGACGCGCCCGGCGCGACGATCATCGCCGATGTGAAGGCCAGCCAAGCGCTGTTCGACCGCGTCGCCGAACTCGGCGGCCAGCCTTTGATGTGGAGGACGGGCCACAGCCTGATCAAGGCGAAGATGAAGGAAACCGGCAGCCCGCTGGCGGGCGAGATGAGCGGGCATATCTTCTTCGCCGACCGCTATTTTGGCTATGACGACGCGCCCTACGCCGCGGTGCGGCTGATCGAGGCGGCGACGAAGCTGGGGCAGAGCGTCACCGAACTGCGCGGCAATATGGCGCCGATGGTCAACACGCCCGAGCTGCGCTTCCAGGTCGACGAGGTGCGCAAATTCGCCATTGTGGATGAAGTTCTGGCGCGGCTCGCCGCATCGGGGGCAAAGGTCGACCGCACCGACGGCGCCCGCGTGCTCACCGACGACGGGTGGTGGCTGCTCCGCGCCTCGAACACGCAGGATGTGCTGGTGGCGCGCGCCGAGGCTAAGGATGAGGCGGCGCTGGCGCGGCTGATGGCGGCGATCGACGAACAGCTCGGCCTGTCGGGGGTCGTGCGGGGTCCGCAGGCGGGGCATTAATCTCCAACTCCGCTCCCTTTTAGGGAGGGGACGGTGGAGCGTATGCGGCGACGAAAGAACGCCTGCCGCGACCCACCCCTAACCCCTCCCTAAAAGGGACGGGGACAACCCTGCAAAAATCTTGCCAGATTGACCTTGGCTGCGATCCTCGGGTAACGCCCGCACAAGTCTCCTCAGGAAGCGACGTGTAAATGACCGACGACGAAGCGACCCCGCCCGTGCTGACCGCCGACGCCGACCACGGCATCGCCGAGCATAAGGCGCATGTCCGCGACGACGCCGCGGCGGGCAATGGGCTCGCGGTCATTTCGATCGCCAAAAGCTATGACAAGCGCGTCGTGCTCTCCGACGTCTCGCTGTCGGTGGCAAAGGGTGAAGTGCTCGGGCTGCTCGGTCCCAATGGCGCCGGCAAGACCACCTGTTTCTATTCGATCATGGGACTGGTGAAGCCCGACGCCGGGCGCATCATGCTCGACGGAGCCGACATCACTGCGCTGCCGATGTATCGCCGCGCGATCCTCGGCCTCGGTTATCTGCCGCAGGAAACCTCGATTTTTCGAGGCATGACGGTCGAACAGAATATCAGCGCGGTGCTCGAACTGGCCGAACCCGACAAGATCGCGCGCGAGCGGCGGCTGGAGGAATTGCTCGACGAATTCGGGCTGACGCGGCTGCGCAGCGCGGCGGCGATGGCGCTGTCGGGCGGCGAACGGCGGCGCGCCGAGATCGCCCGCGCGCTCGCCGCCAACCCTTCGATCATGCTGCTCGACGAACCTTTTGCGGGGATCGACCCCCTGTCGATCAGCGACATCCGCGACCTTGTCGCCGATTTGAAGACGCGCGGCATCGGGGTGCTGATCACCGACCATAATGTCCGCGAAACGCTCGACCTCGTCGACCGCGCCTGCATCATTTATGACGGCAAGGTGCTGCTCGCGGGTTCGCCCGAGGAACTGGTGGCCGATCCCGAGGTGCGGCGACTGTATCTGGGCGAGGGTTTCTCCTTGTGAGCGATGTGGGCCGTATCGGTGTTGAATGAGCCGCTTTCCGTTTCCGTTTGTGTCGAGCGAAGTCGAGACACGCCGAGTACGCGCATGGCTTCACGTGTCTCGACTTCCGGCAAAGCCGGAAGTCTATCCCGAGCGACTACCAAGGCAGTCGAGGGGCTCGACACGAACGGGGTAAAGGGTTGCTGATACCCGATGGCGTTGGGTCCACGCCTCGATCTCCGCCAGTCGCAATCGCTGGTGATGACGCCGCAGCTGCAGCAAGCGATCAAGCTGCTGGCGCTGTCGAATCTCGAACTCGAAGCCTATCTCGCCGAGGCGCTCGAGGGTAATCCGCTGCTCGATACCGCGTCGGCGGACGGTGATGGCGGTGTGGGCGATACGAACGATGGCCCGGGGGACGACGCGCCGATCAGCGACGCGGCATCGCTCGATGCCGACCATGCCTTGTCGTCGGACAGCGGCACCGCGAACGACCTTGACGTCGACATGACCGCCGAAAGCTTTCACCACGACAGCGCCAGCGACAATGTCGGCCTGTCGGGAAGCGATAGCGAAGGCATCGATTTCGACAGCTTCGCCGGCGAGGATGCGACGCTGCACGAACATCTGCTGGCGCAGGTCGGCGAGCGGTTCAGCGGGCTGGAGGCGATGATCGCCGAACAGCTCGTCGCGCTGATCGACGAAGCGGGCTATCTGCGCGCCGATCTTGCCGAGATGGCGCAGCGGCTCGGCGTGCCGCTCGCGCTGGTCGAGAACGTACTCGCGGGCGTCCAATGCTTCGATCCGTCGGGGGTAGGCGGGCGCGACCTTGCCGAATGTATCGCGATCCAGGCGCGCGAGGCCGATCGCTATGACCCGGCGATGGCGACGATGATTGCGCATCTCGATCTGGTCGCCAAGGGCGCCTTTCCCCAGCTGAAGCGGATTTGCGGGGTCGATGACGAGGATCTGGCGGATATGATCCGCGAGCTTCGCGGCTATGATCCCAAGCCGGGGTTGAAGTTCGGCGGCGATGCGTCGCAGGCGGTGGTTCCCGACCTCTATATTCGTCGGACCGCGCAAGGGTGGGCGGTCGAGATCAACAGCGGCACCTTGCCGCGCCTGCTCGTCAATCGCCGCTATTACACCGAACTGGCCACCGGCGCGGCGGCCAAGAGCAAGGCGTGGCTGTCCGAACAGCTCGCGAGCGCGAACTGGCTGGTGCGCGCACTCGACCAGCGCCAGCGCACCATCATCAAGGTCGCGAGCGCGATCGTGAAGCAGCAGGAAGGGTTTTTCCTGCACGGCGTCGCGCACATGCGCCCGCTGACGTTGCGGCAGGTCGCCGAGGAGATCGGCATGCACGAATCGACGGTCAGCCGGGTCACGAGCAACAAGTACCTCAGCTGCGCGCGCGGGCTGTTCGAGCTCAAATATTTCTTTTCGTCGGGCATTTCGGCGACCGAGGGCGACGGTGCGGTGTCGGCCGAAGCGGTAAAGAGCCGAATCAAGGCGATGATCGAGGGCGAGGATCCAAAGGCGATCCTGTCCGACGAGACGATCGCGCAGAAACTGTCCGCCGAGGGGCACGACATCGCGCGGCGCACGGTGGTCAAATATCGCGAAGCGATGGGCTATGGCTCGTCGGTGCAGCGGCGGCGGCAGAAGGCTTTGGCGGGGTAGCAATCCCGTCGCCCCCGCGAAGGCGGGGGCCGCTGGAGATTTACGCAGCGGTGTGGCGCAAGCCCGACAACGGCCCCCGCCTTCGCGGGGGCGACGTTTTCTCGTCGGGAGCCGGTTGACTTTTTACCCGCTTCCCCATAGTTGCGCCGCTTCGCGTCAACACGCCAAGATTTACGGAACAGAACGATGAAGATTCGCAACAGCCTGAAGTCGCTGAAGGACCGCCACCGGGATAACCGCGTTATCCGTCGCCGTGGCCGTACCTATGTGATCAACAAGACCAACCGCCGCTTCAAGGCGCGCCAGGGCTGATTGTCCTGTCGGGGCGTTTGCTGCCCCGCGCGTATAGCGAAGTCAGCGTAACGCCGTCGGATGCTTCCGGCGGCGCTTTCGCGTGTCCGGAGTGCCCATGATTCGCCGATCGGTGATTTTTGATGTCGGCCGCGTCCTGTTCGACTGGGACCTGCGCCACCTGTTCGCGAAATTGATCGACGACCGGGACGAGCTCGAATGGTTCGTGACCAACGTCGTTACGCCCCAATGGCATTTCCAGCATGATGCCGGGCGCCCGCTCGCCGCGATGCTGCCCGAGCTCAAGGCCGAATTTCCGGGACATGACGATCTGATCGACGCTTATGCGGCGCGCTTCAACGAAACGATTCCCGGGCCGATGCCGGGCAGCCTCGAGCTGGTGGCGCGGTTGGACGATGCGGGGGTGCCGCTGTTTGCGATCACCAATTTCGGCCATGAATTCTGGGAAGACTTCCGTCCGACCCAGCCGGTATTCGACCGTTTTCAGGGTATCATCGTGTCGGGCACCGAAAAATTGATGAAGCCCGATCCCGCGATCTACCGCCTCGCGATCGAGCGCTTCGGCATCGATCCCGCGGGCGCGCTGTTCATCGACGATGTCGCGGCGAATATCGCGGGTGCCGAATCGGTCGGCATCGCCGGCCATCTGTTCGGCGGCGCGGCGATGCTCGAACGCGATCTGGTCGCGCGCGGTTACCTGCCCGGCTGATCGAACCACAGCACCAGGCGGCGCGTCGTGGTGATCGGCGCGGCAAAGCTGCCGTCGGCCTGTGCACGCAGATCGGCGATACCGAACGGATTGACGATCCCCGCGCGGGTCAGGCCGCCTTTGGGGTCGAGCCCGACGATCGTCAGCGGCGCGTCGCTTCGCTGCATCGCGGTGCCGAAATAGGCCAGCATCGCGGGGTGCTGGTCGGCGGTGCCGACGCACAGCCCCGCCTCGATCCGGAAGCGCACCGTGCCTTCGACCGCGACGTCGCCGAAGGTGCCGCGATAGCGCTGCGCGGCGAGCGGGCATTGGGCGGCGACCAGCCCGGCGGGTGCGGCACGGAAGGGCGCGGCGATCATCTGCGCGGTGGGTTCCATCCGCGACACCCACGACGCATTGGACAGCAGGCTGACGGCGGTGCGTTCGCTGCGCCACAGGCCAAGCGTGCTGCGCGCGCCAAGCGCCACGCCATTGTGATGGACGATGGGCGCGCCGTCGGCATCGCTCCCGATGCGCCAGCCGAAACCGACCTCATAATCCTCCGCCGCTGCCGCTTTGCCATCGGCGAGCTTCACCGGCACGAGCATCGCATCAAAGGTTTCGGGGCGCACGACGCGGCCGTCGATCATGCGCCCGCCGAAGCTTGCGACCGCACTGGCGGTGCCGCTGAGCCCGCCGCCGCCCCAGGTGTAGCTGAAATCGTGGCGCGGCAGATCGACCACGCGCCGCTGGTCGAAGCCATAGGCGCGCGAGGCGTCGGGGTCGCCGCTGTCGGTCGCGTCGGCGCGGATCGCGAGCCCCGGTGCGACCTCCGTTCTGACATAGTCGGTGAAGGGGCGCCCGGCCTTTTCTTCGACCAGCGCACCGAGCAAGCTATAGCCCCACGACGAATAGCTGTACGCAGTTCCCGGCGGGCTCAGCAGGTCGCGTCCCGCGAAAATCGCGACGGCATCGCGCCCCGTGGCGTAGTGACGCGATCCGCGATCCGCATCGATCGCCTGATAATGCGGCAAGCCCGAGACATGCGCGGCGAGCTGGCGCGGGGTGATCGCTGGCCAGCGCGCGCCGAGCCACGTCAATTGATCCTGCACAGGGGCGTCGGGATCGATCTTGCGCTGCTCGGCGAGCTGCATGACCGCGGCGACGGTAAAGATCTTCGACACGCTGGCGAGCCGGAACAGCGTGTCGCGCGTGACCGGCGCCCCGCTGGCGTGATCGCGCTGCCCGCTCGCACCGTCCCAGACGATGCGGCCGTCCTGCCACACCGCCGCCGCCATGCCGGGGACACCGTTGGTTTCGCGGAGCGTGTCGAGCAGGCGCTGCGCGACGGCGGCCGCGTCGGCGTCAGCGCCGGTTTGCGCGCCCGCGGGCGCCGCGATCGCGAACAAGGTGGTGGTGCTCAAAATATAAGCGATCGGTCGTAACATCATCGAATCCCCTCCCTTTGGTGGAAGGGCGGGATGAGTCCGATCTGTCGCGCCGATGTGCCGAAATGTCGCGCGCCTGTCGCAGGCTTCGCGCTATTGGTACCGGTACTTTATTTCTCGACCCCGAGCTGCGTCAGCACAAAGGCGAATTCTTCGGCATCCTCGCGCAACGCGCCCCAGCGGCCCGACTTGCCCGCATGGCCCGCGCCCATGTTGGTGCGCAGCAGCAGGGTCGCGTTGTTGGTGCGCGTCGCGCGCAGCTTGGCGACCCATTTGGCGGGCTCCCAATAGGTGACGCGCGGATCGTTGAGCCCTGCCGATACGAGCATCGGCGGATAGGCCTTGGCGGTCACATTGTCATAGGGGCTGTAGCTCAGCATATAGTCGAACGCGGCCTTGTCGGTGATCGGATTGCCCCATTCGGGCCATTCGCCGGGGGTCAGTGGCAGCGTCTCGTCGACCATCGTGTTGATCACGTCGACGAACGGCACCCCCGCGAGCACCGCGCCCCACAGTTCCGGCGCCTCGTTATAGACGACCCCTATCACCTGCCCGCCCGCCGAGCGACCTTCGATCGAAATCTTGCCTGCGCTGGTGTATTTGGCGGCGATCAGCCCTTTGGCGACGTCGATGAAGTCGTTGAACGTGTTCTTGCGCGCGGTGGTCTTGCCCGCGAGATACCAGGCGCGGCCGAGGTCGTCGCCGCCACGGACATGCGCGATCGCATAGATCATGCCGCGATCGACGAGGCTGAGGCGAGTGGTCGAAAAGCCTGGCGGGACGCGATAGCCGTAGGAGCCATAGACATAGAGGTGCATCGGTGCGCTGCCGTCGCGCGGCGTGCCTTTCTTATACACCAGCGACACCGGCACCGGGGTACCGTCACGCGCGGGCATGTTCACCAATTCGGTTACATAGTTGTCATGATTATAACCGGATGGAATTTCTTGAACCTTGAGCGTTTCGAGTTTTTTGCTTGCAATATCAAAATCATACACGGTGTCGGGGGTGACCATCGATTCATAGTCGAGCCGCAGCTTGTCCTGATGATATTCGGGATTGTCGCCTAATCCGGCGACATAGGTCGTCTCGGGAAATTTGATGCGGCCCGGGGTCAGCGGCGCGTCGTATCGGCGCACGTCGACCTGATCGACGCCCTTTTCGCGCGATTCGAGGACGAAATAGTCTCGGAAGATCGACAGGCCGGTGATGTAATTGTCGTCGGAGCCGGGGATCAGCGTTTGCCATTCGCCGGGCCGGTCGAGGCTGGCGGTCGCGATGCGGAAGTTGGCGTGGTCGTCGTTGGTATGGATGTAGAGCGTCTTTTCACGGACATCGACGCTATATTCGCGGCCCTTCTTGCGCGCGGAGACAAGCATCGGTTCGGCGCCGGGATCGTCGGCGGGGAGCAGATAGACTTCGCTCGTTTCATTGTCGCCGGTCGCGATCACGATATAGGCGTCGTCGGCGGTCTTGCCGACGCCGACCCCGAAACCGATGTCGGCTTCCTTGTAGATGCGGACATCTTCGCTGACCGGGGTGCCGAGATAATGGACATGGACATTGTCGGTGCGCCAGTTTTCATTGGCAAGGCCATAGAGCAGCGCGTTGCTGTTCTCGGTCCACACCAGCGACGACAGGGTGCCGGGGATGACGTCGGGCAGCGCCTTGCCGGTCGTCAGGTCGGTGAAGCGCACCTCGAAGCGTTCCGAGCCATTGTCATCGACCGCATAGGCCATGAGCTTGCCATTGGGGCTGATCGACACGTCGGACAGGCGAAAATATTCCTTGTCCTTCGCCATCGCGACTTCGTCGAGGATCAGCGCGGCATCACCGCCCGCCGCGGGCCGCCGATACCATTTCTTATATTCGGCGCCTTCCTCAAATTCGACCCAATAGACCCAGTCGCCGTCCTTTTGCGGCACCGACGAATCGGCTTCCTTGATGCGGCCCTTCATCTCCTGGAACAGCGTCTCGACGAGCGCAGCGTGCGGCTTCATCGCGGCATCGAACCAGGCATTCTCGGCCTTTACATAGTCGAGCACATCCTTGTCATCGATCACCGGATAGCTCTCGTCCTTCAGCCAGTGATAGGGGTCGGAGAGTTTTTTGCCATGCAGCACCGTTTCGTGCGGGCGCTTCTCGGCGACCGGGGCGGCAAGCGGGGCAGGGGCGGGGCTGGTCAAGGCGGCGTCTTTCTGTTGGGCAAGCAGGGGCGGCGATGCGACAAGCGGGGTGGCAATTGCCGCCAGAAACATCCAAATAGCGCGCATCGAAAAATCCCCCGCGGTGTCGCCCGGATCGGGCGGGATCGCCCGCGATGTAGGAATAAGGAACGTCTGATGTCCAGCACCATCCACGCCAATCGTCTTGCCCGCGTCCGCGCCGAACTGAAAGCGCAGGGTCTGGACGGCTTTGTCGTGCCGATCAGCGACGAGCATATGAGCGAATATGTCGGTGATTATGCGCAGCGCATGGCGTGGCTGACGGGCTTCGGCGGATCGGCGGGGACCGCGGCGGTGCTGCCCGAAAAGGCCGCGGTCTTCGTCGACGGACGCTACACGGTGCAGGTGCGCGATCAGGTCGACGGGTCGCTGTTCGACTATGTCGGCGTGCCGCAGTCGAGCGTCGCCGAATGGCTGGGCGCCAACGTGAGCGCGGGTCAGAAGGTCGGCTATGATCCGTGGCTCCACAGCATCGACTGGGCGCGCGGCCTTGAAAAGGCGCTGGCGGCGAAGGGGGCGAGCCTCGTCGCGGTCGACGCGAACCCGCTCGACGCGGCGTGGGACGACCAGCCGGTGCCGAGCGCGGCGGTGGTCACCGTCCACGACGCGGCGCTCGCGGGGCAGGCCGCGACCCAAAAGCGCGAAATCATCGCCGACTGGCTGAAGGCGAACGGTCTCGACACGACGGTGATGACTGCGCTCGATTCGATCGCGTGGACGTTCAACATCCGCGGTACCGACGTCAGTCACACCCCGGTCGGGCTGGCTTTCGCGCTGCTTCATGCCGACGCGACCGCCGATCTGTTCATCGCGCCCGAGAAAGTCACCGACGCTGTGCGCGCGCACCTCGGTAACAGCGTGAGGATCCACGATCGCGATGCGTTCGAGGCGGCGCTCGTGGACCTTAAGGACAAGGCGGTAGCGGTCGATCCCGACCGCGCGGTCGCGGCGATCTTTACCGCGCTCGAGGGTGCGGGGGCGAAGATCGCGCGGCATCGCGATCCGGCGGTGCTGCCCAAGGCGATCAAGAATGACGCCGAATTGAGCGGCACGCGCGCGGCGCATGTCCGCGACGGCGTCGCCGTGTCGCGCTTCCTCAAATGGATGGAGGAGGTGGCGCCGCAGGGAGGGCTCGACGAGCTCGGCGCCGCGGCGAAGCTGCGCGAATTTCGCGACGCCAATGGCGCGCTGCGCGACCTTTCGTTCGACACCATCTCGGCGGCCGGTCCCAACGGCGCGCTGCCGCACTATAAGGTCGATGAGACGACCAACCGCGCGATCGAGACCGGCACGCTCTATCTCGTCGATTCGGGCGGCCAGTATGACGACGGGACCACCGACATCACGCGCACGATCGCGATCGGCGCGCCGACCGCCGAAATGCGCCGCCGCTTCACGCAGGTGCTCAAGGGTCATATCGCGCTGGCGACGGCGCGCTTTCCCAAGGGAACGCGCGGCAGCCAGCTCGACATCCTCGCGCGGCAATATCTGTGGGCCGACGGGGTCGATTATGCGCATGGTACCGGGCACGGCGTCGGCAGCTATCTGGCGGTGCACGAAGGGCCGCAGCGAATCGCCAAGCCCGCGGGCGGACAGGCGGGAACCGAGGAGCCTTTGCATGCGGGCATGATCCTGTCGAACGAGCCCGGCTATTACAAGGCGGGCAGCTTTGGCATCCGCATCGAAAATCTGGTGGTCGTCACGCCCGTCCGCATCGATGGCGCCGAAGAGGATATGCTGGGGTTCGAGACGATCACCTTTGCGCCGATCGCGCAAAATCTGGTCGAAACCGCGCTTTTGTCGCCTGCCGAGGCCGATTGGCTCGATGCCTATCATGCCGAGGTGTTCGCCAAGCTGGCGCCGGGATTGAGCGCGGACGATCGCGCCTGGCTCGAAGCGGCCTGCGCGCCGCTCGACCGCACCCCCGCCGCACTCGCGGCCTGAGGCGGCGATGGACAGCAGCAACGGCGAGGTGCCGCGCGAGGATTTTCGGGTCCATGAAACGGTGCGTGTGCGCTTCAACGAGATCGACGGTCAGAACATCGTCTTCAACGGCAATTATCTGGTCTATGCCGATATCGGCGTGACCGAATATTTTCGCGCGCTGGGAGAGGGGCAGCCCGGTCCCTATTTTCACCAATATGGTACAGATATTCGTGAGACGCGGTGCGAAATTGAATATCACGCCCCGGCGCGGCTCGACGAGCAAATCACGATCGCGGCGCGGGTGAGCCGGTTCGAGCGGACGAGTTTCACCGTCCATTGCGCGATTTTTCGCGGCGCCGAGCGGTTGACCGATATTGCGATCAGCTACGCGCATGTCGATCTCGACAGCGGCGGCGCGACGCCCTTGCCCGGCAGTTTCATCGCCGAAGTGCGCCGATTCGAAAGGCGGATGCCGTTGCAGGCGTGATTCGCGAATCACCGGCAAAGCCTATTAGCGGCATCTCTCAACCAAAAAGGTCGAAAAAAAGGGCCGCCCGAGGGGCGGCCCATGAAAGTTTTGGGAGAGGATGCCTAAAAGGCATGCTCATATTGCAGCGCACAAAAAATTGTGCAACTGCGAAATGAACATCTGCAATTGCATTTTTTGCAATCAATGGCCTGCGCCGCAATCGTTCGGTGCAATCGTCGCCCTCTCGCCAATCGCCGCGAGATCGCCTAAATTGCTGCCATGGGTATGTTCAACAACGTCGATATCGGCGGCGGCCTGTCCGATTTCTGGGCCTATGTCCGCGAACCGCGTCCGCACCGCTGGGCCAGCTGGGGTGTCGCGATCGTGCTACCGATCGTCGTTTTCTACGGCTTTTCCGAACATCTGATCCGCACCGAGGAGCCGAAGGCTCAGATCATCTATTTCGAAAACTGGGCCGCCGACCGCAGCGCCGCCGAAATCCGCGCCGATTGGGTCGCGCGCGCCAAAGAAACGACGCGCGCCAATGCCGAAAAGCGCGCCGAATATCAGCGACTCGCCGATATGATGGGGGTCGAATATGATTCGGCCGAGGCCGACAAGGTAACCCGCGAAACGCTGGGCGAAGCGGAAGCGGCGGCGGCGAAGCAGAAAAAGCCCGTCGCTGCCGTACGTTCGACGCTCGCCGAACGCGCCGCGCGCGGGCCGCAAGCGCAGGCAGCCGACTGAGCGCATGCAACGACGGCCCGCCGATGCCGACTGGATGGCGGTCGCCATCGCGCTGTCGCGGCGCGGACGACCGGCGGCGGCGCCCAATCCCAATGTCGGCTGTCTGATCGTCAAGGACGAGAAGGTCATCGCACGCGGCTGGACGCAAGCGGGCGGGCGCCCCCATGCCGAGGCGATGGCACTCGCTGCCGCCGGCAATGCGGCGCGCGGGGTCACTGCCTATGTGAGTCTCGAACCCTGCGCCCACGCCAGCCCGCGCGGCCCCTGCTGCACCGACGCGCTGATCACCGCTGGAATTGCGCGCGTCGTGGTCGCCGCGCAGGACCCTGACCCGCGAACCAACGGTCAGGGTATCGCGCGCTTGCGCGACGCGGGGATCGACGTCGTCGAAGGCGTCCTTCCCGCCGCAGCGCGCGCCGCGATGGCGCCGTGGTGGACGCGGCAGGCCGAGCGGCGTCCATTCGTGACGCTGAAGCTCGCGACGTCGCTCGACGGCTGCATCGCGCGGGCGGATGGTTCGAGCCGCTGGATCACGGGGGATCGCGCGCGCGCGCACGGCCACCTCGAGCGCACGCAGCATCAGGCGATTCTCGTCGGACGCGGAACGCTCGCGGCCGACGATCCCCAACTTGACGTGCGGCTGTCCGGACTGGAAGCGCGCAGCCCGAAAAGGCTGCTGCTGACGCGAGGCAGCGCTCCGCCAGGCTGGACCGCGGTCGGATCGCCCGAATCGATCGACAGCGTCGATTCGGTGCTGGTCGAGGGTGGCGCCGGGGCGGCGTCGGCTTTTCTGGCCGACGACCGCGTCGACCGGCTCTTGCTCTATCGCGCGCCGATCCTGATCGGCGGCGGCAAGCCCGCGCTCGGCGATATCGGCCTCGCCGATCTGGCCGATGCCCATGGTCGCTGGCGGCTGACCGACAGCCGCCTGCTTGGCAGCGACCGACTCGACGTTTACGAGCGGGTCAGAGAAGGATAAGCGCGCCCCATGTTCACCGGCATCATCACCGACATCGGCACCGTTCGTTCGCGCGAGGATCGCGGCGACACGCGGCTGGTCATCGCCACGGCCTATGACACCAGCACGATCGACCTCGGCGCATCGATCGCCTGTTCGGGCGCGTGCCTGACCGTGGTCGACAAGGGGCGCGATGGCGACGGCGACTGGTTCGCGATCGATGCCAGCGCCGAAACGCTCGCGCGCACTGCGCCGGGCATGTGGGACGCGGGCCGTCGCCTGAACCTTGAGCGCGCGCTCAAGGTCGGCGACGAGCTCGGTGGGCATATCGTCACCGGACATGTGGATGCGGTGGGGACGATCGTGTCGGTCGTGCCCGTCGGGGACAGCGTGACGGTGACCGTCGCGGCGCCCGCCGCCCTCGCGCCGCATATTGCGCCGAAGGGATCGATCACCATCGACGGCGTGTCGCTGACCGTCAACGACGTCACCGATCAGCCCGATGGCAGTGCGCACTTTACGCTGAACATCATCCCGCACACGCAGGCGATGACGACGCTGGACGAGGCGGCGGCGGGGCGTCCGGTCAATCTGGAGATCGACATCCTCGCGCGCTATCTGGCGCGGATGCAGGCGCGTTCCTGATACCTCGCCCCTGCGGAGGCGGGGGCCGCTATCGGCGTGGAGCAGGTTGCCAACGGCCCCCGCCTTCGCGGGGGCGACGCTCAACCCTCGACCCAGCCCGCCGCAATTTCGGGGTCCATCGCGATCATCGAGCGTCGCATCGCCAGCCGACCGATACGCAGCAGTTCGGCCTTGCGCCGCGCCGGGGCGAGGTTGCAGCTTGCCGCTTCGCGCACCACCGCCGCGCCGTAACGGTCGGCGATGATCAGGCCAGAGCTTTCGGGGCGATAGCCCTCTGTTTCGAGGATCGCGGGGTCGAGCCCCGAAGCCAGCGCCCAGTAGAAGCGGTCGCACCAGTCGCAATAGTCGGGCCATTTGCCGTCGCCGTGCAGGTCGGCGCGGCTGACCTTGATCTCGACGATCGTGATGTTGCCCTTGGCGTCGATCGCGGTGAGGTCGGTGCGACGCCCGTTGGGCAGCGGCACCTCGGGGATCGCTACCAGCCCCTGCTGCGCGAACAGGCGGCAGACGCCGCGCGCCACGTCCGCGGCGGTAAGGACATCAATCGACATGGCCGGACATCTGCATGATGCTGGACGCGATCCAAAAGCCGTAGCCCTGAGCCTGTCGAAGGGCGCCTATCCGATAAGCGCCCTTCGACAGGCTCAGGGCTACGGTTTCAATCCAGTCGTCGGCAGACGATCAGAACGGAACGTCGTCGTCCAGATCGTCGTCGAATGGCGGGCGTCCGCCGCCCCCGCTCGGACCGCCGCCAAAGCCGCCGCCTGACGATCCGCCCGACGAACCGCCGCCCTGGTTCCAGCCACCGCCCGAGCCGCCACCGCCGCTCCAGCTGTCGTCACCGCCGCCGCGCGATCCGCCGCCGCCGCCGGGGGCGCCGTCCAGCATCGTCAGCGTGCCGCCCATGCCGGCGATCACGACTTCGGTCGTGTAGCGGTCGTTGCCGTCGCGATCCTGCCACTTGCGGGTGCGCAGGCTGCCTTCGATATAAACCTTCGAGCCTTTTTTCAGATAGCGTTCGACCACGCCGACCAGCCCGTCGCCGTTGATCACGACATTGTGCCACTCGGTGCGCTCCTTGCGCTCGCCGGTCATCCGATCCTTCCACTGTTCGCTCGTCGCGATGCGGATGTTGGCGATCTTGCCGCCATTCTGGAACGACTTGATTTCGGGATCGGCGCCGAGGTTGCCGATGAGAATTACCTTGTTGACGCTGCCAGCCATGCCGCTCCGCTCCGCAAAAATGTTGGAAGGATCAGCCTAGTCCAAAGGCAACGGCTGTCCAGTAAGTGATACCTGCTGCGGCATAGGCGAGCGCGAACAAATAGCCAACCATGAACAGTGGCCATTTCCACCCATTGGTCTCGCGCTTGGTGATTGCGATCGTCGAAATGCACTGCGGCGCGAACACGAACCAGGCGAGGAAGGCGAGCGCCGTGGCGATGCTCCAGCGGCCTTGCAAGCGTTCGCTCAGTGATTGCGCCATCGCTTCCTCGTCGTCGCCCGCCTCGATCGCGTTGGCGGTAGCAAGCGCCGACACCGCGACCTCGCGCGCCGCCATCGCGGGGATCAGCGCCAGTGCGATGTCGTGGTTGAAACCGATCGGTTTGACGACAACCTCCAGCCCGCTCGCGATGCGACCGGCGACGCTGTAATCGACCTGGCTTTCGGCGCTGCCCTCCGGCACCTTCGGATAGCTCAGCAGCAGCCATAGCGCGATCGTAGTCACAAAGATGATCGTCCCGGCGCGGCGCAGGAAAAGCCACGCGCGCTGCCACAGCGCAATTGCGACGTCGCGCAGCCGCGGCCATTGGTAGCGCGGCATTTCCATCATGAAGCCTGCGGCATTGCCCTTGGCGACGGTGCGGCGCAGCACCAGCGCGACGACCAGCGCGCCAACGATGCCCGAAAGATACAGGCCGAACAGCACGAGGCCTTGCAGGCCGACGGGCGATCCGCCGACATTGCTGTTCGGAATGAAGGCGCCGATGATCAGCGTGTAAACGGGCAGCCGTGCCGAACAGGTCATCAGCGGCGCAATCAATATCGTCGTCAGCCGGTCCTTGGGGTCGGGGATCGCGCGCGTCGCCATGATTCCGGGGACCGCGCAGGCGAAGCTGGAGAGGAGCGGGATGAAGCCGCGCCCCGACAGACCGACCTTGGCCATGATACCGTCCATCAAAAAGGCGGCGCGCGTCATGTATCCGGACGCCTCAAGGAGCAGGATGAACAGGAACAGGATCAGGATCTGCGGCAGGAAGACGATCACCGACCCGACGCCGCCGAGGATGCCTTCGATGATCAGCCCGCGCAGGAAACCGTCGGGCAGCGCGGCATCGACCGCGCCCTGCAGAGCGCCGATGCCGCCCTCGATCCAGCCGATCGGCGCTTCGGACCAGGCATAGACGCCCTGGAACATCACGAACATCAGCGCGAGCAGGATCAGGAAGCCCGCGACCGGATGCAGCAGCACGGCATCGACGCGCTGGGTCCAGCGGCGCACCGGGGTTTCGGAGACGGTCACCGCGCGCGCGATGGCGCGGGCGCGCTGGTGCAGCGCGGCGTCGGACGGCGGTGGCGCGGGCTGCGCAGTCGCTTGCGTCTGGTGCGACAGGATCGCGCCGTCGACCGCGGCGAGCAGATCGGCGAGGCCGCGCTTGCGCACCGCGACGGTCGGGACCACCGGGACGCCGAGTTCGCGCGACAGGATGGCGGGGTCGAGCGTCAGCCCGTCGCGTTCGGCGAGGTCGAGCATGTTGAGCGCGACCACCGTCGGCAGCCCCAGCGCAATCAGTTCGAGCGCGAAGCAGAGATGGTTGTCGAGGTTGGCGGCATCGACGACGACGACCAGCGCATCGGGGCGGCGCTCGCCCGCCTGCTGGCCCAGCACGACGTCGCGCGTCACCGCCTCGTCGGGGCTCGCGGGGGTCAGGCTGTAACTGCCGGGCAGGTCGACCAGCGCCAGCGGCCGCCCGTCGGCAAAGCTGGCGTGCCCCGCCTTGCGCTCGACGGTCACGCCCGGATAATTGGCGATCTTTTGCCGCGCGCCGGTCAGCGCGTTGAACAGGCTCGATTTGCCGGCGTTGGGATTGCCGACCAGGGCGATCGTCGGGATGGCGCCGGTCATGACGCGGTCGACGCCACTTCGATCATCGCCGCCTGGCGCGCGCGGATGATGACCTGCATCCGCCCGATCGCCAGCGCCAGCGGATCGCGCGAAAACAGGCTGCCGCGGTGCAGCGGGGTGACTTCGATCCCTTCCATCAACCCGAATTCGCGCAGCCGTCGCCCTTCGTCATGCGACATGGCGTCCCAATCGATACGGGAAATACGGACGGCGACGCCCAATGGCGCGGAATCGAGCTTCGAGTTCATTTGCGAGCGATTATCAATAACACCGGGGGAGCGCCAGTGCTTTATCGTGTCGCTATCGCCCCGGATAGCGCAGCCGCCCGACAAAGCGCGCAAGGCTGGGGCGTTCGGTGCTGCGCGATGCGCGGCGGTATTTCCAGCTTTCGAAGCGCATCACCTGGGCGATCCGGCGCGCGAGGAAGGCGCGGGTGTCGGCGTAACCATCGCTCTCGTCGTTCAGGAACACCGCCATCGTCGAGGCATAGACCGCGCCGAGGATCGCGCGCTTGCTGTAGTGATTATAGTCGGTCGCGGTGTCGCCCGCGAGCCGCCACATCGCGTCGGCACTGCGCCAGCCGAGCCTGGCCGCGAACGGCACGTTGGTGGGGAGCGCCAGCAGCGCGAGCGCACGGCGCAGCGATTCGCGGTCGGGCGCGAGCAGGTCAAGGCGCGTTTCGACCAGCGCCGTGATGCGCTCGCGAATCTTGAGCGTGGCCAGCCTGTCGGCGGGCCATTTCGCCGCCATGCGTGCATCGATGTCGGCGAACCACGCATCGACCATGTCGCGCCCGCCGCCGGGAAAGGCGAGGCGGGCGACGTCGGGGTCGACCGCGGCGCGGCGCGCGGCGTCGGCGAGCGCCGCAGCGCTGAAGCCGTCGAACGCCGCCGACGACGCGATCAGCGGCGCGAGCGCGGCGCGAATCTCGTCGAGGGTCGGATCGGCGGGAAGGATCGAAGCCATAGGCATCAGATAGGCGCCGCGCGGCGGTTCGGCAACCGGATCAGCACCAGCGCCGCGCCGACCATCATGCCGCCGAAAATGTCGATCGGGCCGAGCAGTTCGCCGAATGCTAGCCAGCCCGCGAGCGCGGCCACTGCGGGCTGGACGAGCAGGGTCAGTCCGATCACCAGCGGCGAGAAGCGCGGCAGTGACCAGGTCATCAGCCCTTGCCCGATGATCTGGCTGGTCAGCGCGAGCAGGATCAGCGGGGTCCAGTTCTGCGGCATGATCGCCTCGC
Organism: Sphingopyxis microcysteis; assembly: GCF_012274265.1. Classification (GTDB taxonomy): domain Bacteria; phylum Pseudomonadota; class Alphaproteobacteria; order Sphingomonadales; family Sphingomonadaceae; genus Sphingopyxis; species Sphingopyxis microcysteis. The sequence goes on from NZ_JAANYY010000005.1 coordinate 304,442, forward strand.
CCAGACCGAAGGCCGTGCCGAACAGGATCGGCACGCACACCACCGACGAAATCGCGAGCGCGGTCCAGGGTTCGAGCGTGCCGCGCACGCGCTGCATCAGGATGACATAAACCGTGTAGAGCACCCCCGCGAGCAGGCTGAGCAGGTCGCCGACCAGATAGGCGGGCGACAATTCGTAGCTCTGCCCCATGAGCAGCGCCGATCCGGCAAAGGCGAGCAGGATCGCCAGCGCCTGCCACCCGCGCGGCCAGCTGCGCGCGAGGAAGATGCCCCAGATCACGAGCAGCAAGCTAGCACAATTACCGAACAGCGTCGCATTGGCGACCTTGGTCTGCAGGATGCCGATGTGCCAGGCGACGAGGTCGAGCGCGAAAAAAATGCCCGCAGCGCTCGCAACGACGATGGCATTGCGCGGCGGCATGCGCCCGCCGCTCTCGCGCCACGCCAGCGCGAGCAGGAAAGGCAAGGCGATCGCCATGCGCCAGAAGGCCGAGGCGGTTGGCCCGGTGTCGGCGAGGCGCACCAGCAGCGCACCAATCGACAGCGCGATATTGCCCGCCAGCAGCGCCAGAAATGCCCAGCGTCCGGCGACCGGGATCGGGCGTTCGTCTGGGTCGAGGCTTTCGATCTTGGCTGTCATTTAGATTTTCTTTTGATACTGACCATTGTGCAGGCACCGCAGCGTCCATAGCTTTGCGGGCCATAGCGGCGCCCCGATCGGTCGTCGCCGGAAATTTGGAACGTGGAGGATTTATGGCCGTATCGCTTTTCGACCCGATCAAGCTGGGCGCCATCGAGGCGCCGAACCGCATCATCATGGCGCCGCTGACCCGCGGCCGCGCCGGGCCGGGCTTTGTCCCGGGCGAGCTGGCGGTCGAATATTATCGCCAGCGCGCCTCGGCCGGACTGATCATTTCGGAAGCGACCGGCATTTCGCAGGAAGGCCTTGGCTGGCCGTCGGCGCCGGGGCTATGGACCGACGCGCAGGTCGAAGGGTGGAAGCCGGTAACCGATGCCGTCCATGCCGCGGGCGGGCGGATCATCGCGCAGCTGTGGCATATGGGCCGCCTCGTCCATTCGGTTTTCAACGACGGCAAGCCGCCGGTGTCGGCTTCGGCCACCGTCGGCGCCGGGCGCGCGCACACCCCGGTCGGTCGCCGCGACCTGGAAGTTGCGCGTCCGCTGGAATTAAACGAGATCCCCCGCGTGATCGCCGATTATGTCCACGCCGCCGAAAATGCCAAGAAAGCGGGGTTTGACGGCGTTCAGCTGCACGGCGCCAACGGCTATCTGATCGATCAGTTTTTGCGCGACAATTCGAACCTGCGCGACGATGATTATGGCGGCCCGGTCGAAAACCGCATCCGCCTGCTGCGCGAAGTGACCGAAGCGCTGACCGGCGTCTGGGGTGCTGACCGTGTGTCGGTGCGCCTGTCGCCCAACGGCGAAACGCAGGGCGTCGACGACAGCGCGCCGGAAAAGCTGTTCCCCGCCGCCGCCGCCGCGCTCGACGCGCTTGGCATCGGTTTCCTCGAACTGCGCGAACCCGGCCCCGACGGGACGTTCGGCAACACCGACGTACCGAAGCAGTCGCCCGCGATCCGCAAGGCGTTCAAAGGCCCGCTGATCCTCAACAGCGACTATGATGTGGCGAAGGCCGAAGCGGCGCTGGCGAGCGGCGTAGCCGACGCGATCGCCTTTGGCCGTCCGTTCATCAGCAACCCCGATCTGGTCGAGCGGATCAAGAGCGGCGCCGCATGGGCCGCCGATAACCCGCAGACCTGGTATTCGCCGGGCGCCGAAGGGTACACCGACTATCCGGCGTTGGTGGACGCATAATTTACATCGTCGCCCCGCGGAGGCGGGGGCCGCTATCGGTTTTCGCAACGAGGCGGAATGAGGCTCACACGGCCCCCGCCTCCGCGGGGGCGACGATCAATTTCTCTCCGCAACCGCCTTGTCGATGATCCCGGCGCCCAGCGGGCCCAGGATGTTGCTGCCGAAACGGAACAGCAGAAAGCCGCCGACGAACAGCAGCAGCGGTTCGACAAAAAGCGCGACGATCGCGGCGATCACCGCGATAACGAACAGCGTCAGAAAACCGCCGCTCAGCGCCTGTTGACCCTTCGGCCCCAGCTCGATCGTGCGCGGTCCTTTGGCATCCCACCATTTGCCGGTCACGATCGTCTTGCGCACACCGCTTGGTGGTACCGGCCGGTTGGGCGTTCGGGCGGGTGCGGCAGTGGCGCTGGTTTTCAGGCGCGGTCGGTCGCCCGGTTCGGATGCCCATGGCCCTTTGCCGCGTTTGGCAATCGCCGCCGCGACCCGCGGCTTGCCGCCATCAACCGGCGCCGCTTGATGCTGCATCGGCGCGGGCCGCGCGCTCAGTCCCGATTCGGCGCGGGCTGCTGCCGACAGGTCGGGCGCACTGGTCCGCGGTTCGGGACGGATCGGTTCGATCCCCAACGCGCGGTCATGAATTTCCATGCGCTGCGCCGCGGTCAGCGGCGTCTGGCCCGTTTCCCGGTCGATCACCACCAGCCGTCCGCCGCGCTCGACGACAGAAAGACGGCTGGGGGGCGGGCGATCAACCAATGCCGAATTGTTCCTTCAGCGCGAGCATGGCGAGCGCGGCCTTCGCTGCTTCGCCGCCCTTATCCTTGCGCGTCTTGTCGGCGCGCGCAAGCGCCTGTTCTTCATTTTCGACGGTCAAAATGCAGTTGCCGATCGCCAGCCCGTCGAGGGTCAGCGCCATGATACCGCGTGCGCTCTCGTTCGACACGACCTCGAAATGATAGGTTTCGCCGCGGATGACCACGCCGAGCGCGACATAGGCTTCGAAGCGGCCGGTATCGGCGGCGAGCGAAATTGCCGCGGGGATTTCGAGCGCGCCGGGCACGGTGACCGTTTCATGGCTATGCCCTTCGGCTTCGAGCGCGCTGCGCACGCCGTCCAGCAGCATGTCGTTGAGGTGCGAATAGAAACGGGCTTCGACGATCAGGACGTGCGCCATGTCATGCTTCTCCGGGGATCGAGCGTTCGCCGACGACCGACAGGCCATAGCCCTCCAGCCCGACAAGATTATTGTGCGACGGGGTCAGCAATTCCATCGCGTGGACGCCGAGGTCGGCGAGAATCTGCGCGCCGATGCCATAGGTGCGAAGGTCCATGCCGCCGGTCGGCGGCGGGGTCGCTTCGGCTTCGGCCGATCCGGGCAGTGGGCGCATCAGCATGACGATCAGGCCCGATCCGGCTTCGCCGATTGCCTCCATCGAGCGTTGCAGGCGCCGCTTTTTCGGCCCCGGACGCCCCATGATGTCGTCGAAGATCGACACCGGGTGCATACGGACCAGCGTCACCCCGGCGGGATCGACCGCACCCTTTTGCAGCACCAGATTGACGCTGCCGTCGATCTTGTTGCGATAGGATTTCAGCCGCCAGTCGCCGCCATAATCCGATTCGAAGGGCTCGTCGGCGACGCATTCGACCAGCCGGTCGTTACGGTGGCGGTACGCGATCAGGTCGGCGATCGTCCCGATCTTCAGCCCGTGGCGCCGCGCGAAAGGAATGAGGTCGTCGAGCCGCGCCATCGAGCCATCGTCATTCATGATCTCGCAGATCACCCCCGACGGATTGAGCCCGGCGAGCCGCGCGATGTCGACCGACGCCTCAGTATGCCCGGCGCGCACCAGCACGCCGCCGTCGCGCGCGATCAGCGGAAAGACATGGCCGGGGGTGACGATGTCGTCGCGGCCCTTCGATGCGTCGATCGCGACCGACACGGTGCGCGCGCGGTCGGCGGCGGAGATACCGGTGGTGACCCCCTCGCGCGCTTCGATCGAGGTGGTGAAGGCGGTTTCGTGGCGAGTGCCGTTCGCGCGGCTCATCAGTTCAAGGCCGAGCTGGTCGACCCGCGCCTTGGTCAGCGTCAGGCAGATCAGCCCGCGGCCGTGCGTCGCCATGAAATTGACCGCGTCGGGAGTTGCCATCTGTGCCGGAATGACCAGATCGCCCTCATTCTCGCGGTCCTCGTCATCGACCAGGATGAACATGCGGCCATTGCGCGCTTCGGCGATAATCTCTTCGGGGGTCGCCATCGGCGACAGGTCGCTGCCGTGTGCCAGCCAGTTTTCCAGCTTGCGCAAGGTTTCGGCGGTGGGATTCCAGCCGGGCGATTCGAGGTCGCGCAGGCTGTTGGCGTGCAGCCCCGCCGCGCGGGCAAGGCCCGACCGCGACATGCTGCCGTCATCGACGATGGCGCGGATGCGCTCGATTAGCTGTGTGGACATGACTGAGATGTCTCACACTGTAATGTGATTGTCAATCAGGGAATCACATTGAACCCGTCAGTTCGGACCGAAGCTCGGCCCCAGATCGCGAACCGGCCCATCGGACTTGGCGTCGAGAATCGCCGTCAACTGCCCGGTGCGGTCGTCGCGCTTGGCATAGTCGCGCGCCGACATGCCGGTAACATGATCGGCCTTGTCGGGGTTGGCGCGGTTGCGCACCAACAGGCGGACCATGGCGACATTCTTGGTCTGCACCGCCAGAATCAGCGCGGTTTCGCCGCGCCGATTGGTCTGATCGACGGGTGCCTTGGCGTTCAGCAGGTCCTGCGCGCCGTCGGTGAAGTTGAGCAGCGCGGCGTGCATCAGCGGGGTCATGCCCTGACGATCGGCGATCGCCGGATCGGCATCCTTGGCGAGCAGAAAACGCAGCCAGGTCGCGTCGCGGCGCTTGGCGACGATCGCCAGCGCGGTCTCGCCGGTGTCGGCATTGCGCGTGTTGATCAACGTCGCATCGTCTTTCAGCGCTTCGGTCGCCTTGGTCCCGTCGCGGTTTTCGACCGCCTGCAAAAAGGCGTAGCCGCCGCGGAACTGCGCTTGCGCCGGGCCATGGAGCAAGCCGGTCGTGGCGACGAGCGCGAGAGACAGGGCGGCGAGGCGGAACTCCGCGCGTCGGAACATGATCGGGGTGACCCTTGGCAAGCATCGGCGCGACATCGCGACGACAATAGTTGATTTTCGCGGCCTAGCCGACCAAGGCTGGCCGCATGATGAATATTGCGAATATGGGACAAAAGCTTGTCCGTGCAAGCCTGATCGTCGCTTTCGGCGCCATGCTGGCCGGATGCGGCGGTCCCGTCGATGCGCCGCCCACGACCCCGCCGCTCGAAGGGGCGCGGATCGGCGGGCCCTTCACGCTCACCGACCAGAATGGCAAAACGGTCCGCGACAGCGATTTTGCGGGCAAATACCGCCTCGTCTATTTCGGCTACAGCTTTTGCCCCGACATCTGCCCGGTCGACCTGCAAAAGCTGATGCGCGGGCTGGCCGCTTTCGAAAAGGCCGACGCCGCGCGCGGGGCCAAGGTCGCGCCGCTGTTCATCACCGTCGATCCGGCGCGCGATACCCCCGAAGCGCTGAAGCCGTTCGTGGCGCGCTATCATCCGCGCCTGCTTGGCCTCACCGGCACCCCCGAACAGATTGCCGCGGTCGCGAAGGCCTTTGTCGTCACCTATAACAAGGTCGATGGTTCGGCCCCCGACCGCTATTTGATGGCGCACAGCCAGCTCGCCTTCCTGATGGACCCCGCGGGCAAGCCGCTGGCGCTGCTGCCGCTCGACGATCCGTCGACCGATGCCGATGAAGGCGCGCCCGCAGCGGTTGCCGCCGATCTGGCGAAGTGGGTCAAATGACCGCGGATGCGGCGCCGCCCCCCTTTTGGGAAGCGCCGCTCGCCAGTCTCGACGCGGGGCAGTGGGAGGCGCTGTGCGACGGGTGCGGCAAATGCTGCCTGCACAAGATCGAGGATGAAGATACGGGGCGTATCTATCCGACCAATGTCGCGTGCCGCCTGCTCGACCTGACCACCGCGCGGTGCGGCGACTACAAGCATCGCCGCCGCCATGTGCCCGATTGCCTGACGCTGACCAAGGCGAAGGTTGGGACCATCGAATGGTTGCCGCAAAGCTGCGCCTATCGCCTGCGCGCCGAAGGCGAGCCGCTGCCCGCATGGCATTATCTGGTGTGCGGCGACCGCGACGCGGTGCACCGCGCCGGGCAGTCGATCGCCGGCTGGACGGTCAGCGAGAATGTCGCGGGACCGCTGGAAAATCATCTTGTCGAACGCGTGGTTTAATTCGCGCGCCGACGCGCCCTACATTCAGGTCGGCGACGACGCCTGGCCGGTGCGTGTCGTCCAGCACGCGCAATCGCGGCGCTACCGCCTGGTTTTCGACGCGGCGCGCGGCCAGTTGCGGCTGACCGTGCCGCGGCGGACAAATATCCGCGCGGCGCTGAAATGGGCGAGCGAGCAGCAGGCGTGGCTGGCCGAACAGGTGGGCAAGGCGGCGCTGCCGGTGATCGTCGGTCCTGGCGCTTCGGTGCCGTTCCGGGGTATCGATCGCCGGATCGAATGGCTGCCCGCGGCGCCGCGTGCAATCGCAATGACGCCCGATGCCCTCCACGTCGGCGGTCCCGCCGAAACCGTCGGTCGCCGCGTCGAACGCTGGTTGAAAGCGCAGGCGCTCGACCTGCTCGACCGCGAAAGCCGCGACATCGCCGCGCGGGCGGGGCTGGCGGTTGGCCGTGTCGGGGTCGGCGATCCGCAGAGCCGCTGGGGGAGCTGCACCTCGGGCGGCGATCTGCGTTATAGCTGGCGGCTGGTCATGGCGCCCGACCATGTCCGCCGCGCAACCGTCGCGCACGAGGTCGCGCATCTCGAACACATGGACCATGGCCCTGCCTTCCATGCGCTGGTCGACGAGCTGCACGACGGTGATGTTGCCGCCGCCCGCGGCTGGCTGCGCCGCGAAGGGCGCAGCCTGCACCGCTACCGCTTTGCGGCCTAGAACTTAGTTGAACTCGGCGGGTGGCGGTCGCTGCGCGGGTGCCTTGGTCGCCGGCGGTTGCCCCTTGGGCACCGCGCCATTTTTGGGCGCCGCGCCGGGCTCGCCGGGGCCGCGCCGCCCGGTCTGCTCCTCGATCCACTGCTGATCGAGCACCGGGCCGTCTTCGGGCGCGGGCGCGGGTGCAGCGCCTTCGGGCGGGCGCATGTCATAGGGCAGCTCGATCGGCATGCCATTTTCATCGACCAGCCCGCCTTCGCCGGGCTCGCCCATATAGGCCTCGTCCTCGTCCTCTAGCTGCCATTCGGGCAGCACGACTTCGGTGTCGAACGCCTCGACCGGGCGCCGCGCCACCGCGACACGCATATAATCGGCAAAGGCCTGCGCGGGCGCGCGCCCGCCTTGCAATCCGCCGACCGCCTTCGCATCGTCGCGGCCCATCCATACGCCGGTGGTCAGCCCGCTCGAAAAGCCCAGGAACCAGCCGTCCTTGTTGCTCGACGTCGTGCCGGTCTTGCCCGCGACGGGGCGGCCGATCTGCGCGGCGCGACCGGTGCCGGTGTTGACCGCGGTCTGCAGCAGGTCGGTGATCCCCGCGGCGACCCAATTATCGACCAGCACCTGCCCGCGCTCCGCGGGACGCTGATAGAGCAGGCGGCCGTCGGCGGTCGTGACCTTGGTGATCGCATAGGGTTCGACCGAAATGCCGCCGCGCGACACCGCGGCAAAGGCGGCGGCCATGTCGATCACCCGCACCTCGGCGCTGCCCAGCACCATCGACGGGTGGGTGTTGACCGGGGTGGTGATGCCGAACCGGCGCGCCATGTTGGCGACGGCGGAAAAGCCGATCTCGTCGCCGAGCTTCGCCGCGACGGTGTTCACCGAATAGGCAAAGGCGCTGCGCAGATCCATCGGGCCGGCGAAACGTCCCGACGAGTTGCGCGGCGACCAGCCGTTGATCGTCACCGGCTCGTCGACCACCGGGTCGTCGACCTTATACCCGGCCTCCAACGCCGCCATATACACGAACAGCTTCCACGCCGATCCCGGCTGGCGCAGCGCCTGCGTCGCGCGATTATAGTTCGACGTCACATAATCGGTGCCGCCGACCATCGCGCGCACCGCGCCGTCGCGGTCGAGCGAGACCAGCGCCCCCTGAACCCCGCGCGGCGTATTGGCCTGGATCGCCGCGGTCGCCGCGCGCTGCATATTGAGGTCGATCGTGGTGTAAACGTCGAGCGCCTCGCTGCCTTCGTCGATCAGCATGTCGAGCTGCGGCAGCGCCCAGTCGCTGAAATAGCGCGCGCTGTTCTGCCCGGTTTCCTGCGCCAGCTGGACGTCGGCGGGTTTGGCACTGTCGGCCTGGCTCTGGGTGATCACCCCGGCGTCGACCATCACGCTCAGCACGACCCCGGCGCGGCCGAGCGCAGCGGAGGCGTCGGCGGTCGGCGAATAGCGCGACGGCGCCTTCACCAGCCCGGCGACGACGGCGGCCTCGGACAGCGACATTTCGGTCGCGCTATGGCCAAAGAAACGGCGCGATGCGGCATCGATGCCATAGCTGCCGCCGCCAAAATAGACCTTGTTCAGATAGAGTTCGAGGATCTCGTCCTTCGAAAATTTCCATTCGAGCGCGAGCGCGAGGATCATTTCGCGCGCCTTGCGCTTGAAATCATAGCTGTTCGACAGAAAGATGTTGCGCGCCAGCTGCTGGGTGATCGTCGAGGCGCCCTGCAGGCGCCGCCCGCTGCCGCGATTCTGTACCGCGACGACCGCGGCGCGCGCCATCCCGACGGGATCGAGCCCGGGGTGATAGCGAAAGCGCCGGTCCTCGACCGCAACCATCGCATCCTGCATCACCTGCGGCGTTTCGCGCAGCGTCAGCCAGCGGCCATAATTGGGGCCGAGCGACAGGAACACTGTGCCGTCGGCGGCGCGGACGCGGATCGTTTGCCCGGCGGGCGATTTCTTGAGCTCTTCGAAGCTCGGCATCCGCTGCACCGCGATGCCGACGGCAACCGCCAGCGCGACGAGGCCGACCACCGCAAGCCCGAGCCCCCAGCGGAAAATGCGGCGCACCCAGACGCGAAAGCGCGACGGCGCGGCGTCGGACGTGCCGCTCCGGCTAGTGGACGATGGCGATTTCTTCGACGAAGCCTGCTCTCTTTCGCGGCGCAAAGCCCGTATTCCTTCCCTCGCTTCGCCCCTGATCTCTCAGTCCGGTGGTAGCGTTTCAGCCTTTGCCGGTCTCAGCCTCATCCGGCCCGCGCTCGGCGAAGTCAAGCGCCGCGCTGTTGATGCAATAGCGCAGCCCCGTCGGGCCGGGGCCATCGGGAAAGACATGGCCGAGATGGCCGTCGCATTTGGCGCAGCGCACCTCGGTACGGACCATACCGTGGCTGGTGTCGGTCAGTTCGGTCACCGCGTCGTTTTCGGCGGGTGCAGTATAGCTCGGCCAGCCCGAGCCGCTGTCATATTTGGTGCGGCTGTCGAACAAGGGCTCGCCGCATCCGGCGCAGCGATACAGGCCGTCGCCCTTGTGGTCGGTATATTTGCCGGTGAAGGCGCGTTCGGTGCCGCCCTCGCGCAGCACATGATGCGCCATCGGGTCGAGGGGTCTGTGGTCGGTCATGGCGGATTTCTCCTTGGTGCGAGCCAGTCTTGGGCGGCATCGCGGTTCGCCCGCAATATCGTGTCGAACCCGCGATCCCGCAAGGGGGAGCTGCTCAGCCGTCGCCAATGCGCGTCGCGCGCGAGGCCGCGCGCACCAGCGAAGGAAAGGCGGTCGCGAGCGATGTCAAACCGCCCGCGGTCCGGGGGCTTTCGCCGAGCCGCCAGACGGCGCTCGCGATGGCGAAGGGCCGCCGCAGGCGCGCCGCAAGCGCTTGTTGGAACGCGGGGGCGGCATCGCTGCCGCCGCGCCGCCACGCCGCCGCCGCCGCGTCGCCGCTGGCAAGCGCCAGCCCCATGCCCTCGCCCGCGAGGCTGGGGATCACCCCCGCCTGATCACCGAGTCGGAACAGTCCGGGCGCGGTATCGGCGCTGCTCCAGCCATAGGGGACGTGGCCGATCGCATCGATCGACCGCGACCAGTCGGCGAAGGCGAGCCGCTCGCCAAGGTGCGGATGCGCGGCGCCGAGTGCCCGAAGCAGCGTGGCGGGATCGCCGCCCGCCGCGTCGAGCCGCGATTTGTGGGTGGCGAGGCATAGATTGGCGCTGCCGTCCTCCTGCCGCACCAGCCCGGCATAGCCGCGGTCGAACAGGTGCAGTTCGACCGCGTCGCCGATCAGGCGATCGAGCGTAGGGTGCGGCGGCAGCCGCAGCCGCAAGCCCATGACGGGGTCATGTTGCTGCCATGCCTCGGGTTCGCGCGCCTGCCCGCGAAAGCCATGCTTGCCCGACGCCAGGAACAGCGACGGCGCCGCAAGGGTCGCGCCGTCGCGCGTCTGCACGGTCTGGCCGTCGATCATTGTCGCATGAACGCCGCGCCGCATATCGGCCCCCGCGGCGACCGCCGCCGCCTGCAGGACGGTGTCGAGGCGGCGACGCGACACCCCCAATGCGGCTTGTGGAAGGTCCGTCTCGCTGCGGCGCGACCCGGCAAACAGCCGCACCCCCGTGACCGCCTGCCCGCCGAGCGCGGCGCGATCGATCCCCAGCGCATCGAGCCGCGCCAGCGAATGCCAGCTCAGGAAACCGCCGCACAGCGCGTCGCCGGTTTCGCGCGTCCTCTCGAGTAACTGTACGGCGGCGCCAGCGCGCGCCAGTCCGATTGCCGCGGCGGCACCCGCGGGTCCAGCGCCGATGACGATGGCGTCTGTCACCTGATCCGCTCGACGCAAAGGCGATAGGGAAAGCTACGAAAGACGCGCGCGTGCGCGGCGGTTTCGGGCAAAGCGTCAGCCAGCATCGCCTGCCATTCGGCGCGGCGAAAGCTGCGTCCGACCGACAGCTGGCCGTCGCGGCGAACGATCGGATCGACCTGCGCGAGCGCCGCGAGCAGCGGATAACCGGCAAAGGGCAGGCGTTGGCGGTGGAGGTCGTTGACCAGCCAGCCGCGCGCGCTCTGTGCGTCCATGAAGTGCAGGAATTCGGCGCGCTGGGCGGGCGTCATATGATGGGTGACGAGGCTGGAAAGGATGATGTCCCACCCCTGCCCCGCCAGATCGCGGTAATCGCCGGTGATCAGCTGGGCGCGCAGGCCCAGCCGCGCCTCGGCCACCGGGGCGCTTTTCGGGTTGAGATCGACCCCGACCAGATCGAGCGCGACCCCGCGCTTGCTCCCCCAGCGGGCGATCCGCGCCAGCATGTCGCCGCTGCCGAAACCGACATCGAGAATCCGCCACGGCCTTGTCCCGACCCCGCGCGCGGCAACGCGGTCCAGAAACCCCAGCGTAGGCCGCGCCGCCAGCGTCAGCGCGTTGATCCGCGACAGGTCGGCGAGCACCCGGGCGTAGCGCGCGGGCGCCAGCTCTACAGCGTCCATCTCCTCCTCCGCGTCGATCGGCGCGTGAAGGCTGGTGAAGGGGTTCATGCTGTGAAGCGGATCGCTTCGGCGGCAAGGCCCGGGCCGAAAGCGATCGCCAGCCCCTCGCCCGTCGCCCCGCGTGCCATCATGTCGGCGAGCACGAACAATATCGTCGCCGACGACATATTGCCAAAGCGCGCGAGCACCGCGCGGCTGTCGGCGAGCGCCGCCGCCGGGACGCCAAGCGCCGCCTCGACCGCGTCGAGTACCGAACGCCCGCCGGCATGGACCGCGAGCAGCGGCGGCGGATCCCCGGCGCCGAACAACTTGTTGCGAACTTCGGGCGCCGACAGCGCATCGCGAAGCCGCCCCGGCACTTCGCCCGACAATTGCATGGCAAAGCCGGTATCGCCGATGTCCCAGCGGATCAGGTCGGCGCTGTCCTCCAATGCCAGGCTGGCGCCCTCGCCCAATGCGAAACCGACGGGATCGGCGGACACGATTGCCGCCGCGGCGCCGTCGCTGAACTGGAGCATCGCGAGCAACGGCTCGGGCGTGTCTTCGAGTTGCAGGTGAAGGGTCGACAATTCGACGCTGACCACCAGCACGACCGATTGCGGCTCCGACCGCACGATATGCCGCGCGGTGCGCAGCGCGGTGACCCCGGCGTAGCAGCCCATGAAGCCGATCAGCACCCGCTCGACCGTCGGCGCGAGGCCGAGCTGCCGCGCGAGGATCTGGTCGATCCCTGGCGCGACAAAGCCGGTGCAACTCGCGACGACGATATGGGTGATCCGCGCCGCATCGAACGCGTCGCCCAGCGCGGCAATCGCCTCCATCGCGAGCTCGGGGGCATGGTCGGCATAGGCGTGCATCCGCGCCGACGTCGGCGGCAGCCCGGCGACGTCGTAGAAGCCGCCCGACGCGACCGGCGATCCACCGTCGGATGTGGGGGGCAGCACCGACCAGCGATGCTCGATCCCCGACCGCGCGGTCATCCGCGAAAAGACGGCGCGGACGCGCTCGTCTGCCAGCCGCGGGGTCGCCCAGTCGATAAAGGCCTGGTGGATGTCGTGGCCCGGCACCGCGGTGGCGAGCGCGTTCAGCCGGGGGGACGGCGGGGATGTGGTCATCGCGCACATGTGGCCGAAAAGCCGGAAACTAGCCAGCGATTAGCGGTGCGGCGATTTTACGCGGGATTAACCATGATCATGCTAAGCGGTCCGCTGTGAAACTGCGCCTTTTCCTTGCCTTTGCGCTGACCAGCCTCAGCGTACCCGCGACGGCGGCACAGTGCCTGCTCTGCGCGCCCGACAAGGCATCGGGCGCGGCGGCGCGCGAGGCCGAGGTGCCGCTGCGCGTCGAGGTCGAAACCCGCCTCGACATGGGCCGCATTGCGGTCGGCGCGATGGGCGGCGCGGTGACAGTCGATCCGGTCTCGGGCGCCCGCCGCCTCAGCGGCGACGTCGTCGATCTGGGTGGTTTCGCGCTGACCGGTATCGTCACGGTACGCGGCGCGCCCGGCGCCGAAGTGCGCGTCATCCTGCCGGCGAGCGTCGATCTGGAAGGCGGCCATGGCCGCACCGCGCGCGTCACCGACCTCGCCACCGACCTGTCGGCGGCCCCACGGCTCGGCCCCGACGGCCGCCTGCAATTCCGCTTCGGCGGGCGACTGCAGATCGCGGGCGCCGACGACGGCGACTATCGCGGGCGGATTCCGGTGACGGTGGAGTATCAATAGGGCGGATGCAACGTCAGAACGCGGTCGTTCATTCTGCCGCGAGTGGCGGAGAGCCAGTGATTGTTCCTACCCAAAAGAATCCATCATAATTCGGTAGCGGATCGCCGTCGGTCGGTGAGGTAACGGAGATAAAGGGGCTGCGGTTCAAGTCCGCGTTTCCCCGCATCGGATGCAGCCCGCACGTCGGCGCATCTTCGGTGAGAGACGTCTCGTCACGCGCAGCTGCCGTCGCTTTTCGGATGCAGGCCCAGCTGGTGCCAGCGGCGTACTGCATATTCAAGGCCAGGGTGTTGCCGAATCCGTTCAGACGCGCGGCCATGGGATCGAACTGGACGCCATCCCAATTAACGCGTTGTTTTCTAGCATGGAAATTACCCACGAGCACTAGGACGCGATCGTAATTTCCCCGTTCGGCTGCGTGCGCGATATTCTCGGCCTGCGCCGCTTCGTGGGGTCCTTGCCCCGCCAAATCGGCATAACGCTTTGCTTGCGCTTCATCGCGATCGCCATTGAACGCGACGACGCCGATGGGCAGGCCTCTTTCTTTCAATTCGTGCAGATCCACCAGCATCGCGAACATCGCCTGACTGGCGACGCCATCCTGACGCCCCACCCAGCCGATCTTTGCCAACGCCTTGCCGAACTGATCGCCCGGCAACTTCCATGCGGCTTGCAACGCTGTGTCGTCGGTCGCATCCTTCTCAACGGCCAAGAGAATTCGCTCGCCCTTGGTGGCCAGTGCGCAGGCCAGACTACCGACGAAGGCGGGTGCTTGCTGGGTGCCGTGCAGTTCGCCAAACACGATATAGCGCGGTTTCCGCCGTTCCGCCTCGGCCCATCCGTCAGGGACGCGGCACCCCTCCGCTTGCGGCACCGGCGCGATCGGGCTTGCGCTCACTTGTCCCGGATCGGACGCCATCAAAAGCAACAGGCCTGCCACCAGCGTCATAACTGCATCTCCATACGCAGATCATCGGCTCGAGGCATAGTCCGACGTTTGCGACGAGTGACCGGCCAAAATGACCTAGTTCCCCCGCGTTCCGAACAGCGCGGTGCCGACGCGAACATGCGTCGCGCCCAGCATCACCGCGGTTTCATAATCGCTGCTCATTCCCATCGAGCGCCCCGGCAGGCCGTGGCGCTCGGCCAGTTCGTCGAGCAGCGCAAAGTAGGGTGCGGGCTCGATGTCGGCGGGGGGGATGGCCATCAGGCCGTCGATCGTCAGCCCCGCCGTCTCGGCTTCGGCGAGTAAAGCGGGCAAGTCGGCGACCTTGCAGCCACCCTTTTGCTCCTCGTCGCCGATATTGACCTGCACGAACAGCTGCGGCTGCTTGCCCGCCTTGTCGCAGGCTTTCGCGAGTGCCTGTACCAGCGACGAGCGGTCGACCGAATGGATGGCATCGAACAGCGCGACCGCTTCGTCGGCCTTGTTCGATTGCAGCTGGCCGATCAGGTGAAGCATGATGCCGGGGGTTTCGGCGCGCAATTCGGGCCATTTCGTCGCGGCTTCCTGCACGCGGTTCTCGCCGAAATGGCGCTGGCCCGTCGCGACCAGCGGGCGGATTGCAGCGGCGTCGTGCGTTTTCGACACCGCGATCAGGCAGATGTCGGCCGCCTTGCGCTGCGCGCGCGTCGCCGCGTCGGCGATTCGGGTCCGTACGTCGCTCAGTCTGTCCGCCGCGTCGCTCATCATTCTTCCGATCCCGGCGCGTTGCGTGCGCCTGCGACGCGCCTATAGGAAGGGCGATGGTCCGACGCCACCCCCTGCCGCCGCAATGGCTGTTCAGCGACGAGCGGTTGGCGGTCGGTGTCGTGCGATTGGCGGCGTTGCTGCCGCCGGGCAGCGGGATCGTCCTGCGCCACGACAGCCTCGCTGCCGGCGCGCGCTGGTGCCTGTTGCGACGGCTGATCCGCACGGCGCGCGCGCGCGGGCTGACGATCCTGCTCGCCGGGTCGCCCGATGTGGCGCGGCGGTGCGGCGCCGACGGCGTTCACCTCCGCCAGCATGACGCGCGCCGCGCCGCGCAGGCACACCGGCTCCGCCTGATCGTA
Organism: Sphingopyxis microcysteis; assembly: GCF_012274265.1. Lineage (GTDB taxonomy): Bacteria > Pseudomonadota > Alphaproteobacteria > Sphingomonadales > Sphingomonadaceae > Sphingopyxis > Sphingopyxis microcysteis. Next base: position 319,553 of record NZ_JAANYY010000005.1, read on the forward strand.
ACAATGCCGGCGCATGACGCGCGCGAGGCCCGCCGCGCGCGCCGCGCAAAGGCCGACGCGGTCTTCATCTCACCGCTGCACCCGACACGCTCGCACCCTGGCGCCAAGGCGCTTGGCACAGCGGAGTGGTCGCGGCTGGCGCGGCTCGCGGGCGGCCAGCCGACCGCGCTGGGCGGAATGACGCTCACCCGTGCCCGAGCGCTGACCCGTCGGACGAGCGGCCTGAAACCCGGCTGGGCAGCGATCGATGCGTGGGAGGAAAAGGCGGCACGGCGCGGGGCAAAGGCTGCGTCACTATTTGGGTCAGAGCGAGTCGAAAATAGTGACGTTCCGTGACCCGGAGCGCAGCGCACTTAATGTGCGTGAGCACCGGAAGCGCGGAAGGTTGCTATTTGCAGGCCGCTATGGCCCGAATAGCGATGCAGCCTAGAAGCGGAAGGCGGTTCCGACATAGACCGCCTGGCTGTCGCGACGCGAGTCGGTCAGCGGTTCGACGCGGTCGTCGGCGCGGTAACGGACGCCCGCAGTAACATCGATATTCTTGGTCAGGCGGTAGCTGCTGACCACATCGACCGCCGCGGCATCGCCCGGCGCGGTGATACGATCGGTCGCGCCGCTCGGGTCGGCGGGGCGGCTGATCATCCGCGTCGCAAAACGCGATTTCTTTTCGGCCTGTTCGGGCGCCTTGGCGACCGGCAGGTTCCTGAGGTCGGTACCGCGCGGCAGCGTCGGGGTAACGAATTTTTCGAACCCGACCGACGCGCCCAGATTATAGGCGACGGGGGTGATCGCGATCGGCGCGGTGCGACCCGCGGCAATGGCCGAAGTGCGCGCGGCGCTGGATGCGTCGTCGCGCGCCCGAATCACGACGGTGATCGCGCGGTTCTTGCGGCTGTCATCGGTGAGCGCGGGCGTGAAGCTGAAGCTGCGGCGCTGTTCTGCCGACATCTTGGCATAGCGCGCGATCAGGCGGGGGTCGCCCGAAGCCGGGGTGAATTGACCGAGCAATGTTTCGGACAAGGCGGTGTCACGGATGCGTTCCGAGCGCGACATTGCGGCGAGCGCAGGCGGCAAGGCAAGCGAAACCACCGCCAAAGCGGTGAGACTGCCCTTCCAAAAATGCCGCGGTTTCCGCGTCATGACCCTGCGACTCCAACCCCAAGTGATTCACGAGATAGGCTGCCTGCGACCATTTTGCCAGTGATTCCCAGCTAATTATTATGGCCAAACCGCTTTTCGATGAAATTGTTGCGCGATCACCACAGTCGCTCGGCGAATCTGACCAGAATCTGAACCGCGCCAGCGCCGAAATTGCCGCGCTTGCGGGGCGGCGGCAAGGGCGATAGAGACGCTGGCAATATCGTTCTGCGCGGCGCGGTTCTCGCGATCCGGCCGCGCCCAAATAGATAAGGTGTTACCGGCATGTCCCAGCTTTCCGTCCTTGCTTCGCGTGGTCGCCGTCCGATCGCGTTCGCGCTGCTCGGGCTTGCCGCGCTTGGGCTTTCGGCATGCGCCAACAAGGATCGGCCGCGCGCCGACCTCGCCGCCAGCCAGGTCACGACGATTGGCGTCAACAGCTATTTGTGGCGCGCCTCGCTCGACGCGCTGTCGTTCATGCCGCTGCTCCAGGCCGATTCGTCGGGCGGCGTCATCATCACCGACTGGTACGCGAACCCGGGCAATCCCGGCGAGCGGATGAAGGTGACGGTTTCGATCCTCGACCGCGACCTGCGCGCCGACGCGCTGCGCGTTGCCGCCTCGCGCCAGGTGGCGCAGGGCGCCGCATGGGTCGACGCGCCGGTCCAGGCCGCAACCGTTCAGAAGCTTGAGGAAATCATCCTCACCCGCGCCCGCGACCTGCGCCGCAGCGCCTTCAAGGACTAATCCGGCGGCGCGGGTTCGCGCCGACAACCAGACAAACGGGGTAACCTACAAATGACCCGCGAACCGCGCTTTGGCGCCCTCGCCGCTGACGCCCGCTGGCAAAAGGCGTGGGAGGCGGCGAACAGCTTTGCCACCACCGACAGCAGCGACAGGCCCAAGGCCTATATCCTCGAGATGTTCCCCTATCCGTCGGGACGCATCCACGTCGGCCATGTCCGCAATTACACGATGGGCGACGTGCTCGCGCGGTTCAAGAAAATGACCGGGCATGACGTGCTCCACCCGATGGGCTGGGACGCGTTCGGGATGCCGGCCGAAAATGCCGCGATGGAAAAGGGCGTCCATCCGGGCGGCTGGACGCGCGACAATATTGCCGCGATGCGCGCGCAGCTGAAACGCCTCGGCCTCGCGATCGACTGGAGCCGCGAGCTCGCGACGTGCGAGCCCGATTATTACGGCCAGGAACAGGCGCTGTTCCTCGACCTCTTCGCGGCGGGGCTGGTGACGCGCAAGGAAAGCTACGTCAACTGGGATCCGGTCGACATGACCGTGCTCGCCAACGAGCAGGTCATCGATGGCCGCGGCTGGCGCTCCGGCGCGTTGGTCGAAAAGAAAAAGCTGTCGCAGTGGTTCCTGAAGATCACCGATTTTGCCGACGATCTGCTCGAAGGATTGGGCAGCCTCGACAAATGGCCCGACAAGGTGCGGCTGATGCAGGAAAACTGGATCGGCAAGTCGCAGGGGCTGGAATTCAGCTTTAAGCTGGCGGGCGGCGCGCCGGGTTTCGACGTCTTCACGACGCGCCCCGACACGTTGTTTGGTGCCAGCTTCGCGGCGATTTCGCCCGACCATCCGCTTGCCGAAAAACTCGCGAAGGATTCGCCCGAACTGGCGGCGTTCATCGCCGAATGCCGCCGTCAGGGTACCGCCGCCGAACAGCTCGACACCGCCGAGAAGATAGGCTTCGACACGGGCATTGCGGTCGAACATCCGCTCGATCCCAATTGGCATCTGCCGGTGTGGGTCGTGAACTATGTGCTGATGGACTATGGTACCGGCGCGATCTTTGGCTGTCCCGCGCACGACCAGCGCGACCTCGATTTTTCGCGTAAATATGGCCTGCCTGTTCACCGCGTGATCGCCGACGGCGACGATACAGCGCAGCATTTCACCAGTGACGAGGCCTATACCGGCCCGGGCCGCCTCGTGAACAGCCACTTCCTCGACGGCATGAGCATCGACGAGGCCAAGGCGGCGGTCATCGCGCGCGCCGAGCATGAAGGCTGGGGCAAGGGTACGACCGTGTGGCGCCTGCGCGACTGGGGCGTGTCGCGCCAGCGTTACTGGGGTACACCGATCCCGTTCATCCATTGCGACGCGTGCGGGACGGTGCCGGTCCCCAAGGGCCAGCTGCCCGTCGTCCTGCCCGAGGATGTCGATTTCTCGATCCCCGGCAATCCGCTCGACCGCCACCCGACGTGGAAGAATGTCCAATGCCCGTCGTGCGGTGGTGAAGCGGTGCGCGAAACCGATACGCTCGACACCTTTGTCGATTCGTCTTGGTATTTCCTGCGCTTTGCGAGCTCGCCGAGCGACCGGCCCTTCGACCCGGCGGTGATCCGCCGCTGGCTGCCGATCGACCAATATATCGGCGGCGTCGAACATGCGATCCTCCACCTGCTCTACGCGCGCTTCTGGACGCGCGCGCTGCACAAGATGGGGATGATCGACATCGTCGAACCCTTCGCCAGCCTGTTCACGCAGGGGATGGTGACGCACGAGACGTACAGCCGGTCGCAGGGCGAAGGCCTGCCGCCGATCTTTTTCACGCCCGACGAGGTTCGCCGCAGCGCTGACGGCGCAACGCTCGAAGCCGATGGCGCGCCGGTCGACGTCGGCCGCGTGATCAAGATGTCGAAGTCGAAGAAGAATGTCGTCGATCCCGACGCGATCCTTGACCAATACGGCGCCGACGCCACGCGCTGGTTCATGCTGTCCGACAGCCCGCCCGAACGCGACCTCCCGTGGAGCGAGGCGGGGATTGAGGGGGCGTGGCGCTTCGTTCAGCGTCTATGGCGCCTGTTCGGCGAGACCGAAAATGTCGGTGATGGCAGTGAGGACTTGGGCCTCGCGCGCAAGCTGCATCAAGCGATCGCCGGGGTCGGGGCCGACATCGAGGCGCTGGGCTTCAACAAGGCAGTCGCCAAAATCCATGCGCTGGCGAACGACATCGAAAAGGCGAAACCTTCGGCGACGCGCGCCGAGGCGTGCCTGACGCTGATCCGCCTCGTCGCGCCGATGCTGCCGCATCTGGCCGAGGAAGCCTGGGCGGCGCTGCCGGAAGGTCGGCGCACTACGACGCTGATCGCCGATGCCGCCTGGCCGACCGCCGATCCGGCGCTGCTGGTCGACGATGAGGTCACCATCGCGATCCAGATGGCGGGCAAGCTGCGCGATACGATGACGCTCGCCAAGGGGCTCGACAAGGATGCCACCGAAGCTGCCGCGCTCGCGCGCCCCCGCATCGTTGAACTGCTCGGCGGTGCGGCGCCGAAGAAGGTGATCGTGGTCCCCGACCGGCTCGTGAACATTGTTGTCTGACGGGATTTGAGGGAACGAACCGCTTCATTTCCCGTTCGTGTCGAGCGAAGTCGAGACACCCCAAGGCATGCACGACCGACGGGTGTCTCGACTTCGCTCGACACGAACGGAATAAGGGTTACTGGTGCACAAGATGCGTAACCTCCTTCTCTCATCGCTCATCGCGGCTTCACTCACCCTTGGCGGCTGCGGTCTGCGGCCGCTCTACGCGAACGGCAGCCGCGGCGCGGTGGCAACGGTGCTTGCCGATGTCGATGTCGCGCCGATCGAGGGGCATTCGGGCTGGCTCGTCCGCAACGCACTGCGCGACCGGTTGCAGGCGACGCAGGGCGGACAGGGCGCGGGCAAGCGCCTGCGGCTCGACGTGCGGCTCGAGGATTCGATCACCGGCTTTGGCGTCCGCGCCGACGATGCGGTGACGCGCGAGCGCCGGACGCTGCGCGCGCGCTATCAGCTCGTCGATGCCGCGAGCGGCGAAGTGCTGCTCGACGCGACCGCCGCACAAGATGCCGGGATCGACGTCGTGGGCAGCGAATATGCGACGATCGCCGCCGAATCGTCGGCGCTCGAACGGCTCGCTTCGGGGATTTCGGATCAGATCGTCACGCGGCTCGCGGTCTATGTCGATCGTGGCGGCGGCCGGACGGCAACCTCTGCACCGACGCCGTAATCGGCGATGAAGAGCGTCAAGCCCGCCGATCTCGAACGCCAGTCGCGCCTCGACCCCGCGCTCCGCTTCACGCTGCTGACCGGCCCCGACGAGGCGACGATGGCCGCGGTCGCCGGCCATCTGGTCGGGCTCGCGGGCAAGGATGCCGAACGGGTCGACCTGTCGGGGACGCAGCTCGCACAGGACCCCTCGTTGCTCGCCGCCGAAGCGGCGTCGATGTCGCTGTTCGCATCGGCGCGGATCATTCGGCTTGAACTCAGCGGCAGCGGCGACGACAGCCTGGCGGCGGTTGAGGCGCTGCTCGCCGCCGAGACCGCGATCAACCCGGTGATCGCGACCGGCGCGTCGGTCACCGCCAAGTCGAAACTGGTCAAGCTGGTCGAGGGCTCCGACCATGCCGTCGCGGCGATCTGTTACCAGCCCGACCGCCGCGCGCTGGTCGGCATCGCGATGAGCGCCGCCGAGGAGCAGGGATTGCGGCTCGCCAATGCCGAGGCGCAATTGCTGGTCGATCTGGTGTCGGGCGATCAGGCGCTGATGCGGCGCGAGATTGAAAAAATGGCTCTGTATCTCGACGCCGCCGCCGATCGCCAGCGCCAGGTTACCCCCGCCGACATCGCCGCGCTGGGCGCCGCGACGCATGAGGAAGACGTCAGCGAGTGCATCAATGTCGCGCTGGGCGGCAAGGTGCGCGACCTGCCCGACATGCTGGCGAAGGCTGCGGCGGTGGGCGTCGCCGAAATCCGCATCATTCGCGCGCTGGCGATCCGCGCGCTGGCGCTGGCGCGGCTGCGCGCCGAGGTCGATGCCGGGGCGCATCCCGCCACCGTCGTCGCGGCGCGCACCAGTGGTATTTTCTGGAAGGAACGCGACGCGGTGACGGCGCAGCTGCGCATCTGGGATTCGGTGCGCGTCGCCCGGTTGATGAGCCGCCTGATCGAATGCGAACGCGCGCTCAAATCATCGGGTACGCCGGGCGGGGTGCTGTTCCGCAAGCTGATGACCGACATCACGCACCAGGCGGCGCGCGCTCGGTAATAACTCAACCGGTCCTGCAAAATTCGAACCGTAGCCCTGAGCCTGTCGAAGGGCGCTTATCGGCATAAGCGCCCTTCGACAGGCTCAGGGCTACGGTGATAGTGGCCGGTGCCCAAAGGAAAGGGTCTGACGCAACAGTGCCCGGCTGCGACAGACCCTCCCTACGCCCTCCCCGAATGGGGGAGGGGGAGAGGCCGGATCAGAACTGGCCGCGCAGCGTCACGCCATAGGTGCGCGGTTCGCCAGGGAAACCGACGAACAGCTGGTTGGCGGTCCCGCTGAGCCCGCTCGATGCGGGCGCCGCGACGGCGCGGAAGGTGCCGCCGCCCTGTAACGGCATGTCGGCGCCGATCTGATAATAACGCTTGTTGAACAGATTCTGCCCCCACAGCTCGACGCCCCAGCGGCGATCGGGGCCGTAGAGGCCGATCCGCCCGTTGAAGATCGCAAAGCCGTCCTGGACCTTTTCGATGTCGAGGTCGGAACCGGTGTTGGTGTCGCTCTGCAGCCGAGTGTCGAAATAGACGAGGCCGCTCATCCCCGAACTGCCGATCGGCGGCGTCCAGCTGATCCCGGCAGTCGCGACATAGCGCGGTGCGTTCGACACCCCGCGGCCGGGCAGCTGGAACAGCACCGGCGACAGTGGCCGCCCGCCCGTGCCCACCAGGTTGCGGCGATAGAGGGTGTCGACATAGGTCAGCCCCATGTTCACCGACAGATAACGCGCGGGGCGAATGAACGCCTCGATCTCGACCCCTTTCGACCGCACCCCGGGTTTCAGCCGGTTGGCGGCGCAGGCCCCGGTGGTCGCCGATCCGTCGGCGTCGGCGCCGCCCAGATCATCCTTGCACGCCTGGATATTGGTGACCTCGAAATTCACGCCGTTGAAGGTGTTGAGCTGGTAATTGCTATATTCCTGAAAGAAGGCCGCGACGTTGAGGTCAAAGCCCGGCCCGTCAAATTTGACCCCGATTTCATAGGCGTCGACCTTTTCGCTGGCGAACTGCAGGTCGCTCGCTTCGGGGCGTCCGTTGCCGCTGGTGTTGGCGGGCAGCGCCAGCCGCGCCGCGCAGGCGGTGTCGAACGTGACGTTACAGGTACGGTCGAGCGCCGAAAAGTCGAGGTTGAACCCGCCCGCCTTATACCCTTTGGACACCGAGCCATAGACAAGCAGCTCGGGGGTCGGTTTCCAGCTGAGCACCGCGGTGCCGGTCCATTCATTATCCTTGAACTTCGTTCCCGCGGTGCCGCGCGGTAGATCGGGCGCGGTGCCGTTGATCACGCAGGGCAGGGTCGCGAGCGACTGGAACGGCGAATTGACCACCAGCGGACAGATGCCGTTGTTGAAATTGGCGTCGGCGTCCAGCGTCTTGCGTTCGCTGGTGTAACGCGCGCCGATCGTCAGCGTCAGCATATCTTCGACGATGTCGAAGCTGTTGTGGGTGAAGACCGCAAAGTTGCGGCTTTTCTGGGCAAAGGTCGATCCCTGGTTGCCGGTGCCGTTGATCGCCAGCGTCGGCTGGCCGAGCGCGGCGGCGAGCGATCCGAAGCCGGGGCGCGCCGGGTTGGCGATCAGCGCCGACAGCAGCGGGATCGACGCGCGGCGCGGGTCGCCGACCGGCAGCGCCGACAGCGCGGTGATCGTCCCCTGCACCACCGGCACATTCACGCATTGCGGATTGGTCGGCAGCACCGCGGTCGGCAGCGCGCTGGCGAACAGCAGGCAGTTGGCGAACTGTTCGTAGTTGTTGCCGTAAACAATGTCGTCATCGACATCGAGTTTCTCGTTGGCGTAATAGCCGCCGACCAGCCAGTCGAGCCGCCCGTCGAACGCCTCGCCCTGCAACCGCAGTTCCTGCGTGAACAGGCGGAAACGGCGGTCGAGGTCGGTGCGGCGCAGGATGTCGAGGGCGCTGAAATCGGCGTCCTGGCCCTGCGCATTCTTGTAATCGCGATAGGCGGTGATCGAGGTCAGCGATGCGCCGCCCAGATCCCAGCTGAGCTCGCCCGACAGCCCCCAATCCTTCGTATCCGAACGATAGGTCACGCCGGGGGTCGTCGCCTGGGTCCGGATGAAGCTGGTACCGGTGGGCGGCACCTGATGGTTGGCGCCCAGCGCCTGCAGCACCGGCAGCAGTGTGTTCGCCGATGCGACGGGGAAACCGTCGGCGCCGCGCGTCAGGTTGCGCACCGGATTAAGCAGCACGCCGCCGCAGCAATTCTCGCTGCGCTCGCTATAATCGGCAATCAGGCGCAGCTTCACCGTTTCGCTGGGCTCAAGCAGCAACTGGCCGCGCGCCAGCCAGCGGTCGCGGTCGTTGATGTCGGGCTCGCCCGCGGTCGCATTGTCGATAAAGCCGTCGCGGCGTTGCCATACCCCGTCGACGCGCACCGCGGCCTTTTCGCCCAGCGGCGCATTGACCATGCCGTCGACGCGCCAATAGTCGTAATTGCCGAAACTGACCGACCCCTTGGCACCGAACGCCCCAAGGTCCGGTCCCTTGGTGACGATGTTGATCAGCCCCGCGGTCGAGTTGCGCCCGAACAAGGTCCCCTGCGGACCGCGCAGCACTTCGACGCGTTCGATGTCGCCGAGTTCGGACAGGCCGACCCCGGTGCGGCTGCGATAGACGCCGTCGATGAACAGCCCGACCGAGCTTTCGAGGCCGGGGTTTTCACCCACCGTGCCGATGCCGCGGATGCGCGCCGAGAAATTGACCTCGCTGGTCGCCCCCGACACCAGCAGCGACGGCGCCACCTGACCCAGCGCGCGGACGTCGGTTGCGCCGGTCTTTTCCAGCGTCTCGCCGGTCACTGCGGACACGGCGATCGGCACGTCGGACAGCGCCTCGCTGCGCCGGGTGGCGGTGACGATGATCGTCTCGTCGCTCGTTTCGGCCCCGGCGTCCTGCGCCGTGGCGGGCGTCGCCAGCAGGGCAAATGACAGCGACACGCCGACCGCGCTGGCGCGCAGCAAACCGGCGGTCCGGCTGGAAATATTGGTCATGGATCTGGCCCTCCTCAATCGGTCAAATTTTGCGGGAGAGCGGCACGATTTCTTATTTGCAGCAGAACCTATCATGACATCGCGGTGGCTGGCCAGTACCAGCCCGCGCCGTAACGTCATTGCGCGCCGAGCGCGGCTTTTCGGTCACAGCTGTCAGAGGTAACAGCTTGACGGGTGCGGCGGCGTTTCGGGGCAAAAAAAGAGGGCGGGACCGATGGTCCCGCCCTCGCTCTCGTCAGGTGCGATGTGCGGTCAGAACTTGCCGCGCAGCGTCACGCCATAGGTCCGCGGTTCGGCCAGGAACTGCGAGAAGATCTGGCGGCCGCCCGGATATTGCGGGTCGACGAACGGCGCCGCCGTCGTCCCCGCCTGGAACGGCGAGTTGAAGGCGACCTGGGCGTAGTTTTTGTTGAAGATATTCTGCGCCCACAATTCGACGCCCCACTTCTCGTCGGGGCCGCGCAGGCCAAGGCGCGCGTTGAACAGCGCATAGCCATCCTGCGCCTTTTGCGGGAACAGGTCGGACCCGGTGTTATAATCACTGGTCATGCGGCCATCGATATAGACCAGGCCGGTCAGCCCACTGCTGCCGATTTCGGGCGTCCAGGTCACGCTGCCGGTCGCGACCAGTTCGGGCGCGTTCGACAGATTGTTGCCGGGCAGCTTGCGCAGCGCCGAATCGAGCGGCGTGCCATTTTTGGTGCCGACCAGGTCGCTCCGATATTTGGTGCGTGCATAGGTCAGGCCTGCCGCGACGCGGAAGTTGCGCGCCGGGACCAGCTGCGCCTCCAGCTCGAACCCCTGCGTGCGGACGCCGTAGGTGACATCGTCGGTCGCACAGGTGCCGGTGGCGTTGCTGAGGTCGGTATCGGCGCCGGGACCACCGACCAGATTGTCACAGCCGTTGATCGTCTGAACCAGGAACACGGTGCCGTTGAAGGTGTTCAGCTGGAAATTGCTGAAATCCGACCGGAAGGCCGACAGGCTCAAGCTGAACGGGCCGGTCGAATATTTGGCACCGATTTCATAGCTGTCGACCAGTTCGGGATCGAACTGGAGATTGCCGACCAGCGCCTGTGCGCCGCCGACCGAGGCGAAGGAAACGACCGGCGGCTTCAGCGCCGAGCGGTCAAGGTTGAAGCCGCCCGCCTTATAACCGCGCGCAAAGCTGCCATAGACGAGCAGATCGTCGGTCGGCTTGTACGACAGGATCGCCGTGCCGGTCCATTCGTCCTCGCTACGGTCGTCGTTGATCGACACGCCGTTAAGTTCTGCGGTCGAATTGCCTTGGCAGGCCAGCCCGATCAGCCCTTGCGACACGGCCGCCAGCGCTGCAACGCCCGTGAAGCCGCCGACAAGCCCTTGTACCGTGGTACAGCCGGTGTTGTCGTTGCCGAAGGTGGCGTTGAACTTCTTCTTGTCGTTGGTGTAGCGCAGCCCCAGCGTCAGATCGAGGCGATCGGTGATGTGCACGATATTATGCGTGAACAACGCCCAGTTGTTGCCTTCCTGGAAATAACGATCGTTGGTCGTGCCGCGGTCGTTGATGCTGTCGAGGACGTCGAACGCGGCGTAGATCGCCGGCGACGCCGCGCCAAAGGCTGCCGGACGCGCGGCGAGACAGCCGGGCGACGTTGGCGAATAGAGCCCGGCAAGACCGCCGCCCGAAATGATGCGGCAAGTGGCGAAGCGCCCGTACTGGCTCCCAAAACGCAGATTGTCGCGCACCGTCAGCTTTTCGTTGGCGTAAAAGCCGCCGACCAGCCAGTCGAGCGTTCCGTCGAACGCCTCGCCCTGCAGGCGCAATTCCTGCGTAAAGGTGTGGAACTGGCGATAGGCGTCATCGCTCGGGGCGCGATAGAGAATATCGACCGCGCCATAGTCGGTGTCCGACGCCTGGCTCGAACGATATTCGCGGTACGCGGTGATCGATGTCAGCGTCGCGCCGCCGAAATCATAGTCGATCTGGCCGGAGAAACCGTAATCCTTGGTCTGGCCCTCGAAGCTGCGCCCCGGGCTGACCGAGATCGCGCGGCCATAGCCCTGATTGAACGCCGACAGCGGCTGCCCCAGGTCGCGCAGCACATTGATGATGTTGTTGCCGTTGGTCTGCAGCGGCGTCAGCGGCGTCGACGGGTTGTTGAGGTCGCCGATATACGGGTTCACGCTGTTGTCGACATAGGTCGCGGCGCAGCATTTTTCGTCGCGATAGGTGTAATCGGCGATCAGCCGGATCGACAGTGCGTCGGTCGGTTCGAACAGGATCTGGCCGCGCAGGAAATAACGGTCGCGGTCGTTGACGTCGGTGCTGTTCGTCGTGTCGCGATAGAAACCGTCGCGCTGGACATAGACGCCGTCGAGGCGCGCTGCGATCGTTTCGCTGAGCGGGCCGGTGACGCTGCCGGTAAAGCGGAGGAAGTCATAATTACCATAGGTGATTTCGCCGTTGGCGCCGAAATCAAACTCGGGCTTTTTCGAATAGATGCTGATCAGGCCTGCCGACGAGTTGCGGCCGCCCAGCGTGCCCTGCGGCCCGCGCTGCACTTCGACGCGGTCGATTTCGCCCAGTTCGTTGAGGCCGATCCCCGAACGCGAGCGGTAAACGCCGTCGATGAACACGGGAACCGAGCTTTCGAGCCCGGGGTTGTCGCCGACGGTGCCGATGCCGCGAATACGCGCCGAACCATTGGCTTCCGACCCGGTCGACGAGACGAGCAGCGACGGGGCGACCTGGTTCAGCTGGCGAATGTCGTTGGCGCCGCTGTTCTGCAGCGTTTCGGCGTTCACCGCCGAAATCGCGACCGGCACGTCGGACAACAGCTGCGAGCGGCCCTGCGCGGTCACGATGATCGGCGTGTCGTCGCTGTCATCGACGGTTTCGGCGGCGGGGGCGTCCTGCGCAAAGGCCGGCGCGGCGACGACGGCCATGGCGATCGACACACCCAGCGCCGTGGTGCGCATAAATCGGGCAGCACAAAGGGAAGATGATTTCATGTCGGGCACTCCTCTCAACATTTCATTATTTTTGTTGCCGCGGGAACATAACTCAATTGCGTGTTCGATCCAGCGAAACGCCCGCATTTGCGTCGTTTTTGGCAGGGTGATGCTTTTTGGCCACAGCCAAAAAAGCGCCCGTTCGGTGATGTTTAGCGGCTAGTTTGCGCGTCGGATGCGGCTTGCCGTAGCGTCATCGCGCGTGCGGCCAGCGCAGGGGAAGCAAAGTTGGCGGTCCCCCGCCACCAGCATCGCGCGATAGGGTCCGACAAAATTTTCGGCGATCACCGGGTCGGTGACGGCGAGTCCGCCGGTCAGGGTGCCGAAGGCGGGCAGAATCAGGCGCCGGTCGTCGCCCGCGAAGCAGGGGCGCGACACATGGCGGCCACGGACGGTCAGCCGCAGCTTGGGGTGGAAATGCCCCGACACTTCGGGACGGGTGTCATGGGCTGCGCTCTGGTGCCGAAACACGATACCGTCGGCGACATGCTCGTCGGCGATCTCGCCGCCCCACGCGCCGCCGGTCAGCCCGTCATGGTTGCCCGCGATCCACAGGAGCTGCGTCGCGCTCGCCCGTTCACGCAGGCGCGCGGCGATTGCCGGGACGATGCGCGTGGCGGCATCGCGGTCGTGGAAGCTGTCGCCGAGGCACCAGATCGCGCGCGCGCCGGTTGCGCCCGCGAGCCGCGCCAGCCGGTCGAGCGTATCGTGGCTGTCATAGGGGGGCAGCGGCTGGCCCAGCGCCGCATACCAGCTGCCCTTTTCCAGGTGCAGGTCGGCGACGATCAACGCGCCGTGGCGCGGCCAGAACAGCGCGCGATCGGCCAGCATCTGAAAGGATTGACCGGCAAAGGAAAAGGGCGCGGCGGCGGACATCGCGCCGCTATGGCAAAGCGATCCGGGTCTAGCTACCCCGCGCGGGCATATTCGCGGCAAAGCGTTGTCCGGTTTGCCGGGTCGCCCCGTCGGGCAGGTCGAACACGACACGCCGGTTCGGGAAATCGATCTCGACCCGGTCGAACAGCGACAGGCTGTCCATGCCGAGCAGCAGCGCGGGCCGGTCGTGGAGGCCGAGGACGCGGAACGCCTGGCTGTCGGCAAAGCTGACGGGCAGGTCGTTGACGTCCATGCCGTTGATGACGATGCGCTTGATCGCGGTGCGCACCGCGGGGACGTCCTCACCTGTCACCGCGGTGAGCTCGGTCGCGTCAAAGGGCAGGCGGTTGGCGCGCCGTTCGGCGACGAGCCTCTGCAGCGCCATGTTGCCGACGCTGGTCTGCGCGCCGGTGTCGACGATCACGTCGATGCGTTTGCCGTGCAGCCGCGCGTCGGACAGGATCAGGCGCCCCGCCGAATTGCGCGCGGTGACAACGATCGCGTCATCATCCTTGATCAGCGACGGGGCGCGGCGGCGCGTTTCCAGAATCTGCATCGATTCCTTGCGGAAATCGATCAGCACCCGGCGTTCCTCCAGCATGTCGACGCCGATCAGGCCCGCGGCGCCGATATGGCGACCGTGAAAGGCGGGCGCCTCGACCGATGCCAGATGCAGGTTCGACATTTGCAGCGCCGCGATGCGGAAACTGGGGACGGTCGCCGACCCGCCGATCGTCGCGAGCCGCAATTTGCCGCCCTCGGCAAGCCCGAGCCGCGCGGCGAGTTCGCGCGCGATGACCGTGCGCTCGGCGCCGGTATCGACCAGAAAGGCGAACGGGCCTTTGCCGCCAACCATGACCTGAACCGACATCCGCCGCGTCGCGTCAAGGTCGAACGGTTGGATGAAGGGGACGATTTCGCTTGTAGTGGCCGGTTCGATCAGCGCGTCGACCGCGTCGGCGGCGGTCGGCGGCGGGGTCGGGGCCGTGATGGCGGGCGGCGCGGCGGGGGGTGTTTGGCTGGCGCCGATCAGCACCGGCGCGGCGAGTATTGCCGTCCAGAACATCGACCGCCTGAATAGGTGGGTCATCGCGGGCATCCTCTATATATTTTGCCGCAATCTACGCCTCATCCGGGCTGGCAGCAAGCGAAACGCCGAGGTGACATCTTATCCTCCCTGTCGCGCAGCGATGGGGAGGGGGACCGCCGCCGCAGGCGGTGGTGGAGGGGCAACGAGGGCAGTGCAAAGCCCCTCCGTCAGCGGCCACGCCGCTGCCACCTCCCCATGGCTCCGCCACAGGGAGGAGCGATCAATCCGACCCCATCGCCTGATCCGCGAGCGTGTCGGCGAGCTCGCCGAGGAGCGCATCGTCGACGTCGGCGCCCGCGACGCTTTCGCGGCCGATCAACACCAGCACCGGGATCGCCAGCGGACTGATCCGCTCCAGCCTCTGGTGCAGCATCGTTCCCGCGGCGCGGTCGAGCAGGTCGCCAAGCCGTGCGACGTCGGTCAGCCGCTCGCGCGCGTCGGCCCATGCGGCCTCGAGCAGCAGATGGTCGGGTTCATATTTGCGCAGCACATCAAAGATCAGGTCGGTCGAAAAGGTCACCTGCTTGCCGGTCTTGCGCTTGCCGGGATGCTGGCGCTCAATCAGCCCGCCGATCACCGCGACCTCGCGGAATGCCCGCTTGAGCAGGTGCGATCCCTCGACCCACTGGGCAAATTCATCCTCGAGGATCGCGGGGTCGAACAGCGCCGCCGGATCGGCGACCGGGTGCAGCGACCAGATCGCCAGCGCATAATCGGAGGCGACGAAGCCCAGCGGCTGCAGCCCGGCGCGCTCCATCCGCTTGGTGATCAGCATGCCCAGCGACTGGTGGGCGTTCCACCCTTCGAAGGGATAGGCGACCAGATAATGATTGCCCTCGTGCGGGAAGGTCTCGACGAGCAACTCGCCGGGTTGCGGAAGGACCGATCGCAGCGCCTGCATCTCCAGCCAGAAGCGCACATCGGCGGGGAAACGCTGCCAGCTCGCCGGGTCGGCGAGGAACCCGCGCACGCGGTCGGCGAGCCGCGTCGTCAGCGCCATGCGCGCGCCGACATAGGAAGGGATGCGCGCCGGTTTGCTCGTCGCACGGACAAGAATGTCGGTGTCGCGGATGCCCTCGACCTCAAGGCTGAGGCCGGCAAAGGCGAAAGTGTCGCCCGGCGACAGCGTGCTCGCGAAATATTCCTCGACCGTGCCGAGCCGCCGTCCGTTCCTGAACCGCACGTCGAGCGTCGGGGCATCGACGATGATCCCGGCGTTGAGCCGGTGCTGCGCCGCGAGCCGCGGATGCGCGATCCGCCAGCCACCCTGTCCGTCGGGGGCAAGGCGGCGGAAGCGGTCGTAGCTTTTGAGCGCATAGCCGCCATCGCGCACGAATCCGAGCAGGCGAGCGAACAGCGCGGCGTCGACCCATTGATAGGACGCGGCGCTGCGAATTTCGGCGAGCAGCGCATCCTCCCTAAACGGCGCGGCGCAGGCGAGCGCCATCACATGCTGCGCGAGCACGTCGAGAGCGCCGGGGCGAAAGCGGTCGGCGTCGCGTTCGCCCGCCTCGACTGCATCGAGCGCCGCCTGCGCTTCCAAATATTCGAAACGGTTGCCGGGGACGATCAGCGCCTTGCTCGGCTCGTCGAGCCGGTGGTTCGCGCGCCCGATACGCTGGAGCAGCCGCGACGACCCCTTGGGCGCCCCCATCTGGATCACGCAATCGACGTCGCCCCAGTCGAGCCCGAGGTCGAGGCTGGAGGTTGCCACCAGCGCGCGCAGCCGCCCCTCGGCCATTGCCGCCTCGGCGCGCTGGCGCGCTTCGCGGTCGAGGCTGCCGTGATGGATCGCGATGGGGAGGCCGAGGTCGTTGACCTTCCACAGCTCCTGAAAGATCAGCTCGGCCAGCCCGCGCGTGTTGCAGAAGATGATCGTCGTGCGGTTCTTCGCGACCTCTTCCATCACCTGATGCACCGCATAGCGCCCCGAATGCCCCGACCAGGGCACCGCACCCTCGGGCAGCAGGATCGAAATGTCGGGATCGGCCCCCGCCTCGCCGGTGACGATGGTGACGCTTTCGTCCGCCGCCTCGGGCGCCAGCCATTCGGCATATTGCGGCGGATCGGCAATTGTTGCCGACAGCCCGACGCGGCGCATCGCGGGGGCGATCTGCTGCAACCGCGACAGCGAAAGGCTCAGCAAATCGCCGCGCTTGCCCGGCGCAAAGGCGTGGATCTCGTCGATCACCACCGTCTTCAGGTCGGCAAACATCGCGAAGCTGTCGGGATAGGAGAGCAGAAGCGACAGCGATTCGGGAGTGGTGAGCAATATGTTCGGCGGCCGGCTGCGCTGCCGCGCCTTCTTGTCCGAACTGGTGTCGCCGCTGCGGCTCTCGACGCTGATGTCGAGCCCCATCTCGGCGATCGGACCGAGCAGATTGCGTTCGACGTCGGCGGCCAGCGCCTTGAGCGGCGACACATAGAGCGTGTGCAGCCGGTCGGAGGGATGCGCCGCGAGATCGACGAGGGTCGGCAGGAATCCCGCGAGAGTCTTCCCCGCCCCCGTCGCCGCGACCAGCAACGCATGCTCGCCCCGCTCCGCCGCGCCGAGCATATCCACCTGATGCCGCCGCAGCCGCCACCCGCGCGCGGCGAACCAGTCGGTGAAAGGAGCGGGGAGGGCCATGGACAGGATGTGGCGTGCCTGAGGGTGAGGGGCAAGCTTTCTCGCCTCCGGCTCACGGACCCTCTCTTTCGTCGTCACCCCGGACTTGAACGGTGATTGTCCCATTGGAACAACTATATGTTCCCCGGCTTTCGCCGGGGAGCAGCCGCTTGCTTGGCGCAAGTGGACAACGATGACGAAGGGGTTCAAATGGCTTCATTCCATCGCGCTCCTGCGGTACCCACCGTGCATGACCGAAAACCTCCGCCAGCATATCGACGAAGCCATGCAATTGGCGACCGCACAGCTCGGCAAGGGCCGTGTCGCTGACTATATTCCGGCGCTGGCCAAGGTCGATCCGAACAAGCTCGGCTTCGCGCTCGCGCTCCCCGACGGCAGCGTCCTCACCTCGGGCGACGCCGACGAAGCCTTCTCTATCCAGTCGGTGTCGAAGGTCTTCACGCTCGCGCTCGCGCTGCGCCGCGTCGGTAGCTCGCTATGGGACAGCGTCGGGCGCGAGCCGTCGGGCAGCGCCTTCAACTCGATCGTCCAGCTCGAAAATGAATCGGGCATCCCGCGCAACCCGCTGATCAACGCAGGGGCGATCGCCACGACCGATCGGCTGATCGACGGGCGGGACGGCGACACGGTGGCCGAAGAGATTGTCGAATTCATGCGCGCCCGCGCCGGCGATGACAGGGTCGAAATCGATTTCGACGTCGCTTTTTCCGAATCTGAAACCGGCGCGCGCAATCGCAGCTTGGCGCATTTCATGGACGCCTTCGGTAATCTGAAGCATCCGGTCGAAACCGTCGTCGGCGTCTATTTCCGCCAATGCGCGATTGCGATGTCGTGCCGCCAGCTCGCCCGCGCGGGACTGTTCCTCGCAATGGAGGGCCGCGACCCGCTGACCGGCGAGCAATTGATCGAGCCGCACCGCGCGCGACGCATCAACGCGATCATGATGCTCTGCGGACATTATGACAATTCGGGCGAATTCGCCTTTCGCGTCGGCCTGCCGGGCAAGAGCGGCGTTGGCGGCGGCATCCTCTGCATCGCGCCGGGGCAGGGGTCGATCGCCGTCTGGTCGCCGGGGCTCAACGAGGCGGGAACCTCGCTGGCGGGCGCCGCGGCGCTCGAACATTTCGCCTATGCGGCGGGGTGGTCGGTGTTCGATTGATCGCGCCCGATCGCGGCGCGGCTCATTCGGCGCCGACGTCGAGCCCGAAAAATCGGGCTGCGATCGGTGTACACGGCTCGCCGCACAGCAGGTGGATCGCCATCGTCCAGTCGAACCCGGGCGGCAGGTCGACCAGCGCCACTCCCGCCGGTTTGATGCGTTTCAGGCTGGCCTGCACGATCGCAAAGCCCAGCCCGGCATCGACCATTTCCAGCGCCGCAAGCGGGTCGGCGGCTTCATAGCGGACATCGGGGTCGAACCCTGCCGCCGCGCAGGCCGCGAAAAATTCGTCTTTGTGGCCAGCCGCAGCGGTGCCGGGCAAGGCGATGAACCGCGCCCCGCGCAGGTCGCGCGCGGTGGGTGCGGCGCGACCATATCGGTGCGCGGGTACGGCAAGTTTGAAGGACTCGCGGCAAATCGCCCGAGACGACACCCCGGCACCCAAAGCGGGGCGCGCGTGGGCAAAGCCGATATCGATCTCGCCCGAGCGAAGCTGACACTCCTGTTCGGCGGATCGCAGTTTTTTGAGCATGATGTCGACGTCGGGTGCCACCATGCGGAACGCCCGCAGCCAGCGGGTCACGACCCCGGCATGGATGGCGCCCGGGACATAACCGATGACCAGCGCCCCCGCCGACCCCATCGCGATCGCGCGCGCCTGCTGTTCGACCCGCTCGCCATGCGCCAGCAAGGATCGGGCCTCGGCCAGAAACTGCCGCCCCGCAGCGGTCAGGCGAAGGCGCTTTTTCGCACGGTGGAACAGCGCGAGGCCCAGATCCGCCTCCAGGCTCTGGATCTGCCGACTGAGCGGCGATTGGGTCAGGTGCAGCCTTTCCGCAGCGCGTCCGACATTCTCTTCTTCGGCCACCGCGACAAAATAGCGCAGCCTTTGCAGATCGAGCATCAGTCCTGTTCCGTCTCAACTTGGTCAAAAATGACATTGGACGCGACTATAGTCGCGCGCCATTCGGGTGTCGATTGGGGACCAGCCCTTGGCCCCGCGGATGGACAGGACAAAGACCATGGCACTGACAAAATTCGGTTTCATCGTGACGGGCGGCGGTCTCGATCCCGCCAGGCATCGCGTGGTGATGCAATCGGATCGGTTCGAAATGATCGCCATCGGGATCGGCGATCCCGCCGCGGGACCGGCCGCGGCGCGCGCGCTCGTCGATGAAGGGATCGAATTGCTCGAACTATGCGGCGGATTTGGTCCCATCTGGACCGCGCGGGTGATCGAGGCGATTGGCGGAAAAATTGCCGTCGGATCGGTCGGCTATGGCCCCGAAGCGATCGCGCCGATGCACCGGCTTTTCGGCGACGGATAGACGGCAGGTCGGGATGGCAGGCGCAGCGTCGCGGCGTGCGGGTCGCTCAGTCGTCGAGCAGCGCCAGCTTCACCCGCGCGGTGCCGCTGCGGTGCATGCCGATCTCGCGCGCCGCGGCGTGGCTGACGTCGATCACCCGGCCGTGCGAAAAGGGTCCGCGGTCGTTGATGCGGACGATTACGCTGTCGCCGTTCGCGACGTTGGTGACGCGCACCCGGCTACCAAAGGGCAGCGAGCGATGCGCTGCGGTCAGGTGGCTGGGGTTGAAGCGCTCACCGCTCGCAGTGCGGTTACCGGCGAGTTCCTTGCCGTAATAGCTCGCCATTCCGCCACCGATTTCGGTTTCTTCATCGGCGGGCTGGACGATCTCGACGATCGGATTGTCGGTGATTTCGGCCTCCTGCGCTGCGGCCGAAGCCGTGAGCAGAAGCGGAAGCAGCATGGCTGAAAAGGCCCGCAAGACATCATCCCCTTGTCAGAGGAGGCGCCAAAAGCAGCGGCGGCCTGCCAAAACAAGCCGCCGCGCGTTAAACGGAATAATATTTGCGTCCGGATGTGCGATTTTGACCGTTTTAACCGATCAATAACTGAAATTATACGTCCAGATTCGCCACCGAAAGCGCGTTTGTCTGAATGAAATCGCGCCGCGGTTCGACCTCGTCGCCCATCAGTCGTTCGAAGATTTCGTGCGCCACATCGGCCTGTTCGGCCTCGACACGCAGCAGCGAACGATTGGCCGGATCGAGCGTGGTTTCCCAAAGCTGTTCGGCATTCATCTCGCCCAGCCCCTTGTAGCGGCTGATCGCGAGACCCTTGCGGCTGTGCGCGAAGATCGCCTCGAGCAGTTCGGACGGCCGCGTGACCGGGTTGGCCTTGGCGTTCGTGGTTGCGGGCAGATCGCCCTCTTCGCCATCGGCCGTCTCGGCTTCGACCTCGGCGGCCGCGCCCGTGGCTTTCACCAGCCGGCCCGGACGCGCATAGGTGTCGGCCTGTTCGGCGGCGAGCTTGTGCATCCGGCGCGCTTCCTGGCTGGCGAGGAAGCCGGCGTCGATTGCATGATGGTCGCTGACCCCGCGCCAGCGGCGTTCGAGCGTGTAGCCGCCGCCCTCGACTGCCTCGACGGTCCATACCGCCTCGGCGCCGCCGGTCAGCGCGCGCTCGGCGGCGTTGAGCCAAGTTGCGGCGGTCGCGGCGGCGCTGTGGCGGCCCGCCGTGTCGAGGTCGGGATCGAGCGCGCCGGTCAGCGCGAGCGCCTCGACCAGCCCGTGATTGAGGTTGCGCGGGACGTAACGCATCAGCGCGCGGAGGCGCCGGCCGTGGTCGATCAGTCCGCGCAGATCCTGCCCCGAGCGTGCCCCGCCCGCCGTTTCGAGCAGCAGCGCGTCGATGCCGGCATCGACGAGATAATTTTCGAGCGCGGTATCGTCCTTCAGATAGACCTCACTCCGCCCCTTCGCGACTTTGTAGAGCGGCGGCTGCGCGATGTAGAGATGGCCGGCCTCGATGATCTCGGGCATCTGGCGATAGAAGAAGGTCAGCAGCAGCGTGCGGATATGCGCGCCGTCGACGTCGGCGTCGGTCATGATCACGATCTTGTGATAGCGCAGCTTTTCGAGGTTGAACTCGTCGCGGATACCCGTGCCAAGCGCCTGGATCAGCGTGCCGACTTCCTTCGACGAGATGATGCGGTCGAAGCGCGCGCGCTCGACGTTCAATATCTTGCCCTTCAGCGGCAGGATCGCCTGCACATGCCGGTCGCGGCCCTGCTTGGCCGACCCGCCTGCCGAGTCACCCTCGACGAGGAAGAGTTCGCACTTGCTGGGGTCGCGTTCCTGACAGTCGGCGAGCTTGCCGGGCAGCGACGCGATGTCCATCGCGCCCTTGCGCCGCGTCAGCTCGCGCGCCTTTTTCGCGGCTTCGCGCGCCGCGGCGGCGTCGATCACCTTCTGGATCACCGCCTTGGCATTGGCGGGATTTTCTTCGAGCCATTCGGTCATCCGGTCGGCCATCAGGCTTTCGAGCGGCTGACGGACTTCCGAAGAAACCAGCTTGTCCTTGGTCTGCGATGAGAATTTCGGATCGGGCAGTTTGACCGAAACGATCGCGGTCAGCCCTTCGCGCATATCCTCGCCGGTCAGCGACACCTTTTCCTTCTTCAGCATCCCCGACTTTTCACCATAGCCGTTGAGCGTGCGCGTCAGCGCGGCGCGGAAGGCGGCGAGGTGCGTGCCGCCGTCGCGCTGCGGGATGTTGTTCGTGAAGCAGAGGACATTTTCATAATAGCTGTCGTTCCACTCGAGCGCGACGTCGATGCCGATGCCGTCGCGTTCGCTGCTGATCGCGATCGGATCGGGCAGCAGCGCATTCTTGTTGCGGTCGAGATATTTGACGAACGCCGCGATCCCGCCCTCGTAGAAGAGGTCGTGGCTTTCATGTTCGGCATGGCGCGCGTCGACGAGCTTGATGCGGACGCCCGAATTGAGGAAGGCGAGCTCGCGATAGCGATGCTCCAGCTTTTCGAAATCGAATTCGGTGACATTCTTGAACGTCTCGGTCGATGCCATGAAGGTCACGCGCGTGCCCTTCTTCCCCGCGGGCGCAGGGCCGTTGACCTTGAGCGGTGCAACCGAATCGCCATGCTCGAAGCGCATCCAATGCTCTTCGCCGTCGCGCCAGATCGTGAGTTCGAGCCATTCCGAAAGCGCGTTGACGACCGAGACGCCGACCCCGTGCAGGCCGCCCGAAACCTTGTACGCATTGTCGTCGCTGGTGTTTTCGAACTTCCCGCCCGCGTGGAGCTGGGTCATGATGACCTCGGCCGCCGAAATGCCTTCTTCGGCGTGGATGCCGGTCGGAATACCGCGGCCATTATCCTCGACGCTGACCGATCCATCGCTGTTGAGCGTGATCAGGACGAGGTCGCAGTGACCCGCGAGCGCTTCGTCGATCGCATTGTCGCTGACCTCGAACACCATATGGTGCAGCCCCGACCCGTCGTCGGTGTCGCCGATATACATGCCGGGGCGCTTGCGCACCGCATCCAGGCCTTTGAGAACCTTGATCGAATCGGCGCCATAGGCGTTGGTGTTGGGCTGGTTGGAAGGCGCGCTTGGCGCGCTGGTTTCGGGCGTGTCCGTCATATCGATTATATAGGGTCGAAGGCCGCAAAACCCAAGCGAAAATGCGGGTCTTGGCCAGTTTGTGACGAGCGTTGCATGGTCCCGTTGCGACGGCTAGATTCGCGCCATGAAAACCACTCCTTCGCCTCGATTTTCTCCCCGCCTTTCGCTGGCGTTCGCTGCCGCGCTCGCGGCGCCGCTGGCGGCGTGCAGCCAGCCCGCGCCGCCCGCCGAAAATGCTCCCGCCGTATCGGGCGAGCCGCTCGCGACGCGCGCGGTGATGATCGGCACCGAAGGACCGAGCCTGCCCGCCTGCTCGAGCATCAGCCGGGTTAAGCCGGGCGGCACCGATGTGTTCTGGGCACCGGGCGAAACGCGCGCGGTTAAGGCAAAGCTGGCCGGCGGTGCGAATGTGTCGCTCTGCGAAGCCGCCGAGAATGACGCGTGGTTCGGCATCGTCTTCGCCGCGCCCGGCACCGATCCCGACATGTGCGGGGTCGGCAAATCGGTGGCCAGCGCGCGTGAATATCAGGGTCCGTGCCGCTGGGGCTGGATCCGCGGCGGGACGGTACAGCTGGGGGGATAGCGCCCATATCCTCCCTGTGGCGAAGTCATGGGGAGGGGGACCGTTCGCGCAGCGAATGGTGGAGGGGCTTTGCGACGTAGCGCTATCGCCCCTCCGTCAGCGCTTTGCGCTGCCACCTCCCCATGGCTTCGCCACAGGGAGGATCACTCTACCGACAATCCTCGATCACCCGGCCAATCTCCGACTGCACCGGTAGCGTCAGCGCGCCGCCCCCCGGCGCTTCGAGCGCGAAACGGCCGCGGCTGAATGCAATGCGGTCGAGCCGGGGATCGCGGCTCGGCAGCGCCGCGCTGCCGCCGTCAAAGCGGATCTGGTCGGTCCCGGCGCTGGTGCGCAGGCTGACCGCCCCGGCCAGTCCCGACGTCAGCCGGATCATATCGCCGCTGCACGCCATGGTGAGTAGCGGACTCGCGCTGCCGGTCGGGACGAAGGCGGCGGCGCGGCTGCCCGCGTCATAACGCCAGCTACCCGCATCGACGGCGCGTTCTTCCCACCCACGCGTCGGGGTCGGCAGCGGCGCCGGGGTCGGTGCAGCGGCGACTGGGGCGGGTCGCGGCGGCGGCGGCGCGGGGGTCGGCACCGCGGCGCAACCGGCGACCGCCAGCAGTAGCGGCACCATCAGCCCATATCGTGTCCACATCGCCTGCCGCTTCATATCAAAATCCCTGCCAATCGATCACTTCGTCCAGTCCCACGCGCGGCACCGGCCACTGGTTCACCGGCGTGCTTTCGTCGGCATAGCCGATCGCGAGGCCGGTGAACAAAATCTGGTCGTCGCCGAGCGCGAGTGCCTGCCGCACCGTCGCGCCATACATCGCCCAGCATTCCTGCGGGCAGCTGGCGAGGCCATGCTCCACGAGCAGCAGCATCACCGATTGCAGCCACATCCCCATGTCCGACCATTGCGGCGGCCCCATGATGCGCGAACAGTGGAGGAAAAGCATCACCGGTGCGCCGAAACCCCGGTAATTCTCCACGAACTGAGCGAGGCGCCCCGCCTTGTCCTCGCGCGGGATGCCAAGCGAGGCGTACAGCGCCTCGCCGACCCCGAAGCGCCGCGCTTCCCACGGGTCGGTCAGCCCCTTGGGGTAGATGTCATATTCGGGCTGGTAGCCTTCGCGGCCCATCGCCAGTCGCGCGGCGACCGCGTCCTTGACTGCCTGCCAGGGTGCGCCGGTGAGCACCGTCGCCTGCCACGGCTGGAGATTGCCGCCCGACGGCGCGCGCTGCGCCGCGGTGAAAATCTCGCGGAGCAGTGCGGGATCGACGGGCTGGTCGGTGAATTTGCGCACCGAGCGCCGCTGGTGCAGCGCGGCGGTTACGGACATCGGGTCAGTCGCTGGCATATTTATCCTCTCGCCGTTTGCCGAACAGCAATTTGCGTTCGAGCCGGGCTTTCAGTTGGCGGTAGTAGCTGAGCAGGAAGACGTCATCCTCTTCGGCGATCGCGCGGCCGATCTTGGCGCGGATCGTGTCGGCGACCTCGCGCATCGCGCGCGCGTCCTTGCTGCGCAGCACGCGTTCGAGCTCCTGCAACTCGAAAATGCCATAGACCGACAGCTCGGCTTCGCTGAATAGCATCGCGTCGCCAGCGCCATCGGTGGCGATGTCGGCGTCGAGCTTCACCCGCTGCGCCATCACCACCCAGGTTCCGGCGATCAGGTCGCCCATCCGCATCCGATCGCGGTTGAACAGCAGGAACAGGCTGAGCGTCAGCGACCACAGCACCCCCGCCAGCATCGTCCACCCCGACACCGCATCCTCCGCCGCGCCGACGCCGACCATCATCAGCGGCAGGAATAGCTCGAGCTCGCGGATCAGGTTGCGCGCAACCACCGCATCGGCGGTCAGGCGGCCGCCATCGCGCGCGACGACGCGAATGCCCATCAGCCGCTTGCCCGGCGTCGCGGCGCGCGATCCGAGCTCGAAGCCGATGAACCAGAAGGTGCGCAGCACAAAGGCGCCGAGCATCCACACGACGATGGTGATGTCCGATTGCGACGCAAAGCCGATCCACAGCATGACCAGCGAAAAGAGAAACAGCGCCAGTATGATCAGGATCAGGTCGACCAGCAACGCGCCGAAGCGCAGCCCCGAACTCGCGATCTTCAGCTCGAGATCGACCCCCTCGGGGGTGATGAACTGGCGGATTTTTTTTGCCCGCGACGCGCGCGACTTCGCATTGGCCTTTGCGGCGGCGGCGCTCATGTCACATCCTCGCGGCGCGGGATGTAATAATAGCCGATCCAGAACAGCAGCATCAGCGTGCCGATGCCATAGCGCAGCATCGTGTCGGTGATCAGCTGGCGCCCGAACCCTTCGAGCAGCCCGGCCATGAACAGCATCAAAATGACCCCGATCATCACCTTGCCCGCGGTCCGCCCCGCATGCGATGCCGCCTGCAACCGGCTGCGCGCGCCGGGGAAGACCACCGCGGCGCCGATGCGCAGCCCGGCGGCGCCCGACAGCGCCGCGGCGAACAATTCGGTGGTGCCATGGATGAACAGCCAGCCGCCGAAATCGAACCCCAGCCCCTTGCCGGCAAACACCGCCATCATCGCGCCGAGGCCGATGCCCTGATAATATTCGAGCATCATCGTCGGCACGCCAAAGGCAAAGCCCAGCGCAAAGGACATGATCGACACGCGGCTGTTGTGGGTGAACAAATAGGTCGCGAATATGTGCAGCCCGCTTTCGCCCTCGCCCGCCGCCTTGCCATGGCCGAGCGTCGATTGCAGAAATTCCCTGGTCGCGCGCGGGTCACGCCCGCCCGCCATGTCTTCGCCGACGAAATTATAATACCATTCGGGGTTGCTCGCGACGAGCGAATAGCTGGTGATCGCGCCGAGCAGGATGATCAGCGAAATGATGATCGTCTCTTTCCACACCGACCGCACCGCGGCGGGCCAGTCGTAGAGGAAAAAACGTCGGACCCGGTTCCAACGCGTCTCGCGCACGCCATAGACGAGGAAATAGCCGCGGATCGACAGCGCCTTGAGATGGTCGAGCAACGCCTTGTCGAGGCTCGTCGCGCGCGCGATCGACAGTGACGACAGCGTGGCGCGATAGAGCAGGGGCAGCTGCAACAGCTCGTCGCTGGTCAGCGCCTTGGCACCCTTTTTCTCCAGCTTGGTCAGCAGCAGGTCGAAGGCGATCCAGTCGGCCTCGCGCTCGGCGCGAAAGCGGCTGGCCGAAAAGCTGGGGGCGTCGAGCGCGCGGGCAGGGGGCGCCGCGGGGATCACAGCGTGCCCGCCCGTTTGATGCCCAAATAGGCCTCGATCGCGCTCGCCCCCATCGCGTCGGCGGGGACTTCGAGCACGTCGGCGCCCAGCCGCTGCAGCCGCGCGATCACCAGCTGGCGGTCGCGCAGCATCGCCGCGGCGACGTTCGACCGCGTGACATCGGCGCCGGCTTCGGGACGGCGTCGCTCCTCGCCCTCGACTTCCTCGTCGCGGATCACGACGAACAGCAACCGGTGTTTCCTGACCAGCCGTCCCGCCGCACGGATCATCAAATCGGCACTCGTTGCATCGGTGAATTCGGTGAACAGGATGATCAGCGAGCGGCGGTTGAGCTGGGCGCCGAGCGTGGTCAGCGCGAGGGTGAAATTGCTCTCGACATGGGCATAGTCGATCAGGCTCGCGGCGCGCTGCAACGCCGGGAAATCCTGCGTGTGCATATAGGCGGGGGTCAGCGCCTGCGGTTTTGCGGCAAAGGAAAACAGGCTGATTCGGTCGTTGAGCTTCAACCCGACATAAGCAAGCAGCAGCGCCGCCGACACCGCGCGGTCGACGCGCGGCATGCCGCCCACCGGCTCGGCCATCGTCCGCCCGCCGTCGATCGCCAGCACGACGCGGTTGTCGCGTTCGACGCGATATTCCTTGGCCAGCAGTTTGACGTGGCGCGCCGACGCGTTCCAGTCGATCGCGCGCCGGTCCATCCCTGGTTGATATTCGGCGAGCGCCTCAAACTCGGTGCCTTCGCCGCGCAGGCGTTGCTGGCGAAGGCCGAACCAGCTGTTACGCTGGAACAGGCGGCTGCCCTCGTCGGTCACCGCGCGCAGGCTGGGGACGACACTGATCGTGCCGTCGATGGCAAATTTGCGCTGTTTCCAGACCAGCCCCAGCGGCCCCGCCCAGCGAATCCACAACGCCTCGATTGCCGCCTGCCCGCGCCGCGACGCGGTGAGCGGCAGGGTGCGGGTCAGCGCTTCGCCGTCGCTCGTCCGGCGCATTTCACCCGCCAGCCGCCCGCCCTCGACAAAGCGCTCGTCGAGTGCGAGCGCCAGTTCGGCGCGCGGCGGCACCGCGCGCCCGCGCGCGGCGAGCGTCAGGTCGAACGGATCGCCGACCCCGACCTGATGCGGAAAACGCGCATCGAGGCTGAGGTGGCGCGGACTGGCACCCGCGACCGTGTCGAGGATCAGGCATGCCAGAACCACCCCGATCCACCCGGGCGCCACCAACCACAGCTCGGGCCGCACCAGTCCCAGTGCGAGCGCCATCGGCGCGCCGAGCAGCAGCAGATAGATCGCGCGGCGGGTCGGGTAGATCATGCGAGCCTATCCCCTATTTGTTCGTCATTGCGAGCGGAGCGAAGCAATCCAGAGCGGCTTGCCACGCCCTGGATTGCTTCGCTCCGCTCGCAATGACGGTGCAACGGTGACGAGCTCCCGTTCACCGCGGCACTTCCTCGCGCTCGAGCAGCGCCGCGACGACCTGTTCGACGCTGCGCCCTTCGATCTCGGCCGCCGCCGACAGGATGACGCGGTGGCGCAGCACCCCCGATGCCAGTCGCTGCACATCGTCGGGGATCACATAATCGCGCCCGTCGAGCGCCGCCGCGGCGCAGGCGGCGCGCGCCAGCAACGTCGCGGCGCGGGGGCTGGCGCCGCATTCCAAGTCGGCGCTTTCGCGCGTCGCGCGGACCAGGCGGACGATGTAATCGACGATATCGTCGGCCAGCCGGACGGTGGCGATGGTGTCGATCGCCGCCGCGATCGTCTTGGCATTGGCGACCTCGGTCACCCCGAAATCGGCGACGGCGGGGCTCTTGAAGCGCCCGCCATGGTCGGCGACGATACGGCGCTCCTCGTCGGCGGCGGGATAATCGACCACCAGCTTGAACAGGAAACGGTCGAGCTGCGCTTCGGGCAGCGGATAGACGCCTTGCTGTTCGATCGGGTTCTGCGTTGCGAGCACGGTAAAGCGCGGGCTCATGACATGCGGCTCGCCGTTGATCGTGACGCGGCGTTCCTGCATCGCTTCGAGCAGCGCGGCCTGCGTCTTGGGCGGGGTGCGGTTGATTTCGTCGGCGAGCAGCAGTTCGGTGAAGATCGGCCCCTTGGTGAGGGTGAAGCTCGACGTCTGGAAGTTGAACAGGTTCGACCCCAAAATATCGCCGGGCATCAAATCGGGGGTGAACTGGATGCGCCCGAAATCGAGTCCCGTCGCGCGCGCGAACGCCTGCGCCAGCAACGTCTTGGCGGTCCCCGGCGGGCCTTCGAGCAGCACATGCCCGCCCGCCAGCAGCGCGATGGTGACCATGCGGGTCAGCGGTCCCTGCCCGAACACGACCTTGGCGACCTCGCCTTCGATCGCGGCGCCGAGCGCCTGAACGCTGTCGATGGGATTAGCTGTCACGCAGTAGATCCTTCCTGATGTCGTGCAGCGCCTGCGCGTCTGCCAGAAACTCATGGGTATTGCGCGCGAGCGGCAGTCGCCGGGCGAGCGCGGAAAATGTTTCGCCGCCGCGCAGATGCTTGTCGATCCAGCGGTCGGTTGCGGCGTCATCGAGCCCGGCGGGGGCGTGCAACCGCCGCGCGATCGCGCTGCGCTGGCTGCGGACATAGGCATCGGCGCCGTCGAGCTCGCGCCGCGCCTGCTTGATCAAATCGGCGCTGTTGGCGATCAATGCCGCCTTCGACACCGCGATGGCGCGCGCCGGTTTCAGCGCCGGGCCGAACCGCATCCACGCCTGCCACAGCGCGAGCAGCCCCGCCGCGATCAGGCACAGGGTGATGCCGATAAATGGCGGCACGAACGCAAAGCGCAGCAGCGAACGCTGGCTGCCGAACCCGTTCAGCGTCAGGTCGAACGCGATCCCGTCGGCGTCGGCATCCTCCGCCACCGCGTCGATCAGCACCGCCGCGGCGCGGGCGCGATCGCGGCTCGCAAAGGCCAGGTTGTTGACGAAATCGGGGTCGGACAGGATGTAGATTTCGTCGTGGGTGCGCTTGGCGAGCAGCGCGCCGCCGTGCGGAAAGCCGATCATCGTCGCGAAGTCGCCGGAGGTTATGACCTGCGCCCGCATTCCACGGAGCGGCAGCGCGACGTTGCGCCCGCCGACGAAGCCGGTCGCGGTGGCGCCGCGCGCGTGCGGCTCGCTGACGATCTTGTCGATCGCGCCGATCGTCGGCGGCAGCGATTTGGGCGACGGGGCGCTGGGAAAGCCTTGGCCCGACCAGCCCGCCTTGTCCGGATGCCGCCCCGTCTGCCATTTCGGCAGCACGATCAGCACCGGCCCGCCGCGGTTTCCCTTGATTACCCGCGCCAGATCGTCGGGCTTGGTCTGGTGCGAGGGGGTCAGCACCAGCAGCTCGCGCCATTCATCCTCATATTGCGGCGCCTCTTCGCTGCGGCGCAGATCGACCACCGCATCGCTGCGTTCGAGCAGGTCGACGATCCCCGCATAGCCCGGTGCCGCCTTCGACAGCGCATGGCCGCCGCCGTCGTTACCGCTGCTGAGCTGCGGGCCGAGCGCGATCAGCGCCCACAGCGCGATGAACGCGATCACGCCGATCACAACGACCCCCGCGATCAGGCGCGGGTTGAACCCGCCGTCGCTCGTCGCCCCGTCGTTCATGCCCGCGCCCAATTCTTCGGCACCGTCAGTTCGGCATAGGCGCTACGGCACTGTTGCCACGCATCGGCGTCGATCGATCGTCCACCGAACAGGCTGATCTCGACCGCGCGCGCGATGCGGCTGAAGGCGCCCTGCGCAACCACCGGCAGGTCGCGCGCTTCGGCCAGATCGCGCGAGGTCATCGCGGGTTTGACCAGCCCCGGGCGACGGCCGTCGATATCCTCGACGCTGCGATAGAGCAGCAGGTGCACCGCCTCGGCAAAGCGCCCCTCGGCGGCCAGTGCATCGGCTTCGCTCAGCAGCGCGCGCGCGGCGCCCGCTTCGGCCAGCCCGATGTCGTCCGCCGCGTCATCCTCGCCCGCCTTGCGCCGGAACGGCAGATTGTCGACCCA
This sequence comes from Sphingopyxis microcysteis, assembly GCF_012274265.1. Lineage (GTDB taxonomy): Bacteria > Pseudomonadota > Alphaproteobacteria > Sphingomonadales > Sphingomonadaceae > Sphingopyxis > Sphingopyxis microcysteis. The sequence continues at coordinate 349,790 of NZ_JAANYY010000005.1, forward strand.
GCGCGCAAAGGCGGGAACGAAATGATAGAGCAGGAACAGCGCGAGCAGCGCGACGCCGACCCACAGCAGCGGCTTGGCGGCGGGCGCGCTCCACTGGAAAAAACTGCCGATCATGTCGAACAGCGATTTCAGCCATTCGGGCGTCGGCGGCGGTGGCGGCGGTGGCGGCGGAAACGCGGTCTGGATTTCGCCGCCCGCGATCGTCTGGCTATAGGCGGGATCGACGAGTTCGGGATCGATCAGCCAGCCGCCACTGGCGCCCGGCGCTTCGGCCGCCGCTGACGCCTGGGCGATCCACAGCGACATCATGCCCAAAAGACTGTTCCGCCGTGCATCGTCATCGCGCCAAGGCGTAGCGCGAGGCGGCGCGCCAAGGCAAGAGATGCTTGCACAGGCGACTGCCCCGTTATAGCGCGCTGCCGCATGGGTCCGATGGTTGCGGGCGTAACCAGCCGCCAGAATGGGCGAGGCCGAACGGGAGGAATTTTAGTGGACGCGGCGCAGGCAGTACATGAAAAATTCCTCGCCGCGTTGGCGACCGGCCGCTTGCCGGGCCGCGCCGATGCGCCCGATCCCGCCGCGATCGGACTGTCGCGCGCCGACGCGACCGACATTTTCCTGTCGCAGCTCACCAGCCGCCAGATGGACCGCCTGTCGCGCCACCTGCAGGCGCGCGGCGAGGGCTTCTACACGATCGGATCGTCGGGGCATGAGGGCAATGCCGCGGTCGCCGCGGCGCTGCGCGTCACCGACATGGCGTTCCTCCATTACCGCTCGAACGCTTTCCAGCTCCACCGCGCGCGCCAGTTGCCGGGTGGAACCCCGACGTGGGATATGCTGCTGAGCTTCGCCGCGTCTAGCGAAGACCCGATTTCGGGAGGCCGCCACAAGGTGATCGGATCGAAACCGCTCAATATCCCGCCGCAAACCTCGACGATCGCCTCGCACCTGCCGAAAGCCGTCGGCGCGGCTTTTTCGATCGGCATCGCGCGGCGGCTCGGCATGGACGGGCTGGCGCTCCCCGACGACGCGGTGGTCCTGACCAGCTTTGGCGACGCGTCGGCGAATCATTCGACCGCGCAGGGCGCGTTCAATACCGCGGGCTGGGCGGCGTTCCAGGGCTCGCCCATGCCGCTGATCTTCCTCTGCGAAGACAATGGCATCGGCATTTCGACGCGCACGCCCACGGGTTGGATCGAGGCGCAGTTCCGTCACCGCGCCGGGCTGCACTATATCCAGTGCGACGGCAGCGACCTCGCCTCGGCCTATGCCGGGGCGTGCGAAGCCGCCGACTATGCGCGGCGCTATCGCAAGCCGGTGTTCCTCCACATGGCGACGGTGCGGCTCTACGGCCACGCCGGGTCGGACGTGCAGGGCGCCTATCTGCCCAAGGCGCTGATCGAGGCCGACGAGGCGCGCGACCCGCTGCTCGCGGGCGCGGCGCTGATGGCCGAGCAGGGGTGGATGACCCCCGCCGAGATCGCCGACGTCTATGAAGACATCGGCGCGACGCTGGCGCGGCAGGCCGAGGCCGCGATCCTGCGCCCCAAGATCACCACCCCCGCGCATGTGATGCAGAGCATCGTGCCGCCCAGCCGCGAGCTTGCCCGCGCGAACACCCCCTCGGACGAGGACCGCACCGCGATGTTCGGCAGCGATGCGGGCGCGATGGACAAGCCGCAACATATGGCGCGGCTCTTGAGCTGGGCGCTCGCCGACCTGATGCTCGCCTATCCCGAAATTGCCGTAATGGGCGAGGATGTCGGGCCGAAGGGCGGGGTCTATAATGTCACCGCGAAGCTCCACCAGCGCTTTGGCTCAGCGCGCGTGATCAACACCTTGCTCGACGAACAGGCGATCCTCGGGCTCGCGATCGGCATGGCGCACAACGGCTTTGTCCCGATGCCCGAGATCCAGTTTCTCGCCTATGTCCATAATGCCGAGGACCAGATCCGTGGCGAGGCGGCGACCTTGAGCTTCTTCTCGAACGGCCAATATACCAACCCGATGGTCATCCGCATCGCGGGGCTCGGCTATCAGAAGGGTTTCGGCGGCCATTTCCACAACGACAACAGCCTCGCGGTGTTCCGCGACATTCCGGGCGTCATCCTCGCGGTGCCGTCGAACGGGCGTGACGCGGTCGCGATGCTGCGCGAATGCGTGCGGCTCGCGCGCGAGGAACAGCGCGTCGTCGTTTTCGTCGAGCCGATCGCGCTCTACATGACCCGCGATCTCCACGAGGAGGGCGATGGGCTGTGGACGAGCGTTTATGAGGCGCCCGGGGCCGCTGCGCCGATCGCTTTCGGCGACGTGGGCGTCCACGGCGACGGCAGCGACCTCGCGATCGTCACCTATGGCAATGGCTACTACCTCTCGCGCCAGGCCGAAAAGCTGCTCGCCGCCGACGGGGTGAAAGCGCGCGTCATCGACCTGCGCTGGCTCGGTCCGGTCGACGAAGACAAGCTCGTCGCCGCGGTCGGCGATGCCAAGCGCGTCCTGATCGTTGACGAATGCCGCATCACGGGGTCGCAAAGCGAGGCGCTGATGGCGACCTTTGTCGAGCGCACGCCGGACAAGAAGCTCGCGCGGATCGCCGCCGACGACAGTTTCATTCCGCTCGGCAAGGCCGCAACGCTGACCCTGCCCAGCCGCGACAGCATCGTCGCGGCGGCGAAGGAGCTGCTCGCCAAGGGCTGATAACAAAACCGTTTGCCCTGAGCTTGTCGAAGGGCCGTTCTTATCTTTGACGACGCAGAAGGAAAAACAGTGCTTCGACAAGCTCAGCACGAACGGATGAGGGGACGGAGATGAGCAGCGCGCGCAAAACCGCGCTCGTCGTCGCCCCCGGCCGCGGCACCTATGGCAAGGGCGAACTCGGCAGCATCGCGCGTTTCCACGGCGCGCGCTTCGCCGAGCTGATCGCGAATTTCGACGCGCAGCGCCGGGACCGCAGCCAGCCGACCGTCACCGAACTCGACGGCGCCGATCGCTTCAGCGTCGCCACCCACATGCGCGGCGACGTTGCAGCACCCTTGATCTACACCGCGACCGCGCTCGATTATCTCAGCATCGACCGCGAAAAATATGACGTCATCGCGGTCGCAGGCAATTCGATGGGCTGGTACAGCGCATTGGCGCTCGGCGGTGCAGTGTCGGTCGCGGATGGCTTCCGGATCAGCAATGCGATGGGCCTCAACAGCCAGACGCACGGCCCGGGCGGGCAGATATTGCTGCAAGTCGTCGATGAGGATTGGCGCCCGGTTCCGGGCTTGCGCGAAACCCTGTTCGATCTGGTCGATGCCATCGCCGCGCGGCCCGGCCACGCCCTCGCGCTGTCGATCGATCTTGCCGGGATGCTCGTCTTTGCGGGCGACGAAGCGGGCCTCGCCGCGCTCCTCGCCGAAGCGCCGCCGACGCCGGGGCGCGACCCGCTACGCCTTGCCGGCCATGGCCCGTTCCACACCCCGCTGATGTTCGGCAGCGCGGACAAGGCGAAGGCCGAACTGCCGCCCGCGCTGTTCGGCGCGCCGACGATCCCGATGGTCGATGGTCGCGGCCATGTCTGGCGCCGCTTTGCCAGCGATCCGGCGGCGGTGTGGGATTACACCTTTGGCCACCAGATCCTCGCGCCCTACGACTTCGCGCTGTCGGTGCAGGTTGCGGCCCGCGAATTTGCCCCCGACGTCATCATCCTGCCCGGCCCCGGCGACACGCTGGGCGGCGCGATCGCGCAATCGCTGATCGGCATCACCTGGCAGGGGATCGCGGGCAAGGGTGATTTCATGGCGCGGCAGGCATCGGACCCGATCCTGCTGTCGATGGGCCGTCCCGAACAGCGCGCGCTCGTCACCGGCTGACGTTGCATGGGAAACGAATAGGGTCGGCAAGGGAAGGAACATTCCCCTGCCGACCCTGTCGGTCGCGCGCGGTCAGGTGGGGTGGACCGCGCGCGGGTGAACGGCAGCGCCCATGGGGACCAACTCAAGAGCGGTGCGCCGTTCATGTGCCTTATAGGCGGGACGGCGCGCGGCTGGCCGCTTGCCGCGGCGATCATGCACCAGAATGGACCGGATTGACCGCCGCGCCGCGCGCCTGTTCGGCGATGAATTGCCAGCGCAGCAGTTCGGCGACGCTGTCGGCCCCGGCGCGGCGCATGATCTTGGCGCGATGAACCTCGACGGTGCGCGGGCTGAGATCGAGCTGCCGCGCGATCGCCTTGTTGCCGAGCCCCGCAGCGATCGCGTCCAATATGCTGCGCTCGCGCGGGGTCAGCGCCGCCAGCCGCGCCTCTGCCTCGCGGCGCCGATGCAGCGCCGCTTGTCGCGCCTGCCAGTCGCCAGCCGCCGCGTCGATGACCCGGCGCACGATGCGCGGGTCGAGCGGCGCCGCAAGCAGGTTGCGCGCGCCGCCGCGCAGGATCGCGCGCGATTCGGCGATGCTCAGCTGCTCGGCGGCAACAAAGACCGCCAGATCGCCGCGCCCCGCGATCCGTTCGAGCAACGCCGCGCCGCTGACCCGCCCGGGCTGGTGCCAGCGAAAGAGCAGGATGGCGCCGTCATGGTCGCCGTCACCCTCCAGCCAGTCATCGGCGTTGGCAAAGCAGCGGACAACGCGGTCGCCCCCTGCCGCCAGCGCGCGAAAACAGGCCGCGCGCTCGGCGGGATCGGGCAGGATCAGGTGGATATGGCCCGCAATATCGCTCACCCGATCCTGCTGCCCCCGCCGAGCGGGCGCGGCCAGCACCTATCGATCGGCGACGGCGCCGTTCCGGAGCAATCGCGCGCTGCTTGCGGCGACCGGTACGATCAGCCGGTGATCAGTTGAACCGCCGCAGGTCCGTAAAGCGCGACCATGAAGATGCCGGCGGTCACCGCGCCGACGAGCAGGCTGCGCCGGTCCTTGATCGCAAAGGCGACCGGATCGCCCTCGACCTCGCCGCGCCGCGCCATGATCCAGATACGGTTCAGCCAATAGAGAAGCGGCAGGCAGAGCAGCCACAGCATTTGCGGCTGCGCATAATTGGCCGCGGTCGCCGGATCATGGGCAAAGAGCGCCAGCACGAGGATCGCGACCATCCCGGCCGAAATACCCGACATCATCACGACATCGAGGTCGCCGCCGACATAACCCCGCCCGCTCAGCAGGCGCTCGGGCTCGATCGCGTCGCGCATTTCGACATAACGCTTCAGATAGGCGAGGCTGAGGAACAGGAAGACCGAAAACAGCAGCAGCCAGAAGCTCAGCGCCACGCCGATCGCGATCGCGCCGATCCAGATGCGGATCGTGTACAGCGACGCAAGCACGATCGCGTCGCCGACCATCACCGCCTTCAGCCGGAACGAATAAGCGGTCGTGATCGCCATATAGGCGACGAACCAGAGCATGAGTTCGGCACCGCCGAGCCACCAGCCGCCGATCAGGCCGATTGCCGCCAGCAGCAACGACAGCCCCAGCGCCGCCGGGATCGTCAGATCGCCGTGCGCCAGCGGCCGTTTCCATTTGCTGCGATGCGCGCGGTCGGCGTCGATGTCGAGCAGGTCGTTCAGCAAATAAATCGACGAGGCGATCAGCGACATCAGCAGCGCCGCCGCCACCGCGGTCAGCAGCACCGCGGGGTTTGTGAACTGCCCCGATGTCATCGCGGGAACGATCACCAGCGCGTTCTTGGCCCATTGGTGCGGCCGCATCGCCTTGACGATCGTCCGCGCGGCGCCGGGGCGCGGGTCGCCGAGCCGTGCGACCGTCGACCCTGCCGGAACATGGCCGACCGACCAGCCGTGCCGCGCCTCGCGCCACAGGCACGTATCGGCGCGGCTGTCGCCGACATAGTCGAACGGCGAGTCGGCGCCGATCCGCGCGCGGATCGCGGCGAGTTTCGCCGGACCTTTCAGATTGGACCGGCCGCGTGTCGCGATCACCGGTTCGGCAAGCCCCAGATGATCAGCGATGCCGCGGATGTGCCGCCAGTGGCTGGCGCTTGCGAGGATCACCGGGCGCCCGTCGGCCTTTGCCTCGTCGATCAGGCGGAGCACTTCGGGACGATAGGGCAGGCGCGCCGGATCGACGCGGTCGCGCCGCGCCGCCAACGTCTTGGCGACCGCGCGGCCCGCGATCAGCCACGTCAGTACCGCGATCAGCGCGGCAATGCCCGACCGGGCGATCCGCACAAAGCTTTCGAGCGAAAGATCGGCGCGCACCAGCGTCCCGTCGACGTCGACGAACAGCGGCACCGGCTTGTCGGAGCGGAGGGGCTGCTCAGGCGGCATCGGGCGATCCCCTTCGCGCAAAAAGCCGCTCGATCCACGCTGCGATCGGAACCGCCGCCAGAACGATCAACAGCGGAATCACCGGATCCCGATACCGGACGATGATATAGGCGGCGGCGTGGATCAGCCAGAAGCCCGCGATCATCGCCGCAAAAATCCATTTGGCGTCGGGCGCGATCCGCCGCGAGGCGAAGGCGAACAGCCCGAGCAGCAGGATCAGGCCATATTGCCCGACCTCGACCAGCCGGATCGCGGCGACCGCTTTCGACGCCGCCATCTCGCCCTCGTCGGGGAGATTGGGTTGCCAGAAATAGAGGAGTTTGAGCGCCGCGAGCTGCGCCGCTGTGTCGGGGTTCGCGGCGATCCAGCCAAGCGCTTCGGCTTGCAGGCGGTCGGCGTTGCCGACCTCGCCCAGCTCCATGCGCGTCGCGTTCCAGTCCTTGCCCAGCGGCGTGTCGGCGATGCTGACAAAGCGGCCCGTCGCGGCCGGATTGTTGCCCAGATACAGGTTGAAGGCGGCGTTGGTGGTCAGCACCGGGCGACCGACCATCTGGTTCGTCGTATAAAGCCACGGCGCCATCAGCAACGCGGCCCCGGCGACGAAGCATAGCCCCGCGGCAAAGGCCGGCGCAAATCTGCGGCGCGCGCGCCACAGCAGCAACAGCGCGGCGGCGACGCCAAGACAGAGCAGCAGCGCCGACCCGCCGGTGATCAGCGCGGCGCCCCACAATAGACCGGCCACCGATGCCGCGACCATCGGGCGCTGGTTGCGCGCGATCGCGATCGCGCACAGCGCGATGCCCAGCAGTAGCGGCGTGGTCAGATTCTCCTTCGCCAGCATCGTCGCATTCCACAGCCCGGGCAGCCAGAGCGCATAGGCGGCGGCGGCGAGCAGCCCCGCTTCGCGGCGGGCGGATAGTGCCAAGCCGAGCCGGTAGATCAGCCAGATACTCGCGGCGCACAACAGCATATTGACCGCAACGGCCGCCCCCACCGAACTTCCCACGATCAGGAACACGGGCGCGAGCAGCAGCGGATAACCCGCGCTGTAAAAGGCGTGCTGGCCATAATGGTCGGCGAGCTCGCCGCGTTCCGCCAAGCCTTCGGCCATCGTGAAATAGGCAAGCGCGTCGCTTTCGAGCGGATGCTGCAAGGCCCACGCAGCGGCCACTCGCAGCCCGACCGCGACCAGCATGATCGTGACGAGCAGGATCGCGCGCGTCCGCGGCGAAAGCCCCGATGACGAAGGGTTCACGGCGGGTGCGGGCGCGGTCATCGGGCGGTGTCTGAGCGCCGTGGCAAGGAATTATGCGGACCGCGCGACGAGCACGCAGCCCGCGGCGATCATCAGCGTTCCGGCAATGCGCGCGGCGCTCAGGCTTTCGTCCAGCCACCAGGCACCGGCGAGCATCGTCAGAATGAAGCCGATCCCGACGAACGGGTAGGCCAAAGACAGCGGTGCACGCCCCAGCACGAACAACCAGAGCAGCGCGCCGACACCATAAAGGCAGAGCCCGAGCAGGATCATCGGCGATTGCACCAGCCCGCCAATTTCGCCGCCGATTCCCGCCGATCGCCCGCTAGCGGCGGACGTGGTCCCGACTTTCAGCGCCAGCTGTGCGAGCGCCGACAGGCTGACGCTGGCGAGAATGAGCAGGAACAGGCGCGCAGTCATGAGCGATCTTTCGGTTTATCAGCGGTTTGCCATTAGTCGCGGCATTTCAAGATAAGATTAATTGCCGCGCAATTGTCGAGCAAATTCGCGCGATCGGGTCGAGCCCGTGCGGAACGGCTGGAAATGCACTGGTGCATGGCCGGTCTTGCGGCGTCCGCACGCACAGGGAACGATGACATGATGATGATAGCTAGCGCTCCCTTTCGCCTGATGGCCGCCCTTGCCATCGTGTCGGCCCCGCCGGTCGCGGCGGAAGCGCCGGCACGTTACAGCGAGGACGCGATCCTCAACGGCACAACCGTCGCCATCGCGTCGCAGCAGCTGTGCGGGTTTCGCGTCGACGAACCGGCAATCCGGGCGCTTCTCGCGGCCAAGCTTCCCGACCTTACGCCCGAACTGATCGCGCTTCAGCTGCGCGGCTATGCCCGCATCCTGCCGACGCTGGGCCCCGAGCAGCGCCAGCGCCATTGCACCGAAATCCGCGAGCTGGCGGCGGCCGCCGGTTGGCTGCGCTGATACAGCTGCTGTCGGCCCACAAGACATGGTGGCGGGCTGGTGACCCCTACGGAAACGAAATTGACGATAAGCATTTGATATTAGGATTATTTCACCCCTCTATTGGAATCGTGCCGACAAATACCCCATCAACGACGCTCGCTTAGCCGCCTTCATGAATCGTTCGCACAAAGGTGGGGGCTTAGGGCTTGGTCGCTTCGCTGAAAATCGAGTGTCAGATCGACTACAAGGTTCAGGCTTCATCAACCGCTTACGTTCCGATGAGCGGAGATTGTTCGATCGCGAGACGGGGTTGTGATAGCACGCAATAAATGACTGACCGGTCGCAACTTGCAACAATTACTCAATCAAATTTCTTAGTTGAACGAGAAAGGTTCCATATTGGTGGTTTATATCAAAGTATAATTGACCGAAATTATCGGAAATGCTTCTTGCGGATAGCAACCAATTTTCAGGATTTGGTGCGCTAACAATCGCGGGAGCAAGACGTTGAACGTACAATTCGCAAGCAAGGAGCCCTCTAGGCTCCTGCGCCGCTTGGCATGCGTTGTGGCTTTCTGCATGCTATATCTTGCGACACATTCGAATTCTTACGCTCAAACCGTCATGCCGGGTAGTGAGCCTGCGGTCGCGCCATCGGCGACATGGGGCACCGTCGGGACGAGCGAGACCTTCCCCACGCCTGACGCTGCTTGCCGAAAACAGCATGAAATCTACAACCCCGGCGCGACCTACCAACCGCCCGAATTTGCGGCGCCTCACGCTTTCTATTGCAGATGGCTGGCACGGCAATTTGGCGGCCCGCCCGAAGCAAGCACCGTCCTACCTGCAATGACAATCCTATACTGTCCGGATCCCTATCACCTGACGCGCACGGGCATCTGCCGCCGCCTCACTGACACCAATCCCGAATGTGACTGTACCGAAGACAGTCAGCCTGTTTCTTTGGGCGCCAATCCGCTGGTCGGAAACCCGGTTTCCCTTGCGACCGGGGCCAAAATCGAATCGGAACTCGATTTCCAAACCGCTGACGGCCAGTTTGGAGTCTTTCGCCAATATAGAAGCCGCCAGCACAGTCTGTCGCGCATATCGTCGACGTCACTTCCGGGTTTTGGTCCGAATTGGCATGGCATATTGCCGGGCCGTCTCACAGTATTTGAGAGTAACCATAATCGGTTCGACAAGATCGAATATTTGACGCCATCTGGCGGGATAGACTATTTCAAGGTCTGGAATTTTTGGGACGCGACCAGCTGGGCTTATGTTGCCGATGCAAACGGGCGACGACAACTCGAAATGGTGGCACCGCCGCCGGCGTCTCGCAAAGCCTATTTCGAGGCCGCAGCGGCTGGCCCAAGCGGCTCTGCGGAGTTCAAGCTCACTGAATCCGATGGAAGCTACACGCTCTATCGCCGCGCCGACAATTGGTCCCCGGTGCTCCGCGAACGCAGCCTGATTCCCATCCAGCAAGTTCTGCCTGGCGGTTATACGCGATACTTCGATTACGATGACGTTGGAGAGTTTCCGACGAAGATCCGAGACAATTTCGGTCGAGAGATGACCCTGACTTGGGCGGAGGCAAAGGCAAAGAGTGTCTATACCTTCCCGCTGGTCGGCGGCGGGACGGGTTCGAATTTTGTCATCTATGGGAATATGCCGAGGGTATCGAAGGTCATCACCGAGGTCGCTCTGCCGGGAGGTGAGAAGTTGATCTATACTTATGGTGATACGTCATCGACGGCTCGGGTCGGCAGAGATGACCGATTGACGCGCGTCAGTCGCCGTGACTCGGCGCATGTGGAAATCTGGGCGCGTGAATATCTGTATGAGAATAGCGACCAGCCCTACGCCCTCACCGGGATCAAAGACCAGAATGGCCAGCGCCTCTCGACCTATGAATATCACGCTTATGGTTTGGTAAAGAGTAGCGAACGCGTCGGCGGCGTCGGCCGGGTAGAAATCGACTACACCGAACAGCCTGATCAACATCGCTATCGACTCGTGACAAACCCGCTCGGGCGCGAGGAGGTTTATCGGTTTGATCGAATTGATGGGCTGGTGTCGCGAGCCATACCCTCGGTCCTTGGCAAACGCGAAGGATTGGCGACGGCAACGGTAGAAGCCGACGTCGAAACACATGAGCACCGACTTTACATCACCACGCGGGAAGACGTGTCGATCATCCGCAATAAGTCGATCGACCCGCGTGGAACAGTGACCGAATTTGCCAACGACTATCAGACTCGACGACCAAATGAGATCATAGAGGCGCCTTGGACGAGTGTCGGTCGCACGACCAATTTTCAGTGGCATGCTACGCTGGACTTGCCGACGCGTATCGACGTACCCGGCCTTCGCACCGAAATGACCTATGGCGCGACGGGCGAACTTTTGACGCGCACCCTGACCGACACGACGACGCACAGCCTACCCTATGCGACGACCGGGCAGACGCGCACCGAAACTTACAGCTGGGGGGCTGGCGGGCGACTGACCGCGATCAATGGACCCCGCGCGGCGGTCGGCGTGCAGGACGACATCAGCAGCTTCGCTTACGACAGCGCCGGGAATCTGCTAACCGTCACCAATGGCCTGAACCACGTCACGACCTTTGCAGGCCATGATGCGAACGGCCGCCCGGCATCGGTGACCGACGTCAATGGCATTCAGACGCTTTTCACCTATGATGCATTGGGCCGCCTGCTGACGAGCACGGTCAGGCATCCGACGACCGCGGCGCTGGACGCCACGACAACCTACGAATACGACATTGAAGGCCGCGTCACGGGTATAATTGCGCCAGCGACCGAGAAGCTCAGCTTTGTATACGACCTGGCGGGCCGGTTGCTCGAGATTGCCGCTCCCGATGGCGAGAAGCAGAGTTTCGCGCATGATGCGATGGGCAATGTGACCGAACAGAAGATCAAGCGCGCCGACGGCGCGGTGCGCAGCACGATCGCGCGCACCTTTGACAGCATCGGCCGCATGCTCACCGAAACGCTCGGACCCGGGCGCACGACGGCTTGGCAATATGACAAGAATGGCAATCCCGTCCGCACGACATCGCCGCGCAGCCATGCGACCGACATGGCATTCGACCCGCTCAATCGCCTGACATCGACGGTGGCGCCCGATACCGGCACGACCGCGACGCTCTATAATGCCAAGGACGAACCGACGCGCTTTACCGATGCGGTGAATGTCCAGACCAACTTCGTGCGCAACGGTTTTGGCGAGATCATTCAGGAAACCAGCCCCGACCGCGGTACAAGCATTTATTACTATGATGCCGCCGGCGACCTGACGGCGGCGATCGACGGTCGCGGTCAGCGCATCGATTACACACGCGACATTCTCGGGCGCGTGACGAGCAAGACGCCGGTGGGACGTCCCGCGTCGGAGACCGTCACCTTTGCCTACGACAGCGGCGGCGTGGCGAATTGCCATTGCGTCGGGCGTCTCGCCAGCATGACCGACGCCAGCGGCACGACCAGCTTCGGCTACGACCACCGCGGCAATCTGACCGACCGCGTGCAGCCGGTTGGTGCGATGACGTGGACCCACGACCTGGCCGATCGCATCATTCAGGTCCGCTATCCGAGCGGACGCGACGTCGCCTACAGCCGCGATGCCAAGGGCCGGGTGATCGAAGTGAAAACGCGGGCTACCAGCGGGTCGGCGTGGACGGTGCTCGCGACCAACATCGCCTATGAGCCCTTTGGCCCGATGCTGTCGGCGGATTTCGGCAATGGTCTGAAGCTGGCGCAGGATTGGGGGAGCGACCGTCGGTTGGCGTCGAAGCGGCTCACCACCGCGGCTGGCGCTGACGTCTGGCACCTCAGCTACGGCTATGACGGTGACGACAATATCACCTCGATCACCGACCATGTGACCCCGGCGAACAGCCGCGGCTTTGGCTATGACAGCGTCGACCGGTTGAACCGGGTCGACGGCGGCACCAGCGGCTTTGCGCGCGAGGATTATGTCCACGACAAGAACGGCAATCTGCTGCGCGTCGAGCGGCGGGTGAACGCCGACGACGCCAGCCCGGCGCAGAGCGACGTGCATGCGATCGCCAGCGGGACGAACCGGCTGACGTCGGTGGTGCATGCCGCGGGGACACGCAGCTTCACGCACGACGCGCGCGGCAACCTCACCGCCGACACGCGCCCGGCGGGCGCTGGGGTTACGCTCGCCTATGACGGTCATGCGCGGCTGGCGAGCTATGCGCGCGCCGGCGCCGAGACGCAGGCGATGCTGTACAACGGGTTCGACGAGCGCGTCGGCCTGACGACGACGCTCGGCGGTAGTGCAGTCGAGGCGCGACGCTTTGCCTATGACGCGGGCCACCGCATCGTCGGCGAATATGGCGCGACCACATCGGATCTTCGCGCCGAATATATCTGGCTGCTGCCCGAGGTAGGCGACGGCACCGCGTTCGGCGGCGACGATGGGCTGGGCGGTTACATGCCGCTCGCGGTCGCGGTGCCCGACGGCGGCACAAGCAAGCTCCACTGGGTTCAGGGCAACCACCTCGGCACCCCGGTGGTGACGACCGACGCGAGCGGCGCCATCGTCACCCCGACCGGCTTCGCGCGCATCGGGTTCCCGGGGCAGGTCGAGCAGCATGCCGACCTCTATTACAACTATTACCGCGATTATGACCCGACGCTCGGGCGGTATGTCCAGGCCGATCCGATCGGGCTGGAGGGGGATCGCAATCCTTATGTCTATGCGGGGGCGAATCCATTAGCTGGCGGCGATCCGCATGGGCTCCAGACTGTCTCTATCCAAATTCCCCGCGCACCAATCCGGCGGCCTGGGCTGAGTCCAATTGGGCGAAACCCTCTTGCCGAAGGTGGATTCACCCGACCTCGCGTAAGGCAGCCTCAACCACGACCTCCTGTCATTAGGAATCCTAATTCTGGTTTGCCAAGCCCGGTAGAACAGCTAAACATCATATATCAGTTCGCTCACTCTCAGGGGTACTGCCCTACGAGCTTTTGGATTACTCCCTATCCTCGAACAGGGCGCGCTCCTGCAGATTTGCGCGAACACTACGCCGTCCAGCAAGCTATGGCCATGCCTTCTTTTGGCACGCCCGTACCGTTGCAAATGGGGGATGGTCGATTTCCGCCCGGATCGCAGAAAATGCGGCAGAACATTAACGGTGTTGAGGTTCACTACGTAGCCTTGCCAAATGGGCGATTCACTGACTTCAAACCAAAGTGAGACATTTATGAAAGTGAAGCGAAAACACAATCCCACGGAATTAGAAATGGAGATTTTTCGCCAAGATGAAATTTCTCATGATATTGAATATAAAGTTTATGGGATAGTGTTATTTGGAGGAAAGTTGAGCTATCTTATCCAATCGGGTCATAATAAGTTCCCCAAATGGATGCCGTCAGAACTGTTTTTTATTTGTGATAGTAATATTGAAGATTTTTGGAAAACTGGTTCATGGCTGGAAAATGGAATTGAATTGATCATATCTTATGACGAGCTATGCTCGGATTATGAACATTATGTAGGCATTATCGAAAGAGATGCTAAGGCTCTGTTGCTGTTTGATAGCGTTCAAAAACTGCGCAATTCGATATAATATGTAACCTGCACGCGCCTGTGGAGCGAGTGTCGGTCGATGGTGAGCTGCCGTTACGAGGATTATGTCCACGACAAGAACGGCAATCTGCTGCGCGTCGAGCGTCCAGCGAACGCCGACGACGCCAGCCCGGCGCAGAGCGACGTCCACGTGATCGCGAGCGGGACGAACCGGCTGACCTCGGTGGTGCATGCCGCGGGGACGCGCAGCTTCACGCACGACGCGCGCGGCAACCTCACCGCCGACACGCGCCCGGCGGGGGCGGGCGTGACGCTCGCCTATGACGGTCACGCGCGACTGGCGAGCTATGCGCGCGCTGGCGCCGAGACGCAGGCGATGCTGTACAACGGGTTCGACGAGCGCGTCGGCCTGACGACGATGCTGGGTGGCAGTGCGGTCGAGGAGCGGCGCTTTGCCTATGACGCGGGCCACCGCATCGTCGGCGAATATGGCGCGACGACCGCCGACCTTCGCGCCGAATATATCTGGCTGCTGCCCGAGGTGGGCGACGGCACCGCGTTCGGCGGCGACGACGGGCTGGGCGGTTACATGCCGCTGGCGGTCGCGATCCCCGACGGGGCGACGAGCAAGCTCCACTGGACGCAGGGCAATCACCTCGGCACCCCGGTGGTCACGACCGACTCGAGCGGCGCCGTCGTCACCCCGACCGGCTACGCCCGGATCGGGTTCCCGGGGCAGGTCGAGCAGCATGCCGACCTGTATTACAACTATTACCGCGATTATGACCCGACGCTCGGGCGGTATGTCCAGGCAGATCCCATAGGGCTGGGTGGGGATGTGAATCCCTATGCTTATGCTGCGGCAAATCCGTTGGTAGGCATTGATCCTCTCGGACTGACCAATATTAACCTTCACAATCCGGTTGACGATCCAGCATGGTTTATTGGCGCCTTGTCTCAGCCCGATCGGCCGGGAATTTGCTCGGTTTTTGCTCACGGGAGCGATTCACATATACTGGTAAACCATCCCGGCAAAGCAAATGACATGAGGTATTGGCAAGGTGAAGGTTTTACAAAAGGAGGGGTGGAGTTTCGATCTCTCGATGAGTTTACAAGAATTTTGGAGGCGAGATGCAAAAAAGACGAAATCATAGTTCTTTGGTCATGTAATACCGGAATGCGGCAGGATGGTTTTGCTTCCCAATTGGCTAAGACGATGAGGCGTCGGGTCCGTGCCCCGACTACCTACGTGTGGGCGTACGGTGGGCAGCTTTCGCCGCATCCGTCCCACGCCGATCCTTTCCACAACCCTGGCCGGAAAACGAGCGAGGGTGAAGGGTGGCAAGATTTCGGGCCTGATGGAAAGCAACTTGGGAGACCTTACCCATGACAAATATCGATCGTTTGCGAAGCTTCGCTATCAAACTGGTCTTGGGGTCGACCCTCGTTTTGGCGAGTTGTGGAGATCCGATGGCCTCATCGCCGGAGCAAAGGCCTCATGCGTCACCGGCGCAAATGGAACGGAACCACGAGCCTCCCTCACTTTTTCGTGACGAGATGAAAACCGAAATGGAAATGCACGAGATCGATGAGCTGCGACGAAAGAATGGGAAAGATAATGATGCTTGGATAGTCGCAGAAAATTCGCCAGATTCCAGAAAAATGCTCGCCTTGCTCGAAAATGGAATAAGCAATGGCGATAAGATTTTTCAAAAAATATTAATTGATAGCTATATTGACGCAAGTAAAGATAATAAAATTCCTACAAGAAATAGAAGAAACTATTTAATTAAAGCAATTTGGACATGGCAAAGAATCTCGCCGTCCGTAGAAAACTGGAAAGATACTGGATCGAAGATTGAAATAAAGTCATCGGATTCGGCATATAATCGCAAAATTCTTCAAGAGTTGATTATTGAGCTTGAAAAATTGGACGAATAGCAGCGTAGAAATACTTTGACAATATCACCTCGATCACCGACCATGTGACCCCGGCGAACAGCCGCGGCTTTGGCTATGACAGCGTCGACCGGTTGAACCGGGTCGACGGCGGCACCAGCGGCTTTGCGCGCGAGGATTATGTCCACGACAAGAACGGCAATCTGCTACGCGTCGAGCGTCGGGTGAACGCCGACGACGCCAGCCCGGCGCAGAGCGACGTGCACGCGATCGCGAGCGGGACAAACCGGCTGACGTCGGTGGTGCATGCCGCGGGGACACGCAGCTTCACGCACGACGCGCGCGGCAACCTCACCGCCGACACGCGCCCGGCGGGCGCTGGGGTCACGCTCGCCTATGACGGCCATGCGCGACTGGCGAGCTATGCGCGCGCCGGCGCCGAGACGCAGGCGATGCTGTACAACGGGTTCGACGAGCGCGTCGGCCTGGCGATGGAGTCGGTTGGCGAGATCTTGAATGCGGTGACCTACAAATTTCTAGATGAGATCTTGTGGCGTCAGGTTGGCCGACTTTCCGCGCAGTAATGTGGGCGGCACGGGAATGTATACGGGGATTACGGTTGATAGGAGCGGTAGGGGACGGTCTTCCGAATGTGGATCCTTCACACGTCCTCAACCGTACTCAATTCTAGGCAAACGAAATTTTTCTAACCGTGAAATGTCGTTATTTTGACAAAATTGCGTTATTATTGAAGATTGAATAAAAATATCGGTTATGGATATAATTTCGTTCCAATATTCAGAAAAAATCGCCACCAAAATGGTGGTATCGGGCGATGTCGTGTTGACCGGAAACTAAAACACTGAAAATTCTTGCCTCTCGTCAAGCGCCTCAAAATCGGGCGCTGATGGTAAAAGGGGAGGCGCTCAGTGCGATGTCGCGTGTTGGCTTTGGTATTAGCGGCATGGCCTGCCGTTACATCGAGCGCTTCGGAAACCACCACTTATTCCTATGATGCCCTTGGTCGACTGGTTGCGACAAGCAACGTCGGTGGTCCGCGCCATGGAAAGACCAACGCGCAGGATTATGACCCGGTCGGCAATCGTACCGCTGTCGCCGTCGGCCAGCCGTTGCCCGGACCGGCGCCCAACGCCTCGGTGTTTTCGATTTCCGGTCCTGCGACCATCAGCGAAGGCGCCTCGGCGGTCTTTACGATCAGCCGGACGGGTACCGCGTCCGCATCGCTCAGCGTCAATTATGCGACCAGCAATGGCTCCGCCGCGGCGCCGGTCGATTTCGGCGCAGTGAGCGGAACGATGACATTCCTTCCTTGGGAAACCGCCCGGACCTTTGCCGTGACGGTGCTGGACGACGGTGTGTCGGAAGGGGCCGAGCAATTCGCGGCCGTCCTCTCGGCGCCGTCGAGCGGCGGGTCGATCGGGATGGGTACGGCGACGACGACGATCAACGCCAATGGCCCGGCCAACCAGCCGCCCGTCGCGGTGACCGACACGCTGGTGATGGGAACGTGCCAGAACCGAACCATCAATGTCGTCGCCAACGATACCGACCCCGAAGGCAACCTGCCGCTTGCCCTGGTTTCGATCGTTCACAACGACGGGATGGGCAACGCCTATATCTCCGGGACCACCAGCATCCAGTTCCAGTCCTTCGGCGCCGCGGGGCCCGCGGGGGTCATTTATACGGTGCGTGACAGCCTGGGGGCGACGTCGACGGGCGCGCTCGACATCGTCATCAACGATTGGGGAGGGTGCAACTGATGCGTGTCGTCCAGGCCTTGGCGAGCTGCCTAAGAGCGTCTTTCACCCCGGCATCCATCGCCGCCGTCACGACTTTGGCGATGGCGGTTCCCGCGCACGCCTCGAACGATCTTCGCTATGCCTATCCCGACCAGATGAGCGTGAGCCCGGCAGGCGTCAATCTCCAGACGGGGCGCTTTACCCATTCGAAGACAGATGTTGTGATCGGGCCGCTGCGCTTCGTCAGAAGCTGGGCGGAATTCGTTCCGGCGGCACATAATTCCAACATCATGGGAAAATATTACACTGGCTTGGTGACCGGTTGGACGCATAATTTTGTTCAGGGCGTGCAATTCGTCCAGAACAGCACGTCCGAATATGACGTGTTCATCGATAGCAAAAGATATCGATACACCTCGTCGGGCGGAACCTTCCTTCCCTGGAACAAGACCGCGCTCGGGACGCTGCTGACGCAGGACGCCGGCGCCTATTATCTGACCGACGAACGCGGTGCCAATTTTGTGTTCAGCAAGTCGCTGCCCGCAAATGCCCCGATTTCGGCGGTTTATGCCGATGGGTCGCGACTGGATTACACCTATAATGGCTCGGGCAAGCTGATCTCGGTTAAAAGCAGTTTGGGCTATATCCTGAACCTCGAATATGACGGCTATGGCAATGTCTCGGCAGCCTGCGGTTTCAACACCGCCACCGATTTTGTCGCATCGGGCACCTGCGCCGGAGCCACGCTGAAAGCGTCGTACGGCTATACATCGGGCGGCAGCCAGCTCGCTTCGGTGACCGACGTGCGCGGCGGGGTGGTCCAGATCACCGGCAGCGCGCCGACCTGCATCACGCTGCCCAATTCTTCGACCTGCGAAGTCCAGAATTTCTACGGCACACAGCCCGGCGAAAGCTTTCAGACCCCGCCGGACATCGTCCGAAAGCAGGTCATGGCCGACGGCAAGACATGGCTCTACAGCTATAACCTTGGCGAAGATCCGCTCGATGTCCCGATCGTTCCGGGTCGTCCCCGCTGGTCGCGAAGCTGGATGACGGCGCCCGATGGCAAGGTCACGAGCCTGAGATATGATCGCGGCGTTTTGGTGCAGCTGGCGACGCCGTCGAACACCACCGAATATCGCTATGAAAACGAGACGGTGAACGCGAACTGGATCACCTTCGACTATCATGCGGTGATGCCTTCCCTCGTCACGCAGGACGAGGGCAACCGCGAATATTTTCTCTACAGCACCACCGGGCAGGTCATCCAGAAATCGAGCTGGCCCAAAAATGCGCCGCACCCGACGCTGGTCGGCGGCGGCGACATGATATCGCGCACCGACGCCGAGCTCGCCCTATGCTGCACCACCCCCGGGGTCGCCAATATCCCCGCGGGCGCGGCGACCTATGGCCAGGCCTTTTTGCCCAGCTACCCGGCCGGTCATGTCAAGCCCACGGGCTGCGGCTCGGGGCCGGCCGATGCCAAGCGGTGCAACAAGCCGATCGTGCAGATCGACGCCAACGGCAACCAGACCGACTTCACCTATGATCCGGCGCATGGCGGCGTGCTGACCGAGACCGGTCCGGCGGTGAACGGCGTGCGCCCACAAACGCGCTATGCCTATGTGCAGCGCCAGGCCTGGATCAAGACCGGCTCGGGCAGCTATGTTGCGACTGGCCAGCCGGTGTGGCTGCTGGCGTCAAAGAGCATCTGCAAGACGAGCGCGGCAACAGGGAATCCCGCCTGGCCCTGTTCGGCAGGCGCGGGTGACGAGGTGCGGACGCTTTACGACTATGGCCCCGACAGCGGGCCCAACAATCTGCTGCTGCGCGGCGTGGTCGATGACGCGACGGGCGAAGCGCTGCGCACCTGTTACAGCTATGACTGGCGGGGGAACAAAGTGAGCGAGACGAAGCCGAAAGGCACCACCGCCTTGGCGACCTGTCCGTGAGCGGGCGCTTGAAAGCGGCGCTCGGCGCCCTTGCGCTGCTGGCGGGATTGGCGGCCCCGGCGCTGGCGCAAAGCTCGGCCTCGGACCACACTTTTGCGACACGCTATGACCTGGACAGGCGGGTGACAGGGACGATTGCGCCCGATCCCGACGCTGCCGGCGCGCTCAGACATGCGGCGGTGCGGAACAGCTATAATGCGCAGGGTCTGCTCACCAAGGTGGAGTCGGGCGAGCTGTCGGCGTGGCAGTCGGAGGCGGTGGCCCCGGCGGCGTGGACGGGGTTCACGGTCTTCCAGACCATCGATACCGAATATGATCTGGCGGGCCGCAAGCTGCGGGTGACGGTGCGGGGCAGCGATCTGGTCGCGACCGCGCTCACCCAATATAGCTATGATGCGGGCGGCGCGCTCGAATGCACCGCGGTGCGGATGAACCCCGCGGCTTATGGCGCGCTCCCGGCGAGCGCGTGCAGCCTGGGGACGCAGGGCAGCTTCGGTCCCGACCGGATCACGCGCAATGTCTATAATGTGAAGGGGCAGCTGGAAAAGGTCCAGAAGGCGGTCGGAACCGCGCTGCAACAGGATTATGTCGCGTACAGCTATACGGTAAATGGCAAGCAGGCGAGCGTGACCGACGCCAACGGGACGCGCGCGAGCTACGCCTATGACGCGCTCGACCGGCTGGCGCGCTGGAACTTCGCGTCGAAAACGACGGCGGGGGTCGCCAGCACCACCGACTATGAAGAATATGGCTATGACGCCAATGGCAACCGCACGAGCCTGCGCAAGCGCGACGGATCGACGCTGACCTATCAATATGACGCGCTCAACCGGAACACGGCCAAGATCGTCCCCGAGCGCGCCGGGCTGTCATCGACCCACACGCGCGACGTCTATTATGGCTATGACCTGAGGGGGCTTCAGCTTTACGCGCGGTTCGACGGCACCGGCGGTGAGGGGCTCACCTCGGCCTACAACGGTCTTGGGCGGCCGACCTCCTCGACCCTGACGATGGATGGGGTCGCGCGAACGCTGCAATACAGCTTCGACAGGAACGGCAATCGCGCCGAGTTGACGCAGCCGGGCGTGGCCACAACGACCTTCGGCCATGATGGCCTGGACCGGATGTCCTCGGTCTTTGAGGGCGCCTGGGCGACCAATGTCGCGACCTTTGGTTACAACAACCGGGGCCAGCGCACGAGCCTGGCGCGCCTAAGCGGCGGCGCGACCAGCTATGGCTATGATCCGGTCGGGCGCCTGGCGACCCTCACCGACGATCTGGCGGGAACGAGCGCTGACACGACCTCGACGTTCGGGCATAATCCGGCGAGCCAGATCATCATGCGGACGCGGTCGAACGACGCCTTTGTGGGTAGCGATACCGACCGAACCCTTCGCTACACCGTGAACGGGCTCAACCAATATGCCACCGTCGGTCCGGCAACTTATGGCTATGACGCGAACGGCAATCTGACCGGCGACGGTGCGACGACGTACACTTACGATGTCGAGAACCGGCTGGTGAGCGCCACCGGGGCGAAGAATGCGGCGCTGCGCTATGATCCGCTGGGGCGGCTCTATGAGACGGTCGGCGGCGGCGTGACGACGCGGTTCCTCTATGACGGCGACGAACTGGTGGCCGAATATGACGGCTGGGGCAATCTCCAGCGGCGCTATACGCATGGTGCCGGCTCGGACGATCCGCTGCTGTGGTACGAAGGCGCCAGCACGCGGCGCCAGCTCTACACCGACCATCAGGGCAGCATCATATCGGTGGCGGACGCGAACGGCACCCCGCTCGCAATCAACCGCTACGACGACTGGGGCGTGCCGAACGGCGGCAACCTCGGGCGGTTCCAATACACCGGACAGGCGTGGCTCCCCGAGCTTGGCATGTATTACTACAAGGCCCGCATCTACTCGCCGATGCTCGGGCGGTTCATGCAGACCGATCCGATCGGGTATGATGATCAGGTCAATCTTTATGCTTATGTCGGCAATGACCCTGTTAACTCGGTCGATCCCTCGGGGGAAGAGGCTGCCAGTATCACTTGCATGAATAACGCTTGCGGTGGCGAACTGAGTCCTGATCAGTTGGCCAATGTGGTCGAAGTTCTTGGCGCAGTGTGGGACGTCATTACTCTCCCAACTGGGGTGGGCTCTGGTCCAGAAGGCATCGCAGTCTCCAAAATTATTGCTTCAGGCATCCGAGAAGGCACCGAGCAAGGTGCCCAAAGGGCTGCAACGAGAGGCGAGCGCACCTACCAAACTTACACAAAGACTAACCCCAAAACCAACGAAGTGTACACGGGACGGACGAGCGGGCGCGGAACTCCCGCGCAAAATGTTGCTCGACGGGATTCCAGACATCACAAGACAAAGGACGGATTTGGTCCGGCAAGGCTCGACAGATCATCTAGAAATCCACAGGCAATTCGTGGTAGAGAACAACAAAAAATCGAGCGCAACGGTGGCGCTAGATCCCAAGGGGGTCGATCTGGGAATCAGATTAATGGAATATCTGATCGAAATCCGCAAGGAGCTGCATGTAGAGCTGCGGCCAACAAAGAGTTTGGAAAATGTTAAATAGAAAACGTAGGAGAAAGCCAGGTCAAATTTTGAAAATTGACCTAGGTGCCGGAATATACGCATTAGGAATTGTACTTGATGAGCCTCTTATCGCATTTTTTGACCAAGAGTTCAAAGAAGCCAGTGCATATGAGGTTGAACGACTACCAGTTGCCTTCATTCTGATGGTGATGAACAACGCGGTCACCTCCGGGAGGTGGGATGTGCTTGGTATGCAAAATATTCCAGATAGGCTCAGCGATAAGCCGAAGTTTTGTAAGCAGGATCCCATCTCCGGCGATCTTTCAATTTACCAAGAGATTGATGAGCTCGCCCCGCACTTCGAGAGGCCTGCAGAACCGGGTGAATGCGAGGGTTTGGAAACAGCCGCAGTTTGGGAAGCAGAGCATGTGGAAGACAGATTGCGCGATCATTTCGCTGGCAGAGAAAATGAATGGGAGAAGCAATTGAGAATTCAAGGATCCGTGTCAACGTAATGATTACGGAGTGATTGCGAAGGCGATTAGGATAGCAACCTACTAGCCGCCGAATAGTTTTGGATTGCGGTGCGGATTAGAATTACGATGACAGGGGATTACGGTGACAGACAGGGGATTACGGTGACAGGTGCAATAACCCAATGTGAAAGAAAAAGAATTCACTGAGCCGGTCGGAACTGGTCCTCGGGGAGGAGATCAGACCAGGGTCAGAACACATGAAGCTTCAGACGGTAGTATTCACGGTCACCCGTGCGGTCCTGAACGGCCTTGCCCACAGCCAAAATAGGAAGCTTGTAATCATGGATTTTATATATACCGCGTGGTTCCGTGACCCGCTTGCTCAACCAAGCGACGAAGACTACGAGTGGCCCGCATGTATTGTTATCCGATCAGAAAAAATGGAGGATGCCCAGAAGTGGGGTGACGTCATCGCTCAAAGTCGATCCCAAACGCTGCCTCCTGCTATATTTCTGCACTCCACTATCGAGACAATTGAAAGGTCGGATTACACTGCTGACTTGCCTATCATATCGGTGGGAGAAAACCCCACAGATGAGGAAATAGGTTGGTAGAGTTTGATTGGGCCAGACTTCTGTCGCTTTGCCTCATACGTTCCTGATCTTCTGTTTCCCGACCCCGGAGCGGTAATGGCGTATCATTGAACTGTCGTCCGACTGCGCAAGAAGGCGGGCTATTACGGTGACAGGTGTCCCCAACTATTGGCGCTGCGTCGTCGTGCCGCTGGCCTTCTTTCATGGCCCGTCTTCCGTGCTTCGTTCTTCCCGGCGTTCAGCATCATGGTGAGATACGGTGACAGGTGCAACATCCCTAAAACTGTCTGTCACGACTTTTCGTTGGATTTTTTGCATTCTTCATAGGAAGCCAGCTGCTAGAGCGCGCGATGTGACTCATCACTATTTAGCGCGTCGTCGGCACAGAGGCGCCGGCGTAGGGATCGTACGGGGCAGCCGGCGCGGCTGTTGATCGCAACTGGCCGGACAACTCACCAGTGTCGGCGGCCGATTGTGGGCGTAGCGAAATATTCTCACCGGCCCGGCCGGTTAGCGCAGCTGCGATACCGCCAGCGCCGAACAGAATGAAGCACCCGAGCACGACCGTGATGCCGCGCCGCAATTCCAATCTGCCCAACAGCATAAGCAGTCCAATGGTTGCCACGGCAACCACCGCGACGATCGTCGCCGTGCTACCCAGGGCGGCACCTTGAATCCAGCCAACGCCCTCAGTGATAGGGCTTTCCGCGGGTGGATCAGTGAGTGAAAGGGTCGGCAAGGACATAGAGACTCCAGAGCTTCACATTCAGCGCCTCCTAGCCCACCGCGGCAATCGAAAACGCCACCATTTTGGCACCAATTGTTGCCGCCCTTGGTCGATTCCGACTGGCCGACGCATCTGGTCCCGACTAGCCTCGCGCCTGTAATCAAAACAGTTCTTGGCAGGAAGCGGGACGGATAGGTGAAGTTGAAATATAGAATTGTCAGCTATTCGGCTGCCCTGCTCGGACTTTTCCATGTTGCGACCGCGCAGGCACAGGAAATCGCCGATCCGGCCGGTTCGGGTGTGCTGGTATCGGCGCTGCGCTGGCTCGAAGGCACCCTCCTCGGCACCATCGCGACGGTCGTCGCGGTCATCGCGGTCGCGACGGTCGGCTTCATGATGCTGACCGGACGGATCAACTGGCGTTACGGCGCGACGGTGATCGTCGGCTGCTTCATCCTGTTCGGGGCCGCCAGCATCGTCGCGGGCATCCAGTCCACCGCCAGCCTCGGTCGCTGAGCGATGAACGGGGTCGAGCGCGATGTGATGTTCGTCGCGCTGACGCGGCCACAGATGTTCGCGGGGGTCACCTACAGCTACTTCGTCGCCAACGCGGTCCTCGCGACCGAATTGTTCCTGATCTTCAAGTCGGTCTGGGCCTTGGTCCTCGCCCTGATCGTCCATCTGGCCGGCGTGCTGCTGTGCCTGCGCGAGCCGCGTTTCTTTGACCTCTGGCTCGCCAAGGTCGGTCGCTGTCCGCGGGTGCGCAATTTTTCGATCTGGCGATGCAACTCCTACCGGCCCTAGCGTCCTCACCGAAGATCGTTGCCAGGGAGGCGCCCGCCGGGCGTCACCTGCCTTACGGCCATCATGTCGACGATTACACGATCGCGACCCGCGACGGCTTGCTGATGCAGGTGATTGCGCTGCGCGGCCTGTTGTTCGAGACCGCCGACACCGACGAGATCAACTATCGCAAGCGGCTGCGCGATGCGATGCTGCAATCGATCGGCTCGTCGCGCTTTGCCATCTATCACCATATCATCCGCCGTCGCATCGAAGCCGGGCTCGACGGGGCATTCGGCGATCCGTTCTCCGCCAAGCTCGATGCGGCGTGGCAGGGGCGGCTCGACCGGCGCCAGCTGTTCGTCAACGATCTCTATCTCACTTTGATCCGGCGCCCGTTGCAGGGCCGCGTCGGGATGCTCGACAGCTTGCGCGAGAAGCTGGGTGGCGCGCGTTCGGTGGCAGAGACTGAAACGCATGACTTGCGCCAGCTCGACACCGCGCGCGAGGCATTGATGGCTGCGCTCGGCAGTTACGAGCCTTCGCTGCTGACGGTCTATGACGGCCCGGTCGGGCCTTGCTCCGAGCCGCTCGAATTTCTCTCGACGCTCTACAATGGCGAGAGCCGTCCGGTGCTGCTGCCGACGCAGGACATCGGGGCGTATCTCCCCGACCGGCGGATCAGTTTCGGGCAGGAGGCGATCGAACTCGGGCCGTCGGGGCATTCGGATCGCAGCTTTCTCGGCCTCGTGTCGATCAAGGATTATCCGGGCCAGACCAGCCCGGGCATGTTCGACGAGCTGCTGCGCCTGCCGTTCGAGCTGACCGTCTCGCAATCTTTCGGCTTCGTCGAACGCCAGTCGGCGCTCGAGCGGATGAACCTGACGCTGCGCCGCATGCGCTCGGCCGAGGACGAGGCACTCAGCCTGCGCGCCGAGCTGGCGAACGCCAAGGATGAGGTTGCGGCGGGACGATCGGGCTTTGGCGAGCATCATATGACAATATGCATTCGCGGCGCTTCGCCCGCCGAGGTCGACGCGGGGGTTGCCGAAGTCCAGGCGGCGCTCACCGACCTCGGCATCATCGCGGTGCGCGAGGAAATCGCGCTCGAACCCGCCTTTTGGGCGCAGTTCCCCGGCAACTTCAAATATATCGCGCGGCGCGGCCTGGTCTCGACGGGCAATTTCGCGGGGCTCGCCAGCGGGCATAATTTTGCGCTTGGCCAGCCGCATGGCAATCATTGGGGCGATGCGGTCACCCTGTTCGAGACCACCGCCGCTGGCCCCTATTTCTTCAACTTCCACCAGGGTGATCTCGGCAATTTCACCATCATCGGCCCCTCGGGGTCGGGCAAGACGGTGGCGCTCAATTTCCTCCTCGCACAGGCGCGCAAGTTCGATCCGCGGATCGTCTTCTTCGACAAGGACCGCGGCGGCGAGCTGTTCATCCGTGCAATCGGCGGGCGCTACGATGTTTTGCGCCCCGGCGCGCCGTCGGGGCTCAACCCGCTCCAGCTCGAGGATAATGCCGCCAATCGCCAGTTCCTGATCGACTGGCTCGCGCTGCTCGCGGGCGGCGCCAGCGTCGAGGAGCTGGCGCAGGTCAAGGATGCGATCGACGCCAATTACGCGCAGCCGCTGCAGCACCGGCGGCTGCGCCATATTGTCGAGCTGTTCCGCGGCGGCCACCGCCCGCACGCGGGCGACATGTGGTCGCGCCTCAGGCCGTGGTGGGGCGACGGCGAGCGTGCGTGGCTGTTCGACAATGAAATCGACGCGACCGACCTGACGGTGCGCTCGGTGGGGTTCGACATGACGCAGATATTGGACGACCCGGCGGTTCGCACCCCGGCGATGATGTATCTGTTTCACCGCGTCGAGGAGCGGCTCGACGGCAGCCCGGCGATCATCGTCGTCGACGAAGGCTGGAAGGCGCTTGACGATGACGTATTCGTGCGCCGGATCAAGGATTGGGAAAAGACGATCCGCAAGCGCAACGGGATCGTCGGCTTTGCGACCCAGAGCGCGCAGGATGCGCTGGAAAGTCGGATTGCGAGCGCGATCATCGAACAGGCGGCGACGCAGATCTTCATGGCGAACCCGAAAGCACGCGCCGAAGACTATATTGACGGGTTCGGGCTGACCGCCCATGAATATGAGCTGGTCCGCTCGCTGCCCGACAGCGCGCATTGTTTCCTCGTCAAGCATGGCAATGAAAGCGTCGTCGCGCGTCTCAACCTGTCGGGCGAGCACGAACTGCTGACGATCCTGTCGGGGCGCGAGCGCACCGTACGGATCCTCGACGAGCTGCGCGCCGAACATGGCGATGCGCCCGAGGCCTGGTACGCCGCATTGATGGAGCGCGCCTGATCATGGCACTTTGCGACGCGATCCCGGCCCCCGAGAGCTTCGCGCCGAGCGTGCTCCGCTTCCTCGACTGTCAGGCGCAGGTCATTGGCGCGCAAGGCTATGGTGCAATGGCAACCCCGGGATCGACCGCTTCGGTCCTGCTCACTGGCATGGTCACGCTGCTGATCGCGTTTCTTGGCTACCGGATGCTGCTCGGCCAAACCCCGACAATCCGCGAGGGGGTGCTGACCTTCGTCAAGATCGGGCTGGTGCTGGTGCTGGCGACGAGCTGGCCCGCGTATCAGATCCTCGTCTATGAAATCATTCTTCGCGCGCCCGCCGAGCTGGCCGCGACGATCGGCGGCGCTGCGAGCCTGCCGGGCAGCGGCGGCGGGCTGGTCCAGCGAATCGATGGCGTCGATCAAGCGCTCACGATCCTTGCGATCGAAGGCGTCGGCCCGGCACCGCTCGGCTCGAACGGGCAACCCATCGTTCCGAGCGTTCCGCCCGCACCGTTCATCGGCTTCGACAATTTCGCGCTCGGCTTTGCCCGGGTGATCTTCCTCGTCTCGACGATCGCGTCCTTTGCGGTGGTGCGGATCGTCGCCGGACTGCTGTTGGCGCTGGCGCCGCTGTTCGCCGCCTTCCTGCTGTTCGACGGAACGCGCGGCTTGTTCGCGGGCTGGCTGAAAGCGCTGCTTGGCTCCGCGCTCGGCAGCCTCGCCATAGCGATCACGCTCGGCGTCGCGCTGGCGTTCCTTGAGCCTTGGCTCGCCGGCCTGCTCGCGCGGCGCGGCGGCGGTCTCGATATCATCGGCGCGCCCGCGCAATTGCTCGCTGCGACGACGATCTTCGCGATCGCGCTGACCGCCGTGACGGTGATCATCGGGCGTGTGGCGCTCAGCCTGCGCATCCCGGCGTGGATGCAGGTGGCGTCAGCCCGCGCCGCCGAAGGCGGTGCCTCGCGCATTGAAAGCGCGCAGCAGCCTGTCGCCTCGCACGCGCCGATCGAGAGCCGCTCGCGCGCGGCGGCGATCGCCGATGCGGTTGCGATCAATGAGCGCCGCGAAACCGTCGCCGCCGAAGCGAGCGGTGGATCGCGTGCGGCGCATATCGCGCGCACGACCGGTCGGCAGGATGGCATCGAGCGTTATGGCGCCGCGCCCACCGCGGTAACGGCTGGACGCCGTACCCGCCAACGCATCTCGACACGCGCACTTGCCAGGGATCGGCGCTCATGAACAAACCCAGCCGCGAGGCGCTCGATGCCTATTATGCCGAAGCGGGGAGCTGGGCGCACGACCGCGAGAATGCGCTGCGCTCGTCGCGCCGTACCGCTTGGTGGGTGGCTGGCGCCGCCTCGGTTATCGCGGTGTGCGAGGCGCTCGCGCTCGTATTCCTGACCCCGCTCAAGACCGTCGAGCCCTATACCTTGCTGGTCGACCGCCAGACCGGCTTCGTGCAACCCTTGAAGCCACTTGAGCCGCAGGCGATTTCGCGCGAGCGCGCGCTCACGCAATCTTTCCTCGTCCAATATGTCATCGCCCGCGAGGGCTTCGACATCAATTCGATGCAGCGCGACTATCAGAAGGTCGCGCTGTGGTCGGATGGCGCGGCTCGTAACAGCTATCTGTCGGAGGTTCAGGTCTCCAGTCCCGACAGCCCGCTGGTCCGACTGCCGCGTTCGTCGCTGATCGATGTGCAGGTAAAAAGCGTTACCCCGATGAGCGACGACAGCGCGATGGTCCGCTTCGACACCCAGCGGCGCGATGCTGGCGGGCAGGCCGGGCCGGCTCAGCCGTGGGTCGCGATCGTCCGCTACGGCTATAGCGGTGAACCGATGTCGGTGGCGGACCGGATGATCAATCCGCTGGGATTCAAGGTGACGAGCTATCGAAAGAGCGCCGAGGCGATCGCGGCGCCCGCACCCGCAACCGCCGTCGTGGAACCGGCCCCCGCTTTGCCCGCGAATATTCCTGCAGGGTCAACCGGGCAACCGACCGCGGCTCGCCCATGATGTTCCGCATCGCTCTTGTCATCCTGTCGTTGATGCCGATGTCCGGCGCCGGGTCGCAGGTGCGTCCGCAGCCGGGTATCGGCGACGCGCGCATGCAGACGGTCGACTATCGCCGCGACCAGGTTGTCGAGATCGAAGCTGCGCCCGGCTATCAGGTCATGATCGCGCTCGCCCCAGACGAGCAGATCCAGAATGTCGCGGTCGGCGACAGCGGGGCGTGGCAGGTTGTGGCGAGCCAGAGCGGCAACATGCTGTTCGTGCGGCCGAACGCGGGCGGCATCAGCACCAATATGACGGTGATCACGAGCGCGCGCTTTTACGCCTTCGATCTGGTCCCGGCCAATGGCTCGCCGCCTTATGAGATCCGCTTCCGCTATCCTCCCGAGCCGGGAACCGATGCAGGAGCCGCGGCAAGCGAGGCGACCGCGGCGGTGGGCATGTACCGCATGGGCGGCACCCGTGCGCTGTGGCCCGTTCGGATGCACGATGATGGCATCAAGACCTATATCGATTGGCCGGCGGACGTCGCGCTGCCCGCGGTGTTTGTCATCGACGACTACGGCCGCGAGCGGCTGGCCAATGGCAATATGCGGGGGCATCTCTACGTGATCGACAGCGTGCATGAAATGCTGCTGTTTCGCATCGATCGCAAAACGGCGCGCGCTAAGCGATACCTCCCCAAGGCGGAAGCCTCATGAGCGCGCCCGACGCCAGTCCCGCCGGTCCCCAAAAAGCTGCTGAGCGCGGCGTCGTGCCCCAAGTCGGCCGTCCGCGCGCTGGACTTTCGGGTGTTGCGATCGGAATCGGGGTGGTGGTTGCCGCCGGACTGCTCTTCTCGATCCTCGATGCGCGGCGCCGCGCCTTGTCGGCGCCTGCGGTGCGTCCGGCGCCATCCGAGCTCGTCGGAGCGTCGCAGGCGCCGCCGCCGCTCTATATTCCGCCTGTCCCGCGTGCCGCGGTGGCGCAGCCATTTGCTCCGCCGCCAAGCCCAGCTGTTGCCCCGCGCGAGCCGCAGCCGCGGCCCGTTCCCGTGACGCCGCCGCCATCCTATTCGCAGCCGCCGCCCATCTCTTATGCGCCGCCGCCGCCTCAGGAGGTTCCAGCGCCGCGCACCAGTGGCGGTGCCATCCTGATCCTTGACTCCCAAGCCCGGCCCGCCGCCGACGGAGCGCAGCCGTCGGCGGCCGGCGGTCAATCCGCCGCTTCGTTCGGGACCACCGCGCGCAGCCGCGCGGGTTCGATCGCCAATCGTGCGACGACGGTGCCGCAGGGTACGCTGATCCCCGCTGTTCTCGAAACCGCCATGAACTCGACCGGCGCAGGTTTTGCCCGCGCGCTCGTCCAGCGCGACGTCCACGGGTTCGACGGCACCCGCATACTCATCCCGCGCGGCAGTCGCCTCATCGGCGAATATGCGTCGGACACCAGCCCCGGCCAGAAACGTGCCTTTGTGACCTGGACCCGGCTCATCCGTCCTGACGGCGTGACGATCGCGCTCCAGTCGCCGGCGACCGACCCGGTCGGCGTCGGCGGCGTGCGCGCGAGGGTCAACAGTCATTTTTTCGAGCGCTTTGCGGGATCGATCCTGCAGACGGCGATGCTCATCGGCGGCAACCTCGCGGCGCGCTCGGTCGGCGATTCGGTGGTGATCGCGCTTCCCGGATCATTGCCCGGCGCCGGTACGACGACACAGGCAACGCAGATTCCGCCGACGCTCAGCGTCCGGCAGGGAACGAGCATCAGCATATTTGTCGCGCGCGATCTCGACTTTACCGGGGTCGAGGCGCCGCGATGACGGCAGCGGTCGCCGAGCGGGTCTATCTTGGCAGCTATCTCTCGCCATTGTCGTTTGCGCTCGAACGGGCCGACGTCACCGACATCTATATCAACCGCCCGGAAGAGCTGTGGGTCGAAACGCTGGGCGGCGCGATCGAGCGGCATGATGTTCCCGCACTCGACGCATCGCTGCTGGCCCGACTGGCACGGCAGGTCGCGGCGCTCAGCCACCAGGGGATCAGCCGCGAGCATCCCCTGCTGTCGGCAAGCCTGCCCGACGGCTCGCGCATTCAGATCGTCGCACCGCCCGCGACGCGCGGCGATCTGGCGATCGCCATTCGCAAGCACGTGTCGGCCGAGCTGACGCTCGACGATTATGTCGCCGCCGATGCGTTTCGCGCTGTCCGCAAGGCCGGGCAGGGGCAAGCCGCAGTGGTCGAGCGGGTGCGTGCACTGGTCGACAGCGGCGATATCGCCGGAGCACTGCGTGCGGCGGTACGGGGGCGCCTCAATGTGCTGATCTCGGGCGGGACGTCATCGGGCAAGACGACTTTTCTCAATGCGCTAATCCGCGAAATCCCGGCCGAAGAGCGGCTGGTCCTGATCGAAGATACGCCCGAGATCCGGATAGCGCATGCCAACGCCGTCGGCTTGATCGCCGCCCGCAGCGCGCTGGGCGAGGCATCGGTCACTGCGAACGACCTTGTATCGGCATCGCTCCGCATGCGCCCCGACCGCATCATCCTTGGCGAGCTGCGCGGTCCGGAGGCCTTTGCGTTTCTGCGTGCGATCAACACTGGTCATCCAGGCTCGATGACCACCATCCACGCTGACAGCGTCGAGCGCGCGTTCGAGCAGCTGGCCTTGTTAGTGCTGGAGGGCGGCTCGACGCTCCAGCGCGCCGATATCCTGTCCTACGTGCGCACGACCGTGGATATCGTGCTCCAGCTCAGCCGCGATGCGACCGGGCGGCATGTGTCGGGGATATCGGTCGGGGGTTGATGTCATTTCGGCGATTGGTCGCTTCGCGATCAACACCTCGATGAATCGCTACCTTGGGGAATCGCCTGGCCAGTGCGGCTTCTTCATCGTTACCGCCGAAGGGTTATCGGGTTGCAATTTTGCAAACTGCTCCTCCGCCATTGCCTTGAAGCCGTTGGCCGTCGCCACGGTGGCAGCGATCCGATCGAGCCTGATCCGTTCCCGAACTCCCCGTCAAACAGTCAGCTTGGAGCCGTTTGGAACCCTGCGAGAAGGATTTTGGTGACCCTTGCGGGAATCGAACCCGTGTTTCAGCCGTGAGAGGGCCGCGTCCTGACCGCTAGACGAAGGGGCCGCAGGGGGTCGGAAATTTTCGGAGAGAAAGCCCGCCGACCGCGCGCTTGACCGTGGTGACCCCTACGGGAGGGGTCGGATGGGTTACAAGCCCACGGTTTTCCGTCGTTTTCTGCGAAGTGAGACGACGCATGTGTACTCATTGGGTGTACTCACGATTGTGAGCAGGCTGTCACAATAGCAGTTGCTAAGATAATCTGTAAAGGCCGTCTGCGCCTGATGGACGAACCCGCTTCGCAGCATGGGCGCCAAAACTGAGGTAGCGGAGGATACACGGACGTTGAGCAAGGCGGCGTGGTAATGCCGATCATAGAGCTCCTGCAACGATGAGGAGCATATGGTGACTATTGTTACGGTCCACGTTCCCGTCACCTCGCTTCGCCAGCGCACGCAGCATGATAAGAGGATGCGCGGCTTGGGTCGGCACACCCAGCAAGACTAAATCAGCCGCGTCCGACGCTTGCTGCATTCCTCGGTCGCCCTCTCGATACGGCAACAACCGAAGATCTCGGGCGCCTGCAGCTATATTAGCACGAGAAGGGCGTCAGCGCGTCAACCGTCAACGGCGCTGTCTCAGCTTTGCGTTTCCTGTTCGCGGGGACTATCGGGCAGCGGGACGTCGCGTGTTCTCTCGTCATCTCGCGTAATTCGCGCAAGCTGCCCGACGCGCTCCCGGCCATGGATCTTCGGAGAATACGGCTGAACATACGCCATCTGCTCGTCCGTCAGCTCGATAAATTGCTGAAATTCAGTCTCCTCGCAGTGCGCCTGAATCATAAATCAATAGGTCCTGATTTTGCCGCCCGCATGCGGGGCCAAATGACCGCCGGCCCTCACGTTAAGACACTGACTGAAGGTGTTTCGAACTGGGACGAAGTTGCCAAGTGCACGCCGAAGTCACTTAACCGTTTGTTAAACGAGTTGCGAATCGACCCGCGCTCCGTTAACAAACGGTTAGCTTTTGAGGGCAGGGGTTAATCCACCGATCGGAAGAAGCTCGAAGGTGCGAGGGTCGCGGCACCTTTTAGAAGGGGGCGCCTGCTAACACGGGCATTACCCACATTCCTGTAGCTTTGCTCATTTGGGCAGGCCGTCTCTTGGGCGCTTCGCTCAGGGCGATGTCGTGCGACAATTGAACGAAGCCGAAGGTTTGCGCCGGGAATACCGGCGTGAGAAATGGTGACGTCGCGCAGCTCTTCGGTGGCACGGCGTGCCTCGTTTAATCTGATGATCGGCAATCGTGCTGGTTCATTGTGGAGAATAGTGATGAAGACTCTTTTTGCTGCTGCTTCGGTTCTTGCCGTGCTCGCTTCGACTCCTGCCGTGGCTGACGACAAGGCGGACGTCTCGATCACGGGCAACATCGCCCTGGTCTGCACCGTGTCGCCTGACGTCCGTGACGTGACCGTCGACCTCAATAGCACCGCCGCTCAGTCGGCTGGCAGCCTGACCTACCGCTGCAACGGCGCCAACGGCTTCACCCGGACGATTGCTTCGGACAATGCCGGTCAGCTCAACAACGTGGCCGGTGCAAATAAAGGCTTTGTGCCCTACACCATCACCCACGGCGGCGGCTCTGGCCTTGGCATCGCCACGCCTGTGTCACTGGCCACTCCTCACACGACGAACCTGGGTTCGTCCGGCGCCTTTGTGAACGGCCAGACCGGCACTTTGAGCCTGATCCTCGCCAAGCCGGCATCGGCCACCCTTGCGAACCCACTCTTCGCCGGTGACTACACCGATGTCGTTCGCGTTTCGATCACCGCCAACTGATAGGCTGCCTCATAACGAGGCGATGGATGCAGGGGTGGCTTTCTGAAGCCACCCCTGTTTTCGGCTTGGTTGCAGGAGGGTTTGGGTGTGATGCGCAAGTACATCTTGCTAGGCTGCTGGTT
The DNA here is from genome assembly GCF_012274265.1 of Sphingopyxis microcysteis. GTDB lineage: Bacteria > Pseudomonadota > Alphaproteobacteria > Sphingomonadales > Sphingomonadaceae > Sphingopyxis > Sphingopyxis microcysteis. Next base: position 383,922 of record NZ_JAANYY010000005.1, read on the forward strand.
GGCAATCGCGTCTGCGTCGGCGCAGGCGCAGGTGGTCGAGCAGACGGTCCTGCAACCCCGCGATCAGACTTACTTCGAGCGTGATTTCGGCAAAGAGGCTGTGATTGCGATCAGAGCGGTCAACTCCCTTCAGTGTAGCGTGATTTTTGACCAAGCGTCAGCCACCGTAAATCTAGTCGCTTCGCGCGTCGAAGAAGTAGGCGTCAGTCTGAACTGCAATATACCCTTCCGGCTCAAGGCAACCGCCGCAAACGGCGCTCTTCGCCACACGGAACTGTATCAGTCGGGCAACGCGCGAAGCTATCTCCCCTATTCGGTGTCTTGGCCATCAATGGTCAGCAATGGCGGTGAGCCGGTCGCGGCCAATTTTTCGGCAGCGGGTGCGCAATGGGCTGGCGGGCTGGATTTCGTATCCGGCACCTCAGTCATCGATCAGCACGGCGGAATGCGAATCAACTGGGGCAGCGCTCGAGAACTGCTCGCGGGAAATTACCGCGAGACATTTACAATTGAGATGGAACCCGTCGACTAGAGTCGTTGTGAGCCATCCAGCAAGGGTCAGACCATGTCAGTGTGTCGCAAAATTTTCGGATGGACCGCGGCTACCGCGGTTTTGTTCGCAACGCCAGCTGCGGCGCATCGGGTATACCCGATGAGCTATGAGCTGGCCCCGACTGGTTCCGGCGCGTCGACCGTACTGCGGGTCGACAATACCACCGACCGACCGATCACGCTTGAAGTCGTGGTGGAGAAGCGGAGCTGGGACGAAGCGGGGCAGGAAACGCGTACCCCTGCGGAGGACGATTTTGTGGTCCTCCCGCCCCAGATGGTGGTCGAGCGGGGGAAGACCCAGGCTGTTCGCATACAATATGTGGGCGAGCCCGTCGTCAACGACACTGCGATGTATGTGATCGGAATCAACCAGGTACCGGTTGTCGATCCGAACGCACCGACTGGCGTGCAGTTCGTGATCAATTTTGGAACCGCCGCCTACGTGGTGCCGGCGGGCGCAAAGACGGAACTCAAGGTTGTCTCCGTCAAAGCGGCTAGCGAGCCCGGGCTGATGGACGTGCTGCTAGAAAATACTGGCTCGCGATATGCGCCGCTTGGTAACACGACCTGGACGTTCACCAACGCCGCGGGCGCGAAGATGGAACTCACTGGAGATCCGTTGCGAGAGACGCTGGTAGCGTCCGTTGTGCCGTCTCATGGCCGTCGGCTTTACAAAATCCCTGCCGCCAAGAACTTCGACTTGTCGGGGCCGGTGCAGCTGACGATCAAGTAGAAGCCAGGTGGGGGGGCATCGAAGACGGTTAGTGTCAGAGTTTTCTGCCAAGGCTTATTTCTTGGCTGGTGCGGCGGCTTGTGCTGCTGTCGCCGCCCCGCCAGCCAAGGCGCAGTACGCTCAGCCTCAGGCTTCTGATCCTCCAGCACAAGCGCAGCGCACCATCGATGTGAACCTCCCGCTCACCTTGCGAGACGTTTACATTGGCGACATCGCCGCTCGCACGACGACGGGCGGCGAAGTGATCGGGGTCGATGCCAAACGGTTCCGCGACCTGATAGGCCCTCGCGTCAACGACAGCGCGCGCGCAGAGCTCGAAGCGCGCATCGCCGCCGCCGATCCCCTGATATCGCTCGCGGCGTTGCAAGTGCCCGGGATCGAGGTCGCGTTCGATTCTGCCAATCTCTCTTTGTCGGTGTCCATTTCACCCGAAATCGCACGGGCGCAGGAACTTGCGCTAAGCCCCAATATCATCGACTCACCCAACAAGAATACGATGCTCCCGGCGGCGTTCGCCGGAGGTATGAACTTCTTCGTTTCGAAGGCGTTTGTGCATCATGATAAACTCAATCCCGCGCGGGAGGGTGGAAAGCCGACGACCGTTGGCATCGACGGCTTCTTGAACGTCGGTGGTATAGACGGCGCGTACCTGTTTCATCAGTGGACCTATAATGGTGGCAGAGATGCTCGCCTGACCCGTGGCAATATCACTCTGATCCACGATGATTGGCGGAACGCAATTCGGTATGCCGCCGGAGACGTGGATCCATTCGCGCTGCCGCTCCAGGGAGCGACTCCGCTCGGCGGTGTCGCAATTACACGCGCCTTTGCCGAACTTCAGCCAACGCGAAACGTCAGGCCCGCCGGGCGTACGAGCTTCACGCTTGATCGTGATGCGATTGTTGAGGTGGAAGTAAACGGGGTCATCACCCGCACCATCCAACTCAGTGCCGGCACCTATAACTTGCGCGACCTTCCCTTCACCGAAGGGCTAAACGAGGTGCGTCTCCTAATCCAGGACGAGGCCGGCCGGCGCGAGATCGCGTCTTTTTCTAGGTCCTTCACTACCACTCTCCTCGAGGAAGGTATCAACGAGTTTTCATTTGCCGTGGGCTTTCCTCGTTTCCCGACGGAAAAGGGTTTCCGCTATGGGGGCAATCCGCAGTTCTCGGGATTTTTTCGGCAGGGTGTCACCCAAAGCGTCACGCTGGGCATCAATGCGCAAGCCGACAGACACGCCCAGGTAGCAGGGGGCGAGGCTCTCCTAGCAACGACGCTGGGGACATTCCGAATGGAAGCGTCTGCGAGCACCTCTCGGGCGGGCGAAGGTTTCGCCGCAGCATTTGGCTGGATCAAGTCATTCAGCCTGCTTGATCAGCTGGGCGAGGTGGAGGCAATCTGGGACCATCGTAGTCGTGACTTTTCCGTCCTAAACGACGGATCCGTAGGACAAGATATCAAGAACGATGTCGCCTTTCGATACCGCCAGGCATTGCCAGGCCGAGTTTTCGCCAATGCTGCCTTCGGTTACACAGATCGGCGCGTCGGCAGAGACCGGACGCGCTGGTCAGGCGGCCTCAGTCGCTCCTTCGGGAAACTCAATGTGTCGGTCCTTTATGAGGGAGAGGACGAGCAGTTTCGCGGTGTCGATCACAGGGTGTTCTTCAACCTCAGCTTTCGCCTCGGATCGCGCGATGGCATTAACGCGCGCTACGAGACTGGAAGTGACCGCTACCGCGTCGAATACGAACGGAGTCTGACCAACTCTGTCGGCAGTCTAGGCTTCCGTGCTGGAGTAAGCGGTGCCGACGGCGAACGCGGCTTCCAAGGCGAAGTTAACTACATCACCAATCGCGCAGAATTAGGTGGTCGGTTCGATTTGTTCGATGACACGGTATCGGGTGGGCGTGTGCGCCAAACAACTTTACGGGCAGCCACTGCAATTGGCTTTGCTGACGGCGCCGTCGCGGTCGGTCGCCCATATCGCGATGGCTTTGCAATCGTCGAGCGCCACAAGACTTTGGCCGAGAGTTCCGTGAAGGTTGCAGTTGGTGGCGCCGGGGAGGTTTACGCACGGGTCGATGCCCTTGGCCCGGCACTCGTCACAACGAATCGTCCGTACCAGAGAAACTTAGTAACTGTGGACGTCGAGAACCTGCCAACCGGATATGACCTTGGTGCCGGCACTTTCGAAGTGTTTCCGGGAAGTGGCAGCGGATTCAGGTTAACTGTTGGCTCCGATGCCGCGAGCACGGTTATGGGCGTTCTTGTGGACACCGAAGGGCAGCCAGTTTCTCTGATCGTTGGCACGCTCAAATCAAGAGACCGTCCTGGGGACCCACCGATACCGTTGTTCACAAACAGGGCGGGCAGGTTCGCGGCAACCGGCCTGAAGCCAGGTCGTTATAAACTTGCTATCGGTTCTGATGAGGACACAGGGCTGGAGATTGTCATCCCGACTGACAGTGCGGGATTGGTCAATGTCGGAAAAGTCCAGATGTCGGGAGCGAGCAAATGAAAGTTCTTTTGGCCGCGGTAATGGTCGTTGCTCTTTTGGTAGGAACCCCATCAGCACAAGCCTGCGATCCGCAGATCAGCAGAGTAGCTGCACCGCGTAACGACGCGTATGAGCCATTCTCGCCTGATGCTACCATTTACCCGTTAGAAGTCACGATAAGTAATCGTGCAGACCAGGCTTGTGACCTAAAGGTTCTCGCGATCGGTGGATCGTCTGGCAACAGGAAAATGACCGGTTCCGCATCTGGCGCCCCCCTCGTTTACGAAATCTTGGGCGCGCACGGTGTCCGTCTTCCGAACGAGCAGGACAGCGGGTTCGGAGTACCTGTTGCGCTGGGTCCGAACGCAGAGACGATCCTTCGTCTTCAGGTGAGGATCCCGGCAGGTCAAGTAGTCCCATCTGGGCATTACGACGAAAACATCCAACTGCGCTTGGTCGGCCAGACCGGCGGTGTTCGTGCGGACCGCCGCCTACCCTTAAGTGTACAGGTTCAGTCACGCGCGCAGGTCAATTTAGCGGGCACTGCTAGTGTGTTCAATGCAGGCGTACGCAGCGCAGTGTTGTCGCTGGGAGAACTGACTGACGGCTCAACGAACCAGATCTTTATCCAACTAAGGGCCAACGAACCCGTGCGTGTTCGGCTGGATTCGAGAAATCGCGGCATGCTCGCGCACGTGGGGATGAAGTCGGAGGTCATCCCGTACACTCTGGTTGTGGATGGGACACCCGCGAACCTGGCGGGCCCATTCTTTCTTACGCGGTCACCTCGTCGAACCCTAGAAGGAGCGTCGTATAGGGCTGTGGCAACCGTCCCGAAAGTCGGCAATAAATTTGCGGGCGAGTATCGCGACTTGATAGTGATCAGCGTCGACGCGATATGAGCATCGCCCAAGACCAGATCTCCTTAAGATCGCGCGATCGCTTCGAGATGCAGAGTTTTTAGGTCCTCAGCTGCCCCTGCTTCGCTAAACTCTACACGAAATTCCGACCCCGTCGTTGCTGATCCGGAAAAAGGTGTTCGCGCAATAAGCGCGGTTCCGTCTCGCACCGGGTAAGACGTTCCATCCACTGAGACCCCGCTCACGCGGCTGCCCTCTGGAAAAGCCATTCGAAGATTGTACCATGTGTTACAATCCTCCGTGATTACAACTTGGAGCGTTCCTTCGCGTAGATCGGCGTGGGCGACAGAAGCGCTACAGGACACAGGCACGCGACCTATCAGCTCAAAACTCGCGCTCGCGGCCTGGGCCGGCAAGGACATCGGCACAAGCGTCGCCACTGTCAGCGTCGTTAGAACCTTCATCTCTAAGCGCTCCTTTCTCTCGTAAAAGATCGCATAGAGCTTGAAGGTAAATATTTTGGAACTGTGACCGGCCCCCACCGAGTGGCCCGATTGGATTGTTAGTGCATTGACGCCTCCATCGCCAGTGTTGGCCGCAGGTGGAGCGAAGCGGAACCGGAGGGCGAAACTGGCGATGGAACGGCCTCGGGAGCCGGTGGTCGATATCCCAGCGAGCTGTGCGGCCGGACGGTGTTGTAATGCCGCCGCCAAGCCTCGATCAGGATCTGTGCCTCTGCGAGCGAGTAGAAGATTTCGCCGTTGAGCAGTTCATCACGCAGGGACCCGTTGAAGCTTTCGCAATAGCCATTCTCCCACGGGCTACCCGGCGTGATGTAGAGCGTCTTTACGCCGATCTGGGCGAGCCATTGCTGCACCGCCGTTGCGATAAACTCCGGGCCATTGTCCGATCGTATATGCGCCGGCGGCCCACGCGTGACGAACAGCTCGGCGAGTGCCGCGAGCACGTCGTCGATCTTGAGCTTGCGTGCGACCGGCAACGCCAGGCACTCCCGGCTCGCCTCGTCGATGATCGACAGGATCCGGTATTTGCGCCCGTCGTGGGTGCGACCCTCGACGAAGTTGTAGGACCAGACGTGCCCGGGATATTCCGGCCGAAGCCGGATGCACGATCCGTCGTTCAGCCACAGCCGCCCGCGCTTCGGCTGCCTTTGCGGCACTTTGAGCCCCTCGCGACGCCAGATGCGCTCGACCCGCTTGCGGTTCACATGCCACCCCGCATCGCGCAGCAACGCCGTCACCCGCCGATAGCCATAGCGGCCATACTGCCGAGCAAGCGCGATGATGTCCTCAGTGAGAACGGCTTCGTCATCTGCCCCGCGAGGCACCATGCGCTGTGTCGATCGGTATTGCCCGAGCACACGGCAGAGCCGCCGCTCGGACACCGGCATCATTGTACTGATGTGGTCGATACAGCGCCTGCGGCGCGCGGGGCTCAGAAGTTTCCCCGGGCAGCTTCCTGCAGGATCAACTTGTCGAGCGTGAGGTCGGAGATCGCAAGCCGAAGCCGCGCATTCTCCTTCTCCAGATCCTTCATCCGCCGCGCCTGGTCGGTCTTCAGACCGCCATATTCCTTGCGCCAACGATAGTAGGTCTGCTCGCTGATCGCGATCCGACGGCACGCCTCGGCGGTCGTGGCGCCCTGCGCCAGCACAACCTCCGCTTCACGCAGCTTGCCGATAATCTCTTCCGGGCGATGCTTCTTGCTCGGCATTCCATGTCTCCTTCGTCATCCAAAATAACATCAATTTTGGACCACTCAGAAGGGGGCAGATCACAACTATGCCGCATGCAACACCAGATGAAATGCGCACGCCTCAATCGCCCGAAGCAGCGCCGCCGGCGAGGCTTTTGCGCCTGCCGGAAGTGATCGCCCGCGTCGGACTGCGCCGCTCCGCCATCTATCAGCGTATGAGCGAGAGGGGCGGTTCCCAAGGTCACGATCGCTGGGGCCCAAATGTGCCGTATGGGTTGAGGCGGAAATTGACAAGTGGATCCGCGCCGTATCGTGGATGCAAACCTGATCTTGTCGTGATCTATGTCGTCGGCACTTCTCGCGTCAGACCGCGATGATCATACACCATCAATCAGGCGCTTGCCCGGCCAGTGCAAATGTCTGCCGATGTGAGATCGCTCTCAGGTCTGTTGCTTTCTGGCTCCTAATGGACAGGAACTCGCCGGTTTTACGAAGAGGATGACTTACAGTTCGAGGAAGGTCAAAACTGCCTCTCGCGATCTCGCGCTCCCAACGCGGGTATACTGGAATCACGATAATTGGCAAAAATGGCACAAAAACTTGAAAGGAGAGCTGGGCATGGTATACCAAGATTCACGAGGTTTAGATTCGCACTGGCCGGAAGGGATCATTCGTTGGTGCTCGAAGCTGACATCTTGCCGCATGACGGCTCTGAGCGAATTCGGTCGCGAGGTGCTGCCATGAGCAATGCAATGACAAATGGAGGCGATTCGAACCCGGGAAACTCTGATCTGCCCAAGTCGGTGGATGTCGCTTATCGAGCCTTGCGGGAGTGGATTCTACAGGGGGCGCTCGTCGCTGGCCAGAGTTTGCCTGAGGCAGAATTAGCTGTTCGCATTGGTGTGAGCCGAACCCCTTTGCGTGAGGCGATTGGTCGGCTCAGTGCGGAAGGCCTTGTTGTCAAGGAGCGCTACCGAAAGCACGTGGTAGCCGAGTTCAACGAGGCTGACCGGATCGAAATCATGGAGTTGAAGGCGTTGATTGAGGGTCGTGCTGCGGCCCGTGCTGCAACGCGGCTTAATAGTTCCGAAATCGCCTCGCTGCGAGAACTTTCTAACCGGATGGAACGCGCCGTACGCGAGCATGGTGACGAGGCAAGGCCGATTTTCGACGAGTTGAATCGGGAGTTTCATGCGACCATCTGGCGGGCGGCGGACAGCCCGCGGGGCGAGCGCATCCTGGAGACCGCTCTGAACTCGCCCTTCAATGTCCTGGGTCGGCTTGATGCGACGCTCTCCCAATCCATGGAGCGGGCCTGCTGGTATCATCACGAGATTGTAAGCGCCTTCGAGGCTCGGGATTCCGAGCGGGCCCGCGCACAGATGGTGGCGCATGAACTCTCCCTCATTACCACCCATTTTCCGGAGCAGACATGACCAGTCGAAAGCTTGAAGGTAAAGTCGCGATCCTGACTGGCGGAGCGCGCGGGATCGGTGTGCATTACAGCCGCGCGCTCGCGCAGGAAGGCGCGCGCGTGGCCATTTTCGACCTGGCCGACGGAGAAAACCTAGCGGCCGACATCAACTCTGTCGAAGGACGCGACGCCGCTCGTTTTTTTCGAGTGGATGTCAGCGACGAATCTGCTGTCAGGGCCGGGATTGCGAGCGTTGCAGCATGGGCTGGAGATGTTGGCATCCTTGTCAACAATGCGGCGGTGTTTGCCACCCTTGGCGACGTCAGAGTGACCGAACTCGATGTCGATTTGTGGGATAAGGTGATGGCCGTCAATGTGCGCGGTCCATTTCTGATGGTGAAGCATGTTGCGCCGATGATGATCGGGAAGGGCGCAGGAAAGATCGTCAACATCTCGTCGGGCAGTGCCTATAAGGGCCTGGCCTTCATGTCTCATTATGTCACGTCGAAGGGCGCGATGTTAGGCTTCACTCGTGCTCTTGCCCGCGAGCTTGGTGCTCACAACCTTAACATCAACTCGCTCGCGCCCGGTCTGATCATGTCGGATTCAATCAGCGCCAACCAGGAACATCTTGATACGAACCGTGATCGCGTAGTCGCGAGCCGCGCTCTCAAGCGGGATGGCTATCCCGAAGATCTGCTCGGCGGGCTCATCTTCCTCTGCTCGTCGGACAGCGACTTCATGACTGGGCAGACACTCCTCGTTGATGGCGGCTCGGTGAACATCTGATGGCAAATTTGAACGGCAAGGTTGCGCTAGTCACAGGCGGGGCTGCGGGTATCGGACGAGCAATTTCCGACCTGTTTTCTGCGATGGGCGCTAGAGTCGTGACAGCCGATCTGTCGAGCGAGGCCGATATTGCGTGCGACGTTGCCGACGAGAGGCAGGTCGAAGCGATGGTTTCTGGGGTTCTCGGTCGACATGGCCAACTGGATATCGCCGTCAATAACGCCGGCATTCTCGGTCCGCTCGGCAAAATGTTGGCCGATGTCGAAGCAGCAGAATGGGATCGCGCGATGAACGTGAACCTCAAGGGCGTGTTTTTGTGCATGAAGCACGAACTGCGCGCGATGGCTGTCCAAGGATGCGGAACGATCATAAACCTATCTTCGGTCATGGGCTTTCTTGCAGCTCCGCGGAACCCTGCCTATTCGGCCGCAAAGCACGGCGTTCTCGGGCTCACCAAGGCGACAGCAGTGCAGTACGCGAGCCAGGGCATTCGTATCAATGCGATCTGCCCGGGACTGGTCGAAACAAACATGGCTGAAACGATCGTCACTGACGATGCCCTGCCGAATTTTCCGAAGCCGTTCATTCCCATGGGGCGTTCCGCCACCCCTAGGGAGATTGCCGAGGTTGCGCTTTGGCTGGCGTCCGATGCGTCGTCGTACCTGACCGGCGAGGCAATTGGTGCCGATGGCGGATGGCGCATCTTGTGAGGTTCGCGTGACGATGAAACTTGCTCGAAACTACATCGACGGCAGTTGGCATGCCGGTTCTGGAACCATGGAAACGATCAACCCTTCCACAGGGGAAGTAGCCAGCGTGTTTTCGCCAGGCGATACGGACTGCGCCGATGCAGCGGTGTCTGCAGCGCGGAGAGCTTTTGAACGCGGAGGATGGTCCAACAATCCCCGAAAGCGGGCGGCCGTCCTGCTGGCTATGGCCGATGCGATCGAACGCATCCGCGGCCAGCTTGTCGCGGTATCGGTATCGGAATGCGGCAAACGTACTGCAGAGATGGAGGGGGAGGTTGGCGCGGCCGTATCTGAACTTCGCTATTATGCCGGGGTAGCGCGAACGATCTTCGGCCGGGTCCAGGAGGTTGGCGAGGGTCAGCTTTCAATCTTCAGCCGCGAGCCGATCGGGGTGGCCGCGATCATCGTACCATGGAACGCACCGGTGACTCTGTTGGCACGCAGTCTTGGGCCAGCGCTGGCAGCGGGCTGTACTGTCGTGGTGAAGCCAGCGCCGCAAACCTCGCTAACCAATGCCTTGATGATCGAGGCGATGGCAGCGGTTCCCGATTTGCCGCCTGGTGTGCTCAACTCGGTCAACGAAAACGGGCATGAGGTGGGGCAGGCCCTGGTGGTGCATCGAGAGGTCGATGCGATCAGTTTTACGGGCTCACGCCATACTGCGGGACGCATCTTTGAAGCCTCGGCCGCGACGCTCAAGCGCCTCAACCTCGAACTGGGCGGGAAAGCACCCGCTGTCGTTTTCGCCGACGCCGACCTGGACCGCGCTCTGCCTGAGATCGTCCGTGGGGCCACGGCAGCGGCGGGGCAAATGTGCACGGCTGTCACCCGGGTGTTGGTCGAATCTGCGGCGTATGAGCAGGTTGGCGACCGGCTTGCCCAACATTTCCGTGCATTGAATGTCAACGCCGCCGATGATCCCCGATCGGAGATGGGGCCGGTGATCGACATGGCCAATCGCGACCGGCTTGCAGCGATTGTAGCGAGTGCAAGCGATGTGCTGGTGGCTGGCGGACATCCTGATGATGCACCAGCCGGCGGAAGTTATCTCTCGCCCAGCCTGATCGCGGTGGATGATCGCACCAGCACACTCGTTCGCGATGAACTCTTCGGGCCGATCGTCACGATTGAACGTTTTGGCGACGAAGCAGATGCAACAAAAAGTGCCAATGCAACCGACTTTGGACTCGCCGCAAGCGTGTGGACGCGCGACGGGAGCCGGGCGCAGCGGATCGCGCGCTCAATCAAGTCTGGTACTGTGTGGATCAATAGCCACAACCGCCTGTTCGCTGAGGCCGAGACCGGCGGTTACAAGCAGAGCGGAATTGGACGGCTACACGGCCTTATGGGCCTCGATGTGTTTATGGAGACGAAGCACATATTCTCGGAAGCGGGCTTTGTTCCCGCTGTCGGCTACTGATTATGACCAAACGGCCGAATATCTTGTTCATCATGGCGGATCAGCTTCGCGCGGACTATCTGTCCTGTTACGGACACCCGACATTGGAAACACCAAATCTTGATTGGCTTGCGTCACGCGGCGTGCGCTTCAATCGGGCATATGCGCAATCGGCTGTATGCGGTCCAGCGCGCATGAGCGTCTACACTGGACGATACGTGCTCTCGCATGGATCAACCCTTAACGATACGCCATTGCGACAGGACGAATGGACAATCGGTGATTTCTTGCGACCACTCGGGTATCGCACCGTGCTTGTCGGCAAAACCCATATGCGCGCTGACGTCGATGGCATGGAAAAGCGGGGGATCGATCCGGCATCTCCCTCGGGGCTTCTGATCTCTGAGGCCGGCTTCGAAACCTACTCGCGCGAAGAAGGGATTTACCTCGACCATTGGCCGGCAGAGAAGCGGTTCGGGGCTGATTACAACAGATACTTGCGCGAGCGGGGCTATGACGGCGAGAACCCTTGGCACGAGTGGGTCAACTCAGTCGAGATCGATGGAGTACCGGTCTCCGGATGGTTGTTGGAGACGGCTCCCTATCCTGCCCGCGTCCAAGAAGAAGACAGTGAAACGCCCTATCTCACGCGGCGCGCCATTGAGTGCATTGATGCGTTGGGAAGCGACCCCTGGTGCCTGCATCTCAGTTACATCAAACCACACTGGCCATATGTTGCGCCTGCCCCTTATCATGCGACCTACTCTGAAAACGATGTTCTCCCGGCAATCCGTACTCCGGAGGAGCGCGTAACCTCGCATTCTGTCTTTGCTGGCTTCCAGCGACGACGGGTCAGCCAGAGCTTCTCAGATGATGCTGTGCGCACACCGGTTGTGGCGGCCTACATGGGCCTGGTTAAGCAACTGGATGACCAGTTGGGAGTGCTGTTCGGCGCGCTCAAAGAGCGCGGGTTGATGGAAAACACTCTGATTGTTTTCACTTCAGACCATGGTGATTATCTGGGCGACCACTGGCTGGGTGAGAAGGAGTTCCTGCACGAACCTTCGATCCGTGTGCCGATGATCGTCGTCGATCCGCGCGAACCAGCTGACGCTACGCGCGGACTGGCTTGCGACGCCCTGGTCGAGGCGATCGACTTGCTGCCGACGTTCGTCGAAGCGGGCGGAGGCGACCCAGGGCATCCCCGGCTGGAAGGTCATTCCCTACTAACGCTGCTCGACGGACAAGAGGGAACTCGCGAATACAGCTTCTGCGAATTTGATTATGCGACAATGCGTTTTCGGCGCGAACTGGGGCAGGCGATTGATCAGACCGGTATCGTTGCCGTGGTAGGCGCGCAATGGAAGTTAATTGCCTGCCCTGGCTTTGAGCCGTTGTTGTTCGACCTTATAAACGATCCCCACGAACTCACCGATCGCGCGGGCGATCCGGGTTGCGCGGAGGTGCGCGCCGAACTGGAAGCTGCCCTGCGCGATTGGGCCTTGCGTCCGCGCCGGGTGACCGAGAGTGCAGCCAGCATTGAGCGACGCACCGATACGCAAGTGACGCGGGGCATCAAGCTCGGCATCCGCAATTCAGAAGAACTTGATGTTGCTTTGCGGGAAGAGGCGCAAGCGTGAGGCAGATCCGATCCTTTATAGCTGGTGCTCCGGTGGACGGATGGCGGTGTTTCGAAAAGCGGTCGCCGGTGGACGGCCAATTGATTGCGAAGGTACACGAAGCCGATGCGGAACTTGTAAACTGCGCCGTGCTCGCGGCGCGGGCGGCCCAACCTGATTGGGAGGCTCTTGATCGAATCGAGCGCGCAGACCTGTTCGAAAGCCTGGCGGGTGCGGTGGCAGCCAGAGCGGATGACCTTGCCGACGCCGAGACCGCTGACACTGGCCGGCCCCGCGCGCAGGTGATGGGCGCACATGTTGGGCGCACGATCGAGGTATTTCGGCTTTATGCCAGCCTTTTGCGCACCTGGTCGGAACAGGCTTGGCATGGCCGGGCTGCATCTCCGAACATGGCGACTGAAGCGGCTCCCAGGACCATCGCCTATACAAGCCGACGTGCGCTTGGGGTGGTGGCAGTCATCGCTCCATGGAACGTCCCGCTCCTGCTTCTAGCACTGAACCTGGTGCCGGCTCTGGCGGCAGGCAATTGCATTGTCGCAAAGCCATCAGAGGAGTCGCCTTGCTCTGCAGCACTACTGGCTGAAATCCTTCATGATGCCGGCCTGCCACCGGGGGTGTTCAACCTGGTACATGGTTTCGGCGCCAATTCGACGGGAGCCGCTCTTGTATCAAATCCGGGTGTTGATGGCATCGCCTTCACCGGCGAAGGGCGCGCCGCGACCCAGATCATGACTGCCGCTGCAGCGGGCCTTCGGCCCGTGCTGTTTGAACTGGGCGGCAAGAATGCCGGGTTGGTTTTTGCCGATTCTGATCTCGACCGGGCGGTCGAAGCTAGCGCTCTCGCAGCCTTTGCCAACAGTGGTCAGGTCTGCCTGTCTATCGAGCGGCTCTTTGTCGAGCGTCCTGTTTTCGATGGGTTCGTTGCAAGACTGGCCGAACTGGCGGGAAGGCAGAAACTGGGACCGCTGATCTCGCAATCCCATCGCGCGAAGGTCCATGCAGCTGTCGAACAAGCAATGGCAGGCGGGGCGCGGCTTCATGCTGGCGGAGTCATTCCGCCTGGTGAAGGCGCTTTCTATCCGGCCACCGTGCTAACGGGCCTTTCCGATAACTCGCCCTTGTTGCGCGAGGAAACCTTTGGCCCTGTCATTCATGTCTCCCCGTTCGATCATGAGGACGAGGCGGTCAGTCGTGCGAACGACACCCCATATGGCCTCGCATCCATGGTCTGGACCCGCGACCTGTCGCGAGGGCACCGTATGTCTGCACGGCTGCGGGCAGGGATCAACTGGGTGAACTGCTGGCAGGTCCGCGATTTTCTGACCCCCCTGCAAGGTCTTGGTCGTTCGGGGATCGGTGCTCAGGGCGGACGCGAGTCTCTCGATTTCTTTTCCCAGGTGACAACAACGGTGGTGAGCTTGTGAGGAACGACTATCATAATCCCGATCCCGAGAAGCTGGTCGCCATGTTCGAACGGATGCTGGTCATCCGTGAGACCGAGGAATATCTCGGGGCCCAGTTTAGAGCGGGCGAACTGCCTGCCGGGGTGCATCTCTATATCGGGCAGGAAGCATCCGGCGTAGGCATCTGTGCGCACCTGGGAGACGAAGACTGGATTACGAGCACCCATCGCGGGCACGGGCATTTCCTGGCAAAAGGCGGCGATCCTTATGCGATGATCGCCGAAATCCATGCCAAATCTGATGGCATCTGCGGGGGGTTCGGCGGAACCATGCACGTCGCCGATGTGTCGCGTGGAATTCTGGGAGCGAATGGCATTGTTGGTGGCGGGCTTGGCATTGCCACAGGCGCTGCCTTTGCGGCCAAGCTGGAAGGAAATGGCAAGGTAGCCGTCTGCTTCTTCGGCGACGGTGCGGCCAACCAGGGCACCTTCATGGAAGCAATGAATGTAGCCTCGCTGTGGAAGCTGCCGCTTCTGCTGGTGTGTGAGCACAATGGCTGGTCCGAATTCACTCGATCCGAAGTGGCGACGAGCGGCCGGATCATTGACCGGGCAAGCCCCTTCAATATTCCGGGGTTCGAAGCCGATGGCAACGACGTGGCGGACGTATGGCGCGTATCGGGCCGTGCGTTGGAGAGCGTTCGCTCAGGCGAAGGCCCCGCATTGCTGGTGACCTACACCTATCGCACGCGCGGCCATGTCGAGGCGGAAGTCAATTTTCTGTCGCAGCCCTACCGCAGCGAGGAGGAGGTCGCTAGCTGGGTAGCAAAGGATCCAATAGAGCGCGGCGCCGCTCTTCTGGCCCAAGGAGGTATCGCAGAAGAGGAGATTTCCGCAATCCGTGCGCGTGTGAAGGCGTCGATCGCGGAAATGGCCAAGAGGGCCAGATCTGCGGCTGATCCTGATCCTGCGCGGGTTCGTTCAATGATGTTTTCGGCAGCGGAGGCCTGATCATGGCGAAGCGGCGGATGATCCAGGCGATCAACGATGCGATGTTCGAAGAAATGGAGCGCGATCCGCGGATCGTCCTGTTTGGCGAGGACGTCGAGATTTCCATGTTCGGCGATACCAAGGGGCTTCGCGAGCGCTTTGGTCCTGATCGCGTTCGGGACACGCCGATCTGCGAGGCGCTGCTGACGGGAATGGCAGTGGGCATGGCAGCGGCCGGCTGGCGACCCGTGTTGCACATGATGTTCGCCAATTTCATGTACACGGGCTTTGACGCCATCGCCAATCAGATGGCGAAGCTTCGCCTTATGACTGGCGGGCAGATGAAGCTTCCTATCACGATCATGGCTGGGTTCGGTGGGGGTCGATCAACCGCAGCACAGCATTCGGATTGCCCATATCCGCTGTTCATGAATTTGGGCGGAGTCCATGTGGCTGTTCCATCCAATGCCGGCGACGCCAAGGGACTGTTCAAGTCAGCCGTGCGCAGCGACGATCCCGTGATCTTCCTCGAGCCGGGCGGGCGCGGTGGGGAAATGGGCGAAGTGCCCGACGGTGACCATCTGGTTCCGTTCGGCAGAGCATCAGTGCGGCGTTCAGGCAGCGATGTCACGATCGTTGCGATATCAGCGATGGTGAAGCTTGCCGAACAGGCGGCGAAGCAGCTTGCTCAGGACGGGATCGAAGCCGAAATCCTGGACCCCCGCACGTTGGTCCCGCTCGACGAGGACGGCATCCTCGCCTCGCTGTCGAGGACAGGCCGCTTGGTGGTTGTCGACGAGGCGCGTGATCGCTGCAGTGCCGCGAGCCAGATCGCGGCCGTCGCGGCAGATCGCGGGTTTGCCATGTTGAAGGGGCCGGTGCGCCGCGTCACCGTGCCGGATGTCTGCATGCCCTATGCGCCTGTGCTCGAGCGCAGCGTCTATCCGAATGCGGAGCGCATTGCTGATGTGGTGCGCGAACTGTTGAACTGCAGGGACTACCGATGAAGATTAAGCTCAAACTGCCGCGCGTCGGCATGAACATGGAAGAAGCAACGATTGTTGCCTGGCATAAGTTGCCCGGCGAAACCTTCGCCAATGGTGAGGCGCTATACGAATTCGAGACCGAAAAAGTGACCCAGGCGTTCGAGGCTAGCGCCGATGGCAGGCTGGTCGAGATTTGCGTTCCCGAAGGCGAGGAAGCGCAGGTCGGGGATGTGGTATGCGTGGTCGAGGTCGATCAGTGAGCAATACCGGACGCCTCGAACACATCGGCGTTACAGTCGCCGACATGGAGCGGGCCCTCGACTTTCTGACGATTCTCGGCTTCGTAACGCAGTCTCGCTTCACGCCGTTCGATCCGGGTGCTGTGGCTGGAATCACTCGACTGGATGGGGCCAAAGTTCGCGAGATCGCCTATGTTGCGCGTGACGCATATCATTTCGAATTGCTCGAGTACGAAGCTCCCGAGCGCGCGATCGGCCTGCGTCAACCATGCGATACAGGCTATTTCCATTTTGCATTGCATGTCGACGATCTCGATGCCGTCCAGGCCCAGCTTGGTTCCTGCGCTCCTCCCCATCGCGTCCAACGAGGGCCGGCCAAGGGTCAAAGGGCGACCTATGTCTACGGACCTGATGGTCTGACCGTCGAACTGATCGAGAAGCCGGGTGGGGAATGATGTCTGAGTATACTCGTACTCGACCGGTTACGGTCGACAAGCAGCTTTCCCGCGACTCCCGCAAGCCTGGAGAAGGATCATGATCCGCCGCCTGTTGCCTCTCGCCGTCTTTGTCTGCCAGCCCGCGCTCGCGGAACCGGCATTCCTCGAAGCGCCCAGTGTAAGGGCCAATCCCAATCCTGCCGTTCCGCTGGCCGCGGTGCTCAGCTTCAGAACTAGCGGTCCGGTGACCACCACGGTCAGCCTCGACGATGGATCTAGGCAGTGGCAGGTCCAGTTCGGGCCGCGCCATGATCCCGCCAAAGGCCTACCGCTGGTCGACCTGGGCGCGGGCAAGGACATCCGCTTGCGCGTTCGCATCAGCGACAAGACGGGCGCGGTTGATGCGCCCGGATCATTGTCCCTGCGCACACCGGCGCTCCCGGCACCGGGGCTTTCCTGGCCGACCCTGACGACGACCCTCGCCGACAGCGCAGTGCTTGAACCCGGCCTGCGCTTCATCAGTGTGCGGCGGCGCGCGCCAGGTCGGCAGGACTTCCAGACAAGGGCGCAGCAGCAATTCTCGCGGGGCTGGGGCCTGATCCTGGCACTCGATGCCCGGGGGGAGGTGCGCTGGTACTATATCAGCCAGCGGCGCGTTGCAGGGATCAAGCCGTCACCCGATGGGACACTCATCTTCACCACCGAGGACCAGCGTGTCGTCAAGATCGACATGCTCGGCAACATCCTGCGTCAATGGTATCCCGAGATGCGCCGGCTTGGTCCGGTGCAGGGCGGAACGCAGATTACCGGACTGCAGACACTGCACCATGAACCGTCGCTCACGCCGTGGGGCACCTATATCTCGATGTCGGCGAACGGCCGCGAGATCGCGGACTATCCTACGAGTGTCACCGATCCGCAGGCCCCGCGCAAGCCGACCATGGTTATGGGCGACAAGATCGTCGAATTCGATGCGGATGGGAAAATAGTCTGGGAGTGGGATACGTTCGACCATCTCGATCCCAAGATGCTGCACTATCACACGTTCCAGCCCTATTGGGCCGTAAGGGGTTACCCTGGCTATGCGGATTGGACGCATGGTAATGGGATCACGTTCGATGAAAAGAACAATCTCGTCATCGCCTCTTTCAAGCATCTGGATGCTCTGGTCGCCATCGACCGCAAGACGAAGGAGATCCGATGGATTTTCAGTGACCCGCAGGGCTGGCCGGAGAGATTTCAATCACGGATACTCAAACCCGATGGCCTCACACGTTTTCCATGGTCGCAACACCACCCTCACGTCACGCCTTGGGGAACCATCGTCTATTTTGACAACGGCATGTTCCAGGCTCGGCCGTTCGACGGCCGACGGATCGTGCCCTTCCACGAGAGCTACAGCCGGGCAGTCGAGATAAAGGTCGACCCCCGCGCGATGACCGTGTCCGAACTCTGGACTTCGGAAAAGGAGCAGAAGCCCGACAGTTGCATAAACTGGGCGATGGGCGATGCTCACAGGCTGCCCACCACGAACAACATGTTAGTCATTCGCAGCTTCTGCCCGCCGATCACTGACAAGCTCAACGATCAGAACGAGTATGATCTTACGCAGCGCTTCGTAGATGATGTGCCGTATGCCGGCCGGGTCGAGGAATACTCGCGCACTTCGCCTGGGACGCGGCTTTCCCAAACGCGTTTCGACGACCCCAACGAGATTCTCCAGTGGCAGCTCTACGGAGGCTTTCACGCGCCGTCGATCTACTGGGACGGCAAGGCCGGGGCAGCGAACTGAGTGTGGCGTCGGTCATGCCGGACGACCGGGCGGCAATGTCACGAGCTATCATGGCAACATTTCTACCGAGGACCATCTGATGAGCGAGCGACGCAGAGTACTTATTGTGGGCGGTGGCATCGGCGGACTTACGGCCGCTGGGCTGCTTCTCCTTGCTGGACATGACGTCCAGGTCTTCGAGCAGGCGCTCGAACTTGGCGAAGTCGGAGCCGGCATTCAGGTTAGTGCCAATGCCACACATGTTCTGCGCCACTTAGGCGTACTCGAGCGGCTTGCATCTGTGTCCGTGCGACCGCTCAGAACGGAGTTCCGCCTGCACGACACGGCGGAGATTGTCAGCCAGATCCTGCTGGGCGACAGTCACGAAGAACGGTTCGGTGCTCCATATCTTCATGTCTACCGGCCCGATATCCTAGGCATCCTGGAAGCCAGAGTCCGTGAACTGGCGCCCTCTGCAATCCATCTTGGCAAGGCGCTTGAGCGCTATGAGGAAGGCTCTGACAACGTGACCCTCTACTTTGCTGACGGCACTATGGCGAGCGGCGACTTGCTGATCGGTGCGGATGGCATCAAGTCGGTTGTGCGGGCACAGATGCATGGCCTCGAACCGGCCCGCTATACCGGTAACGTCGCGTGGCGGGTCATGGTACCCGTCGAGAAGCTGCCGCCTGATTTCCAGCCACCTATTTTTGTAAACTGGATGGGGCCAGACAAGCACATGGTTGTATATTGGGTCCACGGCGGCAAGCTGCTCAATTTCGTCGGTTGTGTCGAAAAACCTGAATGGACGCAGGAGGGCTGGGCAATCAAGGCACCCTGGGACGACCTGAAGGCCGATTTTGTCGGGTTCCATCAAGATGTGCAGACAATGATCGACGCAGCGGACAAGGATAATTGCTTCTGCTGGGCGCTTAACAACAGGCCTCGCCTGGAATTCTGGAGCACCGAACGGGTCACCCTGCTTGGAGATAGCGCGCACCCGACGCTACCATACATGGCGCAGGGAGCGGTGATGGCGATCGAGGACGCGGCCGTTTTGATGCGCGCGTTGAACGAATTCGACGACCTGGCCGAGGCCCTGCGAGGCTATGAGAAGGCCCGTATCGAGCGCACCGCGCGGATAGTCAATGAAAGCACCGAACACGCGCGGCTTTTCCATTTTCAGACCCACGACGAATTTCGCGAGGCCTTCGCGCGGAAGGATCCGGCAAGAGACCGTGGCTTGTGGCTCTACAACTACAATCCGCTCACCGTGCCGATCGGTGCCGAAACGGCGTGACTATTCTTGCCGCGCGTTGCCACCACCGACAAACCATTTTGGGGAATTCCATGATCGACTATTCCTTTCCGCCCCAACCATCCAGCTTCGTTCCCATCGCCGGATCGCGGCAGGTTTTTCCCGTCCGCCGTATTTTTTGCGTAGGACGCAATTATGCCGAACATGCGCGAGAGATGGGCTTCGATCCGAACCGCGAGGCCCCCTTTTTCTTCACCAAACCGGCCGATGCAGTCGTCCAAGATGGTGCCACGATTGCCTATCCGCCGTTGACGGAGAATTTCCACTATGAGGCTGAGTTGGTCGTCGCGATTGGCACAGAAGGGCGCAACCTGTCAGTGGAGGCGAGCCCGCTACATATTTGGGGCTATGCCGTGGGCAACGACCTGACGCGTCGCGACCTTCAGATCCAGGCGCGCGAGAAGGGGCGTCCTTGGGATTGGGGTAAGGCATTTGACAATTCGGCCGTCATTGGTCCCATCCATCCGGTTGACGAAGTGGGCCATCCGGACAGCGGGTCGATTCGGCTGACGGTGAATGGCGCGGTCAAGCAGGATGCAAACCTTGCCGAACTCATATGGTCAGTGCCAGAAATCGTCTCGATCCTGTCGCACTCGGTGACGATAAAGCCCGGCGACTTGATCATGACCGGTACGCCTGCGGGGGTTGGCCCGCTTGTCCCGGGAGATGTTTGCACCGTCTCGATTGAGGGCCTTGGAGACCTGATCACCAAGATTGGCCCACGCGAATGACACTTCGCCTGCACAACTTCTTCAGGTCGTCCACCTCGACCCGCTTGCGCGTGGCTCTCAACCTCAAGGGGCTGGAATATGATTATGTGGCCTATGTCCTGCGCAAGAATCAACACCGGAGCCCAGAATATCTGGCACTAAATCCAGCAGGGCTCGTGCCGGCGCTTGAATTGGAAGATGGCACGGTTCTGACCCAGTCGCTGGCCATCATCGAATGGCTCGACGAAACCTACCCCGATCCCCCCCTGCTCCCGACCGACCCGCTCGGGCGGGCGCGGGTCCGGTCATTGGCCTATATGGTGGCTTTCGAGATCCACCCGCTCAACAACCTGCGCGTTCTGAACCGGCTAGGCACGCAGTTCGACGCTGACGACGATGCGGTGGCGCAATGGTTCGTCCATTGGGTAACGGCGACGTTCGAGCCGCTGGAAGCCATGCTGGCCGGCAGTCGGGAGACGGGCCAGTTCTGCCATGGCGATGCTCCAACGCTCGCTGACATCTGCCTTTACAGCCAAATCTGGAATAATCAGCGCTTTTCGATTCCGATTGAAACCTGGCCGACAATTGCACGAATTTTTTCGGACTTAGACGGCCTCCCAGCCTTTCGCAATGCGGCGCCACCCAACCAGCCCGATGCCGAATGACCAAAATTGCAGGAGCAAGATCATGAGTGAAGCGCTCGATCACAGCACAGTCGACCATGCTATGCAGCCGGATGACACGCCCGAGCTGCGCGAGCTATATCGCGGGTTCGAAAAGCAGAGCCTGTTACCCCTGTGGACCCAGCTTGGCGACCTCATGCCGGTTCATCCCAAGTCCAGAGCGGTGCCGCACGTCTGGAAATGGTCAAAACTGCTCCCACTGGCTGAACGTTCGGGCGAACTGGTACCCGTTGGGCGGGGAGGCGAACGCCGCGCGATCGGGCTGAGTAATCCGGGCCTTGCTCCCCATGCCTATATCAGCCCTACATTATGGGCAGCGATCCAGTATCTAGGCCCACGTGAAGTCGCACCTGAGCACCGTCACAGCCAGAACGCCTTCCGCTTCGTTGTCGAAGGAGAAGGGGTCTGGACCGTGGTCAATGGCGATCCAGTACGAATGAGCAGAGGCGACTTGCTGTTAACGCCCGGCGGCAACTTTCACGGCCACCAGAACGTCACCGATAAGTCTATGGCCTGGATCGATGGGCTCGACATCCCGTTCAGCCAGCAGATGGACGTTGGCTTTTTCGAATTTGGTTCAGACAAACTTACGTGCCTCGAAACACCAGAATTCAGCCGGGGCGAGCGTCTCTGGTGTCATCCTGGACTGCGCCCGCTTTCGCAGCTCAAGGACAGTGTCAGCTCGCCTATCGGTGCCTACCGGTGGGCGCATACCGACGCAGCCTTGACGCAGCAACTCGCGCTCGAGGCGGAGGGGTATGCGGCCACGGTTGCCCCAGGCCATGCCGCAATTCGTTACATCAATCCAACTACGGGCGGAGACGTTATGCCCACAATCCGCCTTGAATTTCACCGTTTGCGCGAGGGCACCGAGACAAAAATGAGACGTGACGTCGGTTCGACCGTCTTCCAAGTCTTCGAAGGCAACGGCGCGGTTGTTATGGATGGCGAAACGCACAGTGTGGAAAAAGGGGACATGTTTGTCGTCCCGTCGTGGATCCCCTGGTCGTTGCGGGCCGAGACAGGCTTCGATCTGTTCCGCTTTTCGGATGCTCCCATCATGGAAAAGCTGGGCTTTATGCGAAGTTGGGTCGACGCGTGAGCTTGGCATTTTCGCTCGAGCAACGACACGGTATCGAACGGTTGCGCGTTTGATCCACAAGACCATCGATCCGACTTCTCACCCGAGCAGCTGTGCCGCTCTCGGGGCAAAGCGGGCAAGGCTCGATGTCGCCGGAACGTGAGCAGTATTGAGAGGCGGCAGCAATCCTCAAGCGGAATGCTTCGAGCATCATTGCCGTTCTTCAAAGTAGGTCCGAATGACCAGTCTGCGCCTGATCCTGATATGCCAAAGTGCAAGAAGGCATCCTGATCCTACTGGACTCTTGGTGCCATGGTGCTACCATACACCAGTGTTTGGAAAGGTTGGTTGGCGGAAAGGACGCGCTGTTGAGGTGGCGACCCAAACCAGCGCTTCGGTGATCGACAGCTGCGTGGTCATAGTTCGCCTTTTCACAATGTTGTTCCATTCCATGGATTCGCAGTCGAGGACGGTTTTCGTTGTCCCTGCAAGTCCTCCCAACTTATTGGATTGGTGATTTAATATGGCTGAGAAAATCACAGATTTCGACAGCATTGCTGCGGATATCTTTTTGCAAAAGCGGGCTGGAAAACTCAGCCATTTCGCCGAGATGATCTGGAACTTCCACCGGGACCGGATCGATGCCACGTTCGAGGGTGGTTGGGACAATGCCGCATTTCCGTGGGACCGCAACATGCATGGGTGGTGGAAATACCCGCTGGCATTCGCGACATACTCGATCCCCTCGGTGATCATGGTTGAGGAAGCCCGGTACGCGGAAGCTTCAATCTGTCTGAGGAAATCAATACTACTGTTCAAAGATACGCCGATCTGGGACGAATGGGTCAAGTACGGCCATGGGCCAGATCCGATATGCTGCCGGAATATCATGTACAAGGCGCATCTGCACGTCATGTACGGCTTGTATCAGCTCATTACCGGATCGCAGGAATTTGAGAGGGAATACATTCAGCTAACAGCTATAATGAAAAATGAGTTGAATGAAAATAGAGAAAATGAGGGATTTGAAGGTATAGTTTGCGAAGATGATCAATATTTTCCTGTATGTAATTCCCAGATAGTCATCGGCATGTCGATACATGACTTAATTTTTGGAACAAATTACTACAATGAATATGGAAAAAGAGTTGCTGATTTCATTGCAGACAGGATCAGTGATCCAGTGACCAAGATGATACTGTACAAGTATCATCCCTCCCATGACCAGGCTGAAGCCTATCTGTCCGGCGCTTGCAACACCTGGGGACTGACCCAATTGCATTATACCAATCCGGCAGACATGCAGACCGGCTATGAGAACTTCAAGCGTCTGCTCGTTGCGCAGCAACCGGATGGCGCGCTCTACCTCAAGGAATGTGTCCATGCCTCCGATCCCGCCATGGGGCTGGAGGAGAGTTTCGGGCTTCTATATGCGCTCGGCTTGGCGAGGGAGTATCAGGACCCTGACCTTTGGGCTGGTTTTATGAAGTACCTGGGTAAGACGTCTGGTATTGCGTATGTCGACGGAAGGGTCCGCCTCGTCGAAGTGACAAATGGGGAAGAGCATCACGCCAACAGCTACATCCTATGGGGCGCCCTTCACGAATCGTGGAACGCGGTCTTTCAGCATGATTGGAGCGCGCTGAGGGCCCGGCATCGGGCGGTGTTGTCATGATCGGTGCAGAGGCTTCGCGCCAAGACATCTGGGCGATGGTTGAAGACGGGCGGTTCACAGATCAAGTTGAGGCGCATTACAGGACGCTTCTGTTCGACCTGGACCTGGCTTGCTACAATAATTGCCACGTCTGTCACGTTCCTGGTTCGGGGGTCGCTTTTTACAAGGCCATGGGCTTCATGGCCCTGACTTTGCCATCTGTAGCCTATATTGACCCGTTCAGAACCAGAGAGGTTGAGTATAATCTTAACCTGACCGCAAAAAATATCTGTAATCCAAATCTTTCCAACCCATTGAATATGTACGATTCTGAAAATGTCCGCGTCGTCCTGAGCGCCCTGTCGTATGAATTCTACCGATTGGTCAGCGGAAGGGGGCAATTCGATGAAAAATCTCGCGCATTCATCGAAGCAATACAAGGAAAGATCATTAACAATTACCAATCTGCGCAAAATATTTTCGCGCTTGAAACTGTGACCGGTAGGTTCGAAATGTTTCCAAATCTACTGACGATGCTTGCATTTGAAATTCATGATAAGATTCATGGGACAACTTATTCTTACGATAATGACAAAATTTTGGACGGTATAGGCGTTCTGTTACGCGATGATCAATCAGGACTGTTCTTCGAATCACTGCAAACTGGCAGTTTTGGTTTCGATAAGCAGGAATTGAATAGAGAGTCATTTTGGATCTCTAGAAATATTCGACCAAGATCCAATGCATTGGCACTTAACCTGATGCATTATTTCAGGCCGCAGGAAGCGGAAGCGCTTTGGGAGCAGTTCAAGTTTGCATTTTCTGACGAATTGATGCGGATCAATTTAGGGGCGTTGAAAGGGAAGTCTGGACAGTCTTTCGTAACACCTCTTGGTTTTCAACTAGAGGATATTTTTGCAGCTCTTTGGTTGGCTAAAGAGATGCAAGATGTCAAATTTTTCAATTTACTGAATAATCGCACTTATGAAGTTTTAGAGCCGAAGCGTATAGAGGCTAAGATATTTTATGATCAGCTGGGGGAGGGCGGACCATTGGTTTCATACTTTAACCTTCTGGCCCAGTGCCATGTCGGCTGGAAGCAGCTTGTTGAAAAAGATTGGGCGCAGAGCTACCACAAAGACTATAATGTGGTCCGCTGATACCAGAATGCGATGAGCCTGACTCATCGCATTCTGCTTAAGCCCGTGCGGCGCTTGAGCATTTCCAGCGTGTGATGCGTCACCATCCCAGCACGCTGGTATGAGACGATGCTTGATGTGAAGGCTTCGCAGCAGATGCAGACCAGACGCCAGATTCGTAGGTCCTGACTCCAGCATCCCAAGATCGGACAACGAAGGGATTGAGTATCGGACGCCTTGCCGCGTTCTGCCAATCCCTTCGAAGGCGATCACCTGGTGCATTGCACAAGGGGTTGAACAGTTGCGCTACGATTCCAGCGCTTCGAGGCTTACCGTGAATTCGGGACCAGAATTTCTGGCACGCAGGCGCTGATTGCGGCCAGGTAGCGGTAATTCCAGGCCGTCGCCTGCGAGGCGGCATTCGGTAATCGTACGCAACTGGTCAATGCGGGCATGAAGCGTGGGACCTGCATCGAAGATGTCGACATAGCCGTCGTAAACAAATCCTTCGGCTTCAAGCATTGCCTTTGCCGGAACTGCGTCTACGTGAGGACGCCCGATCGCAGACTGCGCATCGAGTGGCAAGAGCGCAGTATATATGGGAAATTTAGGCATGAGATCGGCAATGAACTGATTGCCTTGGGTCGCATTGTATAGGTCGGCAGCATGAAATTCACTGTCAAAGAATTTTCGGCCAACGGCCTCCCAGAATGGTGAGATGGCTCCATCTAGCCAGCCGCGCATTTCAGCAACTATAGTGCTTCCAAATCTCTCCCTGTGTTGAGAAATAAAGAGGTAGCGGCTGCGCGAGAGAAGTTGTCCCAGCCCCGCGGATCGGGCTTGTGGCGCCAAAAATAGCCCGCCCACTTCCGAAGCGCCATCGAAATCATTGACCAGTGTTAGAATATGAGTCGAGAAATGTCGGCCAGTGCCATTGGAAACATGGGATATTCGGCTCAGCTTGTAGCTGTAGAATGGCCATCGGACCCCGATCTTCGAGTAAATGCTCGAGGTTCTAACAATTCGGCCCGTCTCAGTGTCTTCAAGGACGAACAGATAGAATTCATCCTGCGGTGAATCGATAATGACGCCGCAGGATTGCTCGCTCCACGCTACTCGTTCCGCCAGTACACCCCGGTCATGAGGAAAGTTGGTGAGGCCGCCCGCGGTCAATGCCGCCAGTTCCAGCAATGCATCCACGTCATTCTTGCATGCCATGCGCACTTGGTGCGTCATATCAGAGTTCCCCAATTCCAAAGCCGAGCATTTTCAGCAGTGCTCCGCGTGCAGCACGGCATTCTGCCCAGAGTTCGGCGTCCGCCAGGTCGGACTCGGCAATTCTCTCCGGCCAATGTTCTTCTATGGCTCTCTCGAGCCTGTCACAGATCCTTTCGTCAACGAGGAACCTCTTGTCGACGGCAGCCAGCGTGCCCTCGCTCATGGCAACCCGTAGGCGCAAACAAGCAGGGCCTCCTCCATTACGCATGGATTCGCGAACCTCGACGATTTCCAATCGTGTGATGACGCCTTGGCCCACCACGCTATCGTTCAACCATTTCCACACAGCAGAGTTCTCTCGGCATTCGCCCGGTACGACCAGGGCCATTCCGCCGCAAGGCAGTGTGACCAGTTGCGAGTTGAACAGATAGGAACCCACCGCATCTGCAAGTGATACTCGATCCGAAGGCGCCTCGATAATCTGGACCGAAGGTACTCGCATGCGGATGGTTTCGAGGACTTGGTCGCGATCCTCGAAGGCCTGTTGGTGTGTCAACAAGACATTCTCGTTCGCGACCGCCACCACGTCATTGTGGAAGGCACCGGCTTCTATCGCCGCAGCACTTTGTTGGACGTGGAGTTGCCCCTCGGCGCTCAGGCCATGGCGCCGAGCCACGGCTTCCCCCGCGATCCGATTCTGCCGGGCGGGGTACCTGCCGCTTGAAACACCGTAAACGAAGATCTCGAGGCCGTGTTCGCCATGACTGGCTGTTAGCCGCATTGCATTGGCGGCTCCTTCGTCTGTTAGTCTTGCGGGAAGCGGGTCATGTACGGCGAACAGACGCTTATCGGGAAATGCCAGCCGAAGTTGTCGCACAGTCTGTTGTGCCTCGATGCTGCGATGGAGCATCGACGAAAGGTTTGCGACTGTCAGGTGGCAACGCCCGTCGCGCGTGTCGGGGGCGGGCGAGACGGTCGCTGCATTTGCGGTCCACATCGGGGATGCGGAGAACACACTCGTCAGCAATGCCGGATCGCTTGCCCAGGCGGCGGAGTAGACGTCATCGTCGCTGCCTGCGAAACCAAGATCTCGTAGCCACGGAGCGAAAGGGCGGTCATGCGGCAGCAGCAGGCCTTGTGTTAGGCCAAGCCCGAGCATTCGCCGCATCTTGCCAATCCCTTGGATGGCCGCTTTTCGAGGGCTTGAGACCACGCCGGCATTCCGCGCAGAAGCGACATTTCCGAACGAGAGGCCCGCATAATTGTGGCTCGGGCCGACCAGACCGTCAAAATTGACTTCACGCACCATTGGAATGATCCCTTCGGGCTGATCGCAGGCCGCGAATGTCGCTGGTTTGGTCGATCACCGCTTCTGCTTCGAAGCTGGCGACCGGATAGGCGCAATAATCAGCCGCGTAAAAGGCGCTTGGCCGGTGATTGCCCGAGGCACCCAGCCCGCCGAACGGCATCGTCGCGGCGGCGCCGGTCGTGGGCCTGTTCCAGTTGCACACACCGACGCGTGCGCGAAGCGCATAGCGATCCCACAAGGATTGATCTGAAGAGATCAGCCCCCCCGCCAGTCCGAAGGCGGTATTGTTGGCGACGCGGATAGCGGTGTCGAAGTCAGGCACTCGCATGACCTGGAGAAGTGGGCCGAAGATTTCCCGGTCAGGGACTTCCATGTCCGTTACGTCGACGATTGCGGGAGGCAAAAATGCACCCGAACGATCCGGCGGGGATAGCAAGGGCAAAACCACGCGCGCCCCGGATGCCACCAGCGCATCATAGGCGGCGCGCACACGATCGGCAGCGTGAGCGGATACCAGCGGTCCCATTGCTGGCTCCGGAGCTTCGTCCCAGCTGCCGATCGACAAACGCTGCGCGTAGTCGACGACAGCTGCAAGCGTTGCGTCACCGACGCTACCCTTCGGGATAATGAGGCGACGCGCACACGAGCAGCGTTGCCCGGCCGAGATGAAAGCGGAGCTCACGACGATTGAGGCTGCCGCGTCCGGCATCCCGTCCCAAGCGATCAGGGGATTGTTGCCGCCGAGCTCGAGCGCAAGAATGACTTCTGGACGATCAACGAACTGGCGCCGAAGGTGTGCGCCGGTAGCGGCCGAACCAGTAAAGAGTAGGCCATCGATCCGGGATTCGGCGAGGGCGATGCCGGTGTCGCGCCCGCCCTGCACAATGTTGAAAACACCATCCGGCAGGCCAGCCTCTTGCAACAGACCATCAATGATTTCGCCAACGAGGGGCGCTTCCTCCGACGGCTTGAAGACAATTGTGTTTCCCGCAAGGAGCGCCGGAACGAAGTGCCCGTTGGGAAGATGGCCAGGAAAGTTGTATGGGCCGTAGACGGCCATTACACCATACGGCCTGTGGCGCAGCACCGACCGGCCGAATGCGGCCTCCCGCTCGGACTCGTCAGCGCGCTCGCTAAGGGACTGGATCGAAATCGCGACCTTGTTGGCCATGGATGCGACTTCTTGGCGGCCTTCCCACAAAGGCTTTCCGGTCTCACGGCCGATTGCCGCAGCAAGCCGTTCTGCGTGATCCGATATCATCTGCCGGTATCGCTCGACGAGCCGAATTCGCTCGAAAAGTGGCGTAGCGGACCAGCCATCGAAGGATCGCCTCGCACGTTCGACGGCCAGAGCGACTTCCTTCGGGCCCGCCGACCTTCCTTCCCAAACTGTTTCTCCCGTCGCCGGGCACACTGATCGGAAATTAGTCATACTGCGACCTGCAATGCGTCAACAGCAAGTAGTTCGCTTGCCTTCTCACAGGTCTGCTCGAACCGAATGAGGACCTCGCGCACTTCCTGTGCTGAAATGGTGAGAGCCGGCAAGAGGCGCACGACATTGTCTCCGCCACCCGTGATCAAGAGTCTCTGTTGGCGCGCAAGATTGATGAACTCCCGATTGACGACTGCTAGCTGCACACCAATCAGGAGGCCGAGCCCACGGATCTCGCGCACTATGTGCGGATAGCGAGCGGTTATGGATTCAAGGCCGGCACGGAATTCTTTAGCGCGCTGGTTCACGGTATCGAGAGTTTCCGCGTTGCTTATCTCATCGAAGGCCGCGATCGCGACGGCCATCGCAAGCGGATTACCGCCAAATGTCGAACCATGTGATCCAATAGTCATACCGATCGCGGCCTGCGCAGTTGCGAGGCAGGCAGAGACTGGAAAGCCTGCGCCAAGGGCCTTGGCAATAGCCATGATGTCTGGCTCGCAGTCCTTGATCCACTGATGAGCAAAAAGACGACCGGTGCGCCCCATTCCACACTGCACTTCGTCAAAGATAAGCAGTACGCCATTGCGCGAGCAGACTCGGCGAAGGTGTCGCAACTTCTCGGGATCGAGCGCTCGCGCGCCTCCTTCGCCCTGCACGGGTTCGACGATCACGGCCGCTGTGCTGGGCGATGCTACCAGTTTCTCCCAGGCAGCGACTTCGTCGAAGGCAGCATGACAAAAGCCCTGCATTGGCGGGCCGAAGCCGTCGAGATAGGCCGCATTGCCGGCAGCGTTCAACGCGGCGAAAGTGCGGCCGTGAAACGAACCTTGGAAGCCGACGATGTCGACGCGTTCATGATTGCCCTTGACCGAAAAATGGCGGCGCGCAGTCTTGATCGCGCATTCGATCGCCTCGGTACCAGTGTTGGCGAAAAAGGCCGTATCTGCAAATGTGGCGGCGATCAGGCGCTCTGCCAGCTGGGATTGTCCGGGAATTTGCAAGCCGTTGCCAACATGCCAAAGGCGTTCCGACTGGCGTTGCAATGCATCCACAAGTGCAGGATGGCAATGACCCAAGGCGTTGACGGCGACCCCCCCGATGCAGTCGAGCCATTCTGAACCATTCTCATCGAACAACCAGCTTCCGAAACCCCTTACGGGTGCAATAGGCGCGGGTGCATAGACCGGCATCACCGAAGAGATCATATTCGCAGCCCCTTACCGAGTTGAGGTAATGAGAATATGCCAACATTCGCTGGATAATAGCGAAAAAGAGGCTGGCATTAATTACCAAAGGGAATGTTTGGACCGTCTCTCGGAGGTGGTTCGCTTGCTGACGTTGCGTTACTGACGAGGCTCGGCAAGCAAACAAGTGATCAGCGGCGTTACCCTGCCTGGTCACACGACGAGATGGTGCAGTCCTCCAGTCAGTCGGCTGACAGTCCATCATTTTCCTGCTCGGAGATCAGTTGTGCACGCAAGGCGGGTGCATCGATCTCGGCGGATGCAAGCTTGCAGAGTATCAGTGCCGAAAGCCGGGCCTGCTCTGCGAAACTTTCAGGCCAGGCGAACTCCTGTTCACTATGAATGTCGCCACCCCGAACGCCTAGTGTGTCGATTCCCGGGAGCCCCTGCGCAAGCAGATTGTTGCCTTCGCAGACGCCACCTGATGGCTTCCAGCCGATTGACAGGTCAAGTAGTGCGCCCAACTCGCGAACCTGGCTAAACAGGACCTCCTGGGCGTTGAAGAATGGCTTTGCCGGACGATGCACCCCGCCATGGACTTGAACGGAAATGCCGCCTCCTTCCATTGCGCCGGTCACAATGCGCACCTGCTCGTCGATCCAGATCGCACCCGCCTTGTCAGGGACTCGCACGTCCAGTCGCAGCACGGCACGGTCCGGGACCGCATTCAGCGCACCACCCCCATCGATGCGACCTACATTGATGGTGACGCCGTCCCGGACTCCGTTGAGATCTGCGAGCTTCGTAGCAATACGCGCAGCTGCGACCAGCGCGTTTCGACCGCTGGCAAAATCACGACCGGCGTGCGCGGCCAGCCCAAAGACTGCGATGTGGTAGTTCCCCGACCCCTTTCTTGCCGAAGCAAGGGAGCCATCTGCAAGTGTAGGTTCGTAGGTAAGCCCTATGTGGCAGTTCCGACCAAGTTCGGCTAGCCAGGCGGCTGAGCCCATCGAGCCCGTCTCTTCGTCAGGGGACAGAAGCATCTGGAAGCCCAGCTGCGAAGCTAGCGGGTGGCGCTCGAATGCGGCGAGCGCACCCAGCATGACACTGATGCCGCCTTTCATGTCGGCGATTCCGGGGCCGTTGATGCGACCATCGGCAAGCGGTCGAACTGCCTGAAACGGACTGTCAGCGGGAAAGACCGTGTCGTAATGTCCGGTCAACGCGACCTGAACGGGTGCTTCGGGGCGCAATCGGAGTAGGAGGGATTGCCCTGCCGGTGTAGCGCAAACCTCGCCTCGCGTGTTTATCTGCAGTGCTTCGTCAAGCGAAATGGCTTCAAGATCACCATCAAAGGCACTTAGGACTTCGAATAGGCAATCAGCCATTGTGGCCAGCCCCAGCAGGTTGGAACTCCCGCTGTTTATCTCCGACCACTCGATCGCACGAACAACCAAGTTCGGCCCTGTCTTCGCGACAGCATCCAGGACTGCTTGATCGGCATCGCTGATCTGGAACCGTCGAGTGCAGGATGGCCATTGCTCCACAATCAATCTCCAACTTGCCTTTGCCGTTATGGGGCGGCTTTGTTGCAACATGGCGCCCGCAATGCTTTTCCTCCCTTATGCGGCCCCCACATGATTGGTCAGGTAACGCCGCTCAGTGAGTCGCACTTCAGTCCCAAGCATGGATGTCAAATCAAGGGCTATGGCTCCGCGATTGAACCTTTGATTGAGATCGGCAATCAGGAGCCAGAACACAAGCGACTTCGTTTCGTTGATATATGGGGTTTGTGAATGGAATCGACTCGCAAGCATCTTCCACCTCTCCCCATGCTACTGGGGTTCGTTGTTGCAGCGAGGCACGGCACGATTTCTCAAGCGGCAAGGGAAACTGGCCTCACACAGGGCGCGGTAAGCCGGCAGATTGCCTCGCTCGAGGGCTGGGTCGGTTGTGAGTTGTTCGACAGGGTTGGACGCAATGTTGTGCTGAATGCTGCGGGAACGACCTATCTGGGCGAAATCGAACCTGCCCTCCGGCGTATCGCACGGGCAACGGGCAAGTTGATGAGCACGCCTGGGGGGCGGATCGTCGAAATTGCAACCTTGCCCAGTTTTGGCATGCGTTGGCTCGCGCCGCGCTGGAGTCGGCTATCTGCTCTCCACCCTGACCTCACGGTAAACATCTCCGCGCGATCTGAAGAATTCGACTTTGCTGTCGAGCCTTTCGATCTGGCTGTCCATGTCGGCCAAGCAGACTGGCCGAATGCCCAACATGACCTCCTTTTCAGCGAACGTGTCGTACCTGTGGTGGCTCCAGCGCTCGTCCGTGATCGCGCAATCCGCTCGCCGAGTGACCTCCGAAACATCCCTCTGCTCGTCCAGTCGCGACGTAAGGATGCTTGGAAGCGCTGGTTCGAAATTGTTTCCGTCCCTTACGAGGAGCCTCCCAGCACCACCAGTGTGGCCCACTTTTTGATGTTAGCCCAGGCTGTTGCTGCGGGAGCCGGCGCGGCCTTGTTGCCAACTTTTTTGATCGAGGCCGAGCTTCAATCTGGCAGTCTGGTTGTTCCTTTCGACATCCCGTTGGACGAGGACCGCAGCTACTACTTGGTCTACCCCAAGGAAAATCTGGAGAAGCAGGCCGTCAGACAGGTCCGGGATTTCATTTGCGGAGAGGCCAGCGGTCATCAGGCCTAGTGTCGGTCCGCCGCTCCTGAAGCCTATACCCATTATGTGTGGTTTCCCATCGCATGCTACGCCTGCTGGGTACGCGAGCGAACTCGCCGACCGATCATAGCGGTTGTCGCCAAGCCCATCGCGCATGCCAATGCGACGATTCCGAAGAGCATCCGGTAGCCGCTCTCGCCTGGGAAACTGTCCAGGAGAAAACCTGCAACTGGGGGCACGAAGATGTCGGGCGTAAAGCCGACCAACGAAATCAGACCGGTTGCTGAGCCAGTGCTCGATTCGGGAATCCGGCACTCCTCGATCAGCGCGAAATAGACCCCTCGGATCGCGAAGACAGCCAGCGATGCGCATGCAAGGTTTGCGATCATGATGGGGGCATTTTTTGCGGTTCCCGGAGATATCGCAAAGATCATCATGCTTGCAACGAGGATGGCGAAGGCGAACACCACCGTCTGCCAAACTCCCCAACGGTCGGCTGCAAAGCCGGCCGCCATGGCTGCAACTGGCTTGAGCCAAATCTTCCCAACCGCAATGGCACCTGCCGCCGCAACCGACAGTTCCAGCATGCTCGAACTATAGGGCGTGAAATAATAGAGCGCCGTGTAGGCAGTGTAGCTGCTCAAGACGATCAGCGAGATCAGCCATAGGTCTGGATTTGGGAGCAATTCCCGCCATCCGCTGTAAGATGCTGCCTGCAATTTCGCGCCGCTCGGTGCTGCGCGGTCGAGCGTGAAAAACGCGATGATCCCAAGTGCGATGTTCAGAACGGCAAAGCCGATGATGACCGTGCCGAGCGCGCCGCTTGTGCTTCCCGCCCAAGCAAACACCGCGACTCCGGCCGCTCCAATAGCGCCTTCTGTAACGCCGCGGACACTTTCGAGCAGGCCAAAGGCGCGGCCCTGGCTCCCGGCGACCGCCCATTCGCGTGTTGCGCGGATCATTGTGCTCCAGCACACAACGGTCATGGCGCCCCAAAGCACGTAGAGGAGAAGGGTGAATGGATAGGACGGAAACGAAGCGAAAAACGCTCCACCTATGCCGGTTCCGATCAACCCGATCGGAAGCAGAGTGCGAGGCTTGAACCTGTCAGCAAGCCAGCCTCCCGGGACGTAGCCGATTAGTGATGCCAGGCCATATGCCGACGAAAGACTGCCGATCTGCACATTCGTTTGGCCGAGAGCGAGACGCAGGGGATCGTAATAGATTTCATGCAGGAACGGGAACAGAAACAGCGTGGTACCTGCGCTGCCCAATACCAGCATTGTGATTGACCTGCGCAAGCCTGCCCCCCGTATCTTGCATGTCAGTAAGCAGAGTGTTCAGAACGGGAGCGTTTCGCGATGTCCTCGTGTCCGAATGCACTTGGTGAAATCACTTTGGTAAGCCGACAGCAAGTTCTTCTGATTCTCAAAATACCCATTGCCGCAATGCCTTCCGCCATTCCGTCAGGGACCCTGCGTCCAGTTCCTTCGGACATGTTCTGCAATTCCGTCTCACTCTCGGATTTGCCGACACAGTCGGCCCGAAGCCCGTTGCAGATTGATGGATCGGCTTAGCCAAAAAGCCTGGGCTTATCTGTCGCCTCCAGCTGCAATGGAATTGGAGGCAATTGACCTGCTGAAGAGAAGTAGGGGGAGCAGAGCCAATACAGCACAGCCAAGCGCCAAGGCTCCGATTTGCTGATACGTTCCTCCGTTCAGCAGGATCAGCCCTGAAATCGCAGGTGCTGATGCGCTTCCGATTCCCTGACCTCCACGCGCAACCGCGGCGAGCGGCGCTCCACCCGAGGCGGCAGCAAGGCCGAGAAGATATGGCAGAGTGAAGACATAGGCAGTGCCGGACACGCACATGGCAATTGTAAGCATTGTCTGGTCGCCCGAATGGGTAACCGCATAGGCGCCTAAGCCAGTTATCAGGTACCCAAGCACCAACGGTGGTGTCCTTCCGAACCGGGTGCCAAGCCGATGCGCCAAGGCAGGTCCGGCTAGAGCGCAAGTAGCAGAGATAGCCATTGCATAGCCGGCTTGAGCTTCGGTCACACCGATAGATTGGGCGATACCTTCGACAAAGTAATAATACCCGTTTGCCAGAATAGCGAGAAGTGCAGCGACAAAGCCCAGCGTAACCGTGCGGGCTTCGATGGAAGCAATTCGTCTCGTCGCCGCCAAGTCGACCATTTGTGCTCGCGGAGGGATGTTGCGGAGCAAGGGGATGAGGAGCAATACAACAATGCCCAAAGCAACGAAGGTCCCGCGTGGACCAGCCCAATCAGGCAAGAGTGGCAACGTGACAAAAAGTATAACGGCTAATCCGACGACGGCGACCCAGATCAGAGCAAACGTTCGATCCGCATTGGCAGTTTCCGCAGCCGTTGCGGCGATTGCTGCATAGAGCAGGCCCTCGCCGATGCCCCCGATCAAGCGTGATACAACAAGGAATTCCGCGCCATGGCTCGAAGCTGAGCCAGCATAGCCAGCCAAAACCAGAAGCGCACCGGCGAAAGCTAGCTTTCTTCGGTCAAGATGTAACAGGTACGGGGCTAGTCCAATCGATACCAGCGATGCACAGGCAATCTGCCCCGCAATGATGAAGCCGATCCAGCCCTCAGGTATCGCGTAGGCCCTGACTATGCCGCCAACCACAAAAGGCATCGTATAGCCGCCGATCTCGGCAATCAGCGATCCTGCGAGCATTCCCGAAATCGTGGCGAAACGTCCAAGCAAATTTTGACCTTCCGAACTCCAAACACTAGTGTATGGTAGACGGGTTGTTCCGAGAGTCCAGAGGGCAGGCGAGTCACGTGACCGATTTTTTCGATGCAATTGTGGTAGGCGGTGGTCACAATGGTCTGACGGCGGCCGCATATCTTGCCCGTTCGGGTGCGCGAGTTCTTGTCCTCGAGCGTCGCCAAATTGTGGGCGGGGCTGCCGTGACCGAAGAAGTGATGCCGGGGTGCCGTGTGTCATTTTGCTCGTATATCGCTAGCATGCTTACCCCCGCCGTGGTCAAGGAGCTGGGACTCGCCGACCATGGCCTGAGAATGGTCGCATGCGACCCTGCGCTAAACGTGCCGACATCCGATGAGGGCCTCGTGACGCTTTGGTCCGATCCGTTGCGGACTGCGGCAAGCCTTCGGACCTACAGTCAGAAGGATGCCGACAACTTCGTAGCGGTCGAGCATCAACTCAAGGCGCTCGCTCGCTACCTGCAGCCGTTCTTTCTCAAGCCTCCGCCGGCTCTGAGCGGGAGCTTGGTCGACCGGCTCGGGGAATTGGCATCAATGGCCCGCCAATTCTGGGGAATCTCGCGAGATGAAATTGCATCGATGACGCGGTTTCTGACCGGTTCCCTCGCCGAATTTCTCGAGCGACACTTCGAAAGCGAGGAGACGCACCGGCTCTTTCTGGCCAACAACGTTTACGGCAAGCATGGGGGGCCATATGATCCGGGCTCGACCCTAGGCTTGTTGTTCCACCTGTTGGGCGGTGGTGATAATAGCATCCAGGGCTTCAGCGGCCATGTTATCGGGGGGATGGGATCAGTCAGCGATGCGCTGGCCAACGCTGCCCGGGGCTTTGGCGCCGAAATCATCACGAATGCAGAGGTTGCGCGGATCTACGTAAAGGGCGGGCGGGCATCCGGCGTCG
Source organism: Sphingopyxis microcysteis (assembly GCF_012274265.1). Lineage (GTDB taxonomy): Bacteria > Pseudomonadota > Alphaproteobacteria > Sphingomonadales > Sphingomonadaceae > Sphingopyxis > Sphingopyxis microcysteis. The sequence continues at coordinate 420,164 of NZ_JAANYY010000005.1, forward strand.
AGCTGGTCGATGGCCGAGTGTTTCACGCCAAGGCGGTCGTGTCGAATGCGGACCCAAAGCGAACGTTCCTTGGGTTGGTCGACGCGGAACATCTCGACCCGACATTTCGATCGGACATCGCCGCCATCAAAATGGCCGGTCCTTCGGCCAAGGTGAACATGGTCCTGAGCGAGCCACCTTCGATCAGGGGCATGTCGCTCGACGCCACTCCGGCGGAACGCGCGGTCTTTTCGGTCATGGGCAGCATGGAGGCTATGCAGCGCTGCTATGATGCCTCAAAGTTCGGCGAAGTGGCAGACGAGCTGTGGGTCGATTGCGTGGTTCCAAGTTTGGTCGATCCCACGCTCTGCCCGTCGGACCGCACCATGCTCACTTGCTTTGTCCAGTATGTTCCTTTTCGGCTGCGAGAGGGGGACTGGGACTCGCGACGTGAAGCCCTCGGCGATCAGGTGGTGCAACAGATTGGCCGGGTCGCGCCCAACGTCCCTGGCAGCATCGTCGCACGTAAAGTCATCACACCGCTGGATTTGGAGCGCACCTACGGACTGACCGAAGGCAACATCTTCCACGGGGATCTCAATCTCGCCCAGTTGTTCTTCATGCGCCCGCACCCCGATTGGTCGGGCTACCGCACGCCTGTGGCCGGTTTGTATCTGTGCGGCGCGGGCACGCACCCCGGTGGGGGCGTGACGGGAGCTCCTGGCCGGAATTCAGCACAAGTCATTCTGAAGGATTTGCGCCGATGAGCCGATATTCGGCGTTCGCGCTTCTCAGGAACTGGCTTGGTGGAAATACGGATTGGGATCCGGTCTGGCGCTCCCCCGAACCGGCGAGCAGCTACGATGTGATTATCATCGGAGCTGGCGGCCACGGCCTTGCGACCGCCTACCATCTGGCCAAGCACTACAGGCCTGGACGCATTGCTGTGATTGATAAGGGGTGGCTCGGCGGCGGTAACACCGGCCGCAACACGACCATCGTGCGCTCGGACTATTTCTACAAGGAAAGCGCCGACTTCTACGACCATTCGCTCCGTCTCTATGCCAGCCTTTCGCAGGAGCTCAATTTCAACATCATGTATTCCGCCCGCGGAATCCTTAATCTCGCGCACAGCCGGCACGAGGTCGATTTTCAGCGCCGAATTGTGAACGCGATGCAGTTGAACGGGATCGATGCCGAACTGCTCGGACGGGAGGAAGTGCTCAAATTCTGTCCTGTCCTGAATGGCGATCCTAATGCAAGGTTTCCCATTTACGGGGCCATGCGCCAGAAACGAGGAGGGACTGTCCGGCATGACGCGGTAGCCTGGGGCTATGCACGGGCAGCCGATGCCCTGGGTGTCGACATCCTTCAGAATACCGAAGTCACCGGGTTCCGTCGGGACATCAGCGGCGGCGTGCAGGGCGTCGAAACAAGTAAAGGCTTCATTGGTGCGACCAAGGTGGGGATCGCCACGGCCGGTCATTCGTCAGTGGTCGCGCAGATGGCCGGTTTCCGATTGCCTGTCGCCAGCTATGGGCTCCAAGCCTTTGTCTCCGAACCGGTCAAGCCCGTCCTGCACACCGTGATCGGTTCAGCCGTGATCGGAAGCTATTGCAGCCAGTCGGACAAGGGCGGCATTGTGTGCGGTGGCGGCATCGATCCCTATCCGTCCTTTGCCCAGCGCGGAAGCGCAGCGACAATGGAAAAAGTGCTTGCCGGCATCGTCCAGCTTGTTCCGACCTTCAGTAGTCTGCGCCTCCTGCGCCAATGGGCTGGAATCGTTGACTACACGGCCGATAGCTCGCCGATCATTGACCGCAGTCCGGTACCGGGGATTTATCTGAACGTCGGCTGGGGCGGAGGCGGGTTCAAGGCGATCCCTGCCGGCGGTGAGGCTTTTGCGCACTTGATCGCGAAGGATGAGCCCCATCCGCTAACCACCGCCTTCGGACTCCAGCGTTTCAGGGATGGCGCGCTCATCGACGAAGCTGCGGCAGCCGGGATTGAACACTGACATGATGCGGATTGCCTGCCCGAACTGTGGCCTGCGCGACGAGCGCGAATATGCCTATGGCGGCGAAGCCCATCTCGACCGACCAGAGCTGGACTGCGACGACCAGGCTTGGGAGGAGTATCTCTTCCTGCGCGCTAACCCCAAGGGCGAGCATGCCGAGCGATGGGTCCATGTGCACGGTTGCGGGGTCTGGTTCAATCTGATCCGGCATACTGAAACTCACGAGGTCGTAGCGGTTTACGTAATGGGAGTTGCGCGGCCGTGACCGGTTACCGACTTTCCCATGGCGGCGGCAGGATCGATCGCGGCCAGTCCATCGACTTTTCGTTCAATGGCAAGCGCTATGCAGGCCTTGCGGGCGATACACTGGCGTCGGCATTGCTCGCCAACGGCGTGCAGCTTGTCGGACGGAGCTTCAAGCTCCATCGACCACGCGGTATCGTGGGAGCCGGCTGCGAGGAAACCAACGCACTGGTTCAACTTGAGCACGGCATATCCTCCATTCCCAACGTGCAGGCCACCATGATCGCTCTGGAGGAAGGGCTGGTTGCCCGGAGCATCAATGCCTGGCCTTCACTGACCTGGGACATTGCTGGCGTGAATGATCGTCTCCGCGGACTGTTCTCTGCCGGATTCTACTACAAGACATTCATGTGGCCGGACTGGCACTGGTTCGAATGGCTGATTCGGCGCGCCGCCGGACTTGGCAAGGTGCCGGTCGTGCCCGATCCGCAGCGCTACGAAGCGCGTCATGTGGAATGTGATCTGCTAGTGATAGGTGGAGGCAGAAGGGGGTTGGCCGCTGCGGCACAGGCAGCGCGAGACGGCAAATCGGTATTGCTTGTCGATCTGGATCAGGGTCTTCCAAGCCTTGAAGGTGTCCGGACCTTTGAAAAGACTGCAGCTCTTGGAATCTGGGATCATGGTTTTGTGCTGGCCGCATCGGAAGGTCGGGTAATCCACCGCATCCGGGCTGAGCAGATCATTCTCGCGACGGGCAAGCAAGAGCGCGGCATCGCATTTGCGAACAACGACTTGCCCGGCATCATGCTCGCCGGTGCGATCGGCAGATATGTCGCGGACTATGCGGTGGCGCCGGGTCGATCCGGCATTTTCTTCGTTAACAACGATCTGGGCTGGCGGTCCGCTATTGAAGCTGCGCAGTGTGGTGTAGGGGTGCGCGCCATTGTCGATGCAAGGCCGCAGGTGCTGCCCGAACTTGCCCATCGCGCTCGTGCGCACGGAATCGATCTATTCTTTTCGTCATTAGTCCGGTCGGCCCATGGGCGCGGACGCGTCACCGGCGTCACCATAGAGAAGCCGGATGGCCTGAGTCGTCTCGCGTGCGACTTTGTCGGGGTCTCGGGAGGCTGGAACCCTGCTTCCCAACTGTGGACCATGGCTGGCGGTCAGACGAAGTTCAACGAGCGCAGTCAGAGTTTCCAGCCGGATGGGTTGGTTGCCAATGTCGAATGGGCAGGCCCCGAACCGATTGAGGCGGAGCCCATCTGGACTGTCCACGGCGGGGATGAAAAGACCATGTTCGTCGATTTTCAGACCGATGTGACCGTGGCAGACATCAAGCTGGCGGCCCGCGAAAACTATCGAAGCGTTGAGCATCTCAAGCGCTACACTGTGTTGGGAATGGGCGTCGACCAAGGAAAGCTGAGCTCGGTCCCCGGCGCCATGATCCTGGCGGAGACCATCGGCGCGGAACCCGGAACGCTGTCCGCAAGCAAGGTTCGTCCGCCCTTCGTTCCTACAGCCTTTGGTCTGATCGGTGCTGATCTACGCGGTGAACGCTTCCGACCCCGTCGGTATCTGCCCGCACACGAATGGCATGTACGCGAAGGTGCTGTGTTCGAGGATTTTGGATGGGAAAGGCCGGCGGCATATCCGGTTGGCGGGGAAGACATCCAGGCGGCAGCTGAGCGTGAAGCCGCAGCGGTCCGAAGTGGCGTTGGTCTTTTTGACGGTTCGCCGCTTGGCAAAATTCTCGTGGCCGGCCCCGAAGCTGCAGCGTTCCTCGACCGGGTCTATGTTGGCACCCCCTCGACGCTCAAGCCCGGGCGAATCCGGTACGGGCTTGTCCTCAACGAGAACGGTACGATCCTGGATGACGGGGTCTATGCTCGTCTCCAAGACGGGAGTTTCCTGCTCAGCCCGTCCAGTGCCTTCGCTGACCGGATGGTCCGCCTGCTGGAGGATCTGCTTCAATGCGAATGGCCGATGGATGTTGTCGTTCAAGACGTGACTGAGCAATATGCTGTCTGGACTGTTGCGGGCCCGAACGCACGAAATGTGCTCGAGGCATTGCAGCCCAGTTTTGTTCTCTCAAGTGAGCGTTTTCCACACTTGTCCGTCCGAGAGGGACAACTCGACGGATCGGAAGTACGTATTCAGCGCGTGAGCTTTTCTGGTGAGTTGAGCTACGAGATCCAGGTGCCAGCGGGGCAGGCGGTGCAGATGGGCGATGCGCTGATGGCGGCTGGCAAGCCCTATGGATTGGTGCCCTATGGGATCGAGGCACTCGAAATCTTGCGTATCGAAAAGGGCTACATTCATGTTGGAACTGATACCGACAGCGAGACCCAGCCCGGTGATATCGGTTTTGGCGGAGCCATCGCCAAAAAGCAGAGCGATTTCCTTGGGCGGCGAGCGCTGACGCGCCGCTCATCCTTATCGCCAAATCGTAAGCAACTGGTGGGCCTGACCTCGCTTTGCGGCGGGATATTGCCGGTAGGTGGTCATGTGCGGGCTCCCAGTGGGCAGAGCGGAGGATTCGTTACGAGCAGCCAGTTCAGCCCCGTGCTGGGACGGGGCGTTGCCTTGGGATTGGTCGAGCAGGGGCAGCGGCGCCTTGGTGAAATCGTCGAAATCGTCTCGCTGGGGAAGAGGTGGCAGGCCAGGATTTCAGAGACGGTCGCCTATGACCGCGAAGGAGGTCGGCTTGACACTTGACCTCTCAATTATTCGTTTGTCGGTTGATCTGGCTCATCATCCGGAGTTGAAAAGCCCGATAGAAGGCTGCTTCAACTGCCAGTTGCCCGATTTCGGCGACCTGCATGGCGACACGTCCACCTGTCTGGGGCTGCGCACCAGCCGGTGTGACTGGTTACTGCTGGGCTCTGCATCCGGTATGGCCGATCGTGCTGCTGCGATGAAGCTGCAGCTTGCCGGGGCACCCGCAATCATCACCGATGTCTCCGACAGCTTCGTTGCCGTTCACAATGTCGATAGCGTGCAGCTGGCGACGCATTCTGCTGTGTTGCTGCGGGGAGAAGAGGCCAGGCCAATGCAGATTGGCCAAGTCGATGTCATGGCGTTTTGTCAGAATGGCCTAGTGACCCTTTTGATACCCCGCTCATATCGCGGTGCACCATGTTGGCAGGATCTACCTCGTGACTCGCAATGAGGCTGCGCTGTGGGGTGTTGCAGAAGCCGCCCCGGCATCATGGTATACCAAAGGGAGATTTCCTAGTTGACAACCGCCTCTATGAGGCATAGCCCCACACTGTCGGTATCCCTTGGGGAGGTTTTTCGTGACAGACGCACTGGGAAGAATCAATTCCTTCGGCCGGCTAATGGCCGCATCTATGCTAGCGCTGCCGCTCGCTTCGCCTGCGTTCGCGCAGTCCGCCGAAAAGAGCGACGAGCAGCCGGCACTTGGAGAGATCGTCGTTACGGCGACTAAGCGGCCTGAGCGCCTGCAGGACGTGCCAATCTCGGTACAGGCTGTCACCGGCGACCTTCTGAGAAGTGGTGCAGTTCAGAACTTCGAGGATGTCCAAGTCCCGGGTCTGCGCGTGTCGCGAGGCGGCATGGCCGATACCATTACCGTGCGCGGGATCGGCTCGGGGCAGAATTTGGGCTTCGAGCAGTCGGCGCCAATGTACATCGACGGGGTGTATTATGGCCGGGCCCGAACCCAGCGCCTTGGTTTTCTTGACATCGACCGGATCGAGTTCCTGAAGGGGCCGCAACCAACGTTTCTGGGCAAGAATGCGATTGCGGGCGCCATTAACGTGGCCACGCGGCGGCCCGGCGATAAGTTTGGCGGCGAGCTCGAGTTCAGCTATGAGCCGGTCACCAATGAAAGGGCTGCATTTGGTGCGGTCGACATCCCTCTTGGACAGAACTGGTCCACCCGTGTCGCCTTGCGCTACCGAAAGTCTGATGGTTATCTGACAAACACAGTAACCGGTCGCAAGGAGCCCGAGATTGAAGATCTTCTGGGTCGTATGACGATCACAGGAGAATTGGCAGACAGGCTCAAATTGACGGCCATCGGCTACTTTGGGAACAATGACGACCGAGGGCGCAATAACCAGTCGATCATCTGTCAGCCCAATTTCCGCCGTGACATTTCCGACGCAGTTCGTGAGCCTTGTCTGTTCGATCGCTTCAAGGCCTCGAGTGGACTGATCCCATCAGCGGCAGAAGCAGCGCGGCCAGACCTCTATACTGACGATAATGGTGGTTCATTCTATAACCGCCTGCGCTCGGGCGGCGGCACACTTTTGCTGGATTATGAATTTGGCAATGGAGTGACGCTGAGCTCGGTAACGGGCTATTACAAGTACAAGAACTACCAGTTTATCGATACCGATCAAGGCGTGGCTAATTATTCCACGGCCACTTTCACTGAACGCTATGATCAGTTCAGTCAGGAAATCCGTCTGGTTTCGCCCAAGGACGGTGCGTTCAAATGGTTCCTGGGAGCCTATGTCGACAAGAACAACAACGATGTTGTCAGCACCTCGGACAACGATGCGCGTAATCTTCTGCCGCTTGTGGTTCCGCCTCCGGCAGGCTCGACTAACCGAACTCCGGCATTTGTGAACGCTCGGATTATCGGTAGCGTTCAGGACAGCGTCGAAGATGCCTCATCATGGGCGATGTTCGGGGAGGCGAGCTATGCCTTCGGTCCGCTGACGATCCGCGGCGGAGTGCGCTACGAAGAGGTCAAGAAGGATCTCGCATTTGCCGGGTGTGAATCCACTCCCTATTCGGGCTGCACTCCACTTCCAATCCTGACCGCTAGCCGAAAGGATGAGAAGCTCCAGCCCGCCATCACGCTTGAGTATCGTCCGGCTGAAGACGTGATGATCTATTCCAGCTTCAAGAAGGGCTTCAAGTCTGGGGGCTTCTCCGGAACGGATGGCGGGCCGTTTAATCCGGAGAATGCAAACGCTTATGAGATCGGCTTGAAGAGCCGCTTCTTCGACCGACGAGTCCTGCTAAATCTCACGGCGTTCCGGAGCGATTACAAGGACCTGCAGGTTTCTTCCTTCGATCCCGCAACCGCTCTCTTCCAGACAACCAATGCCGCATCCGCGCGGACTCAAGGTGTGGAAGCGGAACTCCAGTTCGCGGTGACAAGAAACTTCAGGCTTTCGACTAACGTCACTTATCTAGACGCAACCTACAAGGACTTTACCACCGCGCAGTGCTTCGCTGGCCAGACGGCCGCTCTTGGCTGCAATGCGGCGAACAACACCCAGAATCTCTCGGGCGTTACGACCCCCTATGCGCCGAAGTGGTCGGGCAACATTTCAGCGGACTGGTCCCAGGAAATCGGGAGTGGGCTTACGCTCCGGGCAGGTAGCGACCTCTATTTCACGAGCCGGTTCGCGACCTTGGCCGACATCAACCCGAACTCCTTCCAGGAGAAATTTGCCAAGCTTAACGCCAGGGTCGGCCTGTCGAGTGAAAGTGGCTGGGACCTGTCGCTGGCCGTTCGCAATCTTACCGATAAGCGCACCGCTGCCTTCAAGAACACGATCCCGGGCGGATTTAACTCGATTTCAGCGTTCACCGAACCGCCGCGGACTTTCACTATTCAGGCACGCTACCGGTTCTGATCACGCGAACTGGCAGAGCATGGGTGGCAATTTCTGCCCGGCTCTGCCAGTTCATGGCCTGACGGGGCTGGAATGAGCATCGCAAGAAAGAGAAATCCGAAGTACGTCGTCGCCGCTATCTGCATGGCGTTGTCTGGCATGGCAGCGCTGGTTTACCAGGTCGTCTGGACCCACAAGATGGCGGTGGCGATTGGAACGGCACAAAGCGCCGTCGCGATCATGCTGGCCAGCTTTCTCGGCGGTCTTGCGCTTGGTGGTTGGATGGCCGCGCGCTGGCTCAATTCTGGCGTCGATGCAGGCAGACGCTACGCGTTTTTAGAGCTGTTTATTGCGGTCTGGGCCATCGCCGTTCCTCTGCTATTTCCTCTGTTGCAGACGCTGCTGATCGGACTGTTGTCGAGCGGAGCGCATTTGCCGCCTGATGCAGGTTGGGCCCAGTTCTGGGTCTATCTTACGATCGTTGCAGCGGCCTTTGCACCACCGACCATCGCCATGGGAGCCACGCTGCCAATTCTGGTGCGCGCGGTGCGCTGCGGTGTGGACGATGTCGCTGGCCTCTATGCGCTGAATACGTTCGGCGCAGCGGCAGGAGCCATGCTGGCAGGCTTCCTACTGCTACCGTCTTTGGGACTGACTGTGGCCAGCCAGTTGGCTGCAGCGGCGAATATTGTGGCCGCTGTCTTGGCTTGGCGCTACCTGCGCTCCAACGGCCCCGAAAAGAAGCACGATGCGGGAACCGCTGCTTCGCCTGTTCAACGGGTGCTGGTTGCGGCGTTTCTGTCCGGGATCGCTACTTTCGCACTTGAGGTATTCTGGACAAGGCTGCTGGCAATTCCCTTTGGGGGGACGACTCAAGGCTTTGCGTTCATGCTGGGCCTATGGCTGACGGGACTTGCGCTCGGTGGACTCTATGCTGCGCGGAAGCCGGGAAGTGCAGCCATGGCGCTCACGTTCGGCGCAATCTTGTCCTCGCTGGGCTATCTCGCAATCCTTGTTACGGGAGCTGCTGAGAAATCCGCGGTTCTGGCTCTGTTTCCGGGAGCCATTGCCTTCGGCATGGCCTATCCGCGCTTCGTCGAGGCGGCAGGCGGAGACCCTGCGAAAAGCGCGGCTGTGGTCTATGCCTCAAATACTGCGGGGGCGGTAGCAGGCGCTATGTTGGCTGGCCATTATCTGCTGGAATCGTACGGCTTCGGCGGAACGCTGCTTGTTGCAGTAACGCTACTTTTCTTAGCTGCTGCGGCCGTTTCTCACTTATCAAAACAAACTTATGCATTCGCAGCAGGCGCGCTTGTGAGTATCGGCGGGCTCGTAGTTGGAGTGCCGGAACCCTACTCGCTGCTCAAGGCCGGTGTCGTAGACAGAGACACATCCGGTGATCTGGTTTCGCTCAATGTGGGGCGCGTTGCAACAGTCGAAGTGCGCGACCGTGATGACGGTGTACTTATTCGAAGTGATGGGCTGCCGGAAGCACTGGTGCCGCGGGCGGGTACGCCACCAGCCCTGAATGATCAACACTGGCTGACTATTCTTCCATCGCTCGCACGACCGCAGGCCAGATCAATGATGGTGATCGGTCTTGGCGGAGGCGTCAGCCTGGAACCGGTCCCTTCGTGGATCAGCACCATAGATGTTGTCGAAATCGAAGAACGTATCATCGAGGCCAATCGCAGGATTGCGTCGCAGCGTGCGGTGGATCCGCTATCTGACGCCCGGGTCAAGATCGTCCACAATGATGCACGTAACGCAATGCTGCGCACTGGCAAACGCTACGACATCATTGTGTCACAGCCGTCGCATCCTTGGACGGCGGGTTCCTCGAATCTATATACGCGACAGTTTGTTGCGCTCGCCAAGGCGCGCCTCGCCGATCATGGAGTGTTTGTCCAATGGATGAACGCGTCCTTTGTTGATCCACGGCTACTCCGATCTTTCCTCGCGACGCTTGCATCTGAGTTCCCCAATGTCCGGGTATACGAACCGGTTCCGTTCAACTTGATCGTCATGGCTTCGGATGCTCCCATATTGCCAGAGAGCGGGCTTGCTGTAGTCGGGTCGGCCGATGTCCGGCTGCTCGATCGAGCGGGCATCCTGGATGCGGACGATTTCGCCTGGTCGCTCCTCCTTGATGAGGGAGCAGTGCGACGGGCTATTACAGGGGCCTTTCCGATCAGCGACGACAGGAATTCAATGGCTTTTGAAACAGGGCCGGGGCGGGGAATCCTGACACGGACGGGACTCGATGCCTTTACCCAAAGACCTGCGGGCGCGCGGGCCGGTAGCGACTATTCCCGCCTGCGGCTGGCGCAGGCAGGCCTGCTACCATTCACGCCGGTTACGGAAAGTGGGCTGGTGGCGCTGGCCAGAGCGAAAGGCGCAGCTGGTGATTATGCGGCGCTGGCGGGGATGGATCGGCAACTTGCGTCCGTGACACCTGTTGAACCGGGGTATGCAGCCGCAAACCAGCTACGCTCGGCCTGGCGCCTTGAACGGATTGCTTCCGTCGATCCCCGGCAGCGTGCAGCCATGGCCCAGGAAACGCTGACTATCGTTGATGCCGCGCTGCGCGTCGAGGCAACCACCGATCTGCTGATCCAGCGCGCGACTCTTGCGCAAGTGATCGGCGATCATGCGATGCTGGTGGAAACTGCGCTCGCTTTTGCCGTCGTGGCTCGCCAGTCGCGGGGCGGGATTCTCGAAGCGCGCCGTTCGGAGGCGCTGAAGGCCGCCCTTGAGAGGCTGGAGTCGTCACCGATCCGCCAGCGCGCTATTGCCGCACTTGACGGCGTTGCGCAAAGATAAGGAAACTGTTACGCGGGGCTTGACAAACGTGGCATTGGACAGCCGCAACAAGTCGTCAACCTGCTGAGCTCATTCCGTTCAATCAAACACAATCGTTCGGGATCCGTTCAGTATGACACGCTGCTCGACATGCCAGCGGACGGCACGCGAGAGGACTGATGCCTCGACTTCCTGACCAATAAGCGTGAGTTCCTCGGCGGTACGAGAATGACTTACGCGCCGCGTGTCCTGCTCGATGATCGGGCCTTCATCGAGATCGGTTGTAACGTAGTGAGCCGTCGCACCGATGAGCTTCACACCCCGGGCATGGGCCTGGTGATAGGGCTTGGCACCTTTGAAGCTTGGAAGAAAACTGTGATGAATGTTGATGCACCGCCCAGCGAGCACTGCGCAAAGATCTGGTGACAAGATCTGCATGTACCGAGCCAGAACAACCAGATCGATGTGATTCTCTTTTACCAGTTTGAGAAGAGCCCGTTCCTGCTCTGGCTTGGTCTGCGGAGTGACGGGCAGGTGATGATACGGGATGCCGTTCCACTCGGTGAATGAGCGCATGTCCTCGTGGTTCGAAACAACAGCTCGGATCTCCACTGGCAGTTGGCCAGCGCGCCAGCGGTAAAGCAGATCATGCAGGCAATGCCCGAAGCGCGAAACCATCAGCAGGATTTTTGGCTTCCTTGAGGCATCGGTGAAGGTCGCTGTCATATCGAACCGTGATGCAATGGGTCCGAAAGAGGATTCAACCTCAGGCAGCGAGGGTATCGCTGCTGACACCGGCTTGAATACGATCCGCATGAAGAAGTCGTCGGCATCCTGATGCTGGTGCGACTCCACGATTGTGAAGTTGGATTCGGCAAGAAAGCCTGTGACAGCCGCGACGAGTCCTGGCCGATCAGTGCAGCGAATGGTAAGGAACATTTTGTTTGTCATCTGGATTACGAAGCCATTTTCACAGCAGCCTCAGGTCATTCAATGACCATACAGCAGTGTATGGAAATCGCAAGCGTTGAACTCTGCTCCTGCGGAGCCTATTGCCAGCGCGTAGGCCAACTGGCGACTCGTAGATCCTCGCGTTGCGCAAATTTGGTGGGATTGCGGTGGTCAAGGTCCCGTTCTTGCCGTTCTGTTATGTGGTGGGGACATCAGGTTGCCCCGCTTTATGCGAATTTGGCATGCTGTTGTTTGATCGTTCGTAATTTTGAGCGGGGTACGGACTGGTGGGAGGTGCGGTGAGCAGCGAAGGAAGCGCCGGTACATTGCGTCGGCGGACAAAACCCCCAACGTCCAGTTCAAACCGGACCTCGTCGCGCTTAAGTCGCGAAGACTGGATCAATGCAGCGAAAACTATGCTGGTTGAAAGCGGTATTGACGGCGTAAAAGTCGATTTGCTTGCAAAGCGCATGAAGGTAACTCGCGGCAGCTTTTACTGGCATTTTGAAGATCGCGACGCGCTGCTCGATGCACTGCTGCAGCTGTGGGAAGCAAGTAACACCGAACCAATGCTGGCGGCGATCAAGGCGGCCGGCGCACGCGGCGATCGCGAGGATTTTGATGCGACTGTCGGCCGCTTGTGGATCGACGAAACCGAATTCGACCCGGCATTTGATTCGGCAATCCGTGACTGGGCACGAACCGATCCCGACGTTGCGGACGCTGTGCACCACATCGACGACATTAGAGTTGCTGCCTTTGCGGAGATGTTCAAATCTTATGGCTTCACGGGGGACGAAGCGGAGGTCCGCGGTCGCATCATCTATTATCATCAGGTAGGCTACTATACCCTCGGCATCCGCGAAAGCAGCGCCGAGCGCAAGCGCCTTGGAGCGCTCTACGACAAGGTACTGCTCTACTGACTTATGGCTCCAGCCCCCAACCTGTCAGCAAGGTATTTGCGGATGTCGAGGCTGTCGTCTTCCATTGGTGCATACCAGCCATGTTCGAGCGCTCCCATGCTCATACCCTGCTGGACGCGTTCGCAGACTGCCCAATCCTGGCGGTTCGTGATGTCCCAGAAGTCGATCGCGTCGGAACCGTTGAAATTGGGTTGGGAAATCTCCTCCGGATCGAAGAGAAAGCGGCATTCGACAATCGTCTTTTCGGCTGAGATAGGCCAGAGGATGAAGGCGGCACCATGTTCTGCGCTCATTGAGAGCATCATGTTCGGATAGACGAGTTCGCCCTTGTGCCGAACCAACTCGAATTCGTCGAGCCCTGCGAACGGCTTGCGGGACGTCGTGCCGGTAAACGTGTAGGTCCAGGCTCTTTCGCGATGGGGTACACCATTTTCCCAGTCGAGTTCGAGACCACCCTTCTTACGGAATGCCGGCACGATCTCGCAAAGTTCCGGATGGACACCGCTGCAGTGATAACATTCATTGTAGTTTTCGGCGATGACCTTCCAGTTCGCCGCGACCTCATATTTGATGGTATGCGCGGTCTGTAGTCGGTCCAGCGGGTAATTCGCGAGCCGTTTCGGAGCGAGACCAATATCAGCAACCCCAAGTGCCCTGGGTATCTCTTCCCCAAGCTCTGGGCGCAGTTTCAAGAAGATGAACCCGCCCCAGGTTGCGATACCAACCGGGATCAGGCTGAAATCTTTCACATTGAAATCGTCCGATTTAGTCAGGTGAGGTGCATTGATCAGCGCGCCGTCGAAACCGTAGGTCCATTGGTGATAGGGGCAGCGAATGAAGCCCCGGTCAATTCCCCCGTTGAGGGTAACCCCCCATTTCGAATCATCACCACAAAGTTTTGATCCGCGGTGACGGCAGATATTCTGGTGGGCGCGCAGGCTGCCGTCTTCGAGACGCCCGACAATCACGCTCTCTCCAAGGACCGGCACTACGATAGCGTTGCCGGGTTCTGGTACGTCTTCGCAACGCGCTACACATACCCATTCCCGGCTAAAGAGTGCGCTGCGCTCCCGCTCGAAGAACGCTGGTTCTGTGTAACACCGGAATGGCAAAGACGCCTTCATGGCTGAAGATACAAACTGACTCATCATGACCTCTCGCGAATCCGAATGGGCTACTTTCCATATTGCCAATGGGCCTTCAATACAATACAGTTCTGTATGGTTTTGATTCGATGCCGTTAAAATGCTGAGGTCAAAAAGGGAGGGATTGATGAGATTCAAGCGGTCAATTTTGCTGCAGACTGCAAGTCTCGCAGTGATGATGTATCCGCAATCTGCGAGCGCTCAGGAGGCTGACCGCAGCGGCTCATCGCAGGCCGACGAGATTGTGGTCACTGCCACCCGACGGGCAGAGACCGTCCTCGAAATCCCTTACAACATCAGCGCGGTCTCAGGAGATACGCTGGAGAAGGCTAACATCACAGATCTTGCTGGGTTGCGGAATAGCACACCCGGTCTGATTGCGGTTGACTATGGGCCGCGTGCCAACGGCTCGAACAACAACTTCATCATTCGCGGCGTATCGACTGACGCGATTGGCGGGGGTGGAACATCGTTTCCCAAGCTCGGAAGTTCTGCGACATCGACCTATATCGACGACATCCCTGTTTTTGCGAACCTCAAGCTGAGCGACATTGCCCGCGTCGAAGTTTTGCGCGGGCCGCAGGGTACGTTGTTCGGCGCGGGGTCGGTTGGCGGTACAATTCGGTTGATCCGCAATCGCCCCGACATTGGCAAGTTCGATTATGAAGCGAATCTCGCCGCATCAACGACGCGACATGCTGGCAAAGCTGGCTATGACGCTGATGCCATGCTGAACGTCCCCATCGGTTCCACTTTAGCCCTGCGCCTAAATGGGGGCTACGAGTATCAGGCCGGGATCATCAACGCGACCAATGCCTATGTTTATGACAAAGATATCAGGTTCAATCCGGATGCACAGGTTGTGCTGGCCAATCCGGCAAGCCCCCTGACCAGCCCGGCCGTGACCCGGGCGATCAAGGACATTGACTGGGCGAAAATCTGGTTCGCCCGCGCCGCGTTGCGCTGGCAGCCCACCGATGCCTTGGACATCGAGGCGAGCTATCTTCACCAGAACACCGAGGCAAACGCCTTTCCATTCCGAACGGGCACCTCCGGTTATGAGAACCGGCAACTTATCCCAGTGAGCCCAATTGATACGGATACCGATCTTGCTTCGCTTACCGGGACAGTCGATTTCGGTTTTGCGACGCTGACGTCCGCGACGTCCTATTCCCGCAGCCGTTCGGATGACCTGTACGATAATTCCCAGACCGCCAACGCATTCATCCAGTATTATGGAAACTATCCGCGCGCCTCGACCACGAACTACGACATCGTCAAGGACAGATCATTCGTACAGGAGTTACGCCTGGTTTCGAAAGATAGTGACACGTTCGAATATGTGATTGGGGGATATTACCAGAACCGTAAACAGAGCACTTTCGCTTTCTCGACCGTGCCAGGACTTGCTGCCTATTCGACATTGCCGGGAAGCGGCGTTTTCCTTGATACCTATGCCAATGACGTGGTCCTCTACTTCGGAGGGGTTCGGCCTGGCACGCTCAATCCGCCCGACACATCCTTCACCTTCGATCGTCAGGTGCGTTTTGAAGAGCTGGCGGGTTTCGGGGAATTTACCTGGCATGCGACCCCAGCCTTGTCGTTCACTGGAGGAGCGCGAATCTTCAATCAGAAGTTCCGCCAGAGTACAGTGCAGACATTTCCGACCCTGGGGTTTTTTGGCGGTGATGGCGCGTCAAGCGATCCAGCCTATCTCGCGAATGGCACGTCGCAAGGTTCCGGCTCGCGTTCGGAAACTAAGGCCATTTTCAAAGGGAACGCATCGTACGAATTCGGCGACCAGCTGGCCTATTTCACCTTTAGCCAAGGCTTCCGCTCGGGCGGCGCCAACGCCTACCCGATCGGACCACGATCCTGTCCGGCTTGCGATCCGGGCACCTTCCTGAACTATGGTCCGGACAGCGCCAACAATTACGAGTTCGGCATCAAGGGCCGGTTGCTGGACCGCGCGATCAGCTACTCACTTGCTGCGTTTCGCATCGACTGGCAAGACATCCAGATCGAAATTGCCTCCAGGGCCGGTACACCAACAATTGTCAATGGCGGCCGGGCCAGATCGCAAGGGATCGAGTTTGAGGCTCAGGTGCGTCCGACCTCAATGGTCACAGCATCAATTTCCTACGCCTATACCGATGCCAAGACGACCGAAGTTATTGGTCCGATTGCCTTCGGCGGGCGCAACTTTATCGCACCTTCTGGTACCCGGCTGCCCGGTTCGGCGCGGCACCAGGTGGGTGCCGCCATTGATAGTTCGGTTCCGCTGGGTAGCAACAAGGATCGGACCATCGACTTCCATGCCGATGTGAACTGGCGGAGCGATGTACTGTCTAGCCTCGATCCAAATTCTCCGGGATTTGCTAGGCTCAATGGGTTCGCCATGACGAACATGTCGGTCGCCTATGACTGGAGTTCGGCGCTGCGCATGCAGATCTTTGTGACGAACGTGTTTGACGTCGATGGCATTTCAGCGAAAACTGCCGGAAATAACCTTGCGCCGCCGAACATCAGAGCCTTGTACCGTGGGGACTATATTGCGCGGCCGCGGACAGTGGGAATTCGCCTGACGTTGAGACAGTGAGCAAAACGAGGGCAGCACTTGAGCAGGCGCGCGGCGCTGTTGCCGGGAACAGGCCCGACCTAGCGAGAGCTTGCCTGACGAGATCTTTCGACGAGCTTGTCGCTGATGTTCAGGCTGCGGCGATGGCTGGCGATCTCGCGTCCGCTGCGGGCGACTACCGCCTAGCCAACCGCTTTTTCGACAGCGTGCTTACACGCCAGCCGAACCTGGTCGGCGTGCGTTTCAATCGCGCGGCGACGGCTCGCTTTCTTGGTGAGCTGGAATCTGCCGAAATGGACTATGATGCCGTCATAGCTGTGGACCCTGCAGATAGCGAAGCGTGGTTGAATCGTAGTCATCTCAGGCGCCAAACAAGCGTTCGCAATCACATTGCACAGATCGAGACAGCACTGGGCGGTGATCACCCGGCTTGGCAGCATCGAATGCGGCTACTTTATGCGCTTGCAAAAGAGTGGGAAGACCTTGGTCATGTTGCCCAGGCCTTTGCTGCCCTGGACGCAGCCACCAAGTTGCGGCGACGCCATCTGGATTATGACATTGACGATGATCTCGCGGCGCTAGCGGCAATTCGCAGCACCTTTACTAGTTCTACCTTGGCGTCGATGGGCGAGGGATTTTCCGGTGCTGCGCCGATCTTTGTCCTTGGCCTGCCGCGCTCGGGGACGACCCTGGTGGAGCGCATTCTTGAAGCTCATCCCGACGTCGTATCTGGTGGAGAGATGTCGGCCTTCGCGCGCGCGCTGGAGCATTGCGCAAAAGCGAGTGGATTCCGGGGGGGCGGCAAACATGCCTTGATCCCGTTCAGCAAGACGCTGGATCCAGTCATGTTGGGTGAGTTCTATCACGCGCTCGCATCGGCAGGCCGGGACCCGTCACTGCATATTATCGACAAACTGCCGCTCAATTATCTCTATATTGGGCTCATCGCCAAAGCTTTGCCACGTGCGCGCATCGTACATGTCCACAAGCCGCCACTTGCGGTGGGCTGGGGCATGTTCAAGACGCTGTTCGTACAAGGCTATCCTTTTTCCTATGATCAGGTTGAGCTTGGACGCTACATCGCGGCATTCCATAGGCTGATGGACCACTGGAGCCGCGAACTGCCCGGCAAGATTCACCATGTTTTTTATGACGATTTGGTGCGCGATCCGACAACCGGCATCCGCGAACTCGTGGCTTCCTGCGGCCTCGACTGGAATGAAGATTGCCTGTCACCACACAAGGGGGCAACTGCGAACACCTCGCACAGCGCGGCCCAGATCAGGGAGCCCATTCATACGAGAGGGTTGAGCGGATGGCGCGATTTTGCGCCCTATTTGGCGCCGATGCGCAAGGCGATGCTGGCAGAAGGCCTCGTAACAGAATGACGTCCCGTTTAACGGGCGGTGGCGGACGTTGGCTCGCTGTCTTTTGTCAGCTCATGCGGCTTTGATCGAGCGGGAATCGGCTTTGACGTGCTCCCCTGAAATGTGACCGATTTTGAGTAGAGTCCGACGCGAAGGAGTCGGACAGAATGAAGCGAAGCAGGTTCAGCGAAGAGCAGATCATCACGATATTGAAGGAGCATGAGGCGGGGATGCCGACGGCGGATGTATGCCGCCGGCACGGGATCAGCTCGGCGACATTCTGCAAGTATAAGGCCAAGTTCGGGGGTCTGGACGTGTCGGAAGCGCGGCGGCTTCGGGCGCTCGAGGACGAGAATGCGAAGCTGAAGAAGCTTCTGGCCGAGGCGATGCTCGACAATGCGGTGCTGAAGGATCTGACATCAAAAAAATGGTGACGCCCGGCGCCAAGCGGGAGGCCGTCGCATATGCTCGTGACCATCACGGGCTGAGCGAGCGTCGGGCGTGCAGCCTTGTCGGCGTGAGCCGCCGGGTGATCAGATATGAGCCGACGAGGCCGGATGACGGTGCTCTGCGGCAACGCCTGCGCGAACTGGCGGCCGAGCGCCGCCGGTTCGGCTATCGCCGCCTGGGGTATCTTCTGGCGCGGGAGGGCATGCGCCCGAACCACAAGAAGCTGCTGCGCATCTATCGCGAAGAGGGACTGCGGGTCCGCCGCCGTGGTGGCCGCAAGCGGGCCTTGGGCACGCGGGCGCCAATGGCACTGCCGCAGGGTCCGAACCAGCGCTGGTCGCTCGACTTCGTATCGGACAGTCTGGTGTGCGGTCGGCGGTTCCGCATCCTGTGCATCGTCGATGACTTTACGCGGGAGTGTCTGGCGCTGGTGGCCGATACGTCGCTGTCGGGCATCCGCGTTGCCCGGGAACTGACGACGCTGATCGGCCTGCGGGGGAAGCCTCACATGGTCGTCAGCGACAACGGCACCGAACTGACCTCGTCGGCGATCCTGCGCTGGTCGCAGGAGCGTCAGGTCGAATGGCATTATATCGCGCCGGGGAAGCCGATGCAGAACGGCTTCGTCGAGAGCTTCAATGGCCGCCTGCGCGACGAATGCCTCAACGAGACCCTGTTCACGTCGCTGGCGCATGCCCGCTTCGTGCTCATGGCTTGGCGGCACGATTATAATCACGTCAGGCCGCACTCGAAACTGGGCGGGCAAACCCCCGCCGAGATCGCCGGCCAATGGTCCTGGGGGCATGCCCCCAGGACCATTGCCATCCCATCAACCAACCATCATGAAGGAGCCGGACTCTACCTCTGACTGGTAACAATCAGGGGAGCACGTCACCCCGGCTCGAGATCCACATAGGACTCGAACTGCCCCGGATCTTCAGTCCTCAATCTGTGCCAAGGATAGTCTGGATGGGAGATGTACTGGATGGCGCGATTCCGGCGCACCTGATCTTCGGCGCGGCCGTTGGTCGGCCTCAAGTAGATGGCTTCGAAACTGCTCCGATCTTCGGCGATGTGGAAGGCAATACCAACAAAACCTCTCGCGGTGGTTTCCGCGGATACGGGCATGCCTGCTACATCCGCCTCAATTACAAAATCTCTGATCGGCGGATAGGGAAGCACCGCGAAGGTCGCGTCGATATCAGCTGCTTCCGCTTCAGGAGAAACGATGAGTCTCAAGGCCCTGCGGTCCCGATACTCAGTATTCTCAGCACCGACGTTTTGCAACGTTAGGCGCCTGGCGTCTGAAACTGCCGTGGTTCCGCCCGACGCAGCGCCAGCAACGGAGACAGCAACCGCCCCGGCGATCAGGCAGGAGACCCGTCGAAAACTTCTGTGCACTCAACAAACTCTTTCGGATGCGGTGAGTACTTGCGGGGCGTGGCTTGGTCGTTGCACCGAGTCTTTGAGATTTGACGCCAGTGGGAGGCTCTGGGTCGGCGCCCCGGAGATATTGACGAAACCCGAATTCATCGCGCTTGGCATTACAATACAGAGCTGTATGGTAGTGTCAAGGCTGGATGATTCGGCCACTCACCGAGTGGAGGACGGAGAATGGCGGGAGAAATTGCTGTCCGGGCAAGTGACGGCGATCAGAAGCTACAGAAGCGCGAGATCAAACCGGGCGGCCTGGTTTCGCGCATTTCTCGTACAATGAGTCGTTTAAGTCTAGGTTTCGCGGCAGCGTTTGCGATCCTTACCACGTCCTACGCCAGTGCCAAAGATGCCCCGCAAGCTAGCATCTTGCGACAAAAGATTGCGATGAAGGATGGCACAAGGCTTGAAATCTGCGTCGCGACTCCTCCAGGCGCGCGCCCGGGACAGCGCTTTCCCGTACTCTTGACCGAGGACGGGTACGCCACCGCCTGCGACAGCTTCGGCCATGAATGGTACGAGGATTATGTGAAGGCGGGCTATGTGGTGGCCTATCTGCACATGCGTGGCACCGGGGCGAGCGAAGGGGTGATGCCTGATCGCGAATATTCCCCGATCGAACTCGATGATGCCTACGAGGTCGTTGGCTGGCTGGCAAAGCAGCCCTGGTCCACCGGCCGCATTGGCATGTTCGGCACCTCGTGGAGCGGTATCACCGCGATGTTGACTGCCGCGAGGCGTCCCCCGGCGCTCGAGGCAATCGTGACCTTCATGGGGACAGAGAACATCTATTCGGAAGACGTGCGTTTTCCGGACGGCGTCATGCACGTCGACGATTACACCGTTGCCGCTGACGCGATGCTGATGCAGCCGCCGCCCGGAACGGACCCGTTCGACGAAGTGATGCTGCGGCAACGCTTCGACCAGCAGCCGATGAGCCTCACTTTCCTGCGGCAGCAGCGCGATGGTGAATTTTGGCTTCGCGATCTGCGCCGAGATGTGAACCCCACCGCGGGCGAAGTTCCGACCATGCTGATCGGGGCGTGGCACGATCCCTACAGGAACGCGGTCCTGCGGGCGCTTGAGCGATCGAGCGGCCCGGTTCGCGCGGTGGTTGGCCCCTGGAACCACAGCGCCACTTTCCCCGGACCGAAGGCCGAACTTGCCCGGATCACCGTCGAGTGGTGGGATCACTTCCTCAAAGGCAACAAGAACGGCGTGCTCAAAAAGCCGCAGGCTACCGTGTTCATGCGACGGCCCTATCAGCCGAACATAACGCGCTCGATGATTCCCGGAGAGTGGCGCTCGATAGAGCGGTGGAGCGAGGCGCCAATCAAGCCGCAGGTCCTTGCCTTGACCGAAAGCCGCGCTCTGGCGCCGGTCGCTGGACCATCGGCCAACCATCAGTTGCGCATGCAGGCAAGCACCGGGGTCAGTGCGGGGTTGGGCTGGATCGACGTCGCCCCTGACCAGCGCGAGGGCGATGCAACTGCGCTGGTCTACGAAAGCGCCCCGCTGGGCGAGGAATTGCAAATCCTGGGCAGGCCGTTGGCCAATCTCTTGACGTCGGTCGACGTCGACCGCGCCAACTGGTTCGTCAAGCTGTCTGACGTCGCCCCCGATGGGAAGGTCACTCTCATTACCGGTGGGGCGCTCAACGGCGCCTACAGAAATTCCCCGACCGACCCCCAAGCGCTTGAGCCTGGCAAGAGTTACGCGCTGGAGGTAAAGCTTCACTTCACGTCCTGGATCTTCCAGCCGGGACACCGGATCCGCATTTCCGTCTCCAACGCGCTGTTCCCGGCCTATTGGCCGTCGGCCAAGCCGGTGCTGATGACGCTGGGTGTGGGCGAAGACGGATCGACCTTGTCGCTCCCGGTCATTACGCCCGGGACACAGGCCGCTGCCCAGATGGCCGCCGCATCCATGGGCAGCCGCAACATCTCGATTGCCGAAGCCGAGGATTCCGGGACCGGGCGTGCCGAAAGCACCTGGAATGGCCCGGTCAGGAGCCAGGTCATCCGCGATGACATAGCGCGCACCACTACGCTTACGCGGGGATTCCAATGGGGCGACCCGAATGGCGAGGACGTGACCGTCGAGTTCACTGTGGCCGACGACGACCCGGCGCGAGCTCGCTTTGTCGGGCGCGCGTTCGTGAAGTCCAAGTGGCAGGACCACGACGTCGAATGGCGTGGCACCACCGAGATTTCCAGCGATGCGGAAGCGTTCAACTATCGTCACCTCAGGCAATTGCTGCGCGACGGCAAGGTTGTGCGCGAACGCGAATGGAAGGAACGCGTGCCGCGCGACTTCCAGTAGGCCGGCGCTGAGAGGGGACCCGCGTGATTCCCGTCGGCAGAATGAGAACAGGCACAGGGCAGAGGAGAAGGGCATGACGGGAACGCGGGGAACGAGGCGGGATTTCATGGCCGCGGTCGGTGCGCTGGCAGCGATTGGCGGCTGGTACCGGCCGGCCTGGGCCGATGCGCAGGTCTGGGTGCCACCCGCCACGCGCAAGCCGAAGGTTATCGAGAATACCTGGATCGAGATGCCTGACGGGGTGAAGCTGGCAGCGCGAATTTTCCTGCCCGAAGATGCTGATGCCCGCCCGGTAGGAGCGATCCTCGAGTATATTGGTTACGGCAAACGTAGAAATTATCGGCGTGTCGACGACCGAACCGCATCGTGGTTGGTCCCACGTGGTTTCGCCCTAGTGAGGGTCGATGTGCGCGGCACTGGTGAGTCAGGCGGCATAATTGTCAACGAGTATGACTTGCCCGAACAAGCTGACGTTACACCCTTGATAAAGTGGATAGCACGCCAGCCCTGGTGCAATGGCAATGTCGGGATGAGGGGCATTTCATACGGTGCGATCACGGCCTACCAGGCGGCAGGCAAAGATATTCCCGAGCTCAAGGCTATCATCGCCGCAATGGGCACGGAAAACGGCTATACAGACGATGTCCATACACTGGGCGGATGCGTCATCAACGAAAAAGTGGTTTGGGGCACAATCTGGAAACAGGTCATGACGGTGCCGCCCGATCCGGAGCTCGTGGGCGAA
The DNA here is from genome assembly GCF_012274265.1 of Sphingopyxis microcysteis. GTDB lineage: Bacteria > Pseudomonadota > Alphaproteobacteria > Sphingomonadales > Sphingomonadaceae > Sphingopyxis > Sphingopyxis microcysteis. The sequence goes on from NZ_JAANYY010000005.1 coordinate 442,720, forward strand.
GTCTGGCAGTCAATGTGGCTTGAGCGATTGCAGGCACAGCTTCCTCTGGTTTCTGAATGGATGCGCCACCAGCTGGTTGATCAGTACTGGAGAAATAGAATTCTTTTGAATTACTCAAAGGTCAAATGCGCTGTCTATGCAATCGGCGGACTTGAGGATTCCTACATTGATACCGTGCCTCGAATATTGGAGAGGCTTGACTGCCCACGGAAGGGCATAATCGGCCCATGGGGTCATGACTGGCCGCAGGAGGGCGATCCGGGACCGCGGCTCGATTGGGCGGTTGAGGAAGCGCGCTGGTGGGACCATTGGCTGAATGGTCATGACACAGGCTTGATGAAAGAGCCGATGTTGCGGTCGTTCGTGGCCGAAGCAACGGTGGCACAATGCTATCCCCAAGACGTTCCGGGCCGTTGGGTAGCGGATGAGGCCTGGCCGTCTGCCCAGATCAGCAAGACCTCTTACCGATTGGGACAGGGCGGAATACTAAGCCGCAAGCGCTCGCCCAAAGGCAAAGTCGAGATTCCCGCTAATGTCCTTGTAGGTACGGCTATACCAGTCCTGTCTCCGATCGACATGACATCCCAGGCACCTGTCGAGCAATCATTTGACGACGACTTTTCGATTCTATTCGAAACAGCGCCGCTCACACAAGGCATTGATATTGTTGGGCAGCCAAGACTGAAACTTCATTTCGTCGCTGACAAGCCCATTGCCAAGATCGCAGTACGACTTAACGAAGTTACGCCAGACGGACGATCTTGGCTGTTGACGTACGGCCTCCGCAATCTCGCGCACAACTCTGATCATACAGCCTATGTCCCTATTGCACCAGGAACCGAACAGACCCACGAGGTGCTTTTGAAGCATACTTCCCGGCGTATAAGAAAAGGCTCCCGGCTTCGCCTTTCGATATCCCAAAACCAGTGGCCAATTGTTTGGCCCGCGCCCGAAGATGTTGCGCTGCACTTGGTTACTGGCGTGACCCATCTGGAGTTGCCCCTACGCATTGGCAGGTCAACCGAACCGGATATGCCGATCAAGACATTGCCCAATCCTGCACGATCTCCTGCACAGGAAATGAAGCCGACGAGCAGGCTGGCAAGAATTGAGGGAGCAGCCGGGAAGCGCAAAGGGGTTATGGAAGTTGCCTTGCCAATGGATCTCCAAAATCTGGAGCCGATAAAAATGCAATTGGGTTCAGGGCTTTCGTTAGATGCCACGATCACGGAGGGAGATGTCAATTCCTACATCATTGCATTTACCTCCGAGAATGCTTCGTCGCGCGATGGATGGAAAACGGAAGCACGCGTCAAAACCACGATGACCAGCACCCCCAGCGAATTTATCATCGAGGAAAGCATCGAGGCCAAGCTGAACGATAAGGCTCTGTTCGCGAGGCAATGGTCCAATCGTATCCCGCGTAACGGAAACTGACTGGATTCAATATTTTCATCGAAATCGGTGGGTTGTGAAGGGCACCTTTTTGGTGAAACCGTCATGACAATTCGACAAATAATAGGGAGCTTAGGTCGATGCCCAGGGGAAATTTTCTGCGCTGGAACTCTTGGTTGTTCGGAGGTGCGACTCTCGCACTAACCGGAATCGCTCAGCTTAGTAGCGCGGAGACCATGACTATTCCCCAGCGTGCTGTGGCACCCGCTCCCTGCCCGATCGAGGTCGCACCGGCGCTTGCCGGGCGCGTCCAGTGTGGCAAGATCGAGGTTCCCGAGGACCGGGAAAGGGCCAATGGCCGAACGGTGACTGTCCACTTCGCCATAGTCCAGCCTGAACAGCTGGTTGCGGGCCGCGCTCCGATCCTGTTCGTCATGGGGGGCAATGGCTCGGGCCTCAAGAACCTGCAAAGGCAACCGGGCTTGGCTCAAATCCTGTCACGCAAGGATGCGGTGATCTATGTCGATCATCGCGGATCGACACCGTGGGGGAAGCCTGACATGTCGTGCCCGGAATTCCCCGAAGGCCTGGAGGCAGCCGATCCCAAGGTTGATCCGGCTAAGGTCGAGACTTGCCGCAAAAGCCTTACCAAGCGGATGGACCTCAATGCCTATGGTGCTTACGAGGCCGCGCAGGATCTGCGGGACGTGCGGCTTGCACTCGGCATTGATCGCTGGAACGTCTATGGCGTCTCTTATGGCACCACGATTGCGCAGCGCCTCAATGTAATCGATGGCAAGGCCATCGGAGCCGTCGTGCTTGACGGCATGTCGGGCATGGAGTCCAATTCCTTCGGCAAGGCCTTCGTGGTCCAGCCGCTTGTCGAGCTGATCGACGAATGCTCGGCCGCGCCGGAGTGCGCCGCAGCATTCCCCCGGTTCGAAGCCAATCTGGGCAAGGCAGCCTCCAGCCTTGAACGCCGCCCCCGCGTGATCGAGGGCCGCAAGGTCTCCAACGTGGAATTCCTCGATCAGGTCAGACTGGCGCTGGCCCATCCGGACCTGCGGGGCAAGATTCCGCTGGCGGTAGAGCGCGCTGCCAAGGGCGACCTGCTCGCTTGGCAGGGCCTCGCCAACCCGGAAGCCAATAGCGGTGGGAAGGATCCGGCCTTCACCTGGCCGAGTTCGGTCTGCCGCGACGAGTTTCCCCGCATGGATCGCCCTGGCACTGGCGCCTTCCCGACCCGCAAACTGGCGCCAGCAGTGGTTTCGGGCGCGAGGATGACGGCGTTCGAAAGCTATGATTGGGCCAGGTTCTGCCCCAGAATGGGCTTCAGTATGAGCGATCCTGCTACGATTGCCGTGGCCCGGTCCGATACGCCAGCTCTGTTTCTTGCTGGTCAACTGGACCTCGTTACTCCACGGTTCCAGAGCGAGGAGACCGCAGGCAACTTCACCACTGCCCGGATCGTCGAGTTTCCGCTGACCTTTCACTTCGTTCTGCTGAACCATTCCGAATGCGCAGGTCGTATGATCGTCAAGTTCTTCGAGAATCCGGTTGATCCGCTGGATCGGGCATGTGTCGATGAGCTGCCCGAAACCAGATGGGTTCTAAAGTAGGTCTATGCAGAGACGGTGCAGGCGGCCCATGGTATACTACGACCTATGGGGGCAGGCACTATGAGCCGAAAATCCTACGATTATCGGCAGAGAATCAATGCGCGGATTGCGCAGGCCTGCATATTGGTATACCAGAATTGAGGTCTTGCAGCTTTTGCGATCGACGATGGCAAGCCGGGAGAGATTGAATGGCTTCCAATAAGGACGAACGTCCAATGATAGCCGTCTCCGACGTGCTAGACAATGCGCCGTTCTCCGCCTTCCATTTCGGACTCATCCTGCTGTGCACGTTAGTGGCCATTGTTGACGGGTTCGATACGACAGCACTTGGCGTGATCGCACCGACGGTCGCACGGGACTGGGGCCTGAGCCTGCCGACGTTCGCGCCCGCTCTGGCGGCTTCGCTCGTCGGCATGGCCCTTGGAGGGGCGATAGGGGGTATGCTCGGTGATCGGTTTGGTCGCCGACCAGTCATGATCATAATGTTCGTAATCGTCACCCTGGCAACGCTCGCTTCGGCCTTCGCCAAGAATATTCAGCAGTTGGAGGCACTGCGGCTGCTGACTGGCCTCGGTATCGGCGGCACCATCCCGCTGGGCGCTGCTCTGGTTGCCGAATACATGCCAAAAAGGCATCGCAGCTTCCTGTTGGTCGTGATGTTCAGCGGACACGCTCTGGGCGGCACATTGGCCGGTCTCCTGGCGCCATTCCTGATTAACAACTTCGGATGGCGAAGTGTCTTTTTCGCAGGAGGCATCGCGCCGGCAATCCTGGTTTTCGCTCTCCTCGCGCTCCTTCCAGAGTCCGCCCGCTACCTCACAGCGCAGGGCACGACTGCTGCCAGAGCACGTGCGATCGGACTACTCACGAAGGCTAATGCGACAGCGCGCGTGACCGCAGGCGCGCAGCTTACGACAGGTGAACAGGCAGTGGCTCGGGGGAGCGTCGCCGATCTGTTCAAGGCCAATCGGGGATCGCAGACTGTCTTTCTCTGGATCACGTTCTTTGCGACGCAGTTCGTCCTGTTCGCCCTTGCAAGTTGGCTCACCAGTCTGCTTACACAGGCCGGACATAGCCAGGATACGGGGGCCTATGCCCAGATGCTGCACAACCTCGGTGGTGTCTTCGGCAGCCTTGCGTTCGGCCTGCTGAGTGATCGCCTGAGTGCCCGCCCGGTTCTGATTGCCGTGAATTTCGGATCAATCGTCTTCATTGCTGGTCTTGGCATGTTTGCAGCATCGGACTTCGCTCTACTGATGGCTCTCGTTTCGGGTGTTTTCGTACTTGCTGCACAACTGTGTTTGAACGCATACACGACCGGACTTTATCCCACTCCATTGCGTGCAACCGGAGTGGGCTGGGCTCTCAGTTTCGGTCGGCTCGGATCTATTTTAAGTCCGTTGGTGACAGGTGCTCTGATGGCTCGAGACTGGACGCCAAGCAGCCTCTTCTTCGCAATTGCCGCTGTGCCCTTGATAAGCATTGTCGCACTCACCTTCGTCAGAGGCGAACGCCACGAAACAAGCGACGTTATTGCAGGGCATTAGCGGTAAGTGACAGGAATGCATAACAGCGAGCGCGATGGTGATCATCGCCGCCGCCAATCTGGTTTCGACTTCTCAAGTTTCAGGAGTACAACATGAAGACCCGTGCCGCCGTTGCCTTTGCGCCGAAACAGCCGCTCGAGATTGTCGAGGTGGACCTTGAAGGCCCCAAGGCTGGTGAAGTGCTGGTCGAGATCATGGCGACGGGGGTGTGCCACACCGATGCCTACACCCTCGACGGGTTCGACAGCGAAGGGATCTTCCCCTCGATCCTGGGCCACGAAGGCGCCGGCGTGGTGCGTGAGGTTGGTGCCGGGGTGACTTCGGTCAAGCCAGGCGATCACGTGATCCCGCTTTACACCCCCGAATGCCGCCAGTGTAAGTCGTGCCTCTCGGGTAAGACCAACCTGTGCACCGCGATCCGCGCCACCCAGGGCCAGGGGCTGATGCCCGATGGCACCAGCCGGTTCAGCTACAAGGGCCAGACCATCTTCCACTACATGGGTTGCAGCACCTTCTCGAACTTCACCGTCCTGCCCGAAATCGCTGTCGCCAAGATCCGCGAAGACGCGCCCTTCCAGACCTCGTGCTACATTGGCTGCGGAGTGACCACCGGCGTTGGCGCCGTGATCAACACGGCCAAGGTCCAGGTCGGTGACAATGTCGTGGTCTTCGGCCTCGGCGGCATCGGTCTCAACGTGATCCAGGGCGCGCGGCTGGCCGGGGCGAACAAGATCATCGGCGTTGATATCAACCCAGACCGCGAGGAATGGGGCCGCAAGTTCGGGATGACCGACTTCCTCAATTCCAAGGGCATGAGCCGCGAGGACGTGGTCGCCAAGATCGTGCTGATGACCGATGGCGGCGCGGACTATACCTTCGATGCCACCGGCAATACCGAAGTGATGCGCACCGCGCTGGAAGCCTGCCATCGCGGCTGGGGTACCTCGATCATCATCGGCGTGGCCGAGGCCGGCAAGGAAATCGCCACCCGGCCGTTCCAACTCGTGACCGGACGTAACTGGCGCGGCACGGCCTTTGGCGGGGCCAAGGGCCGCACCGATGTGCCCAAGATCGTCGACATGTACATGGCGGGCAAGATCCAGATCGATCCGATGATCACCCATGTGATGGGGCTGGAAGAGATCAACACCGCCTTCGACCTGATGCACGCGGGCAAGTCGATCCGCTCGGTCGTGGTGTTCTGATGGAACAGGTCGCGGCCTGGCGGAGCCATGGCGGCACGCAGGGCGTCTATACCCACCAGTCGACCGAGACCGGCACGCCGATGACCTTTTCGGTCTTCGTGCCGGATCACGTACCGGGGCAGAAGCTGCCGGTGCTGTGGTATCTGTCGGGCCTGACCTGTACCCATGCCAATGTGACCGAAAAGGGCGAGTTCCGCGCCGCCTGCGCGGAGCACGGGGTTATCTTCGTGGCCCCGGATACCAGCCCGCGCGGCGATCTGGTGCCGGATGATGAAGACTATGACTTTGGCAAGGGCGCGGGGTTCTATGTCGATGCCGTGCAGGGCCCTTGGGCAACGTACTACCGGATGCGCAGCTATATCGAGCAGGAATTGCCCGCACTTGTTGCGGGGGATTTCCCCGTCGATATGGCGCGGCAGGGGATCACCGGCCATTCGATGGGTGGCCACGGCGCGCTGACCATCGGCTTGCGCAATCCCGATCGCTTTCGCTCGGTCAGCGCCTTTTCTCCGATCGTCAGCCCGCTGAACTGCCCCTGGGGCGAAAAGGCGCTGGGCGGCTATCTGGGGCCCGACAAGTCAACCTGGCGCGAGTACGATGCCTGCGCCCTGATCGAGGATGGCGCCCGCCTGCCCGATTTGCTGGTCGACCAGGGTGATGCCGACAATTTCCTACACGAACAACTCAAGACCGGGCTGCTCGTCATGGCCTGCCGCAAGGCCGGCATCCCGGCGACAATCCGGATGCAGCCGGGTTACGATCATTCGTACTACTTCATCTCCACTTTCATGGCCGATCACATCGGCTGGCATGCGGCGCGATTAAAGGCGTGACGCGGGCCGCGCGCATCGTCGAAATCTGCGTCAGCCACCGGGGCCGCGAGGGTCCGCTCCTGCTGATCCTGCATGATGTCCAATGCGAATTCGGCTGCGTCGATGCCGAGGCGGAGCGGGTCATCGCCCACGAACTCAATCTCAGCCGGGCCGAAGTGCACGGCGTGGTCAGTTTCTATCACGACTTTTCGGCCGAACCCGATCCGCGCCCCTGCATCGAGCTGTGCCGTGCCGAAGCGTGTCAGGCGCGCGGGGTGGAGGAACTGGTTGCTTCAGCCGAGGCTGCCGCTGGCGAGCGGGTGCGGCTGAAAACCGTCTATTGCCTGGGCCTGTGCAGCGTTGGTCCGGCGGCCCGGATCGGCGATCGTCTGCATGCGCGGCTCAATACGGCGGCGCTCGTCAAGCTGGTGCAATCGGCATGACGCTGGTGCGGATCAGCGACGACGCCCTGGCCCTGGCCTGCGGGGCGGATGCCGTGGCGGCAGCCTTTGTCGCGGCAAGCTGCACGGTCGAGCGGGTTTCGAGCTGGGGCATGCACTGGCTTGAGCCGCTGGCGGAGATCGATGGGATCGGCTTCGGACCCCTGTTTCCCGAGGATGTTGCAGCAGTGCTCGCCGGAACTTCCGACAAGCGGATCGGCGCGATTGCCGACCATCCCTTCATCAAGCGGCAGCAGCGGCTGACTTTTGCCCGCGCCGGAAAGACGCGGCCGTTGAGCCTGGACGACTATGCCGACACTGGTGGCTGGTCGGCGCTGAAGCGCGTAAAATCAATGGCTTCGCCCGAGATTGTCGCGGAGGTTGCCCACTCGGGCCTGCGCGGTCGCGGGGGTGCCGGGTTCCCGGCGGGGATCAAGTGGCGGACCGTGCTGGAGGCTCAGGGGCCCCGGAAATACGTGGTTTGCAACGCCGACGAGGGCGATAGCGGCACCTTTGCCGACCGGATGCTGATGGAGGGCGATCCGTTCCAGTTGCTGGAAGGCATGGCGATTGCCGCCCAGGCCGTCGGAGCGCAGCAGGGCTACATCTATGTCCGCAGTGAATATCCGCATGCAATCAGCAAGTTGAATGCCGCGATTGAACTGGCCCGCGAGCATATTGCCCCCTTCCGGATCGAGGTGCGGGTAGGTGCCGGGGCCTATGTCTGCGGTGAGGAAACCGCCCTGCTCAACTCGATCGAAGGCAAGCGCGGCGAGGTGCGGGCCAAGCCCCCTCTACCGGCACACGAAGGGCTGTTCGGGTGCCCTACAGTGGTACACAACGTGCTCACCCTGGCCGCTATACCGCACATCATGGTGCCCGGCGGCGCGAGCCGCTACGACAGCCTGGGTATTGACCGTTCGAAAGGCACAATGCCGATCCAGCTGGCCGGCAATATCCGGCACGGCGGCCTGTTCGAGACGGCCTTCGGCATCACCCTCAACGAATTGATCCATGATATCGGTGGCGGCACGGCTTCGGGCCGGCCGGTCAAGGGGGTGCAAGTCGGCGGCCCGCTGGGTGCCTATATCCACCCCAGCCAGTTCGACCTGCCCTTCGATTACGAAGCCTATGCCGGGGCCGATGCCCTGATCGGCCATGGCGGCGTGGTGGTGTTCGACGACCGGGCGAACATGGGTGCCCTCGCCCGCTTCGCCTTCCAGTTCTGCGCGGCGGAAAGCTGCGGCAAGTGCACCCCCTGCCGGATCGGATCGACCCGCGGCGTCGAACTGATCGACCGGATCTGGGCGGGCGGCCGCGATGCCGATGCGGTCGAGGCGCTCGCCCAGATGCACAATGCCCGCAAGGACCGCCGCAGCCGCGATGAAGACCTGCAACTGCTGGAAGACCTGTGCGAGACGATGCAGTTCGGCTCGCTCTGCGCGCTGGGCGGCTTCACGCCTTACCCCGTCCGTTCGGCGCTGAAGCACTGGCCGGAGGATTTTACATGATCCTTGGCGCGGTGCTGGCAGGCGGGCAGTCGCGGCGCTTCGGCAGCGACAAGGCGCTGGCGATGAGCCGCGGCGCGACCCTGCTAGAGCATGCCGTCGCGGCGTTGCAGGCGCAGTGCGACGCGGTGATCGTGGTGGGGCGTGCAAATGCGCAGTGCCACAACATCGATGACTGGCCGCAGGCGGGCGCCGGACCGCTCGGCGGCGTGGCGGCAGCGCTGCGATTCGGGCGCGAGGAGGGCTATTCTGCGGTCCTTACCTGCGGGGTCGACTGCCTCGACTTGCCGCACGACATAGCCGTCCGTCTGGCACCCGCGCCCGCCTATGTGGCCGAGCAACCGGTTGTCGGGCTTTGGCCTGTCGCAGCCGCCGAGGAAGCTGCCTCACGGGTCGCGGGCGAGGGCAGCCGGTCGATGCGCGCCTTCGCCGAGGCGGTCGCTGCGCGTCCGGTCAGCGTGCCGGCGATCCGCAACATCAACCGGCCCGAGGACTTGGCGGCCTCTGCCTCGCGCACGGCAGCGGCGCTTGAGGTGTCCTATGACGGCATGCCCGGTCGCCCGGTCCTGCGGCCGCTTGCCGATGAAGTGCCGGTCGCGATCGAGGTGAACGGCGTCGCCTATGCCGTCATGATGGCATCGGTGAGCGACCTTGAGGACTTCGCGGCGGGTTTTGCGCTGTCCGAAGGGTTCATCACTGCTGCGGACGAGATCATCGAGGCGGCAACCGCGCGCGTCGAGCGTGGTGTGATCCTGCGGCTCACGCTCTCGCCCGAGCGCGCGGCGCCGCTGCACGATCGGGTGCGCATGCGCGTCAGCGAGGGCAGCTGCGGGCTATGCGGTCTCGAAAGCCTCGAGGAAGTGCTGCGCCCGCTCGCTCGGCTCGCGCCGACACCTGCGCCCGCGCCTGCGGCTATCGAACGGGCCTTGCTGGCGCTTGATCGCCATCAGACCGAGGGCCTGCGCACCGGAGCGATGCATGCCGCAGCGTTCTGCGACCGCGAGGGCTATATCCTCTGCCTGCGTGAGGATGTCGGGCGCCACAATGCGCTCGACAAGCTGTTTGGCGCCTTGGCCCGGCAGCGGATCAATCCGGCACGCGGCTTCGTGGTCGTGACTGCGCGGTGCAGCTATGAACTGGTCGAGAAGACGGTGCGCGCCGGCTGTCCGGTACTGGTGGCGATTTCGGCCCCCACCAGCCTCGCGGTCGAACGCGCCCGCCAGGCCGGCCTGCACCTGATTGCACTGGCGCGGCGGGACACGATGCTGGTGTTCGAGCCCTGCGCGTTGGCGGAGGAGGGTCGCGATGCGGTATGAACGGCAGCCTGATCTCGGCACCCCCGAGGTCGTCAGCGATAGCACAGTGACGCTCTCCATCGACGGACGCGAGGTCAGCGTCCCGGCAGGCACAAGTGTCGTGCGAGCAGCCGGCCTGGCCGGTGGCAGCATTCCCAAGCTATGCGCCAGCGACAACCTCGCAGCCTACGGTTCGTGCCGCCTGTGCCTTGTCGAGATCGAGGGCGCGCGCGGCACGCCCGCTTCGTGCACCACCCCGGTTGCCGAGGGCATGGTGGTCCGTACCCAGACCCCGCACCTCCAGAAGCTGCGCAAGGGGGTGATGGAGCTCTACATCTCCGACCACCCGCTCGATTGCCTGACGTGCAGCGCCAACAACGACTGCGAGTTGCAGGATGCCGCCGCACAGGTGGGCCTGCGCGATGTGCGCTTTGGTTACGAGGGCGCAAACCACCTCGGCCTCGCGCCCGATACGTCCAACCCCTATTTCGATTTCGACCCCTCCAAGTGCATCGCCTGCTCGCGCTGCGTGCGCGCCTGCGACGAGGTACAGGGCACCTTCGCTCTGACGATGGAGGGCCGGGGCTTCGCCTCGATGATCAGCGCAGGGCAGGAGATCGACACCTTCTTCTCCAGCGACTGCGTCAGCTGCGGGGCCTGCGTGCAGGCCTGCCCGACCGCAACCTTACAGGAGAAGGCGGTCACCGCGATCGGCAAGCCCGAACGCGCGGTGGTGACGACCTGCGCCTATTGCGGCGTGGGCTGCACTTTCCGCGCCGAGATGCGCGGCGAGCAGCTTGTGCGCATGGTGCCGTGGAAGGACGGCAAGGCCAATCGCGGCCATAGCTGCGTCAAGGGCCGCTTTGCCTGGGGCTATGCCAATCACCGCGACCGCATCACCACGCCGATGATCCGCGACACCATCGACCAGCCGTGGCGCGAGGTGAGCTGGGAAGAGGCGCTCACGTTCACCGCCGCGCGGCTCAACGCGATCAAGGCGCAACATGGCGCGCGGGCGCTGGGCGGCATCACCTCCAGCCGCTGCACCAACGAGGAGACGTTCCTCGTCCAGAAGCTGGTGCGCGCCGGGTTCGGCTCCAACAATGTCGATACCTGCGCGCGGGTTTGCCATTCTCCCACCGGCTATGGCCTGAAGACCACCTTCGGCACTTCGGCGGGGACGCAGGATTTCGATTCGGTGATGGATGCGGACGTCATCCTCGTGATCGGCGCTAACCCGACCGATGCGCACCCGGTCTTCGCCAGCCGGATGAAGCGCCGCCTGCGGCAGGGCGCGAGGCTGATCGTCATCGATCCGCGCCGCATCGACCTCGTGAGGTCACCTCACATCGAGGCGGCGCATCACCTTGCCCTGCAACCGGGAACCAATGTCGCGGGGCTGACCGCGATGGCCCATGTCATCGTCACCGAGGGGCTGGCCGACGAGGCGTTCATCCGCGAACGATGCGACTGGGACGAATACCAGGACTGGGCGCGTTTCGTTGCCGACGAGCGGCACAGCCCCGAAGTGCTCGAAGCGGTGACGCGCGTTCCCGCGGCTGAATTGCGCGCCGCCGCGCGGCTCTATGCGACGGGTGGCAACGCAGCCATTTATTACGGTCTTGGCGTCACCGAACACTCGCAGGGATCGAGCACGGTTATGGCCATCGCCAACCTCGCCATGGCGACCGGCAATATCGGTCGCCCGGGTGTGGGCGTGAACCCCTTGCGCGGACAGAACAACGTGCAGGGCGCCTGCGACATGGGCAGTTTTCCGCACGAATTGCCCGGCTATCGCCACGTTTCCGATGAAGCCACCCGCGCATTGTTCGAGGCGGAATGGGGCGTGACGCTCGACCGCGAGCCGGGCTTGCGCATTCCGAACATGCTCGACGCCGCGCTCGATGGGTCATTCCGCGCGCTGTATGTGCAGGGCGAGGACATCCTCCAGTCCGATCCCAACACGCGCCATGTGGCCGCGGGGCTCGCCGCGATGGAATGCGTCATTGTCCACGACCTGTTCCTGAACGAGACCGCGAACTACGCCCACGTCTTTCTGCCGGGCAGCACCTTCCTCGAAAAGAACGGCACCTTCACCAATGCGGAACGCCGCATCCAGGGGGTGCGCAAGGTGATGGAGCCCGCCAACGGCTACGAGGACTGGGAGGTGACGCAGCTCCTCGCGCAGGCGATGGGCATCGACTGGAACTACACGCACCCGCGCGAGATCATGGACGAGATCGCGCGCCTCACGCCGACCTTCGCGGGCGTCTCCTTCGACCGGCTCGATCAATGCGGCTCGCTGCAATGGCCGGTCAACGAAGCCTTTCCCGATGGCGCGCCGGTGATGCATGTCGCGCAGTTCACAGGCGGCAAGGGCCGTTTCGTGGTGACCGACTATGTCCCCACCGACGAGAAGACCGGCCCGCGCTATCCGCTGCTGCTGACCACCGGGCGCATCCTCTCGCAATACAATGTCGGCGCGCAGACCCGCCGCACCGGCAATGTCGCCTGGCATCCCGAAGACCGGCTCGAGATGCATGCCGTAGATGCCGAGAACCGCGGGCTCAAGGATGGTGACTGGGCGCGCCTGTCGAGCCGCACTGGAGAGACGACCTTGCGCATCACCGTGACCGAGCGCGTGGCGCCGGGCGTGGTCTACACCACCTTCCACCATCCCGCGACGCAGGCCAATGTCGTCACCACCGAGTTCAGCGACTGGGCCACCAATTGTCCGGAATACAAGGTGACGGCGGTGCAGGTGATGCCCTCCAACGGGCCGACCGACTGGCAGGAGGATTACGAGGCGATGTCGCAACGCTCGCGCCGGATCGCGACTGCCGAGGAGGCCAAATAGCATGGATTTGGGTCGCCTGCGCCAGATGGCCGACCAGATCGCCCGCAACCTGGCGGTGCGGGGCGAGGAAGCGGCGGCGGCGGCCACGGCGGAGCACATCACCCGGTTCTGGGACCCTCGGATGCGCGCCGCAATCCTTGCCGATGACCGCGCGCCCCTGTCCCCTATAGCCCGCCGCGCAGTTGATCTTCTCGCCGCGCAAGCTACGCAGCACGCTCGCGGCGCGCCGGATTAGACGCGCCGATTCCCAGAAACGAAAGCGAGCCATGCCGAACGAGACACGCAACCTGATCGAAAGCTACTACGCTGCCTTCAACAAAGGCGATGCGGCCGGGATGCTGGACTGCCTGACCGAGGATGTCGCGCATGACATCAACCAGGGCGAGCGGCAGAGCGGCAAGGCGGCTTTCGCCGCTTTCCTTGCCCACATGGACCGCTGCTATCGCGAGCGGCTGACCGATATCGTCATCATGGTCGACGAGACGGGTCAGCGTGCGGCGGCGGAGTTCGTCGTGCATGGCCAATATCTTGTCACCGACGAGGGCCTGACGGAAGCACAGGGGCAGACCTATGTCCTTCCCGTGGGGGCCTTCTTCGATATCGCGGACGGCCGGATTGCGCGGGTTTCGGTTTACTACAACCTCGCCGACTGGACCCGTCAGGTCGCAGCGTGACGCTGACGATTGGCATCCTGCGCGCGGCCGAACGCGCTGCGGCGCTGGGCAGCCTCGCGCAGCTGCGGATCGCCGTGTTCCGCGCCTACCCCTATCTCTACGACGGCACCGTCGCCGACGAGACCGCATACCTTGCTGACTTCTTCGGCTCGGATGATGCGGTGCTGGTCGCCGCGCGCGACGGCGAGGCGATCATCGGGGCGGCCACGGCCTCGCCGATGCGCGATCAGGGAGAGGATTTTCGCGCGCGGTTTGCGGACGCTGGCTTCGATCCCGGGACGCTGTTCTACTTCGGCGAGTCCGTCCTGCTCCCGGAATATCGCGGGCGCGGGATCGGCTATGCCTTCTTCGACGCGCGCGAGCAGGCGGCGCGTGAAGCGGGCGCGGGTGGCGCTGCCTTTGCCGCGGTCGTCCGCCCGGCTGATCACCCCGCGCGCCCTGCCGACTACCGTCCGCTCGATCCCTTTTGGCGCGCGCGCGGCTATGCGCCCGTCGATGGGCTGACGGTGGCGATGGACTGGAAGGAAGTGGGCGAAGACAGCTCGTCCGCCAAGGCCTTGCAGGTCTGGATGCGCCAATGGTGAGCCCATTCCGCATCGCTGCGGCGCAATATCCCATCGAGGCGCTCGCTAGCTGGGAGGCCTATGCCGACAAGCTCACCCGCTGGGTCGGCGAGGCGGCCGAGGGCGGGGCATCCCTCCTGGTCTTCCCCGAATATGGCGCAATGGAGCTGGTCTCGCTCGAACCGGCCACGATGGGCGATCTGCAAGGTTCGATCGCCTTCGTCGCGGCGCTGCTGCCCGAGGTCGATGCGCTGCACGCCGAACTCGCGGCGCGCTTCGGGGTCCACATCCTCGCTGCGAGCGCGCCGTGGCAGGCACCGGACGGAAGGTTCCGCAACCGCGCACGCCTGTTTACGCCCGGCGGGATGGTGGGCGTGCAGGACAAGTTCATCATGACCCGCTTTGAGCGGGAGGAGGGGGGCATCGTCGGCGGAGATTCACTCAACCTGTTCGACACCGCGCTTGGCCGGATTGGGGTGTGCATCTGCTACGACAGCGAGTTCCCGCTGATCGCCCGCGCGCTGGTCGAAGCTGGGGCGGAGATCCTGCTCGTCCCCTCCTGCACCGACAGCCTGCACGGATATCACCGCGTGAGGATCGGATCGCAGGCAAGGGCGCTCGAAGGGCAGTGCTACACCGTGCAGTCACCCACCGTGGGCACAGCGGACTGGTCACCGGCGGTCGACGTCAATCGCGGGGCGGCGGCGGTTTACGGTCCGCCGGATTGCGGGTTTCCCGAGGACGGGGTAATTGCACAAGGTGTGCTTGACCAGCCGGGCTGGGTGTATGCCGAGGTCGATCTCGCTGCGGTCGGCATGGTGCGCGAAGATGGCAGCGTGCTCAATGTCGCGCATTGGCAGGAACAGTGCCCATTAGATCGCGCTCCGGACACCGTGGTCATCAGTTGCCATTAAGCTCAAGACTTATTGATCACAGCCAGAAGAGCACGGTGGCGACCAGTGCGAGGGCGGAGAAGTAGACGGTTGGGCAACGGTCATATCGCGTTGCCACGCGGCGCCAGTCCTTGAGGCGGCCGAACATGATCTCGATGCGGTAACGCCGTTGGTCCCCCTGCTTATCGTTTTTGACGGGCAGAGATTGGGATTTGCGGCCCGGAATGCACGATCTAATGCTCTTTTTGCTCCAGGGCATCTTGGAAGCAGTCAGCGTCATAGCCGCGGTCGGTGAGCATGCACTTGGCCTTGGGCAAATTGTCCCACCCGGCGCGCTTGTGCCGGGGCCGCAGCACGAATATCAAACCGGCGGACTCTCGTTATGACCGCGGGACCACCGGGGGCAGGTCATCGAGTAAGGCCGCGGCACCGGTATAATCGCTGACCTGGCCGGCCGTGACGAAGAAGCTCAAAGGGCGCCCATTTGCATCAGTCACGCCGTGCTACTTCCTATGCATATTGGCCTTGGTCCGTCCGATCAGGCGCTCGAGATCCCCTTTTACCTCAAAGCTGGAAGCCGCGCGGTGGACTTTGAGATAGGCTGCATCGATCATGACGGTCTGCGGTTCGGCTTTCTGGGCAGATAGACCTTCCATCATCTGAGTGAACACGTCCATCTCATCCAACCGTTTACAGAGATTATACAATGTCTTATGAGGCCCGTATTCTCTGGGCGCATCCCGCCAGCGCAGGCCATTCCGGTTGACGAAGATGATCCCGCTGAGCACCCGCCGGTCGTCAACTCGGGGCTCGCCGTGGCTCTTGGGGAAACATGGCGAAAGGCGCGCCATCTGCCCGTCTGTCAGCCAAGACAGGTCGCGCATACCCAGTCTCCTCGCGGAGCCTGAATCACATCGGCATCAGTCAAAGAATGGCTCCTGAGCCTAGCCAGTGGGTCTGGGTAGCCGTGAGAACACTCGGTCGAACCGCACCAGAGCTTCAGCGGTATCCTCCTCCGACATGGTCCCCGAAATGTAGATCCGGCTGCCGGCGCCGATCGACAGGCCTTCCTCCATGCAGATCACGCGGAAGGTGGCGCGCCGGGCTGCATCGGCGCCTTCCAGTTCGGCCGGAGAATAAGCGGCATCGGCCCTGAGGAAATCGACGTAGATCTGGCCCCGCGGTCCTTGCAGGAACAGGTCGTCGTGGCCGTGCGCGGCAGCCATTTCGCGCAGCCCCTGCCTGAATCGGGCCTGGATGCGGTCGACATTGACAAACCATGCTCCGTTATCCTCTGCGAGGAGATCAAAGGTTGCGATCGCCGCCGCCATTCCCAAGGGGAAGCAGTTGAACGTACCGGCCCCAACAACCCTGCGATCGCTGAGAAGGCCCATAATATCGGCTCGGCCAGCCACAGCCGCGAATGGCAGTCCGGCAGCAATCGCCTTGCCATAGGTGGCGAGATCCGGCGTTACGCCAAACAACTTCTGTGCGCCGCCCAGATCCACCCGAAAGCCCGTAATCACCTCGTCGAAGCACAGCAGAACGCCGAAGCGATTGCAAAGCTTGCGAACCGCTTCGAGATAGCCCGGGCGGGGCGGGCAACCACCGAAGTTGCACATGATCGGTTCCATATGCACCAGGGCGATCTGGTCGCCGTACCGCTCCAGCAACGCTTCCAGCGCATCTGCATCGTTCCATTTGATCTTGTATTGGTCGAGGAGTGCCACCGGTGATCGACCTTCGGTAGACGTATTGAAGCCGCCCGCAGTTCCCGGAAGATCGATTGGGTGTGGCGGTGCGTCTGGGTCGGGGTTGATTGATCCACCCAGAACACTGTCCATCCAGCCGTGATAGTGGCCATCGAAACGGAGCACGTAAGGCCGGTTCGTGAATGCCCGAGCAAGGCGGAACACGAGCTGCACGACCTCGGATCCTGACAGGCCGTATTTAACCAGTTCCGCGCAAGGTATCGCGCTGGACATGCGCTCGCCGAGCTCGACTTCGAGCGGCGAGTAGAACTGGCCGGGTAAGGGGGACGGCAGCGTTCGGAGCTGGGCATCGACTGCCGCGATCCAAGGCTGATACCCGTGACCGAAGATCAAAGGGCCCATGGTCAGGGCGAGGTCGATATAGTCTCGACCCTCGACATCGAAGATGCGGTGGCCGGCCGCGCGCTGTGCGAAAATGGGTGCAATCGGCAATGCGGGCGCGAGGTTGCTCTGTGGACCAGTCAGTACTCTTGCTGCCCGATGCGCCCAGTCTGCGTTGGTGTTTGCCATGGTGGCCCCTGATCCTAGTATACCAAATGGGTTGCTAGTTGCGAATTATCGTGATGTAAATTGTCAACTACGCCCTCCCATGCCGATGTTAGTATACTATTGACTGCAATGAGGGCAAAGCTGAGCGGTCTGGCCGCTCACCGTGTTTCCCATGGAAAACTGTCGAGCCGTTCTGTGCCGTTAGGTGTCACGAGAACCTGGGTTTCTAGTTTGACGCATTCACGTCCTCCCTGCTCGCCGATCAGGCTCTCAACGCAAAAGACCATGCCGTCTTCAAACCGGCCGGGCAACAGGTCGGCTGGGTCGGTAGCATAGGGTACGCCGGGATATTCATCAGCCATGCCGACACCGTGCAATGCGCAGGAGTAGCGGTTGGCCATGAAGCGTTCGGGAATCCGCCAAGTCTTTTCCATATACTCCCGGAACTCCATGCCCGGATGAATCAAGTTGGCGTTGTGAAGCAACTGTTCGAGTGCGGTGCTGTACAACGTGCTCTGTTCATCGGTCATCCGTGTGTGGCCGATGGTCCAGGATCGCGAAAGATCCGCGCAATAACCATAGGGTCCGATCATATCGGTGTCGAAAGCTAGCATATCCCCCAACTTGCCGACATGATCGGAACATTCCTGAAACCAAGGATTGGTGCGCTCTCCGATAGTCAGGAGTCGGGTTTCCAGCCATTCGCCACCTGACCGGATATTCTCGTAATGAAGTTCCGCCCAGATTTCCTGCTCGGTCTTGCCGGGGAGCGAGTGCTCATACATCCGCGCCATTCCTGCTTCGCACACTCGAATCGTCCAGCGCATCAGTTCGATCTCATCGAAGCTCTTGATCAGCCTGGCCTGCTCGGTCATCTGCTGGCCTTCGACCAACGTCAGCCCTTGCCGCCGTAGCGCATCGGCGCCCGGAAGTTCGAGCTTGTCGGTGCCAAGCCTGAGGTTGCCGCCACCACGCTCGCGCACTGCCGAAGCGATTTCCGCAGCCCATTGTTCCGCCCGTTCCTCAAGATAGGGACCGGAATACATATAGAAGAACGGATTGGCGCTGCGGATCTCGTCGAGTGTCTCGAGTCCTTTCGCGAGATGCTCGGCACCGGGATACTCGAAATCAATCGCGTGGCCATCAGCGAAGACCAATGCATAGTGGAACGGGTTGTGCGTCCCCCACAACTGCATGTTCGACACATCCAGCGCATATCGAATGTTGACCGGATCGAAGAGCAGGATGGCCGCGCAATCATGCTTGATAACCTGGTCAACCAAGCGCTGCTTGCGATAGGCGCGGGCGGCCCTGAGCGTGTCGAGAGGCACGGGGCTGCGAAGCGGCTTATCGGCTCCCTCCGGATTGAGATAGGCTGCCTTGCGGGCGTCTTTGAAAACTCGGCTCACGACCTTTTCCTTTGAGTCAATGTTCCGTATTTGTTTTGGCGCGGTATAGTGCGATTTCCCACTGGATCGGGCTTTGATGGCGTTGACGAGCAACCCGTTCTTTGTTGCCGTTGGTTGCTTGCCATTTGATCATCGAACGAAGCCCTCGTCGGCGGCCAATGTTGCGCGCCGGAAGGCCAGCCATGCAAGTGGCACCAGCAAGAGTTCGATGGCCAAGGCGACAGCGATGAAGGCTGTGCCGATATCGCTCGACGGATGACCCGCCTGCAGCAGCGACAGCGCCCGTCCTATCCCGCCAAGCACCACGATGGCGAAGCAAAGCTGGAGAATGAGACCGTAGCGGCGCAAGTCACCAAGGCAGACCAACTGGATCGCTCCCAATCCCAACCAGACCGCACCTAGGAACCGGACCTGGCTGTCGAGCACCGGATCAAACGGAGCCACTGCCGCAGTTCCGACACCGATGTTAGCCTGCCCGGCGACTCCCACGATCACGTCCATCGCCCCGGTCAGCAAGGCAATCAGCGAGAGCAGCACGGTAGTTATCTTCACGAACCTCATGTCGGTTCCCCCTTCGATGCATCCAGTGCTTCGCCAATCGCCCGGTTGAAGACGTGCGAGCCGGTAAGGTTCTGCCCCCCGTCAACGGCAATGCGCGCGCCGGTAAGGTAAGACGCGAGCGGCGTGGCCAGGAACGCCGCGACATTGGCGACGTCTTCAAGCTTGCCCATCCGGCCCAGCGGCGTCATCGCCTTCCAGATCGCTTCGGCGCTTTCCCCGCCCATCCGGTTCATGCCTTCGGTGCCCTCGATCGGTCCGGGCACGATGCTGTTTGCCCTGATCCCGTAGCGCCCCCATTCGAGCGCGAGGTTCGCCATCAGGTTGTCGATCCCGGCCTTGGCCGCGCCGACATGCGCCTGATAGGCAAAGGGCACATAGGATTGCCCGCCCGAAACAAACAGCAGGCTCCCCCGCGTCTGCCGCAACTGCTCGAAACAGGCGTGGGCGGCGTGGAATGCGCCGAGCAGGTCGATCTCGACCACGGTGCGGAATCCCTTGGGCGAAATGGCCTCTGCCGGCGCAACAAAGTTTCCGGCGGCCCCGCAGACCGCAAAGCTTATCGGCCCCAACGCCTCTCCGCAGGTCGCGACGGCAGCTTGCACCGCCGCATCATCGCGCACGTCGGCGACCGCAGTGAAGACCGTGGCGCCGCACGCTTCGAGCTCCTTGCGCCCGGCGTCGAGCCGCTCTGCCGTGCGTCCGCAGATGCCGACACTGGCTCCGAGCCGAGCCAGCGCCTTGCCGATGGCCAGATTGATCCCGCTGCCGCCGCCGGTGATGAAAGCCACCTGATCGCGCAGGGCGTGGGGGCAGATAATGTCGGTGATCATTCGCGGGGCCCATCCAGTCAGAAGTTTGACGCTGACTAGGGCGGGCTCTGCCAGCACCTGCCCATACTTTTGGATGGCCAGATCTCCGTTCGCGTCGATCAAGCGGATCGCAACTGACAGGGAGAGCCATAGTGTCGGATCGGGTTGAGCTCGTTGTTGCGGACGGTGTTGCCGAGGTACGGCTCAACCGGCAGGAAAAGCTGAATGCGCTGGATTTCGGAACCTTTGACCTGCTGATCGAAGCGGGACAGGCACTCGCAGCAATGCCGGGCCTAAGGGCGGTCGTGCTCAGCGGGAACGGGCGCAGCTTTTCGGTCGGCATTGATCTGGACGCGCTGGCGAATGAAGGAGCCAGCGCGCTTTCCAATCTTGCGGCGCGCACGCACGGCGATGCCAACCTGTTCCAGCAAGTCGCCCTGCAATGGCGGGTCCTGCCCGTGCCGGTGATCGCGGCGATCCAGGGGCATGCGCTGGGCGGCGGAATGCAACTGGCACTGGGTGCCGACATTCGCATCGCCGCGCCCGATGCCCGGCTGTCGATCCGGGAAGTGGTCTGGGGGCTGGTCCCGGACATGGCTGGCACCGTGCTGCTGCGCCAGCTGGTCCGGTCGGATGTCCTGCGCGATCTGCTGTTCTCCGGTCGGATCGTGACCGGCGAGGAAGCCCTTGAACTTGGGCTCGCGACCCGATTGGCGGCCGATCCGCTCGCCGCTGCTCGCCAATTGGCGCGCGAAATCGCTGCGTCCAGCCCTGACGCCGTCCGGGCCGCAAAGCGTTTGGTCAATGCCGGAGGTGCCGGAGCGTCGGATCGCGACATGCTCCTGGCCGAGGCTGCCGAGCAGCAGGCGCTGCTCGCTTCGGCCAATCACCGCGAGGCGCTGCAGGCTCACGCCGAAAAGCGCCCGCCCGTCTATTGCGACTGATCGATCCGGAGACAAAGACAATGCAATTCACGCAAGGCCTTGAACGCGCCGTTCAGCACCATCCGGACATGACGGCGACTATCTGCGGTTCGCGCATCCAGACGTTTGCAGAGCTCTACGACAGGGTTACGCGGCTGGCGGGCGGACTGGCATCCCGAACCCTCGGTAAAGGTGCGCGCATCGCTGTGCTGGCGCTCAACAGCGATCATTACCTTGAGGTCTATTTGGCGACAGCCTGGGCGGGCGGGGTGATCGTGCCTGTCAACTTCCGCTGGAGCCCGACCGAGATCGCCTATTCGCTCAACGATGCGGGGTGTGTGGCGTTGATGGTCGACCAGCATTATGCCGCGCTGGTTCCTACATTGCGGAAGCAATGCCCCGGTCTGCAGCATATCTTCCTGATGGGCGGGGCCGAGGAATCGGAGGACCTTCCGGGCCTTGACGCGCTGATTGCAGCGGCGGAGCCTTTGCCAAATGCAGGGGCAGGCGGCGATGACCTGCTGGGCATCTTCTACACCGGCGGCACCACCGGGCGGCCCAAGGGCGTGATGCTGAGCCATGCCAATCTGTGTTCCTCCGGCCTGTCGATGCTGGCCGAGGGCGTGTTCAACGAAGGCGCGGTCGGGCTGCACGTGGCACCGATGTTCCACCTTGCCGACATGCTGCTCACCACCTGTCTGGTGCTGCGCGGCTGCACTCACGTCATGCTCCCCACCTTCAGTCCCGAAGCCGTGCTCGATCATGTCGCGCGGTTTGGGGTCACCGATACGCTGGTGGTTCCGGCCATGCTTCAGGCGATCGTCGATCATCCTGCGATCGGGAATTTCGACACGTCGAGCCTGTGCAACATCCTCTACGGCGCCTCACCCGCCTCCGAAACACTGCTGCGGCGCACGATGACGGCCTTCCCGGGCGTGCTCCTGACTCAGGGCTATGGCATGACCGAAAGCGCGGCCTTCATCTGCGCGCTGCCCTGGCACCAGCATGTCGTAGACAATGACGACCCGAACCGGCTGCGCGCGGCCGGGCGATCGACCTTCGATGTCCATCTGCTGATAGTCGATTCCGATGACCGCGAGCTCCCGCGCGGTGAGATTGGCGAAATCATCGTCAAGGGGCCAAATGTAATGCAAGGCTATTACAACATGCCCGAAGCGACCGCCGAAACCTTGCGCGGCGGCTGGCTGCATACCGGTGACATGGCCTGGATGGACGAGGAGGGCTATGTCTTCATCGTCGACCGGGCGAAGGACATGATTATCTCAGGCGGCGAGAACATCTATTCCGCCGAAGTCGAAAATGCTGTCGCCAGCCACCCCGCTGTTGCAGCCAATGCGGTGATCGGGATTCCCCACGAGCAGATGGGTGAAACCGTGCATGTCGCCCTGGTCCTGCGCCCAGGCTGCGAGCTGACGCTTGATGCACTCCAGGCCCATTGCCGGGCCTTGATTGCCGGATACAAGGTGCCGCGCAGCATGGAAGTCAGGCCCAGCCTGCCGCTGTCCGGAGCGGGCAAGATCCTGAAGACCGAACTGCGCGAACCCTTCTGGAAGGGGCGGGACAGGGCCGTGGGTTAACCCCTCGCCTTACGGAAAAATCGCCAAGCCAAACTTTCGTCGAGGCGCGCCTTGCCATCAGCTGGCATGTTTGCCGAAATACCCGGCCCAGGAGAGTCTGATGTCCACGTCACCGCAGAATGCAGCTGCCCAGTTCAATGCGTTGCGGTCCTGCCCCAGGGTGGCTTGGCCGACAGTGGCACTGTTCGTCGTTTGCACCAGCATCATTGGCGGTGTGTGGTACGCTGCAATCGCCCACGGGTTTCCGCTCTGGCTGGGGGCGATCGTGAACGGGGTCACGGCCTACTACCTGTTCAGCGTCGTGCACGATTCCTCGCACAATGCTGTGAGCAAGATAAAGTGGGTCAACGAACTGCTCGGCCGGATCGGCCTGGTCTATTTCGCGCCGCTCGCGCCGATGGACGTGGCCCGCTACATCCATATGGCGCACCACAAGTATGCCAATGATCCCGAGCGCGATCCGGATGGCTACGCTCACAAGCTGGACATGTGGTTCCCGCTGCGCTGGCTCAATTTCGATTACTATTATACCAAGTGGTTCTTCCAGAAAGGCGGCGATTTTGCGCGCCGGAAGTACCCGGCTCTGTTTGCCTATGTTGCCTTCATCCTCTCGACCTGTGCCCTGATCATCTGGCTTGGATACGGACTGGAGCTGCTGATGCTGTGGTTCATCCCGACCCGGATCAGCTCATTCCTGTTCGTGCTCGTGTTCAGCTTCCTGACCCACCAGCCGTTCGAAACCTATGCCAAGGAAGACGAATACAAGGCGACCGCACTGCGAATGGGCGGGGAGTGGATCCTTTCGCCCCTGATGGCCAACCACAATTACCACCTGATCCACCACCTTTACCCCACCGCGCCGTTCTACAACTACATTAAGATCATGAAGCTGCGCGGTGATGAGATCCTGGCCAGGGACCCGCTGATGCCGCCGACTTTCGGGCTCTCGCCGCGGACGAAGGAGCTGGCTAACCACTAAGCGCTTGGTCGCGGCATTTCCTCTGCCCATACAAAAGTATGGGTTGGCCTCGTGCGCGCCGCTATAACCTACATGACCGTGTCGGGATGTGGAACGCGGAGTAGCCGCCTTGAATTACCCCAGAGGCAAGACGACACCGCCGGTTTCCGGCACCGACCTGATCCGCAGGGATGCTCTGGTTGATCAGCTTCTCGTTGACGTGCAGGCTCGGGACCTCGTCCTTGCCGTGGCCCCTGCAGGCTATGGCAAGACAGTGCTGCTTACCTCGCTTTATGAGGCGCTGATCCAGAAAAAGGGCGTGGCCTTCTGGTACAACTGCGACCGGACCGATGTGGTGCCTCGCAAGCTCGCCGCGTTCCTGCTGGAGGTAACTTCGGCCACAGGCGGGCTCGCCGCGGATGACAGCCTCGGCCTCGAAGCCAGTCCGGCATCACTGGCGAGCCTGATCGGCGCGGGTCTTGACCACGGCAAATGTCATACGACGGTCATCATCGAGAACTACCATCTGGCACAGTCTCAGGAAACCGATGCGCTGATCGAGGCCTTGCTGGCATCGGAATCCGCCTATCTGCATCTGGTCATCTCCTCGCGCGTCAAACCGGGGTTTGCCACACGCAAACTCATGTTGGCCGGCCGCGTTGCAGAACTGAGAGTGCGTGACCTTGCCTTCACCAGGAGCGAGCTCGATGTCCTGGCGCAAACAGTCATCCCCGGCAGTGGCGGGGCAGATCTCGGCGGCGTCCTGGAAAGGACAGAGGGCTGGCCGGTCGCTATCCGCCTGTTTCTCATCGCGCTAAAGGACGGCGCAGATACCAAGCGGCTGCTTGACGAGATATCTTCCCGAGAAGCGGACGTCGCCGAATACCTGTCGGAGGAAGTCCTGCGCGGCCAACCGCAGGAAGTTCAGGATTTTCTCGTGGCAACCTGCTTTCTCGAACAGTTCGGTCAGGCCCTCTGCGAAGCGGTGCTACCTGATACCGATGCGGCAGAGATGATCGAACAGGTCCGGCGCAACAATCTCTTCATCGTCAAGCTTGAAACCGACAGCGGCTGGTTCCGCTACCATCCGATTTTCCGCCAGCATTTGCTGTCGCAGTTCGAACGGCTGCCTCGGCAAAGGCAGGCTGAAATGCGCAGCGCAGCAGGCACTTGGTACGAGTCCAATGGCCATCTTGCAGAGGCCATCGATATGGCCCTGCTATCAGGCGACGCAGGCCGGGCGCGGACGTTGCTGGCCCGGCTGGCACCGGAACTGGTTTCTGTTCGCGGTGATCTCGCGACATTCCTCCAGCTGCTGTCGCGGTTCCCTAAAGGCATGATCGAGGACGATTCCACGCTTCTCTACTGGCAAGCCTGGGCGATGTTCTTCGCTCGCCGCTACCGCCAGGCGGCTGCGCTGGTCGCGAACCTGCATCGCAATGCACTGACCGGTACTGGCGTGGCAATTGACGAGGGCCTGCGCAACCAGATCGGCTTGCTGGACACGCTCTCAGCGACTTTCATGGACGACATGGTAACGGCCCGGCGGGCCGCCATCGACTGGCTGAGCAACAACGTCCATGCAGACCCGTTCGATCGCGCGACCGTAGCGTGCAGTCTGATCCTCTCGTCGCTGGCCTTCCTCGATCTTTCTGCGGCAAGACGTGCCTATGACCTGGCCCTCCGGGCGATTTCCGACAGCGACAGCGCCTATGGCACTGCCTGGGTTTGCGGGATCGGGATGACGATGGATCTGGTCGCGGGCGAACCGCGGCAGGCCCTCGCACGGATCGAAGCATTGGGCTCCGGTTGGTCGGAAGCACCCGCCGCGCCAAGCAACATCTCTTCCACGCTCGCGCTGCTGGCAGCCGCAGCCTATTACCATATGGGAGTGATCGACCGCGCGGAATCGCTCGTCAACGACAACCTTCACATGATTTCCGAACACGGCGTGAGCGAAACGGCTGCGTTCGGCCTGGCAGCATGTTTGCGGGTCACGGCGATCAAGGCGGGGGCATCGCATGCCCTTGCGCTGGCGCGCAAGATGGAGTCGGGACTGGCAAAGGCTTACGCACCACGCCTTGCCTTCACCTTGCGCTACGAGCGAGTCCTCCTGCTGTTCCGGGCCGGTCGCAGCGAAGAGGCAATCGAGGAGGCTTCGGCCATTACCGAAGTCCAGCCGCTTGGCGAACGCCGGCAAGACGAAAGCGAGGTGGACCTGCCCAGCGTCAGAGAGCTTCGCCAGATTGTTTCGGCCCGGGTGGCAATAGCGGACCAGGCCTGGAACGAGGCACTGCGCATCCTGACCGGCCTGATCAGCGCCGCCCGGCACGGCGGGCGCAACCTGCGTCTGGTTCAGGCACTGATCCTCAAGGCCGCCGTCCACTACAACCAGGGTGACAGTGTGAAAGCCGTCCGCGCCTTTCTCGACGCCGTGGCGGTCGCGCATGATCGGAGTCTCATCCAGATTTTCATCGACGATGCCCAGCTTTGCCGCCCGCTTGTCGCTGCAGCCTTGGCTGGGTTGGATCCCGGCGTTGCGGGGCCGATAGCGGAACCCAACTTCCTGCAGAGCTTGCAAGAGCGCCTCGGACTCGAGAGCCAGGTCGCCAAACCCGCCGACGAACTGCACGCGCCGCTCGAACCGCTCACCGCGCGCGAGAAGTTGATGGTCGAGCTGCTGCTCGCGGGCCTACGCAACCGCGAGATTGCCGCGCGACTTGCCATGTCGGAAGCCACAGTTAAGTGGCACCTTTACAATCTATACAGTAAGCTTGGCGTGAACAACCGGACCGCAGCAATCCATCGTGCGCGCGCGCTCGGTCTTGCCTCGGTGTAGATCGGTTAGTGAGCCGAGTGTGAATACGCTGAGCTCGACCCAAATGATCGTGATATCGAAGCTTTAATGACAGGAGCTTCGCGAAAGACCACTGCTAATCATGATGCGCTGAGTGATGAGGCTCATCCAGGCTGTGTCTGGATGAACGCTACCCCCGGCCGAGGTGCCCCCTGCATCGATCGAAGGATCGCCTCTCCCCTGAAAAGGGAGGAGAGAAGGGGAGAGGCGAAGCTGATGAATTCGACATGGCGGGGTGGCAAATGCTAACACGAGAGGCGCCTTGCTTAATGGCATCACTGGAGGACGCGATCATAAGGGTGACTGATAGTGGCATTGGCATCAATCAGAGCGCCTCAACGATGGTTACATTGGCGACACCTCCCGCCTCGCACATTGTCTGCAACCCCCAGCGCTTGCCTCTCGCATGAAGCGCGTTGATCAGGGTCGCCATCAGCTTTGTTCCCGACGCTCCCAGCGGGTGGCCGAGAGCTATGGCGCCGCCATTGACGTTGAGTTTTTCGGGATCGCCGCCGATCTCCTTCAGCCACGTCAGTGGCACTTGTGCAAAGGCTTCATTGACTTCATAGAGGTCGATGTCGCCGATTGACATGCCAGTACGCAGCAAGGCCTTGCGGGTCGCATTAACCGGCTCTTCCAGCATGATGACTGGATCGCCCGCGGTCACTGTCAGGTCATGGATACGCGCAATTGGGGTCAGGTTGAACTCCTTGAGTGCACGCTGACTTACTACCAGCGCGGCGCTCGCCCCGTCGCAAACCTGGCTGGCATTGGCAGCTGAAACAACACCACCTTCGCGCATAGGTTTGACTGACGAGATTGCCTCAAGCGTCGCATCCATCCGTACGCCTTCGTCGACCCTGTGCAATTCACCACCTACATCGATAGGCACGATTTCGTCGTCGAATGCGCCAGACTCGATGGCGGCCGCAGCCTTGTGGTGGCTTTCCAGCGCAAAGCGGTCGAGCGCCTCTCGGTTGAATCCATGCTTGTGCGCGAGCAGTTCGGCCCCTTCGAATTGGCTGAACTGCGTTGTACGGTTGTAACGTTCCTTGCCGCGCGGGCTCAGCGGGCCGGTGCCTATCCCTTCCTTCTCGTGCAGGGAGAAGTTCGAGAACATCGGCACCCGGGTCATGCTCTCGACACCTGCCGCGATCACCACATCCTGGGTTCCAGACATTACGGCCTGCGCCGCAAACTGCAGCGATTGCTGCGATGATCCGCACTGGCGGTCGACCGCCACCCCGGGTGTCGTCGAAGGCAATCGCGAGGCAAGGATCGCATTGCGCGGAAAAGCAAAGCACTGTTCGCCGGCTTGCATGACGCAGCCAAGAATGACATCGTCGATCGCCTTCGGATCGAGCGAAGCATTGCGGTCGATCAGAGCGTTGAACATTTCGGCAGCGAGGTCAGCGGGATGCCAATTGGCGAGCTTTCCGTTTCGCTTGCCACCAGCCGTGCGGACAGCGTCAACGATATAGGCTTCGGTCATTCTAGTCCCTCACATGCGATGGCCGTCGCCGGTCTCGGCACCAGGTGGCCCGGCGGAGCAGCATTCGACGGGGTGAATAGGTCCATGCCTGCGCGTTCGGCCAAAACAAAAGTATGGGGCCGAACGCCGGTCGAACTGGAAAAGTAGGCGTGACGACAAATCTAGGAGAGTGGTGATGCAAGGCACGGCAGCAATCTTGCGCGAACCGAACCAGCCTTTTTCAATCGAAACAGTGCAATTCGATCCGCCGCGCGCTGGCGAAGTGCTCATCCGGATCCGCGCGGTAGGCATCTGCCATACGGACATGGTTTTCGCCTCTGGCGCGATGGGATCACCCTTTCCCCTGATCCTCGGGCACGAAGGCGCGGGTGTGGTCGAAGCGGTTGGCGAAGGGGTGACCAAGGTCCGGCCCGGCCAGAAGGTTCTGCTGACTTTCAATTCGTGTGGGCAGTGCAGCCAGTGCCACAGCGGCGATCCGGCCTATTGCCAGGACTTCGTTGCGCTAAACTTTGCCTGCGTCCGGTCCGATGGCAGCTCGTGCGTCCACCAAGATGCTGGCCAGGTATCGGCCCGATTCTTCGGGCAATCGTCATTCGCCTCGCACGCCATTGCCGACGAGCGCAATGTGATTGCCCTGCCGGAAAATGCCGATCTTGCCAGCTTTGCGCCGCTCGGTTGCGGTATCCAGACCGGGGTTGGCGCAGTGCTGCGCTCGCTCAAGGCGCAGGCCGGATCGAACCTGGTCGTCCTGGGGGGCGGCGCCGTGGGCCTGAGCGCCGTGCTGGGCGGCAAGATCGCGGGCTGTTCGAAGATCATCATGATCGAACCGCAGGAGGCCAGGAGGCAACTGGCGCTCGAACTCGGCGCGGACCATGCCATCGATCCGGCTACGGGCGACACTGCCGAACAGGTCAGGGCCATCCTCCCGCAAGGCGCGAACAACGTGGTCGACACCAGCGGCAATGTCGGGGCGATTTCCGCCGCGCTAGGCATGCTGGCGCCGCACGGCGCGTTGGGCCTGGTCGGAGTGCCCGGCAGCCTCGATGCGGCGCTGCCACTGCCGATCGTGCCGGCCATTACCTATGGCTACACGATCAAGGGGATTATCGAAGGCGACAGCGATCCCGATACCTTCCTGCCCGAACTGATCGCGCTGCACGCTGCCGGAAAGCTACCGATCGAGCGGTTCTCGACCATCTACCCGTTCGACCAGATCAACCAGGCGATTGCCGACAGCCATTCCGGCAAATGCGTCAAGGCAATCCTTGAACTCCCGGCTTGAAGGAACCTGACTGTGACCCAAGACATCCTGACCATGACGATCGGCGGCAAGGCTGCATCGTCCGCTAACAGCCTCGATGTGTGCAACCCGGCGACCGGACAGGTCTTCGCCGCTGTGCCAGATGCCGGAGCGGCAGAGCTTGAATCGGCCATCACCGCGGCCCGCAGCGCCTTCCCCGCCTGGCGTGACACGGCCTGGGCCGACCGCGCGGCAATCGTCAACCGGATCGGCGAGACTATCGCTGCCAACGCCGCGGAACTGGCTGCCATGCTCACCCGCGAGCAGGGCAAGCCGGCGGAGCAGGCCCAGTTCGAGGTCATGGCCGCCGCGCAGTGGTGTCAGGCAACCGCCAGCCTGACCCTGCCCGACCGCGAGATCGAGGCCGGGCCGGGCCGCCGCCAGGTCACCCGCTATGTCCCGATCGGGGTGGTGGCCGGGATTTCGCCGTGGAATTTTCCGGTCGTGCTGTCGATCTGGAAGATCGCGCCTGCCTTGCTGGCCGGCAATACCCTGGTCCTGAAGCCTTCGCCGTTCACGCCGATGACCGTGCTGCGGATTGGCGAACTGGTGCGAGACTTCGTGCCTGCCGGGGTGCTCAACATTATCACCGGCGGCGATGCACTGGGGCCGCTGATGACGGCGCACCCGGGTTTCGACAAGGTCAGCTTCACCGGCTCGACCGCGACCGGGCGCAGGGTGATGGCAAGTGCGGCGCCGGCGCTCAAGCGGCTGACACTGGAGCTGGGCGGTAACGATGCCGCCATCGTCATGCCTGACGTGAACGTTCCTGAAACGGCTGAAAAGCTGTTCTGGTCGGCCTTCACCAATAGCGGGCAGGTCTGCGTCGCCACCAAGCGGGCTTATGTCCACAATGACATCTACGATGCGTTCCGCGATGAACTGGCAAAGCTTGCCCAGGCCGTGCCGATGGGTGACGGTAGCCAGCAAGGGAACGCGCTTGGGCCGATCCAGAACAAGCCGCAGTACGACCGCGTCAAGGGCTTGCTCGCCGATTGCGAAGCGAACGGTTACCGGCTGCTCCAGGGAGAAGCCCCTCAAGGCGAGGGCTTCTTTGTTCCGGTCACTTTGGTCGACAATCCGCCCGAGGACAGCCGCATTGTCCAAGAAGAGCAGTTCGGTCCCATCCTCCCGCTTGTGCGCTTCACCGATGTGGAAGACGCCCTCGCCAAGGCCAACAACACCGACATGGGCCTGGCCGGAACGGTCTGGTCCGCCGACACGGACGCAGCCATTCGGATCGCTGAACGGATGGACACAGGCAACGTCTGGATCAACGAAGGACTCGCCCTATCACCTTTCGCAGCCTTCGGCGGGCGCAAGCAATCGGGCATGGGGGTGGAGAATGGGATCGAGGGATTGATGGCCTATACCGATCCAAAGACCTTCCTTGTTACAAAATAGATCAGCAACATCTGGTAGGAATTACGTCACTTTGAACCAGCGATGATGGCGGTATGTAAATCTGCTATGCAGCTGCAACGGTCGTCGCGCAGCACTTCTCCAATTTCGCTCTTAGCCTGTTGCCGTTAGACCGGCTATCAAGAACTTAGCTCGCGTGCGTGCCCATGCGTGCGAAGCCGTCGGCAAACCCCGCCACAAGATTGCCAATGAAATGCGGCAGGCATCGCGAGACCTCGCTTCGTGCTGCGCGCCGAGCGACCTAAAGACGGCGACAGGATTGTCAGACGCCCCCCTTCTGGGGAGTCCAAGACCCCGCCGTCAGGCCATGGACGGGGAAGCGGGCCTTTGGCGCCCGCGGCAGGAAGAATGTCTCGCCAGCAACGCGCAAGATCGCGCAGCAGTGGCTAGAGAAACTTTGATGCCATCGACCGATTGGCCGCATTTGCAAGTCCTGGAAGAGCGCGAGTAAGCTCGACGAGTGATTCATTGCCTTCGCAGATTTCATCGTCGACCGTGGCCAAGGCAAAGCGCCAAGCCCCAGCATCGATCATTAGTCACGTTGCGTGAAAGAATCACCGGTTCCATGGAGGCTGAGTAACCTCAGCGACGCTTGAATGTGCTGCTACCTAGAAAGCTACCTAGCGCGTGAGCGCCATATCCCGCAGCGTCGATGTGCGGCAGTAACTAATTGAAACTCATCAACCGCCCCGGGATTGCCGGAGGCCCTAACTCCTGAGAGGAAGGGCCTACGATGAGTAAGACAACGAACAAATTCGCACCTGAGGTTCGCGCACGTGCGGTACGGATGGTCCTGGATCACGAAGGCGATCATCCATCACGGTGGGCAGCCATCGTGTCGATCGCGGCGAAGATCGGCTGCGTTCCGCAGACGCTTCATGAGTGGGTGAAGAAGGTCGAGGTCGATAGCGGCAAGCGCGCCGGTGTACCGACCGAGATGGCTGATCGCCTCAAGTCCCTTGAGCGCGAGAACCGCGAGTTGCGCCAGGCCAACGAGATACTGCGCAAGGCATCAGCATATTTTGCCCAGGCGGAGCTCGACCGCCCGTTCAGGCGATGACTGCCTTCATTGACGAGCATCGTGAGGTTTATGGGGTCGAGCCGATCTGCCGGGTTCTGCCGATCGCCCCATCCACTTACCACGAGCGTGTCGCTCAGCGACGGGACCCAGAGCGGCTGTCAGATCGTGCCCGGCGCGATCGGGACCTCAAGCCCGAGGTGGTCCGCGTTTTTGCGGAGAACTTCGGCGTTTACGGGGTGCGCAAGGTCTGGCGACAGATGAATCGCGAGGGCTTCGCCGTCGCGCGATGCACTATTGAGCGGTTGATGCGCGACCTGGGCCTGCAGGGTGTAATCCGGGGCAAGCCGGTGCGCACGACGATCAGCGATAAAGCCGCGCCTTGCCCGCTCGATCAGGTGAACCGGCAGTTCCATGCGCCGGCGCCCAATATGCTCTGGGTGTCGGACTTTATGCCACGCTCGAATGGGTCGACTGGTTCAACAACAGGCGGCTGCTGGAGCCCATCGGCAATATCCCGCCCGCCGAAGCCGAAGAACGATATTATGCCATGCAGGACGACGTCTCCATGGCTGCGTAACTTAAACCAAATGGCCTCCGGCAGTCCCGGGGCGGTTCAGTTCCCCCTCCGCGGCGATGCACGCACGGCGCACCTCAGCATCCCTCCGCGGCCGCGTCTATCAACCGAACTTCGGGGCAAAATTGGCAGCCCGTTCCATAACCGGGAGGCGTTGTCAGATGTCGTAATCGGAACAAATCGCTGCCAGTTGCTCTTGGACGTCCGGATGGTCAACGGCGCGTTCAAACATGCGGGCGATCGGAGGCAATCTCGGGGCCTCCCTCAGCCGAACCTGTCCGTCCGGCCTCCGGACGTAAAGGCGCCGAAGTTTTTGCGGGCCCTCTTTAAGCCACGTGACAAGCTCGCGGGCAGTGACTGCGTCCTCGCGCCGTGGCTGCTGCATGGGCGGCCAAAACCTTCCGTCGTCTCTGGCGATTGCTGGTGCAGGAACCGCCAACGATAAAGGTTCGATAACGGCGGCTAACGTCTGCATGTCATTTTCAATCTTTGCGTCGGCAACGTGCGCCTTATTGAGCTCGGCGGTGAGCCAGCGGTTCACCTTGTCGATCTTGTTCGGATCGCGCAGATAGCTGCAGATGAGGTGCGTAGTGTCCGACGTCGCGTCGCCTCGGCGGATGATGGTCTCCAACTGCCTGATTGCATCCTCGCGATTACTGATCGCTTGACGAAGCGCTTTCTGTTCATCGGCAGAGAAAGCATCCATTTCGAACCCGATAACGCTTGTTGAGCGCTCCGCCTTCGGCCGCGCTTGGGGACGTGAAGCAGTAGGTAAAGATCGGATCATCTCATCATAGAAGCGTCGTGCGATCGCAAGCCGGAGCTCCGCCCAACGCAGGGCGTTCGCCCGATCGTCGGAATATTTGGCAATATATTCGTCGTGCGCTCGTATGAAGTAGCCTTCAGCTCTGCGCAATTCACTGATCGTCGCCTCAGGCTTCAGGCCGGGATTGCGCAAGATCTTGCGGAGCTCGGTAAACGCCGGTCCATTCAGGTGCTGGCCCGCGAACAGGGTTTCGATCGTGACGGTTTCATCACTCGCTCGAGCGGCTTGGGTGATAGCGGCTTCAAGCTCGCGCGCTAATTTTTCCATCTGTGCACAGTGCGCCGTCAAACTTTCAGCGATTACGCGCGCCATGGCCTCGGCAAGCAAGTTTTTCATGATTATCTCCTTGCTTGGTCGGTAGGGTGGAGCCCCGGTGAACGACGAGCCATTCTGTCGCTGATAAGGCACGCTTCGTCGTCAATACCGGACTTTCAAGCTCGTTGTTCCGATTCAAATTGGTGCGTAGATATTACAACGGACATTTGAATATCCAAAGACCGGATATTGGAAGGGTTTCGTCGCCACAGAGATCGGGTATCGTTGCAAACCGGATAGTATCTGAAGCGGATATTTTATCATATTGAGCGTTATCCGATTCGAGTTCAAAATCTCTTATCTAAATATCTTTCGGAATATCTGTAATGTATCCAGAATATCTCAGTAAGATATCGAGAATATATCGGGAGTAACTTATTATTTTTTGCGCAATAGGCTAACCTCCCATTCTTCGATTGTGGAAGTTAGCAGCAACATGATATCCTTCGGATTAGGAAGGTCGGTTTCGCTCGGGACTTCCCGAGCGGGCGCCTGCCGCGGGCTGGTAGGACGGGCACAGCCCGCCTTTGGAAGCGTGGACTGGAGATCATGGATCCGATCGGAACTTTTCGCAGGCGCGCAGCAAAGCGGATCATCCGCGACTTGCCGCTCGACCTTGCGGAGACGGAACTCGATGATCCGTTGGGGCTCCTGCGCGGCAAGGTCCGAGCGAGCCTTGATTCCGCGCAGCGCTGGGAGCGCGGGAAAGCAGCTCCCGCCCGGCGCGCCTGGTTCGGCATTCCTTGCGTGCCGGACATATCGCGGCTGACGAGCGCGGCGGGGGAGCGGAGCTTCCACCTGGCGCGTAACGTAATCCGCGAGCGGTCGGCGGCCGCCTTCGATGATTATGCGACCGGTAAGATCGGCGATGCGAATGCGGAGCCAGAGCTGGCGGCAGAGGAGCGGCCCGCTGCGACGTTCGACCGCTACACACAGGATCATGGCCATGACGATCGCCAGATCCTCATCACGACGCTCGATCCGGATCCGGTCAAGCGAGCCAGGCAGTGGGACGCGGTCGAAGCGCATGAGTTTGGGCGGCGCAAGAATAAATCCGCCGGACCGCCGCGTCTCAACATCAGATATGAACGCGCGCCTGAGTTTCTGGCGGGCGCTGCGCGTCACAAGGATTGTCCGGAAGGTTTGCGTGGCATCCTCACCGCCGAGCAGAGGCGGGTGGATGGCGGCAAGGCGCTCGGCAAAAAGCGCCAGTTGGTTGGTGTGCCGTGGATCGATCCGGAGGCGCCTGCCGCGCTGGCGTGGCTCGCGGCGCTGCCCGGCTGGCCCGCTGCGGATCCTCCGGTGAAACTCAGCGAAGGTCGCGGCAGCTATGCAGTCATCGCGGGCGAGGCGGAGCTGCCCGCCGATCTTGGCGGCGCGGCGCACGAGCGCATTCTCGTTGGCGCGAACGCCTGGGTGCAATCGCTCGCCATTTCTGACAGCGGCGATGCTGACGCAAAGCGGGTCGTGCCTGCCCTATTCGTGCGGCATGAACCCGACGCGCTCAACAACCTGACGAACTGGCACCTGCACTTCCAGGTCGGTAAGCGTGCGGTGACCATCGATGACGACGGTGAACTGGCGTTCGACGCCCACGTCGTGCCGCAAATCGCGACCAGCTTCATGAAGCCGTTCCGCTGCGAGATCGCGCGGCTCGTCAACGTCGAACTGAAGGCCACTGACGCTGACTATCGGCTCTCGCCAGAAACCTATGCGAAGATGGGGCTGGACGCGCAAACCATGCGTAAGGTCGGGGGCAAGGCCACCGTGCTCGAACGCGCGGGAGATACGCCTGATGTGTCGCTCGACAATGCAGCAATCGGCTGGGCGCGCGTGCTCGCGCAGCACGTGGCAAAGCGCGATGCGGACTTGGCGGATGCCGATACGGCTTTCGAATTACGCGAAGCGCGTGTGCGCGAAGTCCGCACGTCGGATGAGCGTGATCGCCTTGCGCGGCTCGCGCTCGACCTTCGCGATCGCGAGCATGCCGCGATCCGGCTGCGCGCTGAGGCCGCCGAGATCGAAACGCTGTGCGCTATGGCGCGCAGCCATCCGCGTATCGTTGCGAGATTTGCTCCGGGCTACGCAGACAAGGCGCGGAAGGACGGACACGATACCTATCTGTCGCACGCGTGGACCCGGAGGGGTAACGAAGCCGAAGCCTATCTCGATAAACTCGAACGGGAGTTGGTCGTTGAACAGGCGGCGATGGCCGAGCGCCGCGACCAAGCGATGTTTCTCGAACGCAGCGCCGCCGATCTTCGCGAGCGCCTCGAGCGAGACCTGAGTCTTGCGGTCCAGAATGCAGAGTCGACTCGCGTGATCGACGCAATATTGTCCCGTGAGCCCCGCTCTCAAACCATCCTCGACCCCAATGCGGTGATGCAGCGCATCGCCGAGACGCCGCTCCTACTCAGCGACGTCGACGGACACCTCGTGGTCCTTCCGGCCGACGATCCTCAGGATTTGATCCACGGCGTCGATCTGAATGCCGCGCCCTATCGAAAGCGGCTTCCGGCGATCCGCGATACCCAGCAGAAAGAACTCGCCCAGGTCGGCGCGTTGTTGGCGAAGCGCGGGCCGGCAGGTCTGGATGATGATAATCTCGTCGACAAGAGTGCGTGGCTGCAGACGGCGGTGAGGCGCTGGCGCGATACGCCCGAGATGGGGCGGCGGATCAAATTGCGCGATCTCCGCATTAAGGCAGTCCGTAAAGTCGCGTCAGGCCGCAAACGGGAGGCCGACCAGGAGTTTGCGCTGTCACCGCCCCGCGCGCTCGATCAGCCCTTGCCGACGATGGCATCGCTCGGCGCACGCGGACTGGATATGGTGGGGCTGGGCGAGATCACACCTGGCCGCGAACCGCAGCCGGTGCCGGCATGGCTCTCACCGCGCGCAGAACTGCCGCGAGAATATGATATTTCCGCTCACGAAACTGTTCCCGTCGCGGCGAAGCAGGCGACGACTTTGCGCGATGTTCGCCGTGATGACTATCGTCCCAT
This sequence comes from Sphingopyxis microcysteis, assembly GCF_012274265.1. GTDB lineage: Bacteria > Pseudomonadota > Alphaproteobacteria > Sphingomonadales > Sphingomonadaceae > Sphingopyxis > Sphingopyxis microcysteis. Next base: position 478,856 of record NZ_JAANYY010000005.1, read on the forward strand.
CCATCACAACGGGCGGGAACAGTTTGCTGATCTGTATGAGCGGCTTGCCGACACCTCAATCAATGGGCCATTTCCCGACAGACCGACCAATGACCAGCTTCAGGCGCTTCGATCGGTGATCGAAACTTATCCTGTTCGCATCGCGCGCTGGCGCGGCGCGCTGCAGATCGATGTGCGCGACGACCCCCGCGACTGGTTCGATACTCCGTATATCCGGGGCACCGCGGGTCAGGACCTGTTGTCCTCGATCGTCGATAAGCGTGTGCAGATGTTCAGGAACCTACCCGATATCGATCCGGCGCGCCGGCCAACGGCTTGGGACGTGGAGCAGAAGCGACGGGCATCTTGGCTTGATCGGCCTGCCACGCACGTCGCGCCGGTGCCTGCCGAATTAATGGACGCCTACCGAGATGCCGATCCTGCCGTGCTGTGGCGTCGTGCGCCTGTCCCTTTTCTGTTCGCGCGGCGTTCGGATGCCGAGGCACCGGACACCGTGGAGACGCTGCGCGACGCCCTCGGGTCTCGCGCCGCGTGGCTGGCGCGGCCCGACATACAAGCCCGGACCCGGGCCGCCTGGTTCGTCCAGCAGGAGACGCGGAGCGATATCCTGCATGATCTTATGGTCGATTCCGGCTTGCGGCCAGCCGCGCCGCTGCGGGCAAACGAAGCGGATCGGTTGCTGCACATGGGCGATCCGCTGCTCGACGAAGAGTGGCTGCTGGTCAAGCGCGGTTCGGTGCGGTTCGATCCGCCGAAGGCGGCGGACCGGTTGAAGCGCGCGTTGGCATCGGCGCGATCCAGCGAGGATATGGCGGCTGCCGCGGCGATCATGGCGTTCGGGATCAAGCGGCGAACTTCGAAACAAAATGCGAAACGGTCGAAGCCATCGAAGGGCCGTCGTCCCTACGATCGCGGGCTGCCCGGCCGAGAGCCCGGCGGGCGCGGACGCTGAAGGCCTCATCGTCAGGAAATCCTGCTCCTTGTATCTACTATCACCCCCAAGACGATGCGAACACCGTTGTGCGTTCCCGTAGTTCCTTCTGGCCGGGATCGCGCGCTCGCATAGAGGATTCCGATTACCCAGAGAAACTTCGCAGCTATATTAAAGATTTATTCATCTCTAGGGTCTATATGCCCGGCACAGTTGCGAACATGCGGCGGGGATAGCATCCCAAGTCGGTGACCTATGAATTTGTGATTCGCGCCAATTTTCGAGCTCCGCATCTGCTGATGCGGGCTTGAATGGCGTTCGAGGTCATGAATGAACCAGCCTAAACATTGCTGCCAAGCAGCCATGGCTTCGCTCGCCGAGCGAGGAAACCATAGCCATGGGAAATGCACATAACACAAAGCAGTCGAATAAATTATCCCTTACATCCCCCGCACTCCCCCGCGGTTCGGATGTCTGGGCGAACGCTTCTCCTTCCGGGCTGTCAGCGGCAAAATTGCCGTTCGGCGGCAAATCGTCGAATTGCATCGGTTCGAAGGTTAGTAGCGGTTCGGCCGGATCGTCAGTCCGCCCGGAGCCTGGAGGCGAAAGTCGTGCTAACCTAATTGTTGAATTGCGCGAAGCGCGCGTATCAAAGGGTTGGTCGCGAAAGGTCATGGCCAAGCATGTCGGAGTGTCGCCCCAGACAATTACGCGGCTCGAAAAGGGTGTCGGCACCGTGTCAACGCTAGTGGCGGTCATGGACTCGACCAATTTTATGCTGACGGGCCTAAGTGCCGGTAAGACGCTGTTCGAAAAGCTCCGCAACACTCGCATCAAACACGAAAAGTCGCTGGAGAATTTGGTTAGGCGAACCGGACTGTCGCACACGGCCATCCTCGACCTCGAAAATGGTGCGGGCTCAGTTGAAGACCTGCTGCGCCTGCTGGCAGCGCTTGCGCCGAGAGCTCGGCGTCAAGCTCCCGCTCGAGCGTATTGGGCGCTGGGTCAGAAGGAAGATCGTGATTCCCGCTTCACCCCGCCAGATTTCATGGACAATATTTATAAAGCGTTTGGCGAAATAGATCTCGATCCATGCGCTCACGAACTCAGCCCTGTCCTGGCGCGCCGTAAGATATTGGCCAGTAGGGGCGGCGACGGACTTAGCCAGACATGGTCAGGGCGTCTCGCTTTCGTCAATCCGCCGTACTCATGTGCTCTGCAGTGGCTACGCCGAGCTCATGAGCAATGGTCAGCTGGCCACGTTGACACCGTTGTGTGCCTCGTTCCGGTCAGAACAGATTCGGCATTTTTCCACGAGGTTTTGAGCTTGGACGCCGATATCTTCTTTCTTAAGGGGCGCGTCAAATTTCTGAAACCGGACGGGACGGCGCAGCAAACGCCCTTCAGCCTTATGGTGTTAACCCTTGGAGCAAACGCAGAACAGCGAGCTCGCTATGCGCAATTAGCAGCCGGATTCTGGTCGCTAAGGCGTCAGCCAAATGACACTGACCTCTAGCGGGAAGGCGTAAACCTCGAAACGAAGCTCAAACCCGGCGAGGGTCTCGATAACGTGCGGTACGCCGCCATCGATACCCTCGCCGGGTCGCATGCGCTGATGATGGGGTTTCTTGTGGAGCTCGCGTTCTTGAGCAAGTGAACGGGGGCGCTGCGTTCGGGGCAGTCTCGCTCAGTCTGAGCCCATTGGCTCCTAGCCTCTAACGACCAAAATAGTCGAAGTGGCGTTCCCAGTTCGCTGTTGGGAAGCGGGCGGCGAGTTCAACCGGCTTAGAATTGATTGTCTAAGTGTCAAAAAGGCCTGCTGCTCAAAATCAAAATCACCCCTGCGGTGAAACCGCAGAACGGCCTCGCATGTCCGCCGGATGGAAAAGCGGAACGCGGCTGCGCGCCCGCCGAACGGTGGAGACGCTGACGCGGGAAGCGAGGAACAGGGTGAAAGGAAAAGAGGCAGGAGTTCTGTCTCGGATCCCTGATCCTCCGAAAGGAGAATATCGTGAACGAATACCAACTTCCCAAATGCCTACAGGTCATCGGTCTGGCGTGCATTCCCGTCAACGACATACCCGACGAGCATCCGGCGCTGGCACGCAGGCCGGTTGCGGCGGCGGTCCTGACGATGGTCGATCAAGATGATGGTCATCGCTGGATCAACACGATATGCGTCTCCGACGCGCGCAAGTCGGAAATCCCATTGCCGCATTTGCTCGACAAGACGCTGTTGCCCAGTGTGGTCCAGATCGCGTCCACGGCCGATCGCATGACGCTGGCGATGGACGCGATGAGCCGGCGCTTCTTCGTCGAGCCGGCTCTTGCAGAACTCTGCTTTGGCGAGACGGCTATCGATCCCGCCGCGATGGGTGAACATGGGTTCGATGAGCGAACAGCGTGCCGTCGTTTCTCGATCCCGATTCCCGAGATCGGCGATGCGGACATCGAGCTTGCCTGGTCGCGCTCGGCGCCGGCGGCAGCCGAAGACCATGCGCTGCGCGTCGCGACCGCACGCCTGATGCTGTGGGCGCATGTCGAGGCGTTCCGCAGCGCGCGACCGGAACCTTTCTTCGAGACGATGCTGGCGCTGCGCGACTGGATCGATGCCAGCGAGTATCTCAAGGCCGCGCTCGCCGATATCGGGAACTCTCGCCCAATCCGCCGTGCAGACTCGTTAGCGCATCATTATCGCGACTATCGACAACGCCTTGCTGCGGGGGACGAGACCGCGAGATGGGTCAGCTTCGAAGACGGGCTGTTCCATGCCTGAGCGAGCGTAACTCGTAAGCCCACCATGGAAAGACAAAATGGCCTCGCTGCTCGGGTCGCGCGAGCAGCGAGGCCTGCGAGCGTGCATATGCACAATGCTTCGCATGCGATGGGCCGCTGTCATGCCCGTCAGGGCACGGTCTAGCGACCAGCGTTAAATAT
>NZ_JAANYY010000006.1 GCF_012274265.1 Sphingopyxis microcysteis
TCGGCCGCCTGAAGGACTGGAGACGCGTCGCGACGCGCTACGATCGGTGCCCGAAGGCCTTCTTATCTGCCGTGGCTCTCGCCGCAACCGTCATCTTCTGGCTCTGATCAATGAGTCCTGACCCTAGCTGGCGGATTGGGGGCGACAGAGTGGTTAGTTGCTCCTTTCCGGCGGCGAGTGAGCGGAAAGCTCAGGTCACAATGCCATGCGCTTCGAAGGACGCTCAGTCAGGCGCTCCTGCATCCTGAGAGCAATCGTTTCGAAATCGCGCCTCCCCGCTGCTTCCGCGGCGTCGTCATCGCGTGCCTCTATTGCTTCAACTATGGCTAGATGCGCATTGATCCAGTGGCCTTCGAGGTCGTGGTCGCCAAGCTCAGAGACATCGAGAAGATAGGAGCCCAGGATGCGCTGCCCCTGATCAAGCAACTGCCGCATCCAATTCGCGTAAAATGCGTTACCGGACGCGTCAGCGATCTCGAGATGGAACTCTCGGTTCAGTCGGATCATAAGCGCCATATCACGCTCACGCGTTGCCTGGCTGTGCTGGTTATGAATCTGCTTGATGCGGGCCAGTTGAGCTTGCGTCCGATTGGTCGCCGCGAGCCTCGCTGTCAGGCGATAGAGCAACTCCGAGGCATCGAGAAAGCTGGGGATCGCGATCATGTCGAACGGTGCGACGATCGAACTGCGATTACGCAGGGTCTTGACCAGACCTTCGGCGGCGAGCCTGATCAAAGCCTCACGGATCGGAGAACGCGACAGCCCAAATCGGTCAGCGAGATCAGTTTCGTCAAGGAGCGTGCCGGGATCCATCTTCAGAGTCAGAATTTCCGCGCGAAGGGTCTCGTAAACTGTATCAGCGCCCGAGCCACGAACTGGCTTGCGTTCTGGCTTTGCCGCGCCCCCCTTTGCATTGCGGCCAGAGCTTTCTGATTGAGCCATCCTTGAATCTCCGAAGCGGCGACGAGCCAAATTGCCGCTTGCGTGGTCCTACATCAAGACAAGGATTGCTGCCACGAATAATCAGGCTAAGTTGCAAGACTTCGGTCGCTGCAAAGGCAGGGAGAGCTGACGAGGACGGGCCAGACCTCATCGAAGGTCCGGCCCGCGGGTTCGGCTTAGTAGCGGTAGCTGAGCCCGAGGCTCCAAGTCCGGAACTGGCCAGGCGGTGCGAAGTTGCGACCGTCAAAGAAGGCGAAGTACCGCTGGTTGGTAAGGTTGCGACCAGAAGCCTGCAACGACCAGTCCCCAATATCATACTTCACCAGCACGTTCACCAGGCCGGTCGACTGAAGGATGAAACGGTTGTCGGCCTTGTCGAAAGCCTTGCTGCGATACTGGTATTCCACCCGCAGGCTGGCCTCGCCAGAACCGATCGAGACCTTGTCAACCGTCACTGCGGCAGTGCTCTGGAACCGCGGCGCACGCGGGAGCCTGTTTCCAGAGTAATCGACCGGCGCAGCCGTTGTATCGTCGATCGTCTTGTAGTCATCGAACTTGGCATTCAAATAACCACCGCTCAGATCGAGGCGGAGGTTGTCGCCCAAGCGGAAGTTGTTGAGTGACAGCTCGAAGCCCCAGATTGTCGCCGCAGCTGCATTCTTGACGGTGAAGAATGGTGCCTTGGTCGGATCCGGAGTGCCATCGGGAAGGAGCGGGAGCCCGCCGACCTGGACCTGCAGATCGCGGTAATCGTAATAATAGCCGGCAAAATTCAGATACCCGTTGTTCCCAGGAAGAGTCGACTTCACGCCGACTTCGTAGGCATAGAGCACCTCCGGCTTGACAACGGACGGCTGCGGAGCACCCGTGACCGTAAAGCCTGTCGCATTATATCCGGACTGGAAGCCTTTTGAGGCCGAGCCATAGATCATCGTGCCGCCGGCCGTAGTGTAGTCGAGCCCAATTCGCCCGGTAACCTGGCTCTGTGTCGTGCTCAGGTCAAACGGGGTCGGATCTGAAAGGCCCGTACCGGCAAAGCGATTGCGTACGCGGTCACGGTTATAGCGCAGGCCAAGATTGGCACGCAGCTGTTCGGTCAGATTGTAGTTCAGGTCTCCGAAGACCGCGAACGTCTTCACGGTGTTATCCGTGGCACTGTTGAGCACGCCTTGTGGTGCAGGGAAGACATCGACCCGGCGGGTCTCACCTTCCTTGGCGTCCATATAGATCGCCCCAAGAATCCAGTTTGCCTTTTCACCTTCATAAGCAAGCTGGAGCTCCTGGCTGAATTGTTCCGCATACTGCGGGAACTGGATCACCAGCTGCACCGGGGCCGGAAGCGGGTTCACATCCAGTTGTGAGCGAGGTTCGTTGTAATCTGTGTAGCCAGTGATCGAACGCCAAGAGTAACCACCACCGAGGTCACCTGACAGTGTGAGGCCGACGAGATAGTGATCCCGCTCACCAGCCGGCGCAGTGGGCCTGTCAAAATAGCCTTTGTCCCAGCCATAAAGCGGCGTTCCATCCGGCTTCAGCGCAATCAGCTCACCGACGCCCCCGGTCTCGTTGGTATACTGAGCGAACAGATCGACGTCGATCGGCCCTGCCTTGCCGGTGAGAGTCAGGCGGGCACCGGAGAAGTTGTTCCCATCAATGCGCTTATTGGTTGCCACATTGATGATACGGCCGTCACCGCGAGTGATAGTACCAGCAAGACGAACCGCCCAATCGGAGCCGAGCGGTGCATCCAAGCCTGCATAAAGCCTGACGGTATCGAGGCTGCCGTATTCAACCTTTGCACCAAAGTCGAATTCCTTGCCGGGACGGCGGGTGTTAATGTTGATGGCGCCGCCGGTGGAATTGCGCCCATAAAGCGTACCCTGGGGACCCTTGAGGACTTCGATCTGCCCAACGTCAAAGATCCAGCCGAGCGACGAGGCGGTCGACGGCATGTAAATGCCGTTGATGTGCGCGGCAACCGCAGCGCCACTGCCCGGAACCTGGGTGCCCACGCCTCGCATGGTAACCGTCGCGCGCGTTTCGTAGTTCTCGATGTAGAGACCAGGGGTCTCGAACTGGAGGTCCTTGAATGTCACCTTGCCGAGCTCTTCGAGATCCGATCCGCCCAGAACCTGGACTGATGCGGGCACGGACTGGATGGCTTCCTCGCGCTTGCGCGCAGTGACGATGATTTCAGAACCAGTGGCGTCGTCTGCCTTCGCAGCTTCCTGTGCCCAAGCACCCTGGGGCGCGATTGCCAGAGCAGCGGCAACTGCCGCCATCGACGACAGGGGCGTCAGCCGACGCCGCAACATTTCGCGACCCTCAACTCGCAACTTGTTCACTTTACGCTTGGACATGCCTCATCCCTCACCTTGGCTGTGGAGCCCACGTTGCGGGCCTCCTGGTCGACATTATGTCGACAATATGTATTCCAAGGATCGTCATGATGCAAGTCAGTCCAGAGGCGATCGCCGTCGAACGGCATTCCATTGATTTTTCGGCGTTACGAGATCCATTGCCTACCTTTAGCGCTGCTCTGGTCGGACAGTGGCCGTGGCCGCTGCGTCACCAACAAGTGCAATGCCAAGATCATCGACCTGGCGACAGCATCTAACAAAAAGATCAAGATCAAGCTCGAGCGCAGCCTCTCAATCGGTCGTTCGAACGAACAAGGCGTCGAGTTACAAGGCGACACCTCCCAGAGAAAGCTAAGGCTGCGGCTCCGACCACAGGCTGGGATACAGTCTGGCTTTAACCAGCGAGGGAGACAGACTTTAATCGCGTCATGGCGCGCATACCGTCCAGCCCGCCTTCAATTCCCATGCCGGATTGGCCATGAGGTTCGAACGCCCCGGCCGTCGCGTCATGCGTGGTTTCGCCGGGCCTGCCAGCAATGGTTACAGAACCGGCTTTGATGGCTCGAGCAAGGCGCAGCGAACGCCCAAGATCGCGCGTCCATACGCTGGCTGCGAGGCCATAAATGGTGCTGTTCGCGAGTCTGACTGCTTCGATTTCGTCATCAAATGCGAAGACCGACAAGACCGGGCCGAAGATCTCCTCCTGAGCGATCTGCATGTCGCTGCCAACATTCGTGAATACAGTCGGCATCCAGTAACAAGCGTCGCTTCCTTCAGTGGGCCCACCGGGCAATACTGCAACTGCACCTTGATCCCGTCCGGCTGCAAAATAGCGTCGTACTCTGTCGTGCTGTTCGCGGCTGGCGAGCGGCCCGAAGTTAGTGGTCTCGTCGAGCGGGTTGCCGGCTTCAATTTGACTTGCAAGGGTCACAACCCGTTCGACTAGCAGGTCGTGAATCGAACGTTCGACGAGAAGCCGCGATCCCGCCACACAGACCTGCCCCGAGTTAAACGTGATGCTGCCAACGACTGCTTCAGCAACAGCGTCGAGATCTTCCATGTCGGCAAATACAATCTGCGGTGACTTGCCGCCGCACTCAAGGATCAGGCGCTTCATGTTCGACTGGCCGGACAATTCGATCAATCGCTTCCCGGTTGCCGTGGAGCCAGTGAATGTCAGTAGATCGACATCCATGTGAGAGGCAAGAGAGGCACCGGCGCCAGCACCCAGGCCGGGCACGATGTTCAGCACCCCGTCGGGAATGCCCGCCTCCGCCGCAAGCTCACCCAGCCGCAGACAGCTAAGGGAGGCAATCTCGGAGGGCTTGAGGACGACCGAATTGCCGACGGCGAGCGCGGGCGCGATCTTGGTGATACCGATGTAGGCGGGAAAGTTCCATGGCGTGATCGCACCGACAACGCCAACTGGCTCTCGTAGATTGAGCAGCAGTGTCGAAGGGTCATTCGGGATGACCTGATCGAGCAGCTTGTCTGAGGCTTCGGCCGCGACCCGCACGGCATCAGCTGCCGCCCGCATATCTGGCGCTGCGGAGCTGATCGGCATCCCCATTTCAAGCGTATCGAGCAGCGCCAGTTCGTCCGCATTTCGTTCGATGGCATCAGCAAAATTCATGAGAATGCGAGCGCGCGCCCGCGGGGATAGATTTGCCCATACGCCTCGTTCAAATGCGGCGCGGGCGGCGGAAACAGCCGCATTAATCTCAGTTGTGCCGCAAGCGGGCAGGTCAGCCAGTCGCACTGCGTTCGCGGGATTGAAAGTTGCGAAGTGCTCGGAGGTACTAGCATCAATGCGGCGGCCATTGATCCACGGCCTTACATCAAAGCTGATCTCCTGAGCCTTGCTCTTCCAGTTTACCGGCGCGACTTCGAGGGAGTTCATGAATTCATCTCCATTATCGGATTGGTGTGAATCTTCCTGGTTCGCGAAGCAGTTCAGCTGCACGCTCGCCGATCATGACTGTGGGCGCGTGAAGGTTTCCGGACGTTACGAGAGGAATGACGGAGGCATCCGCAACTGTCAGATGACCGACACCGCGTACACGCAGGCGCGAGTCGACGACCGATGAGGGATCATCGCCCATCCGGCAGGTGCCACATGCATGGTAGCAGATGCTCGCGTTTTCACGGATGTAAGCCTCGAGAGAGGAATCGTCGGAAAGATCGAAATCAGGAGAAAGACGTCTCATGACTCGATCCGAGAAAGGTCTGGTTTGGGCAATCCGATCAACCAGACGCACCCCGCGCATAAGACGGATCACATCGTCATGGTCACCGAGAAGATTGGGGTCAATCACCGGTGCTTCGCGAGGATCCGGTGATCTCAGAGCGATACGTCCGCGTGAACGAGGATGACAAAGGGAAGGGGAGAGGGAGTAAGTGTTCACTCTGGACTGGAACGTGAAGTTGTCTTCAAGATAGCCCCAAGGGCCAGAAAAGAGCAGCAAATCCGGTGCCTGCTCCTCCGGCCTGCTTCGCGCATAGGCTAGGATATGGCTGGCACAGGATGTTGCCTGGCCTCGCCTGGCCAAGGCAAACTGCAGACCTGAAAGCGCCAACTGGTGCCATTGCATGGCCGAGCTGTAAGTCCGGTCTTTGACCTCGTACTCGATGTAGAGTTCTGGGTGATCATGGAGATTGCTACCCACTGAGAGGCTATCAGCTACGACAGCTATGCCATGTGCTTGGAGTTGTTGCGCTGGTCCGATGCCAGAGAGCATCAACAGGTGCGGAGAGCCGATGGCGCCTGCGCTCAGCACAATCTCACGGCGGGCTTTGACTGCGAAGTGCTTGTCGTGCACTGACAACTGCAAGCCGCTTGCCTGGCCTTGGTCAAATATCACCCGCGCGACCCGGGCGTGGGTCAGGATCCTGAGATTGCGTCGCCGCCACGCCGGTCGGAGATAAGCAGTGGCGCTATCCTGGCGCAGCCCACTCAGCTGATTGGTCTGCGCAATGCCGATGGCATCACTATTTGCCAGGTTAATGTCTTTGACCGCCTGGATTCCGACAGCGTTTGCCGATGCGATCAGGTCTTCGGTACTGCGGTGGGGCGATCGCAGGATCTCGACATGTACGGGGCCGGATTGCCCTCTGCCTTGGAGACCGGGACAGCGTTCGGCTCGCCGGAAGAACGGTTCAACATCCCGCCACGACCAACCCGAAGCTCCCATCTCAGCCCAGAGGTCAAAGTCGCGGGGCAAGCCGATGGCATAGATCACCCCATTGATAGAACTGCTGCCGCCAAGGATGCGACCTCTGCGCCATGTCTCGGTTCGGTCATTACGGCTTGGATCGCTCTCAGTCCGGTATAGCCAGGCATAGCGCCCCCAATCCTTCACGAACGACTGCCCGCCGGGAATGCGGAACTTCCAGTTGCGCTCTGAGCCACCAGACTCGATCAACAGGACCGAGACCTTGGGGTCTTCAGTCAGGCGCGAGGCAATGACACAGCCCGCCGAACCTGCGCCGACGATGATGTAGTCGTACTCATCACCACTTGGCAGAGCTTCAACAGTAAAGGTCATCTTAGCGACTGCCGGCTCGCCGATACGTTCCGTCGTGTATGACCTTCCAGGTCGCACCTTTGTCTGCTGAAAGCTCCCAGTACTGCCTGTTCCCGCCATCTGGAAGCGGCGAGAAGCTCATACGATGGAGACCTACCATACCGTCCAGGTCATTCTCACCAGTCAGGATGAGGGTGTCGCCCCGAAACTGGCCCGTCAGGTACATTGTCGCACCATCGTCGGTGACGTAGATTAGGCGCCAAAGCTGATCCGACTTATCAAAGAACATGTGCGCCCGGCCATAGCCACTGATCGCACCTCGCCAATGCTCCACCAGCAAGCAGCCGCCAAGGACCGATTCGACTTTGCTCTCGCCAGCCGGCTCACCGCCAATGCCGGTGACCTTGAACTCCCCAATCTTGAAATCGAGTTGACGATATACCGGATCCGTGCACCCTGCACCGGGAGGACCTGCCTTCACCTCGGCGCGCCCCGCACAACCGCTCACTGCAACCAGGGCCGCAGCAAGCCAGACGCCCTGCCTGATGTAACTTTGCATGATCCCGAGCTCCCCGCAACCGGTCGCGCAGCGACCAGACGATTTCTTGTCGACACATACAATACACGTTGTATGTTCGGGTCGCAACCACTCGAATGAGATGAGAGAGAGGCCATGACCATTCTCAGCGATAATGCCCAAGGCAGCCGGGGGCGCGCGGATTATTCCGCCCGCTTCGTGCGCGTTCCAATGCGCGACGGAGTCGAGCTCGGCGCCATTCTATACCTGCCGATCGACCGGCGTGGTCAGTTGTCAACGGTCATGGAAATGACCCCTTACCTCGCCGACAACCTTCATCGTGAAGCAATCTCGTTCACGCGCGAAGGCATGGCATTTCTCGCGGTTGATTGCAGAGGCCGGGGCGGCTCGGGCGCCGAGTTCCAGCAGTGGGTCAACGATGCACCGGATGGATATGATGTTATCGAGTGGATTGCCGCCCAGCCCTGGAGCGATGGCCAAGTGGGCCTGACAGGAGGGTCTTACACTGGCTGGAACCAGTGGATAATCGCGGGCACTCTCCCTCCATCCTTGAAAACCATCGTCCCTTCCGCGGCGTTCATGCCAGGGTATGACATACCTCGCGGAGGAATCGGTTCCCCTTACATCTACAGGTGGCGACTGACCCTCAAAGGTCACTCCATCTCCTGGAACATGGCCGCCGATGTGCTTCTTTTCAACCGCATCCAAGGCGACCTTTACGCACGCAGCCGCTCATATATTGAAGTGCAGGATGCGCTGGGTTTCCATGCGACCGGCTGGGAAGACGATCTCGTCAGCACGACTTGGGGTCCCGTTTGGGAGGCCCGGCGTCCGTCACAGGACGCACTTTCGAAACTGGATATTCCCGTACTTTCGCTCACGGGTCTTTATGACACTTGCCTGATCGGCACTCTCGAGCACCACAGGCGCCTTGAACAGCATGGCAGCGACAAGGCCCGGGCAAACAACTATCTGGTCATCGGGCCTTGGGATCATCGCGGCATGGATGGCTGCGACCAGGTATATGGACTGAAGTTCGGACCGGCTGCCGCACTGGATATTCCGAAGCTGAAGTTCGATTGGTACCGGTGGGTCTTCGGCCATGGGGAAAAGCCTGCATTTCTGGACGCACCGGTCAAGTATTACCTGACTGGTAACGAAGAATGGCGCACTGCCAACTCTTTGGACAGCTTGTGCACCAAGAGCAGGCCGCTCTACCTTGGATCCGACGGCAAAGCTGATGACATCTTCCGCTCCGGATGGCTGGCGGATGAGGCCAGCGACACCCCGCCCGACGCCTTTGTCAGTGATCCGAATGACCTGCGCCCGCTCGAAACAGAATCCAGTTTGAGTAACTCGCCGGAACTTTCGTCCGGCGGCGGCGCAGTCTTCCCCCGGGCATACAACAGCCTATTCTTCATTTTGGGGGGAGAGGATCCTACTAATGCAGTCTTCTGCCACAACACGTACGGCCAAGGTGTAATCTATCACACGCCGCCGCTGGACGCGCCTGCCGAAGTGGTAGGGGAGCCAGGACTCGACCTTTGGGTCACCTGTGACGCTCCTGACGCCGATTTGGCCGTGCTTCTATACGAGGTACTCGAAGACGGTTCGGTTATCTTCCTGTCGTCCAGCCAGTTGCGTTTGCGCCATCGTGACGGCGGCGACGAAACGATGCCCTTGAACACGCCTGTTCTTCTCAAGTTTCCACGCTTCCGCTTTGTTGCGCGACGAATTGCCCGAAACTCTCGGCTGCGACTTGTCGTTCGCGCGACCGCTTGCTCCTTCATGCAGAAGAACTTGAACTCGGCCACGCCGGTACAGGAACAGCAGCCCGGCGAAGAGCGGGTCGCAAATATCGAGGTGTTTCACGACCTGGAGCATCCTTCTGTCCTCAGACTTCCCACCAGTCCGGAGATCGCGCAATGATTTCGACAAAGGCCCTTCTCGTCATAGCGGCTGCCACGATGGTGCCTGTTACAACAGCCGTCCATGCAAAAGCTGAAAGCAGTGGATCCAAGCCATCTGCTACGCAGGTGATCACGCTCGGCACCGGGGGGGGGCCATCCTATCGCGACAAGAGGGCAATGTCATCAAACGCCGTTGTTGTCGGCAAGGACGTCTATCTTGTCGACACTGGTGACGGCCTGATGCATCGCTATGCTTCGGCTGAACTGGATGTTGGGCAAGTGAAGGCCGTTTTCATTACCCACCATCATTTCGACCATAACGCCGATCTAGGCGCGTTGCTTACGTTCCGCTGGTTGGCAAACGACCTCATCGGCGCGCAGAGCCCCCCGCTGCCGGTAATTGGCCCCCCAATGACAGTTGGGTTTGTTCAGCATCTTGCCGCTGCCTTCCGCCCTACGGAACTGGCGCCAGTGACCATCGGTGGGACAGAACCCGGGCCGATCGCGCTGACAGCGAACGCCATGGACCTGCCTGGGGATCTGTTTGAGCCCAAAGTCATCTATCGCGATGACAAGGTAACTGTCACTGCAGTGCTCAACAATCACTATCACTACCAGCCGGGAAGCGCCTCTGATCGCAACGCGCGCTCCTATGCCTTTCGTTTCGATACTGCTGATAGATCAATAGTCTTCACAGGCGATACAGGTCCATCACCTCGCGTCGAAGCATTAGCGCAAGGAGCTGATATTCTCGTGGCCGAAGTCATCGACCTCCCCAGCATCGAGCGGCAATGGCGATCACGCGATGGCTCTGACGGCGCTCAGGTTGACGCGCTGATTGCACACCTGCGTCAAGATCATCTTACACCGGAAGATGTAGGCAAGATGGCCTCGTCCGCCAAAGTTGGGATGGTCGTACTTAACCACCTCGTGCCCGGCTACGACGATGAAACCGACCCGGAGATCTATGCGCGAGGTGTGCGCCGCTACTTTACTGGACGCGTAGTGGTTGCGAATGATCTGGACCGTTTCTGATCAGGTACACACCGACGGTCGCTCGGCGCAGCCGTTCGGCCTGATCTATCCCCACAGCTCGGCCTTGGGCAGACCGATCCGATGATCGGTAGTGTCCAGGCTGGGCTGATGGTCGTCAGCCAGCCAGTGGCTGCCCAGGTCTACCATTACGGCGGTCGGCGCCAGAAGAACTGCAGGTGCCTGCGCAAGCGACGATCCCCCATTGCAGCCGATCATGGTCTTGAACCCCATCGCGGCCGCCTGCTGCTGAAGCGCCAAGGCTTCCGTGAGGCCACCAGTCTTGTCGAGCTTGATGTTGATCATGTCGTATAGTCCCCTCAGCTGCGGGAGCGAAGACCGGTCCAGACAGCTTTCATCAGCACAGAGCGGGACGAGCCTCGGCAGCGAGGAAAGGCCAACTTCGATCGCTGCAGGGACCGGCTGTTCAATGCAGGTCACGTCGTGCCTGCGGGCGAGAGGTAAAATGTCCGAAAGTTGGTCGATCGACCACCCTTCATTGGCATCGATCGTCAACTCAAGACCTGGGGCCGCAGCTCGCACCGCTTCGAGGCGTTCGCAATCACGCCCGTCGGCACTGCCAAGCTTAAGCTTCAATCCAGGGGCACCGACCGCTTGCCGCGCGAAATCGGCCATTCTCTCTGGAGTGTCGAGGGCAATGGTTTCAAAAATAGGAAATGTATCGTGGGCCGAGATGTCAAGCTCAAGGACCTCCCAGATACGACGCTCTTCCCGCTTGGCCTTGAGATCCCAAAGAGCGCAGTCAATGGCATTACGCCACGGCGAACGAGGCAGGGTCGCGTTCAGGGCAGCGGGATCCAGATGGTTCCAGGCGGCGTGATCAAGCGCAAGCACCGCAGCCTCGGCGGAACGGGTTACTGCTACATCAAACTCATGAGGTTCGCATTCACCCCGACCTTGGATCCCGTCGACCTCGATAGTGACTTCGAGCACAAGATTGTCGGTAAACACGTGCCGGGAAATCGCGAACGAACGTTTGAGCGGCCATCGGCGGATCGCCGTTTTTATGATCGGAGTGGGCAAGGCAACTTCCTTTCAAAATTGAATATTGGCCTCTGGGCTTCCGGAACAAACAGGAGATCCCATCATGTCGTCCGCATTGCAGCCTGAGTTTTCGATCGATGCATTGGCAGGTCTCCTCAAAGGAGAGGTTGCCGTGGTGACTGGTGCCGGCAGGGGTAATGGCGCTGCCATTGCGAAGGGCATGGCCATTGCAGGCGCACGGGTCTGTGTTGCCGACATCGACGTCCGGGCGGCCACGCAGGTAGCGCATGCAATCGATCCGGCGGGTGATCGCGCAATCGCCGTTGGCTGGAACATCGCTGACCTCTCGCAGGGAGATGAGGCGGTCAATCGCATTCGCGAAATCTTCGGTGCAGTATCGATCCTCGTTAACAACGCTGGCGTCGAAGCTGGCGGCAGGATCGGGGACGACGGCTTCGAAGCGTCCTGGTCCAGGGTCATGGATGTCAACTTGACTGGAACCTTGCGGGCGACCGCTGCGCTGCTGCCAGATCTCCGGAAAACTCGTGGCAGCATCGTCAACATTGCCTCAATCCAGTCGTTCATTGCTTACCAGGGCGGCACCAGCGCCTATGCTACTTCGAAGGGAGCTCTGGCCCAGTTGACCCGGTCTCTCGCCACGGATCTCGCGGAAGACGGCATTCGCGTGAATGCGGTTGCGCCTGGCTTCTTCGAAACCACGATGACCCAAGGAACACGAAGCGATCCGGAGCGCATGGCCCGCTTTCTCTCGCGCACCCCGCTGCAACGGATGGGGCAACCCGACGAATTGGTAGGCCCGGTGGTGTTTCTCGGATCAAGGCTCTCCAGTTATGTGACGGGCACAATTCTGCCAGTCGACGGGGGACTACTCTCCTGCTGAGCTGAGGTTTACTGGTGCTTGCCCACTTCCCAATCGGTGTGGGCAAGATGCCGTGTCGCTGACTCTATCGGTAGATCCTCTAAGGCGGTGCCCATTGAGTCATTCCAACGGTTCAGGAACCCGAACAGGGCAATTACCCCCATCAGCTCAACTACGTCCTCTTCGCTCCAATATTTTAGCAGCTGCTCACCCAGTTCTGGCGTCACCGAGTTCGGCACTGATGCCGCTGCATGCGCAAATGAAAGGGCGGCCTTTTCTGCTTCGGAGAAGTGAGGGCTGTGTTCATAGTTCCAGGCATCTGCCATGCGAGCTTCAGTGGAGCCGAACCGTTCTGAGGCGAGGATAGTGTGGGCCTGGCAGTACCGGCAACCGGAAGCAAAACTGGTAATATAGCCAATGAGCCTCTTGAATTCCGGCGTCAGCGATCCCTCGCACTTCATGACCGCAGCGTTCAAGTCGGTGAATGCGCGTGCAATCGCAGGCCGTCTCGCCATAGTGCGAACGCTGTTCGGGATAACGCCTAGCGGACCCTTGAAGAACTGGCAGTCCTCAAGCAACGCCGGGTCAAATTCCCCGTCTGTCAGCGGTCTCAATACGGGCATTGGTTTTCCTTCTGAGTCAGGTGGAAATTAAATGCTTGAGCATGTTCGCGAAGCGATGGTGATGCGAAACATCCCAGTGGATGCCATCAGCCGAATTCAGGTCGCCTGCACCGCTCGCGTCGAGGAAGCGCCATCCGTGAAGACGAGCTTGCTCCGAAAGCGCGGGAGCAAGTTGTTGTGAGCGGGAAATTGCATCCGCCGCGATTCCGAGATCGACCACCCTTTGACCAAGGGGAATTGGGCTGACGAGGGTAACCGCGGGTAGCGGCCCGCCCATCCACTTATGGCTTTCGAGTGCGGCCAGCACGGTGGCCGCAATCTTCGGCGCAATGATCTCGGGCTGCGACAGGCTAGGATAGGCAAGATCGTTTGTGCCCAGCATCACGACAAATCCGGCGATCGGCCAGTTGGCCAGAATAACACCACGGATGTGGTCGATTGCGGCGCGCGAAGTGCCATCCTCGAACTTCGCCTCGCCACTTGCGAGCCCGCCAACAAGGCCACAGATACCGTACTCGACGACACGAAAACGACCGCCTCCAGCCCGATCCAGCACCATTGGCCAACGAACTGACTGGTCGTATCGGGCGTACCGTGTGGGACCATCATCGACCTGAGGCACGTAGCCCCAAGTGTTAGAGTCGCCGAAGGCGAGAATTGTGGGCAGGCGTTTGCCTGATCGCTGCTTCGCGGCAGGTTGCGCGCGCGCCTGGGCTTCACCTGATGTCGCGATTAGCGCAGCTCCGCCTGTCGCGGCTACAGCAGCAGACAGAAATCCGCGGCGGGAAGGCCGCAAGGCACGATGCTTTGACTCTGCAGCATGATCAAGAGGCGGCATTAGCTCTCCAACCATCTCCCACAACAACGTCAGCGTAACGGGCCATGTCATCGACATAGCCCCGCATGGGCTCCTCTTTAATGCATTCATGGAGATCCTTGAGCGGGACTAGCCTCGTAATCTCCCCAGCCTCACTCTCTTCTGCAACCAGGGCTATCGGCACTAGCTCAAGACTGGCGATGCGCGTTTCTTTTCTGCTCCCAACCCGTCCTTTGGCGATGCCAATTCTGGCGACTAGGCTTAGCGCCATCGCGGGATGGGACAGCAGGGTCGAGAGATTGCCAAGGCTGTAGAGGATTGGCACCGCGCGATCCGGTTGGCTCTTCGGTCGGTAGATCTCGACGGGTTGCGGGACATGCGGGTGATGCCCGATTACGAGATCGGCACCTGCGTCGGCAAAACGATGGGCCCAGCCGACCTGCTGTGGGTGAGGATAAAGCTCGAACTCGAGCCCCCAGTGCAGCGCCACGACCACTAGGTCGCAACCCGCCACTCGACACGCCATGATCTGCGCCTCGATTGGCCCGATGTCCGGATCGGGCTCGAGATGGAAAGGCGTCATGTTGACGATCCACGGCTTGTCTTCCGGGAAGGGTTTGAAGTTCACACTGAAGGTATGAGCCACCCAGCCAATCCGGAGCCCAGCGAGCTCCGTAATCCGGGGCTGAGCAGCCTGATCAGCGGTTCGGTTTACACCAACTTGTGCGATACCGTCCTGATCCAGCCGCGCCAAGGTAGTGAGAATGCCCTCCTCACCGCAGTCCAGAATATGGTTGTTGGCCAAGTGAACGATATCGAATTGGCGTCCTTCGTGCGACACTACAGTCTCATATTGCGTCGGAGTAAGATTGATTTTGGGCGTACTATCGGCCGTAAACTCCGTCGCTTCGACTTCACCCGTAGTGAGGGTCGACTCAAGGTTTGCATAGGAAATGTCAGTCCCAAAGATCAACTCGGAGACTGAATGAAAGAGTCGGTCTTTTGCCCCATCGAGGCCCGGCGTACACATCAGGTCACCCGAAGCGCTCATAGAAATTTCGGTTTCGACTTTGAAATTGCTCGGGAGAAAGTCGAACCGAGTCTGCTTGTAGGGCTTAAGCAACGCCTCAACATCGATGTCTGGACCGCACATCCCATGGACTACTGGATTCATCGACTTGTAGAGCCAATGCGCCAGAGATTCCGGATTGCGGGGGTCAAGCTTCACATCAACCGGCTTATCCCACCTTCCGTCTGCAGCGTCGCGCAGGAGCTGTTCAATGGCATCCGCAAGCTCGCCCGTGAACTTCATGATCGGCCGGGCGTCGCGCGGCATGCTAACAGGACGTAGAAACTCCGTAGAGGTGCTGCTCACGAAAGGCTTCCCTTCAGTTTGCGGAACAGGTCGAAGAAACGAGCAGTAACAGCCTGTTTCCAGTCATGCTCGTCGATGAAAAAGGCATCCTTTAGGGCCTGCTTGATCTTTGAAGCCTGCTCACTCTGCGGACCTCCGCGCGCGACCAGCCACGTCTCTGCCCGCAAGGCCTCGAGGGTTTCCGGGATGGAATAGGTTCCATACTCGAGTGCAATCATTGTCAGTTTGCCAGCACCAAGTTCATCATGTGCGGCGTGAAGCAAAGAGCCGCCCACCTGCGCAGACACTGCCTCTCCACCGCCAGTCCAGGTAACCTCTTCGCCGAAGAGCGCCTTGGCCTTCAGATGCTCGGTCTCGTTCGTCACGCAGATTGCTTCACCCACCGCACGTGGACCAAGCCCGGTGTGAATGTCTATTCCGTAAACCTGTTCGGCACCGGCGCAGTGTTTACGCAGCAAGGTCCGCCAGGTCGTGTTGGACCAAGCTGCCGCTTTGCCCCCATAGAACAGGCCGTCAGGATGATTGTATTGCCCTCCGGACATCGCAATCTGGAAGGCGCGAAGCCCACGTTTGGCAATATAGGCTTCAATAGACGCATCGGCCTCCGCCCGTGCCTTACCGTCCCAATCCTTCGGGACAAGCCAGTCATGGATCTCGTCGTAACCAGGATTCGGATACTCTAAGGAGTGGTCGACACAGTTCCGATTGAGGTCGATATTGTCTTCATTGGTCCTGCGCAGCCATGCAAAACCATAAGGGTTGACCGCATGGACAAGCACAATGGCGGTATCGCGCGGCAGTCCTTCCATAAGGTCGGAAGCCAACAGTTCGGCTTGACAACCCGAGCCACAGAACCCTTCGACCCCGTGGGCTCCCGAACTGATCAGGATAACTCTCTTGGCATCCATAGGGCCAAAACGGGCGACATCGCATGCGAGGGTTTCGCCGCCTGGGCCTTTCTTTGTCGGATGTGCATAACTCTCAAGCGAGAAGTCCGCGCGGCTCGCAAGCTCGCGGAAACGCTCGCGAGCATCTGCATAGTCAGTTGGGTAAAGCATGGCGCCAGATATCTCCGTCGTGGCCCTTCAGAAGTTGCCGACACAGTGTATACAGAAAGGCCAGCCAGAACCAGATGAATCTTCCTCGCTCGCTCGACCACAGAGTCGCGTATGCAGGGGTCAGATGATTTTAAGTTCCCTTGGGCCCAGTCGGCCGACCTGCATCGGCGATGCGTCCTTCCTGTCCTTCCAACGAAGAAAGCGGTGCGTCTCCGTCACCAGTACTGCGGACCGTAGCCAGAGCGGCACGTGCCTTAGCGTAAAGCGCCTGACCCGCGTCGCGATCAACGGGAACGACTTGATCAAGCGTCGTGCCGCCGACCGGTTGCAGCTCGGGCGGGAAGATTGCCAGCTTCTGCAGTTTGGCAAGCTTCTCCTCTCGCCCGAGACTGAGATCACGCGCGTTCGTGCCAGCCCGGGGGGGCAATGCGATGCCGTCCACGACCTCTAGATCGAACCACCATTTCTTGACTGGATTGCGTGCCCCATTGCCTTGCAGGTCATCGTCCAGCGCAATCGCTTGTGCCAGTTCCGGGTGCTCGATGGACCGCCAGATGAGTTCCTGGGCGAACGCCGTGTCCTCGCGGTTCCACGGGCAGGTCTTCATGCATCGCCCGCATGCCGAACCCTTTTGCTGGGTGATGCGGTACTTTGCGCACTTTTCAACGTCGGCCTTCCAGATCTCATAGCCATTGAACAGGATCTTCGGACCAAATGTGATCGCGTTGCATGGACATTCACGCGCACACTTCCGACAACTTTCACAGAAGGACTGCAGGTTGAAATTGATAGGCTTGTCGACCGCCATCGGAAGGTCAGTTGTAAAAACCACGGATTTGGAGCGCGGACCAATGAAGGGGTTGATCAACGTGTCGCCGATCCTGCTCACTTCCCCCAATCCGGACATCACAATCACCGGGTTGTGAATGACATCGGAATCCGCGTTCGTGTGTGAGCGAGCGGAATAGCCGAGAGATCGGCAATGCGCTGCCATAATCCCGGCAATCTCCGCGCCACGCATGTAGGCGCGCATGGACTGTGAAGCGGAAATCCAGTCATCGCCGGATGCGCCCTCCATGGTTTCGAAACCTTGATCGATCAGCATGCAGACAGCGTACTTGTGGTAAGCTTCTATAGGCTGGCCACTCACGGCATCATGCGAATAGTACATCCAGGGTTCAGCTTCGCAGATGCCTACAAAGTCGGCCCCAAGAAAGTAGCCCAGCGCCTTGATGGAATCTGCGTTCCATTGAGTGTCAGACTGTCCCTCAACCTGCGTTTCATTCGCGAAAGGCTCTCTGGTGCCCTGCAATGGCACCATGCCCCTGATCAATGGCGCCATGCCCAATGCATAAGGATGCTTCATCGGGAATCTGGACATTTCTTCCTTGGCCTTTGCACCAAGATCGCCAGCTGCGGCCCGATAGAAGAAATCGCCGCGTTTGGGCACGCGCTGGATGCGGTCGCGCATCACCAGCGTGGTGGGTTCATTGACCCTGGCGATCCGCTCCATGGGATATCGTCCGAGGTGCAGTGGTCTCTTGTCCTGATCACTTGACCACCAGGCAGGTCGGGTCCCTTCTTTTCCCAGTCGTACGGAGGGATCGTCGGGCTCGAGCGACCCGTTGCTGGCCAGTGGCAAATCTTCGGCCATTTCATAAGCGCAGGTTACTGCGCCAATCCTGAAACCCCGACGCAGGAATGGAGCGACCAGCAGCCCGAGCTCGACGCGCGCCAGTCCCGCCTTTGCCGCCAATGCCTCAAGGTGGGCGGAAGTGGCGCCATGCACGTGGCCAAGGGCATCAAAGCCCATCCATCGAACATAGCCCGCCAGCACAGCTGCAATTTCCGCAGCACGCATGTCTGTGCGGACTGCATTGGTTCCGGCAATCCAAAGTTCGCCTGGATCCCCGGGCCAAGGCTCTCGTCCGAATTCAACGAGATAGACCAGCGCATGAGTATGATCCGGTGGTATGCCTGCATCCGCCTCCGGGCTGACGCGGCAAATGCCAACAAGTGAAGCATCCAGAAAATAGGCCGAAGCCTTGAGGTTGTTCGCCCTCTCCAAGGGGTTGACCGTAATGGGTGCCTGCTCGGACGCGATGGGACCATGAAGGAGCCCGCGGAATAACTCCAGATACTCGCTGATCGCCGGTAGTGCCGAAGTGCTAGGCGTAGTTTGCAAATCCGATGGTTGCTGCACCTTCAAACCGCCAGAATCCGAAATCGGCACTTCCATCCGACGAAGATGCTCCAAGGGATAGGGACCCATGTGAACCGGACGGCCTCTGTGGCTGTAAAGGCGCAAGCTTCAAATCCTTCATTCTGGCAGTATTTAAGTTGGCAGTCTTATCCAGCCATTCCTGTTGCCAGATAGCCGCCGTCGACATAGACTGTCTGACCATTGACCCAAGTGGCCGTAGTTAAAAACAGGGCAACCTCGGCAATCTCGTGCGGTGCGGCAAGACGGCGACCAGGTGTTCTGCGAATGATGTCCGCCATAACCTGGCCATCGCTCCGGCTAGCCACCATTTCGCGTGACGTCACGTCGACAGGCCCCGGGCCCACAGCGTTGACGCGGACACCATCTGGCCCCAGTTCGACTGCCAGCGCTTGCACCAGGGCTGCTTGTGCCGCCTTTGTTACACAGTAGAACGACTCGTTGAGCCAGGCTTGGGCCGCTGCAATCGAAGTGATCACAACAATTGCACCCGCCCCGGCAGCCTGCATCCGACGGCCCGCCGCCTGAGCGACCAGGGCGGTGCCAAGAACGTTCACGTTCAAAAGCTCGGTAATTGTCGCTGGATCGGCATCGAGAACACTATGCCGACGACTTATGGAAGCCGCAGCGACCATCCAGTCAGGAGCGGCACCTGCAAAAGCCTTGTCCAACAGTGCGAAAGCCTTTTCGACGCTCGCCGGATCGCTTTGATCACATTGGATGAAGTTCGCACCCGGATCCGCCCCGCGGTCTAGAACAAAGACCTCATCGCCGGCCTGCCGAGCTGCTTGCTCGATTGCCTGACCGATGCCGCCAGCACCGCCCACTACGATGCCCTTACGCGCCAATTGCCTTCTCCTGCCTGATGCTGCACGCCCCCTGTCCGAGACGTCCCGGAGAGAAAAATACCTTCAAGCTCCATAGCATCAACGCAGTCTCGTCTCATCTACGATCAAGCGCGAGAAGCGGCTTGTATGAGCCAGGGTATCGGCACGGGTAGCGCTTGAAGGATTGCTGTAGGCTGCATCGAACGCAGCGCGATCCGCAAACCACTGTTCTGCGATCCCATCCCATTCACATTTATCACTAGTCGCGCCCGGTGCACTATCATCTTCGTCTGCCCGGATGTTGACAACATAGGCCGAGAGATGAGTCTGTTGGCTGTGGAGCACATCTTGAGCATGCCCCAACCACCATTCGCGAAACTCTGACAGCGACAGACCTTCCGCCCGCTTTAGAAACCATATCACTTTGATCACTGACTAACCCTCTAACGGCTATCGGCGCCTTGATTCGCCAAGTGGTGAGCATCCCAATCGCCTCACTTCTCTGCATACATGTTGCATACATGATAGCGGTCCGCAACTGTTGTCACAGACATTGCTGCCGCAAGGGAGAAGGCTCTGGCGGTTTTCCGCGAACTGGAAGGAGGCTCATTCGTGCTTGCCATGGTCGATGTGGCAGGGCGTGGCATGGACCTCTCGCGGCGGATGTCACGCATCCTCCTTGAGGTCTATTCCCGCCTAGACGGTGTGGCACTAACCGCAGGTGTGGTAACCGTGCTGGCGGAGCGGGGCATCCCATGCAACATGATGCCACATAATCATCGCGATAATGTCTTCGTCCCTGAAGAGATGAGGGAATTTGCCTTATCAGCCGTCGACGCGGTGGAGGATGCTTCAAATTCGACCGACGGCCCGGAGTAAGCCTCTCCTATTCCCCGGATTGTGCAGATTCGGGGGCGTCAAGGTTTTCGCGCAGGCTTCGAGAGCTCGAATGGCTGCGCTCCCGGGGTACGAGGCATTCTGCATACTCTTTGTCGACAAGTATTGCACGTCAACGTCGAGTGGTTTAACTCTCCATCATGCGTGACCTCTTCGAACGCCTAGTGAAGCAGCGGAGCCAGATTCAGCCATGACTTTCTTTGATGGACAGCAAGTCCGCAACAGCGGCCGAATCGACCTCGGACAAAGCTATGACCTCTACTTCGAGGAAAGCGGCAATCCGGAAGGGTTGCCTGTGCTCTATCTGCATGGCGGACCGGGTGCAGGCATAGATGCTTCCGCGCGGCGCTTCCACGATCCCGCTGTCTACAATCTCATTATGCACGACCAGCGCGGTGCGGGTCTGTCTAGGCCCTGCGGGGGGCTCGAACACAATGACACGGCACTGCTGATCGAAGATATTGAACGCCTGCGCGAACACCTCGGGATCCGGCAATGGATCGTTTCAGGTGGCTCATGGGGCTCTACGCTAGGGCTTGCCTATGCCCAGGCCCACCCTTCTCGGTGCAAGGCACTTGTGCTGCGCGGTATCTTCCTTGGCACGCGCGACGAGATGCATTGGGTCAACCAAGGTATGCGCAAGTTGTTTCCTCTCGAGTGGCTGGAATGTGTCGACGGTATGAGCGAGGCAGAGCAGGAGCACCTTCATTCGACAATCCGGGCTCGCCTGTCCGGGAAAGACCGAGAAGCCGCTGTCCGGGCGGCCATCGCACTGGCAAAGTTCGAATGGATTGCCGCAACGGTAAACCCGGACCTTAAGGAGATCGAAGCTGAGCTGACTCCCGAATTCTCGCTCCAGTACTCGCAGATCGTATGCCACTATGTCATGAACGACTTCTTCATTCATCCCGACCAACTGATCCGGGACATAGGCAAGATCCATGGAATCCCCGGGTGCATCGTCCAGGGGGCCTGTGATTGGGTCTGCCCGCCATGGTCAGCAGTCAGGCTCCATCGCGCCTGGCCGGGATCCAAGCTTCAGCTCCTCAAAGGCGCTGGCCATTCATCGGCTGAGCCTGCCGTGGCAGAGGCAATGCTGGCCGCAATGGAGGGCTTCAAGGATCTAGGTTCAGGACCCATTAATTCCGCGTTCGAGGTTTAAAGCGATTTTGCTCAGGGCGAGGAGAAAAGGCGCGGGAATATGTCAATATTTCAAGACTTTTCGACGAAGCCCTGGGCAAAATCGGTCAAATCCCGCAGGGACGCGGAAATGGCTTCGATCTCAGGCCCGCTCGGCCTTGCGGGTAGCGATGCTACCCGCTGCAACCGACCAAGCCCGATATCTTCGCCATTTCGACGCCTCGAACGTGGAATTAATGGGTCCTGACCCTAGCACGGTGAACAAGATCGAGCGGGTAAGAGCAGCTTTGGCAGCGCGGCCGGTCGATCGAGTCCCTGCAAGCTTCTGGACGAATTTTGAGCCACAGGCTGCCAACAGTAAAGCAATGGCTCGAGCCCATATCGATTTCTATCGATCAACAAGCCCAGATTTCCTCAAGGTGATGAACGATAACCCGTTCGAGCTTGTGGGTATAGAGCGAGTTTCCACTCCGACCGACTGGCTACGCCTGAAACCGAACTGCCGAAAGTCACGAGTTCGACAGGACTATCTGGATGGTCTGAAGGAAATCCTAGATGCCGTAGGGCAGGAGTGCATGGTCATCGTGACCATGTTCAATCCATTCGCGACGGCCAACGACAACATGTCGTGCACCTTGGACTTCAGCGATGCGGGTTTCGAGGCGATCATAAACCATCTTCGCGAAGACTCCCGTTCGACATGTGCAGGGCTTCGGACAATAGCGGAAAGCTTGACCGAGTTCACATCTGACTGCATTGAGCTGGGGGCATCCGGGCTGTTCCTTTCTGCCAACGGTGGTGGGCGCCACAGGTTCAATGCAAGTCAATTCAGCGAATACATTGCGCCGGACGATTGCCAGATACTGAAAGCCGCAATTGATGCGGGCTCCGAATTCAATCTCCTGCATGTCTGCGGAAGCAGTTTGAGACTTGAGTCATATGCATGGTACCCCGCGCATGCGGTGAACTGGGCAGCTCAAGCCAACAATCCTGACTTGAAACAAGGTCGCCAGCTCTTCTCGCAGACTTTGGTGGGCGGTCCAGATCAAGCTGGAGCAATAACTTCGGACTCATTCGATTCTATCGCTAACGAAGTTAACGCAGCCATCGCCGAGGCTGGCCGTCTCAACTTCATTCTTGGCGCGGGCTGTGCGCTGGAGAACAACGTTCCAGCCGCCAACCTTATCGCTGCTCGCCAAGCAGTCCTGCACGCAGGGTGAAACCTCCTGAACGACTGCCTTTCATCAACGATTTGGCGGCCAGTCTAGGATGCAATCTTCGGACACTACCAGGCGCGACATTGCACTCACATGCGCCATGACATCCGCGCGAGTTTCCGGCGCCGAAGGCAACGAGAAGGCCTGCCTGGCATCTTCCACGGAATCGAACCACTCCTCGGCTACACCATCCCAACCTGGCTCAACACCTGTACCACCCGGAAGTTCATCCGGCGCTGCTACGTTCACGACGTAGCGTGAAATTAGGTGACCTTGCTTTGCCGCAATCATTGGCGCGTGGCCCTGCAGCCACCAGCGCCGAAACTCCTCCATGGACAAATGGTCCGCCTTTCGCAGCAACCACATGACTTTCACCATCAGACGCCTCCTCGAATCCACTACCCGAAACTGGATCAATCACGTTGACACATTGTCGACATGTTGCATACATTGGACCTAGGCGCCCGCGATCTTCAGGTCAATTTGCGTGCGATGGGGGATCTGGAATTTCGATATGCAGGATGAGATCTTCAATTGTGACGTCTTGGTCATCGGATCGGGTGCAGCGGGAATGGCGACAGCGCTAACCGCTTCAGTGCTCGGGCTTGATGTCATCGTGACTGAACATGCACCTTATCTCGGCGGAGCCAGCGCGATCTCTGGAGGCGAGATATGGATTCCTCTCAACCGTCAAGCAGGCGATTCACATGACGATAGCGAAGAAAAAGCCATCCAGTACCTTAGAGATGTAATTGGACCAAACTTCGATCAGTCGAGAGGTGTAGCCTATGTCAGAAATGCCGCTGCAGCTCTGGCCTTCCTCGAGGACAACAGCCATCTGGAATACGAGCTTCTCGAGACTGTGGTCGACTATTTCACCGACGTAAAAGGATCGACTCATGGGCTTCGGTCTCTGGGTGCAGTACCTTTTGATGGTCGTAAATTGGGCAAACACTTCAAAACAATCCGTTCGCCACTTCCTGCATCCATGATCTTTGGCGGAATGTCGTTGGGACGTCTGGATATTCCCCATTTCTCACGGTTCACCCGATCACTGCCTTCCTTGATCCATGTGTGCAAAATGCTTGCCAATCATCTCCGCGACCGATTGCTCGGCTACCATCGCGGCACTCGCATGGTCATGGGCAACGCCCTCGTCGGAAGGTTGGCTCTCACTCTCATGGAGCGCCAGGTGGCGCTCTGGACGAACACGGCAACCACAGATCTTGTCAGGAATGATGGCAGAGTGACTGGAGCGCTGGTCGCACACCCAACCGGCCGCCGATTGATACGCGCTCGTCGTGCGGTCGTACTAGCGACTGGCAGTTTCTCAGGCAGCCGGCAAAAGCAAATGGAGTTTTTACCGCATGTTAGAGCTGGTCAGCAGCATCGTTCTCACTTGCCGACCACAAATGACGGGTCTGGACTCGATCTTGTCCGGACGATGGGCGGAAAGATTGACACCGGCCTTCGGCAACCCGCAGCCTTCACGCCAGTTTCCGTGGTTCCGAGACCCGATGGTTCGGAATGGCTGACTCCTCACTTTGGCGACAGGGCCAAGCCGGGAGTCATCGTGGTAAATGCCAGCGGCGAGCGCATTGCCAATGAGGCGATCAACTATCACGATTTTATCGCCGAAATGCTTCGGGACAGCTCGGGCAGAACCAGTGCTGAGTTCTATCTGGTTACGAGCCACAAACACTTGCGGGCCTATGGTCTCGGACGGGTCCCGGCTGCCCCCGGCCGTATCACTCCGTTCTTTCGCAATGGCTATCTCCAGAAGGGCGAGACGCTGGCTGAACTTGCCGACAAATTAAATATCAATGCGCGTGGCTTGATCGAAACCGTCGAGGCTCATAATGCACAAGCCCATTTCGGAAGCGATCCGGTGTTCAAAAAAGGCGGGACAGCATTCGAACGAGCGGCGGGCGACCCATCGAACAAGCCAAACCCATGCGTCGCCCCTCTCGGTACAGGGCCATTCTATGCCATCCGGATCATCCCTGGCGACATCGGCACGTTTGCGGGGGTGAGCGTTGATGAAACGGGCCGAGTGCTAACTGAGGACGGCACCGTGATACAAGGTTTGTTCGCCGTCGGCACTGTCACATCGAGCATAATGGGCGGAACTTACCCCGCAGCAGGTGCGATGTTGGGGCCAGCTCTTACGTTCGGTTATCTGACCGCGAAGTCTATCGCCGGACAAATGGACGATGTGACGGCAACCCAACTGGATGGATTGGAACCTAGCGAAACTGAAACCTGCAAAAATGCGGCGGAATGACCCCAGCGGATTCATGATCGTGATGTGATGTCGAACGTGCGCGGCAGTCTGAGTTTCGGTGATACTCGCAGTCCGAACCGAACCTATGACGCGCCCGGAGCTGAGCGAACTTGCAGGTGATGATCTGCCCCCTTCTGAGTGGTCCAAAATTGATGATATTTTGGATGACGAAGGAGATTATGAATGCCGGCCAAGAAGCATCGCCCGGAAGAGTTTATCGGCAAGCTGCGTGAAGCAGAGGTTGTGTTGGCGCAGGGCGCTACGACCGCCGAGGCGTGTCGGCGGATCGCGATCAGCGAGCAGACCTACTATCGGTGGCGCAAGGAATATGGCGGTCTGAAGACCGATCAGGCGCGTCGGATGAAGGATCTGGAGAAAGAGAATGCGCGGCTTCGGCGTGCGATATCGGACCTGACGCTCGACAAGCTGATCCTGCAGGAGGCTGCCCGGGGAAACTTCTGAGCCCCGCGCGCCGCAGGCGCTGTATCGAACACATCAGGACGATGATGCCGGTGTCCGAGCGACGGCTCTGCCGCGTGCTCGGACAGCACCGATCGACACAGCGCAAGGCGCCACGCGGGGCGGATAACGAGGCGGCTCTCACCGAAGACATCATTGCGCTGGCGCGGCAATATGGTCGCTATGGCTATCGCCGGGTGACGGCATTGTTGCGCGATGCTGGGTGCCATGTGAACCGCAAGCGGGTCGAGCGCATCTGGCGCCGCGAGGGGCTCAAGGTGCCGCAGAGGCAGCCGAAGCACGGGCGGCTCTGGTTGAACGACGGATCGTGCATCCGGCTTCGGCCTGAGTATCCCGTCCATGTCTGGTCCTACGACTTCGTCGAAGGTCGGAAGCATGACGGCCGCAAATATCGAATCCTGTCGATCATCGACGAGGCGAGCCGGGAGTGCCTGACGTTGCCGGTGGCACGCAAGCTCAGGAGCGATGACGTGCTGGCGGCGCTCGCCGAGTTGTTCGTCACGCGTGGGCCGCCAGCGCACATACGGTCCGACAATGGCCCGGAGTTCATCGCGACGGCAGTGCAGCAATGGCTCGCCCAGATCGGCGTGAAGACGCTCTACATCACGCCTGGATCGCCATGGGAGAATGGCTATTGCGAGAGCTTCAACGGACCGCTGCGCGATGAGCTGCTCAACGGAGAGATCTTCTACTCGCTCGCCGAGGCCCGCATCCTGATCGAGGCGTGGCGGCGACACTATAACACCGTCCGGCCGCACAGCTCGCTCGGATATCGACCACCGGCGCCGGAGGCCGTTCCATCGCCAGTGTCGCCCTCCGGTTCCGCTTCGCTCCACCTGCGGCCAACACTGGCGATGGAGGCGTCAATGCACTAACAATCCAATCGGGCCACTCGGTGGGGGCCGGTCAACAACGCCTTGCTGCGGGGGACGAGACCGCGAGATGGGTCAGCTTCGAAGACGGGCTGTTCCACGCGTGAGCGGGCCTAACTCGTAAACCCAGTATCGATGAAAAAATGGCCTCGCTGCTCGGGTCGCGCGAGCAGCGAGGCCTGCGAGCGTGCATATGCACAATGCTTCGCATGCGATGGGCCGCTGTCATGCCCGTCAGGGCACGGTCTAGCGACCAGCGTTAAATAT
>NZ_JAANYY010000007.1 GCF_012274265.1 Sphingopyxis microcysteis
TCGGAAAATAGGGCTGAAGACGCGCCATCTGCTCGTCCGTCAGCCAGAATAAATCGCTCAAATTCAAGCTCCTTCGCAGTCGCCTGAATCACAGCCATCACCGCAAATCAATGGGTCCTGACCCTAGGACTCGAGGGAAATTGTCCACCCGTCAATTGCCAATTGGCTTCTCAGGAAGCAGCCCAAGTCTGTACCGCAGTAGCCAGCGCCCAAAAACCAAGAGGGCTACAACGCAGATTCCAGTACCCAGACCGACCCAGATACCCAAACCCTCCCAGCCGCAGGCGAATGCTAGCCAGGCTCCGATTCCCATTCCGATCACTGAGTAGCCGGTCACGGCGAAGATCATTGGCCATCGCGTATCATGCAAGCCACGCAGCATCCCTGTGCAGACGACTTGGACACCATCGACGATCTGGATCATCGCGGCGACCGTGAGAAAGGATAGTGCGAGTTCAGCAACTTCCGAATCAACTGGAGCCTCTGCGCTGATGAACAACGACACGAGCCGGTCTCCCTGAGTTACTATCAGCAGCGCCATGCAAACCATAAACACAATAGTGATGCAGAACGCAGTCCAGCCGGCTCTTCCAATCAAATCGTGATCCCGCCTCCCGAACCCAATTCCTATGCGGACCGTCGCAGCCTGTGCCAGGCCAAGTGGAACCATAAAGGCGATGGTACCAATCTGAAGCGCGATTGCATGCGCAGCCAAGGCATTTGGGCCGACCCATCCCATCATCACCACGGCGCCGATGAATATCGCGTCTTCCAATGCCATCGCCACCCCAATTGGAACGCCAAACTTCCAAAGCGCGCGAAACCGCTCCCAATCGCTTCGCCACCATCGGCCAAACAGCGAATAACGCCTAAACTGTCGGTGGGTCCTGAGGAGGGCCATCATGGCCAACAGCATGAACAGATTGGCCAACACACTACCAATTCCAGCCCCGATAAGCCCTAGGGCCGGCATACCAAAACCACCGAACATCAAAACATAGTTGCAGCCTGCGTTGACGACTACGCCTGCCATTCCGACCAGGAGAGACCAGCCGGCCCGCTCCATTACGGAGAGAAAGTTCCGGATCAAAAGCACCCATAGGTAGGGCAGTATCGACCACATACAGGCTCGGACATAGGTGCCTGCAAGAGTTGCGAGATCGTCGTTCTGGCCGAGCATTCGAAGAATGGGGGAGGTTTGCCAAAGCACGATCCATACGAAGCTTGAGATTGCAACGGACACCCAAAGGCCTTGGCCAAAGGTTCGACGAAGATCTCTTACGCTATGAGCCTTCCGTCCGCGCTCGCTCGCCATCATTGGTGCTGTTGCGGTGATGAGGCCCATGCAGAAAATGACTGTCGCCATCATCATACTGGAGCCAAGCGACGCGGCGGCAAGTTCTTTGGCCCCCAGCCAGCCAATCATTACGACATCGGTCGCACCAATCAGCGTCAAGGACAGATTTGTCAGGATAAGCGGCCAAGCAAGTCGTTGGGTGGCGCGAAACTCTGCGCGCCACGGGGAGGCAAATGTCACATCGATCATCCGCTGCTTCGAAGGGACCTCTGCTCCAGCCGGCGGCGGATTAGTTGGTGTCGAGCCTTTGTAATCGGGAACATCGCAGCGAGGAACGCGGCTGCGATCAGGAACAGAGCAGGGAGGTAGCCGTTCGCTGCCTTGAGGCCGAAGATCGCCATGCCTGATTGGGCATCGGCTGATGGATCAAAGCCAAACAGTCCGGCGACAAGAAACGCGAAAGCAGGTGCTGTTGCATAGGCAATCTTGCGAAGGACCATCCAGGCAGAAGAGTAGAGTCCAGCCCTGTTTCCATTCGACTTCCAGGAATCATAGTCAACTATGTCACCGAATATGGCGTAGAGAGCGACATCACGGGCGACTCCGAGGGTGTAGAACAACGCCATGAAGCCGATGAAGAACGCCAGCGCGTTAGGTCCAGGCTCAAGCACTGCGATGGTCGCACCAGCGATAGCACCACCTGCCAGACCCACGAGCAGCACCCCCGTCTTCGATGTCCGTTTCAGCAGATGCTGCCACAGTTTGAGTGATAGCGTAGAAACCACGATCGCTGTAAGAAAGATGGCCGTAAAGGATGCGCCAACGCCCAGATAAGTGTCGAAGAACAAGAAAAAGAGTGCCGTCATGCAGCCCACCGCAAAGTCGGAAAGGAATGCGACTGCCAGAAATAACTGAAAGGGGCGGTTCACCCGAATGGCTGCGATCGTCTCGCGAAAGCTGGACTGTTCGGCTTGAGGCACGGCCCGGCCGTTCGGTAACCAGAAAATGGCGTAAAGAATCCCAAGTGGATAAGCGATCGCGATCAACCAGAACATCGCATGAAGCGCGGCAAAATTCATTTCTGTTGAAGGCAGAAATGGGAGCAGGGGCACGAGGCTCAGCAAAATGAGGCCGACGTTTTGCCCAAGACCTCGCCAGACTGCCAGTCGCGATCGCTCTTCGTACTTGTCAGCTAGTTCGGCAGACCAGGCCGTGTATGGGATCTCGAACATCGTCCAAGCGAGGAAAAAGAAGAAATAGCAAATCGTGAAGGACCAGATCGTTGGCTCTTTGCCCGGAACATAAAGACCGTAGGCCGCCGGAATGGCGAGGAAGATGCTGGCAAACAGCCATGGCTTACGCCGCCCCCAGCGGCCTCTTGTCTTGTCCGAAAGTATGCCAACAGCGAGGTCGGTGGCACCATCGGTAAGACGCAAAAGCAGCATGGCGATGGAAATTGACGCCAAGGCGAAACCGAATTCCTTGGCATAGAGCCCGGGGAGGATGGCAAGCGCAGGTGCCCGCAGCATTTCGTAAGGTGCTGCGACGGCGCCATAACCGATAAAGAGCTTGGTTGGCGGCGCACTCGCTTGCTGCCCGTCAGGCTGCGCCGAACCATCGTTCGCATGGCTGGTGTCCACTTGGCCCGAACCGCCCATTTACCTCTCCCAGATGTTCTCAGCCGTTGTGCGGGTGCGCGCATTGAATATGCCCCTTTGCTTCGGCTTCAAGCTGCTCTACTCCTGTCGACAATGAGTCGGCAACATCTATTTGGGAACGAGGTTGAACGCATGGAGGGGGGTAACACCAACAAACTGCTACAGGCCTTGTCTTCGGCACTCGGGCCTTGCGGCCTCCTATCAAGTGACGCGCTGGGAGCCAGAGCTACCAGTCTTTGGAATTCGGAGCCAATGTCTGCATTGGCAATGGTGCGGCCAAAGACGACATCTGAAGTCAGTACCGTCCTGCGTCTGTGCCATGAGGCTTCGCAAGAAGTTGTCGTGGTTGGCGGTGGTACCGGACCGGTTGCAGGCGCCGAGCCGACGGCGAACCGGATTGCCATCTCGCTAGAACGCATGAACCAGATCGAGAGCGTTGATCCGGTAAACGCCAGTTGCATTGTCCAGGCCGGTGCTTGCCTGCAGACCGTTCAGGAGGCGGTGGCAGGCTACCAACTGCTGTTTCCACTTGATTTAGGCGCTCGCGGATCTTGCACTATTGGCGGCAACATTTCGACCAACGCCGGCGGGATCAACGTCCTGCGCTATGGATCAATGCGGAGCTTGGTTCTGGGGCTTGAAGCGGTCCTCTCTGACGGCACCGTTGTCTCGTCGATGAACAAGCTGCTCAAGAACAATGCCGGTTTCGACCTCAAGCAGCTGTTCATTGGCACGGAAGGTACCTTGGGAATTGTAACGCGTACTGTGTTGCGGCTGTTTCCTCAGCAGTCAGACCGACGGACCGCAATGGTCGCGCTGCGTGGCTTCGATGAAGTAGCTGAGCTCCTGCAATTGGCGAAACTGAAGTTTGGCACAATGCTCTCGGCCTACGAGGTGATGTGGAAATCTTATCTGGAAGAACAATTGCGTTTCAACGGGCGCCGCAGCCCCTTCGAAGAAAGGCATGCCTTCTACGTGATCATCGAAACCGAAGGGGCGGACTCACAACTAAATGAAGCGGTCTTGACCGAAACGCTCGAAGCCGCGCTCGGCGATGATATCATCGCCGACGCAGTCATAGCCAAGTCAGAGCAGGAACGGCGAAGCCTTTGGGACCTCCGCGAGAATCTTGAGCCATTCCTGAGCGACAAGCCGTCCTTTGGCTATGATGTAGGTGTTCCTATCGGCGACATGCCGGACTACGTGAAGCTCGTAGAGAGCAATCTGAAGTGCCGGTGGCCTGACAGCATCTGTTATACGATGGGTCACATTGCTGACGGCAATCTTCATTTCTTTATCAAGCCCGGTCGCAAAGATGCTCGCAGGGAAGACTGCGATGAAGACGTCTATGGAGCCCTCGAATCGTTTGGAGGTACGATTTCTGCGGAACACGGGATTGGCTACGAGAAGCGGGCCTGGCTCCTTCGCACACGTTCGGCTGAAGAAGTTGCCATGATGCGCTCACTTAAGAACGCTTTGGACCCTAAGGGAATTCTGAATCCCGGCTGCGTCTTTGAGTGATCGTCCGCTTACTGGATGGAGTGCAATGTGGCTTGGGTCTACCTGCTGTTAGCTGGTCTCCTGGAAATCGTCTGGGCGACTGCCATGAAATTGTCGGATGGTTTCAGTCGCCCAGGTGCCAGTGCTGTGACACTCGTTGCGTCGATGGGGAGTTTCGTCTTGCTCGCCCTCGCGATGAGGTCCCTGCCCTTGGGCACAGCCTACACTGTCTGGACCGGGATCGGCGCAATCGGGGCTTTTGTCGCAGGTATGTTCTTTCTTGGTGAGAGTGCGACTGCCATCCGGGTCGTTGCCGCAATCTTGATACTCACCGGCATCGTTTTGATGAAATCGACGAGCGCGGGCTAGCTTCGAGGCTGTCCATTGCCGGACCAGGGCTACCACGAAACCTGACCAGAACGTAAAGACCTAGGAGGGATATTGCAACCGTCATCATCAGGTTCTTACGGGTCGGAGAAATCGGCGTGGTTCGGCGTAGCCGTGCTCATGTTCCTCTCCGTAGTTGCGATCCTCGACAGGCAGATTCTGAACCTGCTTGTAGATCCGATAAGAGCCGAACTCGCTCTCACCGATATCCAGATTGGAGTCCTGCAAGGGCCAGCTTTCATGGTGTTCTATACGCTGTTCGGCTTCCCTTTGGGCTGGATGGTGGATCAAACTCATCGTCTCCGACTGCTCGCTGCTGGCATTGCTCTTTGGACCGCAGGAACGATCGCCTGCGGTCTTGCAGACAGTTATGAAGCCTTGATTGTCGCGCGGGCTGTAGTGGGGATGGGCGAGGCTGTGGCGAGCCCGGCTTCAATTTCACTGATCGCCGACTATTTTCGTCCCGAGAGACGGGCAGTGGCAACCAGCGTTTACGGAACTGCCGCCATGTTCGGAACTGGCCTGGCTCTGGTTGGCGGGGGGCTGCTGCTATCCCTCTCCGAAATCATAGGACCGATTCAGATCGCCGGCCTGCCAACCATCGAGGGCTGGCGATTTGCCTTTGTTGCTTGTGGCCTGCCCGGCATTCTTGGCGCTTTGCTGGCTCTATCTGCGCGTGAGCCGGCGCGCCGCATCGAAACCTATGCCCTTGATGGCAAGGCAGGGTTGGCGAGTTTTCTTTATTCTGCCCGCAAATGGATCCTGTCGCACTTTTCGGCAGTGTGCCTCGTGGCCATCATGTCATTTGCCTTCATGAACTGGCTGCCCTCCTACCTGATCAGGGGATATGGCTGGCAGCCTGCCAATGTGGGCCTCCTTACAGGCATCCAGTTTTTGCTCCTCGGTCCGCTGGGCATCCTCGCCGGGGGCTTCATCGTGCGCCGGATGCAGCAGAAGGGCGTTTCGGATGCGGTAGCTCGCGTCCTGCGGCTTGGCGCAATCCTGATCGCCTTGTCGCTTGCCAGCATGGCGGCCCCTTGGTCCAGCGATACTGTTCTGCTGCCCTTGAGCCTCGCCGTGCTCTTCGTTTCGATGCTTCCAACGATATCACTGCTCGCGATCCAGCAAGCGACACCAGGTGAGTTGCGAGGCCGGATGGCGGCCATATATTTCATTACGACGAACCTTGTCGGTTACTCACTCGGACCAATTATAACGGCCGCGTTGAATGAGCGATTGTTCACCCAAGGTGGGCAGCTGGGCTATTCGCTCGGGCTGGTCGGAATAGTTCTGGGGCCCTTGGCTGCCCTGCTGTTTTCGCTGTCCCTGACACACTTCAGGAAAATCGTTGCGCCAAACAGCGACGAAGGTCTGCATCGAAGGCCAACTTCCGAATGAAGTCAGCAACATGCCATATTTGTTTTGATGTTTCCGCAAGACCGAACACGGTTCTCGGCTCGCATTAAGCAGCATTCACGAAAAGGAGCTTGGATGATGCGCTTCATAGTTAGTTCGGTAGCTGCCGCAATCGCTTTCGTTGGACCGGCTTCTGCCGAATTGCCGCGCCATCCTGATGCTCCAGCCCGCGAAAGTCAGATTGGCGAAGGTGCGCAGAGTGTCTCGATACCTCTCAATGATGGGACTACTCTTGCAGCCGACCTCTACTTGCCTGACAGCGCAGGGCCGCATCCCGTCATTCTTGAAGTAACGCCTTACGGACGGCGCAGCACCTTCAGTTCATCGGTCGAACACGGTTTTTGGACAGGGCATGGTTACGCGTTTATCGTGGTTGATGCTCGCGGCACCGGGGCCAGCGAAGGAACGCACACCTTTATGGCAGACGCCCGACGCGACGGGCCTCAGATTGTCGAATGGGCTGTGGCCCAGCGCTGGTCGAGCGGAAAAGTCGGTATGCGCGGCAGCTCCTACAGCGGCACCTACCCACTCCAGACGGCAATTGGTAGGCCGCGGGGGCTTGCCTGTATTAGCCCCAATGCAAACTTCCAGAGCGGATTTGACGGCCCCCCTTTCCTTGGCGGTGCCTTCATGCAAGGCTGGGCCTTGGGCTGGACGCCGCACGTAACTCCTGTCCTTGCGGGCAAAGCTGCTCCAGTGGATTATGACAAACTACTCTCGCATCGCCCCCTCCTAACGGCGGACCTTGCGGCCCATGGCGTTGAAATCCCAGTCTACCGCCAGTTTCTCGAACACCAGACTTCGGACAACATGTGGGCCGAAGTTCATCTCAGTCTCGAGGATTATCGCCGCATCAATGTACCGGCGCTAACTTTCACTGGCTGGTACGACACAACATTGCCAGGTAGCATTGCTAATTATCGAGCGATGCGCGGACTTGCGGCATCTGCAGAAGACCAGTGGATCATCGTCGGCCCTTGGGACCATTCCGGAGCGTCAGAAGGCGGCTATTCCCGTGACACCGGGCAGCCAATCGACAGGATCGGCGCACTTGCAGTCGAATCCAGGGGCCACAAGCCAGGCCAGCGGATGGCCCGGGAATTCTTCGACTGGTGCCTAAAGGGAACCGCACGCCGTCCCGCATGGCCGTCCGTTCAGATGTTCGTTGCGGGCCAGAACCGTTGGATCGAGGCGGAGCGCCTTCCCAGTCCCCTTGTGAAGTCCAGAAAATTGTTTCTTGGCGGATCGGGGCGAGCCAATTCAATCTCCAGTAAGGGGCTCCTTGAGGCCGGTCCAGGCCAAAACGCGCTCGACGAGTACACGCACGATCCCGCAAACCCGGTTCGCAGTGACCTTCCGGCGAATGGCCAAAGGGTCCAGGCCGGGGGTTTACTCGGGCCGGTTGACATCTCTCACCAACTGGCGCGCGCAGACGTCCTTACTTATGCTACACCGCCTCTCACGACTCCCCTCACTCTTCTGGGGAATGCCAGGCTCTCGATCTATGTTCAGGCTGACGTGCCGGACTTTGACATAGTCGCCTTGCTTGAAGATGTAGCACCCAATGGTACTGCCATTCGTCTTGATTCCGGATGGGCCGGCGTTCTGCGCGCCCGCTATCGTGGCGGCTCTGGTCGTCTTGCGCCCTTGAAGCCAGGCGAAACCGTGAAGCTCGAAGTTAATCTGGGCGAGAAGGGGCATACACTTCGCGTCGGCCATCGCTTGCGTTTATCCGTCTTCAGTAGCGCCTACCCGTTTATCAGCGTCAATCCAGGCACCGGCAACGATATCGCCACCGACAACGCATCACCCCGTTCGGCTCGAATAACGATCCTGCGGGGTTCTTCGTATCCGTCGGCGCTGAGCTTGGAGGTTCTTGAACCAAGGGCGCAACCATCCAAATGAGCACCTAGTGGGACAGGTTAGGGGTTGGGCGAGCTGCTATCCTTGTTCGCCCAACCCCGCTGGCACTAGCGATAATCCGCAATCTCTTCGAAAGGCTTTTTGACTTTGGCATGGACGGGAACCGTCGCGCCGTCGGCCGGATATCCACACACCAGCAGAAGATAGGGCTTTTCGGAAGCTGGACGACCGCACATATCATTTAAGAAGGTCATCGGCTTAGGTGTATGGGTCAGCGTCGCTACACCGGAATGGTGCAAGGCGGAGATCAGGAAGCCCATGGCAATGCCGACTGACTCCGGAACGTAGTAGTTCTGGCGCTCGATGCCCTTGCGAATGCCCCCCTTGCGTTGCCCGAAGATGGCAATGATCCAAGGTGCCGTTTCAAGGTACGGCTTCTGGTCGTCTGTGCCCAAAGGAGTGAGTGCGTCGAGCCACTCCTCGCCTGCCTTTCCACTATAGAAAGCGCGTTCCTCCGCTTCTGCACGCTCACGCAGTTCTTTTTTGAGTTCTGCCGATCCGATGATGGAGAAATACCAGGGCTGGTGATTTGCCCCGCTGGGAGCGGTGCCAGCAGCTTTCACGGCGTACTCGATGACTTCACGTGGCACCGGGCGGTCGGAAAACTCGCGCACGGTGTGGCGTTTCCGCATTTCCTCGTAAAACGCTTCCGCGCGCTCGATCATCTCCGGATGAGGATAATCCATCCGGTCGGGAAGAGGTATCGCATCATGCTCTTTCATGGCCCATCACTCCTTGCTGAACAGTGGCAGCTTCAAATCATGCCGACTCTGTGTCGACAAGATAGGGGGTAACTTGGTCGGCGGCAATCGCGAAAGTTAAGACTCTCCCGAGTATAGCTGGTTGACCGAGCGGTACCGTCAGATGCTCTGGCCTGGGTTCGCTTGCTGAAGCGGGATTGGGGGAGCCTGAACTTTCTGGACCGCCGAGGTGAATTTCACCTCAAGAGCTGAACGCGTAACCAAACATCCTCGCCCCCAGGATCCTATGGCGTATGGTGGCGATCACGGTGTTGCACGCAGGTAGCGGAGTTCTGCCGACTGGAAGGAGCCTCAACAAGGCAGCTGCAAGTGCTTTCGTATGCTGGCATCCGCAGACCACATTGCTTGCCAGGTTTCCACCCTGCCGAGGTCAGCCGCCTCGATACGTTCGGGCCACCGATCCTCAATCAGGCGATGCAAGCCTTCCCATTTGCCTTCATCTAGCAGGTATCGAGGGTCAATCGCCGCCATGGCTGCAGCATCCGTTTGCAAACGCAGTCGCAAACAAGCGGGACCTCCGCCGTTCCTCATTGACTCTCGCACATCGATTACTTCCAGCCGTTCGACCGGTCCGGCATCGGACACAAAGCGATCGAGCCATTGTCGTACCGGCTCGCATTCTTGGGTTTCCGTCGGGACGAGGAGAGCCATTGCCCCAGCGGGCAAAGTGACCAATTGCGAGTTGAACAGATAGGAACGGACAGCGTCCTCCAGCGACACCTGATCAGCTGGCACCTCTATGATCACGCAGCCAGGAACGTGCTCCCGGATGAACGCGTAGACGCTCTCCTTGTCCTCGAAGGCCTGTTCATGTGCGATGAGCACATGTTCATTTGCTACAGCCACTACGTCATTGTGGAAGGCCCCAGCCTCGATTGCCAGTGCACTCTGACGGGCCAGCAAAGTCCGCTGGCTATCGAGCCCGTGAAGGCGCGCGATTGCCTGAGATGCACGGCGGTCCTGCCTTGCCGGAAAGCCATGGGCCTTGCGTTCACCAAAGACGAGGATCTCAATCCCTGGGTCCCCGTGCTGCGGCGCCATCCGCATGTGATTGGCTGCTCCTTCATCGCCGAAGCATGCCGGGACGGGGTCATGAACCGCGAAATAGCGTTGATCGACAAAGATGTGGCGCAGCGTGTCCAAGGTCTCTCGCCACTCCATCGAACGGTGTGGCATCGTCCCAAGATTCGCCACGGTCAGGTGGCAACGGCCATCGGAGGTGTCTGGTGCTGGCGAAACGGTTGCGGCATTGGCCGTCCACATGGCGGAAGCGGACATGGCATTGACGAGAAGGGCTGGATCCTCTGCCCACGCAGCTACGCAAATTTCTTCGTCAGTTCCCTTGAAACCAAGCCGACGGAGAAAGCAGGTGTCGGGACGCCTCTGAGGAGGCAGAAATCCCTGATGCAAGCCAAGATCCATGAGCCTGCGCATCTTGTTTAGGCCTTGCAAGGCGGCCTGACGAGGAAAGGAAACCAACCCTGAGTTTTGGTGGCTGGCAAGATTGCCGAAGCTGAGGCCGCCGTAGTTGTGGGATGGCCCAATCAGCCCATCGAAGTTGATCTCGAAATACTCCCTCATGGGCGATTGAGCCCCTTCATTTCGATCGGAACAAGGTCCGAAGTCTCGAGGCTGGCGACCGGCCAGGCGACATAGTCCGCTGCATAGAAGGCACTGGGACGGTAATTCCCCGAGGCGCCGATTCCGCCGAACGGGGCGCTGGAGGCAGCTCCGTTGGTCGGGCGGTTCCAGTTTACCACGCCTGCCCTGCTATTCTGCCAGAATCGCTGGTAGAGCG
Organism: Sphingopyxis microcysteis; assembly: GCF_012274265.1. GTDB lineage: Bacteria > Pseudomonadota > Alphaproteobacteria > Sphingomonadales > Sphingomonadaceae > Sphingopyxis > Sphingopyxis microcysteis. The sequence continues at coordinate 10,741 of NZ_JAANYY010000007.1, forward strand.
CTTCATCACCGCCGACGAGGCTCGCAGCGAGGCCGAACCTGGTATCATTGGCTACCGCCATCGCGGTGTCGAAATCCGTCACACGCAGGACCTGCAACAGGGGGCCGAAGTACTCCTCGTCCACGGTCTTTGTTCCGGTCACATCAACAATCGCAGGTGTGAGGAAAGGCTTATCCTCAACCAGCCGTTGAAGCGGTACGATGGTTTTTGACGATCGCGCGGAAAGGCCGCGTGCAGCCGCCAGCAGGCGGTCAGCAGCAGCGTTGTCAATAACCGGCCCCATGAAGGGCTCCGGATTATCAAACGGCGCCCCAATCCTGATTTGCCGAGTGAGTTCGACCAGGCGGTCGACCAAAGCATCTGCCTGCGCCTGGCTTACGATCAGCCTCCGTGCGCAGGTGCATCGTTGTCCCGCCGACAAGAACGCCGACTGAATGACAATGCTGGCCGCTGCAGAAAGATCGTCCGCGTCCCAGACGATCAGAGGGTTATTGCCGCCCATCTCCAAGGCCAGAATTTTGTGCGGTGTTTCGCCAAACTGCCTGGCGAGCGCCGCACCGGTGGTCGCCGAACCAGTGAACAGGAGTCCGTCAATTTCTGGGTGAGAGGCGAGGTCCCGTCCCGTTTCCGAATTTCCTTGGACGACCTGCAGCACTCCATCGGGCAGGCCTGCCTCGCACCAGAAACCGGCCAGCAATTCACCCGTCGCCGGGGTTAACTCCGAAGGCTTGAAGACGACGGTGTTTCCAGCCAACAGGGCGGGGACGATATGGCCGTTAGGTAAGTGGGCAGGAAAGTTGTACGGCCCGAGTACGGCCAGGACTCCATGCGGTTTGTGGCGCACCGCTTGCCGGACACCTTGGGCTTGCCCCTCTCGATCTCCGGTTCGCGTGACATATGCTTCGACCGAAATCTCGACCTTGGCTGCGACGCTTGCGACCTCCGATTCTGCTTCCCAGTAAGGTTTTCCTGTCTCCCGCGAGATGACTGTCGCTAGTTTGGCTCGATTTCGCAGCACGACCTCGCGGAAAGCTTCGGCTACGTGCACGCGCTCGGCGAAAGTGGTCTGAGCCCAGCCGCGCAACGCATCTCGCGCCGTTCTTACGGTCGCATCTGTGCGTCCGATCGGACCTTGCCAGACAAGCTCGCCGGTACAAGGATCAAACGATAGAAGTTCAGAATTCGACATGGGCTAGCTCTTCCCCAACCTCGGCAAATCGCTCCCCCTGGAGTGTGAGGCCCGCAGGATCGTTGCTCGTGTGATCAACCCAGCAGCGAAAGTCCCTTCCGCTACCCTTTGACATTAGGACTGGCCGTCCTTTTGGCTGATTGCCGAAAGCCGCGACGACCCCGCATTCCCGATCCGCTATCGCCTTCAAGTCCGACGCGCGGCATTCCACAACGGGACCTGCATCGAATATGTCGACGTGTTCTGTCAGCCTGAAGCCTTCGTTCATTAGCAGCTTAAGGGCGGGTGCGCTCGATTCATGGACCTTGCCGATGAGCGGGCGCACGGCTTGCGGAAGCATCGAGATGTAGACGGGGTACTTCGGCATGAGGTCAGCAATGAATTGGTTGCCATGAATCCCGCCATATCGGTCAGCTTCGGCGAGGGTCATGTGGAAGAAGTTGCGGCCCACGCTATCCCAGAAAGGAGTTGAGCCGGCCGGTGCGACCCAGCCGCGCAGCTCGGCCATGATGCGACAGCTGAACCGGTTAGGGAACTGGCCAATCAGCATGTAGCGGCTGCGGGCAAGTAGACGGCCGGTGCCATTGGCCCTGCAGGCGGAGTGCAGGAACAGGCCGCCCACTTCGGTGCCCCCCCCGAAGTCATTGCTCAAATGCAGCATGTCCTCGCAATAGCGCTGCCCGAGCTCCCTGCTGTGGTGGACGATCTGCGTGCGGCGATAGGTGTAGAAGGGCCAGGTCTGGCCGACCTTGCTGAATAGGCAGGCGGTGCCTGCTATACTGCCTGTGCCGTCATCCAATACCAGCAGGTACAGTTCATCTTCTGGTTGTTCGATGTCGCGATCGAACGCGTCGATGGAACGCTCAATCCGTTCGCCGAGTGCTCTGCGATCTGGAGGCAGGTTGGTCATGCCTTCGTCCGCGCTCTCAGCGAGCATGAGCAGGCCATCGAGGTCGTCCAGCCTGGCGGGTCTTACACGCCAGCCTGAAGTTTGTAGATCCAATACCATTCGGCGGATGTTGCAGAATATTCACCGCATGTGTAACGCGATTGATCCGTCGCAACCGCAGAATATTTGGCGAGATGATGCAATCAGTGACAATTGATGCGGTCGACCGACGCATCCTCGAAGCCCTCAGAAATGATGCCCGAATCACAAATAGCCGCCTTGCAGATCTGGTTGGGCTTTCGCCTTCCGCCTGCCTGGCAAGGCACAAGCGACTGGAGAAACTCGGAGTCATCACGGGGTACCGAACCGAGATCGCACTAGGTCTGATCAGGCCAAGCATCCGGGTAATGATCGAGATGCGCCTGGCACGCCATTCGACCGATGATTTTCGGCACCTCGAGATGCTGCTGCGAGAAGATAATCGTGTGCTCGAAGCAGCCGAGATCAGCGGAAAGATGGATTACTATGCCTCGCTGTGCTTGCGAGACATGAATGAGTTGCGTGATTTCATTGATAATCTTACCGAAAAGGCACCGGTTATCGAGGCTGTAAACTCTTTCGTGGTCCTACACATGGCGAAAAGCCCGATCGGGCCACCGCTTGAATAGGACCGTGTAGATCGGCAGTGGAGACAATATACGGGATCTGGCGCCACCGAAAATTGCGCTCAACAATGTGCGAAAATGCTGACGACGAGTAGGTTGCATAAATTCCAGCTTTTCCCTGAATGGGGTAAAGCTGGCGACGAGGCTTCCACTCTAACGCCTTACACAGCGTGAATCGGCGGTGGACGATCTCGGTCCCAATCAACCGAGATATCCGGAAATCGCTTCAACAAAGTGAGGAAGATTTGCTTCACTCAAGCCCGCGATGTTGATGCGACCGTCCGGCGCCATGTAGATCGCGCTCTCCTCCCGAAGCAGTCGTACCGCATCTGTTGAGACCGGTAGCAGCGAGAAAAGCCCGCGTTGATTGGCGATCGCGGACAGTTGCGGCAGTGAATTCGCAACAGCCTGGCGGAGCCCGTTTATTCTTTCCCGCATCGTATTTAGCTCCTCCTGCCAAACGGAGCGAAGTTCCGAACTGGAAAGGATGATGCGGCATGCCGCTGCACCATGGTCCGGCGGCATGGACCACATTGCGCGCGCGGTGCCGAATAGCTGCGAGCGCACAGCATCAGCCTGAGCGAGCGTCGCCGCCTTCACAAATAGGGATCCAACACGGTCCCTGTACATCCCGAAATTTTTGTCACAGCTGTAGGCGACAATGGCTTCAGGCAAGTTCTCGACAAACATCCTTACGGGTGCTGCATCGGCCTCAAGACCATCCCCAAGTCCATGATAGGCAAAATCGATGAGGGGAAGCAGGCCCTGGCACTGACACAGCGCGAGTAATTCCGTCCATTCTGTACTACTGAAAGACGCACCGGTCGGATTGTGGCAGCATCCGTGAAGTAGGAGGACATCCCCTGGCTTGGCGGATGCGAGATCAGACATCATGCCATCGAAATCGATCCGCAAGGTCGCCGGATCGTAGAAATGATGGTGGCGGCTCTGAAGGCCTGTCGAGGCTATTAAAGGAAAATGGTTCATCCAAGTCGGGCTGCCCACCCAAACCGCTGAGTCCTTCGAGGCCTCGGCGAGCAATTCGAATGCAAGGCGAAGTGCGCCATTGCCCCCCGGGGTTTGCAAGCCGACTAGGCTTGGCGAAGTCGCTAGATCATCGCCCAGCGCGAGACGTGCCGTAAGATCGACGAAGCCGGAATCACCAACCGGGCCAAGGTAGGACTTGCTCTCCTGCTGCTCGACCAGGATACGTTCGGCCGCCTTGATGGCACCCAATACCGGCGTAAGACCTTGATCATCTCGGAAGATCCCCACACCAAGGTCGATCTTGTGTGGCCGTTGGTCCTCCTGGAACAGGCGGATAAGGCCGAGCAAGGAATCGGGCGCTTGTTGGGCTAGTGATCCAAACTGACTTTGATGCATAATGCTTCTCCACGTTCGCCTGGTTCTTTGCGCCAGACAGCACAATCTTGGTCGGCCATGACCTCGTTTCGGTGGTCATGCTCTCTTAGGGATTGATGGCGGACTTCAGCCCGACCCAGCCTGCCGCTCCGGGGCCGCAGCTGCAAAAGCCGCCACAGACCTTGCATTCTGCGTTACCTTTCTAATGGCGGGAAAGGCCTCCAATGAGACTTCGAAGCGTTCGGCGGAGTAAACTTGCGGGACGAGGCAGCAATCCCCCAAGCCTACTGTGTCACCGAACGCGAACTGGCCGCCATGCTCCTCGATTAAAGCCTCGAGCGCCACGAAGCCGTCTCTGATCCAGTGCGCGATCCAGTCGTTGACCGCCGCCTCATCGGCCCCAAAATCGTTGCGCAAGACATTGAGGACCCGGAGGTTGTTCAGCGGATGGATGTCGCAGCAGACGACCTGCGCCATGCCTCGCACGATGGCCCGACTTTTCGCATATGCAGGCAAGAGCGGAACCCCCGGGTGTCTCTCCTCGAGCCATTCGATTATAGCCAGTGACTGGGTGAGGCAGGCATCGTTCATCTCTAGCGCAGGAACCAGGCCCTGCGGGTTTATCGCCAGAAAGGAAGGGTCGCGCTGCGCGCCAGTGCGCAGGTCATGGCTAAGCGCCTCGTACGCTACGCCTTTGAGATTCAGGGCGATGCGCACACGATAGGCCGCACCCGAGCGCCAGTAATCATGCAATCGCATCATGTTCGGGCCGCTTCCACCACTCCGCTGCACAAGCCGAAGCCAATCGAGCGGAAGCCGTCGCGCACCGCACGGGCAGACAGGATGAGCTCGTCGCCATCTTCGAGGAAGCTGCGTTCTTCGCCATCCGGTAAGGTCACAGGCGACTTGCCCCCTTGGGACAGCTCCATGAGGCTACCAAGGCCCGACGAATCCGGAGTCGAAATCGTGCCCGTACCCAGCAGATCGCCGGGCATCAGGTTGCAGCCATTGGCGGTGTGGTGTGTCACCATCTGCGCAACCGTCCAGTACATCGATGTGGCAGGGCCGGTCCCCAGCCGGTGCGGTGGTATCCCCGCCTCACGCATTTTCCGTGTCGCGATCCAGGTCTCGAGCGTAAGCGCAAATGCGCCCTCGGCCTGATCAGCTGCATCGACCAGATAGGGCAGAGGCGCTGGATCATCTTCGGGCCGGGCAGGTTGCGCAATCCGAAACGGTGCCAGGGCCTCTGTTGTGACCACCCAGGGCGAAACGCTGGTTAGGAAGTTCTTGGCCAGGAACGGGCCGAGCGGTTGATACTCCCAAGCTTGCAGGTCGCGCGCTGACCAGTCGTTGAGCAAGCAAAGGCCGCCAACGCGGGAACCGGCCTGGCTGATCGGGACCGGCTCGCCAAGCGCATTTTCTCCTGCGATCCAGACCCCAAGTTCCAGCTCGTAGTCCAAACCGCAGGTCGGATCATAACCGGGCAAGTCAGAGTAAGGCGGCTTGCGTTGCCCTTTCGGACGAATGACCGGGGTCCCCGAGAGGCGAATTGAAGATGCCCTGCCATGATAGCCGATCGGTACGTACTTGTAGTTTGGTAGCAGCGGATTGTCGGGCCGGAACTGCCTGCCGATATTGGTGGCATGATGAATGCCGACGTAGAAGTCGGTATAGTCGCCGACCGTGAACGGCAGATGCATTGTACAATGCTGCGACGGATAAAGGTGCGGCAGCAAAGCCAGACGGTTTGATCGATCCGTCAGGCTCGCAAACACCCCATGGCGAAGTCGCTGTCTCTCTGCGGAGGATAGCGCGAACAGCGCATTTAGCGCGCCCGTTTCCAGTGCTGGGCGAACGCTGTCAGGAAGGAGCCTGTCACGCGAAAGGCCGGACAGGTCGAGAATCGAGTCTCCGATAGCGGTTCCGACACGTCGCCGCCCATCACCAAGACAGAAGATTCCGAGCGGTAGGTTCTGTACCGGGAAGTCGGGGTGCTCGTCAGCTCCATCTATCCAGCTGCTCGCCTCGCGATCATGCGTATGATCGATATGGTTCATTCAGCGGGCTCCGTGTGCAGCCAAGCCGCATGACGCGGTGCTCGCTTCGTCCAGCTCCATTCTTCCAGCATGACCGGAGCGAGCTCACGCAGCTCTGCATATTGCTCTGGTGTGCCTATATTACAGGCCAATTCGAGCCTGTGTCCGTTGGGGTCGAAGAAGTAGATCGACTTGAAGATCCCGTGGTATGTCGGCCCCAGCACCTCGATGCCCTGAGCTTCGACATGGACCTTGGCTGCCAGTAGCGCGTCCAGATCAGCCACCTCGAATGCGAGATGCTGAACCCAGGCAGGTGTATTGCGGTCGCGGTCCAATTCCGGCTGGTTGGGCAACTCGAAGAACGCCAGTACATTGCCGCCTCCCGCGTCGAGGAAGATATGCATGTACGGATCGTCTTCGCCGGTCGAGGGCACTTTGTCCTCCGCGAAAGCGGTGGTGTATTCCATGCCCAGGACGCGACTGTACCACTCGGCGGTTTCTTGCGCATCTTTGCAACGATAGGCGACATGGTGGATGCGCTTCAGGCTGGGTGCCGAGGTCGTCATCATTCGGCTCCTTCCACCTGAAGCGCACCGCGGCGAAGCTGATCTCGTTCCATGCTCTCGAAAAGGGCAGTGAAGTTGCCTTCGCCAAAGCCTTCGTCCTTCTTCCTCTGGATGAATTCGAAGAACACCGGGCCGATCATCGTTTCGGAGAAGATCTGCAGCAGCAGCCGCGGATCGCCCTTTTCGGTCGACCCGTCGAGCAGGATCCCGCGGCGCTGCAGTTCGGCCACCGGCTCGCCGTGGCCAGGCAGCCGCTCGTCGAGCATCTCGTAATAGGTCGCCGGCGGCGCGGTCATGAACGGCGTACCGTAACCCTTGAGTGCATCCCACGACGTGATCAGATCATCGCTGCTGAAGGCGATATGCTGGATGCCTTCGCCATTGTATTGGCGAAGATACTCCTCGATCTGACCACCACCCGCCTGGCCCTCTTCGTTCAGCGGAATGCGGATCTTGCCATCAGGCGCGGTCATCGCCCGACTGGTCAGGCCTGTATATTCACCCTTGATGTCGAAATAGCGGATCTCGCGGAAGCCGAAGACACGCTCGTAGAAATCCCCCCAGTGGGCCATACGCCCGCCGTAAACGTTGTGGGTCAGGTGATCGATGGTGTGGAAGCCAGCGCCGACCGGATGGCGGTCTACGCCGGGCTCATAGACGAAGTCGATATCGTAAATCGTGAGATCGCTGCCGCCTTCATGGCCTTCGTAGCGGTCCACCAGATAGATGATCGAGCCGCCGATCCCGCGGATCGCCGGGAGTTTCAATTCCATCGGACCTGCGTGGACGGCAACCGGCTCAGCGCCGCGTTCAATTGCCGCGGCATAGGCCTTGGCAGCATCGCGCACGCGCCAGCCCATCCCGCAGCAGGACGGGCCATGTTCGGCCGCGAAGTAGGCAGCTGGACTCTTTGGCTCACAGTTGGCGATGAGATTAATCCCACGCTGACGCCACAACTCGACATCCTTCGAACGGTGCCGCGCGATGCGGGTGAAGCCCATCGACTCGAACACAGGTTCGAGCACGCCCTTCTGCGGGGCCGAAAACTCGATGAAATCAAACCCATCCAGCCCAAGCGGATTTTCAAATAGATCGGCCACGGTATCACCCTTTCTTGCCGAGAACTGCCATCTTGGCGCGCCGTAGGCGTTTTCTTTGCTTGCGACGTTACCTTGAGGCACCTTGCGGCATTCAAAATTCCGGGGCAGGATAGCGCATCGCGGCCGAAAAAAGTTTGCGAAATTCCTGCAGATTCGGGTTCATTTGCGATTTGCGTGTATGGAATCGTGTATTGGTGCAATTTTAGTGCGTAGGCGTTGAGATGCTTGATAGGTTCGATTTGCGGATTCTGGAGGCTCTGCAGGAACGAGGAGACATGGGGCCGTTGGAGATGTCGCAGGCGGTGCATCTCTCTTCCTCTCAGTGCTCCCGTCGCATGCAAGCGCTACGCAAGGCAGGGTACATCAAATCGATCCGAGCGGTGTTGGAGCCAGGCAAGGTTTCGGTGGGCCTGATGGCCTACGTCCTGGTGACAATGAAAAGTCACTCGCCGGATGCGGCAGATGCATTTCGGGAGCGCCTACTAAGGATGAATGAAGTTCTGGAGTGCCAAAAACTCACCGGGGCAGCCGATATGATACTAAAGATCGCCACTCGTGATCTGGAAACATTCAATCAGGTCTTGACCCGCGAAATTCTGGGCGCGCCAGAGGTCGCCAATGCGCAATCAAGCATAATTCTTGAGGACATCAAAAGCACATCGAGTCTGCCTTTGAAATTTTCATTAATTAATAAATGATAATGTGAATAAATTTATTCCCGTTTATCCCCTTGACGCATGTATCGGATTGTACCATTAAGATGGCATGACGAAGAAAAGCCCCTCTGCCAGCCCCGAGTTCAGCGTTCGCGAGTTCTTCCAGCGCTTTCCCGACGACTACGCTTGCCTCGCGCACATCATGCAAGTCCGGTTCGGCGGCACTCGTTTCGACTGCCCCAAGTGCGGCACGGTTGACGCGACCTTCCACAAGCTGGCGAAGCGCCGCACGTTCGTTTGCGCGTCCTGCGGCCACCACGTGAACCCGACCGCCAACACGATCCTGCACGACACGCGGACTCCGCTGGTTAGCTGGTTCTACGCCATGTATCTCTTCTGCACGACGCGCCATGGCGTGAGCGGTAAGGAACTCCAGCGCCAGCTTGGGGTGACCTACAAGACCGCCTACCGCATCGGGCAGCAAATCCGCGATCTCACCATGAAGGCGCAGTCGTTCGACGCGCTCCTCGCCGGTCACGTCGAACTCGACGAAGCCTATGTCGGCGGCCGCCGTTCGGGTGGTAAGCGCGGTCGTGGCGCTCCGGGCAAGACCATTGTGATGGGCCTTGCGAGCCGCGACGGCAACATGAAGGCGGTTGTCATCCCCGACGTCAAGAAGGCCACCCTGCGCGGCGTCGTGCTGGACAATGTGGAGCCGGGTTCGGTTGTCTCGACCGACGAACTGGTCAGCTACAACTTACTGGCCGGCGACTGGTTCAAGCATGGCGTCGTGAAGCACGGCGCGAAGGAATATGCCCTCTATGATTATCGGTCGGGCGAGACGTTCCACGTCAGCACCGTGGAAGGCTTCTGACGGCTGTTCAAAGCGTCGATCCGCTCGACGCATGTTCAGATCAGCGGCAAGCATATGCAGCGCTATCTGTCGGAGTTCACTTTCCGCGCTTCGAACCGCGAACGGGTGAACGGGATGTTTGATCTTCTGGTTGGGGCGCTGTGACGCGCCCCACCATCGCCTCGAGCTCGGAGCGATTGGCGGGGCCTACGCCTTCGGCCTCAGCTTGCGCGACAAAGTCCGACAATCGATCAGTCGCGAGTGCTTCGGAGAGGCTTAGATGGTCAGCCATGTGGCAGCAGCCTTCTCGTATGCCTTGTCCGACTGCCCCTCTTCGATGACGTTACCAGCCTGCGACAGGATGCCGAAATAAGCGCCCATCTCTGACTTGTCGTGGACCACCGATATGGTGACGGGCGGGTGTTCCTTGACGGCAAGATCGTGAAACATCGCCGCCGTCGAATAGACTCTGACGTGATGGTTCGGAACTGACTGAAATACGGCTGCCTGCCCATCGAGATTGACGAGGGCGTCCACTTCCCACTCCTTCGTCGATGGGCCTTGGATTTTTACGCAGCGCTCCACGCGCAACGTGCCGAAAACCATTTTCAGGCGCTCATAAAGGTGGTCGGCAATTTCTGCGTCCCCCTTGCCAGCCACACGTGCGACGATCTTGTGTGCAATCCTGGCGGATGCCTCAGCTATGTCAGCAATCGCCCCAGCAAGCCCCTCAGGCTCGCAATCAAGATAAATCGAGCGCTTGTCCGTCATCGCGCCGATTTCTCCGGCAAGGACGCGGGCATTATTGGCAAAAGCGCGCTCCCCGCCAATTTGTTCGATTTCGCGGTACGCAAGGCTTCCATCGCTCACCCTGAAGCCCGAGCGCGAGGGCTCAACCTTGACTGCCACAGCAGTGCCGCTTGGGTAGTAGATCGGAAGATTGATGTAGGCCGCGCTGCCCCAATGGCGAACGGACACCAGCTGGCGGACCGCGTTCTCTATGGCGGCCTCAAACGACGAGTCTCGGACAGCAATATTCGCCATTAAAACACCAACTTAAGGGACCATTCCGGCCCGGGAATAATTCCTATATTGTTGATTCTAAACAATTTACCGACCAAGTCAAGGAGTTCGGCGAAGTTTGCAGGGTTGGGGTTTAGCGCTTCCGCTACGGGCAGATTGGACATTCTCATGCGCCCCCCCTTCTCCAGCCAGTTCGCTTCGAGCGGATGATGATGGGAACCGGTTATGATCCGCCTAATACGCTGCGGCCCCTCAGGCGGGTTCTTGTGAAAGTTGGAAAGCGGGTTCCAATCTATCCGCGTCAAGGGTTGTCGCCTGCGTTCGCCGGGGATGCCGGTTTCTAGCTGGAACATGACCGCCTTATCGGGACTGTGCTCGAAGCACGTAGCGCGAAGCGCAAAGTTGCCGACAGTCACGCCAGCGATATCTAGAGGCGCGTAGATTTCCAATCCGCCATCATCGGGATGGGGTTCCGACCAGCCGACACCGGGTGGCAGGTCTTTCCAAGAATCTACCAGCGTCAGGTAGGGGTTAGGCATCCAGCCTGCATATCGTCGGTTTGAGCTCTTGGCGAGTCTACCGAACTGGGGATGGGCGGGACTCGAACCCGCGACCCCCAGTTTGGTAAACTGGCGCTCTAATCCAGCTGACCTACCACCATATTAGCCCGAGGGCCGGGGCGCTTGTCTCACTGAAGGCTAGGGGTGTCAAGACACATGCGTCAAGGGGATAACCGGGTTCTATTTTCTCCTCTGATCTTCGGATCACCTCCTCCGCTCAATTCCTCTCCTCCTCGTCGGGCCGGCATGCATAGCGGTCCGTTCCTTGCAAAGCGCCATGCGGAAACGCGGCATTCGAGAGTGCCGACCCCGGGCGTCGTCGAGGCCCGGCGCCGACACGATGTCAGCGAGAGATTTGGGACATCGCCGCCGCCATGACATATTCGGGC
>NZ_JAANYY010000008.1 GCF_012274265.1 Sphingopyxis microcysteis
TTCTGGGGAGGGGCAACGGAGACTTGGCAGCTTGCTGCCTAGTCGTAGTGGGGTGGGGGCCGTCGGCCTTGCGCAAGGCCGCTGGCCCCCACCCGCTGCGACTAACGAACAAGTTCGCAAGTCTCGCTGCCCTCCCCTGAAGGGGAGGGCGTGATATTATCCCAACGTCCGCTTCCCACCCCAACGCCGCCCTACCCCAGCAAACTCTTGCTCGCCTGCTCGGTCACGTCGCGCGACAGGCCCGGCTGCGCCAAAATCCGCTCCAGTTCGCTCCGCATCATCGCCGCGCGCGCCTCGTCGAAGCGTTTCCAGCGGCCGAGCGGCGGGATCATCCGCGCGGCGGTTTGCGGGTTCTTGGGATCGAGTGCTATGACGAGGTCGGCGATCAGGCGATAGCCCGCGCTGTCGGCCTGATGGAAGGCCGCCTGATTGCCTGTCAGCGCGCCATAGAGCGAGCGCACGCGGTTGGGATTGGCGAGCGTGAAATCGGGATGCTGCGCCAGTTCCTTCACCGCATCGACCGTATCGGGGCGCAGCGACCACGCCTGCACCTGGAACCATTTGTCGAGCACCAGCGGATTGTCGCGGTAGCGTTGATAGAAAATATCCAGCGCCGCCACGCGTTCGTCGCTGTCGCCATGCGCCAGCGTTGCGAGTGCCGCCTGCCGTTCGGTCATCCCGTCGGCGGCGGAGAAAATCCCGAACGCCAGCGACGGAACATCATCCAGCCCGGTGGCCGCGAGATAGGCGAGCGCGACGCCGCGTAGGCGGCGGCCGCCCTTGGCTCCGCGCGACAGGTCAGTGGCGGGCGGCGCGGCGCTGCTCAGGATCGCGCGCCATTCAATTTCGAGCGCAACCCCGATCGCCGCCTGTAGCGCCAGCCGCTCGCGGCGGATCGCATCGGGATCAACCGTGACCATCTGGTCGCCGATAAAGGCCTCGCTGGGCAGCAGCACCGCCTCGGCGACAAACGCCGGATCGTCGGCGCGGCCCGCGAGCGTTCCCGCCACCGCATCGATCACCGCGGCATTATTCACCGCTTCGCCCGACACCGCGGCAACGAGCGTATCGAGCATCAGCTGCTGCAAGGCTTCGTAGCGCGCGAACGGATCGTCGTCATGCGCCGCCAGCCACGCCAGCTCGCCCGGCGCGCGCGCATAGTCGACGATCACCGGCGCGGAGAAGCCGCGATTGACCGACAGCGCCGGACGTGCCGCAAAGGCGCCGAGCGCGATCCGCTGCGCCGCGCCGGTCAGCGTGACCAGCGTTTCGGGCAGCGCCGCGCCGCTGCCGTCCATCGCGAAGGCGGCGAGTTTCAGCGGCATCATCATCGGTTGCTTTTCAGGCTGGCCCGGGGTCGGCGGCACCGATTGCTGAACGTCGAGCATCCATTCGCCGCCGTCCTGAACCAGCGCCAGCGACAGGCGCGGCGTCCCCGCCTGGCTGTACCATAAGCGGAACTGGGTGAGGTCAATGCCGGCGCCCTCTTCGATCGCGCGGACGAAATCCTCGCACGTCGCCGCCTCGCCATCATGCCGATCGAAGTAGAGGTCGGTGCCCTTGCGGAACCGCTCCGACCCGACCATCGTCGCCATCATGCGGATGATCTCGGCGCCCTTATTATAGACCGTCGCGGTATAGAAGTTGCTGATTTCCTGAAAGCTGTCGGGGCGGATCGGATGCGCCAGCGGCCCGGCGTCCTCCGGGAATTGCGCGGCGCGGAGCAGGCGAACATCCTCGATCCGCTTGACCGCGGGCGACCCCATGTCGGCCGAGAAACATTGGTCGCGATAAACGGTGAAGCCTTCTTTCAAGGACAGCTGGAACCAGTCGCGGCAGGTGACGCGATTGCCCGACCAATTGTGGAAATATTCATGCGCGACGACGCCCTCGACCCCGTCATAATCGACGTCGGTCGCGGTGTCGGGGTCGGCGAGGATGTAGCGGGTGTTGAAGATGTTCAGCCCCTTGTTCTCCATCGCCCCCATGTTGAAGTCGCTGACCGCGACGATGTTGAACAGGTCGAGGTCATATTCGCGGCCATAGACCTCCTCGTCCCATTTCATGCTGTCCTTGAGCGCCTGCATCGCGTGGCCGGTGCGATCGAGGTCGCCGTCGCGCACCCAGATGCCGAGCTCGACCCGGCGCCCCGACATCGTCGTGAAGCTATCGCGATTGACCACCAGGTCGCCCGCGACCAGCGCAAACAGATAGCTCGGCTTTGGCCACGGGTCTTCCCACAGCGCCCAATGATTGCCGCCCGCGCCGTCGCCCTTGGCGATACAGTTGCCGTTCGACAGCAGGATCGGGAACGCGGCCTTGTCGCCCTCCATCCGCACCTTGTACCGGCTGAGCACATCGGGACGGTCGGGGTGAAAGGTGATGCGGCGGAAGCCCTCCGCTTCGCACTGGGTGCAGAGCATGCCGTTCGACGCATAGAGCCCCATCAGCTGGGTGTTCGCGACCGGATGGATCAGCGTGTCGATCTCGACCGTCGCCGCGGTGCGATCGCCGAGGTCGACGATCAGGTCGCTGCCGTCCATCCGCCAGTCGTTCCAGCCCTCGCCATCGACGCGCACCGCCGCCGGGGTCAGCCCGTCGCCGCGCAGCAGCAGCGGCACCGGCGCATCGGCCTGGCGCACCACCGACAGCGCCGCGGCGACGCGCGTCGCCTCGACCGCCAGCGCGAAATCGAGCGCGACGTCGGGCACCTGCCAGTCGGGCGGGCGGTAATCGCCGCGATGGATGGTGACGGGAATAGCGGGGGTGGAAGAGGCGTCGGTCATGCGGATATCTGGCCTTGGACAAACACCGTTCGCCCTGAGCTTGTCGAAGGGCCGTCCTTCTCTTCTGCAGCGCCGAAGGAAGGACGGTGCTTCGACAAGCTCAGCACAAACGGACAAAATGATAGTCTATTGTCCTAGGCTTGCGGCGCGGGGCGCGCAATAAGGCGGGCGATGGGACAGATGCTGATTTTCGGGATGGGCTATGCCGCCAGTCACCTTGCCGACCGCCTTCGCGCGCGCGGGTGGGACGTGGCAGGGACGACACGGGACGGGCGCGGCGACAGCATCGCGTTCGGCGATGAGGCGCGCGTACTGGCGGCGTTGCGGTCGGCCACGCATATCCTGTCGACGGTCCCGCCTGTCGAGGGCGCCGATCCGGTGCTGGCACGCTATGGTGACGCCATCGCGCTCGCCCCGGCGGCATGGGTCGGGTATCTGTCCTCGACCGGAGTCTATGGCGACGCGGGTGGCGCGTGGGTGGACGAGAGCGCGCCGGTCAAGGGCCGCCGCGCAGACCGCAACGCCGCCGATGCTGCGTGGCAGAGACTGCGCGGCGACGTATCGGTCTTTCGCCTGCCCGGCATCTATGGCCCCAGTCGCTCAATCCTCGACCGGATACGCGAAGGCCGCGCGCACCGGATCGCCTTGCCCGACCAGGTCTTCAGCCGGGTGCATGTCGACGACATCGCGGGCGGCGTGATCGCATCGTTCAGGGGACCGGCGGGGGTCTATAATCTCGCCGACGACGAGCCGTGCCACCAGAACCGGCTGGTCGAATGGGGCTGCGCGACGTTAGAAATGCCGTTGCCGCCGCTGCAAACGCTGGACGAGGCGGGCCTTTCTCCGACGGCACGAGCTTTTTACGCCGAGAACCGCCGCGTTGCGAATGCGAAGGCGAAGCGGCTCTTGGGGTGGACGCCGCGTTATCCGAACTTTCGCAAAGGGTTGGTGAGCTGCTCATAAGGGTCGCCCCCGCGAAGGCGGGGGCCGCCAGCAGCGTATTCCGGCATCGCTGTGTAAACCGAATGCGGCCCCCGCCTTCGCGGGGGCGACGGATCAAATCAACACATCCACCGTGTGGATCAACACCCCGACCAGCCCGCCAACCAGCGTGCCGTTGATGCGGATATATTGCAGGTCGTCGCCGACGGCATTTTCCAGCCGGTCGGTGATCGTCTTCGCATCCCAGCCGCGGATCGTGTCGGACACCAGCTTCAGCGCAGTTTCGCCATAGCTGTCGACCATGCCGACGACGGCGCGGCGCGCGTAGCGGTTGAGCGTGCGCTTGATATGGGCATCCTCGCCCAGCATCGCCCCGAATTGCGTCACCAGTTCGCCGATCCTCCCCGCGAGCATGGTGTCGGGGTTGCGCGCCGCCTTCAGCAGCGCCCCACGCCCCTGTTCCCACAGACCGTCGAGCCAGCGTTTCACCGCCTTGTTTTCAAGCAGCTCGTCGCGGACCTTGGCGACCTTTGCCTTGACCTCGGGATCGTGCTGCAGGTCGAGCGCCATCTTGGCGAGGCCCTCTTCGACACGAATGCGCAGCGGGTGCGTCTCATCCTCGGCCATCTCGCTCAGCAGCTTCGACAGCCCGGCAACGATGCGATTGGAAATGCTCTCGTCGAGCCCGGTGAAGCGCACGATCGCGTTACTATTGTCGTGCACCATCTGATGGATCAGATGCTCGTTGAGTTCGAGCGTCTTCGACCCCCATTTGACCATCGCGTCGAGCAGCGGCTGGTGCCGCCCCTCGGCCAGCGCCGCCTGCATCGCCTGCCCCAGCAGCGGCGCGACGTCGAGTTCGCGCAAGCGGTCGGCGATCGCCGATTTGACCATGCCCCCCAGCCGCTGCTGGTCGAGCGCGCCGAGCCCGTCGGCGATGATCCGCGACGCGCCGAGCCGCAGCCGCCCGCCGCCCTCGCCCGGTTGCGACAGAAATTTGCCCACCGCGCCCGCAACGTCGACCGTCTGCATCTTGCGCGCGATCAGTCGCGGCAACAGGAAGTTGGTGAGCAGGAAGCGCGCGAGCGTGTCGCCGATGCGGTTCTTGTTGCGCGGCACGATCGCCGTGTGAGGAATCGGCAGCCCCATCGGGTGCCGGAACAGCGCGGTCACCGCGAACCAGTCGGCCAGCCCGCCGACCATCGCCGCCTCGGCAAAGGCGCGGACAAACCCGATCGCGGGATGGACATCCTGATAGAATTTGGCGGTGACGAAGATGATCGCCATGACCACCAACATGCCCGTCGCGACCATCCGGACGTTCAGCCCGCCGGTCGGAACGGCAACGCCCACCCCGGCGGGGTGGGCGCGGCCGGCGGTCGCCGGGGTCGAAGCTTTATCGATCATCCGCTTAAAATGGCGACGCGACGCAAAAGTTGCAACCAAGGCCGCACATTTGCGCGCGTCACGCTATTCGGCAGGCTGCGGTGCCGGTTCCCCATGCGGTTTCGTATCGTCACCCTTTCGATAAGTGAGCAGATTGCGCGAGAAGAACCGGCCGAGCCGCTTTTCCATGCTGTCGGCGAGGCTGAAGCCCGCAGGCACGATCAGCAGCGTCAGCAGCGTCGACAGGATCAACCCGCCGATCACGACAACGCCCATCGGCGCGCGCCACGCCCCGTCGCCCGACAGCGAGATCGCCGTCGGCACCATGCCCGCCACCATCGCGACCGTGGTCATGACGATCGGCTGCGCGCGCTTGCGCCCGGCATCGAGCAGCGCCTCCATCTTGCCGACACCATGGTCCATTTCCTCGATCGCGAAATCGACGAGCAGGATCGAGTTTTTGGCGACGATGCCGAGCAGCATGAGCAACCCGATATAGACCGGCATCGAGATTTCCATGCCGGTGATCGCGAGGCCCAGCAGGCCGCCGAGCGGCGCCAGCAGCAGCGACGACATATTGACCAGCGGCGACAGGAAGCGGCGATAGAGCAACACCAGCGTCGCGAAGACGAGCAGCAATCCCGACACCACCGCGATGAGGAAATTGTTGATCAACTCGGCCTGCCATTTCGCATCGCCCTGCACCACCTTGCGGATGCCCTGCGGCATTTCCTTGACCGCGGGCAACGCGTCGATCTTTTTCTGCGCATCGCCGGTGACCAGCCCCGGCGCCAGATCGGCGCCGATCACGATACGCCGCGTCTGGTTATAACGGCGCAGTTCGGTCGGCCCGGCGCCGAACCCGATGTCGGCAACCGATTTCAGCGGCACCGTTCCGCCGCGCGAGGTCGGAACCGGCAGGTTTTCGATCGTCGCGAGGCTGCGGCGCGAATCTTCGGACAGCAGCACGCGGATCGGGATCTGGCGATCGGACAGCGAGAATTTCGCGGCATTCTGATCGATGTCGCCAAGGGTCGCGATGCGGATCGTCTGGCTGAGCGCCGCGGTCGTGACCCCGAGTTCGGCGGCCAGGTCCATGCGCGGATTGACGATGATTTCGGGGCGCGGAATGTCGCCCTCGATACGCGGTGCGCGCAGTTCCTTGAGCCCGCCCATCTGGGCCACGATCGTGCGCGCATGTTTTTCCAGCGCGACCGGATCGTCACCCCCGATGACCATCGTCATGTCGCGACCCGAAAAGCCGCCCGACTGGCTCTGGAACGAAACGCGCGCGTCGGGGATGGCCGCCAGCTTGGGTTGCAGGCTGCGTTCCCATTCGACGCTGGTCATCGGACGCTCTTTCTTGAGCGTGATGAACGCATTGCCGCCGCCGACCTCGACGTCATAGAAAGCCGTCTGGACGACCGGGCTATTGTCGAGGATGGCGCCGATCTGCCGCACGATATTTTCGCTTTGCGCCAGCGTCGAACCCGGCGGCAGTTCGTAGCGAACCTGGCTGTAATCGCTGTTCGTCGTCGGCTGGAACTGCTGCGGCAGTACCATGAACAAGCCGATGCTCGACAGGAAAGCGAGCAGCCCGATGCCGACGATCCAGACGCGGTGATCGTGCAGGCGCGCATAGGCGCGTTGCACCATGAACTTTGCCCAGTGGGTAAAGCCCCAACCGCGCATGCCTACCGCATAGACCAGCGCACCGCCGATGATCGCGATCAGGCTGGTCAGCAGGAAGATGGCGATCGCCATGAACGGCGTCTGCAACAGGAAGTACAGCGCGGGGTTGGGACCATCCTGTCCCGCCGGAACCGGCTGGAAATAGGCGTAGATCGCATAGAGGATGTAAAGACCCGCAAGGATGAGCGGTACAGCCAGATAGGCGACGCTGGTCCGGGTACCATCGTAACGCGCCCGCACTGCCTGCTGCTTTGTACTGTCCAACGTCCACGCCAGCACCTTTTCGTACCGGTCGACCCACGGTCCCGCCGCATGTTCCTGTTCGCCCTGCGCCGACAGGAAATAGGCCGCGATCATCGGCGTGATCATACGCGCGACCGCGAGGCTGACGAGCACCGCGAACACGACGGTCATCCCGAACTGGATAAAGAACTGGCCGGAAATCCCGGGCATCAGCGCCACCGGCAGGAACACCGCGACGATCGACATCGTCGTCGCGACCACCGCGAGCCCGATTTCGTCGGCGGCGTCGATCGACGCCTGATAGGCGGTCTTGCCCATGCGCATATGCCGGACGATATTCTCGATCTCGACGATCGCGTCGTCGACCAGCACCCCCGCCACCAGGCTGAGCGCGAGCAGCGACAGGCTGTTCAGCGAAAAGCCCATCATGTCCATGAACCAGAAGGTCGGGATCGCTGACAGCGGGATCGCGAGCGCACTGATCAGCGTCGCGCGCCAGTCGCGCAGGAACAGGAACACGACGACGACGGCAAGCACCGCGCCTTCGATCATCGCCAGCATCGAGCTGCGATATTGTTCCTTGGTATATTCGGTGCGCGTGAACAGGATCTTGAAATCGACCTTGGGGTTGGCTTCCTTGATCGCGGCCAGCTTTTTCATCGTTTCGTCATGCACGGTGACGTCCGACGCGCCCTTGGCCTTTTCGATCGCAAAGCTGAGCACCTGGCGGCCCTTGATCTTCGCGAGATTGCGCTGTTCGGCATAGCCGTCGGTGACCTTGGCAACGTCGGACAGGCGCACGGTACGGCCATTGCCGATCGACAGGCGCGTCTCGCCAAGTTCAAAGGCGTTGGCGGCATTGCCCAGCACGCGCACCGCCTGTTCGCTGCCGGCGATTTCGGTACGCCCGCCCGCCGCATTGACGTTGGTCTGGCGCAGCTGCTGGTTCACCTGACTGGCGGTCAGGCCATAGCTTTGCATCCGCGCGGGATCGAGGATCACGCGGATTTCGCGATCGACGCCGCCCGAACGGCGCACCTGGCTCATGCCCGGGATCGACAGCAATTCCTTGGCGACGGTATTGTCGACATACCAGGACAATTGCTCCAGCGTCATGTCGGACGCCTCGACCGCGAAATAGGTGATCGGGCCGCCCGCGATGTCGACGCGCACGACCTGCGGTTCCAGGATGCCGTCGGGCAGGTCGCTGCGGATCTGCGAAATCGCCTGGTTGACGTCGTTATAGGCGCGGTCGATCGGGGTGCCGATCGCGAACTGCACCATGGTGCGGCTGCTGCCTTCGCCGACATAGGACGACATTTCGTCGACCCCGCTGACCCCGCGGACCGCCGCTTCGACGCGCTGGGTCACCTGCGTTTCCAGCTCCGACGGCGCCGCCCCCGGCTGCGACACGATGACCTGCACCGCGGGAAATTCGATGTCGGGATTGTCGTTGACGTCCATCCGGTTGAAACTGACGATCCCCGCCAGCATCAACAGCACGAACATCACGATCGGCGGCACCGGATTGCGGATGCACCAGGCGGAAATGTTGCGAAAGCTCATGATTCAAACGCCCTTGTGCGTACGCGATCGGGTAGGATTATTGCGACGATTTCTGGACCACCGGCTTCACCTTGTCGCCGACGTTCAGGAACGCACCGGCCAGCACGACGACACGTTCGTTGCCGTTGAGGCCCGATGCGATCGACACGCCGCCGTCGGTCACGGTACCCACCTTGACCGGCTTACGCTGGATCGTGTCCTTGCTGTCCACCACCAGCACATAATTGCCTTCCGGACCGCTCTGGACCGCGCTTTCAGGCAGCAACGGCGCTTCTTCGGTACCGGCCACCAGCCGCGCGTCGGCGAAGCCGCCCGGACGGAGCGCGGTGCTGTACGGCACCGCGATGCGCACCATGCCCTGCCGGGTGTCGGGGTCGATCACCGGCGACACCTGCCACACCTGACCGGCGATCTGCAGGTTGGTGCCGACCGGGCTGATCGTCGCGCGGGTACCGACGCGGACGCGCGCCAGATCGGCTTCGGCCATCTGCGCCATCAATTCCATCTCGCCGCCGCGCGCCATGCGGAACAGCACGCCGCTGCCCGAGCTCACGACCTGACCCGTTTCAACCTGCCGCGTCAGCACCAGACCCGCCGCCGGGGCGACGATGTTCAAACGGCCGTTGCGCGCCTGCGCTTCGGCATATTGGGCCTGCGCGACGCGGACGCGCGCATTGGCGGCATCGCGCGTTGCGCGCTTGCGATCCATATCAGCCTTGGAAATGAAACCACGCGACACCAGCGCGTCGGCGCGGGTCAGTTCGGCCTGCGCCAGATCGGCATCGGCCTGCGCAACGCGGATCGATGCGGCGAGCGCCGCGGCCTGCTGCGCCTGCACCGCGCGATCGACGATCGCAAGCGGCTGGCCAGCGCCGACCCACTGGCCGGGTTCGACCAGCACGCGCACGACCTGACCGCCCTCACCGGCAACCCCGACGGGCATCTCGCGACGCGCCGCGATCGTCCCGTTGGTCGAAATCGTCGCTTCGACCGACTGACGGCCGGGGATCATCACGGTGATGCTCGGCACCGCCGCGGCGCCCTCGCCGCCCGCTGCACCGCCAGCGCCCGCGGCGCCTTCCTTGCTGGAGCTGAATGCGTACCATGCGGCGGCCAGCGCGAGTGCGATCAGCACCACTGCGATGATCAACCGCGTCCGCTTGCGGCGGCTTTCCGCCTCGTCATAATAGCTCTGGGTCGAACCCGCGAGGCTGTCCATCACATCCACTTTCCGCTCGTAGTTCACGCCATATTCCTCCCTGCCTGTGGCGGCATCCGATGCGGCAAGCGCGACTGCGCTTCGCCCCCTCAGGCCCGCACGACAGGACCGAAATCCCGCACGAGGTGTATTACCTAATTAAATCACCGCTTGCAAGAGGCCAAAACTCGTCCCCCTGCCCGCGCGCCGGGGCGCGGTCCATAAGCCGATATTGTTGCGATTTCCAGTGGTTGCAGACATGAAAAAGGGCGGCGCGCCTGACGGCGGGCCACCCTTTGATCCGGTCGGTCGCGAACGACCGATGCCGGTCTATGATCGATTCAGCGAACGCGGCCGCGGCGCACCAGATTGACGACGGCGAGCAGCACGACGGCACCGATAAATGCGGTCAGCAGCGTCATCGGGTCAAACGCATTGCCGCGCAGGTGCCCGCCACCCAGGAACTGGCCGAACAGGAACCGCCCGAGGATCGAGCCGACGCAGCCGACGATGATGTTGAGGAAGATACCCTGCTGCGCATCGGTGCGCATCACGATGCTGGCCAGCCAGCCGATAACACCGCCCATGATGATTGCGATAATGAAATCCATGATATTGACCCCCTACGATCATTGGTGTCGCCCGCCTTGGCAGGCATGGCATTGTTAACCCAGTTATTTGAAAGCGCCTAGCGGAATAGCGGCGGCGCCAGGTGCACCGCCGCGACCCCGGTTAACGAACGCTGCCGCGGCGGACCAGATTGATGATGCCGAGCAACACGACCGCGCCGATAAACGCCCACAGCAGCCCGACCGGGCTGAAGGTATCGAGGCTGGCGCCCATGCCGAAAAAGCTGCCGAGGAAATTGCCGAGGAACGCCCCGACGACGCCGACGACGACGTTCAGGATGATGCCCTGCTGCGCGTCGGTGCGCATGACGATGCTCGCCAGCCAGCCGATGATGCCGCCAACGATCAAAGTGATGATCAAGCCCATGATTTTTCCCTTCCTGAACCGCCGGGCAAACGCAGATACCCGGCCCATTTATGAACGTCCGGTCGCGCCCAGACATCGTTTCAACGATGCCGACACAATGCGGAAAGGAAGCGAAAGGTTCCCGGCCGGTCCCGAAGGACGCAGCCGGGAAAGTGGGATCAGTTCCAGATCAAGAACTGCTCCGGGTCGCAACCACGGCTCTAAGCAGCCGCGTTTGACGGCGATGTGACGAAGGTCACAAGGACAAAAATAAATATGATGGCGTGCCAGAGAAGGGCAAAGACGGCGCACGCGCCGCGCGCTGCGCACAAACGAAATGGGGGCCGACATCGCTGCCAACCCCCACTATCCGGTCCTGCTCCGCGTCTCGCCACCCCGCCTTCATCCCGGTCCGCTTCTCTTGCGATCAGCAGCCCGCAAAACGATGCGTTGCGGCGCACGCCGGAACAATCCGGCGACGGTTTGGTCGGCCCCCTTTCGGGGGCCGGCCGCACCTGGAAAGCCCTTCATCATCTCTTCCTGCGTCCGCCGAAGCGATCGCTGTCCAAGCGATGGACTGCATTTCCTGTACCTGGTCGGGTTCGCATCAACTCGTGGGAATCGCTACGTTCCGTGACCAAGCTATCGGTCGATTTCCTCGCAAGTCCGGTCCGTTCTCTTCTGGCTAGTCTTGCAACTACCCTTGATGTCCCGGCGGTCTTTCGTCTCCGTCATCCGATGATTTGAAGCTGACATGAAGCGTTCGGGGCGCCAACAGAAAAACGCGCAAATACCCCCTATGCGCATCGCCCGCTGTGGATAAGTCCGGCATTAGCAACAAGCGGATTCGGTGCAGCATTTTTGTAACAAGGGTGCAGCATTTTCGGATGCGGTTTCGCGACTTGTCGAGAAAGAAGCCGCCTCGCGACTCGTATTGGCGAGTCGGAAATCCGACTCGCGACATCAATCACGCCCGGCCCAGATCGCCCTTGCCCACCGTGCCCGACGCCATCTCGAGCATCCGGTCGAGACTCTTGCGCGCGGCGAGGCGGAGGCCTTCCTCCATCTCGATCTGCGGTTTCAGGTCGCGCAATGCGAGGTACAGCTTCTCCATCGTGTTGAGCGCCATATACGGACAGATGTTGCAGTTGCAGTTGCCGTCGGCGCCCGGCGCGCCGATGAAATTCTTCTCGGGCAGCGCGAGTTCCATCTGGTGGATGATATGCGGCTCGGTCGCGACGATCAGCGTATCGCCGGGAAAGCTCTTCGCGAATTGCAAAATACCGCTGGTCGATCCGACATAGTCGGCATGGTCGACGATGTGCGGCGGACATTCGGGGTGCGCCGCGACCGGGGCGCCGGGGTGCTGCGCCTTCAGCTTCAAAAGCTCGGTTTCGCTGAACGCTTCATGGACGATGCACACGCCCGGCCACAACAACATCTCGCGCCCGAATTTGCGGTTGAGGTAGCCGCCGAGGTGGCGATCGGGGCCAAAGATGATCGGCTGGCTTTCGGGAATCTGGCTGATGATCGTCTCGGCGCTCGACGAGGTGACGATGATATCGCTCAATGCCTTCACCGCCGCCGAACAGTTGATGTAGGTCAGGGCGATATGGTCGGGGTGCTTTTCGCGAAACCGCTTGAACTGTTCGGGCGGGCAGCTGTCCTCCAGGCTGCACCCCGCGTCCATGTCGGGTAGGATCACGGTCTTTTCAGGCGAAAGGATTTTCGCGGTCTCGGCCATGAACTTGACGCCGCAAAAGGCGATGACGTCGGCGTCGGTGTCGGCGGCCTTGCGCGACAGCTCCAGCGAGTCGCCGACGAAATCGGCAAGGTCCTGAATCTCGGGCTTCTGGTAATAATGCGCCAAAATCACGGCATTGCGTTCTTTGCGCAGCCGCTCGATTTCAGCGCGCAGGTCGAGGCCCGAGAGATTCTCGCGGATGGGAGCAGTCATCGCTTTTCCTTATCTGGCTTTTGCCTTGGCCACCCCCCTACACCGCGACCCCGGACAGGGCAACGCGGCGTCAGCCGCCAACCAGCCGGTCCGCGAGCGCGATGACGGGGGGCGTCAACGCCAGCAGATAGATGGCGACGCGCACCGCGATGACAATTGCCGCAATCGCTTTTGTCGCGGGATGGACGGTGCCGAGCGTGCGGCGGTCGTATAGCGCGATGATGCCGACGACGCCGAGCTGGAACAGGCCGATCGGAAGGTCCGACCAGCCGATCATCAGGGGCATCGGCAACAAGCGGCCCAGCGCGGGTTCGAGGATGACGATCGTCGCGCCGATCATTAGCCGACGATGCCAGTCGGTCCGGTTCCGCCTTCGCACCGCCGCCCACACCATCAAACCGAACACCAGCGACTCGATGGCCGTCAGGGCAAGAAAATAGGGCGGCGAGAAAAAGGGCGGGAAGCGACCGAGCACCAGCGACGCCATCCCGGTGAACACCCCCAGCGCGGTGATCGCAATCGCCAGCGCCGCACCGGCCCACCCGAGCCGCCGGTGGAGTGCCAGATTCTGGCGCACGACCAGGGTCGGCTGGACAACGAGAAGCGCGAGCCAGGCCAGCATCAGCACGCCGTGCGCATGGACCCAGAAGGGCGCCGCGACCGGATCGACAAACCCGCGCAGCGCGAACTGCGCAAAGCCAATGATGATGAACGCCGAAAGGCCGATCGCCATATATTGCCAGAAACGCTCGGGCCGCGCCGTGCCCGCTGCTGTCGTCGCCATGCCATACCCCCCAGTCGGCCAAATCTTTGGACAAACTAACGCACGACGAAGGCGCGCGAAAGCCGCCTATCCGGCAGGGGTATCGGCAAAGCGCGCGGTGACCTTGGCATCGATTCCCGCAGCCTTCAGCGGCATCGCGAAGCTCTGCTCGATCGCGGCGCGCGCCGCGCCCTCAGCCAGCCGCATCGGGGTCGGCCCCTTTGCCTGCTTGATCAGTTCATCCTGCGCCGCCTTGCGATTGGCGGCGTCGAGCGACGCTTCGGCGTCGGTCAGCGTAAGCAGGATCGTCCCGTCGCGAAACTCGCTGATCGCGTCGATATCGATTTCGGGGCCGGCGAGACGCAGCGGCGGCAGCGTC
This sequence comes from Sphingopyxis microcysteis, assembly GCF_012274265.1. Taxonomy (GTDB): domain Bacteria; phylum Pseudomonadota; class Alphaproteobacteria; order Sphingomonadales; family Sphingomonadaceae; genus Sphingopyxis; species Sphingopyxis microcysteis. Next base: position 13,888 of record NZ_JAANYY010000008.1, read on the forward strand.
ACGGTAAGCGCATTGCTCGCCGCATCCCATTCGAGATCCGATTGCTTGAGCTGGCCCAGATCGACCTCGTAGCGCACCGTGCCGGGCATGATCAGCGTCTTTTTGGCGCTGAGTCCCATCCGGCTTTGCGTCGATGTCACGACAGCGACATAGCGCGCGGTGAACGGCACCAGCACATTCTGCTCCTGCAAACCCTGCAGGCTCGCGGCGACGACCGTTTCGGGATCATAGCCCTTTTCCCAGTCGCGCCACGCCGACACCGCCCACCAGACGGCAAGCAGCAGCATCGCCGCGGCGCCAAACAGGATCAGGCGCCCGGTCAGGCGGGGGGCGGTCGAGGAAGGATTCGGGCTCATGGCTCTGTATAGACCGAACAATCGGGTGCGGGGCGATCCATTTCATAACGACCCGTCGCATCGTTGAACCGCAGCACGCGTTCGTAACTGCACTCGGGATCCTTCCACTCGGCCAGATCGCTGGGTTTCAGCTTTTGCCCGCTATTGTCCTCGCTCCGCCGCGACGTCTGCGGATAGGCGGTCGCAAAGCTGCGATAGGTCAGGCTCGGCAGTTCACCGCCGTCGTCGGGGCCGGGTTTCAGCACCGCCTTAAATTCATATTCGTCGTGGCAGGCATCGAGCCGGTCCTTGGCGTCCTGTTCGGAAAAGCAGGCACGGATCATCAGCGAACTGTCCCATGCAACGTCGAGAACTTCGCCGCCGAGCCCGATCGCATGCGGCGCCATACCGAAACGCAGCAGGTGGAGCCGGCTGCCCGACCCGCCACCGCCCGAATACATCGCGCGCTGTTCGCCGATCACGCCGACCAGCATTTCCAGCCCCTCACCGCTGCCCGCTTCGTCGCCGCCGCGCACCCACACCGCTTGCGGCCATAGCCGCAGTGTCTGCGGCTCGCCCGCAAAGGTCGGCAGCGGTAGGACGGTCTTTTCATCGTCGCCCGACCCCGGAAAGGACACCACAAGATTGGCTGGAAGCGCGTCCGATTCTTCGTCGCCAGGCAGCGCAAAACATATCTGGCCGTCGGGCAGGCAATGGACGCCATCGTCTTTCGCGAGCAGTTCGATCAGCCGCGAGTTCGGCGCAGGCGTCGCGTCGGTCATCGGCTGCGCGGCGGCAAGCAGCATCGTCAAAAGCATGTCAGGCCAGTTCCCATTCGTCATCGCGTTCGCGCACCACCCCGCGCGCGCGCAGGTCGAACAGGTGCGCCAGCACCGAGCGGCCGGCGGCGCCGGTCAGTCGCGGGTCTAGCCCCTTGTACATATGCGCGACCATGGCCGGGATGACCCGGGTGCCCTTTTCCAGCTCGCGCAATATCTGGCGCTCGCGCTGCTTGCGGTGGCCCAGCATGCCGCGGACGAGCTGCCGCGGCTTGGTCACCGCGGGGCCGTGCGCGGGATAATAGACGCGGTCATCGCGGTCATGGAGCTTTGAGAGGCTGGCCATATAGGCTGCCATGTCGCCGTCGGGCGGGCTGACGACGCTGGTCGACCACGCCATAACATGATCGCCGGTGAACAACGCGCCGCTTTCGACCAGCGCGAAGCAGAGATGGTTCGACGTATGCCCGGGGGTCGCGACCGCCTCGATCGTCCAGCCGTCGCCGGAAATCCGCTCGCCGTCGGCCAGCACCCGGTCGGGGGCATAATCCGGATCGAACGCCGAATCGGCGCGCGGGCCGTTGTCGGACAAGGCCAGCGGCGCGCAGCCGATGATCGGGGCGCCGGTCGCGGCTTTTAGCGGCGCCGCGGCGGGGCTGTGGTCGCGGTGGGTGTGGGTACACAGGATCGCGGCGACGCGCTGCCCGCCGACCGCGCTCAGGATCGCATCGACATGACCGACCCCGTTGATGTCGGCGGGATCGCCGATGCTCATCCCCGATCCGGTCGGACCGGGGTCGATCACAGCTACATCGCTGCCCGCGCCGACGATCCACGTCTGGGTGCCGGTAAAGGTATAGGGCGACGGGTTCGGCGCCAGCACGCGCCGGACCAGCGGCTCATGCTGCTCGCAATCGCCGGCGCGGATGCTGTCGGGCCAGGGCTTTTCTTCGCTCATGGGTATCATGTGGCACTGCCGGGGGCGGAACGAAAGGGGTGGCGGCGCTCATTCGGCAACAACGACAGAAAACGACTGGAAGCGGGCATAAACTTTCGTCATCCCGGACTTGATCCGGGATCCATGCGGCTTCTCAGTGTGGGGCGGTACGAGGCATCATGGACCCCGGATCAAGTCCGGGGTGACGAAGAAATGAAGGCAGCTCCACCCCAAAGACGACGTCGCCCGCAAATAGGGCTTTCCTACATTATCCGGCTGTGCCAGCCTCGATTTGGCTCTTTCATTCAGTCAATAAGGCGGTCGTTGTCCGGCTTGCTGATGCCGTCAGGGCAAATCATGCCGGGGGCGCCCCGCACGTTTTGAGCCACAATTTGCGGCGTGCAGGGGGCTGAACTTTCCTGAACTTTGGATCGCCACGCGGTCCACGCGCTAACTCACGAAAAAGGGAGCGGTTGCCCGCTCCCTTTCCCCGCCCCTGCCGCCAGCCCCACCGGGGAGCAAAGGCTGGCGCCGAAGCTGGTCGGACTTAGTTGCCCGATTTCTCGATATCGGCGATCGCCTTGTCCAGATCGGCGGCGACCTTGGCGCGCATGTCGTCGGACAGGCCACGGGCGCGTTCGCCGTCGGCAAAGGATTCGCGTGCTTTCTTGAGCGCCGACAGTCGCGCGGCCTTACCCTCGGCGCTGTCATTGCACGCGAACATATGAACGCGGGTGCGCTTGCTGCCGTCGGTCTCGTCGCGGTTGACGATCGGCGCCGCCTTTTTGCTGTCGCCGCATTTGCCCAGCACCATCGTCTGGCCATGCACCGACGACCAGGCGCCATGTGGCATCGCAGGGATCGGAGGCATCGGCGGCATCGGGGCGAGCACGGTGCGGATCCGCTCCTTGCGCTTGGCCTCCAGCTTGTCGGCGATCGCATCGGCCTGTTTGCCGGTGATGCCTTGTTCTTTCAGCGTCGCCAGCACGTCGTCGCGCGACAGGCTGCCCGGCATCCGCACATCGATATGGCGCAGCTTGTCCTTGCCATCGGCGGGAGCGAACATCACCGTCGGCGCCTTGCCGTCACCCTGCCCGTCGCGGCGGATGACGATGCGATGTACTTCGCGCTTCTTGCCATCCTTATCGGTGGTGACGTCCTTGCTGGTGTCGGTGAAGACCATGACGCCGGGAGCATCGGGAGCATCGGGGGCGTCGGGAGCTTCGGGCGGCAACGGCGCCTCCGGCGGCAGCGGCGGTGCGGGCGGTTCGGCGACATCGACCGTCTGCGCGGTCGCCGTCTCGACCCCGGCGGGAACCAGCGTGGCGGTCGTCGCCAGCACCGCCAGCGCCGCGCCGCCGATCAGCAACCGGCCAGCCAGCCCGCGCTGTTTCGAAATATCCCTCCGCATCAACATCGTCAGCCTCTCCTGCAAATTATCGTGAACCGCCATCGGCGCCGCCAGCGACAGCCGCGACCCCACAGCGGCCTTGGCAATGGCGGTTGCATAGCGCGCGGTGCGCTCACCGCGCATGTCCGCGTCGGCCATCGTCAGCACGCGGGCATCGCACGCCGCCTCCTGATCGAAGCGGAAGGCGCGGATCGCGCGCCAGGCGAACGGATTGAACCATTGCGACGCCAGCAGCACGAGCGCCGCGGCATTCGCCCACAAATCGCCATGGCGATGGTGCGCGAGTTCATGGTCGACCGCGAGCGCGCGCTCGTCGGCGGCGTAGCGAGCAAAGAAATCCTGCGGCACCGCGACGATACGCCGCCACAGACCAAAGGCGACGGGGCCATCGACCGCGTCGGTCATGACCAGCCGGATCGTCCCGATCGGCTCCAGCTCGACCGCTTCGGCGAGCACGGCGACGCGAAACCGGCGATGCGACAAGAGCGCCATCGTCAGCACCGCGGCCATGCCGATAGCCCACACGACAAAGACATAGGGCATGGCATCGGCGACCGACCAGCTCGGGGCGACCGGTGCGGTCATCGCCGTATCGACCGCAACCAGCATCACGTCGACGCTTTCGGGCGCAGAAACCGGTTCGGCGAAGGGCAGCGGCGGCAAGACCAGCCGCAGCGCCGGGATCAGCCACAGGCTATACGCCAGCCGCGGCCCGAAGTGGCGCGCAAAGGGCTTGCGGATCAGCAGTACGGCCAGGACGAGCAGCGCGGTGGTGAGCATCGTGTCGCTCCACACCTGCATCCAGGTCGCGGCGCTCATGACTTGAGCTTCCGTAACAAGGCTTCGATTTCGGCAATGTCGGTGTCCGACAAGGCTTCGCGATCGGCAAGGTGCGCGATCAGCGGGCTGACGCGGCCACCGAACAGGCGGTCGACGAAGCGCTGCGATTCCTCGCCCACGGCATCGGCGCGCTCGATCGCGGGGCTATAGAGGTAGCGTCGGCCGTCGGCCTCGGCGGCCACCGCGCCCTTCTGAACCAGCCGTGCCAGCAACGTCTTGACCGTCGCCTGCGTCCAGCCATTCGCCTTGCCCACCCGGGCGGTCAGATCGGCCGCGGTTTGCGGGGCGTCGTCCCACAGGGCCGACAGCACCTGCATCTCCGACTCGCTTGCTCTTTCTGCCATCAGAACCCCTCCCATTGGCATCGCTGAACTGCAACGCGACTACAAATGTAGTCAAAGGGCTGAATGGTCGATGAACGAAGCTGAACTGCCCAAGGTCCGTCATCCCGGCGAAGGACGGGATCTCGCCAACGCGTCAGGGCGCAAGGGCGCGATCCCGGCCTTCGCCGCGCTGACGTCTTTGTCGTGTCGGAATATTTGACAGTGCGCGGCGCCGGTAAGGAATCGCTAACCACCGTCTTGCCCGAGAATCCGTCGCCGCGCCAAATTGGCACGGCAATTGAATAGTTTCAGATGTTCCCGAGTGTTCCGCTCAATGGAGCGGTGGGGGGCATCGGTCTGGTCCCTGATGCCCCCTGCCCCCACCGGGAAATCCCCACTTGCCCCCGATGCAGACGGGGGGCGGAGCGGCCGAAAGGCCCCGCCCCCCGGAAGCTTTAGTGCCTCCAGGGCGCTTTTCGGTTCTCGGCGCGGGTTGACGGCTGGAAACGTCCGGTAGCTGCCGTCGATCCTCCCTGTCGCGCAGCGATGGGGAGGTGGCAGCGCGAAGCGCTGACGGAGGGGCCATGACGCTGACGGCGCGGCCCCTCCACCATCCGCTTCGCGGACGGTCCCCCTCCCCATGGCTTCGCCACAGGGAGGATCATCAAGGGCCGCGCCCCACCCCAAAACAGACAAACAAAAGCCCACCGGAACGCACGCTCCGGCGGGCTTCTATTTGTTCGAGGTGCGTTATTCCGCCCGCGCCGGAATCCCCGCCATCAGCGTGTGCAACTCGCCCGCTTCCCACATTTCCATCATGATGTCGCTGCCGCCGACAAATTCGCCCTTCACATAGAGTTGGGGGATTGTCGGCCAGTCCGAAAATTCCTTGATGCCCTGGCGGATTTCCATGTCCTGCAGCACATCAACGGTTTCATATTCGATCCCCAGCCGATCGAGCATCGCGATCGCACGCGACGAAAAGCCGCACTGCGGGAACAGCGGCGTGCCCTTCATGAACAACAGCACGGGATTGTCGGCGACCAGCTTGGCGATGCGGTCATGCGTGGGTTCGGTCATAATCGTCTCCGGCGGCGCAGCGCGCCAAATTTTTTGAGCTATCCCCTATGAAGGAACGGCGGTCGTCAATTGCAAGGCATGAAGTTCGCCGCCCATGCGTCCGCCGAGCGCGGCATAGACCGCCTTGTGCTGCGCAATGCGGGTCATGCCGCGAAAGGATTCGCTGACGACATGCGCGGCATAATGATCGTTATCGCCCGCCAGGTCGGTGATTTCCACCACCGCTTCGGGAAAGGCGGTAACGATCATCGCCCGCAAATCGTCGGCGCGCATACCCATCGGGTCAGCCCTGCGCGTCGATGAACTGGCGCCGCGCCTCGACCGTCTTTTCGTTCAGCACCGCGCGGATTTCGGCGTCGCTGATCTCCACCTTGGCGGCGGTCAGGTCGCCCGCCAGCTTGCGGATCACATCCTCGTCGCCCGCTTCCTCGAAATCGGCCTGCACGACCGCCTTGGCATAGGCGTCGGTTTCCTCGGGGGTCAGCCCCATGCGTTCGGCGGCCCATTCGCCGACCAGCCGGTTGCGCCGCGCCGTGATGCGGAACTGCAGCTCCTGATCGCGGGCAAATTGGGTCTCGAAGGCGCGTTCACGATCGTCGAATCCGCTCATAATGTCCTCATGGGTTTGAAACAGTCGCCCTGCAGATAGGTTGCGCGTCCCATGGGCGCAAGCGGCCTGTGCCGCTGATCACTTCCCTTTTTCAGGCGAAGGGTTTAGGGTCCGTCCCGGGGAATGGGTCGCACCGCAGCCATGAAGACTGCGCCTAGGGTCAGGACTCATTGATCAGAGCCAGAAGATGACAGTCGCGGCGAGAGCTACGGCGGAGAAGAAGGCTTTCGGGCAGCGATCGTAGCGTGTTGCGACGCGTCTCCAGTCTTTGAGGCGGCCGA
>NZ_JAANYY010000009.1 GCF_012274265.1 Sphingopyxis microcysteis
TCCTTGCAAAGCGCCATGCGGAAACGCGGCATTCGAGAGTGCCGACCCCGGGCGTCGTCGAGGCCCGGCGCCGACACGATGTCAGCGAGAGATTTGGGACATCGCCGCCGCCATGACATATTCGGGCGGGACGATTCCGGTCCGTTCCCACCACCGCTCGGCGAGGCGCTTGCGAGAATTGTCCGTCCGCAGCCAGTTCTGGCGAACCTTGCCATAATCGCGGTGCTCCGGGTCATATCCTCGCAAGGTGATGAGGAAATGCGCATGGGGCGCGATTTCGGGCTTATCGTCGCTGTCTGCCTGATGGTGGATCGCCCAGTCGACCACCATACCGCGGGCGACCAGATAATCCTCGGCAAAGCCTTCGATCAGATTGCGCCAGAAGGCGAGATCCTCATGGCGCGGCAGGCTACCGACGCAATGTGCGATGGTCGGCTCGTCGGGCCGATACCGGGCTGCATTCTCGTCCGCTTGTGCCCACAGAGCGATACCCGACAGCTTGGGTCCGGCGGCGCGGGCGGGAGCACATCGGCCCGCCGCCGCAAGGTCGGAGCGCGACGCCCAGTTCGGCGTCGGACCCCATTCATCAACGCTGTTCTGGCGGTTGATGTAAGCGTAGCTCGCCTGCGCGGTTCGGTGGGTGCGCAAGAGTTCGGGCGTATAACGGCTTGACCGGTCCCGGATCACATAGCGGGTGTTGAACGGTCGGATGTTGTGGATGGTCGTCATTTGGTACGTCTTTCTATAAAGGAGAAAGGGACCGCATCGCTGCGGTCCCCTTGCTGAGTTTATGTGTGATGGAGGGATGGCGAGACGGCGCCGCAGCGGCTGCTGGACGTCGATTCACCGGATATTTAACGCTGGTCGCTAGACCGTGCCCTGACGGGCATGACAGCGGCCCATCGCATGCGAAGCATTGTGCATATGCACGCTCGCAGGCCTCGCTGCTCGCGCGACCCGAGCAGCGAGGCCATTTT
>NZ_JAANYY010000010.1 GCF_012274265.1 Sphingopyxis microcysteis
CTAGGGTCAGGACTCATTGATCAGAGCCAGAAGATGACAGTCGCGGCGAGAGCTACGGCGGAGAAGAAGGCTTTCGGGCAGCGATCGTAGCGTGTTGCGACGCGTCTCCAGTCTTTGAGGCGGCCGAACATGATCTCGATGCGGTTGCGGCGTTTGTAGCGGCGCTTGTCATATTTGACGGCGTTGTTCCGTATCTTCCGGCCCGGGATGCAGGGGGTGATCCCCTTTTCCTGCAAGGCGTCGCGGAACCAGTCGGCATCATAGCCCCGGTCGGCGAGCATCCATTGCGCTTTGGGAAGGGTGTCGAGCAGCGCCGCCGCGCCCGTATAATCGCTGACCTGTCCGGCGGTCAGGAAGAAGCTGATCGGACGACCATTCGCATCGGTCACGGCATGCAGCTTGGTGTTCATGCCGCCTTTCGTGCGGCCGATCAGGCGTCCCGGCCCCCCTTTTTTACCCCAAGGCTCGACGCCGTGCGGTGGGCCTTCAAATAGGTCGCGTCGATCATGATCGTCTTGCGCTCTGGCGCCTGCGGTGTCGCCAAGCCCTCCATCATGCGGATGAAGACGCCTTTGTCGCTCCACCGCTTCCAGCGATTGTATAGCGTCTTCGCTGGGCCATATTCTCTCGGCGCGTCCCGCCACCTCAGCCCATTGCGATTGACGAAGATGATCCCGCTCAAAACCCGCCGGTCATCAACGCGCTCACGCCCGTGGCTCTTCGGAAAATAGGGCTGAAGGCGGGCCATTTGCTCGTCCGTCAGCCAGAATAAATCGCTCAAATTCAGGCTCCTTCACGGTCGCCTGAATCATAATCGCTACCGCAAATCAATGGGTCCTGACCCTAG